>RCZF01000009.1 GCA_006438735.1 Sphingomonas koreensis | reverse complement strand
ATACCAAAGAGCGCTGGTGTTGACTCATGGGGGGATTCCCAGGCTGCTGATTTTCTGATTCACCTGAGCAAGCACGAGGAGGCTTGTGATGGCGTCAGCGATTGGTGTTCGATCGGACTTCACTTCAGCGGATTTGCGCCGGTATTCGCGACGATGTGATGATCCCGACCAAGTTCGGCGCTTGCTGGCTCTGGCGCTGATCTTGGACGGCGGGAGCCGTAGTGATGCGGCCAGAATGGCCGGCGTGACGCTGCAGATTGTGAGGGACTGGGTGATGCGATTCAACGCAGCCGGCCCCGAAGGTCTGGCGACACGCAAGGCGCCGGGTCCGGTCTCGATCCTGAACGACGTGCAGCGCACCCGTCTGGCGCAGCAGGTTGAGACTGGCCCGATTCCTGCGGCTCATGGTGTAGTGCGCTGGCGGCTTGTCGATCTGGCACAATGGATCTGGGACGAGTTCGGCCTGTCGATCACGCGCTTCACGCTGGGGCGGGAGTTGCGGGCCATGGGCTATCGCAAGCTCACCGCTCGGCCCCGCCATCATGGCCAGAAGACCGATGATATCGCCGATTTTAAAAAACATTCGCAGCCCGCCTGGCAAAAATCAGGGAGACCCTTCCCAGAGGCACGCCGATAGAGCTGTGGTGGCAAGATGAGGCCCGAATCGGCCAACAGACCAAGCTCACGCGCCGCTGGGCAAGACGGGGAACCAGGCCATCCGCACCCAAGGACCAGCGCCGGGCCTCGGCCTGGATCTTCGGCGCGATTTGCCCTGCCGAGGGTAAGGGCGCCAGCATTGTCATGCCCCGTTGCAACAGCGAGGCCATGAGCATGCATCTCGAAGAGATCGCGTTCCACGTCGCGCCGGGAGCACATGCCGTTCTGCTGCTCGATCAAGCCGGATGGCATGGCTCGGCAGAACTGATCGTGCCCGCCAATATCACCCTCATGCCGCTGCCGCCCAGATGCCCCGAGTTGAACCCCGTCGAAAACGTCTGGCAGTTCATGCGCGACAACTGGCTGTCGAACCGCATCTTCTCATCATACGACGACATCGTCGATCACTGCTGCTTCGCCTGGAACAACCTCGTCGATCAACCTTGGCGCATCATGTCGATCGGCATGCGCCAATGGGCCCATGGGTTCTGATCAATGCTCTTTGGTAT
>RCZF01000008.1 GCA_006438735.1 Sphingomonas koreensis | reverse complement strand
CGGACTGGATCGCGGCGATCTTGGCGGCGATGTCGTCGGTCGCGCGTGCGGTCTGATTGGCGAGCGATTTCACTTCCTGCGCGACCACCGCGAAGCCGCGCCCGGCGTCGCCGGCGCGCGCTGCCTCGATCGTCGCGTTCAGCGCGAGCAGATTGGTCTGTCCGGCAATGTCGCGAATGAGGCCGAGGATCGATTCGATCGACTTGGCGTGATCGCTCAAGGTTTCCGACATGCCGACCGCCGCGCCGGCCTGGCCAGAGGCGCGCGTGGCGATTTCGGCCGCCGCTTCGACTTCGCTACGGGCATCCTCGATCGCGCGGATCAGCCCCGCCGCGGTCTGCGCCGCCTCGCGCATCGCCACCGCCGATTGCTCCGCCGCTGCCGCTACTTCGGATGCCTTGCCCAGCATCCCGCGAGCGGTGAGCGCGGCGTTTTCCGCCTGGCCGTGCGCGCGATTGCCAAGCTGCGCGGTCGCCTGCAGCGTCGTGCCGATGCTTTGCTGAAACTGCTCGGAGTGGCTGTTTCGCCGTTTGCGCGCGCGCTCCTGATCGCGCTGGGCATAATGTTCCGCCATCACCGCGGCCTCGACCATCGCCAACCGCTGGATGACGTCGGTCAAGCGACAGGCCTTTGCACCGTCATCCGCCAAAGCTTGCTGAATGACCTCGATCACGCGGCTGTGGCCCACCGTCGTCGCCGCAATATAGGCGTGGATCGGCACCCCCGCCTTGTGGCAGCGCGCGGCGTTGCGCAGCGCCATCGTCAACCACTCGCGGGTCAGCGGGATGGCGTATTTCTGGCGAACATAATCGGCCGATTCGGCACGCTGCCGGTCGAACGCTTCAGGCGACATCGGGCCGGACGCGCGCACCGCCGGATCATTGGCGAAGCGATCGAGAAAGGCATCCGCGATTTCCTGGCAATGATCGGCGATCAGCACGCTGATTTCCGCACAAGCCGGGACGACCGCGCCATCGCCGTCATAGGCGTGCAGCCGTTCGAGCATCAGCCGCAACGCAGCCTCACGCGATGCCGTCACCTCGTCGTTTGTAGCCATCGGTTAGCGTTCAACCTCATCCTCAAGCCGCGACTTTCGAAACGAAGTCGCTGGCGCTGTTCTTGAGCGTGCCCAACCGCCCGTCGAGCGCGTCGAAGCCGTTGCCGACCGAATCGATTTCGGAGGCGACGGTTTCGGTATCTTCGCGGATGGCGGCGATGGTGTTGGACATCGAATCGGCAGCGAGCGCGGTTTCGTCGACCGCGGCGGTGATCGCGGTGACGGTCTGCGCCTGCACTTCCATCGCCGCGCGAATCCGATCGGCCGATTCCTGGACCTCGGCGACGGTGTCGCGGATCGAGGCGTTGGTCGCGACGGTCGAATGCGTGGCGGACTGGATCGCGGCGATCTTGGCGGCGATGTCGTCGGTCGCGCGTGCGGTCTGATTGGCGAGCGATTTCACTTCCTGCGCGACCACCGCGAAGCCGCGCCCGGCGTCGCCGGCGCGCGCTGCCTCGATCGTCGCGTTCAGCGCGAGCAGATTGGTCTGTCCGGCAATGTCGCGAATGAGGCCGAGGATCGATTCGATCGACTTGGCGTGATCGCTCAAGGTTTCCGACATGCCGACCGCCGCGCCGGCCTGGCCAGAGGCGCGCGTGGCGATTTCGGCCGCCGCTTNCGGACTGGATCGCGGCGATCTTGGCGGCGATGTCGTCGGTCGCGCGTGCGGTCTGATTGGCGAGCGATTTCACTTCCTGCGCGACCACCGCGAAGCCGCGCCCGGCGTCGCCGGCGCGCGCTGCCTCGATCGTCGCGTTCAGCGCGAGCAGATTGGTCTGTCCGGCAATGTCGCGAATGAGGCCGAGGATCGATTCGATCGACTTGGCGTGATCGCTCAAGGTTTCCGACATGCCGACCGCCGCGCCGGCCTGGCCAGAGGCGCGCGTGGCGATTTCGGCCGCCGCTTCGACTTCGCTGCGCGCATCCTCGATTGCGCGGATCAGCCCCGCCGCGGTCTGCGCCGCCTCGCGCATCGCCACCGCCGATTGCTCCGCCGCCGCCGCCACTTCAGACGCCTTGCCCAGCATTCCGCGAGCCATCGTCGAGGCCTTGGCGCCTTGCGCGCGCAACGTGCCGCCTTCGTCAATCGCGGTTTCGACCATCGACGCGATCCCGTCGCGGAATTCGCTGGTCAGCCGATCTCGCGCCTGGTGCGCGGTGTATTCGCGGTAGCCGTTGTAGATCGCCACCGTGATATCGCCTTCCATCGCCGACAGCCGCATCAGCGTATCGATCAGCACCGGCAGCCGCGAATCGGTGCGATCGATTCGGCGCATCAGAATGCCGAGCGCGGCGCGGTCGCTGGCGTTGATCATCGACAACAGCGCCTCGGGCTGGATGTCGCCGACATAGGCCGCCTCGACCGATCGCGCGATCGATTCGACCCAGCCCCGCCCGGCGGTGTCGAGGAAACGCTTTTTGAGGAAATCGCAGCCGATATCGATCATCTTGTCGGTTTCATGCGGCGCCCAGACGCGCTCGTCGGCAAAACAGCGCAGCCATTGCTGCCAATAAGCTTCGGAAACAACGCGGATCTCAGGTTCCAGCGCGGCCCACACCTCGCGGCTGGCGTCGGCCAGCGATCCGTCGAAATCAAAAATCCGCAGGCGTTCTGAAAGCCTCACCTTCGCTGCCATCGATTCGGACGGGGGCAGATCGCTGCTATCCAAGGAACGTCTCCAATAAAATCATCGCCCCGTCAGGGCGCGGGCATCCGATACGAAGGCCTAAAGCGATTTGATTAAAGCTCGGTTAGGGAAACCGGCGTTGCGCTCTGGCGGGTTGCATCGCGGCGGGCGGCGACTAATACGGCGCAAGTTTCAGCCTAGAGGAACCTATCTTGGCCACGCAGCCCCCGCGTTCGCGCCCGCTTTCGCCGCATCTCACCGCCTGGAAATGGGGCCCGCACATGCTGGTCTCGATTCTGCACCGCGCGACCGGCGACGGCATGGCGACGATCGGCACCGTATTGTTCGTGTGGTGGCTGGCGGCGCTGGCCGGCGGCGAGGCGCGCTACGCAGGGTTCGTTGATACCTTCACCACGTCGAACGGCAATCTCAACATCCTCGGCTATGTGTTCGGGATCGGCCTGACGCTGGCGTTCTTCCAACACTTGGCGAGCGGCGTGCGGCATCTGGTGATGGATACCGGCGCAGGGTTCCAGCTGAAGACCAACAAGACCTTCGCGGTGCTGACGATGCTGGTCTCCGTGCTCGCGACGATCGTCTTCTGGGCCTATCTGCTGGGGGGCAAGTAACATGGGCACGGGCACCGAACTCGGCCGCGTGCGCGGCCTCGGCGCGGCCGGCGAGGGCACCGATCACTGGTGGCATCAGCGGCTGACCGCGGGCGCAAATCTGCTGCTTGTTTTGTGGTTTATCGTCTCGATCGCGCGGCTGCCGGCCTATGATCACCCGACGCTGACGACGTGGATCGGCTCGTTCTGGGTGGCGATTCCGCTCGCGCTGCTCGTGCTCAGCGTGTTCTGGCACTTCCGCCTGGGGCTTCAGGTCTGCATCGAGGATTACAGCCACGGCCCCGGCCGCATCGCCTGGCTCGTGCTGTTGAACGCCTTCACGTTGGTCGCCGGCGCCATCGCCCTGTTCTCGATCCTCTCGATCGCCTTCACCACCGGAGCCGCTTCCTAATGGCCGACGCCTACAAGATCATCGACCACACTTATGACGCCGTCGTGGTCGGCGCCGGCGGTTCGGGGCTGCGCGCGACGATGGGCCTCGCCGAGGCGGGCCTCAAGACCGCGTGCATCACCAAGGTGTTCCCGACGCGCAGCCACACCGTCGCCGCGCAGGGCGGCATCGCCGCGAGCCTCGGCAACATGGGGCCGGATCACTGGACCTGGCACATGTACGATACCGTCAAGGGATCGGACTGGCTCGGTGATCAGGACGCGATCGAATATCTCTGCCGCGAAGCGCCCGCCGCGGTCTACGAACTCGAGCACGCCGGCCTGCCGTTCAGCCGCACCGACGAAGGCACGATCTATCAGCGCCCGTTCGGCGGCATGATGCAGAACATGGGTGAAGGCCCGCCCGCGCAGCGCACCTGCGCCGCCGCCGATCGTACCGGCCACGCCATGCTCCACACGCTTTACCAGCAGAGCCTGAAGCACGACGCCGATTTCTACGTCGAATATTTCGCGATCGATCTGATCATGGAAGAAGGCGCGTGCCGCGGCGTCATCGCCTTGTGCCTCGACGACGGCTCGATCCACCGTTTCCGCAGCCATTCGGTCGTGCTTGCGACCGGCGGCTACGGCCGCACCTATTTCTCGGCGACCTCGGCGCACACCTGCACCGGTGACGGCGGCGGCATGGCGCTGCGCGCCGGCCTCGCGTTGCAGGACATGGAGTTCGTCCAGTTCCACCCGACCGGCATCTACGGCGCCGGCGTGCTGATCACCGAGGGCGCACGCGGTGAGGGCGGCTATCTGACCAATTCCGAGGGCGAGCGCTTCATGGAGCGCTATGCCCCATCGGCCAAGGATCTCGCCAGCCGTGACGTCGTCTCGCGCTCGATGGCGATGGAAATCCGCGAAGGTCGCGGCGTCGGCAAGGACAAGGATCACATCTACCTGCACCTCGATCATATCGATCCCAAGGTGCTGCACGAACGCCTGCCCGGCATCACCGAGACCGGCAAGATCTTCGCCGGCGTCGATCTCACGCGCCAGCCTTTGCCCGTCACGCCGACGGTGCATTACAATATGGGCGGCATCCCGACGAACTATCATGGCGAGGTCGTCCAGTTGAAGGGCGGCGATCCCGATGCGGTCGTCCCCGGCCTGTTCGCGGTCGGCGAGGCGGCGTGCGTTTCGGTCCACGGCGCCAATCGCCTCGGCTCGAACTCGCTGATCGATCTGGTCGTGTTCGGCCGCGCGACGGCGATGCGCATTGCCGAGATCAGCAAGCCCGGCACCGCGCACAATCCGCTGCCCAAGGGCTCGGAAGAAATGGCGCTCGGCCGGCTCGATCATTTCCGCAACGCGCAAGGCGGCTCGCCCACCGCCAACATCCGGCTCGAGATGCAAAAGACGATGCAGAAGCACTGCGCCGTGTTCCGCAACAACGAACTGCTCGGCGAAGGCAAGGCCGCGATCGCCGCGACCTACCAGCGGCTGCAGGACGTCCACGTCAGCGATCGCAGCCTCATCTGGAACACCGATCTGGTCGAGACGCTCGAGCTCGACAATCTGATCGCACAAGCGGTGGTGACGATGGATTCCGCCGCCAACCGCAAGGAAAGCCGCGGCGCACACGTCAATGAAGATTATCCCGATCGCGACGACGCGAACTGGATGAAGCACACCATCACCAGCTTCCAGGGCTGGGGCGGCACGGACGGCGCGACGGCGATCGATTACCGCCCTGTCCACGATTACACGCTGACCGACGATGTGGACTACATCAAGCCGAAGAAGCGGGTGTATTGAGGGACGGCCCGTCGGCATTTTTTGCCGGCGCGGAACAATAGCGCAGCGCCTCTGTTGGGGCGCGATGACCAAAACCGATCAATATCCGCTGCTCGCGCGGCCGCACATCCGGCTGTCCGGCACCGTCGATCAGGCGATGTACGCCGATTTCCGCCAGCAACTCGGGGCCTGCCCCGATGAGGGAACCCTCGTTCTCGCCTTGACGACGCTCGGCGGCGATCCCGAAGTCGCGCGGACCATGGCCGACGACATCCGTCTGCTCACCCAACACACCGGCCGCGAGATTCTGTTTCTCGGCAAGGTCGCGGTCTATTCGGCGGGGGCGACGTTCATGTCGGCGTTCCCGGTCGAGCGGCGGTTCCTCACGCGTCGGACGCGGCTGATGCTGCACGAGCGGCAAATCCAGAAGACGGTCGAACTCAACGGGCCGCTGCGCATGGTCGTCGCGTCGATCAAGGCGGTGCTGCACGAGATCGAGCATTCGGTCGAGATCGAGGAAGAGGGCTTCCATGACCTCGTCAAAGGATCGCGCGTCGATTTCGAGGAGCTCCGCGAAAAGGCGCCGGCGAACTGGTATATCGAGGCGGAAGAAGCGCGCGATCTCGGGCTGGTGCTCGACGTGATCTGAGCGCGCTGCACGCTTTCTCCACGCAGCGCGCGACGAAAGCCCATCGCGCCGACATGAGCGGTTGAACATGCCATCCTAAAGCTTCCCCGAAAGAATCAGGGGGAAGCGCCAATGTCGATCGCTATAACGTCCGATGCCCGTACGCCGGGATCGAAGCTGCTGTTTGCCGTGCTGATCGCGGCACTGCTCGCGATCCCGCTGTTTGCGACTTATTTGCTGGTTTACGACCGCGAGACCCAATCGGCGACGGCGCAAGCGTCGATCGCTGCGGGGTGGGGCGGGCCGCAGCGGATTGCGGCGCCGGTATTGGTCATTCCGTATGCCACTACGGCAACCGTCACCGGAACCGATAATGGGCAATCGACGACGCGCGCCAGCACGGTGTGGCGCGAACTGGTGCTGACGCCAGACACCGCTCAACTCGTAGCGCGGCTCGATCCGCAGCATCGACGCCGATCGATCTACGACGCGGTGGTCTATCAGGCGCTGGCATCCGGCCGCGCGCGCTTCAGCCTGCCCGCCGATCTCGCACGACTCGGCGTGGAGGCGGACAGCCTGGCGCTCGATCGCGCCGAATTGCGCTTCGGCCTGAGCGACGCCCGCGGGCTGGTCGGCGCGCCGCCGCTCGTGCGGGTCGGCGGCCGACCGCTGGCGCTGCAACCCGGTGGCGGCCCGGCGGCAACCGGCGGGCAGGGCTTTCATGCCTGGCTCGACGCCGGGACGTTGCGGGCGCAACCGATCATCGTCGATTTTCGCTATGCCTTTCGCGGCAACGGCTCGCTTGCCCTGATCCCGCAAGGTGGCGACACGCGCTGGACGGTCACGTCGGGTTGGTCCGATCCCAGCTTCCAGGGCGGCTTCCTGCCGAGCGAGCATCACGAATCCAAAGCGGGCTTCACCGCGACATGGCGGGTCGGCAATCTCGCGCTCGGCAGCGCGGTGGCGACGGCGCCGACCGCGGGCGACGACGCCTCGGCCGCCGCCGCCACGCCCGATCCCGACCAGGAAGCGCGCGTCGATCTCGTCACTCCGGTCGATCTCTACAGCCAGGTCGATCGATCGGTGAAATACGGCTTCCTGTTCATCGGCTTCAGTTTCCTGACGTTCTGGTTGTTCGACGTGATCGGCGGCGTCGCCGTCGCGACGGTCGAATATCTGCTGGTCGGCGCCGGGCTGGTGCTGTTCTTCGTCATGCTGCTGGCGTTTGCCGAGGTGGTGGGCTTCGCTGCTGCCTATGTCATCGCGGCGGGCGCGATCGTCGGGCTGCTGACCGCTTATTCGGCCGCCGTCTTGGCGAGCTGGCGACGCGCCGGCATGATCGCGGGCTTGCTCGGCGCGCTTTACGGCGTGCTCTATGTGCTGCTGAGCCTGGAGGCCTATTCGCTGCTGATCGGATCGCTGCTGCTGTTCGCGGCGCTGGCGGCGGTGATGTTCCTCACCCGCCGGATCGATTGGCGTGGTGATAACGCAGTCTAGCGCCAGCGCAGATTGGCGCGGTCGAGCTGATCGATCCGGTGGACGCCCATCAGCTTCATGTCGCGTTCGATCTCGCCGCGCAGCCGGCCGAGGATGTGCTCGACGCCCGGCTGGCCCGCGGCGGCGAGCGCATAGAGATAGAGTCGCCCGCCCGAACACGCCTTGGCGCCGACGCTCAGCGCCTTGAGCACATGACTGCCGCGACGAATGCCGCCGTCGCAGATCACGTCGATCTTGTCGCCGACCGCGTCGACGATCTCGGCGAGCTGATCGAACGGCGCGCGGCTGCCGTCGAGCTGACGCCCGCCGTGATTGGAGACCATGATCGCGGTCGCGCCAATTGCCACCGCGCGGCGCGCATCGGCGACCGACATGACGCCCTTGAGGCAGAATTGCCCGCCCCATTCAGCCCGAATCGCCTCGGCCATTTTCCAGTCGAGCTTGGGATCGAGCATCGTATCGAAATAGTCGGCGACCGACAGCGCGACGTTGGTGCCTTCGGCGACATGATCCTTGAGGTTGGACAGTTCGAAGCGCCCGCGCGTAAAATAGTTGATCGCCCAGGCCGGATGCGCGGCGAAGCTCGCGAGGCTGGCAGGCGTCAATCGCGGCGGCGAGGTGAAGCCGGTGCGCAGGCAGCGTTCGCGGTTTCCGCCGACGGCGGTATCGACGGTCAACGCCAGGCAATCGAACTGCGCCGCCTTGCAGCGGTCGATCATCGCGCGATTGAGACCCTGATCCTTATGGACATAGAGCTGAAACAGCTTGGGACCGGCGACGGTGCGGCCGATCTCTTCGATGCTGACCGTCGCCAGGCTGGAAATGCCGAACCACGTGCCGAAATGCTCGGCCGCGCGTGCGACGGCGCGTTCGCCTTGCCAATGAAACAGCCGCTGCAGCGCGGTGGGCGACAGCAGCAGCGGCATCGCCACCGTCTTGCCCATCACGGTGACCGACATATCGACGGTTTCGACGCCGGCCAGCACGTTGGGGACAAGATCGCAGCGCTCGAACGCGGCGGTGTTGCGCGCCTTGGTCGCCTCGTCGTCGGCGGCGCCGTCGATATAGTGGAAGATCGGCCCGGGTAGCCGGCGCTTTGCCAGCGTTCGGAAATCCTCGACATTGTGGCAGTGCTTGAGCCGCATCGATCCGCTCTCCCCACAGCGGCGGCATGCCCCACCGCCGCCTCATGGTAAAGGGTTGCGCTGCGAGGGCGAAAGGCATAGCCGCTGGCGCACCCCGTTACCCGACGCACTCGAGGATCAGCATGGCCGAGTTCAGCCTTCCCAAGAATTCGAAGATTACCGGCAAGGGAAAGGTCCATAAGGCCGAGGGCGACAAGAAGCGGATCAAGACCTTCAAGATCTACCGCTACGATCCCGACACCGCCGAGAATCCGCGCTACGATACGTTCGAGGTCAATCTCGACGAGTGCGGCCCGATGGTGCTCGACGCGCTGATCAAGATGAAGGCCGAGCAGGATTCCTCGCTCACCTTCCGCCGATCGTGCCGCGAGGGGATTTGCGGATCGTGCGCAATGAACCTCGACGGCAAAAACGGCCTCGCCTGCACGACGGCGATCGAAGACATCGGCGGCGACATCCGCATCACGCCCTTGCCGCACATGGACGTGATCAAGGATCTGGTGCCCGATTTCACCCATTTCTACGCGCAATACGCCTCGATCCAGCCGTGGCTGAAGACGGTGACGCCGCCGCCATCGGGCAAGGAGCGGCTGCAGACGCCGGCCGAGCGCGAGAAGCTCGACGGGCTCTACGAATGCATCATGTGCGCCTGCTGCTCGACCGCGTGCCCGAGCTATTGGTGGAACAGCGACAAATTCCTGGGCCCGGCGATTCTGCTGCAAGCGTATCGCTGGATCGCCGACAGCCGCGACGAGATGACCGGCGATCGACTGGACGAGCTCGAGGATCCGTTCCGGCTGTATCGCTGTCACACGATCATGAACTGCGCCAACGTCTGCCCCAAGGGCCTCAACCCGGCAAAGGCGATCGCCGAGGTGAAGAAGCTCGAAGCCGAGCGGATGCTCTAAGCCGCTTTGGTGGCTGACGCACCGGCCTTCATCGATCGCGCCGCGCCCGATCATCCCGGCTGGATGACGTGGGAGCTGAGCGATCCAACGCGCTTCAATGCGCTGCTGGGGCCGTTCCTGCTGCGGATGGAGGGAGAAATCGCCCGCGTTCGGATGACGCCGCGGCACGAGCATTCCAACCTCAGCGATCATCTCCACGGCGGCGCGCTGCTCGGCTTCATTGACATCGCTTTGTTCGCCGCGGCGCGCGGGTTCGAGGTGATCACCGCGGGAACGGCGGTGACGCTCGATCTGTCGGTGCAGTTCATCGGTGGCGGCAAGATCGGCACGCCGCTGGAAGCGCAGATCGAGTTGTTGCGCGAAACCGGACGGCTGTTGTTCCTGCGCGGTTTGGTCGTGCAGGAAGCGGATAAGGTCGCGAGTTTCTCCGGCACGATCCGCAAGCCGACCAGACGGTAGATGGCCTCGGTCCTCGCACGGTATCAGGCGCTGGTCGCGGCTGGCGAGTTGCGCGCCGACCCGGAACAGCGCGCCGCGGCGCAGCGGCTCGATGCGCTGGCCGCCGAGCTCGAAGCGACGCCGACGCGCGGCAGCGTGCTTTGGCGGGCGCTCGGCCGCGCGCCGGAGCCGCCCAAGGGTGTCTATCTGTGGGGCGGCGTAGGGCGCGGCAAATCGATGCTGATGGATTTATTCTACGGCGAGCTGAAGGTGCGGCGGAAGCGGCGGGTTCATTTCGCCGAATTCATGCTCGAGGTCCACGCCCGCCTCGCCGACGAGCGCAAGAAGGAGGCGGGTGATCCGATCCTGCCGGTCGCCGATACGCTGGCGCAGGAGACGCGGCTGCTCGCGTTCGACGAAATGATGGTCACCAACAGCCCCGACGCGATGATCCTTTCGCGGCTGTTCACCGAATTGCTGGCGAAGCGCGTGACATTGGTCGCCACGTCGAACCGGCCGCCGCGCGATCTCTACAAGGACGGGCTGAACCGGGAGCATTTCCTGCCGTTCATCGATCTGATCGAAGCGAAGATGGACGTGCTGCCGCTCAATGGCGCGACCGATTACCGGCTCGATCGCCTCGGGCGGATGGATACCTGGCTGGTGCTGAACGGCACCGAGGCCACCGAGCAGCTGTCGGCGGCGTTCTTTCGACTGACCGATTATCCGGTCGAGGACCGCGCCCATGTGCCGAGCGTCGATCTGGCGCTGGGCGGCGGGCGGACGCTGCACGTTCCGAAGGCGCTGAAGGGCGTTGCCGTGTTCAGCTTCAAGAAGCTGTGCGGTGAAGCGCGGGGTGCGGCGGATTATCTCGCGGTGGCACGGCGCTTCCACACCGTCATCCTGGTCGGCATCCCCAAAATGGGCCCGGACAATCGCAACGAAGCGGCACGTTTCGTCGCGCTGATCGACGCGCTTTACGAGCATAAGGTGAAGCTGCTTGCCGCTGCTGACGCCCAACCCGCCGATCTCTATCCGGCAGGCGACGGCAGCTTCGAATTCGCTCGCACCGTCAGCCGGCTCGAGGAAATGCGATCCGAAGCGTATCTGGCGCAGGGTCACGGCGGCTGATCCCCTGCGCCGTGACAACAGTGGGTGACCTGGTCTAGCGTCGCCGCATAACAGACGGGGAGCGCGCTGTGATTGCTGGGCGAATTGCAAGAATGGCGGCCGTCGTATTCCTGGCCTTGTCGGGCCTCGGCGCCGCTCAGCCAACGGACAGCGCGGCATCGGTCGACCCCGTCCATGTCGCTCCAGTCCTCGCCGCGGGTGACCTGCGCGACCATCTCGATCTGTCGGGCCTGTGGCATTATTCGATCGATCCGTATCGGACCGGCCTGGCCGGCTTCCACGGCGAAGATCCGGGCGAGAGCCAGCGCCGCTACGCCATCATCGATGTCGAGCAGGCGATGCGCGATCATCCCTCGGCATTGTACGAATACGACATGGCGCTGGCGCCGACCGCGACGCTGCCGTCGTCATGGCTGACGCATTCGGCCGAGATGCGCTATTACAAGGGGCTCGTCTGGTATCAGCGCAGCTTCGCCGCCGATCCCAAGCCCGGCGAGCGCCAGTTCCTGCGCTTCGGCGCGGCCAATTACCGCGCGCATGTCTATCTCAACGGCAAGTTCGTCGGCGATCACGAAGGCGGCTTCACCACCTTCGCCTTCGACGTGACGGGGCTGCTCAAGAAGGGCGAGAATCAGATCACCGTCGGCGTCGATGACGAGCGCACGGCGCAGGATTTGCCGCCGCCCGTCACCGATTGGGAAACCTATGGCGGCCTCACCCGCGCGGTGACCGTGGTGACCACGCCGGCGACCTATGTCGATGATGCCTGGGTGCGGTTGAGCCGCGACGGCCGGATCGCGGTCACCGCGCATGTCGATGGCAAGGCAGCGGCGGGCCTGCCGCTGACGCTGAGCATTCCCGCGCTCGGCCTGTCGCTCAACGGCAAGGCCGATGGGCAGGGCAACTGGACCGCGACTGCTGCTGCACCGACAACGCTGCAGCGCTGGTCGCCCGAAACGCCGACGCTTTATGACGTCTCGATCACCGCGGGCAGCGATGTGTGGAAGGATCGTATCGGCTTCCGCACGATCGCGGTGAAGGGGCATGAAATCCTGCTCAACGGCACACCGATCTTCCTGCGCGGCATCGCGCTCCACGAGGAGGAATTCGGCGAGAACCCGACGCGCGCAATCACGCCGCAGGCGGCGCGCGCGCTGCTGACCGAGGTGAAGGACGGGCTGCACGGCAATTACGTGCGCCTGGCGCATTATCCGCATTCCGAAGTGATGACGCGGATGGCGGACCAGATCGGGCTGCTCGTGTGGAGCGAGATTCCCGATTATTGGCTGGTCGATTTTGAGAATCCCGCGGTGCTCGCCAAGGCGCAGCATATGCTGGCCGAAGAGATCGCGCGCGACCGCGACCGTGCCTCGATCATCATCTGGAGCATCGCCAACGAGACGCCGGTCAACCCGGCGCGCAACCGCTTCCTAGAAACCCTCGCCGCCGAGGCGCACCGGCTCGACGACAGCCGGCTGGTCTCCGCTGCGCTGCTGGTCGATCGCAAGGATGAGGGCGGCAAAAGCGTGTTCGATATCAACGATCCGCTGATCCCGTCGCTCGATGTGATGGCGGTCAACACCTATAACGGCTGGTACACCGAGGATAAGCTCGCCAGCCTGCCCGACTTCATCTGGCAGTCGCCATATGACAAGCCGCTGGTTTTCTCCGAACTCGGCGCGGCCGCGACGGCCGGCGTTCACGACCCCGCGCGCACGCACAAATTCTCCGAGGAATTCCAGGCGGATTATTACAAATATACACTCGCGATGGTCACGAAGATTCCCCTTCTCGCAGGCCTGTCGCCCTGGGTGTTGAAGGATTTTCGCTCCCCGCGGCGGCAGCACCCGATTTATCAACAGGGCTGGAACCGCAAAGGCCTGGAGTCGCCGACCGGGATACGGAAGCAAGCGTTTGACGTTCTCGCCGACTTCTATGCACAACGGGCGTCAGACCCTAATGATATTGAGAACAAGTCGCATCAATAAACCTTAACGCTTCCGCTTTAGCGGTTGCCCCGCGTCGGCAAAGCGCTTAAGTCGCCCTCGATTTCGCGGCAGGCGAAGGGTTGTCTGCGCGCGTCGACCTCACGCCAAGGAGACATCATGGCCCGCAAGAAGATCGCACTGATCGGCGCCGGCAACATCGGCGGCACGCTCGCCCATCTCGCGGCCCTGAAGGGGCTCGGCGACATCGTGCTGTTCGACGTGGTCGAGGGTGTGCCACAGGGCAAGGCGCTCGATCTCAGCCAGTGCGCGGCCGTAGAGGGCTTCGACGCCAACATTACCGGCTCGAACGACTATGCCGACATCGCCGGGGCCGATGTGATCATCGTCACCGCAGGCGTCGCGCGCAAGCCCGGCATGAGCCGCGACGACCTGCTCGGCATCAATTTGAAGGTGATGAAGGCGGTCGGCGAAGGGATCAAGAACAACGCGCCCGACGCATTCGTGATCTGCATCACCAATCCGCTCGATGCGATGGTGTGGGCGCTGCGCGAATTCTCCGGCCTGCCGCACAACATGGTGGTCGGCATGGCCGGCGTGCTCGACAGCGCGCGGTTCAGCCACTTCATCGCCGACGAGTTCAATGTTTCTGCCAAGGACGTGACAACCTTCGTG
Organism: Sphingomonas koreensis; assembly: GCA_006438735.1. GTDB lineage: Bacteria > Pseudomonadota > Alphaproteobacteria > Sphingomonadales > Sphingomonadaceae > Sphingomonas > Sphingomonas koreensis_A. The sequence goes on along the minus strand of RCZF01000008.1, from coordinate 75,436 downwards.
CTCGGCGGCCACGGCGACACGATGGTGCCGGTGGTGCAATATTCGACGGTTGCGGGCATTCCGGTTCCCGATCTCATCAAGATGGGCAAATCGACGCAGGAGCGGATCGACGCGATCGTCAAGCGTACGCGCGGCGGCGGCGGCGAGATCGTCGGGCTGCTCAAGACCGGCTCGGCCTTCTATGCGCCGGCGACCAGCGGCATCGCGATGGCCGAGGCGTATCTCGGCGACCAGAAGCGGGTGATCCCGTGTGCGGCCTATGTCGAGGGGCAGTACGGCGTTGATGGACTGTACGTCGGCGTGCCGTGCGTGATCGGCGCGGGCGGCGTCGAGCAGGTGATCGAGATCGCGCTCGACGACGAAGCGAAGGGTAACCTCGGCGTGTCGGTCGATGCGGTCAAGGAACTGCTGGTCGCGTGCAAGGGCATCGATGAAAGTTTGAAATAAGCTGTTCCCCGGCGAAGGCCGGGGTCCAGTTGGGAGGCGTTCGAGGTGGAGCAACCCGGTTTCGTCTACATCATGGCAAGCCGGCGAAACGGAACGATCTATATCGGTGTAACGAGTGATCTACCCAAGCGGATTTGGGAACATCGCAACGACATCGTCGAGGGGTTTACCAAGAAATATCGCTGTCACTCGCTGGTTTGGTTTGAAGCGCATGACGGCATCGAGTCAGCACGGCAGCGTGAGCTGCAAATGAAAGAATGGAAGCGGGCCTGGAAGGTGCGGGAGATCGAAGGGCTGAATCCCGATTGGGAAGACCTTTACGATCGTATCGCGCTGCCATGAGCGTTTCGTAACTGGACCCCGGCCTTCGCCGGGGAACTAGGAGTCCGAATGAGCATCCTCGTCGACAAGAATACCAAGGTCATCACCCAGGGCATGACCGGGGAGACCGGCAGTTTCCACACGCAGGCCGCGCTCGATTACGGCACGCAAATGGTCGCCGGCGTCACGCCCGGCAAGGGCGGGACGACGCATCTCGATCTGCCGGTGTATGACACCGTCGAGGAAGCCGTCGCCAAAACCGGCGCGACCGCTTCGGTAATCTATGTGCCGCCGCCCTTCGCCGCGGATTCGATCCTCGAGGCGATCGATGCCGAGGTGCCGCTGATCGTCGCTATCACGGAGGGCATTCCGGTGCTCGACATGGTCAAGGTCAAGCGCGCGCTGTCGGGTTCGAAGTCGCGGCTGATCGGGCCGAACTGCCCGGGCGTACTGACGCCGGGCGAGTGCAAGATCGGCATCATGCCCGGCTCGATCTTCTCGAAGGGTTCGGTCGGCGTTGTGTCGCGCTCGGGCACGCTGACCTATGAGGCGGTGTTCCAGACGACGCAGGCGGGGCTCGGCCAGACGACGGCGGTCGGTATCGGCGGCGATCCGGTCAACGGCACCAATTTCATCGACGTGCTCGAATTGTTCCTCGCCGACGACGCGACCCAGTCGATCATCATGATCGGCGAAATCGGCGGATCGGCCGAGGAAGAAGCGGCGCAGTTCCTCAAGGACGAGGCAAAGCGCGGCCGCAAGAAGCCGATGGCGGGCTTCATCGCCGGCCGCACCGCGCCTCCCGGGCGCCGGATGGGCCATGCCGGAGCGATCGTCTCGGGCGGCCAGGGCGGCGCCGAGGACAAGATCGCGGCGATGGAAGCCGCCGGTATCAAGGTCGCGCAATCGCCCAGCGAGCTGGGATCGACGCTCGCGGCGGTGTTGACCAAGTAACCGCCCCTTGGCGAGGGCGCGGGCAGGAGTTCAGTGATGGGTTACGAAGGCCAGGATTTCAGCGAGATTGCCGGCGGCGTCAGCCCGGCCTTCGTCGAGACGCTGTACAAGCGATTCAAGGCCGATCCGTCGAGCGTCGAGCCGGGCTGGCGCGGCTGGTTCGAAGGTCTCGAATCGACCGTCACGGGGCCGAGCTGGGCGCAGCCGAGCTGGCCGCTCTCCTCGACCGACGATCTCACCGCCGCGCTCGATCCGACGCAGATGGAGCCGGCGCCCAAACCGGCCAAGGGCGGCAAGCCCGCACCTGCCGCCGCGCCCGTCAGCGAAGAGGCGATCCGCCAGGCCGCCGACGCCTCGATCCGCGCGATGATGCTGATCCGCACCTACCGCGTGCGCGGGCATCTCGCCGCCAATCTCGATCCGCTCGGCCTGTCGAAGCGCGAGATGCCCGAGGATCTGTTCACCGAATATCACGGCTTCGACGACAGCGAGCTCGACACGCGCATCTATCTCGGCGGGTGCCTCGGCCTGCAATATGCCACGCTGCGCGAGATCGTCGACATCCTGCGCGCCAATTACTGCGGCAATGTCGGCCTCGAATATATGCACATCGCCGATGTCGAGGAGCGCCGCTTCCTCCAGGACCGGATGGAGGGCAAGGACAAGGCGATCGAATTCACCGCCGACGGCAAGCGCGCGATCCTCAACAAGGTGATCGAGGCCGAGCAGTGGGAGAAATTCCTCGGCAAGAAATATGTCGGGACGAAGCGGTTCGGGCTCGACGGCGGCGAGGCGATGATTCCGGCGCTGGAAAGTGTCATCAAATACGGCGGGCAGGACGGCGTCCGCGAGATCGTGTTCGGCATGGCGCACCGCGGCCGCCTTAATGTGCTCGCTAATGTGATGGCCAAGCCGTTCCGCGTGATCTTCCACGAATTCTCGGGCGGATCGGACAATCCCGAGGATGTCGGCGGATCGGGCGACGTCAAATATCACCTCGGCACCTCGACCGACCGGGCGTTCGAGGGGATCAACGTCCATATGTCGCTGGTCGCCAATCCCTCGCATCTCGAGGCCGAAGACCCCGTGGTGCTGGGCAAAACCCGCGCGATCCAGACGATCGCCGGCGATCTCGGCCAGCATACCGGCGCGCTGCCGGTGCTGATCCACGGCGACGCGGCGTTCGCGGGCCAGGGTATCGTGTGGGAATGCCTCGGCTTTTCCGGCATCCGCGGCTACAATACCGGCGGCTGTATCCATTTCGTCATCAACAATCAGATCGGCTTCACCACGAGCCCGCAATTCGCGCGCTCCTCGCCCTATCCGTCGGACGTCGCCAAGGGCGTCCAGGCGCCGATTTTCCACGTCAACGGCGACGATCCCGAAGCGGTGACCTTCGCCTGCAAGATGGCGATCGAGTTCCGCCAGAAATTCCACCGCGATATCGTCATCGACATGTGGTGCTACCGGCGGTTCGGCCACAACGAGGGCGACGAGCCGAGCTTCACCCAGCCGCTGATGTACCAACGAATCAAGCAGCATCCCGGCGTCGCCGAGGTTTACGGCCAGCGGCTGCTCAAGGAAGGCGTGATCGATCAGGCGTGGCTCGACGCGCGGGTGAAGGAATTCACCACCTTGCTCGATGGCGAGTTCGACGCGGGGCAGAGCTATGAGCCCAACAAGGCCGACTGGTTCGCCGGCCGCTGGTCGGGCCTCCATGCGCCCGCCGACGCCGAAACCGCGCGGCGCAACGTCGAAACCGGCATCGACAAGAAGTTGTTCGATGCGCTCGGCCGCACGCTGACGACGGTGCCGGACAGCGTGCAGATCCACAAGACGCTCGCCCGCGTGATCGACGCCAAGCGCGAAATGTTCAAATCGGGCGAGGGTTTCGACTGGGCGACCGGTGAGGCGCTGGCATTCGGTTCGCTCCTTTCCGAAGGCTATGGCGTCCGCTTGTCGGGCCAGGATTCAGGCCGCGGCACCTTTTCGCAGCGCCATGCGGTGTGGGTCGATCAGACCGACGAGCATAAATATGTGCCTTTGGAGCAGCTTGAGCATGGCAATTTCGAGGTGCTCGACAGCCCCTTGAGCGAATATGGCGTGCTCGGCTTCGAATATGGCTACGCGCTGGCCGACCCCAAGACTTTGGTGCTGTGGGAAGCGCAGTTCGGTGATTTCGCCAACGGCGCGCAGATCATGATCGATCAGTTCATCGCCAGCGGCGAGGCCAAGTGGCTGCGCGCCAATGGCCTGGTGATGCTGTTGCCGCACGGCTACGAAGGCCAAGGGCCGGAGCATAGTTCGGCACGGCTCGAACGCTATCTGCAGCTGTGCGCGCAGGACAATATGCAGGTTGCGAACTGCACGACGCCGGCCAATTACTACCATTTGCTGCGCCGGCAGATGCATCGCTCGTTCCGCAAACCGCTGATCGTCATGACGCCGAAATCGCTGCTGCGGCACAAGATGGCGGTATCGAGCGCGGCCGATTTCCAGGGCGACAGCCATTTCCGCCGCTTGCTATCCGATCCGTCGGCGCCGGCCGATGCGGATACCAAGCGCGTCGTGCTGTGCACCGGCAAGGTCGCTTATGATCTGATCGAGGCGCGCGATGCGGCGGGCGATGCGCACACGCAGATCGTTCGCGTCGAGCAGATCTATCCCTTCCCCGGCGAGCCGCTGAGCGCGCGGTTCCAGCGGATGCCCCATCTCGAAGAGGTGGTGTGGGCGCAGGAAGAGCCGAAGAACAACGGCGCCTGGTTCTTCGTCGAACCGTTCATCGAGGAATGCCTGAGCGAAGCCGGTGGCAAGGTAAAGCGTGCGCGCTACGCCGGGCGCGCGCCCTCGGCGTCGCCGGCGACGGGGCTGATGAAGCGGCACCAGATGGAGCAGGCGGCGCTGGTCGCCGATGCGCTGGGGCACAACGTCCGCGAAGAGATCAGGCGCACGCGTAAAAATTGACTGTTCCCCGGCGTAGGCCGGGGCCCAGTTGGGAATGCGATGTAATTTTGCGGCTCGCTTGAACGATGAGCGTTTCGCAACTGGGCCCCGGCCTTCGCCGGGGAACGAGGGAAGAGAGAATGGCAACCGAAGTCAAAGTCCCCGTACTGGGCGAATCGATCACCGAGGCGACGCTCGGCGAATGGCTCAAGCAGCCCGGCGACGCGATTCAGGCCGACGAGCCGATCGCCAGCCTGGAGACCGACAAGGTCTCGGTCGAGGTGCCGTCGCCGGTCGCCGGCGTAATGGGCGCGCACAGCGTCTCGGTCGGCGATACCGTCGAGGTCGGTGCGGTGATCGCGACGATCGACGAAGGCGGCTCGGCGGCAGCCAAGGCTGCGCCCGCTCCGACGCCTGCACCTGCCGCTTCGCCGGAGCCGCAGGCCGCGGTGCAGCAGCCCGCGCCGGCGAGCGCCGGCCAGCAAGCGCCCGCCGGGAACGTCGATGCCGCCGCGCTGTCACCCTCGGTGCGACGCGCAGTGCTCGAATATGGCGTCGATCCCGCGACGATCGCGGGCAGCGGCAAGGATGGCCGGATCACCAAGGACGATGTGATCGCGGCATCCAAGGCCGCGCCGGCGGCAAAGCCGCCGTCGGACGGGAGCGCCGCTCCCGCCGGCCGTGCGGACGCTGCGCCCGCCGGCGAACCTGCGGTTCGCCGCGAGGAACGCGTCCGCATGACGCGCCTGCGCCAGACGATCGCCAAGCGTTTGAAGGAAGCGCAGAACACCGCCGCGATGCTCACCACGTTCAACGACGTGGACATGACTGCGGTGATGGCCGCGCGCGCCAAGTACAAGGATCTGTTCGAGAAGAAGCACGGCGTTCGGCTCGGCTTCATGGGCTTCTTCGCCAAGGCGGCGTGCCTCGCCTTGAAGGACGTGCCCAGCGTCAACGCCTCGATCGATGGCGACGAGATCGTCTATCACGATTATGCCGACATCTCGGTCGCGGTCTCCGCGCCGCAGGGGCTTGTCGTGCCGGTGGTGCGCGACGCCGATCAGTTGTCGGTCGCCGAGATCGAGCGAACGATCGGCGATTTCGGCAAGCGCGCCAAGGACGGCAGCCTCAAGATGGAGGAGATGAAGGGCGGCACCTTCACCATCTCCAACGGCGGCGTGTTCGGCTCGCTGCTGTCGACCCCGATCATCAACCCGCCGCAAAGCGCCGTCCTCGGCCTGCACCGTATCGAGGACCGCCCGGTGGTGGTGGACGGCGAAATCGTCATCCGTCCGATGATGTATCTCGCGCTCAGCTATGACCACCGCCTGGTCGACGGCCGCGAGGCAGTGACCTTCCTCGTCGCGCTCAAAAACGCGATCGAGGACCCCACGCGGATTTTGATCGACCTTTAATCATCCCTATGTTCCCCGGCGAAGGCCGGGGCCCAGCATCGGGCCGGCCGTAACTGGACCCCGGCCTTCGCCGGGGAACGGAGAATTTATGGCTGACCAGCAATACGACTATGACGTCCTCGTGATCGGCTCGGGTCCTGGCGGTTATGTCGCGGCGATCCGCGCGGCGCAGCTCGGGCTCAAGACGGCGTGCGTGGAAAGCCGCGAGACGCTGGGCGGCACTTGCCTCAATGTCGGTTGCATCCCGTCCAAGGCGATGCTGCACGCGTCGGAATATTTCGACGCGGCGGCCAATGGCGCGATGGCCAAGCTCGGCATCAAGGTCACGCCCGAGCTCGATCTGGAGACGATGCACGGGCAGCGGCTCGATGCGGTCAAGCAGCTGACCGGGGGCATCGCCTTCCTGTTCAAGAAGAACAAGGTCGAGTGGCTCAAGGGCCGCGCATCGTTCGAGGACGCGCATACCGTGAGCGTCGTGGGCACCAAGGTGACGGCGAAGAACATCGTCATCGCCACCGGCTCGTCGGTGATGTCGCTGCCCGGTGTCGAGATCGACAACGACAAGCAGATGGTGGTCGATTCGACCGGCGCGCTCGAGCTTCGCAAGGTGCCCGAGCATATGGTGGTGATCGGCGGCGGCGTGATCGGGCTCGAGCTCGGCAGCGTGTGGCGGCGGCTGGGGGCGAAGGTGACCTGCGTCGAGTTTCTCGATCAGATCCTGCCCGGCTTCGATGGCGAGGTCCGCAAGGAAGCCAACAAGATATTCAAGAAGCAGGGCATCGAGTTCAAGCTCGGCACCAAAGTGACGGGCGTCGCCGTCAATGGCGATAAAGCGACGATCACGGTAGAGCCGGCCAAGGGTGGCGACGCCGAGACGATCGAGGCGGATTGCGTGCTCGTGTCGATCGGCCGCAAGCCGAATACCGACGGTCTCGGGCTCGACACGATCGGCCTCGCAACCAACCAGCGGGGCCAGATCGAAACCGATCACGACTTCGCCACCAAGGTGCCCGGCGTTTGGGCGATCGGCGACGTCATTCCCGGCCCGATGCTCGCGCACAAGGCCGAGGACGAGGGCATCGCGGTTGCCGAGAACATTGCCGGCCTAACCGGCATCGTGAACCACGACGTGATCCCCAGCGTCGTCTATACCTGGCCCGAGATTGCCGGCGTCGGACTGACTGAAGAGGCCGCCAGGGAGCGTGGCGAGATCAAGGTCGGCAAGTTCCCGATGCTCGCCAATTCGCGCGCCAAGACCAACCATGAGCCCGACGGCTTCGTAAAGATCATCGCCGACGCCAAGAGCGATCGCGTGCTCGGCGTGTGGGCGATCGCCAGCGTCGCCGGCACGATGATCGCCGAGGCGGGCCTGGCGATGGAATTTGGCGCGACGAGCGAGGATATCGCCTACACCTGCCACGCGCATCCGACGCACAGCGAAGCGATCAAGGAAGCGGCAATGGCGGTGACGGGGAAGGCAATTCACGTCTGAGCCGGCGAAGCCTTTAGCGGAGCTAAAGGCGAGCGAATCAGGCTCGGACGGCCGGCGGGGCTTCAAGCCCCGACCGACGACGCGGCTTCGCCGCGGCGTTAGACCTCGTCCCGCTCTCGCCAACTCAGTGCGGCGATTACCAGGGTGAGCACCGCAGCCGCTCCCGCCGCCGCCCACAGCGCACCGCCGCCCCACGCGACCTGCGCCCGGCCGCCCATTACAACCCCGCCTGCGAAGCCGAGCCACAGCAGCACATAGGGCGCCCAGCCCAGCGGACGGCCGCTGCCGATCAAGGCCGCGGCGAGCTTCTGCCCGAACCGCACCAGCGACCCGGTCATGTAGGTGACACCGATCGAGACCTCGCCCTCTCGGCTGAAAACCCCGTTTTCGGCGCCCATGGCGACCGCCAGCAGCATCAGCGGGAAGCGCCGATCGGTCATCCCGGCGGTAAGCGCCGCCAGCGCCAGCAGCAGCGTCACCGCGCACATCACCGCGGTCTTGCGACGCCGCGCGAATCGCACCGACACGATCGTCGCGATCATCACCCCGCAGACGAACGACAGGATCAGCGCGCCGGCGGTGCGCGCGCTGTCATGATCGGCGGTCGCGAAGCCGACGCCGAGCCGCGTCGTATTGCCGCTCATGAACGATGCGAAAAAGCCGCCCAGACGGAGATAGGCCAGCGCATCGACGAAGCCCGCCAGCGCGGCGAGCAGGATGGCGGCGGCGATCAGCGGCGGGCGATAGCGGTCCATGGCGCCTGTTTGCCGATCGCCGCCGCCGGTTTCCAGCCCGAACTTTGCCAACACCGCACCGCGCGGTAAGGACCGGGCGATGATCCATCCTTCATGGCAATTCGGTCCGATCCTGCCGTGGCTCGATCTCGCCGGCCTCGCGGTGTTTGCCGCGACCGGCGCGCTCGCCGCCGCCCGCCGCGGCCAGACCATCGTCACGCTCGCCTTTTTCGCGCTGATCACCGGGGTCGGCGGCGGCACGGTGCGCGATCTGCTGATCGGTGCGCCGGTATTCTGGGTGCAGGATCGATTCGCGGCATTGGTGTGCCTGGGTGTCGCCTTCTTGATCTGGGTAACGCCGGAACGGTGGTGGAAGGGCTCGGCGCTCGCCTGGCTCGATGCCGTCGGGCTTGCGGCTTATGCTGTGTTCGGCGCGGCAAAGGCACTGAGCTTCGGCGTGCCGCCGGTGCCGGCGATCGTCATGGGCGTGATCAGCGCCTGCGTCGGCGGCATCATCCGCGACGTGCTGGCGGGTGAACTCTCGATCCTGATGCGGCCCGAGCTGTATGTGACGGCCGCCGCTTTATCGTCGGCGCTGTTCGTGGTGTTGCGGTTGATCGGCGTTCCCGCGTTCGAGGCGGCGCCGATCGCGGCGCTGGCGGGCTTCGGCCTGCGGGCGGCGGCGATGCACTGGCGTCTGGCGCTCCCCGCTTATCGCGGCCGCAGCGACGAGCGGCTCGACGCTTAAGCCGCTTAGTGATTGCGCTTGCGGGCAGCGGCAAGCACGTAGAGCCACGCGGCGGGCACCGCCAGGCCGATCGCCAAGCCGAGCGCCCCGCCCCAGATCGACCCCTGCTGTCCGTCCATCAATGCGCCGAGCACCATGCCGCCAAGCGCGAACAACACCGGAAACAGGCATCCGATCGCCAGCATGACGGTCCCCTTAAACTGGCGCGTCTGGTGGCGCGCTAGCTCCTGACGACGCCGGTTTCGCTGAACGGTCGCGGCTCGACGGGCGGGATGACCGATTCGTTGAGTTCGCATTGCCAGAAGCCGACGTCGATCCAGCGGCCCTGCTTGTAGCCGACCTCGCGGTAGACACCGGCGCGGCGGAAGCCGGTCGCCTCATGGAGCGTGATCGAATGCTCGTTGGGCAACGCGATCGCGCCGATCGCCTGCGTGAAGCCTTGCGCGCGCAACGTATCGATCAGCGCTTCGTAGAGCAGCCGCCCCATCCCCTGCCCCTGCACCGGGCCGGCAACGTAGATCGACGTCTCGACGACATAGGCATAGGCCGGCCGATCGCGAAACTTGCCGGCATAGGCATAGGCCAGCACGCCGCCATCGGCATCGCCGTTGGTCGCGACCAGCCAGGGGTAGAAGCCGTCCGACGCCGCCATGCGGTGCCGCATCGCGCGGGTGTCGGGCGGCTCGGTTTCGAACGAGACGGTGCCGGTCAGCACATAGGGCGCATAGATGGCCGCGATCGCCGCGGCGTCTTCGGGGCGGGCGGCGCGGATGCCGATCACAGCGTGAGCTTCGCCAACAGCAGCTGCATCAGGCTGACGTCCTTCGCGCTCGGGCTGGCCGGGCCGATCGCCGCGCATTCGAGGCAGCGCGCCTGGATCGCCGCGCCGCTCGACAGCCGCGTCATTTCGCCGAGCGCGGCGGCAAAGCCGGCGCGGCGCTGGGCGGCGAGGCGGGTGAAGACGTCGCCCTGCTGGTCCGCGTCATCATCGTCCTTGCGGGCGAATTGCATCGCCAGTTGCGAGGCCCAGCCCGGCTTCTTTTCGAGATAGTCGGTGTGGACCTTGGCCGGGTCGAGCCCAGCGCGTCTGGCGGCTTCCGCCACCGCATCGCCCAGCGTGCCGAAGCGATCGACCAGCCCCAATTGCTGCGCGGTTCCGCCGTCCCACACGCGACCCTGGGCGATCTCGTTGACGCGCTCCGGGGTCATCTTGCGCGCCGTCGCGACGCGGCCGATGAACTGGCGATAGCCGTTTTCGATGCCAGCCTGGAAGATCGCATCGACCGTCGGATTGGTGCCGGCGATGACGTCCGGCTGGCCCGACAAGGGCGTCGTCTTGATCCCGTCCGACGTCACTCCGAATTTTTTGAGCGTATTTTCGAACGTGGGGATGATGCCGAAAATGCCGATCGAGCCGGTGATCGTATTGGGCTCGGCGAAGATCACGTCACCGGCGGTCGATACCCAATAGCCGCCTGACGCGGCGAGCCCGCCCATCGAGATCACCACCGGGAGTTTCTGCGCCTTCGCCTGCATGATCGCCGAGCGGATCTGCTCCGACGCGAATACCGAGCCGCCGGGCGAATCGACCCGCACCACCAGCGCCTTCAAGTCCTTGCGGGCGAGGCCGTTGAGGATCGCCTTGCTGATCGTGTCGCCGGCCGCTTCGCCGGGGCCGCCCTTGCCGTCGACGATATCGCCGGCGACGGTGACGACGCCGATCGCGTCGCCGCCGGTCGCCAGCGGATGCGCGCCGATATAATCGTCGAGATCGATCGCGTCATAGCCGACGTCGGGGTGTTTGGTGTCGACGCCGGCGAGCTGCGCGACGCGCTTGCCGAACGCGGTGCGATCGGCGAGCGTATCGACCAGGCCGGCGGCGAGATTGGCCTTGGCGATGTCACCGCCGGCAGCGACGATCGGATTGTCGGGCGCGGTGACGAAAGTGGCGAGCTGCGCCTTGGGCCGCGCCTTGGCGACGCCCTCGCGCCATTGATCGAACAACGTGCCGTAGAGCTGTTGATCGGCCTGCTTCGCTTCGGGCGACGAATCGGCGCGGGTATAGGGTTCGACATAGGATTTGAACTTGCCGACGCGGTAGACGTGGACATCGACGCCGAGCTTGTCGATCAGCCCCTTATAATAAAGCTGCGATCCGCCCGGGCCCATGAACAGCGTGCCGCCCATCGGATTCATCCATATCTCGCTGGCTTCGGCGGCGAGCCGATAGCCCGAGTCGGTATAAGCGGTGGCATAAGCGAGCACCGGCTTGCCGCCGGCGCGGACGCGGCCGAGCGCGGCGGCGACTTCGCTGATCGCCTCGGGATAGCCGCCGCCGAAATGATCGAGATCGAGCACCACCGCCTTGACGTGGTCATCGGTTCTGGCGGCGTCGATCGCGCGAACGACGTCGCGCAGGCGAAACTCGCGCGGCATATCGCCGCCACCGCTGGCGAGCTGAAACGGGCTGATTTCCTTGGGTTGTTCGACGATCGTGCCGTCGAGATCGAGATCGAGCGCGCCGTCATGGATCGAGGCCGGGGCGGGCCGCGCGTTCAAGGCGGCGAACAGCGCCGCGAAAAACAGCAGCATCGCGATCAGGACGAGGCCGTCCTTGATGCCGACCAGGATCTTCCAGGCGCCTCGAACCAGTTTCACCGCGTTGCTCCCTCATCTGCCCGCATCGGGCTCGACATCGCTAGAGCATCGCGCAGAATGAGTAAACGCTCCGTATTATCGGGGCAACACAGATGCCGCGCGATTGCGAAAAATCGCACATCGGCCCGTTGACGATGGGCCACTGCAAGCACATATGGCGGTTGTTGGCACTCGCCCTTGGTGAGTGCCAGAAATCTGTCATATTCATTCAAGGAAAGGATGGCGCATGAACTTTCGTCCGTTGCACGATCGCGTTCTCGTTCGCCGCGTCGAGGCCGAGGAAAAGACCGCCGGCGGGATCATCATCCCAGAAACCGCCAAGGAAAAGCCCCAGGAGGGCGAGGTCGTCGCCGCCGGCACCGGCGCGCGCAATGAAGCTGGCGAGGTCCACCCGCTCGAGGTGAAGGCCGGCGACCGCATCCTGTTCGGCAAATGGTCGGGCACCGAGGTCAAGGTCGACGGCGAAGATCTGCTGATCATGAAGGAAAGCGACATCTTGGGCATCGTCCAGGGCTGACGCGCCTTCTCCGACACTCTCCACTTTCTCCACTTTAACGCCAGAAGGAGCCAATCAACATGGCAGCCAAGGACGTAAAATTCTCGCGTGACGCGCGTGAGCGCATCCTGCGCGGCGTCGATATCCTCGCCGATGCGGTGAAGGTCACGCTCGGCCCCAAGGGCCGCAACGTCGTCATCGACAAGTCGTTCGGCGCGCCGCGCATCACCAAGGACGGTGTGACGGTCGCCAAGGAAATCGAGCTCAAGGACAAGTTCGAGAACATGGGCGCGCAGATGGTGCGTGAAGTCGCCTCGAAGACCAACGATCTCGCCGGCGACGGCACCACCACCGCCACCGTGCTGGCCCAGGCGATCGTTCGCGAGGGCATGAAGTCGGTCGCGGCCGGCATGAACCCGATGGATCTGAAGCGCGGCATCGATATTGCCGTGAAGAAGGTCGTCGAGAACCTGCAGAGCCGTTCGAAGGATGTCTCGGGTTCGACCGAGATTGCCCAGGTCGGCACGATTTCGGCCAATGGCGACAAGGAAATCGGCGAGAAGATCGCCGAGGCGATGGACAAGGTCGGCAAGGAAGGCGTGATCACCGTCGAGGAAGCGAAGGGCTTGGAATTCGAGCTCGACGTCGTCGAGGGCATGCAGTTCGACCGCGGCTATCTGTCGCCTTACTTCATCACCAATCCGGAAAAGATGCAGGTCGAGCTCAACGATCCGTACATCCTGATCCATGAAAAGAAGCTGTCGAACCTGCAGGCGATGCTGCCGATCCTGGAAGCGGTCGTCCAGTCGGGCCGTCCGCTGCTGATCATCGCCGAGGACATCGAGGGCGAGGCGCTCGCCACGCTGGTGGTGAACAAGCTGCGCGGTGGCCTGAAGGTCGCTGCCGTCAAGGCGCCGGGCTTCGGCGATCGTCGCAAGGCGATGCTCGAGGACATCGCGATCCTGACCAAGGGCGAGATGATCTCGGAAGATCTCGGCATCAAGCTCGAGAGCGTCACGGTGGGCATGCTCGGTCAGGCCAAGCGCGTCACCCTCGACAAGGACAGCACGATCATCGTCGATGGCGCCGGCGATGCCGACGCGATCAAGGGGCGCACCGAAGCGATCCGCCAGCAGATCGAGAACACCACCAGCGATTACGACAAGGAGAAGCTCCAGGAGCGCCTTGCCAAGCTCGCCGGCGGCGTTGCCGTGATCAAGGTCGGCGGTTCGTCCGAGATGGAAGTCAAGGAGCGCAAGGACCGCGTCGACGACGCGCTGCACGCCACGCGCGCGGCCGTTGAAGAAGGCATCGTCCCCGGCGGCGGCACCGCTCTCCTCTACGCCACGAAGGCGCTCGAGGGGCTGAAGGGCGAGAACGACGACCAGACCCGCGGCATCGACATCGTCCGCAAGGCGATCGAAGCGCCGTTGCGTCAGATCGCGCAGAACGCAGGCTTCGACGGCGCCGTCGTCGCCGGCAACCTGCTGCGTGAGAATGACGAAACCAAGGGCTTCAACGCAGCGACCGACGTCTACGAGAACCTGGTTGCGGCCGGCGTGATCGATCCGACCAAGGTCGTTCGCACGGCCTTGCAAGATGCGGCCTCGGTTGCCGGTCTGCTCGTCACTACCGAAGCGGCGGTGAGCGAGCTGCCGGAAGACAAGCCGGCAATGCCGATGGGCGGCGGCGGCGGCATGGGCGGCATGGGCGGCATGGACTTCTGATTTTGGACCGGGCCAGCGATGCTGGCCCGGACACAAAATCAGAACGGCCGGCGGGTCGGCGGCAACGCCGTCGATCCCGTCCGACGACGAGCCCCGGCTCCGCCGGGGCCGTCCAGGAGCCCCGGCTCCGCCGGGGCCGTCCAGACCGAACCGTTGTCAGCACGACACAAGAAGGGTCGGAGGGAGCAATCCTTTCGGCCCTTTTTGCATATCTTGCCGGCTGCGAATGTAACGAAAACAGGGGCCAGTCCGCTTTCGGCCTCTTCAAGCTTACCGTCACCCCGGACTTGTTCCGGGGTCCACCGTGGTTTGCAGGCTACAAGCCGTCGACGGCGCCTAACCATCGATGGCCGAACAAGTCCGGCATGACGATAAACCGACAAATTGCCGATGTTCGCAGAGCGCCGCTGACACGGGGATCGCGGTTTGATCCAACGCAACTTGCCATTCCTCAGCAACGATCTCCTGCTTTCCGACTGGAGACAAACGTCCTCTGCCGCGTTGGTCCCGGCAACACCGATCGTCAGGAGTCATGGCATGGAAAAATCGTTGCTGCTCGCGCCCTTGCTGCTGTCGCTGATCGCCTGCGGCGGATCGGGCGACGCCAGTGCGGGAACGCCTGCGCCGTCACCGACGCCCACGGCGGGCGCGCCCTCGCCGACGCCGTCACCTTCGGCGACGCCGGTCGCCGGCTTGCCCGCCGGGCTGCCGTTCAACGCCAGCCTCGAGGGACATTTCGACAATCCGTTTGCGATCGCCTTCCTGCCCGACGGTGAGTTGCTGGTCACCGAAAAGCCCGGCCATCTGAAGTTGCGCGCGGCCGATGGCACGGTGAGCGATGTCGCCGGCGTGCCCGCGGTCAAATACGATAATCAGGGCGGGTTGCTCGACGTCGCGCTGGCGCCCGATTTCACCTCGAGCCATACGATCTATCTGAGCTATTCGGAGCCCGGCAGCGGCGGCAGCAGTCTGGCGCTGGCCCGCGCGACGCTCGATACCAGCGGCTCGGCGCCGAAGCTCGATGGCTTTAAGGTGCTGTGGCATGAAATGCCCAAGGGCGACGGCGGCCAGTTCGGCGCGGTGATCACCTTCTCGCCAGATCACAAATATCTCTTCCTCGCCTCTGGCGAGCGGCAGCGCTTCACGCCGGCGCAGGATCCCGATCAGGCGCTTGGCAAGATCCTGCGCTTCAACCTCGACGGCAGCGTGCCCGCCGACAATCCGATGGCCTCGAAAGGCGGCGCGCGGGCAATCACTTGGTCGACCGGGCATCGCAATCCTTACGGGCTGGTGTTCGCCGCCGACGGCCGGCTGTGGGAGAACGAGATGGGGCCGAAGGGCGGCGATGAGCTCAATCTGATCGAGCCGGGCAAGAATTACGGCTGGCCCAACGTATCGTGGGGCGACAATTACGACGGTACGCCGATTCCCAAGCCCAAGGCGGGCGACGGCTATCAGATGCCGGTGCTGTATTGGGTGCCGTCGATCTCGCCGAGCGGATCGATCATCTATTCGGGATCGATGTTCCCGCAGTGGAGCGGCAATTACTTCGTCGGCGGAATGTCGGCCGAAGTGCTTGAGCGGATCGAACTGAGTGGTGCGACCGCGAAAAAGGCCGACGAGTGGAAAGTGGATCTGCGCATCCGCGACATCGCGCAGGCGCCCGACGGCGCGATCTGGATGATCCAGGACGGCGACAACGGGCAGTTGATGCGGCTGACGCCGAAGAATTAGTCGCGGGCGATAAGGTAGTTCATTCGGGCGGCGGCGATCGGCTTGGCGGGATCGTCCTGCCAGGCGGTCGCCTCGACATTGGCGACGCGAGCGCCGAGGCGCGTGACGAGCCCTTGCGCGCGCGTCGGCTTTTCGCGGCCGCCGCGCATGTAATCAACGGTGACGTTGATCGGCTTGATGCGGCCGCCGCCTTCGGCTTCGAGCGCATGCTGGAGCGCGACGATCGCCGCCATTTCGAGCAGCCCGCCGATCGCGCCGCCGTGCAGGAAGCCGGGGCGACCGACCAGATCGTCGGCGAACGGCATAACGAGGCGCGGCGCGCCGTCATCGGCGTGCTCGAGGGTGAGGCCGAGGATCGTCGCATAGGGCGGCAACGTCATGGTTGCGCCTCGAGGAACATATAGGTGCCGGCGACGTGCGCGAGCGGATCGGCGGGATCGCCGTCATGCGCCTGGCCACGGATGAAGGCGATCGCGCGGGTGATGCGATAGCATTCGCCGCGGCCGATAACGGTCTTGCCGGGCGTCGCCGGGCGTAGATAATCGATTCGCAGATCAAGCGTCGCCTGAGCGCGAAAGGCGGCGAGCTTGGTCCAGATCGCCATGCTCGTCGCCATGTCCATCATAGTCAGAATCGGGCCCGAGGCGATCACGCCGGTCGACGGATCGCCGATCTGCGCCGCGTCGTACGGCAGCGCGAGCTCGACCCAATCGGGCCCGTGAGCGTGATAGCCGATGCCGAGCCGGCCAGCGTGTCCGCCAATGCCGCGTTTCAGGAAGCGTTCGGGATCGAACGGAGGGAAGGAGCTGTCGGTCATGTCCGCCGAGCCGCTTACACGCGCGGACGCAGCGTGCAAGCGGCGTGGGGCGAGCGGCCGGTCATGCCGCCGGCGCTGGCGCGATTCGATCCATAACGGATGCGATCGGCGCCAAAGACGGCTTGGGCTCGGCTAGGGCTTCGGCAAGACGACGGCTTGCCTGTGCGGGGTTTGATCGACCCGGCCTCGCCGTGGCGCCGGCAGGCGTAGGGTGGTGTTCAGCGCACCGTGCCCTGCGCCATCGCCAGCCTTCGTCGGCCGGCGGGCAGCGCTTTCAGCCGCGATGCCCGCCGGCGATTATCTTGGGCCGCGCGCCCGGCCCTCCAGCGAATGAAGCATTGAAGCGGCCGGGCGGGAGCGGTAGCTTCCGTTGCAAAGGAAAACCCTTGGGAGAGGGCCGATGCACCCGAGCGTCCATGCGGCAGCGCAGCCTGACAAGCCGGCGCTGATCGTCGCCGAGACCGGCGAGACGATCACCTACGCGGCGTTGGAGCGGCGATCGAACCGCGCGGCGCACCTATTTCGCGCGCGCGGATTGGGCGTCGGCGATACCGTCGCCTTTTTCTGCGACAATATTCCCGACTATTACGATCTGACCTGGGGCGCGCAGCGTGCCGGGCTGTTCTACGTCTGCATCTCCTCCAAGCTGACCGCGCCCGAGGCGGCGTATATCGTCCAGGATTCGGGCGCCAAGCTGGTGGTCGGATCGGCGGGGCTGGCTTACGCCGCCGAGCGGCTCGCGCCGCTGATCCCCGAGGTGATCCGGCTGATGATCCGCGGCGACGTGGTAGGCTGGGAGGCGTGGGCCAAGGCAATCGCCGCGCAGCCCGAGACGCCGATCGCCGACGAGCGCGCGGGCGTCGACATGCTCTATTCGTCGGGCACGACAGGTAGGCCCAAAGGCGTGCGCGTGGCGCTGCCCGAGGTGGCCGTGCTCGCCGCGCCCAATGTGCTGTCGATGCTGGCGCAGCATCTCTACGGGCTGGGGCCGGGGACGATCTATCTGAGCCCCGCGCCGCTCTATCACGCGGCACCCTTGCGGTGGTCGATGACGGTGCAGCGGCTGGGCGGGACGGTCGTGATGATGCAGGCGTTCGATCCGCTGGCGGCGCTCGCCGCGATCGAGACGTACCGCGCCAACGCCAGCCAATGGGTGCCGACGCATTTCGTGCGGATGCTCAAGCTCGATGAGAGCGTGCGCGGGCGGCACGATCTGTCGAGCCTCAGGGTCGCGATCCACGCTGCGGCGCCGTGCCCGATCCCGATCAAGCGCGCGATGATCGACTGGTGGGGGCCGGTGCTCTACGAATATTACGCTGGCTCCGAAGGCAATGGGCTGACGACGATCAATTCGGCCGAATGGCGGGCGCATCCCGGATCGGTCGGCAAGGCGGCGTACGGCGTGCTGCACATCTGCGACGAGCAGGGCGAGGAGGTGTTGCCCGGCGACGAGGGCCTGGTCTATTTCGAGGGCGGCGGGCAGTTCGAATATCACAACGATCCCGAAAAGACCGCGGAGGGGCGCAATGCGCGCGGCTGGACCACGCTCGGCGACATCGGGCGCATCGATGAGGAGGGGTATCTCTATCTCACTGATCGCAAGAGCTTCATGATCATTTCGGGCGGGGTGAACATCTATCCGCAGGAGATCGAGAACCGGCTGGTGACGCATCCGCGCGTCGCCGATGTCGCGGTGATCGGCGCGCCCGATGCGGAAATGGGCGAGCGCGTCGTCGCGGTGGTGCAGCCGCTCGACATGGCCGAGGCGACGCCGGCCTTCGCCGAGGAGCTGACGCGCTGGTGCCGCGAGGAATTGTCCGGCGTGAAGACGCCGCGCCAGATCGATTTCGCGGCAGAGCTGCCGCGGCATGCGACGGGGAAATTGTACAAGCGATTGCTGCGCGATCGCTATTGGGGTGAGGCCGGGAGCCGGATCGTTTAGCCGCCGCCGTCATGCCGGACTTGTTCCGGCATCCACCGCAGAGCAAGACCGATGGGCTCGATCTTGCGGCACAGTGGACCCCGGAACAGGTCCGGGGTTACGAAAGAGGAAGAGACATGAACGACCGCGTTTCGATCACCGTCACCGACCGGATCGCCGACGTCCGCCTCACCCGCGGCGCCAAGATGAATGCGCTTGATCCGGCGATGTTCGAGGCGATCGGCGCGGCGATCGACGCGTTGGCCGAGCGGCGCGATGTGCGCTGCGTGGTGCTGTCGGGCGAGGGCAAGGCGTTTTGCGCGGGGCTCGACATGGCGAGCATGGCCGCGGGCGGATCGGGCGTCGG
The DNA here is from genome assembly GCA_006438735.1 of Sphingomonas koreensis. GTDB lineage: Bacteria > Pseudomonadota > Alphaproteobacteria > Sphingomonadales > Sphingomonadaceae > Sphingomonas > Sphingomonas koreensis_A. Next base: position 56,662 of record RCZF01000008.1, on the reverse strand, counting down.
GCGCGCGCGCAACGCGCAAGGCTCGATCCTGCCGCAGCATGTCACCTGGGGCTGGCGCAATCTGCCGATGCCGGTGATTGCCGCAGTCCACGGCGTCGCGTTCGGCGGCGGTTTCCAGATCATGTCGGGCGCGGATGTCCGCATCGCCGCGCCGGGCACGCGCTTTGCGATCCGCGAGACGCATTGGGGGCTGGTGCCCGACATGGCGGGCTTTCCGATCTGGCGCGGCCTGGTGCGCGACGATGTGCTGCGCGAGCTGGTCTATACCGCGCGCGAGTTCGATGCAGACGAGGCGCTGGCGCACGGCTTCGTCACGCGCATCGCCGACGATCCCCACGCCGCGGCGATTGAGCTGGCGCGCACAATTGCCGGGCGCAGCCCGCACGCCATCCGCGGCGCGAAGCGGCTGCTCAACATGGCACACGACGCCGATCCGCACGCGATGCTCGAGGCGGAAACCGAGGAGCAGGTTAAGGTGATCGGCGAGCCCAACATGATGGAGGCGGTGGCCGCCAACATGGCCAAGCGCGCGCCGGAATTCGAGGACTGACGGCGCGCGCTCCTCGCCGCAACGGGGCTTGACGACGACGCTTTTTTCGTTCGCTATCCGTTCCGTGCGCGACTCGCAGGAGAGACCCGATGGCTGCCGATCTGATCTTCTACACCAATCCGATGTCGCGCGGGCGGATCGCCCGCTGGATGCTCGAGGAAACCGGGTGCGACTATGACACCGAATTGCTCGATTACGCGTCGTCGATGAAGGACGACGCCTATCTGGCGGTCAACCCGATGGGCAAGGTGCCGGCGATCGTCCACAAGGGCCGCGTCGTCACCGAGTGCGCGGCGATCTGCGCCTATCTGGCCGATGCCTTTCCCAACGCGGGGCTGGCGCCGGCGCTCGACGACCGCGCCGATTATTACCGCTGGCTGTTCTTCGCCGCCGGGCCGGTGGAGCAGGCGGTGACCAACAAGGCGGCCGGATTCGAGCCGACCGCCGAGCGCGGTCGGATGTTCGGCTATGGCAGTTTCGATCTTGCGATCGATACGCTGGAGCGAGCGGTGGCGGCGCATCCGTATATAGCCGGTGAGCGGTTCACCGCGGCGGACGTCTATGTCGGATCGCAGGTGATCTGGGGATTGCAGTTCGGCACGCTGCCCCGGCGCGACGCCTTCGCTGCTTACCAAGAGAAGCTGACGGCACGTGAGGCGTACAAGCGCGCCGGTGAAATCGACGACGCGCTGATGCCCGCGCCGGAGCCGAGCGCGGCCTAGCGGCGGGCGAACGCAGGACGAAACCACGGGGGGTCGCGCGGCGGCGCGGATCGGACTGCCGAGTGCCCGTCCTCGGCCGGATGACGGGTGACTCCATGTGAACTCACGTCGTCGCTGCGCTTCTCGCAATGACGGGGGGCGGCGTTTAGGCGGCGCGTCTAGCGGGCAGCGCAGCCATGATCCTGCCGCGCTCGTCGTCGCTCATCGTGGTCCAGCGGGCGATTTCGTCGAGCGTGCGGGCGCAGCCTGCGCAGCGGCGCTTGGCGGGATCGATGCGGCAGGTGTTGACGCACGGGCTCTCGATCGGGTGCGGCGGGAGATACTCGATCACCGGCGCGTCCCCGATCAGGAGGTGAGGCGCGCCTGGAGGAAATCGGGGAGCGGGCCGTTCCAGCCGCCGTCGCCGTCCTCATCATCGCGCTCGACCGGCACGGGGCGCTTGGCCGGCGGGCGCTCGGCCTCGCGGTGGGGCGCTTCGGCTGGGCGGGCAGCGCGGGGCGCCGGTTGCTCGCGGCGCGTTTCGCGTTTCGACGCGGCGGCGGGTTCGCGCTGGGGCGCTTCGACCGTTTCACTCGTCGATGCCGGCTCACGATCGGCGCTCGGCTTGCGCGCTCGGCTGCGCTTGCGCGGGGCAGGCGATTCATCGTCGGTGGCGTCGGCCACCGGAGCGGCGTCGCGTTTCGGCGCGGCGCCAAGGCGCTCGATTTTCTGGCCGGTGAGCTTTTCGATATTGTCGATATTCTCGGCGTCGTCGGGGGTGACGAAGGTGTAGGCGGTGCCGGTCGCGCCGGCACGGCCGGTACGGCCGACGCGGTGGACGTAATCGTCCGGGTGCCACGGCGCGTCGAAATTGAACACCGTGCTAACGCCCTTGATGTCGAGGCCGCGCGCAGCGACGTCCGATGCGACGAGGATGGTGACTTCGCCCTGTTTGAACAGATCTAGCTCAGCAATGCGTTCGGATTGATCCATGTCGCCGTGGATCTCGCCGGTTCTGAAGCCCGATCGCTTGAGGCTCTTGTTGAGCTCGCGCACCGTCGTCTTCCTGTTGCAGAAGATGATGGCGTTGCGCACCTCGTCCTGCCGCAGCAGATCGCGCAGCATGCCGCGCTTATCCGATTGCGCGACGGGGACGACATATTGCTTGATGTTGAGATTGGTCGAGGCCGGGCGCGACACCTCGATCATCTTGGGATTGTCGAGGAAGCGGTCGGCAAGCTTCTTGATCGGTGCCGGCATCGTCGCCGAAAACAGCAGCGTCTGGCGCTGTTTGGGCAGTTTGGTGCAGATTTCCTCGATATCGGGGATGAACCCCATGTCGAGCATCCGGTCGGCCTCGTCGATGACGAGCAGCGAACAGCCGTTGAGCATGATCTTGCCGCGCCCGAACAGGTCCATCAGCCGGCCCGGCGTGGCGATCAGCACATCGACGCCCTTTTCGAGCGCGGCGAGCTGATCGCCCATCGACACGCCGCCGATCAGCAAAGCCATTGAAAGCTTGTGATATTTGCCGTATTTCTCAAAATTCTCTGCGACCTGCGCGGCGAGTTCGCGGGTCGGCTCGAGGATCAGGCTGCGCGGCATCCGCGCGCGGCTACGACCCTCTGCAAGGATATCGATCATCGGCAGCACGAACGACGCGGTCTTGCCGGTGCCGGTTTGCGCCACGCCGATGATGTCCTTCATCATCAGCACGCTGGGGATCGCGCTCGCCTGGATCGGCGTCGGCTCGGTATAGCCGGATTCGTTCACCGCGCGGAGAAGTTGATCGGAAAGGCCGAGATCGGCAAAATTCATGAGGTATCCGGGATAAAAGCCAGGCGCGAGTCCCGCACCATCAAAACGCGACTGCGCTCGCGGATTTGCGCCGCGATGTCAAGATTTCGCCGCAATCAGTTCGCCGGCACGAGCCGCCTGAACTTGTCGATCCCGCAATTGTCGCCTGAGCGCGTGCGGATCGAGTCGCGATCTGCGCAGATCTGGCCGTCGCTGCCGCCCTGGACGTAGAAGCCGGTGTAGAAATCGAGCGCGCGGCATTTTTTGTCAAGCCGGGCGCGCATCCGTTGCCCATCGCGCATCATCAGATCGACGCGGTCTTCGGTCGGAATCGTCGCGGCGACCAGCGCGGCGGCCTCGACGCATTTCGGGCCGCTCTTTTCCTCCCACTCAATCGGCGGCATCGGCGCGGGGCCGGCCATCGCGCGCGGCGGCGGCATGCGCGGGATGCGGATGACGATATGCTGGTGGAACAGCATCTGGCCCTCGAACGGCGATGACGGCGGCGGGCTCGCGCCGAGCAGCGGCGCGGCGAGCAGCGTCAGCAACGCAGCGGGAAACGGGGGAGTCGTCATGGTGGTTAAGCGGTGTTAGTCGAATCGATTGAACATTGCATGAATTAGGGCACGAATGGGGAGTGACGGCATGACGCCGAACCAAGCGCGGCTGATCGAGGCGTTGACCGAACGGCTGGGTGGCAAGGCGGTGATCACCGATCCGGCAGACATCGCGCCGTGGGAAACCGACTGGCGCGGGCGTTTCCACGGCGCCGCGCCCGCGCTGCTGGCGCCGGCGTCGCTGGACGAGGTGGCGACGATTGTGGCGCTGGCGAACGAGGCGGGCGTGGCGCTGGTGGCGCAGGGCGGCAACACTTCGATGGTCGGCGGGGCGACGCCGCCGGCAGACGGCGCGGCGCTGATCCTGTCGCTGCGGCGGATGAACAGGATCCGGTCGGTCTCGGCCGAGGCCAACCTGGCGGTGGCCGAGGCGGGCGTGATCCTCGCTGATCTGCACGCGGCGGCGGCGGCTGAAGGGCGGCGCTTCCCGTTGACGCTCGGCGCGCGGGGGAGTGCGACGATCGGTGGGCTTGTGTCGACCAACGCCGGCGGCACGCAGGTGCTGCGCTGGGGAACGATGCGCGCGCTGGTCGTCGGGGTCGAGGCGGTGCTGCCCGACGGATCGATCCACGACGGGCTGGCGGCGCTGAAGAAAGACAATCGCGGCTATGACCTCACCCAGTTGCTGATCGGCGCGGAAGGGACGCTGGGCATCGTCACCGCCGCCGCGCTGAAGCTGGCGCCGGCCATCGCCGCGCGCGGCGTCGCCTGGGCCGGCGTCGCCGATCCGCAAGCCGCGCTGACGCTGCTCCGGCAAACCGAGGCGGCGACCGACACGGTTGAGAGTTTCGAGATCATCCCCGGCGATTCGCTGGGGCTGGTGATCGCCCATGTGCCGGGCACGCGCGCGCCGCTCGCCGGCGATCATCCGTGGCACGTGCTGATCGAGGCGGTGACGGGCGATCCCACCGCCGAGCCGCCGGCGCGGCTGCTCGAGCGGTTGCTGACGCCCGCGATCGACAGCGGGCTGGTCGCCGATGCGGTGATCGCGGCGAGCGAGGCGCAGGTCGAGGCGTTCTGGCGGATCCGCGATTCGCTGTCGGAAGCCGAGCGGGCGGCGGGGCCGGCGGTGCAGCACGATATTTCGGTGCCGGTCGAGAGCATGCCGCGCTTCATGATCGAGGCGGCGCGCGCCGCCGAAGCGCGCTTCCCCGGCAGCCATGCGACGGCGTTCGGCCATCTCGGCGACGGCAATGTGCATTTCCACGTCCGCGCGCCGGTGGGGACGGCGGGCGACGCCTGGTACGCCGAACAGGCGCCGATCGTGACGCGGTTCGTCAACGATCTGGTGGTCGCGGCAGGCGGATCGATTTCGGCCGAGCATGGCATCGGCCAGATGAAGCTGGGCGAGCTCGAGCGGCTGTCGTCGCCGGCGCGGCTGGCGATGTTGCGCGCGATCAAGACGGCGATCGATCCCAAGGGGATCATGAACCCCGGCAAGCTCGTTGCGCTCGCGCCGGAACGACCCTAGAGCCGAGCGCCATGCGGCCGCAGCGCCGTTCGTATGTTCCCGTCGATGGAGATCAGCATGGCCAGCGCGCCGCAGAATCAGCTTCCGCTTTTCTACAACAGCCTCGAGCCGCTTTCGAGCCAGTCGCACGCCGGATACCGCATCCGCGCGACCGACACCGCGCCGTTCTTGGTCGGGCAGCACGCCATCCCGGTGACGGTCGACGAATTCCCGCTGCTCCAGCGCTACATGCCGATCGTCTTCACCGACGGCGACGAATCGATTCCGATCGCGCTGATGGGCCTCAACGAGGGCGTCAACGTGTTCATCGGCGACGACGGCAAGCTGATCGACAACGTCTATGTGCCGGCTTACGTGCGGCGTTACCCGTTCATGCTGGCGCGGCTGCGGCCCGACGCCGAGGAAATGTCGCTCTGCTTCGATCCGACCTCGGACCGGGTCGGCGATTTCGACGAGGGCGACGCGCTGTTCGAGGACGGCCAGCCGAGCGACGTGACCAAGAGCCTGCTGCAGTTCAACGAGACGTTCGAGCAGGCCGGCGCGCGCACTGCGGCGTTCATGAAGGAGCTCGCCGATCTCGGCCTGCTGATGGCCGGCGAGATGAGCATCCAGCCTGACGGCGCCGAGCGCCCGTTCATCTATCGTGGCTTCCAGATGATCGACGAAAAGAAGCTCACGGAGATCCGCGGCGATCAATTGCGCAAGATGAATCAGTCGGGCATGCTGCCGCTGCTTTATGCGCATTTGTTCTCGCTGAGCCTGATGCGCGACATTTTCGGCCGGCAGATGCAGCTGGGCAAGATGCCGCAACCCGCGCTTACCGTCTGATCGGAGACTGCCGATGCCCGCGATTACCCGAGCCGATCGTTACAGCACCGGCGCGATCTGGTTGCACTGGATCATCGCTTTGCTGGTGATCTTCAACATCGTCGTCGGATTGCTTCACGATTCGGTGCCGGCGCTGAGGGCCTATATGGGCGCGCACAAGGCAATCGGCATCGCCGTGCTGGTGCTTACGATCGGGCGGATCGCCTGGCGGCTCGGTCATCGGCCGCCGCCGCTGCCGGGCGCAATGGCGGTGTGGGAGCGCACGCTGGCCAAGACGACCTGGGTGCTGTTCTACGTGCTGTTGCTGGTAATGCCGCTGAGCGGCTGGATCATGGTCTCGGCGAGCAAGCATCCCAAGCCGATCAGCTTCTTTGGGCTGTTCGACGTGCCGCTGCTGCCGGTGTCGCTGGCCGCTGGTGACCCCGCCGGAACGGTGCACACGCTGTTCGGCTATCTGTTCGCGGCGCTGGCGCTGCTGCACATCGCCGGCGCGCTGCGGCATCAATTCGTGCTGCGCGATTCGGTGCTGGGGCGGATGCTGCCGGGCGCTTGAGACGACGTGAGGCTGGTGTTTTGCGCTGCCGCAAAAATCGTCTTGAAGCGTCAGAACCGCGTGCCTATATTCTTGGTGTACGGCGTCGTGTCCCCCCCCTTTCGCGACCCGTATGACGCGCCTTTCAGGCGTGTCTCCTCCCTGAACCTTGGCCACCTCGTGCGTAAGCGCGGGGTGGTTTTTTATTCGGCGGCAAGCGGCATGGCGCCGGCGGTCGCCTCATCGGCCAGCGCGGCGATCATCCGACGGAGCAACGTGGCGACGCGGGGCAAGCCCGGCCCCGGCGAATCAAGCGCTTCATCGAGATAGAGTGCGCGATCCCATTCGATCTGGACGGCGTGGACGCCGGATCGCGGATCGGCGTGGCGATCAAGGATATGGCCGCCTGAATACGGCGAATTGAGCGCATGGCCGATCCCTGCCGCCTCGGCCTCGCCCTCCAGCCGGTGGACGAAGCGCGCCGCCGCGGCGCGGCCGAAGCGATCGCCGAACACGATCCCCGCGCCGCCGGGGCCGAGCGAGGGCATCGAATGGACATCGAGCAGAATGGCGACGCCGAAGCGCTGCCGCGCCGACGCCAGCACTCGGCCGAGCGCGGCGTGATAGGGGCGGTGATCGGCGACGATACGCGCGGTGACCTCGGCGTCGCTGAGCCGCCGCCGCCAGAGATCACCGGCGCGGCCGACCCGTCGCGGGACGAGTCCCAGCCCGCTGCGCAGCTTTGCTGAAGGCTGCGGCTGCGCGCTCCTCGCGGCGCCCTCGTCGATGCGCGGATCGCGCTCGCTTTCTGCGCGGTTGAGATCGATCCAGGCGCGCGCCGGGCGCTGCACCAATATCGTCTCGCTGCCGCGCGCGGCATGCGCGAGGCGATCGACGTGGCGATCCTCGAGCGCGACCAGCGCCTCGAGCGGCACGCGTAGTGCGGCGCGCAGCGCCAGTGGATAATCGCGCCCGGCATGTGGCACCGACAGCACGACCGGGCTGGCCGGCGCATCGAGCGAGCCGAGGACATCGAACGATTGCGCGGTGGTGGCCATCCGGGCAGAGCCTAGGCCAGGGCATGGTGTCCCACAATCCCGCGATTTTCCGCACCTGATCGCTGGAATTTCTTAACGGCGCCCGGCATAGTGTTGCTACGAGCACGGGGCGGGGTTTGATGATCAGGATTTTGCTGGCCGAAGACGACCAGGTGATGCGCGAATATCTGGCGCGCGCGCTGGAGCGATCGGGCTATGCGATCAGCGCGGTCGATCGCGGCACCGCGGCGATCCCGCTGCTCGAAACCGAGCATTTCGATCTGCTGCTGACCGATATCGTGATGCCTGAGATGGACGGCATAGAGCTCGCCCAGCGCGCCAGCGAGATGGCGCCCGACATGAGGGTGATGTTCATCACCGGTTTTGCCGCGGTGACGCTGAAAGCCGGCAAGACGATGCCGCAGGCGCGCGTGCTCTCCAAGCCGTTCCACCTGCGCGATCTGGTGCTCGAGGTCGATCGCATGTTCGGCGTGGAAAGCCTGTCTGGCGGCAAGTGAATTAGCGCGCCTGCGGCCTTGCAAGGCCGCGCATCCCCGGCTACAGCCGCGATCCGCGTGGGCGTGTAGCTCAGTGGTAGAGCACTGTGTTGACATCGCAGGGGTCGCAAGTTCAATCCTTGCCACGCCCACCATTAAAAACCCTGTCAACCCAATGGGTTGGCGGGGTTTTTATTTTCCTTATCCACCGGAACAGACCGGCCAATTTGGGCAGAGAGCGGGCACGGAATGCCTCTTTTTGCCACTTCCGTTGGGCACCCAGTGGGCACGGAGTGGGCACAGGTTGCGAGCCGGGGGGACCTCCCGATCTCCTCGGCAACAAGTTTTAGGGTCAGGCGCGGCACCGCGCGGCCAACGCTTGCGGGGGGCTGTGACATGCTCACCATCAGGCGGCGCGGAAGCGCGGGCAAATGGTACGTTCGGGGTACCGTCACCTTGGGCGATCGATTCATCGATGTTGCCGAGTTCAGCACCGGAACCACCGACGAGGATGCGGCGCGGCACTTGATGGCGGAGTGCGAGCGGGCGTTGCGCGAGGAATTAATGTTCGGGCCGCGGGTCGTGTTGACACGTGCGGTGATTGCGGACGCGTTCGACGTGTATTTGGCGAAGCCCAAGCGCCCCAATTCGAGTGATATCCTGCGTTTTGGGGTAATGAACGAGCGGATCGGGAGCATGGCGCTGTCCGATCCACGCGCGGCATGGCGCGCGTTCCAGGACGCGTTTTTGGCTGGACTCGCGCCGGCCGGGCAGGATCGCTACCGCTCGCTCTTACCTGTGGCGCGGATACAATAGTACAATAAAAGCGTCACGGTCCTGGGAACTCGCCTGAACCATAGGTATTTTCACCGCATGACTGATTTCCAGGCCCGTTCGGTGACCCAGCTAGAGGAAGCACCGCACTGCATATTGGTGGTCGAGGACGAGGTGCTGATTCGCTTCGTGATCGCCGACTATCTGCGAGATTGTGGCTATCATGTTATGGAAGCAGCCGACGCTGCCGAGGCGATAGCGTTGCTTCAGGTCGAGGCCGCCCCGATCGATCTGGTGTTCTCTGACGTTCAGATGCCCGGTGACATGGACGGCTTCGGTCTAGCGCACTGGGTGCGGGCAAACCGCCCCGGCCTTCCGATCATCCTGACGTCCGGCAACGCGCGAACCGCCGATCTTGGCGAGAAACTGTGCGAGATCGGGCCGGTCGAGAGCAAGCCCTATGACGCGGCGTCCCTGGTGACCAGAATGCGGACGCTCATTGCCAGGGCTGCGGCGACGAGCGTCGATAGGTTCTGAGCGACAAGCCGTAGGGCGGGTATCACATTTACGCGCATGGCACCGCGTTGGTCAGGCTCAATAATGGAACATCTGGCGATAGATACGGACCGCGGTATGGAGATGATTACCGAGCCTTTTGCGATCGAGGCGCTAGCGCCGCCCGCAGGAACATGATTGAAGTATCGGTGTGCCTCGAGCACGACCGCGTGACGGCGGGGCCCGACGTTCGATCCGGCGATCGGCGCAGTCCAGCGTTTATGGCCTTACGTTTCCCAGGAACTGTCTCACCAGCAAGGTAACGGCAGCGCCTCCAGGGAAGGCCGGGCGAGCAGGTAGCCCTGGCAGAGGCGGATGCCGAGCGAGACGATCGTTTCCAGTTCTTCGTGCGTCTCGACGCCCTCGCCCACCACTGTGATGCCGAGGTCTGCCGCCATTTTCACTATCGCCGCAACTATCGCGCGCTTCGCAGCGCTCGTGTCGATGTCTCGAATGATCGCCATGTCGAGCTTGATGACGTCGGGTTGCATTTCGGCGAGAAGTCCTAGCCCGGCATAGCCCGCACCAAAATCGTCGATCGCGGTCGTGAACCCCCGCCGGCGATAGGCGTCTACGATGTTCCGTACGTGCGCCGTGTCGCGCATCTTCTCGGTCTCGGTGAATTCGAACATCAGCCGATCCTGCCGGAAATTTGCGCGTCGCGCTGCGTTCAATGTCGCGCGGATGCAGGCGTCGGGCTGATACACCGCGTTCGGCATGAAGTTGATCGACAGCCTGGTGTCGTCGTCTGCCGGGAAGAGCTTGCCGGCCAGTTCGACCGCCTTTACCCGACAGGCCTGGTCGAAGCCGTAGACTGCGTTGCCCTCGACCATTTCCAGGATCGTCGCAGCGCCCTCGCCAGCGGTACCGCGCACGAGCGCCTCGTAAGCCCACACCCGTCTGGTACGGACGTCGACGATCGGCTGGAATGCCATCGTGAAGTCGAACGGGAGTCCCAACCCGTCCTTGCATCCATGGCAGATGCGGGACGACGGCTCGGAACGAAAGGATTCCTTCACGGGGGCCATGAAACTCACGTCCAGTCCTCCAATTTACCCATGGCATTGCGGGGCACTTTCAAGCCCAGCCGGTATGCGACTGGACGCGAGTAGGCTGGCAGGCGGGCCGCGGCCTGCGCAGCTAGCTCACCGATAAGTTTGTCTCCGTCCGGGCGACCCTTGGGCACGACGAACGCCTTGAGCCGACCGGTGTCGCCAAGCCGTATCGCGACGTCGCACACCATCGGGTGTCCAAGAAGAGCGTTCGCCACTACGGTTGGGTCAACGTTGCGGCCGCCCACTTGGACCGCGCCGTCGCGCCGGACGCCGAGCCTGAAGCCCGCGTCGTTTACCACGACGGTATCCGGCAAGGCGACCACTGAGCCATCCTTCGAAACGATCGAGTGTTTTTCCTCGCTGGCCCCGTCGGCAGGCGGCGCGAACCGCCAGCGTGGGAGCAGCGTGTAGTCGCTGCACAAGGCTTCACGCATGCCGATGCCCCCAGTCTCCGACGACCCATAGACGTCGAGCATCCGGGCCAAGCCCGCATCCAGCAGCTTGCGCTTGTCGGCGTCTGCCAGCGGGCCGGCTGCGTTCACGCCAGTTACGTCCGGTGGAATTAGGGCGCCGGCGCGCACGAGGCTGCGCCAATGGTCCGGCGCGGCGATCGCGAGGTCGCCGGGCGCAAGAGGGATCCCATCCACGCCGGTCGTTCTGAAGACTGGCAGATCCGCGACTGTGGGCAGCAGGATCGTCCAGATCAGTCCGTATATGTGTTCACCCGGGACGAGCGCGAGCACGCGACGGCGCGAGCCAACGACCGCGCTGAAATGTCTTGCCTCATCGAGCAGATCGGCGAGCAGGTGACGGCAGAGCTTGGAGGTACCGGTAGTGCCAGACGATCGCAGCCAAAGCGCGGGCTCGCAATACTGCCAATGGTCGATCACGAACTCCGCCCACTCCGCGACACTCGTCGCGCGAGCGTCGTCGCGCTTGGAAGAAAATGGCTCTATGGCGAACATCTCGGCCAGCGCGGACCGCACGCCCATCTGCTCCAGCGAGTCGATGCCCAGCCCGGCCTCGTCGAAGGTCGCATCGTTCTTGGCTGCGGCCGCGAGCGTGGGCACCGGCAGCCCGCCCGGGCCGCGCAGCCTTGCGATCTCCTCGACGACAACGCTCGATATGAGCGATCGCAGCGCTGCGACGCAGATCGAGTTGGTCATGCGGCTATCGCGGTTGAGGCACATGTCTGGACGCGATTTCGGCCGCTTCGCTTTGCCACGTACAGCGCCTCGTCCGCGCGCGCGAGCACGTCCTGCCCCGACGCAGACGCGCAGCCGAAGCTGGCAGTGACCGCGATCCGGTGCGGTCCCGAGACCGTCCGCATGTTTTCGATCAGCCTTCGAAGCCCGTTCGCGATGGAGCGCGCCTCCTCTAACGGCGTCGCCGGCAGCAGGACGGCGAACTCCTCGCCGCCCAGCCGCGCAAGCAGATCGGTCGGTCTTAGCGCGGCGGCTACGGTATCGGCGAACCCGCGCAGCACGGCGTCTCCCGCGAGATGGCCATAGTCGTCGTTTACCTGCTTGAAATGATCGAGATCGATCATCAGAAGCGACAGCGGCGCTCCGGTCTCGCGCCGCGTCTTCAGCTCGCGGTCCAGCACGTGCTGGAACCTCGCCCGATTGGCGGCGCCCGTGAGATGATCCTCAGTCAGCAGGCGGCGTAGGTCGTGCGCGTCATGCGATTCGCGGCGGACATCGCGAAGCACGAGCGTGTAGCCGGTAAGCGCGCCCTCGGCTGCTGTCCGTGCGGCAAGCAGTCGCTGGCACCAGTATCTAGAGCCGTCGGGCCGCTCGTGCCAATCTTCGGCGAGGTGCCAGCCGTCGCGGGCGGCAAGGCGGAGTTGCTCGCGGACCGCAATCGCGCCCGCGTCGGCTGCGCGGTCGAACAGATCGGCCATGGATCGCCCGACCGCCGCGTCGCAGCTGTACCCCGACTGCTTCTTCCAGGAGGCGTTGGCGGCGTCGATCAGGCCGTCCGCGGTAACCGACAGCACGGCATAGTCGTTGACGTCGTTAAGTAGCGACGCGAACCAGGTCTCCGCCTGCTTGAGGCGGCGTTCCTGCGCTACCTGCAGCGTCACGTCTGACAAGCACGCGATCGCCCGCTCTGCGTCGAGCTTAACTACCGTGCAGGCGAGCACCTTTGGATCGGCGCCATCAGCAGGCGGCGTGAGATCGACCACGATTCGGTGGCCGTCGCAGACCGAGCCACGGCTCGGTTCGAAGGCATCTAGCATGTTCCGAAGTTCAGGGGCACAACGGTCGAGCATCGCAAAAAGGTTGCCGGGGTCGCGGCCTTGGGCAAGCGGCAGCAGGTGCTTCATTGCGTGGGGATTAATCAGCGCGATGTCGCCCGACATGTCGATCTGGACCAGTCCGACAGGCGCCGCGTAGAGGAACTCGAGTAAGCTCTCGGCTTCGGTCACGTCGTCCATGCGATCAGCGCTCGATCAGGATGAAGCGGAGCGGCCCGTCCGCCCGCGCCAGCAGCCGCAGCCGGACCCGCGTGGGTCGCATCCGCAGGGTGAGCACATAGGGAATGATCTCGTCGAGGCTGGGTTCATCCTCGAAGCGCTGCGCAACCATGAAGTTATTCATGCATTGTGCGACGGTCTCGAAGAACCCGGACCCGAGCACACTTTCCCGGTCGAGGCCGGCCATCTCGGCCTCCGTTCGATTATAGACCTGCGTCGTTCCCTGGTGATCAACCCCGACGACGCCGAAGGGAAGCGCGTCGCATACGTCTTCAGCCATCGCTTCGAGCGCGGCGAGGTCGATCGAGTCGAATGAAAGTTGAGCGATTGCAACCACGCTAGTCTCCAGAAGAGTGTGTCGCCGGGTCTATGTTGCTCGCGTTAAGCATTGGTAATGGCATTCGACGATTGAAAGATTGGGCGCCTTGAAAGCCCCACCTCCGAAGACCTCTCTCGGAACTAAGGGTTCATAGTCACCGTAGCGGTCGAAAAGGTCCGACAACAGCACGAGATATCCAGCATCAGCCAGTCGCTGCGCCATGTCATTAACTACCGGCCGTAGCCGGGCCTTCTCGGAGGCCAGCCAAGTCCAACAAACACTCATCGGCTGATTGCCCGGCGCGACGGAGTGATGATCCTGCCTGCGTAAAAGGCTGGGGCATATGGACAATTTCGCAAAGCCAACGGCTGACGCAAGGAGGCGCGAGGTGGAATTGAAGCTGGCAATATTCGGCTGAAAACGAAGTACGGCCCGCGTCGAATTCGGATCAAGTATCGCCGGATCGATGTCCGAAGGCAGTGACGACCTGATCGATGAAGGTGCGCAACTTCGGCAATTGCGGGTGCCGCGCAGCGAACATCAGATACATGGGTCGGGACGGCGGCGGATACTCTGACAGAATCGGCACGAGGTTCCCCGCATTGATCGCTTCGCTAACTAACGCCTCGGGTTGCAGGATGATGCAATGCCCGGCAAGCGCGGCGGCGAGCAGAACGCGACCATCGTTGACTTGGAACAGGCTCCGGATTTGCACCGGGTGGACCTGCTCGTCTCGCGTGAACCGCCACTCGGCATAGGGTCTGCCCGACCAGTTCATGCAGCCGAGGCACGTGTGATCGGCCAGTTCGTCGGGTGTTTGAGGTGCGCCATGCGCCTCAAGATAGGCGGGCGAGGCGCAAGTGATCTGTGCGTGACCAATCAGTTCGCGTCCGGCAAGGCTCGTGTTTCCGATCGGCCCAAGCCGGACAACGGCGTCATACGCTTCGTCGACGATATCGACGTAGCGATCGGTGAGCGTAAGCTCGAGTTCGAGGCGATCAGTTGCGATCAGGTCGCGGTCGAGGCGGGTGCGGGCAAGGCGAGCATCTACGCGCGCTACGCCAACAAGGGGGAGCTGTTCTCCGCCGTTGTCCGTGACAACGTCGAACATACGCTCGCCCCGTCAGGCCAGGTATCGGTCGAGCTTCCCGTGCGGGATCGCCTGCAAGCGGTCGGGACGAGCATCGTGACGCACGTGTTCCAGCCGGACGTCGTCGCCTTGATGCGCGTGGTGATTTCCACCGCGTACCGCATGCCGGATCTCGCACGGCCGACCGATCGGATCGGACGCGAGCACGGGGTGCAGCGGGTCGCCGCTGCCATTGCGGGCCGCGACGCCGACAAGCCCGAAGTTGTCGAGCGGGCGCTTCCCCTAGCCGGCAAGTTCGTCGATCTCGTGTTCGTCCCGCACCAGATGCGGGCGTTGATAGGGGACGACCTTGATGCACTGCAGGCACAGGCGAGCGAGAGCATCGGCGAGGCGATCGATCTGCTGTAAAAGGGCAGCTGGTTGGACAACTGGTCATAACGCTGCCCGCAGTGTGGCTGATGCTCGAGGCGATCGTCAGTCGCTTCTCGCGAAAGGCGCAATTTCGCTGTTTGCATGACGGAGTTGCATGGGTAGACGGTTGGCCTCGAATTCCTTCGCGAAGGTTGGCATCCGAAGCAACGCCCTCGACCGCTCGGGTCCGATCGCGGCGGCTCATCGCTGCGGTGTCCAACCGGGAATTCTCCAGCGGAAAGAAACTCCCGCGCAGTGGCACCCGGACCTCCAGCTAATGGCAGCAGCCGGTTACGTCATGCTCCATTCGAACCCCGCGGCTCGACCTACTACGGGTCCGAATACATGCACGGCGAACTAGATATGTCGACGTCGACATTTATTGGTTGACGTTAGCCGATCGGACATAGCAGGTTGGGCGTCGGCATGAGATATTGGTGATCGAGGTGCTCCATTGGCGACGTCTGAAAGATCCCATCGGCTTCTCAAGTCGAGTTGGCCCAAATCGGTTGGTGCGGCGGCGTTGATGATGCTCTCGATGCCGCTTGAATTGCACGCAGACAGTGGGCTCTCGGATTCGATGATCGACCTTCGCTTCGAGAATGGCGGAGCGGATGGCCTGTCGAAGCTCGGTCCGCGACCCACCTTCCACACCCAATTCGCGGCTCCCGAATTCGTCCCAGGTGTGACGGGTCGCGCCTGGCGCAGCGATGGGTTTTCAAGCTGGATTTCAGTGCCCTTGAAGTTGCCTCCTTCTGGCGGCTTCGCGGTCGAAGCTTGGGTTGCGCTGGCAAGCTTTCCATCGGATGTCGAAGGCCCGGTTGCGGACATCAAGCCGGCGTCGTTCGTCGAACAAGCAACCAGGGATGCCGGGTTTGACCTGTTCATTGACGAATATGGGCGGTGGGGTTTTCGGGTTTCGACCGAAAGCGGCAATCATCAGACACTAGCTCCCGACGCATTTCCGCTCAATCGGTGGGTCAACGTCGCTGCCACGTTCGATCCCGTCGCCGGCAAGGCGACGCTCTATCTCGACGGCAAACCGATCGGTCAGACATCGACCGGCGCCGGCAAGGCGTTCCGATCCGCCGCGACCGATTTGCGGATCGCGCGAAGCTGGCAGGACGCGGATCTTGGCATCTTTGACGCCAACGGTTTGAATGGCGCATTTGACAACGTCCAGGTTGTCGGGCGGGCGCTGACGCCGCAGGAAATCGGCCAGAATTTCGCGAGCGTTTCACCGCCGTTGGCGAACGCGTCGCTGGTTGTGCCGACGTCGCGCTTTGCCTCGGACCTTCAGCGGCCGACCTATCACGCTTTGCCGCCCGCCAACTGGACTAACGAGCCCCACGGGCTGGTCCGTCGTGGCAACGAATGGCATCTTTTCTATCAGCGCACCCCTAACGGGCCTTACAAGACAGAAATGCATTGGGGCCATATGATGAGCCGCAATCTCGTCAACTGGACCTATTTGCCCGACGCGCTCTGGCCAACGCTGCAGACCGACAACTTCGGGTTTGATCAGAAGGGTATCTGGTCAGGCGACGTGGTGATTGGGCCTCATGGCATCGCCTATGCGTTTTACACGAGCGTCAATCAGTCCTCGCTGTTCAACCCGGGCATTTCGGTTGCGCTCAGCGCTGATCCCGAATTGCGTACCTGGCGAAAGCGAGGCCCGATCATCGATGACCAAGGCCTGCGCGACTTCCGTGATCCCTATGTCTGGTATCAGGACGGCGAGTGGCGCATGGTCGTCGGCGCGGCGATGCCAGGCAAAGGCGGCGGGGTCGCTTATTACACCTGCAATGATATCGATGACACCAAATGCTGGAAGAAGCAGCCGCGGATAGCGCCCTTCGACAAGATGGATGTCGGATCCGACATCTGGGAAATGCCGGTGTTCGAGTCGATCGGCGAGGGAAAATATATTCTCGAGGCCAATCCGGTCGGGGCCGACGTCAGCAAATATGGCGAGAAAGCAACCCGCGCGGTTTACTGGATCGGAACGTGGGACGGAAAGCGGTTTCGTCCCGATGACCTGACCCCTAAAATGTTGGACCTTATCCCCGGGCACCTCAGCCCCACCGTCGACCGTGACGCCGACGGCCAGCTGGTCGGAATTGGCATCGTCGACGAGCGCCGATCAACGCAGGCGCAGAAGGATGCCGGCTGGGCGCACACGTTCAGCCTGCCGCGCGTCTGGCGACTGCTCGGGGATGGCAAAACGCTCGGCCAGTCGCCGTGGCCTGGCCTCAACCAACTCCGCGACGTGACCCGTCACATTAGCGGGACAGTCGCAGCGGGAGCGAGAGAGCGTGAGGTCGGTGATCTTGGCCGGGCGGCTGAATTGAAGGCCGATTTCGGCAATCAGCTACCCACGACCCCATACGGGGTATTTCTGGCTGCATCACCGGATCGCGCTGAAGTCACCCGCCTGATCTACGATCCCGCCAGCCACGTGCTGGCGCTTGACAAAAGCAAGTCGACGCTGAGCAAGGATGGCGAAGGGCCGATGGTGCTCAGCGGCGCTTATGATGAGGCTACCTTCGGTAAACCGCGGTCCTTTCATGTTTATATCGACCATTCGGTGGTCGACGTCTTCATCAACGACGCTGCTGCCTGCTCGTTTCGGATCTATCCCACGCGCGCGGACAGCACGCGCTTCGGAGTGATCACGAGTGGAAACGCGGAGGTGCAAGTTGCGGCGTGGCCATTGAACCAAAGCCGATTCACTTGGGATCTGGCGTCGAAATAGCGCCGCTCAAGCCGACTCCCGGATGACCATCGGGCAGGCCAGCCGTTCGACCGAAGGTTCGGCGGCCGTGCCGGCCAGCATCGCCAGCAAGGTGTCTGCCGCACGGACGCCGAGATCATAATAGGGCAGGGCGACTGTCGTCAGCGGGGGGATCACCTGCGCCGAGATTTTCTGAAAATCGTCAAAGCCAATGATTGCCACATCGTCCGGCACGGTCAGACCGAGATGGAGCGCCGCGAACAGGCATTGCATGGCGATCTCATCGTTACCTGCTAGCACTGCCGTCGGCCGTGCATCGCCATCAACCCCAAGCAGCTCGAGCGCGACGTCATACGCGCACATGGCTTCCTGGCCGACATCGCCGGCATATCCGGGGCGAACCCATTCTGGTCGCACCGCCACGCCGCGCTCCGCCATCGCATCCTCGAACGCGTTGCCGCGCAGCCGGGCGGCGATTATCATCGGGTTCAGGGTTATGAAGCCGATCTGCTGATGGCCCTTATCGAGTGCATAACACGCCGCGGTATAACCACCCTGATAATCATCGGGGACGACCGCCGGCACATCCGCGCGTCCGGCCGCCGTGCAATTGACCAGCACCGTCGGCATTGCCGGCGCAAGCGGCTCGAACGCGATTTCGCGGTGATACATGGTCGCGAACAGGACGCCGTCGATCCGGTGTTCTTGGAAAGTTCGCCAGACGCGCTGCTCTTCCTCTCTCGTTCCCGCGGTGTTGGCAATCAGGAGGCTTTGCTTGGCGGTCGATACGCGATCCTGAACTCCGCGAATGATGTCGACCGAGTTGGGCGTGGTCGCGACCACATCCGTGATCAACCCGATCACTCCCGAACGATTGGTACGCACGAGTCTGGCGCCCATGTTAGGGATATAGTGAAGCGCGGCGATCGCTTCCTCGACCCGCGCCTTGGTCTTGGCGCTGACATTCGGTTCGCCGTTGACGACGCGAGAAACCGTCTTGTCCGAAACCCCGGCCCGCGCGGCAACATCCCTGATCGTCTGCAAGCACCACCTCCGACTTCTTAAACCGATCTGACGGCGAAACATCGCCGAACCGGCCGGGCGCGTTTAGCACTTTCACGCTAGGCAGAATTGATTGTCGCTGACAAGTCATGTCGACGTCGACATTTTTTAATTGACGACGTCGACAATTTCAGCAAGGTTTACAATGCCGAGTCGTAGCGGCGTTCAACGAGCGTAATGCCAAGCTGCCGCGAAAGACGGCAAGGGGAGGAAAAATGACCAGCCTAAATACCCGATCCGCCATCCGCTATACTTCCTCGATCATCGCCTTGTCGCTTTGCGCCAGCGCCGCCAATGCGCGTCAGGTGGAATCCGACCAAAGCCAGGCGACGGCCACTGATGCAAAGCCAGCGCCGGCCAAGAAGGGCCAGACGCAGCCGGCTGCGGGCGATCAGGCGATCGCCCCAAACGCCGCGCCGTCCGCAGAAGACAGCCAGAATTTGAAGGACATCGTGGTGACCGGCGTGGTCGACAAGTCCCGCAAGATCGACACGACATTCACGATCAACACGCTCACCCAAAAGCAAATTCAACAGTTGGCGCCAATCAGCACCGCCGATCTTCTAAACAACATTCCCGGCTTTTTCGCCGAAGGCAGCACGGCCGGCGAGCGCAGCAACAACGTCACTGTCCGCGGTCTGCCGAGCAGCGGCTTTCGCTACGCGCCGGAGTTGGTCGACGGCATGCCGGTGTTTCAGGATTCGGATGTCCCATTCGCTAACAGCGACGTGTTTTTCTCGGCCGATTTGATGACCGACCGGGTCGAGGCGATCAAGGGCGGTCCAGGCGGTATCTTGTATTCCAACGGCCTCGGTGGCGTCGTCAATTTCATCACCAAGACCGGTGGCGACAAGTTCGCCGGCGGCTACAAACTCGAGGTGGCGAATTACGGCTTCCTGCGCAACGACCTCTATGTCTCCGGCCCGATCAACGATAATCTGCATTACGCCATCGGTGGCTTCCTGCGCAGCTCCAACGGCCTTCGCGACACTGGCTATCTCGCCGATAAGGGCGGCCAGATCCGCGGTAACCTTACCTACAAGAGCGATGACGGCACGACCAATGTCGCGCTTTACGGCACCTACCTCAACGATCGCACCGCCGTTTACAACAACCTGCCGATCGAGGTGCCCGGGTTCAGTTCGCCGGGCACCGCGCAGGATCCGATCTACATCCACTCGAACACCGTAACGCCGATCGGCATCAATTTTCAGAATGGCACCTTGCTGTCGCCGTCAAATCGCAATGTCACGCAGATCGACGATGCGGGCAAAGTGACGACTGCCGATCTCGGAGACGGCATACACCCCAAGTTCACGACGCTCGCCGCAAAATTCTCCAAGGATTTCGGTTCGGGGTGGCGCGTCGACTTCAAGGCGAATTTCGTCAAGGGCACCAGCGGCTTCAACGCGCTTTTCGCTGGCAACGATGCGGCGCCCGCCTCCTCGTTCCTCAACGACCGCTATACCAACGATTTCCTGCAACCCGCCTTTGACGCGAACTTCCAGGCGGCGGCGGGCACACCGCTCAATTCCTCGGCTTATAATCGCAACGTGCTCGCGAACTATTTTAACGCGTTGGGCAATGCCGATTTCCAGAACCAGTATATCAACCCGCTCAACGCTTCTGGCTTCGCCAATTTCAACCAATTGCGCGCGCAATATGGCGATCAGCAGACGATCGCCGGGCCGGGCGGGCATCTTGCCGCCTTCAACGTTAGTGACGGAAAACCAATCGCGGCGGGTAGCAATCTCAGCTTCGAGATTCCGTGGATCGTGCATTCAAAGCTTCAAAGCGTGACGCAGGATTTGCAGATTCAAAAGGATTTTGATCTGCTTGGGTCGCATCACCTGACGTTCGGCGGATACCATGCGACTGATCACGACAATTACGATTTTCAGCAAAGCCTGACGATCTCCACACTGGCCGATCCGGCGCAATTGGTCGACGTCTATCTGGTCGATGCCAGCGGAACTAAGGTGGCGCCGCTTTCGTTGCGCGGCAGCTATCTCCCAGGCTTCTCTGGCAACGCCGCATCCGGCGGCGCTGAGAACTTCGCCGGCTACGTGCTCGATCATTGGGAGATGTTCGATCATCGGCTGAAGATCGACGCCGGCTTTCGCTGGGAGACCGAGAGGTTGAACGTGGCGTTCCGCAATCGGGCCTGCTGCACGGCATTCTTCCCGGGCGGGGCGACCAGCGGCAACGCGGCCTATGCACAAGTCCAAACGCTGGGTGATCCGCAATATCTCGATCATCGTTACAATGGCCACGGCTGGAGCATTGGCGCCAATTACGCGATTCGGTCGAACCTTGCGGTCTATGCGCTGGCATCGAAGCTGTTTCGCCTGCCGAGCTTCAATGACGGCGTTGCGTTCGCCCAGGCCGCCCCACTGGCCGATCCGGTGGAACACATCACCCAATATGAAGGCGGCGCGCGCTATCAGTCGAACCTGTTCGACATCTCGGTGGCCGGTTTCTACAACAAGTTCACGCCGCGCACCCTGATCAACATCTATCAGGACATCAATTCACCATCCTGCACTGCCGGCGGCACGGTCGCCACCACCGCAACCATCACGCAGTGCCCAACCATCTCCGAACCCTATGCCTATGGCTCGACCAATTATGGCGCCGAGATTGAGGCGACCATCAGGCCACCGTTCGTTCCTGGTTTTGATGTCAGCGCCGACGTGACCTTGCAAAATCCCAAGGTCAACGGATCTGGCTATACCGTGGTCAATCAGGT
The DNA here is from genome assembly GCA_006438735.1 of Sphingomonas koreensis. Taxonomy (GTDB): domain Bacteria; phylum Pseudomonadota; class Alphaproteobacteria; order Sphingomonadales; family Sphingomonadaceae; genus Sphingomonas; species Sphingomonas koreensis_A. The sequence continues at coordinate 35,404 of RCZF01000008.1, read as the reverse complement.
CGGCGACAGCTATCAAGATGTCATTATCAGCCAGGACGGGCGGCGCGAGGCCAGGCAGGCGGGTACGCGTATCTTCATTCGGCCGCGCTGGGATTTGAAGCCGCTGCTCGACGTCCCGGTCAAGCTCTATGCCAGCTACGAGCACGAATCGCCGCGCTACTCGACGTCGCAGGACGTCAACGTGACGATCTATCCGGCCTATTATATCCTCGATGCGGGTGCGTTGTGGGACATAAACAGCCGATTGTCGCTTCAGGTGCACGTCGCCAACCTGACCAATCAGCTCTCCTTTACCGAGGGCGATCCGCTGTTTTATGATTTGAAGGCGCCAGACGGATCGGGCAATCGCGGTGTCGCTCGGCCGCTATTCGGACGAACCGAGCGCGTGATGTTGAATTGGCGCTTTTGATCTTCTTGGATCACGGCAACGTCTCTTTAGACGTCGCTCTCGTTTCTATTTCGCCGGTTGAACTGGTTCGCTGACACATGAATGATCTGGTTGCAGGAATAGAGGCCGGCGGCACGAAGATGCTGTGCGCGATCGCGGCCGGCGACGGGCGTGTCGTAACCCAGCAACGGATCGCCACCGCCGCGCCTGACGAGACGTTCGCGGCGATCGCCGACTTCTATCGGCGGGAGTGTGATCGTCATGGACGGGTCACGGCGGGCGGCGTGGCGAGTTTCGGGCCGCTCGATCTTGATCGAGACTCGCCGCATCATGGATCGCTTGCGGCGACGCCGAAGCCGGGATGGTCGTCGATTGACATACGCGGCCGCATTGCGGCGATCCTCGACGCCCCGACGGTAATCGACACCGACGTCAATTGCGCCGCGCTGGCCGAACTTAAATACGGCGCAGGTCAAAGGCTGGACCGCTTGTGCTACGTGACCGTCGGGACTGGCATCGGCATGGGCTGGATCGAAGGCGGACAACTGACGCTCGGCATGGGGCATCCCGAAGCCGGCCATATCCGTGTCCCGCGCGCGCCGGGCGACGAAGGGTTTAGCGGCATCTGTCCGTATCACGGCGACTGTCTGGAAGGGCTCGCCTGCGGCCCAGCGATGGCGGCGCGTTGGGGCACGGACGCGGAGGCCCTGAACGACGATCATGCCGGTTGGCGGCATCAGGCTCATTATATTGCCTGCCTCTGCATAGAGCTGATGTACACGATGCGGCCGCAGCGCATCATCCTTGGGGGCGGCGTTATGTCCCGATCAAGCCTGTACGACCGCGTTCGAAATCGGTTCGCAGCTCTGGCGAACGGCTATGCGCTCGATCGCTGGAGCATAGACCCCGCGGCGTTCATCTGCGCGCCGGCGCTGAGCGATCCGTCGCCCGGCCTGGTCGGTGCAATCGAATTGGCTCGCGCCCGCGCGACCGGTGCTCATGCGGCTTGAGCGCATCCTGACAGCCGTGTTGGCGCTCGGCGCCGCGGCGCTGCTGTCCGGCTGTGGGCAACCGAGCGTGCCAAAAGGCAGGATTGAGCTGACCTTGTGGAAGCATCAGGCCGGCGACACCGAGGAAGCCGCCAACACGGCGGCGATCGCACGGTTCAACGCGTCGCAATCGCGATGGTACGTTACCGCCCAATCGATTCCGCAAAGCGGCTATACCCAGTCGATTGTCGCCGCTTCGATGGCGGGGCAATTGCCGTGCCTGATGACGGTCGACCAGCCGATGGTCGCCGATTTCGTATGGGCCGGGCATTTGCGTCCGATCGACGATCTCGTGCCCGCCGCGACGCTTGGTCAGATTACGCCAGGTGGCAAGGGGGCGTATCAGGGTCATGTCTATTCGGTCGGCCAGTTCGACGCGGCGCTGGCGATCTACACCCGCCGGTCCGCGCTTGCTCGCATCGGCGCGCGCATCCCGACGCTGGACGAGCCATGGTCTCTTGCGGAGTTCGACGACATCTTGCGCAAGCTCAAGGCGACGGGTCGCTACAGCTATCCGCTCGACCTCTCGACGCGCGATACCAAGTCCGACTGGTGGACTTATGCCTTCAGTCCGATCCTGCAAAGCTTCGGCGGCGGCCTGATCGATCGTTCCACCATGGCGCGCGCCAATGGCGCGCTCAACGGCCCCGCTGCCGTGCGGTTCGCCATGTGGTTCCAGTGGTTGTTCGCCAGCGGGCTGGTCGATCGCCGTGAGCCCGACGAGAATGCCTTTGTCAATGGTCGCGCGGCGATGGCGTATACCGGCAATTGGTGGGCACCCGATTATCGCCAGAAGGTCGGCGGCGACCTGTTGATCCTGCCGCCGCCCGATTTCGGGCACGGCCCGATGATCGGCGCCGGCAGCTGGCAATGGGCGGTCAGCCGCACCTGCAAGCATCTGGACGGCGCGAGCGCTTTTCTGCGCTTCATGCTCAAACCGCGCGAGGTCGCCGCGATGTCCAACGCGGCCGGGATGATTCCAGTGACCGAAGCGGGCGCGACCCTGTCGGCCGATTTCCGGCCCGGCGGCAAGGGACGCATCTTTTACGAGCTGATGCATCGATTTGCGAGCGAACGCCCGGCGACCCCGGCCTTCTCGACGATCTCCAACAATTTCTATGACGCCCTGCGCAATATCATGGACGGCGAGAATCCGCAGGACGCGCTCGACGATGCGGTCGACGAGATCGATCAATCGATTGCCGATAATGACGGCTATCTTGTGCCGGACAAACAGGCGGCGGCGCGATGATGCCCGCCAGCAAACGCCGTCGTCCAGCAGCTCGCACCGCCTTGCTGTTCGGCACCCCAGCGCTCTTCGGGCTGCTGCTGTTCCTCGTTGTGCCGTTCGTGATGGCCTTCGCTCTGACATTCACCAATCAGCGTCTCGTGTCGCCTGAACCGGGCAGCTTAATTGGCATGCGCAACTACGACCGACTGTTATCGGTCTCCTATCTCGTCGAGCAACCGATCCGCGATGCCGAAGGGCAGCCAATCGTCGGGAGCGATGGCCAACCCACCTATCAGCGGGCCCGTGACATTACGCGGCACGATCCGCGCTTTCAGGGCTACCGTCCGATCACCGATTTTCACCTCGGCGACAAGCGCGTCGCGCTCGTGGCTAAGGATCCCGCCTTTTTGAGGGCGCTGCTCAACACTTTTGCGTTCGCCGTGATGGTGGTGCCGCTGCAATGCATCGCCGCGCTGGTGCTCGCCTTGCTCGTCAATGCCGGGCTCAAGGGGCAGACGTTGTTCCGCGCGATCTATTTTTCGCCGGTCGTGATGTCGATGGTCGTGGTGTCGATCGTCTGGGTGTTCCTTTTCGACAAGGATCTGGGGCTGTTCAACAAGCTGTTGTCGATCGTCAGTTTCGGTGCGGTCGCGCATGTCGACTGGCTGGGCAATCCGTCGACCGCCATGCCGGCGATCGTCATCATGTCCGCGTGGCAGGGTGCCGGTTTACAGATGCTGATCTTTCTCGCCGGACTGCAGGGCATTCCGCAGGAACTCTACGATGCCGCGCGGATCGACGGGGCGACCGCTTGGCAGCGTTTCCGCAATGTCACGCTACCCGGCTTGCGTCAGACCATCGCGTTCGTGCTGATCGTCACGACGATCGCCGCGCTTGGCCTGTTCACCCAGATCGACGTGATGACGCAGGGTGGCCCGCAGGATGCCACGGCCACGGTGATGTTCCACGCCATTCAGCGCGGCGTGCGCGAAGGTGACATTGCGTACGGCTCGACGGTGGCGGTGGTCTATTTCATACTGATCGCCGGGCTGATCCTGATCCAGCAATTCCTACAGCGCCGGTGGTCGAAATGAGCGGCATGACCCCGAAGCAATTTAAATTCCTCGGGCTTCGCTTCGCCGTCTACGCGCTGATGGTTCTGCTGGCGCTGATCTTCATCTTCCCGTTCCTGTTCATGCTCAGCGCCTCGTTCAAAACCAACGATGCGATCTTTGCCGACCTGCAGTCGCTGCGCGCGTTGCTGCCAGTCGGTGCGCTGACGGGCGCGAATTACGCCGACGTGTTCGGGCGCGGGCATATTGGCCATTTCCTGATGAACTCGGTCCTGATCACCGTCATCACTGTCGTCAGCGGGCTGCTGGTCAACAGCCTCGCCGCGTTCGGCCTCGCGCGGCTCGAATGGCGTGGCAAGCAGGCCGCGCTGGCTGTGCTGGTCGTGTTGCTGGTGATCCCGTTCGAAGCGATCACGGTGCCGCTGATGCTGCTCGTCGCGAAGTTGCCGGGGCTGGCGCTCACCGGGGATGGGCTGATCGTCACGCGGTCGTGGCTCAACACGCTGTACGTCCAGATTTTCCCGTTCATTGCCAACGCCTTCTCGATCTTCCTGTTCTACCAGTTCTTCCGCGATATCCCGAAGGACTTCGACGAGGCGGCTTATATTGATGGCGCGACCCCGCTCCAGGTTTATCGTCACGTCATCCTGCCGTCGTCGGCCCCTGTGTTCGCAACCGTTGCGATCCTGCAGGCGCTGGCGATGTGGAACCAGTATCTGTGGCCAGTCATCACCGTGCCCGGTGAGGCCGCTCGGCCGCTGATGGTCGGTATGCAGCAGTTTTTCGGGCGCACCACGCAGTGGGGTGAAGTGATGGCCTATGCCAGCGTGATCACCGTCCCCGTATTGATCGCTTTCATCGTCTTCCAGCGCTGGTTCGTCCGCAGCGTGGTCGGCAGCGGCGTCAAGGGCTGAGGAGAACAACCATGCCGGCATCCCTCGAGCTGCGCGACATCCACAAGGATTATGGTGGCAAGCCTATTATCAACGGCGTCAGTCTCACTGTCGCGCCGAGCGAATTTCTGGTGCTGGTCGGCCCGTCGGGATGCGGGAAGTCCACCCTGCTGCGGATGATTGCGGGACTGGAGGAGATCAGCTCGGGCGATCTCTATTTCGACGATCAGCGGGTCAACGACTGGGATCCTGCGCGGCGGCGGATCGGCATGGTGTTCCAGTCCTATGCGCTATACCCGCACATGACGGTCGCCGAGAATATTGGTTTCGGGCTGAAGCTGGCTAAGAAGCCGAAAGCGGAACGCGAACAGCGCGTCGACGAAGCGCTGCGTGTGCTTCAGCTCGAAGCGCTGCGCGACCGCAAGCCGAGCCAGCTTTCCGGTGGGCAGCGTCAGCGCGTTGCGATCGGGCGCGCGATCGTGCGCCAACCCAATGCCTTCCTGTTCGACGAGCCGCTATCGAACCTAGATGCAGCGTTGCGAATTCAGATGAGGATGGAAATCGGCCGGCTGCATCAGCGGCTGCGCAACACCGTCGTTTACGTGACGCACGATCAGGTCGAGGCGATGACGCTAGCGGACCGGATCGTCGTGCTCGAAGGCGGCGTCATTCGCCAGATCGGCGCGCCACTGGAGCTGTATGAGCGCCCGGCGAACCGCTTCGTCGCCGGGTTCATCGGGACCCCAACGATGGGCTTCTTCGATGCGCATCTTAACGGCCAAGACCCGAACGGCTTGATGCTCGAATTACAGGGGGAGCGGGCTCGACCGATAAACTTGACTGTGCCTTTCCTTCCGCCACCGGCGCTCGATGACCGTCGCGTCACTCTTGGCGTGCGGCCCGAACATTGTCGGCTCTGTGCGCCAGAACAGGCCATCATAACCGGAAACGTAATAATGCTCGAGCGGCTTGGTGCCGACACCTTTGCGTTTCTCGACGTCCCCGGCGCACACGATACCGTCGCTGTGCGTCTGCCAGCCAACAGCGGTCGCGTCGCTGCCGGGGATCAGGTCGGGCTGAACTTCGATTCAGCCGACACCCATCTTTTCGACGGCGTAGGTGCTGCCCTGCCGCGACTGTAGAAATGACCGCCTCGCGAGGCGCTACGTGCCCACCAGACCAAGCCCTTCTCGACGGAGACATCATGCCAAAACCCTCAGTTCAGGATGTGGCGAAGCAACGACCTGACGGCGACACTGACCGGTATCGCCCGACATTTCATTATACACCTCATCGAAACTGGATGAACGATCCCAACGGTCTCGTGTATTTGGAAGGCGAGTATCACCTCTTCTACCAATATAACCCGTTCGGCAGCGAATGGGGCCATATGAGCTGGGGCCACGCCGTTAGCCACGATCTGCTCCACTGGACCGAGCTTCCCGTCGCGATTCCTGAAACCGACAAGATGATTTTTTCGGGATGTGCTGTGGTCGACAGCGACAATGTTTCAGGGCTGGGTGACGGTATTAGGCCACCACTGCTTGCCTTCTTCACCGCGTTCGACGAGCGCACCGAAATCCAGTCGCAGCATCTGGCCTACAGCCACGATCGTGGCCGAACTTTCGCGCACTATCGCGACAATCCCTTGATCGATCTTGGCCTGCTGCATTTTCGCGATCCCAAGGTGTTCTACCATGCGCCGAGTGCGGCATGGGTCATGATCGTCGCGCTGTCGCGTGAACATAAGGTCTTGTTCTATCGCTCTGCTAACCTGATCGATTGGCAGCGGGCGGGTGAATTCGGACCGGCTGGTTCCACCAGCGGCCAGTGGGAGTGTCCCGATCTCATGCTCGTGCCAATCGAAGGGAAGCAGGAAGATGTGAAATGGGTACTTAAGTTCGATGTCGATGACGGGTTCCTCGACGGCGGATCGGGTGCGCAATATTTCGTCGGCGATTTCGATGGCTATAGCTTCTCCGTGGACCCCGCCGTGGCCCCGGTTGACGGGGACGTTGTCGATTATGGGCCGGATTTTTATGCGGCCGTTTCATGGTCCGATTTGCCGGACGATCAACCGGGACCGGTTTGGATCGGCTGGATGTCAAATCATCAGTCCGGAAAGCATTATCCGACCGAGCCGTGGCGTGGCGCGCAATCCTTGCCTCGTCGACTGTTTTTGTTTCAGGAGGGAACGGTCCTTAAACTTGGGCAACGACCGATCGATGCAGTTTCGCACTTGTTGGAAGTTCCAACAGGCGCGCGAAGCGAAGGTATAGAATCTAGCCGTTCCACCAATGTTTCGACGGACGCGGGAGCCTTTTTCTTTCGCCACGTCCTGGGATCATTAAACAATGCTCCCGAAACAATCCAACTCCGATCAAATGGAGCAACCTTGATCGAAGTGTCTTTTGAAATGTCGAAGCGGCAACTGAGTTTTGCTCGGTTCAATGCCGCCGGTCTACCAGAGCATTTTGCGCGTCAGACTTCGACGAGATTTTGTTACGCAAAAGAAATTATTATTGAGTTCTATATTGATAATTGCCTCGTAGAAATTTTCGTAAACGGCGGCGAACGGGTATATTCAGCCTGCATATTTCCGGACGGCCCGATAACGATCGTCTTGCCATCTCTCAGTGCGAATGCAGGAGGTGTCCTCGTCGTTGAACCCACAATGTGAAGAATACATTGGTCCGCCCGACTGGCGTTGGAGATCGTCGGCACGTTTATCGCCTTCGTCGCGGCAAATTCCTAGGAAGGCGGCTACTTCCCCTGGCTTTTGCCGCTTGCGACACTCGCCAACGATCCGGTGACCGCAGGACGCGCGTTGTGGATCGGCTCGGTCGGCGGCGTGATCCTGGCGAGCGCGATGCTGGTCGATCTCAGTGGCCGAGAGTTTACGTGAGCGAGACGCTGTCAGGTCTTGGCCGCCCCCTTGAAGCGGGCGCACACCACTGCATGCAAACGCGCCGGCGTCGCCGACTTCACAATCCGTGACTGGCGCCACCACTGGGCGAGTCACTGCGTGATGGCAGGCATCGACCTCATCACCATCCTGCGCATGGGCGGATGGAAATCACTGCGCATGGTCCAGCGCTATGCCGCCGTCGATACGACCCACATGAACGACGCTATCAATAAACACAGGTAATCGGAACGTTGGCGCGGCGCTATAATGTTCGTCGTCGCTGACCTTCGCGAGCGGCGTTGGCGGATATCGGATCCTGCCGTCTGTTCGCTTCGATCATCGATGTGTGCGGTTGCTGGTTTCGCAGCCAAAGGGCACGGCCGCTCGCCGCCAACCCAAGCGGTAGAGCAGCCCGTCGGCAATGCTCCTACTTCTGACAGTTGGCGTCACAGCCGCCGCTGCACTAAGCCGTTCATCAACGTCGCTACTCATTCCCGAAATCGTTCGGTCCGTTCCAAATGCGGTCACAATCCTGGTGTTGGGTCGGCGCTTGGTAAAAAAGAGCCGCCCGCCGCATCGTCGCGCCTGCGCAGGGTCGAGACACTTGCATTGATCTAAATAGGGACGCATGCTGCGGATGCAGACCAGATAGTCGGCACCGGTGCCGCTGCTCTTTTCTGTCTTATTAACGCGCCCCAGACCAAATGGTCCGACGGCAAATGCAGCGCGCAGTCTTAGACTGCAACGCTTTTAGGCGAACCGCGAGTTTCGTGTTGTTGGCTTACGCTGCTTTGCTCCCGTTTCGAGGCGACCATGATTTTCCCGCGCCACATAGTGGGCTTCTCGTTGCTTTTCTGGCCGCGAGCACGTGGCTGACGACGTCGAAGGCGAGACGTCTGCCGCAGGTTCCTGGCTGGCGGACTTGTTCAAGCGCGAGCGTCCGCGCGCCACGCGGCGGATACGCCGATACGTGCGTGACCCAGATGAGGCTGCTGACGTCATACAAGAAGCGTTCGAGCGATTGGCTGCGGTGCGTCACCACGACGTTAAGCGATCACCCGAAGCGTATCTTCAACGCGTTATCCGAAACCTCGTAAGCGGTCGGGCGCGACGCGCGCGCTGCCGGCCATCGAACTTCATTCCATTGGACGAGGCATCCCTGCCCGGAACAGCACCTGCGCAGGAGCAGGGGCTGGAGGCACAGGACCTGTATCGGCGGTATCGTGAAGCGGTTCGGGGCCTGACGCCGCGAACGCGCGAAGTCTTCCTGCTCCACCGGGTCGATGAATTGACCTATCCCGAGATCGCGCGCCAGCTTGGAATTTCCGTCAGCACGGTCGAATACCATATGATTCGGGCACTGGTTCACCTCGATGGGGCGCTGCGGCAATGATCGACCATGACGGCCCCGAATGCCAGACGGGACAGCTCCGGCAGGAAGCCGCGACATGGTTCGCGCGCATGCGCGGTCCAGAGGCCGACCAGTATCGAGGAGCCTTTGACGCCTGGCTGGCGCGCGGCGCGCTTCATCGCAGCGCTTATAATCGCATCGCCGAGACGTTCTCGGCAGGCAAGGTGTTGAAGGACGAACGACAACACGTGCCAGAGCCACGCAGAACTGAATCTGTTCGCAAGATAGTTTTCGCCGCGGTCTTGTGCTTACTCGTGCTCGTGGAGGTCGGCGTCGAACGCAATCCGACCCTCGTTGCGCCAACTGGCACCAGCAATCCGGTGCAACTCGTGAGCGTCATCGGCCAAATTCGACGCGTCGCGCTCGCTGATGGCTCGGTGGTGACGCTCGACAGCGACTCACTCTTGTCGGTGCGCTTTAGTCGCTCCGCTCGGACACTCCGGCTCGAACGCGGGCGCGCGCGTTTCCAGGTCAGCCACGACGGCCGTCCCTTCGCGGTGATCGCGGGGGACGATCGCGTCGTTGCTCACGGCACCGTCTTCGACGTGGGATTTCGCGATAACGGCGACGTCGAGGTCGCGTTGCTGCGCGGCGTGATCGACGTCAGCAAACTCGAGCATATGACCGGACGATCCTTGGGACGGCGCGTTACGCTCGAGCCTGGCCAGCGACTCCTCAGCACGCCGCGATCCGTCCTGCCGGTACCTTTGGCGATCGGGAGTGAAGCCGATTGGACGCGACAGCTCGCAGTGTTCGACCGCGCGCCGCTCTCCGATGTTGTCGCCGCCGCCAACCGCTACAGCGTTGACAAGATCGTCATCCCCGATCCAGCGGTCGCACGGTTACGGGTTTCGGGAAGCTTTCGGATCGTTGATGCGCCGCGTTTGTGCGCTCGTCTGGCAGATTTGTTCGACCTGGCTGTCGACACCGGGACACCTGGCATGATCGTGCTTCGCCGCCAGCCATCCAAATAAATTTGCCCTCCAGGCCTAAGGGGGCGCCCTTGCAGTGCGTCAACTCTTCCAACGCGCGGGTCCCATCGCGCCGGGGGGAGATGCACAATGCCGAGAACGTTATTCACCGCATGCCTGATCGCTTGCGTGATTGTCTGCCCAGTTCCCGCGGCGGCGCAGACACCTTTGCGCACAGTCGAATTCTCGCTCAAGCCGCAAGCGCTCGATCGGGCGTTGACCGAAGTGGGTCGCCTCGCTGGACGAGAGATAATCGTCGCTTCGGATGCCGCCGAGGGTAAGCGGTCGCCACGTCTCGAGGGCCGGATGGATGCCGACGAGGCGGTCCGACGCCTCCTTGCGGGGAGCGGTCTGGTCGCTGATTTTCGAGACGACGCCATCCTCGTTCACGCGGTCGCCTCGACCGAACAAACGAGTGCATCAGGCGGCGACATCGTCGTCACGGGATCGCGAATCCGAGGCGAAGTGTCGGCCTCGCCGGTCCAGGTAATCACCGCGCAACAGATCCAAGATGCTGGTCAGGCCGATCTCGGCGAGGTTGCGCGCACGCTGCCGCAAAGTTTCGGCGGTGGCCAGAATCCCGAGGTTGGGCTCGGCGTGACGGGCGCCAGCCAGAACCAGAATGCAGCCTCAAACCTCAACCTGCGGGGGCTGGGGGCGGATGCGACGCTCACGCTTCTGAACGGGCATCGTCTGTCTTATGATGGCACCGGCCAGGGCATCGATATTTCATCGATCCCGGTGGCGGCGGTCGACCGGATCGAGATCGTTCCCGACGGTGCGTCGGCACTATATGGTTCCGATGCGGTCGGCGGTGTCGCCAATGTCATCCTGAAGCGTGATTTTCGCGGGCTCGACACCAGCGCGCGCGTCGACGTCCCGACCGATGGGGGCGGCGTCCGGCAGCTCTATGCCGCAACTGCCGGGATGAGCTGGGGAACCGGCGGCGGGCTCGTTACCGTCGATATTGATCATGCCGAGCCGATCGTCGCCGGCGATCGAGACATCACTCGATCGCTCGCCCCTTCGTCGACGCTCTTGCGCGACCAGAGCCATCAGGGGGTCGTCGCCACTCTTCACCAGAAGCTGGTTCCCGCAATTACTTTCGAAATGGACGCGCTCTATTCCTCGCGCCGCGCATTTGGCGAGACGCCCTATACCGCGACCGGGACTAGCAGCGACTACGGACAAACCGACGCATCCACGACAAGGTCGCTGGAACTTGCGCCGCGTCTGGTCATCGACGCGACGCCCTCCTGGCAGATTTCGCTTGAGGGTGTTTGGGGCGATGATCGCCTGCATTTTGAATCGCTCGCCTATTCGGCCGGAACCGTTTTCTCCGGGTTCGCCGGATGCATCTGCAATAAGCTCGCCTCGGTCGGCATCAACGCCGAGGGCCCACTTTTCAACCTGCCCGGTGGACCCGCGCGGCTCGCCATCGGCGCGGGCGTTCGCGGTGCAGACCTTCATTACCTCGAGACAGGATATGCAGACTTCGACCGTGGCCGGACGACCATTTTCGGCTATGGCGAACTTGCTCTCCCAATCGTGTCGTCGCGCAACGCAGCTTCCGGACTTCACCAGCTGCTCTTGAACCTAGCTGGGCGATATGAACGCTACGGCCGCGATGGCGTGCTCAGCCCGAAACTAGGGCTTGTCTATACGCCCGTAGCGGGCGTGGATTTGAAGGCGACCTGGGGCAGGTCGTTCAAGGCGCCGACGCTCTTCCAGCAATATTCGCCGAGCACGCTCACCGTCCTGCATGCCACCGACCTTGGCTATTCCAACTATCCCGCCGAATCGACTATCGGCATCTTCAGTGGCGGAAACCTCTCCCTGCGACCGGAGCGGGCACAAACTAGGTCGGCGACGCTCGCCATCCAACCCGCCGGTTTCTCGGACACCCATTTCGAGCTCAGCTATTTCGACGTGGATTTCGAGAACCGGGTGCAGATCCCGGTTCAAAGCGTGTTCGGGGCTTTGGGTAACCCGGTCTACACTTCATTTATCAGCTATGCGCCCTCGGCCGAGCAGGTCGCCGCCACCCTGGCCGGCGCAAGCGGCGGGCTGCTCAATGAGACCGGCCAGCCGTTCGATCCGGCGCAACTCGTCGCCGTCATCGACCAGGGGTATCACAACGTCACGCGCGAGCATGCCGAGGGCCTGGACGCAGCGGCGAGTTACCGGATCGACTTAGGCGACCGTCGGTCGTTCGACCTCGTCATCAACGCAAGCTACCTCACCAGTCGGCGCAGGATCATCCCTTCGGTTCCTGAAATCGCGCTTGCCGGCACGCTGTTCAATCCGCCGCGATTCCGGGGTCGCGCGGGAGCGACCTGGTCGATCCCCGACCTGGCCGTTGCCGGTTTCATAAATTACGTAGGTGGCGTGGACGACGAGCGAACCGCGACGACGGTCACGGTTCACGGTCAGACCACCGTCGACCTGTCAGCCCGCCTTTCGTTGTCGCGCTCCGGCATATTGAGCGGGACCACACTTTCGGTGAGCGTCCGCAATCTCTTCGACGCCATGCCGGCACCGATCGCGACCAACCTCGTCTATGCCGCGCCTTACGACACGACCAATTACTCGGCGATCGGCCGAGTCATCGGCCTTGGGGTGTCGCACAAGTGGTAGGCGGTACCTCATTGCGTCGCCAAGGTCGGATCGCTGGCTTGGGAGTGGCCTTTGCTCTTGGTTGTACGGTATCGTCGGCGCACGCCACCGACTGCGCCGTCTTTGCTCCCTCGCCGATTGCCTCGGGGCGAGGGATCACCGTCACTGCGCGCTATCTTAGCTCGGTGCGGGAATTCGGGCTCAGTGACAACAGCACCGATCAGGGGCCGGCGTTCGGCGTGTCTCCAGACGGCGGAAAGGTCGCGCTCGTCGTCCGCCACGCCGACCCCGCGCGCAACCGGTTCTGCCAGGCGCTGGTGATCGCGCCGCGCCGGCCGGGCGCGACGCCTGCGGTGGTTCCGCTCGATGTGCAACCGATCCACCAGCCCTATGAAATGCGCGGCGTGCTTGCGCACGACGGCCTGATCAGCGCCAACCCGCCACGCTGGTCGCCTGATGGCGACACGATCGCCATACTCGCGGCCCGTCGCGGCATCATCCAGGTACTCGGGGTGAGCGTGAAGACGGGCAGTACCCGGTTCCTGACCGAGGCACCTGGTGGTGTGATCGATTTCGCATGGTCGCAGGATGGCAAGACGCTGATCTACTCGACCCGGGCCGGGCTGGCGACATTTCGCGCCGCGACGGACCGGGAAGCGCTTCGCGGTTACCATTATGATGCCCGAGTCGTGCCGACGACTTCGTCGCGGCCGCAACCGCCGGCGGCGCTCCCGATATCATATCACACCGTTTCACCGACGACGGGGCGTGATCGACGAGCGGACCAAACGGCGCGGGCGCTGCTCGAGCCACCACCGGCTCCCGGAGAGCAAAAGGACGCCTTCGCTTCGGCGATGCTGCCGGGAGGCGCTCGCGCGTGGCTCGCTCCAGCCGATCAGTCGAGTTGGCAGCCCGTGATCAATCTGTTCGCGAGCATCGATGGTACCAAGGTCGCTTGCGACGCGCCCGCTTGTTCCGGGTATCTGACGAATCTCTGGGCGGATGGGCGAAGCTTTCTTTTTCTTCGACGGGAAGGATGGGGAGACAGCATCACCGCTGTTTACCGCTGGCGGCCGGGAACGCCGCCGCAGCGAATGTTTGCGACCGAAGACCTTCTCGCGGGCTGCAACGTGGCCGCTGGTTCGCTGATCTGCGGGCGCGAAGCATCGCTGCAACCGCGGCGCTTATGGTCGTTCAATCTCAATACCGGGCAACAGTCGATCATCTTCGAGCCCAATCCCGACTTCGCCCGCTACGCCCTGCCGCGCGTCGAGCGTCTCCACTGGAACGATCCGCTGGGCGCGCAAGGCTATGGCGATCTGGTGCTGCCAGAAAGTGCGGCGCCATCGGCCGGCTATCCCATGATCATCGTCCAGTATCGCACCAGAGGCTTTCTCAAAGGCGCGATCGGCGACGAATTTCCGATCCTCCCGTTCGCCGCCCATGGTTTTGCGGTGCTCAGCATTGAAAACGCGCCCGACTATGCGTCGCTCGTGACCGACACGTCAATCCGGACGCCGACCGAGGCGTTTCGTCTCGATAATATCGACCATCACGCGCGCAAATTGCAGTTCGACAATTTGATGGGCGGCATTGCCGAAGCCCGGGGGCACGCTTCGATCGACATGCAGCGCGTCGGTATCGCCGGTATAAGCGATGCCGCTTCGAGTGCCGTCTACCCGTCTTCACAGAGCGTGTCGGACAGTGCCGCGAGGTCGAGCGAGGTCGACACATCAAAATTTGCCATGATTCTTTTCTCCGGTTCAAGCCGCGAGCGGCAGGTCGAACTCGACGACGCGCAGCGATGTCGGTTCGAATGCCCACGGCTAACGCGACCGAGAAAGCGAAGACCTTGAAACGAATCATCCGCGACCATCTCGACGGTGCCGATGGGCGCACCAACGTCGAGCGGTGGGTGCCAAAATGGCTGGGCTTCCCGGCATCGGCCTATACGACGCGTCGCGGCGTCGGCACGGTGGCGGCGCACATTAGGGTCGAGGCGGCGCGCGGCGCGTCGATCGCGCCGGACCCCGACGACGCCGCGCCGCCGTTCGCCGAGGCGGCCTGATCGCAAGCGGGCGGGCCATCGCCGACCGCGCGCCGCCCGCCCCCGGGGGGTCGGCACGCGGTTCTTTTTGTTGAGATGCGGGAGGTCAGGAACAGGGCCCGGCGGCATCGACGAGGGCGATCACTGCCAGGCCTTGTTGCGCCGTATCACCAATTTGGTCGCGCCGCAGATCGCACACACGTCCTTGCGTCGTTCGAACCCGCTCGATCCGGCCAGCTCGCTCGTGTTGTGATTGGCGTGCTGGCGCGCCGACAGGCCAAGCCGCTCGCTGATGCAATCGTCGCAGATCGCCGCCGGCGACAGTCGTTCGATGAGCCGCCGAACTTGATCCAATACCGTCATGCCGGTGCTCCCTCGCTTCCCGTCTAGCGCGCGGCGGCGGCAACGCAAACGACGCGGGTCAATGCGCGTCCTTCCCGCCGACCGACGCGGCGTCAGCGGCGCTGCCGCTCACCAATCCGCGACGATATCCACTCCCTCCACATGTCCCAGCCACCCCTTCGGCCTTGATCGATCGCGGTTTGCCGCCCCCTCCTTGCCCTGCGCAACGGTGCCGCCGGCCTTCTTCCCCGGCGCAAGTCTGCGCCTTCCTCGCGAGGCAAGAAGCCCGGCTTTCCGCCGTCCTCCGCTACGCTTCGGCTTTTCGCCCAAGGCGTGGGTGCGCGGTCCTCGGGGTGCGGCCTAACAACCGCATCGAGGCCGCATGGGGCGGCGTCGAGACACCAACAATGGAGGTTATCATGGCACAGATCGGCAGCTTCACCCGCGACGAAAGCGGCGTCTATACCGGCGAAATCCGCACCCTCGCACTCCGCGTCAAGGCCAGCATCCGCCCGGTCGAGCGAGAGCATGACAAGGCGTCCGACCACCGCGTCACCGCCGGCGACGTCGAGTTCGGCGCGGGCTGGACCAAGGCGGCGCGCGATACCGGGACGGAATATCTGAGCCTCAAGCTCGACGATCCGAGCTTGCCCGCGCCGATCTGCGCGACGCTCACTCAGAGCGACAAAGGCGAGCACAAGCTCATCTGGTCGCGCTGACGGGAACCCTCCGCGCCGCCCGGCGCGGGGCGTTCCTTCGCCCAGGGTGTCGAAAACCGTGTCGCCATAGTCGACACTCCCGGCCCGGTGTCGGGACCGGCACATCCGGTGTCCCCGGCCGCGCGCTCGCGGTCGCCGGCGACAGGACACTCGCATGGACAATGACGACGATATCGCCCGGGCCAGCCGCGCCAAATGCGGCTCGCCCTTCCTCAATACCGATCAGGCGGCAGCCTATCTCCAGATCTCGACCCGGCTGCTGATCCGGCTGCGCGTCCGCGGCGAGGGACCGGTGTTCCGCCGCCACTGCCGGTTCGTTCAATATCATATCGACGAACTAGACGCCTGGTCGGCCCAACAGTCGGCGCGCGAGGCATGCCGGTGACTGGCCCGCTGTTCGCCTGGAGCGACGCGATGCGCGCCGCCAGAAGGCGTCGCGCCGCGCTGCGCCGCCGCGCCGCGATCACCGCCTGCGGGATCGTCGTGGTGCTCGGCTCGGTTGCCTGGCCGCCGGCGCCGCGCCTCCTCTGGAATGCCACCGCCAGCGCGCCGATCGGGCTTTACCATGTGTCGCCCGGCGCGTCGGCCGCGCCCGGCGAAATGGTCGTGGCGCGGGTGCCGCAAGGCTATCGCCGAATGGTCGCCGCGCGCCGCTATTTGCCCGCCAACGTGCCGCTGGTGAAGCGCGTCGTCGCGGCTGCCGGCGACGAGATTTGCGCACGCAAGGGCCGGATATTCGTGGACGGCCGCCCGGCGGCATTTCGCCGGCCGGTCGACGGGCGCGGCCGCGCGATGCCGGGATGGGTCGGCTGCATCCGCCTGCGCGGTGCGCAACTCTTCCTCCTAAGTGACAATCCGGCGTCGTTCGACGGGCGCTATTTCGGGGTAACCGAAGGCAAGGACGTGGTCGGCGATGCGACCCTGTTATGGCATCGCTGAGGGGCGCGGCCGCCGTGCTCGCGCTGGTGGTCGCCGCGCCCGCCGGCGCCCAGACGGTTGCGCGGCGGCAGCTCTATATCACCGAGGCATCGCTCCGGTTCGGTGTCCCAGCAAGCTGGATCGAGCAGGTCATGCGCGCCGAGAGCGGCGGCCGCACCACGCTCGGCGGCCGCCCGATCCGAAGCCGTGCCGGGGCGATCGGCCTCATGCAAGTGATGCCGGGAACCTGGGCCGCGATGCGCGGAAGGCTGGGTCTCGGTGATGATCCCGATGACCCGCACGACAACATCCTCGCCGGCGCCTGCTACCTCCGGCTGATGTACGACCGGTTCGGCTATCCCGGGCTGTTCGCCGCCTATAATGCCGGACCGGCGCGCTATGCCGCCTATCTTGCGAAGGAACAGCAGCTTCCCCGCGAGACCGTCGCGTATCTCGCCAAGGCGGTGCCGCTGGGCACCGCTCCGTTGCAATCGGCGAGCGCCGCGACGCCCGACAGGCTTTTCGCGCTGCGCCATGACCAATCGGCAACGGTGCTGGACACGCAGACGGTGTCGCTGTTCGCGGTGCGGCACACTGTCCCTTGAGGCACGCCCCCGCGCGATCGAGAGGTTGGAGGGCTCGTCTCGACAGGCCGAGGAGGACGGGTGGCGGCGCTGCTCTCAAAGCAAGTGGGTGCCCCCCAATTTGCTGAGCAAATTGGTTCCCCCCACGTCCGCTGCGCGGCGCCTGCGCTGGCGCTCCGGCGGCCCTGACAGCCGTGCCGCCACCCGTCCGGGAGACGCCGTTCTCGATCGTGGGAACGCGAAGCGTGGAGGCGGTAATGAGCAGCTTTGAACATATTGGAACGGCGCCTGATCGGCTGATGGCGGCGCTGGTTGCAGGGCTCGAACGGGAATTCGGCCGCACTCGATCAGGCCCGACGATCGACTAAGGCGACCGTGGTCGAGGGACCCGACTTTTTCCGTCGTTCGTCTCGCTAACGGTGGTCCGGATCAGCCGGTCGCGGCGGTCAGCCGTTCGCATGAGGGGCCTACGAGCGCCCACACCGCATCAATGATCGAGGCTAGGCCGACACCGTCGAGCTCGAGCGAAGCGGCATAGGCTCGCCATTGGCGCTGCTTGGTGTCGTCTTCGAGCATCGGCGTCGACAGGCCGGGCGGTCGCTCGATCGGAATCGGTGTGCCGCGTCGCTCGAACGTCGCGCGGGTTGCCGCGTCCAGCTATTCGGGCGCGATCTCCAGATGTCGCGGGATCGCCCAGAGGTCGTAATAGTCTTTCATCCGGCCGTTGATCACGCCGAGCGCGACCATCGCCTAGAATTTCTCGGCAACGACAGTCGCCGGGGGATAGGATCGAATATTTGGAGCGGGGAAGTCGAGCAGCGTCCGATAGTCGAACTGCCGGACCCCGTCCGCCATCGCATCGCCGAAAGCAATGTCGATCGTCACCGGAATCCGCGTACGCTCGAGAAAGGCGACCGTCTTGAGCCGGGTGCAGCCATAGTCAAGCGCCTCGCGGATCGCGGTGGCAGCCAGCGCGTCGCTATCGAACACCAGACCGTCATCCGCTTCGATCCGCATGATCGCTCGAAAATCGGCAATCAGCCCGTCAGGGTCGGCATCGCCATAGCCCAGGAAATCGGCATCCCGCGTGACCCGGTTGTCGTCGGCGACCCAGGCCGTCACGAGCATCCCGCCCTTGAGCACAAAACGCTCACGAAATGCCGAAATTGATAGTCGGTAGAGAGGGCGTTCGAGCGTGAAGCGGACCAGCAGGACATCGAACGCACGACCTTCCTGCCGCGCGATGTCGAGCAGCCGGTCCTTGATCGATTTGGCGAGGTGGGTCGGCGTCTTAGCCATTGGCGGTGAGCGCCTCGAGATAGGGACGCATGATGTTCGAGGCACCGCCGGCTTTGGCCGCTTCGGCGATTTCGCCCGGTGTCGCCTTACGCTGTTTAAGCGCGGCAGGAGGTTGCCCAGCGCCATCACCACGGGCGATCTGGTCCTACGTCACCAGAAGAGCACTCCGCGTCACCAGACAGGCTCTGACCGAACCAGCTAAACCCTGACAAACTGGCGACCATCACCGCGTCTGAAACGCGGCGGGAGGCTCGCATGACACCTACCAGACTTCTCATCGGTCAGATCGTCATCGTGTTTACGATCGTGCTCGCGGGCGTCTGGCTTGCGACGCAATGGGCGGCCGAAAGACTGGCGTATCAGCACGAGCTCGGCGCGCCCTGGGTCATCCTCCGCAGTGTCCCGGTCTATCGCCCATGGGCGATTTTTCCCTGGTGGTATCATTTCGACGCCTACGCGCCGCACGTCTTCGATCGGGCGGGCGCGATCGCCGGCGCCAGCGGCTTCCTCGGCTGCGCTGCCGCCATCGCCGGATCGCTGTGGCGGGCACGCCAACGCCGCGACGTCACCACCTATGGCTCAGCGCGCTGGGCGTCACCTCGCGAGATTCGCGCCGCTGGCCTGTTCGGCGACGATGGCGTCGTGCTCGGGCGGTTCCATGGGCATTACCTTCTGCAAAATGGTCCCGAGCACATCATGGCGTTCGCGCCGACGCGAAGCGGCAAGGGTGTCGGTCTGGTTGTTCCGACATTGCTAGGCTGGACCGGCAGCGCGGTCATTCACGACATTAAGGGTGAGAATTGGGAGCTGACCGCCGGCTGGCGCACACGCTTCTCGCACTGCCTGCTGTTCAACCCGACCGATGCGCGATCGGCGCGCTACAATCCACTGCTGGAGGTAAGGCGCGGCGTTCACGAAGTGCGTGACGTTCAGAATATCGCCGATGTCCTGGTCGATCCCGTGATCACCACCGACGCGCGCGTCTATCATCTCGCGCTCACCAGCACCCCGAAGATCGCGATGACGGCGGTATCCTGGACCTATCCGCAAGACGCATTGATCGCGCTCAAGAAAGCGGCCGCTGCGACCGAGCGCGCCGCCCCGGTCGCGGCGGGGATGTCGCTCGGCGATTTGCATTTCGATTATGCCGTGAGTGGCGACAAACCAGTCTGGCGACCGCTTCGCGCCTTTGATGATGGACGCCAGACCTTCATCGAATTTCCCGCCGATATCGCCACCAGCCTCGCGCCGCCGCTGTTCGTCGTCGGCGCGAACGACGCGGCCGAACTCGTCAATTACCGCGTCCAGGGCCGCTTCTACGTGGTCGACCGGCTGTTCGATGCTGCCGAGCTCCGTTTCGGGCTGAAACATCAGGACGTCGTCCGGATCACGCGGACACCCGCCCATTCTCGCAACCGGAGGGCGTCATGAACAGCGCGACCGAAATACCCGAGGCGTCAACGCCTGAGCCGACGCCGCCCCGCAAGGCCGATCCTGAGACCTTGGCGATTCGCGCTGCACCAATGCGCGCGATCCGCTTCAAGCGGGGGCTGATCGTCGTGCTTGCCGCCTTGGCGATCATTGCCCTGGTCGTCGTCGCCTGGATCGCGCTGAAACCCCGTGTGTTCCACGCCATTGCGCAGTCGGACGAGCAGGTTCAACCCGAAGTCGGCGATCATGCCGACGCGCTTGCCGGATTGCCAAAAAGCTATGGCGACGTGCCCAAGCTCGGGCCGCCGCTGCCGGGCGACCTGGGCAAGCCCATTCTCGAGCATCAGCAGTCGCTGGCCAATAGTCAAATGCCCTATAGCGGGACCCCGGATACGGATGGTGTCGACGCCGCGCGCCAACAACGCCTGGCGGAGCTGAAGGCAGCGCGTCAATCCGGCCTGCTCGTCCAATCCGGCGCGCGATCCGGTGAGACCGTTGCCGCAGCGACGGCGGACGTAGCGTCGCTGCCGGCGGCAGGGGAGGCATCCAAGTCGCCGCTCGGCGCGGATGGCGATCCCAATCGTCGGGAGCACAAAACCGCGTTCGTTAGCGCGACCGATGCCAGCGGCGACGTCAACCCTCATCTGCTTACACCAGCGGCATCGCCCTATATGCTGTCGGCGGGGAGCGTCATCGCGGCGAGTCTCATCACCGGGCTCAATTCCGATTTGCCCGGCCTCGTCATCGCCCAGGTGACCGAGAACGTCTATGACAGCGCAACGGGGCGGATATTGCTCGTGCCGCAGGGCGCCCGGCTGATCGGCAGCTACGACAGCGTGGTGGCGTTCGGTCAGCGCCGCGCGCTCGTCGTCTGGCAGCGGATCATCCTGCCCGACGGCAGTTCACTGAAGGTCGACAACGTCCCCGCGACCGACGCTGCAGGCTATGCCGGGCTCGCCGACAAGGTCGATTTCCACAGCTGGTCGCTGCTCAAGGGGGCGGCGCTCGCGACACTGTTCGGCGTCGGCGCCGAGCTGCAATTTTCGAGCGGCAGTGATCTCGTGCAGGCGCTGCGTCAGTCGACCCAGCAGAGCGTCGCGCATGCTGGCGACCGGTTGACCTCGAAGTCAGTCGACATCCAGCCAACCATCACCATCGGCCCCGGCACGCCCGTCAGACTGGTCGTCCAAAAGGATTTGATCCTCGCGCCCTGGCGCGGGTGAAGGAGAAACTGTCATGCCCGATTTGAAACTCGCCACACCCCGGGACCAAACACCTAACTTGCGGGTCCATTGGCCACATATTGAGCAGGGGCACTTTTGAGAGTGTATAAAATCTTGATAATAAACATAATATCGCCGTTGAAAACGCCTTTGAAATCGCAGGGGTCGCAAGTTCAATCCTTGCCACGCCCACCATTTTTTACAAAAGCCCGTGAAGCTCGCCAGCTTCGCGGGCTTTTTCGCGCCGGTAGACCGTGACGGGAGATTATCATGCCGCGGCAACCGATCGGCGATCGGCGCCTGGATGGATCCGCGCGCCGACGCGGAACAACGGCCCCTACCGTTCGCGACAGCCTAAAGCCGCCGGGATTACGCAGATGCGCTCAATAGGCATTGCGGTGAAGCAACACTCCGAATGTTCTGAGGATGATCAACAGATCCTTCCAGATCGACCACTTATCCAGATATTCGAGATCGGCCTGGAGGCGATTAACGAGATCATGCTCATGGACCGTTGCGCCGCGGTAACCGCGAATTTGCGCAAGCCCCGTCAAGCCCGGCTTGGCGGCGTGGCGATGCCAGTAACGCGTATCGATTTCCCAGAACAATTTGTCCGCCGCACGCGATCCGAGCGCGTGCGGGCGGGGGCCAACAATGCTCATGTCGCCGCGCAAAACATTGAACAACTGCGGAAGTTCGTCGATGCTGGTCATGCGAATGATGCGACCTACGCGAGTGATCCGATCGTCGTCGCGGCTCGTCGAGCGATCCCCGGCGCCATCGCAGTCGTCCACCTTCATGCTGCGGAACTTGAGCATCTCGAACATTTCGTTGCCGCGCCCGATTCGGGTTTGCCGGAAAAACACGGGCCCGGTGCTGTCGAGCTTGATGAGCGCCGCGACTGCAACAAGCATCGGCGAAAAGAACAGCAGCGCCGTCGCCGCCACGGCGACGTCGAATCCGCGTTTGACGACGCGGTCGGTCAGCCGCAGCGGTCCATTGGAGACAATGAGGGTGGAGAGCTCGCCGTGACGAGACACGCCGAGCGGCGCGAAATCGGCCAACTCCGGCACCACGATCTCACCCTGGACATGCGCGCCTTTGAGCGCATGCGCCCAGACCAGCCGCCGTTCGGCGGCGCATTTGACGACGACGCGATCGACGCTGCCGAGCGCCTTGGCGAGCCGATCGTACATGTCGGGATCGTCACTTTCGGGATCGAATCCGGCTTCGGCGGCGACAAGCACCGTGTAGCCGCCAGGCGGGACAAGTTGATCGCCGTCGCAAATGATAACGATACTGAACGGGTTGCCGCCGATCAGGCGTTCGGCATGTTTGGCGAAGAGATATCGCGCCGCCGCGAGCGATATGACGCTCAGGGTCGATCCGATCGTGAACGTCAATCGCGAAAAATTCGAACTCGCCTTAAGCGAGAACGCGCCGACAAGCAGGAAGCTCAAGGCGAACAGGAACGCTCGAACGCCACGGGCCGCCGAACGGAACCGGTCTTCGGCTAGGGCGGGAATATAGGCGCCTGCGTTGAGGGCGGTCAGCAGATAGACTGGCAATAGCGCGCCCAGGAGAAGTTGAAGTCTGCTGCTCGCAAAGGGGGCGTCGTGGAGAACCGGCGCGACAACGAAGGACGCGACAATGCACATCACATCAATCGCGACCGCATAGACGAACAACCGCAGCCGCAACGTCGCATGACGGGGCTGCCACCGCTGGAACGGCGAACTGCTGCGCGTCTGCGGCGGAAAGGGGCCGGGTTGAAGGTTCATCGGTACCCTAACATCATACGAACCACGCGACCCGGTGCAAAAGCTAGGCTTGTGTGCATCCTCGTGGAAAGATGCATTCTCGCGCGCAGCAGTCTGATAGCGGCTGACCCTTTAGCGCGCATGAACGATCCCGCCAACCTTTGCCATATCGATATGGCTCATTTTGCACCGCCTGCGAGCAAAAGGCTGCCGACGACGATCAAGAAGTCGGGAGATTGGTGCCTGCAGGACATGTCCTGCCCACTCAAAACGGATGCTGTATCGACATTGCCCTTCGGCGGGGCTGCTGCGAGCAGTGCCGTCTGTGTGAAAAAGCCGATTGCCTTTAGGCTCGAGGAGTGGACCGTCGGTCGGACGATGTCGAATGCTGATCGTAACTGACGGGGCCGCGCGTATGTCCTACTCAAACACGCTACAAGCGCGGGCGATTACATTGCGTACCGATGAGAATAGGTGCGCGGATGCGAACGGCGTCGATCTCAACCGCCGCGCTCATGATCGTGCGACCGGTCGTGTATGGGGGGGCGAGCGGCGAGGTCGGCGCGGCGAGAATAGTCCGCGCGCCTCATTCTGACCCGGCTTATCACCTAAAATGTCTAGGCTCTATTGAACCGCGTGCGCAGGCGCATGCGCGCGCGCGATATCAAGCCAGCTCCATCATTCAATCGATAAAGCTTGGTAACATCGAAAGTCTTTACTCGTTACCAAGGCGGAAGGCGGCGAAATGATCGCCAAAATCCCGGAGAATTTCAATGCGCTTATTGATCGCTAAACTCTCCGCAATGCTACCAATCGACCGGGGAGAAAAACGACCAAAAACTGTGCTTCTCAGGGGGTCTCGCTTGCCAGCTGATGAAATTATACTCTCTTTTTGATTTTCGTCATCCACTTTACTGGAAGGATAGCCGCGCGTTGATGTTCGAGCGTTCGTGTCCGCCAGACCCCTCGTCTGGCGTTAGAAAAATGTGGCCAACGATAGGCTGGCGGGGGGCCTCTGAGATTGGCAATGCTTAGCGGGCGGAGCTAGCGCCTTCCCGCAGCCTCACTGCCTCTTAGACCGTCCAAGGTCGTCGTCAGGCGAGCCGGCGCGTGTTCTCCCCGCAACTCGAGTCAAAGCCAGATCCTATCCGCTTACGAAGCGATATCGGTCAGGCCGACTCGGCCTTGTGATTGTGCCGCGAGATAGCGCCTCACCAGCTGAATTCCTGTCTCCCCCTGGAGCATCAAATCAAGCGCTGAGCGTCCGTCGAATCCCGGTGCTGCGTTTGGTTTGGAAACCCAAGCATCGGCTGACCTCGGGCTAGGAAGAAGGACCTGCAGATCGCCATAGATGCCCACGATGTCGGAAGCCCGCAGCAGCGTAATTGCCGACAGTGGGCTTCGCTTGATCGCAGCGCTAGGAACATCGCCCACATCAACCTCAAGCAAGTGGGACTGATCGAATGGGGCAACGCTCCAAAGATCGAGCACCCGAATTGCGGTATTCAACGCGCGGTAATTGTTATCCGCAGGCAGCCCAAGGTGCTGTGGTTCAAGTGTCTTTCCGGGTCGGGCAAATCGACCATCGCCAATCTGGTCGAGAAGCAGCTCCACGCGATCGGCAAGCACAGCTTCCTGCTCGACGGCGACAATATCCGCCACGGGCTCAACAAGAATCTAGGATTCACCTATACCGATCGGATCGAGAATATCCGCTGCGTCGCCGAAGTCGCGAAGTTGATGCACGCGCCGGCCAGCTCGGTAATTTCACCGGCATCGATAGCCCCTATGAAGCGCTGGAAGCGCCTTACGCGCGGATGGATGCAACAGAACAAACCCGGAGGATGCTGAAGAGGCCATCGTCAGTCACATTTTCGCGTTTTTTTTTTGCGTCCCTGATCGACCGGAATTTCTCGCCTGATCTGGGCGTCCTGCGACTTGTTCGCGCACATCCATAAAACGATGCGAGTATCGGCACTCAGAGGCCGCACCTTGGAGCCCGAATATATTCCGGTATCGATGCAAGTTTGGCAACGGATGCTTCAAAACAAAGGCCTCACAGATGGAATATCTGTGAGGCCTTCGCTGTACCAATCTTAAACTGATTAAAAATCAGCCCGGGCTGGACGAGTTGTCATTCTTGTTGTTGTTGTCGCTCGCAACAACGACGATACCGGCGATCACGGCCGCGGCAGCAAGACCACCAACGACATACGTGCCCGTCATCGACTCGTCCGACTGGCTGCTCTTCTTCTTGAGGGTCGTTGCCGTGCGGACACCCGAAATAGGGGCCTTGACGGTCGGCAGCGCTGCTGACGAGCGCGTGGTAGCGGCCATCGCAACAGTCGAGGACATCAGGCCAACAGCTGCGCCCACTCCCAAAATTACTTTACCAACGTTCATACCAATTCTCCTCGCTGAAAACCCAATTGCCCCAAGCATTAGTCAAATCCGCTGGAAAGGCAATCGGCTTTTTTGCTGCAGCCGCTAACAAGGCTGGCGGCGGCAAATGAATGACTTTCCAGAGCCTTGATCATATTGAGTGGGCGGCCCTTGGTCTATAACCAATTGCGCCAAATCGTCTTTGCGGACAAACCGTGTCGTAGAGGTGACACATGCGAACACGCCGCTCAAAATCGGACATGATGAGTGGCGTAAAGGCCCTCAGAGGAAGAGGCCGCCGTGGCATTTTGCTCGTTACGTGTTTGATATCAGCAGCATATCTGTCTGAATCGCCGGGCCGGGCAGTCGAAAATCCCAATCTATCCAACATACTCGAGGGGCTTCGGCAAGCCGATATTCGGGTGGCGTCGGTGTTGTATCATCTGCAAAAGAGCAACGGCCAGTTGTGCGTCAAACGCGGTCCGCTGACCGGCCTCGTCATGCACAGCAGCAACGATTACGGCGAATCGATCCGATCCGAAGCAGTTCGCCATTTCGATTTTGAATCGACCGTGGGGATTGAAGGCATCGTTCCGAGTAGCCCCGCTTCGGTGGCATCCATTGAACCCGACGATTCGGTGTTGGCGGTAGACGGCGCCAAATTGCCTGGCGATGCAACGCCTCGAAGCGTTATCGGCATGATCGGCCGCGATTCGGCGCTAGGGCCGATTGTGTTCCAGCTACGTCATTCGGGGGGTGTCAGGAGTGTCGCGGTTCGCCCTGTTACGGGCTGCGTCGCTCGCGTCGAAGTGGACGTTAGTGACGATCTTAACGCCGCAACCGACGGTGACACGATCCAGATCGATTCGGCGCTGGTGAATTTGGTCGGTGGCGATGACCAGGCACTCGCAGCGATACTTGCCCATGAACTCGCGCACATCGTGCTCGATCATCCGGCGCGCCTCACAGCCGCGCACGTCAACCGCGGCATGTTCAAAGGCTTCGGCCGCAGCGCGCGGTTGTTCAAACAGACCGAGAAGGAGGCCGATCGATTGAGCGTAACCCTAATGGCCAATGCCGGTTACGATCCCGCCGCCGCTGAGCGCTATTGGCGGACCTATGGCGCGCAGCTCAACGATCATGGGGGATTCGGCAGCACGCATCTCGCTTGGCAGAAGCGCGCCGATCTGATCGCGGCCGAAGTGGCGCGGGTAGCCAAGGAAAAGCAGCGTCCGATCATTCCTGACTGGCTGTCGAGCCGCGATCAGCCGCTACGCTGAATTGCCGATCCTGCCCCGCCTTTAGGTTTCGGGAAGAGGTGCGCGGCTAAGCTCGCCGTCGATTCGTCTCGAACGACGGTTGAGGGCAGATACGCGTATGAAGGGCATCATTCTCGCTGGCGGGAGCGGCACGCGGCTCTATCCGGCGACCTTGTCGATTTCGAAGCAATTGCTGCCGGTGTTCGACAAGCCGATGATCTATTATCCGCTATCGACGCTGATGCTGGCGGGTATCCGCGAGGTGCTGATCATTTCGACACCGCGCGACTTGCCGATGTTCGAAGCGCTGCTCGGCGACGGCTCTGCGTTCGGGCTCGACATCGCCTACGCCGAGCAACCGCAGCCTACCGGGCTGGCCGAGGCATTTATCATCGGTGCCGAATTCCTTGCCGGCGGGCCAGCAGCGCTGATTCTCGGCGACAATATCTTTTACGGTGACGGCCTGTCCGGCAAGGGGCAGGCGGCGGCAGCGCAGGCGAGCGGGGCGACAGTGTTCGCTTACCGGGTCGAGGATCCCGAACGCTACGGTGTCGTCGCGTTTGACGCCGCCACGATGACGGCGACCAGCATCGAAGAGAAACCCGCCGCGCCGCGTTCCGACTGGGCAGTCACCGGCCTGTATTTCTTCGACAAAGACGTGACGGGGATCGCCCGCGCAGTGAAGCCGTCGCCGCGCGGCGAGCTCGAGATCACCGATGTAATTCGTGCCTATCTCGATCGCGGTGATCTGCGCGTCGAGCGGCTCGGACGCGGCTATGCCTGGCTCGATACCGGGACGCACGCCAGCCTGCACGACGCCGGTTCGTTCGTCAGGACGATCGAATCGCGCCAGGGCTTCAAGATCGCCTGCCCCGAGGAGATCGCCTTCGACATGGGCTATGTCGGCGCCGATCATCTGCTCGCGCGCGCTGCGGCGATGGGGAAGACCGATTATGCGGCTTACTTGCGCCGCTGCGTCGAGCTCGCCGCGTGATGCGCACGATTCTTGTCACCGGCGGCGCCGGGTTCATCGGCTCGGCGGTGTGCCGGCACCTGATCGCGCGGGGCGACACGCGCGTCATCAATATCGATTCGCTGACCTATGCCGGCAATCTCGCCTCGCTTCGATCCATCGAGTCGTCGCCGCACTATCGATTCGTTCGCGGCGACATCGGTGACGTCGCCCTCGTCGCGGCACTGCTGCGCGACGAATCGGTCGACGCGGTGATGCACCTTGCCGCCGAAAGCCATGTCGATCGATCGATCGACGGGCCGATGGCGTTCGTCGAGACCAACGTCGTCGGCACGGTCCGGCTGTTGCAGGCGGCGCTCGAATATTGGCGCGAGCTGCCGGAAAACCGGCGCGATGCGTTCCGCTTCCATCATGTCTCGACCGACGAAGTGTTCGGCGACCTGCCGTTCAACAGCGGCGTGTTCACCGAAGCGACGCCCTACGATCCCTCGTCGCCCTATTCGGCCTCGAAAGCCGCCTCGGATCATTTCGTTCGCGCCTGGCATGCGACCTATGGCTTGCCGGTAGTGCTATCCAACTGCTCGAACAATTACGGGCCCTATCACTTTCCCGAAAAGCTCATCCCGCTGACGATCCTCAACGCACTCGAGGGCAAGCCGCTGCCCGTTTATGGCCAGGGCGCCAACGTCCGCGACTGGCTGTATGTCGAGGATCACGCCCGCGCTCTCGACGCCGTCGTCAGCCGCGGAAGGGTTGGCGAAAGCTACACTATCGGTGGCCGGGAAGAGCGCACCAACGTCGCCGTCGTGGCGGCGATCTGCGACGCGCTCGATGCCCGCGAGCCGCTGGCCAACGGCCGGCGGCGGCGCTCGCTGATTACCTTCGTCAATGATCGGCCTGGGCATGATCGGCGGTATGCGATCGATCCAGCAAAGATCGAGAAAGAGCTGGGATGGCGCGCGCACGAAAGCTTTGTCAGCGGCCTCGACAAGACGATCGACTGGTATCTCGGAAACAGCTGGTGGTGGGGGCCGATCCGATCGGGCGCTTACGCCGGTGAGCGCTTGGGTGTCGCGGCGGGCTGACCCTCAGCGCGCACCGTTATAGCCACGATACCATTCGACGAATTTCGGAATGCCGATTTCTATCGACGTCGTCGGCTGAAACCCCAGATCGCGCTCGATCGCGCTGATGTCGGCGGCGGTGGCGACGACGTCGCCGGGCTGGATCGGTTGATAGTCTCGCACCGCCGGCTTGCCGCACGCCGCCTCGATCACGTCGATCAAATGGCTCAATTGTTCGGAGCGATTGTTGCCGATGTTGTAGAGCGCGTGCGGCTGCGTGCTGCCGCCGGCCTTGCACGCGCCGTCATCGGCCGGCGGATGGTCGAGCGCGGCGATAACGCCGGCGATGATATCGTCGATATAGGTGAAATCGCGCTGCATCTTGCCGTGATTGAAGACCGGGATGGGATCGCCTGCGAGAATCTTCTTGGTGAAGATCCACGCCGCCATGTCGGGCCGGCCCCAGGGGCCATAGACGGTGAAGAAGCGCAGGCCGGTCAGCGGGATACGGTAAAGATGGGCGTAGGCTTCGCTCATCAGCTCGTTCGACTTCTTGGTCGCGGCGTAGAGCGAGACGGGGTGATCGACCCGGTCCTCGACCCGGAACGGGAAACTGTCGTTGCCGCCATAGACCGACGATGACGACGCGTAGACCATATGGCGCACGCCGCGATGCCGCGCGGTCTCCAACAGATTGAGGTGCCCGGCGAGATTGGAATGGGCGTAGGCGTGCGGATTGAGCAGCGAATAGCGCACGCCCGCCTGCGCGCCGAGATGCGCGATCCGATCGAACGCCACGCCATCCAGCGCCATTTCCAGCGCGGCGGTATCGCCGAAATCGATCGGCAGCAGCGTGAAGCGATCACCGAAGCCGGCCAGCGTTTCGATGCGCGCGTGCTTCAGCAAGGGATCGTAATAATCGTTGAAATTGTCGATCCCGATCACGCGCTCGCCGCGATCGAGCAGCGCGCGGCAGAGCGCTGCGCCAATGAAGCCCGCGGCGCCGGTGACGAGGATTGCGTTGTTGGCGGTGCTCATGCCGCGTTGCTACCAGAAATAGATGCTGCCGAGCAGCCCGACAAATGTCGCTATGCCGAAGCCGATCAGGAATTCACGCGAATGCAAGAGCCGGCGGAGCGGGGCGAGCGGCCCGCCATCATGGTCGAGCGCGACAAACCGCGGCCAGAGCAGCAGGATCAATGTCGGGCAGACGAGCGTGAGCCAGAAATCGTGCAGCGACGCGCGGAAATTGCCCTCGTCGGTCGGGAAAACCTTTTGCGTCAGATCATAAGCCTCATTGACCGTTTCGGCGACAAATACGGTGAGCCAAGGCTGCCAGGTCCAGGGTGGGCGTCGTAGGAGATACGCCGCGACCGTCAGCACCAGCATCCCAGACAAGATGTGCAGCGCCTCATCGGGCAAGCCCGTAATCTTGCTCAAATCCATCTTGGTGATGGACCAGTTGAATTGCTCCAGCAGATCGCTCATGCCAGCGCGATGCGCCGATCAAAAGGCTGGGCACGGCTGGCCTGATCGGTTTGCTCCACGTCAAAGGCGCCTTGGCGAATCAGCCGACCGCCGCCGCGCTTTGCGGCGCCGCATCGGTAGTCAGCAGCCAGCGCTCGCCGCCCTCGATCCCGAGCGCGGTCAACCGGCCCGAGTCATAAGCCCCGGTATCGATGCCGATGCGATTGGCGCGCATGACGACATCGTCGCTGATGCTGTGGCCATGGACGACCATCTTGCCGAAATTCCAGTCGCTATCGAGGAAGCTCGAGCGGATCCAGCGCATATCCGATTTGCGCTGCTCCTCGATTGGCGTGCCGGGCCGCATGCCGGCATGGACAAACACATAATCGCCGATCTCGATGCGATCTTCGAAGCTGCCGAGAAACTCGAGATGGTTCTGTGGCACATGGGCCTGCATCAGCGCGAGCAACTCGGGATAATCGGTACGCTCGTAATCGCGCTCCGAAATGCCGTAGCTCAGGATCGTCTCGCGTCCGCCGATCCGCACGAACAGCCTGAGCGATTCGATATCGCCGCCAAGCGCGCGCAGGAAAATCTCTTCGTGATTGCCAAGGATGAAGCGCACGTTGCCGCGCGTTGCCGCCAGCTCGATCAGGCGCTCGATCACGCCGGCCGAATCGGGCCCGCGATCGACGAGGTCGCCGAGAAAGATCAATTGCGTCTGGGCATCGCCGCGCGCCGCATCATCGGCGACAATCTGCCCGAGCAGATCGTCCAGCAGATCGAGGCAGCCATGCACATCGCCGACAGCGTAGACACGCTGCCCATCGGGCAGCACGCGGGACTGCACCGAAACAACTGTCTGACGCTTGCGGAAAAGTCCCATCATTATTGTAACGCTTACACGCCTCTCGCGTCCTCGGTCACCGCCGAAGGTGCTGGAATACGATCAAATGCCGCAGGTTTGCGGCTCGTCGCAGAGGCGCGGGCCTTGCCACAGTGCGTCGTCGCGATCAACCGGCGAGGCGGATCGCGGCGGGCCTGGCGGTCGGCGCAGGCTGATCGGGCCAGATGCCGCGCGTGTCGTAAACGATCTTGTCGGCGCGTTCGTCGAGCGGCACCGATCTGAACAATTCGTGATCGACCAGGACGATCATCACGCCGCAGCGCTCGATCGCCGTATCGATGTCGATCAGGCCGGCGCCAGTGCCGACGAACGCAGGGGGCAGGGCGTCGGCATAGGGCTCGACAATGCTAATCTGCTCGCCGAATCGCTTTGCCAGCGCGGCCGCGACCTTGAGCGCGGGGCTTTCGCGGAAATCGTCGATATTGGCCTTGAAGGCGAGCCCCAGGCAGGCGACCGTCAGGCCGGGATGGGCCTCGATCAATGCGGTGGCACGGGCGATGGTGTGCTCGACCTTGGCGTCGTTGACCTCGCGCGCGGTGCGGATCAGCGGGGTCTGCTCGGGCGCGGCGCTGACCAGGAACCACGGATCGACCGCGATGCAATGCCCGCCGACGCCGGGGCCGGGCGACAGGATGTTGACGCGCGGATGGCGGTTGGCGAGCCGGATCACTTCCCAGACATCGACGCCCATTTTGTCGGCGACGAGGCTGAGCTCGTTGGCGAACGCGATATTCACGTCGCGAAAGGCGTTTTCGGTGAGCTTGGTCATTTCCGCCGCACGTGCTGTCGTCGTCACGCACGCGCCGCGGACGAAGCGGCGATAGAAGGCCAGCGCCTTGCGCGCGCAGCGCGGGGTGATTCCGCCGATCACACGGTCGTTGTCGATCAGCTCGACGAGGATGCGCCCCGGAAGCACGCGCTCGGGGCAATAAGCGATCGCTATGTCGGCGGTCTCGGCGCCGCGGCCGGGCACTTTGAGATCGGGCCGCAACTCTGCGAGCAGATCGCGAACCTGTTCGGTAGTGCCGACTGGCGAGGTCGATTCGAGAATGACCGTGTCGCCGGCTTTGAGCACCGCGGCGAGCGTCGTCGCGGCCTTGAGAACATAGCCGATATTGGGCTGGTGATCGTCGGCGAACGGCGTGGGGACGGCGATGACGAACACGTCGGCCGGCTCGATGTCCATCGAGGCGCGCAAATTGCCGCGCGCGACGACGCCCGAGACGAGCCCGTCGAGATCGACTTCCTCGATATGCACCTTGCCCGAATTGACCGTCTCGACCACCGACGGTGTGACATCGACGCCCAGCACTTGGACGCCGGTGCGCGCGATCACAGCGGCGGTGGGCAGCCCGATATAGCCGAGGCCAAGAACGACGACCTTGAGCTCAGCATCTAAAACCATCGGCGACGATCCTTGCAATCCGTTCGCTTGCGTGGCCATCGCCGAACGGATTGTGGGCGCGGGCCATGCGAGACCAGGCTTGCTTGTCGTCGAGGAGGGTGAAGATTTCGAAAACGATGCGGTCTTCATCCGATCCGATCAGTTTGGCGGTGCCGGCGGCGACGCCTTCGGGGCGCTCGGTGGTGTCGCGCATCACCAGCACGGGCTTGCCGAGGGCAGGGGCCTCTTCCTGCACGCCGCCCGAATCGGTCAACACGATATGCGCCATCCCGAGCGCACGAATGAAATGCGGGTAATCGAGCGGATCGATCCGCGCGACGTTAGCGCGCTCGCCCAGGATTTTGTCCATAACGGAGACGACATTGGGGTTGGGGTGCATTGGAAAGAGCACGGCAACGTCCGGCCGCTCGGCGATCCGCGCGATGGCGCGCGCGATGCTCTCCATGCCGCCGCCAAAATTCTCGCGCCGGTGCGTGGTGACGAGGATCAACCGCTTGCCGGCGAAGCGCGCGGCGACGTCGTCCAGGCCGGCGGCGAGCGACGGATCGGCGTCGATCCGCGCGGCGGTCGCGTGGAGCGCGTCGATCACTGTATTGCCGGTGATGTGGATCATCGCCGGATCGATGTTTTCGCGCCAGAGCGCCTCCGCAGCGGTGTCGGTGGGCGCGAAATGCTGATCGGCGATCGGCGCAACGATCCGCCGATTCACTTCCTCCGGCCAGGGCGCGTAAATGTCGCCGGATCGCAAGCCAGCCTCTACATGGCTGACGGGAATGCGCCGATAATAAGCAGCAAGCGCGCCGGCCATCGCGGTTGCGGTGTCGCCTTGAACGATGACGCGATCGGGGCGTTCAGCGTCGAGAAAGTCGCCAATCCCGGTCAGCAGCCGTGCGGTTAGCCGGTCAAGTGATTGGCCCGGCTCCATCAGGTCGAGGTCGAAATCGGGTTTGAGGCCAGCGATCGCCAGCACCTGATCGAGCAGCTCGCGATGCTGTGCGGTGACGCAGATTCGCACGCCGATTTCGCGATTTCTCGCTAGGACCTTGATGACCGGAAATAGCTTAATCGCCTCCGGTCGCGTGCCGAAAATGACTAGTACATTGCGCCGATGCTCTGTCCCGTTCATCGTATGCTCGCTAACGTATCGACATTAAAGTGGGACTAATGCCGCTGCTTTAAAAATAAATAGAGGTGGGTATGGCTAAATGTCGATGGGTCTGTGACGGAAATGAGCGACACGGTTGTTTGGCGCCCCGATTGAGTTAAAGGGGTTAGGCGTGTTCACCGCAATCGAGCTCAAGATGACCGAGAAAGCATGTCGGCGCGGCTTGCGCTTGGTGCGGGGGCAGGGGCGTAATGACTGATCACCATCGGACTGCGCGCCCGCATCGTCGCGGGCGCCGATCCGGCTCCCCATCAACTGCTAAACCTGGCTGGCGCGTGTGGGTGAGCGGTACATTATTGACGGTCGCGATTGTGTTCGGGGGCGGTGGAACGCCGTCTCCGACGCCTGAGTTGGTGGTGGAGCTGGCCGCGACCGTTGCGATCGTTGTCTGGGCGTGGCTCACTGGTCGCGATCGTCAATATCCGAGTCCCAAGGTCGACCGGCCGCTATTCGTCATGGCTGGAATATTTGTCGCGATCCCCGTATTACAGCTTGTGCCCTTGCCTCCGTGGATCTGGCATCATCTGCCCGGGCGGGATGTCGAAATCCGGGCTCTCGCGCTGGTCGATCGAGCGAATGGCTGGATGCCGTGGTCGGAATCTCCCGCTCGGACAGTTGCTTCCGCGCTTTCACTGATTCCGCCGATCGCGATGCTTTTCATGGTGTCGAGGTTGCGGCGTCGCGACCAGACGATCTTACTGGCCGTGATAGCAGCTCTCGGTCTGCTGGCGGGTATCGTCGGTGTGATCCAACTATCCAGCGGCAATGCGAACTGGTTCAGATTCTACACGGTCACCGAATATGGGTTTGCTACGGGCTTTCAGGCTAATCGTAATGCCGATGCGGACGTCTTATTAATCGCGGCGATGGCGCTAGCGGCTTGGGTGTCGATCGACGATAGGATCCGCCGATCGCGGCAGCTTCAGCTTGTTTTAGTCGTAATATTTTGTTTCTTGACACTGTCGGTAGTGTTGACCGGGTCACGTGCGGGTGTCGCGTTGATTTTGGTCGTGATCGTAGCTTCCGGGGCGATGATTGCCAACAAGATTATGTTGAGGAACTTGCGGACCTGCGTCGTAGCGGGGCTGGTTTTGGCGATACTCGGGGCGACATTTTATTCAATAACCAACAACGCGCGTGTTGAGCGGACCTTCGACCGGTTCGACAGGGGGGCGGAGAGACGCCCCGAGATTTGGAAAGATACGGTTTATGCGATCGGCCAGCATTGGCCGGCTGGATCAGGTGTTGGCACGTTCCAGCCGATCTTTGCCGCCGCGGAACGCCTAGAATATGTCCGACCGGATTTTTCTAATCGCGCGCACAACGATTATCTCGAGTTTGTTTTGGAAGTTGGTTTAGTAGCGCCGGTTTTTCTCCTTGCGGCCGCCGCATTTTTGATGGTCAGACTTAGGGAAATGGTCGGCGATCGTGCCTCAAGGGAGAGGCGGGCCACTGCGTCGTTCGTCTTGGGATGTTTTTTTGTTTTGGTCTTGCATTCGCTTGTTGACTATCCGATGCGCACGATGTCGTTGGCAACAATAGCTGGTGTTTTATCAGGGTTGCTGGTGCGGTCTGAGCGTCGATCGGATTGGCCGCACGTTTAAGGGAGAATAGGATTGATGGCCGTGCGGCGGGTGTTGATCGCCACGGGATTGGCGGCGCTGTGTGCTGGGTGCAGCGGGATGCATGCGGCGGAAGGTTTGCCGCATGGGGCCGCGGCGTACAGAGTGATGCCTGCGCCCGATCCATCGGCGGAGATGGCGGCTTATAAGCTTGGCCCGCTCGATGTCTTGAAGGTGACGGTGTTCCAAGAAAGGGATCTGAGCTTTGATCAGATTCAGGTGGATGCGTCGGGCAATCTGGCGTTTCCACTGATCGGTACGGTGCATGCTTCGGGCGAGACGGCGACGCAATTG
>RCZF01000007.1 GCA_006438735.1 Sphingomonas koreensis | reverse complement strand
TGCAGGGTTTTGGCCCGCTGTTCCGGATGCTCGCCGACCGCATCGAAGCCCTGCTTGCCGACAAGGGCTATGACGCCGACACGATCCGCGCGGAGATCGCCGCTGCCGGTGTCGAGGCCGTCATACCTGCCAAGAGCAACCGGCGCATACCCATCCCGCATGATCACGAAAAATACCGCTGGCGCAATCTCGTCGAGCGTATGTTCAGCAAGCTCAAGAACTGGCGGCGCGTTGCCACCCGGTACGACAAAACCAAGGAATCCTATCTCGGCTTCGTCGCGCTCGCTTCAATCAAACTATGGATACCCTTTGTCCACGACGCCTAGTCGGTGGCCATTTGCCGATTCAAGACCTCCGTGACGGTCCGATGCTCCGTCTTTCCGTCCGCCGTTGTCAATTCGAGGTTAGTCGTCGTGGTTCGTTTACGGACGAATCCTGAAGAGTCCGTTTCAAACAATACCGCGATCGTCCCACTTACCGGCTCTTTAGATCGTGCTCGGATTGCGTCTGCCAAGGACAGTGTCTTTTTCATGATCTCGGCGACGATCAAATCCGACTTAGCCTGCTCTCGACGAATTTCCTCCGGATCGACTGGCGCCGATCCCGAAAAGGTCGTGCCGTTGGCCAAGGTTGCCGACTTTCGGAGGATGATAGGGCGGGCAGCCTCCGGGTCGTTATATTCGAACCCGTCGCGCAGATCATTTACGCGCAGATCATATTCCTCGACGGTCGCGAGCGCTGACTGCGGATCGCAATCAATCTTGAAGGCGTTCCAGGTAAATACCCAATGACCACATGCGGCGCGAGGAATGCCGCCCCTCTTCAGCCAGTGATTGAGGCGCGCTTCAATTTCGGCCCGATTGAGCAACTGGGCAGCGCCCGAGAAAGGTTTGAAAACACGGATGGGAAATTGCCAGCTGTTCTCGCGATCCTGTTCCGTAGTATCCTTCGGCAGGTCGTATTCGAACTCAAGGCCGTCGTGCCGAACGCTCAACACCCGTTCTACAATCGTATCTCTATCGGTAGAACTTCCAGTGGAACCGCCGTCGCCCCTGCTGGCCGTCTTTACGTCCTTGGTAATTTGATACACCTCGCCCACTCTGGTGCCTGCGACGGGGTGTGACTGGACAGCAGACGCCCAACAGCTTCTGGATCCGGCTGCGGCGAACATGAGGAATGCTCCCCATCGCAAACCATGTTTGATGAACGGCATAGCAATCCCCTCAACCGGCGTTATGCCGTAAGGGGGTTTGCTCAGAAAGAGTCCTCGGATCTAGGTGCTCTATTTCCCTTCTGGAACCGTCCCAGCTTAGGTTGTCCAGGCTTGGACGATGGTTCCCGAAATCAGTCGCCGACATCGAGCGACAGTTTCATGCGTTGGCGATTGGTGAGGCCGGTGAGGCCGTCGTAGAATAGCGGCAATCGAAGTTGAACGGCCCGCCTGACGAACAACGTCCTGTTCGTGTGTAGTCATAACCGTCTCCGCAGTCCGACCGCTGAGCAAATATTTTATTCGCGCCCAGATCTGGAAGTTGCGTCCGCTGGGACAAACAACGACGCCGACAATCGCCTCACGTCCGAACTGGTGGCTTGGGCCGATGTGATCGTGGTCATGGAGAAGGCGCATCGCTTGAAGGTCCAGAAGCGATTTCGCCCTTCACTGAACGGCAAGCGGCTGATCTGCCTCGACATACCAGATGAGTTCGAGTTCATGGAACCGGCGCTGGTGAAGTTACTGCAATCCCGGCTGGTCCGATATCTCCCTTCCGGCTGAAACCGCCGCAATACGGCTCTTTTGGCCACCCGGTGCGACTTACGGTTAGCTGACCTTCCAAAATCAGAGAGCTGATATTAGCATCCCGAGGGCTGACAGGAGATCGAAATGCTTGTTTTGTTGGCGCTGCAAATGGCGTTTTCGGCAAACGCCAGAATACCGATCGCAGTCGGGCCAACAGTAAGCATCGAGGCGACCACTCGCGCGGCGCATCGCTGTGGAGCGAAAGACCTGCGCTTCGACCCACTCGACGAAGATCGAGCGATGCTGCTGATTGGAGAACACGAAACACCAGCGGTGATGCGTTGCACCACACGGTGGATGAAGGCTCACCATAAGGCGATGCACTACGAGCCGTTGATGGGCGGAGACGGTAAGCCGTCCGCATAGGCGCTGATGGTCCGCTTAAGGATGATATTTACCGAAGCCGCCCGTCGCAAATCCACCACTTCTCGCCGTCCAGCGCTGCCGCCGCCGAACGCGACGCCCGAAAGCGGACTGGCGGCTTCCAGCGGGAAGATCTGCCCAGCTGCATCCGCCCCATAATCAGACGATCGCGAGGCGATACCGACCGCCTGACAGCGGACGTTGCGGAAACGCATAGTCTCCGTCAAAATGACAGGATGGCTTATCGACAATCGAGCTATTCCGGATGTGCCGTATCGGCTCTTCTATTCGTATTTCTCGGTATCCCAATTCTCGCTGTCATGATGCTGGGCGAGCGCTCCTGCGACATGCACATTGGCCCGCCTTGCACCGTCAGTTGGGGCTGGATGAAGTTACTGAACTTGGCGGTGGTTATTGCCGTCTGCGCTTCTATCGGCGGCCTCGTCCAACTTGCGGCTCACATTCGCACAAGGGACCGAGATGGATCGGATGACGGCTAACGCCCCAAAGTTTGCCGATCTGCTGTTCTGGTAGCATCCCTTAAAAGCCGACGCGCAGCTCTTCGGTTCACCGGATTTGCGTTGCCATCTAATCCGCGAAGATTCCCTCAAGATTGTTTGTTCGATCGAATACAAAGACGATATACCTATCGCTGAGCCCCTCTACCGAAAAGGTTACGAACGTACTTTCGCCAACTATATTAGTCACATTATATTCCAGTTCGCCACCATTGTTGGCATATCGATTTTTATCATAGCAATAGACCGATATATCAATGAACTTCGAAAGTTTAGATGCTGGAATGAGTGCCTCTTTACGGTGTTCCATATTTTTTGAAAGCGGCTCATAGAATCTAGCTGGATCAGGGCATCGATAACCCTCTTTGATCTTGCTGCATGATGACAAAGCGCCAAAACAGAAAACG
The DNA here is from genome assembly GCA_006438735.1 of Sphingomonas koreensis. Lineage (GTDB taxonomy): Bacteria > Pseudomonadota > Alphaproteobacteria > Sphingomonadales > Sphingomonadaceae > Sphingomonas > Sphingomonas koreensis_A. Next base: position 127,588 of record RCZF01000007.1, on the reverse strand, counting down.
AACATGATAATACACGCCGATTTCATTATAGCATCTCATTTGCGAAGTGGCTGCGGCCTGCTGGCGAACTGATAATCGACTTCTCTAGCGCAGCCTGCTGCTCAAGGCCCTTAATGTTGCTGTGTATCGGATAAGAAGTTGGTCTGCGAGAGCTATTATTGAGATAGGCTAATCCCGCACTTGATTCCGCTCGTTGAGGCTCCTGAAGTTTTACGACAGCTTTAACCCGAGCATCGCTCAAAAGCCCCCATTCCGGTAACCACCCACTTTTCGGCGTTCGTGGCGGCGGCCACGATCCAGATCGCCGCCAAACGGCCGTTCCGCTGTTGGCGATGGCAACGGCCGGTCGGCAGCCGCCCGTTATCGGTCGTTGCAAAGCTTTATTGTGTTGTCCTTGAAGAGCCGTTCGCTCTGTCGCCATTAGAAGGCCAATTGCTTGACGATCTCTCGTGTCATAGCGTCACAACATGGGCGCGCGACACCGAGAACTGATCGCTGAGTGGGCTCCAGTGTTCCTGTTCGTGCTCGTTATCGGCGCCTTGATCGTGATCGCCCGAATGCCCTCGCAACCGAAAGAGATGGTAACGGCGAGGATAGTCCGCATCGATCAAGCTACATCGATCTACGTCCAAGTTATGGATATCACGCTTCGCACCAAGAATGGCCTCACCGGCATGAGCACCATTCCGACGACGACGTTGACCTGCCATGTCGGACAGGATGTTCGCGCAGTGAGAAATGGAGTGTCGCTGCATCTGCTGCCGGGACAGTGCACGCGGAGCAAGCTTTGGTAGCTGGGCTATGTGGCTGTGACCGCTTCCGCCCCAAACAACGACGCTTTGCGGCCTCACAGGACTGCCCCGAAGCAGTCATTGCCGCTAAACTAACAACGGCTAATTGCGTCCGAGAGCTCGGTCGTAATTGCCTTTGACGGCGCCCGCAGAATCTTACCTTGCATAGCATGGAAACCGGGGCTATTTACCTTGCATGGCAAGGGAATCGGATGACGATGCGATCAGCAAGTGGGAAATCCAGGTGCGCAAGGGCCTTCTGGAATTCGTCATCCTCCTGTCGCTGCGCGATCGCGAACAATATGGCTTTGAACTGATCTCCGGCATCGCCGCGCGGGCCTCGCTGGAATTGCCCGAAGGCACGCTTTACCCACTGCTTTTGCGACTCTCGAAGGATGCACTCATCGCATCGAGGTTCGGCGAAGGCGATGGCGGCGCGCCGCGTAAATATTATTCGCTGACCCCGCGCGGCCGCGCGCTGCTGGACGCCATGACGCGGTCATGGGCGCGGTTATCGTCATCGGTCGACCGTATGCTCGAAGGAGGCTCCGCATGATTCCAGACTTTGAAAATGCCGCCGCGACGCGGCGTTGGCAGCAGTACTTCGCCGAGATCGACCGGTTGCTCGCAAAAGCTGGCGATGACCTCGGGGGGATGCGGCACGAGCTCGAAGCGCACCTGTCTGACAGCTTCGCGACATCACAGAATTCGGGTCACGGAGAGCTTGAGCGGCTAAACGCGGCGATCGGTCGACTTGGTCGGCCCGCCGACTATCTTCATCCGTTGATCGCCGACGATTTGCTCGAGCGCGGCACGCGCAGTTATCATCCGGCGATCATCGCTAGGGGGCTGGGTCACGGCTTGCTGGCCGGCTCGACCCGCGCGCTCATCGCCGCAGTGTTCGGCATTGGCTATCTGCTGCTGGCAATATTTGTCGCAATGGCCGTGCTGAAGCCGCTTTGGGGCAATCATGTCGGCCTGTTCAGGCGCACCGACGGCACGACGATCTTCGGGATCGTCTCCGATCGTGCGGGGGGACAGGAACTGCTCGGGTTGTGGGCGATTCCAATCGCGCTGCTGCTGGCCGGCATTCTCTATGTCGCGTTGACCAACGCATTGCGGGCTTTGCGAAAACGGTCCTGAAGTTCTGCCCGAAAACCTCGTATAACAAGGGTATTGAAATGACCGGTAAGTTGGCTCTTTTGCATCGCGCTGGCCTTGCCGCCTTCGTACTGCTGACGTTCGGGCTGAGCTGGTCGATATGGATCGGGACTTGGCTGTGTGCTGGACAGCCGGGGACGACCAACGCGTCGGTGGCGATGATGGTGGCGATCTACGCCGGATCGTTCGTGCCTGGAATCAGCGCGGCGATCGTTTCGGCGATAGAGGGCCGTGCTTCGCTGGCGACCTGGCTCGGTTCCTTCGTCCGATTTCGCTGCGGCTGGCGCGCCTATCTGGTGGCGCTCGTTCCGATTCCGATCGCGATGCTCGCCCTGACTGTTGCGCTTGGCTACACACCCCGCCTCGATGCCGGGCACGGCTGTCCGCCAATCGCCTTCTACCTCACCCTGTTTCCGATATCGGTGTTCAATGGCATCGCGACGGCGGCGATGGGGGCGGGCCCGCTCGGCGAAGAGGGGGGATGGCGTGGGTATCTGCTGCCGCGATTGCTCGAACGCGGCGGCGGTGTTCGGGCGTCGCTGGTGATCGGGCTGATCTGGTCGCTGTGGCACCTGCCGATCATGGCAATGTTTACGGACTGGCGAAACGGCGTTTCGTTCTCGGTTTATCTGCCGCTTTACATGGCCGGCGTGATCGCTCTTTCCTTCGTGATGACGAGCGTTTGGCGGTTGGGCGGGGCAAGCCTCGTGCCTTGTATCTGGCTGCACGGCATTATCAATGCGGTAGGCGGGATGGCATTCGAGCCGTGGGCATGGTCGAGCCGCTGGTCTGCGACAGCGGGCAGTGCGTACTTTGCCCTAGCGCTCTGGCTCGTCGCCGGCGCGTTGCTTCTGACGGAACGCAAATGGCGCGTTTATTCCAGTACAAAGAAGAATTGATGGTAGCGATCGATCATCCCCGGAATACTGCACAAACCTTGTTTTCCCACCTCCAGTATATTTTGTTTCTGCTAAGATCGATTTTGGGCCTACCGGAGAACCGCCCCTAATCGCGACCTATTCGCCGATAGCCGACAGACCGGAAAGTCGCGATTTGCGCCATGACCGGACTGACGGCAATCCACCCATTCCCTGCCATTCCAGCGCGCGGACGACGATCGGGACCGCCAGAATCTGCCCGACCGGTCTCGTCGAGTATACCGACCCTTAGGCAGCCGCCCCGCAAACTAACCGTTCGTCGCGTCGTCAGCGATCTCCAATAGCCGTTATTAATCTACCATCCGCGCTGACTATGTGGCTGACGCGCGGAAATACCAACAACAACAGGCAGTGGCGAGGTACAATTACTTGCGGGCACTCGATGCTTCGACCGTCTCCGGTCGATAGGGAATTTCAGCTTTGTGTCTGCCGCTATACGGATATTTAGCCACGAGCGCCTGATAGACTGATCTCGCAGCCGGGTCAGACATCGCCGAAGTAGGAAGAGCCTTAAGATAATCTATTACTGCTTGTCGGAGATCATCCTTAAAATCGAATTTTCCGGTTTGCATCGTGTCGATCAAGCCTTTTGGAAAATCGACATCAATCATGCCAGCAGTTTCACTAACACCTGAAATGTATTCGTTGCAATGCGTCAAATCATCTGAGTTTGCGCTGGTGCACCACTTCAGCAACTGCACGTTTGGAGTAAAAGCGCCAATCTGGTCAATTCCGTCGGGGAAGGTTGGCGATGCCCCGATAACCGGCGGTGCTGAACCGCTGGATTGAAGTCCTGCCAGCAGCAACAAAGACCAGATTACCATTTTCTCTCCCCAACAGTGTTCAAGAAGGAGTATGGCAGACGCCAAGGATTGTTGGAACCCAATATAACCGCGCTCAAAGCGCGTATCATGTTTTTGCTGAATCCTGACTACGGCCGCAATGTGAGGCGTCTCACGGCCGACGGCTGTCCGCTTTCGGATTACCCTGCTCAAAAGCGGACTGTCGACAAACCACCCATTCCTTGCCGTTGGCAGCCGCAAAAACGGCGTAAATCGCCGCGAAGCCGCCGGTCCGCTATGGGCGAAAGATGCCGCTGGTCGGCAGTCGCCCGGTTGCGGACATTCACTCTTGCGGCTGTCAGCAATCCATGAGAGCCATTTTGGCATGAAGCGGTCGGCATCCATTGCACTTGCGCTTATGTTTGCATCTTCTGTGGCATCGGCCCAGTTCACTACTTCCCAGCAGGCATGGCAACGTGAAATAAATCAATGCTGTCCAAATAATCATGTCGAATGGATACCGGATGGCAGCTACGACGATGTAATTGCTGCTTACGATGCTAAATTATCGCCGCATTTGCAGCGCAACGCTCGCCGAATTGCGGATTATTCTCACCGTTGTTCGCATGGACTTGCTGGATTATCGTGCGAATGGGCCGCGTATATTGATGCATATCGGAAGCTGGGTCGCCTGTCCGATTTCGCAGCTTGGACGTGTCGTCACGTGGAATGCGAAGAGGCTGCGATTTGCGAGCTACCATCTCCGTCTTATTAAGCCCCAGCCGCTTTCCACCAACCATCGCTGTTCGCCGCGGTAAATGCGCCTCGGATCACCGCGAAGCCGCCGTTTCGCTACTCGCGAGGAAAACTGCCGATCGGCCTTCGCCCAACTTGCGGATATTCGCAACTTCGACCAGTTCAGATCGTGAGCATTCGATCTCTAGCCCGCGCTGTCCTCCTGGGCTGATCGCCGCGCTAGCTGCATGTGATCCGGGCGTGCATGTCGCGTGGGAGAAGGACTGAGCGATACGCAGTTCGCAAAGGTCCCGTTTCCAGTCTTTCTGATCACCCGCAAACATTCGGGCCTCGATCGTTGGTTTGCGCGTTTCCGAGGTTGCGCCTGCGCTCAAATCCGTTAGCATCCGACCTGCAAGTTTAATCCGCGCTGGTACAGTATGGTGGTACAGCAACGCTGATCTAGTTCGTTGAAAGTGCCGGATTTCCGTCACCTTCCAAATGCGGCAACCCCTCCCGTAGGGGTCACCAGCTTCAGGCTGAGATGCGCGATTTGCGCGATAGTTGAGACCATCGCGGTGATCGCGCCCGCGCTCCGTCCCACATATTCCAAGGGCTTGGCCGAGGCTTGCCGGCCGCCATCGAGAAAACCCTGATGCCCGGCACTGCTGATTAGGGTCGCTTCGCGCCCAAGGTCGGCGATCCATCCGCCTCAAGACTTGGCCCGAAATCCGTTATTCGCTCAGCTGCTTCGTTAGGCCGCTCGGAACGACCGCGGGGCGGGCCTTACCTCAGCCAGCGAGCTCTGCATTCTATTCTGCGCTTCGCCAATCAGTGTCTGAGAGACGGGCGCGCGCGCCGCGCCATTTTGTCGTGGCCCGAACCCGTCATCCGGCAATCCGAATGTCACACCCCAGCTTGCGCGCTTGGTCGAGGCTTTCCTCTGGCGCGTCGGCATCGGTGACGAGGACGTTGACCTCGTCGATGCCCATGATGCGGTGGAGGCAGGTGCGGCCGAACTTGCTGCTGTCGGTCACCGCGATCACCTCGCGCGCCATGCGGGCCATCTTGCGGTTGAGCGCGGCTTCGCCCTCGAAATGGGTGGTGATGCCGCGGTGCAGATCGAGGCCGTCGACGCCGAGGAACAGGCGATCGACCTGGAGGCTGTCGAGCGCGGCCTCGGTCTGGCCGCCGTAGAACGCCATGTTCTTGCGCCGCAGCCGGCCGCCGAGCAGGACGAGCTCGATATTGTCGCGGCGCATCAGCTGGTTGAGGATGCCGGCGTCGTTGGTGAGCACGACGATATCGCCCTTTTCGGGCAGGAAGCGGGCGATCTGCGCTGTCGTCGTGCCTGAATCGAGGATGATCGCGTCGCCGGGCCTGACCATCGAGGCGGCGAGCCGCCCGATGCGCTCCTTTTCCGGCATGTGGAGGCCGCGCTTGGCATCGACGGGGTCTTCATCGACCACGCCGATCACGCCGGCCGCGACCGCGCCGCCATAGCAGCGCACCGAAACGCCGCGATCCTCCAGAAAAGCGAGGTCCTTGCGGATGGTTTGCGTCGACACCCCGAACTGATCCGACAGCGCCAGCACCTGGACGCTCCCTTGATCGCCCAGCATGCCGATGATTTCCTGACGACGCCGACTTGTATCCCGCATTCTGCCTCCGACGCTCGATCTAGCGAAAAAGCGCGCCATTCTCCATGCGTTTTTGTTTCAGTGGCCGACAAGCGATCTTTCGAACCTCGCATCCCGCTTTCAAATGCCGGTTGCAACGAAACATCATATAACGCAATCTAGCAGCGGAAATGATACGACGTTAAGTTTCGTTAGATATAATGTTGGGGAGCACCATGCAGCACAGATCGATCGCCGCCCTCTTGTCCGGCATTGCGCTGGTCGTGCTTCCGGTCGGCGCCGCGCGCGCGCAGGACAGCTATAGCGAGGCCGATTTCGCGCGGGTCGCCAAGTTCGACGCGCACGTCCACGACAATGTCGATCGCGACGCCTTTCTCGATATCGCGCGCAAGGACAATTTCGAGCTGCTGTCGATCAACGTCGATTATCCCGATTTCCCGCCGCTGCCGCTGCAGGCCGAGGCGGCGCTGCGCCATCACGGCGAGGATGCGCAACGCTTCCACTTCGCCACCGCCTTTTCGATGAAAGGCTTCGGCGAGCCCGGCTGGACCGAGCGCACCAACGCCGCGATCGATGCCGCCGTCGCCAAGGGCGCGGTCGCGGTGAAGGTGTGGAAGAACATCGGCATGATCGTGAAGGACAAGGACGGCAAGCACATCTTCCTCGACGACCCGCGCTTCGACGGCGTGATGGCGCATATCCAGAAGCTCGGCATCCCGCTGATCGCGCACCAGGGCGAGCCGCTCAATTGCTGGCTGCCGCTCGATCAGATGACGACCGACAACGACCGCAGCTATTTCAAGGACCATCCCGAATATTACATGTACCTCCACCCCGAGGAGCCGAGCTACGAGATGCTGATGGCGGCGCGCGATCGCTTCGTGGCGTTTCATCCCAAGCTGGCGTTCGTCGGCGCGCATATGGCGAGCCTGGAATGGAGTGCCGATCGGCTGGCGGTGTGGCTCGATCGCTTTCCCAACGCCAATGTCGATATTGCGGCGCGGATGACGCAGATCCAATATCAGTCGAACCACGATTACGCGAAGGTCCGCGACTTTTTCATCAAGTATCAGGATCGGCTGATGTACGGCACCGACATTGCCGACAACCCGCCCGATCCCGCGGCTAAGGCCGAGAACCCGCCAGTCGACAACACCAATTTCGAGGCCGATGTCGATCGCACCTGGCGGTCGGACTGGAAATATCTGGCGACGCCGGCGAGCCAGCACGTCGATGATTTGAAGGCAGATACCAAGGGTTTGGAGTTGCCGCGGGCGGTGATCGACAAGCTCTATTACAAGAACGCCCACCGGATTTATCTGCGCGGGAAGTGACCCCGCCGTCACCCCGGACTTGTTGCGGGGTTCCGCGATATTCTCTTCCTCGCAGAAGAAGCGGGATCCCGGGTAGAACCCGGGGTGACAACTGTTGCGAAGGTCGCCGGCCGTAATGCTGTCTCGTCACCCCGGACTTGTTCCGGGGTCCAACGTGCCGCACCCAACCGGCGGCGGCGCACGCGGGACGTTGGATGCCGGAACAAGTCCGGCATGACGGGATAAAGAAAGGCCCGCCCGGTGTATCCCGGACGGGCCTTTCTTGTTCGAGCCGATCAGAAGCCGAAGCGAACGCCTGCGGTAAACGTCCGCCCGTAAGCAGTGTAGCCCGCGCCGATTGCGCTGCTGGTGCCGGTCGCGCCCGAGGCCCAGATGATGTTGGGATCGCCGTTCAGATAGGTGCGCACGATCGAGTTGGTCAGGTTGCGGCCTTCGATGGTGAACTTGATCCGCTTGGTGATGTCGAACGAGGCGGTTGCCGTCACCCAGTCATAGGCCTTGGCGATCGCGGGCACGCCATCGATCTCGGTATAGGTGGCATAGGTGAAGCCGCTCGAATGATCCCATGACAGGCTGAGCGAGATCGGGCCTTTCTCATAGAACGGATTGATCGAGTAGGTCGTCGGCGAGATGCCGGCGATCGTGCCGACGTTCTGCCCCTCGATGGTCGAAGCGCTCCAGGTGTGGGTAAACTGCGCGCGGATGCCGAAACCGTTCTTGAGGATGTGCTGCCAGGATGCTTCGACGCCGTAGACCCGCGAACTGTCGCCGTTGATCGGCTCGACCACGCTGAACAGCAGCGGCGTGCACGGCTTGCCGTTGAAGCAGCCGACCGCACCGATATCGACGCCGTTGCGCTCGATCGTGGTGATATCGCCGCTCAGTTTCTTCCCGAACACCGCGAGCGAGAGCATGTCGTTGGGCTGATAATACCATTCGAGCGAGGTATCGAACTGCCACGCCTTGATCGGCTTGAGCGACGCGTTGCCGTCATAATAGACGACGTAATTCTGGTTGCTGGTGTCGTCGGTCTCGGTTGGCGCGAACTGATTGAGATCGGGCCGCGCCATCGTCCGCGCCGCGGCGACGCGCAGGTGGAGGTTGTTGGTCAGCCCGAAATTGACGTTCGCCGATGGCAGCGGGATCGTATAGCTGCCCTTGGCGCTGAGCGGCGAGGCTTCGGAATATTCGGTCACCGCCGAGGCGGTCGGGTTGGCGGTGTCGCGCACCGTCACCGAGATGATCTTGTTGATTGCGGTCGCGGCGTTGGTTTCCGTGTGGATGACGCGCACGCCGATATTGCCGGTCCAGCCGTAACCGCTGAACGATCCCTCGATATAGCCCGAGAAGGTCTTTTCACCGACCCGATACGAGTTGGTCGGATTGAACTGCGGCAGCGTATCGGCGAAATTATAGACGCCTTCGCCCGACGTGTAATTGGGCGTGCCGTCGAGCGACTTGAGCCCGGCGAGCAGCGCATCGGCGTTGATCAGCACCTGCGTGCGCGGGAAATTCCCGCCCGCGCCGGCGAAATAATTGGGGAAGGCGAAGGTCGAGATGACGTCCTGCCCCATCGACGCGAAGGTGATCGGGCCGGGCTGACCGTCGAGCGTGTTGTACAGCGAACTGTATTGGTTCGAGCCGTTGGTCCAGTCGTTCGAGATGTCGCGGCGCGACTTGGAGCGTTTGAGGAAGCTTACCCCGGCATCGATATGCTGCAGGACGCTGTTGTCGACCTCATAGGTGGCGTCAAGCTTGGCGCCGGTCACCGTGTCCTTGATCGTGTCGCCCGACAGGCCGTCGTAATGCGTGCTCCACAAGCTGTTGTCGTCGAGCGCGCCCGAGGCAAGGGCGGTCGCGTAATCGCTGCCATCGGGCAGCGTCACGCTGATGTCGGGCATCTGGCCCTTGTTCGCCTTGAACGTCATGATGTTCTGATTGTACGGCGTCGGCGAGACGAGCCCGGCGGTGAGGAACGTATCGAGCCCGCCCTCGGGCCGGCTGGCGTGCGAACGATAGACGTCGCCGCGCAGCGTCAGCCGATCGGTCGGCTTCCATTCGACATTGCCGCCGATCAGATAGGTGCTGACCTTGCGGTGGATCGTCTGGTTGACCAACTCGGGATCGAAATTATTGGCGGTGAACTGGGTGATGTAGCCGTTTTCGATGGCGACGTTCGACCATTCGGGCAGGCCGTTCGCGTCATAGGTGAAATCGGGATAATAGCTCTGGTTATAGGCGACCTGCGGATCGTTGAGCTTGGTGTACATCCCGTCGAGCGTGATGTGCAGCGTGTCGGTGGGCTTCCATTCGACCGTGCCGGTGACGGCCATGCGCTTCTTGCGATCGACCACCGAACCGAACTGGATGCAGCATAGCCCGTTGACCGGCATTGCGTCCGCCGGCGGCACGCCATCGGCGGTCGGTGCGGGCGGCCATACGCCGGGGCTGTACGGATCCCAGGTGGCGTAATTCAGCGCGTCGGTGCGGAACTTCATGTCCGAATAGACCACGCCGAGCAGCGCGCCGAAGGTGCCCGAACTGTTGGTGTCGCTGACGAAGCCCGAGAGCTTGTAGCCCTTGTAATGCGACATGTCGTTGTAATTGCCCTCGGCACGCACCGCCATGTGCAGGCCGCGGTGATCGAGCGGGCGCGCCGAGCGCAGGTTGACGGTGCCGCCGATCGAGCCCTCGATCGCGGCGGCCTGCGGCGATTTGAGCACGTCGGCGCCCGAGATCACGTCGGCGGGAAGGATGTCGAAGGCGAAATCGCGGCCGTCGTCATCGGTGGCGAGCACGCGGTCGTTGAGCGTGGTGATGTTGTATTGCGAGCCGAGCCCGCGGACGCTGACATACTGGCCCTCGCCGCCGGTGGTGCGGTTGATCGTGATGCCGGTGATGTGCTGCAGCGAATCGGCGACGTCGCTGTCGGGGAAGCGACCGAGCTCGGTGGCGTTGACCGAATCGAGCACGACGGCGGAACGGCGCTTGATCTCGACCGATTGTTCGAGGCTGCCGCGGATGCCGGTGACGATGATGTCCTGGCCGGCCTGATTGGCGACGTCGGTATCCGACGTGCTCGTCGTGGGCGCAGACTGGCTCTGCGCCATCGCCGCGGTCGATGCCGAGGCAAGCGCCACGGCAAGCAGACGGGTGGTCGCGCGCAACGTCTGTGAAGCCATCATCTTCCCCCTGATCCCTCTTTGTGAAATTTCACTATGTTTCATTCTGTGTCGCACACGGCGACAAAGCAACCCCCTTTTTGTCACGAGCGTGTAATGGACCGACGACACTGAAAACACGTCGGAAATGTAAGCGTTTTCGCTGATCTGCATCGCCTGTCGTGGCAATTTGGCGACAGTAGCCGCCTTGATCAAATCAAGCGGCGGACCCGCGAAGCCACGCTCCAATACTGAGTATCGAAACAAAACGAATTGCCGTCGTTCGTTTTCGTTTGCGTCCATCGCTGGCGTCGGGCACCTTGGCGCACGCCATCAGAGCGCCGAGGGGATATCGAATGGGCCGACCGACGATCACGCGCAGGACAACGCTTGCCGGGCTGATGGGCGGCGCCGCGACGCTCACTGCCGCCGTTGCTGTCCCGCGGCGCGCCTGGGCTTCGGCGCAGCCCGCGGTCAGTGCATCGGACGACACGCTGACGATCGATTTCGATGGCGCGCTGCATTCGCGTCTGTCGCGCGGCGGGCGGGCGCTGACCGATCTCGCGCCGAGCGAAGGCGTGCGACTGGCCGACGGCACGGTGGTCGATCGCTTCGTGCTGGTCTATCATAGTCCATCCGCGCTGGCCGGCGGCAAGCAGCACAGCATGCGCGGGCTTTCTGACGGCAACCTCGAAAAGCAGATCGATATCGTGTTCCGCGACGCGCTGCCCGGCGCCGCGCTGATGACGGTGCGCTATCGCAACGCCGGCAAGCAGCCGGTGACGATCGCGGCCTGGTGGTCGGCGGCGCACACGTTGCTCGCACATCCCAAGGGCGCGTGGACCTTTGCCGGCGCGTCCTACCCCGATCGGCGCGATTGGGTGCAGCCGGTCAAATCCGGTTTCCAGCAGCGCAATTATATGGGCATGAACGGCTCCGATTACGGCGGCGGCACCCCGGTATCGGCGGTGTGGCGGCCCGATGTCGGGCTCGCGGTCGGGCATGTCGAGACGGTGCCGAAGCTGATCGCGCTGCCGGTCGCGTCACAGCCGGGCGGCACGCGGATCGCACTCGAAGGCGATCAGCCGATCGTGCTCGCCCCCGGCGAGACGGTAACGCTGCCCGAGACCTTCGTCATGGCGCATCCGGGCGACCATTTCGCCGCGCTCGACGCCTATCGCCGGATCATGGCGGAGCGCGGGCTCGCCGCGCCGCCGATCCCGGCATCGAGCTACGAGCCGATCTGGTGCGCCTGGGGCTATGAACGCAACGTCACGCCGGCGCAGGTTTACGGCACGCTCGACAAAGCGAAATCGGTCGGCTGCGCCTGGGCGGTGCTCGACGACGGCTGGCAGAAATCGGTCGGCGATTGGGTTGCCGATACGCATCGCTTCCCGGGCGGCGATGCCGACGTCAAGGCGATGGCCGATCGCATCAAAAGCTATGGCATGCGGCCCAAATTGTGGATTTCGCCGCTCTCCGCCGTGCCGACGAGCGACCTGATGCGCCAGCATGCCGATATGCTGCTGCTCGACGCCAGCGGCAGCGCGCAGAATGTCAGTTGGTGGAACAGCTATACCCTGTGCCCCGCCTATCCGCCGACGGTCGAGTATTTCAAGGCGGTCACGCGGCGGATCATCGGCGACTGGGGCTATGAGGGCCTCAAGATCGACGGGCAGGATCTGAACGGCGTCGCCCCTTGCTACAACCCGGCGCATAATCATGCGCGGCCCGAGGAATCGGTCGAGAAGCTGCAGGATTTCTGGAAGGCGATCTACGACACCGCGATCGGCATCAACCCCGACGCCAATATCGAAATCTGCCCGTGCGGCGATTCGTTTGCGTTCTTCAACATTCCGGGGATGAACAACACGCCGGCCTCCGATCCCGAATCGTCGTGGCAGGTGCGGCTGAAGGGCAAGACCTTCAAGGCGATGATGGGCCCGTCCGCGCCGTTCACCGGCGACCATGTCGAACTGAGCGACGGGGGCGACGATTTCGCGTCGACCTACGGCATCGGCGGCATTCCCTCGACCAAGTTCACCTGGCCCAGGGACAGCGAGCACACCACCGATCCGCTGCCGCCGGGCGGCTTCGTGCTGACCCCGGCGAAGGAGCAGCTGTGGCGTAAATGGATCGCGCTGTACCGCCAGAACATGCTGTCGAAGGGCACGTATCGCGGCGAACTCTACGACATCGGCTTCGACAAGCCCGAGGGCCATGCCGTCGCCGTCGATGGCAAGATGCATTACGCTTTCTACGCCAAGAGCTGGAAAGGGCCGATCGAATTGCGCGGCCTCGGCAGGGGCCAATATCGCCTGACCAACAGCTTCACTGGCGCGCCGCTCGGCACCGCCAGCGCCGCTGCCAACACGATCAATGCCCAATTCGATCGCTTCCTCGTCATCGAAGCCGCGCCTGCAGGAGCCGCTGCATGAACAACACCGTCGCCCCCGCCGGCCGTCTGTGGCTGATCAACGCGCTGATCACAGTGGTGCTGTGGGGGGTGTGGGGCGCGTTTTCGGATCAATCGGCCAAGCACGGCTTCCCCGATACCTTGGTCTATTGCGTGTGGGCGCTGACGATGATCCCGCCGGCGTTCATCGCGCTCAGGATGGGCGGCGGCAAGCTGGAGCGATCGCCGCGCGCGATCGCTTACGGCATGGCGGTCGGCCTGCTCGGCGCGGGCGGGCAGATGGTGCTGTTCTACGCGATCACGCGCGGGCCGGCCTATCTGATCTTCCCGATCATCTCGCTGTCGCCGCTGGTGACGATCGTGATGTCATTCGCGTTGCTCGGCGAGCGCACCGGGAAGCTGGGCATCTTCGGCATCGTGCTCGCGCTGATCGCCCTGCCGATCTTCAACTATGCACCCGCCGACGGCGCATCGACCAGCGGATCGACCTGGTTCGTGCTCGCGCTGATCGTCATGCTGTGCTGGGGCGTGCAGGCCTATTTCATGAAATCGGCCAACAATTACATGTCGGCCGAGGGCATCTTTTTCTACATGATGATCGCCGGGCTGCTGCTGGTGCCGGTCGCTTGGTTGCTGACCGATCGGTCGCAGGCGATCAATTGGGGCTGGAGCGGCCCCGGGCTCGCCGCGGGCATTCAGGTGCTGAACGCGATCGGCGCGCTGACGCTGGTGTTCGCGTTCCGCTACGGCAAGGCGATCATCGTCGCGCCGCTGAGCAATGCCGGCGCGCCGCTCGCCACTGCGGTGATTTCGCTGATCGCGTTGGGTGTGATGCCGGGGACGCTCAAGATCGTCGGACTGCTGCTGGCGCTCGCCGCCTCGGTGATGCTCGCGATCGAGCCCGATGCCGCGGACGAGACGCTCGAACCGGCGACGGCGTAGATTTCATTATGCATCATTATCTTGCGTTTCCTTTTGTTTCGTTATATTCCGGTGGTCTATCCAAGGAGTATCCATGAAGGCAATTCGCGACCTCATCGCCCGGCACAAGGCGGGCGAGCGCGTCGGCATCACCTCGGTCTGTTCGGCGCATCCGCTGGTGATCGAGGCGACGCTGCGCCACGCGCTGGCGCATGACGCACCGCTCGCGCTGATCGAGGCGACCTCGAATCAGGTCAATCAGGACGGCGGCTATACCGGCATGAAGCCGGCCGATTACCGCGATTTCGTGTGGGCGATCGCGGATCGCGTCGGCTTCCCGCGAGATCGCGTCGCGCTGGGCGGCGATCATCTCGGGCCCAACGCCTGGACCAAACTTTCCGCCGACGACGCGATGGTCAAGGCCGAGGTGATGGTCGCCGATTATGTCGCTGCCGGCTTCGGCAAGATTCACCTCGATTGCTCGATGAGCTGCGTCGACGATCCCGTGCCGCTGCCCGAGCACACCATCGCCGAGCGCGCCGCGCGGCTGTGCAAGGCCGCCGAGGCCGCTTATTCGGGCGATCCCGCCAATGCACCGAGCTACATCATCGGCACCGAAGTCCCCGTCCCCGGCGGCGCGGCCGAGGATCTTGATGAGCTCGCGCTTACGACGCCCGAAGCCGCGATCGCGACGATCGACATGCACCGCGACCTGTTCGCCGAGCAGGGCCTGAGCAGCGCGTGGGACCGGGTGATCGCCACCGTCGTCCAGCCCGGCGTCGAGTTCGATCATGACAAGGTGGTCGATTACGTGCCGGCAAAGGCGACCGCGCTGAGCGCGGCGATCGTGCCGGTCGATCATATCGTGTTCGAGGCGCATTCGACCGATTATCAAACGCCGGCGGCGCTCGCCGCGCTGGTGCGCGATCATTTCGCGATCCTCAAGGTCGGCCCCGGCGTCACCTTCGCGCTGCGTGAGGCCTTGTGGGCGCTCGACGCGATCGAGCGCGAGATGCTGCCGACGGAGACCCGCGCCAATCTGCGCGACGTGACGATCGCGCGGATGCACGCCGAGCCGGCGAATTGGTCGAAATATTATCACGGCGAAGGCGCCGCACTCGATTTTCAGCTCAATTACAGCTTCAGCGACCGCATCCGCTATTACTGGCCCGATGCCGAGATTGCGGCGGCGCAGGACAAGCTGTTCGCCAATCTGCGCGCGCATGTCCCGCCGTTGCCGCTGGTCAGCCAGTATCTTCCCATCGCTTTCGCTGCGCATCGCGCCGGCCGCATCATGCTCGACCCGGTCGATCTGGTGATCGCGCATATCGATGCGACGCTCGACGCCTATTACGGAGCCTGTCACCCCAATGTCTGACCTTCTCTCCGTCGCGCCCGCCAAGGCCGACGGCGCCGAGCCCTGGACCCGGCGCGAAATTCTCCAGCAGCCCGAAACGCTACGCGCGACACACGCGCTGCTCGCCGGGCAGAAGGGCGCAATCGAGGCGTTCCTCGCGCCCCTTCTCGCCAAACCCGACCTGCGGATCGTCCTGGCCGGCGCGGGCACCTCGGCATTCATCGGCGCGTGTCTTGCAGCGACGCTGTCGCGTGCCACCCGGCTGTGCGTCGAAGCGGTGGCGACCACCGACATCGTCAGCACGCCCGATCTGTATTGCACGCCGGCGCCGACGCTGTTGGTCTCGTTCGGCCGCTCGGGCAACAGCCCGGAAAGCATCGCCGCGCTCGAGCTCGTCGATGCGCGGATTGCCGACGTCCATCACCTGATCATCACCTGCAATGCCGACGGCGCGCTCGCGAAGCGGGCGGGGGATGACGCCTATGTCGTGACCCTCCCCGAAGCGACGCACGATCGCGGCTTCGCGATGACCTCCAGCTTCTCGGCGATGATGTATGCCGCCGGCGCGATCTTCACCGGCATCGACGATACCCGGATCGAGCCGATCGCGGCGGCGGTTAGCGACCTACTCGGCACGATCGAGCCACGCATGGCGACGCTCGCCGCACGCGGGTTCAACCGTGTCGTCTATCTCGGCAGCGGGCCGTTCCAGGGGCTGGCGCGCGAGGCGGCGCTCAAGCTGCTCGAACTGACGGATGGCGCGACGGCGACGATGTTCGATACGACGCTGGGCTTCCGCCACGGCCCCAAGACCTTCGTCAATGCCGACACGCTGATCGTGGTTTTCGTCTCGAACGATCCGCTGACCAGCGCCTATGATCGCGACATGATCGAGGAATTGCGTAACGACGGCGTCGCCGGCGCGGTGCTCGTAATATCCGCACAAGGCGAGACCGGCGATACGATCGCGGTGCGCGGGCTCGACGGTTCCGCCGATACCGACCTGCTGTTCCCCTATATCGTCCCCGCGCAATTGTTCGCGCTTCACGCCTCGCTGGAGCTCGGGCTGACGCCGGATACGCCGAACAAGGCCGGCACGGTCAACCGCGTCGTCCAGGGCGTGCGAATCCACCAGGCGGCATGAGCGCGGCGGCCCTGTTCCTCGGTGTCGATGGCGGCGGCACCAAGACCGAGTTCGTCGCGATCGATGCGGCCGGCGCGGTGGTGGCGCGCCAGATCGAAGGGACGACCTATCATTTGCAGGTCGGCCTCGACGGTGCGGTCAGCGCGCTGGAGGCGGGGATCGCCGGCATCTGTGGCCAGCTCGGCGTCACGCCGGCGGACCTCGCTTATGTCTTTTTCGGCCTGCCCGCTTATGGCGAGGACAAGCTGATCGATCCGCAGCTCGAGGCACAGTGCCGTCGCCTGCTCGGCCACGATCGCTATCGCTGCGGCAACGACATGATTTGCGGCTGGGCCGGCTCGCTGGCCTGCGCCGACGGGATCAATCTCGTCGCCGGCACCGGATCGATCGGTTATGGCGAGCGCCGGGGCAAGGCCGCGCGCGTCGGCGGCTGGGGCGAAGTGTTCAGCGACGAGGGCTCGGCATATTGGATCGCGATCCAGGGCCTCAACGCCTTCACCAAGATGAGCGACGGGCGCTTGCCCAAGGGGCCGCTCTACGACGCGTTTCGTCATCGCTTCGAACTGGATGACGATCTCGACATCTGCGCCAAGGTGATGGGCGAACAGGGGCTGCAGCGCGACGAGATTGCCGGCCTCGCGCCGATCGTCGCCGAAGCCGTGGCCGCGCGCGATCCCGCGGCGCGCGCGATCCACGACGCCGCCGCCGCCGAGCTGGCGGCGATGGCCGAGGCACTGCGCAGCGAACTCGGCTTCGTGCCCGGCGAGCCGGTGGCGCTGTCCTGGTCCGGCGGCGTGCTGAGCAACGACGAGTCGGTGCGCGGCCTGCTGGAGGGCCGATTGCAGGCGATCGGTTCTTATCGTTTCGAAGAGCCGCGCCATTCGCCCGCCTACGGCGCCGCGCTCTACGCCGCGCATCAGGCCGGAGGCTTGCGCGCCTGATCCCACAACGGAGAAAAGCGTTGACGTTGAAGACCATCGGCCTGTCGATCGCGGCGCTCTCCGCCGTTTCCTTCGCCTTCCTCGTCCGGGCAGCACCCGCCCCCGGGCTGCGCGTCGATATCACCAGCCCCGCCGATCATGGCAGCGTGCCGTGGAACACGCAGGCGCCCTATGCCGTCACCGCGACGCATGACGGCAAATCGACCAAATATGGCGAACTGCCCGCCAATGCCGTCGTGCTGCGCGCCAGCTATGTCGCCGATACGACGAAGCCGGGAACGGCCGCCGCGATCGACGAGGGCGTCGTCCAGATCAGCCAATCGAACTGCATGGGCTGCCACGATTTCGCGGCGAGCTCGGCCGGGCCGTCTTTCGAGGCGATCGCCAAGCGCTATGCCGGGCGTGGCGGGGCCGCGGCGACGCTTGCCGGCCATATCCGCGGCGGATCGCGCAGCGCCTGGGGCAGCGGCGCGATGCCGCCGCATCCCGATCTTGCGCCGGCGCAAGCGACCGCCATCGCGCGGTGGATCGTCGCCCACGGCAACGACGCCGCGGTGCAGTATTCGGTCGGCAAATCGGGCAGCTTCCGCATGACTGCGCCGGGCAAGCCGGGGCCGCGCGCCGGCGTCGTGCTGTCCGCTTTCTACACCGGCCCGCTCAAGCCCGGCGAAACGCGCACGGCCGCCGGCCGAGATACCGTGATCGTCAGCGGTTCCTGATCCGGTGGAGCGCCGCACCTTCCTCAAGACCGTCGCCGCCGGCATCGGCGCCTCGATGATCGCCACGACCGCCGAGGCGCGCGCACCGACATCGGGCAAGCGCGTCATCGTCGCCGGCGCCGGGATCACCGGGCTGTGCTGCGCCTATGAGCTGATGCAGCACGGCGTGGACGTCACCGTCCTCGAAGCCTCGGGCCGCTATGGCGGGCACGTCTTCACTGGCCGCGACGGGCTGTCGGACGGTCTATGGGCCGATTACGGCGCCGACCATCTGACCAAGCCCGGCTACGAGCAATTCTTCCGCTATGTCGAGGCGTTCGGGCTGGAAGCGGTGCCCTATCCCAATGCCGAGGGCGCGCCGCTTCCCGCCAATAACGGCCAGCTCACCCAGATCGGCGGCACATTCTACAGCGATGCGCAACTCGCTGACCCGGCGGTGCTCAAGGCGTTCGGCTTCGACGACAAGGAAGTCGCCTTCCTGTCGCAGCACCCCTGGTATGAGCTACCGGCGCTTTACCTCGGCGACTATCTCTCCCGCTTTCGCGATCCCAGCCAGCCGTTCGGCAATGGCTGCGACGATCTCGACGCGATCGATCTCGACACGCTCTACGCGCGGCAAGGCGCGTCGAAGCGGGCGCGCGATTATCTCGGCGGGCAGCACGTCAACGCGCTCTACGGCGTGTGGCGCTTTGCGGTGATGAAAGCGCGCGGCATTCCGCTTTCCGAAGGCGAGACGTATCACCTGAAGGGCGGCAACGGCGCGATGCCCGACGCGTTCGCCGCGCGGCTCGGCGCGCGCCTGCACCTCAACCATCCGATCAGCGCGATCCGCCACGACGCCGAGGGCGTGGCGGTGACCTACACCGCTTATGGCGACGACACGCCGCAGACGATGCGCGCCGATTATCTGGTCAACGCGATCTCGCTCCCGGTCTTCCGCAAGATCCCCGTCACCCCCGCGCTGTCGCCGGCCAAGCAATATGTCGTCGATACCATTAGCTACAGCTCGCACCCGTTCTTCGTCTTCGAAGCCGAGAGTAAATTCTGGCTCGACCACGGTTTCACCAATCTGGCGATGAGCTTCGAGCATGACGACATCCAGTCGATCTGGGTGGTGCCCGAGACGCCCGGCTCGACGCGCGTGATCCTAAAGGCGTTTGGCCCCAGCGGGCTCTCGCCGCAGCGCGTATTGGCCGCCTTCCGCGAGGTCTATCCGGGCAAGAGCGACACCATCGTCCAGGCACTGACTTACGACTGGAGCCAGGACCAATTCGCCCCGACCTGCGAGATGGAGCCGTTCGCACCGGGCACGCTGCGCCAGTTCTGGCCCGAAATCATGAGGCCCGACGGCCGCCTCTATTTCGCCGGCACCTACGCCGATCCCTTAAGCCGCGGGATGGAATCGTGCGTCCGATCGGCCGCGCGCATTGCCCAGGAGATCGCCGATGCCTGAGATCAAGCGCCGCGACTTGCTGGGGGTCGGCGCCGCCGCGCTGGCCGCCGGCGTCGTGGCACCGGCACGGGCGCAATATCTCGAGCATGATTGGTCGGGCTACGATTGGGGCGGCGGCCCGCCGGTGCCCGATCGGCTCTACCAAGGCCCCTTCACCAATTACGGCGCCGACGCCAACGCGCCGGGCGGTGAAGTCGTCATGGCCACCTCCCCCTCGCGCGATATCGTGCCCAATTACGGCATGGGCCTGACGGTCTATATCTCGGGCGACATCGGCCCGCCGCGGCTGCCCGGCCAGTCGCTCGAACGTTCGATCGAAGACCTCATCAAGCTGCCGTTTGTGCAGAAAGTCTATCTCCGACCCAATTGGCGCGAGGTGCAGAGCCGCCCCGGCAGCCTCGACCTGCCCGATTGGTGGCGCCTCACCTTCGATATCGCGCAGCACTATGACAAGCGCGTCGGCTTCCGCATCATGCTGGAAAATCCCGACTTCCCCGATCCCGGCATGCCCGCGTTCCTGATGGAAAAAGTGCCTTGCGTGCCGCTCAAGGGCAGCTGGCCCGGCGACGCTTCGCAGGTCCGCTATCGCAAGAAGCACGCGATGCCGCGCTACGACCACCCCGCCTATCAGGCCGCCTTCGCGGAGCTCAATGCGCTGCTCGCCGATCGCTACGACGGCGGCGCCGACATCGAATATATGGACACGATGATGTACGGCTTCTGGGGCGAGGGTCACACCTGGCCGTTCGAAGGCAACATCTTCCCCAGCAACGCCGTGGCCCAGCAAACCATGCTCGGCATGCTCGAGACGCAATTGCGCTGCTGGACAAAGACCCCGCTGGTCACCAACACGCAGCCCGATTTCAACCAAGTCGGCAACGCCGCGATGCTCGACCGCACGGTCAGATCGAACAACTGGATCCGCAGCGACACGATCTTCATCGAAACAACGCAGATCGAGGCGCTGAGCAACCGCCCGGCCTGGACCGCGGCGATCAGCGAAGTCGGCATGACCACCGGCGCGCCCGATCAGCTCGGCATCGAGGACGGCGTGACCGCGACCGAACAGACCATCGCCCATGTCCTCGCGGTCGGCGCCAATTACTGGTCGATCTGGAACTGGCATCACATCGCCGCCGCCAATGTCCTGAGCTATTACGACAAATATCCCGACCCGATCGACCATATCGCACGTCGCATAGGCTACCGGGTCTACCCGGCGTTCGTCTGGCCGTTCGAGCGCGACGGCGAACGCGGCGTGGTGATCGGCCTCGCCAATGACGGCGTCGCCGCCCCGCCGGGGGTCGTGCGCCTGACGCTGAGCGACGCGCATGGCGCGGTGGTCGCAAGCGGCTGCGTTGATGCGGGCTACCCCAGGCCGACCGGCATCAGGCAAGTGATGCTGACATGGCCTGACGCCCGTGACTGGGCCGGCTTGCGACTGAGTGCAGAGCTGATCGTGAAGGGCGTGCGCCATCCCCTGCGGTGGGCGTGCCGCCAGACACTCAACGATGATGGCTCCTTGACACTGCGCCGCAACATTCCGGCCGGATAGACGGTCTGTTCGGGCCGGCGGTAGACACGTTCGCTATCGAAAAGCGAACAGCTCCGCCTAAATGCCGCATCCGGTTCCTCGCAGCTCTACGGCTTGAGCCGATCAACAAATCCGCCGCCCATTAGCACGGATATTTGGCTGCTGCCGATCACAGGATGATGCGTCGGGACAGCGGCTATTCAATAAACGCTTCTGACCGGTCATCTCCGCGCTAGGCTTGCGTCCGTGAACGGCTGCTTATTTGACCGATTGATGAATTAGGGGCGAAAAAATTCGCAACACTGTGTTGCGCGGCCGTTATCTTACAAAGTGTTTCGATCGCCGTCATGGAAATCGTCGATCTTGCAATCGGAGCATCGATGCCGCGCGCGCCAATCTACTCTTGTGATCCGCCGGGGCGCCGATGACGATGGGCAGGCTGCCGCACATAACGCCGCACCCTGCCGCGACGCTGTTGCGCGCGCTTTTCGACGAAGCCGTCAGCGCGGTTTCGGCGGAGCGATGTCTACGTGTCGCGCCCGAGATCGCGCCGGGCCAAGGCCGCAACGTCATTCTCGCGGTCGGCAAGGCGGCGGCGGCGATGGCGTCGATCGCCGCGCGCAAGCTCGATGGCGCGGTCGAAGGATTGGTGATCACCCGTCGCGGTCATGCCGGCCCGCCGCACGTGCTTCCGCCGGGCATCGCGGTGATCGAGGCGGGCCATCCGGTGCCCGATGATCAGAGCCTCGTCGCCGCCGAACGGGCGCTCGCGCTGGTCGCGTCGCTCGGCGTGCGCGACCGGCTGTTTGCGCTGATCTCGGGCGGGGGATCGGCACTGTTGACGCTGCCGGTCCGCGGCGTCACGCTTGCCGACAAGCAGACGACGACACAATTGCTCCTGCGCTCGGGCGCGACGATCGCCGAGATCAACAGTGTGCGCAAACACCTCTCCGCGGTGAAGGGCGGACGGCTGGCGGTGGCCGCGGCGCCGGCGCATGTCACCACGCTGATCATCTCCGACGTGCCGGGCGACGATCCGTCGTTCGTCGCCAGCGGGCCGACCGTCGCCGATCGCACGACGCTCGACATGGCGCGCGAAATCATCGCACGGTATGGCATCGAGCCGCCGGCAAGCGTGCGCGCCGCGCTCGACCGCGCGGAGAACGAGACGCCGCCTTCCGACGCGCTGGGCCTCGCGGGCGGAGATGTGCGGGTGATCGCGGTGGCGCGCGACGCGCTGGCCGCGGCGGGGCGGCTGGCGCAGAGCCAGGGGTATAAGGTCACCGACCTGGGCGATCATCTCCAGGCCGAGGCGCGGCATCTCGGCGCCGGCCATGCCGCGCTGGCGCGGCGACTGGCGGCGGACGGGCTGGCGCGTGTGATCCTGTCGGGCGGGGAAACGACGGTGCGGGTGACCAATCCGCAGGGGCGCGGCGGGCGCAATCTCGAATATCTGCTCGGGCTGGCGATCGCGCTCAACGGCGCGCCGCGCATCCATGCGATCGCGTGCGACACCGACGGGATCGACGGCACCGAAGACAATGCCGGGGGCATGATCGGGCCCGACACGCTGGGCCGCGCGGCGGCGCTCGGGCTCGACGCGCGCGCCGCGCTGGCGAGCAACACCGCCTATGACTTCTTTGCCGCGCTGGGTGATCTCGTCGTCACCGGACCGACACGAACCAATGTCAATGACTTGCGGGCGATCCTGATCGAGGCGGGAGACTGACGATGACGCGATTGACCCGACGCACGGTGCTGCACGCAGGCGTGATCGCCGGCGGCGCCAGCCTGATCGGGAGCACCGCGCTGCGCGCCGCGACCGGGGGCCGATCGCTGTTCTCGCTCGGCGTATCCTCGGGCGAGCCATTGCCCGACGGCATGGTGTTGTGGACGCGGCTGGCGCCGACGCCGCTCGATCCCGACGGCGGCATGCCGCCCGTTGCGACCGAGGTGCGTTGGGAAATTTCCGCGACCGAGCGGTTCGCGCCGATCCGCAGCGGCGTCGCGCGGGCGGCACCGGACTGGGGCCACTCGGTCCATGTCGAGGTGACTGGCCTCGCGCCCGAGCTTTTTCATGGGACCGCCATTCGACGCGCACGCAGTGGTCGATCGATCGGCAGTCCCACGACGTCGTCGAAGAGGCAATTGCCGCTGTCGGAAGATAGCGCGGCCCGAAATGAGGGAGAAATAGCCAGTGGTTGCGACCGGAAACTGCCTTGCCGGCAGGCATCTCCGTCAGCTTCTTAGGGCCTCCTCCCGTTCACCGTCTTCGGGGCAGACCGGTGAGTATGTGCATGACCGCCAGCAACCTGAACCGGCCGTTAGAAAGTGCCGTCACAGAAGCTTATCGAGGGTGATCGGCAAGTCGCGCACCCGCTTGCCCGTCGCGTTGTAAATCGCGTTGGCCACCGCAGCCGCCACGCCGGTGATCCCGATCTCGCCGATACCGTGTGCGCCCATCGGGGTGTGGGGATCGGGAATGTCCGTCCAGATCACGTCGATCTCCGGCACGTCGAGATGCACGGGCACATGATATTCGGCCAGGCTCGGGTTCATGATCCGCCCGTTGCGTTCGTCGAACTGGGTTTCCTCCATCATCGCCATGCCGAGGCCCATGATGATGCCGCCGCGGAACTGGCTGCGCGCGGTCTTGGGATTGAGGATGCGGCCGCAATCGAACGATCCGAGGAAGCGGCTGATGCGGGTTTCGCCAGTCACCGCGTTGACGCGCACCTCGCAGAACACGGCGCTGTGCGAGTGCATCGACCAGTGCATCAGTTCGAGCGGCTGGGAAGCTTCTTCCGACGCGGTGACGCTGTCTTGCTGAGCGCGAGCGAGGATCGAGGCATAGCTCTCGCGCCGCGCCGGTTCGTCGAGTTTGACGAGCGCGCCGTCTTCGCTGCCGACCTCGTCGACCGACAGCCCGGCGAGCGGTGAGTCGTTGCCGGCGAGCTTGAGCAGGTCGGCGACAAGCGCATTGTGTGCGGCAATCACGGCGCCGCCGATCGCCGCGGTCTGCTGCGAGCCGCCGGCCATGATCGCGCCGGGAATGATCGAATCGCCATAGCGCACCTCGACGCGGTCCATCGGCAGGCCGAGCCGCTCAGCGGCCACCATCGCCGTGGTCGTCGATGTGCCCATGCCCATCTCGTGCGCGGCGACCTCGACGATCGCTTTGCCTTCCTTGGTCAGCGTGATCCGGGCGGCGGCGCCGGGCATTCGGTAATAAGGATAAGTCCCGGTTGCGCAGCCCATGCCGATCAACCACTCACCCTCACGCCGGACACCGGGCACGGCGCTCCGCTCGCTCCAGCCGAACCGCTCCGCTCCGGCGCGCCACGCCTCGGCGATGTGGCGCGACGAAAACGGCAAGCCAGAGATCGGATCCTTGTCGGGCTCGTTGAGGATACGCAGCTCGATCGGGTCCATGCCTAGCTCGACCGCCATCTCGTCGATCGCAGATTCGAGGCCGAAAGTGCCGACCGATTCACCGGGCGCGCGCATGAAGGTATTGGCGAGCATGTTCATCTTCACCGTCTCGACCGACAGCTTGAAGCTGTTTGCGGCATAGGCACCGCGCGTCGCCAGGATGAAGGGTTCGGGCATGTTGTTGTGCGGCGTCATCGCCGTCGTTCCGGTGTGGATCATCGCGTTGAAATGACCGTCGGCCGTGGCACCGATCGCGACGCGCTGTTCGGTCAGCGTGCGCCCGCCGACGACGCGGTAGACGCCCTCGCGCGACAGGTTGATGCGCACCGGACGCTGCACCAGCTTGGCCGCGGCGGCACCGATGATCTGGTGATCCCACAGCCCCTTGCAGCCGAACCCGCCGCCGACATAGGGCGAGGTGATCCGCACCTGTTCGGGCTTGAGATCGAACACGTCGGCGATCGTCGCCGCAGTGGCGGTGACCATCTGGCTCATGTCATGGATGACGAGCTCGCCATCGACCCAGGCGATCGTCGCGCCGTGCGGCTCGATCGGATTGTGGTTGTGACGCGGCGTGCGATAGAGGTGATCGACGCGCCGTTCTGCGGTCGCCAGCTCGGCCTCGGCGTCGCCGATCTCGTTGAGCAACGGCTGGCCCATGAACAGCCCCGGCTGCGGCCCTTCCGCCTTGGCCTCGGCGAAAGAGGTGATCGACGGCTCGGCCTCATAGGTCACGCGGATCAGCGACTTGGCGTGATCGGCTTGTTCCTGCGTTTCGGCTAGCACCGCGGCGATCGGCTGGCCGTTCCAATGGATGCGGTCATCCTGGAAGATCGGCAGATCGCTAGGGCCGACGGCGGTCGGCGACGAGCCGAACACGCCGGGACGGTTCATTCGCGGCGCGTTCTGATAGGTCATCACAAGCACCACGCCAGGCGCGGCCTCGGCGGCACGGGTGTCAAAGCTGGCGATCCGCCCGCGCGGAATCGTCGCATAGACGAGTGCTGCATATACCATCTCGTCAAGCGCGACCTCCGCAGCGAAACGCGCGGCGCCCTGCACCTTGAGCGGCCCGTCTAGGCGGGAGACCGGCGTGCCGATCGTCCCGTGCTTGTGCGCGATCAACGGATCGGGGACACCGCCCGGGATCCAGCTATCGGGCGCGAGCGGCACCAATTTGCTCATCACCGCTTGGGTAGCCGCTTGCGCCGCGGCCTTGGCATCTTCGACGATGTTCATGCTGGTGCTCCGGCAAGCTCGCCGAGGACGGCGATCAGAGTGCGGGTGGCGAGATCTACCTTGAATCCGTTGTCGCCGAGCGGCCGGGCGTCGGCGAACTCGGCAATGGCGGCGTCGCGAAACGCCGCTTCGGTGGGCACTGCGTCGCGCAACGCGGCTTCCGCCTTGAGCGCGCGCCATGGCTTGTGGGCAACGCCACCAAACGCGATCCGCACGTCCTCGATGCGACCGCCTTCTAGATTCAGTGCAGCGCCGACCGAGATCAGCGCGAACGCATAGCTCGAACGATCGCGAACCTTGCGGTAGGTCGAACGCGCCGCAAACGCGGACGGCAATTCGATCGCGGTGATGAGTTCGCCCGGTTCGAGCACGGTGTCGATCTCGGGGTGATCGCCGGGCAGGCGATGCAGCTCGGTGAACGGCAGCGTTCGAGCACCGCCTCGGCCTTCCAGATGGACGGTCGCGTCAAGCGCGGCGAGCGCGACGCACATATCCGATGGATGCGTCGCGACGCAGGCTGCCGACGCGCCGAGGATCGCGTGGTAGCGATTGAACCCATCGATCGCATCGCAGCCCGCGCCCGGCGCGCGCTTGTTGCAGCGCGATCCGTCGGTATCGTAGAAATAGGCGCACCGGGTACGCTGGAGCAGATTACCGCCCACCGTCGCCATGTTCCTGATCTGCGCCGACGCGCCCGCCAGGATTGCGCGCGACAGCATCGGATATCGCGTCCGCACCACGCGGTGCTCAGCGAGCGCGGTGTTGCGCGTCGCCGCGCCGATCAGCAAGCCGCCGTCATCGGTTTCCTCGATACTGTCGGAAAGCCCGGTGACATCGACCAACGCCTGGGGGGCCGCGATCGTCTCGCGCATCAGATCGACGAGATTGGTGCCGCCGCCAAGATAGGCCGCCGCGTCGCCGTCGCCCAGCCGCAGCGCCTCCGCCGCATCGCCGGCGCGCGCATAACTGAACGGGGTCATGCCGGCACCTCGCTGGCGACGGTTTCCTGAATCGCCTCGATGATGCCGTTATAAGCCCCGCACCGGCACAAATTGCCGCTCATCCGCTCCTGCACTTCCTCACGCGTCAGCACGACGTCTGCCGACAGGTCCGCGGTCACATGGCTCGGCACGCCGCGCCTGGCCTCCGCCGCCATGCCGATCGCCGAACAGATCTGCCCTGGCGTGCAATAGCCGCATTGAAAGCCGTCATGCTCGATGAACGCCTGTTGCAACGGATGGAGGCCGCCCTCGTCAGCCAGCCCCTCAATTGTGGTGATCTCGCGACCATCGACCTGCACCGCGAGCGCCAGGCAAGACAAGATGCGCTCGCCATCGACCAGCACCGTGCAGGCGCCGCACGCACCCTGATTGCAGCCCTTCTTGGTGCCCGACAGATGCAGGCGCTCGCGCAAGAAGTCCAACAGCGACACCCTGGGGTCGGTTGGCGCCGCCGCCGACGTCCCATTCACGATGATCGCCATCACGCCCTCCCTCTATCGCCCTATCGGCATCGGCGGGGAAACGATCGGTTCCGCTATTTTGTGCCATGCTGCGGATCGCATTATCGAGTGCATTCGCCCGATACCGAGCTACCATGGAGCTGCCCGGTTGGTTCGCGCCGAAGCCGATCTTGGGCGGCCCAGCCTAAGCAAGAGTACGATCCCAACACTATGCACCGGAGGCCGACGCCGTTGGCGGACGACATTATGGAACAACAGCCTGGATTGTCGCGACGCGCCGTACTGAGCAGCGGCATCGCGGCGACGGCGGGGGCGATCGCCAACCCGGCCGGCGCGCTGGCATCGGGTGACCAAACGGGTGCGTTGCGCTCGATCGAAGCGATGTCGGGCGGTCTGCTGATCACCTTCGAGGCGCGGCGGGTGTTCGTGTGTATCGCAACATCCGGCGTCGCCAGCGTGGTGAGTTATCCGATCGGCGAACCGGCGCCGCCATTCGGACCGTTCGTCCCCGCCACTCGCCCCGCCAGCGAGACCGCTACCGATGCAGCGGTGACGCGCTTGATCGGGCCGGGCATCGTCGTCGAAGCGGATCGGCGCACCGGGCAGCTATCCTTCGCGCACCCGCAACAGGGCGTGCGCATTGCCGAGACGAGTGCCGCCGCGCCCATCGCCGGCGTTCCGATTGCTCGCGTCCAGTCGTTCGCGGTCGATCCGGCAACGCGCTGTACGGGCTCGGCCAATTCCGCGAACCCGACTTTGAAGGGTCACACCCCGACATGTCGGGCAGTTTGCGGTTCAACGTCATTCTTCACGATGGCGAGCGTGATGCGGAGCGACGGGGTGTGACCTATTCGGGCGCGCCGGTGACGATCAGCTTGCGCCGGTGATCGTCGCTTGTCCCGCCCCTGGCGCGCGGCAAGCAGCCCAGCCCAATCACGTTGTGGCCAACCGAGGGATTTCGTCCCGCGTGAGATAGCGATCGGCATTGTAGAAACGCTTCAGATCGGCGGGCGGGTTGGTTTTGCCGTCGAGAATGAATTCGCTGTGCCACGTCATGAAGTAGAGCCAGTCGGCATCGGCGCTCAACGTCTCGGGATCAGGGATCGGTCCGTTTTCATGGAGGCAAATCGGCGCGTCGTCGCCGACGATCCGGCGCACCGCCTGATACATCGACGCCAGATTGCCATGATCTTTTACGTATAAGTCGGCGCCGGCGATATCGAAGCGATCACGCCCGGGATTATAGGCCGGATCGATATTCTGCCCGGCCCAGCCGAGCACCCAGATCAGATTGGTCAGTTCGCGATCGCGAGTGAAATAATCATACATCAGCGTCCACAGCGCTTTGAACGCGCCGGGCCCGTGCTTGCCCCACCAGAACCAGTCGCCGCTGAATTCGTGGAACGGGCGCCACAGCACCGGCACGCCGCGATCGCGCAACACCGTCAGCAGATCGCCGACATGCGCGAGATCGCGCGTCATGGCCTTATTCTGGGGCGTTCCCGGGCGCAGCGCCGCCGCGACGTCGAAATCCTTCTTCGCATTTTCATAGCCGGTGCCGATATCCGGTGCGCCCCAATGCCAGCAGATCGTCGGAATGCCGCCGTCACGATACCAGCGGGTCGCGCGGTCATTAACCGCATTCTGATCGTTCGGCGTGATATAATCGAGCCCGAGGATCGCCGGCAATTTGCCGGTCGTGCGCTCGATATAATCGAGCTCGGCGCGCGGCCCATCTGGTTGCCGGTCCGATTCCTGCTGACCGGTCAGCGTCTTGTGCCGATAGATGCGCCACAGATAGCGATAGAGCGCCTTGGCCGGCGCGTCGGCGGCGGGATTGGCGAGTGCGCGCGCCCGCGTCGTAGCGCTCGGCATGGCGAGAAGGCGACTGGCGGGCCAACCGGCCGCCAACGCGCTGCCGGCCAGCGCGGCACGGGTAATGTCGCGGCGAGTCGGCATCATTGCGGCAATCCGATCGCGGTGAGCAGCGGCGTGATCCAGTGATCGCCGTCGCGAAACTTGAAGCCGTTGGTATAGCCCCAGACGCAGCCGTCGATCCCGGCGCCGGCAAACGCGTCGTGCACGGCATGGTAATAATCAGCGCGCTTCTCGACCGGAATGGTCGCGTCATAGGCGCCGTATTCGCCCATGAACAACGGCCGGCCGGAGCGCGCCATGAAAGCCTTTGCCTTGGCGACATTGGCGGCGAGCTCGGCGCGGTCGGCGGGGCTGCCGAACGTGGCGCCGATCGGCGGCATGGGATCGGCCCAAGGCGCGCCTTGATGGGTGAAGCGGAACGGATCGTAATAATGGAAGGTCGCAATCACATTGGGATCGGACGGCAGATCGATCGTCGTCAGCGAATCGATTCCGCTGTAATTCTGTCCACCGATCACCACCTTGCGCGTCGGATTGGTCACGCGCACCGCGGCCAGCGCGGGATCGAGCGTGGCGCGAAGATTGTGATTGTCCAGCGCGCCGTGCGGCTCGTTGGTCAGCTCGAACCACACGCTGTCGGGTGCATCGGCGAAGCGCGCGCCGATCTGTTGCCACATCGCCGCCAGCCGCGGCGCCTCGGCGGCGGGATCGGCGACCAAGGCGTCGTCATTGTGGAGATCGATGATTGCGCGCAGATGCGCCGCGGTGGCGAGATCGACGACATGCGCAACGCGGTCCATGAAAGCAGGATCGATCGCATAGGGAGCACGATCCGCGGCGTGCGCGCCGAAGTTGATCGGAATTCGGACGGTCTCAAAACCGGCGCGTGCGATGATCTGGAAATCGTCATCAGCAATCGGTCGCCCCCAGTCGCCTTCATGCGGCGGCTCGAGCATGTTGGCCATGTTGACGCAGGGCCCTAGCCGAGCGGCCGCTTGCCCGGTCGGGGCGGATGTGACGGCTCCGGCCACGCTGGTCGATGTCGCGATCGCCGCGAGGAGTATGGCTCGCAGGACTGGCCCGATCTTCATCATCACTCTCCTGATTGCTTATCCGGCAGCATGACCGAGCGCGCCGCCCACGATAGGCGAACGCCGATGATCACCCGAGATTTGATCGACGGCAAGGCCCAAGGCGATCGAGCCCAACGGCCCCGCCTGATCGCGAAGCGTTGGCGCTACGATAAGCGGTCCGTCAGCCGGCAATCGCAGATAGCCGTTGAGGCTATCGATCAGCGCCGCCTCGATCCGCCCGATCAGATGTGGCTGCGGCACCACCATGCCGCCGCCGATCGCGATGCGGCGCGGCCCCGTTCCACAGACGAGGGCATGGGACAGCGCCGCAAGCGCCGCGACGATCGGCACCCAGACCGGGTCATCCGTGCCGACATCGGTGATGGGCCTCGCGCCGAGACGCGCCTTGAGCGCGGTGCCCGATGCGAGCCCCTCGACGCAGTCGGCATGAAAGGGACAGACACTCGGTGCGGTGTCGCCGGCCAGTCGCGGCACGCGGATGTGGCCGAGCTCGCTGTGGCCGATACCGCGCGTCGGTGCGCCGTTTACGATCAGCCCGACCCCGATTCCGGTGCCGACCGTGACATAGGCGAAATCGTGCAGAGCGCGGCCCGATCCCCAGCGCATTTCGGCGATCGCCGCGGCGTTGACGTCGGTATCAAAGGCCACCGGCACGTCGCGCCCGCCGCCGAGCTGGCCGACGATGTCGCCACCCGACCAGCCCGGCTTGGCGGTCGCCAAGATATGCCCGTAATCAGAGGCAGTGCGATCGAGCGCCACTGGGCCAAAGCTGGCGATGCCGATCGCATCGAAGCCGGGTCCTGCTTGCCACCCATCGAGGATGGCCCTGATCGCGCCGAGCGTCCGCATCGGATCGGTCGTCGCGACGATTTGTTGATCGATGATCGCACTGGGCCCGCCGCCTAATGTGCAAACGCATTTCGTTCCTCCCAGTTCGATGCCCGCAATCGTTCGGGTGGGAAGGGTTGAGTCGGTCTCGAAGCGTTTTTGGCGGTTCACGGATCAACTCGTCGCGCGGCAACAACCGTAGTTTCCGCGGCCCGGCGCGAACGGCCGGATCGCATGATTGGCGCGCCCCAAGGCGGACTGGCGGCGGCGCTCGAGCCGGAACTCGAGATCGCCGCCGCCCGCCGCATCAGAAGCTCAGCGCCACGCTCAACTGATATTGGCGATCGGTGGTGAAGAACGAACGGGGCGCCTCCAGACCATCGCCGTTGAGCAGATATTTGGTCCGAACGGTATGATCCAGGATGTTGGAGACCTGCAGCCCGATTTTGTAATGCTTGCCGACCGAATAGAAGATTGATCCGTCGAGCGTGCCATCGGACGCCTGATAGACCGGCAGGAACGGGAAGCAGCAATCGACCGCGGTCAGCAGGAACTTTGAGCGCCAGTTGTAAGCGAGGCGCGCATAGAGCCCGCTCTTGTCGTAGAACGCCGATACGTTGACCGTGTGCTTCGAAAGGCCAGGCAGCGGCAGATTGTCATACAATCCGGTGATGTCGAGTGGTGGCTGATTGCCGTTGCCCGTCAGCTCGACGGTCGGCGCCTGATAGGCTGGCGGCGCGATCAGCACGCTGCCGGCGTCGATGAACGTATAAGTCCCCTGCGCGCCAAAGCCGGAAAGCAGGCCGGGCAGGAAATCGAAGGTCTGCTGATAGGAAACTTCGAAGCCCTTCACTTTGACGTGGCCGTCGCTGTTGGCCGGGCCGGTCAGCCCCAGCGTGTAGTTGCTGTCACCATTGTCGAAAGCGCGCGAGAAGCCGCTGTTCGGCAGGATAACGTCGGTCAGATCCTTGTAGAACAGCGTGCCGGTGAGCGATCCGACATGGTTGAAATACCATTCCAGCGTCAGATCGAGCTGATTGGCCTGGACCGGCTTCAGATACGGATTGCTGGCGCGCGCGCTGAACGTGCCGCCGGTGCCATCGTAGTTGAGCGAGATGAAGTTCTGCAGATCGCCGAAGTTCGGGCGGGAGATCGCGCGCGACGCCGCGAACCGGGCCAGCAGCTTGGGCGTGATATCCAGCCGCAGATTGAGCGAGGGTAGCCAGTTGTCGTATTTCTGCACCGCCGTCTGCGGCACCGAGGCGCCATTGGCGAAGGCGATGATATTGTTGATGTCCTGCTGGCTGGTGCCAGGGCGACAGACATAGGGGATTGTTGAGTTGGTCGGCGGATTGGGATTGTTCGGATCGGTCTTGGTCGCATCGTCGCAATAGGCCTGAAGATCACCCTTGAAGCTTTCGGGGATGACCGACGTGGGCTGCGGGAAATTGATCGCGCCGATCGAATCGTCCTCGGTATGGACGTAGCGGACGCCGACATTACCGGACAGTTTCATGCCGCCGGCGAATTCCTGCGAACTGAAATCGAGCCGAGCATAAGCTGCCCAGGTTTTCTCACTGTTGCGATAAATTTGGCCGGGGCAGAAATAGCCGTCGATCAGATCGGCTTGCGCGCACCCGAAGCCGTCTTCGAGCGGTGTATAGGTAAACTGACCAGGGGTCGTGTTGTCCTTGGCCTGGCGCAGCAGCGCTTCAAGCTGGTCGTGATCCATCAACACGCTGTTGGCGATGCCGAGCACGGGCGGCGGCTGATTGGTCTTGCCACGGAAGAAGTCGGCGAAGGTGTCGGCTTGGACGCCGTCGGGCGTGCCCGACAGATAACTCGGCCCCTCATTGGTATAGGTCGCCGAGAGCGAGCCCCAATTGTTGTAATTGTTGGTTCGCACCGTCTGCGAACGATCGGCGTAGCGCGCGCCGACCTTCAGGTCGCGCAGGAACCCGCCATCCGAAATGTCATATTGTGCATCGGCCTGGAATGCCCATTCATGGCCATTGTCATCCGCGCGGTTGTTCGAGGCATCGTTATAGAACAACGATCCCGAGCTGCCGAAATACTGGCCGCTGTCGAACCCGGGGGTGACGAAATCGACCTTGGGAATCTTTCCCGTCAGATCGATCGATTCGAGCGAGAAGGTGTAGGCATCGACATTGTCGTCGATGCTGTCGGCTTCCGAAGCGACATACTGCCCGTCGAAATTGAGGTGCAGCCGATCGGTCGGCTCCCATTTGATGTTGAGCGACGCGTCCTGCGTCAGCGAGTGGGTATAGAGATAGCGGCTCGCCGACCGCGTGTTGATACCGTTCGGGTTCACGAAATTGGTATAGGGGCAATAGGTCGTCTGATACGGGAAACCGTTGTTGGGGATGGTGCACGGTGTGGTGACGTTGTGCGCCTGATTGTTGTTGATGCGCTGAATCGTGCCGCCGGTAAACACGCCCTGATCGTTGAACGTGAAGCTGGTGCCGTCGGCGGGATAGGTGTTGCCGATGTCATTGTAATAGGCGTTGGGCTCAATCGTGTGCTCGACCCAGCCTTCGGTGTAATCGGCGCGCAGATAGTTTGCGGTCACCAGGAAGGTGCGATCGGCATTTTCGTATTGAAGCGCGGCCTCTGCGCTCTTGCGCTTGATGTTGAACACCTGCGAATGCACGCCCGCGCCGAGCGGCGTGTAGACCGTGTCCTGGCCGTCAGGCGTCTGGAAGCTGTCGCACGTCCGAATGGCATAAGGCTGGCCGGCGTTGATGACGCGGCCCTCGTTCGGGTTGTTGCCGTCGCAGAGATTGCCGTCGTAAAGCGTGCCCTGATAATCATTGGCGCCCGTATTGCCGGCATCGAAATTTGCGCTCGTCGGGTCGCTGGGCGCGTATCCATCGCGGCCATCGCTGGGCGCATTGAAGCGCGGAAGGAACGACGAGATGAGCACCGAATCGTCGCGGGCGCGCAGTTGCTCGTAGCTACCGCCAACGAGCAGCCCAAGGCGGCCACCGTTGGCCAGATGCCATTGGTTGCTATAGAGGCCAACGATCTGGGGCGATGAACGATCGACGAAATCGTTGTAATTGACCGCGCCTGACAAGAACATGACCTGCTTGTCTTGATCGAACGGCTTGCGCGTATTGATACTGACGGTGCCCGAGATGCCGCCCTCGATCATGTCAGGCGTCAGGTTCTTGAACACCTCGACCGAACCGGCGAGCTCGCTCGGCACGTCGTTGTAGCCGATCTCACGACCGTTCGCGACGCCGAACGTGTCGCGCCCGTTGAACTCGCTCTTGGCGTAACCGTCGAGGCCACGGATCGTGACGCCCGATCCCTGGACAGAGAAATGCTGCGAATCGCTGGGCGAGGCGAAACGGCTGATCGATACCCCCGGCACGCGCTGCAGTGCTTCGTTGATCGAGCGATCGGGAAGCGAGCCGATGTCTTCGGCGCTGATCGCATCGACCACGGTATCGGCATTGCGCTTGATCGACTGCGCGGTGGCGAGCGATTGGCGAATGCCGGTGACGACGATGTCGCTGTCGGTCGTATCCTGGTCGAGAGTGGCCTGAGGAATTTCGGCGTCCGAAGGCGCCGCGGGCGTCGCCGAAGCTTGAGTGGTGAGATCGGTTGCGTTGGCGGCGGGTTGCTTGTCGGACCCGGGCGGCGATTGCGGCGCGTCAGTCGTGGTTTGCGAATCGGTCGTGGTTTGCGCCAGCGCGGGCTGGGCGCCAAAAATCAACGCGGCCGCGGACACGCCGCAAAACATGGTGCGGATGACGTGCGCTTGGCGGCCGTCGGGACGCAAATATGGCATGATTTCTACCCCCTCCAAAAAACCCCGGCCACCTGCCCGCATTGGTCCGCGCGCTTCGATGGCGACATGAGGCCTTCGATCGTCGCCGAAGTGCCTAGCCACTGAAGCTATAGCGATGTCGCCCAAGCCACAAGAAAAAAACACAAATTTGTTTAATCAATTTATATGCCTGTTTTTCTTTGGTTTTATGATCTGTTGCACACGCCGAACGCTTTGTGGCAGACGGGTATGGGGAGGCCGGACGTGAAACCAGCGAATCCGGTTCAAGTCATCGTTTTGGGCGGCGGCACTGCAGGATGGATGACAGCCGCCACGTTGACGCGGCTGTTGCCGGGCCAGGCGCAGGTTCATGTCGTCGAATCCGCCGACATCGGCATTGTCGGCGTCGGCGAGGCGACGCTGCCGCATCTTCGCCGGTTCATCGCGACGCTCGGGATCGACGAAGCCGCGTTCATGGCGGCGACGGGCGCGACTTTCAAACTCGGTATCGAATTTCGCGATTGGGGTGCGATCGGCGAGCGTTATTTCCATTCCTTCGGCACCTTCGGCAGGCCGCTTTTCGGTGCCGGCTTCCATCATTTCTGGCTACGCATGCAGGCCGAGGGGCGGCGCGACGATTTGGGCGATTATTGCTTCCCCACCGTGCTGGCGCGCACCGATCGCTTTGCGCCGCCGCCGGACAGCGGCGCGGCGCTGACGACCGACTACAGCTACGCTTATCAATTCGATGCGACGCGCTTTGCGCCGTTCCTGCGCGACCGCGCGATTGCCCAAGGCGCCCAGCGCACCGTGGGCGAAGTCGTCCGGGTGGAGCAGCATGGTGAGAGCGGCGATATCACCGCTCTGTTGCTCAAGAATGGAGCGCGTATCCCCGGCGATCTGTTCGTCGATTGCTCGGGCTTCCGCAGCCTGCTGCTCGGCGAGACGCTGCTCGAACCGTGGGAGGATTGGTCGGCCTGGCTGCGGTGCGACCGTGCCGTGGCGCTGCCGTGCGCATCACCGCCCGGGCCGATCACCCCTTATACGCGGGTAACAGCGATGGCCGATGGCTGGCGCTGGCGCATCCCGCTGCAACACCGCGTTGGCAACGGCTACGTCTATTCGAGCGCGCATAGCAGCGACGACGACGCCGCCACGGCGTTGCTCGCCGCGATCGAGGGCGATCCGCTGGCCGAGCCGCGCATACTGCGCTTTCGCGCCGGTCGACGGCGGCGCAGCTGGGTGAAGAATGTCGTCGCGATCGGGCTTGCCTCGGGCTTTCTCGAACCGCTGGAATCGACCAGCGTCCATCTCGTTCAGACGGCGATCGCCGAACTTATCGAACTCTTCCCGATCGGTCCGGTCACGCCGATCGAGCGCACCGCCTTCAACGCGGCACTGGATTGGGATTACGATCGGATCCGCGACTTCCTTATTCTCCATTATCACGCGACGCTCCGTGACGATTCAAGCTTCTGGAACGATATGCGCGCCATGCCGATCCCGGATAGCCTTGCCCATAAAATCAGTCTGTTTCGGGAATCCGGGCGGATCGAGACGTATAGCAAAGGCCTGTTCTTCGAACCCAGTTGGCTGGCGGTTCTCCTCGGGCAAGGGATCATGCCCGATCGCTGGGATCAGCGTGCCGATGCGCCCGAAAGCGCTGCGCTAGGTGCCGCTCTCGACAGGATGAAGGCCGAGATCCGATCGACGGTCGGTGAAGCGTCCCCTCACGCTGACGCGCTCTCGGGTTTCGCGCCGGGCGCCGCCTGAGTGAGCGCGCCGATCGCTCGCATCGCGGTGTTCGGCGGCGGCTTGGTAGGCCTATCGGCGGCGACCGCGTTCGCCCATGCCTTGCGCGGCACACAAGTCGAACTGATTGCTACGCCAGCGGATCCGGCGGCGTTGGCGGATCGCATGCCTGGCACAATACCGAGCATCCGCACCTTCAACGACGCGATCGGCTTTCCCGAACCAGAGATGATCCGTGGAGCAGGGGCGATCCACCGGCTGGCGATCCGCTTCGAAAACTGGGCGGCAGACGGAGCGGAATGGCTGCACGGCTATGGCCAATTCGGCCCGCGCGGCGTGGCCAACTTCGCCGCTCAATGGGCGATCGCCAGCGCCGGCGGTGACCAGACGCCTCTCCATAAACATCACATGGGCGCAGCGCTGGCTGCGGCCGAACGCTTCGCCCCACCGTCGGAAGACCCGCGCTCGCCACTGGCCGATTTCACCTATGCGCTGACGATCGATCCGTCGGGCTATCACGCCGGGTTGTCTGCCCTTGCCGAACATCGCCGCATAGCCTCTTCGCACGGCGCGATTGGGGCGGTTGAGCGTGGCGAAAATGGGCGCATTGTGAGCGTAGCGCTGGCCGATGGCCGGTCGATCGTCGCCGATCTGTTCATCGACGCGACCGGGCCGAGCGCTCTGCTGCTATCCCAGCTGGATGACAGCTTCGAGCGCTGGAGCGATGTCCTCCCCTGCGATCGGCTGTTGTTAGCGCGCGCGCCGCCGTCGCTATCGCTTGTCGAAACCGTCACAGCGCTGGATTGCGGCTGGCGGTGGCGCGCGCCCGGGCGCCGCGCGAGCTCGCTCGGCCTCGCTTATGCCTCGGCGCTGACCCCGGAAGACGAAGCGTTGCATCACTTCGGCCCGGCGCCGGAGGAGAGCGTCGCCTTCTGCCCCGGGCGGCGACCGCACAGCTGGATCGGCAATGTCCTGGCGATCGGCGATGCTGCAGTCGCGGTCGATCCGCTCGAGGCGACCAATCTGCATCTCGCCCACAGCGCTATCCTGCGCGCGATCGAATTGCTGCCGACCCGCAACTTTGCACCGCCGTTGATCGCCGAATACAATCGTCGCACGCGTGACGAGACGATCCGCGTGCGTGATTTTCTCGCGGCGCATTATTGCCGTTCCGGCCGCCGGCGCGGCGCGTTCTGGCGCGCCGCCTCCGCAGCGCGACTGCCCGAAAGCCTCGCTCGAACGCTCGATCTGTTCGAAGCGCGTGGTCGACTCCCGCATTTCGAAGAAGAGAGCTTTCGCGACGAAGATTGGAAAGCGGTATTGTTGGGCATGGGCGTCATTCCCGCGCGTCCGGATCCCGTAGCGCTGGTTATGACCGATCACGATCGAACGGAGCTGTTGCGGACTACCGAGCAGCGGATAGCCGCAATCGCGGTTGCCGCTCCGACCTACCGGGAGGTCCTGATGACGAACAGTCGGCTTCCTCCTTCGACGCATGGCATATGAACGGAGCGAGCTTCGGAATGCGCGACTTGCTTGACGGCCGTTAGCGTGATCGCCGATTGCGTGTGCAATCCTCACTGAATTGGCGACAGTCAACCGACTGCCTGACGGGCCGAACCCGCGGACCCTGGGCGACGATCTGTTTCGGATCGACACCTCAGTGCAGGGCGTCTGCGACAGCTCTGGCCGGTTGAGTCACGGCAACATTCGTGGTTTCAGCAGGCGCTGATGCATCGATCGATGCGCGAAAACGTATTGGGGCGGACAAAGACGACACCGCGGCGGCCGGCCATGAGCCACCGTTTTGGAACGACCTTCCAACAGCAAATGGAGCCAACATGATTGAGCGCGCGAAACTGACCTTTCTCGATCCGGTTCTTCGTCCCGATCCTTCGCGCACCGTCGTCCGCCCGTTCGAGCCCGGCTATCCCAATGGCTTCGATGACGGCACATCGCGGACGCAGGAAGTCGTCGATCTGATCGTTGGGCTCGACAAGGCCGAGTTGGCGCGGCAGTTCGAGGGCGTCTCCGAATCGCTCGACGAGAATCACCGCGATGTCGATGCGATGCTGATGCGCCGTTTCGACGAAATCGCCGATCGGATCACGGGCGCGGATCGGATCGACAGCGACCAGCGGCGATTGATCGGCGCCTATCTGAGCCAGGAATATGCTTACGAGGCCGCCGCGCTGTTCAATCCCAGCGTCGTGGCGCTGGCCGATCAGTCGGGCGTTCCGGAAGGGACAATCCGCTTCCTGATGTCGCTGCGCGGCATCGGCGAGGGGCATGTATCGTCCGTCACCTTCCGCACCGGAACCTGGACGCCGGGCGGCGATCTGGTGATCGATGATCCCAGCCGCATCTCGGTCGCGCCGGTCATCGAAAAGACCGAAGGCGACGACAATGCCGTCGCCTATCTGCGGTGCGATGGCAGCCGCGACGTTTCCGAAACCGTGATCTTCCCGACCCTGCCGAGCCAGCGCCAGGGGGTCGAGGATATGCGCCTCGTCCGCTTCATCGACGACGACGGCAGCGCGACCTATTACGGCACCTATACCGCGTTCAGCGGTTCGGAGGCGCGATCGGAACTGTTGACGGGGGTCGATTTCCAATCGTTCCAGATGCGCAAGCTGACCGGCGAGGCATCGAGCGGCAAGGGCATGGCGCTGTTCCCGCGGCGGATCGGCGGCCGCTATGCGATGCTCGGTCGCAAGGACAGCAAGAACATCTGGCTGCACTATTCCGACGACATTCTGCACTGGGAAGGCGGCGCCAAGCTGATCACCCCGCGCTATCCCTGGGAGTTCGTGCAGGTGGGCAATTGCGGATCGCCGATCGAGATCGACGAAGGCTGGCTGGTGATGACCCACGGCGTCGGCACGGTGCGCAATTATTGCATCGGCGCCTGCCTGCTCGACAAGGACGATCCGTCCAAAGTGCTCGCGCGCACGCCGCGCCCGGTGCTCGCGCCAAGCCCGCACGAGCGCGACGGTTACGTGCCCAACGTCGTCTACAGCTGTGGCGCGCTCGTCCACGGCCGAACGATGCTGCTGCCCTATGCCGTCGCCGACAGCTTCACCGCGTTCGCGACGGCATCGGTCGATAATCTGCTCAGCGTCATGGAATGAGGTCAGTGACGGTCGCTGTGCGCTGTCCCCCACCGGATAGCTGCGCTAGGCCGGGGTGATGCAAGCCGATCAACCCCCGGTGCCATGGTGGAAAAGCGGCGTGATCTACCAGATCTATCCCCGCTCGTTCCAGGATAGCGACGGCGACGGGATCGGCGATCTCGCCGGAATCGAAGCGCGGCTCGATTATGTCGCTTCGCTCGGCGTCGACGCGATCTGGCTGTCGCCGATCTTTCCCTCGCCGATGGCCGACTTCGGTTACGACGTCGCGGATTACTGCGAAATCGCGCCACTGTTCGGCGATCTGGCCGGCTTCGATCGGTTGCTCGCCGCGGCGCACGCCCGCGGGCTGAAGCTGGTGCTCGATTTCGTCCCCAACCACAGTTCCGATCAGCACCCGTGGTTCATCGACAGCCGCACCTCGCGCAGCAGCGCCAAGCGCGACTGGTATATCTGGTCCGACCCTGCGCCGGGCGGCGGCCCGCCGAACAACTGGATCAGCGATTTCGGCGGCTCGGCCTGGGCCTGGGACGCGGCGACCGGCCAATATTATCTACACGCCTTTTTGCCGCAGCAGCCCGATCTCAACTGGCGCAACCCGGCGGTGCGCACAGCGATGATGTCGGTGTTGCGGTTCTGGCTCGATCGCGGTGTCGACGGCTTTCGCATCGACGTGCTGTGGCACATCATCAAGGCCGAGGGCCTGCCCGACAATCCGATCAACCACGATTGGACCCCGGCGCAGACCGAGCGCGACCGGCTCATCCAGCGCCATTCGACCGACCAGCCCGAGGCGCACGCGATCTCGGCCGATTTTCGTCGCCTCGTCGATCGCTATGACGACCGCGTGCTGATCGGCGAAATCTTTTTGCCGAACGATCGCCATGCGCGCTGGTACGGCACGCAAGAGGCGCCGCAGGTGCATTTGCCGTTCAACTTCCAGCTGATCGAGACCGACTGGAACGCCGCACACTTGCGGCGCGTGATCCGCGATTATGAAGCG
Organism: Sphingomonas koreensis; assembly: GCA_006438735.1. Taxonomy (GTDB): domain Bacteria; phylum Pseudomonadota; class Alphaproteobacteria; order Sphingomonadales; family Sphingomonadaceae; genus Sphingomonas; species Sphingomonas koreensis_A. Next base: position 86,946 of record RCZF01000007.1, on the reverse strand, counting down.
TCGCTTCCTGGCTTCGGGTGGCCCAATTGGGTGATCGGCAGCCACGATGCGCCGCGGATCGCCGCGCGGATCGGCGAACTGCAGGCACGAGTCGCGGCGATGCTGTTGCTCACCTTGCGCGGCACGCCGACCCTGTATCAGGGCGACGAACTCGGCATCGGCGAAGTCACGATCCCGCCCGACCGCGTGCGCGATCCGCAGGGCCTGCGCCAGCCGACCCTGGCGATCGGCCGCGATCGATCGCGCACGCCGATGCCGTGGAGCGACGCCGCGTTCGCCGGCTTCAGCACTGCCGAGCCGTGGTTGCCGCTCAACGCCGATTGGCCGACGCGAAACGTTGCTGCGGAACAGGGCGACGGGCGCTCGATGCTGAGCCTCTATCGATCGCTGCTGTCGTTGCGGCAGGCGCATGACGCCCTGTCAATCGGCGACATCACGCTGATCGATGGCGACGACCATGTGCTTGCCTACGAGCGCCGACATGGCGACGAGCGGCTGCTGATCGCGCTGAACCTGTCCGATCGCGAACGCCCGCTGCCGAGGATCGAGGGGACGGACTTGGGCGCCGTGCTCGCCTCGACGCTGCCGGCAAGACCGATCACCGGCGTGCTGGCCCCGAACCAAGGACTGGTGATGCGAATGACGGAGACCCGCTGATGCGGATTGCGATGCTCGCACCGATTTCCTGGCGCACGCCGCCGCGCCACTATGGCCCGTGGGAGCTCGTCACCAGCCTGCTGACCGAGGCGCTGGTGGCGCGCGGCGTCGACGTGACCTTGTTCGCGACGCTCGACAGCGTCACCGCGGCAACGCTCGACGGCGTCGTCCCCGCGCCTTATTCCGAGGATCCCTCGATCGATGCCAAAGTGTGGGAATTTCGCCATCTGGCGCATCTGTTCGAACGCGCCGGCAGCTTCGATCTCATCCACAACCAAGCGGATTTCCCCGCCCATGCCTTTGCGCGGCTGACCGAGACGCCGATCGTCACCACCATCCACGGCTTCTCGTCAGAGCGCATCTTGCCGATGTATGCGCCGTATCAGGATGTCGTCCATTACGTCGCGATCAGCGCGGCCGACCGCCATCCCGAGCTGCGCTATGCGGCGACGATCCACCACGGCATCTCGATCGACGCGTTCGCCTTCAACGCCGCCGGCAGCGAAGACCTGCTTTTCTTCGGTCGCATCCATCCCGACAAGGGCGCGGCCGAAGCCATCGCCGCGGCGCGGCGCAGCGGTCGGCACCTGCACCTGTTCGGCATCATCCAGGACACCGGATATTACGACCACGAGGTGGCGCCGGCCAATGACGGCGTTTCGGTGAGTTATCACGGCGTCGTATCGGGAGACGCCCGCGTGCGCGCGCTCGGCACTGCCCGCGCGCTGCTCCACCTGATCAATTTCAACGAGCCGTTCGGGCTGTCGGTGATCGAGGCGATGGCGTGCGGCACGCCGGTGATCGCAACGCGCCGCGGCTCGATGCCCGAATTGATCGAGCACGGCGTCACCGGTTTTCTGGTCGATACGCCGGCACAGGCGGTCGCCGCGATCGACCGGATCGACGAGATCGATCGGGCGGCAGTGCGCCGGGCGGTGGCCGATCGCTTCACGGTCGATCGCATGGCCGACGCCTATCTGGTGTTGTACCGCCGCATCTTGGGCCAGTAGCGTCCTTGCCGAGCCCGCTCGCGGCGCTCGATCGGAGTCAATCCGTCAAGCAGCGCTGGTCGATGAGTGTGGCGACGATGGCGTCGCGGCCGATCAGGCGGGCTCTGGCGCCCGGGCATCGGCATGGCCGATCACCTGCGCGGCGAAGCGCTCCATTTCTTCCGCCTGCGGGCTCATCTGCAGCAACAGCAGATCGAGCCCGGCTGCCTCATATTCGGCGATTCTTTCGCGCACCTGCTCCGGCGTGCCGACCAGATTGGGCCGCAGGCCCCGGTTGGACACGGCATATTCCTGGATCTTGGTTTCGCGCTCGAGCTGCGTGCCCGAAAGCCATTGATCGAAATTGGCGTACCCCGAGGGCAGTTCCGTGACCTCGAGGATGCGTGCCAGCTCACGCTGCGCCTCGGCCTCGCTGTCGCGCACGATCGCATAGGCCGCCATGCCGAAGGTCATCGGCGCGCCGCCGGCTGTAGCCCGGCGCGCCTGCATGTCGGCGATCTTGGGCGCGATCGCCGTGACCGGATCGCCGTGCATCACATAGGCGTCGCACTGGCCGGCGATCAGCGTCTTGGCAGCATCGCTCTCGCCGCCGGCATAGAGCAGCGGCGATCGCAGCGGCTTGGGCGCGCAGATCGCGCCTTCGGTGCGATAGAAGCGACCGTCGAAATCGAACCGCTGCTCGCGCCACAGCCCTGTCACCACCTCCAGCCATTCGCCGGTGCGCGCGTAACGATCGTCATGCTGATCGAATTGCAGCCCGTATTGCCGCGCCTCGTCGGCCCACCACGATGAGACGACGTTGAGCGACAGCCGCCCGCCCGAGATGCGATCGATATTCGCCGCCGCCTTGGCGAACAATGCCGGCTGATGGAAATTGGGGCGGACCGCGACCATCAGCTCCTGCGTCGTGGTCACCGCGGCGATCGCCGCCGCCGTCGACCAGGCATCGAGTGCGGGCGCTTCGGTTCCCTTGATGTCGTTGAGGTTCAGCTCGGCGATCAGCGTGAGATCGTAGCCGATCTGTTCCGCGCGGACCGCCAGACGTCGGACGTAATCCCAGCTCGCCTCCATCCCCTCATCGGGCACGTTGCGCAGCCAGCCGCCGAATACCGGCATCCAATAGCCGTATCTCATGCCGTCACCTTTTCCATCATCATCGTCTCGAGCCAATCGACCAATTTCTCATGCGGATCCCAGCCGAGCACGTCGAGGGGATTGGCGACGAAATTCGAAAACGCGTTGATGTCGTAGAATCGCGGCGTGCCGTCGCGATCGTCGATCATCACCTCGATCCCGCCGATGTCGAGCCCGGCGGCGGCCGCAATGCGCTCGGCCGCCTCGATCAGCGCCGGCGAGGGATCGGCGCGGACGATCGTTATGGCCTGCTTGCCGGGCGCGGCGAGACAGACGTCGGCCGGGCAGAGATCGAAGCCGCCGCCGCCATCGACGTCGATGGCGTAGAGGAAGCGCCCCGCCATCGTCTCCAGCCGCGTAATACGGCCACCGCGGGCGGGGACATACTCCTGCACCAGCCACACCCGATCGATGCTGTCGGGCAGCATGCCCTCCGCGGCCATATCGCGCAGCTGGGCGAGGCTATCATAGCGAATGATGCCCGCGCCCGAGCCGCCGATATTGGCCTTTACGATGACCGGAAACGCCAGCGCCTCGGCGGCCGCGGCGATGTCCGCCTTGCGGTGGACCACCCGCGTCTTCGGGATCGCGTAGCCGAGGCCAGCGATCAGCGACAGCTGACGCGCTTTCGAGGCGTCGATCGCCAGCACGCCCGCGCCATTGATGATCCGCGCGCCGGCATCGGCCCAATGCGCCATCACCGCCTGGGCGTAGAAGATCGGGTGATCGGGCTCGCGCAGGAAGCTGGACATCGCAATGCGATTGAACACCAGCGGCGCGGGGGACGACCGATCGGCAGGATCGAAACCATGGCCATCGGCATGCAGCGCGCGATAATCGAGGCCGCGCCGGTCGAGCTCGGCAAACAGCGGCGCCAGCCACTGTGGATGTTCGTAAAGCAAGCCAAGCTCGGCCACGCGCATGCCCTTTCATGATGCCTTGCTGTGATGTCGGTTTGCGGCGTCGGTGGAAAGGGCCAAATGACCGAGATTCAACGCGTCGGAGGCCTACTATCGCTTCGTTGGAACGTCAGAGGGCAACCAAGCGGCCGCCAGACACCCTATCCCGTCGATATATATCGCGGGTGAAGATGCCGACCCGTGGACCGAGATGCCGGCGGTCGCGCAACAAAGCGATTTCCTGGACGTTCCTTCCCCTGTAAAGAAATTTGGACACGGCAGATCGAATCGTGTCGGTAGGGCGTATCTCGAGGTCGACCAATCGATAAAGAGGAGCGGAAATATGATACGTGGCGGAACGATAGCATTTGGAATCGCCATTTCGGCGCTGGCCCTGACGGCCTGTTCCAAAAAGCCCAGCGCGGACGATCAAACGGCCTCAACGGCTGCCCAGGACGCGGCCAATGACGCGGCGGCTGCTGCTGCCCCCGCCGCCACCACACCTGCTGCGGCACCTGCACCCGCTGCCGACAACACCGACACCATCAGCGGCGTGAAATATGCGTCCTACACGGGTGACGCCGCCGCCGGCAAAACCGATTTCATCACCTGCACGACCTGCCACTCGATCGATGCCGGCGTGAACAAGATCGGCCCGTCGCTCCACGGCGTGGTCGGTCGCAAGGCAGGGATCATCCCGGGGTACAGCTATTCGGACGCCAACAAGAATAGCGGCATCACCTGGACGCCCGAAAAGTTGTTCCAGTATCTCGAGAACCCGCAGCGCGTGGTGCCGGGCACCAAGATGACATTCGTCGGCTTCCCCGATCCGCAGAAGCGCGCGGACGTCATCGCTTATCTAAAGCAGAATTCCTGAGCCAAAACGCCCCGGGCCACCGCGCCCGGGGCCTTACCTCAGCGGCCGCGCCGCGCCAGATCGGCGATATGCGCGGGGAAAGACAGCGCCAGCGGCAGCGCGATCCAGCGCCAATCCAGTCCGATCAGCGCCCCGCGCAACGCGACGAGCATCAGCGCCCCGGGCAGCACCCGGAAGAGCGCGTCACTGACGCGCCAGCCGCCCTTTGCGGTGAGCCAGATAAATTCGACCAGCAGCACCGCCAGCACGACATCGACGGCATGGCCGGTGGCGAACAGCCAGGTCATCGGGCGGAGATCAGGCGAACGGTCCGTTCAGATGAACGATCGTCATGTTGAGATAGCCCGCAAACGTCACCCAACAGAGATAGGGCAGCAACAAGAGCGCGCCCGGGATCGATCGGCGCCAGATGATCACCAGCAACAAGGCCACCGACAGCCAAAGGGCGATCACCTCTATTACCGCCCAATCTGGCCGGTGAAGGCGGAAGAACAACAAGCTCCACAAGATGTTGAGGAAACCGTTGAGCGCAAATAGGCCGATCAGCCAATCGGCCTCCGCGGTATGCGGCATCGCTCGCCAACCCGTGACGGCGGCGATCGCGGTGAAGGCGTAGATCGCCGTCCAGGCGACGCCGTAGGCCGCGTAGGGCGGCGCCCAGCGCGGTTGGATCAGGCTGTGATACCACGGCCCGATCTCGGTGATGGTGGCGCCGACGATCGCGGTCATCAGCGCTGCCACCGCCGCGATCACGATGGGGAGCAGCCATGCCCGGCTCATCACGCTCAGGCCGCCGATCCCAACAAGTGCCTCATATCGTTGAAGAAGATGCGCGCGTGCGCCATCGGCCGGGCGCGCACCAATTCCTTGTTCATATAGGCTTCCCAAGTGAGATGCTGGACATCGGGATCCTCGCAAATCTTGACGAAGCGCTCGCGCCGCTTGTCGCTGCGATACCAGAAATATTGCATCATCCCCAATATCCAGAACACCCGGCCGTGCGCGCGCATAAAGCGCTTGCGCGCCAGCTTGAGCGCACGGGCGTCGCCGGTGGCGAGGAAGCGGTCGACCGCCTCGGCGGCACACCGTCCGCCCGTCATCGCGTAATAAATACCCTCGCCCGAGGCGGGGGCGACCACCCCGGCGGCATCGCCGGCGACGACGATGTCGCGGCCGTTATCCCATCGCTTGAGCGGCTTGAGCGGGATCGGCGCGCCTTCGCGGCGGATCGTCTCGCATCCGTCGAGCCCGTTCTTGGCGCGCAAACGGGCGACCGAATCGCGCAGCGCGAAACCCTTGTTGGCGCTGCCGACACCGATGCTCGCGGTATCGCCATGCGGAAACACCCAGGCATAGAAATCAGGGGAAAACTCACCCTGATAGACAACGTCGCACCGGCTCCGATCGAACGCAGGATCGCCGAGCGCCGGCGATCGGATGACCTCATGATAGGCGAACACGCAGGGCACGCGGTCGGCGCCCTTGAGCACCGCGCGCGCGACCCCCGATCGCGCGCCATCGGCGCCGATCACGCTTTTGGTGCGAACCCGGATTTCGGCACCGCCGCGCACTTCTGTATAAACGACGACGGCGCAGCCATCGTCGTCGCGCTCGATCCGCTCGAAGGTGCCGGTGCGACGTTCGGCGCCCGTCGATGCCGCGCGCGCGCGCAGCCATTCGTCAAAACTGTCGCGATCGACCATGCCGACAAAGCCGTCGCCGACCGGCATATCGACCGAACGATCGGATGGCGCGATCATCCGAGCCGAGGTGGCGCGGCCGACCAAGAGGTGATCGGGAATGGCGAAATCGCGGATCAGCCGCGGCGGGATCGCGCCGCCACACGGCTTGATCCGGCCGGCGCGATCGAGCAGCAGAACGCGCCGCCCTTTCGCCGCCAGATCGGTCGCCGCGGTCGCCCCGGAAGGACCGCCGCCGACGACGACAACGTCCTGCTCTATACCGTCAATCATGTCGCCAAACTCCCCATCGCCGCCAGCCTGCTCGCGCCGGTGCGCGGCGACGCGGCGCGCAACGAAAAAATCGCGGCGGCGATGAACAACACCGCCTCCGCGCCGAATACCGCCATGAACGCCGTCGCGGTCGTGCCGGTCAGCGCGCGGCCGGCATCGACACCGACGGCACCGATCAGCCCGCCGAGGCCGAAGGCGATCGCCTGCGACGCGCCCCACACGCCCATGCGGATGCCCTCGCGCCGCCCGTTGCCCGCACCGGCGAGTCCCATCATCGCGCCGATCGCGGCGACTGCGAAAACGCCATTGGCGAAACCGAGCAAGGCGATGTTCGCGGCGAGCGGCCAGGCCGGGCCGATCCGCGCCGCCATAACCAATCCCGCCAGCGCCAGCGCCGAGCCCAGGCACCCGCCGACGATCCAGCGCCGCATGCCCTCCGCATTGCGCCCCCCAAAGGCGCTGCCGCCGACGCCGACCAAAATCATCCCCGCCAGCACCCCGCCGTGCTGGACTGCCGACAATTGCGTCGACTGGCCTGGGGTATAAGCGAACATCAGCCCGGCAAACGGTTCCAGGATCATGTCCTGCATCGAATAAGCGAGCATCGACATGAACACGAAGATGGTGAAATGCCGCGCGTCGGCATCGGCCCACAGCTCGCCGAGCGCCGCGCGAAAGCCGATCGGTGGCGCCGCTTCTGGTTCGGATGGCAGCACAGCGGTGGCTGGCCCCTCGATGCCCCAGACGGCGATCAGCGACAGCGCGAACGCGCCCAGCGCGACGCCGCCGGCGACCAGCGACAAGCGGCGGATGGAGAAGGGGTCGATCAGGCTGCCCGCCACGCCTGCCGTGACGACGATGCCGGCGACCATCATGATCCAGGTGATCGATGCCGCCGCCGCACGCCTTGCCGGCGCGACACTGGTCGCCAGCAGGGCCAGCAACGACGTTCCCGCCGCGCCGACCCCCGCGCCGATCATGGTGAAGGCCAGGATCGCCAGCACGAAGCCGACCGGCGACCGCGCCGCCAGCAGCGTGATCGCATCGACCGCCAGCAGCGCGCCGAGCGACAGCACCGCCATCCCGCCGACGATCCACGGCGTCCGCCGCCGGCCGCGATCGGAGCCGTGGCCCCAGGCCGGCCGCGACAATTGCACCGCATAATGCCAGGCGACCAGCCCGGCCGGCAGCGCCGCCGGCAGCGCAAATTCCACGACCATCACCCGATTGAGCAACGATGTCGCCAGCATCACCACCGCGCCGATCGCGCTCTGCACAAGCCCGAGCCGGACGATCGCACCCCAGCCGAGCGGTGCCCGCGTCACAGCCCGGCGACCCCGCCGAGCCCAAATGCCGCAGCCAGCATGCCGAACACATAGAGTGTGGTGCCGGTGGCATTATACCAGGGCGTATGCCGGCGCGGATCGCGCAGCAGCCGAATCATCAGCAGTAATTGGCCGATCAGCAGCGCGCCGACGGCGGCGGCGACGGCGCGGTGACCCCAGTGCAGCAGCAGCGCGACAACCACGAGTTGCGGCGCCGCCATCACGACGCAGGCCAGCCGCGCCGCCGGACCGACCCCCATCACCACCGGCAGCGAGCGCACGCCGGTGGCGACATCCCCCTCGACTGCCTTGAAATCGTTGAGCGTCATGATGCCGTAGGCGCCAGCGCTATACAGGCCGAGCACCGCGAGCACCGCGGGCGGCGGCAGCGCCCCCGCCATCACGCTGGCGCCAGTGAACCAGGTCAGCCCCTCATAGGTCAGCGCGACGATCGCCGGGCCCCACAGCCCGCTCGCTTTCAGCCGGAGCGGCGGCGCGCTGTAAATCCAAGCGCACACCAGGCCCAGCGCGGTCGCCGCCAGCACCCACCGCCCGGTCGCCGAGGCAACGACCAGCGACAACGCGGTGCCAATGCCGGCGATCCACAGACCCCAATGGCCGGCAATCCGGCCAGACGGGATCGGCCGGTTGGGCTCGTTGATCGCATCGACATGGCGATCGAACCAATCGTTGCAGGCCTGGCTAGTGCCGCACACCAGCGGCCCCGTGAGCAAGACGCCGGCGATCAGGAACGGCCAGCGCTCGCCAAGCGAAACACCCGACGAGACGACACCGCACATGAACGCCCAGATCGGCGGAAACCAAGTGATCGGCTTGAGCAATTCGAGGACATCGCGCCAGCGCGGCGGCGGGGTGGCGAGCGTCGATGTCGTCGATCGAACCATGTCAGGAGGCTAGGCCGGGCACCAACAAGCGTCAAACAGAATTGACACTCATTTTGTCTCAAAACACTGACGTTAGCTGACGCCGGAAACCAGATTGCCGATCCCGTGTCGATGGAGCTTGGAATAAAGGCTTTGGCGGCTGACGCCGAGGATTTCCGCGGCCGAGGCGCGATTGTCCGACGTATAGGCCAGCGCAGCTTCGATGCACAGACGCTCGATCAGATCGGTGCTCTCGCGCACGATGTCCTTGAGCGACATCCGGCCGACCAGCTCGGTGAGCTGCTCGACCGATCGGGGCAACCCGCGTTCCGCGCTTGGCGCGCCGCGCAGGCGGCGGCCGACGTTGCGGATCGTGAAGCCGTAGCAATCGCCTTCCTCGCGCGGGGCGACGACTCCCGAAACCTCGATTTCTTCCTGCCCGCCGGCCGCGCCGCGCATGATCGTCGCGACGTTGCGCACCGATCCGTGCTCGCGCAATTGCCCGACGATCAGTTCGAGATCGATGCCAGGCCGCCCGAGCCAGGCACCGAGTCGCGCGCCGTTGACCCGGTCGGCGGAGGACATTTCGGTCAGCTCGACGAACGCGGCGTTGGCGGTAAGCACGTTGAGGTCGCTATCGGCGAGCACGAATGCATCCGGCATATGCTCGATCACGTCGCTCAGCGTGGCATCGAATTCGCGCCCGGCGTTCCCGACTTCGACCGCGGCGATCTTGACGACGAGCAACGCCGTGCGCGCCTGGCGGAACAGCCGCGCCGAAATCCGCGCTTCATCATGGCCATGTTTGAGCCGCACCGTCACCGGCCGCAGATCGTCTGCCGCCTCGGCGGCGCCGAGATGCGCGACGAACAACTCACGGTCCTGCGGATCGACGATCGAGCTGACCGGCTGATCGGCGAGCGCGCCCTCCTTGGCGCCGAGCACGCGGTAGCTTGCGGGATTGGCCTCGCGGATCCGGCGTGTCGCAGCATCGACGATCAACACCGGCTCGGAGGCCATATCGAACAGCAGGCGATAGCGCGCTTCGGCCTGGCGCAGCCGGATGTAATCGCGCTCGAGCGACTGCTGCGTCTGCAACAGCCGCTGCTGGATCGCGGCCGCCACGCGCATGTCGCGGCCGATCGCGATCAGCCGGCCGTGATCGCCCAGCCCCATCACCAGATACCGCACCGGCACTTCGCCGGCGGGGGAGAGATGGTTGACCTGGCGCCAGCGCGCCGCGCCGCCGGTCGCGGCGGCGGCAAGCATTTCCGGGATCTTGCCCTTGCTTTCGTCGGTCACGGTGTCGGCCCAGCCCCGTCCCGCCCAATTGGCAAAGCCGTGCGGCGCGAGCTCGACATTCGATACCGCTGCGTCGAGAATCGTGCCCTCGGCATCGAGCACGAATGCAACATCGCCCACTGCGGCGAGCACGGATGCAGCGACGCGTGCGCTGAGGGAACCCGGCAGTTCATCGGGAGCGGCAAAGGCGCTCTGCCCGGATGGTGGGTGATGCTTATTCATCGCCGACCCGCAACGCTCCTGGGAAACATCTGTTTAGCCGCAGTCGATCGGCTCGCGCTCCACCGCGTTGACCAATCCTGCAGCCACCTTGACGGCAAGCTTCGCATCGCTCGCCGTCCCATCGGCCCCCACTTGCGCGGCGAGTGCGGGATCGCGGACGAAAATCCGGCCGCCCACCATCACGCACAGTTGGGGATTTCGGGATGCATTGCGCAGCGCAACGATAACCGAAGGCAGCGCGCCAATATGGCAATCGAGACTGATCGTCAATCCGACCAGATCGAACCATTCCGATGAGACCCGGGCCACCAAATCGGCAGTCTCCGCTTCGCTGAGGCGATCGGTGATCCAGCCCGCCCGGCAGAACAGTTCGTCGACGACGACCGCGCCGAAGCTGTGATGATCGCCCGGCATCGCGGCAAACAACGCACGCCGCTCGCTGCTCTGGCGATCGGCCGGCAAGCGGGCGGCAAGCTCGTGCACTACTTCCTGGAGCCGCCACAGCCCCATCGTCACATCGACGAAATCGCAGCGATCGTCTTCCCAGAACTCGCCGAGGATCCGCGCCGCAGGGGCCAGCAAATCGATCAGCACCGTTTCCACCGAAACGCCGCGATGGAGCAAGCGCTCGACATGATCGAGCAGCGTATCCGCTTCGATCTGAAGCGTCATCGGGGCGAAGGCCTCGACCTCGGCAGCGCTGATCGTCGATGCGCCGGCGTGCTCGCCAACGGGACCGGAGTCGCCCATGTGCGCGACCATCAGACGGGGAATGATTTCGCTTTCGATCAGTTTCGAAAGCGATCGCTCGTATTGCACATCCGCGCGCACGCGAAATGCCGCGAGGCGATCGGATCGGCTTTCTTGATTGCGGCCAAAATTGGCGTTGTGAGCGACCGATGGTTTTTTTTGAAACTCGGTAATCGACGGCATAACCGGCTCTCCCCAGCCTGGTCCAAACGCACTGCGCACCTGACATGACGCCATATTTTGCCGCCTCGCCCGACTCGCACGTTATGCCCATCGGCCGCCCCTTACAACTCACAACCTATCCCGCGTTGCAGCATATGTAAAATTTTTTGGACGTCAATTCCAGTTGACACTTTATGACGGGCTGACCTAGTCTTCGATCGGGCTAGAGGCAGGCGGGAAGCGATGAACGGGGACGCCAAAACCAGGATGGCAGCGCCAAGCAGGGCGGTTCATGCGGGTGAGCCGTTGGGCGGTCGGTCGGGTCTTTATACCCCCGCTCAGCGCCGCCGTCGCGACGAGTCGCGGTGGACGCTGGTCCAGGGCATTCTCGCGCCGATCCAGTTCTTGATTTTCCTGGTGAGCGTTGTGTTGGTGCTGCGCTATCTCGCGACCGGCAACGGCGCTGCGGCAGCGACCGCGTCGATCGTCGTCAAGACCTGCGCGCTGTACGCGATCATGATCACCGGCTCGATCTGGGAAAAGGTCGTGTTCGGAAAATGGCTGTTCGCCAAGGCTTTCTTCTGGGAAGACGTCTTCTCGATGCTCGTGCTGGGGCTGCACAGCCTCTATCTTATCGCGCTGATCGGCGGGTTCGGCACCGAGCGCGGCCGGATGATGCTCGCGCTTGCCGCTTATGCCAGCTACGCGATCAACGCGACGCAGTTTCTGCTCAAACTGCGCGCGGCGCGGCTACAAAGCGGCGCGACCCACGTAACGATGGCGATGGCGGCATGAGCCCGTCGCTGCCCGCCGCGGCGCTCGGGTGCGAGTCGGCGCCAGTTCTGCGCGAGCGGGGGCAGCGCGAAGTCTTCTGCGGATTGACCGGAATCATCTGGCTGCATCGCAAGGTGCAGGACGCGTTCTTCTTAGTGGTCGGCTCGCGGACCTGCGCGCATCTCCTGCAATCCGCCGCCGGGGTGATGGTCTTCGCCGAGCCGCGCTTCGGCACCGCGATCATCGAGGAGCGCGATCTCGCCGGCATGGCCGATTGCAACGAAGAGCTCGATCGCGTGGTCGATCGGCTGCTGACGCGCCGGCCCGACATCAAGCTGCTGTTCCTGGTCGGCTCGTGCCCGTCCGAAGTGATCAAGCTCGATCTGTCGCGCGCCGCCGCGCGGCTATCGACCAAACATGCCGGAGGCGTGAAGATCCTCAATTATTCGGGCTCGGGGATCGAGACGACCTTTACCGAGGGCGAGGACGCCTGCCTTGCGGCGATCGTGTCGGACCTGCCCGCCGATACGTCGGTCGAGCCGAGCCTGATGATCGTCGGCGCGCTGCCCGATGTCGTCGAGGATCAATTCCTGCGGCTATTCGCCGAACTCGGCATCGGCCGTGTCCATTCGCTGCCGGCGCGCCGTGCCGCGGCGATGCCGCCGGTCGGCCCGAACACGCGCTTCCTGCTTGCCCAGCCGTTCCTGGGCGAAACCGCGCGCGCGTTGGAGGATCGCGGCGCGGTTCGGCTCGACGCGCTGTTCCCGTTCGGCGCGGAAGGCACGACCAATTGGCTACACGCTGCTGCAACCGCGTTCGGCGTGGACGAAATGCACTTCCGCCGCACTGTCGCGCCGGGCCGCGAGCGCGCCAAGCGCGCGATCGCACATTCGGCCGAACGGCTGGCCGGCAAGCGCATTAGCTTCCTCCCTGATTCGCAGCTCGAAGTGCCGCTCGCGCGCTTCCTCGCGACCGAACTGGGGATGGTCCCGGTCGAGGTCGGCACGCCGTATCTCCACCGTCGTCATCTCGCGCAGGAACTCGCGCTGCTGCCCGCCGACACGCTGATCAGCGAAGGGCAGGACGTCGACAAGCAACTCGACCGCGTTCGCGCCGCCAAACCCGATCTCACCGTCTGCGGCCTTGGCCTTGCCAACCCGCTGGAGGCCGAAGGGCTGACCACCAAATGGGCGATCGAGCTGGTTTTCTCGCCGATCCACGGCTTCGACCAGGCGGGCGACCTCGCCGATCTCTTTGCGCGACCGCTGCGGCGGCGCGACGTGCTGAGGGTCTGAGGCGATGCAGCTAACCGTCTGGACCTATGAAGGCCCGCCGCACGTAGGAGCCATGAGGATCGCGACGGCAATGGAAGGCGTGCACTACGTGCTTCACGCGCCGCAGGGCGATACCTATGCCGACCTGCTGTTCACGATGATCGAACGCCGCGGCAAGCGGCCGCCGGTCACCTACACCACGTTTCAGGCGCGCGATCTCGGCAAGGATACCGCCGAGTTGTTCCAGCGCGCCGCGCGCGACGCCTATGCGCGGTTTCAACCGCAGGCGATGCTGGTCGGCGCATCGTGCACCGCCGAACTGATCCAGGACGATCCCGCCGGTCTCGCAGAGGCGATGCGTCTGCCCTGCCCGGTCGTCGCGCTCGAGCTGCCGAGCTATCAGCGCAAGGAGAATTGGGGCGCGGCGGAAACCTTCTATCAGCTGGTGCGCAAGCTCGCCGACAAGGACGCCCGGCCGGCGCCGCGCGACGGCCGCCGCCCCCGCGCCAATCTGATCGGGCCGACCGCGCTGGGCTTTCGCCACCGCGACGATGTGATCGAGGTGACGCGGCTGCTCGATATGCTCGGCGTCGATGTTCATATGGTGGCGCCGCTCGGCGCATCGCCGGCCGAGATCGCGACGATCGGCGCGGCAGATTTCAACATCCTGCTCTATCCCGAAATCGGCGACACCACGGTGCGCTGGCTGGAAAAGACGTTCGGCCAGAAGACCGTGCGCACCGTGCCGATCGGCTACGGCGCGACGCGCGATTTCATCGCCGAGGTCGCCGCACTTGCCGGCATCGATGCCGCCGCATCACTCGATACCTCTAATATGCCGTGGTGGAGCCGCTCGGTCGATTCGACCTATCTCACCGGCAAGCGCGTGTTCGTGTTCGGCGATGCGACGCACGCGATCGCCGCCGCCCGCGTGGCGCGCGACGAGCTCGGCTTCGAGGTCGTCGGGCTGGGCTGCTACAACCGCGAATTCGCCCGCGATCTGCGCGCGGCAGCGGCGCTCTACGGCGTCGAGCCGCTGATCACCGACGACTACCTCGCGGTCGAGGAAGCGATCGCCGCACTCCAGCCCGAGCTGGTGCTCGGCACGCAGATGGAGCGCCACATCGCCAAGCGGCTGCGCATTCCCTGCGCGGTGATTTCGGCACCGGTGCACGTCCAAGATTTCCCGGCGCGCTACTCGCCGCAAATGGGGTTCGAGGGCGCGAACGTGCTTTTCGACACTTGGGTCCATCCGCTGGTGATGGGGCTGGAGGAACATCTGCTGACGATGTTCCGTGACGATTTCGAGTTTTCGGACGCCAGCGGCGCGAGCCATTTGGGGCATGGGTCGGCGCCGACGGCGAACCGTCATGCCGGAGTCGTTCCGGCATCCACCGAGCAACAAGCAGCGTCTTCGCCGCTGCATGAGTGGGCCCCGGAACAAGGCCAGAGTGACGATGGCGGCTGGACGACGGAAGCGGAAAGAGAGCTCCTCAAAATCCCGTTTTTCGTGCGCGGCAAGGCGCGGCGGAACACCGAGAAATTCGCCGCAGAACAAGGCGTCGCGACGATCACCGTCACCACGCTCTATGATGCCAAGGCGCATTATGCCCGGTAGCGCCGCCTCCCCCGCGATCGCGGTGCGCGTGGTGATCATCACGCTCGACAATCATCTGTCGGGCGCGGTGCAACGCGCGCAGGCGCATTTCGCGCAGATCAATCCCGGCATCACCATCGGCTTCCATGCCGCCGCCGATTGGGAAGAAAATCCCGACGCGCTGGAGGCCGCACGCGCCGACATCGCGCGCGGCGACATCATCCTGATGACGATGCTGTTCCTCGAGGATCACATCCGCGCCGTGCTGCCGCAGTTGCAGGCGCGCCAGAACGACTGCGACGCAATGATCGGGCTGATGTCGGCTGGCGACATCGTCAAGCTGACGCGGATGGGCGAATACCGGATGGACAAGCCGGCGACGGGCCTGCTGTCGCTGATTAAGAAAATGCGCGGCACCAACAAAACGGGCGCCAGCTCGGGCGCCGGGCAGATGGCGATCCTGCGCCGGCTGCCCAAACTGCTCAAGTTCGTGCCCGGCACTGCGCAGGACGTCCGCGCCTATTTCCTGACGATGCAATATTGGCTGGCAGCGTCGGACGACAATGTCGTCGACATGGTTCGCGCGTTGGTCGATCGCTATGCCGATGGCGCGCGGCGTGCGCTGCGCGGCACGATGAAAGCGGAAGCGCCGCGCGATTATCCCGACGTCGGCGTCTATCATCCCGCGCTGCCGGCCCGCATCGCGGCTCTAGCGGACGATCTGCCGCGCCGCCAGAATGCCAGGGGCACGGTCGGCCTGCTGATGTTGCGGTCCTATGTGCTGGCCAAGGACGCCGGCCATTACGACGGTGTGATCGCCGCGATGGAAGCGCGCGGGCTGGACGTAATCCCGGCGTTTGCCGGCGGGCTCGACGGCCGGCCGGCGATCGAGGCGCTGTTCATGAAGGACGGCACGCCGATTGTCGATGCGGTGGTCAATCTGACGGGGTTCAGTCTCGTCGGCGGTCCGGCCTATAACGACGCCAAGCTCGCCGAGGAGATCCTCGCCAAGCTAGATCGCCCCTATATCGCCGCACATCCGGTAGAATTTCAGACGCTGCAGAGCTGGGGCGCGAACCGCCAGGGCCTGCTGCCGCTCGAATCGACGATGATGATCGCCATTCCCGAGCTCGACGGCGGCACCGTGCCGATGGTGTTCGGCGGCCGC
The DNA here is from genome assembly GCA_006438735.1 of Sphingomonas koreensis. Taxonomy (GTDB): domain Bacteria; phylum Pseudomonadota; class Alphaproteobacteria; order Sphingomonadales; family Sphingomonadaceae; genus Sphingomonas; species Sphingomonas koreensis_A. Next base: position 70,938 of record RCZF01000007.1, on the reverse strand, counting down.
TCCGACGGCAGCGATGCGCCCTGCACCGGCTGCAAGCGCGGCTGCACCTTCGCCCCCACCGGCCAAATCCGCGCGATGCAGCCCTGCAGCGAGCGCGCCGAAATGCTGGCTGCGCGCGTGCTCAAGCTGGTCGAACTGCGCCGCGCCGAGCAGGCCGCCAAGCGCGTGGCGATCGTGCTGTTCAATTTCCCGCCCAACGCCGGTGCCGCGGGCACCGCACAATTCCTCAGCGTGTTCGAATCGCTGCACGCCACGCTCCGCCGGCTCGATCGCGAAGGCTATGTCGTCGAGGTTCCCGAGACCGTCGATGCGTTGCGCGACCGTATCCTCCACGGCAACGCCGCGCGCTACGGCAGCGAAGCCAACGTGCACGCCCGCGTCAGCGCCGATACGATCGTCGCGCGGGAAACGTGGCTCGACGAGATTGAGGCGGCCTGGGGCCCGGCGCCCGGCAAGCTGCAATCGGACGGCACGTCGGTGCAGATCCTCGGCGCGCAATTCGGCAATGTCTTCATCGGCCTCCAGCCCGCGCTCGGCTATGAGGGCGATCCGATGCGGCTGCTGTTCGAGGGCCGGTTCGCGCCGACCCATGCGTTTGCCGCTTTCTATCGCTGGCTACGCGAGGATTTCCGCGCCCACGCCGTGCTGCATTTCGGCACGCATGGCAGCCTCGAATTCATGCCTGGCAAGCAGACCGGGCTGACCGCCGAATGCTGGCCCGATCGGCTGATCGGCGATCTGCCCAACATCTACCTCTACGCCGCCAACAATCCGTCCGAAGGCGTGCTCGCAAAGCGCCGTTCGGGCGCGACGCTGGTCAGCTATCTGACGCCGGCGCTGACCAACTCGGGCGTCTACAAGGGCCTCGCCAATTTGAAGGCGTCGGTCGATCGCTGGCGCAGCGCCGATCCGGCCGGCGACGAAATCGCGCCGCTCGCCGAGATGATCGCCGAACAGGCCGCCGCGCTCGATCTCGACGGCCAAGACATCGCCGAACTCGCCGCCAAGCTCTACGAGATCGAGCGCGAGCTGATCCCGCAAGGGCTGCACATCGCTGGCGAAGCCGCGACCCGCGACGAGATGATCGACATGCTGCTCGCCTCTGCCGGTGCGCGCGGCGAGCCGCTGCCGCGCGAGACGATCGAGGCGCTGATCGACGGCAGCCTCAAGGCCGATACGCCGCTGCTCAACGAGCTGGCCGCGCTCGCCGTCGCGCTGTCGTCGAACGGCGAGATCGACGGCATCGTCCGCGCGCTGGACGGCCGCTATATCCAGCCGGTGTCCGGCGGCGATCTGCTGCGGTCGCCGGAAATCCTGCCGACCGGCCGCAATATCCACGGCTTCGATCCGTTCCGCTTGCCCTCCGCCTTCGCCGTGCGCGACGGCGCGGAACAGGCGCAGCGGCTGATCGATCGCAACCTCGCCGATTCGGGTCACCTGCCGGAAACCGTGGCGATGGTGCTTTGGGGCACCGACAATCTGAAGAGCGAAGGCGCGCAGGTCGCCCAGGCGCTGGCGCTGATCGGCGCACGGCCGCGGTTCGACAGCTACAATCGGCTAGCCGGCGCCGAACTTATAAGCTTGGAGGAGCTTGGCCGGCCGCGGATTGACGTCGTCGTAACGCTGTCGGGCGTGTTCCGCGATCTGCTGCCGCTGCAAACGCGCATGCTGGCGCAGGCCGCGTTGCTGGCCGCCGAGGCCGACGAGCCGGAAGAGATGAATTTCATCCGCCGCCACAGCCTGGCCCACCAGGCCGAGCATGGCTGCGACATCGAAACCGCATCGCTGCGCGTCTTCTCCAATGCCGAGGGCGCATACGGCGCCAACGTCAATCTGATGATCGACAATGGCGGCTGGTCCGATCCTGACGAACTCGCCGACAGTTTCGAGCGGCAGAAGGGCTATGCCTACGGCGTGAAGGGCGCGCCGATCCGCCACGCGGCGCTGCTCGCATCGGCGCTCAAGACGGTCGATTGCGCCTATCAGAATTTGGAAAGCGTCGAGCTCGGCATCACCACGATCGATCAATATGTCGATACGCTCGGCGGCATCAGCCGCGCCGTCACGCGCGCCAAGGGTGGCCAGGCAGCGCCCGTCTATATCGGCGATCAGACGCAAGGATCGGGCAAGGTCCGCAGCCTGCAGGAACAGGTCGCGCTCGAAACGCGCACGCGCATCCTCAATCCGATCTGGACCGAGGGGTTGCTGCGCCACGGTTATGAAGGCGTCCGCCAGATCGAGGGCAGCGTCACCACGACGATGGGCTGGTCGGCGACGACCGGCGAAGTCGATCCCTGGGTCTATCAGCGGATCAGCGAAACCTATGTGCTCGACGCGGCGATGCGCGAGCGGATCGCGGCGCTCAATCCCCGCGCCTCCGCGCGCGTCGCCAACCGACTGATCGAGGCCAGCGAACGACACTACTGGTCACCCGACGAAGCAACCCTGGCTGCGCTGCACGCCGCCAGCGACGATCTCGAAGACCGCCTCGAAGGCGTCACTGCGGTGGCGGCATAAGGAACATATGATGGCTCTGCTCGATCCCCCGACACGCACGCGCGACACAATTGGCCTCGATGGCGAAGGCAGCCTCCAGGTCGCGCTCGACCCAAATGATCGGATCGGCACCGCCAAGGTGTTTGCGGTCTACGGCAAGGGCGGGATCGGCAAATCGACCACCTCGTCCAACCTCTCCGCCGCCTTCTCGATGCTCGGCAAGCGCGTGCTGCAGATCGGTTGCGATCCCAAGCACGATTCGACCTTCACGCTGACCAAGAAGCTGATGCCGACGGTGATCGACGTGCTCGAGACGGTCGAGTTCCACGCCGAGGAGCTGCGCCCCGAAGACTATATGTTCGAGGGCTATAACGGCGTGATGTGCGTCGAGGCCGGCGGCCCGCCGGCGGGCACCGGCTGCGGCGGCTATGTCGTCGGGCAGACGGTCAAATTGCTCAAGCAGCATCACCTGCTCGAGGATACCGACGTCGTGCTGTTCGATGTGCTCGGCGACGTGGTGTGCGGCGGGTTCGCGGCGCCTTTGCAGCATGCTGAGCGCGCGGTGGTGGTCGCGTCGAACGATTTCGACAGCATCTTCGCGATGAACAGGATCGTCGCGGCGATCAAGGCGAAGGCCAAGAATTACGACGTGCGGATGGCGGGGGTTATCGCCAATCGTTCGGCCGCGACCGACGAGATCGATCGCTTCAACGCCGCAACCGGATTGAAGACGCTGGCACACTTCCCCGATCTCGACGCGATCCGCCGATCACGCCTCAAGAAATGCACGCTGTTCGAGATGGAGCAGACCCCAGAGGTCGCCGCGGCGTGCGACGAATATAAGCGGCTCGCCGCGCTGATGTGGGCGGGCTGCGACGCGCTCGACGCCGAGCCGATGAAGGACCGCGATATTTTCGAGTTTCTGGGATTCGAGTGAGATGACGACGGCGACTTACGATCGGTTCCGCGGGAACCTGGAAACCTATTTCGACCGCACCGCGGCTAAGGCGTGGGAGCAGCTCACCTCCGATGCCCCGGTCAGCGGCATTCGCGCCACGGTGCGCGCCGGCCGCACCGAGATGCGTGGTACCTTGCTCGGCTGGCTGCCCGCGGACATGACGGGCATGCGCCTGCTCGACGCCGGCTGCGGCACCGGCGCGCTGGCCGTCGCGGCGGCCGAGCGCGGCGCCGAGGTGGTGGCGATCGACGTCGCCGGCAGCCTGGTCGAGATTGCCCGCGACCGCGCGCCCGCGGGGCTCGCGATCGATTGGCGGGTCGGCGACATGCTCGATCCCGCGCTCGGGCGCTTCGATCATGTCGTGGCGATGGATTCGCTTATCCACTACAAATCGTTCGACATCGTCGATGTGGTGAAGGCGCTGGCCGAGCGCACGCGTGGCACCATCGCTTTCACCTTCGCGCCGCAGACCCCCTTGCTGATGGCGATGCTCGGCATGGGCCGGCTGTTTCCGCGTAGCGACCGCTCGCCGGCGATCCTGCCGGTGCGCGATCGGCTGCTCCGCACGCTGATCAGGAACGCCTTGCCCAACGCGCGGATCGGCCGCGATCGGCGGATTTCGGCGAGCTTCTACACCAGCCATGCGATCGAGGTGATCACGGCATGAGCGGCATGAGCGGCATGAGCGGCATGACGGCATTCAAGGCTTCGCTGGCCCCGCAACCCGCGCCGGACGGCGCCGCCGCGACCGGCCGTGTCGCTTCGTTGAAAAGCGGCGCGTTCTGGAACCGTGTCGGCACGCGCTTCCTGCCGTTCGCCGATGCCGCGACGCCGGATTTGCCGCTTGCTCGGATCCTGCGGCTCTCGCTTTTCCAGGTTTCGGTAGGCATGGCGGCAGTGCTGCTCACCGGCACGCTCAACCGCGTGATGATCGTCGAGCTCGGCATGTCGGCCAGCCTCGTCGCGGCAATGGTGTCGCTGCCGCTGCTGTTCGCGCCGTTGCGCGCGCTGATCGGCTTCAAATCGGACCATCACCAGTCGCTGCTGGGGTGGAAGCGCGTTCCCTATATCTGGTTCGGCACGCTGATGCAGTTCGGCGGGCTGGCGATCCTGCCGTTCGCGTTGCTGGTGATGTCCGGCGCCGGCGCCGGCGCACAATCGGCGCTGTTCGGCCATATCGGCGCGGCGCTCGGCTTCCTGCTGGTCGGCGCGGGCATGCATACGACGCAGACCGCGGGTCTTGCGCTCGCCACCGATCTCGCGCCCGAGGAAGCACGGCCGCGGGTCGTCGCCTTGCTTTACGTCATGCTGCTGATCGGCATGATGGTCAGCGCGATCGTGATCGGCCGGCTGCTTGCCGATTTCACGCCGACCAAGCTTGTTCAGATCGTCCAAGGCGCCGGCGCGCTGACGATGATCCTCAACATCATCGCGTTGTGGAAGCAGGAAGCGCGCAATCGCGAGGCGACGACGGCGAAAGACGACACGCTGCCGTTCCGCGAGGTCTGGGCGATCTTCATCGCCCGGCCATTGACGATGCGGCTGCTAGTCGCGGTCGGGCTCGGCGCCGCGGCGTTCAGCATGCAGGATGTGCTGCTCGAGCCTTATGGCGGCCAGATCCTCGGCCTGTCGGTCGGATCGACGACATCGCTCACGGCATTGTGGGCGGTCGGCATGCTGGTCGGCTTCGCGCTGGCGGCGCGGCGGCTGGGCGCGGGCGGCGAGCCGCACCGGCTCGCCGGGCTGGGCGGCGTCGCCGGGATCATTGCGTTTCTGTTCGTGATCTTCGCCGGCCCACTCCACTCGGTCGCGCTGCTCGGCATCGGCGCGACGTTCATCGGCTTCGGCGGCGGATTGTTTTCGGTCGGCACGCTGACCGCGGCGATGGCGATTTCAGACGCCGAGGAGCTTGGCGGCCGCACCGGCCTCGCGCTCGGCGCCTGGGGCGCGGTGCAGGCGACCTGTGCCGGCCTCGCCATCGCGATCGGCGCGTTCGTGCGCGATCTGATCTCGGCCGCCGCGGTCGCCCGTGATCTGGGATCTACGCTGGCCGGCCCGGCGACGGGCTACGCATTCGTTTATAGCATCGAAATCGTGCTGTTGTTCGGCACGCTCATCGCGCTCGGGCCATTGGTGCGCGACCGTGAATATGGTGAGACCGCGGCGGCCGCCACCCGCTTCGGCCTCAGCGAATTTCCAATCTGAAGGGAAACAACCATGCACGTCATGATCACGCCTGGTCTCGATGTCGCGCTGCTGACATTCTATGCGTTCGTGCTGTTTTTCATCTGCTTGGTGTTTTGGCTTCGTCGCGAAGATCGGCGCGAGGGCTATCCGCTCGAAGACGATCTCACCGGCCGTATTCAGAGCGAGGGCGGTCCGCTGCACAGCGCCACGCCCAAGACTTTTCGCCTGCCGTTCGGCCACGGCACCGTCACGACGCCGACCAAGGATCGTGAGCCGGTGAACATCGCCGCGCGGCGCACCGAGAATTTCCCCGGCGCTCCCTTGGTGCCGACGGGCAATCCGCTGATCGACGGGATCGGGCCGGCGGCGTGGGCTGATCGCGCCAAGCGGCCGGATATCGATATGGAGGGCCATCCCCGGATCGTTCCGCTGTCGAGCGCGGGCGGCTTCTTCCTCGAGCGCCGCGATCCCGATCCCCGCGGTATGCCGGTGGTGGGGGCCGACGGCGTCGTCGCCGGCACGGTGAGCGACGTATGGATCGACAAGGCGGATCGCATGGTCCGCTATCTCCAGATCGCGCTCGACGGCGCAGCGGGCAAGGACGTGCTGGCGCCGATGCCAATGGCCACGATCGACAAGCGCCGCCGCCGCGTGGTGATCGACGCGGTCGTCGCCAGCCAATTCGCCGATGCGCCGCGGCTTGATGCGGCGGACATCATTACGTTGTATGAGGAAGACCGCGTATCCGCTTATTTCGGGGGCGGTTATCTCTATGCTACACCCTCACGTCAGGAGCCGTTCCTGTGACCGAATATGAGAATGAGCCGATCCCCGGTCTGCCCGGCGTTCCCCCCACCGGCGAACGCATCCTGTGGCAGGGATCGCCCGACTGGCGCGTGCTGGCGCGCACCGCCTTTCACACCCGCGCCGTCGCCGGTTATTTCGCGCTGCTTGCCGCGCTCGCGCTGATCTCTACGCTGTCGCACGGCGTCGCCGGCGCCGCGTCCTTCACCGGCACCGCGATGACGATCATCGTCGGGATCTTCGGCGTGGCGCTGCTCCACCTGCTCGCCTGGGGATCGGCGCGCAGCACGATCTACACGCTGACGAATCGCCGCGTCGTGCTGCGGATCGGCATGGCTCTGCCCAAATGCATCAATCTGCCGATCGGCTTTGTCGGCGCGGTCAATCTCGATCTGCGCGCTGACGGATCGGGCGATATTCCGCTGGCGATCACTGGGCCGCAGCGGCTCGGTTATGCCGGGTTATGGCCGCACGCCCGGCCGTGGCGGCTGGCGGCGGCGGAGCCGATGCTGCGCGCGATCCCCAATGCCAGCGGCGTCGCCGCGCTGATCGCGCGCACCTGCCTCGCCGCGCATCCGGAAGGGACGATCGCGCAGATCCATCACGGCCCGGCCACGGCGGCGCCAGCATTCGGCGTGGCGGTGGCGGCATGAGTGCGGTCCAGACCGAAACGCTGCCCCGCGGCGCGCTGCTGTTCGCCGGCGGCCTGGTGATGTTCACGATTGCCGTGACGAGCTTCGTCCGGCTCGACCATATTCCGCCGACCGCCTCGCCGGTGCTGTTGCGCGCGGCCGATCACGTCGCTCCGGTCAAATCGCGCAACCTGCGCTTCATCGATCGCGCCGATGGCGCGGTGCTGATCGAGGATACCGGCACCGGCGGCACCGCATCGGTAATCGAGCCGGGCAGCAAGAGCGGCTTCATCCGCGGCGTGATGCGCGGGCTGGCGCGCGAACGGCGCATGCACGGCTTCGGCGATCAGGCGCCGTTCAAGCTCACGCTCTGGAAGGACGGCGAATTGTCGCTGACCGACACGACCGACGGCCGCTCGATCGAGCTCGGCGCGTTCGGTTCGACCAATCGCGCCGCCTTCGCCGTCCTGCTCGACGCCAAGGGAACCAAGGTATCATGAGCCGCACCCGCTTCGACACCGCGTGCCGCGTCAGGATCGAGCATAGCGACGAATTCCTCTGCGCCCATGTCGAGCTACCATACGGCGTCGCGATCGGCCCCGGCGACCGCGTCCGCGTTCACGGCGATCCGATCCACGTTAATTTCGGCGAGCGCTGCGTGATCGATCGCACCGCCACCGTCGAGCGCGCCGGGCCGGTGACGCGCGCCTGGACCAAATTCGCCGGCCATTTCGCGATGGCCGAGCTCTATGAAGTCAGCTTCAGCGATCGGAGACTGTGATGAACGCGATTAGCCCGGTCAAAGCCGCCAGCGCCGCGCCCCAGGGCGGCGATACGATGGCGATCGCGCGCGAAAACACGGTGCTGTCGCCGCGCTTCTACACCACCGATTTCGCCGCGATGGACCGCATCGATGTGACCCCGGTCCGCGTCGAATGGGACGCACTGATCGCCGAGATGGCGGCCGATCCGAACAAGCGCCATTTCAAGCGCACCGAAGCGTTCGACGGCGTGATCGAAAGCCTGCCCGATGGCCTGCGCGAAGAATTCACCGATTTCCTCGTCAGCTCGCTCACCGCCGAATTTTCCGGCTGCATCCTTTATGCCGAAATCGCCAAGCGCGTGACCAATCCGGACATCAAGCAGCTGTTCAAGCTGATGAGCCGCGACGAAAGCCGCCACGCGGGCTTCATCAACGATACGCTGAAGGACGCCGGCATCGGCATCGATCTGGGCTTTTTGACGCGCACCAAGAAATACACGCATTTCCGGCCGAAGTTCATCTTTTACGCGACCTACCTCTCCGAAAAGATCGGATATGCGCGCTACATCACGATCTTCCGTCACCTCGCGCGCCATCCAGAGCTGCGGTTCCATCCGATCTTCAACTGGTTCGAATTGTGGTGCAACGACGAGTTCCGCCACGGCGACGCCTTTGCGCTGCTGATGCGCGCCGATCCCAAGCTGCTGAGCGGGATCAACAAATATTGGGTGCGCTTCTTTCTCGTCGCCGTCTATGCGACGATGTACGTGCGCGATCACAATCGCCCGGCGTTCCATAAGGCGCTGGGCATCGATCCGACCGATTACGATAACCGCGTGTTCACGGTCTGCTCGGCAATCACTCGCCAGGTTTTCCCGGTGGTGCTCGATACCGACGCGCCGCGCTTCGCCACCGGGCTGGAGCGGATGCGGCGCATCGCCGGGCGGATTGATGCCGCCAAGGCGCAAGGCGGGGTGATCGGCGGGATCAAGCGCGCCGGTTTGATCGGCGCCGCCGCGGTTGCCTTCGCCGGCCTGTATTTCACCCCGGTCAAACGCAACGACGCACCCGCGACAATCCGGCTGGTCCCCGCCTGGTGACGATTCCGCCGGTTCTTTTCGCGCTGCTGATGTGGTTCATCGGCACCGGCGCGGTCGTCTGGCTCGACAGCCGACCGCGCGAAACATTCCGGACGAGCTACACCATCGCCGGATTGGTCGCGGCCGCCGCGCTGGTGGCGATCTGGATCACCGCGCGCGACGATGGCTGGCAAGCCGCCTATATCGGCTTCGGCGGCGCCATCCTGGTGTGGGGCTGGCACGAAATGGGCTTCCTGATGGGCTTCGTCGCCGGTCCGCGCAAAACGCCCTGCCCGCCCGACGCAAGAGGCTGGCGCCGCTTCCGCCTGGCGACCGCAACCGTGATCCATCACGAAATAGCGATCGCGGCAACCGCGCTGCTGCTGTTCGCGCTGAGCTGGGGCCAGCCCAACCAGGCCGCGCCGCTCACCTTCCTGATGCTGTTCGGCCTGCGCCTGTCCGCGAAGTTCAACCTGTTCCTCGGCGTGCCGAACCTCAGCGACGAGGTTTTCCCGGCGCATCTCGCTTATCTGAAAAGCTATTTTCCCAAGCGCCCGATCAACCCGCTGTTCCCGCTGTCGGTGGTGCTCGCGGGCGGCGTCGCGGTGTGGGCGTGGATCGCCGCCGAAGCCGCGCCGGCCAACAGCGCCGGCTCGGTCACCGCGACATTGCTGGCCGCGCTCGCCGTGCTGGGCGTCGTCGAACATCTGTTCTTGGTGCTGCCGATGCGAGATGGAAAAATGTGGAGCTGGGCGTCTTCGTCGCGTGACGAACCAGCGAAAATCGCTATTATCGAATAGAATACGGGGAGGCGTGCAGATGAATTACGAGGCATTTTTCCAGACTGAGCTGGAGACGCTGCGGGACGACGGCCGTTATCGGATTTTTGCCGAGCTTGAGCGCAAGGCTGGCGCCTTCCCGTCCGCCCACCAATTCACCGACGCCGGCACCCGGCCCGTCACCGTGTGGTGCTCGAACGATTATCTCGGCATGGGCCAGCATCCCAAGGTGCTGGGGGCAATGCACGAAACGCTCGATCGCTGCGGCGCCGGTGCGGGCGGCACGCGCAACATTTCGGGAACGACGCACAGCCATGTGCTGCTCGAAGCAGAACTCGCCGATCTCCACCACAAGGAAGCGGCGCTGCTGTTCACCTCGGGCTATGTATCCAACTGGGCGGCGCTGGGCACGCTCGGCGCGCGTATCCCGGGCTGCGTGATCCTGTCCGATGCACTCAATCACGCGTCGATGATCGAGGGCATTCGCCACAGCCGCGCCGAGGTGCAGAAATTCGAGCATAATTCGCCTGAGGATCTCGATCGCCGGCTCGCCGCGCTCGATCCCGATCGGCCCAAGCTGGTCGCGTTTGAAAGCGTTTATTCGATGGATGGCGACATAGCCCCGATCGCCGAAATCCTCGACGTCTGCAAAGCGCACGGCGCGATGAGCTATCTCGACGAAGTCCACGGCGTCGGCCTGTATGGCCCGCGCGGCGGCGGCGTCGCTGAGCGCGAAGGGCTGATGGACCGCGTCACCGTCATCGAGGGCACACTGGGCAAAGCGTTCGGCGTGATGGGCGGCTATATCGCCGCCTCGGCCGCCTTGTGCGATTTCGTCCGCAGCTTCGCCAGCGGTTTCATCTTCACCACCGCATTGCCGCCTGCGCTCGCCGCCGGCGCCGCGGCGAGCATTCGCCATCTCAAGACGTCCGACATGGAACGCATCCGCCACCGCGATCGCGTCGCGCAGGTCCGCCGCCGGCTCGATGCGATCGGCATCCCGACGATCGACAATCCCAGCCACATCATCCCGGTGATGGTCGGCGATGCCCACAAGTGCAAACGAATCAGCGACTGGCTGCTCGAGCATCACGGCATCTACGTCCAGCCGATCAATTACCCGACCGTCCCCGTAGGCACCGAGCGCCTGCGGCTGACGCCCTCGCCGGTTCATTCGGATGGCGACATCGACAAGCTGGTAACCGCGCTGTCCGAAATCTGGTCGCAGTGCGAGCTGGCGCGCCGGGCGATGGCGGCCTGAGCCTTCGCCTCAGAGTTCGGATCGGACCTGGGCGTGGGCAAGCACTGCGAACAGGCCCGTTCCGCCGATGATGTTGCCGGCCAACGCCGGCAGGATGAAGCCGAACGCGGCGAATCCGAAGCTCGCCTGCCCGCTGGTCGCCAGCAGCCACGCCTCGGCCGATCCGGCGATGACGTGGCTGAATCCGGCGAGCGAGATGATATAGGTCAGCAACGTTACCACCCAGATTTCCTGGCCCTTGGCGTTGGGCAGCACCCAGGCGATCGTCGCCAGAATGAAGCCGGCCGGAACGCCGCGGGCAAAGGCTTCGGCGGCGGTCATCGTTTGTAGATGATGCGAGATGCCGAGCATTGCCGCGAGCATTTCGGGCGTGACGAGACCGGCAGCGGGGAGCAGCCACGCGACCGCCAGCGTCCCCACCATATTGGCCAGGAACACCAGCACCCACAGTCGCAGCGTACGACCGAAATTTGCCAGGCTGATGTTCGTCGCCAGCGGCAACACCGCGACGATCGTGCTTTCGGTGAAAAGCTGCAGCCGGCCAAGGATCACGACGACAAAGCCGACGCTGTAGCCCAGGCTAGCGATCGGCGTCCGCCACGGCGAATCGGGCAAGCCAGTCATCAACGCCGCCTGGGCAACCAGCGACAGCCAGATGGTGACGCCGGCCGCCAACCCCGACCATAATAGCGAGGCCGCCGGGCGGCGCAGTTCCTCGAGCCCTTGTTGCCGGATGATCTCATGGACCACGCGCGCCGGCGGTGATTTGCGTTTTTCGATCGCCTCGCGTTCTGACTCGTCGAGATCCTGCGGATTTTCGTCTTCCGCCGCATCCCTGGCTTGCTGGGCGGCGTCGGTTTCGGTCACTTGTGCGGGCTCACCGCCGCGAAACTCTGCACCGCCGCCGGCGGCTGCGCGGCATAATAAGCGGCGACGGCATCGATCTGCGCGTCGGTCAGCCGTTTCGCGATGGCCGGCATCGGGTTTTCACCGGCAATCGCTCCGCGGCCGCCACTGCGGAACACGCGCATCTGATCGGCGATATACCAGCGCGACTGGCCTTCGAGCAGCGGATAGGCCTTGGCCGCGGCGCGATCGACGCCGTGGCAGCCGGCGCACGGGCCGATGTGCGCTTTCGGAATGCCAGTAAGCGCAAGCTGCTGGCCGAGTGCGGGGATCGGCTGCGCCGTTGTGTCGCTCGCGCGGCGGGGCAGCCCAGCATAATGATCCGCGAGCGCGGCAATCTGCGCGGGCGACAATTCGGTCGCCACCATCTGCATATAGCCGCTGTGCCGCTGGCCCAAAGCGAATGCCGTCAACGTCCGCGCGAGATAGCCGCGGTCCTGGATCGTCAGATTGGGGAAGACCCCGCCCCCCGCGCCATCGGCACCGTGGCATCGCGCACACGTCGCGACCGGATCGGCATCCAAAGCGTAGCCTGAAAATCCAAACGCCGGCGTGTGGTAGCTGTAATCGGATTTGGGCGGCTCGAGGTCATTGCGCAACGCGTAAGATCGTTGCGGCGCGGGGCCGCCGAATTCGGCAACTGCGCTCGCCGGCTTGTGATCCACCAACGCAAGCGACTGAAACTGCGCTGCAGACATCGTCGGCATCGCGCGCAAAAACGCCACAAGATGCCAAATCTCATCATCGCGACCGCCGGCCGGCCAAGACGGCATCGCGCTGTATTTGACCCCGGCCTTGACGATCCGGAAAAGCTCCGCAGACGAGAACTTCGCAATCGGCAGCGCGCTCGGCAAATATTGCGGCCGGGGATGCATCGACAGCACCACCGGGTTCTGGCCGAAGCCAGGCCCGCCGTGGCAACGGGCGCAGACCTGCCCGTAATAGGCCGCACCCGCAGCAACGCGGATCGGGCTGTCAAGATCGGCCGGCGGTGTAGCGTCGGCATGATAGGCCGTCGACTGGTCGAAGGTGTAATGGAGTATTCTTGCCCATCCTTCGGGATGCGGCCTTGCGGCCGAAAGATCGACGATGCCCGACCAGATTACCAGTGCGCCGATGATAACGGCCGCTGCGCCGGCCGCGAGCAGCGGACCGATCCATTGGGTCGCGCGAAAGGGGAAAAGCAGGCGGAGCATTTGAGATCATATCGCGCGACGATGCTTTTGGTTCCCGCCGAAACGACCGCCTCGCCGATCGCCCGCTTATTCGGTGAAATGATGCCGGAATCGGCGCAGCGCCAGCGCGACGCCGACGACCACGATCGGCACCGCGACCGCCATCACCACATCATGCCGAAAGCCCGGCACGGCGCCCAGCAGATAGCCGATCAGCATCACCAGATAATAACTGATCGCGACCACCGACAGCCCCTCGACGGTCTGCTGCAAACGCAGCTGCAATTGCGTGCGGTTGTTCATCGATTCGAGCAGATCGCGGTTCTGCTTGGCGAGCGCGATGTCGATCCGGGTGCGCAGCAATTCACTGGTCCACGCCGCGCGCTGCGACAGATCGTCGAGCCGTTGCGAAAAGGAATCGCATGTCCTCAGCGCCGGCAACAACCGCCGCTCGGTGAAATCGGCCAGCGTCTGGTAGCCGCGGACGGGGCTCATCGTCAGGCTCGTCAGGCGTTCCATACTGAGCTGCGCATAAGCGCGCGTGGCGCTCATCCGGTAGCGCGTCTCGGCGACGATCCGGGCAAGCTCGGCCGACAGATAGGTAAGCTCGTCGAGCAGCGTATCGTCCTGCGACACCCGCTCGGAAACTGCATGGGTGAGCGTCGCTAGTCGCTTTTCGAGCCCCGCCACATCGGGCGTCAATCGCTGCGCGAGCGGCAGCCCGAGCAGCGCCATGTTGCGGTAATTACCGAGTTCCTGAAGCCGCAGGACGAGCTGCGCCGACTCGTCTCCCTCCAGCCCGCGGTCGGCGATCAACAGTCGCCCGAAGCCATCGCCGTGCAGCCGGAAATCGGACATCACCCGCGCCTTGCCGTCGGCGACGTCGCAGACGATCAGCGAGCCCTGCTCGAACCAGGCATCGAGCATCTTAGGGTCGGGATCCGGCGCTTCCTTGCCGCTTACCGCGATCTGCGTCGCGCGGACGATTTCGCCTGGCATGTCGTTCAGCGCGTCGGCGGCGACCTCGGCGAACGTGGCGATGTCGAACGGCGCGTCGAACGCGCCTTCGCGGATGAACGTGTAGCTGGCGAATTCGGTGTGGCGTTCCCACACCATCGTCACGTCGCCGAGCGGCATCACGGCGTAGCGCGCATCAGGCGGCACGACGGCGCCGTGCCTGCCGCCCAGCGCCTCGATATGCGTACGGCTGTCGCGCGCCGCGTCCTCGCCGAGCAACGACACGACCTGCATCAGCCGGCATGGGCTGGCAAAACGCGGCAGCCGTCGGACGTGCATTTCCGCCGATAGCGCTGCGCGCAACGGATGGCTGCGTGTCTCGATGCTCATCGCCGGGATCGCTCCCCGGCAAGGCCCCAAGCGGTTCGGTGCGCCCATCGACTGCGTCGCAGCGGCGGGCGACGCCGGTTACGGATTGGGGCTGGCCGGTTTCGGCTCGGCCGGCGCAGTCGTCAACGTCGTCGGGTTGCGGAAGCGCACCAGTGTCGCGGCGTCGCCCTCGGCCTGCGCCGACGCCATCGGCGGTCCCTTGAGTGGCGGATAGTCCTTGAGCATGCTCACGCCGCCTAGCGGCTTCGACAGGCCTTGGTGACAGGTCATGCAATTGACCTTGTAGGGATCGCCGTGCGGCCCCTTGCGATAGGCCGGGAACACATCCTTAAGCGGCGAGATATAGTTCTCGTCTATATCGCGGACCATGCGGATGCCATAATAGGCCGTAGCGCGCTGTTGCCGGCTCAGCGGCCAGGCACCGAGCGACTGCGTATTGTGGCAATAGGTGCAATTGACGCCCAGCGACGTCGAAATATGCATCATCAGCCCGTAGGTCGCCTCGGTTTCCTTGATGCCCGCGACGCGTGTCGCCGGGGGATAGGCCGATTTGCCGGCCACGCGTATATCGGTCGCTGCGGTGAAGTAACGATCGAACGGATCGTTGGGCAGCGAGGCATAGCCAACGTTAGGATCGGGCGTGTTCTGCCCGTGCTTGTTGCCGACGATCGTGTTCGGATCATCGGGCGTGCCTTCCGCGCTCGCCCATTTATAGTTGGGCACAGCGTTGCCGCGGTGGCAGGTATAACAGGTGACGCCGGTTTCCTTGACGTGGCTGACCCAGCGCGAATTGACCGCGCGTGTCATCTGCAACATCCGCCGCGCGACGATCTTGGTGTATTTTTCGTCCGACGCCATGTTGGCCGGGTTGTGGCAATAATTGCACCCCTCGGCCGGCGGCGCGACCCACTGCGTGATCGACGCCATCATATAGTTGAACCGTTCGGTGCTGACGTCGCCGAGCACCTTGACGTTCTGATAGGTCGCGGACGCGCGCGGCCCGCTATCGTCGGGCAATGCATAAGGCGGCGCCGGTATTACCGCCGCCTTGGCGACATGGCTGGCGTCGACGATCTGATCAAGCCCGGCGCCGCGATAGCCGGTCTGCTCGGTCACTTTGTGGCCGACTTCGCAGCCGCCGAGCGCGAGCAGCAGCGCCGGTGTGGCGAGGATGACGATGCGGTTGATCGCAGCGCGACTCATTGCACGGCTCCCGGCAGGGTTGCAGGATCGATCGTGCCCGTCGCCGGATAGCTCGGCGCATAGCCGTGCTGGATCGCCCAGAGATACCAGTTATCGACCACCGTTCCGGTCAACAGGATGCCGATTCCGCCGACCAGCGTGGTCAGCACCGCGAACCACCAGGCCCAGCGGTGGATCGATTCCATCGTCGCGTTGAAGCCCATCGTCCAGCGCCAGAACAGCGCCGCACGCTCGGCCGCCGTGCCGCGATCGGTGATCTGCTCGATCTCACGCTCGCCGCCATAACGGCCGACCGCGAGGATCGTCGCGCCGTGCATCGCGAACAGCAGAGTCGAGCCGTAAAGGAACGCGATCGAAAGGCAGTGGAACGGATTGTAGAACAGATTGCCGTAACGGATCGAGAAGGCCGCCGTCCAATCGAGATGCGGGAAGATGCCGAACGGCACCGCCTCCGCCCAGCTGCCCATCAGCATCGGCCGGATGAAGCCGAGCACCAGCATCAGCCAGATCGCGCTGGCAAACGACCAGGCGATGTGCGTTCCCATGCCGAGCGCGCGGGCCCGGGCGTAGGTTCGCGCCCACCACAGCAGCACGGAGGCGCTCATGAAGAAGCCCGCCATCTGCCACCAGCCGCCTTGCGACAATGGCACGAACAGCGTGAAGCCCCATTGCGGCCCCGGCGGCTCGAGCGCGAGCCAGGGCAATTGCCGGACGAACTGGACCGGATCCCAATTGACCGAGGCCCACATGTTGAGCCCGATGATCTCGAACGCCAAGAAACCGCAGATCAGCGAGGCGATACCGAGCTTGCCGAGATAGATCGGGCCGAGCTGGGCGTTGCCAACCTTGCCGGCCCAGTAAGAGAAGCTCCCCCGGCCAATCCGCGGCAGGCTGCCGGCGTCGAGCGCCGGCCCGAGTTCGGTGTAGCCGCGGAGCTGCACCTGGGTGAAGATGTTCTGATAGCGCGCCATGTGCCTTGCCCCCCGCTCAGTGCCAGATCGGCAGGTTCAGCCACCAGGTCCACCACTCGGGCCAACCTCGTGACCAAAGCGGCCCGGAAATGATGATGCACACCGCACTCCAAAAGCCCGCCGACAGCGCTAGGAACAGGCCCAGCCGGTGAATGCCAAGCGTGCCGATCGAATAGCCGATCGTATCGCGAAAGAAGGCGTCCTCATATTCAGGCGACTTCACCTCGCCATTGCCGGGGCCGTTCTTGGGCGGATTGACCGCCGACAGCACCAGCGAACCATGCAGCGCGAGCGCAAGCGTCGTCGTGAAGAAGAAGCTCACCGCGATCATATGCGCCGGGTTGTAATGGAAATGCAGATATTGGTAGCCGGTGTTCGACACCCAATCGAGATGGCTGAAGATGCCATATGGGAAGCCGAAGCCCCAGGCGCCGAGCAGCCACGGGCGGATAACCACCAGCGAGATATAGGCGAAGATCGCCACCGCGAAAGCGAACGGCACGTGATAGCCGATGCCGAGCTTGCGGCAGATTTCCACTTCACGCAGCGCCCAGGAGACGAACGATCCGACCGCGCAGACCGTGATGATCTGCCAGAATCCGCCTTCGCGCAGCGGCGCGAGGCCCAGGCCGTAACTGATGTCCGGCGGCGCGATCGAGATCAGCCACGGGTTCCACGTCGGGCCAAGCGAGGCCGCGTAGAAGATCAGCGCCGTGCCCAACCCCGCAAATAACGCGGTCGTGACGCCGAAGAACCCGACATAAAAGGGGCCGACCCAGAAATCGAACAGGTCGCCGCCGATCAGCGTGCCCCCGCGCACCCGGTATTTTCGCTCGAAACTCAGCAGCGCCATGACATTATCTCCACCCGCCGTCACCAGCCGGCCCTTGCACCTGAATCATGATAGGGTTGGACGAGGCCGGCGAGCGTGTCGCCGCCCTCGTCCCACCGGATACCGCGCCCGAAGAGCGCGGCCCCCCCGGTATCCCTATTGTGCCGCTGGCGCCGCTGCCACCGCCGCGACGGGCGCCTTG
The DNA here is from genome assembly GCA_006438735.1 of Sphingomonas koreensis. GTDB lineage: Bacteria > Pseudomonadota > Alphaproteobacteria > Sphingomonadales > Sphingomonadaceae > Sphingomonas > Sphingomonas koreensis_A. Next base: position 53,343 of record RCZF01000007.1, on the reverse strand, counting down.
TGCGGGCCATCCAGCCAGTTGAACCGGTCGGTGCTGAGCAGGATGAAGTGAATCAACAGCGCCAGCACGAACAGGAAGATGAACAATGCGACCAGCGCCCTGCGCGGATCGAATATGAGCCAAATTCTCCACATATCGTGGTTCCTTCTCGTAGTATATTTCGGCTATTTTTACGGGGTTCTATTAGAGCCAGGGACGCCATTGCCACACAAGGAAGTGGGCGATGATCGCCACAACCGTGAAAATGATGAAGCTGGTCATGAACAGCTTATGGAACTCCTTGGCCTCTTCCGGCGTAAGATAGGTTCCAGGGCCGATCCTGTCTTCTCGTTCTCTCTCTCTGATATCGCTCATGTCTTCGTCTCCATTGTGCCCGACGAGAACTGGAGCGTGACGAACGCCCCCCGACGGCATCGACGCGACGAGGATCGCCGCGAGGATGGGGTGGACCGCGCAGCTTCGCGCGGAAACGGTTGGAAAGACGGGCGCAGCGCGGTCATGCCACCCTGCTTTCGGTGATCGCATCGGCGAGCCGTGCGACGCTCACCGAGCTGTCGCCGGCCCGGCGGGCGGCGCGCTCGGCAGCGTCGCGGATGCGCTTGGCGGCGGAAATTCGCACCAGCACGGGCTCGCGCTCGACGACGGCGTCGAGTTCGGACTTGGCGTCGTCATCCCACATCAGCGCGCGCTCGATCCGCGCCGGGGTGGCTTCCGCCTTGTCGAGCTGACCGGCCAGCGGCAGGATGTGGAAAAGCGCGTCGAACAGCGCGTTGCAGACTTCCTGGACCAGATAGGTCGCGCCAGAATAGCCCATGAACGGCGTGCCGGTGTGGCGGCGGATCACTGCGCCGGGGAAGCTCGCCGGGATATAGACGCCGCGCGCGCCCGTCTCGGCCATATACATCCGCTCATTAAAGCTGCCGAACAAGACCAGCGGCGGATTGTCGCGGATCATGTCCTTGATCGACTGATTGTCTGACTTGCTCCCGGCGCAGCGCGACACGGCGAAATTGCACGGCAGCCCCATATCCTCTTCGAGAAATTTGCGGATGCCGCGCGCATAGGTGTCGGTCGCGACGATGCCGAAGCTGGCGGTGCCGAAGAAGTCCTGCGTCACCGAGCGCCACAGATCCCACAGCGGCTTGATCGTGGTGTGCTTTTCGCGCTCGATGAACGGCTCGGGATCGAGGCCGGTCAGCTCGCCCAGCTTGCGCAGGAAGAGCGTGGTCGAGTCGAGCCCGATCGGCGCCTGCAGATACGGCCGCTCGAGCACCTCGCACAGCCCGCGCCCGAACTCGCGGTACATGCAGACATTGACTTGCGCTGCGGCGAGCTTCTTGACGTCGGCGAGATGGCTGCCGAGCGGGAAGACCATGCCGACTTCGGCACCGATTCCTTCGATCAACCGACGGATTTCGGCGAGGTCGGACGGCATGTTGAACGTGCCGTACATCGGCCCAATGATGTTGACCTTGGGCTTTTCGCCATCCTTGAGCGGGCGGAGCGCGGGGACTTTCTTGGGACCGAACTGCGTCCACAGCCAAGTCAGCGCGCGGTCGCCCGCTTGCCACTGATCCTCGTCGATCGTGCGCGGGAGGAAACGCTGGATATTGGTGCCTTCGGGCGTCACGCCGCCGCCGATCATCTCGGCGATCGATCCGGTGACGACGACGGCAGGCAGATCGGGATCGAGCGTCGCCCAGGCGCGCTTCATCGCGCCCTCGGTGCCGTCGCGCCCCAGCTCCTGCTCGCCGAGCCCGGTGACGACGATCGGCAGCTCGTGAGGCGGCAGCCCGTCGGTATAATGCAGCACCGAGGTGACCGGCAGATTCTCGCAGCCGACCGGGCCGTCGATGATGACCTGCAGCCCCTTGATCGCGGTGAACGCGTAAACCGCGCCCCAATAGCCGCCCGCGCGATCATGATCGATGATCAGCGTCATGAGCCGATGTGCTCCTCGGCCTTGGCGGCGGCGATCCGCTTGGCGGCGTATTTCGCCTTGAATTCGGGGCGATCGACCGGCGTGTTTTCCCACACGCCGGCGGTCGGCCCCGCGCCGACGCCGTCGAAAAACGCCTTCATCTTGTCGAAGCGGTGCTGGTTGGCGAGCGCGGCGTTGATCACCATCGCCAGGCTCCCCGCCCCCGCCGGCCCCATCAGCGGCCGCGCCGAGATGAGGTTGGTGAAATAGAGCGCCGGAATCGCCTTCGCCTTGGCGTGCTGGACGACGGGCGTCGTGCCGATCGCGAGATCGGGGCCATATTCCTCGACCGCAGCGATGTCGTTCTCGAGGCTGGCGCGATACTGGACGCGGACGCCCTTCGCCACGAGCCAGTCGCGATCGGGATCGGACCACACGGTGCGCGGGCAGGCGGTGCCAACATAGGGCACGTCGGCGCCGCTTTCGATCAGCAGCCGCGCGACGAGCAGTTCGGAACCTTCATATCCCGAGACGGTGATCCGCCCCTTGATCGGCTTGGCGGCGAGCGCGCCGCGAATGGCGGGAATGAAGCGGTTCTTGGCGAGATCGACCTTGTCCTGCGCGATGCCGCAGGCCTGGCCAATCGCGTCGAGCCAGGCAGCCGTGCCGTCAGCGCCGACCGGAGCCGAACCAACGACCCGCCGGCCCGCCGCCTCGAACTCGCGGACACTGGCGGTGTAGAAAGGATGGATCGCCGCCACCGCGGCACAATCGAGCGCCGAATAGAGCTCACGCCACTCGCGCGTCGGCACCACCGGCCCTGCGGCCAGCCCCAGCGGCTCGAGCATCAGCCCGATACCTGGCGGGTCGGCCGGGAACATCTCGCCGAGGAGAGTCACGGTTGGCCGGTCCGGTCGTTCCTTGGGCGCGGCGACGGGGCCGGTCTCGGCCTCCTTGCGCGCATAATTCAGCATTGCGCCGGCGAGCACGTCTTTCGCCTCGGCATGCGTCGGCACGCCGAATCCGGGCACGTCGATGCCGATGACGCGGACGCCGTTGATCTGGTCCGGCAACAATTGCAGCGGGACGCCGGAAGCGGTCGGCACGCACAGGTTGGTGACGATGATCGTATCGTAGAGTGCCGGATCGGCGAGTTGGTGCACCGCCTCGCGAATGTCCTCGAACAGCTTGCCGGTGACCAAAGTCTCCGAAGAGAACGGCACATAGCCGACGCTGCGCTTGGCGCCGTAGAAATGCGAGGTGAAGGTCAGCCCGTAGACGCAGCACGCCGAACCCGACAGCACCGTGGCGGTGCGGCGCATCCGCAAGCCGACGCGGAGCGACCCGAACGCCGGGCACATCGATTGCGGCTGATCATGCGGGCCCTTGGGATAATCGGCGGCGTAGCGATCGAGAATGTCGGACTTGCCGGCCGTCACGGCGGCATCGCGCATCGTTTCCTTCGATCCGCACCCACCCTCTGCGACTGGCGCAAGGTCGATCCGGTCGCGATCGCGCGGCGAGGTCAAAAGAGCCTCAGACGGCGTCATAGACCACCTCGAGGCTGGGCTTGATGACGAAATCGACGCCGCGCATGTCGGCCTGCGTCGCTGGCTTGAGCGTGAAATCCGCGCCCGTCACATCGGCGCTGAACAGGTTGAGCAGCCCGTCCTGATCGAGCGGCGTCGGCCGGAGTGGCGGCGCCTCGGCGACATTGACCGAGAGCTCCTCGAACAGGCTCGCCCATTGCCCGCCAGGCTTGCCGATGATCTGATAGTTCGCGCTCTTTTTGCGAATGTCCTCGTTGGCGGGGATCGCGCACAGCACCGGGATGCCCACCGCCTCGGCGAAGGCGTTGGCCTCGCCGGTGCCGTCATCCTTGTTGAGGATCATGCCGGCGACGCCGACATTGCCGCCCATCTTGCGGAAATATTCGACCGCCTTGCAGACATTGTTCGCAACGTAGAGCGATTGCAGGTCGTTCGACGCGACGACGATCACCTTCTGGCACATGTCACGCGCGATCGGCAGGCCGAAGCCGCCGCACACCACATCGCCGAGGAAATCGAGCAACACGTAATCGAAGCCCCATTCATGAAAGCCGAGCTTCTCGAGCGTCTCGAACCCGTGAATTATGCCGCGCCCGCCGCAGCCGCGGCCAACCTCCGGCCCGCCCAGCTCCATCGCGAACACGCCGTCGCGTTGAAAACAGACGTCCTCGATACCGATTTCTTCGCCGGCGAGCTTCTTCTTGCTCGATGTCTCGATAATCGTCGGGGTCGATTTGCCGCCGAATAACAGGCTGGTGGTGTCGCTCTTGGGATCGCAGCCGATCAGGAGCACGCGCTTGCCCTGCTGCGCCATCATGTAGCTGAGATTGGCCAGTGCGAAGGATTTGCCGCTGCCGCCCTTGCCATAGATCGCGATGATCTGGGTTTCCTTGGTGACGGGCCCGGTGTGAACAGGGTCGGGCTCTTCATGCGCTTCATCGCGCAGGGGTCCGGGATCAAGCATACTCATACGTGTCTCCAATCGAGGACCATCTTCAGGCAGGTTGGATCGCCGAACGCGGCCGGATAGGCGTCGGCGGCGTCGGCGGCGTCGCGCACATGGCTGACGAGACCGTCGAGCCGCAGCGCGCCCGATTCGATCAAGGCGATCGTCGCGGCGACATCGGACGGGGTAAATTCGGAGGAAATCCGCAGCCGCGCCTCGCGCATGAAGGCGGGCGGAAAGCCGAAGCTCAGCCGATCATAGAAGCCGGCGAGCACTACCTCGCCACCCTTGGCGAGCCGGCCGATCAGCGTGTCGAGAAGATCGGCCGCGCCGCTGGCGTCGCAGATGGTGCGATAGTCGCGGCGCTCGTCGGTCGCCGGATCGATAACGTCATAGCCTGCCCCGTCGCGCCGATCGGGATTGGTTTCCCACACCACCGGCGCCGGCGCGCCGGCCGCCACCGTCAGCCGCGCGATGAGCCGGCCGAGAATGCCGTGGCCGACGATCAGATCGGGGGACGCGCCGCCGGCGATGGCATGATGCGCCGTCGCCGCGAGCGCGGTGAGGATGCCGTCACTGCCGAGCGACTCGTCAATCGGCATCGCCCGCGCCGACGGCAGCACGACGCGCCGCGCGGTCCCGCCGAACAGCCCGCGCGCGCCTTCGTAGCAATTGGCTCCGGGGACAAAGACCCACTCGCCGACGCGCCCGCGAACCTCGCGCCCCGCATCAATGATCCGGCCGACCGACTCGTATCCCGGCACGAGCGGATAGCCCATGCCCGGGAAATTCGGCATCCGGCCCGTCCAAAGCAATTTCTCGGTGCCCGAGCTGACGCCGCTCCAGTCGATTTCGACGAGCACATCGGTATCGGTGAGGGGATTGAGCGCGAGCGACCGCAGCGTCAGCCGCTCCGGCGCTTCGAGTATGACCGCGACCGCGTCCATACAGTGATCCCCTGCTCGGCAAGGCCCCGTCGGGGTCTCCTGACCTTTCTGTAACTTTATATGGACACTTTTTAATGTCAACTGTTCTGGACGCTCAAAGCGTCAAACAGTCGCGACAATCACTCGAGCGGTGAGCGGCATCGCCGTGGGCAGCAAGCGGCTTCTGGCGAAACCGGCCGCAAGGAGCATGGCAGCGATCTCCCTAGGACTGCGTGGACGGCCCGAGCCCATCGCCAACAGATACAAGCCGAAGTAAGCGTCGCCGGCCGGTTCAGCGCCGCGCGTTTGCGCCATCGGCTCGGCGATCAGCAGCGTGCCGCCGGGCGGCAGCGCGGCGCGGATTGCTCGCAGCAACACCATCGCGGCAGCATCGTCATGATCGTGCAGTACGCGCACCAGCGAGATGATGTCATGCCCATCGGGCAACGCGTCGGCCAGAAAATCGCCGCCGTAGATCGTCGCGCGCGACTCGAAACCGTGCGCCGCCAGCCGTCCTTTCGCACGCGCACCGACGGCCGGCAGATCGAACAACGACAATGCAAGGGCGGGGGCGGCCGCGCCGACCGCCGCCAGGAACGCCCCTTCCCCGCCGCCGACATCGAGCATCCGGCGATGACGATCGAAACGATAGGCCTGGATAACCTGCTCGGCGATCAACGGCTGCGACGCCGCCATCAGCGTCGAATAAGCGGCGACCTCGGCGTCGGTGCCGGACCCTGACGACTCGGCGTAGCGCCAATAGTCGGACAGCGCCCCGCCACCACCGCCACGGCGCAGCATCGCCACTGGATCGGCGAGATCGGCGTAGAGCAGGTGATGATGCGCCACCATCTCGGCGATTCCGCGATTGCCCCTAAGCGCCGCGCCGTCCGCGCCGAGCGCCCAGCGCGTCCCGAGCCGCTCGACCAACCCGATCGCGGTCGCCGCCCGCAATAGCCGATCCGCACTCTCAGGCGGAAAGTCGGCAAGGCGGGCGACGGTATCGGTGTCCAGCGGCGCATCCGCTAGCAGATCGAGCAGCCCGGTTTCGACACAGGCGACAAGCGTCTGCGAATAAGTGAAGCCGGCGACGAGATCGAACAGCGCGCGGGCGCGCCGCCGCGCGATTGGCCGGGTGAGCGGAAATCGCGCGGCGAATCGCTGAAAACCCGAATCGGCCAACACTCGATTGCGCAGCGCGATCCAGCGACCCTGCCAGCCCTCTTTGTCTTTTTTGCTGGACGGAATCATGTGTCCAGTTGATTGGACGGATGCTAAGATGCCGTCAACCGTCGGGAGAACAGGCGTCATGCCGAGCGACAAAGTGGTGGTGATCGGCGCGGGCGTCGGCGGCCTGGTCAGCGCGGCGCTGCTGGCGGCACGCGGGCTCGACGTCACCGTCGTCGAAGCCGCCGCCTCGCCGGGCGGCAAGATGCGCCAAGTCATCGTCGACGGCGCCGCGATCGACGCCGGGCCGACCGTCTTCACGATGCGCAGCGCGTTCGACGCCATCTTCGAGACATGCGGCGCATCGCTGGACGATCATCTGACGATCCGGCCGGCGGCGACGCTGGCGCGCCATGCCTGGGGCGAGGCACAGCTCGATCTGTTCGCCGATCCGGCCCGAAGCGAAGCCGCGATCGGCGACTTCGCCGGCGCCGCCGAAGCACGCGGCTACCGCGCCTTTCGCGCCGAGGCAAAACGCATTTTCGACTCGCTCGATCGCCCTTTCCTGCGCAATACGAGCACTAATCCGTTAACGCTCGGCTTGCGGATGGGCCGCGCCGGCTTTGCCGATTATTGCACGCTTCATCCCTATACCTCGCTGTGGCGCGGGCTCGGGGGCTATTTCCGCGATCCGCGGCTGCAGCAATTGTTCGGCCGCTACGCCACCTATTGCGGCTCCTCCCCGTTCAAGGCCCCCGCCACGCTGATGCTGATCGCGCATGTCGAGGCGCTCGGCGTGGGGCTGATCGACGGCGGCATGCACGCGCTCGCCCGCGCGATCGAGGCCGTGGCGACCAAGAATGGCGCGCACCTTCGCTACGAAGCGCCGGTCCGCGAAATCCTCGTCGAGCACGGCCGCGCCGCCGGCGTCTTGCTCGACAGCGGCGAGCGGATCGACGCCGGCGCGGTGATCTGCAACGCCGATCCTGCCGCGATCGCATCGGGACGGCTCGGGCAGGCCGCCAAGCGCGCGGTCGCCGCCGTCTCGCCCGCGCGCCGCTCGCTCGGCGCGATGGTGTGGACCGCCCGAACGCCCGCCAAGGGCTTTCCGCTCTCGCGCCACAATGTGTTCTTCTCGCGTGACTATCCCGCCGAGTTCGCCGCGCTCGCCGCCGGTCGGCTCGCCGATGCGCCCAGCGTCTATGTCTGCGCGCAGGACCGCGACGACAGTGGTGCCGCGTCGCCGGGCACCGAACGCCTCCAGATCATCGTCAACGCCCCGCCGATCGGCGACGGCGCCGGCTTCACTCCAGCGGAGATCGACACATGCAGATTGCAGATGCTGGCCAGCGTCTCGCGGGCGGGACTTTCGCTCGATCCGGCGCCGGGCGCGATGATGCTCACGACGCCGAGCGATTTCGAGGCGATGTTTCCCTCGACGGGTGGAGCCCTTTATGGACCGGCCTCGCACGGGTGGGCGGCCTCCTTCCGTCGGCAAGGCAGCCGGACACGGATCCCTGGGCTTTATTGCGCGGGCGGGAGCACCCACCCCGGCGCGGGCGTACCGATGGCCGCCTTGTCCGGACAGCTGGCCGTCGGCTGCCTGCTCAAGGACCGCGCTTCGACGTCGCGGTCGGCCCGAACGGCTATGCCTGGTGGTATATCGACGCGTTCAGCGCGGACCGCCGCTTCGGCCTGACCATCATCGCCTTCGTCGGCAGCGTGTTTTCGCCTTATTACAAGCTGGCCGGGCGCGGCGATCCGGACAATCACTGCGCGATCAATGTCGCGATGACCGGGCCGCGCGGCGGCTGCTGGGCGATGACCGAACGACCCCGCAGCCGCACGTTCCGCGACGCCGATCATTTCGCCGTCGGCCCCAGCGCGATGCATTGGGACGGCAACGCGCTGGTGATCGACATCGCCGAAATCTCCGCACCGATCCCTTATAAGGTGCGCGGCCAGGTCCGCGTCTATCCAGAGCTGATCGGCACCACTGCGTTCCAGCTCGATCCCGAAGGCCGGCACCGCTGGCATCCGGTCGCGCCGCGCGCGCACGTCGAGGTGGAGATGAGCCATCCGGGCGTACACTGGACCGGCGACGGCTATTTCGATTCGAACTTCGGCGACGAACCGCTCGAGGCCGGCTTCGAGGATTGGCATTGGTCGCGCGCGCATCTGAAGAACGATGTCGCCGTGCTCTACGAAGGGCGGCGGCGTGACGGCACGCCGTTCGATCTCGCGGTCAGGATGGATCGGCAGGGCCGCTGGCACGACGCGGTTCAGCCGCCGACCGCCCGACTGCCGCGCACCGGCTGGCTGATCGACCGCGCCACCCGCGCCGATGCCGGCGCGACGCCCAAAGTGACCAAGACGTGGATCGACGCGCCGTTCTACGCACGCTCGGCGCTTTCGACGCGGCTGTTCGGCGAGGATGTCGCGGCGGTGCATGAAAGCCTGTCGCTGCGACGCTTTCGCTCACCGATCGTCCAGTCGATGCTGCCCTACCGGATGCCGCGGGCGTTGTGGTGACTCGGATTTCTTCTTGTCCCTGGCGATCTCGCGATTGACCGACACGAGCTGCCAGATTCCGATCGCGAGCACCGGCACGCCGACGATCGCCATGTCGAACAGGCTGAAATAGCGTTCATCCACCGCCGCTCTCCTCGGTCATGGCCTCGCGCGCGAAATCGGCGATCAGCGCGGCGACCTCTTCGGGTTGCTCTTCATGCGCCAGATGGCCAAGCCTGGGCAACGCGACCACCCTGCCGTCCGCCACCATGCCTGCCGCGGCGCGCGCCGTCGCCAGCGGGATCGCGGTGTCACCCTCGCCGTGGACCAGCAGCAGCGGCGGAGACAGCTTGGGGAGATCGCGTTGCAGCGACTCCAGATCCCAATCCGCCATCATCGTCAACGCGCCCGCGCATTGCGCCGGCGTGGAGAACAACCGCTCATAGAGGCGCACGCCCTCGCTATCGATCCGCGACCCCGTGCTGCGCAGCAAAAACCGCGCGGTTTCGCCCGAGGTGCGGGCGAGACGCGCGAAGAAATGCGGCGCGAACGGATTGACGAACAGCAGCCGCGCCATCGTCGGGAACAGCTTTGCCGCCAGCCCGGGAAACGGCAGCAGCGCGGCATCGAGCCCGACGATCGCGCGCGGCTGCACGATCCCGTCGAGCGCCATCCGGATGGCGATCGCGCCGCCCGCCGAATGGCCGACCAGCAGCGCCGGCGTCATCTCCAACGCCGCCACAAGATCGCCGACAGCGCGCGCCATCGCTGGCATCGACAGCCCGCCGCGCGGCCGCCCCTCGGTAAATCCGTGACCCGGCAGATCGGGCGCGACGACGGTGAAGTCACGTGCGAGGATCGGCGCCAGCGCTCGCCAGCTGTGCGTCGCCGCGCCGGTGCCGTGGAGCAACAGCAGCACTGGGCCCGATCCCATCACCTGGACGTGCCATTTGATCGGGCCGGTATCGACGAAGCGGCTATGATGGCGATTGGGCCAATCGCTGCCCTCGCGGTCCCAGCGCACCCGCGTCGTCATGCGCGTTGCGCCGCGACGACGGCGGCGTGCATGGTCGCAGCATCGGCGCGCGGCAGCGGCAGATAGCGCGCGCCCATCGCCGCGGCCAGCGTCGCGCCTTCGGGCCGGGGCCGCGCCGAAATATCGACGAAGGCGGCTGCGATTCCCGCCAGGCCAATCGCGCGCGCCGCCGCCTCCGCGTCCGCCGTCGCGGCGCTGCGCACCATGCTGCCGTCAGCTGCGATATTGGCGCGGCCGTCGGTCAGCACGACGATGAACGGCGTTCGGCCCCGCGCCCGCGCTCCTTCGGCGAGGTCGCGCGCCGCGGTCAGCCCGGCGGCGAGCGGCGTGCCGCCGCCGCCCGGTAGTTCGGCGAGCGAACGCCGGGCGCGCGCCAGCGACCGCGTCGGCGGCAACAGCACCTCCGCGATCGTCCCGCGGAACGCGACCAGCGCGACTTGCGCGCGCTTCACATAGGCCTCGGCGAGCAGCAGTTCGACCGCGCCCTTGGCCTCGGCCAGCCGCGCCATCGCCGACGAGCCCGAGGCATCGACCGCGAAGATCGTCGTCGCCTCGGCGCGCGTCTCGAACCGCCGGATGCGCAGATCGTCGCGGCGGATTTTCACGCGGGGGGGCACGCCGCCGCGCAGTTTCTGCCACGGCGCCGCGGCGCGCAGCGTATCGATCAGGCTCAGCCGCAACCCGCCACGGGGGAGGCCCGCTCGAACGCCCGTCGGTCGCCCGCGCTGCGCGGATTTGCGCCGCTCGCCGGCGCCGCGCGTCCTACTAGAGGGCCCGCGCCGCGCGCCGCCTTGCGCAATCCGCGCCAGCACGTCCTTCGGCAATGCCGCCAGCGCCGCCTCGAGCACCACGTCTTCAAGCGGCCCGGGTTCACCGCGATCCTGCTCGCCGCCGTCGGGCTGTTCGGGCGGTGGGGGTGGCGGCGCTTCGGGCGGCGGCGCCTCGTCGAGGGCGGGAACCTGTGTCGCGCGCGGGCCCAGCACCAGCCGAGCGGCAAGGATGACATCCTCATCGGCGATCACCGATCGGCCCGCCAACGCCGCCGAGGCCCGCGCCGCCCGCAACGCGAACAGGCTCGCGCGCGTCGAGTCGATCCCCAGCGCCAGCGCCGTCGCCGCCAGCGCTTCGAAGACCGCCGGGGGGGACGGCTCGACCGGGCCATGGTCGCGGCGCGCTTGCTCGACCACTAGCCGCCCGCGAACATCGGCGAGATCGATCCGAAACGCCAGCCGCTCGGCCAGCGCGGCAGGCGGTCGCTCATCATCCTCCGCCCCGTCATCAAGCGCCACGACCGCGAAGCGCGCCGGCGATCGCAGCGCCATCCCGTCGCGCTCGGCCACGACCTCGCCGGTGTCGAGCGCCGCTGCGATTCGTCCGGCGACGCCATCGGATAGCCGCTCCGCCATCGGCAAGATCACTAGCCCGCCATCGGCTTCAGCCAGCAGACCGGCGCGCGACACGGCCGCGCCGCCCGCCAGAGTTGCGCCGAGATCGAGCCCGCCGAGCAGCCGTTCGTCATCGATATGCGCGGGCAAGCGCCGCACCGGCGTGCCGTCGGGCAACGCCGCCGTCAGCGCCGCGACCACCGCATCGCGGGCGTCGCCGCCGCCGCGCAGGATCATGCCGCCCAGGCCGATCGGATCGATCGCGCACAAGCGGGCGGCGGTCAGCGCATCGTCGAAAGCGTCGGGCGCGGTCTCGCCCGGCGCGCTCATGCGGCGAACAATTCGTCCACCGCGCGGTCGATCCGCGCGGTCGATCCGGTATCGTCGAGCACGTTGCGGCGCAGCCGGTGGCGCAGCGCCAGCGGCGCGACGCGCTTCAAGTGCGTCGTCGTCACCACCGTCTCGCCGTCGAGCGCGGCGAGCGCCCGCGCCGCGCGCATCAGCGTCAGCTCGCCGCGCAGGCCGTCGGCGCCGACCGCCATGCACAATTGCGAGGCGCGTTCGAGCACGCCTTCGGGCATCTCGATCGTATCGATCGTGGCGCGGCCGCGCGCGATCCGGCGCAGCGTCTTGCGCTCGGTCGCCTGCCAGGCCGCCGCGAAACCCGCCGCATCGCGCTCGAACGCGTCGCAGCGCTTCAATATCTCGACGCGCTGCTTGAGATCCTGCGGCGTCCGCACTTCGACCGAGAGGCCGAAGCGATCGAGCAATTGCGGGCGCAACTCGCCCTCTTCCGGGTTGCCGCTGCCGATCAGCACGAACCGCGCGGCGTGACGGATGCTCAGCCCTTCGCGCTCGACGACATTCTCGCCCGAGGCGGCGACGTCGAGCAGCAGATCGACGATATGGTCTTCGAGCAGATTGACCTCGTCGATATAGAGGAACCCGCGATTGGCCTTGGCGAGCAGCCCCGGCTCGAACGCCTTTTCCCCCTGCCCCAACGCCCGTTCGAGATCGAGCGCGCCGACCACGCGGTCCTCGGTCGCGCCCAAAGGCAGATCGACGAACGGCACCGACGCGGTCGCCTTGCCGCGGCGGTGCAACTCGGGCGCCGGACATGCACCGTCGCTCCCGGGTACGCAATTGTAGCGGCATCCCGCAACCACCGGGATCGGCGGCAACAGCGCGGCAAGCGCGCGCACCGCGGTCGATTTGCCGGTGCCGCGATCGCCGAACACCATGACGCCGCCGATCCGCGCATCGACCGCGGCGATCAGCAGCGCCAGCTTCATCTCGTCCTGGCCGACGATAGCGGAGAATGGAAATGACGCGCCCACGACTCATGTGTAACATGCGCTGGACACTCCACAAGATGGACAAGCGCTCGAAAATGCACACGCCGGTGATCATTGCTGCAGGAGTCGCGGTGTTCCTTGGCGGGTTCGGCGGGCTGATGACGCCGATCGGCGACTGGTATCGCGATTTGCGCAAGCCCTGGTTCCAGCCGCCCAACTGGGCGTTCGGCCCGGCCTGGACGGTGATCCTCGGCCTCGCCGCCTGGTCGGCGGTGGTCGCCTGGAACGCCGCGCCCGACGCCGACGCGCGGCGCACGGTCGTGATCCTGTTTGCCACCAACGCCGTCTTCCACGCGCTGTGGAGCCCGTTGTTCTTCCGCGCGCGGCGGCCCGATTGGGCGCTCGTCGAAGTGGTGTTCCTGTGGGCATCGCTGGTCGCGTTGGTCGCCGGCTTGTGGCCGATTTCGTCCTTTGCCAGTCTGCTGATTGTGCCGTATCTTCTGTGGGTCAGCTTCGCGTCGGTGCTCAACCGCGCCATCGTCGGGCTGAACGCACCGTTTGCACCGAGTTAGGGAACACACCCGCAGTCCATCATTCGCAGCCGAGGATAGATGCCATGACGACGACAGTCGGTTCAGCAGCCACGCCGCATTCGGCCGATCTCCCCGAGATCCGGCACATCGGCGCAAATGATCTGCGATGGGCGCTCTCGGAGGGATGGAAGGATTTTCGGGCTAAGCGCGGCGATCTGATCTTCGTCGGCCTGCTCTATCCGCTGATCTGCCTGATCGCGGTGGTGCTGACGTTCAACGATCCGCTGCTGCCACTGCTGTTCCCGGTGATCGCCGGCCTGTCGATCGCCGGACCGGCGGTCGCCTCCGGCTTTTACGAGCTGGCGCGTCGCCGCGAAGAGGGCCGCGATTCGACCTGGTGGCATTTCCTCGATCCGCTGAAAGGGCGCAGCCGCCTGCCGCTGGCGATGTTGACCGGCGGCCTGGCGGTGCTGTTCGTCGGCTGGCTGATCGTCGCCTATCTGATCTATTCGGTCACCTTCGGGGCGGACGCGCCGATGCACGTTGGCGATTTTTTTGGCCGGCTGTTCAGTACGCGCGCCGGCTGGGCGATGATCATTCTCGGCAATATTGCCGGCTTTTGTTTTGCCGTAGTGACGCTGATTTTCGCGGTGGTCTCCTTCCCGATGGTGGTCGACAAGCCGGTCGACGCCGGCGTCGCGGTCAGGACGTCGCTGCGGGCGTTCAAGGCCAACCCGCGCGAGATATTCGGCTGGGGCTTGCGCATCGCCGGCCTGCTGTTCCTCGGCATGCTGCCGGTGGCGATCGGCCTTGCCGTGGTGCTGCCGTGGCTCGGTTATTCGACCTGGCATCTCTACACGCGGATCGTCGTTCGCTAAAGGCGCGCCGCTAAACGACTGGGAGCGAAATAGTGAATGCGGTGCCGGCACTCGACGATTCGAGCGCCACGCTGCCCTGGTGCGCGTGGATGATCTGCTGAACCAGCGCCAGGCCGACGCCGCTGCCGGCCGGCTTGGTGGTGAAGAACGGGCGGAACACGCTGTCGCGGACGTCGGGCGGTATGCCAGGGCCGTTGTCGCGGATCGTGACCATCGCGCCTTCAACCACCGATCGGCAGTCGAGCTCGATCACCCCGTCCGGCCGCTCGTCGATCGCCTCGACTGCATTCTGCAGCATCGCCCATAACGCCGCGCTGAGCTGATCGCCGTCGGCGCGGACCGCGTGCGGTGCGCGATCAACGTCGAACGTAAAGCGCACGCCGGGCCAGCGCGCTGTCAGCATACGCTCGAGATCGGCGAGCAGCGGACGCAGTTCGACGCGCTGAAGATCGGGCGGCGGCAACCGAGCGAGATCGCGGTAGGCGGTGGTGAAGCGCTGCAGCCCTTCGGCGCGCCGCGCGACCGTTTCGAGCGCGTCGCGCGCCGGCTCGAGCCCGGGTTCGGCGCGCTCGGCCAGCATATCGGCGGCGGTGCGGCCGAGCGAGGCGATCGGCGTCAGCGCGTTCATGATTTCGTGGCTCAGCACCTGCAGCAGATCGCGCAGCGCGCTTGCCTCGGCGGCGCGCAATTCGGCATCGATATTGACCAGCGCGGCGATCCGCGTCCCCACCCCGCCGCCCGACAGATCGGCGGTCGCCAGCGCAAAGGCGCGCGGCTCGCCGGCGAGGACGAGCCGGACGCTGGCCGATCGCCCCGGCGCCGCGCTTTCGATCGCCGCGGCGAGGCCGGCGGGCGGATCGGGAACGCGGTCCTCGCAAGCGAACAACCGGCGCGCGGCGCGATTGACCGCATGGAGCCGGCGCTCGTCGTCGAGCGTCACCAACGGCGCCGGCGACAGATTGAGATAGGCGGTGAGCCGGCGCTGTTCGCGCGCTTGCTCGGCGAGCAGCGGCGATAGCGTCGGGGCCGGCGGCGTCCGCGCATCGCGACGGGCGCGTACCGCGATGGTTCCCCAGGTCCACGCCGCCAGCAACAACGCGAGCACGACATTCGCCCAGAGCTCGTGGATGCCGGCGAACATCGCTCCCGCGCCGAGCGCGAACAGCAGCAGCGGCGGCATCAATCGCGACAGCGCGGCGTCAAAGCCCATATTTGGCCATGCGCCGATACAGCGCGGTGCGCGTCAGCCCAAGATCGGCGGCGGCGCGCGAGACGTTGAAGGCGTGGCGCTTGAGCGCGGCTTCAACCAGCGCCTGCTCGGTGCGCGCCAGGTTGAAATCGCCGATCGCGAGCGACGCCGGGCCGCCGTCGCCGAATGCAAACGCGTCGAGATCGTGCGCCGCGCCGTCGCCGAGCAACACCGCGCGCTCCATCGCCTGCCGCAAGCCGCGAACGTCGTCGGGCCAGCCATGCGTCGCAATCCGCGCCGCCGCGGCGTCGGTCAGCGGCAAGAGCGACCGGCCATGACGCGCGGCGAAGCGATCGAGGAAATACCGCGCAAGCGACAGCGCATCACCCTCACGCCGGGCCAGCGGCGGAATCGCCAGCTCCACGGTGTTGAGGCGGAACAGCAGATCGGCGTGGATCGCATCGCGGAGCGCGCCGCGATCGAGCCGGCTGGTGGAGATCGTCCGCACCTCCCCCAAGGCGTCGGCCAACACCGGCTGCAGCACCCGCGGCAATCCCTCGAAATCGTCGATCACCAGCGTCGCGCCGCGCGCGTCGTCGAGCGTCGCGTGCATCGCTTCGGCATCGGTGACGGCGCCACACGACAGCGTCACCAGCGGCCGGCTCCCGCGCATCGATGCCTGATGTATCGCACGGGCGACGAGGCTCTTGCCCGATCCGGCGGGGCCGGTGATCAGCACCGCCGCCTCGGTCGGCGCGACGCGCGCGACGAGATCGCGCAGGCGAACGATCGCGGCGTCTTCGCCCAGGATCAGCCGGTCGTCATCGCCCGCCCCGCTCGCCTGCCCGGCTACCATCTTCGCGCGCCGGAGCGCCACGCCGCGATCGAGCGCGGCGACCAATTTATCGTTGCTCCAGGGCTTGATCACGAAATCGCTGGCGCCCTCGCGCATCGCCTGCACCGCGATGTTGACGCCGCTATGCCCGGTGACGACGATCACCACCGCGTCGCGATCCGCCGCCAGCAACCGCGCGAGCATCGCGAAACCTTCCTCGCCCGAGGTTCGCCCGCGCGAAAAATTGAGATCGAGCAGAAACACGTCGAACCGCGTCTCGGCGAGCCGCGCCCACGCCGCCTCGGGATCGGGCGCGCCGGTGAGCGCCATGCCGTTGCGCTCGGCCAGCAGCCGCGCGGCCATTTGAATGTCGGCGTCGTCGTCGACGAACAAGATGCGGGGTGATTCGGTTGACATGCCGTGGCTGGTGTACGGAAACGGACAGTCGATGCGCAAGTGTCCGGCAGAGATAAAACGACCCCCGCTATTATACTGTTTTTGCGGCGTTTTGTTGTGACCGCTCGATCCCATACACTGCCCGCATGAATGACGTGGGGACGGCGCCGGGCAGCGGCGCGGCGATGGACAAAAAGATCGAGCAGCCGCGCGGCCGCTTCGGCAAGCGCGAGCGGCGCATCGCGATCGGCGTGGTCGCGGTGCTCGCGCTGATCGGGCTGTGGTTCGTCATCCCTTCGGCCAATTCGCTGAGCGTCGATGCCGATGCAGTGCAAAGCGGCGACGTCGTCCGCGCGCCGTTCCAGGATTATGTGCCGCTCCGTGCCGAAGTAGCGCCCTTGCATACGACCTTCGTCGCGGCGATTTCGGGCGGACAGGTCGATACCGTGATTGCTGCCGACGGCGCGATGGTGAAGGCGGGCCAACCGCTGGCGACGCTCGCCAACCCTGCGCTCGAGCTCGACGTCGCGTCGCGCTCGGCCGATATCGCCGGGCAATTGAGCGGGATCAGCGGGCAACGGCTGACGATCCAGCGCAACCGGCTCGACAGCAGCCAGGAAGTCGCCGACGCGCAGAACGATCTGTTGAAGGCGCAGGCCGAGCTGCAAAAGGAGCAGACGTTGTTCGCCAAGAACATCGTCAACGAGGCCGCGGTTCGGCCGCTCGCTAACGAAGTCGCCTATCAGAAACAGCGGCTCGCCGCGCTGCAATCGGGCCATTCGCAGGAAAGCGCGACGCTGGCCGATCAGCAGGCACGGATCGGCGATACGGCGGGTGAGCTGCGCGACAGCCTGGCGATGGTGCGCCACAGCCTCGACGCGCTGACGCTGCGTGCCCCCGTCGCCGGCCGGCTAACCGATTTCGATCTGCAGCCGGGGCAAACGCTCAAGCCCGGCGACGCCGTCGGCCAGATCGATTCTGAAGGTCAGTGGAAGCTGACCGCCGACGTCGATCAATTCTATCTCGGCCGCGCCCGCGTCGGCCAGCGCGCCACCGCCGATCTCGACGGCCAGTCGATCGCGCTCCACGTCATCAAGATCCTGCCGCAAGTGACCGACGGCCGCTTCAAGGTCGAGCTCGGCTTCGATCGCGCGCCGCCGACCGGGCTCAACCGCGGCCAGACGCTCGACGTGCGGCTCGTGCTCGGCGTCGACAAGCCGGCGATCGTCGCGCCGGCGGGTGGCTGGCTGGATGCCGGCGGCGGCATCGTCTTCGTGCTCGACAAGGACGGCAGCGGCGCGACCAGGCGCGCGATCACCAGCGGCCGGCGCAATCCCGATCAGGTCGAGATCACCGCCGGGCTCCAGCCCGGCGAGCGGATCGTCACCTCGCCGATCGCCGCCGACGTCAAATACGACCATCTCATCATCCATTGAGCGAGGGAGCCATCGCCATGATCCACCTCCAGAATATCAGCCGCCTGTTCCGATCCGACGAGGTCGAGACGACCGCGCTGGTCGACATCGATATGGCCGTCGAGGCGGGCGAGTTCGTCGCGGTGATGGGCCCCTCGGGCTGCGGCAAATCGACCTTGCTCAACGTGCTCGGCACGATCGACCGGCCGACCGCGGGCCAATATCTGTTCGAGGGCGCGGACATTTCGGGCGAAGTGGAAGCCCATCTCGCCAAGCTCCGGCGCGATCGGCTCGGATTCGTGTTCCAGAGCTTCAACCTGATCGACGAGCTGACGATCGGCGAGAATGTCGCGCTTGGCCTCGCCTATCGCAATATGCCGTCGAAGGAGAAGCGCGACCGTGTCGATGCGGCGATGGACCGCGTCGGCATCGCGCACCGTCGCAACCACCATCCGCACCAGCTGTCGGGCGGCCAACAACAACGCGCCGCGATCGCCCGCGCGATCGTCGGCGAGCCCCGCCTGATCCTCGCCGACGAGCCGACCGGCAATCTCGATACCGAAAACGGCGCGCAGGTGATGGAAATCCTTACCGAGCTCAACGCGGAAGGGGCGACGATCGTGATGGTCACCCACTCGCCCGCGCATGCCGACGTCGCCAAGCGCACCGTGCACATGCTCGACGGTCGCATCCTCAGCTCGGCCCGGCGCGCGGCATGAAACTGCGCGACGCGATGCTGACGATCGTGCTGGTGATGATCGCGGTGCTGCTGTGGCGCAAGCTCGCCGCCGACTGCCCCCGCGAGCAAGAACGCGCGTGATGCCGCCCCGCCGTCAATTCCGCGAAAGCGGAAACCGATCTCCTGATCGCAACGCCAAAACCGACCGTCACGAGATGGCTCCGCGCTTCCGCGGGGATGACGGAAAAAGGACGATCCGATGACTTCGGCGCTCCTGACGCTCTATCGTTCGCTCACGCGGCACCGGCTCTATGCGGTGCTCAACATCGGCGGCTTGGCGCTGGGGCTGGCGGTGTTCCTCGTGCTGTTCCTCTACGTCCAATATGAGCGCGGCTACGATCGCCAGCTACCCGGCTGGCAGCAGCTCTGGGCGGTCAACAGCGAGTTCAGCGCGCCGGGCTTTCCGGCCGTCAACGTCTCTGCCCCGTCTGCGACGCTTGACCAGCTAAAGAGCAGCTTTCACGGCCTGAGCGGAGCGCGCTTCCGCACGGTCCACGACGCGACGCTGCGCAACGGTGACGTGCTGACGACAGAAGACATCGCCCAAGTCGATCCGGCCTATTTCGGTCTTTTCCCGTTACCGGCGATTGCCGGTGATCCGAAGGCCGCACTTTCGGCGCCCGGCACTGCGGTGATTACGCAAGATATCGCCAAGCGCTTTCTCGGCGACGGGCCGGCGCTCGGCAAGACGATCACCCTGACCTTCGACGGCCAGACCGATGATTATCGCGTCACGGCGGTGCTGAAGTCGATGCCCCCCAACATGACCTATACCAGTGAGATTTTCGTTCCGCTGCCGCCGGTCGGCAGCGCCAATGCGGGCGCCATCACCTCCACCATCTTGTTCCTGCAGCTTCCCGATGCCGCTGCCGCCAGCGCGCTGTCACGACAGTTGCCGGCGTTCGTCGATCGCTATCCACCGCCGGAATTCTCCTCCAACGGCGGCGACCAGAAGCCATCGAGCATGTTCAAGCTCAGCCTCATCCCGCTTGGCGCGGTCCATCTGATCGAACCGCGCGACCGTATGGTGGTGGCGACGCTTGGCGTGGTCGGTTTGCTGGTGCTGCTGATCGCGATCGTCAATTATGTGAACCTTGCGACCGCGCGCGCCGGCCTGCGCGCCCGCGAAGTCGCGCTGCGAAAGGTGCTCGGCGGCACGCGGCGATCCCTTGTCGCGCAATTTCTTATCGAGTCGATTGCCACCGTCGGCATCGCCGCGCTGATCGCGCTCGCCATTGCCGAGCTGACGCTTCCCTTCGTCAACGCGATCGGCGGCATTTCGCTGTCGATCGACTATTTCGGCAGGCGTTCCATACTCATTCCGCTAGCTCTGCTTGTCCTGATTGTCGGCTGCGTTGCCGGCCTCTACCCTGCCTTGGCGCTGTCGCGTTACCACCCCGCGGCGGTACTCGCTTCGACCCGCACGCCCGGGGGCGGCAAGGCCGGCGCACGGCTGCGACAAGTGCTGGTAATCGGCCAGTTCGCGATCGCCATCGCCTTCTCGATCGGCACCGGCGTGCTGGTCGCGCAAACCGTGCACATGCGCTCGGCCGATCTCGGCTTTCGCCGCGACGGCTTGACCCTCGTGTCGAGCTTCGTCGCCGAAGACCTCGATACCGCCCAGCGCGCCGATCTGCTGCATGCCTTTTCGGCATTGCCCGGCGTGGACGGTATCGGCCTGTCGCGTATCGTTCCCGGCGGCGGCAGCTTCAATATCTCCAGCTACGAAGACAATGGGCGGACGCTGACCGTCAATCGCGTCGACACCGGCCCCGATTTCTTCAAGACGTTCGGCGCACACCTACTTGCCGGCCGGCTGTTCGATGCCCGCCACCGCGGCGACGACGCCGCCGGCATGACGCAGGATACGCTGGAAAAGAGCCCGCGCAACGTTGTCATCAACACGACGGCAATGAAGCTGCTCGGCTTCAAGGGCCCGGCCGACGCGATCGGCAAAGTCGCCAAGCTTAGCGGTACGACCGGGCCGACGGTCATCGGCGTCGTGGCCGATATGCGCTTCATGTCGCCGCGCGAGCCGATCCCGGCCATCCTCTACGATTATACGACCGAACTGGATGGTATGGTACCGACGATCCGCACCGCGCCCGAGGCTGTGCCGGCAACGACGCGCGGGTTGGCGGCGGCATGGCGGCGGATCGTTCCCAATGTGCCGTTTCGCAGTACGACCGCTGATCAGTTGCTCTACAAACAATTCTACAAGGACGACGCCCAGCGCAGCCGCCTGTTCACGGTCGGCGCGGTGCTGGCTGTCATCATCGGCTGCATCGGCCTCTATGGCCTCGCCTCTTTCGATACTGCGCGGCGGATCAAGGAGATCGGCATCCGCAAGACGCTGGGCGCTTCGACACGCGACATCATGCGGCTGCTGATCGGCCAGTTCATGCGGCCCGTGCTGCTCGCCAATCTGATCGCCTGGCCGATCGCCTTTTTCGCGATGCGCCAATGGCTGTCGGGCTTCGACGACCGCGTCGCGCTGTCGCCGATCTATTTCCTCGCCGCCACGCTCGTCGCCATCGCGATCGCCGCCGCCACCGTGTTCGGCCAGGCCTGGCGCGTCGCCCGTGCCGAGCCTGCCCGCGCTCTTCGCTACGAATAGGACCCGCTTCGATGCCAACCACGTTGCTGACCCTGTACCGCTCGCTCACCCGCCACAAGCTCTACGCCGTCCTGTCGATCGGCGGGCTGGCGCTCGGCATCGCGGTGTTCATGGTGCTGATCCTCTACGTCCAGTTCGAGCGCAGTTTCGACAAGACACTCCCCGGCCATGACAAGGTCTGGGTCGTCACCAACACCTGGCATGTCCCCGGCCTCCCTGAAGCAGCAGATGTCAATACGATGGGCGGGCTACTCGATCAGTTGAAGGGGGATTTCCCTCAGATCGTCGGCACGCGATTTTGGGATCAGGGCGGCACGGTGCTTCGCGGCAGCAACGCAACCACCGAAGACCTCGCCCTGGTCGACGCCAATTATTTCGACTTCTTCCCTTTTCCGGTCGAGGCGGGCGAAGCGAAGGCAACGCTGGCCGATCCCACCGGGCTCGTCATTACCGACCAGATCGCCAGAAAATATTTCGGCACCGCTTCGCCCATCGGCCAGCAGATGACGGTGTCCTTCAACGGCATCCAGCACACTTATCGGATCGGCGCGGTGATCGCGGATGCGCCCAAGAACATGACCGTTTCAGCCGGCATGTATGCACCGCTGATCCCTGCCCGGATGACCAAGGACGAGCTGCAATTCTTCTATCATTGGGGCAGCAGCCAGCTTGTCACGTTCGTCCGATTCGATTCCGCCTCCGAGCCGCGCGCGCTCGAAAAGCAGCTGCCGGGATTCGTCGAACGGCACGGTAGATCGGATCAGGGCGCCGGCGTCAGCAAGACATTGTCGGTCGGCTTCATGCCACTCACCGCGGTCCATCTGATGAATCCCGCCGACCGCGCGGTCATCACGACGATGGCGGTCGTCGCCCTGCTTATCCTGCTCATCGCGATCGTCAATTACGTCAATCTCGCCACCGCGCGCGCCGGCCTGCGCGCGCGTGAAGTTGCCGTGCGCAAGGTGCTCGGCGGCACGCGGCACAGCCTCATCCGTCAGTTCGTCGGCGAGGCCATCGCCACCGTCGCCGTCGCCGCGCTGATCGGGCTGGCGCTCGCCGAGCTGGCGCTGCCGCTCGTCAACAGCGTCGGCGGACTTACGCTCTCGATCGATTATTGGGGCGCGCGATCAGTGCTGCCACCACTCGCGCTGCTGGTCGTCGTGGTCGGGATGCTCGCCGGCGCGTATCCCGCCTTCGTGCTATCGCACTATCGTCCTGCGGCAGTACTGGCTTCGGCGCGCGCACCGGGCGGCGGCAAGGCCGGCGCGCGGCTGCGTCAGGCGCTCGTCATCTTTCAGTTCGCCATCGCCATCGCGTTTATCGTCGGTACCGGCGTTCTGGTGGCGCAGACCCGTCACCTGCGCTCGGCCGACCTCGGCTTCGCCCGCGATGGCGTCATCATCGTCAAATCCTATACCGACGGTGCACTCGACAAGGCTCAGCACGATGAGCTGCTCGCCGATTTCGGGACGCTTCCGGGCGTGACCGGCGTGACGCGCAGCAATGATGCGCCGGGCACGTCCTACACCAGCAACGGCAACACGATGCGCCGGCCGGGCGCCACTGGCGAAGCGCCCTCGATCAAGTGGGTCGATGTCGGCGACAATTTCTTCCAGGTCTACGGTGCCCGCCTGCTTGCCGGGCGCGTCTATGATCGCGCGCATCCGGGCGACGACCTGACGGATAGCAATCCCGGCGATACCAGCGCGGGCCCGCACGGCGTCGTCATCAACCTCAGTGCTGCGAAGGTGTTCGGCTTCAGCGGGGCTGAGGATGCGGTGGGCAAGATCGTTCAATGGGGCACAGGCCAGGGCAGCTGGGCAGACATGCGCGTGATCGGCGTGGTTGACGATATGCGTTTCCATTCGCCGCACGATCCCGTTCGCGGCGCCGTCTATTTCTATTATCGCCACGACAGCTGGCCGCCGATCGCCGCGGTGCGCTACGCCGGTGTCGATCCGCGCGCGCTTCAAGCAAGGATGGAAGCGGCCTGGAAACGCGTCGCGCCGCAAGTGCCGTTCGACGCCCAGCGCGTCAATCAGCAGCTGTTCGAGCAGTTCTACAAACCTGACAATCAGCGCAGCAATCTGTTCACCATCGGCGCGGTGTTGGCGGTGCTGATTGGCTGTATCGGGCTTTACGGCCTCGCCTCGTTCGACACCGCGCGGCGGGTGAAGGAGATCGGTATCCGCAAGACGCTCGGCGCATCGACGCAGGATGTGCTCAAGCTGCTGATCGGGCAGTTCCTCAAGCCGGTGCTGATCGCCAACATCATCGCCTGGCCGCTGGCCTATTTCGCGATGCGCAACTGGCTTTCCGGGTTCGACGACCGCATCGCGCTGTCGCCGCTGTTCTTCCTCGCCGCGACGATCATCGCGCTCGCGATCGCCTGCCTCACGGTGTTCAGCCAGGCATGGCGCGTCGCTCGCGCCGAGCCGGCGCGCGCGCTGCGCCATGAATGAATTTCAGCCTCGGGCGAACAGCGTATCGCCGAAGGCGCGGACCTTGGGGCCGATCTCATTATGCGCCAGCGCCAGCGCCATATTGGCCTGGATGAATTCAGCCTTGTCGCCGCAATCATAGCGTTTACCGTCGAAAGTAAGCCCATGGAACGGCTGATCGCCGATCATCCGCGCCATAGCATCGGTCAGCTGGATCTCGCCGCCGGCGCCCTTTTCCTGCCCCTCGAGCACACGCATCACTTCGGGCTGCAGAATGTAGCGGCCGATCACCGAAAGGTTCGAGGGCGATGTTCCCGGTGCCGGCTTTTCGACCAGCCCCTTCACCTCGGTCAGTGCGCCGTCGCGCGTGCCGGGCGTGATGATGCCATACATGTGGGTCTGATCATCGGGCACTTCTTGCGCGCAGATCATGTTGCCACCGGTCTGCATATAGGCATCGACCATCTGCTTGAGGCAGCCCGGCGTGCCGACCATCAGATCATCGGCGAGCAGCACCGCGAACGGCTCGTCGCCGACGATATCGCGCGCGCACCATACCGCGTGGCCGAGCCCCATCGGCTCCTGCTGGCGGATATAGGCGACCGCGCCGGGCGCGAGCCGTGTCGACTCGAGAATTTCGATCGACTTGCCCCGCGCCTTCATCGTCGCTTCGAGCTCATAGGCGATGTCAAAATGATCCTCGATCGCCGATTTGCCGCGACCGGTGATGAAGATCATCTGCTCGATACCGGCCTCGACCGCCTCGTCGACGGCATATTGGATCAACGGGCGATCAACCACCGGCAGCATTTCCTTGGGCATCGCCTTGGTGGCGGGCAAAAAACGCGTGCCGAGCCCACCAACGGGAAACACGGCCTTGCGCAGCGGCTTGATAGACATGGCATTCCTTCGCTTGCGAGCCCCCTCATACGCAACCAGCCAATTCGAGGCAAACCTACCTCTCGATTGCTAGGCGGCGTGGACAAATTGGTTGACGCGAGATTCGGTGGTTGATTCAAGGCTTCCTTTTGGAGGCTGGGTTGAGCCGGGGCGATCTGAGCGAAGCGGAATGGCGTGTTTTGAGAGGCTTGCTGCCGATTGATGCGGGGAACCGTGGGCCTGGGCGACCGCCCGAAGAGAACCGTTCGATCATCAACGGCATCCTCTGGCGGCTGCGCTGCGGCACGCCGTGGCGCGACGTGCCGCCCAAATACGGCAACTGGAACACGATCTACCGGCGGTTTCGGCGCTGGAGCGAGGCTGGGGTCTGGGAGGCCGTATCGGTCACGCTGGCCGAAATGATGGCGGACAGTGGCCATTACAGTATCGATAGCACCACCGTTCGCGCCCACGTCTCGGCAGCGGGCGGAAAAGGGGGGCTCATCGACGCGCTCTTGGTCGCTCGCGGGGCGGGTTCACCAGTAAGCTTCACTGTCTGGCAGATGCCCGAGGACGACCGCTCGCCTTCCACCTGACTGTCGGCGAAGCGGCCGATTTCAAGGCCTATGACACGCTGATCGCTCTGCCGGAGCAGGCGCCTAAGGCGCTGCTGGCGGACAAGGGATATGACGCCGACGCCATCCGAGCCGACCTTGCGCGCCGCAACATCCAGGCCGTCATCCCGGGCAGATCAAACCGCCGGATCAAGATCGAACACGGCCGGGCGCTCTACAAGAAACGCAATCATATCGAACGCTTCTTCGGCCGCCTCAAAATCAACCGCGCCATCGCCACCCGCTACGACCAGCTCGCCGAAAGCTTCCTCAGCATGATCCATATCGCCGCCGCCAGATACTCGCTCAAATTTGTCCACGCCGCCTAACACGGGATTGCCCTTTCGCAACGATCGGGCAATTTATGTGCATATATGGACAGGTATTCGTGACCATTTCAAATTCGGCGATGCTAAACTGATGCGAGACGCCTTTTACTTGCAATCTACGTTTTCAGCGGCCGTTTCTCGAATTCGGGGCAATTAATCGAGATTGCATACGTTAGGGTGGAATACAGAGTTCGCCTGATAGGCAAGAAATTGGGCAGTAGACTCATAAGGTCGAAGCTACAGGCGCATTAAGGCGAGCTGTGCCATCGTTCAGCCAGATCGGCATAACGGATGGCGACGCGAGGGAAGTACTTAAGCTTGGTGAAGAAGCGATCGACCAGAATGTGTTTTCGGTAGAACGTCATGCTAAAGGAAGGCTTCCATTTGCGATTGGACTTCATCGGGATGTTGGGCTACCGCGCCTTGCATGTCCATCAGCTTGAAGATGCCATTAGCGTCATAGGCCTTGTCGGCTAGTGGTTGTCGCCAGACGGTTGAGTCCGATTAGGGATTCCCAGTGGGCTTGGGCCGTGCGAGTCATCGGGGATGCGCAGTGGTATTGTCATCGCCCTCACGTCCGCGGACCGGGAGCGTCTTGAGCGGATCTGCAAGGATCGCAACGCCCCTCAGAAGCACGTGTGGCGTGCCGAGATCGTTCTTCTGAGCGCCGACGGGGTCGGCACCAGCAACCTGGGCACCCCCAATAACCCCTGGCGCGATCTGGCCGGAAGTGATTCACTGCGCCAGGCGGACAGGAGGCGGCAGATGCGTCAGGCGGGTTTGTTCGGACTATCGGATCAGTTGAAGCGGCTGTCGGACGGCGGCGACCCGCTGGAGACGATGAGCCGGGTGGTGGACTTCGAGGTATTCCGCCCGGCGCTGGAGAAGGCGCTGGCTTATGGCGACGGCGCCAAGGGCGGCCGGCCGCCCTATGATCCAGTGGCGATGTTCAGGGTGCTGATTCTGGCGGCGCAGAACACCGTCAGCGACGCGCGCATGGAGTTCCTGATCCGCGACCGGCTGAGCTGGCTGCGCTTCCTCGACTTCGACCTGGGCGCGCTCACACCGGACGAGAACACCATCAGGCTGTTCCGCGAGAAGTTGACGCGCGCTGGCGCGATCGACGCGCTGTTCGCAGCCTTCGACCGTCAGCTGCGCGAGCGCGGTTATCTGCCGATGGGCGGACAGATCGTCGACGCCACATTGGTGGCAGCGCCCAAGCAGCGCAACACCGCGGCCGAGAAGGATGCGATCAAGGCGGGCAAGAGCGCGGCCGAGATCTGGCCCGATCAGCCGGCCAGGGCCGCGCAGAAGGACACCGACGCGCGCTGGACGCTGAAGTTCGCCAAGGCGCGGGCCTTGCCTGACGGCCGGCCAGGGATCGACATCGCCATCCCGAGCTTCGGCTACAAAAGCAGCATCGCGATCTGCCGGCGCTACGGCTTCATCCGGTCGGGCAAGGTCACCGATGGCGCGCGCTTCGACGGACGCATGCTGCGCGACGTGGTGACCACCGACAACACCGCCTCGGACGTATGGGCGGACACCGCCTATCGCAGCCGATCCAACGAGGCCTGGCTGAAGTCGATCGGCCGGGTCAGCCGTGTCCACCGCAAGAAGCCCAGGGGCAAGCCGATGCCGGCGCGCACCGCGCATGCCAACGCCGCCAAGTCCACCGTCCGCGCCCGCGTCGAGCATGTGTTCGCCCGGCAGAAGGATCAGATGGGGCTGTTAGTCCGCACCATCGGCGTCGCGCGCGCCGAGACGAAGATCACGCTCGCCAACCTCGCCTACAATATCGACCGCCTGATCTTCCACGAACGACGGGCCGCCATGGGATAGCTGCGTCCGGCGAAGGCGCTTTTCGGCAGGATTAGTTGGAAACGCGGCGTTCAGGCTGACAGCGCCGCGCAGGATGTTCTCGTTACGCTGAAATCGGCACCGCGCAACGCGTTGATGTGGGTGCCCAGATCATGCGCCGGACGGGCACGTCCAAGACGTGCGTCTGGCGCTGGCAGGAGCGGTTCATGCAGGAAGGGGTGGAGGGCCTGCTACGCGACAAGACCCGTCCGTCGCGCATTCCTCCTCAGACAACGGAGATAGTCGCCTGGGTGGCGACCCGGACGCGTGAGGCGCCGCCGGGTGAGGCGACCCACTGGACAGCTGCGCTGATGGCCGGCGAAGCGGGGATCAGCGCCAGTTCGGTTCATCGGATCTGGCGTGCCCACGGCCTGCAACCCCACCGTGTTCGGCAGTTCAAGCTTTCCAACGATCCTGAGTTCATCGACAAGCTTCGCGACGTCGTTGGCCTTTATGTCGCGCCGCCCGCCCACGCGATCGTCCTTTCGTTCGACGAGAAGAGCCAGATCCAGGCCCTCGACCGAACCTAGCCCGGCCTGCCGCTCAAGAAGGGCCGAGCCGGCACCATGACGCACGGCTATAAGCGCAACGGGACGACCACGCTCTTTGCCGCGCTCAACATACTCGACGGAACCGTGATCGGCCGCAACATGCAGCGGCATCGGCACCAGGAATTCATCCGCTTTCTCAATCTGATCGAAGCGCGCGTCCCCGCCGGCAAGGTGATCCACGTGATCCTCGACAACTACGCCGCTCACAAGCATCCCAAGGTCCGCGAGTGGCTTGCACGGCACCCGCGCCTCACCTTCCACTTTAAGCCAACCCCGTGTTCATGGCTCAATGCCGTCGAGGGCTTCTTCGCCAGGCTGACCAACCGCCGCCTCAAACGCGGCGTCTTCCATTCGCTCGTCGATCTTCAGACCGCCATCAACGTTCTCGCCGGCGGTGGTGCCGCGGTTCAGCTTCCGCGCGCCCGACGTCATCGACGTGCTCGAGCGGGTGTGTGGTGAGGTCGGCTATCCCGCGTCGAGCCGGATCGACCAAGGCAGCGAGTCGTCTCTCGCGATCTCGACCTGGGGGCCTACACACGTGGTGTAATCCTCGACTTCAGCCGTTCCGGCAAGCCGACCGATAACGCGTTCATCGAATCGTTCGGCGGCAAATTCCAGACGGAATGCCTGAACCAGCAGTGGTTAATGAGCCTCGACGACGCTGTCGGAAAATGTGAGGCTTTGCGCAGAGACAATAACGAGGTGCGGCCACATAGCGTGATCGGCAACAAGGTGCCGATATCGCTGGTAAACCGATCAGCGGCACATGATCCACCGCTGTCGGCAGGAACTTGATGACGGCCAGCCGGGTAGTCTAGGAAACGGGTCGCAGCTCACACTGGACTCAGAAATATCGGAACAGATAGAAGACCGGCGCGGCCTTGAAGATATCACGGAACGCGCCTTTCACTTGATCGAACCCGACCACGATCACGTCGCCTCCCAGCACCGCCGGATCGGGATGCCGCCCCTCGCGGATCGCCTTCACGTCGAACACCCCGCCAGCACGCTCTCCGTTGATGTTACGGAAGATCACCACTTGGTCGAGCTTCGCCACCACGGTCGGACTCTGCGCCTGCGCCAGCGCGCTCAACAGGGTCGATGTGCCGTTGATCGCATAAACTCCTGGCTGCTTGANTGGACTCAGAAATATCGGAACAGATAGAAGACCGGCGCGGCCTTGAAGATATCACGGAACGCGCCTTTCACTTGATCGAACCCGACCACGATCACGTCGCCTCCCAGCACCGCCGGATCGGGATGCCGCCCCTCGCGGATCGCCTTCACGTCGAACACCCCGCCAGCACGCTCTCCGTTGATGTTACGGAAGATCACCACTTGGTCGAGCTTCGCCACCACGGTCGGACTCTGCGCCTGCGCCAGCGCGCTCAACAGGGTCGATGTGCCGTTGATCGCATAAACTCCTGGCTGCTTGACATCGCCTTCGACAGTGAAGTTCTGCGACACCGACGACGCCACCGATATCGACACCTGCGGGTTGACCAGATACTGCCTGCCCAACTTAGCCGCGATGTCGTTCGACAATTGCGTCGCCGTCTCGCCCGAAGCATGCACCGTACCGATCAGTGGAAACGCCAGATTGCCCGACGCATCCACCTGAATCTGATCAAAGCTCAGATCCCTTTCTTGGAACACCGTCACCTTCAAGACATCGAGCGGGCCAAGCTTATAAGCCGCCATCTCCGCCGATGGATCGGGCGCAGGCATCACTCTGTACGCCGCGGCCCCATGCGGCAAACCTTCCGCCGCATGCATCCCGCTGCACCCAGCACACAGCGCCGCCAATCCCGTGGCGATCAACACCCGCCGCACGGCCATCNCAATTGCGTCGCCGTCTCGCCCGAAGCATGCACCGTACCGATCAGTGGAAACGCCAGATTGCCCGACGCATCCACCTGAATCTGATCAAAGCTCAGATCCCTTTCTTGGAACACCGTCACCTTCAAGACATCGAGCGGGCCAAGCTTATAAGCCGCCATCTCCGCCGATGGATCGGGCGCAGGCATCACTCTGTACGCCGCGGCCCCATGCGGCAAACCTTCCGCCGCATGCATCCCGCTGCACCCAGCACACAGCGCCGCCAATCCCGTGGCGATCAACACCCGCCGCACGGCCATCCACTCAACACTCCTATGATAAATGGCGCTTCGAGCACAGGCCGTCCCAACAGCCCCGCTAACAACCCTGCCACGACCGCCAAAAACATACTGCGCACAGGATAGTCAATCAACAAATGCAAAATCAAAGCTAAGAAAAAGACCAGCATTAGGTCGTGCTATGCGGAATGACCCTACGAAAGGTTGGGGAGGTGGGCGGAGTAAAATATTTCGAGTCTAACGTGCCTCCGTTTGCGCCCCTGAATAGACGGCGGTATCAGTCGCAGGAGGAGAAGGCCACGATGCCGACCATATCGCTTCGTAGATTGATTTTTTTGCCATCGCCTATCCCTGGGATTATCCGAGGACGCTATGAAAACTATTGACAAGCGCTCCATCGCGCGCGCCCTCGGTGTCACAGGCTGTGCTGTTGGCTTGGCGTTGCTAAGCTTGATGAGCGCTAGTGATCGTATAGCGGCCAAATCGGACAGCCCGGGAAAGTCATTCATTGGGGGCGATCTCGACGCCCGTGCCGCTTTCGAACGGCTTGCGCGAGATGATCCGCAAGGAGGACTGGGGGAGGCCCGGCGATCCGTGCAGACCGCACCCGTGGATCCAGCATCGACGTCTGCGTTGGGCGCTTCGGCGCTCTCGCTCAATAGGCCCGATCAGGCCTTCAAGGCGTTCGCCGTCGCCGGAACCTTGGGTTGGCGCGATATCCCCACGCAACTCTATTGGCTTGCGCAGGCGTCAGCGATCGGCGACACCAACGTACTGGCGGAGCGCCTGGATGCGCTTCTACGTCTCGACATAAAAGATGATGTCGTCGCCAATTCACTACATCTCCTGGGGCAAACCCAGATTGGCCAAACAGCGCTCGCAACGTTGTTTATTCGAAACCCGCCCTGGCAGCACCAATTTCTGGTCGAAACTGGCAATCTTCAGGGGGCAGATCTCGATGGGCGAATTGCCGCCATCGCTCTCGCAGCGGCACATAGCGCGCCACTCGATTGTGAAGCTATTGGAATTGCTGCCAGCAAACTGATCCTGAGGAATCAACCCGCGCAGGCCAAGCAGCTTTGGCGACAAGCCTGCGACCGCGCCGGCGACGACTTCTTGTCGAACGGCACATTTTCAGTAAGTTCGTTAGCTGCGTCGCAGAGTCCCTTCGCATGGCAGTTGCAGTCCCAAGGAGGACTCGATGTTAGGGTGCAGGCGGCCCCGCGGCCGCTCCACGAAGACGCACTTGAAATACAGTCATCAATGACGGTTCGCACGATAGCGGCTAGCCAGATTATTGCGCTGGAGCCCGGGCGTTACCATCTCTCCTGGATGACAGCGCTTGACAACGGAAAACCCGATCCCAGCATCACCGTACTTGTGCGCTGCGGCGACTCCGAAGAGCTAACTACCCTCGGCGTCGGGACTGAAATTAATCGTAGGAATCGCATCGAGACCACGTTCTCGGTGCCTCTCAAAAAATGTCCTATCCAAATCATCGCCATCCAGAAGGCGGCGAGCGGCCTCGGCGAAACCCAAATCGGATGGATAGATGATGTGAATATTGCACCGCTTAAGTAAGACTGTCAATTTATATGACAATATCACCGGCTAGAGAAAAATATTTAGCAGATGTAAAACATGGCGTTCGCTGCCTCGCAAGGTACCTGCGAAGTAAATACTGTGCGCGCAAACCGGCGATGCTTCCACGTCCTCATTACTAGGTGTTTGGTCCCGGGGTGTGGCGATACGGGTCGATTTTGAATCGGCTTGGATCTTCTGTCCAGATGCGTGCGACATATTCGTAGGGTGTGAGGCCGCGTAGCGTCTTCAGACGACGTCCATGGTTATAGGCGTCGATGAAGATCTGGAGATGCTGTCGAAGCTGGTCGTGGCTATCGTAATGGTAGCGTTTCACGGTGGCGTCTTTGATGGTGCGGTTCATCCGCTCGACCTGACCATTGGTCCACGGGTGGTTGGGCTTGGTCAGTCGGTGCTCGATACCGTGCTCGCGGCAGATCTGGTTGAAGCGATGGACGCGGTAGCGTGCAGTCCATCCATCACGGTTGCGCGGCAGGTCAGCGAACTGGATGCCATTGTCGGTAAGAATGGTGTGGAGGTCGTAGGGCACCGCTTCGAGCAACGCCTCCAGGAACATGACCGCAGTCGGTCGATCTGCCTTTTTATGGAGTTGAACGAAGGCGAACTTCGAGGTGCGATCGATCCCGACATAGAGGTGGAGCTTGCCCTCCTCGGTGCGGACCTCAGCGATGTCGATGTGGAAGTAGCCGATAGGGTATGCCTTGAACTTCTGCTTGGCGGGCTTGTCGCCAGTCGTGTCGGGCAATCGGCTGATGCCATGACGCTGCAAGCAGCGATGGAGCGCCGAGCGTGTCAGATGCGGGATCGTGGCCTGCAGCGCGTAAAGGCAGTCGTCGAGCGGCAAGAGCGTGTGGCGGCGAAACGCCACAACCATCGCTTCCTCCTCAGCCGTGAGGACGGGTGGAATGAATGGCCTTCGGCCCCATCGCGGCATCGGCGGTATGCACCCGCTTACGCCACTTCTGCACTGCTGTCGGACTGATCCCGTGGCGGCGGGCGAGCGCCCTTACGCTCTCTTCACTCCGCTGTATCGCTCGACGGACTGCCTCAGTCGTCGTGGCGCTGCCGTGTAAAACTTGGCCCATAGCCGCTCCCGCAATACGTGTTGGTCAATACCACCACACTGCGGGATCAAACACCTAGTCTTCGCCAGTACCGGCACGGTCGTGTCGTCGCCGTGGAGCCGCTCGGCGGCTAGAACGTGCGCCTCGATCAGCCGGTGGAGCGGCGCGAGTGCGGCCGCGCACGCCCCGACCTGGTCGGCGAGCGTCGAGAGGCTGATCTCCACGCCCTCGCGGGCAAAGCGGTCGCGCGGACGGTTGAGCGGCTGGTGCGTCCCGAACTTCTCGAACATGACCATCGCCAGGAAGCCCCCGGCGTCATCAGCCAGCTTGCGTTGCAGCGCAGCAGTCAAACCGCTAGGCAGCCTCCACAAATTGATCAGGGGTATCAGAAAGTGCGCGTGAAAATTGCTCTGGCCCATGTCTACGCCGATGACAACAAGGGTGATCTGGGGATCATCCAGGCCACTCTCTGCGGCCTCCGTCGCCGAACCAGCTGCAATGGAGACGAGGCGGAATTTACAGCTGTATCTATGTTTTCCCAGGTAGAAATCGATCGGCCGACGCCGCATCGATTTTTGCGCTCGATTGTGGATAGGATTGTCCCTGCGCCAGTGACACAGCGGTATGAGGAACCGAGGAACGTCGGTCGCAGTCTCGTCAAAGCCGCGGCTGTCCCGGGCGCCGTAACCGCACTGATTGTCCGTGCATTTGCCTGGCGTTTGACCAAGATACCTGGCCTCCTTGGCAGAATGGAACCAATATTTCGGTCAGATATGCTGATCTGCAAGGGCGGCAGCCTGCTCTACTGCAGAGGGTCTATTCGCGAACTTTTCTTTCTGACAAGAATGCTGATGCCGATATTTGCGGCGAGCCTGGTAGGAAAGCCGGCCTTTATCTTTGGACAGTCGATCGGTCCGTTCAACACGACGATATCTCGATTGATATTTCGGATGTTTTCTGGCCGTCGTACCCATTTTTATGTCCGAGACGAGAAATCGCTGGGCTATCTCGCAGCGGTCGGCATTTTTGAGGATCGCACTACCCTTATTCCTGATCCTGCCTTCATGATAGGGCGGGGCGCGGACTACACGAAATTGCTCCAGCCTTGTCCTATACTGGCGGTCACGGCGTTAAACGTCAGCAGAGAGCCGACCCTTCAGGCAAGCTATGAAACGAAGATGACGCGCGTTATCCAGGGCTTCCTAATCGAACATCCCGGTTGGCGAGCCCGTTTTATACCGCAGGTCATCGGACCGGACCGGTGGCAGGACGACCGATTGGTCCAAGCGCGGATCGCATTTCAAATGAACGAGGAATTGCGAGGCCGCGTAGATTTGGACGAGCGAGATTTGTCTCCCGACCAGCTTTGTGCGGAATATGCGCAGGCAGATCTGCTCATTGCCAGCAGACTTCACTCGTCGATCTTCGCAAGTGTTGCCGAAACCCCGGCGGTAGTGTTGGAATATCAGCAGGCGAAGGCTGAAGGAGCGTTCAAATGGCTTGGCCGTTCGGACGACGTATTGCCGTGGACGGCCCCAGAGCAAGAGATACGGTCGCGGCTCGATCTCAAGTTAAAGCTCCTGACTTCGGAGCGTATGTATTTGAAGTCACGTGTCGCTGAGCTTTCCGATCTACTCGACAAAGCCACGGATGACATGTTATCCCGAGCCGCGAGCTATACCAGGCTCTATTAATGTTAGTCTAAATGTTTCCGCGGGGACCGATGAATGCCGAATCAAACTGTTCTTAGGGTGGTGGGCCAGAATCTCGGCGGCGGCGCCCGCATCCATGTCTATCAGTTGAACCGGCGGCTGGAAGCCGAAGGGCGATCCACCCTGACAATTATACCCCGCCCCGGTTTCCCCGATAAATTCACAGCAGCCGAGCTAGTGCCGTTCAATTATAATCATGAGACGGGATTAATAAACGTGCTTAGACACGCGGCACGCCTCGATCCTCGCATCGACTATATCCACTCCCATTTGCGAAACGCTACCGCGCTGGCAGGTATTGCGGCACTGAGATACGGTCTACGCCACGTTATCACAGTACATACGCCTCTAGTAAGCGACGGTATCTCATTCAAAGATCGCATTTTTCGTTGGTTGCTTCGAGCGGCTCTGAAACGAGCATCGCTTGTAATCTTTATCAGCGATTATCTTGCTAAACTGACGCTTGGTCAGTTGGGCCTGTCGAGCAACGATGTAACCGCTGTCACGATTTACAACGGCAGTGATCCTGTCGAAGGTGATTTTGACCGAGCAAACTCGGGTATCTTGCGGGTATGCCTCGTCGGTGAACTGACCGACCGGAAAGGTATGCCTGATCTCATCAAGCTCGTGCGGAATTTGAACGAGCGCGCCCAAGAGGGCCTTCTTATAATCGAGGCATATGGCGACGGCCCCTGGCGCGAGAATCTAGAAATAGTTGCCGCGCAGACGGGCTTGCTGGCCTTGCGCGGCTACAAAGCAGACTCACGGGAGATATATCTGTCGAGCGACGTCAATTTGATGTTGGGCCGGACGGAGGGATTTGGACGCACGATTACCGAGGCGAAATCGGCGGCGCTGCCGACAGTAGCATTCGACAGCGGCGCGTTTCCAGAGATTGTTCATCATGGAATAGACGGATTTCTCGAGCAGAGCGTCGAACGCATCGCCGACCGGTTGATTGAACTCGCCAATAATCGAGATATGTTGTCTGTTTTTCAGACTGCCGCACTTGAGGACCACAAGCACCAGTTCACGGTCGACGCGTTCACGGGATCGACCCTTGCGGCGATCGACGGCATTCAATCGCGCTCGTAGCTTTGCTTTAGAAATAGGCGGCGCTGACGAATTCGCCACCGCAAAACAGTTTTTGACGCTTCATTGCCAATGCCTCGCCTTCCTTGTAAGCAATACCGCCATCTTTCAGCCGCGCTCGCATTCTCTTGATTAGTTTGCTTTCTCCGGATCGCTCCGCGTCATCGACGATTATGATGAAATTTTCGCTCAATCTTTCCATGAAGATATCGGCGAAGCCATTGCGTGCCAGCCGGTTCTGGCCCGCGAAGGATTGCGGGCCATCGACGATCAAAAGGTCGAACTTCCCGACAGGAATATCTGCCGCCGCGTAGAAGCCTTCGCCATGGTGCGTGCCCGTGCCCGTCAACGGTGCCACCACAATCGAATGGGCAACTCGCTTCCTCATAGTTGATGCCCACCATTCATCATGCTCGACGGTAGTGATTGTGGCGGAAGATCGACATCGATCGCGAAGTTTATCGATTAGAACTGTCGATTGCCCGGCCCCGAACTCCAAGACATTATTAATATCGATTTCTTTAAAAATCCGGGCGAGCAGATACATAAGACCGTGGTTCGCAGCTCCTCGAAGAGGATAGAACTCGTCCTCGATTTCTAAATCGGCGATATCTCGAACAAACAGATCGCGATATATCCCTTCCAGCGACGGTGCCAGCACCGTTTTCTCACGAACAAAACGGCTTAGATCGGCAAGAGACATTGACGCGATCTGACGAGCTTTGGAGGCCATTGTTACTCACTCCATTCGACGATTCCGGGCATCTATAGAACAACCAAGCCGTTGCGGCTCGCACCGATTTATCACGTGGCGTGCTTAAAATGGTATTTAAGCATCTAAACGCCATCTGTCGATCAGCTTTACTGTTGAAATTGTCCAATTCCGGCAAAAAAGTCAGCACGGTAAAGGGCATTTATTTTCTGCGCAAAACTATCCATGTAGAAATCGGCCAATTTGCCTGGTTATAATTCGCGAGCTTTGTTAAGAGATTACGTCCCGGTCTCACGCTTCTGCTCGAAAGACCTAGACCGTATAGCATGTGCAAATAATAGTTTCCCCATTGCCCTATGCACAAAATTTCGGATGAAGGCGCTACTCGCTTGGCCAAAAGTGCCAAGGCATCGGGCGTGAATCGCCAAAAGTCTTTTGGCGCCCCATGCACGGGATTAATGAAGCACGTCGTGACCACCGTAACTCCTCCTGGAGCCGTAACCCGTATCATCTCGGCCATGGCTTGTGCCGGATCACCCTCGACATGCTCTAAGATCTGATCCGATACGACAAGCGGGAACTCTCCGTCCGGAAGCGTCAGATCAAGCACATTGTACTCTGGATAATCTGCTCGTGATATTGCCGCATTGGGCGCCAAGAACTCAACGAGGGGTTCGGAATGACTTATTGATAAGGCTGAGTCCGACATATTGACTATAGCGCCAATATCCCGCCGGAGAGCGTGGTACATTGCGTACCGCTTAAACGTCAGATTGCCGTCGCCCTTTTTGCCGCTCAGCGCACGCAAGCCCATTAACGCAATACTAGACATTCCTTGTCTCCGTCGAACATTTTAGAACCATTTAAGTTTAGTTCGTAATCGCGCAATCATAATACAAGAACCAACGAGATTACCCAAAAACATTCCTTCTATCACGCTCTCAGTGAAATCGACATGCCATATCCCAGATATCTTCGACAAAAAGGCCGCTACCACAATTATAGCAATACCTATAACTGACGCGATTACGCGTATTACCCTTTGGTCTACACCAAGCGCTACAAAAGAAATACGAACATATATCAACAGAAATCCGAACGATAGAGATATTATGGCCTTATATTGCATAAGTTGAGGAAGGATCCTCGCCAGCTGGCTTTTTATTACCCAGCTCAATGTCGTATAGCTCAAAAACCAAGAACAAAGATACATCGCGGAAAATACAATGCAAAAGCTAGCCGCCCCTTGAATTAAGGAAGTACGCAACTCCTGCCTAAGCTTCAAGTTCTTCGAATAAAAGTGTCTCAAATCCGCTGCCACGATCACACTAAGTACAGCTATTATGAGATTCATCAACCGTTGAAACAAGGCGGCCACCGGACGACTTTCTGGAGATATTACTGACGCCAAGATAACTGGAAGGTTGTACCAAAAGGAGGTGGTAAACTGTTCCAGTCCAACCGGAATTGATCTACGGATAGTCCGACTCTGGGCCGCGAAAGCTTGCTTCGAGATGCCAGATAGGAGCGACCTCACTGCTTGCGACCAGGCTGGCAGGCATCCTAGGCGCGATCCCCATCCCACAAATGTGAGGCCACATGCCAAGCCGTATAACGCGAGAGCTTCGCCGATCGAAAGAGAAAAGCCACGGTTATGGCTTTCATATGCCGCCACCGCGGCCAATAACCCAAAATTCACCAATGGCGCGCTCACGTCGGCGAGTACCGATTTTGCCACGGCCCCTCTGGCGATCAGGACATATCGATAGATACTGGACAGCTGGGTTAGAGTTGTCGCCACTAACGCCAGAATAATGGTAAAGAAGGGCAGCTCAAGCTGGCGCCCCGCTAAAAATCCCACGCCGAGCACAATCGGGCTGAGCGTGAGCCTTATCGAGAGCATGCGCGTCATTACGATCGGTAAGGGGACCCGCCGATTTATCAGGCGAAAATTATAGCGAAAGAACCCGCAGTCGGCGGCAAGAGCTAGGAGAATCCCAATCGAAAGAGCTGTCGAGTATTGGCCAAATGCGGAGGCGCCCAATGCTTCGATTAAAATGAACAGGCTTCCAAGCTGGGAAACTATTCCCGCCACTTTCCAGGCGAAGGGAATGCCAAGCTTGGCCAGCCTAATGTGAAGCTGCGAACCCGTGCTGCGGTCAGTCGGCGCTAGCTGAAGTGAGGGAGTGAAAGCGTTCTCTGAGACGCCGCGAGCACGCGCCACTTATAGGATCTGCGCGATAGTACCAGTGTAAAGATATAACTGCCGGAAAAGGCGATCCAATACGATCACTTGCCCAAACAAAAACCTTCTTGAATCTCGCTCAACCAAAACCGCCATCGTTCGCCACATCACATTTGCTGCGCGGCAGCGCATATAGAACCCCTCGGAGCATTGCAACCGTTGGGCCGCGGAGAGACAAACGATCTACGTCCAGCGGCGCGTAGCGAGAGGCAGGATGCCAACCGGAATGCAGGATTTGCGGTTAAAGGCCCAAGCGCACGATCCAGTTGGGTCGCCGGATCGGCCGGACGCTATTCCCGGCTAGGTGTTTGGTCCCGGGGTGTGGCGATACGGGTCGATTTTGAATCGGCTTGGATCTTCTGTCCAGATGCGTGCGACATATTCGTAGGGTGTGATACCAAATCTCGTGAGGGCTGACTCATAGGGGATTCCCAAGCGGGCCAAAGTTCGATTCAATGGTCGCGAACCGAAGGGAGGTTTGCGATGGCAGCGGCACTGGCGCTTCGAACTGATTTCACAGGGACGGGATTGCGGGCGCTGGCGCGTTCGAGCCGAGACGGCAACCAGGTGCGTCGGTTGCTGGCGCTGGCGGCGATTTACGAGGGTGGAACGCGCAGCGATGCGGCGCGGCTTGGCGGGGTTGGCCTGCAGACGGTTCGCGATTGGGTCTTGCGGTTCAATGCCACCGGCCCTGACGGGTTGGTCGATACCCCGCCGCCGGGCGGCGTGCCGTTGCTCGATGAAGCGCAGCGTCGAGCCCTGGCGCAGATCGTCGAGAGCGGTCCGATCGCGGCCTCGCACGGTGTCGTGCGCTGGCGACTGATCGATCTGGCGCAGTGGGTGTGGGACGAGTTCGGGATCGCCATCAGCAAGCAGACATTGAGCCGGGAGCTGCGCACGATGGGGTATCGCAAGCTGTCGGCGCGGCCGCGCCATCATACGCAGGATGATGAGGCCATTCCGACGTTTAAAAAAACTTCCCCGACCAAGTGGCGGCGATCCGGGCAACGCTGCCGCGCGGCACACCGATAGAGCTTTGGTGGCAGGACGAAGCGCGGGTCGGCCAAAAGAATGGGATCACCCGTCGCTGGGCGCGTCGCGGGACCCGGCCTTCGGCGCCAAAGGACCAGCGCACGGCATCAGCCTATATCTATGGGGCGATCTGCCCCGCTGAGGGCAAGGGCGCCGCACTCGTGCTGCCACGATGCAACACGCAAGGGATGACCTTGCATCTGGCAGAGATATCCGCCGCCGTCGCGCCGGGCGCACATGCCATCCTGCTGCTCGATCAGGCGGGATGGCATGACTCCGGCGCGCTGGTCGTGCCCGCCAACATCACCTTGCTGTTGCTGCCGTCGAAATACCCAGAGCTCAACCCGGTCGAGAACGTGTGGCAGTTCATGCGCCAGAACTGGCTGTCGAACAGGATCTTCAAATCCTACGCCGACATCCTCGACCACTCATGCTTCCTGGAACCGTCTCGTTGATCAGCCGTGGCGCATCATGTCCATCGGACTGCGCCGATGGGCACATGGGTGATGCTCAATGGGACTTGGTATTAGTACCGGATCAAGGTCGCCGTTACGAGGAAAAACGGCGTAATACCGTCGATTACTACCCTGCGAGCGCGGGCTGCCACGTGCGTTCGGGACGCCGCCAGTCGATCCCTTCCAGCAGCATCGAGAGCTGCGCGGCGGACAGGTGCGCGACACCGACCTGGCCGATCGGCCAGACGAACTTGCCGCGATCGATCCGCTTGGAGAACAGGCACAACCCCTGGCCATCATACCAGAGCAGCTTGATCAGATCGCCGCGCCGCCCGCGGAACGCGAACACCGCGCCGGAATGCGGATTATGCTTCATGACCTCCTGCGCCATCACCGCCAGCCCGCACATCCCCTTGCGCCTATCGGTCGGCACGCACGCCAACCACACCCGCGTCGCGGGCGGCAACGCGATCATCGATCGAGCACCGATAGCACGCGGCCGAGCGCCTCTGCATCGATCGACGCATCGACGCTCAATCGGATGCCGCTCGGCAACTCGATCGCGATCTTGCTCGTCGTATCCGGCGCGGGCGGCGACAGTGATGTTGAGGGAAGCGCCATAGTGGGATCGGCGATGACAACCTCGGCGAAACGACCGCCGGTCGGTTCTTCGATCGCAGGTGGCAGTGTCCGTGCCGAGCGATCGAGCAGCATCCCCGCCATCGCGTTACGCCGCCAGGTGTAGAGCGACCCGCTGGTGACATCGTGGCGTGCGCGCGACGCTACAACTCCAACCTCCGCACGACCGCGCAAGACCAACCGCGGTGCGCTGCCCGCGCATCTCGAACGGATCGAGCAGGTCGTCGATGTCGACGACAAGGCCTGTCCCTGCTGCGGCGGTGCGCTCCACCAGATCGGCGAGGACGTCTCCGAGCGCCTCGATGTCGTGCCGACCACCTTCCGGGTGTTGGTCACCCGCCGCCCACGCTACGGCTGCCGGTCGTGCGAGAGCGCGATCGTGCAGGCGCCGGCGCCGGCACGCATCGTCGAAGGCGGTATCCCCACCGAGGCCGTGATCGCCCAGGTGCTGGTATCGAAGTATGCCGATCACCTGCCGCTATATCGCCAGGCTCAGATCTATGCCCGACAGGGCATCCAGCTCGACCGATCGACGCTGGCCGACTGGGTGGGTCGCGCGGCCTGGTACCTGCGCCCGTTGCGTGACCATGTGCTGGAACGGCTGCGGCGATCCGAACGGTTGTTCGCCGACGAGACCACCGCGCCGGTGCTCGATCCGGGGCGCGGTCGAACCAAGACCGGACAGCTATGGGCTTACGCCCGTGATGACCGACCGTGGGGCGGCAGTGATCCGCCGATGGTCGCCTATGTCTATGCCCCCGACCGCAAGGCCGAGCGGCCCGCCATGCATCTCGGCGATTTTACCGGCGTGCTGCAAGTCGACGGCTATGGGGGCTATGCCGCCCTTGCCCGGCGCAGCAACCGCATCAGCCTCGCGTTCTGTTGGGCGCACGTCCGCCGCAAGTTCTACGAGCTCGCCGATGGATCACCGGTCGCCACTGAGGTGCTGCGCCGGATCGCCATGCTCTACGCCGTTGAGGACGAGGTGCGCGGCATATCCGCTGAGCAGCGTCGCGCCGTTCGCCAGGAGCGCAGCCGCGCGATCGTCGACGACCTGCGCCGCTATCTCGACGCGCGCAGCCGTCAGGTCAGCGCCAAGAGCAAGCTTGGCGAGGCGATCCGCTACGCACTCTCACGCTGGGACGGGCTCACCCGGTTCCTCGACGATGGCCGCATCGATCTCGACAGTAACGTCGTCGAACGGTCGATCCGCCCGCTCGCGCTCAACCGGAAGAATGCCCTGTTCGCCGGCTCCGACGAGGGCGGGGACAACTGGGCGGTGATCGCCACCCTCATCGAATGCTGCAAGCTGGGCGGCATCAACCCACACGAATGGCTGACCGATACGCTTACCAAACTCGCCGGCGGTCACCCCGCCAATCGCGTCGGCGAACTCATGCCCTGGACCGCCGTGGCCTGAAAACACCGCTTACCCTCGACCACTCATGCTTCGCCTGGAACCGTCTCGTTGATCAGCCGTGGCGCATCATGTCCATCGGACTGCGCCGATGGGCACATGGGTGATGCTCAATGGGACTTGGTATCAGTCGTCGTGGCGCTGCCGTGTAAAACTTGGCCCATAGCCGCTCCCGCAATACGTGTTGGTCAATACCACCACACTGCGGGATCAAACACCTAATTTGCAGTGATATCGCTGGAGGCCACGCCGTTGATTGTATTTTCCTCGATCCGATTGCCGGTCATCGAGGTGCTCGGGGTATTGCCCCTCGATTGAGAAAATATGACCTTCTGCTGACGCAAGGTAGTGATCACATTCTTTCGGATCTGATTGTTCGATCCGCCGTGAATAGCAATCGGATAGCTTCCCCTCCCGGAAATGCGGTTTCTCTCAACAACTGCTCCTG
This sequence comes from Sphingomonas koreensis, assembly GCA_006438735.1. GTDB lineage: Bacteria > Pseudomonadota > Alphaproteobacteria > Sphingomonadales > Sphingomonadaceae > Sphingomonas > Sphingomonas koreensis_A. The sequence continues at coordinate 10,795 of RCZF01000007.1, read as the reverse complement.
AAGCATTGTCGTCCAGATATACGGCTTTTGTCTGCTGTGTTGGTGGGCCATAGTCTGCGATTTCATTTCCGCTGATAACCGCCCGGACGGGCTTGCTTGGTCGGCCTGTAACGTATATCGCCCCGCAATCGGGAACAACCTGGCAGGTTTTCTCAATAGAATTATTGATGATCTTGGGATTCGATATATCCCCATCCACCGATGCTGCAAACTGGACGCCGGAATAACCGGTTCGGCGTATGGAATTTCTTGAAATAACGACGTTAGATGCGGCCTGCATGCCGAGGATGCCAGCTTCATTCCATCGGGAACTCGCAATGTCGGTTATTTCATTATTCGAGATAACCACGCCGCTTGCCCCTTTAATAACGATTCCATTATCCCTAAAGTTCTGTATTTGGAGTCCTTCGATCACTACGTCCGTCCCCTGGACGGTAAACGCTGCGGATACTTTTCCGTTTCCTTCCAGCACGGGCTTTTCGCCGGGAAATGCCCGCCATTCCCGCAGCGAAGACGTCGCTTTGATGGAGATCGGCGTTGCCCGGCTGAATACCCCACCCAGCAAATATATCACCGCAGCGTGGAGTCGATCGGCCTTCGCCTGCGCGCGCTCCGGCGTCAGCATCGCGCTGTTTCGAGTCAGCCCGTCTGCACTGTCATCTCCGCGCGGGGATATATAGATCGGCGGTCCAGATTTTTCGGGCCATCGAACAGCAAAGGGGGATTGGACGGCAAATGCGCTCAAAACAGATGCCAGAATCATTGGTAAGCCCAGGTTCGTCATCATCGCCTCCTCAGCGCTTGGTTCGCCGCATGCGCCGCTTCGAAGTGACACATCTTCTTGGTCAAGAGGCGAGACACATATGCTTTTACCTTCGCGCGCCATGGATGCCTGTAGTTGTTGCCAGACTTTTGCTCCGAGAAGACCTCAACCTAAACTACTTTGACGCCGCGCTTCGTCGTAGATTTCGAGCAGCTTCGCTAAATTGACGCTTGGCGTGTACCGCTCAAGGAACGTCGCATATGCCCGCTTCCCCAGACCTCTTGCAGCATCTCGATCCGACGTCACCCGCCGCATTGCCGCGGCAAGACTCTCCACATCGCCGGCTTCGACTAAAAGTCCCGTGCGATCATTATCGATGAGCTCCGCCAAAGACCCGATTTTGGTCGCGATGACAGGCAATGCATTAGCAAACGCTTCCAGCAGCGTGATAGGAAATCCTTCGTACCACTGGGATGGCATCACCAGCGCCTCTGCACAAAGCATCTCGTTCCTGACCTCGGTTGCCGTTAGCGCGCCGAGCAGGGTCACGTTTTTTCCTGCAATCAGCGTGAGCCTTTCGAATTCGGGGCCATCGCCTGCGATACGCAAAGACTGATCGGGCACCTGCTCCATCGCCCTAATGAGCAACTCGACTCCCTTCTCCCGCGAAAGGCGGCCCACGAATAAAAGTCCCCGGCGTTGCGGACAATGTTTCGCTTCGATCGGGGCAGGCTTCTGAAGGAAATTCGGTTTCACCGCAATTCGTTCGGGCGGCAATCCAGCCTCGATGAATTTTTGCCGGGAAAATTCGGTCAGAGCGACGAACCGATCGACATTTTCCGACCAGATGTGCTCGCGCCGCGCAAAATCAATCATCCTCGCGACGGCTAGAGAACCGACCAGCGAGTTCCGGTAGCAGCGATGATATGCGCCCCAGAAAGCTGATCCATGCACACACTTCTCGCAAATTTGCCCATTCCGCAACAAAAGCGCGGAGGCACAGGTGATTCTAAAGTTATGCAAGGTTTGAACCACGGGCACGGCCATCTCGCGAGCTGCTACATGGATAGCGGGCGTTAGGATCGGAAAGAAGTTATGGATATGGACCACGTCGGGCGCAAAGTCTCGGATTACTTCCGATATAGCTAAGCCCTGCCGAGCGTCATACTTCGACTTCCATGCCGCGCTGGCTCGACTCAGCGGACCATCTATACTGTCGTTATTTACCAAATAGGTCGATACTACATTGCCAGCATCTCGAAGAAGTCTGAGCTCTTCATCTACAACAACATCTTCGCCGCCACGTTGCTGATAGGCATTGTGAACGATAAGAACTCTCATCCGTCGCTCCTCCACCTCTCATTTATCGATCACTACGGTGAAACCCGGCCTGCGTCTCGAAGCTGCCGACCAGCCGGGCCGTGGCTGAAACCGGCCGGGTCAAAATGCGTCGTCTTGGTGCATCTCTATGCCCCCCATCTTTCAGAAACATGAGATACGCCATTAAAAATGACAGCCCAAGACCAAAACTGGTACTCTCGACTGCGACATTGATACTAATATCGAATAGCATAAGTATAAATAGCCAATAAGCCGCCCCGGTTGCTCGACGACCGGGAAACAGGCCGACGATCATAAGTATGGGCGCAATAAACCCCAAAAGCCCCATCCTAAACCCAGCATTAAATACGCTATTATGCAGTCCAGTTAGAATATATTTATCACTTGAGTCATCTATTTTCCAGGCGGCATATTTGAAGTAATAGCTACTGCGAATACCTTCCGTACCGAATCCAACACCCAAGCCCTTTGTCTCGCCAAATGCCTCCAGGCTGCCTTCCCAGAATGCCGCTCTGATTCCTGTGTTGGGGTCGATACTCATCAGCGGTGCTGCGTATTGCGTAGCAACTACGGCCCCGACCGCGATCGTGACGGCCGCGAGTATCGTACCGCGAGCACGAATAAAGTTACAACGATACAAAAGGGCGGTGCCGATCGCGACCATGGGCTGAACGTTGGTCGTCAAAGGGAGGAGTACAATTCCCAGAGGAACTGCGAACCAGAGCACGGTAGAAAACATTGTCAGCCCAATGAGCATAATCAGAATAAGCTCGCTCGAAAAAAACGTGTTCAACATCATTATCTGACCGAAGCTGTTATTTGCATCTTGTTCAAAACCTGTGTTTCCGTGGGCCGAAACCAAAATATAGGGAACAAGCGTTAGGCATAGAAACACGAACAGCCGGCAGAGGAATATCCTGACCGAATGGGGCAAAGAGAAAATCTCGCGTATAAGGCAAATGTTAGCAGAAACTAAAATTGGCAAAACAATGTAACCAAGTGCCTGCTGTAGTATTGCGCTATTTTCGTGATAAACTGTCCAAGCGGGCGGAAGGATATAGCTTCTCGAAAGTATTGCATATATAATCGCAAGAAAAGCTAGCGCTACCATGGGTAAGTTGATCGGAATGCGCCGATGAAAGGGAATTACCAGAACTGCCGACCCTAATAGTAGGGCGTACGCCGGGATTCCAGCATCCCTGGATAGCGGCCATAGCAAGATATAACCGATGAAGATCGCTCCATACACCCGCACAATGTAACGCGATATTTTGGTATTGGCCGGCGCTAGTGCCATGAAACACCTTCAATAGGGGAACAGTAGATATTCTTGTCGAAAGACGCGCGAACCGCCGCGCTACTGCTATCGACAGATTGGCGCAATATCATGCCGATGCTGCGACGGTGACCTTGCAGGGATGATCTCGACGAGCGTTGCGCCGTGAACGGCGAAGGCAATAACGGTGGATCTTCATCACGCCTCTCGATTGATAGCCTCCAACCGCGCTCTCAGGCCCATCGATAGAAGCTAAGGGGAGAAAACTGAAGAGATAAAACCGCAGCACCACACGAGACAAGGCGTGCTTGGCCACGGAGCGCACGAGCGCAGGCGTTCCAGATCGGTTTTCGCACTCGTCGGCGGCGCGAGAAGCCAATCGGGCTGGTTATCGATATGAGACCGCAGGGGGTTAGAGATCGGATAATCTGATCGCTTATAAAGTCTGACGTGACCCCCGTCTTTCATCCAGCGGCAACCAGAGACCGGCCGGTGTTTGAGGGTCCCCCGGCTTCTCATCCATGCTGAAGGTGAGTTTCCGGCGTTCATTCGGTTGCCTTTGCAGCCGCGGCAGCAGCATATTCGATCGGCGTCAGCCAGCCAAGCGATGTGTGAGGGCGGCTCTCGTTATAATCCCGCCGCCAAGCCTCGATCTTGGCCCGAGCGTCCTCCAGCGACAAGAACCAATGAGTGTTCAGGCATTCATCCCGCAGGCGACCATTGAACGATTCAACGAACGCGTTGTCGGTCGGCTTGCCGGGGCGGCTGAAGTCGAGCGTGACGCCGTTTTCATATGCCCAGCGATCGAGCGCCTTCGAGATGAACTCGGGGCCATTGTCCACCCGGATGGTCGTCGGTGCCCCGCGTGATAGTGCGATCCGCGTCATCGCCGCGACCACTTGCTCGCCCTTGATGCCCTGGTCGACGTCGATCGCCAGCGCCTCGCGCGTGAACGCATCGACCACCGTTAGCGCCCGCAGACGCCGACCGTCGAACAGCGCGTCGGACACGAAGTCCATCGACCACATCTCGTTCGCCGCCAACGCCGCAGGTTGTCGCTCGCGGTTGGCAGCGCTGACGTTGCGCCGGGGCCTCTTGAGCCGAAGGCTCAGTCCATCCTCCCGGTAAAGCCGATAGACCCGTTTGTGATTCACGAACCATCCTTCCCTGCGCAGCAGGATGTAGATCCTGAAATAGCCATACCGCGTTCGCGTCGCCGCAAGATCGCGGATGCGCAGCATCAGCGGCGCCTGATCCGGCCGATGCGACACGTAACGCACCGATGACCGATCGACGCCGAGCGCCTTGCAACTGCGCCGTTCGCTGACACCGTGGGACGCCTGGACGCGCGCGACGATCTCGCGCCGTCGCCCAGGCGTCAGAGCTTTTTTGACAGAACATCCTGCAGAATATGCTTGTCGAGACTCAGGTCCGCGACCAACTGCTTGAGCTTACGGTTCTCCTCCTCGAGCAGCTTCAGACGTCGCAGTTCGCCAACGCCGAGGCCGCCGTAGACCTTCTTCCAACGGTAAAACGTCTGTTCCGAAATGCCCATCCGGCGGATCACTTCGGCCACCGGCGTGCCCGTCTCCGCTTGCTTCAACGCGAATGCGATCTGCTCGTCGCTGTGCCTCGACTTCTTCATCGTCAGCTCCTTCCTCGTGGGTCGTCACAAGGCCGGAAAACTCTCATTCAAACTGGAAGAAAAAACAGGGGGGACGTCAAAGTCGTATAAGGCTAAACGTATGCTGCGGCGCGGTATGATCTAGCGAGCACCGCTCTTATGCGCTAGGGGCGTCGGGTACGTCGCTTCCGAAGCGACGAGTTCCTTAGGAGGCCGTGAGTTGCATCACCAGCTATCGCGGTGCGTCGAAATGGTGATCGACAGCCCCATCGACGTTATCAGCCGGGATCAAGCGGTGCAAAGGATTCATCGCTGGGCCGTCAATAGGGTCAGCGCTGTCGTTTGTATTTGTAACGTGCACTCCGTGGTCACCGCGCGGCTGGACCCGGAATTCTCTGCCGTCCTACGCCGTGCTGACATGAACACACCAGATGGTGCGCCGATTGCATGGACGTTGCGCGCTCACGGCCATCCGCGTCAGGCCCGGATCGACGGTCCTGGACTGATGTGGGGGTATTGTGAGCTTGCCGCATTGACCGGACAGTCCATCTATCTCTATGGAAGTACCCGCGTGACGCTGGATATCCTGATCAATCGTCTCGTTCATGCTTTCCCCCACATCGTTATCGCGGGTTCCTATGCCCCCCCCTTTCGGCCGTTGACCGAAAGCGAAGACGCGGAAATTGTGGCGGAGATAAATGCGTCCGGAGCTAGCGTGGTGTGGGTGGGACTAGGCTGCCCTAAGCAAGAGTTCTGGATAGACAACCATAAAGATCGTATAACGGCCGTCATGATCGGCGTCGGTGCGGCGTTTGACTATCATGCCGAGATAGTTAAAAGGGCACCGAACTGGATGCGGCGTGCGGGGCTAGAGTGGCTACACAGATTGGCATCTGAACCACGGCGCCTTTTTAAAAGATATGCTGTTACCAATAGTTTGTTTCTTTGGTACAGTATATGCCAGGAATTGACGTTCTTATCAAAACGAACCTTTTGATAGCTTATTTCACGCGAAACGCGTCGAACGCATATTGGTAAATTTGCCAAAGTTTTGGCCACTTGACCCGTCTGATTAAATCAGTTGCCCCCGGATGCGCGCTCGAGGAAATCCCGATACGCCGCTTCGATCCCTGTCCGCAATTCAGTGCGCGCGCGCCACCCCATTGCGGTCAGCCGGCCGCTGTCAATCAACTTGCGCGGCGCACCGTCCGGTTTCGACGGATCCAACACTATCTCGCCCGAGAAGCCGACCACAAAAGCCACGATCCGCGCGAGTTCGCGGATGTTGACGTCCTTGCCGAAACCAACATTTACGTGATCTGCTCCAGAATAGTGTTGCATCAGGAAGATGCACGCATCGGCGAGATCGTCGACGTAGAGGAATTCGCGAAGCGGCGTGCCCGATCCCCATAGCGTCATAGCCGGCAAGATGCCCGTTTTTGCTTCGTGCGCCTTTCGAATAAGTGCCGGCAAAACGTGACTTCCGGTAAGATCGTAGTTGTCTCCCGGGCCATAAAGGTTAGTTGGCATCGCCGAGATGAAATCGCGACCGTGTTGCCGGCGGTAGGCCTGCGCCAGCTTGATGCCGGCGATCTTGGCTATCGCATACCATTCGTTGGTCGGCTCTAGCGGTCCAGTCAGCAACGCATCTTCCACGATCGGCTGCTGAGCAAACTTGGGATAGATGCAGCTCGATCCCAAAAAGAGCAGTTTCTCCACCTCGCAACGATGCGACGCCTCGATGACATTCGCCTCGATCATCAGGTTGTCGTAAAGGAAGTCCGCCGGTAGCGCCTGGTTGGCATGGATGCCGCCCACCTTCGCGGCGGCGAGGAAGACGACTTCGGGACGCTCCGCGTCGAACCACGTCCGCACCTGCACCTGATCCTTAAGATCAAGCGTCGCACGCGGTGCGATCAGGATTTCGCAATCCTCGCGAGCCAGCCGCCGGACGATCGCCGATCCAACCATTCCGAGATGCCCGGCGACGAATACCCGTTTGCCGGCAAGCGAATAGATAACTTTAGTCAACCAGGCGAACTCCTATCGCCCAATCGCCCGTTCTCGATCGGCGCGTCCTGCATCAGCTTAACATCCGCGGCCACCATCTCACGAACCAGTTCCCGCACGCTAGTGTTATGGCTCCAGCCGAGCTTCGCCTTCGCCTTCGCCGGATTGCCGATAAGCAACTCGACTTCCGCCGGCCGGAAATAGCGCGGATCGACCTCAACCAGACAGCGTCCAGTCTTCGTGCAATAACCCTTTTCATCGATACCCTCGCCTCTCCAAGTCAAGTCGATGCCGACATCCTCAAACGCCCAATCAACGAAGGTGCGAACCTCGGTGGTCGTGCCGGTCGCCAGCACATAATCATCCGGCTCATCCTGCTGGAGCATCAGCCACATCCCGCGGACATATTCGCGTGCATGGCCCCAATCACGCTTGGCGTCGAGATTACCGAGGTACAGCCGTTCCTGGTGCCCCAGTGAAATCGCCGCTGCAGCTCGAGTAATCTTTCGCGTCACGAAGGTTTCACCACGCAGCGGGCTTTCATGGTTGAACAGGATCCCATTGGAGGCGTGCATTCCATATGCTTCGCGATAATTAACCACAATCCAATAGCCATAGAGCTTGGCAACGCCATAGGGGCTACGGGGGTAAAATGGCGTTGTCTCGTTTTGTGGAATTTCCTGAACTAGACCGTAAAGTTCCGACGTCGAGGCTTGGTAGAAGCGTGTGGTCCTCTCAAGCCCCAGAATACGGATTGCCTCTAACATCCGTAGCGTACCGAGCGCATCGGCATTGGCAGTATATTCAGGCGTCTCGAAACTTACCTGAACGTGACTCTGCGCAGCCAAATTATAGATCTCGTCGGGCCGACATTCTTGAATGATGCGGATAAGGTTGGTCGAATCTGTCATGTCGCCGTAATGTAGTACAAACTGCGGATCTCCCTCGTGCGGATCACGATATATGCCCTCAATTCGGCCGGTGTTGAAGGACGACGACCGGCGCTTGATGCCGTGGACCACATAACCTTTTTCAAGCAAGAACTGCGCTAGATACGCCCCATCCTGACCGGTAATCCCGCTGACGAGCGCGGTCTTGGTAAGCTTTTGTGTCATGCATGCTCCTGGCTGGATCTCGCATCCTTAGCGGACAATGAAGAGCCTTTCCAAACCTCTTCGTGGCAGCCGATCGGATGTATCTTAGCCGATATTCTTGCGATGATTAGGGTCGAAACCGAGCTTATTTCAAGATAAGTCACGTTATTCGTCGGAGCCATAACGATAGTATTCATACCCATAATAACTATAATCGGAGGCGGCGGATTTAGGGTCGAACTTGGTCAGAACAGCGCCAAGGACATTCGTGTGGCCGGTCCTAAGACGGCGGAGGGCAACTTTGGTAGCGCCTCGGTGCCCACGCGAAGCTTCGACTACAAATACTACGTTGCCCACCATCGAGGCGACCAGTGGCGCATCGGCGAGGCCGAGCACCGGCGGGCCATCAAGGATGACGTTGTCAAAATCATTTTTCAGCTCAGCGAGAACCTCCGCCATGCGCTGGCTGCCGAGCAGTTCGGTGGGACTCGGCGGTATCGGCCCAGCAGCGATGAACGAAAGGTTGGCGATATGTGTGGCTTGCAACACCGACGCGATGGTGCCGTGTGAGGTCAAGAGGTCGGACAAGCCGTTTTTGTTGCGGACACCGAATGCACGGTGCTGTGCCGGGCGACGCAGATCGACATCGACTAGCGCAACGCGTTGACCGAGCTGGGCAAGACCCATCGCTATGGCATAGCTGGTCGTCGATTTGCCCTCACCCGCTTGGCTCGATGTGACGAAAAGTACTGGTGGCATACCCTCAGGCGTAGAATAGAGTAGCGATGTTCGGAGCGAATTATAGGCCTCCGCCAGCGGAGAGCGCGGAGAGGTCAATTCTCCGCGCAAGTCTTCGACATCGGTCGTCGGTATGATACCCAGCGTAGGGACGCGAAGCTTGCGCTCGATATCTTCAGGGGATCGGATCGCGTCATCGAGTTGCTCGCGAACAAACACTACGCCGCCGGCAAGTAAAAGACCGGCAAGCAAGGCCAATGCAAGGTTTAGGAACAGCTGAGGAGAGGAAGGCTGGATCGGCACGTCGGCATTGTCGACCACCGATATATTGCTAGCCGTAATGCCGGCAGCCGCGCTCACTTCCTTGTACCGCTGCAACAACCCCTCATAAAGAGTGCGGTTGGTGTCGGCGTCGCGCCCAAGAATGTTGTAGCGGACCGAGCGATCTTGCTCCGTTAGCGTCGCGTTCTTAATCATGTTAACTTGTGCACCGAGAGCTTGTTCTCGCCGTCTAGCACTTTCGTATTGCTGGTGAATTGATTGTTTTATGCCGGTCGCGATCGTCGTGATCTGGTTATTTATCTCGTCCAATTGCGCTTTCAATTGCTGTACTGTTGGATAGGCGTCGAGATGCTTGGCGCGCTCGTTGCTCAACGCCGCTTCGGCAGTCGCGCGCTGTTCTAGCAGGTCTTGAATTGTCCTATTGGCGAGCACGTCGGGACTACTGAGCAGTGGAGTGTCTTCGGCCGCACGCCAATTCTCCTCGGCCGCGATACGGTCAGCCGTCGCCTGATTGGCCGCCTGATTGATCTGGACCAGTGAAGCGGTCGTTACCGAGGCGGAACCTGTCGTCGAACTGCCGTCAGGATTGGTCTGGTCGGTCTTGATCAGGCCGACCTGGCGCGCATAATTGTTGAGGTCCTCCTCGGATTGCTCAAGCCGGGCCTTCGCTTCGCCCATCTGCTGCGAAAGGAAATTGCGCGCATAGGAGGTGCTGTTAAACTTCCGCTGCAGATTGTTCTTGATGAACTCGCTAGCGTAGCTGTTGGCTATCTGAGCGGCCAGCTGCGAATTCGCACTCTCGAAAGAGACGGTCACCAATCGCGAATCGCGTGGCAAAGATACTGACAAATTGGCTAAAATAGTGGCAACCACCGCATCTTGCAGGTGCTGGTCGCGCGACCCAGTTTGATTTGCCTTGGGCGAAGCAACATTCATCTTGCCGAAGAAGCTTGGATCATTAAACAGATTGAGCGCCTGCGCTACTCGTACTGCCATAGCTCGGCTCTGCAGCACATCGACTTGCGTCTGCAGAAAGCGGTCGACATCTTGGTAAGCCGCAGCCGGCTGCACCTGGTCTTGATTGTTAAGTACCTGATCGGCTTCCTGATCGATCTGCAGGCTCGCTGAGGCGGTATACCGAGGCGTCATCAGCATAGTCGCGGTTAGCCCCAGCACCAAGGCCGCTAGCACAATCCCGCCAATGATCCACATGTTTCGCTTCAGGATTAGCCACAGCACCCGGAAGTCGATATTGAACCCGCCGCGCTCCTCGACGCCCTCGTCAAACGCGGACTCGCTTGCCGGCGGCGCTGGTAATTTGGGAATCGACGCCACGCTATTTATACTCACCAGACTGTCCTTACCACTTTGGACTCAGAAATATCGGAACAGATAGAAGACCGGCGCGGCCTTGAAGATATCACGGAACGCGCCTTTCACTTGATCGAACCCGACCACGATCACGTCGCCTCCCAGCACCGCCGGATCGGGATGCCGCCCCTCGCGGATCGCCTTCACGTCGAACACCCCGCCAGCACGCTCTCCGTTGATGTTACGGAAGATCACCACTTGGTCGAGCTTCGCCACCACGGTCGGACTCTGCGCCTGCGCCAGCGCGCTCAACAGGGTCGATGTGCCGTTGATCGCATAAACTCCTGGCTGCTTGA
>RCZF01000006.1 GCA_006438735.1 Sphingomonas koreensis | reverse complement strand
CGAACACGCCCATCAGGGTCCAGCGCCGGTAGCGCCGGAACACGCTGTTCCACTTGCCATAGTCGTTCGGCAGCAGACGCCATTGCGCCCCCGACCGCGCCACCCACATCATGCCCTCGAAATACCGACGGTTGTCGCCGGCGGGACGGCATCCGCGTCCCTGTTCGGGCGGCAACAACGGACCGATCAGCGCCCACTCTTCGTCCGATACCCCAATCCGATCGCTCAACGCTGCCTCCAAAAGACAGCCTTGAATCAACCTCCGAGTCTCAGGTCAAGCTTTGTCCACGACGCCTAGCGTTTACGTCCGCGCTGCGCCGGCCGCCGGATACGAAGTAACTTTAGCCAATGACACTGCGAAACTGTCGTTCGGTTCGCTTTTTAACTCAGATTTCGGAACTATTATGCCCAAGTCGATCGTTTTGCGCCGGCGAATGGCCTTGTCGGAGATCTTGGCATCGCTGCCGCTATTGGCCTTACGAACCGCTTCGATGGCATTATCCGATCGCCTTGGAATGTTGCCCAAGCGCCGCAATCATTGCTGGCAGGAACAGCAGCACCAGTGGCACGGCAGCGGTGAGTCCGAAGATGATCGCGGTCGCTAGCGGTTGCTGCAACCCCGCGCCGCGGCTGAACCCGAGTGCCAACGGGCTGAGCGTGAGGATAGCGATCAGCGCCGACATCAGGATCGGGCGCAGCCGCTTCGATCCGGCCTCGTGAAGCCTGGCGAGATCAACCGGTCTGGCGAGATCGATCTCGGCAAGGAAGAAGATCACCAGTTCGGTGACCATGCCGACGACCATCGTCAGCCCCATCAGCGCGGAAATGTCGAGTTCGATCCCGGTGATCCACAGGCCCATCAAAACGGCGGCAGCGGAGAGCAGCACCGTGGCGATCGCGGCGAGCGTCCAGGCGATGCGTTCAAACAGGAAGGTTAGCAGCAAGGCACTGAGCAGCAACGCCGCGGCGAACACCATGCTAAGATCGGCAAAGCTCTGCTGCTGCTGGGCATATAGCCCGCCATAATCGACCCGGATCGACGACGGCAGGTTGAGTCCCGCAACAGTCGATCGCACATCCTTCATCGCCGACCCGAGATCGCGCCCTTCCAGCCGCGCGGTGACGCCGATGAACGGGGCAAGGTCTTCGCGCGTCAGCTGCTTCTGCCCGGCGGTGATCGAGACGGTGGCGATTTGCGAGACGCGCACGCCGTGGCCATCGGGGGCAACCAACACCAGCCGCGCCAGATCGGCGGCGCGCGACCGCAGATCGGCCGGTGCGCGCACCCGCACCGTAACCAATTGCTCGGCAATGCGAACCTGCGTCGCTTTCGCGCCACCGATCTGCGCCTCGAGCTGGGTCGCGACACTCTCTGAATCGAGGCCTTGCTGCGCGGCGCGACCGGGATCCACCCTGATCGCGATCGCATCGCCGGCGACGCGTAGGCCATCAACCACCTCTACGACGCCCTGCACCTTGCCGATCGCATCGCCGACGCGCTTGGCGGCGCTTTCCAATTGCGCTGGATCATCGCCGAACAATTTGACCTCGATCGGCTGCGGCACTGCCGTCAGATCGCCGATCAGATCCTCCATCAGCTGAGCGGTCTCGATATCGATCCCGGGCACCTGTGCCTGAATGCGCTGACGGATATCAGCCATCACCACCTCGATCGGACGGCGCGATCCGCCTTTCAGGCGGATGAAGAAATCGCCTTCGTCGGCCTCGGTAAGGCCGCCGCCGAGCTGCGCGCCGGTGCGCCGCGAATAGCTCGCGACCTCGGGCGTCGCAGTGATTATCTGTTCGACCTGACGCAGAATCCGATCGGTATCGCTGAGCGCCGCGCCAGGTTGCGCGGTATAATCGAGAATGAAGCCGCCCTCGTCCATTGCCGGCATGAATCCCGATGGGACGTGGTTCCAGGCTACATAACCAACGAGCGCCATACCGATGCCGAGGGTTGCGGCGAATAGCGCGGGGCGCGCAAAGGCACGCCCCGCCGCGCGATCATAGCCGCTGTTGAGCCGCGCCATGAACCCGCCGGCCTTTTCCGCCGCCTGGGCATCCTTGTCGCGCAGCCAGTAGGCCGAGGCGAGCGGGATGACGAAGCGCGCAAAGAGCAGCGAGAGGCCTAGCGCCGCCACCATCGTCAGCGCCAGCGCCTTGAAGAAGCCGCCCGTCACCCCGCTGATGAACGCCAGCGGCAGGAACACGATGATCGTGGCGGAGGTCGAACCAAGCAGAGGCTTGCCCATCTCCGCCGCAGCGCCGAGCAGCCCCTGCACACCTTTCGCCGTGCCCTCCTGCATCCGTCGCATGATATGTTCGAGCATCACTACGGCATCGTCGACGATCAGCCCGACCGCCGCCGCCATCCCGCCCAGCGTCATCATATTGAAGCTCATGCCGAGCGCGAACAGGATCAGGCAGGTGCCAGCCAGCACCGCTGGCAGCATCAGCCCGGTAATCACCATCAACCGGCTCGATCGCAGAAAAGCGAACAGCACCAGCCCGGCAAGAAAGGCGCCGAGCAGGATCGCATCGCGCACGGCGTTGGCCGCCCCAGTCACCAGTTCGGATTGATCGTAGAACGGCGTCACCGTAACCGAGGGCGGCATGCCGAGTTGCTTCAGCCGCGCGCTGACCTGCTTGACGATCCTTACCGTATCGCCGGTCAGCGACTGGCGCACGTTGATCAACACCGCGTGGCGACCGTTGGAAGTGACCGAAATGAACATCGGCTCGGGCGCGGGTTTGATCGTGGCGATCTGACTAAGCGTGACAAGCCCCGCGCCGGTGCTGTCACCAGCCTTGATCGGGGTGGCGGCAAGATCGGCCATCGAGGTAAGCCGGTCTTCGACCAGCACGAGATAAAGCCGATGGCGATCCTCGATCCGGCCCACGCCGTTGACCGCATTGGCCTTGCCCAGCGCCGTCGCGACATCGGGCAGGCTCAGCCCCAGCGCCTGTGCGCGCAATGGATCGACATCGACCGCGAATTCCCGCGGCGCCCCGCCCAATATATCGACCCCGGCGACGCCGCTGACCGCAATCAACGCCGGGCGTACCTTGAGTTCGGCCAACTGGCGCAGCGCCTGCTGATCGAGCGACTTTGAGGTCAACGCGACGCCGAGCACCGGAAATACGGTGGGGTCCGACCGGTGGACATCGAAGCGCGTACCTTGCGGCAGATCGGGCAGGATCGTCGCCAGCGCACCCTGTGTCGCCAGCGTTGCCGAGACCATGTCCTCGCCCCAGGGAAAATTGAGCGCGACCTCAGCCGAGCCGCGGCTGGTGGTCGAGCGGATCTGTGTCACACCGGGCACGCCGCGCAGAGCGATCTCGATCGGGCGGGTGATCTCCGCCGCCATCTGCGCCGCGTCGCGGTCGCCAGCATCGACAGCTACGACAACGCGTGGATAATCAATATGCGGAAACAGGCTGACCGGCAGTTTCAGCGCCGCGACGATTCCGCCCGCCGTCAACAGCAATACGGCCAGCCACAAGGCGCGAGCATGATTGGCGAGCGCCTGCTTCACTTGGTGCGGACCTTCATCCCGTCCTCGACCGCGGTGCCGCCATCGGTGATCACCAGCTCGCCTGCCAAGACGCCCTTGATGACCGCGATCCGATCGCCGCTGGTGGCGCCGATTTCGACATCATGCCGGTGCGCCAAACCGCCGCTCACCACGAAGAGGTAAGGCTGCCCGCCATCGTCGAGTAACGCCGCATACGGAATGGTGAGCGCGTCGTTACTCGTGCTGATCGGCACGGTCCCGGTCAGCGTCTCGCCCAGCGCTAGCCCGGCTCCAGACGGTAGCCGCGCAAAGATCGAGGCGAGCCGGGTTTGCGGATCGACCACCGGGTCGACCGATTGCACCGGCACCGCAAATGCTGCCCGGCCAACAGTAGCTTCGATCTTGATCGCGGTGCCAGGATGGAGCGCTCGTGCGACCGCCGGATCGGCGCCGAAATGCGCGCGCAGATCGCCGGGCCTGGCGATCGTCGCAACCGCTGCGCCGGCCTGGACAAGATCGCCTTGCGTTGCGGCGATCGACTGGACGAAGCCGTCGGCCGGCGCACGCAGAGTCATTCTGCCCGCTTGGCCCGACAGGGTCGCATAGGCGGCATCGGCGCCCTGCGCGGCGGCGCGCGCGGTTTCGACCTCGGCATCGCTGACCAAGCCGTCGGCGCGCAGCCGCTTCGCGCGGGCATAAGCAGCGTCGGCGGCGCGCTTGTCAGCCGATGCCTTGGCGAGATCGACGCGTGTATTAGGCGCGGGCGAAAGCTGCACGACGATCGCGCCGCGCGCCACGCGTGTGCCGACCGGCGCAACGATCCGCGCGACGATCGCCTCGGCCGGCGCAGCTAGCACCAGCGCACCGGTCGAACCACCTTCAGCGACGCCGTAGAGCGTCACATTATCGCTGACCGCTCCCTGCTCGACCCGCCCAAGTGTGACGAGCGCGACCGGAGCGGCGGCATTGTCTGCCGCATCGTCATCGCTGCCGCCGCTTGAACAAGCCGCGAGCATGAGCAGCGCGGCAAGAATCGTGGGTCTCGTCATCGGGGCCATGCCTCTTTCGGGGTTCCGGTCAGCAGCTCAAGCGCGATTGTCTGCTCGGCGATGTCCTGATCGCTTTGCGCGAGTAGCGCCTGCTTGTCGCGCAGCGCCTGTTCGGCGGTTTCGGCGGTGGCCAGCGATAGATCGCCGCGGTTGGCCGCCTTGCGGCTCGCCGCGGCGAACGTCTCGAGCGCCGGCAGATCGTGATCGATCGCCTCGCGTTGGCGCCGCGCCACATTGATCCCGCCGACTGCGGCGGCGATTTCGGCGCGGGCCTGGAACAGCCGGGCGTCATATTCGACTTTGAGCGCCGCGCGGGTCGCCCGCTCGATCGCGATCCCGCCGCGATTGCGATTCCACAGCGGCAGCGTGAAATCTACCGCCGGGCCGAGCAGCGTGTTGGCCGAGGAATCGCGACTGGCGTTGACGGTCAACGTCAGATTCGGAAACTGATCGAGGATTGCCTTGTGCACCGCCGCTTCCTGCGCTGCATAACCGGCCTGCAGCGCCAACAAATCGGCACGCTTTTCTTTCGCCAGCGCGAATAGGCTCGCCGCCTCCGGTGGCGCAGCGGGTAATGGCTCGGGCGCGAGGGTGATTTGAGTCGTGGGGAGAAGGCCAAGCAACTTGGTCAGATCGAACCGCGCCGCCGCCAGATCGCGCTCGGCGGTGCGTAGCGCGGCTTGCGCATCAAATGCCGATACTCGCGCTGCCTGCACCTGATCGGCTGAGAGATCGCCGCGCCCGGCGGCGTGCAATGTACGATCGAGCAGGGATCGCCCGACGGCATAACTTGCCCGGTCAATCGCCACGCTGTGTTCGAGGCTCTGGATGCGCACCGTTTGTATTCTGGCCTGGCCGGCAGTCTGCCATTCCGCCCAGGCCAAATCGAGCCGTACCTGCTTTGCTTGCGCCGCCGCCTGCGCCCGCTGGACACGCCGTGTTCGCAGCGCGTTGATGTCGAGCCCCAGTGCGCTGGCGAGATCGACAAACGGATCGGGGCCGGCGAGCACCGGGCTGGCGCCGATGCTGAAGCTCGGATCGGGCAACAGCCGCGCGGCAAAAGCCTGCGCATCGGACACGCCGGCCCGCGCGCGCATCGCCTTCAAATCGGGATTGGCGATCACCGCGATGGTGGCGACCGCATTGGCATCTAGCGGCGCACCGAGATCGATCGCCGTCGGGATGAGATAAGGCCGATCGATCGTTGCCGCCGCCTCGCTCAACGCTGCTGCGGTCGGCTCGCTGAGAATAGCTGGGTCATCATCGATAGGCTGCGGCGAATATGTCGTGCATGCCGCCAACATAAGCGCGCCGGCAAGCGGCCAACCGGATCGCCTCATGCCGGCAGCCTCGGCAGTGTCATTGTTACGCGCAATCCCGGATCATTTTCATCGATCGCCAACGCACCGCCGTGCGCGGCAGAAACCGCGGCAACCAGATTGAGACCCAAGCCATGCCCCGGCGTCGCGCGGCTGGTATCGAGCCGCGCGAAGCGGCGAACGATCCGCGCATGATCTTCGCGCGCAACGCCTGGACCGTCATCGGCGACCGACAGCCGGATCCAGTCATCGCTGGCCTCCGCCAGCACGGCGATTTGCGTGCCCGGAGGCGTATGATGCTGAGCATTGTCAAGCAGGTTGATCAGCGCCTGCGATAGTAATTCGCGGTCTCCAATCAGCATGATGCCGGGTTCGGCGGAACAGCTCAGCGTGCGCCCGTTATCATGGACAGCGGGCGCATAGCTGTCACACAGATCGGTCACCAGATCGCTCAGATCGACCGGCGCGAAGGTGCGTTTGAGCGCGCCTGCTTCGACTTCCGAAATGCGCAAGATTGCCGCAAATAGCGCCAGCAGATGGTCGCTTTGCCCGATCGCCCGCTTCAATCCGGTGCGATAGGCGGGAAGATCGCGCGGCCCATCGAGCGCCTGTTCCAGCTCGTTGCGCAAACGGGCAAGCGGCGTGCGCAGATCGTGCGCCACGTCGCTCGATACCTGGCGTAAATTATCCAGCAGTTGCGCGATCCGATCGAGCATCGTGTTCAGGGCGAGCGCGAGTTGGTCGAACTCGTCATCGCGTGGGCTTACCGGGATGCGCTGGCCCATATCGCCGGAGATGATCGCGCGCGCCGTGCCGCTGATGCCCCCCAGCCGCCGCCGCAAATACCCCCCCATGATCAGCGCCCCGCCAATACCGAGCACGACGACAAGCACGAACGCGCCGCTGAACAGCAGCAGGATCATGCGATCGACCCGTTCCAGCGTTTCTGGATCGATTGCCACGACGAGGCGGAAATTGTTTGGCAGCTGGGTGGTCAGCGCAAGGGCGGAATCGGCGCCCTCGCTCGGATCGACGAAGCTTATATCATGAACCCCGATCGCCGCCGGGCGCGACGTATCGAGCGACCCGGCCACGCGATGTCCGGCGAGATCGAACACCGCATAGCCATAAGCGTTGATCCGGTTGGCCGCCTCGCGCTTGTTGATCGCATCGCGCAGATCGGGCAGGCTGCCCTCATTATATTCGCGCACTAGATGAGCGCTTTCTTGCGCGATATCGGCATTTTGCTGGTATCGAATATCGGCATCGGCGGCGAAATAGACTGCGATCCCCAGCAGCGTAATCGCCAGCGCGAATGCCGCGGCATAGGTAAAGGCGATGCGATAGGCGGCACTCGCCACCAGCCTATGCATCGATGCGCATCCGGTAACCGATGCCGCGCAACGTCTCGATCGGGTCGGTGGAACATCCCTCGTTCAGTTTCGAGCGCAGCCGGCTGAGATGGCTTTCGACGATGTTCGTTTGCGGATCGAAATGAAAGCCCCAGATCTGTTCGAGGAACATCGTTCGCGTCACAACCTTGCCGGCATTGCGCATCAGCAGTTCGAGCAGCGAGAATTCGCGCGGCTGGAGATGGATTTCGCGGCCGGCGCGGCGGACATCGCGCTTGAGCGCATCGAGCGTCACTTGCCCCACGTCGAGTCGCGTCGAGGCCTCGCTGATCGGTGGCCGGCGCAGCAAAGCGGCGAGCCGTGCGGCAAGTTCGGCGAAAGCGAACGGCTTGACGAGATAATCGTCCGCCCCCGCATCCAGCCCTGACACTCGGTCGGCTATGCCGCCGAGCGCGGTCAGCATCAGCACCGGGGTTATGATTCCGGCCGCGCGCCAGCGCTTGAGCAATTCGATCCCGTCGATTTCAGGCAACAGGCGATCGAGCACGATTACGTCGAAACTTTCCACCGTACCGAGACGCAACGCATCGCCGCCCGTCGCGGTGCGCGTGACGGCATGGCCGAGCTCGCTAAGCCCACGCTCGACGAACCCGGCGGTTTCCGCATCATCTTCAACGATGAGAACGCGCATGCCCTTGATCAATCCTGCTCGCTGGCGCTCTCGAAGGAGTTTTCGATGATCTTGCCGCTATTGGGATCGACTCCGATCTCGTGAATCCGCTTGCCCTGACGGATATCGAACGAATAGCGCCACGCGCCATTTTCCTTTTCGTATTCGGCCTCGGCGACCCTCCCCGGCGCGGCTTTGAGCGCGATCGTCTGGGCTTGGGCGATGGTCAGCTTGGCGGCCGGTTTGGCTTGAGGTTGCGCGATCGCCGGGATGGCGACGAATGCGGCGCCGGCAAGCACCGACGCGAGAGCGACCTTCATCTCATTTCTCCTGTGTGCGGACCCGGTATTAGGCCCTGCACATCTCTACGCCTTGTAGATTGGCTCCCGCTGGAACGGGCTATCTAAAATCCCAATGTACATGAACGAGACGGCGTGGTTTTATAAATCTTCCCAATGTTGCTGCCTTCGGCGTGGTTGCGGCTGGCATGACGGCGCTCCGGTGGGCATCGTTGCGAACGTCATTCCTCCAGATGCGAGTCTCATCATGCGCCGGAATCTACTGCGTCCCCTTCTGCTCGCGGCCGTGGCGGGTGCTGCTGTATCGGCTGCGCCTGTGCCGCATTATGCGATTGCCAAGCGCATCGCCGGCCCGGACGGTGGCTGGGATTACGCCCGGATCGATCCGGGATCGCGCCAGTTGTTCGTATCCCACGGGGACCAGGTGACTGCGGTCGATCTGGCGCACGGCGACAAGGTGCGTTCGTTCGGCACAATCGCCAAGGCGCATGCGGTGGTGCCAATCGACGGCAAGCCATTATTGCTGGTGACCAGCGCGCACGATGACAGCGTGCGCTATTTCGACAAAAGCAGCGGCAAACAATTGGCCAGTATCGCGGTCGGCAGCGATCCCGATGGCGCGTTCTACGATGCCGCGCGCGGCCAGATGGTGGTCATGAATGCCGAAGCCGGTACGGTCTCGGTGATCGACGTCGCCGAGCGGAAGGTGCTGCGCACGATTACGCTCAAGCCCGGCCTCGAATTCGGCCAGCTCGGCCCCGAAGATACCTTGTTCGTCAACAACGAGGACGAAAACGAGGTCGAAACTGCCAATCTGGCGACCGGCGTGGTGGGCCCGACGATCGCTATGCCGGGATGCGAAGGGCCGACCGGGCTCGGTTACGATGCGCGTACCGGCATGCTGATCAGCGCCTGCGCCAATGGCAAGGCAGTCGTGATCGATGCCAAGGCGCACAAGATGGTCGGTCTGCTCGATATCGGGCAGGGGCCGGACGCTGTCATTATGGATAGCGCGCGGCGTTATGCCTTCATCCCGTGCGGACGGGACGGCACGCTGAGCATGGTGACGCTCGACGCGGCGGGCGGCCCCAAGGTTACCGGGACAGTGAAAACAGAAATCGGCGCCCGCACGGGCGCGCTCGATCCCAGCACCGGCACGCTCTATCTGCCCACTGCGCGCTTCCGACCGGCCCCGGCCGGTGGTGGCAAGCCCAGCGCGATTCCGGGGAGCTTCCATATCCTGGTGCTCACCCGGCACTGAAAGAGGCGCCGGATCGCCGGTTAGCGAAGATTAAATAATCCCAACCTTGGCGCGTTCGCGGTGTGGAGTCGCCGAACTGTCATCGAGCCAAGCCATCACGCAAGCATGAGCCGCGAAATGCGGCCACCCGCACTCAATGCTGGCTTGTTGGGGGTATTTTCGCCGTGAAAATCCGTGCCATTTTGCTCGTCTCCACGACATTGATCTCGATCGCCGCGACCGGCGCGCACGCCCAAACCACGGCGCCTGCGGTGCCGGATGACGGCCAGAAGAAGGACATTGTCGTTACCGCGCCGCGCCACGAAGACGAAGCGCGCGAAACACAAAAAGACGCGCCCAATCTGATCAACGTCCAATCGGCCGAAGCGATCGCCAAATATCCCGATTTCAACGCAGCCGAGGCGCTCAGTCGTGTACCCGGTGTCTCGCTTTCCACCGACACCGGCGAAGGGCGCTTCGTCAACATCCGCGGCATCGACGGCAATCTGAACGGCGCGACCTATGGCGGCGTGGTGCTGCTCAACACCAACCCCAGCGGCACGGTGTTCGGCAGCGGCCGCGCGGTCGAATTCGATACCATCCCGACCGGTGCGATCGACGGCTTCATCGTCACCAAGACCGGCCTGCCCAGCCATGACGCAGAAGGGCTCGGCGGATCGATCGAACTGACGCCGCGTTCGGCCGCGCGGATCGATCACCCGTTCGTCGAAGGCGCGATCGGCTATGGGTACGAACCGGAACATGATCATGGCGGCCCGCTCAATCTCGATCTCGCGGTCGGTGCGCGGTTCGGCGGCGCGAACAAACCGTTTTCTTTCGTCCTCACCGGATCGCGCCGCGACGACAAGCGCGGATTTGATGACATCGAAGCAGACTATATCGACGATCCGGAATTTGCCGCAGCCTCGGGTCCAGCTTTTTCACCCTTACAGGTCAACAAAGCGCTCGCCGATATCCAGCTGCGCCGGTACGATTATAATCGCCGCCGCTTCGGCTATGGCGGTGAGTTCGCCTATACGCCCAATGACGATACGCAATATTATGTTCGCGCCTCGGTCGCCGGTTACATCGAATCCGCGCTCAAGAATCGGCTGACTTATGACAGCCTCGATGGCGACGTCACCATCGATCCGGCGAACCCGGCGGGCTATGCTACCACCACCGATCTCACCATCAAGGGCACAGACGAAGAGGAAACGCACCGCAACCAGGTCTATTTGATCGGCGGGCGCAACCGCTTCGGCAAGTTCACGATCGATTACCACGCCGCTTATTCGCGCGCGACGTTCAACGTCGGCCGCAATTACGGCAGCACCTTCAAGGGGCCGACCGGTGTCTCCTTTACCTATGACAATATTACCAATGCCGATTTCCCGGCGCTGGCAGTGACC
This sequence comes from Sphingomonas koreensis, assembly GCA_006438735.1. Lineage (GTDB taxonomy): Bacteria > Pseudomonadota > Alphaproteobacteria > Sphingomonadales > Sphingomonadaceae > Sphingomonas > Sphingomonas koreensis_A. Next base: position 133,863 of record RCZF01000006.1, on the reverse strand, counting down.
GACGGCACCGATGTCAACGATCCGACGCTCTATAAATTGTCCAAGGTCAGCAATTCGACTGAATCTGCTCGCGATCGCGAATGGTCCTATGCCGCCAACGGCACGCTCGACACCGATTGGATTGGCAGCAACGATCATCTGCAATTTGGCGGCGAAGTGCGGCTGCGCAACAAGGTAGATACGCCCTATGCGCAGGATTTTGACATTGCAGGGCAGAGCGCGGGCGCTGGCCTGAACCCGGCGATCACCGATTATTACGACAATCATTACAGCAACGGCCCGCAGATCGATCCCGGCAATATCCGATCGATCGCCAATGCCTCCGATACCGACGGCCTCGCCGCCGATTTGACGGGCTATTTCAATGCGACCGAAAATATTTATGCCGGCTACGGCATGTACACGTTCGGCGCCGGCAAATTCGGTGGCCTCGCCGGGGTCCGCGTCGAGCACACAGAAGCCAAATACACCACCTATACATTCGACGGTGACACCAACGTCGGACCGGGCACCGCGCGACGCAATTATACCAATGCCTTCCCGACGGTTCAGCTACGCTATGATTTCAATCCCGACTTCCTAGTCCGCGCGACCTATTCGACCGGGATTGGCCGGCCCGGCTTCAGCCAGATTGCCTCGGCAATCTCGATCGACCGGGATAATGGCATCATCACCACCGGCAATCCCGATTTGCAGCCAACCACCGGCAATAATTTCGACTTGTCGTTCGAAAAATACTTGCCGCACGCCGGCATCGTGTCGCTCGGTTTCTTCGATAAGGAATTCAACAATTACATCGTCGCGCGTCAGACCAGAGGCGCTGATGCCCGGCTTCCCGATTTCGGCGATAACGTGAAATTCGTCACCTATGAGAATGTCTCCGGCGCGTATGCGCGGGGCATCGAAGCGGCCTATGATCAGCGCTTCGCCTTCCTACCGGCGCCGTTCGACGGCATCGGAATTGGGGTGAATGGCACTTATGTCGACAGCAAGATCACGCTGCACGATGGCGGCCGCAAACAATTGCTTCCAGCGACGTCGAAATGGACCTGGAACGCCGCGGCTTATTACGAGGCGCACGGCGTTCAGCTTCGCCTGGCAGCGCAATATACCGGATCGAACCTGTTCGATATCGGGGATGACGCCACCACCGACGTCTACCAGAATGCCCGCACGACGTTCGATTTCACGTCGTCACTCGATGTGACCAAGCAGATACGGGTCTATTTCAACGTCAAGAACCTGACCAACGAGCCGCTCAGAATCTATGAGGCGGCTTCCAACCGGCCGATCCAGCGCGAATTTTACGACGAGACGTTCGAAGGCGGCATCAGGTTCAAATTCTGATCTGAACAAGGAGACGCGGCGATGGCCGACCACGATATCAGCCGCCGCAGCGTGGTTAGCGGCATTGCAGCAACCGCCATCCTGCCGACGCTCGTTCACGCCCGTCCGGCAAATCATCGGACGAGTTTTCTCGCGATCGGCGATTGGGGACGAAATGGCGCGCAACATCAACGCGATGTCGCGGTTCAGATGGGCAAGACCGCACACCAGATGAATAGCCGGTTTGTTCTCTCGGTCGGCGACAATTTCTATCCCAGCGGGGTGTCATCGGTCACCGATCCGCAGTGGCGCACCTCGTTCGAGGATGTTTACAGCGACGCGTCGCTTCAAGTCCCGTGGCACGTTGCGCTCGGCAATCACGATTATAAGAATGTGCCCCAGGCCCAACTTGATTATGCCGCGCACAGCCCGCGGTGGAAGATGCCACGGCGGTATTACACGTTGAGCAGCGCCGAAACGGGCCTCACCGACACCGAGATGTTCGTGATCGACACCACGCCGTTCGTCGCCAAATATGCCGAGAAATCGGGATCGGCCATGGCGGCGAATGTCACTGGTCAGGATACCGCCGCGCAGCTGCGCTGGCTTGATCACGCGCTTGCCAGTTCGGCGGCGCGCCGAAAGATCGTGGTCGGCCATCACACTATTTTGTCGGGCGGCAGCGAGCATGGCCCCACTGCAGAATTGGTGGCACAGATCAAGCCTCTGCTCGAACGGCACCGCGTCACGGCCTATATCAACGGACACGACCACGACATGCAGCATATCCGCAGCGGTGGGGTCGATTATATCGGTTGCGGCGCAGGTTCGGAAGTGCGCCCGGTTTCCGCCGTAGAGGGTACACTATTCTGTCTGTCTCGATCGGGCTTTGCGGCTATTGAGCTGCGTGGCGATGTGCTCAGATTGGAATTTCGCGATTATACCGGCAAGCAGGTTTATCATGGCTTGTTAGCGCCAGAGCCAGACCATATGGCTGCGTAATTAGCCGCAAAAATACTGCAAAATCCACTGCCCGCCATAGGTTCGGTGCGCAAAAGCTGCGGTCTAAATGATCCACTCGAATGTCCGCTTCAGCCATTTAACTTACCAGAAGCTGTCGGACAGCAAGCTGCCCACAAGCCGCCGGCCGAGTTCGCCGACAGTTGCCTGTCGATAGGCGGCCTATAATCGACCATTCGAACGCGTTGGGCGCAATCCCAAAACCGGCCTTTCGTCCACCCAGACCGGAGCGAAAGCATAAAGGCCGGTGCTGGCGACTTTGCCGCTAGGCCTCTTGGTTCGGGCCGTCTCAGTTGGCAGCATCGGGATGCTGCCGTCTTAAATCACCGTAGCGGGCGACCATTATTCCTGATGTGGAACCGCGCGTCTTAGCCATGAGGATTTCTCATGTCAGGCCTCAAAAAACGTGATTTGAGGCCAAGCACCCGGCGCGCTAACTCAGACACGACTTAATTGGTGCCCTCCTGCGTCACATTCAACATTCATTAGCGAGCGATCCGCCCGTCTGACACGTCAAGTGCGGGATGGAGGTTGAGCGAATCTCATGCGTAGGCGGCTCCGGCCCCTCGACGCCCAACAGAGGCTGACCCGAGAATGCCACGGTGATCGCCACGCTGGGACTTGCCTTTGTTGCCGCCGCGCTGTGGCTGGACGCGGCCCCCGCGCCGCAAGCGTCGCCGCCGCCCGCCGCCAAGCCCGACGACAAGACGATTACTGTCACCGGACGCCGCGCCCCGGTTGAGCGGACGATCGAGGGAAATCATTATGACGAGCGCACCAACCCGCAGGGCCAGGCCGGCTCGGCGACCAATATCCTACGCACCATCCCCTCGGTCGGCGTCGGCGCCGACGGCGGGCTCACGGTGCGCGGGAATGGCGACGTCAAGGTCTATATCAACGGCCGGCCGACCGCTTCGGGCGATCCGGTTTCCTTGCAAGCGATTCCCGGCAGCTCGATCGCGAGCGTCGATGTCATCACCAACCCCTCGGCCGAATATGATGCCAACGGCAGCGTAATCGTCAACCTCACCCTGAAGAAAGGCGCGCGCGACGGCGTCCACAGCACCGAGATCGCCAATACCGGCAGTCGCGGCCAGACCAGCATCTCGGTCGATACCTCTTATGGTTCGAAAGCGCTGCTCGCCAGCCTCAACCTCAGCGTCAGCGACAATGTGCCGGTGATGCGCAACACTGCCTCGACGACGCTGTTCGATACCGCCGGAACCGCCACCCGCCACTTCGCCACCCGGTCGATCTACGACAACGACCACCGCCAGTCGGCGAGCGTCGAATCGTCGCTCGGCTACGATCTCGACGCCGCGTCGGACATCGGCATGGACGTCACTTACACGCTCGGCCGCCCGCTCGACATTGTCCGCGAACATCATGTCGACGACGACGGCGACGGCGCGACCAACATCTACGATCGCGTCCGCGGCGGCAGCTATCGCCAGAACGCCCACGATATTTCGCTCCATTACGAACGCCGCGGCGCCGGCCGCCGCGCCAGCCTCAAGGTGCTGCTCCAGGACAGCCGGCGGCGCACCGTCTCGGACCGGCTGTTCACCACCAGCTATGGCGGATCGAGTCAGCCGTCATCCACCGAGCGCGTCCTCAATCGCTGGATTTCCGCGACGCGCCTCGCTTCGCTCGATTTCGGCAAGGCAATCGGCGGCGGCGTCGCGCTGAGCGGCGGCGGGGAGTGGCGACGCGACGAATCCCCCGCTTTCAACCGGCGCGGCGCGGCCGACCCGATCGATTTCGACGCGAGTCAGCAGACCAGCGCCGCCTACCTCTCGGCAGAAGCCAAATCGGGCACGTGGACGGTCCAGACCGGCGGCCGCTACGAATATGTCCGCCTCGACACCCTGCTCCGCTCGGTCGGCGATCGCCGCCGACGCGGCTATGCGGCGTTCAACGACAGCGTCTCGATCGCCCGCGCGCTCGGTCACGACCAGTTGATGTTCAAGGCGTCTCGGGCGAAGCAGACGATCAGCCACGGTGACCTCAACCCCGCCACCGTCTATATCGACGCCCAGAATCTTGCCGTCGGCGACCCCGATCTCGCGCCGCAGACGGTTAGCAGTGTCGAGGCCGAATATGATCACAGCCGCGGGTCGCTCGACGGCGCGTTCACCGTCTATGTTCGCCACGTCAGCCACACGATCGACGACCTCTACCGCTTCCGGCCCGACAATATCGTCGTCAGAACCAAACAGAATGGCGGCCCGTCCAACTCGCTCGGCGCGACGCTGACGCTGTCAGACACGATCTTCAGGTCGCTCGCTTACAGCACCGCCGTCAACGTGTTCCGATCCGAGCTGTCGGTGCTCGGCCTGCCCGATCGAGCGACCGAGGCGAAACTTTCCTACGCCCTGCAAGGTTCGCTTGACTGGACGCTGTCGCATGCCGACACGCTGCATCTCGATGGCGAGGTGAACGGCCCCACCCTCGTTCCGCAAGGCACGCAATCAGGCACCAGTTCGCTCGACGTGATCTACACCCACACATTCTCGCCCTCGCTCTCCGCCACGCTGACATTCCGCGGCCTGCTTGAGCAGATGCACGTCCGCACTACGGTCTCGACCGGCCAGGCAATCAGCGTCCGCGACGCCTTCACCAGCCGACGCGCGGTGATGATTGGCCTGCGCTACAAGGCGTTTTAGGACGCCGCTGCGCCAAGTTGGCCAAGGCGAGGTCGCGAAAATTGCCGTCCGGTCGTTCCGCAACGTGCGTTGTGTCTCAGCCCATGAGTGGTCCGTCACGGCTTCTCGAAGCGATAGGCAAAGCGATCGGTGTCCCCCTTGATCGAGGCGTCGAACACCTTGATCGAGTGCGGATCGCCTTTGTTTGCGAGCATGCTGCTCTCGGCAGTCAGTGCGAAGCCAGCTGCTTCGACCTCCTTACGGACCGACGCGGGATTGATCCGATGCAGCGATTGGGCGTCGTTCGTGCCGGACCCATCAGCGGCACGGTGGTCGACGATGACGTAGCGCCCGCCGGGCTTTAGCGCCTCGAAGACGGCTCTATTGAAGGCTTCGGCTGTGACGCCCTTGTCCTCGATCAGGGCCGTGTGAAGATCGTGATAGAACAGGTGCAGCCAAAGGACATCCGCCGGCTTCGTGACCGTCGTCAGCGCGGGGAGGCTTGCCGAGACCGCGTCGACATTTCCTCGGCCCGGCTCCTTCGCCAGCGTTTGCATGAGGCCGAGCGGATTGTTTTTGAAGTGGGCGACCTCGGCCGGCACGAAGCTGTAGACCCGCCCTTCTGGCCCCACGACGTCGGAAAAGATGCGGGTCCAGTCTCCGTCTCCCGGATACACGTCGATTACCGTGGAGCTTGCATCGATGCCTGCGAACCGGATCAACTCGGACTGCTTGGCTTGATCGTACATTTGAGATCTCCGTTACTGTTGGATGGGTGGTGAGCGCGCGGCGGGTGAGACGGTGCGCCGTGCCTCGCGCTCTCGATTTGCGAACGTCACATGGCTCTTTGCGCGGCGTCGGAGCCGATGGGCGAGGATGCCGAGGTGTCCGGTTCGGACGCCCGCGCCAGGGCTTGGGTATCGACATATTCGCGGATGCTGGTCAGCTTGCCGTCGCGGACAGTGATGGCGAAAATCCAATCATCCTCGAACGGCTTGTTCGTCGCCTTGACCTTGCCCGTGGCGACGCCGACCACCAGCACCCGGTTTCTCTCGGCTATAAACTCCCGCGGTTCGGTCGATGTCTCCAGCGACCGGGACGCGGTCTCGAGCAAATCCAGCACACCTAAGTGTCCGCGGTGCATCCCGGCCAGCGGCCAGTCTTCGCCTGGAATGATCCATTCGATGTCTTCGGCGACCAGCTTCAGTAGGGCCTCCCTGTCACCGCCGCCGATCGCGGCGAAGAAGTCCTTCACGGTCTGAACGTTTTGCTCGGTGCTCATGGGAGGCTCTCCAATAAGGCGTTATGCCGGGTCAGACCTGGGCCATTCCGCCATCGACGGCGAGATCGATGCCGGTGACGTAAGAGCTTTCGTCGGAGGCGAGGAACAAGACGGCTGCCGCAATTTCCTCGGCTTTCCCTCGTCGACCGAGCGGAACTTGCGAGGCGAAATGAGCCACCGCCTGTTCAACCTGTTCAGCGGTAAGGCCCACCTTTTCCAGCGCCGGCGTTTCAATCGGGCCGGGGCTCATCGAATTCACCCGAATCTTTCGTTCCTTGAGCTCGGTCGTCCAACCGCGAGCGAAGGTGCGCACAGCTGCCTTGGCGGCGGCATAGGCGCTGAACGCCGGATCTCCCCTGACGTTGGCGACCGAAGCGGTCAGGATGATCGAGCCGCCGTCCTTGAAGAGCGGCAGGGCCTTTTGGACCGTGAAGAAGGTGCCCTTAGCGTTCAGGTCGAAGGTCTTGTCGAAATGCTCCTCGGTCGCTGCTTCGAGCGGCGCGACTTCGCCCCAGCCGGCATTCGCGAAGAGGACGTCGATGTGGCCGTGCTTTTCCTTCACGACGGCATAGAGCCGATCCAAATCCTCCAGTCGCGTGACGTCGCCCGCGACCACCGTAACGTTGCCGCCGATCGATGCTGCGGCTTCCTGCAATTCCTTTTCGCGTCGTCCGGTGATCACGACGTGCGCGCCTTCGGCGACGAACCGCTTGGCGGTGGCCAACCCGATGCCGCTGTTTCCGCCGGTGATGACGGCGACCTTGCCTTCGAGCATTTTCATTTCGTCCATCCTTCAAAATGTGCGGGGAGGTCCCCGAACGCTCCAGATGGGTCCGCGCAGATTGCATATTCAGTGCAAAAGGATGCACATCCGTGGTGCGCAAACGAACCACCGCAATTGTCACTCGAGGATTATCGAGGCAGGATTTGCTGCAAACGACTAGGAATGCGCTGTTTGCGGCGCGATAATGCACCATGATCGACTGGGATGACGTTCGCTACTTTCTCGCCGCAGCGCGCGGCGGTTCGGTGCGCGCTGCTGCCAAAGAGTTGACGGTGAGCCACGCAACTGTGCTGCGACGCATTGCCCTGCTTGAAGAGCGCCTCGGCACGCAGATGTTCGAAAAGCTTCCCTCCGGCTATCGTCTGACGCCGGCAGGCGAAGAGGTCCTGGACCTTGCGATCCAGATGGAGGCAACGTCGCACCAGCTGGAGACACGTGTTTTCGGGCGCGACCAGAGCGTGCGCGGTCCGCTGCGGGTGACCTTGGCACCATTCCTTGCAAGCCACCTGCTCATGCCCGATTTCGCCGAATTCGCGCGTCTGCATCCAGAGATCGAATTGGAGATCGCGCCTTCCGGCGGCCTTGCGAACCTCACCAATCGGGACGCCGATGTTGCGATCCGTGTTGTCTACGATCGCGCTACTTTGCCGCTCAATCTTCACGGTCTCAAAGGGCCGGACCTGTTCGGCGGCGTCTATATGTCGCACGACCTTCATGCCGCTTGGCAGGAGGGAGGACCAAATCCCGTTCGCTGGATCGCCGTGGGGCAGGACGATATTCCCGACTGGGCGCGCAAGGGTGATATCCGCGCTACGGGAGTTCCGTTCAAAACGACCGACGGTGAGACGCAAGTCGCGGCGGTGCGGCAGGGGCTCGGCATGACGATACTGCCTTGCTTCGTCGGCGATGCCGATCCGCTGCTCGAGCGATCGCCCGGCAGTAACCTCTACATGCACGGAACGCTTTGGATCCTCACGCAGGGCGAAACGCGAAAAACGAAGCGCGTGCGCCTCTTCACTGAGTTCATGTTCCGCACGCTCGCCGCGCATGCCCTATTGTTCACAGGGCAGTTCAAAACACGCGACTAATGCATTGACGGTCGCAGTTCGGACGGCAGGTATGAAGACGCGAGCCCAAAACAGTGGACCGACTGAAAAGTCCTTCAACTCTAACACGCTGCGGGCGTACGCACGCGATATGAACCGAAGCCCGCTTTTCGGATCGTTGGCGGGCCGAGCCTACGACCAAGCTTGGGGAACTATGCCGACCGGCAGGTTTTGGCGGCCGCTGGGCCGGCTGGCAGTTCTGGCTCAACGGTGCCGAAGCGGACGTCCAAAGCAACCACTCATGTTCATACTTCGATATCAGGCGTTCATTAGCGCTGGCGCCAACCACCCTCAAATTTCAATGTGACGACTCGATCGTTTCAGGATTTCAAGGGCTTGTTCTGCATCCTTTTCAGAAGCGAAAAGCATGTCGAGCCACTTGGGCTTTCGGCAGGAATATAGCCCCCAGCTCTGACGGAACTCCGGTTCAAATCGACGTGCCGGGGCAAGGCTCGTATCCATGATCACTGGCCGATTATGCGCTAATAGGCGCAAGTGTCATCAATTCGTCATCCGACCCCTACGCGTCGGACGGACTTACATGCGGCACAGCATGATATCGGCCTATCAGCTTCGACATGCCTATCCCGGCGGCCGCCGGGAGCATCAAACGCGCATGATGCCGATCGCCGGGTCGGTGACCGCGGGCGTAACTCCTCCCATCACGCCGGCAAAACGTCGGACGAATTCTGGTCGATCGGCCTCTGCCACGGTGATGTCGTACCATCCGTCGCTGTTCGCCAGATGCCAAATGCCAAATGCTGAGGGATTGGTGACCCGCGGCTACCTGATATCGCTGCTCCTGCGTTTGGGGTGCCCGGTAGGCAGCGTCTAGGGTCGCGACATAGTTCAGCGGCGTTGCGCCGTTGTTGATCAGAGCGATCCTGATCGCGCCGTCCGGCGAGTTCCGATCCAGGAGCGCCTCGGCGGCCGGGGCGCCGGGAGCGAGCGAGCCGGCATAGCGGCGGAAGAAGCCGTTGGGGCCGTGGACCGACAGATCATAGGCGTCGAGCACGCCGCCTTCATGCCATTGCTCGCTGTCGTGCGCGTCGCCGGCGCCGATCGTGTAGGACCAGTGATGCTGGCGGCCGGTGCAAGCTGGCATGAACGTAGTTGTTACGCTTCGGCACGAGACTTTAGGCTCTCCCGAGTCGCTTATCACGACCTTTCTTGAATCAAACGAGTGGATAGCTAACAAGCAGGCCAGAGAGGTTACCAACATTGGTTCTGAAAACGCCATAAAACATGTATTGCGCAGAATGGTCGATGCAGGAATGATTGACGTTGTGATCGGAAAGACTGTTTTCGATACTAAATACATCAAGTCAAAGACGATCCTGGCCAGCTCGACGCAATAGCATAAGGAAAATGGCGCTAGCATCGCAGCAACGGCGCGACAGTTCACATTATCGGCGGCAACGGTGAAGCTATATTGCGCCGCCCGCTAGCGACGTGTGGGACGTTCCAAACGGATATACGCCAGCGAACAGTTCACATCGAATTTGCGTCGCTACCGCGCGGCACAAGCGTTTACCTCATCGACCAGCCAGGTCGATTATGGGCCAGAACTGCCACGTTCGGCTCAATCGCGGCTACAGCGCCAACAAGCTTTTGCCGCAAATCAGATTTCTGCGTCATACTGGACGCTAGCGCGCTGCCGATCTCCCTCGCATATTCGCTATGCGGGTTTGGAACCTCGACGTCAAAAAGCCTTAACCCGAGGGTGTCGATAACGTCACGTGTAAACTGCCTCGCGCGCATTTGCCGCCTAACGATCGGCAGATTCATTAGGGCCAAGATAGTGGCGGGCAGTAAATCGCTCTTGCTCAACGACCTGATGCGGTAGAGGCCACCGCAAATCAAAGCTGGGATGTCTTCGTCCGCGACCAACGCCGATGAGCCGATCAGGTAGGGTCCATCTCTGACCAGCAATATATCCCCGCTCTCCACCCCGCCTTTGCCTTATATTTGTCGAAAATGGTCGTCGATATCCCTTGCCGGGGATCGGCTTTGACCTCCAACTCGGCAATGTCCGTTGTGCGGAGAAATGGAATTGCGCCGGTCCCGTAGGCCATCTTCCCGACCTCGACGCCAGTGCCGACCGAAATCGATCCCGAACCGACTAGCTCGCGCAGCGAAACCCACTTCACGCCGCTATCAATCTCTGCGGCCTTAATGTCATCGCGGAGTTCCGGATCATAGAATTTGGGCACTAGAATGCGCCCCTGTATTCGCGCGCGAGACACCGAAAATCCATGCCGGGCCGTTGCTCGTTCCCGAGTCATCTTCATGTCAGACGCTAGGAGTTTCGAGATGGACGCTCTGACCTTGGTCTGGCCATCAACAGCCTCTCTTACCGCGGCAGATATCGACTTGCGCTTGGTCCGGTCACGAGGAATCGGAACGCGGATTTCCAAGTGACGGTTGCCAATCTTATCGATGATATCAGCAGAAAACTGTCGCGATCTTATCTGCCGCCGAACAAACTTCGTGCTAAGAGCGGCGAGTATTAGGAAGACATCCACGCTGCTTGGATCATCGACAGGAACGCTTTCGCGCAATCGAAGCCTAAATACGTGGTCCTGTATAATTATCGGCAGGTCTTCCTGCATTACGAGTGCAACAGTGCCCACGAGATAGGTGCCGTGCGCAACCGTCAGAATGTCATTCGCCTTTACATCTTGGACTGCCGCAACTGCGCTATACACGTCCAAGGCGACGCTCTTTTTGTGATCCGGCCTGATCCTAAGATTATTAAAATCGCTGGTGCGCACAAAAGGCACATTCCCTGAGCCATAGTGTTCTCGCCTTATCCAGCTTCCAAGCCTCGACCCGGCAGCTCCGGGCACAAGAAGCTCTCCGAGCAGAGGGGTGTTATATTCACCGGCCACCGCATTGTTGATCTCGACGAGCTCTGGATCGTAGTATTTGGGGATCAGGATGCGATTGGTGATGCCTGAGCGGCTGACTGTGAATGAAAGGTGATTTTGGGAATCACTAGGCATCCCAAATCCCCTTAGCGCTCATCTGTTTTCCGATCTCTGGAATATCGTCCAAGAGCTCAATCTTACCGTCGACTCGACGGACCGTCGGATTGCCCCGGCTATCATGACCACACCAATCGGCGATCGCCATCTCGATAACCTCATCCGCGTTTTTGGCATAAGCTCCCTGCCCAGCAGACTTCGGCGGGCGCTTTTGTAAAAAACAAGGGATCTATATACGTGAGTGACCCGCTAGTTGCCGTTATCATCTACCATGAAGGTCAGCGGCTTGCCTCGTGATGCCGGTTCGGCATCATGGTCGCTGCGATACTCGACACGGGACGGCAAGCGCCGGCTGATGAAGCTTGCGGACTATGATCCGATCGACGAAGCGGCCCTTGCTGCGCTTGAGGCGGACGCCGCCGAGCATCGCAAGGCGATCCGCGCGGGGCGCGATCCGCTCGCCGAACGCGCCGTGCTAACGACGGTCGAACAGCCCAAGCCGTCCGGCGACACGTTCCGCGAGGCCGCGCTCGCCTTCATTGCCGAGAACAAGGATGGATGGAAAAACCCTAAGCACGCACAGCAATGGGAAAACACACTCGCGACCTATGCCTATCCGCTGATCGGCGACACGCTGACGAACGAAATCACAATGGACGATGTTAAGCGCGTCCTACAGCAACCTTATTCGCGCGGCAGCTACACCGGGACACTATGGGGCGGCGCGCGCGAGACGGCATCACGCATCCGCAGCCGGATTGAAATCGTCATCAACGCGGCGAAAGCAACGGCGCTCGCCGACAACGCTGATCGTGATCGACAAGCATTGTGGATGAACCATCACAACCCGGCTGACGGTAAGGCGCTCAAATATGCCGGGATGAACGGCAAACAGCACAAGTCCAATTTTAAGGCGATGGATTGGAAAGAGGTTGGCGCGTTCGTCGGGGAATTGAAGCCGAAGCCCGATTACTCGGCAAAGGCGCTGTTGCTAACGATCCTATGCGCAACCCGCACAAGCGAGACGTTGAACGCCAAATGGAGCGAGTTTGATCTAGACGCCGCGACATGGACCATCCCGGCTGATCGTATGAAGATGGGGCGCGAGCATCGCGTGCCGTTGTCCGACGCTGCCGTTACGCTGTTGCGCAACGTGTCGCCGATCGAGGGCAATCCCTACGTGTTCCCCGGCGCACGCAAGGAACGTCCGCTATCCAATATGGCGATGCTCGAAATGCTTCGCGGGATGCGCAGCGACGGTTACACCGTCCACGGCTTTCGATCCGCATTCCGCGATTGGATCACTGAAACGACGTTGCACCCGGACGCAATAGCCGAACAGGCATTAGCGCACGCGATCGATAACAAGGTTGAACGCGCATACCGTCGCGGCGACGCATTTGAACGCCGCCGCGATTTGATGCAACAATGGGCTGATTATTTAATAGTGAGCGCCGATGCGTACGCGGTGAACTGGGCTAAATTTATAGCGGCCTGACAAGTGGAACTCATTGATGCCAAAGTATTCGTTCGATGATTATGCAAACGAGCAACGAGCAACATGGACTTTCATCTGGTGGCTCGCGATCGTGTCCCTGTTCCTCGCGTGTCCAATGATTCTTATATATCAAGTGTTTGAGTGGCTAAAATATGGTTCGTGGCCTGTTATAAGCATCCTAACTTGGATGGTTTGGGCGGGAGGCACCTTGCCTCGCTTAGCTTGGGTCGGCGCTGACAAAATTCTAACTAGCGTCTTGTCAGTGCCGTTGTCGGTCGCTTGTCCAGTTCTTGGGGCCGCCTTACTATGGCTGACCGTTATGTTGACGACCCGCGCAAGATGAGCAGCAATTCAGCCGGAGGTGATTAGGACTATTGACTACTACTGACGGATGATGCACCTTCCCGTCACTGCCGTCCAGTTGGATGACTGACGGTGCTAGGGTTGGATGGCCCAACGCCGGGGAAGGTCCGGTGCGCAGCGGATGGATGTCCCGCGCTTCCCGAAATCTCCGAACCCGAGGCCATCCCCATGAGCGACATCACCGTTTTGACCGTTGAGCAGGCGACCAAGGAAATCGGCTTGTCCGAACCGACCATGCGCCGCCGTGCCGCGACCGATCCGCATTTCCCCCGCAAGATTAAGCTGAGCGCGCGTCGCGTCGGCTATCTGCGCCGCGATATTGAGGCTTACCTCACTCGCCAGCGCGAAGCGGTTTACGCGTCACAATAAGCCATTAGCCGTCACAAAGGTGAGCGGCTTTGGTGAGACGCGCGAAATTCGCGTGGGAAATCAGCAAAATTGGCGGACGTTGTTTCCGTCGAACCAATAAAAACGGCCCGACACGCAAAGGCTGATCTGCGCATCGGGCCGGGGATTACAACATGGAAAGTATAGCGATTGCGTCCGATCCGGGCAACCGTCCACTCGTGTTCACTTGGTTTGATCGACACGACACGCCAGCCGGGCGACGCGGCGAGTTGCAATGGCCCGACCTATGCGATTGGATCGAGCACAACGGCCCGACCGCTGCCGCCAAGTCCGATCTGCCGCTATTGAAGCTGGCGACGTTCAACGGCGATTATCGGACCAACGAAACGCTGGCGGCGATCTACGGCGTTGAGGGCGATTATGATGGCGAAGCCGTCCAGCCCGCCGATGCTGCCGACATGCTGCGATCGGCCGGCATTGCGGCGCTGATCTACACAAGTCCGTCGCATCGTCCCGACGCCCCGCGTTGGCGCGTCCTGGCCCCATTGTCGCACGCTGCCGGTGCTGCCGAGCGTCACGCCTTGGTCGCGCGGCTCAACGGCGCGCTAGGCGGCATTCTCGCGACCGAGAGTTTCACCGCGTCGCAGGCCTTCTACGTCGGCGCGGCGGCGGGCGGCGAGCCGGTGCGATGCTGGCGCGTTGAGGGGCGGTGCATTGATACGGTGGACGGCATCGAGCCGAGAGGCCCGGCAGCGACTGACAGCGGTGCGCGGATCGAGGCGAGCGCGGGCGATCGGGCGCCATCGTATGACGTAGCAGTTGCCGCGCTTCGCCGTCGCGATCCCGACATGGAACGCAACGAATGGCTGTTGCTCAGTGGCTCCTTTTTCACCGCGACCGATGACCTAGCATCCGACGAACAGCGCCTGTCCGATTGGCAGGCATGGAACGTCGCGCACGGCGAAACAAACGATCCTACCGCCAACGCCCGAACATGGGCCGGCTTCGCGCGCAGCGGCACCAACGGCGACTTTGCCACGCTGGCTCGGTTGAGCAACGATGCGGTTGCGATGGCGTGGCATCATTTCAAAGGCGAGCCGATTCCACCCTGGCCGGTGCAATACATTCGGGCCGCGAACGACACGGCGAGCCTCTTTGTCCGCATTGCCGACATGGTGGCGCGACCGCCTGTGTTCCTTGTGGATGGGCTGATCGAGGAAGATGCGCTCGCCGTGCTGTTCGGCGATCCGGCGAGCGGCAAGTCGCTGGTCGCGATCGACATGGCCGCGAGCATCGCCACCGGCCACCCGTTTCATGGTCGATCGGTGCGGAGCGGCGCGACGTTCTATATCGCCGGAGAGGGCAAGAATGGCTTGCGTCGCCGGTTCGCGGCATGGGAGACGCTGAATGGTCAATCGCTCGATCTGGCGCCGCTTTATGCGTCGCAGACAGCCGTCCAGTTTCTCGACGGCGAAAGCGCGGCCTTGGTGATGGCGGCGATTGATGCGCTAGCGGCCGAGCATGGACCGCCAAGGCTGATCGTGATCGATACGCTCGCGCGAAATTTCGGCGGGGGCGATGAAAATTCGACCGCCGACATGAACCGGTTTGTGGTCGCGCTCGACAAGCTGCGCGAGCGGTTCCCCGGATCGACCGTGTTGCTGGTCCACCATTCGGGGCACGGCGACAAAGAACGTGCGCGCGGATCATCGGTGCTGCGCGGTGCGGTCGATACCGAATACAAAGTCGCCAAGGTAAACGATGCAGTCCACTTGACCAATCACAAGATGAAGGATGCCGCACCGCCGCCGCCGATGGCGTTCGATCTGGTCGAAATGGCCGGCTCGGTCGCGCTCGAATATGCCGGCGAGCCGTCCGCGAAGGGCAGGAAGCCTAGCGCGATCCAGGCTCTAGCCGCCCAAGCATTCGACGCCAGCGCCGAACCGGACCGAGTGACGCTCGAAGCATGGCGCACCGCGTTCTATGCCCTGCACACCGGTTCGGAGACGGCGAAGCGCAAGGCATTCACACGCGGTCGTGATTGGATGACGGGCACCGGCATGATCCGTTCGGACGATGATGGGGCGAATTTCGATCGCGTGCCGATGCCGGGGATGGTGCCTGAGCGCTAGTCAGGCGGCAGGTTGATCGCCTGCCGATCCGTCCAGATGCTCTGCTACGAATCCGGATTGTGGCCCCATAACGCCCTGCTTGATTTCGCCGCTGTGGACTGCATCCATTACGGAGCGCGTCAACGATATTATGCGCCCTCGTACATCAACGATCCGGTCGAGCGTGGCGTCAAAATCCGTAACGGTCCACTTGAAGTAGCCATCAGGCGTCTGCATCACGAGGTCATTCGGGATGCCGGGTGATAAGCCCCAACTGCCGTGAACGACTTTGTTCCTTTCACGTCCGCGCGCTTCTATTTGCTTTCGCAAGTCCGTCCAAGTTGGCTCAACCGTTGTTTTTGCGACGAGTTTACCGAGAGATAAATCGAGCAGTTTGAAGCGTGCTCTCATCGTTTCAGCGGCTTCCATCGCGGCAACTGCGACAGGGTGATGCTCTACGTCGCGCGGTCCATCTTCATTGTAAAGCGTCCGACCATACGAACCGGCGAGCAAGCGGACCATGCTCTTTTCGACTTGCGTCCACTCCGCTGCAATCGCGGCAATGCGGATCGCGTGCTGAGGTCGCTCAATAATTATCCGATACATTGGCGACCAAGCCGTAACCTTTATTGGCTGTGGCAACTGCAATTCCCCTAGACGATCTTTGCGGGACATAGCGACATTAGCGCGACATGTCCCAATGTCCCGCACCCGGTCCGGACTGCCAACAGCGGGACATACGGGACATTCCCTTAAGGGATGTCCCAATGTCCCAGCGGCGGACTGCATAAATTCCACTAATTTAACGTCCAACGAATCCAAATCATTTAAATAGAAGCGATGATGTAATTCATTTAATCACCTGTGGCATAAATACATAGTCGCCACTATGTAACCTGTAGGACAGTCATCTTTTCTACTTGCCGTCCGTGCGACGAAGCGTAACCTCTCTGCGTATTACTTTTACGCGGAGACTATCAAATGCCTTTTACTCATCAAAAAACCCCGCGCGGCGATCTGTTCGGCGCCAACGGTCGCAACGTCCATATCCCGGCAGGCAACGACACGCTGGCGGCGGCGATCGAGCCGTTGATGCGCTTCACCCAGGCGGCGACTGACGCGGCGGACTTGATCCAACCCGACAAGCTGCCCGATCAGCTTCGATCGCGGTTCGGCGGGCTGTTGTTCGATGCGAGTAGCAATGCGATCGAGATGGCCCGCGTTGCCCGGCGCGACACGATGGAAGCGGACGCGCGCTCCATGCAAGTGCCGGCGTCGATCAATATGTCCAACGCCGCCGAAATCCGCTCGATCTACCGCAGTCTCGACGCGGGCGAACAGCACCGCCGCGTGCTCAATGCGCCGTTGGTCGAACTGGCGGCATTGGTTGAACCCGGCACCGGCAACCTTGCGGCGCTGCCGGACGTGACATTGAACGCCGCCGTTGAGCGTTACGCCGTTGCCGCCCATGCCGAGCGCAGCGGCATGGCCGGTTCGTTCCCGCGCCAACCGTCGCTTGACGGCGAGATCAGCGCGATCGGCGTTGACGAGAATGCGACGCTAGCAGCGGCTGAGGCGGTAATGGCGAAGCACCGCGACCGGCTCGCACAGATTAGCAAGAATGAAGCCGTGTTGCGCGATCTGATCGGCTACGTCGCTGCCGCGCTCGATATAGCGCCGCAGGACGCCCTAGCGCAGTCGCTGGCGGCATAATGGCCCGGCCTGTCACTTTGCCGCGCGAGATCACCCTACGCGCCAGCCGCACCGGCACAGCGCCGGTCGGCGTGGTGTACGCGGCGCTCGGGCTGTCTCGGCAGCGCGCTTACCATATGCGCGAGAATCACGGATTCCCGCCGTCAGAGGGCGGGCAAGTCGATGTGACAGCCGTAGCGGCTTGGGCGGTTCGGCGGGGTTGTCGCGTCATTTTCCTTTAGTGTTACAGGTGCTTAGATGACCGAATTGAATCGGGACAATACGGCTGAGGGACGCGATCCGTTGGGGCGCTTCACGGCCGGCAATCCGGGCAAGCCCAAGGGCGCAACGCACAAGATGAACGCTGCCGTCCTCGCCGCGCTTGGCGATCTAACGAGCAACGCGATGCGAGTGCTCAAGGATCAATTGGCGCTCGGCAACCTCAAGGCCGCAACGTACATTCTCGATCGGTATTTGCCGTCCGAACGTGTCGTCGCGCTCGAATCGGTGCATCCCGACAGCATCGCCGACGCGCTGGCGCATGGCGAAGCGACACCGTCCGAAGCGGCAAAGATGGCGGCGACATTCAAAACCGTTGCCGATGCCTCAGAGGTCAAGGAATTGCGCGCCCGGCTCGACGAGATCGAAAGCCTCATTGCGGCGTCGAAAAAGTGAGCCGGCGTTCGCTATCGAGCCGCTTGGATCGCATCCGCGACGTGTTCCTGCCGCCCGGTTCATGGGAGTGGCGCGTTGATCGGTTGGACGCTGAGATGAAAGAGCAATGGCTATTGTTCAGCGAAAGGGTCGGCGATTTAATTTCCCGTGCGCAAAAACAGGGTCCGGGCGAAGCATACCGCCAGATGATCGATGGCGAGTTAGATTTGCCTCCCATGCCGTCGCGGCTCGCCGAAGCACTCGACATAAAGGACCATGCAACGCTGCCGATCGATTGCACGATTGATGAAGCGTCGCGACGCTATGGCGAGATGCTCGATCCGGGGAGCGATGATGTTTGAGATAGTCCACCTTCGCAGGCGTGGCCTGCAAATGCTTTTGCTTGAAGGTCGGATCATCGCTGTAGCGAACGGCAAGGCGCATCCCGACGCGACCATGATCGAACGGCTCGACTTGACCGATGGTGACGAACGGCGCGACGGTGACACGCTCCATGTTGGCGCATGGGGCATGAACCGCCTCATTCAGCACCTTTGGCAGCGTCCCTCGCACCAATCGTCCAAGGCGCTCGGCAGTCGGCTGGCGAGCCTCTTTCCCGGCGCGATGCTGTGGAGCGAAATGGGTCGGGCTACGGTTCGTTCGATGCTTGGGCTTCCCCATGTCGGCGGCGATACGTCCCTATGGCTGGCGGCGGCACAGCGGCAGCTTGCCTGGCAACCGGACGGGCCGATCGAGATCAAGCATCATCGCGATTGGTGAGCACGGACAGGCGCTCGCCATCGCAACAGCGCGGAAATCCTAGCCTCTTGGCGGACGCGCGAACCGCCGCACCGCGATCAGCAAAATGACCCCCCCGCCCCCCATGCGAGGCCGGGTGTGACTGATCGGCAAGTTGCTGGTCCGAATACCCCGTGGAACCGAAAACCCCGATTCATACGCCGCGAGGCGTCACAAAACGCCACAAGCGGTCAAAATTTGGTGAGTAAATCGGTTATCGGTGCGGCCGGTGATTACTGAAATCCGCAGAAATGCGTTGATTCTAGTATTGACTGGCGGAGACGGAGGGATTCGAACCCTCGGTAGGAGTAATCCCCCTACGGCGGTTTAGCAAACCGCTGGTTTCAGCCGCTCACCCACGTCTCCGGATGTGCCGAGCGGCGGATATAGCGGCGGTCTTCGGAGCGATCAATGCCCCAGCGTCACCGCCACGAACGCCACCGGGCGCGAATTCGACTCGGATCGTCGCGGCGTTCATTGCGCGGTCATCCGCAAAACGGTTAACGTGCCGCCCTGTAGTGTTTCCCGGGGGGTTGTTCGATGCGCCGATCATTGCCGATATCGTGGCTGGCCGCCGCGCTGATGCTGGGTGCGGCGCTGCCCGTCGCCGCACAGGTTCGCACGATCGATCCCAACCAGTCGATCGACGGCGATCTCGGTGGCCGTGCGCCCGCGCAACAAACGGCGCCGGCCAGGGGATCGTCCTACAGCTATCCCGAAGAGCCCGTGTCGGCCGATCCGCTGTCCTCCTATCAAGACAATTCGGGTTATCGCAGCGATACCGGCGCGAATGACAGCCGGCCGGCGCCCCAGCAACAACGTTATGGCGGCGATTACGGCGCGCCGCCCCCAGCGGATGGAGCGGCGCCTCACGCCGTCCAGCGCGAAAATGCCACCCAGGCCGACGACACCTATAGCCGCGACGATCTGATCGCCGGCGCCGAGGGCGTGTTCGGCAAGGGCGCCGAAGGGCTCGCCGGGATCATCGAAAAGATCCTCAAGGATCAGGGCCGGCCCAACGCCTATATCGCGGGACGCGAAGCATCGGGCGCGTTCGTCGTCGGCCTGCGCTATGGTTCGGGCGTGCTCTCGTCGAAGATCGAGGGCCAGCAACCCGTGTATTGGACCGGGCCGTCGGTCGGCTTCGATGTCGGCGGCGACGCCAACAAGGTGTTCGTGCTCGTCTACAATCTTTACGACAGTGAAGAGCTGTTCAAGCGCTTCCCTGCCGGCGAGGGTCACCTGTATTTTGTCGGCGGCTTTTCCGCCTCCTACCTGCGCAGCGGCAACACGGTGCTGATCCCGGTCCGGCTGGGCGTCGGCTGGCGCGCCGGCGTCAATGTCGGCTACATGAAGTTCAGCCACCATTCCAAATGGTTGCCCTTCTGAGGCGATCGTCGATCGCGCGCCGATGATCCTTTCGCCCCGGCCGGACGTTGTCAGCCGCGAACGGATCAAGGAGATCGACTGATGACGGCTTTCAAGACCACGAGCGTTTCCCTGCTGGCGCTCGCCGGCGCGCTGGCGCTGGGCGGCTGCAATTCTTCGGCGCCGAGCACGAACGACGCCGCGATCAATGCGGCGACGATCGATAACGCCGCGGCCGCGCTGCCCGCCGACGATCTCGCGCTGCCGGCGGGCGACACCGCCGTCGTCGAGGACGAGAGCACCGCGCCCCTGATCCAGATCGTCGAAGTCCCCGCGCCGGCCGCGACGACGCCCGCCGCCGACGCCGCGCCACTCACCGATGCGCTCGCCGCCGAGCAGCTGATCGACGCCGGATCGGGCATCACCCGTGTGCAGCAAACCGATGGCTGGGCGTGGATGCAGGATGGCCAGATCATCCGCACCGCTTCGTCGGACGGCCACCGCGTCTCCTATTTCAAGCGCGGTTCGACGACGCCCTATTTCGTCCAGCAGGACGGCGCGTCCTACGGCTACTCCAACGGCAAGCTGGCGCATCAATATGACGATCGCGGCCGCGTCCAGACGCCCGACGCGACGCATCAGCGCCAGGCGCAGCAAGTCGCCGATCAGGCGCGTCAGCAACATGACCGCGCGCAACAGGCGAGCAAGACCGCGCCGCATATCGACCGCAGCAACGATCGCCCCGGCGGCCAGCAGGCGACCGATCACACGCCGCCGCGTCCGCAACCGACGCAGGGCAACGACCATAATAACGGCAATGTTGGCCACAGCGGCTCGACCGGCAACGACCGCAGCGGCGCGACCGGCAATGACCGCGGTTCGACCGATCACGGATCGACCCGGCCGACGCCACATCCCACGCCGACGCCGACACCAACGCCGACCGCGCATGACGCCGGCCATCAGCCGCCGTCTTCCGGCCACGACGATCGCTCGGCCCACAATCGCGACGACAGCTCCTCGAACCAGACGTCGCCACGCCACTAAACGCCCGGCTCAGTCCGCGATCGGCAGCTCGATCACGAACAGCGCGCCGGCGGCGGCCGGTTCGCTGGCGATCGTCCCGCCGGTCGCGGCGAGCAGCGAGCGGACGATCGCCAGCCCCATCCCCGCGCCGCCGCTATGGCGTCGTCCGGTGAAGAACGGCTCGAACACGCGGTCGCGGTCGGCATCGGCGACGCCCGAGCCATCGTCGGCAACCGATAGCCGGATACTATCGCCGTGGCGCACCGTGCCGAGCCTGACGGTCCGCGCGCCGGCCTGGACGCTGTTCTCGATCAGCGTTTCGAGCACCGTTTCCAGAACCTCGGGCGTGATCTGCGCCACGCACGCCGGCGGCGTCTCGACCGCGACAGCGATCGTCTCGCTGCGGAACGAATCCGCGACCTTGGCGACGGCCTCGCCAATGTCCGCGCGCGCGGCGCGATCGATCGTCGTCATATCGGCGCGGGCAAGATCGAGCAGCCGCTGAACCAGCCGCGCCAGCCGATCGGCATCGGCGCCGGCATTGGCGATGAAGCGCTGGCGCTCGGCATCGCTCATCGTCGCGCCGTGTTCGTCGAGCAGCTCGAGCGCGCCACGGATGCCCGCGAGCGGCGTCTTGAACTCGTGGCTCACCGCCGCCGCGACATCACGCAGATAATTCGACCGCCGCTCGATCCGCTCCGCCATCGCACGGAAATTATCATAGAGCTGGGCGATTTCGATCGCCGCGGTCGGCGGCGTTTCGGGCACGCTGACGCGTCCCAGCGCCACGCCCGCGCTGGCCTTGCCGAGCGCCGCGATCGGCCGGGCGATGCCGCGCGACAGCAGCCCCGCCAGCACCAGCAAGACGACCAGGATCAGCGCGATGCCGACGAGGATCTTGCCGCGATCCTGATAGATGCCGAGAAACAGCCCGCGCGGCGTGCGCGATAGCAGCACCACGCCGATCACCTTGCCGTCTAGCAGCACTGGCCGGGCATGATGCACGCGCACGCCCCACGCGCGGCTGATCAGCGCCAGCCAGCGGTGCGGGGCATCGCCGCCCCGCGCGCGCAGCACCGTCGCGCTACGCCCGGCGATCGCGGCGCGCACCTCGGGCAATGCGGCGTCGTTCAGCCCGACATCGCCACGGCCGAGCACGACCGTGCCGTTCGCGTCGAGCACGCGCGTCGCCGCCAGCGTTATCGCCGCGGCATCGCTCGCCACCGGCAGCAATGCGCGCGCCACCGCGGCGGCATGGGGGTCGGGCATCGTCCCCGCCACGCCGGCGGGTTGCGGCGGCAGGATCGGCATCGTCCTGAGGTCGATCGTCGGCGGCTCGGGCGCGATCGGCCGCGGCGCGCGATCGGGCGCGCCGCCGCGCCAATCGACGCGGTACGCCGCCGCCAGCACCGCGGATTGGGCGATCAACTCGGCCTCGGTCTGCTGGACGATGGTATTCTCATAAACGCGCAGCGACAGCGCTGCGACCCCGGGCAGCGCGGCGACGAACAGCAAGGTGCCGAACAGGATCGCGCGGAGGTGGAGCGCCGGCCAATGCGCCTTGGCGAAAGCCTTGGCGCGGCCGATCAAGCGCAGCCGCCGATGCGGTAGCCGATCCCGGCGCGCGTCTCGATCAGGTCGCCGCCGCCGATGGCCGCGAACTTGGCGCGCAGGTTGCGGATATGGCTGTCGATCGTGCGGTCGGTGATCGCAAAACCCGGTCCGTGCAGCCGATCGATGATCGCGTCGCGCGAAAACACCTTGCCGGGCGTGCTGGCGAGCAACTGCAGCAGCTGAAATTCGGTCGCGGTGGTGGCGACGGGGGCGCCGTCCCAACACGCCTCCCAACCCTCACGGTCGAGGCTCAACCGGTGGTGCGTGATCCGCGCCGGCGGCTCGGCCGCAGGTCCTCGCCCGCGCTTGAGGATTGCGCCGACACGCGCGACCACCTCGCGCGGGCTAAACGGCTTCACGACATAATCGTCGCCGCCGATCTCGATGCCGACGATCCGGTCGATCTCGTCGTCGCGCGAGGAAAGGAACAGGATCGGCAGCGCCGCGCCCTCCCCGCCCCCGCTGCGCAACTGCCGGCACAGATCGAGCCCGTTCAGCCGCGGCATGTTGATGTCGAGCACCATCAGACCGGGCATTTCCGCGGCGATCGCCGCGAGCGCCGCTGCTCCGTCCTCGGCCTCGCGCACGTGCATCCCCGCCTTGGCCAGCGCGAAGGCGAGCAGCTCGCGGATATGCGGATCGTCGTCGACGACGAGAATGCGGTGGCCGGTCATCGTCCCTCCTGCGTCACGGCTACCAAACCACACTCGTCATCCCCGCGAAAGCGGGGACCCATCATCCGCCGCCCGAGATGGGTCCCCGCCTTCGCGGGGATGACACGGTAGAAGAGACGATGGGTCGCCACGCGTATGATATACCGATCCTCGATCGAGCCATCATCGGCTCCCCGTGGAGAAACCGTGCAGGCTTTTCATCGGCTCGCCGCGCCGCTACATCGCAGCCCATACCCGATATACGAAAACCGGAGAGCCTGCCCATGCGCGAAGCCGCCATCGTCTCGACCGCCCGTACCGCCATCGGCAAGGCCTATCGCGGCGCGTTCAATGCGACCGAGGCGCCGGTGCTCGCCGGCCATGTGATGAACGCCGCGGTGGCGCGCGCCGGGATCGATCCGGCGCGGATCGACGACGTGTTCTGGGGCGTCGGCAATCAATGGGGCACGCAAGGCGGCAATGCCGGGCGGATGGCGCTGTTCGCCGGCGCGCTGCCGCAATCGGTGCCCGCCTTCACGCTCGATCGCAAGTGCGGCTCCGGCCTCACTGCGATCGCGCTCGCGGCGCGTTCAATCATCGCCGACGAGGTCGACGTCGCGCTCGCCGGCGGCATGGAGTCGATCAGCCTGACCGTCACCAAGGACGCGCCGCGCTCTGTCAATCAGAGCGTGATCGCGCACGAGCCTGCCGCCTATATCCCGATGATCGAAACCGCCGAAATCGTCGCGCAGCGCTATGGCATCAGCCGCGACGCGCAGGACGCTTACGCCGCCGAAAGCCAGCAACGCGCCGCCCGCGGCCTCGAAACCGGCGCCTTCGCCGAGGAAATCGCGCCGATCACCGTTGAGAAAGCGCTGTTCGACAAACAAGGCGCCCGCGCCGGCAGCGAAACCGTGACGATCGCCCAGGACGAGGGCATCCGCCCCGGCACCACCAAGGAGGCGCTCGCCGGGCTCAAGACCGTCTGGGCGGGCGGGGACTTCACCGGCCCGGGCGAAAACGTCACCGCCGGCAACGCCAGCCAGCTGTCCGACGGCGCATCGGCGCAGATCCTGATGGACCGCGCCACCGCCGAAGCCGAAGGCCGGCCAATCCTCGGCATCTACCGCGGCTTCCAGGCGGCGGGCTGCGCGCCCGACGAAATGGGCATCGGCCCGGTGTTCGCCGTGCCCAAGCTGCTCGCGCGCGCCGGCTTGTCGGTCGGCGACATCGGGCTGTGGGAGCTCAACGAAGCCTTCGCCAGCCAATGCCTCTATTGCCGCGATACGCTCGGCATCGGTCCCGACAAATACAACGTCAACGGCGGCGCGATCGCGGTCGGCCATCCGTTCGGCATGACCGGCAGCCGCCTCGTCGGCCATGCGCTGATTGAAGGCCGCAAGCGCGGCGTGCGCTATGTCGTCGTCACGATGTGCACGGCGGGCGGCATGGGCGCGGCAGGGCTGTTTGAAATCGCGTAGCGCGCCGATTTGGCAAAGCTAAATCGCGCTTCCGGCTACGCGATCGGCCGGCGGCGCGACGGCGCCGTCCGACGACGCGGCTTCGCCGCGGCGCGCCCGCCCTCCACCGTCCCGCATCCGGACCAACCGCTTCTCGACTACATCGCCAGCGCGGGGTAAGTTGGTCCGCCTGCGCTCGTGTCGAACGAGCGAGAAGGCCGGGAGCCGACGCATGACCACAGCCCTCATCACCGGCGCGTCCGCCGGGCTCGGCACGCATTTCGCGCTGGCGCTGGCCGCCGAGGGGCATGACGTGATCCTCGTCGCGCGCCGCCGCGATCGGCTCGATCAGCTCGCTCAGCTGATCCGCACCAAACACGGCGTCGGCGCGCATGTGCTGGTCGCCGATCTCGCCAAGAAAAATGCCGTCGCCAAGGTTGTCGAGGCGGTGTCGCTGCAGGGGCTGAGCGTCGATCTGTTGGTCAACAACGCCGGCTATGGCGCGCGCGGCGCGTTCGCCGGCCTCGATCGCCAGATGCAGGCGCGGATGATCGATCTCAATTGCCGATCGTTGATGGAGCTGACCCACGCCTTCCTGCCCGACATGCTGGCGGCAAAGCGCGGCGCGATCCTAAATGTCGCCTCCACCGCGGCGTTCCAGCCGGGCCCGTGGATGGCGGTCTATTATGCCACCAAGGCGTTCGTGCTGAGCTTTTCCGAGGCGCTGCACGAAGAAGTGAAGGATCGCGGCGTGCGCGTGTCGGCGTTATGCCCGGGGCCGACGCGCACCGAATTCGCCGAGATTGCCGACATGGGCGACAGCGAGTTGTTCAAACGCTTCGCCAGCGATCCGCAAAAGGTCGTCGCCGACGGTTTGAAGGCGTTGAAGGCCAATCGCGCGGTGATGGTTTCGGGCGGGATGAACAAAGTCGCGGCCGGCTCGATCCGCTTTACCCCGCGCGGCCTCGCCCGCCGCATCGCCGGCTCGCTGCAAAAGGCGCGGCAGGGATAAAATCGTTCAGAAGGCAAGCGCGGGCCCGGCGTCACCGCTGGCGGCGCATGGTCCGCGCCAGCCGTTGATCGATCCACACCAGCGCCGCCCCGGCGACGAAAAAACCGATCGCCATCGCCGCCGCGTTAAGAAGCGTCTGGCCCCAGCCAAGCCGCGCCACGTCCATGAACGGATAAGCGTAAAGCCCCTCGATCCCGCCGCGGGCGAGCGCATAGGAGAAATAGGCCAGCGGCAACACCGCCCAGATCAGCGGATCGCGCCAGCGCAAGCCACCCTTCGGCGCCAGCGTCAGCCACCAGAGGGGCGCTAGGATCGGCGTGACGGTGTGGAGCAACAGATCGGCGAGCTTCGCCCCACCGCTCAGCTCGATCATGCCGCGCAGCAGCAGGGCATAGACCACGCCGACGAGCAGGATCGCGATCGTCACGCCGCCGAGCCAGATCGGCCGCGCGGCGCCCGTCCGGCCCAGCGCGACGCCGGTCATCACGATCGCCAGCAGCAGATTGGCGACGATCGTGAAATAGCGCAGCATCACCCACAAGGTATGGCCGACCGCGCCGTCGATCGCGAGGCTTGCGTCGAACTGCACCGCCAACCCTGCCCAGCCGATCAGGGTAACGGCGGCCGCGGCGGCGCGCGCCGGAACGGAGAGACTGTCCATCACGCCGGCATACACCCTCCCGCGGCTCGGCGGGAGAGGCCGTGGTTCAATCGGCGAACAGCAGCACGGGCGTCTCGAGCAATTTCTTCAGCGCCTGGACGAAACTCGCCGCGTCCCAGCCGTCGACGACGCGGTGATCGCAGCTGATCGACAGGTTCATCAACTTGGCGCGGCGGATTTCGTCGCCGTCGAAAACCGGGCGCTCGACGATCTTGTTGGGGCCGATGATCGCCACTTCGGGACGATTGATCACCGGCGTCGTGGCGATGCCGCCGAGCGGCCCCAGCGACGTGACGGTGAGGGTCGATCCCGACAGTTCTTCGCTTTTCGCCTTGCCGGTGCGTGCGGCGTCGGCGAGGCGGCCGATCTCGGTCGCGAGCTGCCAGACGTTCCGGTCTTGCGCGTCGCGGATGACGGGGACCATCAGCCCGGCGTCGGTCTGCGTCGCCATGCCCAGATGGACCTGGCCATGGCGCGTCACCACGCCCGCCTCGTCGTCATAGCGCGCGTTGATCATCGGGAAATCGGGGATCGCCTTGCAGATCGCGGCGATCAGCATTGGCAGCATGGTGAGCTTGGGTCGCGGGCCGCGATTGGCGTTCAGGTCCGCGCGCATCTCTTCGAGCGCGGTGACGTCGATTTCCTCGACATAGGTAAAATGCGGGATCGCGCGCTTGGACGCCGCCATGTTCTCGGCGATGCGGCGGCGCATGCCGATCACCTTGACGCTCTCGTCGGCGCGCGCGCGGCTGGCGTGGGGCGCGTGGTAGCCTTCGCCCGACCCGTAACGCAGGAACGCGTCGAGATCGGCGTGGCGGACGCGGTCGCCATCGGCCTTCACCTGCGCCAGATCGATGCCGAGATCATGCGCGCGGGCGCGCACCGCGGGGGAAGCCAATGCCGGCTTCTCTATACCTTCCTTCCCCGGCGAAGGCGGGGGCCCAGCATCGGCATCAGAAATACCGGAGCGCTGCGTGTCGCCACGTACGTCTCCCACCTGGGCCCCGGCCTTCGCCGGGGTGGGTGTTGCTGGTTGAGGCGCAGCGGCAACCTCTTCCTCGACGCCGGGATTTTCTGCTTCGTATTGCGCCGCGACTTCTTGCTGCTCGTCGGTCGCCGGCTGCGCCTTCACCTCGTCGACCTCGACCGCGCCATCGGTCTCGATCACTACCAGCGCCGCGCCGATCGACACCTGATCGCCGACCTCGCCCGCCAGCTCGACGACGGTGCCCGAAACCGGCGATTCCATCTCAACCGTCGCCTTGTCGGTCATCATGTCGGCGATCTGCTGATCTTCCTCGACGCGGTCGCCCACCGCGACGTGCCAGGCGACGATCTCGGCCTCGGAAATGCCTTCGCCGATGTCCGGCAGCTTGAAGGTAAAGCGGCTCATTATGCGTCCTTCATGATCTTCTTGAGCGCCTCGCCGATGCGGACGGGGCCGGGGAAATAGGCCCATTCGAGGCTGTGCGGATAGGGTGTGTCGAAGCCGGTGACGCGCTCGATCGGGGCTTCGAGATGGTAGAAGCAGCGTTCCTGCACCAGCGCCGAGAGCTCGGAGCCGAAGCCGCTGGTGCGCGTCGCCTCATGGACGATCATGCAGCGGCCGGTTTTCTTCACCGACGCCTCGATCGTCTCGATATCGAGCGGCACGAGCGTGCGCAGATCGACGATCTCGGCATCGACGCCGGCTTCCTCGACCACCGCGCGCGCGACATGGACCATCGTGCCGTAGGCGAGGATCGTCAGCGCCTCGCCGGCCCGGACGATGTTCGCCTTGCCCAGCGGGATGCGGTAATAGCCAGTCGGCACTTCGCCCGCCGGATGGCCGGACCAGTTCTTGGTGGGCCGATCCCAATAGCCGTCGAACGGGCCGTTGTAGATGCGCTTGGGCTCGAAGAAGATCGTCGGATCGTTATCCTCGATCGCGGCGATCAGCAGGCCCTTGGCGTCATAGGGCGTCGACGGGATCACCGTCTTCAGCCCCGACACGTGGGTGAAAATGCCCTCGGGGCTCTGGCTGTGCGTCTGCCCGCCGAAGATGCCGCCGCCAAACGGCGAGCGCACCGTGATCGGCGCGGTGAACTCGCCTGCGGAACGGTAGCGCAGCCGCGCCGCCTCGCTGACCAGCTGATCGAGCGCGGGATAGATGTAATCGGCAAACTGGATTTCGGGCACCGGGCGCAGGCCGTAGGCGCCCATGCCGACCGCGACCCCGATGATGCCGCATTCGGTGATCGGCGTATCGAACACGCGGGTCTTGCCGTATTTGGCCTGCAAGCCGGCGGTGGCGCGGAACACGCCGCCGAAATAACCGACATCCTCGCCCATCACGATCACGCCGGGGTCGCGATCCATCATCACGTCCATCGCGGAATTGATCGCCTGGATCATGTTCATCCGCGCCGTATCGCCCTCGCGCTCGGGGGTGGGGGCGATGCGGTCCTGTTCTTCGATGAGGTCGCTCACGATACGCACTCCGCGATCTTATTCTCGTCATGCCGGACTTGTTCCGGCATCCACCGTGCCGCAAAATCGGCAGCCTGCGGATACCTGGCCCGGTGGACCCCGGAACAAGTCCGGGGTGACGATGCGGTTTTGAGGCCGTGCATCACTTCCGCGCCCACGGCCGGCCGCTGGCCTCTTCTTCGGCCATCATCTGCTGCTGCTGCTCGCGCAGATGCCAGGGCATGTCCTCATAGACCCCCTCGAACAGCGTATCGAGCGGCTGGTGCAGCCCGTGGCCGAGGATGCCGTTCTTCTCGGCCTCTTTCTGCGCAGTCTTGACCTGTTCGGCGAGTTCGAGGTCCATCGCCTTCTGGCGCTCCTCGTCCCATTCGCCGAGCTGGATCAGATGTTCCTTCAACCGCGCGATCGGATCGCCGAGCGGCCAGGCAGTCGGTTCGCCGGCGGAGCGATATTGGGTCGGGTCGTCCGAGGTCGAATGACCTTCGGCGCGATAGGTGAAATGCTCGATCAGCGTCGGTCCCTGATTGGTCCGCGCGCGCTCGGCGGCCCATAAGGTCGCCGCATAGACCGCCAGGGCGTCGTTGCCATCGACCCTGAGCCCGGCGATGCCATAGCCGATCGCCCGCGCCGCGAAGGTGGTCGATTCGGCGCCCGCAAACCCCGAGAAGCTCGAAATCGCCCATTGGTTATTGACGACGTTGAGGATCACCGGCGCGCGGTATACGGATGCGAAGGTGCAAGCGGAGTGGAAATCGCCCTCCGCCGTACTGCCCTCGCCGCACCACGTCGCCGCGATCCGCGTGTCGCCTTTTGCCGCGCTCGCCATCGCCCAGCCGACGGCTTGCGGATATTGCGTCGCGAGGTTGCCCGAGATCGAGAAGAAGCTGCCCGATTTGGTCGAATACATGATCGGCAACTGCTTGCCCTGCAGCCGATCGCCCTTGTTCGAATAGATCTGGTTCATCATGTCGACCATGTCCCAATCGCGCGCGATCAGCAGGCCCTGCTGGCGATACGATGGGAAGCACATGTCGTCGCGATCGAGCGCATAGGCCGCCGCCACCGCCACCGCCTCCTCGCCGGTGCACTTCATGTAGAAGCTGGTCTTGCCCTGCCGCTGCGCGCGGAACATGCGTTCGTCGAACGCGCGGGTCAGCGCCATGCTGCGCAACATGCGGCGCAGCATATCGGGCGACAGCTTGGGATCCCAAGGCCCGACTGCTCTGCCCTGTTCGTCGAGCACGCGGACCAGCGTATAGGCGAGGTCGCTGAACCCTTGCGCATTCTCGGCAGTGTCGGGCCGCCTTGCCGATCCTGCCGGCGGCACATCGACTTCTGCGAAATCGACCGCGTCGCCGGGGCGGAACTTGGGTTCCGGCACGTGCAACGACAGCGGCTTCAGATTGGCGCGCGTTTCGCTTGCCATGCTCTCTCCAGATTATCTGCGCTCCACGTCGTTCGACAACGCGCGGAATCGCCTTTCGCCGCCTTGTTATAAAATTTCAAGCGCTCTGGCGAGTCACGGCGGCGAGGCCGCCGGCCACCCACCGCCTCGTCATCCCCGCGAAGGCGGGGACCCATCTCCCTAGCCGTCGGCATCACGACCCTCGTGATTGAGGCACTCTCGCAAGATGGGTCCCCGCTTTCGCGGGGATGACGGAAGGGTCAGCCTGCCTCGACGGTCTGCTCGATCACCCCGAAGATCGGGTGATGATGATCGTCCTCCGCCCAGATGCGAACCGTGTCGCCCGCCTTGAGGAAGTCCGTCGTCGCCTTTCCCGACTGGATCGTCTCCACCGTCCGCACCTCGGCGAGGCACGAATAGCCTACCCCGCCGTCGGCGATCGGCTTGCCCGGGCCGCCGCCTGCGTCGCGGTTAGACACGGTGCCCGATCCGACGATCGTTCCGGCGCCCAATTTGCGGCTTTTGGCAGCGTGCGCGACGAGGATCCCGAAATCGAAGGTCATGTCCTCGCCCGCTTCGGCGCGGCCGAACGGCTGGCCGTTGAGATCGACCATCAGCTTGCGGTGGAGCTTGCCGTCCTTCCACCAATCGCCGAGCGCATCGGGGGTGACGAACACCGGCGAAAAGGCGCTCGCCGGCTTCGACTGGAAAAAGCCGAAGCCCTTGGCAAGCTCGCCGGGGATGAGGTTGCGCAAGCTCACGTCGTTGGTCAGCCCGATCAGCAGGACCGCCGCCAACGCCTCGTCGCGGCTCGCGCCGAGCGGCACGTCACCGGTGACGACCACCACCTCGGCCTCGAGATCGCAGCCCCACTCCTCGTCGTTCAAGGGTATCGCGTCGCGCGGCCCCAGGAAGCCGTCCGATCCGCCCTGATACATCAGCGGATCGTGCCAAAAGCTGTCGGGCATATCGGCGTTGCGCGCCTGCCGCACCAAGGCGACATGGTTCACATAAGCCGAGCCGTCCGCCCATTGATAAGCGCGCGGCAGCGGCGACGCGGCGTCATGCTCGTGGAAGCGTTCGCGCGGAATGGTGCCATGCTCGAGATCGATCGCGAGGTTGCGCAGATCGGGCTCGATACGCGCCCAATCGTCGAGCGCGGCCTGCAGCGTCGGCGCGATATGCCCGGCATCGGCATACCAGGCGAGATCGTTCGACACGACGACGAGCTGGCCGTCGCGACCCTGCTTCAAGCTGGCGAGTTTCATGCAGTCTCCTGAAATCTGGTTTGGCCGAACATAGGCGCATTGTCGGCCGGCGCGATAGGGGCCGCGCCGATCGGCCAGAAACATCCGGATCGGTGCGAGAGTTCGTCGCCGCGCCTAGCAGGTAAGCCGCCGCGCCGCGATAATCCCGCAGGACTGGATGCAGCTCGATTGGCGCTCAGGTCGGCGGCGGGGCAGCCAGCCCACATGCGCAACCGGCCGAACAATCATCTTTACTACGGCGACAATCTCGATGTGCTGCGCGCGCACGTGCCGAGCGAGAGCATCGATCTGGTCTATCTCGATCCGCCGTTCAATTCGAACGCCAATTACAACATCCTGTTCAAATCGCCCGCCGGCGCCTCGTCGGACGCGCAGATTGAGGCATTCGAGGACACCTGGCACTGGAATGACGTCGCCGAGGACGCCTTCGATCAGGTCGCGCGCAGCGGCAACACCAAGGCGTTCGATCTATTGAACGCGATGCGCGCGTTCCTCGGTGCGAACGACATGATGGCCTATCTGTCGATGATGGCGATCCGCCTGATCGAGCTCCACCGCGTGCTCAAGCCGACCGGCAGCCTCTATCTCCACTGCGATCCGACCGCGAGCCATTACCTCAAATTGCTGCTCGACGGGGTGTTCGGGGCGATCCATTTTCAGAATGAAATCATCTGGAAGCGGACCAGCGCCCATAGCAGCGCGAAGCGCTATGGCCCGGTCCACGATGTCATCCTGTTTTACTCGAAGTCCCAGGACTTTCGATGGAACAAGACCTACACCGCCTACGACCCCAACTATCTCGATCTGTTCTTCGATCAAAAGGATCCGGACGGGCGGCGCTGGAAGCGCATGGATTTGACGGGTGCGGGAACGCGCAATGGCGAAACCGGCCATGTTTGGCGTGCCATCGACGTCACCGCGAAAGGGCGGCATTGGGCCTATCCGCCGTCTCGTCTTGAGCAGCTGGACGCGGCTGGCCGATTGCACTGGCCTGCGAAAGACGGCGGAATGCCTCGGCTCAAGCAATATCCGGAAGACTTGCCAGGCGTGCCGCTCCAAGACATTTTTGGCGACATTCGGCCAATGCACAATCTCGCGGAAGAACGCCTCGGCTATCCAACGCAAAAACCCGTCGCCCTGCTCGAGCGCATCATCGCCGCCTCCTCCAACGAGGGTGACGTCGTCCTCGACCCGTTCTGCGGCTGCGGCACCGCGATCCATGCCGCGCAGAAGCTCGATCGCCAGTGGATCGGCATCGACGTCACGCATCTCGCCATTTCGCTGATCGAAAAGCGGATGCGCGCCGCTTTCCCCGACATCGCCTTCACCGTCGAGGGCACGCCCAAGGACCTCGCGTCTGCCGAAGACCTCGCACGGCGTGACAAATATCAGTTCCAATGGTGGGCAGTGTCGATGGTCGATGCGATGCCGTTCGGCGGCAAGAAGAAGGGCGCCGACGGCGGGATCGACGGCATCATCTACTTCAAGCCCGATGGCAAACGGACCGACAAGGCGCTCGTCTCGGTCAAGGGCGGCGACAACGTCGGCGTGCAGATGATCCGCGATCTGCACAGCGCGATGGCGCGCGAGAAGGCGCCGATCGGCGTGTTCGTCACCAAGGCGCTGCCGACCAGCGCGATGCTCAAGGAGGCCGCCGCCGTCGGCCGCTTCCACGCCGAGGCGACCGGCAAAAGCTATGCTCGCCTGCAAATCCTGACGCTCGCCGAGCTCTTCGCCGGCAAGAAGCCGG
The DNA here is from genome assembly GCA_006438735.1 of Sphingomonas koreensis. Taxonomy (GTDB): domain Bacteria; phylum Pseudomonadota; class Alphaproteobacteria; order Sphingomonadales; family Sphingomonadaceae; genus Sphingomonas; species Sphingomonas koreensis_A. Next base: position 100,563 of record RCZF01000006.1, on the reverse strand, counting down.
ATATTCCCTATGTCGACCCCACCGCCGGCATGAAGCGCGCCGCCCGCGAGGATAACGCAAGACAAGATCGGCTATTGTGAAATAGCCGCCCCGCCACGAAGCGCATTAATCCTCGGCCACCTCGCGACGCTGCAACGCCCGCTTGCGATCGACTCCGTAAGCATAGCCGCCGATGCCGCCATCGCTACGTTGCACGCGGTGGCAGGGGGATGATGACTGGGACGTGATTGGCGCCGCACGCCGTTCCCGCCGCGCGCACCGCGTTCGGATTGCCCGCCGCCGCGGCGAGCTCGGCATAGCTGCGCGTCTCGCCCGCCGGTATCTGCCGCAGCGCCTGCCAGATCGCTTCCTGAAACGCCGTCCCCTGCACGTCGAGCGGCAGATCCTGGTCGCGCTCGGGCGATTCGACCGCAGCGACCACCCGCGCGGCCAAATCGGCCAGCGCCGCCCCGCCGCGCGCGATCTCGGCCTGCGGGAAGCGCGCCCGCAACGCCGCCGCATCCTCGTCGAACGAGACGCGGCACAGCCCCTTATCGGTCGCCGCCACCAGCATCGCGCCCAGGCTGGTGTCGGCGATCGTCCAGCGGATCGTCACGCCCGCGCCGCCGCGCTGCCACGCGCTCGGTGTCATCCCCAGCCGCTTCGCGCCGCCCTCGTAGAAGCGGCTCGGCGCGGCATACCCCGCTTCGTAGATCGCCGCGGTCACGCTCACCTCGCGTTTCAGCGCTTCGGCCGCGGCGCGCGCCTTGAGGCCGCGGGCATATGCTGCCGGCGTCACGCCGGTGGCGCGCTTGAACAGCCGGTGAAAATGATGCGGCGCATAACCGACTTGCGCCGCCAGTTCGTCGAGCGCGATCGTATCCACCGCCACCTCGATCAGCGCCACCGCCTGCGCCACCGCGATCCGGTCCCGCCCAACTTCGTCAGGCTTGCACCGCAGGCAGGCGCGAAACCCCGCCGCGCGCGCCGCTGCTGGGTCGACAAAGAAGCGCACATGGGCGCGCTTCGGGCGCCGCGCCGGGCAGCTTGGCTTGCAATAGATACCGGTGGTCTCGACGGCGACGACGAACCGCCCGTCATGGCCCCGGTCGCGGCGTTCGAACGCGTCCCAGGCGGCATCGGCGTCAGGTGTCGGGAGATCATCCATGAGTCCGATATAGCGGCGTCGGCGTCGCGCCACATCCCGCTGCTTGCGTCCAAAGCGACGGGACGAGAATCGAACGCATTGCCGCGCGCGGCGGCGCGCTATAGGCGGCGCAGCAATGCCCTCGGCGTCGCTCTCGCACTCGGCCTATCGCAACCGCTCTTCGGCGCGCAGCCGGCTTACGGCGCTCGTGCTCGCGATCGCCGTCGCGGCGCTGGTGGTGGCGATGCTGATCGAGCTTGGTTTCCTGCCGCTGACGCTGCCCAATCCGCAACGCCCGATGGCGACCTTCGATGTGCCGCCCGATCGGCCGGTCACACCGACCCTCGCCCACGCGCTCACCAAGACCATCAAGCCCAGCGGCGGCTCGGCCGCGCCGGTGCGCGCGCCGAAGACGCTGCCGCCGCCCGCCGCCACCTTCTCGTCCATCCCGGGCATGATCCAGCTCAACAGCGCCGAATTTGCGTCGTCGGATGTCGGTAAGATGGCTGCCCAAGCGAGCGATAATGCGGCGGGCGCCGGCGGTGGCAAGGACAGCGGCACGACCTATGGTCCCGGCGAGGGCCCGGGTGGCGAAACGCTCTACAATGCCGACTGGTATCGCCGGCCGACCGATGCCGAACTGTCCTTCTATCTGCCCAAGAATCGCGACAACATCGGCTTCGGCATGGTCGCCTGCCGTACGGTGCCGGGCAACCGCGTCGAGAATTGCCGCGAAATCGGCGAGACCCCCGGCTCCGGACTCGGCCGGGCGGTACGCCTGGCGGCCTGGCAATTCCAGGTCCTGCCGCCGCGTATCGGCGGCAAGCCGATCATCGGCGCCTGGGTCCGCATTCGCATCGAGTGGACGCCGGGCGGGATGAAATAGGGCCTCGCCCGTGATCGAGCGGCGCAACAATCACGCCCGTCTTGCATCGCGCCAGCGCCGATGCTAGCAGCCGCGCAACCCTTCCGAGGGCCGTTTGCGGCCCTCTTTTCGTATGGGCCAAGTTCAGTCTGTTCAAGAGGATCAAGATCGCGTGGAGATGTCCAGCGGGATTCAGGCGAGTTTAGCGGGTCGTTACGCGACCGCGCTGTTCGAGCTCGCGCGTGACGCGAAGACGATCGAGACGGTCGAGGCGAGCCTCGCAACGCTCCGCCATGCGCTCGACGAATCGGACGATTTCAAGCGCTTGACCACCAGCCCGTTGGTGTCGCGCGGTCAGGCGATTGCCGCTGCCGAGGCGGTGGCAACGTCGCTCGGGCTCGATCCGACGACCAAGCGTTTCATCGGCGTGCTTGCCGAAAATCGCCGGCTGAGCCAACTCGCCCCGGCGATCCGCGCGTTCCGCCAACTTGCCGCGGCGCACCGCGGCGAAACCAGTGCCGAAGTCACCTCGGCGCATCCGCTTTCCGACGATCAGGTCACGGCGTTGAAGCAGCAGCTTCGCACCCGCCTTGGCCGTGACGTCGCGATTGACCTGTCGGTCGATCCCTCGCTGCTCGGCGGGCTCGTCGTCCGCATCGGCAGCCAGATGATCGACAGTTCGATCAAGACCCGTCTCAATTCCCTCGCGCATGCGATGAAAGGCTGAAGGCTTAGACAATGGATATCCGCGCCGCTGAAATCTCGAAGGTCATCAAGGATCAGATCGCCAGCTTCGGCACCGAAGCGCAGGTCTCCGAAACCGGCACCGTGCTGTCGGTCGGTGACGGCATCGCGCGCATCTACGGCCTCGACAACGTCCAGGCCGGCGAGATGGTCGAATTCGCCAACGGCATCCAGGGCATGGCGCTGAACCTCGAGGCCGATAACGTCGGCGTCGTGATCTTCGGCACCGATTCGGAGATCAAGGAAGGCGACACCGTCAAGCGCACCGGCACGATCGTCGATGTGCCGGTCGGCAAGGGGCTGCTCGGCCGCGTCGTCGATGGCCTCGGCAATCCGATCGACGGCAAGGGCCCGATCGAGACGACCGAGCGCAGTCGCGTCGAAGTGAAGGCGCCGGGCATCATCCCGCGCACCTCGGTCAACGAGCCGGTGCAGACCGGCTTGAAGGCGATCGACGCGCTCGTCCCCGTCGGCCGCGGCCAGCGCGAGCTGATCATCGGCGATCGCCAGACTGGCAAGACCGCGGTCGCGATCGATACCTTCATCAATCAGAAGCAGGCCAACGCGGGCGACGACGAGAAAAAGAAGCTCTACTGCATCTATGTCGCGATCGGCCAGAAGCGCTCGACGGTGGCGCAGATCGTTCGCCAGCTCGAAGAGAGCGGCGCGATGGAATATACCATCGTCGTCGCCGCCACTGCCTCCGAACCCGCACCGCTGCAGTTCCTCGCGCCCTACACCGGCTGCGCGATGGGCGAATATTTCCGCGACAACGGCATGCACGGCCTGATCGTCTATGACGATCTGTCGAAGCAGGCGGTCGCTTATCGCCAGATGTCTCTGCTGCTGCGCCGTCCGCCGGGCCGCGAAGCTTATCCCGGCGACGTGTTCTATCTCCACTCGCGTCTGCTCGAGCGTGCGGCGAAGATGAACGACGCGCATGGCGGCGGCTCGCTGACCGCGCTGCCGATCATCGAAACGCAGGCCGGCGACGTGTCGGCCTATATCCCGACCAACGTGATCTCGATCACTGACGGGCAGATCTTCCTCGAAACCGATCTGTTCTTCGCCGGCATCCGCCCCGCGATCAACGTCGGGCTTTCTGTGTCGCGCGTCGGTTCCGCCGCGCAGACCAAGGCGATGAAGAAGGTCTCGGGCTCGATCAAGCTCGAGCTCGCGCAATATCGTGAAATGGCCGCGTTCGCGCAGTTCGGCTCGGATCTGGATGCCTCGACGCAGAAGCTGCTCAATCGCGGAGCGCGGCTGACCGAGCTGCTCAAGCAGGCGCAGTTCAATCCGATGCCGTTCGAGGAGCAGACCGTGTCGATCTTCGCCGGCACGCAGGGCTATCTCGATAACGTGCCGGTCGAGCGCGTCACCGGCTTCGAAGCCGCGATGCTCGCCGACATCCGCTCGAACCATGCCGGCATCCTCACCGACATCCGCGACAAGCGCGACCTGTCGGACGAGACGCGCGGCAAGCTCAAGGACGCGCTCGAAGCGTTCGCGAAGTCGTTTGCGTAACACCGGCCGTCATCCCCGCGAAGGCGGGGACCCATCTCGCGGACGTGCCGCGGGTGGGACGGCCAGGAGATGGGTTCCCGCTTCCACGGGAATGACGGAACAGGAAATAGATGGCCTCGCTTAAAGCCCTCAAGATCCGCATCGGCTCGGTGAAGTCGACGCAGAAGATCACCAAGGCGATGAAGATGGTCGCCGCCGCGAAGCTGCGCCGTGCGCAGGAGGCGGCGGTTGCCGGCCGTCCTTATGCCGAACGGCTCGAGCGCGTCGTCGCCAGCCTCGCCGCCAAGGTGACGATCAGCGATCAGACGCCGCGCCTGCTCGCCGGCACCGGCAAGGACGACACGCATCTGCTGATCGTGACGACCTCCGAGCGTGGCCTCGCTGGTGCGTTCAACTCGAACATCGTCCGCGCCGCGCGGCGCTCGGCGGCGTCGCTGATCGCCGAGGGCAAGACCGTCAAGATCCTGACGGTCGGCAAGAAGGGCCGCGTGCTGCGCCGCTTTTATCCCAAGAACGTCGTCGGCGATATCGAGATGGCCGGGATCAAGACCGTCGCCTTCACCGATGCGGTCGCCGTCGCCGAGCAGATCATCGCCCGCTTCGAAGCCGGCGAGTTCGATGTCGCGCATCTGTTCTACGCCAAGTTCCAATCGGCGCTGGTGCAGGAGCCGGTCGCGCTGCAGGTGATCCCTGTGCCGATCGACAAGGATGCGGCGGCGGCCGCCGCGCGTAGCAGCGCCGCAACCGATTACGAGCCCGACGAGGAATCGATCCTCGCCGATCTGTTGCCGCGCAACCTCGCGATCCAGATTTTCCGCGCGCTGCTGGAAAACGCCGCGTCAGAGCAGGGCAGCCGGATGACGGCGATGGACAATGCCACGCGCAACGCCGGTGACATGATCAATCGGCTGACGATCCAGTACAACCGCACTCGCCAGGCCGCGATCACCACCGAGCTGGTGGAAATCATCTCGGGCGCCGAGGCGCTCTGATGCGTATGCGCACCGTCCCTTTGCTGTTCGCGCCGCTATGGCTTGCGGCATGCGGCGGCGCGAGCGATCATGCGGCGGGCAACGATGCCGCCGCGACCGCCGGCATGAACGAGCAGCAGCAGGCTGCCGCCGAGCACCGCGCACCCGATCCCGCCAAGGTGATGGCCGATCGCTGGCAGACGCTGTTCACGCAGCCGGCCAAGGTGATCGCCGCCGCCAATGAATTCGGCTACAAGCTCGGCGACTTCGCCCCTGCCAAAGCCGGAACGGGCTATGCCGCAACCGGGACCGAGCAGACGCTGCCCGCCGCCGACGCCCCAGCGACCGTCAAAACCAGCGTCACTGCCGAGGGCGACAGCGCCGATCATCTGCAGGCCGTCACCTTCGTGTTCGACACGCATGTGACGGGCAACGCCAATTCGCCGAAGGTGCGCGAAACGCTGGGCATGCCGCGACAGATCGTCAACGGCTTCCTCAGCCGGTTCGAGCTCAATCCCGGCGATCCGATCGTTGCCGCGCTGACCAAATTCACCTCGGCGACCGTCAGCCGATCGGGCGCGACGATCACCGTCGATACCAAGCCCGGCGCCACCGCCGGACCTGCCGCCGATCAGCACATCATCGTCACCATCGCTCCCTCCCCGGCCCCGGCCGCATCCGCTTCGAATTAAGTCGTAAGGAAACGATCATGGCAACCGCAGCCCCCACCACCGAAAAGCCCGCGCGCAAGCCGCGCGCCAAGAAGGACGCGCCCGCCGGCGAGATCAACGCGCCGGTTGCGACGAGCAACAATGTCGGCCGCATCTCGCAGGTGATCGGCGCCGTCGTTGACGTCGCGTTCGAGGATCAGCTCCCGGCGATCCTGTCGGCGCTCGAAACCGACAACAATGGCAACCGCCTCGTGCTCGAGGTGGCGCAGCATCTCGGCGAGAACGTCGTGCGCACGATCGCCATGGACGCGACCGAAGGGCTCACCCGCGGCCAGCGCGTCACCGACACCGGCTCGCAGATTCGCGTGCCCGTCGGCCCCAAGACGCTCGGCCGCATCCTCAACGTCATTGGCGAGCCGATCGACGAACTCGGCCCGGTCGGCCACACCGATACCGCGCCGATCCACGCACCCGCGCCGCTGTTCGTCGATCAGTCGACCGACAGCAGCATTCTCGTCACCGGCATCAAGGTGATCGATCTGCTCGCGCCCTATGCCAAGGGCGGCAAGATCGGGCTGTTCGGCGGGGCCGGCGTCGGCAAGACCGTGCTGATCCAGGAGCTGATCAACAACATCGCCAAGGGCCACGGCGGCACCTCGGTGTTCGCCGGCGTCGGCGAGCGCACCCGCGAGGGCAACGATCTCTACCACGAGTTCCTCGACGCCGGCGTTATCGCCAAGGACGCCAATGGCGTCGCCACGTCGGAAGGCTCCAAAGTGGCGCTGGTCTACGGTCAGATGAACGAGCCGCCGGGCGCGCGCGCGCGCGTTGCGCTCTCCGGCCTGACGATCGCCGAATATTTCCGCGATGTCGAAGGCCAGGACGTGCTGTTCTTCGTCGACAACATTTTCCGCTTCACCCAGGCCGGCTCGGAAGTGTCGGCGTTGCTCGGCCGTATCCCGTCGGCGGTGGGCTATCAGCCGACGCTTTCCACCGACATGGGCGCGCTGCAGGAGCGCATCACCTCGACCAACAAGGGCTCGATCACCTCGATCCAGGCGATCTATGTGCCCGCCGACGATCTGACCGATCCGGCGCCGGCGACGTCGTTCGCGCATTTGGATGCGACCACCACGCTCAACCGCGCGATTTCGGAAAAAGGCATCTACCCCGCGGTCGATCCGCTCGACTCGACATCGCGCGTGCTCGAGCCCCGCGTCGTCGGCCAGGAGCATTACGACACCGCGCGTGCCGTCCAGTCGATCCTGCAGAAGTACAAGAGCCTGCAGGACATCATCGCCATTCTCGGCATGGACGAGCTCAGCGAAGACGATAAGCTGACCGTGACGCGCGCGCGCAAGATCGAACGCTTTATGTCGCAGCCGTTCCACGTCGCCGAGGTGTTCACCGGCATCCCCGGTAAGTTCGTCCAACTCGAAGACACCATCAAGTCGTTCAAGGCGGTGGTCGACGGCGAATATGATCACTTGCCCGAAGCCGCCTTCCTGATGGTCGGCGGTATCGAAGACGCCGTCGCCAAGGCCGAAAAAATGGCCAGCGAGGCGTAACGTTACATATAGCCCTCTCCCCTTAAGGGGAGAGGGTTGGGAGAGGGCACATCCGGCGCTCTCCCACGTCCCCTCTCCCCGACCCTCTCCCCTGAAGGGGAGAGGGAGAAGGTAATGAAATGCTGCACTTCGAACTCGTCACGCCCGAAAAGCTCGTCCGCTCAGAGGACGTCTATATGGTCGTCGTGCCCGGCACCGAGGGCGATTTCGGCGTGCTCGAGCAGCATGCCCCGGTGATGTCGACGATCCGCGCCGACGCCGAGCTCGCGATCTACCGCGAGGAAAAGAGCGCGCCCGAGATGCTCCGCATCGAAGGCGGTTTCGCCGAAGTCAACGAGCACGGCCTTACCGTCCTCGCCGACCGCGCGGGCTGACGCCGCGTGTGCCCGCCGGCGCGGCGGGATTTGGTTAGTCAATTATCAAGCCTTGCCCGTTAGGCCGGTCGCTCGCGAGAGTAGAGGGACCGGACGGAATGAGTGCATTCGGGCGACGCAGCGGCGCGGGGACGAGCGCGAGGCCGGCCTTCGGGGTCGCCCGGCCGATGCAGGGCGGCGGCATAGCGCGGCCCAGCGACGTTGATGGCGGCGATCAGTTTCCGCCGATTCCCGAGCCGTCCCATCCCGGCGCTATTCCCGATAGCGAGGATAACGCGCCCGGCACTGTCGCACCCCAGCTTGACGCGATGCAGCGCCTCGCCGATCGCCAGGCGGCTTCCGCCGACTCGGGCAGCAGCCGCGTCGAAGGGTTCGAATCGTCGATCCACAGGATCAAGGAGCAAGTGCTGCCGCGCCTGCTCGAGCGCGTCGATCCCGAGGCCGCCGCGACGCTCAACAAGGATGAGCTCGCCGAGGAATTTCGCCCGATCATCGGCGAGGTGCTCGCCGAGCTGAAGCTGACGCTCAATCGCCGCGAGCAATTCGCGCTCGAAAAGGTGCTGGTCGATGAGTTGCTCGGGCTCGGCCCGCTCGAGGAATTGCTCGCCGATCCTGACATTTCGGATATCATGGTCAACGGCCCCGATCAGACCTACATCGAAAAGAAGGGCAGGCTGCAGCTCGCGCAGATCCAGTTTCGCGACGAGGAGCATCTGTTCCAGATCGCGCAGCGCATCTGCAACTCGGTCGGCCGGCGCGTCGATCAAACCACGCCGCTGGCCGACGCTCGGCTCAAGGACGGCAGCCGCGTCAACGTGATCGTGCCGCCGCTGAGCCTCAAGGGCACGGCGATCTCGATTCGTAAATTCTCCGCCAAGCCGATCACCATCGACATGATGGCCGGCTTCGGCTCGATGAGCCCGCAGATGGCGACCGCCCTCAAGATCGCCGGCGCGTGCCGGTTCAACGTCGTCATTTCGGGCGGCACCGGCTCGGGCAAGACGACGATGCTCAACGCGCTGTCGAAGATGATCGACCCCGGCGAACGCGTGCTGACGATCGAGGACGCGGCCGAATTGCGGCTGCAGCAGCCGCACTGGCTGCCGCTCGAAACGCGCCCGGCGAACCTCGAAGGCCAGGGCGAGATCAGCATCCGCGATCTCGTCAAGAACGCACTGCGTATGCGCCCGGATCGCATCATCCTCGGCGAAATTCGTGGCAGCGAGTGCTTCGATCTGCTCGCCGCGATGAACACCGGCCATGACGGCTCGATGGCGACGCTCCACTCCAACTCCCCGCGCGAATGCCTCGCTCGTATGGAGAACATGGTGATGATGTCGGACATCAAGGTGCCCAAGGAAGCGATCTCGCGCCAGATCGCCGATTCGGTCGATCTCATCATCCAGGTCAAGCGCCTGCGCGATGGCTCGCGCCGCGTGACCAACGTTACCGAGGTGATCGGCATGGAAGGCCCGGTGATCGTCACGCAGGAGCTGTTCAAGTTCGAATATCTCGACGAGAGCGCCGACGGCAAGATCATGGGCGAATATCGCGCCATGGGCCTGCGCCCCTATACGCTCGAAAAGGCGCGCCAATACGGTTTCGATCAGGCCTATCTCGAAGCCTGTTTGTGATCCCGCGCCGGCTTGTTCATTCCTAAGCAGGCAAGCCATCGTTAGGAGAGCGCCGATGCGCTCTTCCACCCTGTTGTTGCTCGCCCCATTGCTGTTGGCGGCCACACCGCCGCCGCCGATCGCGACCGGCGCGGTTGCGCCCGTCGCGCAGCTGGCGACAGACAGCGCGCGTCGCTGGGTGCCCTTCACGCTGACGCCGGGCAACCAGGTGCGCTTCACGGCGACGTTCGACGGCAAGCCGGTCGCCGCGATCCTCGATACCGGGCTCAGCTATTCGGTGCTGTCGCGCGATTATGTCCGCAAGACCGGCCTCAAGGTAACGCAGCAAGGCGATGCGACCGTGATCGGCGGCGTCGTGCCGATCGGCTGGGCGGCAACCGCCAGCCTTGCCGTCGGCGGCCTCTCACGGCGTGGCGGCGAGATCGTCGTGGCGGACGTGCCTGCGATGGCCGGCGGCGGCGGCGATCCAATCGATCTGCTGATCGGCCCCGATCTGCTCGCCGACTACGCACTCGACGTGGATTATCCCAACAGCCGTTTCCGCTTGCTGCCATCGGGCCAATTGCCGTTCCGCGGCGATAGCGCACCGCTGCGTATCTCGCCCGCGACCCACATCTATCTGACCGACGGCGCGCTGGGCGGCCATCCGCTGCACCCGCTGGTCGTCGATACCGGCGACGGATCGATGTTGACTTTGTCGCACGCCGCATGGGTGGTGGCCCGTCCCGATCCGCCGCCGCCGATGACCAGCGCCAGCGCTTATGGCCTCGGCGGCCCGGTGGTGACCGGCCTTGCGATCGTGCCCGATCTCACGCTCGGCGATCTCGATGCGCGACAGATCGAAGTACGGATCGAACCGCCCGGCGGCTTTTCCGAAGCCGTTGGCGCGCAGGGCCGGATCGGCACCGGCTTGCTGCAACGCTACCGGGTGCTGCTCGATCCCGGCGCGAAAAGGATGGTTTTCGCGCCCGGCCCGCTGGCCGATCAGCCGCCGATACGATCGACCAGCGGACTGCTGCTTGGCTTCGAAGGCGATCGGCTGCGCATCATGCATGTGATGCGCCGCAGCCCGGCCGCCGCCGACGGCTGGAAGCCGGGCGAGACGATCTGTTCGGTCGACGGCGAAGCGATCCCACCGGATTATGCCGATCGTCCGATTTCACATTGGTCGGTCGGCGCGCCGGGGGAGAAGGTGACGCTGGGTATGTGTGACGGCGCGTCGCGCGCGCTGACGCTGCGCAATTTCTATTGAGCTACGCCTAATCTCATGCGTGAAGAATAAACGCGCCGATCACCACCGCGGCGATCAGCGCGAGCATCTGCACCGTCGGCCAATAGATCGGCCCGATGCGATCGAGATCGCGGCGCCGCTTGCGTCGCCAGTCCGCGATCCCCGCCGCAATCGCGACGCCGATCAGCGCGGCCACGATCCACCAGCGTACGTCCAGATCCGCCATCGTCCGCGCTTATTTGGCGAGCTTCTCGATCTTGTCCTGCATCCGCGCCATTTCCGCCTTCAGCGCGGCGATCTCGTCGTCCTTGCTGGCGGCGTCGGACGCCGGCACCGGCTTGCCGGCCTTGAATGCCGCCGTCGCCGCTTCGAACATTTCCATGTTGCGCTTGGCGATCTCGGCAAATGGCGAGTTGGCGAACGCGCCTTCGACCGCCGATTTGAACTGCTCCTGGTTACGCCGAAAACTGTCCATCGACGCGTCGAGATAACCCGGCACCATCGCCTGCATCGAATCGCCGTACATCGCGATCAACTGGCGCAGGAAATTGACCGGCAGCATCGTCTGGCCGCGCGATTCCTCTTCCATGATGATCTGCGTCAGCACATTGTGCGTGATGTCGGCATCGCTCTTGGCATCGACCACCTTGAAATCGCGTCCCTCGCGAATCATCGCGGCGAGGTGATCGAGCGTGATGTAGGAAGACGTCTCGGTGTTGTAGAGCCGGCGGTTGGCGTATTTCTTGATGATGACCGTGCCGTCGCCTGTATTCTGCTTCTTCATGAAAAGAGCCCCCGGACGTGATTGACGCGAGCCTATCACCGAATGATGCCGCACCGCAACACGGCCCGAGGCCGCTGCCGCTGTTTCTCGAAATGCTGCGCAGCGAAACCGGCGATGCCCCTGATCGCCGGGCAAAAGCGCTGGCCGGGCTGGCCGCTTATCAACATGCGGATCGCGGCGAAGCACGCGTGCTTCCCGCTGCGCTGCAATGCCGCGGCCGGGTGACGCTGCGCGATTATGGTGGCCACGGCCGGCCGGTGGTTTTCGTGCCGTCGCTGATCAATCCGCCGTTCATTCTCGATCTCGCCGAAGACCGCTCCTTGCTGCGCTGGCTCGCCGGCGAAGACTTCCGACCGCTGCTGGTCGATTGGGGCACGCCGACGCCCGTCGACCGCGATCTCGACATCACCGATCACGTAGAGCAGCTGTTGCTGCCGCTGCTGGCAACGCTCGATCAACCGCCGGTGCTGATCGGTTACTGCCTCGGCGGAACGATGGCGCTGGCGGCGGCGAGCGCGATGCCGGTCGCCGGGCTCGGGCTTCTCGCCGCGCCGTGGCATTTCGGCGGGTTCGGCGTCGGCGCGCGCCGTGAAATCGCTTCGTTATGGGCGAGCGCGAAGCCGGCTTGCGAAACCATGGGCCTGGTGCCGATGGAAGTGCTGCAATCGGGCTTCTGGAAGCTCGATCCGGGGCGGACGATCGCCAAATATGAATCGTACGCCGATCTCGATCCCGACAGCGCCGCCGCGCGCACGTTCGTCACGCTGGAGGATTGGGCCAATGCCGGCGCGCCGCTCACTTATGCCGCGGGCGCGCAGCTGTTCGACTTCTTCGAGCAGGACATGACCGGCCGCGGCGCGTGGCACGTCGCCGGACGTATCGTCGATCCCGCCGCGCTCCCCTGCGCCACCGTCGATTTCGTCTCGCGCAGCGATCGCATCGTCCCCGCGGCCAGCGCCGCGCGCCTGCCCGACACACGGTTGCTCGGCGCCGGCCATGTCGGCATGATCGTCGGCGGTCGCGCCCGCGAACAATTATGGGAGCCGCTCGCCGGGTGGCTAAGCGCGCTTCCTGCTCCTAGATAGGCGCCAACCAATCCCACCAGCAGGAGCCTTTTCATGTCGGACATCGTCATCACCGCCGCCAAGCGCACGCCGGTCGGTAGCTTCCTCGGCGCGTTCGCCAGCGTCCCCGCGCACGAGCTCGGCCGCACCGCGATCGAAGCGGCGCTGGCGCAGGCGGGCGTCAAGGGCGAGGACGTTTCCGAAGTGATCCTCGGCCAGGTGCTGACCGCCGGGCAGGGCCAGAATCCGGCGCGGCAGGCGTCGATGGCGGCGGGCGTTCCCAAGGAAGTGCCCGCCTGGGGCATCAACCAGGTGTGCGGCTCGGGGCTGCGCGCGGTCGCGCTGGCGGCGCAAGCGGTGGCGACCGGCGACGCGACGATCGTCGTCGCCGGCGGTCAGGAATCGATGTCGCTGGCGATGCACGCGCAGAACCTGCGCAGCGGCACCAAGATGGGCGACGTCAGCCTCGTCGATACGATGGTCAAGGACGGCCTGACCGACGTGTTCAACGGCTATCACATGGGCATCACCGCCGAGAATCTCGCCGAGCAATATCAGGTGACGCGCGCCGAGCAGGACGAGTTCTCCGTACGCTCGCAGAACAATGCCGAGGCGGCGCGCGGCGCGGGCAAGTTCAAGGACGAGATCGCGCCGGTCACGGTGAAAGGCCGCAAGGGCGACACGGTGGTCGAGGACGACGAATATATCCGCGCCGGCGTGACGATCGACAGCGTGTCGGGCGTGCGGCCGGCGTTCAAGAAAGACGGCACCGTCACCGCGGCGAACGCGTCCGGCCTCAACGACGGCGCCGCCGCGATCGTGGTGATGAGCCGCGAGGAGGCGGAAAAGCGCGGCGCGCCGATCTTGGCCACCATCAAGAGCTGGGCGTCGGCCGGCGTCGATCCCTCGATCATGGGCATCGGCCCCGTTCCGGCGACCAAGCGCGCGCTCGAAAAGGCCGGCTGGACGATCGCCGATCTCGATCTGATCGAGGCCAATGAAGCATTCGCCGCGCAAGCGCTGTCGGTCGGCAAGGAGCTCGGCTGGGATGCCGACAAGGTCAACGTCAATGGCGGCGCGATCGCCATCGGCCATCCGATCGGCGCGTCGGGCGCGCGCGTGCTGACGACGCTGATCTACGAAATGGCCAAGCGCGACGCCAAGAAGGGGCTGGCCACGCTGTGCATCGGCGGCGGGATGGGGATCGCCATGTGCTTGGAGCGCGACTGAACCGTCAGTCGGCCCACCCGCGATCGAAGCGGCTGCCCAGGCTGGTGATAAGTTCATATTGCGACATGCCGCTCGCCGCCGCGGCGGACGGCAGGTCGTAGTCGATCGCCAGCCAGTCGCCCTCGGCCAGATCGGGCGCGGCATCGATCTGGACGGCGGTCAGATCCATCGACACGCGCCCGATCACCGGCAGGCGCACGTCGCCGTGCAGCGCCGCGCCGCGATCGGAAAAGCCGCGGAAATAGCCGTCGGCATAGCCGATGTTGAGGATCGCCACCTCGGTATCCGCCGGTGCTGTCCAGGTCGCGTTATAGCCGACGGTCTGGCCGGCGCGGACGGTGCGGCGTTGGAGGATCTGCGCCTCCGGCGTGACGACCTGACGGATCGCCTCATGCCCGCCGCGTTGCCGCCCGCCATAGAGCGCGATGCCCGGCCGCGTCAGATCGAAGGCATAATCGGCGCCGAGCGCGATACCCGCGGAATTCGCCAGGCTCATCCGTCGCGCCTCGGTGCGTCCTGCCAGCGCAGCGAAAGCGTCACGCTGGCGTGCGTTCATCGGCACGTCCTCGTCGGCGCAGGCGAGATGGCTCATCAGCGTCTCGATCATCAGCCCGTCGAGCAGCCCGGCATGCACGTCTGCGACGGAGACACCGAGCCGGTTCATTCCGGTATCGACCATCACGTCGCACGGGCCCCCGCCCGCCTCGCGCCATCGCGCCACTTGCGCGCGCGTCGAGAGCACCGGCCGCGCCACGCCGCTGCGCGCCACCGCCATATCCTCGGCCCGAACGCCGTGGAGCACCGATAAGGGGAGTTGCAGCGGCGCCAGCGCCACCGCTTCCGCCCAGGTCGCCACGAAGAAATCGCGGCACCCCGCGTTCGCCAGCCGCCGCGCGACCTCGATCGCGCCAAGCCCATAGCCATCGGCCTTCACCGCCGCGCCGCACGCAGCCGATCCGCTCATCGCATCGAGCGTGCGCCAATTGTGAACAAGGGCGTCGCGATCCAGGCGCAGGCGTAACGGAGCAGTCATGCTCGCCGCGTTAGCCGCCCGCCTGCGCCAAGGCCAGTCAGCGCTTGCGCGGCGACGTCGGCCGATCGTCCTTCAGCCAGAACGCCGTCACCAGCAGCGCCATCGCGACGACGCCCCAGGTGTACCACAGGCCGGCATAGGGATCGCCTGTCCGCGCGACGATATACTGGCTGATGAACGGCAGGAATCCGCCGAAATAGCCGGTGCCGATATGATAGGGGATCGACATCGAGCTGTACCGGATGCGTGGCGGGAACATCTCCGCCAGCAGTGCCGCGACCGGGCCATAGGTCGCGCCCGACAGGATGCTGAGCGCAAAGATCGCCAGCAGCATCTTGGCGATTCCCGAGACGCTCGGCACCACTTTGTCGAGCGTGTAGCCGCTGGCCGCCAGCGTCGCATCGAGCCGCGCCGTGGTGGGATCGTCGACCGTCACGTCGCCGATCGTCACCACAGTCGCCGGCGTGCGCACCGTGGTATAGGCGATGCCTTTCTTCGACAGATAGTCGAGCATCTTGCCGCAGGCGTCGCCCTGTTCCTTGGCGAACGGGCTGTAGCGGCAATGCGGGCCGGAGACGACCACCGGTGCGCGGCGCGCCGCGGTCGCCAGCCCGGGATTGGCGGCGCTGCCGATTACCCAGAAGATCGGGAACAGCAGCAGCAGCGTCGCCGTATAGCCGATCACGATCGGCCGCTTGCGCCCGATCCGATCCGACAATCGCCCGAAGAAGATGAACCAGAACAGCCCCGCGAGCACCCCCGCGCCGGTGATCAACTGCGCCGTCGTATCGTCGACGCGCATCGATTGCTGGATGAACGAGAGCACGCTGAACGTCGCGGTATACCAGATCACCGTCAGCCCCGCGGCGATGCCGAACAGCGCCACGAGGATGCGCTGCCAATTGCCGGGATAGGTGAAGCTTTCGACGAACGGGTTCTTGGCCGTCTCCCCCGCCGCCTTCATCGCTTTGAACACCGGGCTTTCGGACAGTTTCAGCCGCATCCACAACGACACGCCGAGCAGCAGCAGCGAAAAGACGAACGGCGCCCGCCAGGCCCAGTTCGTCCAGGTCGCCTCCGAACACAGCGCCTTGGTGATCAGCACCACCGCCAGGCTGAGGATGAAGCCGCCGGCGACGCCCGCCTGAATGAAGCTGGTGTAATAGCCCGCGCGGCCCTTGGCCGAATGCTCGGCGACATAGATCGCAGCACCGCCATATTCGCCGCCCAGCGCCAGCCCCTGCGCGATCCTGAGCAGCAGCACGATCGCCGGCGCCGCGAAACCAATCGCCGCGGCCGATGGCACGAGCCCGACGCCGGCGGTGGCGATGCCCATCACCGTGATCGTCACCAGGAAGGTATATTTGCGCCCCAGCCTGTCGCCGAGATAGCCGAACAGCACAGCGCCCAACGGCCGAAATCCGAAGCCCACGGCAAAACCGGCCCAGGCGAGCAGCGTCTGCACGGTTTCGTTGCCGGCCGGGAAAAACGTCCGGCCGATGATTCCCGATGCGGCGAGCGTGCCGTAGATGAAGAAATCATACCATTCGAAGATCGTCCCCAGCGCCGAGGCGGAGATGACCAGCCGCATGTCCTTCGCGCTCGGCTGTGCCGCGTCGCTGATCGTCGCCACCATGGTGCTCCCCTTTACGGCCGGTGTAGCCGCATCGCCGGACGCGGGGAAGTTGCCAAGAGCCGCCCCGAAAATGCGGATGAATCACCGCAGATCGCAACGTCTGCTTGGAATATTGTTTTGTAATAACAGCAGGTTCCATTTGTGTCGTGACCACGATCGAAATATTTTCCGGCACAAACTGAACGCCTTCGCGTTTTTGAAATTGACAAGTTCGATTTTGCAAAGGGCGTATCATGAAGAGCATCGCGATCCTGCTGGGAGCAGCGTCGATCCTGATGGCGACACCGAGCCTCGCCGCTTCAGGCGGCGGCGCTGCGCTCGAAGACACGGCGGCGACGCTCGCGCCGAGCAATTGGGTGTGGAACGACAAGGGCGGCGACGGGCCGCTCCAGATCGTCGTCAGCCTCCCCGATCAGCGCGCCTATGTCTATCGCGGTGCGACGATGATCGCGGTGTCGAGCATCTCGAGCGGTCGCGACGGCAAGGAAACACCGGTCGGAATCTACCCGATCCTGCAAAAACAGGTCGATCACAAATCGACCATCTATGACGCCGCGCCGATGCCTTTCATGGAGCGGCTGACTTGGGACGGCGTTGCGCTCCACGCCGGCAGCACGCCCGGTTATCGCGATTCGCACGGCTGCGTCCATCTGCCCGTCGCGTTCGCTAAAAAGCTGTACGGCGCAACGACTGTCGGCACCGTGGTGAGCGTGATCGACACGTCGGTGGTCGCGACCGATCCGTCGATGCTGCCCCCCGATCCGGCGATCGACGAGCAGGAAACCGCCGATGCCAACGCGACGGTGCTCGCCAGCGCCGACTAACCTGCTCAGTCGGGCTTGGCGTCGATCGTCTTGATGATCCCGGAAAAGTCGAGCCCGCCGTTGCCCGCCTCGGCGAACGCTTCGTAAAGCTCGCGCGCCTTGGCGCCGATCGGTGTGCTCGCGCCGGCGCTCGCCGACGCTTCCATCGCCAACCGCAAGTCCTTGAGCATCAGCGCGGTCGCAAAGCCGCCCTGATAGTCATGGTCGGCCGGCGTTTCTGGTCCGACGCCGGGCACCGGGCAATAGCTCGTCATCGACCAGCTCTGGCCCGACGATACCGAGGCGATGTCGTAGAATGCCTGCGGATCGAGCCCCAGCTTTTCGGCAAGCGCGAACGCCTCGCACGTCACGATCATCGTCGCGCCGAGGATCATGTTATTGCAGATCTTCGCTGCCTGCCCCGCGCCGTTGACGCCGGCGTGAATCACCGCCTTGCCCATATCGCTGAGGAATGGCTCGGCGCGTTCGAATGCCGCCTGCGGGCCGCCGACCATGAAGGTCAGCGTGCCGGCATTGGCCGCGCCGATCCCGCCCGATACCGGCGCATCGACCGCGGTCAGCCCCTTGGCGGCGGCGGCATCGGCGACCCGTTTGGCGGTCGCGACGTCGATCGTCGAGCAATCGATCAGGACCGCCGCCGTCGTGGCAGCGCCGAACACGCTGTCGGCGTAAACCTGCTCGACGTGGCTCCCGGCGGGCAGCATGGTGATGACCGCTTCGGCATCCTCGGCGGCTTCGGTTGCCGAACCGACCGGCAGGCAGCCCGCCGCTTTCGCCCGATCAAGCGCCTCGGTCGAGAGATCGAAGGCACGGACGTCATGTCCCTTCTTCGCTAGGTTGGCGGCCATCCCGCCGCCCATATTGCCCAAACCGATGAAACCGACGCGTGCCATTTTGCTCTCTCCATTTCGATCGTCACCCCAGCGGAAGCTGGGGTCTCGGGCCGCATGAGACCCCAGCTTCCGCTGGGGCGACGCTTGCTTTTATTTCCCCGTCCAGTTGCCCGGACGCTTCTCGACGAAGGCGGCCATGCCTTCCTTCTGATC
Source organism: Sphingomonas koreensis (assembly GCA_006438735.1). Classification (GTDB taxonomy): domain Bacteria; phylum Pseudomonadota; class Alphaproteobacteria; order Sphingomonadales; family Sphingomonadaceae; genus Sphingomonas; species Sphingomonas koreensis_A. The sequence continues at coordinate 82,238 of RCZF01000006.1, read as the reverse complement.
CTGCGTGCCGAACAGGCCATTGAACAGCCGCCGCTCGAACTGCACGCCCTGCGCCAGCGTCGTCTCGAACGCCGCGGCAACCATTTCCTTGTTGGCCTTGACCGCCAGCGGCGCCATGCCCGCGATCGCGGTGGCGGTTTTCACCGCCTCCTCGACCAAGTCCGCCGCCGGGATCACACGGCTGACGAGCCCAGCGCGCTCGGCTTCGGCGGCATCCATCATTCGGCCGGTCAGCACCATCTCCATCGCCTTGGACTTACCGACCGCACGGGTCAGCCGCTGCGATCCGCCCATCCCGGGCGACACGCCCAATTTGATCTCGGGCTGGCCGAATTTGGCGGTATCGGCGGCGAGGATGAAGTCGCACATCATCGCCAGTTCGCACCCGCCGCCCAGCGCATAGCCGGCAACCGCCGCGATCACCGGCTTGCGCGTCTGCGTGAAGCGCTCCCAACCCGAAAAATGGTTGCTGCCGTACATTTCGGCGAACCCCATCGCCTGCATTTCCTTGATGTCGGCGCCGGCGGCGAACGCCTTTTCGCTGCCGGTCAGCACCGCGCAGCCCTGCCCGTTATCGGCATCGAACGCAGCAAGCGCGTTGAGCAATTCCTCGAGCACCTTGGCGTTGAGCGCATTGAGCGCTTGCGGCCGGTTGAGCGTGATCAGTGTCACGCGGTCGCGCTGCTCGACGAGGAGCGTTTCGTAACTTGCCACTCTTGTCTCCATTTCGCTCGGCATCAGCCCGGCGTCCAGGCTTGGTCACCATCCAGCGGCGCAAAAATCTGGTCGATAACGTGATCGGTGACGTCCTCGGGCGTCGCTGGATCCCATCGCGGCGCATTGTCCTTGTCGATGATCACCGCGCGCACGCCTTCGAGGAAATCGTGGCGCTGCACGACGCGGCTGCCGACGGCATATTCCTGGCGCATCTCATCGGCGAAGGCGTGCATCCCCGCGCCCTCGCGCAGCAACCGCAGCGACACCTTCATCGTCTGCGGCGATTTGGTCTTGAGGATCGCCAGTTGCTCAGCCGCCCAATCGCCCGGATCGGCCGCAAGCGCGGCGAACACCTCCTCCAGCACGTCGGAGGCGAAAAGCCGGTCGATCGCCTCGCGGTGCTGCAAGATCGCCGCTGCCGGTGGATCGATCGCCAGCCCGTCCAATGCCGGCTCGATCGCCTGAGGATCGCCCGCGATCGCCGCCTTCGCGGCATCGAGCTTGTCGCTCGGCAGATAGTGCGTCGCCAGCCCCAGCGCGAGACACTCCGCACCGTTCAGACGATGCCCGGTCAGCGCCAGAAACTGCCCGATCCGCCCCGGCAAGCGCGACAGATACCAACCGCCGCCGACATCGGGAAACAGGCCGATCCCCGTCTCGGGCATGGCGAGGCGCGTGTTCTCGGTCGCCACACGATATTTGGCGGGAAGCGAGATGCCGACACCGCCGCCCATCGTGATCCCGTCCATGAACGCGACGATCGGCTTGGCGTAGGTGAACAGCCGGTGGTTGAGGCGATATTCCTCAAAGAAGAACGCGCGCGCAGCCTTGCCGTCGGCAGCGCCGCTTTCGGCCAGCATGCGAATATCGCCGCCCGCGCAAAACCCGCGTCCCTCGGCGTGATCGATCATCACCGCTTCGACTGCGAGATCGCCGCGCCAATCCGCCAGCGCGGCCGACATCGCCACACACATCTCGGTGGTGAGCGCATGAAGCGCCTTGGGCCGGTTGAGCCGAATACGCGCGATCGCGCCGTCGCGAACCGTCAGGACGTCGTCGCTCATTGCCGCGTCAGCTCTCGTCCGACGATCATCCGCATCACCTGGTTGGTGCCCTCGAGGATCGAATGAACGCGCAGGTCGCGCCAAAAACGCTCGATCGGATAATCCATCAGATAGCCGTAGCCGCCGTGGAGCTGCAGCGCGCGATCGACCACCGACGATCCGGTGTCGGTCGCCAGCCGCTTGGCCATCGCCGCGAACTTGGTCTTGTCGGGGGCGTTCGCCGTCACCTTGGCCGCCGCGAGATAAAGCAGCGCGCGCGCCGCCTCCAATTCGGTCGCCATGTCGGCAAGCATGAATTGCGTATTCTGGAAATCGGCGATGGCCTTGCCGAATTGCTGGCGATCCTTGGTGTAGGCCACAGCTTCGTCGAGGCAGCGTTGCGCGCCGCCGAGCGAACAGGCGCCGATGTTCAAGCGCCCGCCGTCGAGCCCCATCATCGCGATGCGAAAGCCCTCGCCCTCGCCGCCGACGATATTCTCCGCCGGCACGCGGACGTTGTCGAAATTGACCTGCGCGGTCGGCTGCGAATGCCAGCCGAGCTTGCGCTCCTGCGCGCCGAACGACACGCCTGGCATGTCTTTTTCGATCACCAGGCAGCTGATGCCTTTCGGGCCTTCCTCGCCGGTGCGGACCATGCAGACATAGATCTCGTTCTCGCCGCCGCCCGAGATGAACTGCTTCGATCCGCTGACGACATAATCTCCGCCGTCCTTGACCGCCCTGGTCTTGAGCGCCGCCGCGTCCGATCCCGACGACGGCTCGGTCAGGCAATAGCTCGCCAGCCGGTCCATCGTGACGAGACTCGGCAGATACTTGTCCTTGACGGCCGCCGCGCCGAACCGGTCGATCATCCACGACGCCATGTTGTGGATCGAGATGAACGCGCTGGTCGAGGGGCAGCCATAGGCCATCGCCTCCATGATTAGCGCCGCCTCGAGCCGCCCGAGCGCGATGCCGCCGCTTTCCCCGGATACGTAGATCGAGGCGAAGCCGAGCTCGGCTGCTTCCTTGATCACAGCCCGCGGGAAGATGTGCTTTTCATCCCATTCGCCGGCGTTGGGCGTGATGCGATCAGCGGTAAACTTCCGCGCCATCTCCTGGATCGCGCGCTGGTCTTCGGTCAAATCGAACTGGTCGGTCATGGTCTCTTTCTAGCAACGCGAATAGCGATAGATATGGGGCGGCGACTGTTCGGTCCGCACCAGCGCCGTCCCGGCCGCATCGAGCGCGAGACGCGTGGTCGTCTGCCACGTCTGCCCCTCGCCCTTGAAGTCGAGCCGCGCGGTCACGTCATCGGGCGACGCCTTGTCAAGCGCCGCGATCGAAGCGGTCGATTCGTAGAATCGCAGCGATCGCGGCTCGACGATCAGCAGCCCCTTGGCGTCGCTGCGGCTGAAGTCGCAATCACCCGGCGTCAGCCCCCAGCGGCCGACAAACGCGGTCGGCAACGTCTCGGCGGCGACCGCGGCGCGCGTCGGCGTGCTCAGCGGCAGCCCCGGCGCGACAGCGTTCGGACCATCCGCCGCAACCGTATTGTCGATTTCTGCGGAAACCTTTTGATCCTTCGACTGCCCGTGACATCCGGCGAGCAAAAGGACGGTGATGAGCACTGGCGTGGTGCGCGACGGCATCTGCCTCACCCCATCGTCGGTATGACGAAGGCGTTGGCGGTGTCGCCCACGCCGCCATCGGGCCAGCGCTGCGTGATCGTCTTGACCTTGGTCCAGAATTTCACGCCTTCCATGCCGTGCTGATTGGTGTCGCCGAATGCCGAGCGCTTCCAGCCGCCGAAGGTATGATAGGCGACCGGCACCGGGATCGGCACGTTGATGCCGACCATCCCGACGTTGACCCGCGCAGCGAATTCGCGCGCGGCGTGGCCGTTGCGCGTGAAGATCGCGACGCCGTTGCCATATTGGTGATCGCTCGGCAGCCGCACCGCTTCCTCGAAATCCTTGGCGCGCACCATCTGCAGGACCGGGCCGAAAATCTCCTCCTTATAGGACGACATCTCGGGGGTGACGTGATCGAACAGGCTCGGGCCGACGAAGAAGCCCTCCTCATGCCCTTGTAGCGTGAAGCCGCGGCCATCGGCGACGAGCTCGGCGCCCTCATCGACGCCGGTCTGGATCCACTTCTCGATCCGCGCCTTGTGCTCGGCGGTGACGACCGGCCCGTAATGCGCGTCGTTATCGGTCGAAACGCCGATGCGCAGCGCGTCGATCGCCGGGATCAGTTTCTCGCGCAGCGCGTCCGCAGTCTTGTCGCCGACCGGCACGACGACGGGAAGCGCCATGCAACGCTCGCCGGCCGAGCCGAACGCCGCACCGGAAAGCTCGCTGACGACCTGATCGAGATCGGCGTCGGGCATGACGATACCGTGGTTCTTGGCCCCGCCCATCGCCTGGACGCGCTTGCCGTTCTCGACGCCGCGGCGATAGACATAATGCGCGATGTCGCTCGATCCGACGAAGCTGACGCCGGCGATATCGGGATGATCGAGGATCGCGTCGACCATTTCCTTGTCGCCGTGAACGACCTGCAGGATGCCGTCGGGCAGCCCCGCCTCGCTCATCAGTTCGGCGAGCCGCACCGGCACGCTCGGATCGCGCTCGGAGGGCTTGAGGATGAACGCGTTGCCCACCGCGATCGCCACGCCGAACATCCACATCGGAATCATCGCCGGGAAATTGAACGGTGTGATCCCGGCGCCGATGCCGATCGGCTGGCGCATCGAATAGACGTCGATGCCGGGGCCGGCGCCTTGCGTGTACTCGCCCTTGAGCGCGTGCGGGATGCCGCAAGCGAATTCGATCACGTCGAGACCACGCTGCACGTCGCCGCGTGCGTCGGCAATCACCTTGCCGTGCTCCGACGACAGCAGCTCGGCGAGCTCGTCCATATGGGCTTCGACGAGACGCTTGAACTCGAACATCACCCGCGCGCGCCGCTGCGGATTGGTCGCCGCCCAGGCCGGCTGCGCGGCCTTGGCGGCGGCCACCGCCTTGTCGAGATCCGCCTTGCCGCCCAGCGACACCTTGGCCTGCACCTGCCCGGTATTGGGATCGAACACCTCATGGACCCGCGAGGCGCCCCCGCCCGAATGGCCGACGATGTGGTGATCGATGATACGCATGGTCTCTCCTCGGATTTTCGTCGCTCCCGGGCGCAACGCGCGAAGGCGCGCCGCCGCTCCGAGTCGGCTTTGTAATAAAGTTGCTTTTGCCACAAGCCCGCGGCGAAGTCAGGGGGTGGCGCGGCGGCCGATCGGCAGGCACAGTGGCCGCCCCGCCGCATCAGACGAAACCGCCACCTCGATCTCGAACACCTGCCGCAAGCGATCGGCGGTAAGCACGTCGGCGGCAGCGCCGAAGGCGGCAACCTGGCCGTTCTTGAGCAGCAGCACGTCGTCGGCGGCCCGGCCGGCCTGGATCAGATCATGGAGCACGATGACGACGCCGGTGCCGCCAGCGGCGCGACCGCGCAGGCGATCGAGGATGTCGATCTGATGCGCCGGGTCGAGGCTCGCGAGCGGCTCGTCGGCGAGCAGCCAGGCCGGATCACCCGCCAGCACGCGCGCGAGCAGCACGCGCGCGCGCTCCCCGCCCGAGAGTTCGCCGATCGGGCGATCGAGCAGCGGCGCGATCTCGGTCGCCGCGATCGCGGCATCGATGGCGGCGTGATCGATGGCCCCAAGCGCGGCGAACGGCGCGCGATGCGGCGCGCGGCCGAGCGCCACGATCTCGCGCGCGGCGACGTTCCAGTGCACCGCGGCGTCCTGTGGCAGATAACCGATCAAGCGGGCCCGTTCCCGCGGGGCCAGCATGGCGACGTCGCGATCGTCGAGCCGAGCCGCCCCCGCGCTTGCCGCGACCAGCGCCGCCGCAGCCTTCGCCAGCGTCGATTTTCCGGCGCCATTGGGGCCGAGGATCGCGGTCACTCGCCCGGGCCGCAGCGTCACGCTGACTTCGCGCAGGGCAGCGCGGCCCGCGAGCGTGACGCTCAACCGATCGACGATCAGATCCACGCGAGCCTCCGCTGCCGCATCAGCAACACGAGGAAGACCGGCGCGCCGATCAGCGCCATCGCCACGCCGAGCCGCAGCTCGCTCGCGCCCGGCGTCAGCCGCACCAGGCTGTCGGCGCCCAGCACGAGCGCCGCGCCGCCGAGCGCGCACGGGAGCAGCAGCGCCGACGGTTTGTGCCCGAAGATCGGCCGCAGCAGATGCGGCACGATCAGCCCGACGAAGCCGACCACGCCGGTCACCGCGACGCTCGCACCGATCGTCAGCCCGGTGCCCGCGACGATCAGCGCCTGCACCCTTCCGAGCCGCACGCCCATCGATCGCGCCGCGACTTCGCCCAAGGTCAACGCGTCGAGCGCCGGGCCGGTGAGTAACAGCAAGCCCATTCCCGCCGCCATGAACGGCAGCGCGGGCAGCGCATCGGCCCAGCCGCGATCGGTCAGCGCGCCCATCAGCCAGTCGATCACCTCGGCGGTCGCATAAGGATTGGGCGCGATCGAGATCAGGAAGGCGGTGAGCGCGCCGGCCAGGCTCGCCAGCACCGTGCCGGCGAGGATGAAGCCGACCGCGCTCTGGCTGCGCCACGTCAGCGCCGCGAGCAGCGCCATCGCCCCGCCCGCGCCGAGCATCGCGAAACCGAACAGCCCCGCCCCGCCGGCGACGCCGAACACGATCGCCGCCACCGCCCCAAGCGCCGCCGCGGACGACACGCCGACCACCGCCGGATCGGCCAGCGGGTTGCGCAAATAGCCCTGCAGCACCGCGCCCGACAGCCCGAGCACCGCGCCGATCGCCAAGCCCAGCACGGCGCGCGGCAACCGCAGCTGGACGATGATCCACCAGCGCGGATCGCCCGAGAACCAGGCGGATGCCGGCACCCAGACTTTTCCGGCGACCAGCGACAGGCCGAACAACGCCAGCACGACCAGCGCCAGCGCGGCGAGCTTGGCCGCGCGGCTCACGGCGTCACCTGCCGGCGGATCGACGCAAGCGTCTCGACCGCCGGCCCGATCACCGGCCCGCCGCAATTGCCCAGCCGCCGCGGAAACAGCGCTAGCCGGCTGCGATATTGCAGCACGCTGGCGCGCAGCGCCGCCGGCCGATCCGACAGATCGGGCATCAGGATCACATCGGGCGGCGCGTCGATAATCGTCTCGAGCGGCAGCGTGCCGGTATGCTGCAACCCGTAATCGGCCGCCGCATCGCGCAAACCGGCACGGCGCATCAATTCGTCGAGCAGCGTCCCCCCGCCCGACGCGAGATTGCCCGATAGATAGAGCAGCGCTGAGGGCCGCGCCGCGTCCCCCGGCGCCGGCGCCGCCTTGGCCAGCGCAATCTCGATCCGCCGCACCATCGCGATCCCGCGCGCGCGCAGCCCGATCGCCTCGGCCACCTGCATCACCTGGGCTTCGCTCGCCGCCACGCTGGTCGGCGAATCGAGCGTCAGCACCTTGAGCCCGGCGCGAGCATAGGCGTCGCGCGTCGCGCGTGGCGTGAAGCTTGAGGTGACGACCAGATCGGGATGCAGCGCGATCACCTCTTCGGCGGTGCCCGAGGTGGCGCGAAACCGCTTGGCCAGCGCGATCGGAATCGAGGTCGCCGCCGGTTCCTGCGAATAATGGCTGATCGCCGCGATCCGATCGGCCGGCGCGAGCTCGACGAGCATCGCATCGGCGCACGGATTGGTCGAGACGATCCCGCCCGAGCCGCCGCGCGGCGGCGCACAGCCGGCGAGCAGCATCAGCCCGAGCAGGCCAAACCCGAACGAGATCGCCGCGCCCCGCATCAATCGAGCCGCACGCGCACGCCGCCATAGGCCGCACGGCCATAAGTGCCGTAGCCCGCCACCGTCTCGTAATGCGCGTCGAACGCATTATCGAGGCGGCCATAGACCGAGATCGTGCGCGTCACCGGCATCTCCGCGCGGATACCCGCCAACGCATAGCCATCGAGCCGCGTGGTGTTGGCCGCATTGTCGAAACTGTCGCCGGCCATCCTCACCGTGCCGCCGACCGACAGTCCGAAGCCGAACCGGTAATCCGCCGACACGCTCGCGCTCTGTCGCGGCCGCCGTGCGAGATCGTTGCCGAAATTGGCGCCCGGCGTCAGGTTCTCGGTATCGACGAAGCTGTAGCTGCCCGCAATCGTGAAGCCATCGACCGGCCGCATCGTCAGCGCGACCTCGACGCCCTTGGCCCGCGTGCGATCATAGTTGAAATAGACGAAGGTCAGCGGATCGCCGTCGATCTGGTTGTGCGTATCGCGGTGGAACGCCGTCACGCTCGCCACCAATTGGTCGCCGATCAGCCGCTGCTCGACGCCGACATCGTAGCTCTTCGCCGTTTCGGGCTTGAGGTCGGCATTGCCGTAGACCGGCGCGTAAAGCTGATACAGCGTCGGCGCCTTGAACCCCTCGGCATAGCTGCCACGCACCGTTGTGCCGGTGTCGAGCCGCAGCGCCGCATTGGCCCCGAAGCTGACATGGCTGCCGTATACGTCGTGATCGTCGTTGCGCACCCCCGCGGTCAACGTCAGCGCGCGCACCGGATTGACGATCGCCTCGCCATATTCGCTCGTCACCCCGGTCGATACCGAAACGTCGTCGCTGCGATCGACCAGCCGGCTGTCCTCATGCTCGACCCCGCCGACCAACCGGAAGATGCCGAGCGTGTAATCGCCCTGATACTCGTACCGCTCCGATCTCCCGCGATAGACGTAGAGTGGCGCATCGCCCAGGCTCGGATCGTAACTGTCGCGGTTGATGTCGGCGACCGTCACCGCAACGCGGTTGCGGAACCGCCCATCGGCGAAATCGGCATGCGCGCCGGCATAGCCATAGGCTTCCTGCGTCTTGGTATATTCGCCATCGTCGGCGAACACGTAATCGGGCGCCGGATAGCCATCGATATCGACCCGGCTATGCGCATAATAGCCACGCAGATCGAGCCCGATCCCCGGCGCCAGCGCGACGTTGACCCGCCCGGTGCCGCCGACCTGATCGTAGCCGTCGCGCTCCTTGCCCTGGTCATAGGCCGAGATGCCGTCGGTGGTGAGCCACCCCGCGGTCAGCGCGCCGTTGATGCGCTCGTTGCCCCCGGCGATCCCGCCGCTGCCATAGGCGGTGCCGAACGATCCGCCCTCGATCTGGGCATGCCCCGTAAAGCCGTCGATCGGCTGCTGGGTGACGACGTTGACGACGCCGCCGATCGCCTGGCTGCCCCATGGCACCGCATTGGGACCGCGCAGCACCTCGACGCGCTCGACCGATCCGGCGAGCAGATTGGCGAAATCGAATCCCCCGCCCGCCGACGACGGGTCGTTGACCCGCACGCCGTCGATCAGCACGAGTGTCTGGTCGCCCTCGGCGCCGCGGATGTTGAGCGTCGTCAGCGTGCCGAGCCCGCCGCTGCGCGATACCGTCACTCCCGGCGTGGTGGCGAGCAGATCGGAGATCGCCACCGTCTGGCGCTGCTCGATCGTCTCGCGATCGATCACGGTAACCGCCTGGCCGACCGCGCCGGCATCCTGCGGCACGCCCGCCGCGGTGACGACGATGTCGTGCGGATCGGGAATGCGCGGATCATCGATGGTGACGCAATCGGCCGGGCTGCCGACACATTGATCGACCGGCGCTTGCTGCGCCGCGGCCTGGACGGACACCGCGGCGGTGGAGAGCAACAACAATTTCATAACAACAGACATGGACGTACCCTTTGAAGGGGGGCCGCCCGGCCGAACGCATCGGCTGCACGCTTGCTCGGTGGAAGACGCGACGCTTCCGGCCCGACGACCCGGTTTACGTCGCTCACGCGAGGGTGCTCCCTCGTCCGCTCGGCACACCCCGTCCGCGCGAAGGATCGACCGTGGCGGGCAGGTCTCCTGGCTCCCGGGTCTGTGCTGACGCGCCGCCTTCCCGGACTCGCGTCCAGTGGCGTGATGGCGCGCCGGCTATCCGGTCACAGTTGCGGGGGCAGCACCGGATTTGCGGTTCTATTTCCGCGCACCGGACTTCCCTTTTGATCCCATCGCTGGGAACCCGTCACCTGGCTCTTCTAGGCGTCCCCCGGCGACGCGGCAAGACCGATGAGTAGAGAGATTTCGGCGATGAAGCGTTTATCAATTTTCAAGCATTCTAATCCATGATAAGAAAGTCATGAGAGGATGGTGAGGCTCGCGATGAAAACGGCGCCGCATAAAATTGCCGCCCGGCCCCATGCGTCGATCGCGCTGCCCCGCAGCGTCGGCGTGATGATCGCCGCGGTCGGCGCGCTGCTTTGCTGGGCTTCCCTGATCGCACTCGTCCAGGCGATCGGCTGAGCGGCCGACGCCGCTGCGATTGCCACAGCGACTTTTCCAACGCTAAGACCCTTGTAAACAAGGGAGCGGGATGGCGAGAGCGCGCCGGAAGAACCGGGGGACGACCACGATCCTCGATGTCGCGACGGCGGCGGGCGTATCGTCGATGACGGTTTCGCGCGTGGTCAACGGCGCGCCCAGTGTGAGGGATACCACGCGCCGCCGCGTGCTCGATGCGATCGCCGAGCTCAAGTATTCGCCCAACACCGCCGCGCGGTCGCTGGCCGCCGGCCACGCCACGCACATCGGCCTGTTCTACGCCAACCCGTCCGACGCCTATCTGACGCAATTTCTGGTCGGCGCGCTGGAGAGCGCGCGGCGCGCCGGCTGCCATCTGGTGATCGAGGTATGCGAAGGCGAAAGCGCCGACGCCCAGGCCGAGGCGACCCGCGCCTTCGCCTCCACCGATGTCGAGGGCGTGATCCTGCCGCCGCCGATCTCCGAATATGATCCCGTCCATGCCGAGCTCGCCGTCGCCGGCATCCCGGTCGTCTCGGTGGCGCGCGCCCGCGCCTCCGGCGACGAGTTGAACGTCGGGATCGACGATTACGCCGCCGCGCTGACGATGACGCGCTATCTCCTCGGGCTCGGTCACCGCGACATCGGCTTCGTCCGCGGCCATCCCGGGCATATGGCGAGCGCCGAGCGGCAGCGCGGCTTCAGCGATGCGCTCGCCGAACACGGTCTCGATCCCGAACAGGCGCCGGTCGAACAAGGCTATTTCAGCTATCGCTCCGGGCTCTTCGCCGCCGAACGGCTGCTCGCGCGCCGCCCGCGGCCGACCGCGATCTTCGCCAGCAACGACGATATGGCCGCCGCCGCGGTATCGGTCGCGCATCGCAGCGGTCTCGACGTGCCTGGCGACATCAGCATCGTCGGGTTCGACGACACCGCGCTAGCGACGACGCTGTGGCCCGAATTGACGACGATCCGCCAGCCGATCGCGGCGATGGCCGATGCCGCGCTAACGCTGCTGCTGGCGCAGTTGCGCGGCGGCGGCACGAGCAAGCCGCCCGAGCGCTTGCTCGATTTTGAATTCATCGAGCGCGATTCCGCCGGCCCGCCGCCGGAAACCGCCCGCGCCGCCGATCAACGAAACCCCTAAGCGCATCCGCTTTCGGCAAAAAAGAGTCGCACGCCCCGTTGCTAACGCTAACATGGCAGCGGTCATCATATAAAGCGCCCGCAACAATGCGGCGATGCTCGGCGCAAAAACCATCGTGAGGGGATCGGAATGACGAACGGATATTTCAGCAAGGCCGCGGCAATCACCGCGCTGCTGCTGGCCACGACGAGCGCCGCGACGGCCGCTCCTGCCCCGCAAGCCGCAGCCATCTCCGGTGCCTGGATGGACAAGACGCTGTCGCCCGATCAGCGCACCGCGGCGCTGATCAAGGCGATGACCGAGGACGAGAAGCTGACGCTCGTGTTCGGCTATTTCGGCAGCGGCTGGAAGGGTGACTATACGCCGGCGCCCGAAGCGCGCGAGGGATCGGCCGGCTATGTTCCCGGCATCCCGCGGCTCGGCATTCCGCCGCAATGGGAAACCGACGCGGGCATCGGCGTCGCCACGCAAGGCTCGGCGAAGCAGAAGCGCGAACGCACCGCGCTCCCGTCGGGCATCGCCACCGCGGCGACGTGGAATCCCGATCTCGCCCATCAGGGCGGCGCGATGATCGGCGACGAAGCGCGAAATTCAGGCTTCAACGTCATGCTCGCCGGCGGCGTCGATATACTGCGCGAACCGCGGGGTGGTCGCAATTTCGAATATGGCGGGGAGGATCCGCTGCTCGCCGGGACGATGGTCGGCGAGCAGATCGCCGGCATCCAGTCCAACCACATCGTCTCGACGGTCAAACATTATGCGATGAACGACCAGGAAACCGGCCGCAACACCGGCAACGCCGTGATCGGCGATCGCGACATGCGGATGTCCGATCTGCTGGCGTTCCAGATCGCGATCGAAACCGGCCGGCCGGGCTCGGTGATGTGCTCGTACAATCTCGTCAACGGCGCCCATGCCTGCGAGAATCCCTATCTGCTCACCGATGTGCTGCGCCGCGATTGGGGCTTCAAAGGCTATGTCATGTCCGATTGGGGCGCCACGCATTCGACGGTCGCCGCCGCCAATGCCGGGCTCGATCAGGATTCGGGATTCCCGTTCGATACCGAGCCGTTTTTCGGCAAGCCGCTCAAGGCCGCGATCGAGGCCGGCCAGGTCAAGCCGGCGACGCTCGACCGGATGGCCGGCGGCGTGCTCCACGCGATGTTCTCGACCGGGCTGTTCGATGCCGCCCCGGCCGCGCCCGCAACGATCGATTATGACGCGCACGCCAAGGTCAGCCAGGCCGATGCCGAACAAGGCATCGTGCTGCTCAAGAATGCCGACAACATCCTGCCGCTATCGCGCGACACCAGGTCGATCGTGATCATCGGTGGTCATGCCGATAAGGGCGTGCTCGCCGGCGGCGGCTCATCGCTCGTCTATCCGCGCGGCGGCAACGCCGTGCCCGAGGGGCAGCCGGCGACCTGGCCCGGCCCGGTGATCTATTATCCGTCCTCGCCGATGGCGGCGATCAAGGCGCAGGCGCCCGGCGCGACGGTCAGCTATGTCGACGGCAGCGATCCCGCCGCCGCGGCCGCCGCTGCCCGGAACGCCGATGTCGCGATCGTCTTCGTCACGCAGTGGACCGGCGAATCGTTCGATGTGCCGATCACGCTCGCCGACAATCAGGATGCGCTCGTCTCGGCGGTCGCCGGAGCCAACAAGAAGACCGTCGTGGTCGCCGAAACCGGCGGGCCGGTGCTGATGCCCTGGGCGGACCGGGTCGGCGGCATTTTCGAGGCCTGGTATCCCGGCACCGCGGGCGGCGCGGCGATCGGCAATCTCTTGTTCGGCACGGTCAATCCCTCGGGCCATCTGCCAGCGACCTTCCCCGCCGCGCTCGACCAGCTCGTCCGCCCCGGCGAGATCGATCCGAGCGGCGAGAAGGAAAACGATGCCGTCACGGTCAATTACACCGAGGGCGCCGCGGTCGGCTACAAATGGTTCGACAAGAACAAGCTGACCCCCGCCTTCGCCTTTGGCCACGGGCTGAGCTACACCGATTTCGCCTTCGCCGGGCTCAAGGCGACCGCCGCGAACGGCCAGGTCACCGCCAGCTTCACCGTCACCAACACCGGCAAGCGCCAGGGCATGGCGGTGCCGCAACTCTATGTCGGCGCGCCGAGCGGCGGCGATTGGGAAGCGCCCAAGCGGCTCGCCGGCTGGCAAAAGCTCGATCTCGCGCCGGCCGCGTCGCAAACCGTCAGCGTCAGCATCGATCCGCGGCTGCTCGCCAGCTACGACGTCGCCAGCCACCGCTGGCAGATCGCCGCCGGCGATTATCAGCTGATGCTCGCCCATTCGGCACGCGACATCGATCAGACGGTGATCGTGCATGTCGAGGCCTCGAGCCTGCCGGTCGGCTGGCACCCGGCCGCGTAGGTCGTGCGCCCCCCCCCGTCGTCGCCCCTCAGCCGACGGTGAGCCGCCGTCCCTCGGCCGCGCTCCGTCGCGCCAACTCGATCAGCCGCAGCCCCGCCACCGCGTCGGCGGGATCGACCGGCGGCGGCGCGCCGTCGCCGATCGCATCGGCAACGCCCTCGTAAAAGCCGCGATAAGCCCCGCGCTCGGTGGCGATCCGCCGCGTCACGCCATCCGGCGTCGTCAGCGTGCCGAACAGCGCCGCGGCATCCTCGCCGAACCCGGCGCTGTCGGGATCAAGCCCCCGCGCCAGCGCGGCTTCCTGCGGGTCGAGCCCGTATTTGACGAAGCTCCCGCCGGTGCCGTGAAGCGCGAAGCGCGGCCGCGGCGCCGCCACCGTCATCGTCGCGGACAGGATCGCGCGCATCGGGCCATAATGCAGCGTCAGCTCGACATAGTCTTCGGTCACGCCGCCGGCGCGCTGCACCGCCAGATCGGCGCTGAGCGTGTCGGGCACGCCGAACAGTTGCAGCGCCTGATCGATCAGATGCGATCCCAGATCAGCCAATAATCCGGCACCACGTCCGGCTTCGTCCTTCCAGCCGGCGCGCTGATCGAGCCGAAACCGATCCCAGCGCGCTTCATACAGCGTCGGCGTTCCGACTGCGCCGTCGCCGATCAGCGTGCGCACCGTGCGGAAATCGCCGTCCCAGCGCCGATTGTGGAACACCGTGAGCATCCGCTCCTGCGCCGCCGCCAGCGCGATCAGCGCCTCGCCCTCGTCGACGTCGAGCGCGAACGGCTTGTCGATCACGACATGCTTGCCCGCGGCAAGCGCGGCGCGCGCCAGCGGCGCGTGCGTATCGTTGGGTGTCGCGACCACGATCAGGTCAATCGCGGGATCGGCGATCAGCGCCGAAGCGTCGGGGGCGACCCGCGCGCTCGGCCAATCCGCCGCCACTGCCGCCGCGCGCGATGTCGCCACCGCCGCCAGCCGCAATCGCTCGACCGCGCCGATCAGCGGCGCGTGGAAGGTCTTGCCGGCCAGCCCGTATCCGATCAATCCTACTGCGATCATCGTCGTATCGCCTTGTTTCGGAACGCCTCGCGGGTTGGCAGTCGCTCATAGGGATTAACTGGCGCTCGGTGCGCCCGCAACAGAATGCTGTACCACGGTCGTTTCGCCGACGTCCCCGATTCAATCGCCAGCCCGCCGCAGCATTCCCGCCAGTGCCGGCCGCACGACCAGGCCGTTGAAGTCGATGATCGCATGGACGACCATCGCCACCCAAAGCGCCCCGCTTTGCAGGTAAAGATACGACAGCAGCACGCCGACCAGCCCCGTCGCCGCCACGCCGAGCCATTTCTGGTAACGGTGCGCCAGCGCGAACAGCACCAGCGACACGCCGAAGCCGAGCATCGCGTTGCCGGTCAGATCGGCGACGAGCAGCGGGATCAGCAAGCGGAAGTACAGTTCCTCGGTGATCCCCGCGCTGATCGCCGATCCCGTCGCCAGCCAGCCCTCCGATCGATCGCGCGGCAGCAGGCTGGAGAAATCGCCAAGCATCGCCGGCAGCTTGCCCCGCCGCTTGCGCAGCAATGTCCAGCCGCCGCCGATCAGCGAGCCGGCGAACAGCCCGATCGCGATCCCCTCACCGAAAATCGGCGCGGGATAGCCGGCCTGGACCGCGAGGCCATGAAATTCGCCCGGCAGAACCCGGATTGCATCGATCCGCCCGAGCACGAGCAGCCCGACGACCGCGGGCGCGGCGAACAGCGCCCAGGATTTGGCGATCCATACGCGGTAGCGCCGCCGCCGCCAGCCCTGCGGCTGGAGCGCGCGCAGCGCGTTCAGCCGGCCGAAATCACCCTTGAAGAAATAGCCATAGGAAGCGAGCGCCAGCGCCAGCAGCACGCCCGCCAGCATCACCCGAGCCGGTGCTCGCCCTTGACCCAGCGCACCGTGCCCGAGCTTGCCCGCATCACCACGCTTTCGGTGGTCATCTTGCCCTTCATGCGCTTGACCCCGTCGAGCAGCGATCCGTCGGTCACGCCGGTCGCGGCGAAGATGCAATCGCCCGTCGCCAGCTCGGTAAGATCATATTGCTTGTCGAGGTCTTCGATGCCCCATTTGCGCGCGCGACCGCGTTCGTCGTCGTTGCGGAACAGCAGCCGGCCCTTGAATTGCCCACCGACGCAACGCAGCGCCGCCGCCGCCAGAACGCCCTCCGGCGCGCCGCCCTGCCCCATATAGATATCGATCGTGGTGTCGGGATCGGTGGTCGCGATCACGCCCGCGACGTCGCCGTCGCCGATCAGCATCACGCCGCAGCCGATTGCGCGCAACTCGGCGATTAGCGCCTCGTGGCGGGGGCGATCGAGCACGCAGGCGATGATCTCGCTGGGCTTGACGCCCTTTGCGGCGGCGACCGCGGTGACGTTCTCGGTCGGCGACTTGTCGAGATCGATGACGCCGGCGGGAAAGCCGGGGCCAACCGCGATCTTGTCCATATAGACGTCGGGCGCGTTGAGCAGCCCGCCCTGTTCGGCGATCGCCAGCACCGCCAATGAGTTCGGGCCGGCCTTGGCGGTGATCGTCGTGCCTTCGAGCGGATCGAGCGCGATGTCGATTGCCGGGCCGTTGCCGGTGCCGACCTTCTCGCCGATGAACAGCATCGGCGCTTCGTCGCGCTCGCCTTCGCCGATCACCACGGTGCCGTCCATGTCGAGCGAATTGAGCGCCTCGCGCATCGCCTCGACCGCCGCCGCGTCCGCCGCTTTCTCGTCGCCGCGCCCGACCAACGTCGACGCGGCGATTGCCGCCGCCTCGGTGACGCGCACCATCTCGAGGACGAGGACACGATCGAGGACACGGCTGGCGGTGGGCATGCGAAACTCTCCTGTTTTGCCGGCGAGCGTTAGGCGGCGCGCATCACGATGTCGAGACTAGCGAGTGTTCCCCGGCGAAGGCCGGGGCCCAGTTGGGAAGGCGGCAGTAACGAAGCACCGCGCGATGTTATTCCCGTCCCCCAACTGGGCCCCGGCCTCCGCCGGGGAAGGAAAATGCATTCAAGGCGCACCCTTGGGCAGCGGCGGCAGCGCGATCTGGAACAGCGTCGGCCAGTCCTTGCCCGTCACGAACAGCCGCTTGCCCTTGGCATCCCAGGCGATGCCGTTGGGCACATCGTCGTCGGGGTTGGCGGGCACGATCTGCGCGGCGATCCCGCTCAAGTCGATCCAGCCGCGCACCTTGCCGGTGGCGGGATCGATCCGCGCGATCATGTTGGTGCGCCAGATGTTGGCGAGGATCTCGCCCTCGACATATTCCAGCTCGTTGATCTGATCGAGCTTGCGGCCGTTATACGTCACGTCGATGCGGCGCTTTTCCGCCATCGTCGCGGGATCGAGGAAACGGATCTGATCGGTGCCGTCGGACATCGCGATCTCGCGGCCGGCGGTGGTCAGCGCCCAGCCCTCGCCCGGATAACGGAACGTGCCGAGCTTCTTGAAACCATCGAGCGTCCAGCGCCAGCCGAGCTGCTGCTTCCACGTCAGACTGACGATCTGGTCCTTCCACACCGCGATGCCCTCGCCGAAGGTCGGTGGCGGAATGGCGACGCTTTGCAGCACCTTGCCGGTCGTCAGATCGACCTTGCGGATCGACGATCGTCCCGGCTCGCCGGTCGATTCGTAGAGCGCGCCGTCGTGGTAAAGCAGCCCCTCGGTGAACGCGCGGTCATCGTGCGGAAAAGTCGCAATCACCGTCGCCGGCGTCACCGGCACGGCATCCTGCGCCGCAGCCGGCGCGGCGATCAGCAACGCAAGAGCGGCCAGCCGGCGCATCAGTCGCGCAGCAGCTCGTTGATGCTGGTCTTCGACCGCGTCTGCTCGTCCACCCGCTTGACGATCACCGCACAGTACAGCGCCGGTTTCCCGTCGCCGCCGCCGATCGATCCCGGCACCACCACCGCATAAGGCGGCACTTCGCCGCGGAAGGTCTCACCAGTCGCGCGGTCGATGATCTTGGTCGAGGCGCCGAGATAGACGCCCATCGACAGCACCGCCCCCTCGCCGACACGCACGCCCTCGGCGACTTCCGCGCGCGCGCCGATGAACGCGCCGTCGCCGATGATCACCGGCCCGGCCTGCAGCGGCTCGAGCACGCCGCCGATGCCGGCGCCGCCCGAAATATGCACATTGCGGCCGATTTGCGCGCAACTGCCGACCGTCGCCCAGGTATCGATCATCGCGCCCTCGCCGACATACGCCCCGATATTGACGAAGCTCGGCATCAGTACTGCGCCCTTGCCGATGAACGCGCCCTTGCGCACGATGCTGCCCGGCACCGCGCGGAAGCCGGCCTGGCGAAAATCGCCCGCCCCCCAGCCGACGAATTTCGAGGGCACCTTGTCCCACCAGCTTGCGCCGCCGGGCCCGCCGGCGATCTCGCTCATGTCGCCCAGCCGAAACGACAGCAGCACCGCTTTCTTGAGCCACTGATTGACGCGCCAACCCTCGCCATCGGGTTCGGCAACGCGCCGTTCGCCCGAATCGAGCAGCGCCAGCGCCTGGTCGACCGCCTCGCGGACGTCGCCCGCCGTCTCCGCACCGATGGTCGCGCGGTCTTCCCAGGCGGCGTCGATGGTGGTCTGCAAAGCGTCGGTCATGCCATCTCCAATTGGTCGTGCAGCCACCGCGTCAGGTCGCCGGTGGTGAAATCGATGAAGCTGCGGTCGTCGCCGGGCGATTGCTCGGAGCCGTTGTCGATCCACAAGGTCGTCATGCCGATCGCCTTGGCCGGCGCCAGGTTGCGCGCCATGTCGTCGGCGAACAGGCTTTCGCGCGGGTCGATCCCGAACGCCGCGCACATCCCCGAATAGGCGTCTGGGTGCGGCTTGGGCACGTAGCTGCAGGCATGAACGTCGTGGATGCCGGCGAAGCTTTCGCCCAGCCCCAGCCGATCGAGCACCCGCCCGGCATAGGCCGCATCGGCGTTGGTGAAGACGTATTTCTCGCCCGGCAACCGCGCGATCGCCGCGGCAAGCGGCGCGTTCGACTCGATTACGTCGAGCTCGACGTCATGGACGGCTGCGAGATAATCGTGCGGATCGACGTCGTGCTCGGCCATCAGCCCGGCCAGCGTGGTCCCGTGCGCATGAAAATAGCCCTTCTGGATACGCCGCGCCTCCGCCGCATCGACGCCGAAACGATCGGCCACATAGGCCCCGATCCGCGCATCGACCTGCGCAAACAGATCGGCGCTCGCCGGATAGAGCGTGTTATCCAGGTCGAAAATCCAGTTGCGGATAGGATCGAGGCGCGCAAGCATGTGGCGCGGGCTTAGGCGGCGCCTGCGACCGGGGCAAGATCGCACGGACCGCCGGTCTTAAACATCGGGAAAGCACGGCGACGCGATAGTCTTTGAAACAGCCGGTTTTCTTACGTGGGGGCGTAGCATGGCAGCGTATCGGACAAGACTGTTGCAGGGCGGCGCGCTCGGCGCGGCGCTGTTGATCGCGGCGTGCGGCGGCGGCGGGGGCGTCAACAGCACGCCAAGGCCCACACCTGCTCCGTCGCCGACGCCAACGCCAACGCCCACCCCCAAACCAACCCCGACGCCGACGCCCGCTAATTACGACACCAGCGAATATCGCGGCACAGTCGGCGCCGTCTCGATGAACGCGCTGGTCTCGTATCAGGCTGGATCCACCGGCAAGAACGTCAAGGTCGGCATCGTCGATAGCGGGATCGATTTGCAGAACACTTCGTTCGCGAATCGCATCGACCCGGCCTCCGCCGATGTCGCCGGCAGCCGCGGGCTCGACGACGAAGGCGGCCACGGCACCGCCGTCGCCTTCACCGCCGCCGGCGGCCGCAACGGGACGGGCGCGGAAGGCGTGGCGTTCGACGCCACGCTGTTGGTGATGCGCGCCGATTCGCCGGGCACCTGCGCGCAGGAGAATACAGACGACGCCGACTCTGGGTGCAGCTTCTACGATACCGCCATCGCCAAGGGCATCACCGTCGCCGCGCAGAACGGCGCGCGCGTCATCAACCTGTCGCTCGGCGGCGATTCGCCCTCGCAAGGCGTGCTCGATGCGATCGCCGCGGCGACCAAGAAGGGCATCATCGTCGTCATCGCCGCCGGCAATGACAGCACCGCCAACCCCGATCCTTTCGCCGACATTCCAGCCAAGGCGTCGGCATCGAACGGGCTGGTGATCATCGCCGGGTCGGTCGGCGCCAACGACCTGTTGTCCGACTTCAGCGATAAGGCCGGCGACGGCGCGAGCCACTATCTCGCCGCGGTCGGCGACAACGTGATCGCGCCGTGCCCGGGCGAGAACACCGCGTGCCTGTGGGCCGGCACCTCGCTGGCCGCGCCGCAGATTTCCGGTGCGGTGGCGTTGCTTGCGCAGGCCTTCCCCAATCTCACCGGCGCCCAGATCGTCAGCCTGTTGTTCGAGAGCGCGCGCGACGCTGGAGCAGCGGGCGTCGATGCGACCTACGGCAACGGCATCCTCGATCTCACCCGCGCGTTTCAGCCGATCGGCGCCACTTCGGTCGCCGGCGCGCGCGGCAGCGTGTCGCTAGCCAATAACGCGACGCTTTCGGCGCCGATGGGGGACGCTGCGCAAGGCGCGCTCGGCGCGGTGATCCTCGATGGTTTCAGCCGCGCCTTCGCGGTCGATCTGGCGCGCACGATCCGGTCGAGCGGGCCGGTGCGCACGCTTACCGGCGCGCTGCAGACGCATGACCGCAATTATGTCGTCGATGCCGGCCGCATGTCGGTCGCGGTGACGATCGCGCCGGGCCGCGAGCAGACGCGGATCGATCGCACCTTGCTCAGCCCCGAACAGGCGAGCGGCGCGCGCGCGATCGCCGGGATCGTCACCACCCGGCTGGGCGACAAGGCGCAATTCGCGGTCGGCTTCTCGCAAAGCGGCGCCACGCTCGAAGCGCGGCTGGTCGGCCGCAGCGCCCCCGCGTTCCTCGTCGCGCGCGATCCGACCGAAGGCCAAGGCTTCGTCACCGATATCGGCGGATCGGCCGCGATGCGGCAGCAATTCGGCGCCTGGGGCATCACCGCGGCGATCGAAAACGGCGCGGTGCTCGCGCCCGTCACCAGCGACATCGCACTGCGCGATCCCTATCACCGCTTCGGCTATAACCGCATGGCGATCGCTGCCGATCGCCGCTTCGGCCGGCTCGCCGCCTCGCTCAGCGGCAGCTGGCTCGATGAGCGGGATACGGTGCTCGGCGCGCGGTTCGGCGATGGCCTCGGCGGCGCCCGCGCGACGAGCTGGTTCGTCGATGCCGCCGCCGCCTTCGATCTTGGCGCAGGCTGGTCGCTGAACGGCACCGCACGCCAGGGCTGGACGATCGCCCAGGTTCGCGCCGGGCTGACCGGATCGGGCCTGATCCGCACCAACGCCTATGCCGCGAGCATCGCCAAGGACGGCGTGTTCGGCAGCAGCGACACCATCGGCCTCGGCGTCGCGCAGCCGCTGCGCGTATCGAGCGGCGGGATCGATCTGCGGTTGCCGACGTATTACGATTACGACACGCTGGCGGTGACCAGCTGGGCGGACCAGCGCCTCAACCTCGCGCCGACCGGGCGCGAATTCGATGTTGAGGCGCGCTATGCCTTCGCGCTCGGCGCGGGCCGCCTGGAAACGAACCTGTTCTGGCGGCGCGATCCCGGCAACTTCGCGGCGCTTCCTGACGATCGCGGCGCAGCCCTGCGATACGGGTTGGCGTTCTGATCTGTCGATCAAGCTAGTCGGCGTCAGCGCGATACCCTCGATCCGAGCGTCATTCGCCGGCATGCGCCGGTCATGCCCGCGAGCAACGATCGGTTACGACACTCGAAACACGAAATCTGGAACTTTTTCGAGAAATGCGAATTATTCCCGTGTTGTAACTCGATAACGACGATCAAGGGGATTGTAGATGCGCGTTTTCAAATTTGCCGCGGCTGGCGCGACGGCTTTGTCGATGGTGATCGCGAGCAGTGCGATTGCTGCTCCTACTCGTTCGGCGGCGGCGCTCCCCAGCGCCCAAAATGCTCCGGTCAGCGGCATTCGCGCCGCAACCCCAATAAAGCGCAAGAGCAGCCAGTCTGATGGCAGCAGCGCGGCCCTCGGTTATGGCCTGGCAGCCATTGTTTTGGCCGGCATTGTGGTTGGCACGGTTACGGCCGTCGATGACAACAATTCAAACAATAACGCCTCCAGCCCAGGCTGAGGCGTTATAAACTAATTGGCCTCGCCCCGCCGGCGTAAACATCGCGGGCGGGGCGAGTGGCTGGGTTACTGCGCGACATTCACCGGGTTTTGTCAGCGGTTTGCTTTTCCAGAATCATCCTACCCTTTGTCTGAGCCACGACTGCCCCTTCCGTTCTAAGCGTCGCTCCCCATGTTGCTCGGCATGACAGCCTATTCCCTGCTTGATCTCGTTCCCGTCGTCGAAGGCGGTACTGTGCCACAGGCGCTTGCCAATGCCGCCGATCTCGCCCGACATGCCGAAACCCTGGGTTACCGACGCTATTGGTGTGCAGAGCATCACGGCATGGCCGGCATCGCCAGCGCCGCCACGGCAGTCGTCATCGGCCATGTCGCTGCTGCGACACACACGATCCGCGTCGGCGCCGGCGGGATCATGCTCCCCAATCATTCGCCGCTGCAGATCGCCGAGCAGTTCGGCACGCTCGATGCACTGTTTCCCGGCCGCATCGATCTCGGCCTCGGCCGAGCGCCGGGCTCCGATCAGCGGGTTGCGCGCGCACTGCGGCGCACGCTCGAAACCGATCCCAACGCCTTCCCGCAGGATGTGCTCGAGCTGCAGAGCTTGTTCGCCGACGACGGCCAGACCGGCATTCACGCAACGCCCGGCGCCGGCGCAAGCGTGCCGCTATGGATCCTCGGATCGAGCCTGTTCGGCGCGCAGCTCGCCGCCGCGTTCGGCCTGCCTTATGCCTTCGCTTCGCATTTCGCGCCCGATGCGCTCGATCAGGCGCTTGCAATCTACCGCCGCGACTTCAAGCCCTCGAAGCAGCTCGATCGGCCTTATGTGATGGCCGGCGTCAACGTCTTCGCCGCCGAAACCGACGCCGAGGGGGAGTATCTCGCCAGCTCGCAGCAGCAATCCTTCGTCGCGCTGCGCACCGGCAATCCGCGCCAGATGCCGCCCCCGGTCGAGGGCTATCGCGCCAGCCTCGGCGCGCAAGGCGCGGCGATCCTCGATCATGTGCTGCAATGTTTCGCGGTCGGATCGCCGGAGACAGTCGCGCGTGGCATCGCCGCCTTTGTCGAGCGGACGCAGGCCGACGAGCTGATGATCGCCACTGCGATCTACGATCACGAGGCGCGCAAGCGCAGCCTGGCGATCACCGCAGAAGTGATGGGTGGGGTGAAATCGCGGGTGAGCGAAGCGGTGGCGTAATTTCCGATGTCATCCCCGCGAAAGCGGGGACCCATTTCCTTCAGTTGCGGCAAGTTCGACGGTGAGGAGATGGGTTCCCGCCTTCGCGGGAATGACGAAGAAAGAACATGCCGGCCCAGCGGAGGACCATCAATTCGCCGCCGGCAACCGCAGCCGCACCAACAGCCCGCCGAGATCATCGCTCTCCTCGAGCGACACCGTGCCTTCGTAAATCTCCGCCACATCGCGCACGATGGCGAGGCCGAGGCCGGTGCCGGGCTTGCCGCTGTCGAGCCGCGCGCCGCGATCGAAGAGACGCTCGCGATCGGCCTGATCGATGCCGCTTCCGTCGTCCTCGATCAAAAATTCGACGAAGCCGGCCTGGCCGACGATCGTGACGAACACGCTGCCACCGCCATACTTCGCGGCATTTTCAATGAGGTTGCCGAGCATCTCGTCGAGATCCTGCCGCTCGACATGAACCTGCAGATCCTTTGGCCCATCCATGTCGAAACGGATGTGCGGATAGAGCCGGCTGACCGCGCGCTCGACCGCTTCTAGGCTCGGCCACACGTCGGCGCGGCTGTGGGCATTGCCGCGCCGCCCGACCGCGCGAGCGCGCGCGAGGTGATGATCGACCTGCCGCCGCATCGTCCGCGCCTCGCGGATCACCGTCGGCGCCAAATCCTCGGCCTCGGCGGTCGCCGCGTTCATGATCACGGTCAGCGGCGTCTTCAACGCGTGGGCGAGGTTCCCGGCGTGGCGACGCGCCTCCTCCGCCTGGCGCTCGTTATGCGCGATCAGGCCGTTCAACTCATCGACCATCGGCGCCACTTCGATCGGCATCGGCTTGTCGATCTGCGAGGCGCGGCCGGCGCGCATCCGGGCGATTTCCAATCGCACCTTGCGCAACGGCCACAGCCCGTAAAAGGTCTGCAGCGCCGCCATCACGATCAGCCCGAGACCGAGCAGCAGGAAGCTGTGCACCAGCGTTCGCCGCAGCACCTCGATCTGCGCATTCAGCCCGTCGCGGCTCGCCGCCACTTGGAAGCGCCAGCGCACCGGCGATCCGGGCAGCTTCACGTCGCGTTCGAGGATGCGAAGCTTCTCGCCGGAAAACTGGTCGCTGTCGAACGCATAGGGCTCGTCGTGGACGGCCTGATCGCCGAACGCGAGTTGACGATCCCAAAGCGAGCGCGAGGGAAAATCCTCGTGCCCGGCGCCGCTGATCTGCCAATAGAGCCCCGAATAGGGTTCGAGGAAGCGTTGATCGGCCGCCTCGCGACTGAACATCACTTCGCCGTCGGGGCCAACTTCGGCCGACAGGATTTGTGCGCGCAACACGTAACTCAGCTGATCGTCGAAATTGCGCGTGACGGCGCTTCTCAGCACGCGATCGAGCGCAAACCCGCCGCCGGTGAGCAGAACGGTGATCCACACCGCCGCGACGAGGATCATCCGCTGGCTGAGCGACCCGCTGGTGCGCCGGCCCTCGGGGCGCGATCGCAGGCCGAAACGGCGGCGCGGCGGCACCGCGGCCGCATCGTCGTGTAATGCGGGATCGGCGTCCGCCATGGTCAGCTGTGCCGCACCTGACGAACGGGGTTACGCATCGGGATCCTCGAGGCTGTAACCGAGCCCGCGGATCGTGGTGATCACGTCCTGCCCCAGCTTCTTGCGGATGCGTGTGACGAACACCTCGATCGTGTTCGAGTCGCGATCGAAATCCTGATCGTAGATATGCTCGATCAGCTCGGTGCGGCTCACCACCTTGCCCTTGTGATGAAGCAGATAGCTGAGCAGCTTATATTCCTGCGCGGTCAGCTTGACCGGCTCGCCGGCCCGCGTGACCTTGCCCGATCGCGTATCGAGCCGCACGTCGCCGGCCGTGAGTTCGGACGAGGCGTTGCCGCTCGCGCGTCGGATTAGCGCGCGAAGCCGCGCGATCAGCTCTTCGGACTGGAACGGCTTGGCGACATAATCATCCGCCCCAGCGTCGAGCCCCGCCACCTTGTCTGACCAGCTGTCGCGTGCCGTCAGCACCAGCACCGGCATCGTCTTGCCTTCCTTGCGCCAGCGATCGAGGACCGTCAGCCCGTCGATTTCGGGCAGGCCGAGATCGAGCACGACGGCGTCGTAATTCTCGGTCGATCCCATGAAATGGCCGTCTTCGCCGTCGGTGGCGAGATCGATCGCATAGCCCGCGCCTTCCAGCGTGTTCTTGAGCTGCTGGCCCAGATTGGGTTCGTCCTCGACGATCAGAACGCGCATGTCATTCCCCTGCTTGGCGCCGCAGCGCGGCTTTATTTGTCAGTGCGGCCGATGATGCGGCCAGAACGGCCATCGACATCGACCCAGATCACGGTTCCATTGCGCAGGAACTTAAGCGTGTAAATGCCGCCTTCGGGATCGAAATCGAAGCCGAGATATTGCGCACCGCGCATGGCCGGCGTCACGCGGCGCTCGATCTCGGGCACCGGCATGATGCGGCCGTCACGGCGCGCGCGAAGCGCGTCCAGCTGATCGCCGTGGCGCCGCTGCGGATCGGCCGCGGCGCCGGCGTCGGCCGCCGGCAGAAGCGTCGCCAGCAGGCTGGCCGCGATCGTGAAAACCATCTTCATGGGCGTCGCATAAGGAAACGCCGTTGAATAGCCTATGAATGCGCGCCGGCTTGCCGCCCCGCCCGCGCCGCCCTACGTCGCCGCCGATGGCTGCACCAATACTCGCATATGAAAACCTCGGCATCGTCCAGGGCTCCGGCTGGTTGTTCCGCGGGCTCGATCTGCACATCGGCCCGCGCGATCGGCTGGCGCTGATCGGTCGCAACGGCGCCGGCAAGACGACGCTGCTCAAGCTCATAGCCGGCCGGATCGAGGCCGACGAGGGCCGGCGGACGATCGTGCCGGGCACGCGCGTCATCCTGCTCGAGCAGGAACCCGATCTCACCGCGTTCGAGACATTGCTCGATTACACGCTGTCGGGCGACGACCCGCCGGCGCGCCATGAGGTCGAGGCGATCGCCGATCAGATCGGCATCGATCTGTTGCGTGTCGCGTCGAGCGCCAGCGGCGGCGAGCGACGTCGCGCGCAGATCGCCCGCGCACTGGCGCAATCGCCCGACGTGCTGCTGCTCGACGAGCCGACCAACCATCTCGACCTCGCCGCGATCGAATGGCTGGAGGACTGGCTCAAGCGCTTCACCGGCGCGTTCGTCGCGATCAGCCACGATCGCACCTTTCTCACCCGGCTGACGCGCTCCACCTGGTGGCTCGATCGCGGATCGCTGCGCCGGCACGAGGTCGGCTTCGGCGGCTTCGACGCCTGGACCGAAGCGGTCTATGCCGAGGAGGCACGCGCCGCGCAGAGGCTCGACGCGAAGCTGAAGCTCGAGGAGCATTGGCTGCTGCGCGGCGTCACCGGTCGGCGGCGGCGCAACCAGGGCCGGCTGACCAAACTCCACGAGATGCGCGCCACCCGCGCCGCGATGATGGGCCCGCAGGGCGCCGCCAATCTGTCGATCGGCAGCGACGACGTCCGCACCAAGACGGTGATCGACGCCAAGCACGTCTCGAAAAGTTACGGCGAGCGCACCGTGATCCGCGATTTCACGTTGCGGGTGACGCGCGGCGACCGCATCGGCATCGTCGGCGCGAACGGCGCGGGCAAATCGACCTTGCTCAAGCTGCTGACCGGCGAAATCCAGCCCGACGAGGGCACCGTCAAGCTCGCGCAGACGCTCGATGCGGTGATCATCGATCAGCAGCGCAGCTTGATGGCGCCCGAAAAGCGCGTTCGCGACGTGCTCGCCGAGGGCGGTGACTGGATCGAGGTGCAGGGCGTCAAGAAGCACATCCAGGGCTACCTCAAGGAATTCCTGTTCGAACCGACCATGGTCGATGCGCGGATCGCCACACTCTCGGGCGGCGAACGCTCGCGACTGCTGCTGGCGCGCGAATTCGCCCGGCCGTCCAACCTGCTGGTGCTCGACGAGCCGACCAACGATCTCGATCTCGAAACGCTCGATCTGCTTCAGGAGGTGATCGCCGATTATGACGGCACGGTGCTGATCGTCAGCCATGATCGCGATTTTCTCGATCGCACGGTGACGGTGACGGTCGGCCTCGACGGTTCGGGCAGCGCCGATATCGTCGCCGGCGGGTACGAGGATTGGCAGCGCAAGCGCGTCGTTCGCACCGAGAACAAACGCCCTGCCCAGCGCAAGTCCGACACTGCACCGCCGCCACCGCGCGCCGCCAAGCTCACCTATAAGGACCAGCGCGATTACGATCTGCTGCCCAAGCGGATCGATCAGATCGAGCAAGCCATCGCCCGCGACGAAGCCGCACTCGCCGATCCCGATCTCTACGCGCGCGATCCGGCCAAATTCGATGCGCTGATGAAAACGATCGCCGCCGCGCGCGCCGAAAAGGACGCCGCCGAACTGCGCTGGCTCGAGCTTGCCGAACAGGTCGAGGCGCTGGGCTGACTCTTGGCGGCGCGAGTAGGGAATGGTATTACCATTTCCTACCGCAAGGAGAGCTACAATGGGTGCCGTCCGGAAACTGAGTATCGCACTGACCGAGGAACTCGCCGCCGAAGTCGACGGCGCGGTTGCCAGCGGCGACTATGCCAGCACCAGCGAAGTGATCCGCGAGGCGCTACGCGTCTGGCGCCGCGGCCGCGACGCCGATCGCGCCGAATCGATGCGGCTCAGGCAATTGTGGGAGGAAGGGCTGGCCAGCGGCGAACCCCAGGAATTGACCGACGCTTGGTTCGAGGACGTCAAGCGACGCGGGTTGGCGCGGCTGGCGAAACTGCGCGCTGCTGAATGATGCGGATCGTCTATCTGCCGCGGGCCAACGACGACCTATTCGAAATCTTCCTCAACATCGCGATCGAAAACGAGCCGGCCGCCAACCGATTGATCGATCGTCTACGCGTCGCGATCCTGCGCCTCCGCGACTATCCGATGAGCGCCCCGCCCCGCGACGACATTGCGCCGGGCATTCGCGGTCTTTCGGTTGGTGGCTACGTCGTTCTTCACCGGATCGGCGATAGCGTTGAGATCGTCCGCATTATCCACGGCGCGCGACATTTGCCAGAGATCGACCTGCAACCAGACCGTCCCTAAACCGACTTGCCCGATCGTCCCGCCAAATCGACTAGATATTGCCAGGCGACGCGGCCCGATCGGCTGCCTCGGCGGGTGGCCCATTCCAGGGCCTCGTGCGGATCGAACGTCAGGTCGTGCGCTTCGGCGTAACCGCGCACGATCGCCAGATAGCCGTCCTGATCGACGACGTGGAAGCCCAGGCTGAGCCCGAAACGATCGGCCAGTGCGAGGTGATCGTCGACCGCGTCGCGCGGGTTGATCGCGGTTTCGCGGCTGTAGCTTGCCCCCGGCAAGCTACTGTTCGCCGCAAAACCCTGCTCGGCGATGTCGCGCGGCACCAGGTGGCGGCGGTTCGAGGTGACGAGCAGCCGCGCGTTCGCCGGCCGCGCCTCGGCGCCGCCTTCGAGCATCGAGCGGAGCGCGCGCGCATCGCCCGCCGCGTCGAAGCCGAGATCGTCGATGAACAACGCAAACGCGCGTTTCACCGGCGCGATCGCGTCGAACAAGGCCGGCAGGCTGTCGAGCCGCGCGCCGACCAGTTCGACCAAGGCAATGTCGCCGCCGCGTGCCTGTACCGCCGCGATCGCGCTTTTCACCAAGGCCGACTTGCCCGTGCCGCGCGAGCCCCACAGCAAAACGTCCTGTGCTGCATGGCCGGCCGCCAGCCGGTCGAGATTGGCGACCAGCGCCGCCTTCTGCCGATCGATGCCGTGGAGCATGTCGAGCGGCAGCGGCGCAAAATGCCGCGCCGCGCCCAGTCCGTCGCCGCGCCAGACATAAGCGGGATGCGTCAGCGGATCGGCGGCGTCGTGCGCCGGCGGCGCGAGACGATCGAGCGCGGCGGCGATACGGTCGAGCGGATCGGACATGGAGGCTGTCCTACCCGATCGATCGCCTGAAGAAAACGCCCGCCGCTGCGATTATCGCTGAGCGGCGGCGAGATGCGATCGTATCTGCGCGTCGGCCGGCGCCAGGCTTGCCGCCTTGGTCAGCAGCTGCCTTGCACCGTCGCGATCGCCTGCCGCAAGCAGCGCCCAGCCATAGGCGTCCGCCGTCGCCGGGTTCATCGGCGCGAGCCGGTAGGCGGCCGCGGCATAGACCTTGCCGGTCGCTGCATCGCCCGCGCCCGCATAGGCATAGCCGAGCTCGGCGAGCAGCGCCGCATCGCGGTTCCCAACGCTTCCGCGCAAGCCCTGCAGCGTCGCGATCGCCGCGTGCCAATCGCCTGCCGCGATCTGCCAATGCGCGGCCAGGCGGCGCGCGGGCACGTCCGCCGGGTTCTGCGACAGGAACAGCGTCAGCGCCCGTTGCGCCTCGGCGCGCCGCCCCGATCGATCGAGCGCATCGACCAGCCGCAGCATCACCGGCTCGTCGAAGCGCAGATTGGCGGCGCGGGCATAGGCCGCCGCCGCATCGGCTGGGCGGTTCATCGCCCAGAAGGTGTCGCCGAGCACGAGCAGCGCATCGGGCGATCCCGGCGCGGCAGTGGCCAGCGCTTGCGCCCGGGCGAGCGCGGCGCTGGCGTTGCCGGCATCGAGCAGCCCGCGGATATAGCCGAGCCCCGCGACCGGATCGCGCGGCGCAGCGTCAGCCGCCGCGGACAGCGTGGTGAGA
Source organism: Sphingomonas koreensis (assembly GCA_006438735.1). Taxonomy (GTDB): domain Bacteria; phylum Pseudomonadota; class Alphaproteobacteria; order Sphingomonadales; family Sphingomonadaceae; genus Sphingomonas; species Sphingomonas koreensis_A. The sequence goes on along the minus strand of RCZF01000006.1, from coordinate 52,461 downwards.
CTGTCGTCGCTGCCGAACGGCTGCGGTGACGGCCGCAGCGGATCGGCCGCGCGATCGAGATACCGCGCCGCCCAATCGCGCTTGCCGGCGGCTTCGAACGCGCGCGCGACCAGCGTCAGCGTGTAACTGTCGGCATCGCCGCGCAGCGCCAGCGGCCGCAGCGCATCGAGCGCGCCGTTGGCGTCGCCCGAGCGCAACAGCGCCGCGCCGAGCAACCGCCGCGCGGCGACGTTCATCGGCTGCGCGTCGACCAGCTCGCGCCATTCGCCGATCGCCTGTTCGTCCGCCCCGCCCTGATAATCGAGCATCCCGCCGAGCAGCAGTGCGCCCGGCATCTCGTCAAGCTGGCCATCGGTGCGCTGCATCAGATCGCGCGCGAGATCGTAGCGACCGGCGCGCGCCGCCAGCACCGCCTGGAGATAATAGGCTTGCGCGCTATCCGGCCGCGCCGCCAGCGCGCGACGCGTCCTGTCGAGCATGTCCTGATAGCGGCCGAGATCGCCCAGCGTTGCCGCCGCATCGAGCAACGCATCGGCGTCACCCGGATCGGTCTTCAGCGCCGCCTCGAACCACGGCAACGCGGCGGCCAGCCCATATTGCGCGCGGACCAGCTCGCCCTTGAGCGTCAGCGACGGCGCGTCTTTTGGGGCAATCGCCAGCGCGCGGCCGATCGCCGCGATCGCGCCGGCGCTGTCGCCCGATTGCAACCGCAGATCGGCGAGATCGCGCCAGCCGGCGGCGTCATCGGGATCGGCCGCGAGCAGCGTTTCGAGCGTGGCGCGTCCCCCCGGCAGATCGCCGCCCGCCGCCATCGCCCGCGCCGTCACCCGCGTCGCATAACCGGCATAGCGCGGCAGCGCGCGGCGCGCTTCGGCGATCGCCTTGTCGCTGTCGCCCTGCAGCAGCCAAGCCTCGGCATAGAGATGATGCGCGCGCGCCGGATCGAAGCCGGCGGTCACCGCGCGGTCGATCTCGGCTTCGCCCGCCGCGCCGTCATTACCGGCGAGATCGAGCCGGGCGAGCAGCGCGTGCGCCAGCCCCCAATCGGGATCGTTGCGCGTCGCCCGCGCCGCCGCGGTGCGCGCGGCACTGATATTGCCGGCGCGGTAATCGGCGAGACTGGCGATCAGATCGCCGCGCGCGCGCGCCGGATCGGGCGCGTCGCGCCAATGCCGCACCGCCAGCGCGATCGTGATCGCGGCCAGCACCGCCGCGACGATGCCGCCGCCCCACCACAGCCAGCGCCGATCGATGGACAAGCGCACGCGACGCCGACGACGCCGCACCCATTGCTTGCGCGGGCCGGCCCGCTCAGCCGTGGAGGTCATAGGATTTCAGCAGATCGTAAAGCGTCGGGCGGCTGATCCCGAGCAATTTGGCGGTGCTCGAGATATTGCCCTCGGCGCGCGCCAGGGCGTGGCGGATCGCGCGGCGATCGGCGTGTTCACGCGCCGCCTTCAGGTTGATGACGGTATCGTCCGCCCCGCCGTCGAGATCGAGATCGGCAGCGGTTACCGCCTTATTCTCGGCCATGATCACCGCGCGCTTGATGCGGTTTTCGAGCTCGCGGACGTTGCCCGGCCATCCCCAGGCGTCGATCGCGGCGCGCGCGTCGGGCGCGAAGCCGGTCACCTGCGGGTTCATCGTCCGGGCGTATTTGGCGAGGAAGTGGCGCGCGAGCAGCCCGGCGTCGCCCGGCCGCTCGGCCAGCGAAGGAATGCGCACGACGATCTCGGCGAGCCGGTAATAGAGGTCTTCGCGAAAGCGTCCGTCGGCGACCATCGCGTCGAGATCCTGATGCGTCGCGCAGACGATCCGCGTGTCGACCGCAATCGCTCTCCGCCCGCCAATTCGCTCGATTACACGCTCTTGCAGGAAGCGCAGCAATTTGACCTGCAGCGGCAGCGGCACGTCGCCGATTTCGTCGAGGAACAGGGTGCCACCGGCGGCCTGCTCGATCTTGCCCTCGGTGGTCTTGACCGCGCCGGTGAACGCGCCTTTCTCATGCCCGAACAGTTCGGATTCGAGCAGCGTCTCGGGAATCGCGGCGCAGTTGATCGCCACGAACGCGCCGGCTTTGCGCGGCGACAGATCGTGCAGACCGCGCGCGAGCAATTCCTTGCCGGTGCCGCTCGCGCCGAGCAGCATCACCGAAACGTCGGCGCCGGCGACGCGCTCGATCGTCCGCGTCACCTTGAGCATTTCGGGGGCAGCAGTAATCATCCCGCCCAGCACCGCATCGTCGCCGCCGACCGCGGCGAGCCGGCGGTTCTCCGCCTCCAGCGCGTGAACGTGGAAGGCGCGGTCGACGATCAGGCCGAGCGCGTCGATATCGATCGGCTTGCTGTAGAAATCCCATGCGCCGTCGGCGATCGCCTTCAAGGCGCTGTCGCGCGCGCCGTGGCCGGAGGCGACGATCACCTTGGTATCGGGCTTGAGCGACAGGATCTCGGCGAGCGTCGCGAACCCTTCGGTCACGCCGTCGGGATCGGGCGGCAGGCCGAGATCGAGCGTGACGACATCGGGCTCCTCGGCGCGCAGCTTCTCGATCGCCTCGGTTCGATCGGCGGCGACGATCACCTCATAGCCGTCATACGCCCAGCGCAACTGCCGCTGCAGCCCAAGATCGTCCTCGACGATCAGCAATTTTCGCTTCGCCTCGCTCATGCCGCTTGCCCCCATGCGTCGCGGGGATTGGCGGCGATCGGCAGGCTGACGCGAAAGCGCGTCCCCTCGCCCTCACGACTGGCGACGCTCAGGCTGCCGCCCATCGCCTCGGCAAGCTGGCGCGCCTCGAACGCGCCGATGCCGAAGCCGCCGGGCTTCGACGACACGAACGGCCGGAACAGCTGATCGCGCACGAACGCGGCGGACATGCCGCAGCCGTGATCGATCACGTCGATCGTCACGCGCCCCGGCTCCTCGCCCATCGCCAGCGTCACCACCTGATCGGCCGGGCTCGCCTCGATCGCATTCTGGATGAGATGGCCGAGTAATTGCTCGAGTCGTGCCGGATCGGCCAGCGCCGGCGTCGAGCACACGCCGACCGCCGCAATGGGATGCTGCAGCCGCCGGCTCCCCGCGAGCTTGATCAACAGGCTACCGATCTCGACCGGCGCAAGCGGCTCGGCGCGCCCGCCGTGATGCTGCGACAGCCGCGCCAGCAGCGCGTTCATCCGCTTCGCCGAATCCTGCAACGTCGCGACCATATCGGCGCGAAACGCAGGGTTATCGGCATGGCGCTCGGCGTTGCGCGCGACGAGGGTCAATTGGCTCACCAGATTCTTGATGTCGTGAATGATGAAGGCGAAGCGGCGGTTGAACTCGTCGAAGCGCCGCGCATCGGCCAGCGCGGCATGGCTGCGCGCCTCGGCGAGATAGCTCGCCACCTGCCGCCCGACGATCCGGAGCAGATCGAAATCCTCCCAGTCGAGCGCCCGGTCGACCGGCGGGCGGGCGAGCACGATCACCCCGGCCAGCGTGCCGAAATGGACGAGCGGAACGATCACCCAGGCGCTCGGCCGATCGAGCAGCCACAGCGGTACGGCGGCGCGTTCGGCCGGCTCGGCCGCGCTGCTGCGCACCGCATCGAGCTCGATGATCCGGGCGCTGGCGCCCAGATAACCGGCCAGCGGCGCATCGCCCGAAGCGCGCGGCAGATCGCCACCGTCCCAATTCCATAAGGCCGTAAGGCCCAGCCCGGTATCGTCCGGCGTCAGCAACAATCCCGCCGGCGAATCGGTAACGTCGGCGACCGCCTTGACGATGCGCTCCTCGAGCGGTGCGGCGTCTTCGCCCGGCATGCCCAGCGTTTCGGTGAAGCGAGCCCATTCGGCGCGATAATCGTAGCGATGCTGGAACACATGCTTGGCGAGCTTGACCTTGGTCCAGGCGCGCAGCCACGGCGTCGACAGCAGCGTCAGCATCGCCGCAGTGGTGCCGAACACGAACGCGGTCTGGACGATCCGGGCGTAGCCACCGCCCAGCGCGGCGATCAGGCTGGTCGCAACCAGCATCGCCAGAATGTACAGCGCGATCCCCGCCAGCGACAGCGATTGATAGGCCACCGTGCGCGACAACTGCAGCGACCAATTGCCGTTGCGGTGCACCGCGACCGCCAACACCGGCGCGAGCAGCGCGATCGCCAGCCCACGCACGGCGACGATGCCGCCGGGCCAGGCGCCGCTGAGATAGGCCGCCGCATACAGCGCCAGATCGATCGTCCACATCACCGCCAGCGCGGCGACGACCAGCCGGATGCCGCCCCGCGCGCTGGGGTTCACTCCGGCGTAGAGATGATGCACCAGCACCAGCGCACTGACCGCGACCATCATCCGCAGCACCCACGCCGCGGCGATCGCAGGCTCGGGCGCGCCGACCGCCAGATCGAGCGCGGTGGCGGCGAGCACGATCACCGCGAGCACGCCGTAGATCAGCGTCACCGCGATCGCCTGCGGCCCGCCGCGATCGCGCCGCACCAGCGCGAACATGAAGGCTAGCCAGCCGATGTCGCGCAGGCTTTCGGCGATGCGCGTCGCGACATCGCGCGCGTCGAGCCCGGCAACCGCCAACGCCCACAAGGCCGTAAAGCCCAACGCCAGCGTAAAGGCGAGCCGCGGCAGCGCGGCGCCGGCGCGGCGCGCCTCGGACGCCGCCAGCACGGCGAACAGCAGCGCCGCCAGCGCGTGACCCCAGAGCGTGACGGTCCCGAGCATCGCCTTAGCGCGCTCCGCTCGGCCACAGCACGACGCGGATCGTCTGCAGCAGGATCAGCAGGTCGAGGAACGGCGAATAATTCTTGGCGTAATAAAGGTCGTATTCGAGTTTCTGACGGCTATCTTCGATCGACGCGCCGTAAGGATAGTTGATCTGCGCCCAGCCGGTGATGCCGGGCTTCACCATATGACGCTCGGCGTAATAGGGCAGCTGTTGCTCGAGATCATCGACGAATTGCGGGCGCTCCGGGCGCGGGCCGACGAAACTCATTTCACCTTTCAGCACGCTCCAGGTCTGCGGCAGTTCGTCGATGCGGAGCTTGCGGATGATCCGTCCGACGCGGGTGATGCGCGGATCGTCCTCCGCCGCCCACACCGCCTGGCCGGCGATCTCGGCATCCTGCCGCATCGAGCGTAACTTGATGCAATCGAAGCCGACATTGTAGAGCCCGACGCGACGCTGCCGATAAAAGGCGGGGCCCTTGCTCTCCAGCTTCACCGCGATCGCCGTCACCACCAGCAGCGGCAGCGTGACGATCAGCAGGCTGAGGCTGGCAACGATGTCGAACAGCCGCTTGAACATGCTCGACAGCACCCGGCTCGACGAAAAACCGTCGGAAAAGATCAGCCACGACGGATTGACGCTGTCGAGATCGACCCGACCGGTTTCGCGCTCCAGAAAGGTCGAGATTTCGTTGACGTGGACGCCGGTGGTCTTGATCCGCAGCAGGTCCTTCAGGGGCAGCGCGTTGCGCCGCTCCTCGAGCGCCAGCACCACTTCGCTGGCGTTGAGCAGCACGACGTGATCGGCGAGATTGTAGATCGCATCGCGGCTGATCGCCTCGGGAATGACGCGATTGACCTCGCTCATCGAGACATAGCCGACGACGACGAACGCCGATCCCGGCGTCGCCGCCAGCGCCTTAAGCCGCGCCGCCCGCGCCCCGGCGCCGAGCACGACGACACGGCGCTTGAAAATCTGGCTGCCGAGCGTCTTGCCGAGCAAGATGCGCAGGCCGATCAGCAGCACCGCCGCCAGCCCCATTGCGTACAGCAGGTTCGATCGCCAGAACGTCAGCGTCGGCACCAGAAAGAAGATCAGGCTCAGGAAGATTGTGCCGAGCGACACCGCGACCAGCAGCCGCGCGGTCGCGAAGCGCAAGGATTGGAGCGAATCCGCCCCGTAAGCGCCCACCGCGATCATTGCCAGTTCGAGGCAGGCGGCAAAGCTCGCCAACTGTGGAATGCGCGTCGCGATCGGCTCGACCAGCATGCCGATCTGGCCAGCGCGGATCGTCCAGCCGAGCTCGGCCGCGACCAGCAGCACGATGATGTCGAACAGGCCGAGCAGCAGCACGGCGTTCGGCACATAATGTTTGAACAGCCGGATCACCGCGCGACGCCGTTTCGACAGACGAGTGTAAGGTTTTCCGACATGCCATCGCCTGTCGCAGAAATTGACAAAAAAAGCCTGAACGTCGGCGAAAACATTGGGCTGGTGGCGGATTTGGCGAACACCGCTTACATCGGCGGCATAAACAGGAGAGCGCATCGATGTCCGAATCGGCCCGTATTATCCCCGTGATCCTGTCCGGGGGATCAGGCACCCGGCTGTGGCCGATGTCGCGGCCGGAAAGTCCCAAGCAATTGCTCGCGCTCACTGCCAAGGAAACGATGCTGCAATTGACCGCGCGGCGCACCGCGGACGATCCGCGCTTCGCCGCGCCGATCGTCGTTGCCAACGCCGCGCACGCCGATCAGGTCGAGGCGCAACTCGGTCAGGTCGCCGCCAAGGCGCAGGCGCTGATCCTCGAGCCCGTTGCGCGCAACACCGCGCCGGCGATCGCGCTGGCGGCGATCGCGGCGGGCGGCGGAGCCGAGCCGCTGCTGGTGATGCCCTCCGATCACGTGATCGCCGACGTAGCCGCTTTCCACGCCGCCATCGCGGCGGCTCTGCCGCTGGTCGATGACGGCTGGCTGGTGACGTTCGGCATCGCGCCCGACGCGGCCGAGACCGGTTACGGCTGGATCGAGGTCGGCGAGCCCGTGGCGCCCGGCGTCAACCGCGTCGTCAGCTTCGTCGAAAAACCGCCCCTCGATCGCGCCGAGGCGATGCTCGCCGACGGCCGGCACGCCTGGAACGGCGGCATCTTCCTGTTCCGCGCCGACATGTATCTCGGCGCGCTGTCGGTCCATGCGCCCGACATGCTGGCGGCCGCGCAGCGCGCAATGGACGCGGCGACGCGGCACGGCGCGCGGATCATGCCCGATTCCGAAGCGTTCGCGGCCTCCCCCGCCGAATCGATCGATTATGCGGTGATGGAAAAAGCCGAGCGCGTCGCCGTCGCCCCGGTCAGCATGGGCTGGAGCGACGTCGGCTCGTGGGACGCGCTCCATGCGCTCTCCGCGCTCGACGATCGCGGCAATGCCTGCATCGGCGAGGTCGTCACGATCGACACCAGCAACTGCCTGGTCCGCACCGACGGCCCCCGCATCGCACTCGCCGGCGTCAGCGATCTGATCGTCGTGGCGAGCGGCAACGACATCCTGATCGTCCCGCGCGGCCGCAGTCAGGAGGTCAAGAAGCTGATCGAGGCGATGAACCGATAGCGGGCGGTCAAGCACGCGACGGTCGTCAGACGCTCGTTCGCGTATAAGCGCCTTTCAAATCGTCATTCCCGCGGAAGCGGGAACCTATCTCCTACGGGTTCCGCATGCGGCACGGATACGAGATGGGTCCCCGCCTTCGCGGGGATTACGGCAGGTGCGATGAAACAACCGCTCGGCTAGCCCATCAGCGCTTCGACCTGATCGAGCGTATCCTTGAACACCGCGACCACCGCCTGATACGGCGCCGGCGTCGTCATATCGAGCCCGGCGCGCTTGAGGATATCGACCGGATAATCGGCGCCGCCCGATTTGAGCACGGTGAGATAGGTATCGCGCTCCTTCGCTCCGCCCTTGAGGATCGCGGTAGCAAAATAGGACGCGGCCGAGATGCAGGTCGCATATTGATAGACGTAGAAGCTCGAATAGAAATGCGGGATATATGCCCATTCGTTGGCATAGGCCGGCTCGATCTTCACCTTCGGCCCGTGATAACGCGCGAGCAGATCGGCATAGACCTTGGTGAACGCCTCGCCCGATAGGCCCTCGCCCGCTTCGGCCATGTCGTGCGCCTTCAATTCGAACTCGGCGAACATCGCCTGGCGGTAGAAGGTGCCGCGAATCTGTTCGAGCTGCTGGCCGAGATAATAGATTTTCTCGGCCTTGGTCTTGGCTTGCGCGACCATATAAGCGACCAGCAGCTGTTCGTTGCAGGTCGAGGCGATCTCGGCGAGGAACAGCGGGTAATCGGACTTGTCGTAGACCTGGTTCTTCTGCGCGAGCAGCGAGTGCATCGCGTGGCCCCATTCGTGGGCAAAGGTGGTCATGCCCGAATAATCCTCCTTCAGATTGAGGAGGAGATAGGGGTGCACGTCATAGGCGCCGGGATTCATATAGGCGCCCGATTTCTTGCCCGGCCGCGGCAGCGGGTCCATCCACTTCGCCGCAGTCGATTTCGCCAGCAGCGCGACATAATCCGGCCCGAGCGGCTTCAGCGCCTCGAGCACCGTCGAGCGCATCTGCGTCAGGCTCTCCGGCTTGTCGAGTTCGACCAGCGGCGGATAGATGTCGTAATAGGCCATGTCGGGCAGCTTGAGCATCGTCCGGCGCAGCTCGAAATAGCGGTGGAGTTGCGGCAACCCGGTGTTGGTCTCGGCGACCAGCGTGCGATAGACGCTTTCGGGGATGTTGTTGCCCGACAGCGAGGCGGCGAGGCTGGTCGGGTATTTGCGCGCCTTCGCCTCGTACACATCGCCCTTGATGTGCGACAGATAGCTTGCGCCGAGCGAGCTCTGAAACTGGCCATATTCGCCGAAGAACGCGTCGAACACCGCCTTGCGATCGGCGCGGACAGGCGCATCGCGGTGCAGTGTGTAGCCCTGATCGTCGAGCCGCACCTTCTGGCCGTCGCTCAGCATGATCGTCGGCCGGGGGATGTCCGAGGCGACGAGCTGGCTGCGGATATCCTGCGGCCCGGAAAACGGCGCCGAGGTGCCGGCCAGCAGCATTTCGCCCTCGGGCGACAGCGTATGCGACGCCTCGCGCAGGATATTGGCGAGATAGAAATCGAAGCGTTGCTTGAGCGTGGCGTTCGCGGCGACGAAGCGATCGATCTTGGCCGCGCCGACCGTCAGAATCTCCGGTGCGACCCAGGAGGTCGCTTCGCCGAACGCGGTGTAGAGATCGATCGCCTGCGCCTGCTTCTCCTGATTGGCGGCGACGCGTACGTCGGCATCCGATTTCAAGCTGATATAGGTGTAGATCCGCGCGATCGTGCGGCCGAGATCGGATTGCGCGACCAGCGCCGCGGCGAGCGTATCGGCCGATGTGCCGAGCGTGCCCTTATATTTGGCAAGGCCGGGGATGGCGGCAAGCGCCTGCTTGCGCGCGGCGTCCCAAGCGGCGTCGCTGGGATAGATGTCGGTCAGGTCCCACGCCGCGCCGGCGGCGTCGGCCGCCCCCTTGTCCTGCGCCCATACCGGCATGGCGACGGCCAGCGAAGCAAGCGCGGCGGCGCCCAGCGCGCCGCGACGGGTCAATTCGGTCATCAATCGCTCCCCAGGTTTTGTGTGAAGACGCTTGATGCCAAACCGCGGGGTGGTTGACTAGGCTAGATCACCGCTCGGCTTGCTCTCCCGCCGTCGCCAGCTCGCTCGCCCTACCCCGCATAAAGCGCGTCGAGCCGTTCGCCGTAAACCTGCTTCAGCACATGCCGCCTGATCTTGAGCGACGGGGTCAATTGCTCGTTCTCGATGGCGAACGGCGCGTCGGCGATCAGGAAGCGACGGACGCGCTCGATCACCGACAGATCGGCGTTGACGCGTTCAACCGCCTTGCCGATCGCCGCGCGATATTCGTGGCTCTGCGCCAGCTTGGCGAAATGGCAGGGGTCGCCGTTCTTGGCGCACCATTCCTGCGTCCATTCCGGATCGGGCACGATCGCCGCCACCATATACGGCCGGCGATCGCCCCAGATCATCGCCTGCAGGATCTCGGGTTGCAGCGTCAGCATCCCTTCGATCTTCTGCGGCGCGACATTGTCGCCCTTGTCGTTGACGATGATGTCCTTCTTGCGGTCGGTGATCTTGATCCGGCCCTTGGCGTCGATCAGCCCGATGTCGCCGGTGTGCAGCCAGGCGCCTGCCCCGGGCTCCGACCCGGGGTCCTTCTTGAGCACGCGTTCGGTCTCCGCCTCGTTGCGCCAATAGCCGTGCATGACGAGTTCGCCGCGCACCAGGATTTCGCCGTCCTCGGCGATCCGCACCTCGGTATCGGCGAGCGGCGGGCCGACCGTGTCCATCCGCAGTCCCGCGCTCGGCCGGTTGCACGAAATCACCGGCGCCGCCTCGGTCTGGCCATAGCCTTGCAGGAAGGTCAGCCCCAGCGACTGAAAGAAAATCCCGATCTCCGGATTGAGCGGCGCGCCGCCCGAAACCATCGCCTTCATCCGCCCGCCGAAGCGCTTGGCGATCTTGGGCTTCAGCGTGCGATCGATCAGCAGCTTCATCGGCCGATCGATCAGCCGCAGCTTGCCGTCGCTCTCGCGCGCGCCGATCTCGAGCGCGTGGCGGAGCAGATAGGCCGCCATCCCGCCCTGTTTCTCGATCGCCTTGGCAATCCGCGTGCGCAGCACTTCGAACAGTCGCGGCACGACGACCATGATCGTCGGACGGGTCTCCTCGATGTTCGAGACGAGCTTTTCGAGTCCCTCGGCATAATAGATCTGCGCACCGAGCCCGATCGGAAAATGCTGCCCGCCGGTATGCTCATAGGCGTGGCTCAGCGGCAGGAACGAGAGAAACACTTCGTTGCTCCAGCCGAAGTCCTCCGAAATCACCCGGGTGCAGCCCGCGACATTGTGAAGGATCGCGCCGTGGTGCTGCATCACGCCGCGCGGGGAGCCGCCGGTGCCGCTGGTGTAGATGATGCAGGCAAGGTCTTCGCGCGCGAAATCGGCCTCGAGCGCGACGGCGGCGGGCTCCGACGGGTGGCGATTGACCAGCGTCGTCCAGTCATGGAAATCGACCTCGCCCGATTGCGCGACGCGGATGTCCTCGATGCCGATCACCATCTGCGCTTTCGAAGCGCGCACCACCGCCGGCATCAGCGTGCGCGCCAGCTTCGCGTTGGAAACGATCACCGCGCGCGCGCCCGAATTCTCGATGATGTGCGTGTGATCGCGCTCGGTGTTGGTGATATAGGTTGGCACCGTCACGCAGCCCGCCGCCATGATCGCGAGATCGCTGATGCACCATTCGGGGCGGTTCTCGGAAACCAGCATCACGCGGTCGCCGCGCTTGAGCCCGATCTGCTTGAGCGCGGTGGCGAGGCTGGCGACTTGCCGCGCCGCCTCCGCCCAACTGATCGACACCCAGCGGCCGCCCTCCTTGCGCCACAGGAACGGCGCATCGCCGCCGTCTGCCGCGCGCGCGAAGAACATCGTCACGAGATTGGGAAAATGCTCAAGGCTGCGCAATCGACTCTCCTGGGCCACCCGGATCTCCCGTCGGGTCGGTCCGGTCAGCCTAGCGACGATTGTAAGGCTGGCAAGACGCTACGTCAGCCGGTGCCCACCGCCTCGGCAGCGCTGGCGAATCCATCGCGCCGCAAGCGCTCGGCCAGGCCCTTCGCGATCCGCCGCGCCAGCCCCGGCCCTTCGTAGACGAGCGCGGTATAGAGCTGGATCAGGCTCGCCCCGGCGCGGATGCGGGCATAGGCCTCGTCGGCGCTCGCGATCCCGCCGACCGAGACGAGCGGCAGCGCGCCGCCGGTCGCAGCGCGAAAATCGGCAAGCCGCGCCCGCGATAGCGCGGCGAGCGGCGCACCCGACAAGCCGCCCGCCTCGCCAGCCGCCGCCGATCGCAGATCGGGCCGCGACACGGTGGTATTGGCGACGATCAGCGCATCGATCCGGTGCTCGATCGCGGCGCGGGCAATCGCATCGATCGCCGCCGGCTCGAGATCGGGCGCGACTTTCAGAAACAGCGGCGTTGCGCCGCGCGCCGCGTCGCAGCCGGCGAGCAGGTCGTCGAGCGCCGCGCCGTGCTGCAGGTTGCGCAATCCCGGCGTGTTGGGTGAGCTGATGTTGATCGTCACATAATCGGCCACCGGCGCCGCGCGGGAGACCGCCGTCCGATAGTCGGCCAGGCGATCCGCGCTGTCCTTGTTCGCGCCGACGTTGACGCCCAACACGCCACAGCGCGCCTTGGCGTGCGCGATCCGCGGCAGCGCCGCGTCGATCCCGCCGTTGTTGAAGCCCATTCGATTGATCACCGCGCGGTCCTCGGCCAGCCGGAACAGCCTTGGCCGGGGATTGCCGGGCTGCGGCCGCGGCGTCAGCGTGCCCACCTCGACCGCGCCAAATCCCAACGCGAAAAACCCGGGGATCGCTCGCGCATCCTTGTCGACCCCGGCGGCGAGGCCGATCGGGTTGGCGAAATCCAGTCCCGCGACGCGCGTCGCCAGAATCGGATCGTTCGATCGCGCGGCGAACGGCGTCCCGGTGCGTCCCCACGCCGCCAGCAGGTCGATCGTCAGGCCGTGCGCGCGTTCGGCCTCTAGCGCGAACAGCGCGCGGTGGAACGGATCGATCGCCATGCCGCGGCCATGACACCGGCAAGCCGCATCGTCAAAGCCGCCGGGGCAGCGGTTAATTTTATTTCCCGTGGGTAAGTATATGTCCTGATCCGGGATTCGTCGGATTCGTCCAATACAATGAGCGGAAACACGGCGATAAAGGCATTGCGACCCGAGGACTCCTCGAGTGATCGAGGGTTCCTATACCTCACGGCCCGATCGGTTTTCCGGTCGGGCCGCTTTTCATGGGCGGCAAACTCCTGTATCTAAATGTCTTCCGTTGCGTTGGGGGACAATACGGTGCCGGACATTCAGCTCGATTACGCCGTCCCCGACGCCGATCTGGCTGATTATATCACGCTGTTCTATCTGTTCTGGGCGGACGTGCCGATGTTCGAGGACACCGAGCGCGCCGATCATGCCCAGATCCGTTTCCGCCTCAATCCGCAAGGCGCCGAATACCGCTTCCCCGACGGCACCATCCAGCGCGCCGAGGGCATTCACCTGATCGGGCCTACCACCGGCGCAGTGCGCGTCCGCGCCGAGGGGCCGGTGCGGGTGTTCGGCGCCGGGATTACGGCGGCCGGCTGGGCGGCGCTGGTCGGCAACGACGCATCGGCCATGATCAACCGCGTGATCGACGCCACCGAATTGTTCGGCGGCCGGCTGACGCGCGTCATTCCCGAGCTCGCCGCCGCGCCCGATATCGCGACGATGGTGCCGATCGCCAGCAAGCTGCTGCGTGAGTTGATCCAAACCAGCGACGGAGAATCGCTTGCCTTCATCCGCCAGGTCGACGGCTGGCTCGCCTCCAGCCCCTCGCCCCAAATCGATGATCTGATCGTCATCACCGGCCTGTCGCGCCGCCAGGTCGAGCGCAAGTGCAACGCGCTGTACGGCACGCCGCCCAAGCTGCTCGCGCGCAAATATCGCGCGCTGCGCGCCGCCGTCGCATTGCTGTCCGAAAACACCTCGCTCGACGATGTGATCGAGCGCGGCTTCTACGATCAGTCGCATCTGATCCGCGAGATCAAGCAGTTCACCGGCCTCACGCCGCGCCAGATCAAGGCCGATCCGCCGGTGCTGGCGCGACTGACGATGGCGCAGCGCCACGCGCTCGGCGGCCAGGTCGGCCCGCTGATCAGCGATACCTGAGCGCCTTGACGACGGGCGCGTTCCTCGCCATCTAGCAATCGGACTAAATCGATCCGATTAGGACAATATGCGTCTTTCTAGCCTTGCCGATTATGCGGTCGTGATCCTCACCGCCGCCGCGCGCCATTGCGGCGCCAGCGGACGGCTGAACGCGACGCTGCTCGCCGAGGAAACCGGCGTGCCGCTGCCGACGGTGCAGAAGCTCGTCAGCCGCCTGTCGTCCGCCGGCTTGATCGAAACGGGTCGAGGCGCCGGCGGCGGCCTGCGCCTCGCCCGCCCACCGGCGGCGATCAACCTCGCCGACATCATCGAGGCGGTCGAAGGCCCGATCGCGATGACGTCGTGCGTCGAGGACGGTCGCCATGATTGCACCATCGAGGAGAATTGCCGCGTGAAGCCGCACTGGAACATCGTCAACGGCGCGGTCCGCGGCGCGCTCGCGGGCGTCAGCCTCGCCACCCTAAGCGCAGGAGCATCGCATGGCCACGCGTAACGCCGAGGCGCTCGCCGCCGCCAACAAGAAGTACGAATGGGGCTTCTCGTCCGATATCGAACAGGACTTCGCGCCCAAGGGGCTAAGCGAGGACACTGTCCGCTTCATCTCGGCCAAGAAGGGCGAGCCCGAATGGATGCTCGACTGGCGCCTCAAGGCCTATCGCCTGTGGCTGACGATGACCCCGCCCGATTGGGCAAAGCTCAACGTCCCCCCGATCGATTATCAAGACGCGTATTATTACGCCGAGCCCAAGGCCAAGCCCAAGCTCGGCAGCCTCGACGAGGTCGATCCCGAAATCCTGCGCGTCTATGAAAAGCTCGGCATCCCGATCGAGGAACAGAAGCTGCTCGCCGGTGTCGAGGGCGGCACGCCGCCGCGTCGCGTCGCGGTCGACGCGGTATTCGACAGCGTCAGCGTCGCCACCACTTTCCGCAAGGAGCTCGAGGCCGCCGGCGTCATTTTCCGCAGCATCAGCGAGGCGATCAAGGAATATCCCGATCTCGTCCGCAAATGGCTCGGCAAGGTCGTCCCACAACGGGACAATTACTTCGCCACGCTCAACAGCGCGGTCTTTTCCGACGGCACCTTCGTCTACATTCCCGAAGGCGTGCGCTGCCCGATGGAGCTCAGCACCTATTTCCGCATCAATGCCGAGAATACCGGCCAGTTCGAACGCACGCTGATCGTCGCCGACAAGGGCAGCTACGTCAGCTATCTCGAAGGCTGCACCGCGCCGATGCGCGACGAGAACCAGCTCCACGCCGCGGTGGTCGAGCTGGTCGCGCTCGACGATGCCGAGATCAAATATTCGACCGTGCAGAACTGGTATCCCGGCGACGAGAACGGCAAGGGCGGCATCTACAATTTCGTCACCAAGCGCGCGCTGTGCCAGGGCAAGAACTCCAAGGTCAGCTGGACCCAGGTCGAAACCGGCAGCGCGATCACCTGGAAATATCCGTCCTGCGTGCTCTCGGGCGAAAACAGCGTCGGCGAATTCTATTCGGTCGCCGTCACCAACAACCGCCAGCAGGCCGATACCGGCACCAAGATGATCCACCTCGGCAAGAATAGCCGCTCGACGATCGTCTCGAAGGGGATCAGCGCGGGGCGCAGCGACAACACCTATCGCGGCCTCGTCCGTGTCGGGCCTACGGCGGAAAACGTCCGCAACTTCACCCAGTGCGACAGCCTGCTCCTGGGCGACCAATGCGGCGCACACACCGTGCCCTATATCGAGGTCCGCAACCCCTCGGCGCAGATCGAGCACGAGGCGACCACCTCGAAGATCAGCGACGACCAGATGTTCTACGCCCAGCAACGCGGCCTCGACAGCGAGGCGGCGGTGGCGCTGATCGTCAACGGCTTTGCGAAGGAGGTGCTCCAGCAACTCCCGATGGAATTCGCGGTGGAGGCGCAGAAGCTGCTGGGGATCAGCCTTGAGGGGAGCGTTGGGTGAGATACATCGCTTTTGGCGGCCTGCTTCTGATTGCCGGTATTTGCATCCTTCTTTGGCTCACCGTCGTCGGAATGTTCCATGCTTTCGCCGGAGGGGTCCCGCCGTTGTCCTTTGGCGAACTGCATGATCGCCCGTTTATGATTGGTCTAATCTATCTCTTGCCGCTGTTTGCTGTTGCATTTGGTCTGTTAGCTGTTCGGTTTTGGAAGAAGTCAACGAATGCTCAAGATTGAAAACCTCCACGCCGAAATCGACGGCAAGGAAATCCTCAAGGGCCTCAGCCTCGAGGTGAACGCGGGCGAGGTGCACGCGATCATGGGGCCGAACGGCGCGGGCAAGTCGACGCTCGGCTATGTGCTCGGCGGGCGGCCCGGTTATGAGGTGACGGGGGGCTCGGTCATGTTCCGCCCCACCACCGTTCGTGCTGAGCCTGTCGAAGCACGTGATCCAGGCGCAGCGCTTGAAACACGCCCTTCGACAAGCTCAGGGCGAACGGATGCGGGTGCGGCCGACGGCGAATGGGTCGATCTGTTGGAGCTCGCCCCCCACGAACGCGCCGCCGCCGGGCTGTTCCTCGGCTTCCAATATCCGGTCGAAATCCCCGGCGTCTCCAACGTCCAGTTCCTGCGCGAGGCGCTCAACGCCCAGCGCAAATCGCGCGGCGAGGCCCCGCTCTCCGGCGCCGAGTTCCTCAAGCTCGCGCGCGCGCAGGCGGACCTGCTCGGGATGAACCAGGAGATGCTCAAGCGCCCGGTCAATGTCGGCTTCTCGGGCGGCGAGAAGAAGCGCAACGAGATGGTCCAGATGGGCATCATTGCGCCGAAATTCGCAATCCTCGATGAAACCGACTCCGGCCTCGACATCGACGCGCTGAAGGCGGTCGGCGAAGGCATCAACCGCATCATGCGCAGCGCGGACAAGGCGGTGATCCTGATCACCCACTACGAACGGCTGCTGGAATATGTCGCGCCCGATTTCGTCCATGTGATGGTCGACGGCCGAATCGTGAAAACCGGCGGGATCGAACTCGCCAAGCAGCTCGAAGCCGAAGGCTATGCCGAGGTGGCGGCGTGATTGGAACCTGCCAATTCCTCCCCTGCAAGGGGAGGGGGACCACGCGCAGCGTGGTGGAGGGGTGTCCCCCTCTCGATGGTGCAACACCCCTCCGTCGCGCTAGCGCGCGCCACCTCCCCTTGCAGGGGAGGATTTGATGGCCGACGCTCTCACCCTTCCCTCGCGCCACGAGGAAGAATGGCGCTGGTCGCACCTCGATGCGCTGCCCGCTCTTGCTAACGCAACGCTGGGCGTTGCTAACGCAACGCTGGGCACCGCACCCCATGCCGAGCCGCATTTCATCGGCCTCGGCGGGCCGCGCCTCGTGTTCGTCGACGGCGTGCTCGATGCCGCGCGCAGCACCCCCGACCGCGTGTCGATCGAACCGCTCGCCCTCACCACCGATCACTCGCTCGGCAAGCAGGCCGCCGGCCCCGGCTGGCAACTCTCGCTCGACACCGATCAGGCAAGCGACGCCATCGAGATCGTCCATATCGCCACCGGCGGCGCCAACCACCTCCCCGCGCGCATCACGCTCGGCGAGGACGCCGCCGCTTCGATCGTCGAGACCTATGTCGGCGCCGGCTGGTCCAACCGCCTGACGCAGATCTCGCTCGCTCGCTCCGCCCGACTGATGCGCTCGGTGCGCCTGCTGCAATCGTCGGGCTTCGTCTCGATCCGCGACGAGGCCGAGATCGGCGAAGGCGCCAGTCTCGTCTCGATTTTCCTCGGCGCCGGCGGCATGGATTGCCGCATCGACGGCGCGCTCCACTGTATTGGCGCGGCAGCCTATGCCGAAATGGGCGGCGCGCTGCTGACCCAGGGCGAGCAGAACCAGGAATGCGCCGTTGCGCTGCGCCATGACGCGCTCGACGGCCAGAGCCACCAGACATGGCGCGCCGTCGCCAAGGACCGCTCCACCGCCAGCCTCGCCGCCCGCGTCGAGGTCGCCCGCGGCGCGCAGAAGACCGATGGCGAGCAGAGCCTGCGCGGCCTCCTTCTCGATCGCACGTCCACGATCAACCTCAAGCCCGAGCTCGAAATCTTCGCCGACGACGTCAAATGCGCGCACGGCGCGACCGTCGGCGAACTCGACAAAACGGCGCTATTCTATCTCGCAAGCCGCGGCATCACCCCGCCCCGCGCCACCGCGCTGCTGACCCGCGCCTTCGTCGCCGACGCGATCGGCCGCATCGGCAACGACCCCGTCCGCGACGCTTTCGCCGCCGACGCCGATCGCTGGCTGGAGGCGGCGTTGCAATCCCCCTCCCGCTCGCGGGAGGGGTCAGGGGAGGGCATGTCCGAATGACCGACGTGTATCTGAAACAGGCCCTCCCCCTGCCCCTCCCGCAAGCGGGAGGGGAGAAGGCCGCTTCAAAAGTTGGATTTCCAATGTCATTGTTCGCGCAATGGTCACATTGGCTCGGCAGCGTTGCGCTTCTCCGCAATCGCCGGCCGCTGACACCCCCTCGGCCAAACCCGCGCGACACTCTCCACTTTCTCCACTTCACCCCGGCAGAGGCAGCGGCATGACCACGATCCTCGACGATCGCCCGCTCGACATGCTCGCCGATTTCCCGGCGATTCCCGAAGGCTGGGCCTATCTCGACACCGCCGCAACCGCGCAGAAGCCGCAGGCCGTCGTCGATGCGATCACCCGCGCCTATGGCGAGACCTATGCGACCGTCCACCGCGGCGTCTATCAACGCTCGGCCGATATGACGCTCGCCTATGAAGCCGCCCGCAAGCGCGTCGCCGCCTTCCTCCACGCGCCCTCGCCCGACGAGATCGTCTTCGTCCGCGGCGCCACCGAAGGCATCAACCTCGTCGCGCACAGCTGGGCCGGCACTCACCTCAAGGCCGGCGACCGCATCCTGCTCTCGACGCTCGAGCACCATTCGAACATCGTCCCGTGGCAGATGGTCGCCGAGCGCATAGGCGCGGCGATCGACGTCATCCCGCTGACGATGGACGGCCGCATCGATCTCGACGCGATGGCCGAGATGCTGACGCCCGCGCACAAGCTGGTCGCGCTGGCGCATGTCTCGAACGTCCTCGGCTCGGTGCTCGACGCCAAGCGCGCGGCCGAGCTCGCCCATTCGGTCGGCGCGAAGCTGCTGCTCGACGGCTGTCAGGCGGTCCCGCGCCTGCCCGTCGATGTCGCCGACCTCGACTGCGATTTCTACGTCTTCTCGGGCCACAAGCTCTACGGCCCGACCGGCATCGGCGTGCTGTGGGCGCGCGCCGACATTCTCGACTCGATGCCCCCCTACCAGGGCGGCGGCTCGATGATCGATCGCGTCACGTTCGAAAAGACAACCTACGCCCCGCCCCCCGGCCGGTTCGAGGCGGGCACGCCGCACATCGTCGGCGTCGTCGGCCTCCACGCCGCGATCGATTATGTCGAGTCGATCGGTCTCGAGCGAATTCACGCCCACGAAACCGCGCTGGTCCGCGAAACCCGCGCGGCGCTCGCCGGCCTCAACAGCGTCACCGTGTTCGGCCCCGAGGAGTCCGCCGGCATCGTCAGCTTTGCGGTCGAGGGGGTTCATCCGCACGACGTCGCCACCATATTGGATGAAGGCCGGGTCGCGATCCGCGCCGGGCATCACTGCGCGCAGCCTTTAATGGAGGCGCTCGGCGTCCCCGCTACCGCGCGGGCGAGCTTCGGCGTTTATAACGGCGCGCAGGACGTCGCGGCGCTGGTCAAGGGTATTGAACGAGTAACGAGGATCTTCGGGTGAACGAGCAAGGCAAGATCACGGTCGAGGAAGTCGATGCCGTCGAAGCGCCGCCCAAGGCGCGCGTCGAAAGCGCGGCGGAAACGTTCGGCCGCAAGCGCGATTATCTCGAAGGGTTTCTCTCGCAACAGCCCGTAGCCGATCCGGTCGGAGGCGAGGGTGGCGCGCTGCAGGCCGCGGTGATTGAGGCGCTGAAGGAAATCTACGACCCCGAAATCCCGGTCAACATCTACGATCTCGGGCTGATCTACGGCGTCGAAGTCACCAACGACGGCCACGCCGCAGTCAACATGACGCTGACGACGCCGCATTGCCCGGTCGCCGAATCGATGCCCGGCGAGGTTGAGCTTCGCGTCAGCTCGGTGCCCGGAATCGCGACGGCCGACGTAAATCTGGTGTGGGACCCGCCGTGGGATCCTCAGAAAATGTCCGACGACGCCAAGCTCGAACTGGGCATGCTGTGATGCGGACGGCCCCAAATCTCCCCGTTCGCCCTGAGCCTGTCGAAGGGCGTGTTCCAAGTCCACGTGCTTCGACAAGCTCAGCACGAACGGAGGTTTTGTCGTGACCAACACCGTACTCCGACAACGCCCAGCCCCCGTCATCCTCACCGAGCGCGCCGAAGCGCGCGTCGCCGAGCTGATGGCCAAGGCGCCCGCCGACGCGATCGGCGTCAAGCTCTCGACCCCGCGCCGCGGCTGTTCGGGCCTCGCTTATTCGGTCGATTACGTGACGGTCGCCAACCCGATGGACGAGCGCATCGAAACCCCCGGCGGCAGCTTCTTCGTCGACGGCGCGTCGGTGCTCTATCTGATCGGCTCGACGATGGACTGGGTCGAGGACGATTTCACCACCGGCTTCACCTTCAACAACCCCAACGCCAAAGGCGCCTGCGGCTGCGGCGAGAGCTTTACGGTATAGACTTCCTGAGCAACGCCGTGCGCAGACACTCGCACACCACCTCGTCGCGCTGGTTGAGCATCCGGTGCCGCCAGGTGACGAGACCAGCCTCGGGCCGCGATTTGCTCTCGCGCAGATCGGTCACTTCGCTAGTCGCGCGCAGCGTATCGCCGATGAACACCGGCTTTGGCATCACCAATTTGTCGTAGCCGAGATTGGCGACCAGCGTGCCCATCGTCGTCTCCCCGACGCTGAGCCCCACCATCAGCGCAAAGGTGAAGGTGCCGTTGACGAGGATCTGGCCGAATTCGCTGGCCTTGGCCGCCTCGGCGTCGAGATGCAGTGGCTGCGGATTGTGCGTCATCGTCGTGAAGAGGAGGTTGTCGGTCTCGGTGACCGTGCGGCGCAGCGGATGTTCGATCACCTCGCCGATCTGCCATTCGTCGTAGAATTTGCCGGGCATCCCTTTTCCTCACCTCCCCGGCGAAAGCCGGGGTCCAGTTGCGCAGCGGCGCACTGGCGCGCGCTGCACTTCAACATTCTCGCTTTACCACCTGGGCCCCGGCCTTCGCCGGGGAGGTGCCGCAGGTCAGTCCGCCCGCTCCACGCGCACCAGCATCTTGCCTTCGCTGACCTGACCGCCTTCCTGCGCATCGAGCTCGGCCACGGTGCCGGCGAACGGCGCGGTCAGCGTGTGCTCCATTTTCATCGCCTCGAGCGTGACGAGCTTCTGGCCTTTGGTCACCGTGTCGCCGGCCGCCACATCGACCGCGATGATCCGCCCCGGCATCGGCGACAGGATCGCACCGTCCGCTGCGGCGCCCGCCGATGCGCCGGAAAAACGCGGCAAGGCAGCTAAGAAAGACAGCCCATCGTCGTTGACGGCAACGCCATTAGCGACAGGCTCGCCCATGACCGGCTTGCTTGCCCAGTCTTCGGGCAACTCGGTTTGGTAGACCTGCCCTTCTACAGCGACGGAAACTTTGCGATTGGGTCCGCGATTTAATCTGAACCCGAGTGCACCGCGCCAGGGATCGGGCTGAGGTTGCGATAAAAGATCGTCGTCCCAGAACGACAACATCGTCGGCTCGCCATAATATTCCTGGACGAGCACGGCCGCTGCCGCCTGCTTTATCATGTCCTCGCTGGGCTCACCTGGGGGTAGCAGGGCTTCCCCCTTGGCGGCGATAAACCCCGTGTCGATGCGGCCTGCGCGGAAATCTTCGTCGTCGAGCGCACGCCAAAGAAATGGCGCGTTGGTTTTAACGGGGAAGATGTCGGTTGACGAGCAGGCAGCTGCCAGTGCCACGCACGCTGCTGCGCGATCGGCGGCATGGACGACGATCTTGGCGATCATCGGATCGTAGAATCCGGTAATTTCCGCGCCTTCGTAAACGCCGGTTTCCAAGCGTACGTCACGATGCTCCCGAAAGATTTCGAGCCGCCCCGTGCTCGGCAAAAACCCTTTCGCCGGGTCCTCCGCATACAGCCGCGCTTCCATCGCCCAGCCGTTGATCGACAGTTCGTCCTGACGCTTGGGCAGCGCCTCCCCGCTCGCCACCCGCAATTGCCACTCGACCAAGTCCTGCCCGGTGATCTCCTCGGTCACCGGATGCTCGACCTGCAGCCGCGTGTTCATTTCCATGAACCAGATGCGGTCGGCCTTCAGGCCCTCGCTGGCGTCTGCGATGAATTCGATCGTGCCAGCGCCTTCGTAGTCGACAGCTTTCGCGGCACGGACCGCCGCCGCGCACACCGCCTCGCGGGTGTCCGAGTCCATGCCTGGCGCGGGGGCTTCCTCGATCACCTTCTGGTGGCGGCGCTGGAGCGAGCAATCGCGCTCGAACAGATGGACGACGTTGCCCTGGCTGTCGCCGAACACCTGCACCTCGATGTGCCGCGGCGAGAGGATGTATTTCTCGATCAGCACTTGGGTGTTGCCGAACGAACTCGCCGCCTCGCGCTGGCACGACACCAGCGCGTCGAGGAAATCGTCCGCCGCATCGACGCGGCGCATGCCCTTGCCGCCGCCGCCGGCGACCGCCTTGATGAGCACCGGATAACCGATCGCGTCCGCCTCGGCCTTGAGCCGATCGGGCGCCTGACCCGCGCCAAGATAGCCCGGCGTCACCGGCACACCGGCGGCGATCATCCGTTCCTTGGCGGCGTCCTTGAGGCCCATCGCGCGGATACTGGCGGGCTTTGGGCCGACCCAGATCAGGCCGGCATCGATCACGCTTTGTGCGAAATCGGCGTTTTCCGAAAGAAATCCATAACCAGGATGGATCGCTTCGGCGCCTGTTGCTTTGGCCGCGGCGATGATCTTGTCGCCGCACAGATAGCTTTCGCGCGCCGGGCTCGGCCCGATATGCACCGCCTCGTCGGCCTGGCGGACGTGGAGCGCCTTGGCGTCGGCGTCAGAATAGACCGCGACGGTGCGGACGCCCATCTTGCGCGCGGTGCGGATGACGCGGCAGGCGATCTCGCCGCGATTGGCGATCAGCAGCGATTTCAGCATGCGTTCGCGCCGGTGAAGTGGAGAAAGTGGAGAGTGTCGCACGGTTTTGCCGAGGGCGGCGTGACCGCCGTCGGTGCGGCGCGGTCACGAATCGAACGTCGGATCATGCGATTGCCCTAACCCGGATCGGGTCTTGTAGGAAAGCGGCGATCACGCACCACACCCCGTCGTGCGCTGCGACCAGGTGACGTTGAGCACTTTCCAGGCATCGTTCTCGCGGATCAGATCGAAGTGATCCATGCCGCAGTGATGCGCCTTGCCATCGAGGTAGAAAACGTACGGGCTCCACGCCATCGCGATGTCGCCATCGACCTCGACGGCAGGATCGGTCAGCCGCTCTTCAAATTGCTGCGCGCTGGGCTTGATGCCCGCGGTGAACTCGGCCCAGCTCATATGCTCGATCTTGCGGCTGCCGTCGGCATTCTCGATCGCTACCGTCGCGCCGCCTTCTGGGCGGACCTGCGCGGCGATCGCCGCGGCGTCGTGCGCGGCCAGGCCGGCGAACATCGCGTTGATCGGCGTCATCACATTGGCGACATCGGGCTCGCTATAGGGCACCGGATTGGCCGGCGGCAGCGGCGGGGTCGGCGTCGTTTGCGAGGACGGCGTGACCTGCGCCGTAAGCAACAGCGCGGCGAGCAGCGGGATCATGCGGGAAACCTCCATGCGGGAAACGGGTTGAGCCGATGCTATGGCAAAAAACCCACGCTGCCTATCGCTTCGCGCATGCGCCCCAACGATCGGGCGCTGCGCATTGTTGACAGAATCACCCTCGTCGCTTAGGCGAGCCGTCTTTCCCGCCGGGACTCGTCCTGCGCGGGTATATGCATTTGGAAAGTGATGAGGGCCATGTTCGCTATCGTGCGCACAGGCGGCAAGCAGTATCGCGTTGCCGCTGGAGACAAAATCGTCGTCGAGAAGATCGGCGGCGAAGCCGGTGACAAGATCACCCTGGGCGACGTTCTGCTTGCAGGCGAAGGCGGCGACCTGAAGTCGGTCGAGGGCCTGACGGTCGGCGCCGAGATCATCGCGCAGGCGAAGGCCGACAAGGTCATCGTCTTCAAGAAGCGCCGCCGGCACAATTATCGCCGCAAGAACGGCCATCGTCAGCAGCACACGATCCTGCAGATCACCGCGATCGGCAGCGAAGAAAAGAAGAAGGCCGCGCCCAAAAAGGCTGCCGCCAAGGCCGACGCCGAGGGTAGCGCCCCGGCCGCCGAAGCCTGAGACACGAGGAGCATAGCAAATGGCACATAAGAAAGCAGGCGGCTCGTCGCGCAACGGTCGCGATTCGGCCGGTCGTCGTCTCGGCGTGAAGAAGTTCGGTGGCGAAATCGCCATTCCGGGCAACATTCTCGTGCGTCAACGCGGCACCAAATTCTATCCGGGCACCAATGTCGGCATCGGCAAGGATCACACGCTGTTCGCGCTCGTCGAAGGCCGCGTGACCTTTCACCAAGGCAAGCTTGGCCGAAAGTTCTGCTCGGTAAACGAGATTATGGCGGCAGCCGAATAACATCGGGCGACCAACCGGGTTGCCCACCAGGGCGATCCGGGGTTCTGCGAAGAACCAGCCACAAAAGGGAGACGGATCGTTCCGGCTCCCTTTTTTCATGCTCCCTCCTTCGATCTGTCTCACGCGCGTCACGGGGGCGCGTCATGGGGCGGCTCAAAAGCGTGAGGAGAGCGTATGATGTTCGCCCGTACCAAGAGACTGACGCTGCGGCCCGGCTGGCCCGAGGATGCGCGCGCGCTGTCCGAGGCGATCGGCCATGAAGCGGTGGTCAGCAAGCTGTCTCGTGCGCCTTGGCCCTATGCGCTGGGCGACGCCGAGGCGTTTCTGGCCCGGCCGCGCGGATCGGCGCAGCCCGACTTCCTGATCGTCGCGCGCGAAGGCGACGGCGCCGAGATCGTTGGCGGCATCGGCATCGAACGCCGCGAGGACGGCGCGCACGAGCTCGGCTATTGGCTGACGCCGGCCGCCTGGGGGCGCGGCTATGCGACCGAGGCTGGCCGGCAGATGATCGAGATCGCGCGGTCGCTGGGGCTGAAGCGGCTTCATTCCGGCCATTTCGTCGACAACCCGGCGTCGGGCCGGGTGCTGGCGAAGCTGGGGTTCCGGCAAGTCGGCATCGAGCCCCGCCATTCGACGGCGCGCGGCGGCGAAGCACCGTGCGCGCTGTTCGAACTGGCGCTGGACGAGGAAGCCTCTACCGACGACCCGGTGCGTATGGCGGCGTGAGGCCCCATCGTCATTCCCGCGAAGGCGGGAACCCATCTTCTGGATTCTCCAAGGCCACAGCGAAGGAGATGTGTCCCCGCCTTCGCGGGGATGACGACAGGCTTGCGCGGACGGCGAACGGCGGACGCCGATGCCCCTCACCTTGATCTCGCGTGCGATTCCGTCGAGAGACGAAAGCATGGTCGCAACTGCTCTCGCCGCCCGTCGCCGGATGAGCCCGGAGGAATCGCGCGACGCCGCGCTGGAGGCGGCGCGCACGCTGCTGATCGAATCGGGGCCGCAGGCGGTGACGCTCAAGGCCGTCGCCGCGCGGATCGGGCGGACGCACGCCAATCTGCTGCACCATTTCGGCTCGGCCGCCGGACTGCAAAAGGCGCTGTTTGCGCGGATGGCCGGCTATATCACCTCGACGATTCGTGAAGCCGTGCTCGAGGCGCGGGCCGGCAATCAGGACCCGCGCGAGGTCGTCGAACTGACCTTCGATGCGTTCGGCACCGGCGGCGCCGGCGCGCTCGCCAGCTGGATGATCCTGTCGGGCAACGAAGACGCGCTCGATCCGATTCTCACCGCAATTCACGATCTTGTCGATGAACTGGCCGAGGGGCACCCCGGCACCGAGCGGCCGATCCATGAGGAGACGCTGCAACTGGTGCTGATGGCGCTGGGCGACGCGCTGCTCGGCGGGCCGATGGCGCGCGCGCTCGGGCTTCCCCGCGACAAGGCCCGCGAGCTGGCGTTCGACATGCTGCTGCAAGGGCGCAAGGGTAGCTAATCCGCGCGAGCACGCTATCTAGCGGCGATGCATTTTCTCGATCAGGCCAAGATTTTCGTGCGCTCCGGCGCGGGCGGCCCCGGCGCGGTGAGCTTTCGACACGAAAAGTTCATCGAATATGGCGGGCCCGATGGCGGCAACGGCGGCAAGGGCGGCGACATCATCTTCGAGGCGGTGCCCGGGCTCAACACGCTGATCGACTTTCGCTACACTCAGCATTTCCGTGCGCCGCGCGGCAAGGGCGGCGCCGGCAGCAACCGCACCGGCGGCGGCGGCGACGATCTCGTCATCAAGGTGCCGGTCGGCACGCAGATCCTGTCCGAGGACAAGGAGCATGTGCTGGCCGATTTCACCAAGGCCGGGCAGCGTCAGGTATTTCTGCGCGGTGGCGACGGCGGGCGCGGCAATTTGAGCTACAAGACCTCGACCAACCGTGCGCCGCGCCAGCATGGCACTGGCTGGCCGTATGAGGAAGCGTGGGTGTGGCTGCGCTTGAAGCTGCTCGCCGACGCCGGGCTTGTGGGGCTGCCCAATGCGGGCAAATCGACCTTCATCAACGCCGTTACCAACGCGCAGGCGAAGGTCGGCGAATACGCCTTTACGACCACGCGGCCGCAGCTGGGCGTGGTGCGCCACCGGCACCGCGAATTCGTCGTTGCCGACATCCCCGGGCTGATCGAGGGCGCGGCCGAAGGCGCCGGGATCGGCGACCGCTTCCTCGGCCATATCGAGCGGTGCCGCGTGCTGCTCCATCTGGTCGACGCCAATGACGATGACGTCGCGACGAGCTACCGCATCGTCCGCGACGAGCTGGCGGCTTATGGCGGCGGGCTGACCGACAAGCCGGTGGTGGTCGCGCTCAACAAGATCGATATGCTCGACGACGAATTGATCGAGGCGCTGTCGGGCGAGCTCGAGGAGGCGAGCGGCGGCCAGGTCGTGCCGATATCGGCTGCCGGCGGCACGGGCGTCGATTGGGTGCTCGACAAATTGGTCGACGCGATCGGCCCCGCGCCCGACGCGGTGCCCGCCGACGACGAAGGCGAGGATGCGATCGAATGGTCGCCGGTGTGAGTCCGGCGACGCAATTAACAGGAGTTTGTTTTGTCTGATGAAGCGAATCGCTTCTCTCCCCCCGCCTGCCGGCGGCTGATCGTCAAGGTGGGATCGGCGCTGCTGGTCGATCCCGACGGGGAAGTTCATGCCGAATGGGTCGAGACGCTGGTCGCCGATATCGCCGGCCGCGCGCAGGCCGGGCAGCAGGTGGCGATCGTCTCATCGGGCGCGATCGCGCTGGGCGCGCGGCGGCTGGGCCTGCCCGGCGGCGGGCGCAACAGCCTGGAGGATGCGCAGGCATCGGCGGCGACCGGGCAAATCGCGCTGGCGCATATGTGGTCCGATCTGCTGTCCGCGCGCGGGATGACGGCGGCGCAGGTGCTGGTGACGCTCGACGATCTCGAGGATCGCCGGCGTTATCTCAACGCCTCGGCGACGCTGGGCCGGCTGCTCGGGTTGGGCGTGATCCCGATCATCAACGAGAACGACACGGTGGCGACCGAGCGGATTCGCTTCGGCGACAACGATAGGCTCGCGGCGCGGATCGGCCAGGCGGCGGATGCTGACGGGGTGATCCTGTTGTCGGACATCGATGGGCTGTACGATTCGAACCCGCATTCGAACCCGAACGCGAAGCTGATCCCGGTAGTCGATCGAATCGACGGCGCGATCGAGGCGATGGCGGACGGCAAGTCGTCCTCGGGCATGGGATCGGGCGGGATGATCTCCAAGATCGAGGCGGCCCGGATCGCCACCAGCGCGGGGATCGACCTGGCGATCATCTCCGGCCACGGCGGGCACGCGCTGGCGCGGTTCACCCATACCGGACACGGCACGGTGTTCCTCGGCGAAGGCAGCCCCACCGCGCGCAAGGCGTGGATCGCCGGCGGGCTGACCTCGGGCGGAACGATCCGGGTCGATGACGGCGCGACGAAGGCATTGCGGAGTGGCAACAGTCTGCTCGCCGCCGGCGTGCTGGGCGTGGCGGGCAATTTCAACCGCGGCGACATCGTCGAGATCGTCGGCGCCGATGGCCGGCGCATCGCCCGCGGCCTGTGCGAATATGATTCGTCGGCGGCGCGGCTGATCATCGGCAAGCGCAGCGAGGAACTCGGCGAGATTCTCGGCCATGCGCCGCGATCGGCGCTGGTCCATCGCAATCACATGGCGCTGGTGTGAGCGTACTCGCCGTCACCGGCGGCACCGGGTTCGTCGGCGGCACGCTGATCAACCTGGCGCGCACCGGCGGCGATCACGTGCGCGCGCTGACGCGGCGGCCGCAGCCCGCGTATGACGGCGTGACCTGGATCGAAGGCTCGCTGGGCGACGACGCAGCGCTCGATGCGCTGGTCGCCGGCGCCGATGCCGTGATCCACGTTGCCGGGGTGGTCAACGCGCCCGATCGCGCGGGCTTCGTCGCCGGCAATATTACCGGGACCGAAGCGATCGTCGAAGCCGCCGAGCGCGCCGGCGTCAAACGCTTCATCAACGTCTCCTCGCTCGCCGCGCGCGAGCCTCATCTGTCGGACTATGGCTGGTCGAAGGCCGAGGCCGAACGCGTCGTGG
The DNA here is from genome assembly GCA_006438735.1 of Sphingomonas koreensis. GTDB lineage: Bacteria > Pseudomonadota > Alphaproteobacteria > Sphingomonadales > Sphingomonadaceae > Sphingomonas > Sphingomonas koreensis_A. Next base: position 24,108 of record RCZF01000006.1, on the reverse strand, counting down.
AAGCGTCGGCGCTCGATTGGGTGATGGTGCGGCCGCCGGCGATTTACGGCCCCGGCGACCTGGAGATGCGCGAGCTGTTCCGGCTTGCGCGGTTCGGGCTCGCCTTCACGCCTCCCGCCGGCAAGCTATCGGTGATCGAGGTTGGCGACCTTGCGCGGCTGTTGCTGGCGCTGGCACACAATACCTCCAATCAGCGCCTGATCGAGGCTGACGACGGTCGCGCTGGCGGCTGGGACCATAAGGCGTTCGCTTTTGCCATCGGCAACGCCGTCGGCACGCGCATCCACCCCTTTGCCCTACCCCGCTGGCTGCTTGCGACCGTCGCGCGCGCCGACCGGCTGGTGCGCGGCAAGCGCGCCAAGCTGACGCCGGACCGCGTTGCCTATTTCTGCCATCCCGACTGGACGATCGATCCCGACAAGCGGCCCGATCCGGCGCTCTGGCAACCCGCGGTGGCGACGCCCGACGGGCTGGCGTCGACGGCGGCGTGGTATCGCGCGCATTCCTTGCTATAGCCAAGCCGAATTGCCGCCGCATTTGTCCGCCAGATGCGGTTCGCCAACATAGTGAAAGCATGAGATGAGCGACCGCGCAGCCACCTTCGACACCGTCACGCGACTGATCGAACCCTTCAACAAGAAGGGCGTCGCGCTGAATGATGCGACCAGCTTCCAGGGCGACCTCGAATGGGACAGCCTGACGGTGATGGATTTCGTCGCCGCGATCGAAGACGAATTCGACATCATCATCACGATGAACATGCAGGCCGAGATCGAAACCGTCGGCCAGCTGGTCGATGCGGTGGAAAAGCTGAAGGCCTGATATGACCGAAGCCGCCCAGACCGCCCACGCGCTGCCGCTCGAGCCGGAAACGATCGCGCCGGAACGCGACCTGATGTCGAAGTTCGACGCGCTGATCGCCGAACGCCAGGCGCTGATCGATACCGGCGTCACCGATCCGTTCGCGATCGTGATGGACGAGGTCAAGTCGCCGACCGAGGCGGTGATCAAGGGCAAGGACACGATCCTGCTCGGCACCTATAATTACATGGGCATGACGTTCGACCCCGACGTCATCCAGGCCGGCAAGGACGCGCTCGATCAGTTCGGCTCGGGCACCAACGGCAGCCGCATGCTCAACGGCACGTTCCGCGATCATATGGCGGTGGAACAGGCGCTGCGTGATTTCTACGCGATGACCGGCGCGATCGTCTTTTCGACCGGCTATATGGCCAATCTGGGCATGATCTCGACGCTCGCCGGCAAGGGCGAATATGTCATCCTCGATGCCGACAGCCACGCCTCGATCTACGACGGCTGCCAGCAGGGCAATGCCGAGATCGTCCGCTTCCGCCACAATTCTGTCGAGGATCTCGACAAAAGGCTCGGCCGCCTGCCCAAGGAACCCGCCAAGCTGGTCGTCCTCGAAGGCGTCTATTCGATGCTCGGCGACGTCGCACCGCTCAAGGAGATGGTCGCGGTCGCCAAGAAGCATGGCTGCATGGTGCTCAGCGACGAAGCGCATTCGATGGGCTTTTTCGGCGCCAACGGCCGCGGTGTCTACGAGGATCAGGGGCTTGAGGATCAGGTCGATTTCATCGTCGGCACCTTTTCCAAATCGGTCGGCACGGTGGGCGGCTTCTGCGTCTCGAACCATCCCAAGTTCGAGGCGATCCGGCTCGCCTGCCGTCCCTATATCTTCACCGCCAGCCTGCCGCCGTCGGTGGTCGCAACCGCCGAAGCCTCGATCCGCAAGCTCATGCACGCGCACAACAAGCGCGCACAGCTATGGGAAAATGCCCGCAAATTGCACGGCGGGCTGAAGGACATGGGGTTCAAGCTCGGCACCGAGACGCCCGAATCGGCGATCATCGCGGTGATCCTGGAAGATCAGACCCAGGCGGTGGCGATGTGGCAGGCGCTGCTCGACGCAGGACTCTACGTCAACATGGCGCGACCGCCCGCGACGCCGGCCGGCACCTATCTGCTGCGCTGTTCGCTGTGTGCCGAGCACACGAAGGCGCAACTCGATACGGTGTTGACGCTGTTTCGCGAGGCAGGCCGGGCGGTTGGGGCGATTGCCTGAAAAAGCACGGTCGGTGCTTTCAACGCGAGTCACGCTGCGGTAGAATCAGTTGCAGATGAGCAGGATCGACAGCGACGAGGGGGTCGCACGAGCCCCGATAGCGCATTGGCGGACCATCATGCTGGTGGTCACCGCGGCGCTGGGCGCGGCCGTGCTCGTCGCGCTGATCGCAACGCTGGGCGCCGCCAACCGCCAGCGTGACCGCGCGCTCGAGCTGCAATCGCACAGTTATGAGGTGATGGTCCTCGCCAGCAATGTTTCCGGCACGATCGCCAATGCCGAGGCGTCACTCGGTCGGTATGTGATCAGCGGCGACAAGCAGATCGGCCAGCTCTACAGCGATCAATGGAGCCGCGCCGGTGATCAGCTCGATCAGCTCGATCGCGCGACCGCCGACGATCCGGCACAGCAGCGGCGCATCGATACGCTGCGCCGCGCCTATAAGGCGCGCGGCGAGGAATTGTCGCTGACCGCGCTCAACACCGCTTATCATCAGAACAACCAGGCGCTTGCGCGCTATTACAAGGCGCGCAAGGCTGAGTCGCTCGCGCAGATCAATCGCCTGTTGATCGACATCATCGGCAGCGAACGCGCGCTGCTGATCAGCCACAGCACCGCCGTCGCGCAATCGCTGTCGCATTCGAACAACCTCGTTCACGTCCTCGTCGGCTTCGGCATGGTGATCGTGCTCGGCGCGATGGCGCTCGGCTGGATGGCGGTGCAGGCGCTGAGCGAGCGCGCCGCGGCGCGCGCCGAGGCGGAAATCGAGCGCGAGCGGGTCGAGGATCTGGAAGCCGCGGTGGCGGCGGCGACCGCCGAACTGAAGCTCCAGGAAGCGCGGCTTCGCCAGGTCCAGAAAATGGAGGCGGTCGGCCAGCTGACCGGCGGCATCGCGCACGATTTCAACAATATGCTGGCGGTCGTGCTGGGCGGACTGGAGTTGGCGCAGCGCAATCTTCCGGCGCGTCCCGACGAGGTGAAGCGCCACATCGCCAATGCGATGGAAGGCGCCAATCGCGCCGCGACGCTGACCCGCCGGCTGCTGGCCTTTTCTCGCGCCGAGCCGCTGTTGCCCGAGGCGATTGCGGCGGGCGCGCTGATCGCCGGCATGTCCAACCTGCTCGATCGCACACTGGGCGATGCGATCACCGTAGAGACGCGCGACAGCGGCATGGATTGGGCTGTCTGGGTCGATCGTCACCAACTCGAAAACGCGATCCTCAATCTGGCGGTCAACGCGCGCGACGCCATGGACGGCCGCGGCACGCTGACGATCGCAACCGGCGGGACCACGCTCGCCGCGGGCGCGATCGGCGATTGCCCGGCCGGCGACTACGTGACGATCGCGGTGAGCGACACCGGCTGCGGGATGACGCCCGACGTGCTGGAACGCGTGTTCGAGCCGTTCTTCACCACCAAGCCGGTCGGCAAGGGCACCGGCCTGGGGCTCAGCCAGATTTTCGGCTTCGTGCGCCAATCGGACGGCGAGATCGGCCTCGACTCGGTCCCCGGCGGCGGCACCACGGTGACGGTCTATTTGCCGCGCCGGCTGTCCGTCTCGACCGCGGCGCCGCGCGAGATCGTGGCGAGCGAGGCGCGCCCGGCGGCGCTAGCGGGGCTCGACGTGCTGGTCGTCGAGGACGATCCGCGCGTGCTCGCCGCGACGATGAGCGCGCTCGAGGAGCTCGGCCACCATCCCGTCGGTTGCGGCGATCCGTTGCAGGCCCCCGATCTGCTCGAAAGCCAGGACGCGATCGATCTGATCGTCAGCGACGTGCTGATGCCCGGCCAGACCGGACCGGAAATGATCGCCGCGCTGACCCCGCTCTATCCGCACATCGCGGTGCTGTTTGTCACCGGCTATGCCGGCGAAGTCGCTGGCGACGTGTTGTGCGACCATATCGTGTTGCGCAAGCCCTTCACCATCACCGCGCTCGAACAGGCGATCGGCGAAGTGATGGCGATCGAGCGCCCCACCCTCGCCCGCCGCATCGCCGCGGAATAGAATGAAGGGCTGACGCGACCGATCGGCCTCGATATAGCCGAACGTCCGGGCGCACGCCGCGCCGCCGTTCGTGATCAAGGCCCGCACCGCCCGCCATGAAATCCATCGATCGTTACCTGGCCCGGCTCATTGCGGTGCCGTTGATCTCCACGCTGGTGATCGCGGCGATGCTGCTGGTGCTCGATCGCATCCGCCGGCTGTTCGATTTCGTCGCCACCGAGGGCGGGCCGATCAGCGTGATCTGGAAAATGCTCGCCAATCTGCTGCCCGAATATCTCGGACTCGGCGTGCCGATCGGGCTGTTGCTCGGCATCCTGCTCACCTTCCGCAAGCTCGCGATCAGTTCCGAGCTCGATGTGATGCGCGGCGTCGGCATGAGCTACGGCCGGCTGCTGCGCGTGCCCTATATGTATGCGATCGTGCTGGCCGCGGTGAATCTCGGCATCGTCGGCTTCGTCCAGCCTTATGCGCGCTACAATTACGAAGGGCTGCGCTTCGAGCTGCGCACCGGCGCGCTCGGCGCGTCGATCAAGGTCGGCGAGTTCACCAATTTCGGCAGCAAGATGACGCTCAGGATCGAAAAGAGCGAGGACAAGGGACGCAAGCTGACCGGCATTTTCCTGCACCGCCAGAGCGACAATGGCGGCTGGCTGGGCGTTACCGCACAGAGCGGCCAGTTCCTCGCCACCGATGATCCCAATACGATCATCTTCCGCCTGACAAACGGCACGCTGATCGACAGCGAGCCCAATTTCAAAACGCCGCGGGTGCTGACCTTCAGCCTCCACGATCTGCCGATTCCGCTGCCCAAATATGAGAATTTCCGCCAGCGCGGCGGCCGCAACCTGGAGCTGACGCTGCCCGAACTCGCCTTTTACGGCCACGACAAGGCGGCGACGCCCGATCTGCGCGACAGCAGCCGCGCCGAATTCCATTTCCGCGTGGCCGAAGTGGCGACGATGCTGCTGCTACCGCTGATGGGGCTGGCGCTGGGCGTGCCGCCGAAGCGATCGACCTCGGCGCTCGGCGTGTTCCTCGGCATCGTGCTGATCGTCGCCTATCACAAGATCAACCAATATGCCTCGGACATCGGCGCGCTCGGCAAGATCGATCCGCTGATCGCGCTGTGGGTGCCGTTCGCGCTGTTCGCCGCGCTGATCCTGTGGATGTATTATACGATCGCCTACGTGCCCGGCGGGCAGCCGATCGGCGCGCTCGAACGCGTTTTCTCCAAATTCGCCAAGGCGCTGGCGAAGCTGCTGCCCGGCCGGCGCCGAAAGGGCATGGCATGACCCCGGCGAGCTTCTTCCCGTCGCGCACCGTCGCTGTCTACATGGCGCGGATGTTCCTGGTGCGGACGTTCGTGATCGTCGCCGGACTGGTGCTGATCCTGCAGACGCTCGATCTGCTCAGCACGTCGGGCGACATTCTTGCCCATCATGGCAACGGCCAGGCGCAGGTGTGGCATTACGTGGGGCTGCGCGCGCCACAGATCATCGCCTTCGTGCTGCCCTTTTCGGTGCTGCTCGGCACGATCATCACGCTGGCGACGATGAATCAGAACAGCGAGATCGTCGCGCTCAAATCCTCCGGCCTTTCGGCGCATCAAGTGCTGGCGCCGCTGATCCTCGCGGGGCTCGTCGTCGCACTGATTTCGTTCAGCTTCAACGACCGCGTCGTCTCGCGCGCCACCGCGACGCTCGATCAGTGGCAGGCGGTCGATTACGGGCCGCTGCCGATCGACCGCGGCGACCGCAGCAATGTCTGGGTGCGCGACGGCGACGATCTGATCAACGTCGAGCAGATTCGCGGCAAGGGCAATGCCGCGCAACTCGGCAACATATCGGTCTACGATCGGCAGAATGGCGCGCTGATGCACATTCTGACCGCACCGCGCGGGCAGCGGCAGGGCCAGGGCTGGCTGATCGGTCCCAAGGTCAGCCGGTTCGACGTCGCCTCGGGCAAGGTCACGCAGAGCGGCCCGGTCACGGTCGGTGACGGCGTGCGCCCCGATCAATTCACGCTGGCGAGCGTCGATGCCGACGGGCTGTCGTTCGGCGCGTTGAAGGCGGCGATCGGCGATCTTAGCGCGGCAGGGCGGCCGACCAAGGATCTGGAAGGATCGCTGTGGCACAAATTGTCGAGCCCGCTGTCGGCCGCGCTGATGCCGCTGCTCGGCGCGGTCGCGGCGTTCGGCATTGCGCGGTCGGGCAAATTGTTCGTTCGCGCGGTGATCGGCATGGCGCTGGGCTTCGCCTATTTCGTCGCCGACAATTTCGCGTTGGCGATGGGCAATCTCGGCGCCTACCCGCCGTTCCTCGCCGCCTGGGCGCCGTTCCTGCTGTTCCTACTGATTGGCGAAGCGGTGCTGGTGCGCACCGAGGAATAGTTCAACCGTCTGGAATTACGCCGTTCGTGCTGAGCCTGTCGAAGCACATGAGACTCATGCCCTTCGACAGGCTCAGGGCGAACGGAGATAATGGGATAATTTCTAGCGGCGCACCATCGTGCTTCGGCCGATCTTGGCGACCAGCCCGCCGAGGCCGGGATAATTGGCCTGGTGATACGGCGATTCACCCTCGAGCGCGCCCGAAATCCGGCGATGCGCCTCGGCCAGCGCATGATAGGGCAAGCCCGGCAGCAGATGGTGAAGCGCGTGATAACGCAAGCCGACCGGCGCCCACAGCGCCGGCAAAGTCGACGGTGGCGGCACGTTGACGGTATCGAGATATTGCGCGGTGACGCTCATCGCCTCGCCCTCGTTTTCCCACAGATGCGCGACCAGGGTGCGGACCTGGTTGATCACCGCAACGCCCGATGCGACGACGAGGAAGACGACGAACGCGCGGAGCGGCACGAAGCCGCTCGCGACCAGCGCAATCAGCGTGATCGCCCACAGGCTCGTCGCCGTTTCGATCCGCCTCCACTGCGTCTTGAACGCGCCCTCGGGCAGGCGGCGACGAAACGCGGGATTGATCGACAAGGCCGAATAACGCTCCACGACGATCGTCCGCAGCTTCGGGAACAGCGCCGACAAGGGCGACAGAACGGCAAAGCGGAACAGCAGCGCGACGGGCGCGAGCAGCGACACGAGGATGAACAGCGGCAGACTCCACGGCTTCATCAGCGCGAGCGGCAGATATTCGGGATCGTCCGCGGTGCCGTAACGCGTGCGCGCGTGATGAAGATTGTGGACGCCCTCATACATGAACGACGGCACCATCATCGGCACGCCGACCAGCGCGTTCCAGCCGAGCCGGAAGCCGGGCAGCGCGGCGTGCTTGATATGGGTGAGTTCATGAATGAAGCTGCCGGCGCGGTACAACGCCAGGATCGCCACGGCCCCGAAAAGCAGCGTCCAGCCGAGCCCGCCGATCAGGATCGCCGCGGCCAGCGCGCCATAGCCCACCACTACCGAGGCGATTAGATCGCTCCAATAGATCGCCGGGCTGGCCACGTTCAATTCGCGCGTCAGATCGGCGGCGGCGCGCAACATCGCCTTGTCGTCGGCGATCCGATGCGTCGCCGCGCGAGCGGGCGCTGGCGCCGTGCGATCGGCGCGGTCGAGGCGAAGCGAGCTTTCCATCACGGGTCCCATTGCCGGGAGATAGTGGCGATATGGTGGCATTTACAGGTCGGCGGCGTTACCGCGCCGCCCAAGGCTTGACACGCCGCGGCGCGCGCGAGAGTGCACGCCGTCCTTCACGAGGAGCCGCGACTTGGCCGCCGAGATCACCATCCGCCCCGTCACCACCAAGGCCGATCGCAAGGCGTTCGTCGATCTGCCGTTCCGCCTCTATGCGAACGACCCCAATTGGGTGCCGCCGCTCAAATCCGAGGCGCTGGGGCTGATCACGCCGGCAAAGAACGGCTGGTTCAGCCACGCCAAGGCGCAATTGTTCCTCGCCGAGCGCGACGGCCGCCTGGTCGGGCGCATCTCCGCGCACATCGATACGCTGGCTCTGGAAATGCCGATAGACAAGGGCTTCGGCCCCGGCTGCGGCCAGTTCGGCCTGTTCGACGCCGAGGACGCCGCCGTCGCCAAGCGGCTGATCGACACCGCCGAAGGCTGGCTGCGCGATCAGGGCATGACGCGGGTGATCGGCCCCGTCAGCATGTCGGTGTGGGAAGAGCCGGGGCTGCTGATCGAGGGCTATGATCATCCGCCGACGGTGATGATGGGCCACGCCAAGCCCGAATATCGCACCTGGATCGAAGGCGCCGGCTATCGGCCGGTCAAGCAATTGCTGACCTATGAGCTGGACATCACGCAAGAATTTCCGCCGCTGCTCCAGCGCATCATCAAATCGGGCGAACGCAACCCGCGCATCGTGATCCGTGAAGTCGACAAGTCGAAATTCATGGAGGAAGCGTCGATCATCCTGGCGATCCTCAACGACGCATGGTCCGACAATTGGGGCTTCGTGCCGCTGACCGGGCCCGAGATCGCCGACGTCGGCGTCAAGCTCAAGCCGATCGTGTTCAACGATCTGATCCGCATCGCCGAGGTCGACGGCAAGCCGGTCGCCTTCATGATCACCTTGCCCGATCTCAACGAGGCGATCGCGCCGCTGAAGGGCAATCTTCTGCCGTTCGGCTGGGCCAAGCTGTTGCTGTGGCTGCGCAGGCCCAAGGTGAAGACGATGCGCGTGCCGCTGATGGGCGTGGTCAAGGAACTGCAGTCGTCGCGCATGGCGAGCCAGCTCGCCTTCATGATGATCGAATATATCCGCCGCGCCTCGATCGCGCGTTATGGCGCCAGCCGCGGCGAGATCGGCTGGATCCTCGACGACAATCAGGGCATGCGATCGATCGCCGAGGCGCTCGAATGCCGCATCAACAAGGTGTATCAGGTATACGAAAAGACGCTTTGACCAACCCGGCGCGACCGACGGGAGTGACGGCGATCCCTGCACCGATCATCCACATCGGCTTTCACAAGACCGCGACGTCGTGGTTGCAAAAGGCGTTCTTTCCCCACGCGACCAGCCACCGCTATCTGGTCGATCGCCGCCTCGTTCGTGAAACGCTGCTCGGCGGCACGGCATTCGACTTCGACAGTGCCGCTGCCCGCGAAAAGTTGGGCTTCGACGATGGCGGGCCGCCGCCGCTGATCTGCGAGGAGGATTTATCGGGCACCTTGCATGTCGGGCTGGCGGCGGGGCATGTCGCCAAGGCGGTTGCCGAGCGTATCCACCGGACCGCTCCCGAAGCGCAGATCGTGATGTTCGTGCGTGCGCAGGCGAGCGCGGCGCTGTCCTGGTATATCCAATATCTGCGCGAAGGCGGCACGGCCTCACACAAACGCTATCTGTTCGGCGCCGGCTATCGCCACGTCGGCTGGTCGCGGCCGTTGATGACGCCCCGCTTCGATTTCTCGCAACTCGATTATCGCGGGCTCATCGAGACTTACGACGCGCTGTTCGGTCGCGAGAACGTCCATGTGTTCGCGTATGAAGCGTTCGTGCGCGATCCCGACGCCGTGCTGACGGCGATGCGCGAGCGGCTGGGCCTGGTGATCGCGGACAGGCCGATCGACGCGCGCCGGGCCAACGATTCCTATCGCCGCGCGCTGTTGCCGATCGTGCGGATCGCCAATCTCTTTTCGGCGCGGTCGGTGTTCGACAAGCGCGTGCTGGTGCACCTCCCCTATTGGTATGCGGCCCGCAAATTTCTCCTCCGGCACGTCAATCGCCTGCCGCTCGGCTCGCGCCCCCGCGCCGGGCGCTTTTTCGACCAACGGACGCTCGACTGGATCGGCCAGCGCTTCTGGAAAAACAATCGCTGGCTGGCCGAGCGAATGGGGCAGGATCTCGGCGCGCTCGGCTATCCGATCGATCCGCCGGCCGCGCCCGTCGAGCCGCCTGCCCCCGCCGCATGGCGACGCTGGCTGAAGAACTAGCGCCGCGAAACCATGAAGCCGCGCACGTCGATCGCCGCATCGACCAGCGCCGGATCGGCCGGCACATGTCCTTCGAGCATCAGAATGGCGAGGCCGTGGACCAGCGACCAGCTCCTCAGCGCGAACAGTCGCGCGCCGTCCGGCCCCTCGCTCGCCGGTGCCAGCGCGGCGGCGTTCGCCATCAGCAACGCCATCGCATCGTCAGTCGGGGACGCGTCACAGCCGAACGCATCGCTTTTCGGCGCGAACGAGAACATCAGGCGAAACAGCCCGGGGTGCGCCAGCGCGAAGCGGACATAGGCGCGCCCGGTGGCGTTGAAGCCTTGCGCGCGGTCCGGCGCCGCTTCGGCCGCTTGAACCTGCGCCGCGGCGAGGCGCGCGAAGCCGGCGGTCGCCAGCGCTTCGAGCAGCGCGGTCTTGTCGGGAAAATGGCGATAGACCGCCGTCGCGCTGACGCCGGCAGCGCGCGCTACCTCGCGCAGCGAGAGATCGTCCGCCGCACCCGCGTCGAGCAGCTTCAGCCCCTCGGTGATCAGCGCCGCACGCAGATCGCCGTGATGATAGCCCTTCTTGTCGGCAACCGATCGCGCCATGTTGACAGTGTTACCTTCCGAGCCTAATGTGAACGCCGTCAACTTCTAACGATGGAGCCGGTGATGGCAAGTTCGATCGAGACCGCGATCCGCGGCGTGGTGACCAAGGGGGTGTCGGCGATCGCCGACTTCAACCGCAAGCGCCTGCCGCGCGACGGCGCGCATCCGTTCCTCACCGGCATCCACCAGCCGATGACGCGCGAGCTGACGATAGACGAGCTGGCGGTGACGGGCACGATCCCCGCCGCCCTCGACGGCCGGTATCTGCGAATCGGGCCCAATCCGGTGGCGCCCGATCCGGCCGGCTATCACTGGTTCGTCGGCGACGGCATGGTCCACGCCATCAAGCTCGAAGGCGGCGAGGCACGTTGGTATCGCAATCGCTGGATCCGCTCCCATGCGGTGGCGGAGGCGCTGGGCGAGCGCGCCGCCCCGGGCCCGCGCCACAGCTTCGATACCGTCAACACCAATGTCGTCGGCATCGCCGGACGCACCTTCGCGCTGGTCGAGGCGGGCAGCTATCCGGTCGAATTGTCCGACACGCTCGACGAGCAGACCTACAATCCCTTCAACGACACGCTGGTCGGCAGCTTCACCGCGCACCCGCATCAGGACCCGCTGACCGGCGAGTGGCACGCCATCGCCTATGAAGCGACCGATCCGGATACCGTGCGCCACGTCGTGCTGTCGCCCGGCGGCCAGGTGACGCGCGAAGAGCCGATCGCGGTTCGGCACGGGCCGTCGATCCACGATTGCGCCTTTACGCAGCGGTTCGCGGTGGTGATGGATTTGCCCGTCACCTTCTCGATGAAGGCGATGATCGGCGGGCACAGCTTTCCCTATCGCTGGAACCCCGATCACGCCGCACGGGTTGGGCTGCTGCCCCGCAGCGGCGCGGGTGGCGAGATTATCTGGTGCGCTCTTCCCGCCCCGGCCTATGCCTTCCATGTCGCCAACGCGTTCGACTTGACCGACGGCCGCGTCGCGCTCGACGTCGTTGCCTATGACAGCATGTTCCAGCCCGACAATGTCGGCCCCGATGCGGTGCCCCGCGGGCTCGAACGGTGGACGATCGATCCCTCAACGCAGACGGTGGCGACCGCCACGCTCGATGTATCACCGCAGGAATTTCCGCGGATCGACGATCGGCGGTGGGGCCAGCCCTATCGCTACGCCTACAGCCTGGGGCTGGTCGACACCGAATTCGCGATCGGCGCGCACCATATCATCAAGCACGATCTTGAGGACGATACGCACTTCCATCACGATTTCGGGCCCGATGCCTATCCCGGCGAATTCGTCTTCGTCCCCCGCCAGGTTGATGCAGGCGAAGACGACGGCTGGCTGATCGGCCTGGTGATCGACATGGCGCAGCAGACCACCGATCTCGTTATCCTCGATGCCCAGCGCTTCGAAGACGCGCCGGTCGCGAGCATCCGCGTTCCACACCGCGTGCCGCCCGGTTTTCACGGCAACTGGCTACCCTCGGCGTAAAGTGCGCGGTTGGGCGGCACCGGCCCGCTCCCCCTCCCGGCTACCCAGTGCGATTATCCTATGGGTGGCCGGGAGGGGGAGCGGGCCGGCGCCGCGTGCGGACAACCACTCAATCCGTAGCCGCTCGATCAGCGTCACCAATTTTACTTGATTGCGGGTGCGCGCGATTTCCCGCATGGAAATTGCGCACCCACCATCAACGGACGAACGTGACATGGCCGCCAATTGGGCCCCGAACAGCTGGACCAACGCCGAAGCACAGCAGCTTCCCGATTATCCCGACGCGGCGGCGCTCGCCGCGGCGACCACTCAGCTCGGCAATTATCCGCCGCTGGTGTTCGCCGGCGAAGCGCGCAACCTCACCGCCGATCTGGCGCGGGTCGCGAACGGCAAGGCGTTCCTGTTGCAGGGCGGCGACTGCGCCGAATCGTTCGCCGAATTTCATCCCAACAATATCCGCGACACGTTCCGCGTCATCCTGCAGATGGCCGTCGTCCTCACCTACGCGTCGAAGCTGCCGGTGGTTAAGCTCGGCCGCATGGCGGGCCAGTTCGCCAAGCCGCGCTCGACCGCGACCGAGACGATCGACGGCGTCACACTGCCCAGCTACCGCGGCGATAACGTCAACGACATCGCCTTCACGCTCGAAGGCCGCACGCCCGATCCGCAGCGCATGGTGCGCGCCTATTCGCAAAGCGCGGCGACGCTCAATCTGCTGCGTGCGTTCGCGCAAGGCGGTTACGCCAATCTCCACCAGGTCCACCGCTGGACGCACGATTTCCTCGGCTCGAGCCCTTGGGCCAAGAAATATGCCGAAACCGCCGATCGGATCGGCGACGCGCTCGAATTCATGGCGGCGTGCGGGATCGACGCCGATACCGTGCCGCATCTGGCGCAGACTCAATTCTACACCAGCCACGAGGCGCTGCTGCTACCCTATGAGCAGGCGCTGACCCGCGAGGACAGCCTGACCGGCGACTGGTATGACACCAGCGCGCATTTCCTGTGGATCGGCGATCGCACGCGCTTCCCCGGCAGCGCGCATGTCGAATTCCTGCGCGGCATCGGCAATCCGATCGGCGTGAAATGCGGCCCGACGTCGCAGCCCGACGACTTGCTGCGGCTGCTCGACACGCTCAATCCCGGCCGCATCCCCGGCCGGATGACGCTGATCACGCGTTATGGCCATGACAAGATCGAGGCGGGCTTACCCAAGCTGGTCCGCGCGGTGCTGCGCGAGGGGCATCCGGTGGTGTGGAGCTGCGATCCGATGCACGGCAACGTGATCAAGGCCGCCAACGGCTATAAAACGCGGCCGTTCGATCGCATTCTTGCCGAAGTCCGCGGCTTCTTCGCGGTGCACCGGGCGGAAGGATCGATCGCCGGCGGCATCCATGCCGAGATGACCGGCCAGAACGTGACGGAATGCACCGGCGGCGCGGTCGCGGTGACCGAGCAGAGCCTCGCCGATCGCTATCACACGCATTGCGATCCGCGGCTCAACGCCAGCCAGAGCCTCGAACTCGCGTTTCTGCTGGCGGAAATGCTCAATACGGAAATGGCGGCGCGGCGGAAAGTAGCCGCTTAGGTGCTTAGAAGCGGCGCTTGGTGATCCGGCGTTTGGGCTCGCCGGGCTTGCGATCATAATCCCCGGTTCGGGAAATGCGCTCGCGCTCGCGCTTGCGCATCGTCAAGACGGCGTAACCGATCGCTGCAAAGACCACCATGCCCGCGATCAGCAGATAAGCGAGAAAGGTCCGATCCGTCATACGCGCATCCCGAATGGTAAGCGGGAGCACAAGCGGTCTCTCTGCCGGATGCGCTTACAAACCCATCATCCGATAAGCGCGATATAGTCGCCGGACAGGCATATCACCATCTTTTTCGCAGGCGCAGCATGCCGTCCGCGCTTATTGCGAGTCGCTCGCCCTTTCCTCTCGCGGCCGCCGCGATTACATTTGTCGTGAAGCGAACGACGGGACATAGCGGGGACGATGGCGCGCAAGATCGATCTGGAAGCACTCTGCAACGAAAAGGGACTGCGCATTACCGAGCAGCGCCGGGTGATCGCGCGCGTCCTCTCCGACGCCGAGGACCATCCCGACGTCGAGAAGGTCTATGAACGCGCCTCGGCGATCGATCCGGGCATTTCGATCGCGACGGTTTATCGCACCGTGCGGCTGTTCGAGGAGGCGGGCATCCTCGATCGCCACGATTTCGGCGACGGTCGCTCGCGCTACGAACCCGCGCCCGAATCGCATCACGATCACCTGATCGACGTCGAGACCGGCAAGGTCATCGAATTCGTCGATCCCGAACTCGAGCAGCTCCAGAAGCAGATCGCCGAAAAGCTCGGCTTCCGGCTCGTCGATCACCGCATGGAGCTCTATGGCGTCTCGCTCGATCGCAAGAGCTGACCGGGTCGCGCCGATCCGCGCGAGCCTGCGGATCGCCGGGATGATCCTGGCGCTGCTCGTCGCAGTGCCGATGCACGGGTTATGGCGGCTGTTTTGCCTGCCATCGCCGTGGCCGCGGCTGGTGCTCGGCACTGTCGGCTGGATCTGTGGCGCACGCACCCGCCTGGTCGGCAGCCCTCTGAAACGCAACGTCATCTTCCTCGCCAACCACAGCAGCTGGCTCGACATTCTCGTACTCGCCGGCGCCACCGGCAGCGCCTTCGTCGCCAAATCCGAATTGCGCGCCGCACCGCTGGTCGGCTGGCTGTGCACCTTGAACCACACGATCTTCGTCGCGCGCGCCGACCGGATGGGCATCGCCGATCAGATCGCCCAAGTCCGCGCGGCGATCGCCGAGGGCTGGGCGGTGACGATCTTTCCCGAAGGCACCACCAGCGCGGGGCATGAGCTGCTCCCCTTCAAGGCGCCGCTGCTGGCGATGCTCGAACCGCCGCCGCCGGGCGTGATGGTCCAACCGATGCTGATCGATTACGGCGCGGCCGCGGCCGACGTTGCGTGGGTCGGCGACGAACCCGGCCAAGCCAATGCGCTGAGGATCCTCGGCCGCCGCGGCAGCTTCGACGTGACGGTGCATGCGCTCGATCCGTTCGATCCTGCGGTAACGGCCGATCGCAAGGCGATCGCCGCCGAAGCGCGGCGACGGATCGCGGCGGCGATGGACCTTGCCGAGCCATGACCGACCGCGACCGCGATCACTATCGCCGCGAGCAGCGCCTTGTCGCGCTGGCTATGGCGTTGGCGCTGGCGATCACCGTGGCCGCGCTGGCGGTTGTCGGCACGGCGCGCCACCGGCCTTCGCCGATCGCTTGCGAGCGATGCTGCGGGGAGAGCTGTTGGTCGTCGTCTGGCTCGCGGCAGCGATCGCCAACGTTGCGCGCTTGCGGTTCTTTTCGCCGATCGACATTGCCGGCAGCAGCGCCGGCGACGCCAGCCCGCCGGTGCGCCAGGCCGGCGCAATCCTCCAGAATACGCTCGAACAAGTCGTGCTGGCGCTCGCCGCACACCTGTTGCTGGTGGCGACGCTCGATCGGTCGATCGCCGTGCTGCAAGTGCTGGTCGGCTTGTTCTGCGTCGGCCGGCTTTTATTCTGGATCGGCTATTCGCGCGGCGCCGCCGGTCGCGCGCTGGGCTTCGCGCTGACTTTCTATCCCAGCATCGCCGCGCTATTGATTGCCGCGGGGGCCGCCGTCGCCGCAACGCGCTGACCCCCTAACTCGCCGGCGCGCCATCGACGCGAGGGCGCTTCGCGGTTATAGGCGCTCGCCGATGACCAAGCCCGCCCCCAAGACCTTCGCCGTCAAATCGTTCGGCTGCCAGATGAACGTCTATGACGGCGAGCGCATGGCCGAATTGATGACCGCGCAAGGGATGACGCCGGCCGACGCTGCCGAGGCCGATCTGGTCGTGCTCAACACCTGCCACATCCGCGAGCGCGCGACCGAAAAGGTCTATTCGGACATCGGCCGCCTGCGCAAACACGCCGATCCGATGATTGCAGTCGCCGGCTGCGTCGCCCAGGCCGAAGGCGCGGAGATCGTGCGCCGCGCCAAGGTCGATGTCGTGGTCGGCCCGCAGGCCTATCACAACCTGCCCGATCTGGTCGCCCGGGCCGCGCGCGGCGAAGCGGCGCTTGATACCGATATGCCGATCGCCAGCAAGTTCGGCGCGCTGCCGGCGCGGCGCAAGGTCGGCCCTTCGGCGTTCCTGACGGTGCAGGAAGGCTGCGACAAATTCTGCACCTATTGCGTAGTGCCCTATACCCGCGGCGCCGAGGTCAGCCGGTCGTTCGCCCATATCGTCGACGAGGCCAAGGCGCTGGTCGATGCCGGCGCGCGCGAGATCAGCTTGCTCGGCCAGAACGTCAACGCCTGGGCCGACGCGGACGGCCGCGGCCTCGATCACCTGATCCGCGCGCTCGATCGCATCCCCGGCTTGGCGCGCATCCGCTACACCACCAGCCACCCCAACGACATGACGCAAGGGTTGATCGACGCGCATGCCGACGTCGAAAAGCTGATGCCGTTCCTTCACCTGCCGGTGCAATCGGGCAGCAGCGGCATTCTCAAGGCGATGAACCGCAGCCACACCCGCGATTCGTATCTGCGCGTGCTCGATCGCGTCCGCAGCAGCCGCCCCGATATCGCGCTTTCGGGCGATTTCATCGTCGGTTTTCCGGGCGAGACCGAGGCCGATTTCGCCGACACGCTCAGCCTTGTCGATGCAGTCGGCTATGCGCAGGCGTTCAGCTTCAACTATTCGCCGCGCCCCGGCACGCCCGCCGCGACGATGGCCGATCAGATCGATCCGCAAGTGATGGACGAGCGCCTGCAGCGCCTCCAGGCCGCGATCAACCGCGATCAGGCCGCGTTCAACGCCGCCACGCTGGGCCGCAGCTGCGACGTGCTGATCGAACGCCGCGGCAAGCTCCCCGGCCAGATGCTCGGCAAGTCGCCCTGGCTGCAATCGGTCCATCTCATCACCGAAGCGGTGATCGGCGACATGGTCCGTGTCGAACTTGCCCAGGCCGGCCCCAATTCGCTGGCCGGGATCGAGCGGATCGCCGTCGCGGCCTGACCGCGCCGTTGCCCTTGCGCGGGGCGCGTGCGATACTTCGTTGCAAATCACAACTCGAAGGAGAGAGCGATGGCGACCGCAGCGCTGCGCAACAGCCGGATGAGCGAAGCGGAATGGGAGACGCGGCAGCAGCTCGCCGCCTGTTACCGTGTGTTCGCGATGCTTGGTTGGGACGAGATGATCTACAACCACATCACGCTGAAGCTGCCCGATGAGGACGGCGCGTTCCTGATCAACCCGTTCGGCCTGCATTTCAGCGAAGTGACCGCCTCGACGCTGGTCAAGATCGATATCGACGGCAACAAGCTCGACGACAGCCCCTATCCGGTCAATCTCGCGGGCTTCACGCAGCACGCGCTGTTCCACAAGAACCTGCCCGACGCGCATTGCATCATGCATACGCATACCACGGCAGGCATGGCGGTCAGCTCGGTCGAGGGCGGGCTGCGGCCGACCAACTTCTACGCCTGCAATTTCGCCGGCCAGATCGCCTATCACGATTTCGAGGGCGTCACCGTGCGCTCGGAAGAAGGCGCGCGGTTGATCGAGCATCTCGGCGACAAGCGCGTGATGCTGCTCAAGAACCACGGCATCCTGGTGATGGGTCGCACCTTGCCCGAGGCGTTCCTCAAACATTGGTCGCTGCAACGCGCCTGCGAGATCCAGGTCGCCACCGCCGCGATGGGCACGCCGATCGAAGTGCCGGCGGACGTGATCGCGGTGCACCAGCGCGATCTTTCGAAGGTGCAGATCCCCGGCGGCGTCGGCAAGGCCGATTTCGACGCGATGGTGCGGCTGGTCGATAAGATCGACACCGGCTGGCGAGATTGATTCCCCCTCGCGCTTGCGGGAGGGGCCGGGGGAGGGCATGTCAACGCGGGTGAGCGTCACCGACAAGCCCTCCCCTAACCCTTCCGGCAAGCGGGAGGGGAAGAGATGACCCGCTTCACCGTCAACAACCAACCGGTCGAATATAAGATGGACCCGGCGACGCCTTTGTTATGGGCGCTGCGCGACGGATCCAATCTCACCGGCACCAAATATGGCTGCGGCGCGGGCGATTGCGGCGCGTGCACCGTCGACATCGATGGCGAGGCGGTGCGATCCTGCCAGGCGACGATCGGATCGATCGAGGGCAGCTTCGTCACCACGATCGAGGGGCTGGCGCGCGAGCGCGATCACCCGGTGCAGCTCGCCTTCATCGCCGGCAACGTGCCGCAATGCGGCTTCTGCATTCCCGGGATGGTGATGGCCGCGGCGGTGCTGATCCGCAAGAACCCCGATCCGTCCGAAGAAGATATCAAGGCGACGATCACCAACATCTGCCGCTGCGGCATCTATCCCCGGCTGGTCGATGCAATCCAGCGCGCCGCGCGGGTGCAGCGCGGCGAAGATCAGATCGCGGTCGGCCCGCGCCCCGGCATCAGCCCGGCCGACGCGGCCAGGCTGGTGCCCGCCTTGGCGCCGCCGAAGCGCTGAATGCTTTCGCATCGCTGACGCGGCAATTCAGCATCGGCTCATCGCGGCGGAGGCATATGTCGTCGCAGGATGACGCCGGCGCCGTGCCGACGCTCCCCAGGAGACAATCGATGCGCATTCCCCTTTTGGTCGCGCTGCTCGGCGCTACCGCGATGATGCCCGCCACCGCCAACGCCCAGGATCACCGCGACCGCGGCGATCGCGGCGAAGCGCATGGCCAGAACCATGCCGATCGCGGCGGCAACCGCGCCGCGCCGGCGCGCGCCGCCCCCGCCGGCCGGCCGAACGCCGCCGCGCAGGCCCGTCCGCAGGCCGCGCCCGATCGTGGCAACGGCCGCTTCGGCGGCGCAGCGGGCCGTCCTCAGCAGATCGCCCGGCCGCAACAGGCACGTCCCGCCGGCCGCGTCGATCGCAAGGCGAGCGTCGCCGGCTATCGCGGACAGGCGCGCGGCCAGGATCGCCGCGGCGATCAGCGCGCCGAGGGGTATCGCGGCGATCAGCGTGCCGAAGGGTATCGGGGCAACCAGCGCGCCGAAGGGTATCGGGGCAACCAGCGCGCCGAAGGGTATCGCGGCAGCCAGCACGCCGCAGGGTATCGCGGCGACCAGCGTGCGCAGGGTTATCGCGGCGGCTACGCCCAGAACCGCGGGCACGGCGACGACCGCCAGGCGTTCAATCGCGGCTGGCGCGGCGATCAGCGTTACAATTGGCAGAGCTATCGCACGCGCAACCGCAGCGCCTATCATCTGCCGCGCTATTATGCGCCGCGGAACTGGAACTACGGCTATCGCCGCTTCAACGTCGGCTTCCGGCTGAGCTCGATCCTGTTCGGATCGAACTATTGGATCGGCGATCCCTATGATTATCGCTTGCCGCCGGCCTACGGCCCGTACCGCTGGGTGCGTTATTACAACGATGCGATGCTCGTCGATGTTCGCACCGGCTATGTCGCCGACGTGGTCTACGGCATCTTCTGGTAAACGGTCGCGGCCCGGCGAGGAAAAGCACCTCGCCGGGCCTTGCCTTTTGCCGCGCCAGGGGCACATTCGCCGGCGTCATGCTATTCTTCAAGAACAAGCCGCAATCGGCGATCGCCCAGCGCAAGCGGATCGGCGAAGCCGTCGCCGCACGGCTCGACGCCAATCCGGCGATCACCCGCGCCGCGATCGAGACCGCGCAACTCTATTTCCAGGATGACTATCTCGACGCTGCCCAGTGCCAGTCGCTGATCGACGTGATCGACACCAACCGCCGGCCCTCGACGCTGCTGTCGTCGAGCCCCGACGCCAATTTCCGCACCAGCGAGAGCTGCGACATGGATCGCTGGGCGCCGCATATCCGCCCGATCGACGAAAGCATTGCCCGGCTGCTCGGGCTCGATCCCGAGCACGGCGAGACGATGCAGGGCCAGCGCTACGCCCCCGGCCAGCAATTCCGCGCGCATCATGATTATTTCCATGAAAGCGAGGACTATTGGCAGCGCGTGCGCCATGAGGGCGGGCAACGCACCTGGACGGCGATGATCTATCTCAATAATGTCGATGAAGGCGGCGCGACCTGGTTCCCGCAGGCCGGCGTGCGCTTCAAGCCCAGGCGCGGGCTGCTGCTTGCCTGGAACAACATGGCGCCCGACGGCACCGCCAATCCGGCAACGCTCCATGAAGGCATGCCGGTGGTGAAGGGCGTCAAATACATCGTCACCAAATGGTTTCGCGAAGGGCATTGGATACGCTAGCGTAGCGGCGGCTGCGCTGACGCGGCGCCGCCCGCCCCTCACACGGCCACCCGTCGGCAATATTTTACGGGCGGCCGTGTGGGGGAGCGGGCCGGCGCCGTCACGATTCAGCCCTGCTTGACCCTCGAAGGAAGCATGTGAGCCCCGTTCTCAACATCCACCAATCGATCCTCGGCCAGCCGTGGCGCTGGCGCGCGCTCGAGGCCGATGCCCGCGATCCCGATTTCGCGCCCGACGATCTCGTCACGCAACTGCTGCTCGCGCGCGGCTGCCCGCGCGACGCGCTCGACGCCCACCGCAGCCCCAGCATCCGCGGCTTCATGCCCGATCCTTCGATCTTCCGCGATATGGACAAGGCGGCCGATCGCCTGGCCGATGCGGTGATCGCCGGCGAAGCGATAACGGTGTTCGGCGATTACGACGTCGATGGCGCAACCTCGGCTGCGCTGATGGTGCTGCTGCTGCGCGATCTCGGGCTCGATCCGCAGGCCTATATCCCCGATCGGCTGATGGAAGGCTATGGCCCGTCGGGGCCGGCGCTGGTGCGGATCGCCGAGGGCGGCGCATCGCTGATCGTCACTGTCGATTGCGGCGCGCAGGCGTTCGAGGCGCTGGCGATGGCGCGCGATGCCGGGGTCGATGTGATCGTCGTCGATCATCACAAATGCGCCGCCGCCCTTCCCCACGCGCATGCGCTGGTCAATCCCAATCGGCTCGACGAAACCGACGGCGCGGCGCACGGTCATCTCGCCGCGGTCGGCGTCGCGTTCCTGCTCGCGGCGGCGCTGGTGCGCACGCTGCGGTTGCGCGGCTTCTTCGCCGCGCGCGACGAGCCGCGGCTGATCGACTTGCTCGATATCGTCGCGCTCGGCACCGTCGCCGATGTCGCACAACTGAAGGGGCTCAACCGCGCGTTCGTCGCGCAAGGGCTCAAGGTGATGGCGCAGCGCCGCAACATCGGGCTCAACGCGCTGATCGAAGCGTCGCGGCTGAGCCGCGCGCCGACCGCGACCGATCTCGGCTTCGCGCTCGGCCCGCGGATCAACGCCGGCGGGCGGGTCGGCAAGTCCGATCTCGGCGTCCGCCTGTTGACCACGCGCGACCCTGACGAAGCGCGCGCGATCGCTGCCGAGCTCGATCGTCTCAACGAAGAACGCCGCGCGATCGAGGCGATCGTTCAGGAAGCCGCCGAGGCGATCGCCGCGACCAAAAGCAACCGCGCCGTGATCGTCGCCGCCGGCCGCGGCTGGCACGCCGGGGTGATCGGCATCGTCGCGGGGCGGCTGAAGGAAAAATTCGGCCGGCCGGCGATCGTCGTCGCGCTCGATGACGACGGCGTCGGCAAGGGATCGGGTCGCTCGATCGCCGGCGTCGATCTCGGCGCGGCTGTGCTGGCGGCGAAGGATAGCGGGCTGCTCGTCGCCGGCGGCGGGCATGCGATGGCGGCGGGGTTGACGATCATCGAAGATACGCTCGAACAATTTGCCGATTTCCTCGAAGAGCGGCTTAGCGCCGTCGTCGCGCGCTCGATCGGCGACCGCGCCCTGCTGCTCGATGCGCTGCTCGCGCCCGGCGGGGTTACGCCCGCGCTGGTCGAATCGCTCGAGGCGGGCGGCCCTTACGGCATGGGCTGGCCGTCACCGCGCGTCGCCGCCGGCCCGGTGCGGATTATCAAGGCGGATGTCGTCGGCAACGGCCACGTCCGCGTGATCGTGGCGGGGGACGGCGCCGGCAGCCTCAAGGGCGTCGCCTTCCGCCAGGCCGAAACCGCGCTCGGCCAGGCATTGCTCGGCGCGGCCCCGCATCGCCGGCTGTGGCTGGCAGGTCGCGCCAAGATCGACGATTGGGGCGCCAGGCCGGCGGCCGAGCTCCATATCGACGACGCCGCCTGGGCCGATTGACGCGCGGCGCACCTCAAGGCTTGACCGGCAGACCGGCTTTGCCTAACCGGCACCTCCACTGTCCGCTCGCGGGCATGGCCCCTTCGTCTAGCGGTCTAGGACGCGGCCCTTTCACGGCTGAAACACGGGTTCGATTCCCGTAGGGGTCACCACCGGCCAGTTTAGGGCCGGAAAGCCTAGATTCAGCTTTTCTACACCGCTCGCTGGTACAGCGCCTTGGTACAGCGGAGTAGAAATGGCGCAAATGGCAACGCCTTGGAAGCATCCCCAGACCGGGGCCTATTATCTGCGGCGACAGATCCCAGAGATTCTCCGG
This sequence comes from Sphingomonas koreensis, assembly GCA_006438735.1. Classification (GTDB taxonomy): domain Bacteria; phylum Pseudomonadota; class Alphaproteobacteria; order Sphingomonadales; family Sphingomonadaceae; genus Sphingomonas; species Sphingomonas koreensis_A. The sequence goes on along the minus strand of RCZF01000006.1, from coordinate 1,546 downwards.
TCGGCGTTTGGCGGCCAAACCCTCTACAAGCGCTCATTACGTACGAAAGACTTCGTGCGCGCCTCTCAGCTTTTTGTCGGGCTGAATGCCCAGTTCGAGCAGCAGTTGGAGCTCGCGCGCCAGCGCCTTGCCGCAACGGGTGACCGCGGACGCTGCCGCCGCTGTTGCGGCGATGCGCCATCGCTCGGATATCGCCGGCAGCCGCATTGCGTTGGTCGGCCATAGCGGGGGCGGTGTGATCGCGCCCGCCGCGGCGGCTGCCGATCCCAACATTGCGGCCGTGGTGACGCTGGCGGGCAATGTCGGCGACGGGCTGCCTTACGTCAGGAAGGGGCTTTACAGGCAGATGATGAAGATGGTTGTCGGCGGCCGTGACACCCTCATCGGCCCGGCGGCGGATGCGGCTATGACTTTGCTCCAGGCTCGCGTGGACAACAGAGATGCGGCAACGATCTCACGCCTTCGTGCAAACGCTGTCGACCGGTTCGAGGCAGCGGGGTTCCCGCGGCCGCAGGCGGAACAAGCGCTCGCGATGATCGACGTTCCAGAGGCCTGGAAAGGGAGCAAGTTACGCTCGGCCTCCAATCTCAAGGCCCTGCATATATCCGTTCTAGCGATCTACGGGACCAAGGATACGGTGGTGGACGACGCACCTGCGGCACGTGCCGCTTTGGCGAGCAACCGCCGCGCTCGAGTTGTGATGCTGGACGGGCTTGGCCACTCGTTTCAAGAAGGCGCTGCCATAGGCGCGCCGGATGAGGCGTCGAAGTTGGGCCCGTACCTCGGATCGCCTCGCCTTGTGGCACTCGTTGGCGACTGGCTTCGAGATACACTGTGGTCGAAAAGTGACAGGGCGATGGGACAAGTGCGGTAGCGCGCGCCTTTTCGCCGCTCTACAACTAATCACTGCTGCTTCTTGGCGCCGGTTCTTAGCCCTTAGAGGGGGCTTGACGACGCTAAGTCGCCGTCCGCTCCACATGAACGATCGTCGGCTAAATGCGTTTTCTGACCCGAATGCAGCCGGTCCGCTTTCCACCAACCGTAGCCGTTCGTCGCGGTAAAAGCGCCTCGGATCACCTCGAAGCCGCCGTTCAGCTATTCGTCAGGAAAACTGCCGGTCCGCAGTTGCCCCAATAGGCGCCGGTCCCGACCTCGACAGCGCTTATCGAAAGCGGACATCCAGTCGTGGCGGGCGATTGACGCAGGGCGGTGGGAACCACCTTCGACGAGCGCGTATCGCTTACTTGCCTAGGCGTCGTGGACAAAGCTTGACCTGAGACTCGGAGGTTGATTCAAGGCTGTCTTTTGGAGGCAGCGTTGAGCGATCGGATTGGGGTATCGGACGAAGAGTGGGCGCTGATCGGTCCGTTGTTGCCGCCCGAACAGGGACGCGGATGCCGTCCCGCCGGCGACAACCGTCGGTATTTCGAGGGCATGATGTGGGTGGCGCGGTCGGGGGCGCAATGGCGTCTGCTGCCGAACGACTATGGCAAGTGGAACAGCGTGTTCCGGCGCTACCGGCGCTGGACCCTGATGGGCGTGTTCG
>RCZF01000005.1 GCA_006438735.1 Sphingomonas koreensis | reverse complement strand
GGGGCCGGCTGCGTTGAATCGCATCACCCAGTCCCTCACAATCTGCAGCGTCACGCCGGCCATTCTGGCCGCATCACTACGGCTCCCGCCGTCCAAGATCAGCGCCAGAGCCAGCAAGCGCCGAACTTGGTCGGGATCATCACATCGTCGCGAATACCGGCGCAAATCCGCTGAAGTGAAGTCCGATCGAACACCAATCGCTGACGCCATCACAAGCCTCCTCGTGCTTGCTCAGGTGAATCAGAAAATCAGCAGCCTGGGAATCCCCCCATGAGTCAACACCAGCGCTCTTTGGTATAAGGCGGTCTGGCGCCGATCGGGCGCTGGTATGTCGGAGTTGAGTTTATGCGCGCAGCGGCTTGGGGGGCGGGGCTGATCCTCGCGGCATATCCAGCATTGGCGGTCGCTCAACAGACGCCGCCATTGGCCGGCGCAGCGCAAGCCGACGACGCCGCCGACGATTACGCCGATCCTGCCGACGACATCGTCGTCACCGGCAAACGCCAGGTCGAGCCCGGCGCCGTGATCGGCGACATTCCGCCCGAGCTGCAATTGCGCCCCGCCGATATTCGCTCCTACGGCGTCAGCACGATCGCCGATCTGCTCGCCGAGCTCGCCCCACAGACGCAAAGCGGCCGCGGCGGCTCCCCCGCGGTGCTGCTGAGCGGCAAGCGCATCGCCGATTTCCGGGAAATCCGCGATCTGCCGACCGAAGCGATCCTGCGCGTCGATATCCTGCCCGAGCAGGTCGCGCTGAAATACGGCTTCAGCGCCGATCAGAAAGTCGTCAACATCGTGCTGCGGCAGCACTTCCACTCGGTCATTCTCGAGGGGCGCGACGGCCAGCCGACCGACGGTGGCCGCAACAATCCGCGCGGCCAATTCGATCTGGTCAACATTACGCCGGCCGGCCGGCTCAGCCTCGATCTCGATTATCAGCAGAGCGCGAAATTGCTCGAAAACCAGCGCTCGCTCACCGGCGACGCGGTCGGTCCAACCGGCGAGCCGACGCCGATCGGCGCCGATCAGCTTTCGCGCTATCGGACGCTCCTGCCGGCGACGCACGAGTTCGCCGCCAACGCCGTCTATGCACGCTCGATCTTCGGTAACGTGTCGGCGACGCTCAACGGCGCGGTCGAAGTGAGCGACAGCAGCAGCGATCAGGGCCTGCCGCTGGTGACGCTCGACATCCCGGCGGACAGCCCTTTCTCGTCGTCGCCCAACGCCGCCGCGATCAGCCGCTATGTCGATCTCGGCGGGCCGCTCACCCAGTCTAGCCAGGCGATCACCAGCCATATCGGCACCACCTTCAACGGCATGGTCGGAAGCTGGAACTGGTCGCTCATCGGCAATTACGATCGCACCGACAGCAAGACCTTCACCGATACCGGCGTCGATGCAAGCGCGCTCCAGGCCGCGATCGACGCGGGCGATCCCAGCGTCGATCCATTCGGCACGATTGGCCTGCCGCTGATTCAGCCGGGGATGAGCAACTATGCCCGCTCGATCTCGAACAGCGGCAAGGTCGACGCGCTCCTCACCGGCGCGCCGCTGTCGCTCCCCGCCGGCAAGGTTTCGACCAGCCTCCATCTCGGCGCGCATAGCGACGATTTCACCAGCCGCTCGATCCGCTACGGCGTCGCGCAAAGCGGGGACGTGTCGCGCGATCTGGTCAATGGCCGGCTCAACGTCGATCTGCCGATCGCCAGCCGCAGCAAACACGTGCTGGCGGCGCTCGGCAATCTCTCGGCCAATTTCAACGTCGCGGTCGATCAGCTCTCCGATTTCGGCACGCTCACCGAGGTCGGCTACGGCGTCAACTGGACGCCCGTCGATGCGATCAGCGCGCTCATCTCTTTCACCGACAAGGACGACGCGCCGACCGCCGAGCAGCTCGGCAACCCGCTGGTGACGACGCCCAACAGCCGCGTGTTCGATTATGTCACCGGCCAGACGATCGACATCGCGCGGATCAGCGGCGGCAATCCCGATCTCGCCGCTGACACGCGGCACATCTTCCAGGCCGAACTCAACGTAAAGCCCTTTGCCAAGGCCGATCTGCGGCTGACCGCGAGCTACACCGCGACGCGCACCACCAACGAGATCGCCGATCTGCCCGCCCCCACATCGGCGATCGAGGCGGCGTTTCCCGATCGCTTCATGCGCGATAGCGACGGCATGCTGACCGGCATCGACGCGCGGCCGGTCAATTTCGACGAGGAAAATTCCAAGCAATTGCGCTGGGGCTTCAATTTCTCGCAGCCGATCAAGTCGAAGATGCAAAAGGCGATGGCAGCCTATCGCAACGGCGACGGCCCCGATCCGCTCGCCGAATTCCGCCATGCGCACCGGCCAGACGATGCTGGCGCGCCGCCCCCGCCGCCGCCCGGCTCGACGACCGGCCAGGCGAGCGCCACCGGCGCCGCTGGCGGGGCGTCGTCACCCCCCGGTGGCGGCCGGCATGGCGGCTTCGGCGGGCGGCATGGCGGCGGCGGGTTCGGCCGCGGCGCCGGCGGCGGCGGTGGCCGTTTGCAATTCGCGGTCTATCACACCTGGCGGCTCGAAGATCAGGTCCATATCCGAGACGGCCTGCCGCTGCTCGATCTGCTCAACGGCGATTCGAGCGGCGTCGGCGGTGGGCAGCCGCGGCACGAGATCGAGGTGCAGGCCGGCTATTCCAACAATGGCCTCGGCGTACGGCTCAGCGCCGATTGGCAAAGCGGCACGCATGTCGACGGCGGCAGCGGCGCAATGCCGCGCACGCTCGATTTCTCGCCGCTGACGACGGTCGATCTGCGGCTGTTCGCCGATCTCGGCAACCAGCGCGGCTTCGTGCAGAAACATCCCTGGGCGCGCGGCATGCGCGTCACGCTGTCGGCAAAAAACCTGTTCAACAGCCGCCAGGACGTGACCGATCAGGCGGGGCAGACGCCGGTCAATTATCAGCCCGACTATCTCGATCCGCTCGGCCGCACGGTGATGATCAGCGTGCGCAAGCTGTTCTTCCAGCGGTCGGCGCAATGACGTAATTTGAATGCCCTCGGCCTGGCACCTTTTCGTCATCCCCGCGAAAGCGGGGCCCCATCATCAGCCATTGGAGATGGGTCCCGATTTCGCGGGGATGACAAGATGGGCCTCGGCGAAGGTGCTACCGAATCCCCCGCCCCAACCGCACCAACGCCTCATCGAGACTCGACAGGAACCGCGACCGATCGGCCTTGGCGAACGGCGGCGGCCCGCCGATCGCGTCGCCGCCGGCGCGCAGATCAGCCATGATCGCGCGGGTCGCGATCGCCGCGCCGATCGAATTGGCGGTGAACGGCTTGCCGGTTGGCGCGATCACCGTCGCGCCCGCCTTCAACGCGCGGTCGGCGAGCAGGATGTCGGCGGTCACCACCACGCTCGCGGCGTTCACGCGCTCGGCGATCCAGTCGTCGGCGGCGTCGAACGCATCGCTCACCACCGCGCGCTCGATCAGCGGGTGATCGGGGATGCGAATCCGCGCGTTGCTGACGATCGTCGTGCGCACGCCGTGCCGCAGCGCGACGCGGTAGATCTCATCCTTGACCGGGCAAGCGTCGGCATCGACCAGGATGTCGATCGCGCCGTTCATCGCGGCGCGCGGTTGGGCTTTCCGCGAAACGGCTTGGCCTGATGCCGCACCGGCGCCGGCCCGCGCCGCGCCGCCGGACGCGGCCCGCCCTGCGCCGGCTCGATCCGGATGTCGCCGCCGTCGCCGTCCTTCTGTTCGGAACGCGCCACCGCCGCGGCAAAGCGCGCCGCCGCCGCGCGCGGGATTTCCACCAGCGTCTCGTTGGCGTCGATGCGGATCGCGCCGATCTCGCTCTTGGTGATCTTGCCGCGACGGCACAGCAGCGGCAGCAGCCAGCGCGGATCGGCGTTCTGCCGGCGGCCGACGCCCATGCGGAACCACACGGTGTCCTCGAAGCCCGGCCGCGGCCCGTCCTGCCGCTGCGGACGATCCGATTGCGCGCCGCGATCGATCAGCTCCTCGGGCGGCGGCATCGCCTGGCGCCGGGCATGGACCAGCGCCACCGCGATCTCCTCGGCCGATCGCTCGGCGAGCAGGCGTTCGGCCAGCGCGCGATCCTCGTCGTCCGCCTCGATCGGCTGTAACAGCGACGTCAGCAGCCGATCTCGGTCGTTGGCGCGGATCTGCTCGGGCGTGGGCGCGTCGATCCATTTTGCCGCGATCTTCGCGCTGCGCAACATGCCCTCGACGCGGCGGCGGCGCTGATACGGCACGATCAGCACCGCGGTGCCCTTCTTGCCGGCGCGGCCGGTGCGGCCCGATCGGTGCTGCAACGTCTCGGCATCGCGGGGGATTTCGACGTGCACGACGAGGCTGAGCGTCGGCAGATCGATGCCGCGCGCGGCGACGTCGGTCGCCACGCACACCCGCGCGCGACGATCGCGTAGCGCCTGCAGCGCATGGTTGCGCTCGCTCTGGCTATGCTCGCCCGACAGCGCGACCGCGGTGAATCCCCGCTCGGTCAGGCTGGCGTGAAGGTGCCGCACATTGTCGCGTGTGGCACAGAACAGCATCGCCGTTTCGGCCTCGTGGAAGCGCAGCAGATTGACGACAGCGTGCTCGATGTCGGAGGGCGCCACCGCAATCGCCTGATAAGCGATGTCGCCGTGGCCGCGGTCCTCGCCGACCGTCGAGATGCGCAGCGCATCGCGCTGATAGCGCCGCGCCAGCGCCACGATCGCCTTTGGCATCGTCGCCGAGAACAGCAGCGTGCGCCGCTCCTTGGGCGTCGTGTCGAGAATGCCCTCGAGGTCCTCGCGGAAACCCATGTCGAGCATCTCGTCGGCTTCGTCGAGCACCGCGACGCGCAGCGCCGACAGATCGAGCGCGCCGCGTTCGAGATGATCGCGCAACCGCCCCGGCGTGCCGACGACGATATGCGCGCCGTGCGACAGCATCCGCCGCTCCTTCGACGGGTCCATCCCGCCGACGCAATTGGCCACGCGCGCGCCGGCCTTGGCGAACAGCCAGTCGAGTTCGCGACTGACTTGCAGGGCAAGCTCGCGGGTCGGCGCAATGACCAGCGCGAGCGGCGCGCCGGCCCGCCCGATGTCACCGCTGTCGCCGAGCAGCACCGGGGCCATCGCCAGCCCGAAGGCGACCGTCTTGCCGGAGCCGGTCTGCGCCGAGACGACCAGATCGCGGCCAAGCGCATCGGGCTCGAGCACGGCGCTCTGCACGGGGGTCAGCTCGGTATAACCGCGCGCGGAAAGGGCTTCGGAAAGAAGCGCCGGGATATTGGGAAATGTCATGTCCCGCTAAGATGGGAAGAAACCCCAATCGGGCAAGCGAAGATTTGCGCGCCGGATTGGCTGGATCGCGCCAACGCGGTGCATTTTGCGGCGCAACCCCACAAAAAGGCTCGACTTTCAGCGGCGCCCGAGCGCCGGCGAGGTGTAGTTCGGATCATGCGCAAAGGGCAGCGCCACGCCCCGCCGCAGCGCCGCCAGCACGCCCGCGAAATCGGTCGCGCAGCGAAAGCCGAGCGATTCGGCGGCGTGGCTCGCGTCGTAAACGCGGTCGATCGATCGCTGCAAGGTCCATCCTCGGGCCGCGTAGAGCGCCGCCGCGTCGGGGAAATAGCGCGCGATCACCGCCGGCGCGTCGGCCTTGAGTTCGCCCAGGTCACATCGGTGGAACGGCGTCGCCGCGCTCAAAATAGCGATGTCGAAGCCGAGCGCTGGCGCCCGATCGAGCGCGACCAGATGCGCCGCTGCGGCATCTTCGACGGTGAGGCGGCGATGGAGCAATTCGTTCGCCTTCATATTCTCGCCGGCGGGCGCGCGGTGGGTATCGTCGTTTTCGGGAAAGAATCGCTCGGGGCGCAGGACCACAACCGGCAGGCTATGCTGCTGGTGATACAGCCGGCACAGCTGCTCGGCGGCGAGCTTGGTGACACCGTAAATGTTGCGCGGTTCGAGCGGCGTCAGCGTCTCGTCGATCCACGTCGCGGCGTCGCCGGCCCCGTCGCGGATCGCCTGCGAGATCATCAGCGATGTCGTCGAGGTGAAGACGAAACGGCTGGCGCCATGCGCCACCGCGGCCTCGAGCAGGTTGAGCGTGCCCGTCACATTGACGTCGACGAACGCCTGCGTCGGATACCGCTCGATGTCCGGCTTGTGCAGCGCCGCGGCATGGATCACCGCGTCGGGCCGGTGATCGGCGAACACTTGGTCGATCAGCGCGCGATCGGCGACGCTGCCGATGATGTGCGTATTCGGCCCCGCCGCGACGTCCAGGCCGACGACCGTCCGTCCCGCGGCGCGCAATGCCGGTGCGAGGAAACGGCCAAGCCAGCCCGAGCTGCCGGTAAGAAGAACGGTCATCGCTCGCGGCCGCGCGGCATCACCCAGCCGATCGATCCGATGACGAAACCGAGGAACAGCGTCTGCAATTGCAGCGCGAACGCCAGCGCCGGAAAGGCGGCGACGTGCGCGAACCAACTGTTCGCTGCCACATCGGCGGTCATCACCGCCAGCCCCAGCCACAAACCGATCGCGCGGCGGGTCCACAACAGCAGGACGACGAGCAGGTCGATCGGCAACAACGCGCTCCAGAAGACGGCGAGCGGCAGCGGCGCGAACGTATAGACACGCAATCCGCCGTCTATCAGGTCGCGTGAATGGTTGAACGCACCGGCCAGAAAACAGAACGACCAGATCAATAGAACGGCGGACCGCCCGGCCGCCATCGGCTTACGCCATCGCCTCATACCGCGCCGTCGTCTTTGCCGCGACCTCGTCCTGGGTGACATCCGGCGCCAGCTCGATCAGCCGGAACGCGCTATCGTGATCGGGGCGCTGGAACACGGCGAGATCGGTGATGATCATGTCGACGACGTTCTTGCCCGTCAGCGGCAAGGTACACGCCGGGATGAACTTAGGATCGCCGTTCTTGGAGGTATGCTCCATCACCACGATGATCTTCTTGACGCCGGCGACGAGGTCCATCGCGCCGCCCATGCCCTTGATCATCTTGCCGGGGATCATCCAGTTGGCGATGTCGCCATTCTCGGCGACTTCCATCGCACCGAGCACGGTCAGATCGATATGCCCGCCGCGGATCATCGCGAAGCTCGTCGCCGAATCGAAGAACACCGATTGCGGCAGCTCGCTGATCGTCTGCTTGCCGGCGTTGATCAGATCCGGATCTTCCTCGCCGGCGAGCGGGAACGGCCCGATGCCGAGCATGCCGTTTTCCGATTGCAGCGTCACTTCGACGCCCGCGGGAATGTGGTTCGCGACCAGCGTCGGGATGCCGATGCCGAGGTTGACGTAATAACCGTCCTGCAGCTCGCGGGCGGCGCGGGCGGCCATATCGTCGCGGGTCCACGGCATCAGTTCGAACTCCCGGAAGCTATCGGTGGTGAAGTGTCGGCCGGATCGGCCCAGCGCGTCTCGGCCGGAAACACGCTCTGGAAATCGCCCTTGAGCGCGGTGCCGTAAACCGGGTTGGGCAGCAGGAACCAGCCCTGCCCCCACATGATTTCGAAATCGCGCGTGCCGAGGGCGTCGCGGCGCGCGGCGAGGCTCAGATCGGGCGCATTGAACAGATCGCTGAAATCGCCGAGCTGATCGCCGACCATCGCGATGACGCAATATTTGGCCGAGATCGCCCAGCGCCGCGCGTCCTTGCCCGATCCTTGGCCCGCGTCGCCGGTCAGCCACAGCGTATCGAGGTGCGTCACTTTGCCCAGCCCCGCCGCCGCCAGCGTCGCCGCGGTCGCATCGGCGTTCGCAGCCATGCGGTTGGAGTTGAACACCACGGCGATGCCGCTCTTGCGCGCGACGTCGAGCGCATCGAGCACGCCCGGCACCGGCGTCACCTTGCCCTGGCCGGTGCGCTCCCAATCTTCCCAACGGTGCTGGTCGTAAGCGCCGCCGCGCAGAACCTGATCGCCCTCGAAACCGTAGTTGAGGATCGCAGTCTCATCGGCGTCGAGCACCACCGCCAGCGGCTTGTCGCCGCACGCCTCGAACAACGGATGATCGAGCGTCGATCCCGGCGCTAGCACCACCGACTTGACGTCGTGGCCCACCGCCTTGTCGGAGGATTTCGCGATCAGATAATCGGCCAGCTCCAGATAGGTCTGGCGCTGCTGCGCCGCGGCTTCGGCCGACGCGTAGAGATATTGCATCCCCGCCGGCACCGGCGTCGCCATCGGATCGATCGGCGCCGCGGCCACGGGCGCCGGGGCAGCCTGCGCCGCCGCGGCGTCCTGCCGTTGCTGGTCGCGGTGTTGCGACCGCAGGCCGACCGCGCTCCCGGCCACGACCGGCGCCAGCACCGCCGCCGCGCAACCGGACAGCATCGTCGCCGACGCCAGCGTCAGGGCGAAGCGCCGCACCATCACGCCACCTCCCGCTCGCGGACAGTGCGAAATTCGATCTTCTTGTCATACGGCGCGCCGAGGGTCAGCCGGTTGACGTAAATTCCCGGCAGATGGACCGCGTCGTGATCAAGGCTGCCGACCGGCACGATCTCCTCGACTTCGGCGACGCACACCTTACCCGCGGTTGCCATCGGCTGGTTGAAATTGCGCGCGGTCTTGCGGAACATCAGATTGCCGCTCTCGTCGGCCTTCCAGCCCTTGATGATCGACACATCGGCGCGGATGCCGCGTTCGAGGATATAATCCTCGCCATCGAAATTCTTGACTTCCTTGCCCTCGGCGACCTGCGTGCCGACCCCGGTCTTGGTATAAAAACCCGGAATCCCCGCCCCGCCCGCGCGGCAGCGCTCCGCCAGCGTTCCCTGCGGGCAGAACTCCACCTCGAGCTCGCCCGAGAGAAATTGCCGTTCGAATTCCTTGTTCTCGCCGACATAAGACGAGATCATCTTCTTCACCTGGCGCGACCGAAGCAGCTTGCCGAGCCCCTCGTTATCGATGCCGGCGTTGTTCGAGGCGATGGTGAGATCCTTCACCCCCGCCGCCTGGATCGCATCGATCAGCCGCTCGGGGATGCCGCACAGGCCGAAGCCGCCGGCGCACAGCGTCATGCCATCGAACAGCAGCCCGTCGAGCGCGGCCTCGGCGCTGGGGTAAAGTTTTTTCATCGGACGCCTGCTCCTGCTGATCGGTCGCGGCAGCGCATAGCGAGCCGCGCCGGTGCCGGTCAATCAGCCGCTCGCGCCGAACGCCAGCCCGACGCCGGCGGTGATCGCCATCGCCAGCGCCCCCCAGAAGGCAACGCGCGCCGTCGCCCGCGCCACATTCGCGCCGCCGGTTCGCGCGCCGACCGCGCCGAGCGCGGCGAGACAGAAGAGCGATCCGATCGCGACGCTCCACGCCAGCGCCGATTCGGGCACCAGCAGCACCAGCAGCAGCGGCACCGCCGCGCCGACCGCAAAGCTCGCCGCCGAGGCGAGCGCCGCCTGCACCGGCCGCGCCGTCGTATGTTCGGACAGGCCGAGCTCGTCGCGGAGGTGCGCGCCGAGCGCATCATGGTCCATCAATTGCGTCGCCACCTGATCGGCGAGCTCGGTCGTCAGGCCGCGCATCCGATAGATATGCGCCAGCTCGCGGTGCTCAGCCTTCCAGTCGGTGGCGAGCTCGCGTTCCTCCTTGGCGCGGTCCGCTGCCTCGGTATCGGCCTGCGAGCTGACCGAGACATATTCGCCTGCCGCCATCGACATCGCGCCGGCGACCAGCCCGGCGACGCCGGTCAGCAGCACCGCGCCGGTCGATTGCTCGGCCGCGGCGACGCCGATGATCAGGCTGGCGGTCGAGACGATGCCGTCGTTCGCGCCGAGCACCGCGGCGCGCAGCCAGCCGATCCGCTCGATCAGATGGCTTTCATGGTGTCTCGGCAAAACGGTTCCTTCAATAAGCGAGCTTCAACCCTGGGCGGGGCCAGCGCATTGTAACGAGTTGGCCAGTGCCGGATAGCGTGATGAACGCGGTCGTCAGATCCGCCCCGCCCCAGCAGATATTGGTGGTGAACGGATCGGGCGTCGGCACGAAATCGATCAGCCCGCCCTCCGGCGCGATCACGCTGATTCCGCTCGCGCCGATCGTCGCCACGCAGATGTTGCCGGCCGAATCGATCCCGAGCGAATCGAAATAACTGTAACCGCCCGGCGAATAGAGAAAACTGCCGCCCGCGCCCGACAGGCCCGTCCCGCCCGCCACCTCGCCGGGCGCGATCACATCGAACGCCCAAAGTTTGCAGGTGTAGGTTTCGGAAACGTAGAGCCGCTTGCCATCGGGCGAGAGACCGATGCCGTTTGGATTTTCCAGCGGAAAGATAACCTCGCGACACGCGCTGCCGTCGGCGCGCGCATAGAACACGCCGGTCACGTCGCGTGATCGCTCGCGGGTCTTGCCATGATCGGTGAACCAGAAGCCGCCGACGCTATCGAACACGATGTCGTTGGGCCCGCACAGCGGCGCGTTCGACGCCTCTGCGTAGAGCGTCTCGACCGCGCCGGTCGCGATGTTTATCCGCTGGATCGAGCCCGAGGCATAGTCGCGCGCCGTGCCGTGCGGCACGAGCAAGCCCTGCGTCTCGATCCAGCCGAACCCGCCGTTGTTGCAGCAATAAAGCTTGCCGTCCGGACCGATCGCCAGCCCGTTTGGCCCCCCGCCCGTTTCGGCGACGGTCTCGGTGGTGCCATCCGGCTTCACCCGCGTCACCCGCCCCGCGGCGATCTCGACGAGGATCACGCTGCCGTCAGGCATCGCCACCGGCCCTTCGGGAAAGCGCAGTCCCGAGGCGACTGTCGTCAACTGATTCATGCCCGTTCCCCCGGCGTCATGCCCGCGAAAGCGGGGACCCATCTCCTGCCCGAGACACAATCACGACAGTCGTGACGAGGCAAGCGCCCGAGATGGGTTCCCGCCATTGGGTTCCCACAAAGTAATACTTTGTGGGAGGCCCTTTTGCGGGAATGACGCTAGAGGGCTGAAACGACTAGAGGGCGGCCATGAAGCCAGCGGGACCGCCAAGGAGAATTCGATGACCACACGCACCGGCGGCCGCATCCTGGTCGATAATCTCGTCGCGCAAAGCTGCGATCGCATCTTCACCGTGCCTGGCGAAAGCTTCCTCGCGGTGCTCGACGCGCTGCACGATACGCCGACGATCGATCTCGTCGTGTGCCGCCAGGAAGGCGGCGTCGGCTTCATGGCGGCCGCCGACGGCACGATGACGCGGCGCCCCGGCGTGGCCTTCGTCACGCGCGGCCCCGGCGCGACCAACGCGTCGATCGGCGTGCATGTCGCGCGGCAGGATTCGCAGCCGATGATCCTGTTCATCGGCGACGTCGATCGCGCCACGCGCGACCGCGAGGCGTTCCAGGAAATCAATTTCGAGGCGATGTTTGCGCCCATCGCCAAATGGGCTGCCCGGATCGACGACGCGCGCCGCATCCCCGAATATGTCGCGCGCGCCTATCAAGTCGCCCTATCCGGCCGCCCCGGCCCGGTCGTGCTGGCGCTGCCCGAGGATATGCTGCTGGATCAGGTTGACGCGATTGATCGCCCCCGCGTCACGCCGCCCGCGCAACCGACCGATCCGATCGCGATGGGTGCGCTGTCTGCGCTGATCGATCGCGCCGAGCGCCCGGTGGCGATCGTCGGCGGCGCCGGCTGGACGCCCGACGCCGGCAAGGATTTCGCGTCATGGGCCGAAAAGTCCGGCCTCCCCGTCGTTGCCGCCTTCCGCCGCCAGGATGCGGTCGCCAACGACTGCGCGGTCTATGCCGGTAACTTGGGCTACGGCCCCAACCCCAGGCTCGTCGAGCGGGTGAAGAACGCCGATCTGCTGCTGGTCGTTGGCCCGCGGCTCGGCGAGGCGACGACCGACGGCTACACGCTGATCACGCCCGATCATCCCGGCCAGACGCTGGTCCACGTCCACCCCGATCCGACCGAAATCGGCATGACCTATCGCACCGATCTCGCGATCTGCGCCGACATGACCGAATTCGCCGCCGATATCCACGCGATCGACCTCGAGCCGCGCCCTGCCGGACCGGAAGCGCATGCCGATTATCTCGCCTGGTCCACGCCCGCCCCGCGCGACGTGACGATGGACCTCGGCCCCTGCGTCGCGGCAATGCGCGACAAACTCCCGGCGGATACGATCATCTGCAACGGCGCGGGTAATTATTCGGGCTGGTGGCACCGCTATTGGCGCTACGCCGGGCAGACCGCGCAACTCGCGCCGACCGCCGGCGCGATGGGCTACGGCGTCCCCGCCGCCACCGCCGCAGCACTTCGCCATCCGGGCCGCATGGTCGTCGCGCTGGCCGGCGACGGCTGCTTCCTGATGAACGGCCAGGAACTCGCCACCGCGGTCGCGCACGGCGCCAACATGCTGGTGCTGGTGATCGACAATAATGGCTACGGCACGATCCGCATGCACCAGGAACGCGAGTTTCCCGGCCGCATCTCGGGCACCAAACTCGCCAACCCGGATTTCGCCGCGCTTGGCCGCGCCTACGGCTGCTGGGCCGAGACGGTCGAGCGAACCGCAGATTTCGCCCCCGCGCTCGATCGCGCGCTGGCGCAAACCGGCGTCCGCCTGCTCCACATCAAGACCGACATCGAGGTGATCACCGCGGGCACGACGATCAGCAAGATGCGGGCAAAATAGAAAACAACGAAAAAGGCCGCCCCGGTTGCCCGGGGCGGCCCTTGATAGCTTGTCGCTCGATCGGCTTAGATATCGTCGCCGAGCGCGCCCTTGACCTTGCCGACGGTCTGCTGGGCCTTGCCCTTGCCTTCCTGAGCGGCGCCTTCGGCCTGCGTGTCGGGGTTATCCGACTGCTGCTTCATCTTGCCGATGGCTTCGTTTACATTGCCTTTGATCTTGTCGGTGAGTTCACCCATGACCGATACTCCTTCGTTACGCTCGGCCGCCGGGGGCTGACGATCGATGCGCCTGCCAAAAGAACCCGCAATGCTCAATTCTGGTTCCATCGCGGCGGATCAGATAAGACCGGCCAGCGGGCTTGAGGGATCGGCGTAACGGCGCTGGCCCATTCGCCCCGCGCGATAAGCCAGCCGCCCCGCCTCGACCGCCGCCTTCATCGCCACGGCCATCATCACCGGGTCTTTCGCTTCGGCGATTGCCGTATTCATCAGCACGCCGTCGCAACCCAGCTCCATCGCCACCGCGGCGTCGGAAGCGGTGCCGACGCCGGCATCGACCAGCACCGGAACGCCGGCGCCTTCGACGATCAGCCGGATGGTCACGCGGTTCTGGATGCCGAGCCCCGATCCGATCGGCGCGCCCAGCGGCATGATCGCCACCGCGCCGGCATCCTCCAGCCGCTTCGCCGCAATCGGATCATCGACGCAGTAAACCATCGGCTGGAAGCCTTCGTTGGCCAGCACCTCGGTCGCGCGCAGCGTTTCGACCATGTCGGGATAGAGCGTCTTAGCCTCGCCCAGCACCTCCAACTTCACCAGCTCCCAGCCGCCCGCCTCGCGCGCCAGCCGCAGCGTGCGGATCGCCGAGTCGGCGTCGAAGCAGCCGGCGGTGTTGGGCAGATAGGTGATCTTCTTGGGGTCGATATAATCGGTCAGCATCGGCGCCTTGGGATCGCTGACGTTCACGCGCCGCACCGCGACCGTGACGATCTCCGCTCCCGACGCCTCTACCGCGGCGGCATTCTGCGCGAAATCCGTGTATTTGCCGGTGCCGACGATCAGCCGCGATCGGAACGTCTTGCCTGCGACCGACCAGGTGTCTTCGTCGACGGGCCGGGCATGATCGCCGCCACCGACGAAATGGACGATCTCAAGCTCGTCGCCATCCTCGACGGACACTTGCGCCAGCGTCGAGCGCGGCACCACCTCGAGATTGCGCTCGACCGCGACTTTCTCGGGCGCCAGCCCCAATTCGCCGGCGAGCGCGGCAAGGCTCAGTCCGGCGGCGACGCGCTTGTGCTCGCCATTGACGGTGATCGAGACGGTTCCATCGGTGTGCATCGTCATTCCCGTGATCAGGTGCGACCCGCCAACGCATCTCGACTTCGCGCGATACGAACGGGTAGGAGAAGCCATTCAGATATGGGGCCGCGCCCCACCCCGCAACCGCAAGAGGCTCGCATGACCGATACGATCTTCGTCCTCAACGGGCCCAACCTCAATCTGCTCGGCCTGCGCGAGCCCGAGATCTACGGTCACGATACGCTCGACGACATCGCCGGCCGGCTCGAGGATCGCGCCAAGGAGCTCGACTGCGAAATCGAGCTGCGCCAATCGAACCACGAGGGCCATCTGATCGATTGGCTACACGAAGCGCAGGCGACCGGCGCCAAGGCGGTCATCCTCAATCCCGGCGGCTATACGCACACCTCGGTCGCGCTGCACGATGCGGTGAAGGCGATCGCTACGCCCGTGATCGAGGTACATCTGTCGAACCCGCACGCCCGCGAGAGCTTCCGCCATACCAGCTATGTCGGCCGTGCCGCCAAGGGCACGATCGCGGGGTTCGGGGCGCTTTCCTATATCCTGGCGCTTGAAGCGGCGGCGCGTCTCTGACAGATGGCTCCGCTTGACAGGGAAAGGGTCGCATGACCGAGGAACACCATAACAAGATGCGGGTGGACGTCGATCTCGTTCGCCAGCTCGCTGAAATGCTCGACGCCACCGGCTTGACCGAAGTCGAGGTCGAGGACGGCGATCGCAAGATCCGGATCGCACGCAAGGCGGCCGCTGCGGCCGCGCCGGTCCAATACGCTTCGGCGCCTGCCGCCGCGCCGGCGACTCACGTCGCCGCCGTGCCCAGCGCCGATCCGGCGCCTGCCGCCGCCGCGTCCACCGCCAATGCGGTGCGTTCGCCGATGGTGGGCACCTGCTATCTGTCGGCCGAACCCGGCAGCAAGCCGTTCGTCGCGGTCGGCCAGCAAGTCGTCGCCGGCGATACGCTGGTGATCGTCGAGGCGATGAAGGTGATGAACCCGATCACCGCGACCAGCGCCGGCACCGTCAAGGCGATCCTCGTCGAGAACGGTCAGCCCGTCGAGTTCGACCAACCTCTCATCGTCGTCGAGTAAGACTATGGCGGAGATCAGGAAACTTTTGATCGCCAATCGCGGCGAGATCGCGCTGCGCATCCACCGCGCGTGCCACGAAATGGGCATCAAGACGGTGGCGGTGCATTCAACCGCGGATGCCGATGCGATGCACGTGCGGCTTGCCGACGAAGCGATCTGCATCGGCCCGCCGTCGGCAACCGACAGCTACCTCAACATTCCCAACATCATTTCGGCGGCGGAAATCTCGGGCGCCGATGCGATCCACCCGGGCTACGGTTTCCTCAGCGAAAACGCGCAGTTCGCCGAGATCGTCGAAGCGCACGACATCATCTTCGTCGGGCCGAAGCCCGAGCATATCCGCATCATGGGCGACAAGGTCGAGGCGAAGCGCACCGCGGGCGCGCTCGGCCTGCCGCTGGTGCCGGGGTCGGACGGCGCGATCAGCGATCTGGCCGAAGCCAAGCGCATCGCCGCCGACGTCGGCTATCCCGTCATCATCAAGGCCGCTTCGGGCGGCGGCGGGCGCGGCATGAAGGTCGTGCAGAGCGAAGAGAGCCTCGAAACCTTGATGAGCCAGGCCGGCTCCGAGGCGAAGGCGGCGTTCGGCGACGCCACCGTCTATATGGAGAAATATCTCGGCAACCCGCGCCACATCGAATTTCAGGTGTTCGGCGACGGCGAGGGCCAGGCGATCCACCTCGGCGAGCGCGATTGCTCGCTGCAGCGCCGCCACCAGAAAGTGCTCGAGGAAGCCCCCTCGCCCGTGCTCGGCCCGGAAGACCGCGCGCGGATGGGCGGCATCGTCGCCAAGGCGATGGCCGACATGAGCTATCGCGGCGCCGGCACCATCGAGTTCTTGTGGGAAAACGGCGAGTTCTACTTCATCGAGATGAACACGCGGCTCCAGGTCGAGCATCCGGTGACCGAAGCGATCACCGGCATCGATCTCGTTCGCGAGCAGATCCGCGTCGCCGAAGGACACGGCCTGTCGTGCCGGCAAGAAGATATCCGCTTCCATGGCCACGCGATCGAATGCCGCATCAACGCCGAAGACCCTCGCACCTTCGCGCCGTCGCCGGGCACCGTCACGCAATTCCATGCGCCGGGCGGCATGCACGTCCGCGTCGATAGCGGGCTCTACGCCGGCTACAAGGTGCCGCCATATTATGACAGCATGATCGCCAAGCTGATCGTCTACGGCAGCACGCGCGAACGCTGCCTGATGCGCCTGCGCCGCGCGCTCGAGGAGTTCGTGATCGAGGGGATGAAAACCACCATCCCGCTGCACCGCGCCTTGCTCGACGATCCCGAGTTCCACGCCGGCGCCTATACGATCAAGTGGCTCGAGGAGTGGCTGGCGAAGCAGGGGGCGTGAGGCATCCCGACACATGGGAGGAAAAAGTCGCATGAGCCTGATCTCCGACCTTAAATCCCTCGACCGCTCGCAAAAGAGCGCGATCTGGGCGAGCTACCTCGGCTGGACGCTCGATGCGTTCGATTTCTTCCTGATGGTGTTCATGCTCAAGGCGATCGCCGCCGACTTCGGCAGCGATATCAAGACCGTTGGTCTCGCCGTCACCTTCACGCTAGCGGCGCGGCCGTTCGGCGCCTTGCTGTTCGGCTTCCTCGCCGATCGCTTCGGCCGGCGGCCCGTGCTGATGATCGACATCGCGCTGTTCTCTGTATTCGAATTCGCCTCCGCCTTCGCGCCGAGTCTAGTCGTGCTGTTCGTCCTGCGCACCCTATTCGGTTTCGCCATGGGCGGCGAATGGGGGATCGGCGCCAGCCTCGTCATGGAAAGCGTGCCGGCGAAACTGCGCGGCCCTGTCTCGGGCCTGCTGCAAAGCGGCTATCCGTCGGGCTATCTGATCGCCAGCCTCGCCTATTTCCTACTGTTCGACACGATCGGCTGGCGGGGCATGTTCATGATCGGCGTCGTCCCCGCCTTGCTCGTCATCCTGATCCGCATGCACGTCCATGAAAGCCCGGCGTTCGAGGCACGCAAGGACGCACCCAAGGTCAATGCCCTGGCTGAGCTCGCGCGCCACTGGAAGATCGCGCTCTATCTCATTGTGTTGATGACGGCTTTCAACTTCTTCAGCCACGGCACGCAGGACATTTACCCCACTTTCCTGCAGGTCCAACACGGCTTCGACACGCATCTTACCGGCACGCTCGCAATCGTAATGAACGTCGGTGCGATCGTCGGGGGGATCGGTTTCGGCATCTGGTCCGAAACGATCGGCCGAAAACGCGCGATCATCGTCGCCAGCCTGCTCGCGCTGCCGATGATCCCGTTATGGGCGTTCGCCTCGACTCCATTGCTGCTCGGGCTCGGCGCGTTCCTCGTCCAGGTCGCGGTGCAGGGCGCCTGGGGGATCGTGCCGGTGCATCTCAACGAGCTGTCGCCGGGGCTGGTGCGCGGCATGTTTCCCGGTTTTGCCTATCAGGCGGGCAATCTGATCGCCTCGGTGAATTTGCCGATGCAGGCCGGCATCGCGAAGGCGCACGGCGATAATTATGGCTTCGCGCTCGCCGCGGTGTGCGGCACGATGGCAGTGGTGATCGCCGTGTGGACCTGGTTCGGCCCCGAACGGCAGGACGCGGATTTCACCGCCGAGGCGCGCGAGCTGGCGCGCTGAACCGTCGTCCGCCCCCGCGCCCGGTCAATCGCCGCCGCCCCGCGCCTCGGTCACGCACGCTGGGGCTGCTGGCGGTCGTCGTCGTCGGCGTCGCTGCGCTGATCCTCATCCACAATCGTAGCCAGCAATCCGAAGCGCCTGTCATCACGTCCAATCGCCCTGCGCTGATTCGCGAGGCGCAGGCGGCATTGCGCGCAGACCCCAGCATCGCCGATCTCGTCTATTCGACGCCGCGCGATCAATGGGACGTCACCCCCGCCGCCGCCGACACCGATCCGAAAGCGTTCGCCCACTATCTCTGCTTCACCTTGGCGCAGGCCGGCGTTACGCAGCCGCACACCAGCGTGCGCGTGATCGACGGCGCGCGTCTCGAAGCCAATGGCTTCGATTATGCCGCCGCCAGCCGCGGCACGATCGATTGCGGAGCGGAAAAGCCATGAAGGCCAGCATCTGGCACAATCCGCGTTGCTCGAAATCGCGGGCGGCGCTGGCGATCCTGCAAGCCGCGCCCGGCCTCGACCTTATTGTGATCGACTATCTGAAAACGCCGCCCAGCCGCGCCGAGCTTGCGCGCCTCTACACCCGCGCCGGCCTGACGCCGCGTCAGGGGCTGCGCAAGGCCGAGCCGATCGCCCGGAAGCTCGGCCTCGCCGATGCGTCCGACGACGCTATTCTCGATGCGCTGGCGGCCAACCCGATCCTGATCGAGCGGCCCTTGGTCGAAACCGAAAAGGGCGTCCGGCTCGGCCGCCCGCCCGAAGCCATTGAGGACATCCTTTGACCGATCTCACGCGGCTCACGCCGAACCGCAATTGCTGGCGGATCGATCGGGCCCGCGAGGCGAGCGTGATCGTCGACGCCGACGAGTATTTCCGCGTCGCGCGCCAGGCGATGAGCGACGCGAAGCAACAGATTTTACTGATCGGCTGGGATTTCGACGCGCGGATCGAGCTTATCCGTGATTGCGCGGATGATGCGCCCACCCAGGTCGGCGCGTTCATCGATTGGCTGATCGATCGCAACCCGGCCCTGCACGTCTATATCCTGCGCTGGGACATGGGGGCGCTCAAAAGCCTGCTGAGCGGCAAGACGCTGCTCACGCTGTCGCGCTGGACGTTCGAGAAGCGGATTCACCTCAAGCTCGATGGCGTCCACCCGACCGGGGCGTCGCATCACCAGAAGATCGTCGTGATCGACGATTGCCTCGCCTTTTGCGGCGGCATCGACATGACCGACAAGCGCTGGGACACCCGTGCCCACCGAGACGACGATCCCGGCCGGATCGGCGCCAACGGCAAACCCTATCATCCGTGGCACGATGCGACGACCGCACTGAGCGGGCCGGTTGCCAAGGCACTCGGCGAGCTCAGCCGCGATCGCTGGGCACGCGCCGGCGGCGCGCCGATCGCCGTGCCCGAAACCGTCAACGCCTGCTGGCCCGAAGGTCTGGCGGTCGATTTCAGCGACGTCGATGTCGCTATCTCGCGCACCCGCCCGGAAATGCCCGAGGTTGCGCCGATCCATGAGATCGAGGCGCTCTATCTCGATCTGATCGCGCGCGCGGAGCGGTGGATCTACGCCGAGAGCCAATATTTCGCCTCGCGCAAGGTCGCCGAGGCGATCGCGCGGCGACTTGCCGAGCCCGACGGGCCGGAGATCGTCATCCTCAATCCCGAAACCGCCGAAGGCTGGCTCGAGCCGATCGCGATGGACACCGCTCGCGCGCGGCTGATCGAGGCGCTCAAACCGCACGACAAGCACGATCGGCTACGGCTCTATCATCCGTTCACCGCCGGCGGCACGCCGGTTTACGTCCACGCCAAGGTGACGGTGATCGACGGCCGTATTCTCCGCGTCGGCTCGTCCAATTTCAACAACCGCTCGATGCGACTCGACACCGAATGCGACGTGACGATCGACGCGACCCGCCCGGGCAATGAGGCCGCCGCGGATCGCATCGCCGGCATCGCACACGATCTGCTGGCCGAACATCTCGGCGTCGATCCAGCCGTGATCGCCAAGCGGCTGGAGGAAACCGGCTCGCTGATCGAAACGATCGAAAGCCTCCGCGGCCCCGGCCATTCGCTGCGCCCTTATGAGGTGCCCGAGCTCGACGGTCTCAAGGAATGGCTTGCCGATAACGAGCTGCTCGATCCCGAAGGACCTGAGGAAATGTTCATGCCGCTCGCCAAGCGCGGCCTGCTGCGGCGGCTCGGCGCGCGCATCAAGCGCCGCGGCGCGCCAACATCTCGGCCGTAATATCCTGCTTGCAGCCGAACAAATGGGTCGCGCGCCCGCCTTGCGTCACCACGTCGGCCATGATCCGCATCCATAAAGCACTGCCGTCGGTGCGGCGGATTTCGGCTTCGAAGGTGAAGCTGCCGCAGGTGGCGATGGCATCGCTGCGCAACTGCTCGAGTTCCTCGCGCGATTCGGGCATGAACTGCCGCACCACCTCGCTACGGCGCACCGCGGCGTCGCGCGGCAGGCCGAACAGATCGAATACACCGGGCGACCAGCGCAGCGAATCGTCGGCGAGATCGCATTCCCACGCGACCGGCAGTGCCGGAATCCGCAGGTCGGCGCAGGCGAGTGATGGATGCACGACGCTCCCTTCGGCTGAGTGATGTCGGGATCGTAGCCGGCGCGCGTGAACAGCCGGTAAATCAGCAACGATAGTGACGGCGCGGCGCCGGCCCGCTAAAGGCGCGCCATGACCGAGATCACGCCAGAGATCGTCGCCCAGCATGGGCTTTCCCCGGAAGAATATGATCGCGTGCGCCACGCGCTCGGCCGTGCGCCGAACTTGGTCGAACTCGGCATCTTCTCGGTGATGTGGTCGGAGCATTGCAGCTACAAGTCGAGCCGCATCCATTTGAAGAAGCTGCCTACCACCGGCCCCCAGGTGATATGCGGCCCCGGCGAGAATGCCGGCGTGGTCGATATCGGCGACGGCCAGGCAGCGATCTTCAAGATGGAGAGCCACAACCATCCGTCCTATATCGAGCCGTATCAGGGGGCGGCGACCGGCGTCGGCGGCATCCTGCGCGACGTGTTCACGATGGGCGCGCGGCCGATCGCCAATTTGAACGCGCTTCGCTTCGGCTCGCCCGATCATCCCAAGATGCGCCACCTGATCGCCGGCGTCGTCCATGGCATCGGCGGCTACGGCAATTGCGTCGGCGTGCCGACCGTGGGCGGCGAGGTGAACTTCCACCCAGCCTATGACGGCAACATCCTGGTCAACGCGATGACCGTCGGCGTCGCGCAGACCGATAAGATCTTCTATTCGGCCGCGAGCGGGATCGGCAATTCGATCGTCTATGTCGGCTCCAAGACCGGCCGCGACGGCATCCACGGCGCCACCATGGCCTCCGCCGAGTTCGACGAAGATTCGGACGAAAAAAGACCAACCGTCCAGGTCGGCGATCCTTTTACAGAAAAATTGCTCATCGAAGCCTGCCTCGAGCTGATGGCGTCGGACGCGATCGTCGCGATCCAGGACATGGGCGCGGCGGGTCTCACCTCGTCATCGGTCGAAATGGCGTCGAAAGGCGGCGTCGGCATCGAGCTCGACATGAACGCCGTGCCGCAGCGCGAAACCGGGATGACGCCGTATGAAATGATGCTCTCCGAATCGCAGGAGCGCATGCTGATGGTGCTGAAGCCCGGCCGCGAGGATTTCGCGGAAAGCATCTTCAAGAAGTGGGAGCTCGATTTCGCGGTGATCGGCCATGTCACCGACACCGGCCGCATGGTCCTCACCTTCAACGGCGACACCGTTTGCGACATCCCGCTCGGCCCGCTTGCCGACGAGGCCCCCGCCTATGACCGCCCGTGGACCAAGGCGCCGCCCCCTGCCCCGCTGACCGACGTGCCCGACTGTACCGACATCGCCGCCGATCTGCTCAAACTGATGGGTTCCCCCGATCTCGCCTCGCGCCGCTGGATCTGGGAGCAATATGACCACATGGTCGGCGCCGACACCGTGCAGCGACCGGGCGGCGACGCCGCGGTGGTCCGCGTCCACGGCACCGACAAAGGCCTCGCGATCACCACCGATTGCACGCCGCGTTACTGTAAGGCCGATCCGGTCGAAGGCGGCAAGCAGGCGATCGCCGAGGCGTTTCGCAATCTCTGTGCGGTCGGCGCCAAGCCGCTTGCCACCACCGACTGCATGAACTTCGGCAACCCGCAACGGCCCGAGATCATGGGCCAGTTCGTCGGCTGTATCGAGGGCATGGCCGAGGCGTGTAGCGCGCTCGACATGCCGATCGTATCGGGCAATGTCAGCCTCTATAACGAAACCCGCACCGACGACGGCCAGACCAGCGCGATTCTGCCGACGCCGGCGATCGGCGCGATCGGGCTGCTCGCCGATTGGCGCAAGTCCGCCACCATCGCCTTCAAGGGCACCGGCGATGTCGTCGTCGGGATCGGCACGCGCGGTGGCCATCTCGGCCAGTCGCTATGGCTGCGCGAGGTCCACGGCCGCGAAGACGGCCCGCCGCCGCCGGTCGATCTCGCCGCCGAGCGCAAGGCCGGCGATTTCGTCCGCGATCAGATCGGAAAGGGCGCGCTCACCGCGGTGCACGACGTGTCCGACGGCGGCATCGCGGTGACGCTCGCCGAGATGGCGCTCGCCGGCAATATTGGCGTGCTCGTCCAGCCGGCCGGGCCGGGATCGCTCGCCAAACAGTTCTTTGCCGAGGACCAGGGCCTTTACGTCGCGACCGTCGATGATGCAGCGCTGCTCGACGTGCTGACCACCGCCGACGCGGCTGGCGTCGAGATCGAACCGATCGGCCGCACAATCGCCAAGCGCCTCGTGTTCGAACTCGCTGACGGCGATTTCTGCCTCACGCTTGATGACCTCCGCGCTGCGCACGAGGGCTTCTTCCCCAAGCTGATGGGAGCTGACTCGGCTTTGAGTTAGACCGGGCCGATGGCCGAACCCGATCGCATCTTGACGCTCGATACGATCCGCGGCGTCGCGGTGATGGGCATCCTGACGATGAACATCGTGGCCTTCGCGATGCCCGAGGCGGCCTATTCGAATCCACGCGCTTATGGCGGGCATACCGGCGCGGATTTCGCCGCCTGGCTGGCGAGCTACATCCTATTCGACGGCAAGATGCGCGGGCTGTTCTCGTTCCTGTTCGGCGCGTCGATGCTGCTGGTAATCGATCGCGCCACCGCCAAGGGCGAAAATGCGGCTGTCGTCCATTTCTCGCGGATGATCTGGCTGTTCGTATTCGGCATGGCTCACCTGCTGCTGCTGTGGTGGGGGGACATCCTCAATCATTATGCGCTGATCGGCGCGCTCGCCTGGTTCTTTCGGAAATTGCCGCCGCACAAGCTGGTCGCGCTGGCGATGGTGTTGCTGGCGATCGAATTCGTCTTCGTGCTGTCGGTTGGCCAGGGTATCGCCGCACAGACCGCGATCTCGCTCGGCCCCCACCCGACATCGCAGGCGATCCAGGCTTATGAGGCCAATCGCCGTGGCCTCGGCATCCCGCCGCCCGCCGACATCGCCCGCGACCTCGCCGTTCACCGCGGCAGCTACGCGACCATCTTCGGCGACCGCCTGCCCGACGCACTTCGCGCGCCATCGCAGGCGTTCTCCTTTCTCGGGTTCGAGACGCTCGGCTACATGCTGCTCGGCATGGCGGGGCTTCGCGCTGGCCTGTTGACCGGCGCCTGGTCGCGGCGTGCCTATGCTATGGGCGCCACGGCCGGCTTCGGCATCGGCATTCCCGCCTACGCCCTCATCGCGCTGATCCCGATCCGCCACGGCTTCGACGTTCCATCGGTCGCGGCGAGCGATCTCGTCTGGTCGGAGCCGTTCCGCCCGGTGATGATCTTCGGCTGGGCCTGTTTGATCATCCTGCTGATGCGGCCCGGCGGCGCACTGACCGTCCGCATCGCCGCCGCTGGGCGCATGGCGTTCAGCAATTATCTCGGCACCACGCTGATCTGCACCACGCTGTTCTACGGCTACGGCTTCGGCCTCTACGGATGGCTATCCCGCGCCGACCTCTATCTCGTCGTCGCCGGCGTTTGGGCGATTATGCTGCTTTGGTCGAAGCCGTGGTTGGCACGCTTTCGCTACGGGCCGCTCGAATGGCTGTGGCGCAGCCTCGCGCGCGGCCATGTGCAGCCGATAAGAAAATCTGCAAACGCCTCGCAATAGCCCTTGCGAGTCATTCGCATTATCCGTAGACACGGTCGCAGAACGAGGAGCGTTTATGGTCGTCTGCGTCTGCAATGCCATCAGGGAAGGTCAGGTCCGCGAAGCCGCGCGCGGCGGCGCGACGAGCGCTTGCCAGGCGTATCGCGCGCTCGGTCGGAAGCCGAAATGCGGCCAATGCGTGCCGTTCGCCCGCGCCATTATCGACGAAGAACGCGCTGCCGCCTGATCCTCGGTTGGCGCATGCCCCCCGCGGCGCTACGATCGCCACGAAACAATCGGAGACGCCGCGATGAAGGGTGACGACACAGTCATCGAGTTCCTTAACGAGGCGCTCAAGAACGAATTGACCGCGATCAACCAGTATTTCCTGCATTACCGGATGCTCGATCACTGGGGCGTCAAGCGGCTCGCCAAATTCGAATATGAAGAATCGATCGACGAGATGAAGCACGCCGACCTGCTGGCGGAGCGCATCCTGTTCCTCGACGGCCTGCCCAATTTCCAGATGCTCGGACGGTTACGCGTCGGCGAGACCGTCGAGGAAGTGCTGAAAGGCGATCTCGCGATCGAAATGGAGGCCGTACCGCAGTTGAAGCGCGCGATCGCCCACTGCGAAACCGTCCACGATTACGTGAGCCGCGATCTCTTCGCCAGCATCCTTCAGAGCGAGGAAGAGCATGTCGATACGCTGGAAACCCAGTTCGAGATGATCGAGCGAATGGGGATCGAGAATTATATCCAGCTGCAATCGAAGCCGGAAAGCGAGGGCTGACGCCCGCGCCTAGCGTTGGCCGAACGCGGCCGAGCGGCGGCCGAAGCCGGGTTGACGGTGAACCAGCGGATTGGCCTCGCGTTCGAGCGCGGCGAGCGTCTCGTCGAACAGCGGGCGCAGCCGCACGACATGCTCGAGTGCTTGATCGGGCGTGTCGTGCGTTTCGACACAGCCGCGCGCGATCATCTCGATCGTCTCGGCGCATTCGGCCAGCGGCGCGGCGCCGAACTGATAGGCCTCGCCCTTCAGCGTATGCGCCGGAATCACCAGCGACGCAGCGTTGCCGGCGCGCATCGCCTCTTCGATTCGTGAGACCGACTTGACGCCATCCTCGTTGAAATAGCCTAGGATCCGCACGAAATTCGCGCCAAGCTCGGTGCGCGCCTGCGCGAATACCGCCCAATCGACCAAGGAACCGCCGTCGTCCGCCACGTATCATTTCCCCGATGCCGCGCGATCCCCTGCGCCGGCGTTGCCGACTGCTCTATCGCTCGTCGGTAAAAGAGGCGTTTACGCGGGGCGAGTTCGGTTCAGCGATCGAACGGATTTTTCGGCGCGCGCAGCGTCAGCCGCAGCGGGATGCCGCCGAAGCCGAGTTCCTTGCGCATGCCGTTGATCAGATAGCGCTGATAGCTGTCGGGCAGCTGATCCACCCGCGTCCCGAAGATCACGAAGCTCGGCGGCCGTGATTTGGCCTGCGTCACATAGCGCAGCTTGATCCGCTTGCCGCCCGGCGCCGGCGGCGGATTGGCCTCGATCGCGCGTTCGAACCAGCGGTTGAGTTCGCCGGTACCGACACGCTTCGACCATGCCTCGCGAGTCTTGAAGGCGACGTCGAGCAACTGATCGATGCCTTTGCCGGTGGCGGCGGAGACGGTCATCACCGGCACGCCCTTCACCTGGCTCAGGCCATCTTCCAGCGCTCCCTTCACGCCGTTGAACAGCGAGCTGGGATTTTCCGCGACATCCCATTTGTTGAGCGCGATGACGAGCGCGCGGCCTTCCTCGAGCACCTTGTCGGCGATACGCAGATCCTGCACCTCGAGCCCGCGCGTCGCATCGAGCAGCAGCACGACGACCTCGGCGAAATCGACCGCGTGCATCGCATCCGATACCGACATCTTCTCGAGCTTGTCCTGCACCTTGGCTCGCTTGCGCATGCCGGCGGTATCGATCAACCGGACGGCACGCTTGGTCCCGTCAGGACTGAGCCAGTCCCAATCGACCGTGATCGCGTCGCGCGTGATACCCGCTTCGGGGCCGGTGATCATCCGATCCTCGCCGAGCATCTTGTTGACCAGCGTCGATTTGCCTGCATTGGGCCGCCCGACGATCGCCAGCTTGAGCGGCGCATCGGGATTGTCGAGATCCTCGTCGGGCTCGGCTGCGGCCTTGCCCTCGAGATGCGGCAACAACGCCTCGAACAGATCGGCGACGCCTTCACCGTGTTCGGCTGACAGCGCAACGGGATCGCCGAAGCCCAGCGCCATCGCTTCGAAAATGCCCGATTCGGCCGCCCGCCCCTCCGCCTTGTTGGCCACCAGGATCACCGGCGTCGTCGAACTGCGCAGCCAGCGCGCTATTTCCTCGTCGAGCGGCACAATGCCGGCGCGCGCATCGACCATGAACAAGGCGACCTCGGCTTGGCGCACCGCCGCCTCGGTCTGCTGGCGCATCCGGCCCGGCAGGCTGACGGCGTCCTGATCCTCATAACCGGCGGTATCGACGACGCGGAAATCAAGCCCGACCAGATGCGCGTCGCCCTCCCGCCGGTCGCGCGTGACGCCGGGCAGATCATCGACCAGCGCCAGCTTCTTGCCGACCAGACGGTTGAATAGCGTCGACTTGCCGACATTCGGCCGGCCGATGATCGCGACGACGGGAAGCTTTGCCATAATGCCTTCTAGCGCACGGCGACGCGCGCGCCAGCCGTCTGGATGTCGAACGCCGCCTTAGCGATACGCCAGGATCTGCCCGTCGTGATCGAGCAGATAGAGCGTATCGTTGGAAACCACCGGCGACAGCGAGAAGGACGATTTGGTTTCGATCGTCTGCCCGATCTCGCCGGTCTGGGGCGAAGCGAACACGATCTGCCCTTCCGAATTGACCAGGACGAGCCGGTTGCCCGCGAGCACCGGGCCGGACCAAGTGATCGCGCCCTTGTGCTTCTTCTGGTTCTTGAACGCCGGCAGCTGCGCGAGCCAGCGAATCTTGCCGGTGCCGCGCGCGATGCACACGAGCTTGGCGTCATCGGTCACCACGAATACCCATTCGCCCGACACCCACGGCGTCGAGAGGCTGGCGAAATCCTGCTCCCACAGCCGCTGGCCGGTGACGATCTCCAGCGCGACCATGCGACCCCCCTGCCCCACGGCATAGACCTGGCCCTGATCGATCACGGGATCGGCGTCGATGTCAGACAGGCTGGAAACCGAAGTGGTGATGCTGGTCCGCGACAATGCGTCGCCCCACAGATTGCGGCCATTTTCGTAGCGATAGGCGTTGAGCTCGCCCGACGAGAAACCGGCGACGACCGTCCCTTGCGCAGCGGCCGGCGCGGCGACGCCGAACACGCCCTGCGATTCGAGCGAGCCCGATCCGGTCCACACTACTTTGCCGTCGGCTTCGCTGAGCGCGTAAAGCTGATTGTCCTGGCTCAGCACATAGAGCTGGCCGTTGGCGATGGTCGGCGATCCGCGCAGCGGGCCACCCGGCTTGGCGCGCCAGACGACGGCGCCATCCGCGGCGTTGAGCGCCACGACGTCACCCAAGCCATCGGTCGCATAGAGCTTGCCGGCGTCATAGCTGACGCCGCCGCCGAACCGCGCGCTGCTATTCTCGGTTCCCTCGGAAATCTGCGTCGACCAGCCGGCCGCGCCGGTATCCGACGCGAAGCTGTGCACCGTCGCGGTGACGTCGATGGCATACAGCCGCCCGTCGGCGACGATCGGCGCCGCGGCGAGCCGCTCGCGGTTCGATCCGCCGGCGATCTTCGCGGTCCAGGCACGCGACAGCGTATCGCCGAGCGCCAGATGGCCCATCGACTTGGCCGAATTGCCGCCCGATTGCGTCCATTCGGTGTTCGCCACCGGATCTGGCAGCAGCACCTGGACGTTGGCCAGCGCCGGATCGGGCTTGGCGTCGTTTTCGGAAACCAGGATCGGCACGCGGTTGCCGAGCAACGGCGTCTTCTTGGCGCCCTTGAAGATGCCGCACGCGCTGAGCGCCATCAACGCCGCAACCGCGACGGGCGTCCTGAACGATTTCATCATTTCGCTGCCTTGTCCTCGTTCTGGTCGCTCGCGCCGCCGGTCATCGCCGCGGCCATCTGAACCGCGCGTTGACGGATCGAATCGGGGACCGTCTCATCCTGGGCGATCTCGCCGAACAACTTGCCGGCAAGATCGGGCCTATTCTGCTGTTGATAGGCGACCGCGACCATTTCACCGGCGCTGCCGAACCACGGCGCACCCTTGACCGCGAGCGGCCGCAGGCGATCGATCACGACTTGCGGCGTCAGGCTGTCATATTCCGCCGACGTCTGGCGGATCAGCGCGAGATCGCGGAACGGCTTGGCCAGCGACGCATCATTGGCCACGGCGGCGAACTTGCCCGCTGCGCCCTTGAGATCGTCGCTCTTGAGCAGGATATCGCCCTGCGTGAAGATCGCCATCGCCCGGTAGCCGTCGCTTTTCGACGCCGCCAGATCGGCGAGCGGCTTGGCCGCGTGCGCTGTCTTGTTCTGGCCCAGCGACGCCAGCGCCGCCTGATATTGCTCGCCCTGCTGCCCGGCCACTTGTTCGCGGTGATACCGCCAATAGAGCACCCCGCCGAGCGCGAGTAACGCGACTACGATCAGCCCGATCACCAGCGCGCCATAGCGGCGCCCGAAGCTCATCATCTGATCGCGACGCAGTTCCTCATCCACCTCGCGCATGAACACGTCGTTTTTCGGGGGCGTGGTGGCCAAGGCTTACTCCTGGGGGTTCGGCAAAGGCGCGGACCTTAGCCGCGCGCACGGGGAAACGGAAGCGAATCAATCCTTCGGCGCGTAGGTCTGCTCGGTCCCCGGAAAGGCGCGCGACCGGACGTCCGCGGCATAGGTCTCAACCGCGGCGGAAATGCGGCCCGCCATATCGTCGAACTTCTTGACGAAGCGCGGGGTGCGCTCGAACAGCCCGAGCATATCCTCGGCGACGAGCACCTGCCCGTCGCACCGCGCCGAAGCGCCGATGCCGATCGTCGGGCACGCGATCTTGTTCGTGATGTCGATCGCGATCGGCTCGACGACACCCTCGATCACCAGCGCGAACGCGCCGGCCTCGGCGATCGCCACCGCGTCCTGGCTGATCTTCGCCGCTTCGGCGTCGCTGCGCCCGCGCGCACCATAGCCGCCAAGCGCGTTGACCGCCTGCGGCGTGAGACCGACATGGCCGACCACCGGAATGCCGCGCGCCGATAGGAAGCCTACGGTTTCGGCCATCGCCGTGCCGCCTTCGAGCTTCACCGCCGCCGCGCCGGTCTGCTTGAGCAACCACGAGGCGCTTTCGAACGCTTTTTCGGGCGACGCTTCATAGCTGCCGAACGGCATGTCGATGATCACCAGGCTGTGATAACTGCCACGCACGACCGCAGCGCCATGCGCCGCCATCATCTCCAGCGTCACCGGGATCGTCGACGGCAGGCCGTAAATCACCTGGCCCAGGCTGTCACCGACCAGCAGCATGTCGCAATGCGGATCGAGCAGTTGCGCCATCCGCACCGTATAGGCGGTCAGCATCACCAGCGGATCGGCACCGGCGGCGATCTCGCTTTTGCGCTTGCGGATCGCCGGAACCGTCAGCCGCTTCATCGGCGCCGAAACCGGCGTCGCGCGGCTGGTGGAGCTGTCGATCGTGTAGGTGGTGGACATGGACGCGCCTCTAGCGTGTACGGCAACGCTTCGCCAGTCGCAGCGCGATCATGTAAGAATCGATAGACTCCGTGTTCGTTTTTCTTTACATTGCGTCAGTGGATATAAACATGGAGTCGGAAATGGCATTCAGGGAAAAGCTGGCATGGGTGACGCTGGTGTCGATGCTCATCGCTTATTCGATCTATTTCGCTTTGCTGTTCGCGAGCTTCGATCCCGGCGAGCCGGCAGGCCCACGGACGGTCCACGGGCTGGTGCTGTTCGGCAGCGTGACGATCGTCCAGGCGATCGTCGTGGCGGTAGCCAGCGCGATCCTGGCGATCCGCGCGCGGCGTGAGGCGCAGGCCAAGCCCGACGAACGCGACAGGGCGATCGCGCGCCGCGGCGCCAGCGCTGCCTATTTCGTGCTGATGGTGGGGATGATCCTGGTCGGCGTGGTGATGCCGTTCAGCGATGCCCGCTGGAAGATCATCAACGCGGCGCTGCTTGCGCTGGTGATCGCCGAGGCTACCCGGTACATCCTCGTCATTCTCAGCTATCGGCGTGGCTGGCATGGCTAAGCCCGCGATCACCAACCACATCCGCACGCTGCGCTTTCTCGCCGGCGAAATGACCCAGGCGGAACTCGGCGAGCGAATCGGCGTGACGCGTCAGACGATCGCCGCGATCGAATCGGGCAAATATTCGCCGACGCTGGAAGCCGCGTTTCGCATCGCGCATGTCTTCGGCAAGCCGCTCGACGAGATATTCCAGTGGCAGGAAGCCGGATGACCGCGGGCTAGCTGAGCCAGCCGCGCTTCCCGGCGAGCCGCGCCAGATAGACCGCCAGTAAACCGAGCAGAAAGATCACGATCGGAAAACCGGCCGCGGTGGCGAAGCCCTTGTGCGCGATCAAATCGGTAGCGCCGAGCACATAGCCGAACATCACCACGATCGCGACGAGCGAGACGATCAACAGCGGCGTCGCGATCGATCGGCGCGCGATCAACGCAATCGCCCCGATCAGCCCCGCGCCCGTCGCGATCGCATACACCCAATTGTACCAGACCGGCAGCGACGCATAGAGCGCGCGATCATAATCAGCGTTGTTGGGCCACGCGTCCGGCCCGAGCCGCACCTGGTCGAAACAGGCATATACGCCGACCGCTTCCCACAGCAGCAGCAGGGCCGCGACGATCCAGAACCAGGCGGGCGGTTTCTCGATTGCCGTCATCGCATTCTCCCGATCTATCCCCGGAAAAATGCGCCTTTCGTTACGCCGAGGCAATAACCATCATTCCACCGCAACACCCTTCCAGAACGCGAAACGGCCCTTGATTTCAGCAGCGGCAGACTTGGGGTCGGGATAATACCAGGCGGCGTCGGGATTGCGTTTTCCATCGACGACGATCGTCTTGTAGCTCGCCTTGCCTTTCCACGGGCAATGCGTCTGCGTCGCGCTGTCCTCGAAGAGTTCGGCGTTCACCGATTCGGTGGGAAAATAGTGATTGCCCTCGACGACGACGGTGTCGTCGGATTGCGCGATGATCGTATCGTTCCAGCGGGCGGTGGGCATCAATTGGCTCCTCGGTAAGGCTAACCGCCATATCGGAAGCGCCGGGCAGCCCGGCAAGGCGTCAACCCGCGAACGCCGCCGCATAGGCATCGGGCTTAAAACCGACGAGAAGCGTCTCGCCGTGCTCGAGCACCGGCCGCTTGATCAGCGACGGCTGCGCCACCATCAACGCGATTGCCTTGTCGCGATCGAGATTCGCGCGATCACTCTCCGGCACTTTGCGGAACGTCGTGCCGGCGCGATTGAGCAATTTCTCCCAACCGACGCGGTCGGCCCAGTGCGCCAACTGCGCGGCTTCCACGCCCTCCTTCTTATAATCGTAAAAGTCATGGTCAACGCCTTGCGCCATCAGCCACGCACGCGCCTTTTTCATCGTGTCGCAATTCTTGATGCCGTAGATCGTCGTCATTGTGCTTCCCCGTTCTCATGCTGTCATTGCTAAAGGAGCGATGAGTAAAGCCCGCGTCCGAGATGACAAAGCGGCGATCGTCCGCTCGGCCGACCGGGGTTAGCGCGCATTTCCGATAGGCGGACGGCGTGACTTGTTGCCGACCGGTGACACGAAGCGTGATGTCGCGCAGCTACCTCACCGGCGGCGTCGCAACGATCGGATCGGCATCACGCCCCTTTCGCTGCCAGATCGGCACCGCGATGTTGCCGAACGCGAATCTGTTGACCGCGAGCGCGAAGCCGACCGAGGCAAACAGCGTCACCGTCATCAGATGAATATAATGGATCGGCGTCCAGGCGAATGTGAACACCGCATAGAGCCCGATCCCGAAGATCAGCCCCGCGATCGCCGCGCGCGCATCGACATTTCGGAACAACAGCCCGACGATGAACACCGACAGCACTGGCATGCTGGTGAGGCCGTTCAATTGCTGGACCAGATTGATGATGCTGTCCGCGCCGTTGTAAACCGGCACCAGCGCGATGGCGATCACGACGAAGCCGGCGCTCATCCAGCCGCTTAGCCGAGCGACGTTGGGGTTCTTGTCGATATATGTCTGGTGAAGATCGCAGACGTAGAGCGCGGCCGACGAATTGATGATGCTCGAGAAATGCGCAAGCACCGCCGACGCGATGGCGGCGGCGAACAAGCCCGACAGCCAGCTGGGCAACACCGCATGGACGATCCGGCCATAAGCCTGATCGCCGATGTCGCCGAACAACTTGTAGGAAACGATACCCGGGATGACGACCATCGGCGGAATGATCAGCACGCGCAGCACGATAGCGGCGAACAATCCCTTTTGGGCTTCCTTCAAATTGGGCGATCCCATCGCCTTTTGCGTGATCGTCTGATTGGTCGACCAATAGAACATCTGGATGAAGATCATCCCGGTCAGCAGCGTCGGCCAGGGTATCGGGCTGTCGGGGCCGCCGATCATGGTCAGGCGCTCGGGCGGGATGCCGCTGAAATCGTAATGAATCGCGCCCAGCGCCAGGTAGACGACAAGCGTACCCATGCCGAGCAGGAGGATGCCGCTGAACGTGTCGGTGATGGCGACGGCGCGGAGCCCGCCGATGATAGCATAAGCGGCGCCGGCGATGCCGAAGATCGCCGCTAGCACGATGATCGGCGTGTCGAGCCCGAACATCGATTTCATCAGCAGCGCGCCGGTGTAAAGCATGATCGGCTGATAGATGACGATGTTGCCGACCAGGAACAGGCCAGCGATCGCCGCACGAACGTTGGCATTGTTATACCGCTTTTCGAGCAGCTCGGTCACGGTCGTGCATTGGTAACGGTAATAGATCGGAAGGAACACCAGCGCGAGCATCAGCAGGCCCGCCACCGCAGACAATTCCCACCACGCGAGCAGCGCCATCTGGTTGCCGTTGCTGCCGACGAGTTGTTCGCTCGACAGATTGGTGATGGTGATCGATCCGGCGACGAAGAACCAGGACAACCCTTTGTTGGCGAGGAAGAATTCACGCGCCGAATTGCCGGAGCGCCCGCCGATCCGCTTGACCTGCCAGAAAGTGGCGGCGGCAATCGCAAGCGTCAGGAAGACGCAAATCCAAATCTGGATATTACCGAGTTCCATGCGCGCCGCCCTTCGCCGGAGCGCCGTGATCGAGCGCAATGCCCAGCGCCCAGCGGCGATGGAAGCCGCGCCAATAGGTGGCTGTCGGCCCGGTCGGTTGCGCATAAGCCGCGCCTGATGCCTCGCCCTCCTTCAGCGGCCAGACGCCATCGTCGGCGCTGGCGGTCGGCACGTTCAGATAGCTTGCGCGGTCGCTCATCCCCTTCAGGTGGAGATCGAGGAAGGCCGTGATCATATGCGCATTGACCGCCAGAATGCGCCCCTTGCTCCACACCGGCTCGTTGAACTTGTCGATGTAGAGATAATCGTTCGCGACCGACGGCGGCGCGGCATTCATCGCGATATTGTGCCGCGCCTCGCGATAGGTGAGGAGATAGCGGTCCGATCCCGCCATCTGATCGAACAGCCAGTGCGTGCCTTGAGCATAATCGACGATGTCATCGCGATCGCCATCGATCATCAATGTCGGCGCGGTGATTCGCGCGAGCGCAGCCGGCGTCCACATCCGCGTGGTCGGCGCGCCGCCCCAGGGACCGAACAGGATCAGCGCCTTCAGCCCCGGCACCGGCTTGTCGTCGGCTTCCATCGATCCGGCGAGCAGTCCCTTCGGCACCATCGCCATCACTGGCGACGTCGGATCGTATCCCGCGCCGGCGCTGGTGATCGCGCCATATCCTCCCATCGAATAGCCCGCGAGCGCCATCCGAGCGGCATCGATATGAGCGAACACGCCGCTGCGATCCTCGGCTGCGCGCCGCGCAACCTGGCCGATGACGAAACGCTGGTCGGCGCTGCGGTTGATGAGCACGCCGAGGAACGACGTCTGCGGCGAATCGACCGTGGCCGGATCGATGTCGCCATGCTCGATCGAAACGACGACATAGCCCTTGGACGCCAGATTCTCGGCAAGATCGCTGAACCCCACCGCGCGGTTGTTATAGCCATGCGACAGCACCACCAGCGGAAACCGCCCCGCCGCCGGCGCGGCATCGCGCGCCGCCTGGCCGGGAAAGCTCAGCATCAGATCAGGATCGCTCTTTCGCCCGCCCAGAAACGGCGCGGGCATCGAATAGGTGATGCGTTGCCGCCCTGTGGCCGCGGCATCGGCGGGATACCAGATCGTGATCGGGAGTATCCGGGCATCGCGCGCGAAACCACCGCCGGCAACCGGCTTCAGCACATCGATTCGGTTCGGATCGGTGAAGGTCATCGTCTGCGTGCCAACCGGCAGCCCACCCCGCGGCGCGAGTTCGGGGGCGTCGGCCGCGATGGGCGATGGATCGGAAGTTTGCGCCGCTACAGGCGCGGCGAGCGCAAGCAGCCCGGCCATCCAACGCGTCATCATGCGGCAACCCTCCAAACCGACAGATCGCGCGGGGCGATCGTCGCCCCGCCGATCAGAAAATCGGCGCCCTCTGGCGCCGGACACGGCGCCGGCTCGGCACCATAATTGAACGCAAAGCGTAACGTGCCGCGCCCGCGCACCCGGACGAAATCGCTCATCGCTTGCGTGGGCACGCCCGCCTTCGCGCAGAGCGAAGCGAACAGCGCGTCGAGCAGCGACGGCTCGGTCAGCGTGGCGAGATAGTGATGGCGGCCCGATGCGATCAGCGCCGGCGCGTCGTCTTCGTAGCGCGCGAGCACCTCGCAGGTGCCAGGATCGATCGCCTCACGCCATGTCATGCTGGCGTGGTCGGTATTGCCGAAGGTGATCGTACCTGCACAATCGGGGCGGATCGTCTCGACCGACAGGATCCGGATCGGCAGCAAATCGCGCAACGCCCCCGGTGGCAGGCCGTCCGGAATGGTGACGTCCTTGGTCTTGGCGCCCGATCGGGGACCGAACAGTGTCACAGCGCCCGAAGCCTTCAACCGCGCCACCATTCGCTCGGTCGGCATGGCGAGCGCGGGGGCAAGGATCACCTTGTAGGGCGTTGGATCGCCGTCCGGCGCGATGAAATCGACGTCCAGGCCGAGCCGCCTGAGCGCGCCGTACCAATCGAACAGCAGCGCGGTGTAATCATAGCTGTCGCCCTGTCGCTCGATCGCGCCGAGCCACTGCGCCTCGACATCGACGATGATGGCGACCGGCGCCGGCGATATTGGATCGGCGGCAAGCTCGATCGTGGCCAGTTCCGCCGCAACGCGTTCGATCTCGGGCCACGCTTCCGCCGGCGTTCGATCGGGGCGTTCGAGGCCTGCGTGCATCTGCTCCTGGGCGAACGGCGCTTGTCGCCAGCGGAAGTAGCTCACGACGTCGGCGCCGTGGGCGAACGCCTCCCAAGTCCACAACCGCACCATCCCCGGCGCCGGGCGGGGGTTATGGCCGGCCCAGTTCACCGGGCCCGGCTGCTGCTCCATCACCCAAAAGCGCCGCCCCGTCAGCCCGCGCGTCTGATCGAAGAAGACCGCGCCGTAATCGGGGTGCCCGGTCCGCATATAGCGGCGGAATTGATCGGCCGGCGCCTGCGCCATCATGAGGTCGATCCGCCCCAGCGGATAATTGTCATAAGCTGCGAAATCGAGATCGCGCGCAAGCGCATGATTATCGACGTCGGTCTCGTGCATCGGAATGAAATTGTGCGTGACGAACCGGCCGGGCGAATGGCGTCGGATCACTGCAATCATCGCATCGTGGAAGGCGACGACCTGATCCGAACTATAGCGTTTGAACGCCATCCGGTGCGCCGGGCTGCACTCGGTAACCGCGCCGACCGGAAGCTCGATCTCCTCGAAGTCGCGATACTCGAGCGACCAGAATACGTTTCCCCACGCGGCGTTGAGCGCGGCGACGTCACCGTAGCGCGCGCGACACCATTCGCGAAACCCATCGCGCGCGGCGGGCGATGCGCTCGGCGTGGTGTGATGGCAGGCGAGTTCGTTGTCGGTCTGCCATCCGGCAACCGCCGGATGCTCGCCGTAACGGCGCGCGAGCCGCTCGCTGATCGCCACCGCCGCGTCGCGGTAGCGGCGGCTCGAGAAGTCATAATGCCGCCGCGATCCGAAGCCGCGCACGCGTCCGGTATCGACGTCGACCGGCAGGATGTCGGGATAACGGTCGATCAACCATTTGGGCGGCGTCGCGGTCGGCGTGCCGATCACGACCTTGAGCCCCGCCGCGCCAAGCGTATCGATCGCGCGATCGAACCAGGCGAAATCGAACACGCCTGGATCGGGCTCGAACCGCGACCAGGCGAATTCGCCGATCCGCACGTACGTCAGCCCCAACGCCTTCATCCGCGCGGCGTCTTCCGCCCACCATTGCTCCGGCCAATGTTCGGGATAATAGCAGACGCCCAGCACGCACTTCCCCTCCTTGCAGGTCGCTCCGCGTCGTCGCGCCTCTATAGCGGGCGCGATCGACAAGGCCTGGCGATCAATCGATCGTCATCGCTGCGGTGAGCGGAGCGGATGGACAATTCGATGTTTTTGCGTATTTATCGTATAACTAATCCGAGTCAACCTTGGCCGATGACATCGCCCGTCAAAACCGCGAAAGTAGGATGCATGATCGATGCCGCCCTTAAGCTTCCAGTGCGTCTCGACGGGCTGACGGCAAGCCTGATCATCGACCTGGCGCATGGCGTTCCGACGATCGTCTATTGGGGCCCGAAGCTGGCAGAGGAAGCCGATTTGGCTACGTTGGCGATGCTAGGCGCGCGCGAGGAAGCTCCCGGGTCGCCCGCGATCGAAGCGC
The DNA here is from genome assembly GCA_006438735.1 of Sphingomonas koreensis. Taxonomy (GTDB): domain Bacteria; phylum Pseudomonadota; class Alphaproteobacteria; order Sphingomonadales; family Sphingomonadaceae; genus Sphingomonas; species Sphingomonas koreensis_A. Next base: position 225,950 of record RCZF01000005.1, on the reverse strand, counting down.
CGGTCGCGCTGACGCCGCTCGCCGCACAGGGATTTCCCGGCCGCCCGGGGCTCTCCTCCCATCGCGGCGGTATCGATTGGGCGCCCTATCCGACGATCGTCGCGGTCGATCCATCGCCTGGGAAACTCACGATCGAGAGCCGATGCGACGCAGGCGGAATCGCCCTGACCCACCGATTGGCGATGGATCCCGGCGGCGACATGCTGGTGGCGTCGAGCGCGATCCGCAATGTCGGCGACGGCGTGCTGGATCTTGCCGCGCTCGCCACGCCGGTCGTCCCTTTGCCCGGATTCATCACCCGTCTGATCGGCTTCGAGGGTCGTTGGGCGGGCGAATTCCAGCTTCCTGAGATGGCGCGCCCGCCGGGGTTGTGGACTCGCGAAAATCGGCGGGGCCGCACCAGCCATGACAGCTTTCCGGCGATCATTGCGACCGAACCCAATACGACCGAACAGCGCGGCCGCGCTTATGGTTTTCATCTCGGGTGGAGCGGCAATCACCGCATCGGCGTCGAAACGCTGGCCGACGGGCGCGCCCATGTCGCGATGGAAGCGCTGCTGCTCCCCGGCGAAATCCGGCTCGCGCCTGGCGAAAGCTATCGCACGCCAGATCTCTTCGCTTCGGTCACCGATCATGGCCTCAGCGTCCTGTCGAGGGCCTTCCACGACCATTTACGATCGCGCCCGGAACACGCCCGCCTTCGGATCAAGCCGCGCCCGGTCCACTACAATAGCTGGGAAGCAATCTATTTCGATCACGAACCGACGACCCTGATGACGCTTGCCGACGCGGCCGCCGCCGTCGGCGCAGAGCGGTTCGTGCTCGACGATGGCTGGTTCCTCGGGCGCAGGAATGACAGCGCAGGTCTTGGCGACTGGCGCGTCGATCCCGCAATCTATCCGCACGGGATCGCTCCCCTGATCGACCACGTCAAAGGCCTTGGGATGGAGTTCGGCCTGTGGCTCGAACCCGAAATGGTCAATCCGGACAGCGATCTGTATCGCGCGCACCCCGATTGGGCGCTCGCGACGCCGCCCGCCCCGGTGATGCCATTCCGCCATCAGCTCGTGCTCGATTTTGGACGCCCCGACGTGCGCGACCATCTGTTCGATGCGGTCGATACGCTGCTCCGCGAGCATGACATCGCTTACCTCAAATGGGACATGAACCGCGATCTGAGCCAGCCTGGCGGCAGTGGCGGCCGGGCTGCGGCCAACGCGCATGTGCTGGGATTGTACGATGTCCTTGATCGCCTTCGCGCCGCGCATCCCGCGGTGGAGATAGAAAGCTGCGCATCGGGCGGAGGCCGCACCGATTACGGCGTGCTCGCCCGCACCGATCGCATCTGGACGTCGGATTCGAACGACGCGCTCGATCGGCTCGCGATCCAGCGGGGCGCCTCGAACTTCCTGCCGGGCGAACTGCTCGGCGCGCATGTCGGGCCGGCGACCTGTCACATCACGGGGCGACGGCTGTCCATGGCGCTACGCGTCCAGACGGCGATGTTCGGCCATATGGGGATGGAACTCGACCTTCGCGCGCTGGACGATACCGAAACCGCGGAGCTGGCTGCGGGTATTGCGCTTCACAAGGCGCATCGTTCGCTGATCCATACGGGCGATCTGGTCCGGCTCGATACGGCCGGCGGCGTGATCGCGTTCGGGGTCGTCGCAGCCGACCGCAGCGAAGCGTTGCTCTCCTACACCTGCATCACCGAACAGCGCGCCTCGTTCCCGGCGCCGTTGCGGCTCGCGGGCCTTGATCCCGCCGTCGATTATTGGGTCGAACTCGTCTGGCCAGGTGCGATTCCCGCGCGATCGGCGCTGGTCAGAGCATTCCAGGCCGCGATGATCGTGAGCGGGGAAATGCTGATGAACGTCGGGCTACAACCGCCGCGCCTCCATCCCGAGACCGGGTTCGTGCTGCATCTTCGCCGCGCCTGAAGCCAGCGGCGCCCTTTACCGCAGCGTCATTCCCACTCGATCGTGCCTGGCGGCTTCGATGTGTAATCATACGTCACTCGGTTGATGCCTCGGACTTCATTGACGATCCGCGTCGCAACCCGCGCCAGAAAGTCGCCGGGGAAATTGAACGCCACCGCGGTCATGCCATCGGTCGACGTCACCGCGCGCAGCGCCAGCACGTAATCATAGGTCCGCCCGTCGCCCATCACGCCGACGGTGCGCACCGGCAGCAGCACCGCGAACGCCTGCCAGATCGCGTCGTAAAGCCCGGCGTTCCTGATCTCCTCGAGATAAATCGCATCGGCCTTGCGCAGGATGTCGCAGCGTTCGCGGGTGACTTCGCCAGGGATGCGGATCGCGAGGCCGGGCCCCGGAAACGGGTGCCGACCGACGAACACATCGGGCAGGCCGAGCTCGCGACCGAGCGCGCGGACCTCGTCCTTGAACAATTCGCGCAAGGGTTCGACGAGCTTCATGTCCATGCGTTCGGGCAGACCGCCGACATTGTGATGGCTCTTGATCGTTACCGACGGCCCGCCGGTGAAGCTGACGCTCTCGATCACGTCCGGATACAGCGTGCCTTGCGCCAGGAACTCGGCGCCGCCGATCTTGCGGGCTTCCTCCTCGAACACGTCGATGAACGTCTTGCCGATGAACTTGCGCTTCGCCTCGGGATCGGTGACGCCGGCCATGCCGCTGAGGAATAGCGTCTCGGCGTTCACATGGACGAGCGGGATATTATAGGCGCCGCGAAACAGGCTGACGACCTGATCGGCCTCGCCGGCGCGCATCAGTCCGTGATCGACGAACACGCAAGTGAGCTGTTCCCCGATCGCTTCGTGGATCAACACCGCCGCCACCGCCGAATCGACGCCGCCGGAAAGCCCGCAGATCACCCTGCCCTTGCCGACCTGTTGGCGAATTTCGGCGATCTTGGCGTCGCGGAACTCGGCCATCGACCAGTCGCCCGCCAGCCCGCACACATGCCGCGCGAAATTGGCGATCAGCCGGCCGCCGTCGGGGGTATGGACCACCTCGGGGTGGAATTGCATCGCGTAATAGCGTCGGTCGTCGTCGGCGATCACCGCGAACGGCGCGCCGGGGCTGGAGGCAACGATGCGGAAGCCGGGCGCAAGCTCGGTCACCTTGTCGCCGTGGCTCATCCACACCTGATGCTTCTCGCCCTCGCGCCAAAGTCCGTCGAACAGATCGCACCCGTCCTCGATGTCGATGAAGGCATGGCCGAATTCGCCCGAATCGCCGCGCGCCACCGCGCCGCCGAGCTGCGCCATCATGCTCTGCTGGCCATAGCAGATCCCGAGCAGCGGCAGCCCCGAATCGAGAATAGCTTGGGGAATACGCGGGCTGCCGGCGTCGGGCACCGAGGCTGGCCCCCCCGAGAGAATCACGCCGCGCGGGCGCAGCCGCTCGAACGCTTCCTCGGCAGCATTGAACGGCGCGATCTCGCTATAGACCCCCGCCTCGCGGACGCGGCGTGCGATGAGTTGCGTGACCTGGCTGCCGAAATCGACGATCAGGATGTTGTCTTGGGCATGGTCAACCATGCCTCAGCCGCATAGCAGATACGCAAGCCGGGGAAAGCCGAAAGTCGGTCAGCCGGCGAGTTCGACGGTATCGACGGCACCGTGCCGAACCGAGCAGTAGAACGTCTTGCCGGTGCCGAGCGCGCCGCTGACCATCCATTCGCCGCGAATACCATCGACGCGCGACGCGCTTGCCGTTCCCCCGACACGCGCACGCACCGCGGTGAGGCAGCCGCTCATCGCCTGATCGCGCGTCGCGATGCCGGCGCTGCGCTGATAGCCGGGACTGGTTTGCGGCAGTGCGGCGGTCTGGCCGTCAGGATCGTGCCACTCGCGCCAGCTATTGTCGTCATTGCCATAGGATTGCGGTGCGGCATCGTTGGGCGCATAGGCCTGCCCATCGCCATTATCGGTGTCGTCGGGCGCGTAACCCTGCGCATCGCCGTCATCGCCATAGGGTGCGGCGGTCGGCGGCGGCGCATAGCGATCGCCATTGTCGCTCGACGAGCCCGGCGTATCGTCCTGATAGCCCTGATCGTCGCCATCATTCTGATCGGGATCGGCCATCGGCGGCTGGCCGTAGCCTTGCCCGTAATCTTGGTTGTCGCCCTGCTGGTAGCCGTCGCCGTCGTCGGGCGCCTGCTGATAGCCATCGTCGGGCGCTTGCTGATAGCCGTCGTCGCTTTGCGGCGGCGGGCTCCAATCCTGTGCAACGGCGGGGACCACCGCGACCGAAACCAATGCCGCGGCAATCGCCGCGCGCCGTATCGACCAACCCACCATCGTCACACTCCTACCACCGATCCGCCATAACGCGCGGCGATGGCTTCCTGCTCCATCCGGGCTGTCGCAAGGCTGAATGGTTCAGGCGAGTTGCATGCCCGTCCAGGCGCCGGCGAACGCCCACATGTCGGCGGCTTCGGCGATCGCCTTGTCGGTCGGCTTGCCGGAGCCGTGGCCGGCGCGCGTCTCGATGCGGATCAGGTGGGGTTTGTCGCCCGCTTCGGCATGCTGGAGCGCGGCGATGTATTTGAAGCTGTGGCCGGGCACCACGCGGTCGTCGGTATCCGCCGTCACGACGAGCACCGCCGGGTAATCTGCGCCCGGCCTGATGTTGTGATAAGGCGAGTAGGCGTAGAGATTGCGGAATGCCGCCTCATCGGCAGGCGAGCCGTAATCATCGACCCAATAGCGCCCGGCGGTGAACTTGTCGAAGCGCAGCATGTCCATCACGCCGACGATCGGGATCGCCGCCGCGAAAAGATCGGGCCGCTGGTTGACCACCGCGCCGATCAGCAGCCCGCCATTGGAGCCGCCTTGAATCGCCAGCTTGTCCGCCGACGTCACGCCTTGCGCGATCAGATGCTCGGCGGCGGCGATGAAATCGTCGAAGCTGTTCTGCTTGTTGGCCAGCCGACCGCCATCGTGCCATTCCTTGCCATATTCGCCGCCGCCGCGAATGCCGGCGACCGCGAACACGCCGCCCGCCTCCATCCACGCGATCCGGCTGGCGGCAAAGCTCGGCGGCACGGGGATGTTGAAGCCGCCATAGCCGTAGAGCAGCGTCGGCGCGGGATCGGCGGGCAGATCGCGGTGGCCGACGACGAACATCGGCACGCGCGTGCCATCCTTCGAAGTCACGAACACCTGTTCGACGCGGAATTGATCGGGATCGAAGCCGACATCGGGCGCCGCCCACACGGTGCTTTCGCCGGTCGTCACATCGGCCCGATAAATCGTCGTCGGCGTCGCAAAGCTGGTGAAGGCGTAGAACGTCTCGGGATCGTCATGCGTGCCGCCGAGCCCCCCGACCGAGCCAATCCCCGGCAAGGCCAGTTCACCCAACCGGTCGCCGTCGAGCGAATAGCGGCGGACCTCGTTCTTCACGTCGCGCATATATTGCGCCACCAGCACGCCGCCGATCAGCGCCGCGCCCTCCAGGACCGCCTCGTCCTGCGGCACGATCTCCTTGAGCTGACGCGTCATCGAGGCAACGTCCATCGTGACGATGCGGCGGCGCGGCGCGTTCTGATCGGTGACGAAATAGAAGATCGCGCCCTGATTGCCGGCAAGCGCCCAATGGTTTTCCATGCCGCGCACGATCACGCGCTTGGTCATCCGCGGCGTAGTAAGGTCGATCAGCGTCAGCTCGAACCGATCGTCGGTGCCTTCGGACGACGAGACCAGCAGCCAATTGCCGTCGTCGGTGATCTCCGCGACATTGTTGAGCCGCGGCCGATCGGAGGCTGCAAAGATCAGCCGGTCGGCCGCCTGATCGTCACCGAGCCGGTGGAAATAGACTGCATGATTGTGGTTGAGCTGCTGATAGGTGCCGCCGGCCGCCGGCTCGGGAAAGCGTGAATAGAAGAAGCCGGCGCCGTTCTTGGCCCAGGCGAAGTTGGAGAATTTGACCCATTGGACGTCGTCGGCCAGCGCGTCGCCGCTCGCCACGTCGAGCACCTTGGCGGTGCGCCAATCGGCGCCGCCTTCCTGGACGGTGTAGAGCAGTTTCGAGCCATCCTCGGACGGCACCCATTCGCCGAGCGCGGTGGCACCGTCGTCGGACCAGCCGTTGGGATCGATCAGCAGGCGCCCTTCGCCGTCGATGGTGTCGCGGACGTAGAGCGTCGCCTGGTTCTGCAGCCCGCTATTGTGCGCGTAGAAATAGCGCCCGCCCTTTTTAACCGGCACGCCGAAGCGCTCGAAATCGAACAGCTCGGTGATCCGCGCCTTGAAGCGACCCCGGGCGGGGAGCGTGGCGAGATAGGCGTCGGTCACCGCATTCTCGGCCGCGACCCAATCGGCGACGCGCGCGTCGCTGCGCACGTCGTTCTCGAGCCAGCGGTAAGGATCGGCGACATCCACGCCGAACTGAAGGTCGGCCTGGTCCTCACGCAGCGTTTCAGGATAAACGGGCTTCTCGGTCATTCTCAACGGATCCTCTCGCCATTCGCGCTATGCGACGTCCAAGCGCGCCGCAAACGAAAAGGGCCGCCCCACAGATGTGGCGCGGCCCTGTTTCGGACAAGAGCGATTCCCTCGATCAGGCCGCTTCGTCGAACTCTTCACCTTGCACCGGGCCCGAATCCTGGCCCTTGGCGGCCGGATCGCGATCGACGAACTCGATGATGGCGATCGGCGAGGCGTCCGACGCGCGGATGCCGGCCTTGATGATGCGGGTATAACCGCCGTTGCGATCGGCGTAGCGCTTGGCCAGCACGTCGAACAGCTTCACCAGCTGCGCATCGTCGAGCAACCGCGCGTGCGCCAGGCGGCGGTTCGACAGACCACCCTTCTTGGCGAGCGTGATCAGCTTCTCGACATACGGCCGCAGCTCCTTCGCCTTGGCGACGGTGGTGGTGATCTGCTCGTGCTTGATCAGCGCGGCCGACATGTTGCGGAACAGGGCGATGCGGTGGGCCGAGGTCCGCTGAAGCTTCCGGCCGCCTACACGGTGACGCATGGTATTTTCCTTCGTTCGTTAAGGGGCCGTCTTACGGAACCCCAGACCAGGCGGCGACGCAGACCGCCCTATTTACGTCACCCCCGCGAAAGCGGGGGCCCATCTCCCACCGTCTCACCCAGCCCGAACAGCGGGAGCTGGGTCCCCGCTTTCGCGGGGATGACGGCAAATTGCGCCGCGGCCAAGCCGCGCCGTCGGTCGGGCCAAGCCCGCCGGCCGAGGTGATCGCCGCGACGACGAATAGCTTGCGCTATTCGCCTGCGATCACCCCATGATTTCCTGTTCGAGCTTCTTGGCCATTTCCTCGATATTCTCGGGCGGCCAGCCGGGGATTTCCATGCCCAGCCGGAGCCCCATCGACGAGAGCACTTCCTTGATCTCATTCAAGGACTTGCGGCCGAAGTTCGGCGTGCGCAGCATCTCGGCTTCGGTCTTCTGGACCAGATCGCCGATATAGATGATGTTATCGTTCTTGAGGCAATTGGCCGAACGCACCGACAGCTCGAGTTCGTCGACCTTCTTGAGCAGATAGCGATTGATCTGCTGCGTGTCGCCGGTGGCTTCCTGCGTCGCAGGGGCCGCCTGGCCGACGGTCGCGCTGCGCGCGATCGCCGAATCGTCGAAGTGAACGAACAGCGCCAGCTGGTCCTGCAGGATGCGCGCAGCGTAAGCCAGGCCATCCTCAGGCGCCACGGTGCCGTCGGTTTCGATCGTCAGCGTCAGCTTGTCGTAATCGAGATCCTGCCCAACGCGGGTCGGATCGACCTTATAGCTGACCTGACGAACCGGCGAATACAGCGCGTCGATCGGAATGAGGCCGATCGGTGCATCCGCCGGACGATTGGCGACGGCCGGGACATAGCCCTTCCCGATGTCGGCGGTCAGCTCCATGTTGAGCGTCGCGCCGTCGTCGAGGTGGCAGATGACGAGATCGGGGTTCATCACTTCGATGTCGCCCGAAACCGCGATGTCGCCAGCCTTCACTTCGGCCGGGCCAGTGACGGAGAGCTGGAGACGCTTCGGCCCCTCACCTTCCATCTTCAGCGCGATCTGCTTCACGTTGAGGACGATGTCGGTCACGTCCTCACGCACGCCGGCGAGCGACGAGAATTCGTGAAGCACGTTCTCGATCTTGATCGAGGTGACGGCGGCACCTTGCAGCGACGAGAGCAGCACACGGCGCAGCGCGTTGCCGAGCGTCAGGCCGAAACCCCGCTCGAGCGGCTCGGCGACGAAGGTCGCCTTGCGCTTGCCGTCACCGCCCGACTTCTTCTCGAGGCCATGCGGCTTCTTCAATTCCTGCCAGTTCTTTGCATTGACAGACACGGGCTTCCCCTTGGTTTTGGGCGGGAGCTGAGGGCTTGCTCCGGCCGTGGGAGGGTCCTGCCGCGCAGCGCGATCAACCGCGCGCGGCAGGCACGAGACTTAGACGCGGCGACGCTTGGACGGGCGCACGCCGTTGTGCGGGATCGAGGTCACGTCGCGGATCGAGGTGATCTGGAAGCCGACCGCCTGAAGCGCACGCAGCGCCGATTCGCGACCCGAGCCGGGGCCCTTGACCTCGACTTCGAGCGTGCGGACGCCGTGTTCGGCGGCCTTCTTGCCGGCGTCCTCGGCAGCGACCTGCGCCGCGTACGGCGTCGACTTGCGTGAGCCCTTGAAGCCCATCGTGCCGGCCGACGACCACGAAATCGCGTTGCCCTGGGCATCGGTGATCGTGATCATGGTGTTATTGAAGCTGGCGTTCACATGCGCGACGCCGGCGGTGATGTTCTTGCGCTCGCGCCGACGAATGCGCTGAGGTTCGCGTGCCATTATTTAAATCCTGACCTGTCTAAAGCTGGAAAGCGACGGGACGACCCGGCGGCTTACTTCTTCTTGCCGGCGATCGGCTTGGCCTTGCCCTTGCGGGTGCGCGCATTGGTATGCGTGCGCTGGCCGCGGACCGGCAGGCCCTTGCGATGGCGCAGGCCGCGATACGAAGCGAGATCCATCAGCCGTTTGATGTTCATCGCGGTTTCGCGACGCAGATCGCCCTCGACCTTATGGTCGGCGTCGATCGTCTCACGGATCTGGAGCACTTCCTGATCGGTCAGGTCCTGCACGCGGGCCGAAGCCTTGATGCCCAGCTTTTCGGTGATTTCCTTGGCCTTGGTGTTGCCAATGCCGTGGATATAGGTGAGCGCGATCACCACGCGCTTGTTGGTCGGGATGTTGACGCCCGCAATACGTGCCATGAATTGTATCTCCTAGCTCCACGGGCGCGGCATGGCAGCACACGTCCCATCTCATCGCGTTGAATCCCGAAACGCGCATCGCCGGCGAGCGCAAACGAGCGCCGCCGGAGAACCGGTGTTGCGGAATAAGCTCCAGTTAGGTCCGCGGATGCGGCGAGTCAAGCGCGCGGATCGACCCCGGCGGATAAACGGGGACCCCGGTTCCCATCAAGCAGCGCGGTGGCGCAGCCGCCAGCGGTGGAGCGCGACGACCGTCCAGATCGCCTCGACGACGCCGAACGGCCAGGCGCCTTGCAGGAAGCCATAGGTCGAGCTCATCGCACAGCCGAGCGCGAAGGCCAGTGTCCACCACGGCGAGCGATCCTCGACGAGATAGCACAATAGCATGAAGCTGATCGCAACCAGCCCGAAGAACGTCAGCGCATCCATCGCCGCGCTGTAGCGGCGCGCGGGCGGGACCGCCAGCCGATCACCGCGGCAGCACGATCGTCGCGGCGAGGCCCGGCGCATTGTCGGCCAGCTCCAGCCGGCCGCCATGCAATCGCGCCACCGCTTCGACCAGCGACAGGCCCAGCCCCGCCCCCGGCAAGCTGCGCGCGCGATCGAGCCGGCCGAACCGCTTGCGCGCCTCTTCATGGTCGGCGACGTCGATCCCCGCGCCGCGATCGGCGACAGTGATCCGTATGGCAGCGGGATCGCGCGACAATTGAAGGAGCAGATCGCCGCCGACCGCGGCATGACGCAGCGCATTGTCGATCAGATTGGCGATCGCCTGCGACAGCAATTCGCGGTGCAGCGGCATGGCCGATGGCGTGTCGTCGATCGCCAGCCGGAAGGCGATCTTCGCCTCCTCGACGACCGGGGCGTAAAGCTCCGCGACCTCGCTGAGCAGCGTCGCCGGATCGATCATCGCGAATCGATCGCGCGGCATCGCCTCGGATCGGCTGATCTCGAGCAGCGTCGTCAGCATCCGCATCACCAGATCGGTCTCGGCGAGCAGCCCGCCGAGCGCGGCGTCCTGCTGGCGGGGGTCGTTGGCGAGCAGCGCCGCCTCGGCCTTGGTGCGCAGCCGTGCGAGCGGCGAGCGCAGATCGTGCGCCAGCGAATCGGTCACCGCTCGGAGCTCGGCGACCAGGCGCTCGATCTTGTCGAGCATGGCATTGAGCTGCGCCGCCAGCCGATCGAACGCGTCGCGGCCATCGGCGACGACCTCGACGCGCCGCGCGAAATCGCCCTCGCCGACCCGCTCGACAACGTCGGCGATGCGATTGAGCCGCCGCCCGACAAAGCGCGTCACCAGCAGGCCGGCGATGATGCCCGTCGCGATCGCCAGCAGAATCGACAGGCCGACGTCGCGCTCGATCGTACGCTGTTCCTGCTCCCAATCGTCGAGCAGCCGTCCGGTCACCAGAAAGTCTCGCCCCACCCGGCGGATCGCGAACCCCGCCTCGCGCCCAGCCCAGGGCGGCGCAGCGCCGGTCACCGCAATGGCAAAGGGCGTGGGCGCGACCAGGCGGAGCGCCAATTGCGCCGGGCCGACGCCGGTGAGCAGCGCGCCCGAGGGATCGACGATCGCCACGATCAACGTATCGTCATCGGGATCGCGCGCGTCGGCGATCGCGCGGCGCAACGCCGGGAAGCCGCCGCCGCGATAGACCGCCATCAATTCCTGCGATTGTTCGACGGTATCGCGCCGCAGCGCGGCGATGGCGTCGTTATGGACGCCGTTCCAGATCAGGAACACCGATGCGAGGCTCGAAACCAGCGCCAGCGTGATCGCCAGCAGCGCGAGCCGCGCGGTGAACGACACCCGCATCAGGGGGCGGCGGCAAGGCGATAGCCGGCGCCGCGCACGGTGTGGAGGATCGGGCTGTCGAACCCCTCCTCGAGCTTGCGGCGTAATCGGCCGATATGCACATCGACGACGTTCGAGCCGGGATCGAAATGATAGTTCCAGATCTTCTCGAGCATCATCGTTCGCGTAACCACCTGACCGGCGTGCCGCGCGAGATATTCGAGCAGGTTGAACTCGCGTGCGCCGAGCAGGATGGCCTTGCCCTGCCGCGCTACGGTGCGCGCCAGCAGATCGATTTCCAGATCGCCGACGGTCAGCCGCGTCGGCTTGCCTTCGCCGGGCGCGCGATCGGCGCGGCGCATCAACGCCTCGACCCGCGCCGACAGCTCGGCGAAGGAAAACGGCTTGCACAGATAATCGTCGGCGCCGGCGCGCAGGCCATCGACGCGGTCGTCGACCGTGCCCAGCGCCGACAGCACGATCGCCGGCACGGTGATTCCGGCCGCGCGCACCGCGCTGAGCATCGCCAACCCGTCGAGCCCGGGCAGCATACGATCCGCGACGATCAGATCGAACACGCCTTCGCTCGCCAGGAACAGCCCGTCGCGGCCGTTGCCGCAGCGCTCGACCAGATAGCCGCTCTCCTCCAACCCCTTGGCGAGATAGGCGGCGGTGGCGGCGTCGTCCTCGACGACGAGAATTCTTCTGGTCATGGGCGGTCGCTCATCGGCACGATGCTAGGCAAGAAAAAGGCCGGCGGGAAGCGATCGCCTCCCGCCGACCCTCGGCGTTCGAAAGACGACGCAGCGACCGATCAGGACGCCGTCTTGGCGGGCGTCGTGGTCTTGGTCGTCTTGACCGTCTTGGTCTTGGCGACGTGATGATGCTTGGCGACCGGCGCCTTGACGGCAGCGACGGCGGGAACCGCCAGCATCGACAGAACGGCGATCGGGGCGAGAATGCGCAGGGTCATTGGAGTATCTCCGGTAACGCGCCGGCCATTCGCCGGCTGCGACCCTCGATCTACGCCGCCGCACCCACCCAGGGGATGACGGCCGAATGACAAATCCGTCATCCGGCCCGATCGCGCTGCTTAGCCGGCCTTGCCGTCGAGGATTGCCGCGATCGCCTGGGCGACATGCTCGATGTCGGCCATGCCGTCGACCCGCGCGAGGATGCCGCGCGCCTGATAGATCGGGATGATCGGCTCGGTCTTGGCACGATATTCGGCCATGCGCGTGCGCACCGTCGCCTCATTGTCGTCGGGGCGGCGCTTGAACTCGTGGCTGCCGCAGACGTCGCAGGTGCCCGCCACCTTGGGCTGCTTGAACGTATCGTGATAATTGGCGCCGCACTTGGCGCAGCTGTAGCGGCCGACGATCCGAGCGACGAGCTGGTCTTCATCGACCTCGAGCTCGATCACCTCGTTCAGCGTGCGGCCGCGACCGGCCAGGATCGTATCGAGCTCTTCGGCCTGCACCGCGGTGCGCGGATAGCCGTCGAAGATCACGCCCTGCCCGGCCGAAAGCGTGCCGAGCTTTTCATCGATCAGCGCCGAGACGACCGCATCGGGCACCAGCGCGCCCGATTCCATGATCGGCTTGGCCTTAAGGCCGACCGGCGTTTCCGCCTTGACCGCGGCGCGTAGCATGTCGCCGGTCGACAGCTGGACCATGCCGAGCTGCTGGACCAAACGCTCGGCCTGCGTGCCCTTGCCCGCGCCGGGTGGCCCCAGCAGAATGATATTCATCGGCAACGCTCTCCCTTTCGCGGCTGCTCTCTTAGCGGAGCCGGCCACCCTTCAGCTTCGCCTTCTTGATCAGATCGCCATATTGATGCGCGAGCAAGTGGCTCTGGATCTGCGTCACGGTGTCCATCGTCACGTTTACGACGATCAGCAGGCTGGTGCCGCCGAGGTAGAAGGGAATCGACAGCGCCGAGACGAGATATTCCGGCACCAGGCAGATGATCGCCAGATACGCCGCGCCGACCACGGTAATGCGCGTCAGCACATAATCGAAATAGACCTCGGTGTTCTTGCCAGGCCGGATGCCGGGGATAAAACCGCCGTGGCGCTTCAGATTGTCCGCCGTCTCCTCGGGATTGAACACCACCGCGGTGTAGAAGAACGAGAAGAAGACGATGCCGAGCCCATACAGCGCCATATACACCGGGCTGCCATGCTGAAGATACTGGTTGAGCGTGATGATCGCGTCGCCCCACCAGCTTTCACCGGCAACGCGTTGGCCGGCAAACTGGCTGACGGTCAACGGCATCAGCAGCAGCGACGAGGCGAAGATCGGCGGAATCACGCCGGCGGTGTTGAGCTTCAGCGGCAGATGGCTGCGATCGGCTTGCATGCCGCGCTGAGTCTGTCGCTTGGGATATTGGATCAGGATGCGCCGCTGCGCGAGCTCCATGAAGCAGATGAACAACACCAGGCCGACCACCGCGGTGACGATCAAGATGATGTTCAGCGCGCTCATCGATCCGGTGCGCCCACCCTGGAGCAGATTGAAGATCTGCGTCGGCATCGAGGCGACGATGCCGGCCATGATGATCAGCGATACGCCATTGCCGATGCCGCGGCTGGTGATCTGCTCGCCCAGCCACATCAGGAACATGGTGCCGCCGACGAGGCTGATCACCGCGCCGATGCGGAACAGCATGCCCGGCTCGACGATCGCCTGGACGCCCTGGTTGGCGCCCAGTGCCTCCAGCCCGACGGCGATGAAATAGCCCTGCACCGCGGTGAGCCCGACGGTGCCGTAGCGGGTATATTGGTTGAGCCGCTTGCGCCCGCTCTCGCCTTCCTTCTTGATCGCGGCGAGCTGCGGCGACAGCGACGTCGCCAGCTGCACGACGATCGAGGCGGTGATATACGGCATCACGCCCAGCGCGATCAGCGACATGCGCTTGAGCGACCCGCCCGAGAAGGTGTTGAAGAAATCGAGCACGCCGCCCTGCGTCTGCTGCGACAACATGCCGAGCGCGGTCGGATCGACGCCCGGCAGCGGCACATAGCTGAGCATGCGGAAAACGATCAGCGCGCCGAGGGTGAACCACAGGCGCTTCTTGAGATCGGTCGCCTTCGTGAAGTTCGCGAGGCTGATGCTGGAAGCCATCTGGTTGGCTGCGGATGCCATACTGTCGATCGTCCTGGAAACTGGAAGCGGCGGGATAGCAGTCGCCCGCCCCCGCCGCTCATATAGTCGCTGTTGGCGGCTTGTCTAACCCGCCAATCAGTCCTTCTTCGGCTTTGCCGCGGCCTTGGGCTTCGCGGCGGGCTTGGCCTTGGCCGGCTTCGGCTCGGTCGTCGCCGCAACCTTGCGGGCGCGGCTGTCGGCCTTCTTGGTCTTGGCATCGGGGCCGGTCGTCGGCTTGCCGCGCGTCGTGCCCTTCTTTTCCTTGGCCTTGTCCGCCGCCGGAACGACGGTCGGGATCTCGACCGAACCGCCGGCCTTTTCGACCGCGGCGATCGCCGACTTCGACGCGCCAGCAACATAGAACGCCAGCTTGGCGGTCAACTCGCCCTTCGCGAGCAGGCGAACGCCGTGTTTACCACCGCGCGCGAGCCCGGCAGCCTTCAGCGCAGCGTGATCGATCGTCGCGCCCTTCTCGATCTTGCCGGCATCGACCGCCTTCTGGATCGCGCCGAGATTCACCTCGGCATAATCCTTGGCGAAAATGTTGTTGAAGCCGCGCTTCGGCAACCGCATGTGGAGCGGCATCTGGCCGCCCTCGAAGCCGGCGATCGAGACGCCTTCACGGCTCTTCTGGCCCTTCTGGCCGCGGCCGCCGGTCTTGCCCTTGCCCGAGCCGATGCCGCGTCCGACGCGCATCCGGCCCTTGCGAGCGCCGGCGTTATCCTTGAGTTCGTTCAGTTTCATAGTCGTGCACTCGCTTTCGCTTTGTTCGCGCATGGGCAGGGCGTCGCCCTCCCCTAGTCGTCACCCCCGGTTTCGCGGGCATGAAGGCAGGCGGTGGAAGGAATTTACCCCTCCACGCTCACCATATGCTGCACCTTCTTGATCATGCCGCGCACCTCTGGGGTGTCGGTCAGCTCGACCGTTTTGTGCATCTTGTTGAGGCCCAGGCCGACGAGCGTCGCGCGCTGATCCTTCTTGCGACGGATCGGCGAACCCGTCTGGGTCACCTTCACCGTGCCGGCGGTTTCCTGCTTCTTTGCCATGTCGGCTTACTCCGTGACGGCCGCGGCGTCAGCCTCGGCGGTCTGCGACCCGCCGCGGCCGAGCAGATCGGCGATCTTCTTGCCACGACGCTGCGCGACGGCCTTCGGCGAGGTCTGCTCGCCGAGCGCCTCGAAGGTCGCGCGGATCATGTTGTAGGGGTTCGACGTGCCGACCGACTTGGTCACCACATCGGCGACACCGAGCGATTCGAAGATGGCGCGCATCGGACCGCCGGCGATGATGCCGGTGCCCTGCGGCGCCGAGCGCAGCGTCACGCGGCCCGCACCGAAATGGCCGTTGCCGTCATGATGCAGCGTGCGACCTTCCTTCAGCGGAACGCGGACCATCGCCTTCTTGGCGGCGGCGGTCGCCTTGGAAATCGCTTCCGGCACTTCGCGCGCCTTGCCGTGGCCGAAGCCGACCCGGCCCTTGCCGTCGCCGACGACGACGAGTGCGGCAAAGCCGAAGCGCTTGCCGCCCTTCACCGTCTTCGACACGCGGTTGATGTGAACGAGCTTCTCGATCAGCTCTTCGCCACCGTCGTCGCTGCCGCCGCGGCCATCGCGACGTCCGCGATTGCCGTCACGGCCGCCACGGCCGCGATTGTCGCCGCCGGGGCCGCTGCGACCACGACCGCCGCCGGGGCCACCACGACCGCGACCGCCGCCCGGGCCGCCGGGACCACCCCGGCCAGGGCCGGTGCCGCCATCGTTCGGCGCCTGCTGGGTGACTTCCTGTGCGGTCGTCTGCGGAGCCAGCGTCGCTTCGGGCTGATTGCCCGCGCCTGTGTTTTCGTCAGCCATGCTCAGAACTCCAATCCGCCCTCACGGGCGGCTTCGGCCAGCGCCTTGACGCGGCCGTGAAACAGGAAACCGCCGCGATCGAACACCACCTGGGTGACGCCCGCCTGCTTGGCGGCCTCGGCGACGCGCTTGCCCACCGCAGCCGCGGCATCGACATTGGCGCCGGACTGGGACCGAACATCCTTTTCCAGCGTCGAGGCGGCAGCGATCGTCTTGCCCGCTGCGTCGTCGATCACCTGGGCGTAGATATGCTTGCCCGAGCGATGCACCGACAGCCGCGGACGGCCGGCACCCCGCGCGCGCAGCGCGGTGCGGTTGCGGCGACGCCGCTTTTCGAAAAGAGAAAGACCCTTGGTCATCACTTCTTCTTCCCTTCCTTGCGGAAGATATACTCGCCGCGATACTTGATGCCCTTGCCCTTGTACGGCTCGGGCTTGCGCCAGCGACGGATTTCCGCGGCAACCTGGCCGACCTTCTGCTTGTCGATCCCGCTGATCTCGACCGTGGTCTGATCCGGCGTCTTGATCTCGATGCCGTCGGGCACGGCGTAATTGACGTCGTGGCTGTAGCCGAGCTGCAGCTTCAAGGTCTTGCCCTGCGCGGTGGCGCGGTAGCCGACGCCGGTGATCTCGAGCACTTTCGAGAAACCGTCGGTCACGCCCGTCACCAGGTTCTGCACCAGGGTCCGCTGCATGCCCCAGAACGCGCGAGCGCGCTTGGTCTCGTTCGCCGGCTGCACCGAGATGCCGCCATCGACCATCTCATATTTGATGTCGTCGGCGAGCGGCATCGTCAGCGTGCCCTTGGGGCCCTTTACGCTGAGCTCGCCGTCGCCGATGTTCGCGGTCACGCCGTTGGGCATGGCGACCGCACGTTTACCGATGCGGCTCATCAGAACACCTCCGCGAGGACTTCGCCGCCGACGTTCTGGTCGCGCGCTTCGGCATCCGAGAGCACGCCACGCGGCGTCGAGACGATGGTGATGCCCAGGCCGTTCTGGACGCGCGGCAGTTCCTTCGAACCGCTGTACACCCGGCGACCCGGCTTCGAGACGCGCGCCACATGCTTGATCGCCGGCTGGCCCTCGAAATACTTCAGCTCGATGCGGATGCCGGCCGCAGGGCCCATCTGCTCTTCGCTGTAACCACGGATGAAGCCTTCGCGCTGGAGCACGTCGAGGACGCGGGCGCGCAGCTTCGAGCCCGGCGTCAGGACGGAGTCCTTGCGCGCGCGCTGGCCGTTGCGGATGCGGGTGAGCATATCACCCAGGGGATCGGTCAATGCCATCTCGTGATCCTTACCAGCTCGATTTCGTAACGCCCGGGATCAGGCCCTTATTGGCCAGATCGCGAAGCTGAATACGGCACAGCCGGAACTTGCGATAATAAGCGCGCGGACGACCCGTGATCTCGCAACGATTGCGGACCCGGGTGGGATTCGCGTTGCGCGGGATTTCCGCCATCTTCAGGCGAGCGATCAGCCGCTCGCCGTCGTCGAGCGACTTGTCAGCCGCCTGCGCCTTGAGCTTCGCATACTGGCCAGCATATTTCTTGACCATGCGCTTGCGACGCTCGTTCTTGTTGATCGAACTCAGTTTCGCCATGACTTAAGTTCTTCCTTCTTTACGCGGCCTGACGCTGATCGGAATCAGCGTCGGCCTGCGGGAACGGGAAACCGAACAGACGGAGCAGCTCGCGCGCTTCGTCATCGGTCTTCGCCGTGGTGGTGACGATCACATCCAGACCACGAACCTTGTCGATCCGGTCATAGCTGATCTCGGGAAACACGAGCTGTTCTTTCAGGCCCATGGCGTAATTGCCACGGCCATCGAACGACTTCGGGTTGAGCCCACGGAAATCGCGAATGCGAGGCATCGCAATGGTGATCAGACGATCGAGAAACTCGTACATCCGCTCACGACGCAGCGTGACCTTGCAGCCGATCGGCATGCCTTCACGCAGCTTGAACTGCGCGATCGACTTCTTCGCCTTGGTGACGACGGGCTTCTGGCCGGCGATCAGCTCCATTTCCTGGGCTGCCTGATCGACCTTCTTCTTGTCCTGCGTCGCTTCACCCACGCCCATGTTGAGGACGATCTTCTCGATCCTCGGCACCTCGAGCGCGTTCTTGTAGCCGAACTTGTCGGTCATCGCCTTGACGATCGTCTCGTCATAGATGCCCTTCATGCGGGGCGTATATTTGGCATCAGCCATCGATCTTCTCCCCGGACTTGACGGCCACGCGGACCTTCTTGCCATCCTTGCCCGTCTCGAAACGGACGCGCGTGGCCTTGCCGTCCTTGGTCACGTGCGCGACCTTGGAAATGTGCATCGGCGCCTCGACGCGCTTCAGGCCACCCTGCGGATCGCCCTGGCTCGGCTTGGTGTGGCGAACGTGGACGTTGACGCCCGACACCACGACCTTGCCGTCCTTCGGCATCGCCTGGGTGACTTCGCCGGTGCGGCCCTTGTCCTTGCCGGACAGGACGATCACGCGGTCACCCTTCTTGATCTTCGCGGCAGCCATCACAGCACCTCCGGCGCGAGCGAGATGATCTTCATGTGCTTGCGGGCGCGCAATTCGCGAACCACCGGGCCGAAGATACGGGTGCCGATCGGCTCCTCGTTCTTGTTGACCAGCACCGCCGCGTTCGAATCGAACCGGATCACCGATCCGTCGGCGCGGCGAATGTCCTTGCGCGTGCGAACGATGACGGCACGGTGCACGTCACCCTTCTTCACCTTGCCGCGCGGCTGTGCTTCCTTGACGCTGACGACGATGATGTCGCCAACGCCGGCCACGCGGCGCTTCGAGCCGCCCAGCACCTTGATGCACTGCACCCGCTTGGCGCCGCTGTTGTCAGCGACGTCGAGATTGGATTGCATCTGGATCATCGATCCGCTTCCTTCTCACCTGGCTTTCCGGGACGCGCCCGGAAGTTCCACTAATCGTCACTCCGACCCGACGGGCCGGAGAACCTCGAAAAACCGACGCTATCAGGCGTCGACGTCGACCCGCTCAGGCGTCGCATGCGTATCCACGCGATCGATCACCTTCCAGGTCTTCAGCTTGGAGATCGGCGCGGTCTCTTCGATCCGCACGGTTTCGCCCTGCTTGAACTCGTTGCCCTCGTCATGGGCGTGATACTTCTTCGACCGGCGCATGATCTTGCCATAGAGCGGATGCTTGATCTTGCGCTCCACGCTCACCACCACCGTCTTGTCGGTCTTGTCGGAGACGATACGCCCCGTCAGCACGCGCTTCGGCATCGTAGTTTCCTTACTTCTTCGCGACTGCACGGGTGCGATCACCCTGCAGCGTCTTGATACGGGCGATATCGCGACGGACGACGCGAACCCGGCTCGGCTTTTC
The DNA here is from genome assembly GCA_006438735.1 of Sphingomonas koreensis. Taxonomy (GTDB): domain Bacteria; phylum Pseudomonadota; class Alphaproteobacteria; order Sphingomonadales; family Sphingomonadaceae; genus Sphingomonas; species Sphingomonas koreensis_A. The sequence goes on along the minus strand of RCZF01000005.1, from coordinate 206,579 downwards.
GAGCTGGTTGGTCGCGGCCTGAAAACGCAGGTTGAACGCCTCGCGCTTCAGATTGCCCAGCTCTTCGTCGAGCTGGTCGTCGGTCTTCGCCTTGAGATCGTCGATCCGGGCCATCGTCATGCTCCCAGGTGCGAGGTGTCGCCGAGACGCGCCACCACCTTGGTCTTGATCGGCAGCTTCATCGCCGCACGCTCGAACGCCACCGCGGCAATCGGGCCGGGAACGCCGTCGAGTTCGAAAAGAATCCGGCCGGGCTTGACGCGCGCGGCCCAGAATTCCGGCGAGCCCTTGCCCTTGCCCATGCGGACTTCGGCAGGCTTGCCCGAAACGGGAACGTCCGGGAAAATGCGGATCCACAAACGCCCCTGGCGCTTGATGTGGCGCGTGATCGCGCGGCGAGCCGCCTCGATCTGACGCGCGGTGATCCGCTCCGGCTCCATCGCCTTCAGCCCATACGAGCCGAAATTGAGCGTCGCGCCGCCGGGCGCCTTGCCCGAGATACGGCCCTTGAACGCCTTGCGGAACTTGGTCTTCTTGGGTTGCAACATGGCTTGTGTTCCTTAGCGCGCCGGACGGACGCCGGAGGTTTGAGCCTCCATCATCAGCCGGTCCTGAGCGAGCGGATCATGACCCAGAATCTCGCCCTTGAAGACCCAGACCTTGACGCCGCACACGCCGTAAGCGGTGTGCGCCGTCGCTTCGGCGTAATCGACGTTCGCGCGCAACGTATGCAGCGGCACGCGACCTTCGCGATACCATTCGGTCCGCGCGATCTCGGCGCCGCCGAGACGGCCGCCGCAATTGATCCGGATGCCCTCGGCACCGAGCCGCATCGCCGACTGGACGGCGCGCTTCATCGCCCGGCGGAACGCAATGCGCCGCTCGAGCTGATCGGCGACGCCCTGCGCCACGAGCTTGGCATCGATTTCCGGCTTGCGAATTTCGACGATGTTCAGCGACACGTCGGACGAGGTCATCTCGCCGACCTTGCGGCGCAGCTTCTCGATGTCGGCGCCCTTCTTGCCGATGATCACGCCGGGGCGCGCGGCATAGATGGAGATGCGGCACAGCTTGGCCGGACGCTCGATCACCACCTTCGAGATGGCGGCCTGCGGCAGCGTCTCGAAGATATAGGTGCGGATCTTGAGATCCTCGAGCAGCAGGCGACCGTAATCGGCACCTTCGGCATACCAGCGGCTGTCCCAAGTGCGGTTGATCTGCAGCCGAAGCCCGATCGGATTGCTCTTATGGCCCATTACGCTTCTTCTTCCTGTTCGCGGACGACGATGCGAAGCCGTGAGAACGGCTTCAGGATGCGCGTCGATTTGCCGCGGCCGCGCGTGGCGAAACGCTTCATGGTGATCGACTTGCCGACCGACGCCTCGGCGACGACGAGCGCGTCGACATCGAGGTTGTGGTTGTTCTCGGCATTGGCGATCGCGCTGGCGAGCACCTTGCGCGCCTCGACCGCCATACCCTTGGTCGAGAATTGCAGGATGTTCATCGCGTCGCCCGCCTTCTTATTGCGGATGAGCGCAGCGACAAGGCCGAGCTTCTGGGCCGAGCCGCGGATCTGCGTACCGACCGACAGCGCTTCCTTGTCACCGACCTTGCGGGGGGATTTCGCCTTCGACATCAGCGCTTGCCCTTCTTGTCGGAGGCATGGCCCGGGAAGAAGCGGGTCGGCGCAAATTCGCCGAGCTTCATGCCTACCATGTCCTCGTTGACCGATACCGGCACGAACTTGCGGCCGTTATAGACACTGAAGGTCAGCCCGACGAACTGCGGCAGGATGGTGGAGCGACGCGACCAAGTCTTGATCGGCGTGCGCGTCCCCGCGTCCTGCGCGGTTTCGGCCTTCTTCAACAGATGCAGGTCGACAAACGGACCTTTCCACACGGAACGGGCCATGATTACCTCTTCTTCTTCGCGTGACGCGACCGGATGATCATCTTGTCGGTCGACTTGTTATGGCGGGTACGAGCACCCTTGGTCGGCTTGCCCCACGGGGTGACCGGATGACGGCCGCCCGAGGTCCGGCCTTCACCACCGCCGTGCGGATGGTCGACCGGGTTCTTGGCGACGCCGCGGGTCAGCGGACGAATGCCCATCCAGCGCGACCGACCGGCCTTGCCGAAATTCTGGTTCTGGTTGTCGGGGTTCGACACCGCGCCCACCGTCGCCATGCACTCGCTGCGGATATAGCGCTGCTCGCCCGAATTGAGGCGCACCATCACCATGCCCTTGTCGCGACCGACCACCTGCACATAGGTGCCCGCCGAACGCGCGATCTGGCCGCCCTTGCCGGGCTTCATCTCGACATTGTGGACGATTGTGCCGACCGGCATCTGGCCCAGCTCCATCGCGTTGCCCGGCTTCACGTCGGTCTTCTTGCCGGCGACGACCTTGTCGCCGACCGCCAGACGCTGCGGCGCCAGGATATAAGCGAGCTCGTCGTCGGCATATTTGACCAGCGCGATGAAGGCGGTGCGATTTGGATCATATTCGATCCGCTCGACCGTGCCTTCGACTTCCCACTTGCGGCGCTTGAAATCGATATAACGATAACGCTGCTTGTGGCCACCGGCGATGCCGCGCGACGTGACATGACCCTTGTTGTTCCGGCCACCGGTCTTGCGCTTGCCCTCGGTCAGCGCCTTCACCGGGCCGCCCTTGTGCAGACCGGAACGGTCGACGAGGATCAGGCCGCGGCGCGCCGGCGACGTCGGGTTATAATGTTTGAGTGCCATTAGCCCTGGACTCCCGTCGTCACGTCGATGGACTGGCCGTCCTTCAGGGTGACGATCGCCTTCTTGATGTCAGACTTGGTGTAGGGCGTGCCCTTCCACTTCTTGGTCTTGCCCTTCTGGACGATCGTGTTGACGCCGGTCACATCGACCTTGAACAACGCCTCGACGGCCGCCTTGATCTGGGGCTTGGTCGCGTCGTTCGCGACCTTGAACACCACCGCGTTCTGCTCCGACAGGAGCGTCGACTTCTCGGTGATGTGCGGCGCCAGGATCACGTCGTAATGACGGATATCGACGTCGGCTTTCTGCTTCTTAGCCATTGAAGCGCGCCTCCAGCTGTTCGACAGCGGCGCGCGTCAGCACCAGCGTGTCATGCTTCAGGATGTCATAGACATTTGCGCCAGCGGCAGGCAGCACGTTGACCTGCCACAGATTGCCCGCGGCCATCGCGAAGCTGTTCTCGACGGTGTCGCCGTCGATCACCAGCGCGGTCTTGCCGAAGCCCATCTTGGCGAGATCGAGGCTGAGCGCCTTGGTCTTGCCGTCCTTGACCTCGAGGCTGTCCATGACGATCAGCGAGCCGGCCTTGGCATGGCTCGAAAGCGCCATCTTCAGGCCGAGCGCGCGAACCTTCTTGTTCAGCGACGGATTGAAATCACGAACGCGGGCGCCATGCGCCTTACCACCGCCGATGAAGACGGGGGCACGACGATCACCGTGGCGAGCCGTGCCGCCGCCCTTCTGGCGACCGAACTTCTTTCCGGTGCGGGCGACATCGGCGCGCTCACGCGTGCCGCGCGCAGTGGCGCGACGCTTTTCGAGCTGCCAGGTGACGACACGGTGCAGGATATCGGCGCGCGGATCGAGGCCGAAGACCTCGTCGTTGAGCTCGACGTCCGCCGCTTTCGCCTTGGCGTCGAAGGATTGAACCTTGACCTTCACGTTCAGCCCTCCTGGCCGGTGTTGTTGTCGTCGGCGGCATCGATCGCGGTGTCGGTCTGACCGGCACCGTGCGCATCGGCTTCCGCCACGCCGGCCGCGACTTCGTCGTCGCCCGGCAGATGCTCGATCTCGTGGACCGCGCCTTCCTCGACGGTGGCGACATGCGATTCCTCGTCATGCTTCACGCTGCGCAGGCCCGCCGGATACGGCGCGTCCGCGTGGCGATCGATCTTGACCGCGTCCTTGACCAGCAGCCAGCCGCCCTTCGAGCCAGGGACCGAGCCCTTGACGAAGATCAGGCCGCGCGCTGCGTCGGTCGATACGATCTCGAGATTCTGCTGGGTGCGGTTCTTGTCGCCCATGTGGCCGGCCATCTTCTTGTTCTTGAAGACCTTGCCCGGATCCTGGCGCTGACCGGTCGACCCGAGCGCACGGTGCGAGACCGAGACGCCGTGGGTGGCGCGCATGCCGCCGAAGCCCCAGCGCTTCATGCCGCCGGCAAAGCCCTTGCCCTGCGTGCGGCCCTGAATGTCGACCATCTGGCCGGCGACGAAATGGTCGGCCGAAATCTCGGCGCCCACATCGAGCAACGCATCTTCATCGACACGAAATTCGGCGAGAAATGCCTTGGGCTCGACCTCGGCCTTGCCGAAATGGCCACGCTGCGGCTTGGCGACATTCTTCGCCTTCGCCACGCCGGCACCGAGCTGCACCGCGGTGTAGCCGTCCTTGTTCTTTTCGCGAATGGAAACGACCTGCAGCCCTTCGAGCGCCAGGACGGTAACCGGCACGTGGCGGCCGTCGTCCTGAAACAGGCGGGTCATCCCCATTTTCTTCGCGATCACGCCAGTGCGCATGATCCGTTGCTCCTCAAACAGAGGCACCCCAGGGACCATCCCTCGGGTGCTTGCGAGGCCGATCTTGCGATCGACCTCAGGTCCAGCCCGGAAAATGCGAAGCGAGCCCCCGTCCCGGGCTGGTGTCAGCGCAGATGCGATGACGTGACGGGGGACGCTGCCCCGGGCAAGCCCGGCGGTATCCCTTAATGTCGTTGCGTCCGCGGGATCGAATCAATCGATCGACCGCGAATGCGCTGGCCTTAGGCCAGTTTGATCTCCACGTCCACACCCGCGGCAAGATCGAGCTTCATCAGCGCATCGACCGTCTGTGGGGTCGGCTGCACGATGTCGAGCATGCGCTTGTAGGTGCGCACCTCGAACTGCTCGCGCGACTTCTTGTCGATGTGCGGGCCACGGTTGACCGTGAACTTCTCGATGCGCGTCGGCATGGGAATGGGACCGCGAATCAGCGCGCCGGTGCGGCGAGCCGTGTCTGCAATGTCACCGGTGGCCTGATCGAGCACACGATGATCGAACGCCTTGAGGCGAATGCGGATATTCTGCGTTTCCATAACCCTACCGATGCGAAAGAGCGGGGAAGCTCATCCAATCGCCACACCGGCGCAAACCGGGGCAACGGCTGAAAGGCCGCCTCTTGCTTGTTCAACCAAAAACCGAAGGTGGGCGCTTACAGGGGTAAGGGGGGGAGATCAAGCCCTGTGGGAGAGTTTTTAGGGCGGTGCAGGGTCCTATCCGATGACGATTGCCACGCCGCCTGATTATTTGCAGTGTAAGAACATCGAGGCCCATATACATGAATGGCTGCATCCTCACGATGACGCGGAGCGAGTGGCGACTGAATCCGGATATCGGCTACGGAAGCAAATCAATCTGCGGAGTGCCGTGAGGATGGCCATCGTTGTTGCACTCACCATGCTCTTGGATTGGCGACGTTAGGTCCACGACGTTCAATAAAGCTCGTCACCCCGGGCTTGACCCGGGTCAGGCTGCCTTTCTCACGAGAGGATCAGAAGCAGCCTGATCCCGGCTCAAGGCCGGGATGACGGGGTGTCAGGTGGCTACGCCAGATCGTCGAACAGGTCGCGCCAGTCGGGATTGGCGCGTTCGATCAGGTCGAACTTGTAGGCGCGGCGCCAGCGTTTGAGGCGCTTTTCGTGTTCGATGCATCCCAGGATGTCTTGACCATAATCGGCCCACACCAAGCGAGTCAGGCCGTGTTCGGCACAATAGGCCGAGCCGGTGCCGGTGCGATGCTGATACGCGCGGGCGGCGAGATCGCTCGTCACGCCGACATATATCTTGCCGCGATAGCGGTTGGCCATGATGTAAACCCAGCCGCCCTGGCGTTCGCGTGTCATTTCCGGAGAAAAAGGGAAGCCTTGCCCCGGGTCAAGCCCGGGGCGACGATGAGCTTGAGTATCTCACATAAACTTCGTCGCCCCGGCCTTGAGCCGGGGCTGGGCTGCCTTGGTTGTCCATGATCAACGTCAAAGACTTGGCAAACAAAAAACCCGGCCCCCCCTTCGGGAAGCCGGGCCTTTCGTTCTCTCACCCTCGCGGGAGAGCGATTACTTGTCGATGCCGCTCACGACGCCGGCGCCGACGGTGCGACCGCCCTCACGGATGGTGAAGCGCTGGCCGACGTCCATGGCGATCGGCGCGATCAGCTTGATGCCGAGCGCGACGTTGTCGCCGGGCATCACCATCTCGGTGCCCTCGGGCAGCTCGACGGTGCCGGTCACATCGGTCGTGCGGAAGTAGAACTGCGGACGATAGTTGGCGAAGAACGGCGTGTGACGGCCACCCTCTTCCTTCGACAGCACGTACACTTCCGACTTGAAGTCGGTGTGCGGCTTGATCGTGCCGGGCTTGCACAGCACCTGGCCGCGCTCGACCTCGTCACGCGCCACGCCGCGAATCAGCGCACCGACGTTGTCGCCGGCCTGGCCCTGATCGAGCAGCTTGCGGAACATCTCGACGCCGGTCACCGTGGTCTTGCGGACCTCGGGGTGGATGCCGACGATCTCGACTTCCTCGCCGACCTTGACGATGCCGGTCTCGACGCGGCCGGTGACGACCGTGCCGCGACCCGAGATCGAGAACACGTCCTCGATCGGCATCATGAACGGCTTGTCGAGCGGACGCTCGGGCTGCGGAATATACTCGTCGACAGCCTTCATCAGCTCGAGCACGGCGTCCTTGCCGAACGTGTCGTTCGAACCCGACAGCGCGCAGGTCGCCGAACCCTTGATGATCGGAATGTCGTCGCCCGGGAACTCGTACGAGCTCAGCAGCTCGCGGATTTCCAGCTCGACCAGCTCGAGGATTTCCTCGTCGTCGACCAGATCGACCTTGTTCATGAACACGACCATCGCCGGCACGCCGACCTGACGGGCGAGCAGGATGTGCTCGCGGGTCTGCGGCATCGGGCCGTCGGTGGCGGACACGACCAGGATCGCGCCGTCCATCTGAGCGGCGCCGGTGATCATGTTCTTCACATAGTCGGCGTGACCCGGGCAATCGACGTGCGCATAGTGGCGCGCGGCCGTCTCATACTCGACGTGCGCGGTCGAGATCGTGATGCCACGCTCGCGCTCTTCGGGGGCCTTGTCGATGTTGGCGAAATCGACGGCGGTGCCGCCGGTCGTTTCGGCCAGAACCTTGGTGATGGCAGCCGTCAGCGACGTCTTGCCATGATCGACGTGGCCGATGGTGCCGATGTTGAGATGCGGCTTGTTCCGCTCGAACTTTGCTTTCGCCATTGCTTTCCTACCTTCTGAGTCAAATTTCGGGTCGCCGAGGCCACGCGCGAACGCGGCCCCATAGCGGTTGATTTCCGATTACGCCAGCTTCGCCTTCACCTCGTCGGCCACGTTCGCGGGCACTTCGTCGTAATGCGAGAACTGCATGCTGTACTGCGCGCGCCCCTGAGTGAACGATCGCAGCTGGTTGACGTAACCGAACATGTTGGCAAGCGGCACCATCGCCTCGACGACCTGGGCATTGCCCCGGCTGTCGGTGCCCTGGATCTGCCCGCGACGGCTGTTCATGTCGCCGATGACGTCGCCGAGATAATCCTCGGGGGTGACGACCTCGACCTTCATGATCGGCTCGAGCAGCTTGATGCCGGCTTTCTGCGCGGCCTCACGCATGCAGCCACGCGCGCAGATTTCGAACGCTAGGGCGGACGAGTCGACGTCATGGTATTTGCCGTCGACCAGCTCGACCGAGAAATCGATGATCGGGAAGCCGATCAGCGATCCGGTCTCGGCGGTCTCGCGCATGCCCTTTTCCACCGAAGGAATATATTCCTTCGGCACGTTGCCGCCCTTGACCGAATCGAGGAACACGAAGCCCGAGCCGCGCTCGCCCGGCGTGACCTTCACCTTCACTTCGGCGAACTGGCCCGAACCACCCGACTGCTTCTTGTGCGTGTAGGTCAGCTCGACCGGCTTGCCGAGATATTCGCGATACGCCACCTGCGGCGCGCCGACGTTGGCCTCGACCTTGAACTCGCGCTTCATGCGGTCAACCAGGATTTCTAGGTGGAGCTCGCCCATCCCCTTGATGATGGTCTGGCCGCTCTCGTGATCGGTCGACACGCGGAACGACGGGTCCTCGCGGGCGAGCCGATTGAGCGCGACGCCCATCTTTTCCTGGTCTGCCTTGGTCTTCGGCTCCACCGACAGCTCGATGACGGGGTCCGGAAACTCCATCCGCTCGAGGATGATCGGCGCATTCTGAGCGCACAGCGTGTCGCCCGTCGTGGTGTCCTTCAGGCCGGCCAGCGCGACGATGTCGCCGGCATAGGCAACCTGGATGTCCTCACGGTCATTGGCATGCATCAACAGCATGCGGCCGACCTTTTCCTTCTTGTCCTTGACCGAATTGAGCACCTGGGACGCCGTCTCGAGCTTGCCCGAATAGATGCGCGCGAAGGTCAGCGTGCCGACGAACGGATCGTTCATGATCTTGAACGCCAGCGCGGAGAATGGCGCATTGTCGTCGGCCGGACGCGAATCTTCCTTCTCGCCGTCGAGCGAGGTGCCCTTGATCGCCGGCACGTCGAGCGGGCTCGGCATATAATCGACGACCGCGTCCAGCAGAGGCTGCACGCCTTTGTTCTTGAATGCCGAACCACACAGAACCGGCACAAACGCCATATCGAGCGTACCCTTGCGGATCAGCTTCTTGAGGTCCGCGACGCTCGGCTCGTTGCCCTCGAGATAGGCTTCCATCAGGTCGTCGTCCTGCTCGACGGCCATTTCGATCAGTTCGCTGCGATACTTCGCGGCTTTTTCGGCCATGTCGTCGGGGATCGGCTGATATTCGAACTTCGCACCCAAGCTCTCTTCGAGCCAGATGATCGCGCGGTTCTCGACCAGGTCGACCAGCCCCTTGAACCCGCCCTCGATGCCAATCGGCAGATACAGCACGGCCGGGCGCGCGCCGAGCCGTTCGATGATCGAATCGACGCAAAAATAGAAATCGGCGCCGGTGCGATCGAGCTTGTTGACGAAGCACATCCGCGGCACCTTGTACTTGTCCGCTTGGCGCCACACCGTCTCGGATTGCGGCTCGACGCCGGCGACGCCGTCGAAACACGCCACCGCGCCATCGAGCACGCGCAGCGAACGCTCGACCTCGATGGTGAAATCGACGTGGCCGGGCGTGTCGATGATATTGATCCGATGATCGTTCCAGAAACAGGTCGTCGCGGCCGACGTGATGGTGATGCCGCGCTCCTGCTCCTGCTCCATCCAGTCCATCGTCGCGGTGCCCTCATGGACCTCGCCGATCTTATAGGACTTGCCGGTGTAATAAAGAATGCGCTCGGTCGTCGTCGTCTTGCCGGCGTCGATGTGCGCCATGATGCCGATATTGCGATACTTTTCGAGCGGATCTTTGCGAGCCATCGTAAACTCCAATGCCGGCTTTCCCGGCGGTCAAATGCGCGTATCGTTCGCCTTAGGCGGCGAGCCCTAGCCGAGGCTCGGAACGAAACGGTCTTTCAAATCGGGGAGCGCGGCGTTGCCGCCGCGCTCGCACGATATAGGTATTACCAGCGCGGCCTGTAACCCCCCGCCGTTACCAGCGGTAGTGCGAGAAGGCGCGGTTGGCCTCGGCCATCCGGTGCGTGTCTTCGCGCTTCTTTACCGCGTTGCCACGGTTGTTCGACGCATCGAGCAACTCGCCCGACAGCCGCGCCGACATGGTGTGTTCGCTGCGCGAGCGCGCCGCCGAGATCAGCCAGCGGATCGCCAGCGCCTGAGCGCGCTCGGGGCGCACCTCGACCGGGACCTGATAGGTCGCGCCGCCGACGCGGCGGCTGCGCACTTCGATGCCCGGCTTGATGTTGTTCAGCGCATCGTGGAACACGCCGATCGGCTCGCGCTTGGCGCGGCTCTCGACGGTTTCGAGCGCGGTGTAGACGATGCCTTCGGCGGTGGACTTCTTGCCGTCCAGCATCACCGAATTCATGAACTTCGACAGCACCTCATCCCCGAATTTGGGATCAGGCAGGATTTCCCGCTTTTCGGGACGACGACGACGTGACATGGATTTTTTCCTCTTAACTTCAGCCTGATGGTCAGATCACCTTTGTGTCCGGCTCGCGCCGGTTGGTGTGACCGGCTTACTTCGGACGCTTGGCGCCGTACTTCGAGCGGGACTGGCGGCGATCCTTGACACCCTGCGTATCGAGCACACCGCGCAGGACGTGATAGCGCACGCCGGGAAGATCGCGAACGCGACCGCCGCGGATCAGCACCACCGAGTGCTCCTGCAGATTGTGGCCGACGCCGGGGATATAGCTGATCACTTCGCGCTGGTTGGTCAGGCGGACCTTGGCCACCTTGCGCAGCGCCGAGTTCGGCTTCTTCGGAGTCGTCGTATAGACGCGAGTGCAAACGCCGCGCTTCTGCGGGTTCTGCTCCATCGCAGGGACCTTGGATTTGGCCTTCTGCGGATCACGGCCCTTGCGGACCAGCTGGTTAATCGTCGGCATGAAGCCCTTCACCTTTGTGTTACCGGCAAATTCCGGCGGTTACTTTGCTGAAATGCGCGAAAGGACCATGGCGGCCGTTGCCGGCCACCTTGGCCCCATGCTTTTTGCAGCAATGTTCAATGCTCTTATATCGAAACGGGGCGAGACTCGTCCCACCAGCCCTTCCGCAAGCAGGCGGCGCTATAGCTTTGCAGGGGGTAGCGGTCAACAGGGGGCGATGGGCGCGGCAAAAGACGCGCGCTATCTCCCCTCCCTGGAAGGAAGGGCCCGGGGGTGGGTGGACGCCCGAGCAACCTCTGCAAGGATTAGCCGAACAACACCCTCGACATTATCGATCACGTCATTGTTCCAGAACCGCATCACGGTCCATCCGCGCGCCTCAAGATACTCGGTGCGCCTACGATCCTTATTGAGTTGCAGCGCATGGTGGCCGCCGTCCAGCTCGATCGCGACGCGCACGGAACGGCAAGCGATATCAACGATGACGTCGCCGATCACCAGTTGGCGGGTAAAGCGCGGGCGATAGGCGCGGAGCGCTTGCCACAGTAGACGTTCTGCTGGGGTAGCATCGCGTCTTAGCCTTCGGGCATTCTCGGTCAGTTCGGGCGCGGTGCGTTGCATCCGGTGAAATCTAACGACTGATCCGCCATCGTCCACCCACCCCCGGCCCCTCCCTTCCAGGGAGGGGAGGTCAAGGTCCGCAGACGCCACCTCAATTCGCCGCGGTGTTCGCCGGCACCACCGGCAGCAGCACCGAACTCGCGCCCGCCGGGCCGTGCTCGATGCTCACCGTCGCCTTCTGGTAATCGCCGGGCTTGGCGAAGAAGATGTTCGGCACGAAGGTCTGCGGGTTGCGGTCGTAGAGCGGGAACAGGCTCGACTGGATTTGCACCATGATGCGGTGGCCGGGCTTGAACACGTAATTCTGCGTCGGCAGGCGGAACTTGTATTCCTGCACCTCGCCCGCCGGGATCGCCGACGGATCGCTGAAGCTCTTGCGATAGCGGCCGCGGAAGATGTCCATGCTGATCGGCAACTGGTATCCGCCCATCTCGGGCTGCTCGGGGTAGGCGCCCGGATAGACGTCGATCAGCTTGACGACGAAATCGCCGTCGGTGCCGGTCGTCCTGGCGAAGATGTCGGCGATCGGCGCGCCCTCGATCCGCACCGCCTGCGTCAGCACCGGCGTGGTATAGCTCAGCACATCCTGCCGCACCGCCGCGAAGCGTTGATCCTGCTCCAGCCACGTCCGCCAGCGATCGTTCTTCGCGGGGATCGGCGGAGAGAGAAATGGCACCGGCTTGGCCGGATCGGAGACGTAGCTATCCTCGCCCGCCGCCGCCGCCTGGAACGCCAGCCCCTTGTCGGCTTGCAGATAAAGCGGGGTGAGCTGCTGCTGTTCGGCGACCTTCCAGTCGTTGAACTTGTCCCAATGGTTCTCGACCGGATTATAGATCAGCGCCTCGGGCAACGGCGTCTTCTGCGGCTCGTCCTTGAGATATTGATCGAAGAACGGGATCAGATAATTCGCGCGGAAATCGGCCGCGGTATCGCCGTTCCACTTGAGCGGCCCCAGCTCGCGCGCATCACGGTTCACCTGGCTGTGAAACCACGGCCCCTCGACCAGATGGTTGTTGGCGCCGTGACCCGCTTTCTTGAGCTCCTCCCAAGTATGGATCGCGCCGTACATGTCCTCCTGATCCCACAGCCCCTGGAGCCAGATCGTCGGCACATCAGAGGCGTGTTCGGGGACGATCTTGTCGAGCGCCTGCTGCTGCCAGAACGCGTCATAGGCGGGGTGCGCGGACAGCCGATTCCACCACGGCAATTGCTTGAAGCCGTGCTCCTCGGCCCAATGGCCCGCCGAGCCGGCGTCGAGGAAATTCTGGTAATCGTCATAACCCTCGCGCGGCACTTCCTGCCCGCCGCCCTGTTTCGACGATTGCCCGGTGAAATAATCGAGATTGACCTGGCGGAACGCGCCGTAATGAAACCAGTCGTCGCCCATCCAGCCATCGACCATCGGGCTTTCGGGCGCGGCGACCTTGAGCGCCGGATGCGGGTGGAGCAGCGCCATCGCCACCGTCCAGCCGTCGTAGGACGAGCCGATCATGCCGACCTTGCCGTTCGATTGCTTCACGTTCTTCACCAGCCAGTCGATCGTGTCGTAAGCGTCGGTGGTGTCGTCGGTCTTGGTCGGGTTTAGCGGGCCCATCGGCGGGCGCGTCATCACATATTTGCCCTCGGAGCCGTATTTGCCGCGAATGTCCTGATCGACGATGATGTAGCCGTCGTCGACCCATTCACGTTGCGCGCCCCACACCGCCTCGCGCATATACGGGCTGTTGGTCGAATTGGTGCTGGTCGCGTCATACGGCGTGCGCTCGAGCAGCATCGGCAGATCGTGCGCGCTCTTCGGAATGAGGATGACGGTGTGCAGCTTCACCCCGTCACGCATCGGAATCATCACTTCCTTGCGCGTATAATTGAAATTGTCCTCAGGCTGCTGCCAGTCCTTGGGGATATCGCTGCCGGTCTGCACCATGTCGGGCGTCACCTGACTCGATTGCTGAGCGGAAGCGCCAATGGCGAGCGAGCTGACAAAAGCGGCGGCGGCGATAGACGCAAGGCGACGATTCATGCTGGTTTCAGGCTCCGGTACAAGGTGTGCCTTCTTCTTAACCGATGGTCCCGAGCGCGCAACGCCTGAGCGACCGCCGCGCCGCCGTTTACCCGATGATAACCAGCGTGGCGGCAGGCTGATGCCCATGTCCACGCCCGCCGCTCTTCCCGCCGCCATGATCTGCCTCGTCGCGCTGGCCGCGGCGCAGGATCGGCGCCATGCCGCAATGGCGCTGTGGTTCGGCGCCGCCATCGCGCTGAGCGGCTGGGCGGCGCTCGCCGCGCCCGCCCTCATCGCGATCGGCGGGCTTCGCCGCGAGCCGTTGTCGTCGGCAGCGATCGCGCTTCTGACCGCGGCAGGCACGACGCTCGCGCTCGCCGCCTGCGGCGTGGCACATGCCTTCGCGACGGGATTCGCCTGGGCGATCGGCGGCGCGGGACTGGCGATTCTCGCTTATGCGATGCGGCGTGCCGGTCCGCCGGCGATCCTGGCGCGCGCGATTCAGCGGGTCGGGTAAGCCCCGCCCAGCGCCGCGTGATAGACGCTCGCGGCGTGGAGCATATCGACGAAAAAGCCGATCCACATCGCCAGCAGCACCGCGCACGACGCGAGATAGACCAGAAAGCGCGGCTGCACCTTTTTCGGCCCGATATGGATGACGCTGTGCACGCAGCGCAGCACCACGAACACCCAGGCGAGCAGCACCTGCAGATGATCGGCGTGGCGCGTGATCAGCAGCAGCGGCACCAGCGCGAAGAACAGCACCGGCATCTCGAACAAATTGGCGAGATTGTTCGCCGGCATCTCGACCGGCCGGAAATAGCGCATCGCCGCGTCGCCGTCGGCGAAATCGGCCGCGCTCGGCGGGTTGCGCTTGATATGCGCGAAGCGCTGGACGAACAGCACCACCCACACGACGAAGATCAGCGCGACGAGCGCAAAGGTCGGCCACAAAATTCCGAACGGCATCGCGCCCCTCCCCGGTTGAGCCCGCGATCCTGACGCGGCATGCTGCGCGCGTCCAGCAGGAAGGCGATGCCCATGACCATGCCCAACTCACCGATCGAAGGCGCCTGCCGCTGCGGCAAGGTGCGTTTTGCGATCACCAAACCGCCGATACTGACGATGGCGTGCCATTGCACCGGCTGCCAGAAGATGTCCGGCAGCGCGTTCTCGCTATCTGTCGCCGTCCCCACCGACGGGTTCGAGGTGACCCAGGGCGAAACCGTGCTCGGCGGGCTTCACGCGCGGGGACAAGAACATCAGCACTGTGATTGGTGTAAGAGCTGGACGCATACTGTGCTCGATCCAACAATGGGCTTCGTCAACGTGCGCGCGGGCGTGCTCGACGATCCGAGCTGGTTCGCGCCATTCGTCGAAAGCTACACCAGCGAGAAGCTGCCCTGGGCCGAAACCGGCGCCCGCCACAGCTTCGCGCAATTTCCCGCGCCGGAGGATTATGGGCGGTTGCTGGGGGAGTTTGTTGAGCAACGCTGAGCGTAAAAATGCGTCGTCACCCCGGCCTTGAGCCGGGGTCCCGCTTCTTCTTCGACTTGGGAAAGGCAGCGGGACCCCGGGTCAAGCCCGGGGTGACGAAGAAGAGGCGTGCCCCCGCCAATACCGATACGCCTTGCGCTGCAGTTTGCGCACCAGCGCCACCGCGTCCGGCCCAGTCCAGCTGCCGTCATATCCCATCGCCGCGCGCCCGACCCACCAGCCCTGCCCCGGCAACCCGTCGCCCTCACGCACGACGAGCACGGCCAGCTCCGGCTCGCCCGCCGCTTCCGCCATCTCGTCGATCCGCCCGAGCGTCTTGCACAGCGCGCGCATCTTCGGCCGCGTGAAACGCGTGCCGAGCTCGTTCAGCGCCTGCGAATAGCTCACCCCTTCGCCGCGCCGCGCCGCCGCGATCAGCAGCGAACGGACCAGCGCGACGTCGGCGATCCGCGTCGCGCTCTCGTTTGGCTCAGAAGTGGATCGCGGGTCCATAAGCCGACGGGACGCTTCGTCTATCATTGCGCTCGAGGCGGCACAGACGTGTTAGCGCCTGACGCGCGTGCGGCAACGATGCGCCGCGCGGCCACATCACAAAATCGCGCAACTTGGCCGCGTCCTTCATCGACGGGTTTCACCATGATTCGCCGCGGCGATGGATCGTCAGCCGTGCCGGCAAGATCAACCATGATTTCGTAGATGTCGCGGGTCGATGTCGCCGCCACCTTGACGACCTGCGACCACGGCACGTTCGGTTGACGTAGGGACGTATGAAAGCGCAGCCCGGCGGGTGTCGCCTTCAACGCCACGTCGTCGATGAAGCGTGCGCCGTTCAAATAGACGCCGCCACCCGCGATTACGGCCATGCCGAGAAAGCCGATCCGAACGCCACCGATCGTTGGACCCGCCAGCGCGATCATCCGGGTTGTGCTGAACGACCCGTCGGGAACGACGATCGGAAAGAATGCGGCGAGCAAAAAGAATGCCGCCATGAGCGCGATGATCGGCAGGAAGCACCCCAGCGTGCTGGTGTCCCAGCGCACTTCCAGCGGTTGATCCGACGGATCAGTCATTTTCTGGCTGATCGATCAGAAGTGGATCGCGCGTCCATAGGCCGAGAGGACGCTTTCGTGCATCATCTCGCTCAAGGTCGGGTGCGCGAACACCGTCTCCATCAGCTCGGCCTCGGTCGTCTCGAGCTGGCGCGCGACGACATAGCCTTGGATCAGCTCGGTCACTTCCGCCCCGACCATGTGCGCGCCGAGCAGCTCGCCGGTCTTGGCGTCGAACACCGTCTTGATGAAGCCTTCCGCCTCGCCCAGCGCGATCGCCTTGCCGTTGCCGATGAACGGGAACTTGCCGACCTTCACCTGCTTGCCCGCTTCCTTCGCCTTCGCCTCGGTCAGCCCCACGCTCGCCACCTGCGGGCGCGAATAGGTGCAGCCGGGGATGTTCCAGGTGCCGAACGGATGCGGCTTCTCGCCGGCGATCGCCTCGACGCAGACGATGCCCTCATGGCTCGCCTTGTGCGCCAGCCACGGCGCGCCGGTGACGTCGCCGATGGCGTACAGCCCCTCGACATTGGTCCGCGCATAGCCATCGACCTTGATGTGCCCGCGATCGGTTTCGACGCCCAATTTCTCCAGCCCGATCTCCTCGGTGTTCGGCACGATGCCGATCGCGACGATGACGTGGCTGAACTCCTCGGTGGTGGCCTTGCCGTCCTTGCCCTTGATCGTCGCCTTGACCGATTTGGCGCCGCTCTCGATCTTCTCGACGCCCGCGCCGGTGACGATCTTGATGCCCTGCTTGGTCAGCGCCTTGTCCATGAACGCGCTGACTTCCTCGTCCTCGACCGGCAGGATGCGCGGCAGCATCTCGACGATCGTCACGTCGGCGCCCATGTCGTTGTAGAAGCTGGCGAACTCCACGCCGATCGCGCCCGAGCCGATCACCAGCAGCTTGGTCGGCATTTCAGCCGGCGTCATCGCGTGGCGATAGGTCCAGATGCGCTTGCCGTCGGCCTTGGCGAACGGCAGGTCGCGGGCCCGCGCGCCGGTCGCGACGATGATGTGCTTGGCCTCGAGCTCACGCTTCTGGTCTCCGGTCGTGACGGTCAGCTTGCCCTTGCCGGTCAGCGCGCCATTGCCCTCGACGACGGTGATCTTGTTCTTCTTCATCAGGCCCTTGACGCCCGAATTGAGCTGCCCCGCCACCTTGCGCGACCGCTCGACCACCTTCGTCAGATCAAACCCGACCTTCTCCGCCGACAGCCCGTAATCGGCCGCATGCTGCATATAGTGATAGATTTCCGACGTCCGCAGCAGCGCCTTGGTCGGGATGCACCCCCAATTGAGGCAGATGCCGCCCAACCGCTCGCGCTCGACGATCGCGACTTTCATGCCGATTTGCGAGGCCCGGATCGCCGCGACATACCCGCCGGGGCCCGAACCGAGGATGATGAGGTCGAACGTTTCAGCCATTTAGCCACTCCCGGGCCTGCGCCCATTGATTTTCAGCGTAGCGGATGTCCTTCGCGCGAACGTCGGGATCATCCAGGATGTGATAGATGGTATCTGGAACGTTGAACGTCACTTGCCAGCGACTTTTTGACCAGGTCCGCGACGCCAACAGCAACCACTTATCTCCGATCGTTCGCGGAGATGTCCCCGATTGCTCGGCGGAGAGCAGGCGGGCAATTGCCGCCTCCACCATTGGTCGCGCTCACCAGCGGTCACGAAGCCACCATTGCCGGCACCCGCCGGGGATGCCGTTCTTCGTCGATGCCGACGAACACGAACTTTGCCTGCGTCACACGGCGGTGGTTTTCGGTGTGGCGCGCGCGGCGCCAGGCCTCGACCTCGATCGTCATCGACGTGTTGCCGACCGACACCAGCCGCGTATAGACCGACACCTCGTCGCCGACATGGACCGGCGCGTGGAACTTCATCCCCTCGACCGCGATCGTCACCGCGCGACCCTGCGAGTGGCGCGCGGCGACCAGCCCCGCCGCCATATCCATCTGGCTCATCAGCCAGCCGCCGAAAATGTCGCCATAAGCGTTGGTGTCGGCGGGCATCGTGCTGACGCGAATCGCGGGCTCGCCGGTCGGGATTTCGCTGCCGTCGGTCATGCCGCAATCCCCCGCTCGGCGCGTTCGCGGCGAACGACGGTCTGCCACCAGAACAGCCCCGCCGCGATCCCTGGCAACAGCCCGACCGCGCCCCATACCGCGACGTTCGGCCCGGCCAGCGCCAGCCGCCACAACAGCGCGATACTCGCCACCACGCCGGCGATCGCGCCGGCGGCGGCATAGGCCCACACGCCCGGCCGTCCGCTCGTCTCCATCACCCGCCAGACCGGCAACGCGAGAACCCCGGCGATCGTCACCACCGGCACCATCAAGGGCATGTAGCCGAGCCACACCATGCCGAAAGCGCCGAAGCTCAATTCACGCAGCGGCACCGCCGCCCCGATCAGGCCGACCACCACGAAGGACAGGCTCGCGACGACGGAGACCAGCCCCACCGCCAGCACGAATTTTCCGGCCTTCTCGCTCAAACTCAAGCGATCATCCCCAGCGGGTTCTCGACCAACTCCTTGAACACCTTGAGCATCTGCGCGCCGTCCGCGCCGTCGATCGCGCGGTGATCGAAGCTGCCGGTCGCGGTCATCATCGTCGCGACGCCGAGCGCGTCATCGACGATATAGGCCCGCTTCTCGCCGGCGCCGACCGCCAGGATCATGCCCTGCGGCGGATTGATCACCGCCTCGAACTGCTTGATGCCGAACATGCCCATGTTTGATAGGCTGGCGGTGCCGCCCTGATATTCCTCGGGCTTCAGCTTGCCCTCCTTGGCGCGACCCGCGAGGTCTTTCATCTGCGTCGAGATCGACGACACGCTGATGTTGGCCGCATCGCGGATGATCGGCGTGATGAGCCCGGTCGGCGTCGACACCGCGACCGACACGTCGGCGCGCTTGTAGCTGACCAGGTCGTTGCCCAGGAACGTCACGTTGCACTTCGGCGTCGCCTCCAGCGCCACGCCGAGCGCCTTGATCAGCAGATCGTTGACCGACAGCTTCACGCCACGCGCTTCGAGGCTCTTGTTGAGATCGGACCGCAGCTTGAGCAGCGCATCGAGCCGGATATCGACCGTGAGATAGATGTGCGGCACCTGCTGCTTCGATTCGGTAAGCCGGCGCGCGATCGTCTTGCGGATGTTCGACAGCTTCTCGACTTCATGCGGGATCGCATCGTCGAACCACACCGCCTTGGCTTCGGCGGGCGCAGCGGCCGGTGCCGATGCTGGCGCAGCACTGGGCGCGGCAGCCTCGGCCTTCGGCGCGGGCGCAGCGCCGCCCCCCTCGACTGCGCTCGGGACAGGCTTGGCGCCCTCGACGTCTGCCTTGACGATCCGCCCGTTCGGCCCCGACCCGCTTAGCGCGGCGATGTCGATTCCCTTGTCGGCGGCGATCCGGCGCGCCAGCGGGCTCGCCTTGACGCGGTCCCCCGACGACGGCGCAGCCGGTGCGGCCTTTTGCTCGGCCTGTTTGGTCTCGGCGACATCGGCCTTTTCCGCGGCCTTGGGCGCTTCCGCCCTGGCTTCGCTCGCCGCCGCCTTGGGCGCGTCGACGGAGGACGCATCCTCGCCTTCCTCGGCGAGAATCGCGATCACCTCGCCGACCTTCACGCCCTCGGCGCCTTCCTGGATAAGGATCTTGGCGATCACGCCTTCATCGACCGCCTCGAACTCCATCGTCGCCTTGTCGGTTTCGATCTCGGCCATCAGGTCGCCCGACTTGACGCTGTCGCCCTCCTTGACCAGCCATTTGGCGAGCGTGCCCTCTTCCATCGTGGGCGAAAGCGCGGGCATCTTGATCTCGATCGACATCGATTTGCGGAGTCCTTGTGTTGGCGAGAGCGGGGGCTTCCTTCGCCATCAACGCGCGTGCGTCAAGACCGTGCCCCAAATCCGTAGCGCAAAAGCGGTGGCGCGAACCCGCCCTTGCCAGCGCCGGCTTCCCGCGCCACCTTCGCCGCAAGGAGAGCGGGGCATGCGCATCTATCTGGTGGTGATCGACGAAAGCCCGGAAGCGAGCATCGCGCTGCGCTTCGCCGCGCGGCGCGCGGTGAAGACCGGCGGCGGCGTCGAGATCCTTGCGCTGATCCCGCCCGCCGAGTTCGTCCAATGGGGCGGCGTCCAAGCAACGATGGAGGAAGAAGCGCGGCTGAAGGCCGAGGGGCTGGTCGCCGCCGCCGCCGGCACGCTGGTCGCGGAATCGGGGCTGCGCCCGTCGATCACCGTCCGCCAGGGCGAACCCGCGAAGGTGATCCGCGAGGTGATCGCCGAAAACCCCGACATCGCCGCGCTGGTGCTGGCGAGCTCCGAAAGCGGCGCGCCCGGCCCGCTGATCGGCCATTTCGTCGCCGCCGACGCCGCCGGCCTGCCGGTGCCGCTGATGATCGTGCCGGGGAGCCTGGACAATGAGGCGATCGATCGGCTGAGCTGAGTGGGCGACACTCGAGCGTAATCGCTCGAACCCAAGCTGGTTAACGTCGAGAGCGCTGACATCTTTTAATCTTGCCGTAACGCTTGCGGTGTTAACTTGATCGATCACCACGACCATTTACCGGCGACGTGTTGGCTGAGAGACCGTGGAGTGCTCCCGCTGCAGGGAGACTGACGCATGTTTCACTTCGCGCTCGAGCGGGACATCCCGCTGCTAACCGCTACTCGAACCGGCGACTGGTCGATCGACACGGTCAGGGATTATGAGGTGGCGCTTCGCCAGGAGCTCATCTCGCTGCAATTGTGCGATCGCCCGACCGGCTTCATCATCGACATCCGATCGAAGGTCGCCCTGCATCTCGATGTCGCCGAGGCGCTGCGATTGATGGTGTCTCGATTGGGTCGCCTCCATCCGGATCGAACGGCCATCGTCGCATCATCCGGCGTGACGAAATTACAAGCCCGACAGGTCGCCGATCCCAAAGCGCGAGTATTCACCTCGATGATCGTCGCGCGCAACTGGGTAACGACCGAACTCGCCGCCAGCCAACCGCTCGTTTCGGTCCAATGCGAACCTAGCGATGCCGAACCTACCGGCTCAAACGTGCATGTCCGGGGGCCGTCGAACGTCGATGTCGTTCTAACGCCGGCAGCGGCGCTGGAAACCGCACGACGCATCGGCGACGCGGCGGTGGAAGTGTTGCTGGCGACGGCAACGGCTGCGACGCCATTGGGCAGACTGGCGGCCTGAGGCTGGCGGACCGAAGATCGATGCTTTGGGGCCCGGCGCAGCCCGGGCGGCAAATCACATCGTGCGAGCGCCGAGATACCGTCACGAGGTTCGTCGCGATCCGGGATTGACCTGCAACGCACCAACGTCTCCACTGCCGGGCGATCATCCGCGACGCGAAAACCACGGAGCCAGCCCGAGCCATGCATAAACGCGCCCTGATCCTCGCCCCGCTGCTCCTCGCCACCGCCGCGGCGCCGACCGAGCCGCAGCCCGATCCTGCGCGACTGAAAGCGACCGTCGCCAAGCTGGTCAGCTTCGGCACGCGCCACACGCTGTCGTCACAAACCGATCCCAAGCGCGGCATCGGCGCGGCGCAGCATTGGGTCGCGGCGCAATTCGGGAAAATCGGCAAGGATTGCGGCGGCTGCATCACGGTCGAGCGGCTCGCTGATCACGTCACCGGCGATCGTTTGCCGCCGGCGGGCGTCGAGCTCGCCGACATTCTCGGCATCCAGAAGGGCAGCGATCCGAACCGCTACGTCATCGTCTCGGGCCATATCGACAGCCGCGTCACCGATGTGATGAACGCGACCAGCGACGCACCCGGCGCCAATGACGACGGCTCGGGCGTCGCCCTCGTGCTGGAGGCGGCGCGGCTGCTGTCCCACCGCCATTTCCGCGCGACGATAGTCTATGCCGCGGTCGCCGGCGAGGAGCAGGGCCTCTACGGCTCGACGCTGCTGGCGAAGACCGCCAAGGCGCGCGGCTGGCAGGTCGATGCGATGCTCAACAACGATATCGTCGGCAATACGATGGGCCAGAACGGCGTGCGCGTGGCGGACCGCGTGCGGGTGTTTTCGGAAGGAATACGTGCCTCCGAAGACCTCAAGCAGCAGATGGTGCGCCGCGCGATCGGCGGCGAGGACGACGGCCCCAGCCGGGCGCTCGCCAAGGCGATCGACGGGCTGGCGGCCACGCTGCCCGGCGGGCTCGACGTGTTCGTCAACCGCCGCCCCGATCGCTTTGGCCGCGGCGGCGATCACGAGCCGTTTCTCGATCTCGGCTATCCGGCGGTGCGCTTCTCGGTCGGCGCGGAGAATTGGACGCAGCAGCATCAGGATCTGCGCACCGGAGGCGGCGTGGTCTACGGCGATACGATCGACCGGATGGATTTCCCCTATCTGGCCAAGGTTACCGCGATCAACGTCGCCACGCTCGCGCGCATCGCTGGCGCGCCGCCCGCGCCCGGCGGCGTGACGATCGCCGGCGCGTTGTCCTTCGATACGACGGTGAAATGGCAAGCCGTGCCGGGTGCGGTAGGCTACCGTGTCCATTGGCGGCGCAACGATGCGCAGGACTGGACGAAGTCGCTCGATGTCACCGGCACGCAGACGGTGCTCAAGAACGTGCCCGTCGATGACAATTTCGTCGGCGTGTCGGCGCTGGGCGCCGATGGGAGCGAAAGCCTGGTGAGCTTTGCCGGCGCCGGCCGCGATTGAGGGCGCGGCGCTCGCTCAGGCCGTACAGAAGCGGCGGCGCGTTCAGCGAGGCGCGCCGCCGCTTCTGCTCCCCCCGGAGCTCAGCAGAGGCAGCGCACCTTGTGCGACACCTTGGTCTGATGTTTCCAGGTCCGCTTTGGGGCGGCATGCCATTTGTGCACCGACCGACGGTGAATGACAACCGGCGCGGCCTCCTCGATATATTCGGTCGTCGTGGTCGTCACGGGCACCGACGTCACCGTGACAGTGGTGGTCGTCGCGCCGGGATAATACCAGCCGTTGACGACCGTGCCGCCGCAATTGCAGCCCGGCCCCTGATGAACCACGACGCGGGGCGGCGGGCCGTCATAGCCGTAGCCGCCCGGGCCACCTGGCGGCGGATAGCCCGCGCCGGGGCCGACGTCGTGATCATAATCATACTCGTCGTCGCCGTGATCGGCATAGCCATCGTCGCCATAGCGGTCCCAATCGAGACCGCTGACCGAATCCATCACCCGGCCATATTGATCAACCAGCACGGCATCGTCGTAATAGCGTGACCAGGTGTAGCCATAGGGCGGCTGCGACAGGCCGTAATCGCCCCAATCGCTGATATAGAAGCTCGGCGCGATCCAATAACTCGGCAGCGACCAACCGCGCACCGGGTGGCGATAGCCGCCCCAGCCGCCCGGCGCGCGCGATCCGCCGATCCAGCGGCCGCCGATCTTGCCGCCCCAATGATTCCCGCCGCCATGCCACTGCCCGCCATGGCCGCCGTTGCCGCCATGCGAGTGGTTGCTGGTCGAGCCGTTCCAGTGAACATTGCTGTTACTGAAGCCGCCGCCGGTGCTGTAGCTCTGCGAATTGCTGAAGCTTTGAGAATTGCTATTGCTGTTGGCGAAGCTCTGGCTGTTGCTGACGCTGTGGCCGGTGCTGACCCCGCCGCCATGCCATTGGCCACCACCGCCATGCCATTGCCCGCCCGAATGGCCGGCATGCTGCGCCATTGCGGGACCGGCCAGCGCCAGCGCGGCGACGCCGGCGGTGGCGAGGATGAAGCTCCGCATGGTCAATCTCCCTGTTCGTCGTTCGATAAAGGGCGCAACGCCCTCGTGATTAACAGGTTTCTTACCATTTTCGCGAGAGCCTCGCCAGATGGTCGGGCGTCCCGGATTGGGTCAGCCAAGCCGATCGCCGAGCAGCGCCGCCAGCGCCTCGCAGCCCGCCGCGTCCTCGGCGTCGAATCGGCCGGGCTGCGGGCTATCGAGATCGAGCACGCCGATCACCGCGCCGCCGCGAACGATCGGCACGACGAGTTCGGATCGGCTCGCCGCGTCGCAGGCGATATGGCCGGGGAAAGCGTGGACATCGTCGACCCGCTGCGTCTCGCCGCTCGCCGCCGCCGTGCCGCACACGCCCGTGCCGACCGCAATGCGGATGCACGCCGCCTTGCCCTGGAACGGGCCGAGCACAAGCTCGCCTTCGACCACGCGGTAAAAGCCCGCCCAATTGAGATCGGGCAGATACTGCCAGATCAGCGCCGCGGCATTGGCCATATTGGCGATTCCATCGGACTCATCCGCGGTCAGCGCGTCGAGCGACGACAACAAGTCGCGGTAGAGCTCGGCCTTCGAGCCGGCGGCGATGTCGAACTGGTACATGACGATCCTCTAATCGAACGAGACCTTGCCGCGCCCCGCCTTCACCGTCGCCCGGCTCTTCTTGGCGTCGACGCGGCGCGCCTTGGCCGCCTTGCTCGGCTTGGTCGGGCGGCGCCTGGCCTGGCGGATATGGGCAGCGTCGATCAGCGCCGCCAGCCGCTCGCGCGCATCGGCGCGATTGGCCTCCTGCGTGCGAAACCGCCGCGCGGTGATGATCAGCTCGCCGCCCGCCGTCATCTTCGATCCGGCCAGCGTCTTCAGCCGCTGGTAGACGTCGGGCGCCAGTCCGAGCTTGAACACGTCGGCGCGCAGCTGACAGGCGGTGGCGACCTTGTTGACGTTCTGCCCGCCCGGCCCGGTCGAGGCGAGAAAGCGTTCCTCGATCGCGTCCTCGGGGATGTCAGCCATCACCGCCGAACCCGGCCTCGGCGAAACTGGCGGGCAGCGGCGCTTCGGCGGCGACATCGGGCTTGCCCTCGCGCGGCACGATGAGCGCGGCGGCATGAAGCAGCATCGCGCCCTGGCCGGTGCCATAGACGGGATCGCCCGCCACCGGCGCGCCGAGCGCCTCGGCGGCATGGACGCGGATCTGGTGCGTCCGCCCGGTCTCTGGGCTGAATTCGACGAGCGCGCGGCCATCCTTGCTGGCGATCAGCCGCCAGTGCGTGCGCGACGGCTTGCCGTTATTGGCGCCCACCATCCGCCAGCCCGCCTCGGCGCTGCTGATCTTCGCGAGCGCGAGATCGATCGTCCCGCTCTCGCCCTCGGGCACGCCGTCGAGCACGGCGAGGTAGCGTTTCTTCACCAGCCCGGCCTCGAACACGCGCTGGAATCGCTTGTGCGCCTTGGGATTGCGCGACAGCAGCAGGCAGCCCGAGGTATCGCGATCAAGCCGGTGCACCGCCTGCGGCCAGCGCTGGAAGCCGAAGGTCAGGCTTTCGAGATGGTTCTCAAGGGAAAGGCTGCCGTCGCGCGGCGGATCGACCGGCAAGCCGGCGGGCTTGTCGAGCACGATCGCTTCGCCGTCGATAAAGAGGACTTTGTCGCTGAGCATGGCCGCCCCCTTGCCACCGCGCGCGCCATCGTGCCAGAGCGCATCGCGCCCGCCCCGAGGAATCCCGCCATGAACCGCGCCTTTGCGACTGCCTTGGGCATGCTGACGGCGCTGCTGCTCGCCTTCACCACGGCAGCGCTCGGGCAAGCGCCGCCGCCACAGCCGACCCCGACTGTTAGCGACGGACGGCTATACGGCCACCTGCCCTATGCCGACGTCGATCCGGCGAGCCTGGTGTCGGCGCCGGCCGGTTTCGCGGTCGGCCAGCCGTGCCTCGTCCAGCCCGCGCTGATCCCCGATCTGACCAACCTCATCGCCGCCCAGCACGCAGCTCATCTCGGCGGCGCGCTGCGCGGCATTTCCTGTTTCCGGTCGTTCGACCATCAGCAGCGCGTGTTCTGCGAGCGCCGGGCCGCGAGCAAAGCCTGCGTCGATCCCGCCGCGCGCGCCGAAAGCGTCGCGCCGCCGGGCCATAGCGAGCACGGCACCGGCTATGCCATCGATTTCGGCGTTCGGCCGGAGGGGCATTGCGGCGATGTTCAGAACTGCTTCGCCGCGACGCCGGCCGGCCAGTGGCTGATCCTCAACGCGCCGGCCTATGGCTTCGAACTGTCGTTTCCCAAGGACAATGGTCAAGGCGTGACCTGGGAACCGTGGCACTGGCGCTGGGTCGGCACCAGCAACAGCGAACCCGGCGCGCTTGCCGCGCGCGCCTTGTTCGATCGCGCGCGGATCGACTTCCCCGCCGATCCGCGTATCCCGACGATCGTCGTGCGCGTGATTTCGCAACCGCCGTTGCCGACGGTCGAAGACGATCAAGGCTCGCCAGACGATTGATTAGGCAAGCCTCGTCATTGCGAGAAGCGTAGCGACGAAGCAATCCAGCGCCGCACGCGGGACGCTGGATTGCTTCGCTTCGCTCGCAACGACGAGCGCCGCGCTACTTAACCCTTCAGCTTGGCCGCCGTCTCGGCAATCCGCTTGCCCTGATAGCGCGCTGCATCGAGTTCTTCCGCGCCGGGCTGACGGCTGCCATCGCCATCGGCGATTGTCGTCGCGCCGTAGGGCGATCCGCCGCGGACCTTGTCGACCCCCATCTGCGCCTGGAAGCCGTAATCGAGGCCGACGATCGTCAAACCGTGATGAAGCAGGTTGGTGATGATCGAGAACAGCGTCGTTTCCTGCCCGCCGTGCTGGCTGGCGGTCGAGGTGAAGGCGCCGCCGACCTTGCCGATCAGCCCGCCGCGCATCCAGATGCCGCCGGTGGTGTCCCAGAACGCCGCCATCTGGCTCGGCATGCGGCCATACCGCGTCGGCGCGCCGACAATGATCGCATCATAATCGCCGAGCGCGTCGGGGCCCTCAATGACCGGATGCTTGGTGTCGGTCTTGAAGTGCGCGGCTTCGATGACTTCCTTGGGCGCGGTTTCGGCGACGCGGCGGATATCGACCTCGGCCCCGCCGGCGCGCGCGCCCTCGGCCACCGCGTCGGCCATCTGCTCGATATGGCCGTAGGACGAATAATAGAGAACGAGGACTTTGGTCATGGCTGAGCTCCTTGCCGGTGTTGATCCCCCTCCCGCGAGCGGGAGGGGCTAGGGGTGGGCGCCCGGTCAATGACCGGCCGCGCCGCTTGGGGAGAGCGCCAGCCCACCCCCGTCCCCTCCCGCAAGCGGGAGGGGCGATGTCTATTCCGAATCGACCAGCACGATCTCGGCGTCTTCCAGCGCCTTGATCTCGACCGTCTGCCCGCCGTCGAGCGCGGCGCCGTCGCGCGCGTCGAAGCGCACGCCCTCGATCTCGATCGCGCCGCTCGCGGGCACGAGATAGGCATGCCGCCCTTCGCCCACCGTGTGCGTCAGGCGTTCGCCCGCCGCGATCGTTGCGCCCAAAACGCGGGCGTCGGCGCGGATCGGTAGCGCGCCGTTGTCGTCCGCAAAACCGCTGGCGAGCGTCACGAACTTGCCCGAGCGGTCATTCTTGGGAAACGGCTTCGCGCCCCATGACGGGCTGCCGCCTTGCCGCTTCGGCTCGATCCAGATCTGGAACAAGGTGGTCTTCTCGCCCTCGAGATTGAACTCGGCGTGGCGCACGCCGGTGCCCGCGCTCATCACCTGGACGTCGCCGGCGCCGGTGCGGCCTTGGTTACCCATCGAATCCTGGTGCGTGATCGCGCCCGAGCGGACGTAGGTAATGATCTCCATGTCGCGGTGCGGATGCGGCGGAAAACCGGAGTTGGGGCCGATCTCGTCATCGTTCCACACGCGGATCGCGCCCCATCCCATCCGGGCGGGATCGTAATAATCGGCGAAGCTGAAATGGTGGCGCGCGTTGAGCCAGCCGTGATCGGCATGGCCAAGGCTGGCGAAGGGACGTTTCTCGATCATCTCATATCTCCCGAAGCATTGGTTGCTTCCAAGATAGGCCGTGCCTTCGCGATGAAAACAGAAACGGTGGAAACGGATTGTTTCTCACTGGATGCTGAAATATCGTCGCGCCAGTCGGCAAGAAGGAAGAGTGTCGATGCGCCTGCCCGATCTCGAAGCCTGGGCGATCTTCGCCAGCGTCGTCGAGCATCGCTCGTTCAGCGCGGCGGCGGAGGCGATCGGCGTCTCCAAGGCCACCGTTTCAAAGGCGATCAGCCGGCTCGAGGCGCATCTCGGCGCGAGCCTGTTTCATCGCACGTCGCGCAAGCTGACGCTGACCGACAGCGGCAAGACGCTCGCCGAGCACGCCCGCCGCATCCTCGCCGAAGCGCAAGCCGCCGAGGAAGCCGCGCGCGACAGCGCCACGCTGCCGGTCGGCCTCGTCCGCGTCGCCGCGCCGATGAGCTTCGGCACGACCTATCTCGCGCCGGTGATCGCCGAATTCCTGGCCGCGCATCCCGGCATCCAGATCGACCTCCACCTGTCCGACGCCCGCGTCGACATCGTCGCCGACGGCTTCGACATCGCGCTGAGGATCGCCGATCTGCCCGACAGCTCGCTGCGCGCGCGGCGGCTCTGCGGCATCGCCGTCCACTGCGTCGCCGCGCCGGCCTATCTTCAGGCGCATGGCCGCCCGACGCATCCCGCGCAGCTCGGCGAACACGCCTGCCTCGGCTACACCAACGCGCCCGGCGGCGTATGGCGCTTCACCGGCCCTGGCGGCGAGGAAGCGGCGGTGCGCCCGACGGGTCCGCTGATGACCAACAGCGGCGATGCGATGCTACCCGCGCTGCGCACCGGGCTCGGCATCGCGCGGCTGCCCGATTTCATCGTCGGCGACGATCTCGCGACCCGCACGCTTGAGGTGATCCTTGCTGACTGGACGCCGCCCGCGGTCGGGCTCAACCTGCTGACCCCACCGAGCGCACTCAGGCCGGCGCGCGTCGAGGTGCTGATCGCCTTTCTCGCGGAGCGCTTCCGCGCGCTCGGCGTTACCCCGCGATGAACCGCCTGCGCCCCGACGAGCCCGACACCCGCTTCATCCGCCGGATCGTCATCATCATCACCATCGCCGGCGTGCTGTGGGCGTTGCTGCGCGCCGGCGACATCCTGATCCTCGCGTTCGGCTCCAGCCTCGGCGCGATCGCCATCCATGCGATTGCCGAGGGGTATGAGAAACGGCTGCGACTGCCGGAAAAAGCCGCGCTCGGCGCCGGGATCGTCACCGCGCTGGGCATCGTCGGCTTTCTGTTCTGGCTGTTCGGCGTGCAGTTCGCGCCGCAGATCAACCTGCTTGTGGCGCAGCTACCGCATCTGCTCGATCAACTCGCCGCCTGGCTGTCGCACTCGCCGGTCGGCGCGAAGCTGGTCAGCGCTGTCCAGTCCGCCTATTCGGGCTCGCGCGCGGCGCAGGACGTCAGTGGCATCGCGCAGGGCGCGGGCACGTTGCTGCTCAACGTACTGCTGCTGATCGTCGGCGCGGTGTTCTTCGCGGCCAATCCTGAAATCTACCGCCGCGGCCTATTGATGCTCGTGCCACAGCCGCGTCGGCCGGCCTTTGCCGATGCCTTCGATGACGTGTCGGACACGCTCAGGCTTTGGCTGCGCACGCAGCTGATCCTGATGACGACGATGGGCGTGCTGGTCGGGCTGGGTCTGTGGATCGCCGGCGTGCCGTCATCCGCCGCGCTCGGGCTGCTTGCCGGGCTCAGCGAGTTCATCCCCTATATCGGGCCGACCGCGGCGATGCTGCCGGCGATCGGGCTCGGCGCGACGGTCAGCACCCACGCGGTGATCGGCACGCTGATCACCTATGCGGCGGTGCGGATGATCCAGACAAATTTCATCACGCCGTTCGTGCAGCACCGCGTGATCGAAATTCCGCCGGCGGTGACGCTGTTCTCGATCATCGCCATCGGCATGGTGTTCGGGCTCTACGCGCTGTTCTTCTCGGCAGCGATGCTGGCGGTCATCTTTACGCTGATCCGCACGCTCTATCTTCGTGAGGTGCTTGGTGAAGATATCGGCGCGCCGGGCGATGGCTGAATCCGTGCCGGCTGATGGCGTTCCTCAAAAAAATATCCCCGCGACTCGTGGACTTCTGCGGCTTAAGACCAAATTAACCTTTTGCCTTCAGACATCGTTTGGTTAATGAAGTGTCGGGACGCGTCGAGGCAGGGAGGTCTCGGCCGCATAGACAGGGGAACTGCGTAATGCGCGTGCTGTTGATCGAAGACGAGCCGACCACGGCCAAGGCGATCGAGCTGATGCTCTCGTCCGAGGGATTCAACGTCTATACCACCGATCTGGGCGAAGAGGGCTTGGACCTCGGAAAGCTCTATGATTACGACATCATCTGCCTCGATCTAAACTTGCCGGACATGCACGGCTACGACGTGCTGAAAAAGCTCCGCGTCGCCCGCGTGCAGACTCCGGTGCTGATCCTGTCGGGCATCAACGAGATGGATTCGAAGGTCCGCAGCTTCGGCTTCGGCGCCGACGACTACGTCACCAAGCCGTTCCACCGCGACGAACTGGTCGCCCGCATCCACGCCGTCGTACGCCGCTCGAAAGGCCACAGCCAGTCGGTCATCAAGACCGGCAAGCTGGCGGTCAATCTCGACGCCAAGACGGTCGAAGTGGATGGCGCCCGCGTCCATCTGACCGGCAAGGAATATGCGATGCTCGAGCTCTTGAGCCTGCGCAAGGGCACCACGCTGACCAAGGAAATGTTCCTCAACCATCTCTATGGCGGGATGGACGAGCCCGAACTCAAGATCATCGACGTGTTCATCTGCAAACTCCGCAAGAAGCTCAGCATGGCCACCGAGGGTGAGAATTACATCGAGACGGTGTGGGGCCGCGGTTATGTGCTCCGCGAAGTCGATGAGGACGTCGAAGCCGCCGTCGCCTGATTTCGTCGCGTACCAAGCGTAAACGAAAAGCCGCGGCGTCGGGGGGCGCCGCGGCTTTTTAGTTCACCCAAGCCTTGGGCAAGACCGTCATGCTGCAAGACGACCTAGATTGAACCATGAAGTTCCCGATCGATTTCGAAACAGCGTATTCGCTACCGATTGGCTGATCAGGCTTGGCGCTTTCTAATGATCGGCCATCGCAAGCGTCAGGCGCGCGGCGCTTGCCGGCGATAGCTCAGCGCCTCGGCGATATGAATGCGCCCCACCCCCTCGCTGCCCGACAGATCGGCGATCGTCCGCGCCACGCGCAGCACACGGGTATAGCCGCGCGCCGACAGCCGCATCGCCTCGGCGGCCTGCGCCAGCAGCTTGCGCCCGGCCTCGTCGGGCGTCGCCACGCGGTCGAGCATGTCGCCATCGGCCTCGGCATTGGTCCGGCCGCTCACCTCCTGATAACGCGCAGCCTGGACGCGCCGCGCCTCGGCCACCCGGGCGCTCACCTCCGCAGACCCCTCAGCCGCCGGCGGCAGCACGAGATCGGCCGCGCTCACCGCCTGCACGTCGACATGCAGATCGATCCGGTCGAGCAGCGGCCCCGACACCTTGGCCTGATAATCGGCCGCGCATTTCGGCGCACGCGAGCAGGCCAGCGCCGCATCGCCTAGGTGGCCGCACCGGCATGGGTTCATCGCCGCGACCAGCTGCACCCGCGCCGGAAAGGTCACATGCGCATTGGCGCGCGCGACGCTCACCGTCCCGGTTTCGAGCGGTTGGCGCAGCGAATCGAGCACCGCGCGCTGGAATTCGGGCAGCTCGTCGAGGAACAGCACGCCGAGATGCGCGAGGCTCACCTCGCCCGGCTTCACCTTGAGCCCGCCGCCGGTCAGCGCCGCCATCGACGCCGAGTGATGCGGGCTGCGATAGGGCCGCGCCCGCGTCAGCCGCCCGCCGCTGAGCGTCCCCGCCACCGATTGCACCATCGAGACTTCCAGCGCTTCGCTCGCGTCGAGCGGTGGCAGGATGCCCGGCAGGCAGGACGCCAGCAGCGATTTGCCCGCCCCCGGCGGCCCGACCATCAGCAGATTGTGCCCGCCCGCCGCGGCGATTTCCAGCGCGCGCTTAGCGGTCTCCTGGCCCTTGACCTGCTTCAGATCGGGGCCGAAATCCGGCGTGTCGGCCTCGCCCGGCTGCGGTGCCGCGAGCAGGCCGTGGCCTTTGAAATGGTTGATCAGCGCCAGCAGGTCTGGCGCAGCGACGATGTCGATCGAGCCGGCCCAGGCCGCTTCCGCCCCCTGCCCCGCCGGGCATACCAGCCCCTTGCCTTGCGCCGATGCGTGCAGCGCGGCTAGCAGAACGCCCGGCGAGGCGGCGACGCGGCCGTCGAGCCCCAGTTCGCCGACGATCACAAAGTCGGCCAGCGTCTCGGCGTCGACGATCCCCATCGCCGCCAGCAGCCCCACCGCGATCGGCAGATCGAAATGCGATCCTTCCTTGGGCAGATCGGCCGGCGAGAGATTGACGACGATGCGCTTGGGCGGCAGCGCCAGCCCCATCGCCGCGATCGCGCCGCGCACGCGTTCACGGCTTTCCGCCACCGCCTTGTCGGCCAGCCCGACGACATGGAACGCCGGCAGCCCGGGGATCAGCTGCACCTGCACCTCGACGCCGCGCGCTTCGAGCCCGAGATAGGCGACGGTCGATACGATAGCGGTCATGCATTTCCCCCTAAGGCGCTGTCATAACCGCTTTTCGCGATGAGAAAACCGGAAGCCGCACCAATACTGTCTTGTCATTCCAACACACTCTCCCCAGATCACTGCGGATGGAGCCGCCCGTCCCCTCGCGCTCGCGCCACCCGGCATTGCGCTCCGCGCTGTTTGCACTCGGTGTCATCCTGCTGGTGCTGACGCCAGTGGTCGGCCCGATCCCCGGCCCTGGGGGCATCCTCTTCCTCGCCGGCGGATTGACGCTGGTGCTGCAGAATTCGCGCTGGGCCAAGCGCGTGTTCGCGCGCACCAAACGGCGCTGGCCGCGGCTGGGCGCGCTCGCCGATCGCGGGCTTCGCCGACGCAGCGCGAAGCGTCGGCGGGAACGGGCGCAGGGTGTGGATGCGCGTTGACTTGGGCGGGCCTCTTGCTTAAGGGCAGCGCATATCCGGCCGCCGCTTATGGCGGCCTTTTGCATTCGATTTGCTTAGGAATGAACGATGAAGCGGACTTTTCAGCCGAGCAACCTGGTGCGGGCGCGCCGTCACGGCTTCCGCGCGCGGATGGCGACGGTCGGCGGCCGCAATGTGCTGCGCGCGCGCCGTGCCCGCGGCCGCAAGAAGCTCTCGGCCTGATCACGCTCACCCGCCGCGCGGATTTCCTCGCGGCGAACAGCGGCAAACGCGCGCCGATGCCGGGCTTCGTCCTGCTGGTGCGCCCCCGCGGTGATGGCGATCCGGTCAAGCGGGTCGGTTTTACGGTCACCAAGAAAGTCGGCAATGCCGTCGTGCGCAATCGGATGAAACGCCGGCTGCGCGCTCTGGCGCGTGACCTGCTGCCGGCCGGCGGCGTCGCCGGCGCCGATCATGTCCTGATCGGCCGCGCCGGCGGCATCGAACGTGATTTCGCGCTCCTGAGCGCCGAGCTCGCCAAGGCGCTCGGGAAGCTCGCACGGTGAACGATCGTCCGCCATCATTCCGGGATGTTTCCTGCAACACCGAACTCGCCATGGCGATTCGTCCGCCTGAAACTATGCCGTCATCCCCGCGAAGGCGGGGACCCATCACCAGCCATTCGAGATGGGTCCCCGCCTTCGCGGGGATGACGATGGAGGGCAAATCGTGTGCGGCAACCTTGCCACCGCCACCATGCCGGGCTCGTTCCGGCATCCACTGGGCGGCGGGCGCAGCGCATCGTCGTCAAGACTATTGCCAAGCCGAGCCGCGAACCCCGGAACAAGTGCGGGGTGACGCGGGCTTAGGGGCACAGCCGTGATCGCCCGCCTCCTCATCCTGCTCGCC
This sequence comes from Sphingomonas koreensis, assembly GCA_006438735.1. Taxonomy (GTDB): domain Bacteria; phylum Pseudomonadota; class Alphaproteobacteria; order Sphingomonadales; family Sphingomonadaceae; genus Sphingomonas; species Sphingomonas koreensis_A. The sequence goes on along the minus strand of RCZF01000005.1, from coordinate 173,116 downwards.
CGCGGGTGGCAACTCGGGCCGTCGTTGGTGTTACCGCCCACTTGCCGCTATTCGCCATCGTGTTCGGCCTATGCAATCGACGCGCTTCGCCGCTATGGCGCGGCGAAGGGCGGGTGGCTCGCCGTGCGACGGATCGCACGGTGCCATCCCTGGGGGGGGAGCGGCCATGACCCGGTTCCCTGACATGACAACCAAGATCGGGGTCGATCTCAAGTGAAGCAAGACAATCGCAATCTGGTGATCTTCGCGCTGCTGGCGCTGGTGATTCTGTTCGGCTGGCCGCTGGTGATGCACCGCTTCGGCCCGGCGCCGACCACCGCCAACCCGCCGGTCACCAAGATCGAGGGCGGTAAGACGACGATCGTGCCGCCGCCGAACGGCGGCCCCACCGCCGATAGCCCGGCGGCGACGCGCGATCGCGCCAGCGTGCTGGCGGCGACGCCCCGCGTGCGCATCGAAACGCCCACGCTGAAGGGCTCGATCAACCTGCAGGGTCCGCGGATCGACGATCTCGTCCTCACCAAATATGCGCAGACCATCGCCAAGGATTCGCAGCCGATCCGCCTGCTCTCGCCGTCGGGCGCGCCGGGCGCCTATTTTGCCGGTTTCGGTTGGCGCGGCGACGGCCTCGCGCCTCCCCCCGCCAACACCGTCTGGCATGCCTCCGGCGACGTACTGTCGCCGGGCAACCCGATTACGCTCGATGCCGCCAACGGCCAGGGCCAGCGCTTCCGCATCACGCTGGCGGTCGACGACAAATATATGTTCACGGTGCGCCAGACCGTTGCCAACGCCGGCGCGAAGCCGGTGCCGGTGGCAACCTATGCACTGGTCAACCGCAGCGCCGCCTCGGCCGATCCGTCGAGCTGGATGCTCCACACCGGCCCGATGTCGGTGCACAACGGCGCGGCGGATTATGATGTCAGCTACAAGGATGTCGATAAAGCCGCGGCCGGCTTCACCAGCACCGGCGGCTGGCTCGGCTTTTCCGATCAATATTGGCTGACCGCGCTCGTGCCCGATCAGGCGCAGCCCGCCGCCGGCCAGTTCCGCGCCGGCCAGAACGGCGCCTATCAGGCCGATTACACTGCGGCGCCGAAGCTGCTCAATCCGGGCGCGCAGGTCAGCCAGACGGCGCGCTTCTTCGCCGGCGCGAAGGAAGTGCGGCTGCTCGACAGTTATCAGGACCACGCCAATGTTCCCGATTTCGGCAAGGCGGTGGATTGGGGCTGGTTCGAGATCGTCGAGAAGCCGATCTTCTACTATCTCGATTGGCTATTCCGGCTGGTCGGCAATTTCGGCGTGGCGATCATTCTGCTGACGCTCACGATCCGCGGCGCGATGTTCCCGATCGCGCAAAAGCAGTTCGCGTCGATGGCGAAGATGCGCGCGCTCCAGCCCAAAATGAAGGCGCTGCAGGAACGTCACAAGGACGACAAGCCGCGCCAGCAGCAGGAGATCATGGCGCTCTACAAGACCGAAGGCGCCAATCCGCTCGCCGGCTGCTTGCCGACGTTGCTCCAGGTGCCGGTGTTCTATGCGCTGTACAAGGTGCTACGGCTGTCGATCGAGATGCGGCACCAGCCGTTCGTGCTGTGGATCAAGGATCTTTCCGCGCCCGATCCGCTGACGCCGCTCAATCTGTTCGGCCTGCTGCCCTTCACCCCGCCGCACATGATCGCGATCGGCGTGGTGCCGGTGCTGCTCGGCGTGTCGATGTATTTCCAGTTCAAGCTCAACCCCGCGCCGATGGACGACGCGCAGAAGCAGATCTTCTCGCTGATGCCCTGGGTGCTGATGTTCGTCATGGCGTCCTATGCCGTCGGCTTGCAGCTTTACTGGATCACTTCGAACTGCCTGACGATCGCGCAGCAGCAATTGCTCTATCGCCGCCATCCGCAGCTCAAGACCAAACCCGAAAAGGCCGGGTGAGTGGAGGATCGCTTCACCCCCGAATCGATCGAGGCGGCGCGCAAGACCTTTGCCGGCCCGATCGCCTTCCTCAAATCGGCGCCGACGCTGGAGTTCATCCCGGACGCCGACGTGCCCGAGGTCGCTTTCGCCGGCCGCTCGAACGTCGGCAAATCGTCGCTGCTCAACGCGCTCACCGGCCGCAAGGCGCTGGCGCGCACCTCGGTGACGCCGGGCCGCACGCAGGAGCTCAACTTCTTCGACATCGGCGATCCGCTGACGCTGCGGCTGGTCGATATGCCCGGCTATGGCTTTGCCAAGGCGCCCAAGGATGTCGTCAAGAAATGGCGCTTCCTGATCAACGATTTCCTGCGCGGCCGCGCCGTGCTCAAGCGCACGCTGGTGCTGATCGATGCGCGTCACGGCATCAAGGATGTCGACCGCGAGATCATGGAGATGCTCGACAAGGCGGCGGTGAGCTACCGCATCGTGATGACCAAGGCCGACAAGATCAAGCCGACCGAGCTTGCCGATACGCAGGCGGCGACCGAAGCCGAAGCGCGCAAGCGCCCCGCCGCGCATCCCGAGGTGCTGGCGACGTCGAGCGAGACCGGCCTCGGCATCGCCGAGCTGCGCGCCGCCGTGCTTGAGGCGATCGGCTAGACTTCGCGCGGATCGCCGCCTAATCGCGGGCGATGCTCAAACTCATCATCGGCAACAAGGCTTATTCCTCCTGGTCGCTGCGCGGGTGGCTGGCGGTCCGGCAATCCGGGCTGCCGTTCGAGGAAGTGGTCGTCCCGCTGTACGACGAGCAGTGGGAAAAGCGCCGCGAGGGCGATGAATTCGCGCCGTCCTCAGGCAAGGTGCCGATCCTGTGGGACGGCGAGGCGGTGGTGTGGGACAGCCTCGCGATCATCGCCTATCTGTCGGACAAGGCCGGCCGCGAGAAGTTCTGGCCGGCCGATGACGCCGCCCGCGCGATGGCGCAATCGATGGCCGCCGAAATGCACTCGAGCTTCCCCGCGCTGCGCCGCAAGCACGCGATGAACATCCGTCAGGTTTTCGAGCCCAAGCGTCCGGACGACGATGTGCTCGAAGAATTGAAGCGAATCATGGAATTATGGGCTCAGGCCCGCGCGCGCTTCGGTGGCGGCGGTGATTTCCTGTTCGGCGATTTCGGCGCCGCTGACATCATGTACGCCCCGGTCTGCACGCGAATCGTCACCTATTCGCTGCCGATCGCCCGCTTCGCCGGCTCCTATATCGAGGCGGTTCTCAAACACCCCTTCATGCAGGATTGGATCGCCGCGGCGCAGGAAGAAGAATGGGTGCTCGAACAATATGAGCAGCCGGCGGCTATCTGACGCGCGTCGTTTCGTAAGTGCTGCCGTCATTGTGAACGTAGCGATCGTCGGCGGTGAAGCGCATATCGATATCGGGATAATCACCGCCGAGATTTTCCCCCGCGCCGATCACCACGAAGACGCAGTCAACGTCCCCGCGATTCTGCAAGTGGTGGCCGTTGCCGTCGTTCTTCGGGAAGGCAGCACAGTCGCCGGAGCGCATGACGTGCTCGCCCTCATCATCGACAAGCACCGCCTCGCCCGAGAGCATCACCAGGAATTCGTCTTCGCCGGCATGCCAGTGGCGCTGCGCCGACCATGCGCCCGGCTTCAGCGTGACGTGGCTCGCGCCGAAGTCGGTTAACCCCGCCGCCGGGGCGAGGCGGCGATACCAGCGGCCTTTCACCGCATCGGCATAAGGCGGCGGATAGCCGGTCGCGTTCGATTGCGGGATTGTATCGAGATCAAGCTTGGGCAATGTCGCCTCCCATGTCCGAGCCCATCATGCCCGATCCCGTCGCGCTCACCAAGGCGCTGATCGCCTGCGACAGCGTAACGCCGGCGGGGCCGCCGGTGTTCGACGTGCTCGAAGCGGCGCTGACGCCACTCGGCTTCGCGGTCGATCGCTTCGTGATCGGCGAAGCCCCCGATGGCCCGGTCGAAAACATGCTGGCGGTGCGCGGCGGCGGCGGTCCGCATCTCGCCTTCGCTGGCCATCTCGACGTCGTGCCCCCCGGCAACGGCTGGACCAGCGACCCCTTTGCCGGCGACGTGCGCGGCGGGCTGCTCTACGGTCGCGGTGCGGTCGATATGAAAGGCGCGGTCGCGGCGTTCGTCGTGGCGGCGGCACGGACCGCGAGCGACACGGGCACGCTCAGCCTGATCATCACCGGCGACGAGGAAGGCCCGGCGATCTTCGGCACGCGCGCGCTGATCGATCGCATGGCGGCACGGGCGTTGCAGCCCGATTTCTGCCTGGTCGGCGAACCGACGTCGGTCGACCGGCTGGGCGACACGATCAAGATCGGGCGGCGGGGCTCGATCAATATCTGGATCGACGTGCCGGGTCGGCAGGGCCATGTCGCCTACCCCCATCTCGCTGACAATCCGATCACCAGGCTGGTCGCGATCCTCCATGAGATCGACAGCCTGACGCTCGACAGCGGCACCGACTGGTTCCAGCCCTCGAACATCGAGGTCACCGATCTCGCGGTCGGCAATCCGGCACACAATGTGATCCCCAATCGCGCCGAAGCGCGGCTCAGCATCCGGTTCAACGATCTCCACAGCGGCAACGATCTCGCCGCACGGATCGAGGCGATCGTGCAGAAGCATGCGCCCGAGGCGAAAGTGGAGGCGCGGGTTTCGGGCGAAGCATTTCTCACCGAGCCGGGGCCGCTATCCGATCTGATCGGCGATGCGATCGCGGATCATATCGGGCGCCGACCCGCGCTATCGACCAGCGGCGGCACCTCCGACGCGCGCTTTCTGTCGCGGCTGTGCCCGGTGGTCGAATTCGGGCTGGTCAACGCGACGATGCACAAACTCGACGAAGCCGTCGCGGTGGCCGATCTGGAATTACTGACGTCGATCTACGCCGGCATCATCGCGCGCACGCTCAGCCGACCAACCGGCGATCGTCTTCCCGCGCCCAGGCGATGAGCGCGGCCTCGTCCATCGGCGGGGCGATCGCATAGCCCTGCATCACGTCGCAGCCGATCACGCGCAGCACATTGGCCTGCGCTTCGGTTTCGATCCCCTCGGCGACCGCCTCGCAGCCCAGCCCATGGACCAGACCGATCACCGCATGCGCGATCGTCCGGGCTTCGGCGCGATCGGCGACATGTTCGATCAGGCTGCGATCGAGCTTCACTCGGTCAACGGGCAGATCGCGAAGCCGCGCCAGATTCGAATAGCCGGTGCCGAAATCGTCGATCGCGATCGTCGCGCCGTCGGCGCGGAGCGCGGCGATCGCCTCGATCACTTCCTGGCTGCACCGCATCGCCAGCGTTTCGGTCAGTTCGAGCTCGAGCAAATGGGCCGGCGCGCCGGCGGCATGCATCGCCGCACGCAACCGCCGAAAGAAATCGGCATGATCGAGCTGACGCTGGCTGACGTTGATGGCGAGCCGCTGAGCGATGCCAATCCGCCCCCAGCGCGTGATCGTCTGCGCGACGGTCGCGATGACCCAATCGCCGATCTCGACGATAAGGCCGCTTTCCTCCGCACGCTCGATGAAGCTCGCCGGGAAGCGCACCCCGTCGGTCGGATGACGCCACCGCAGCAGTGCCTCGGCGGCGACGATGCGGCCGTCGCCGGCCGCGATCTGCGGCTGAAACACCAGTGAGAACTGATTGCCGTCGATCGCCTCCCGCAAATCGCTTTCTAGCACCGCCCGGCCGGCAATCTCGGCCGCGAGCGTATCGGTGAAATGCTCGGCGCGGCCGCGGCCGCGCGCCTTGGCGTGATACATGGCGATGTCCGCCGCGCGCATCAGTTCAGGCAGATCGACGCCGTGCGCCGGCCGCAGCGCAATGCCGATCGACGCGCCGACCGCGATCGGCTGGCGATCGAGCTCGAACGGCTCGCTCAGCATCTGCAGCAGTTCCTGGCCAATCCCAGTCGCGTCGGTCGATCCGGAAACGCCCGGCAGGAAAATCGTGAACTCGTCCCCCGCGAGCCGGCCGAGCAAGGCCGGCCCACCGCCGTGATCCGCCGCGAGCCGCGCCGCCATCGTTCGCAGGCGTGTAGCGACGAGGCCGAGCAGCCGATCACCCACGGCATGACCCATCGTGTCGTTGACGCGTTTGAAACGATCGAGATCGATGAAGAACAGGGCCGCGTGGTCCTCAGCCGGCATGCCGAGCAGCATCGCTTCGCAAGCCTGGCGGAAATTGATGCGGTTCGGCAGCGCCGTCACCGAATCGAACATCGCCAGCTGATGGATATTGTCGAGATTGGCGCCGAGCCTTTGGAAAAGCGCTTCCATGGCGCTGGCCAGTTGCGGAACGTCACGGCCGATCTCCGCCGGTATCTCACCGTCCAGATCGCCGTGCGCGGCGCGGGCAAGGCGGGCAATGGCGATGTCGATCGCCCCGGCTGTTGAAGCAATCGCCCGCTCGGCAGACGCCCAGCTCATCACGCCGCAGACGATCGCGGGGATGATGGCGACGCCGATAGTCTCTTGATCGATCACGCCGTGCGATGTTGCAAGAAAAGCCAACAGGAACGCGACAGCGCCCGCGCAGAAGGCGAACACGACCGCGCGGCTCCTGAGCGAGACCCGTTCCATCGCGCGCGTTCGATCCCCCCGAAAAATGATTGGTCGTGTCGATCTGATCCAGGATTTTGCCTGATAAAGATTAACATTTCTCAAGTTTGCGGCGTGCGCGGCTTTCTGAGAACGATATAGAGCGCGCCCGCGCCGCCATGCCGCGGATGGGCGGCGCGCACCGCGGCAATCGCGCGCGCATGACGCGATCCGGAAAGCCAATCGCCGATCGCATCGCGGATCGCACCGCGAGCGTGAGGGCGCTCGCTTTCCGGGCGCGGGGGCTTTCCGGTCACGAGCAATACCACCCGGTCTCCCGTCGTGATCGCCTGATCGAGCGCCAAATCGAGCCGGGTATAGGCGTTTTGAAGATTATGGCCGTGGAGGTCGACGACACTGTCCGGCGCGACGACGCCGCGCGCCAATCGGCGATCCCAGCTGGCGTCGAGCGTTACACCGGGCGCGGCAGCTCGATCCGGCGCTTTCGCTGTCGGGGGAGTCTTTAGCGGAGACGGTGTCACCGCCTGCTGGGGTTTGGTTTTGGGAGCCGCCGGGACAGCTGTTACAAGCGTCGGCTGTCGCTTTCCCGCCAGCGGCCGAACGCTCGCCAACACCCGCGCCCACAACGCCGCCTCGTCAGGGTCGAGCGGACGCTCCGCCACCGGCGCTCCCCAATCGTGCCAGCGTGCCGCGCGGCAGCAACACGAACGCCGTGCCGCGCGCCGACATGCCGCCGGCGATCGCCGCCGCCTCGTCGCCGGCGCCCCAGAAGGTGTCGAAGCGATTGGCCCCGCGGATTGCCCCGCCGGTATCCTGCGCGACCCACAAGCCGGTCGCATCGGTCCGGTCCATCGACAGGAACACCGGCGCACCGAGCGGGACGAACTTGGGATCGACCGCCGCGCTGACGCCGCCCGTCACCGGATAGCCCAACGCGCCGACCGCGCCGCCCTGCAGCGTATGGAAGAACACAAAGCTCTTGTTCTCGCGCATGATCTCGCGCCCCTGATCGGGATGCGCATGGAGCCAGTCCACGATCCCCTGCATCGACGACTGCCCCGACGCGAGCAAACCGCGATCGAGCATCAGCTTCCCGATGCCGGTATAATCGCGCCCATTCTGGTCGTCATACCCGATCCGTTCGGTCGAGCCGTCGGGGAAGCGGAGCACGCCGGATCCCTGGATCTGCAGAAAGAACACTTCGGCGGCGTCCGCCCCCCAGGCGATTACCGGCGCGTTGCGGGCGATCGCGCCCTGCTCGATCGCGGTTCGATCGTAATAGGGAACGAAGCTGGTGTCCTGAACGCGGCCGCGGATGCGCTTGCCCTTCAGCGCATCGGAAAATTGGCCGAGATCGACATCGATCAGATCGGACGGCCGCCCGTAAATCGGGACGTCGTAACCGTGTCGGCGATCCCGCGAGGCGGCAATCTCGGGCAGGAAATAGCCGGTAGCGAAAGCCTTGCCGTCGCCGATTTGCGCTGCTTCGAACCAGCGCTGGAAGAAGGCGACGGCATCGCTGCCATCGGTCTGTGCGGCGGCGGCGCAGGCCGGCTGCCAGTCGCCGGGCCGGGTCAATCCGGTCGCGTCACTGCGCTTGACGAGCGACGGACAAGACGTGCGGAAAGCGTCAAGCGCGCGGCCTGCCTGATCCCGATCGAGCGGCAAGCTGGCGATCGTCGGCCCCGCCACCAGCCCGGCCAGCGCCGCGCTGCCGACGCCCGCTGGTGGTGGTGCAACGAGGGCGGGAGCAATCGGCGTCGCGCCGGTCGGTTGTCGTGCTGGCGCAGACCGCGGCGCGCCGCCGCGCGTCGGCGCGCGATAGGCAGGCGCGCCGCGATCGACCGGCGGCGGCACGAGGCCGGACGAACACGCGCCCAACATCAACGCGAGCGTCGCGATCCCCCATTTGCGCATGTCGATCAGCCCTCGTCGGTTTCGGCGAGTTTCCAATTCGGGTCGTCACTCTTCAGCGCACGACTGAACGTCCAGACGTCATGCGTCTGCACCGCATCGCTCATCGTCCCGGCGACAAGCGCGCCTTCTGCATCGCGCGTGATCGCCGCGATATCCGCGTCGAACCGGATTGTGATGCGACCGATCCGGCCATCGACGGCGGCGTCCTCGATCATCGCGCGCTCGATCGCCACGAGACGATTGTCGAGCGTATGGCCGGCGGTGTTGCGCGCTGCAATCGCCTCAGCAAAGGCATGGCGGACGTCGTCTTCGACCAGCCAGCCCAACGCCGCTTCGTCGCCCTTCCAAAAGGCTTCGAGAATCATGCGGTAAGCCGATTGCGCGCCTTCGATGAATTGCGTCACGTCGAAGCTCGAGTCCGCGGCAATGATCGCGCGCAGCCCCTTTTCGGCCTGCGGCGCGATATTGCGGTTGGCGATCTCGCGACTCTCCGGTGTCGCTTCGATCGTCCGCGGCACGGTCGGGGCAGCGATGCGCTCCTCGGCCGGCTTGGGCAAAGGCTGTTCATGTCCGGTGCGCTTGCCGAGCACCGTATACAGGCGGAGCGCCAGGAACGCAGCGATCATCGCGAGAAGAATGACGTAGAACACTTCGCCTCCGGGTTGGGTAACGCCCTACATAGGCGTTTGGCGCGATCGATTCAAATCGCTCGCTCAGCCGGTCTGGCGGCGTTGAACTCCGCCCCCTGCCCTGCTAGTCGCGCGCCATCACAACGCGGCAAGCGCCGCTACTATCCGTAGAGCACGAGGATTTTTGCGATGGACGACCAGGACAACGGCGCGACCGCCGGCGAGCAGGACCAGCCCGGCACGGCCGCCGCACCCCAGCCCAACGGCGCCGACACGACACCGCAGGCGGGCATGATCTCGCAATATGTGAAGGACCTGTCGTTCGAAAATCCCAACGCGCCGGGCATCTATCAAAAGACCGCCGCGCCGCAGATCGACGTGCAGTTCAACATCGGCGCCGCGCAGATCGGCGATGATGTCCATGAAGTCGTGCTGAAGCTCGACATCCGCGCCGAAATCGAGGGCGACGTCGCCTTCGTCGTCGATTTTTCCTACGGCGGGCTGTTCGGGCTGCGCAACGTGCCGGCCGAGCACGTCCAGCCGTTCCTGCTCGGCGAAGCGCCGCGCATCATGTTTCCGTTCGCCAGGCGCGTCCTCGCCGACGCGATCCGCGACGGTGGCTTCCCGCCGCTGTTGCTCGAGCCGATCGATTTCGGCGCGCTCTATCTCCAGCAGGCCGCTCAAGCGCAGGCGCAGGGCGAAGGCGCGAGCATCGGGGGCGCAGGCCAGGCCTGATCGGGGAGCCCGGGAGACGGGCGCGCCATGAGCCTGATCAAGAACACCGCGACGATCGGCGCGTTCACGCTGATCAGTCGCGTGTTGGGCTTCGTGCGCGATATTCTCGGCGCGCACTACCTCGGCGCGGGCTTCGCCAACGACGCGTTTGCCGTGGCCTGGCGATTGCCCAATCTGTTTCGGGCGCTGTTTGCAGAGGGCGCGTTTTCGGCGGCGTTCGTGCCGATGTTCAACCGCGTGATCGGCACCGCCGAGCGTGAGGGGCGCGAAGGATTGCCCGTCGGCATCCGCTTCGCCGAAGACGTGCTGTCGATCCTGCTGCCGTTCCTCGTCGTGTTCACGACGATCATCATGGTGTTCCCCAAGCCCGTCGTCTGGCTGATTTCCTGGGGCTTCAAGGAAAGCGGCGGCGCGGCGAAGCTGGAATTCGCCACGCAGCTGACGCAGATCACCTTTCCCTATCTGGCACTGATCAGCCTCGTCTCGCTGCTCGGCGGGATCATGAACTCGCTCAACCGCTTCTGGGTCAATGCCGCGGCGCCGATCATGCTCAACATCTGCATGGTCGGCGCGCTGCTGCTGTTCGCGACCGATTCGCCGACGCAGACCGCGCATAACCAGGCGATTGCGATCACCGTTTCGGGCGTGGCGCAGCTCGCCTGGCTGATCTTCTCGGCGCGCCAGGCGGGCGTGCGGCTGCGGCTCAAGCGGCCGACGCTCGATCCGCAGGTGAAGAAGCTGCTGGTGATGATCTGGCCCGCCGCAGTCGGCCAAGGCGCGATCCAGTTCAACGTGTTCGTCATCACCTTGCTGGCGACCGGCTTCCTCCCGCAAGGATCGGCGTCGTACATCTATTATGCCGATCGGCTCAATCAGCTGCCGCTCGCGCTCGTCGGGATCGGCGTCGGCACCGCGATTCTGCCGACGATCTCGCGCCAGATCATCGGCGGCGATGAGCGCGGCGCGATTCACACACAGAATCGCGCGATCGAACTGTCGCTGCTGCTCGCACTGCCCGCCGCGGCGGGGTTGATGCTCGCCTCCGCCCCATTGATTGGCGCGACGCTCCAATCGGGGCACTTCACCGCCGCCGCCACGCAAGCCTCGGCCTCTGTATTGACCGCCTTCGCCTGCGGGTTGCCGGCCTATATCCTCGTCAAGGTGCTCACACCCGGCTTCTATGCGCGCGGCGACACCAAGACGCCGGTGCGGATCGCGCTGATCGAGATGGCGTGCAATATGGCGCTCAACCTGTTCTTCGTGTTCGGCACCGATCTTTCGTACGTTGGGCTAGCGATTTCCGGTGCGTCATGCGCGTGGATCAACGTCGCGCTGCTCTATTGGGTACTGCACCGCCGCGGTCATTTCACGATCGACGCCCAGCTCAAGCACCGGGTGATCCGGCTGGCGTTCGCGACCGCAGCGATGGCGGCGCTGCTGCTGGCGCTGGAGCCGTTCGTCGAGCCGCATATCGTCGGCGGTTTCGTCCACAAGGTCGCCTGGCTGTTCGTGCTGATCGCGCCCGCCGCGCTCGGCTATTTCCTCGCCGCCTTCATATTCGGCGCATTCCAGTGGCGCGAGCTCAAGACGCTGCTGCGGCGCCGCGCTTGACCTGACGGGCGCGCTCGGCGAATGCCCGGGCCTATGAACATGCGCGTCGTCTCCGGAATCCAGCCCACGGGCGATCTTCACCTCGGCAACTATCTCGGCGCCATCAAGCAATGGGTCGCGATGCAGGACGAAGTCGCGCAGACCGGCGGGGAATGCCTGTTCTTCCTCGCCGATCTCCACGCCCTGACCCAGCCCGTCGTCCCGGCGGAACTCGCCCGCAGCACGATCGAAATGGCCGCGACGCTGATCGCCGCCGGAATCGATCCCGAAAAATCGATCCTGTTCAACCAGGCGCGCGTGCCGGCGCATAGCGAACTTGCCTGGCTGCTCGGCGGCTCGGCGCGGGTCGGCTGGCTCAATCGCATGACGCAGTGGAAGGACAAGGCGGGCAAGGACCGCGAAGGCCAGAGCGTCGGGCTGTTCACCTATCCCGTGCTGCAGGCCGCCGACGTGCTCGTCTACAAGGCGAGCCACGTCCCCGTCGGGCACGATCAGAAGCAGCATCTCGAGCTGGCGCGCGACATCGCCACCAAATTCAACAGCGATTTCGGCGTCGATCTGTTTCCCCTGCCCGAGCCGCTAATCTCCGCTGCTGCGCCGCGCATCATGAGCCTTCGCGACGGCACTGCGAAGATGTCCAAATCCGATTCGTCGGATATGTCGCGGATCAATCTGACCGACAGCGACGACACGATCGCCCAGAAATGCCGCAAGGCACGCACTGACGCAGAGCCGCTGCCCGAGACTTTCGCCGGCCTGGCCGAACGACCCGAGGCGCGCAACCTGGTGACGATCTACGCGGCGCTGACCGATCATTCGCCCGAGGACGTCACCGCAGAATTTGCCGGCCAAGGATTCGGCGCGTTCAAGCCCGCGCTCGCCGACACGGTGATCGCCACGCTGGCGCCGATCCGCGAGCGGCTTGCCCGGCTGCTGGCAGATCGCGACGCCGTCGGCGACATCCTCGCCGCGGGTGCTGCAAAGGCGATCGAGCGTGCCGCGCCGACGCTGGCTGCCGCGCAGCGTGCGATCGGGCTACAAATCTGACGACGAGCCGTTGCAACGCTGCGTTCAACTGCTATTCATAGTGTAGAGAACATACTGGCAACTAATTGAACTGCCCGCACATTTATTTCCCATCGAGGTCTCGACTATGAAGAAAGCCCTGATTTTCGCCTCTGCCGCTGCGATGCTGGCGCTTTCTGCCTGCGCAACGCCGTTCAACGCGCGCGTTTCGCGCTTTCAGGAACTGCCGGCGCCGGCGGGCCAGACCTTTACCGTGCAAAGCACCGATCCACATCTGCAGGGCGGCCTAGAGTTCAGCCATTACGCGCAGCTTGTCGCCGCACGAATGGTCCAGCAGGGCTATCAGCAGGCGAGCGATCCCGGCCACGCCGATCTGGTCGTCGACATGCGCTACCGCGTGGATAACGGCCATGAGCGGATCGTTTCCGATCCGATCGGGCCGGGATGGGGCGGTTATGGCGGGCCTTGGGGGTTCTACGGTCGTCGCCACTTCGGTTACGGCTTCAACGACCCGTTCCTCTACGGCCCCGGCTTCGGCGAGGACATCCACAGCTTCACGGTCTATACTAGCGAGCTGGACCTGCAGATCGATCGCACCGCCGACGGCAAGCGCGTGTTCGAAGGCACCGCGCAGGCGCATTCGACCGACGACGCGTTACCGCATCTCGTGCCGCAGCTCGTCGAGGCGATGTTCACGGGCTTTCCGGGCAATTCGGGCGAGACCGTCAAGATCACCGTGGAGCCCGAGCGGCGCTGATCCGCTAACGTCTGTTTGAACCAGGCGTAAGCGGTAATATTTCCAGCCGGGGCTTCGGCCCCGGCGGCAGCGTCAGCCTTCCAGTTCGCGCAGCAGTATGCGGACCGCGCCATCGACCTCGCGATCCGAATCGCGCAATTCCTCGATCCGCCGCACCGCGTGAATCACCGTCGAATGATCGCGGCCGCCGAACTTGCGGCCGATCTCCGGCAACGAACGCGTGGTCAGCCGCTTGGCGAGATACATCGCGATCTGCCGCGGCCGCGCCACGATTCGCGCACGCCTGGCCGACACCAGCTCGAGCGGCTTGAGCTCGAAATGCGCCGATACCGCGCGCTGGATCTCGTCGATCGTCACACGCCGCTGGCTGCCGCGCAGCACATCGCCGAGCGTCGCCACGGTGAAATCCAGATCGATCGTGTCGCCGGTCAGCTGGGCATAAGCGACGATGCGGTTGAACGCGCCTTCAAGCTCGCGAATATTGCTGCTGATCCGCGCCGACAGCAGCTCGAGCACGTCTTCGGGCACCGGCGTGTCGATCACCTCGGCGCAGCGCCGATCGAGGATCGCGCGGCGCAGGCCGAGCTCCGGCGGCTTGATGTCGGCGACGAGCCCGCCCGACAGCCGCCCAACGATGCGAGGCTCGACGCCGTCCAGCGCCTGCGGGCAGCGATCGGCGGTAATCACGATACGCTTGCCGGCGACCATCATCTCGTTGATCGTGTGGAAAAACTCTTCCTGCGTCGAATCCTTGCCGGCGATGAACTGAAGATCGTCGATCAGCAGCAGATCGGCGGCACGCAGCCGCTGCTTGAACGCGAAGGTATCGCGCGCGCGCAGCGCTTGGACGAATTCGAACATGAAGCGCTCGGCCGACATACAGATGACTGTCGCGTCCGGCCGCATCGAGAGAAAGGCATGCCCGATCGCGTGCATCAGATGCGTCTTGCCCTGCCCCGTGCCGCTGTGAAGGAACAGCGGGCTGAACCGCGGCTCGCCAGGCGCGACCAGCGCGTTCGCGGCGTTGAAGGCGACCCGGTTCGACGCTTCGACCACGAAGCGATCGAAGGTGAAGCGCGAATCGAGCACCGGCGGCGCGGCGATCGCCGCCAGCGGCTGATCGGCCGGCGGCGCGACCGCAGCCGGCGCCGCCTTGAGCACCTCCGGCGCCTTGGTTTCGCGCAGCGTTTCGATCGTTACCGATCGGACGTTGGGCAACAGCGCCTTGAATTCGTGCAGCAACCGCTCGGCATAATGGCTTTTGACCCAATTGGTCATGAACGCCGACGGCAGCGCGAGTCGGATGCTGTCGGTATCGCCGGTTTCGACCAGCGTCATCGGCTTGAGCCATTGATCGAACAGCCGGGCGCCGGCCGATTCGCGCAAATGGCCGCGCACCCGAGCCCAGGCAGTCGCAATCGCGCTCGACTGTTCCGCCTGTGCCTCGATACCCGCCACGCGCCGCCTCTCCCCGCTGCGGCGCCGGATGGACGGCCGCCATTCAATAGACACAGGACGGGCACAGCCGAAAACGACGTTCGCCTGACATTGTCGCTGTCATGTGAGCCGCAAACGAAACACCCCCGCGGCGAGCATCTGATTATGAAGAGTCGGGCGAGTCGATCAAGAGCCCGGGCTGTCAGATTTCTGAAATAAAGCGATTGACTCGTCTGCGGCCACGGAAATGCGTCGAAAATCGCACAAGCGCTTGAAAGGCGGTATTTTTACCCGACGTCGCAAGCCGCAGCGGAGCGCGAATCGCGGTGAATCCTGCCTTTGCGATATTTCCCTCACCGTCGCCGCAGCGCACAACGAAAAGGCCCGCCGGAATCGATCCGACGGGCCTTTTCGGCAGCGGTCACAATGTGCTCAGGCCAGCGACGACAGCGCCTTGGTCAAGCGCGAGAATTTGCGCGAAGCGGTGTTCTTGTGGAGCACGCCCTTCGACACGCCGCGCTGCAACTCGGGCTGCACCTGCGCCAGCGCAACGGTGGCGGCTTCCTTGTCGCCCGCCGCGAGCGCCGATTCGACCTTCTTGATGAAGGTGCGGATCCGCCCGACGCGATTGGTGTTGATTTCCGCACGACGGTTGTTCCGCCGAATACGCTTCTTCGCCTGTGGCGTGTTCGCCATGCCGTCCTCGAAATTATCGTCAATGAAAAGGGGCTGCGGAATCACGTCCGCCGCCCCGGAAGACGTGCCCCTTACCGAGAGACGCCCGAGCGGTCAACCTAACGCTGGCATTTCGGACACCAGAATGTCGAGCGGCCGCCTTCGGCGTACCGCTTGACGACGCCGCCGCAATCGCACGGTTCGCCCTCACGGCCATAAACGTGGAATTGCTTCGAGAAATAGCCAAGCTCGCCGTCGGGCCGGGCGTAATCGCGCAAGCTCGATCCGCCGGCTTCGATCGCTGCCAGCAGCACCGCGCGAATCGCCTCGACCAGCCGCGCGAGCCGTGCCCGCGACACCGATCCCGCGGCGCGCTTCGGCGATATCCGCGCGAGATACAGCGCCTCGCAGACATAGATATTACCGAGCCCGGCGACGATCCGCTGATCGAGCAGCATCTGCTTGATCGAGGCGACTCGCCCGGCCAGCGCCTTGGCGAGATGGTCAGCCGTCAGGCCAAACCCGAGCGGTTCCGGGCCCAGCGCGGCAAATGGCGGATAGGCGGCGAGGTCGTCGGTCCGGCACAGATCGATCGAGCCGAAGCGCCGCGCGTCGTTGAGCGCAATGACGCGCCCCGCGCCGGTTTCAATCAACAAGTGATCGTGCGGCAGCAATTCGGCGGGATCGACCCGCCAACGCCCCGACATCCCGAGATGGAAGATCATCGTGTCGCCGCGATCGGTGTCGATCAGCCCGTATTTGGCGCGGCGGCCGAGCCCGGTGACGGTCGCGCCGGTCAATCGCTGGCCGAGATCGACTGGAAACGCCCGGCGCAGATCGGGCCGCCGCGCCTGTACGCGGGCGATCCGCTGGCCGGTGAGGACCGGGGCCAGCCCGCGAACGGTGGTTTCGACTTCGGGAAGTTCCGGCATGATCGACCCGCCTGCTAGGTTACGTTTGCTCCCCTCACAAGGCTTGGCTAGAGGCCGGTGCATGACCGACACCGTCTCCTTCGGCTATGAAGACATCGCCGCGCATGAAAAGACCGCCCGCGTCGGCGGCGTCTTCACCAGCGTCGCCAGCCGCTACGACATAATGAACGACGCGATGTCAGGCGGCATGCACCGGCTGTGGAAGGACCGCTTCGTGCGGCGCGTCAAACCGCGCGACGGCGAACAGATCCTCGACATGGCCGGGGGCACCGGCGACATCGCCTTCCGCCTGGCCAAATCGGGTGCGGCGGTGACCGTCGCGGACATCAATCCGGCGATGCTCGAAGTCGGCATCGAGCGCGCGCACAAGCGCGGCATGGACGGTCTGGTGTGGACCGAGGCGAACGCAGAGACGCTGCAATTCCCGACCCGCTTTTTCGACGCCTATACGATCGCCTTCGGTATCCGCAACGTCACTGACATTCCCGCGGCGCTCCGCGAGGCGCACCGCGTGCTGAAGCGCGGCGGGCGGTTCTTCTGCCTCGAATTCTCGACGACGCTGTGGCCGGGGTTTGCCGAAGTCTATGACGCCTATTCGCACAAGATCGTGCCCAAGGTCGGCCAATTGCTCGCGCACGACGCCGACAGCTATCGCTATCTGATCGAATCGATCCGGCGCTTCCCCGACATGCCGACCTTCGAGCGGATGATCGGCGAGGCGGGCTTCGTCCAGACCCGGGTCGAGCCGATGCTCGGCGGGCTGGTGGCGATCCACAGCGGCTGGCGGATTTGACGCGGCAGTGACAGCCCCGGCCGTCCATCTGTGGCGGGTCCTGAAATGGGGCCGCACGCTGGCGCGTCACGGCGCGCTGCGCGGCATCGAGCAGGACGTCAACACGCCCGCGCCCGTCCGCCGGCTCGCCCGAATCGCGCGGTTCGGCGCGCGGGTGCCGAAGACGCCGCGCTATGCCGATGCGTTTCAGGCGATCGGCCCGGCCGCCATCAAGCTCGGCCAGACGCTTGCGACGCGCCCCGATCTCGTCGGCGAAGAGGCCGCACACGATCTGATGCGGCTGCAAGACGCATTGCCGCCGGTGCCGTTCGCCACGATCCGCCAGCAGATCGAATCGAGCTTCGGCAGGCCGCTCGAGTCGATGTTCGCTTCAGTTGACGAAGTCGCAATCGGCGCCGCGTCGATCGCGCAGGTCCACCGTGCGGTGACGACCGATGGCCGCAATGTCGCGATCAAGGTGCTGCGCCCGGGGATCGAGCGCGATTTCGCCCGCGCAATCGAAACCTATCAATGGGCCGCCGCCCAAGTCGAGGCGATGGGCGGCGAAGCCTCTCGCCTGCGCCCCCGGCTGGTGATCGAGACGTTCAAGCGCTGGACCGCGCGCGAGCTCGATCTGCGACGCGAGGCGGCATCGGCCTCCGAGCTCGCCGAGGCGATGGCCGCCGAGCCCGATTACATCGTGCCGACGATCGATTGGCAGCGCACCACCGGCAAGGTGATGACGCTGGAGTGGATCGATGGCACCAAGATCGCCGATCGCGAGGCGCTGGTCGCGGCCGGCTACGACCTTTCGGCGCTTGCCAGCACGCTGGTCCACGCTTTCCTGCGGCAGGCGATTTCCGAAGGGTTTTTCCACGCCGACATGCACCAGGGCAATCTGTTCGCGCTCCCCGGCAATCGCATCGCCGCGATCGACTTCGGCATCATGGGCCGGATCGACCGGCGCGCGCGAACATGGCTGGCCGAGATCCTCTACGGCCTGATCACGGGCAATTATCGCCGCGTCGCCGAAATCCATTTCGAGGCCGGCTACGTGCCCGCGCACCACGATGTCGGCGAGTTCGCCACCGCGTTGCGCGCGGTCGGCGAACCGATGCGCGGCTTGCCGGTGAAGGACATGTCGATCGGGGCGATGCTCGAAGGCCTGTTCAACATCACCCGCGATTTCGACATGCAGACGCAGCCGCATCTGCTGCTGCTGCAAAAGACGATGGTCATGGTCGAGGGCGTCGCCACCGCGCTCGATCCCGAAATCAACATGTGGGACACCGCCGCCCCGTTCGTGCGCGAATGGATCCGCACCGAGCTCGGGCCCGAAGCGGCGCTCGCCGATCGCATCATTACTGATCTGCGCACGCTGGTGCGGCTGCCCGATCTGATCCGCAACATCGAGGCACGCTATCCGGCGCCCGGCGGCGCGCCCCCTTCCCCGCCGCTCAAGGATATCGAGGTGGTAAGGATCGGCGGCGGCTGGCGCTATGTGGCGGTCGCGGTCGCGGCGGCCGTTATCGCTGCTGCGGCGACCTGGGCCGTGCTGCACTGAAATGCCGGCGCGGCGCGCCCCGCTCTGGCTGTCGCAGCCGACGCGGTTGGCCGGGCTGAGTCGGGGCCAGGCGCGAATCGTCTTCGCGTTGCTGATCGGGCTGCTGCTGGCGTGCCTGCTGTCGCTCGGATCGGCGACGCCGGCCACGGTGAGCCACGATCCGGCCAATGCGGCGCGCGACCGCGCCGATGTCGAGCTTTATCAATCGATCGTCGAGGCGATGCGGCACGGCGGCGATTATTATCCGGTCGCCGCGACCGCGCTGCGGGCGGGCGACTATCCGATGCGGCCCTTTTTCACCTTTCGGCTGCCTACGCTCGCCGTCGTTGAAGCGACGCTGCCGTCTTTTGCCCTGGTCGCCCTGCTGTACGCGCTGGCGCTTGGCGTCGTCGCAGCCTGGCTGGTGCGGCTGCGCCCGGCGTTCGGCCGCGGCCCGCCGCTGGTGATTGCGCTGATCCTGCTCGCCGCGGGCATGGCGGTGTTCGTTCGCGCCGACCTCGTCGCGTTTCATGAAGTGTGGGCCGGGCCGTTGATCGCGCTGTCGCTGGCGTTGCGCCGCCGAGACCGCTGGATCGAGGCGGTGGCGATCGCGCTGATTGCGATGCTGATCCGCGAAACGGCGCTGCTATTCGCGATCGTCATGGCGCTGTTTGCCGCGCTCGAGGGGGAGCGCCGCGAGGCGATCGGCTGGGGCGGCGCGATCGCGCTATTCGGCATCGCGCTCGCGCTCCATGCCCGGGCGGTGGCCGCCGTGGTCGGGCCGCTCGATCCTGCCTCGCCGGGCTGGAGCGGGCTGCTCGGCTTCGGCTTCTTCGTCAAGGCGATGACGCTGACGACGCCGCTGATGCTGTTGCCGCTTGCGCTCGGCGCCCTGCTCGTCGGCCTCGCCCTGTTCGGATGGGCGAGCTGGGACAATCCGCTCGGGCTGCGCGCCATCGCCATCCTTGCCGTTTACGCCGCGTTGATCGGCATCGGCGCGCGCGCGGATACTTTTTACTGGGCGATGCTCGTGGCCCCGATCCTGCTCCTCGGGCTGGCGTTCGTGCCCGACGCGATCGGCGATCTGGCGCGCAGCGCGCTCGACAGACGACGCATCACCGTGACAAGGATGCGGCCATGAAGCGCATCTTGCTGATCGTCGGTGGCGGCATCGCCGCCTATAAGGCTTGCGAATTGATCCGGCTGTGCCGCAAGGCGGGCATCGCCGTTCGCTGCGTGTTGACCGATGGCGGCGCGCACTTCGTGACGCCGATGACGCTCGCCGCGCTTTCCGAGAACCAGGTTCATACCAGCCTTTGGAATCTGAAGGACGAGGCCGAGATGGGCCACATCCAGCTCAGCCGCGAGGCCGATCTCGTCGTGGTCGCGCCGGCCACTGCCGATCTGCTTGCGAAAATGGCCGCCGGAATCGCCGACGATCTCGCCACCACCTTGCTGCTCGCGACCGACAAACCGGTGCTGGCCGCGCCGGCGATGAATGTGCGCATGTGGGGCCACGCCGCCACCCGCCGCAACGTGGCGATGCTGCGCGAAGATGGCGTGACGATCATCGATCCAGATGAAGGGCCGATGGCGTGCGGCGAATTTGGCCCTGGCCGGTTGCCCGAACCCGCAGCGATCCTGGCCGCTGTCGAGCGCGCCCTGGGTAGCCGCGGGCGACTTTCGGGACGCCATATTCTCGTCACCGCCGGCCCGACGCACGAGCCGATCGATCCGGTGCGCTACATCGCCAATCGCTCGTCGGGCAAACAGGGTTTCGCCCTCGCCCGCGCGGTCGCGGCGCTGGGCGCCCAGGTAACGCTGGTTGCTGGCCCGGTATCGCTCGAAACGCCCGCCGGCGTTGATCGGATCGATGTGCAGACCGCCGAGCAAATGGCCGATGCGGTGGCGCGCGCGTTGCCCGCTGACGCGGCCGTCATGGTTGCCGCGGTCGGCGACTGGCGCGCGGCGCCCGCCACGCACAAGATCAAGAAGGGCGACGCACCGCCCGTGCTCGCACTGAGCGAAAACGCCGATATTCTCGCCAGCGTGGCGCGGAGCCCGCAGCGGCCGCGGTTGTTGATCGGTTTCGCCGCGGAGACCGAGAATATCGTGGCGCACGCGACCGAGAAGCGCGCGCGCAAAGGCATTGACTGGATCGTCGCCAACGACGTTTCGGGCGACGTGATGGGCGGCGAGGCCAATACCATCCACCTGATCCGCGACTCGGGTGTTGAAAGCTGGGAGCGACTGCCCAAATCCGAAGTCGCCGCACGGCTCGCGGCGCGTATCGCCGACGCACTGGAAGACGCCTGACCCTGGCCGCCTGGCCGATCATCGAAAGACCTGCGATGCTGCCGATCTCGATCGCCATCAAACGCCTGCCCCACGGCGCCGATCTGCCGCTGCCGGCCTATGCCAGCGCGGGTGCGGCGGGCATGGACGTGGTCGCTGCAGAGGACATCACGATCGCACCCGGCGGCCGCCACGCGGTGGCCACCGGCTTCGCCATGGCCATCCCCGAAGGCTATGAAGTGCAGGTGCGGCCGCGATCGGGGCTGGCGTTGAAGCACGGCGTCACCTGCCTCAACACCCCGGGGACAATCGATTCGGATTATCGCGGCGAAATCAAGGTGATCCTTGCCAATCTCGGCCATGATTTGTTCGACGTTCGGCGCGGCGATCGCATCGCTCAACTCGTTCCGGCACCGGTCCAGCGCGCGATGCTGGACGAGGTTGCCGAGCTCGATCAGACCACACGCGGGGGCGGAGGGTTCGGCTCGACCGGTCGATGATTGGCGTTTCATTCCTTATACTTGCGATGCAGGCGGCGGTCGCGCCGCCAGCGCTGCCGCTGATCCTGCCGACCGATTGGTCGGTATTGCCGCCGCTGACCTATCGGCAGCCGCCCACCGTCACGCCGGCCATGGATGGTTTCGTCGCGAATGAGATCGCGGCCAACCGCTGCTCAATCGCGCGGCCGACCGATGGTCATTACACCGTTCGGCTCGATATCGCGGTGCTGGTCGGCGAGGACGATCACGTCCGTCAGGCTGTGCCGCGTGCGATCCAGTGCCCGACCGTCGAGCAATATGGCGCGGGGCTGGTGATGGGTTTTGCGCGCAACAACCTGCCGCCGCGGATCGGCCGGGGCGACAAATGGTTCCAGACGACAATCATCTTCGATTGGCAGGGATGAGCCTCAGCGACGCGCAATTGTCGCGCTACGCCCGGCATATCGTGCTGCGCGAGATCGGCGGCGCGGGCCAGGCGCGGCTGCTTGGCGCCACCGTCGCAGTGATCGGCGCCGGCGGGATCGGATCGCCCGCCCTCCAGTATCTTGCCGCAGCCGGGATCGGGCGGCTGACCGTGATCGACGACGATCATGTCGATCTGTCGAACCTGCAGCGGCAGACGCTGTTCGGCAGCGACGACGTGGGCAACCCCAAAGCCGAGGTGGCCCGGGCGGCGATCGCCAGACTCAACCCCGACGTCACGGTTTCACCGCAGGTCGAGCGGATCGATGCCGCCAATGCAGCTCGGTTGATCGAGGGAGCCGATGTCGTGCTCGACGGCTGCGACAATTTCGCGACGCGGCTGGCGGTCGCCGATGCCGCGCTTTCGCTTCGCGTGCCGCTCGTGTCGGCCGCGGTCGGGCAGTTCGAGGGGCAGCTCGGCGTGTTTCGAGGCTGGGAAGCCGACAAGCCGTGTTACCGCTGCTTCGTCGGCACCGACCCGGACCGCGCCGACGTCAGCTGCGCCGACCAAGGCGTGCTCGGCGCGATGACGGGAGTGATGGGAAGCCTCGCCGCGCTTGAGACGCTGCGCGCCATCGTGCCGTTCGGCGAAGATACGGCAAGCAAGCTGCTGTTGATCGATGCGCTCGATTTCCGGTTTCGTACCATTACCCTCCCCCCCGATCCGGGCTGCCCGGCGTGCGGCGGCTGAGCTAGGCGCGGTCGAGCGCGGTCATCGCCATCACGATCGCGCCGAGCGGCCCGGCGTTACCGCCAAGCGCGGCGGGCACGACGTAGCGATCGAGATCGGCAATCTCGCGGGTCTGGACGTAGCCGGCGAGACTGTCGGCAAGCGCAGTGCGCAGTTTCGGGAAGAGATGATCGTTGCCGGTCATCACGCCGCCGCCCATCACGATGCGCCGCGGCACGCCGGTGAGCACCAGCGTCGCCAGCAATTGCGCCAGCGCGTGCGCCACCTTGCCCCAGACGGGATCGTCGGGCGTGAGTTCAGGCCCCGGTCGTCCGGCCTGATCGGCGATCGCCGGGCCCGACGCTAGCCCCTCGACACAGGCGCCGTGAAAGCTGCACCGGCCCGGCCAATCGTCGCCCGCCAGCCGCACCGGGCGGATGTGGCCCAACTCCGCGTGGCTCATGCCATCGACCGGCGCGCCGTGCGCGATCATGCCGACGCCGATCCCGGTCCCGACGGTCACGTAAGCGAAATCGTCAAGCCCTTGCGCGGCGCCCCAGCGACCCTCGCCGAGCGCCGCGCCGGTAACATCGGTGTGAAACGCGGTCGGCACGTCGAAGCGGCGGCGCAGTCGCTCGGCGATGTTCGTATCGCGCCAGCCCGCCTTAGGCGTCGCGGTGATGTACCCGTAATCGGGCGACGATCGATCGAGCGAAACCGGGCCGAAACTGGCGATCCCCATCGCCGCGAAGCCGCTCCAGCGCGCCAGCGCCGCTTCGATTGCGGCCAGTGTTTCGGCGGGCGTCGTCGTCGGGATGCGCTGCTCGTCGACGATGTCGTCAGGGCCCCGCGCGAGAATGCAGATGCATTTGGTGCCGCCAAGTTCGATGCCGGCGAAAAGCGGGCGATCGGTCAACGGTGCGGGCTCGAAAGTGTGGTGGTCATCGCCGCGCTATCCTTGGCGAGCGGCCCGATTGTCAAGCGGAGCCGGGGCGATTGATCATCCCGCCCGCGCGCCATATGGCGCTCGTCAACCGCTTGTGGAGACCTACCATGGCAACCGCTTCCCCCATCCGCCTCGGCATCGTCGGCATCGGCAAGATCGCGCGCGACCAGCATTTGCCGGCGATCGCGGCCGACCCGTCGTTCGATCTGGTCGCCGCTGCAAGCCATGCCGGCGAGGTTGCTGGAATCGCTAACTTTCGCTCTATCGAAGCGATGCTGAGCACCGGGCTGGAGCTCGATGCGGTGGCGCTATGCACACCGCCACTGGGTCGTCACCGCCTGGCGGCCACCGCACTGACCGCGGGATTGCATGTCCTGCTCGAAAAGCCGCCGGGCGCGACGTTGGGCGAAGTCGCCGACCTCACGGCGCTGGCCGATGCGCAGCGCCGGACGTTGTTCGCGAGCTGGCATTCGCGCGAAGCCGCCGCAGTGGGCCCGGCCGAAAGCTGGTTGGCGGGACGATCGGTTCGATCCGTTCGGATCATCTGGAAGGAGGACGTGCGCGTCTGGCATCCCGGACAGGACTGGATTTTCGCCGCGGGCGGGCTTGGCGTTTTCGATCCGGCGATCAATGCCTTGTCGATCGTGACGAAGATCTTGCCGGAACAACTGCTGCTCGATTCGGCGGAACTCGAATTTCCGGCCAATCGCGACGCGCCGATCGCGGCCACGCTGAAAATGCGGCATGGCGACGCAGTGGTTTCCGTCGATCTCGACTTTCTGCAGACCGGGCCGCAGCGCTGGGACATTATGATCGGGACCGACAGCGGCACGCTGAGCCTCAGCCACGGCGGCTCACGGATGGCGATCGATGGCGACGAGGTCTCGACCGGCGACCATCGCGAATATCCGATGCTTTACAAACGCTTCGCCGAGCTGATCGCGCGAGGAGAAAGCGATGTCGATGTTACGCCGCTGCAAATCGCAGCCGACGCGTTTCTGATCGGCAAGCGCCGGATCGTTGCGCCGTTCGACTTCTAGACGTTCAATGGCTGTGTCGCGGCACACCGATAACCTGCGCCAATCGTTGATATTTGACCGCGGGTTCGAGCACGGCGCCGGTATCGAGTTGGCCGACGACATCGCGTTGCATTTCCTGCCACGGGGTTTGGCTTGCCGGATAGGGATAGCCGCCGCTCGCCTCGAGCGCCTGTCGCCGTTCAGCTATTTCCTCTAGCGAAATGAGAAGATTGGCCTCGTGCCGTTTGAGATCGATGCGTATTCTGTCGCCTGTTTTCACAAGCGCCAAGCCGCCGCCCGCCGCTGCTTCGGGTGAAGCGTTGAGGATCGAGGGGCTACCCGACGTGCCCGATTGGCGGCCATCGCCGATACACGGCAACGTGGTGATTCCCTCGCGGATCAGCGCCGCCGGGGGGCGCATATTGACCACCTCGGCCGCGCCGGGATAGCCGATCGGGCCGGTGCCGCGGATGACCAAAAGCGTGCGCTCGTCGATATCGAGCGATGGATCGTCGATCCGCGCATGATAATCCTCCGGCCCGTCGAACACCACGACCTTGCCCTCGAACGCTTCGGGATCGTCTGGATCGGACAGGAAGCGCTCGCGGAATTCCGGGGCGATGACGCTGGTCTTCATGATGGCGGCGTCGAACAGATTGCCGCGCAGCACGGAGAAACCCGCGCGTTCCTTGAGCGGATCGTCGAACGGACGGATCACGCGCGAATCCTCGATCGTCGCGTCGCGGCAATTGTCGCCGATCGAGCGGCCGTTGACGGTCAGCGCGCCCTCGTCGATCAGCCCCTGCGCGATCAGCTGGGCGACCACCGCGGGGACACCGCCGGCGCGGTAATAATCCTCGCCGAGATACTCGCCGGCCGGTTGCAGATTGACCAGCAGTGGCAGATCGAGCCCGAACGCCTGCCAATCGTCGATCGTCAGCTCTACACCGATATGCCGCGCGATCGCGTTGAGATGGATCGGCGCGTTGGTAGAGCCGCCGATCGCGGTATTGACGCGGATCGCGTTGATGAACGCCGCTCGGGTCAGGATGTCCGACGGCTTGCGATCGGCGGCAACCATTTCGACGATCTGCTTGCCGGTGCGATAGGCACATTCCTGCCGATCGCGATACGGCGCGGGAATCGCCGCCGAGCCGGGCAACGACATGCCGAGCGCCTCGGTCAGCGAGTTCATCGTCGTCGCGGTGCCCATCGTGTTGCAGAAGCCGGTCGAGGGCGCGGAGGATGCGACGAGCTTGATGAAGCCGCGATAATCGATCTCGCCGGCGGCGAGCAGCTCGCGCGCCTTCCAGATGATCGTGCCCGAGCCGGTGCGTTTGCCCTCGTGCCACCCGTTGAGCATTGGCCCCACCGACAGCGCGATCGCCGGGACGTTGACCGTCGCGGCCGCCATCAGCGCGGCGGGCGTCGTCTTGTCGCAACCGATCGTCAGCACCACGCCGTCGAGCGGATAACCGAACAGCGTTTCCACGAGCCCGAGATAGGCGAGGTTCCGATCGAGCCCCGCGGTCGGCCGCTTGCCGGTCTCCTGGATCGGATGGACCGGAAATTCGATGGCGATGCCGCCGGCTTCGCGGATGCCCTCGCGCACCCGATCGGCGAGGACGATGTGGTGACGGTTGCACGGCGTGAGATCGCTGCCGGTCTGTGCGATGCCGATGATCGGCTTGCCCGATTGCAGCTCCTCCAGGCTGAGCCCGTAATTCATATAACGCTCCAGATAGAGCGCGGTCATATCGGTGTTGGTAGGATCGTCGAACCAGGCCTGCGAACGGAGCTTCTTGGGACTGGCGGACATGTCGGTCATCGGGATCTCACGGCAAGGAACAGACGGCATGGCGACAAAGCGCCGGCGCGACCATAGTCGCCACGATGTCGCCCTGCCAGCTTGACGTGATCATATTTATCATTGAAGTGCCAAAACTTTGTAGGGCTGGATGCCTCTCGTGGGCGCTTGGTGTCGCCATCGTTGGACCATCGCGGTCTTTGCTTCGCGAGGATGAGCGCCCTCGATCGCGGCCGCGCCATCATACGCTAGGCGAATGGCTCGCGGCTTGGTATCGGGCGCGCCATCATGCTCAATTTCACGAACGTCACGGTGCGCCTGGGTGGCCGCACGATCCTCGACCGCGCCAGCGCCGCGATGCCGGCGCGCGCGCGCGTCGGGCTGATCGGCCGCAACGGCGCCGGCAAATCGACGCTGATGAAGGTGATGATCGGCGCGATCGATCCCGACGACGGCGAGATGGAGATGCCGCGCAAGACGCGGATCGGCTATCTCCAGCAAGAAGCGCCGCACGGCACCGCGAGCCCAATCGAAACCGTGCTCGCCGCCGACACCGAGCGCGCCGCGCTGCTCAATGAGGCCGAGGACTGCCATGATCCCGACCGGATCGGCGAAATCCACGACCGGCTGATCGCGATCGACGCTTACACCGCCGAGGCGCGCGCCGCGCGCATCCTCGTCGGCCTGGGCTTCGACGCGGAAATGCAGGGCCGCCCGCTCGACAGTTATTCGGGCGGCTGGAAGATGCGCGTCGCGCTCGCCGCGCTGCTGTTTTCCGAGCCCGATCTGCTGCTGCTCGACGAGCCGTCGAACCACCTCGACCTAGAGGCGACATTGTGGCTCGAGAATTTCCTGAAAAGCTATCCCGCGACGATGGTGGTGATCAGCCACGAGCGCGATCTGCTCAACAATGTCGTCGACAACATCCTGCATCTCGAAGGCGGCAAGACGACGCTTTATTCGGGCGGCTATGACAGTTTCGAGCGACAGCGCGCCGAACGCGCGGCGCAGCTTGCCGCCGCCAAGGCCGCGCAGGACGCGCAGCGCGCCAAGCTGCAAGAGTATGTCGCGCGCAATTCCGCCCGCGCCTCGACCGCTAAGCAGGCGCAGAGCCGCGCCAAGATGCTGGCGAGAATGCAGCCGATCGCGGCGCTGTCGGAAGACCCGAGCCTGTCGTTCGATTTCCCCAGCCCCGATGAGCTGCGCCCGCCGCTGGTGACGCTGGACATGGCGTCCGTCGGCTATAGCGCGGGCAATCCAGTGTTGCAGCGGCTCAACCTGCGGCTCGATCCCGACGATCGGCTCGCGCTGCTCGGCCGCAACGGCAACGGCAAGACGACGCTGGCGCGGCTGCTTGCGGCGCAACTGCCGCCGATGGACGGCGGGATGACCGCATCGGGCAAGATGCGCGTCGGTTATTTCACGCAGTATCAGGTCGAGGAGCTCGACACCGACGATACCCCGCTCGAGCATATGACGCGGATGATGAAGGGCAAGACGCCGGGCGCAGTGCGCGCCCAGCTCGGCCGGTTCGGCTTTTCCGGCGACAAGGCGTTGACCAAGGTCGGCAAGCTATCGGGCGGCGAGCGGGCGCGCCTCGCGCTGGCGCTGATCACGCGCGATGCGCCGCACATGCTGATCCTCGACGAGCCGACCAACCACCTCGACGTCGATGCCCGCGAGGCGCTGGTGCAGGCGCTCAACAGTTATGACGGCGCGGTCGTCATCGTCAGCCACGATCGCCACATGATCGAGCTGACCGCCGATCGGCTGGTGCTGGTCGATGGTGGCACGGCGAGCGAATATGCCGGAAGCATGGAGGATTATATCGGCTTCGTGCTGTCCAGCGAGGGCGGCGCCGGGAGTGGGGGCAAATCCAAGGCCAACCGCAAGGAAGACCGCCGCGCCGCCGCTGAGGCGCGCGAAAAGGGCCAGGCGCTGCGCAAGGCGGCCAAGGCGGCGGAAGAGCAGGCGATCAAGCTGACCAAACGGCTGTCGGCGATCGACCGCGCGCTGTTCGACCCCGCCAGCGCCGAGCCCGCGGACGTGAAGCTGACGACCACCGACCTGATGAAGCTGCGCGCGACCGTGGAACGCGAGAAGAACGCAGCGGAAGCGACGTGGCTGGAAGCGAGCGAGGCGCTGGAGGGTGTGGCTTAGCTCGGCGTATCTTGACGTCGTGAGCTCGGAGCCGATTGGTTGAACGGGCAGATGACGGTGGCAGCGATGCCGATGGCGGACATCGAGGTGCGCGCGCATCTATCGTAGCGAATGTGAATGCGCGCCAATCGTGTAGATGCTGGAACGAGCCCAGCGCTACAAAGCGGTTAGCGGCCGTCCTTGGCGCCTCCGCCCTGCCCATCCGACCACATCATCTGGCCACCGACCCAAGTCTGATCGACCTTCATGTCGCGTAGTTGCCCCGGGCTGGCGAGCAGCGGGTCCTGATCGACGATGATGAAATCGGCCCATAGCCCCGGCGCGAGGCGGCCGATCCGATCTTCGGCGAAAGCGGCATAGGCGCCGCCGATCGTATAGGCGCGCCACGCCTGTTCGCGGCTGATGCGCTCCTGCGGTTGCCAGCCGCCGAACGGCTGATCCTGCGCGTCCTGCCGCGTGAAGCCGGCGACCCAACCATGAAACGGATTGAAATCGTCGTTGGGATAATCCGATCCGAACGCCAGCGGCACGCCGTTGGCGAGCATCGAATGCCAGGCATAAGCCCCCGCCAAGCGCCCCGCGCCAAGCCGGGCTTCGGCCATGTGCATGTCCGACACCGCATGGATCGGCTGCATCGAAGCGATCACGCCGTGCTGCGCGAACCGCGGCAGATCGACCGGATCGACGATCTGCGCATGCTCGATTCGCCAGCGGCGATCACCCTTATAGGTGTCGGCAATCGCGTCGATCGCGTCGAGCACTTCGGCATTGGCCTTATCGCCGATCGCATGGACCGCGACCTGGAAGCCGTCCATCGCCGCACGGCTCATGTTGTTGCGCAGTTGATCGTCGGTCTGGAAGCACTGGCCGCTGCTCTTCGGGGCGTCGGCATAAGGCGCCTTTAGGCAGGCGCCGCGCGAGCCGAGCGCGCCATCGGCGAAGAACTTCACCCCGCCCATTTCGAGCTTGTCGGCATAGAGCCACGGCGACGGCCCGCCGCCCGCCGCGCGGTTGGCGGTTTCAATGCTGTCGGCATAGCTCATGATCCGCAGCCGCAGATTGCCGGCATCGGCGACGCGGCGATAGACCAGCCAGTCGTCGAGCGTCGTGCGCATGTCGGTGGTCGCGGTGATGCCGTCGGCGAGCAGCATCTGCTCCGCCTTGATGAAGGCGAGATCGCGCTCGCGCGCCAGCGGCTGCGGCGCGGCCTTGGCGATCATCTGCCGCGCGGCATCGACGAACACGCCGTCGATGATCTGGCCGCCCGGCGGCGCCTTGGTCGCCGGCGTGATGCCGGCCTCCTTCATCGCCGCGCTATCGGCCCACGCCGCATGGCCATCGATCCGATCGAGCAGGATCGGCCGGCCCTGCGCAACGGAGTCGAGATCGGCCGCGGTCGGGAAGCGGCCCAATCCCCATTTTTCCTGGTCCCAGCCGCCGCCCAGCACCCACTTCCGGTCCGGGTTCGCGGCGATATAGGCAGTGATCTTCGCCTTGGCCTCGTCGAGCGACCGCGTATCCGACAGATCGAGCTCGAGCGCGCGGAAGCCGAGATCCATGACATGGCCGTGCGCGTCGATGAAGCCCGGCAGCATCACCTTGCCGTGCATGTCGCTGCGCCAATCGAGCTTGTCGGGCCGCTTGTCGCCGTCTTTCAGCAGCTTGGTGATCTTGCCTTGCGGCGTCATCAGCAGGCCGGTGAAATGAATCACCTTGCCGTCCTGATCGAGCGTCATGCCCTGGACATTGTCGATCAGCGCATCGGCCAGCGCCGGCGTCGCGGCGATCATGGCCGCAAGCGCCGCGCCGAACAGTCTGGCGCCGATCGTGATGGGCGATGTGCGCGGGCGACCCTTCTCGCCGAGTGCGGGGGTGCCGCTCGATACCGATACCGTCATGCAGCACGCGCATAAGGCGTGTTTCCCCGCGACGCCAGATGGTCTAGGCGACTGGCCACCTCCGTTCGTGCCGAGCGTGTCGAAGCACCGTCCTTTTGCGATACGGAAAAAAACGTTCAACGCCGCCCTTCGAGACGCTCGGGGCGAACGGAAAGACTCTATGGCCACCGATCCGATCACCGCCCCCTCCGCTCTTCCCGTTTCGATCGACGACATCCGCGCCGCGCATGACCGGATTCGCGACGCGATCGTGCGCACGCCGACGCTGATCAGCCGCACGCTTTCCGAGATGACCGGCGCCACGGTCTATCTGAAGTTCGAAAATTTGCAGTTCACCGCCGCCTATAAGGAACGCGGCGCGCTCAACACGCTGCTCCAGCTCGACGAGACGGCGCGCGCGAAGGGCGTGATCGCAGCCTCGGCGGGCAATCACGCGCAGGGCCTCGCCTATCATGCCAACCGGCTCGGCATCAAAGCCGTGATCGTGATGCCGACCAACACGCCGACCGTGAAAGTGACGCAGACCGAAGGACACGGTGCCGACGTCGTCCTGTACGGCACCAGCTTCGACGCCGCCTATGCCCATGCGCGCGAGCTCGAAGCGGCACGCGGCTACACCTTCGTCCACCCGTTCGACGATCCACGGATCATCGCCGGCGCCGGCACGGTCGCGAAGGAAATGCTCGAGGACGTGCCGACGATCGACACCTTCGTCACGCCGATCGGCGGCGGCGGGCTGATTTCCGGCATGGCGACGGTCGCGCGCGCGGCCGATCATCCGGTCGCGGTGATCGGCGTCGAGGCCGAGCTGTTCCCCTCGATGTACAACCGGCTCAACGGCACGACCATGGCGTGCGAAGGCGACACATTGGCCGAAGGCATCGCGGTCAAGGAGCCGGGCGGCATCACCGCGCGAATGGTCGAGGCGCTGGTCGACGACATCGTGCTGGTCAGCGAGCGCAGCCTCGAGGAATCGGTAAGCCTGTTGCTGCAGATCGAGAAGACCGTCGTCGAAGGCGCGGGCGCAGCGGGCCTCGCCGCGTTGCTCGCCTATCCCGAGCGGTTCCAGGGCAAGACGGTGGGCGTCGTTCTGTGCGGCGGCAATATCGACACGCGGCTGCTCGCCAACGTGCTGCTGCGCGATCTCGCGCGGTCGGGCCGGCTCGCGCGGCTGCGCATCCGGCTGCAGGATCAGCCCGGCGCGCTCTACAAGGTCGCGCATATTTTCGAGCAGCAGCGCGTCAACATCATCGAGGTCTATCACCAACGCGTCTTCACCACCTTGCCCGCCAAGGGGCTGATCACCGACATCGAATGCGAAACGCGGGACCGCGCGCATCTCGACCGGCTGATCGCCGCGCTGCGCGACGCACATTATGAAGTGAGCCAGGTCGAGCTGGCCTAGTCGCCGCCCGGCTCGGTAGTTTCGCCGGGCAAATGTGACGAATGGAATCGTAGCTGCGGCGAAACGAGTCGCGCGACTCTTTCGGTTGCGCGCGGTGGTGGTAAGATCGTTGCAGAATTCGCCGCGTTAACAGTCAGACGCGGCTTCAGAACAGCAGAAAGCCCTCGGGTCGCACCAGGGCATGAAGCGAGTTGGCGCGGCGTCCACCGGCCAACTCGTGCTTCTGATTCCGCCTGTTCTTCCCGCTGGAATCATCCTCGACGCAGCGTTAACCTTCATTCGTGGTAAATCGGCTTTTCATCACGACTCGAACGATTCATAGTGCGCCTCAGGCCATCGTCGGTGACGACGCAACGGGGAGGTGAGCCGGTGACCGCGCCATTTCGATTTCCACGCTTTTTCGTGACCAGCCCGTCGCCCTGCCCCTATCTCCCGGGCCGGCAGGAACGCAAAGTGTTCACCGAACTCAACGGGCCGCACGCCGGCGAGCTCAACGACGCGCTTGGCCGGATCGGTTTTCGCCGCAGCCAATCGGTCGCCTACCGCCCAAGCTGCGCGGGCTGCTCGGCCTGCGTGTCGGTGCGCGCCGTCACCAACGAATTCGTGCCCAACGCCAGCCAACGCAAGCAGCTCCGCCGCAACGAGGACCTCGAAGTCACCGCGTGCCGCGCCTGGGCGACCGAAGAGCAATTCCAGCTGCTGCGTCGCTACCTGTCGGTGCGCCACCCGAGCGGCGGGATGGCCGGCATGGACGACGGAGACTATGCCGACATGGTCGAGCACAGCCCGGTCAATTCGTTCGTCGTCGAATATCGCGAGCCGACCGTCGACGGCCGCCGCGGCCGCCTCATCGGCGCGTGCCTGACCGATCAGCAGGCCGATGGGCTGTCGATGATCTACAGTTTCTTCGAGGCCGATCACCCGACGCGCCGCGGCCTCGGCAATCACATCATCATGGATCATATCCTGCGCGCCCGCGCCGTCGGGCTGCCCTATGTCTATCTCGGCTATTGGATCGATGGCTCGACGCGGATGGCGTATAAGACGCGCTATCGGCCGATCGAGATGCTCGGGCCGACAGGATGGCGGCGGATGCCCGATCAGGTCGCCGAACCCGTCTCGGCGAGCCGTCAGCGCGCGCTTGAGGACGAACTAGCCTAAGCTATTCGTCGCCGCCGATCGGCGCGACGCTGAGATCGACCGCGAGCTCCTCCTTGCCCGATCCCGCACGAAAGCCCGCGACCGGCGGCACGCCAGCCGAATCGAGCGCCGCCGCGATCCGCACATAATGATCGTCGATCATGGCGCCGGCACAGGGATCGACCGCGATCCATTCCTCGACGAACGCCTCGACCCAGCCGTGCGGGCTGGCATGGCCACCGCCCGGCGCGATGCTCGAATAGCCCGAGACGTAGCGCGCCGGCACGCCGGTCGATCGCGCCATCGCGATCAGCATCTGCGCCATGTCACGCGACGTTGCCGTGTCATTGGCGAAGGCGTCGGCGGCGGTCCGCCCCGGTGTCGGCCGCCCCGGATCGACTGCGAAGCGCTGTTGCAGCGCCGCCGCCATCCGCTCGATCGCGCCGGGCCCGGCATAGGCGGCCGCAAATTCGGTCAGTGCCGCACCGGCGCGGGTCAGCGGGGTCGATCGCAGGAACAACGCCGGCGGCAACGGCTCGTCGATGCCCGAGACGACGCCCGGCGCCCCGCCGGTCAGCGCCTCGCCCGATACGGCGATCTCAATCGCGTCGATCGGCCCCTCGGCATAGAGCATCGTCGTCGCGTTGCCGAAGCCGTCTCGTCCGTCGCGCAGCCGCGCGTCGCAATCCATGTCGATGCGCCAATGCGTCACGGTCTGCTGGTCGCTGTCGTGCGGGCTCAGCCGCAACAGCTGGACGAGCCGCGCTTGCGGCTGGCTGAAGCGATACCGCGTGACGTGATCGATCGAGAGTTTCATCAGACGAACCGGAACTGCCGCGAGATCGCGGCGTGGAGCAGCGCGTTTTCGGCGATGAACGCCTGTAGATACTGGTGCAGCCCGCTCGCGATCACGTCGCCCGATCGCGTCTTGGCCATCCGCGCCAGCCGCATCCGCGCCATGCGATCGGCCTCGCCCTGCAGGCCGGTGCGCTTGGCGAGCAGGCTGAGGATTTCGACCACCTCTTCCGACGATCCGGCGAGCGATCGCGGCAGCTCGCCGCGCGTCAACAACATGTCGATCACGTTCGCCGAGGCCAATCCCTCGCTGTAGAGCCAGCGATAGGCGGTGACGGCGGACACGGTCTGCAGGATCGTCGTCCATTGATCGCGATCGACCACGCCGCCGACCTTTTCCCCCTCGGGCAGCAGCAAATGATATTTCACGTCGAGCAGCCGCGCGGTGTTGTCGGCGCGCTCGATCGTCTGGCCGAGCCGAATGAAGCCGCTCGCCTGGTTGCGCAGCATCCGGCTAACCGCTCCTTCGAAGCCGCGCGTCTCGGCCTTCACCGCCTCGAGCAGATTGAGCGTGGCGACGGTGCCGCCGGGGCTGGCACGGTGCTCGAAAACCAGCCAGGCTCGGTTGATCGACGCCCAGGCCTCGCGCGTCAACGCGGTGCGCACTGCGCGCGCGTTGTTGCGAGCGCGATCGAGGCAGGCAACGATCGAGCCTGGATGGCTGTCATCTAGCGTCAGGAAGCGGGCGACATTCTGCTGGCCGAGATTGGCGTCGCGCGCGTCGAACGCTTCCTCCGTTTCGGTAACGCGCAGCGCGCTGAGCCAGGCGTCGTCGCCGGCCGGCCGCGCCGACAGCGCATCGAGCCGGATCGTCGCCTCGACCAGCCGGGCGACGAAATCGGCACGCTCGACATAGCGGCCGAGCCAATAGAGCGAGACGGCAGTGCGCGACAGAATCCGCATCAGCCGCGCCTACCCTGCTGTTGCTGCTGGCTCTGCGCGCCAGCGCGGCCGTCGTCCAGCAGCACGAAGCTGTCCTTGGTGCCGCCGCCCTGACTCGAATTGACCACCAGCGATCCCTCGCGCAGCGCGACACGGGTAAGCCCGCCGGGCACCACCTGCACGCCGCGCGCGCCGGTCAGCACGAACGGCCGGAAATCGACATGCCGCGGGGCGAGGCCCTGCTCGACCAGCGTCGGCACGGTCGACAGCGCCAGCGTCGGCTGGGCGATATAGCGGTGCGGCTCCGCGATCAGCGCAGCCCGGAACGTCTCGATCTCCGCCTTGGAGGCGGTCGGGCCGACCAGCATGCCATAGCCGCCCGATCCATCGACCAGCTTGACGACGACCTCGCTCAAATGATCGAGCACATAACGGAGCGCCTCCGGCTCGCGGCAGCGCCACGTCTCGACGTTGGGTAGCTTGGCCTCGCCGCCCGAATAGAAGCGGACGATCTCGGGCATGTAGCTGTAGATTGCCTTGTCGTCGGCGATGCCGTTGCCCGGCGCATTGACCAGCGCGACGTTGCCCGCGGCATAAGCTGCGATCAGCCCCGGCACGCCGAGCATCGAATCGGGCCGGAACACCAAGGGATCGAGATAGTCGTCGTCGATCCGCCGATAGATCACATCGACCTTCACCCGCCCGCCGATCGTGCGCATCCACACCACATCGTCATCGACGACCAAATCGGCCGCCTCGACAAGTTCGATCCCCATCGAATCGGCGAGAAAGCTATGCTCATAATAAGCCGAGTTGAAATGACCCGGCGTCAGCACGACGCAGACCGGATTGGCGCCGGCGCCGTGCGGCGCGACCGATCGCATCGTTTCGAGCAATTTATCGGGATAGCTGTCAACCGCCGCGACGCGGAACGATCGGAACAGTTCGGGGCACAGCCGGATCATCGCCTCGCGGTTTTCGACCATATACGATACGCCCGATGGCGTCCGGGCATTATCCTCGAGCACGAAGAAATCGTCGGGTCCGGTACGGACGAGATCGATGCCGCAGATATGCGCGAAAATGCCATGGGGCGGCCGCATGCCCGCGATTTCCGGTCGGAATTGATCGTTGCCGAGGATAAGATCGGCGGGCAGCACGCCTTCATCGAGGATGCGGCGCGCGCCATAAATATCGTCGAGAAAGGCGTTGATCGCCTCGACCCGCTGGACGAGGCCGTCGGTCAGCCGCGACCATTCGCTCGCCAGGAAAATGCGCGGCACGATATCGAACGGAATGATCCGCTCCGCTGCCGCCTCCTCGCCATAAACCGCGAAGGTGACGCCGAGCTGCCGAAACGCCGCTTCGGCAGCTTCCTGGCGACGGCGCAGATCGGCATCGGGCGTTTCGCTCAGCCAATCGCCGAGCGCTGCGAGTTCGGGACGAACGGCATTCGAGCCGCCTTGCCCTCTTATCTCGTCAAACGCTTTTCGTTTCCCCATCGAAACTGTAAAGCCCCGCAGCCCCGCCTGGTTCCAAGCTGCGCGATTTTGCTGCGGCGCACAAGAGTAGGGCGGACGTCGGGCGGATCAGCTCTCGGCGGTCGTCACTGGCTCGCCCTCGGGCGTTCGCTCAAACCATGCCTCGACGGGGCCGCTCAGCTTGATTGTCAACGGTTGGCCGTGGCGATCGACCTTCTTGCCCAGCGCAACGCGAATCCAGCCGTCCGAGATCGAATATTCCTCGACGTCGTGGCGCTGCAGGCCTTTGAAACGGATGCCGATTCCGCGCTCCAGCGCCGCCTGATCGAAATGCGGGCTGCGCGGATTGATCGAGAGGTGATCGGGCGGCGTGTCTGTGATCGTATCGGTCATGGCGCGCGCTCATGGCCCAATTTGGCGGGCGAGGCAAAGAAAAGCGGCGTGGAAACTCGCTCCACGCCGCTCATCAGGTAAATTTATCGGCAAACCTGCACAGGGACATACTGGCCATAATAAGGATCCCAGCGGTTCTGCATGAAGCAGCGCGGCCGATATGCGTAGCCGCCACCGTAATAGCCTTGGCCATAATAGCCCGGCGGCGGGGGCGGCGGGGCGTAATAGCCATTGTCATAATAACGCCCGCGGTGATCGGACGCGATCGCCGCGCCGACGCCGAGGCCGACGATTCCACCAAGGATCGCAGCGCCGGCGGTGTTGCCGCCGCGATGATAGCCGTGCCCATAGTGGCGATAGCGTTGCGCCTGGGCAGGCGCGGTCGTCATGGCCATCGTCGCCGCGCCGAGCGTGACGCCGAGAACGGCCTTCTTGAGCAATGTCGTCATGTCGAACCTCCAGATACGCGCAAGCTCGATTGTGCGTAGGGTTTCAACGCGCAGGTTGGCTTACTGTTTCCTTTATCGCCGAGTCGTGGTGAACTGGCACGGAACGACGCGTTAAGCGGCGGTTTAGCCTGACGAGGTGCATCATGGCCCATTGGCTGCTGAAATCGGAGCCCGAATCCTACGGATGGGACGATCTCGTTCGCGACGGCGAGACGGAATGGGATGGCGTTCGCAACCCTGCCGCGGCGCTTCATCTCCGCGCCATGCAGCCCGGCGATCGCGCGCTATTTTACCACAGCGGCAAGCAGAAGGCGGCGGTCGGCATCATGGAAATCAGCCGTGCCGCTCGGCCGGACGGCACCGACGGCAAATGGGTAAGCGTCGCCGTGAAACCGCTCGAGCCGCTTGCTCAGCCAGTCACGCTCAAGGCGATGAAGGCGGAGCCCAAATTGGCCGGCATGCCGATGCTTCGCCAATCGCGCCTGTCGGTATCGCCGGTCAGCGCCGCCGAATGGGCGACGCTGATCGCAATGGCGAAAGCTTAGGCCGCGGCCTTCTGACGCGACGCCTTTTTGCGCTCGTGCGGATCGAGGTAGCGCTTGCGCAGACGGATCGACTTGGGCGTCACCTCGACCAGCTCGTCGTCGTCGATATAGGCGATCGCCTGCTCCAGCGTCAGCCGCTTCGGCGGGGTCAGCCGGATCGCATCGTCCTTGCCGCCCGAGGCACGGAAGTTGGTAAGCTGCTTGGCCTTCATCGGATTGACTTCGAGATCGTCGGTCTTGGCGTTCTCGCCGATGATCATGCCCTCGTAGAGCGGCTCCTGCGGCGCGACCATCAGGATGCCGCGCTCCTCGAGAAAACCGAGCGCATATGCGTTCGATTCGCCCGAGCCGTTGGAGATCAGCACGCCGTTCTTCCGGCCGGCGATGTTGCCCTTGTAGGGGCCATATTTCTCGAACAGCCGGTTCATGATGCCGGTGCCGCGCGTGTCCGACAGGAACTCGCCGTGATAGCCGATCAGCCCGCGCGACGGCGCACTGAAGGTGATCCGCGTCTTGCCGCCGCCCGAGGGGCGCATGTCGGTCATCTCGGCTTTCCGCGTCGCCATCTTCTCGACGACGGTGCCCGAATATTCGTCATCGACGTCGATCACGACGGTCTCATACGGCTCCTCGCGGCCGCCGCCCTCGACATCGCGGAACAGCACGCGCGGGCGGCTGATGCCGAGCTCGAACCCCTCGCGGCGCATCGTCTCGATCAGCACGCCGAGCTGGAGCTCGCCGCGACCGGCGACTTCGAACGAATCCTTGTCGGCGGCCTCGGTGACCTTGATCGCGACGTTCGATTCAGCTTCGCGGAACAAGCGGTCGCGGATCATCCGCGAGGTCACCTTGGTGCCCTCGCGGCCCGCCATCGGGCTATCGTTGACGGCGAAGCGCATAGACAGCGTCGGCGGATCGATCGGCTGCGCGTGGAGCGGCTCCGACACGCTCGGATCGGCGATCGTGTTCGAGACGGTGGTGTGCGTCAGCCCGGCGATCGAGATGATGTCGCCGGCGTTGGCTTCGTCGACCGGCACGCGCTCGAGCCCGCGGAACGCCATGATCTTCGACGCGCGGCCGGTCTCGACGATGTTGCCGTCGTTATCGAGCGCGTGGATCGGCATGTTGGTTTTGACCGAGCCCGAGAACACCAGACCGGTGAGGATGCGGCCGAGGAAATTGTCGCGATCGAGCAATGTCACCAGGAACTTGAACGGCCCGTCCGGGTCGGCGGCGGGCGCCGGCACATGCTCGACGATCTTCTCGAACAGCGGCGTCAGCGTGCCCTCGCGGACATCGGGATTGTCGCCCGCGTATCCGTTGCGGCCCGACGCGAACAACACCGGGAAATCGAGCTGCTCGTCATTGGCGTCGAGGCTGACGAACAGATCGAATACCTCGTCGAGCACTTCCTGCGCACGCGCGTCGCTGCGGTCGATCTTGTTGACGACGACGATCGGCTTGAGCCCAAGCGCCAGCGCCTTGCCGGTGACGAACTTGGTCTGCGGCATCGCGCCTTCGGCGGCATCGACCAGCAGGATCACGCCGTCGACCATCGACAGGATACGCTCCACCTCGCCGCCGAAATCGGCGTGGCCGGGGGTATCGACGATGTTGATCCGCGTCTTGTGACCGTGATGATCGTCCCATTCGATCGAGGTGCACTTCGCCAGAATCGTGATCCCGCGTTCCTTTTCGAGATCGTTCGAATCCATCGCGCGCTCTTCGACGCGCTGGTTGTCGCGGAAGGTGCCCGATTGGCGGAACAGCTGATCGACCAAGGTCGTCTTGCCATGATCGACGTGCGCGATGATGGCCACATTGCGGAGGCTCATTGAAGGATACCTGATTGGGAGAAGAAGAAATCGGATGCGCCAATAGCGCATTTGCTGCGCTGCGGAAAGGCACGAAAGTCGCAGCCGGAAGCGACGGCGATATTCGGTGCGACGGTCTGGCTCATCGTTCAGTCTATGCCAGAAAAGCGGCCTTTAGGACAGTGGCGGCTCTGGTCCTGCCGCATTTCACACAATCTTAGCCGCAGCCGGCTAGATTTTCGCGATCGATCGTGGGGAAATTGGATGGCGACGACAGCAAAGGCGGCCCGGCAGGATCAGGATGCGCGGCGCGCCCGGCGGCACAAGACTTCGGGGACGGTGGCGCTGCGCAAGCAAGGCGAGCACCGGGTCGATACCCGCCTGCTCGATATTTCGCGCTTCGGCTTCCGCGTCGAAATCCACGGGCTGGCACCCGACAGCATCGTCTGGCTCAAGCTCCCCGACGCCGATCCGCAGATGGCGCGGGTGGTCTGGAGCGACCATCTTGCCACCGGCTGCGTGTTCGTCGAAATCCTGGCAGCTGATCTGTTCCGGCGCATTTTGCGCGAAGAATTGCGGAATTCAGTGTTGATTACCGGGCCGTGGCCGGCAGCTGTCAGCACGGCGCGCCGATAGCACGCGCGGATTCGCCATAGACCGCGACGCCGCTTCGCGGCACAGGAGGCGTCATTCGGATTGGCAGCGGGGGCACAATGTCGAGCGATCCATCTGACGGCGACGGCCACCGTCCCGAACATGGCCTGCAGCGGCTGATTTTCTTTTCCGACGGCGTGATCGCCATCGCCATCACGTTGTTGGTGATCGAAATCCATCCGCCGCATTTGCCCTGGCAAG
Organism: Sphingomonas koreensis; assembly: GCA_006438735.1. Lineage (GTDB taxonomy): Bacteria > Pseudomonadota > Alphaproteobacteria > Sphingomonadales > Sphingomonadaceae > Sphingomonas > Sphingomonas koreensis_A. The sequence continues at coordinate 132,981 of RCZF01000005.1, read as the reverse complement.
CCCCCGACGTGGCGTATGTTCAGGCGCTGCTCGATCTGCTGCCCAATTTCGTCGGCTTCTTCATCAGCTTTTTCGTGATCGCCGCATTCTGGGCCGGGCACCACCGCGCTTTCGAATGCGCCGAGCATTGGCATGAGAGCCTGACGATGCCGAACATGCTGTTTCTCAGCAGCATCGCCGCGCTGCCGTTCTTCACTTCTTTTACCGCAGACAATCCCGGCGCGCGCGTGCCGGTCACGCTCTATTGCGGCTGGCTGCTGGTCATTGCGCTGCTCAACATGCGGCTGCAGCGCATGGTGACGACCGCGCCGATCGTCGATGAAGACGTGCCGGCCGACCGAATCATGCTGATCCGCCAACGGGGCGCTTCTGTCGCGCTCGGCGCCGCAACGGGAATCGTGGTGAGCGTGATTGCGCCCGTGGTGGGTCAGGTCGCCCTCGCCTCGATTCCCTTATGGCGACGCGCGCTGACGGCCGGCGCCGCACGGCGAGCGCGCCGTTTGCAGAACGCCAACTGACGAAAAACGGGGGTTCGCCGAAGCCGCCGCCGTCATCGGGGGGCGCGGTTTTTCGATCGATGACCTGAGAGGTTGCCTTGTCGGGCCCCCCCCGTGTATTAGATACGCAATACAGTTGGCACCGGGAAGCGATCCTCGTAGGATCATGCTCCCTTCGCTGGAGGATTATAATGGCGACGACCGAGACCGATACGGCCGAGCAGGACCTGAAACTGACCCCGCCCGATCCGGTGCCGGTGGTGACGACCGCCAAGGCCGCGGGGCTGGTGCCGGTCGACGACAAGACCAAGACCCAGCTCGAGGAGAAGGTCGACGGGTTCGTCACCGATCTCGTCGCGCAGGACGTCAATTCGCCCGAATTCGGCAAGCGTGTCGATGCCATCACCGCGATGGGTCAGAAGGAAATCCGCGACGCCGCGGGGCAATCGAACCGCTTCCTCGATCGCCCGATCCGCGCGATGGACAAGGACAACGGCGTCGGCGCCGATCTCGCGCAGCTCAGGCGCACGGTCGAGACGCTCGATCCGGGCAGGAACGGCAGCCTCAAGGGTCCACGCAAGCTGCTCGGCGTCATCCCGTTCGGCAGCAAGATGACGGTCTATTTCGACAAGTATAAATCGTCGCAGACGCACATCGCCGCGATCATGAAGAGCCTTGCCTCGGGCAAGGACGAGCTCCTCATGGACAACGCCGCGATCGATACCGAGCGCGCCAATCTGTGGAACGCGATGGGCCGACTCGAGCAGATGGTCTTGCTCGCCAAGACGATGGACCAGCGGCTCGAGGACAAGGCCAACGAACTCGACGCGACCGATCCGGCCAAGGCCAAGGCGATCCGCGAGACGGCGTTGTTCTACGTGCGCCAGCGCACGCAGGATTTGCTCACCCAGATGGCCGTGACGGTGCAGGGCTATCTCGCGCTCGATCTGGTCAAGAAGAACAATGTCGAGCTGGTGAAGGGCGTCGATCGCGCCTCGACCACCACTGTCGCGGCGCTGCGCACGGCGGTGACGGTGGCGCAGGCGCTGACCAGCCAGAGGCTGGTGCTCGACCAGATCACCGCGCTCAACACGACCACCGCCGGGATCATCGATTCGACCGGCAAGCTGTTGAAGAGCCAGACCGCCGCGATCCACGAACAGGCTGCCGCCGCGACGATTCCCGTCGAGACGCTGCAACGCGCGTTCCAGAACATCTACGATACGATGGACGCGATCGACACGTTCAAGCTGAAGGCGCTCGATTCGATGAAGACGACGGTCGATACGCTGTCGACCGAGGTCGAGAAATCGAAGGGGTATATCGCGCGCGCCGAGGGTGCGACGCAAAATGCCGGCGCGTCCGCCACCGATCAGTTCAAGCTGGAATCGCTGGCCGGATGAGCGAAGTCGACGAGCAGATCGCCCGATCGACCGAGCTGCTCAACCGCACCTCGGAACGCTATCGCTCGCTGGGCGCACGGCGACGCGAGCGGCAGAAGGAGACGATCGTCGCGCGGCTCGGCAGGATCGTCGCCGCCGACGTCGTGATCCTGCTCGCGGCGATGGTGCTCGGCTGGTTCATCCCGCTCGGCATCGGTGGCGCGCTGCTGGTGATGCTGTTGCTGGTGGCCGCGACGTTCGGGCTGGCGGTGTTTCCCACCACGCCCGAAGCGCGGCCCGAGACCTTCCGTCAGACGCCGCTGCGGATCCTGCCGGTGCGCACCGAACAATGGCTGGAGACGCAGCGCGGCAATATGCCGGTGCCGGCGATGCGCATTCTCGACGGCATCGGCCAGCGGCTCGAAACGCTCAGCCCGCAGCTCGCCGGGCTCGACGAGAATACCCCGGCGGCGGGTGAAATCCGCAAGCTGATCGGCGAAAACCTGCCCGAGCTGATCAACGGCTACACCCGCGTGCCGCCGCCGCTACGCAGCGTGCCGCGCAACGGCAAGACCCCCGATCAGCAGCTCGCCGAAGGGTTGCAGGTGATCGATCGCGAGATCGGCCAGATGACCGAGCAGCTCGCCTCGGGCGACCTCGATCTGCTGGCGACGCGCGGCCGTTATCTCCAGATCAAATATAGCGGCGACGAAGGCATCGACGCCGCATAATTGCCGTCCGCCCGCAACTGTTGCTCGTGGTCCCGCCGAATGGTAAATATGGGGCAACGACTTGGTCGCGGGGGCGGTGATGGCGGGCACATCTCGAAACATTTGCGCGATAGTTCTGACGATCGCAGCCCTGATCGGCGCGACCGGCGTCGCGCGCGGCCAGACGCATTGGCAATCCGTCACCCAGCCCGGCGGATACGGCGTCGCCAAGGTTGATCTGGCCGGCGCGGTGCTCGGCTTTGCGGTGACCTGCGAACGGGGGACGCCCGTCATGGCCGTCCGTCTCGCCCGACAGCCGTCGCGAAGCCCCGCCGCGATGCGGTTGAGTGGCGGCGCGACCGCCACTCTGGCGCTGATCCGCAACGGCGCGACCGACGTGTGGGTCGCGGCGATCCGCGACCCGGCGGTGCTCGACGCGCTGGCGAGCGCCCCCGTCACGCTGACGATCGGCGACGCCAGCGCCGTCATACCGAACGATGGCGCGGCGGACGCGATGCGCGGCGCGCTGGCGAGCTGCTATCGACCAACCCCGGCCGCTGCCCCGCCCCCGGCGACAAGCGCCGGCGTCTCCCCGGCCGACGCGGCAGCGATCCGCGGCATTCTGCACGAGGTGTACGCCTGGCATGATCACGGCCTCGGCAATAAATATTGGCCGCCCTACACGCCCTCGCTCGCGGCGATGATGGCCAAGTGCACCGATCTCGCGGATCGGCTCGGCAAGAAGGATTCCACGGCAGCGTTCGGCAGCTGCAACGACGACTATGATCGCTTCTGCCAGTGTCAGGATTTCGACAACAACAACATTGCCGGCACGATGACCGTCGGGCTGCGCGCCGTGCGGCCCGGGATCATCGACGCCGACGTGAAATTCTGGCTGTTCGCGGACGATCACACGCTGACGCCGCTGACCTTCCGGTTCGTGCACACCGCGGGCGGCTGGAAGATCGACGATCTGCTACGACCGGGTGATGGCGGCCAGCTCGAATCCGCCGAACGCGACGGGTTCAGCGCCGGCATCGCCGACATGAGCAAGCAACTCAAACTGCCGCCGTGGGCCGCCCCGCCGCCCGAGACCCCCATCAAGTCGTGAAGCGTCAGCGCGCGCTTGCGGTGTGCGCGCGGTCGGCCAACCGCTCGATCGCTGCCTCGCGCAGCCCACGCGACGTGGCGAGCACGCCGAACGCCTCGGCCGTGCGCGTGTTGAACGTCAGCGGCTGGCCGAACGCATCGCTGATCTCCGCGCCGGCCTCGCGCGCGATCAGCGTGGCGGCGGCGATGTCCCATTCGTGGCCCCAGCGCAGCGTCGCGACGAGATCGGCTTCTCCGCATGCCACCATCGCGATCCTGAGCGCGATCGAATTGGGGCGGTAGACCGTCGTCAGATCGCGATCGGCCTTCGTCAGCGCGTCCGTCGGCACCCGCGCGCCCGAAAGTTGAGTGCGCGTCGCGGCGCGGATGCGGCCACCGTTGAGCGTCGCGCCCTGCCCCGCTTCGGCCCGGAACACGGCGGCACGCGGCGGGCAATCGAGCACCGCGATCACCGGCTGGCCATGCTCGACCAGCGCGATCGACACGGCCCACCCGTCACGCCCGCGCAGATAATCGCGCGTGCCGTCGATCGGATCGACCACCCATAAACGCTCGCGAGAAAGTCGATCGGCGTTATCGACGGTTTCCTCGGACAGCCATCCCGCCTCGGGCAGCAAGGCCGACAGTCGTGCGTGGAGCAACGTATTCACATCCACATCGACATCGCACACCGGATGGCCGGGCGCCTTGTCCCAGCGCTTGAAATCGGTGTGCCACCGCGCCATCGCCAGCGCGCCCGCCTCGGCGGCGATCCCAGCGACGGCCTCGGCCAATTTGGGGTTCAGCATGGCTGAACCTGCCGCACCGACGGGAGACGCGTTTCAGCCACTCGCCACCATCATGCCATCGACCCGCAGCGTCGGCACATTGATGCCGTAGCGAAATTCCAGATCGCTGGCCGGCGTTAGCGCAGCGTACATCGCCTTCAGGTTGCCGGCGATCGTGAACTCGGCGATCGGGCCGGCGACTTCGCCCTTCTCGATCAGAAAGCCCGAGGCGCCGCGCGAATAATCGCCGGTGGTGCCGCTGACGCCCTGGCCGATCAGCTCGGTGACGAACACGCCGCACTCGATGTCGGCGATCAGTGCGCTGGGCGAAACGTTCCCCGACTCCATGAACAGATTGCTCGCCGAAACGCCGCCGCCGCGGCCGGCATGGCCTGTCGCCTCCAGCCCCAATTGTCGCGCCGAGGCGCTGTCGAGCAGCCACGTTTCCAGCGCGCCATCCTCGACGATCGCCGTCGGCAGCACATGCAGCCCTTCGCCATCGAACGGGCGCGAGCGCAGCCCGTGCGGGCGGTGCGGATCGTCGCGGATCGTCACGCCGGGCGCGAACAGCCGCTCGCCCATCGCATCGAGCAGGAAGCTGGTCTTGCGGGTGATCGCCGGGCCGGCGATCGCGCCAATCAGATGGCTGATCAAGCTGCCGCCGACGCGCCGGTCGAAAACCACCGGCATCGATCCGCTCGGCACACGGCCGGGTCCGACGCGTTTAACTGCGCGCTCGCCGGCGCGCGCGCCGATCGTCGCGGCATCTTCGAGATGGCCGAGATGCCGCGCGCTGTGATGCGCGTAATCGCGCTCCATGCCACCTGCGGTGCCGGCGAGAACGCTGGCGTGCACGCCGTAGCTGGTCGTCGCATAGCCGCCCGCGAAGCCATGGCTGGTGGCGAGCGCGACGATGCTGCGGCTCGCACCGGCGCCCGCCCCTTCGCTGTTGGTCACGCCGGCGACGGCGCGCGCCGCATCCTCGGCGGCGAGCGCGCGTTCGCGCAGGTCTTCGGGCGAAATCACCCCGCCATCGTCGAGATCGAGCTGCGGCGGCGCGCCGTGGAGCAATCGCTCGGCCGGTGCGAGCCCCGCCCATTGATCCTCGGGCGCTTCCTTCGCCATGCGGATCGCGCGATCGACCAGCTCGTCGAGCGCGGCGGGCGCGAAATCGGAAGAGGAAACGCTCGCGTTGCGCTTGCCGACGAACACCCGCAGGCCGAGATCCTCGCCCTCCGAGCGCCCGACATCCTCGAGCGCGCCGAGCCGCACCGAAACGTTGAGCGAGGCGTGGCTGGCAACCACCGCATCGGCGGCGTCGGCCCCCGCGGCGCGCGCACGGGCGACGATGTTATGGGCGAGGTCGCGGGCTTGATCGACGGTTTTCATCGACGCCACTTAGGGTGCCGATCGGGCGATTCAAAGCGTCGTGCCGACCACCAGGCACGCAGCGAACATCAACAGCCCGGCGAAGCGGTTCGACCGGAAGCGATCGAGCGCGCCGCCGCCGTCATCCGGATCGAGCGTGGCGGCCTGCCAGCCGAGGTGCAGCGCAACTGGCAGCAGCGCGGCGAGCGCCAGCGGATCGGGGCGCACCAGCCAGAACGCGCCGGCCCAGCAAACGAGCGCGAGCCCGTAGAACAGCACCACACCGCCCTTCACATGCGTGCCGAGCCGCCGCGCCGAGGAGCGCACGCCGATCAGCGCGTCGTCTTCGCGATCCTGCAATGCGTAAATTGTGTCATAGCCGATCACCCAGGCGATCGATCCGGCATAGAGCAGCCACAGCGGCCAGCCGAGCGTGCCGGCGATGTCGCTCCACCCGACCAGCGCGGCCCAGGAAAACACCAGCCCCAGCCATGCCTGCGGCCACCAAGTGATGCGCTTCATGAAGGGATAGGCGGCGACCGGCGCCAGGCTCGCCAGCGCGACGATCGCGGCGAGCCGATTGAGCTGCAGCAGCACGACCAGCCCGATCAGGCACAGGATCAGCAGCCAGCCCCAGGCGGCTCTGACCGACACCGCGCCGCTGGCGAGCGGCCGCGCGCGCGTCCGGGCGACCTGCCGGTCGAGATCGCGATCGACGATGTCGTTATAGACGCAGCCGGCGCCGCGCATCGCGATCGCGCCGAGCAACAGCCATAGGATCAAGTCCCACCGCGCTACCGCGCCGCCGGCCAGCGCCACGCCCCACGCGCCCGGCCAGAAAAGCAGCCACCAGCCGATCGGCCGATCGAATCGCGCGAGCAGCGCGAACGGTCGCACCCGTGCGGGCAAGTGGCCGACCAGGCCGTGGTGCTGCGAATCGGGAACGATGTCGGCGTCGGCGGTCATGCTTCCCCCGGTATCGCAAGCGTCGCGGCGGCGAAATGCCTGTGGGACCGTTATCGGGCCAGCGAACGTTCAGCAACACGCGCCACAACTGTCGCCCTGAGCCATCGAGAGCCCCTGCCATGATCGCGTTGTTCCTGTTGTTGGCGTCCCCAGCGTCGCTGCCCTCATGCCAGGCCAACCAGCTTTCGCTGGCGTTCGACAGCGAGGGCGGCGCCTTCGACGGCATGTCGCAATCGGGCGCGTTGCTGGTGATCCGAAACATCGGGCCGTCGGCCTGCACTATCCCCGGCCTGCCCAAGCTGACATTTAAGGACACGAAAGGGCGCGCCTTGTCGATCAGCCGCAAAGTGCCGCCGGGCATGCACCCGGGGCCGGTGATCCTGCCCGTCGGCATTGCGCCCGATGCGGAAGTGACGGCGAAACTGCATTGGGTATCCGGCGCGGTCTATGATCACAGCCACTGCCTCGCGACGCGGTTCGCGGCGATCAGCATCGCCAGCCAATCGATCCAGGCCAAATTCGCCGCGCACATCTGCGGCCCGTCGAGCGCCAACGTCACCTTCGATCAGCCGGTGCTGCGCGCCGATCCGCGACTGGACTGACAAGCCGACGCGTCCACGCTACAGCAGCGCCATGCCCGCCACCCCCGCCTGGCCGCCGCAATCGACGCCGCGCCTGTTCATCGATACCGAGCTGGCGCCCGGCTCGATCGGCATCGATGGTCCGCCCGCGCATTATCTGATCGCGGTGATGCGGCTGAAGATCGGCGATCCTGTCAAACTGTTCGACGACCGGACCGGCGAATGGCTCGCCATCGCCGCCAGCGTGGGCAAGCGCGACCTGATCCTCGACGTGACCGATCGGCTACGCGCGCGCGAACCCGTGCCCGATCTGTGGCTGTGCGCCGCGCCGCTGAAGAAAGGGCGGGTCGATTGGATGGCGGAGAAGGCGTGCGAGCTCGGCGTTGCGCGGCTGGTGCCGGTCATCACCCGCCGCGCGGTGGTCGACAAGCCCAAGGCCGATCGGCTGCGCGCGCACATGATCGAGGCCGCCGAGCAATGCGGCCGAACCGCGCTGCCCGCGCTCGCGGAGACGGTGAAGCTGCCAGCGCTGCTTGCCGCTTGGCCCCAGACCCGCAAGCTGTTCTTCGCCGACGAGACGGGGGGCGCGCCCGCGCTGGAAGCGATGCGCACCCACCCCGGCCCGGCGGCAATCCTGATCGGCCCAGAGGGCGGCTTCGACGACGCCGAGCGCGCCGCGATCCGCGCCTTGCCACAAGCGATCGGCATCACCCTCGGCCCGCGCATCCTGCGCGCCGACACCGCGGCGGCGGCGGCGGTTTCGGTGTGGATGGCGGCGGCGGGCGATTGGTAGTCTCGTCATCCCCGCGAAAGCGGGGACCCATCTCGACAGCGCTCAGCATACGCAGCGGTCGTGGTCGCGGCGCCCTAACGAGATGGGTCCCCGCTTTCGCGGGGATGACGGCGTGGATATCGGTCGTTCGCCCCTAGCGCCCTTCATTCATCCGCCCTACATGCGCGCCCATGACGACGAAGACCGTTACGGACACCCACGCAGCGGTCATCACTGACCGGTCGCACCTCATCCAGAGCTTCGCGCGTGGAGAAAAGCCCAAGGACCGCTGGCGGATCGGCACCGAGCACGAGAAATTCGTCTATTCGACGCGCGATTATCACGCCCCTTCTTACGATGAGCCCGGCGGTATCCGAGACCTGTTGATGGGCCTCACCGAGTTCGGCTGGACGCCTGTCGAAGAGAATGGCAACGTCATCGCGATGACCGGGCCCGATGGCGCGATCAGCCTCGAACCGGCCGGCCAATTCGAGCTTTCGGGCGCGCCGCTCGACAGCCTCCACGAAACCTGCGCCGAAGCTGCCCGCCACCTCGAACAAGTCAAGGCAGTGGGCGACAAGCTCGGGCTCGGCTTCCTCGGGCTCGGCATGTGGCCGGACAAGACGCGTGCCGATCTGCCGCTGATGCCAAAGGGCCGCTACGCGATCATGCTGAACCATATGCCGCGTGTTGGCAGTCTCGGGCTCGACATGATGCTGCGAACTTGCACCATCCAGGTTAATCTCGACTATCAGTCCGAAGCCGATATGGTGAAGAAGTTCCGCGTCGGTCTCGCGCTGCAGCCGCTGGCGACCGCGCTGTTCGCCAATTCGCCGTTCACCGAAAAGAAGCCCAACGGCTTTCTCTCGTTCCGCAGCCACATCTGGTCGGACACCGATCCGCATCGCACCGGCATGCTGCCATTCGTTTTCGAAGACGGCTTCGGTTATGAGCGCTACGCCGACTATGCGCTCGATGTGCCGATGTACTTCGTTTATCGCGACGGCAAATATATCGACGCTGCCGGCCTGTCGTTCCGCGATTTCCTGAAGGGCGAATTATCGGTCTTGCCCGGCGAAAAGCCGACGCTCGACGACTGGAACGACCACCTGTCGACCGCCTTCCCCGAAGTGCGGCTCAAGACCTTTCTAGAAATGCGCGGCGCCGACGGCGGCCCGTGGGGCCGCATCTGCGCGCTACCGGCGCTGTGGGTCGGGCTGCTTTACGACGATGCCGCGCTCGATGCGGCGTGGGATGTGGTCAAGCATTGGACGATGGACGAGCGCGAGGCGCTACGCGACGCGGTGCCAAAGCTCGCGCTCGACGCGCCGATCCCGGGCAGCGGCAAGCTGCGCGATATTGCAACTGAGGTGCTCGACATAGCGGGCGCTGGATTGTCGGCGCGCGCCCGGCTCAATTCGTCAGGCGACAACGAAAGCGGCTTCCTCGATCCTCTGCGCGAGATCGTCCGCACCGGAAAAGTCCCCGCGCAGGCGCTACTCGATCGCTACAATGGCGCGTGGGACGGCAACGTCTGCAAAATCTACGAAGAGACGAAGTTCTAATTCCGTCGTCATGCCGGACTTGTTCCGGCATCCACCGGGCAGCACATGCCGACGGCATCGAATGAGCGGCTCAGTGGCCTCCGGAAAAGATCCGGGGTGACGGAAGAAGTCAGATCGCCTCGACCGGGACCGGCTCAACCGCCACGTCTCGCTGCGACCGCCCGAAAACCCATCTGAAGAACCGCGGCACCGGGCCGTTGCGCTCCATCCACTCCCAATAGGCCACATAATCGGGATCGAGCTTCAAATGCCGCTCCTCGGTCCTGGCGCGCCAGTAATAGACGCCGCTGACCACCGCCAGCAGGATCGTCGCGCGCGCCGCGTCGACGATCGATCCGGTCGTCAGGATCGGCACCGACGACAGCCACCAGAACAGGTTCTTGGCGAGATAGGCCGGATGCCGCGACAGCGCGTAGGGCCCATGCGTCAGGATACCGCGATTGGTGAGATTGGAGAAGCGCAACCCGAACGCCACCGTCGCCCAGGCATACAGCCCGGTCAGCACGATCAGCGCGATCCCGACCGCCCACAGCAGCGCGGGATGCGCGGCGAACCACACGTTCCAATCCTGCGTCCCCAGCCGATAATCGAGCGGCCCGCCCTCATCCATCATGATGAACGGCGGATAGCAGATCAGCGCCGCCATCCACGCCGCGGCGAACGGATTGGCCGACCGGATGTGCGAATCGAACGGCCGCATCGTCAACAGGTAGCCGACCGTGGCGAAGGCGACATCGACCATGAACATGAAGCTGATCAGCCACGTCGCCAGCACCACCGGATCGCCCCAGGCGAACGGCGTATCGAGTACGTTCTGGAAATTGGGCGGCACGATCGCCAGCATGAAGACGAGGAAGAAGCCCTTGACCGTCCAGCTTCGCAGATGCGCGTAAATCTGTTCGGGCGGCGGTTTGGCCACGCCCATCAGCCAGGTGCCGAGCGCCCAGGCGCCGTCCTTAGGCTCGATCAGCCGCCGGTCGAGCCAGATCACATAGGGAACCGACAGCACGAACAGCGCCGGCGCGGCATAGCCGAAGCACCACATCGAAAACAGGAACGGCCCGTCCCAATAGTCGCGAATCGTGCCGTAGGCGACGCCGATCAGCGCCCAGGTCGCCCACAGCCCGGCGAGCTTGGCGAAGCTGACGTCGAGGCTCTCGCGCCACGGCCGGCGCAGCGACCAGTCGATCCCGGTCGAGGCGTTGCGGTGGACCTTGTCGATGACGAGCGACCAGCCGACCATCGGCACGGCGCAGGCGAGCACGTTGACCAGCGCCGAATACGGCCCGTCCATGCCATACCACAGCGCAACCGCGGTCCAGATGAGCAGCCCCGCCATGCCAGCGATCCCGGCGCCGTGGCTGACTGCGGACGCTGGTCGAGGATCGGCGGCGCGCGCCTGTCTGGCGAGGGTGCGATCGTAGAACATCGGCCTCGCCATAGGCCGGCAATGGTAAGCAAGCCGTGAAGCCTGTTCGTCCATCTTGCGCCGGCCCGCGGCCCGCGCTACCTCGCTCGCCGGCACGCGGGTATAGCACAATGGTAGTGCAGCAGCCTTCCAAGCTGAATACGCGGGTTCGATTCCCGCTACCCGCTCCATCCCCCCGACGCATCTCAACCGACCGCTGCGCGTTGTTCGCGTCTATGAACAACGATATTGCCGATCTTCAGGCGCGGATGGATGCCGCCGCCGCCGCGCTCGATTTCGAGGAGGCGCGCCGGCTACGCGATCGGATAGCGTTGCTGCGTCAGGGCGCCGGTGCCGAGGCGATCGCCGCGGTGGAGGCCGGCGATCTGCTTCGTCAGCAACCCGGCGCGATGGGGCTCGGCACCAGCCAGCAGCGCATGACGCCGCCAGACGGCTGGACAAAACCCGCCAAGCCCGATCCGATGACGCGCGGGCGCGGCACACCGCGCGGGCGCCGCAAGCCGATACAGGAACTGTAAAGGTCAACCGGCGGTTTAATCGCGGTTCCGACAAAGGAGAGTGAGCCAATGCATATCCGAAAAGCCATCCTCGCCGCGAGCCTGCTCGTCACCGGCCTATCGCTCGGCGCTTGCCGCGATCATCCCGGCCGCTGGGGCGATCATCACGGCCATCACGATCATGACCATGATCACGACCATGACCATGACGGCGATCATCACTGATTGATCGATCAGGCGGCCCCCTCGATCAGCGCGCCAGCACCGCGTTGTCGGCCGGGGCCGCCCCGTTCTCGACCGGCAGATCGTCGGCCGGCGCGTCCGCCTGCTCGGCCTGGAGCGCTGGCGTCACCGTGATATCGACGCGGCGATTCTTGCGCCGTCCTTCCTCATTGTCGCTGCCGTCGAGATTGGCGTTGGGCGCGATCGGCCGATCCTCGCCGAGCGCCACGATCGTCAGCCGCGCTTTGTCCACGCCCTTTTCGATCAGATAATCCGCCACCGCCTGCGCGCGGTGCTTCGACGCGCGTTTGTTGTCGGCGTCGTTCCCACGTGAATCGGTGTTGCCGCGCAGCGTGATCGGCCCGCCGCTGCTCGTTTCCGGACGCGCCAGCAGCTGATCCAGCGCGGCAGTCGCCGCCGCGTCGAGTTTCGCGCCGCCATCTGGGAAACCGATCGTGACGTCGAGCGGCTGGAGCGGTGGCGGATCGATCGCCGGCTCGACCGACGGCTGCATGATCGATCGCGGCGACGGCTTGGCCGCCGGCGTCGCGCTCGGCGTGGGCGCGGGCGCGACGATCGACCGATTGTCCTGCCGGTGCTGCGCGCCGTGTTGCTGACACCCGCCAAGCGCCAGCAACGCGATCGCGCTGCCGATGACGGTCGCGCCGATCCTCGCTTCACTCATTACCGCTCCCCTTTCCCTCGGCGCCCAATGTCGCGCTCGTTTTCGTCTGCCGCCGTTCCTGCCGCGCAACCGCCTTGGCGATGTCGGGCGGGCTGTAGGACAGCACCACATCCCCCACGTCGGGCGTCGGCCGCGAAGCGTGGGTGAAGAATTTGATCGCGCCCGATTTCTGCACCAGCAGCAACAGATCGGCGCCGCCGGGCAGCAACGCCTTCAGCGCGTCGAAATCGAACTTTTCGCTGATCCTGGTGCGGCGAAAGCTCCAGCCGGCCGCTTCGCGCGCGGTCAGATCCTCGAGCCCGATGCCCGTTTCGAACAGCGATCGGCCACGCAGCGTGATCGGCAACGCGTGCGGATCGTCATGCGAAGCGCCGCCCAGTTGATAGACCGCGTCGCGGCCGAACTCGGGGGCGAATTCGTTGCAGACGAGCGCGTTATACGCTTCATTCTCCGACGTCGCGACGAGCGCCTGGAAGCGCGCGAAATCGACATGGTCCTCGGTCGCTTCGGCAAGGATCTCGCCGTGGAAGGTCGGCACGCCGCGCTGCCGCGCCGCCGCCAGCCGGTGCCAGCTCGTGTCGGCGATCATCACCGGCGCGTCGAGCTCACCCAATTGCTGCGCGAGCGACAGGCTCCACCGCGTCGCGCCGACGATCAACACGTCGCGCGGTGCGCCGCCGGTAAGGCCCAGCCTTGTCGCGAGCGTCCGCGCGGTGAAGCCGTGCGCGACGATCGTTCCCGCGGCGATGGCGAACGAGATCGCCACCAGCGTGCCGCCGTCGTTATAGCCCAGCGCGCCGAGCCGCAGCGCGAAGATTCCGGTGATCGCCACCGCGACGATGCCGCGCGGCGCGATCCACGCGACGAACAGCCGCTCGCGCCACGGAATACGTGAGAAGGCGAGGCTGAGCAGCACCGTCGCCGGCCGCACGCCGACCAGCAGGACGACGATGAACGCCAGGAAGCGCCATTCGAATTGCCGCAATACATCGAGATTCAGCGAGGCGGACAGCAGAACGAACACGCCCGACACCATCAGGACGGTGATATTCTCCTTGAACGGTTGAAAATCGCGCAGGCTGGCGAGCCGCATGTTGGCCAGCGCCACGCCCATCACCGTGACCGCGAGCAGCCCCGTTTCGCTTTCGATGAGGTTCGACAGCACGAAGGTGCCGATCACCGCGATCAGCAGCATCGGCGCCTTGAGATATTCTGGCACGTGCCCGCGCGGGAACAGCCAAGCCACCGCGAGCGCGACTGCGAAGCCGACCAACGCCGCGACCAGCGCCGCCCCGAGCAGCGCGAGGAAGACGCTGAAGATAGTCGCTCCGGCCTCATAGCGGCGAAGGTATTCGTAGGTGACGACCGCACAGAGCACGCCGAGCGGATCGTTGACGATCGCTTCCCATTTGAGGATCGCGCGCGGTCGCGGCGCCAGCGTGATCTGGCGCAGCAGCGGTAGCACCACCGTCGGCCCGGTGACGACCAGGATACCGCCGAGCAGGATCGCGACCGGCCACACCAGCCCGGCGATATAATAACAGGCACAGGCGCCGAGCGCCCAGCCGATCGGCACACCGAATCCGACGAGCCGGAACACCGCGCCATCGGTGCGACGCAGCTCGCGGAAATTGAGGCTGAGGCCACCTTCGAACAGGATCACCGCGACGGCGATCGAGATCATCGGTTCGAGCAGCGGGCCGAAATCCCTGCCCGGATTGACGATGCCGGCGATCGGCCCGACGATGACGCCGGCGATCAGCATCAGCGCGATCGCTGGCCAGCCGGTGCGCCACGCGATCCACTGCGCGCCGATGCCGGCGACGCCGATCAGGGCAAGAACGAGCGCGAGGTTGTTCATTCGATCGGTAATGGCGGCTCGAGGCGGGCTGGCGCAAGGATTTACGTCGGGGCAACTCACGCCGCCGCCTGCCGCGCGCGCCGCACCCCCTGTCGCTTAATGGATGGACCCGCCAGCCATGTGCGCCTCAACCGGGCGACGGGGGCGTGTTTTGCCGGCGGGATCGTCCCGCTTGCCTGAGGGAGTGACCTTTATGCGCGTCAAATCAATCATGTTGATCGGCATCGGCGGCCTGGCACTGGCCGCCTGCGCCCATAAGGAAGAAGACATGGCCGCCATGCCGCCGCCGCCGCCGCCCGGCGCGGTCCCCGGCAGCGTCGCTGCGGATCAGAACGGCGACGGCATCGTCGACGGCTATTACACCGCAGACGGCGTGTATCACGCCAACGCCGTGCCGATGCCGCCGCCCCCGCCGCCCGCCCCGACGAGCACCGGAGAGCGAGGCTGAGCGGACGCGCCAGGGGAATGCGGGGTGCGCGCATTCCCCACAGCCTGATCGCCGCCGCCACCCTTTTTGCCGCAACCGCCGTCCTCGCCGCGGCGCCGGTGCGCGCTGCGGCGATCGATGCATCCCGGGCCGCGCCGATCGCCCACGCCATCGCAGACGAGGCTGGCGGTGCGATCAGCCGATTCTATCGCACGCGCGGCTTCCAGCCTTTATGGGTCGAGGGCGGCGCGATCGGGCCGCAGGCGACTCGTCTGATAGGCTATTTGCGGACCGCACAATTCGACGGGCTCAAACCGTCCTCTTACGATCCCGAGCATCTCCAGGAGATAATCGACACGTCGCGCAGCGGCGATGCCAAGGCCATCGCCAAGGCGGAGATCGCGCTGTCGAAGGCGTTCGCCGCCTATGTCCGCGACCAGCGCCGGCCGGACGGCGATCTCGACATCACTTACGCCGACAAGACGCTGAAGCCCAAGAAGCTCAAGCCCGAAGACGTGCTGCGCGCTGCGGCCTTTCCCAAATCGTTCGCCGACTATGTCGCGAGCATGGGCTGGATGAGCGACGAATATGTCGAGCTGCGCGGTCTGATGGTGCATCCCATGACCGACGCCGAACGCGATCGGCTGCGGCTCAACATGGACCGCGCGCGCGTGCTGCCGAGCGCATGGACGCGCCATATCGTCGTCGACGCTTCGTCGGGGCGGCTGTGGTATTACGAGGCCGGCAAGCAGGTTGGCACGATGCGGGTCGTGGTCGGCGCCGAAAAGACGCAAACGCCGATGCTTGTCGGATCGATCCAGTGGGCGATCGTCAATCCCTATTGGAACGTGCCCGATTATCTCACCCGCGACAGCATCGCCAAGAAGGTGCTCGGCGGCCGATCGCTGGCGATGATGCACATGGAGGCGCTGTCCGGCTGGAACGCGTCAGCCCAACCGGTGCCGGCCCGCGCGATCGATTGGCATGCGGTGGCGGCGGGCGAACAGATGCCCCGCATCCGTCAGCTGCCGGGGCCGTTCAATTCGATGGGCAAGGTGAAATTCCTGTTCCCCAACGACGACGGCATCTATCTTCACGACACGCCCGAGCGCGATCTGCTGGCGAAGGACGATCGCCATTTCAGCAATGGCTGCATCCGGCTCGACAAGGCGCTGGTGCTGGGCAAATGGCTGCTCGAGAAACCGGTCGGCAATGCCGGCGGCAAGCCCGAACAGGCGGTGCCGCTGCCGGTATCGGTGCCGGTCTACCTCACCTACATCACCGCGATGCCCAGCAAAACCGGCGTCGCGTTCCGCCCCGACGTCTATGGCCGGGATGCGAAAGCCGCAGGCTGAGGAAAATTCGCTTCGGCGGTGGTGGCAGGGCTTGAATAGAACCTAAGGCCGATCCAGTTGTGTTATATGTATTTTCTTGCAGTCACATCCCATACCCCCACAATCCCCCCCACAATTGTAGGCGGACCACGTAGGTGTTGGGTGCTCGGCTTATTCTGGATCGGGCCAATCCGCGTCCATTGAAATAAGGGTGAACGCCTTGATGTAGCGGGCATCGTCGCGGACGATACCGCTGTATCCCTGCGAACCCAGCTTTTTCTCACGCTCGCGCCGTTCGAAGAGGACCAAGCGCGGGTCGAAAGCCACCTCGGTGAAGAGGGCGTTCGGATCGACGAGAAAATGCCGTATGTCTTCGCCCGCGCTGAATTTGCCTGGACCAACGCAGAGAATCCGCACCTCGTCCTCATGCCGAAACAGGGCGCGTTTGCTGCATAGCGATTCCGCACGTCCGTCCGGCGTGCTGAAATAGCGCGGGCCTTCGGGCCGCAGGAGACGACCGGCCAATTGTTGCCCGAACTGCTCCTCCGGTTCGTAGGTGACGCCGGCAATGTAGAAATGACTGTCGGAGTGCCTCGCCGCCCATGTTTCCATGGCGGCGATCAGTCGGCGGGCAGTAGTGGTGACGCGCACGCCTTCCTCGGCCGGCGCCGTGTTTCGTTTGGCGACCGGATCGAGCACCACGCGCGAATAGGCACGGAGCAGTGCGTCGGAATTGTCCTCATAGGACCAGCTTTGCGCCCAGCACGCCGCGAGATAGGCGGAAAGCGGCGACTGGGGTTTCTTGCAGCCCGAGCCGGGTTTTGGCGTAAGCATGAAGGTCGCGCACGGGTCTTCGCGCGGGTCCTCCCATAGCGAAGGCTTCACCAGCGTCAGCCGCTTGAGACGAAACACCTCCTCGAGCCGCCAAACGGGCATGATCCGGTGCAGCGGCTTGTCCAGATCGTCGATGCGTGCATGGCGCACGCGGCCGTCGGCCATGTCTTCACTCATACCCATGCACCTTTAATGCACGATAGTTAGCAATTTTGGTCATGGCCCTAGCGGTCACCACGGCACAAACTGCCGTGCAAACGAAGCGGCAGCGCGGCGTGCAAATGATCCTGACGGGAATGAAGCGGTCGAGCCGCTTCATAGGTCTACGACCTAGGCCGGGACGGCAGGCGGCAGGCGGCAGGCGGCAGGCGGCAGGCGGCAGGCGGCAGGAAGCAATAGTAGTTCCTTTTCCGGGGGACGGCCCCCAAGGGGGGATTTGATCGCTCCAACGGGTGGGGCTTTATCGGTTGCCCTTAACGGATGGCTAGAAATTTTGGGTTTCCGCCAACTCAAAGAACCACCGTCGAAGGCAGGGCCGATCTTAAAGTTTCCAGCAAGGCGGGCGCCTGCAAATTCATGGCTTCGGCAATGGCTATGAACTCCAGCACATCCAAGCGCCGCTCAAGCTGCTCGATCTTGTTGACGAATGACGGCGGCTTACCGAGCCTGCGCGCCAATTCCCGCTGCGAGATGCCTTGTTGAACTCGCGCATTCTTCAAACCGCCGATCGCTGCCCGATAGTCGGGTGAAACCACCCATCCCCGCTGCATCGACCCACCCCAATCCCTGAAATCGGGGCATTAAGTATATGGGAACTTGTCCGTCCCCATATTGGGGACGAGTGTTCATGCGGAATGAAGAGGGTGGCCATGGGTCTGCTCGGTAGGATGACCGGCTGGAATCAAACACAGGATGCACACAACGCTGTTCTGGCGAACTACCTCGCCGAGACAGCCAGCCGGGAGATGAAAAGTGAAATAGCAAATCGGCTTATCCTTATTCAGCAGCAGGCTCGCCGTGAGGGTGTAACCGATCCCCGGAGCATACTCGCCGATCTGAGCGGCCAGCCCAGAATTGTTCAAATGAACTTCATCGCCCTCGCCTGCAACGGCTTGGGCATCCCTCCGGGGTTAAGGGGCTTGAGCTTTGCAAACGTCGACAACCCCTATCTGGCGGATGACCAGAGCAGCTTGAATCGCATCGATGTTGCGATGATAGATTTGTCGCGCCGCTCGGGGAAAGCATTGAGTTGGCCTGGAAACAACGTCAAAATCAATTTTCTGTTGTGGATGCGGCTTCCCGAACGAGGCCGCACCGATCAGACAAGCGGCCCGCGCACCACTCCCGCTTCCAATACCAATTCACAACCTTTCTTTGGAAAGAAGATTTGGTCCAACGACGCTCAAGTGGCTAACCGGGAGAGTGCGTCGGATGCGGAGGTTAAGGGATACCCGCGCTCGGAAGCATTCCACGGATCGCAAGATCAAGAGAATTTGCGCGGGGCACTGGCCGACAACACGATGAAATTCAATGAGTTATTTAACAATTTTCTCACACTGCGGCCCGTGAGCGTCATTCATAGGCTCGACGCGGATTTTGATTTCTTTCTGGATCGTTGGAGGCAGCATCTCGCGACTGGCCATGCACTAGAAAGTGCTCAAGATGAAGATGAGGTCAATTTTGGTATGACCGTCTATACAAAGACCATGGGTTCTCTGATGACTGCGATCGAAATACTCGACAGGCGGAGCCAGAAAACGGGATTTAATCTCGAATGCGATTTGCTGAAATGCGCTGAAATCTTGATCCAGGATGCCACGTTACGTGCGAGAATTCTGAACGTCGAAATCGATGGTATCAACTGCTAGTCATCTGGAACTGAAGTAAGTAACATTGTATACGACGTCGTCCGAGAGGGAGGCGTTGATGGCGAACGCGTTTGCGAAGGGTCGACCGATTGCGCCGTTGGTGGTGACGGCGGGGGAGCGGGCGTATCTTGAGCGACAGGTGCGGCGGCACCGGGTATCGCGCTCGCTGTCGGAACGATGCCGGATTATTCTGCGCTGCGCCGACGGGGTACAGAGCAAGGTCGTGGCGACGGAGCTTGGCGTTCACGAGCACACGGTGGGCAAGTGGCGTCGGCGCTTCTTGGCTGATCGTATCGACGGGTTGCTCGACGAAGCGCGTCCCGGCAGGCCGCGCACGATCGGCGACGACCAGGTTGCTGCCGTGATCTAGCGGACGCTGCGCACCACGCCTGTAGATGCGACACACTGGTCGATCCGGTCGATGGCGGCACAGACGGGCTTTTCGCATACGACGATCCGCCGGATGTGGAACGCCTTCGGGTTACAGCCCCACCGTAGCCAGACCTTCAAGCTGTCGAGCGACCCGCTGTTCGTTGATAAGGTGCGCGATATCGTTGGGCTTTACCTGTCGCCGCCGACCCGCGCGATCGTCTTCAGCGTCGATGAGAAGAGTCAGATCCAGGCGCTCGACCGCGAGCAGCCGGTGCTGCCCATGATGCCGGGCATCCCCGAGCGCCGGACCGCTTCTGCCAGAAAACCGAACAGACCTTATGTGGCGAACTTTAGATTCACGTGACTAGCGTGAGGCGGCAACCAATAACGGTGGTACTGCCCCAGACTCGACCACTTCCGCTTCCGGCTCCATCCGAGAGTGAGCAGGACCGGGCTAAGATACTTTCCTTGCGTGCCGATAGCGCTTTCCAGTTCCGACATAGCGAAGGCGCGGTGGCGGCTGATCTCAGGCAGCCCGGTGTACCAGCTTAGGATGCGGTCGTGGAGGGTGAGCGACACAGGCTCCTGTCGAGACGCTTCCGCCAACATTTCGCGGTTTAGACGGGTGATATAGGCACTGGGCATCGCTGATCTCGCTGGTGGTTAACTGATATTTCGTCATACGAGGGCAGTTAGGGCGGACAGGGCGGGTTTTTCCAGGATATCCCTCCATGAGATTTGAGCTTGAAAAGTTTAGGCAAAAGAGGTTCACTCCCGCCCTGCTCGCCCTGCCACCGCATCACGGCGCCATCCGTAGGCCAGAGTAGAAGCGCTGCCCGTTGCTCTTGCGGATCGGAAAACCTCGTTCAGCGAGCCGCTGGGTAAAGGTGTGCTTGGTCCCGGCTTTGTGGCCATTGCCATCGCACCAAACGACCCATCTGTCGAACAGCATCTTGTCCATCACTCGCCCGGTGGTATCGGCCACCGCGCAGTCGGTCAGAAACTCGCCCAGCAAGTCACTCTCGCTCCGATACCGGCGTTGCTCGGCAAGGATCGCCGGACTGAGGGCCAAATTTCCCGAAGCGAGATACTGGCGCGCGCCTTCGATCATCCACCGCAAGATGCCATCGCGTTCGGCCCCAGAGCTTAGCTTCAAGGTGCGGGTCGCGTTGCGCGCCCTCGAACTTCTGCCGGAAGGGCAGCACCACGATACGCCGCCAGATGCCGTCATCATCACCCTTGATAATGGGCCTGTGGTTCGTTCGCACCCAGACCGTGAAGCGAGGATCGAAGGTGGAGAAATCGGCATAGAGGTGTCGTGCGGAGATTGGCTCTCGTCCCGCCAGCGCCTTAACCGCCGGTTCGTCCAACTGCATCCCGCCAGGCAATTCATTTACCGACACCAGCCGGGCACCCTCCAGCATGGCGATATCGCCGCGCGCGCTGTGATCGTCTCCTCGCCTCGCGGCGAGCAGAGAATGAGGGGCGACCTTGCTATAGCCGCCCGTGATCCGGTTGCCGATGTTGCCGAAGATCGACTTGCCGTTGGCGCCGAAGCCGATGCAGAAGACCATGATTTCCTCGGTGTTCAGTCCGGTCAGCGTGTAGCCTAGCAGTCTTTGCACCGCGTCGATGGTCGCCTGATCGCCTGGAAACACCTCAGCCATGAACTGGAGCCAGCGCGGACATGGCGCGATATCATAATCGGCACCGCAATGCCGCGTAATCAGCATATCCGGGCGGTTTGCCATCAACGTGCCGGTTTTTAGGTCAACCACGCCATTGCCGACACCAAGCAACGCCGGGTTTGAATCGAGGTCCGCGTGCCCGACTGACATTCCCGGCTCTGATTGAGCGAGTTCCAAAGTGGCCTTCAGGCGCGAGATGCTGTGGGCAGCCACTGCCTCTTTGATGCGTCCCTTACCCCGATCCTGATCCGCGGCGAGGCTGGCAGCGGCATCGGTCATCATGGCATGTGCAGCCTGCTTCACTGCCTCGATTTCCTGCCCCTGATCGCACAGTACCCACCGATCATCGGACCAGCACAGCCACCTCTTGAGACCGTGGATATAGAGCAATCTGCCGTCGAACATCCCCGCGAAATGCCGGGCGTTGCGAATGTCGCCATGCATTGCCCAGTCGACTGGATGATAGGCGCTCACTGGGCCGGGCGCGGGTGGGGCTGGCGGAACGCCGGGAGGGAGCCCAGCATGTTGCTTCCACGGCGGAGCACTCCACCCGCCCTTCTGTGCGATGTCGATGAGGCTGCCGATGGTTATTTGGCCATTAGCCACGGGAGTAGCTCCTCCACCGCAGGTCGAAATTGTCGGCATCGAAACGCGGGCTGGTTTGCGCCCATGCGCGGCAGAGGTCGTACGCGTCAGGAACGCCAGACCGCACACAGGCAGCCACGACGGTCCGCCAGTTCGGTGACGGGGCATCGTCAGGCAGATCGGCGAGAGCGATCACCGCAGGCACCTGCAACATGGCTGCCAGGCAAGCATTCTTGTCCTCGGGCGTGAGCCGATCGAACCAGTGGTCGCCCGTCTGCCCGAACACGAGATTGCTCGGGAGATCGGCGACACCAGCGACGGGCGGCGGAGTGGCACCTGTTCTCGCCATACTGGGCGGGAACCAAAGGTTCTCCAAAACGGCGAAGCCGGGACACTCTCCGAATGTGCCTACGACGCTGACCCCCGTCATGGTGACGAAGCGCCCGCCGGAATAAAGTTCCCTGCCATTTCCGGCGTT
This sequence comes from Sphingomonas koreensis, assembly GCA_006438735.1. Lineage (GTDB taxonomy): Bacteria > Pseudomonadota > Alphaproteobacteria > Sphingomonadales > Sphingomonadaceae > Sphingomonas > Sphingomonas koreensis_A. The sequence goes on along the minus strand of RCZF01000005.1, from coordinate 110,983 downwards.
GCCGCCCTTCAACGGAACGCGGGAGAGGCCCCACATATGCAGGCCGTTACCGCTGGGGGATAGTTCGGTCAGGGGTTCCCGAAGTTCTCGCCACAAACGATGAATCTCGTCCATGCGTGCCCGGCACTGATCGAAATCGGCAACGGTTACGTAGGAGTCGATGCCGCCAATGTTGATGGGATGCTGGTCGCTGAGAACGAAGCCGATGCCATCCGCGACACCACCCAGGTAGCCGCCCATGACCTCTTCGAACGTCCGCCAGTGCATCGGGTCGCGACCATTGATCTTGCGGCCCGTGCTCGGATCGACGGGGAATTTGTCGAACTTACCGTTGTCTTTGAGCGGCCCTGCTTTCCAGCAAAGCCACCGAGGCAGCTTCCTAAGCAGTTCTGGAATGTTCTCCGGCTGGATCGGCCGAAACCGACGCGCGACGGGAGGTAACGCCCGCGTCATCGCCCCTCCCCCGGCTGATCGGCTTCGACACCGGCCAGCCGCCGAACACTGGAAATCCGTACCAGACGCCGCGCGCCGATGCGGACAGATTCAAGCTCACCGCGAGCAATCAGCTCGCCCAGTTTGGTCTTGCCGATCGCCAGCAGCTTGCCGGCTTCGGCCTGAGAACACAGGATTGCTTCCACAACATGATACTCCGTCAAGGTCAGCGCGGGATTGCGCGAGCCGTGGCGGAATGATGCGAGCAAGTGGCACGAGCTGTCGGACGGAAACAGGCGGCAAGGGGCGAAAACCTAGTTTCCGGCCTCGCGTTGGATAGCACGCCAGAGCGGGCGGGCGTGATCTCGAATCGTACTATCCGACAAACTGATTCCGTGAGCCGCCAGATGGGCCGCAATCGCCCGCTCAACGTCGGCTAACGCTTTCGGCTGCAAGTCACCCACGTACAGTTGGCGGGCCATTTCGATCATGACAGCTTCCCAGTCGGTCGCCGGGGGGCGTCCTCCCTTGCTGCGATCTCCTGCTATCGCGGGACGCGATGCACCAACCGTCTCCCCGCTTTGCGCCATCGGCTCAATATCCGCGCGCGCGAAGGTAACGCCAAATGCCTCGGCGTGAATTGTCCACCCTTCTGAATCGCTCCAGGTCGATGAAAAATCGCCGCGCGCCCAGTCCTGCTCAAGCGGCGATCCCCTCCAGAATTCCTTGGGAATGAGATGGCCTTGTTTCTCGCTTGTTACGCCACCCTTGTTCGACACGAACACCGAGGCCACTGCTTTCACCAGCCCCGCCGCAGCACGCTGGCAGATGGCATCTTTAGGTATTGAACCCGTGTGCCGCTGCCACCCAGGCATCACCATTCCCCTCGCTTCACGAGCGTTGATCCAGTCTCCGCTCACTTTCCGGCCATCGCTTTTTTGATCGTTACGCCCGCAGCGCCACCGGCGGCACCGCTGGCACAATAGCGTCCCCATTCCGCCATGAGCTTCACACGCTGGCCGGGTTGGCTGGTGGTGCCGAGATAGGTTGTGCGACGGTAAGCAGCCTGAACCGCGTCGGGCGTCTTGTGCGCCAACGCAGCTTCCACCACGGCGTCGGGGTGCGCCTCATTCGCGGCCCAATCGGTGAGGGCGGAGCGGAAGCCGTGGACATGGTAGGGCTCGCCCGCGTCGCGCAGCACCTTTAGCAGCGTCATGTCCGACATGGCCTTGCCGCCGGCGCCAGGGAAAACCACATTGGTGCCCGCCAGCCTTAACGCAGCCGCCTTTGCCAGCACCGCCAGCGTTGCGTCAGATAGCGGCACCATGTGTGCTTTGCCGCGCTTCATGTGATCGGCCGGAATCGTCCACAGACGGGCGTCGAAATCGAATTCGGCCCACGTTGCTAGGCGCACCTCCTGCGAGCGCACGCCCGTCAGGATGAGCAGTTCAAGGGCAAGTCTCCCGAATGAAGGCTTACGCTGCAACGCGACAATAAACGGCGGCACCGCGACATAAGGCATGGCCTTGCGGTTTTCCCGTGCCTTCACCTGCCGAGGCAATCCCCGTCCCGCTTTCAGGCTTCCATTGCCCGATGGGGCCTCGCTTGAGCGCCAGCCCTTTGCATGGGCATAATCCAGCACCGCGCATATCCGATTACGCACTTGGCGGGCGGTTTCGGGAATTTCCTGCCAGATGGGCGTCAGCACCGTGATTATATCGGAAGCCATGATGCCGCCGGTCGGCAGGTCGCCCAATTTCGGGAATGCGTAATTTTCAAGGCTGGCGAGCCACTGGCGGGCATAGACTTTGCTTTTCCATCCCGCTTCGTTTTCCGCGTGGTAGGTCTTCGCAGCGTCGCGAAACGTCACCTTGGCGGCGGCTTCGTTTTTTCGTTCCGCCACAATATCGCGCTTCTCAATCTTGATGGCCTTGCGCACGTCGCTTGCCTTGTCGCGCGCAACGGCCAGCGACAGCAATTTCGCGCTGCCAAGTCCGATATCCTGCCGCTTACCGTCGCGTTGCAATCGGCACAGCCAATACGCGCCGCCGCGCTTGTCCACTTTAAGGACCAGCCCTTCGCCGTCGCTGTAAGTCCCTGGATTCGCAAGCGCGTTTTTCACCGCTACTGCCGTCAACCTGCCCATGACCTACTCCCACATTTTCGCGGCGTCAGCCGAAAGGGATAGGTGTGGGAGTAAATGTCCTCTCCCACACTTTACTCCCACACATTAGCGCGATTGTGAGCGATCGGCAACGGTGCTTTGCGAGCTTCTGCGGGAGACAAGCGCCAGAGAAGACCCGGCTTATACGGTTTGCTGCGGGTTTGCTCGCTTCGGCGGTTGGTGGACAGGGCTGGATTCGAACCAGCGTACGCTTGCACGGGCAGATTTACAGTCTGCTGCCTTTAACCACTCGGCCACCTGTCCAATTGGACCGCCGAAGCGAGCGCGTGCCAATGCCGACGCGGCGCGGCGCTGTCAACCGCGGCGCCGGGTTGCATGGGCGGCGTCGCGCGCATAACCGTGCCGCCAACGTCTCTGTCACGTCATCGGGGGTCTCCATGCGCCGTCTTCTCGCCACCGTCGCCGCCATCGCGCTGGCGACGCCCGCGCTCTCACAATCGAGCGATTCGTCCGCGATCAGCCGGATCATCGACGAAGGCAGCAATCATTCGCAGGTCATGCCGATCGCCGAGCATCTCGCCGACGTGATCGGCCCGCGGCTGACCAACTCGCCCGGCATGCGCCAGGCCGAGGATTGGACGCAGGCGCAGTTCCGCGACTGGGGGCTGGCCAACGTCCACAAGGAGGGCTTCGATTTCGGCCGCGGCTGGTCGATCGTCCACTCGCGCGTCGCGATGGTTTCGCCGCGGCCGATCGACCTCGTCGCGATTCCGATCGCCTGGACACCGGGCACGAACGGCGTGATCCAGGCGCCGATCGTCGTCGCGCCGATCAAACGCGTCGAGGATTTCGCCGATTGGCGCGGCAAGCTGGCCGGCAGGATCGTGCTGGTGTCGCGGCCCGACGACGGCTCTGAGCCCGGCGAAGCGCCGTTCCAGCGCCTGTCGGACGCCGATATCGCCAAGCTCGATCATTACGATCCGGCCAAGAACGATCCCGCCGCCAGCGAGAAGCTCATGACGCGCATCGCCTTCACCAAACAGCTCGACGAGTTCCTCAAAGGCGAAGGCGCGCTTGCCTATGCCACCGAATCGCGCACCGACGGCAAGCTGATCCACGGCGAGGGCTATCGCTACGAAGTCGGCAACACCGCCGCACTCCCAGCCGTGGAAATCGCCGCCGAGGATTACCGCCGGCTCGCCCGGCTGAGCAAGGTCGGCCCCGCGCCGGTGCTGTCGATCGATAACGAGGTCCATTTCGATGACAGCGACCCCCAGGCTTATGACATCATCGCCGAAATCCCCGGCAGCGATCCCAAGGCCGGCTATGTGATGGCTGGCGCGCATCTAGATAGCTGGGTGGCGGGCGACGGCGCGTCGGACAATGGCGCGGGATCGGCGATGGTGATGGAGGCCGCGCGCATCCTCGCCGCCACTGGCGTCCATCCGCGGCGCACGATCCGCTTCGCCCTGTGGACCGGTGAAGAACAGGGACTGCTCGGCAGCCAGGCCTATGTCGAACAGCATCTGGCGACGCGCGGGTCGCCGAACGATCCGCCGCTGACCGGGCTCGCCAAATATTTCGGCTGGCAGCAGCGCTTCCCGATCCATCCCAAGCCCGAATGGGGCCAGCTTTCGGCCTATTTCAACATCGACAACGGCTCGGGCAAACTGCGGGGCCTGTATGCCGAGAACAACCCCGGCGCCGCCGCGATCTTCCGCGATTGGCTGAGCCCGTTCGCCGCGATGGGCGCCGGCCATGTCGTGATGAGCCGCACCGGCAGCACCGATCACGTCTTCTTCCAGTCGGTCGGCGTGCCGGGCTTTCAGTTCATCCAGGATCCGCTCGATTATGAAAGCCGCGTCCATCACAGCAACATCGACACATTCGATCACATGAAGGGAGACGATATGCGCCAGGGCGCGACCGTGCTGGCCGGCGTGCTGCTCGACGCCGCCAATGCCGACAAGGCGCTGCCGCGGCCGCCGCTGCCGACCGAACCGGTCGTCACCGATCCCTTCGCCTGGCCGGAGCCGAACTGATGGCGCGTCGTGGCCATCGCCCCAGCCAGGCGCCCGCCGGCCGGCCCCGTTTTTGGGGGCGTCACGCCGTGCTGGCGGCGCTCGCCAATCCCGAGCGCACCGTGCGCAAGCTGTGGGGCACGCGCGAGGCCTTGGCTTCGCTCGACATTCCGCCGGTTATCCCGATCGTCTACGCCGAAGTGACCGATCTCGCCCGCTTCGTGCCCGGCGATGCGCCGCACCAGGGCCTCGTCGCCGAAGTCGATCCGCTCGAAGAAATCTGGCTCGGCGATCTGCTCGACGCGCGCGGCGAGGACAAACGCCCGCTGCTTGTGCTCGATCAGGTAACCGATCCGCACAATGTCGGCGCGATCCTGCGCTCGGCGGCGGCGTTCGACGCGCTCGGCATCATCACCCAGGATCGCCATGCCCCGCCCGAATCGGGCGTCGTCGCCCGCGCCGCCTCGGGCGCGCTTGAGCTCGTGCCGTGGGTGCGCGTGGTCAACCTCGCGCGCGCGCTCGATGAAATTGCCGAGGCCGAATTCTGGCGCATCGGGCTGACCGGCAACACGAAGACGACGCTGGCCGAGGCGATCGGCGGCGCGCGCGTCGCGCTGGTGCTCGGGGCGGAAGGCGAAGGCATGCGTAATAATACCGAGGCGCATTGCGACGTGCTGGCGCGGCTACCGATTTCGCCCAAGATCGAAAGCCTTAACGTCTCCAACGCCGCCGCCATCGCGCTCTACGCGGCGACGATCGGGTAAGCACCCGCCCGATAACGATGCCAAAATGCCGCACCTGACGCAAAAAGGCGTCGCCGGCGATTGCTCAACGCCTGTGGAAACGGTTACACCGCGTTCGTAACCGGTTCCTCATCACGAGAGTCGGGCAAGAGGGATGCTGGGCATTTTTTCGCAGGACAGCAGATCAGGATCGTGCCGCAAGGGTAGCGCAACCATGCGCCCCGCCGGCCGGTGATCTGTGACACGACAACAACAAGCAAGCCGTCGACAAGATGCGTTGGGAGGATTTAATCATGGCTGAACAGGGTTCCATCAATCGCCGCTCGGGCGCCTCGCGCCGCCTGCGCTTCGCCGCCGCACTGATGCTGAGCGGCGCCGCGTGCGCCTTCGTGAGCACGCCCGCCGCGGCGCAGCAATCGACCGCGGCGTTGCGCGGCGTCATCACCGATGGCGGCCAGCCGGCCGGAACGTCGGTTGCCGCGGTCAATATCGACGCCGGCTATCGCCGCGTATCACCGATCACCAACGGCGCGTATAATTTCGCGGCGCTACCGCCGGGCCGCTACCGGCTCGACGTAACGACCGCGACGGGCACACGCAGCACCGATGTGTTCACGTTGGCCGTCGGGCAGAATTCCCAGCTGAGTTTCGATCTGTCGCAAGGCGCCGTCGCCGCGGCAGGCGACAATAGCGCACAACCCAATCCGAACGCCCCCGCCGAAACCACATCAAGCGCGCCGGAGGAAACCGCCGCTGGCGGCGACATCATCGTTACCGGTAATCGCATCAAGAACCTTGATGCGGGTGAGATCGGCGTCACGATCTCGCAGCATCAGATCGAAGCATTGCCGCAGAACAACCGCAACTTCCTGGCCTTTGCCAATCTCGCGCCGGGCGTGCAGTTCCTGACATCCAACGGCAATCAGAAGCTGCAGGGAGGCGTACAGCGCAGCGACGCGGTCAACGTGTTCATCGATGGCATCGGCCAGAAGGACAACGTCCTTACCGGCGGTATCACCGGCCAGGACTCGAGCGAGGGCAATCCCTTCCCGCAGCTCGGCATCGCCGAATACAAGGTGATCACGCAGAACTACAAGGCCGAGTTCGACCAGGTTTCGTCCGCCGCGATCACAGCGGTGACCAAATCGGGCACCAACCAGTTCCACGGTGAGGCGTTCTTCGATTTTTCGAACCAAAGTCTGCGCGAAAAGACGCCGCAGGAAAAGCATCAGACGAACGCTGACGGGACGGAGGGGATCCCCAAATCGAAGACGCGCGACGAACAGTTCGGCGCGTCGCTGGGCGGCCCGATCATCAAGGATACGCTGCATTTCTTCGTGACTTACGAAGGCAAGCGGCAGATCAACCCGGTGACGATCACGCCGCCATCGGGGTTTTCGCTCAATTCTATTCCCAGCGAATACCGCGACTCGTATGGCGCCTTCAACAAGCCGTTCAACGAGGATCTGTATTTCGGCAAGCTTGATTTCGAGCCAACCACGGCGGACTTGTTCGAGGTATCGGGCAAAGTCCGGCGCGAAAGCGGCATTTCGATCAACAACGGTCAGTTTGCGCTTTCGACCGCCGACAACATCAAGAATGACGAAACGCGCATCCTGTTCCATTACCAGCACACCGCCAGCGCGTGGCTGAACGATCTCAAGGTCGAATGGCAGAAATCGGCTTATAACCCGACGCCCAACAACAGTGGTATTCAGGAACAATTCTTCACCGGCCCGGCGGTGGGCGATACGGGGGCGAACGCGCTGATCCTCGGCTATGGCGGCGGGGTAAATTATCAGAACAAGGGCCAGCGCGGCTGGACCGCACAGGATGATTTCACCTACACCGGGCTGGCCGGCAATACCTTCAAGGTCGGCGTGAAGGCGCAGTGGCTGAAGCTGCGGACCACCCAGCAGACCCCTTATAATCCCACCTATTTCTACGATACTGCTTTTCCGGACGATGGCGACGGTTTCAACGACACCACGCCCTATCAGCTCCAGTTCGGCGTGCCCGTCGATGGGCTGAGCGGTGGCGTCGTTCAGTCGAACGATTTTCAGCTCGGCCTTTACGCGCAGGACGATTGGGATCTCACCGATCGCTTCACCGCCAATATCGGCATCCGATGGGACTATGAACGCGACCCGGACTATCTTGATTACGTGACGCCGCCCGACGTCGTCTCCGCGCTGCGTAATTGGTCTAACCTCGACAACGCCGGTTACGATATCAACGACTATATCTCGGATGGGCACAGCCGGCACGCGCATACCGGCGAGTTCCAGCCGCGCATTGGGTTCACCTGGGACGTCACGCCCGATGGCCGCTTCCAGCTATTCGGCGGCTACGGCCGGTCCTACAACCGCAATCAGTTCGACTTCATCTCGCTGGAAAATCTTCAGGCGAGCTACAAGACGGTCACTTTCAATTTCGACAACAACGATCCGCAGCATCCGTGCGGCGCTGGCAGCAGCTGTATCGCCTTCGATCCCGCTTATCTTACGCAGGCGGGACGTGACAGCCTGGCGACCAGCACGACCGATGGCGGGCGCGAGATCGACATTCTCAACAACAATCTGAAGGTGCCGTTCTCCGATCAGTTCAGCCTCGGCGTCCGCGGCCGGTTCGGCCAGTTCCGCGCCGAAATGGGCTACAGCCACGTCATCAGCCGCGATGGTTTCGCGTTCCTGCTCGGCAATCGGGCGCCCGACGGCTCGTTCTTCGTGCCTGGCGGCGATACCAATTCCAGCGCCTCGCCACCATTTGGTTATGCCGTGCCAGGCTATGGCAGCCTGATTATTGGCACCAACGGCGTGAACACCAACCTCGATCAGCCCTATCTGAAGATCGACAAGGACTACACCAAGGCTTCACCCTGGAGCCTCGACATTACCTACACCTTCTCTCTCGCCGAAGAGAACCGGCTGTTCGGCGAGCATTACTCGTTGGATTACCCCAGCCTGTATCAATATCCCTACCTGCGTTCGACAGGTGCGCCAAAGCATCGCGTGATCGCCACCGGCAGCGCCGATCTGCCACTCGGTTTCATGCTGTCGGGCCAGCTCACGCTGCAGTCGCCGCCCTATATCTACGGGACTGCGCTCGCTAACGTGCCCGATCCGCAGAATTATCCGGCAGTGCCGATGACGACCCAGGGCAAGGGCAAATGGGTCAAGGAGCTCGATTTGGCGCTGACGAAATATGTCGGACTTGGTTTCCTGCACCAGGGAACGCAAATCCGGCTGCGCGCCGACGTCTTCAACGTGTTCAACACCGCAAACTATGTCGGCTATATCAGCAACGCCAATGGCGCTGATTTTGGCAACCGCGATCCGAACAATTACGACATCGGCGGCTATCCGCCGCGCACCGTCAAGTTCACCGTCGGTTTGAGCTTCTAAGCTCAACCAAGCCAACGAAAATGGGGCGGTCGAGCAATCGGCCGCCCTTTTTCGTATCTGGTCGGCCTCCTATTTACGAAAGCGATTTGCCTTACTCTTCCGCGCGTGATTTGGTGCCGGGCAATGATGATCGGAAGGGGATTGATGGCGTCCACGAGCATTACCCCAGGAAGCCAAGCGAGCACCTTGTTCTACGCCGCCGCCGGCACTGCTGCGCTCGCCGGGCTGCTATTCGGATTCGATACCGCAGTGATCTCCGGCGTCACCCAGGCCGTCGCCGCGCATTTCTCGCTCGATCAGGTCGCGCTCGGCACTACCGTCTCCGCTGCCCTTTGGGGCACGTTGCTCGGCGCGATGACCGCGGGCGTGCCGGGCGATCGCTACGGCGCGCGCGCCGTGCTGCGCGTGCTCGCCGCTTTCTATGTTGTCTCCGGGCTCGGCGCGGCGATGGCGTGGGACTGGGGATCGCTGCTCGCGTTCCGCTTCATCGGCGGACTCGCGATCGGCGGCTCGTCGGTGCTCGCGCCGGTCTATATCGCGGAGATCGCGCCCGCCGCGCGGCGCGGGCTGCTGGTCGGCATGTTCCAGCTGGCGATCGTCGTCGGCATCCTCGCCGCTTATATCAGCAACGCCGCGGTCGGCGCGCTGGCCGGCGGTGATCTGGCGTGGCGGTGGAAGCTCGGCGTCGCCGCGGTTCCGGCGCTGATCTTCCTGGTGCTGCTGTTTCGCATCCCGCACAGCCCGCGCTGGCTCGCCGCCAAGGGCCGCGACGACGATGCGATCGGCGTGCTGCGAGCGATCGGCGACGCAAGCCCCGAAGCCTCGCTGGCCAGCTATCACGCTGCCGCGATCGAGGAGCGCGCGCGTGATGGCCAGCGGCTGCGCTGGTCGGCGCACAAGCGGCCGATGCTGCTGGCGGTGCTCGTCGCCGCGTTCAACCAGCTATCGGGCATCAACGCGATCCTTTATTATCTCAACCAGATCTTCGCCGACGCCGGCTTCCACTCGGCCGATCTGCAGGCGATCATCATCGGCGTCGCCAACCTCGTCTTCACGCTCATCGGCATGGCGCTGATCGATCGCATCGGCCGCAAGACGCTGCTGCTGATCGGCGGCGTCGGCACCGCTTCGTGCCTTGCGTTGGCGGCGCTGGCGCTGGGCGGCGCGATCCCGCGCGGGCTGCTGTTGCCGGCGCTGATCGGCTTTATCGCCTTCTTCGCGCCGAGCCAGGGCGCGGTGATCTGGGTCTATATCAGCGAGGTGTTCCCGTCCGGGGTCCGCGCACGCGGCGCGGCGCTCGGCGCGGGCACGCACTGGCTGCTCAACGCCGTCATCGCGTTGGTCTTCCCGCTCGCGGTCGCGCGGCTGTCGCCGGCGATGCCGTTCGGCTTCTTCGCGGCGATGATGGTGCTGCAGGTGGTGATCGTCGCGTTGTTCTTCCCCGAAACCAAGGGCGTCTCGCTCGAGGAAATGCAGCAACGCATGGAACGATAGCGCCCGCCTCCTATATCGCTGGCCCGTCCGCCGCACAGGAGCCCTGCGTGAAAGCCGTCCTACCCGCCCTCGCCCGTCCCCTGCTCGAAACCAAGCTGCCGGCTGATCTCGATGTCGCCTGGTTCACCACGCCCGAGGATGCGGCGGCGATGGTCGCCGATGCCGACATCGCCTGGGTCGATCAGCAGCGATCGCGCACCGCCGGCCAGATCGCCGCCAAAGGCGAGCACCTCAAATGGTTGTTCACGCTCTACGCCGGGCTCGACGCCTTTCCGCTCGATGTGCTGCGCGACAAGGGCATGACGATCACCAACGGCACCGGCATCAACGCGATCGCCGTCGCCGAATATGCGGTGATGGGGATGCTGGTCGCCGCCAAGCGGTTCGACCATGTCGTCCGCCTCGCCGACAAGCACGAATGGACGATCGACGCGCCCGGCCGGACCGAGCTTTATGAGGGCGCGGCGCTGATCATCGGCTATGGCGCGATCGGCAAGCTGATCGGGGAGCGGTTGCGGGCGTTCGGCATGGAAGTCTCCGGCGTCACCCGCTCGGGCCGAGACGGCACGCTGACGCCCGATCTGTGGCGGCGCGAACTCGGCGATTACGATTGGGTGATCCTCGCCGCGCCCTCGACCGACGAGACGCGGGCGATGATCGGCGCCGGGGAGCTCGCCGCGATGAAGTCCTCCGCCTGGCTGGTCAACATCGCGCGCGGCGACATGATCGACAAGGCGGCGCTGATCGAGGCGCTCGCCGCGCGCCGCATCGCCGGCGCGTTTCTCGATACCGTCGATCCCGAACCGCTGCCCGCCGACGATCCGCTGTGGAGTGCGCCGAATGCGATCCATTCGATGCATCTGTCCGGCCGAAGCCAGACCAGGATGTTCCAGCGCGCCGCTGCGCTGTTCCTCGACAATCTTGCCGCGTTCCGTGAAGGCCGGCCGATGCAGAACGTCGTCGATCTCGATCGGGGCTATTGACCGGCGGCGCGATGCGCACGATCCGCCCCAGCCCCGCCGATCGGATCACCGCGGCGACGCTTACCGCCGCCTTTGTCATCGCGGCGGGCTATGCGCTGATCGCCGGGCTCGGCGTGCGCTTGCCGGCGGTCGTAACCACCGTGCCGCTCGCCGCGTTCGACGTGGTGACGCCGCCCCCGCCCCCGGTCGCCCCCTCCGATCCGCCGCCCGCGCACACGCCGAAACCCGAAGGCGCCGCCGCGCCGCCCAATATCACCTCGACGCCGACCGAGATCGTCACACCACCGCTGCCGCCCGTCATCGTGCTGCCCATGATCACCGCACCGCGTGCCGGCATCGGCGCGGACCCATCGGCCGGCGCCGCGCCAGTGCGCGGCCCGGGGACGGGCAGCGGCGGGATCGGCAACGGCACGGGAAGCGGCGGCAGCGGTAACGGGCCGGGCGGTGGCGGGGGCACCCCGCCGCGACAGATCGGCGGGCGGCTGCGCAATTCGGATTATCCGCGCGGGCTCGGTGCCGCTGGCATCCACGGCACCGTCGGCGTCTTGTTCGTGGTGTCGATCGACGGACGCGTCACCGATTGCGAGATCACCCGATCGAGCGGCAACGATCAGCTCGATGACACCACCTGCGATCTGATCATCAAGCGGTTCCGATTCGAGCCGTCCCGCGACGCGACCGGCCGTCCGGTCGAATCAATGGTCGAGGAAAATCACACCTGGGCGATCGAATAGCCGCCTGCGCTCAGCGTAGCAGCACCCAGGTCGGCGCATGGTCGCTGGCCTTCTCCCGCCCGCGATACTGCTTGTCGACGCCGGCATCGATCAGCCGATCGGCCGCTTGCGGGCTGAGCAACAGATGATCGATGCGGAACCCCGCGTCGCGCTGCCATGCGCCGGCCTGATAGTCCCAGAACGTCCACACGCCGCCGCCCGGATGCCGCGTGCGCAGCGCGTCGGTCCAGCCCTGCGCGAGCAGCGCGCGATAGCCTGCGCGGCTCTCGGGCTGCATCAACGCGTCGTCCTGCATCGCGCGCACCGAATAGGTATCGTCGTCGTTGGCGATCACATTGTAATCGCCCGCCAGCACCGCCGGCCGCTCCTCGGCGAGCAAGGCGCGCGCGCGGTCTCGCAGACGATCGATCCAGGCCAGCTTGTAGTCGAATTTCGGCCCCGGCTGCGGATTGCCGTTGGGCAGATAGATCGACGCGACGGTCAGCCCGTCGATATCGACCTCGAGATAGCGGCTGTGCGCATCCTCGGCATCGCCCGCCAGCCCGCGCTGCCGCTCGACCGGATCGACGCCCTTGGCAAGCACCGCGACACCGTTGAAACCCTTTTGCCCATGCCACAGCGCGCCATAACCGGCGTCGCGAATATCCTGCTCGGGAAAGGTTTCGTCGCTCGATTTGAGCTCCTGCAAGCACACCACATCGGGTTGCTGCTCGGCGAGATATTCAACCAGCCGCGGCAGCCGCGCCTTGATGCCGTTGACGTTGTAGCTGACGATCTTCAACCGGATTACACCGCGAAGCTGGAGCCGCAGCCGCAGCCGCTCGCCGCGTTGGGGTTATCGACCTTGAACGCCGCGCCGCCAAGCGATTCGACGAAATTGACCGAACAGCCGCGCACTAGATCGAGGCTCACCGGATCGACCACCAGCTTGACGCCGTCGGTCTCCGCCACCGCGTCGTCGGCCGCGGCGGCATCGGCCAGCTCGAACTTATATTGAAATCCGGAGCAGCCGCCGCCATCGACGGCCAGCCGCAGGATCGCCGGCTTGGCCTGCCGCGCCGCGATCGCCGCGATACGGGCGGCGGCGGACGGCGTCAGCGCGATGTCGGATTCAGGGCTGGTCATGTCGCCGAGATAGGGCGTCCGCCCCTCGCGGGCAACCGGCGCGATCAGTCCTCGGATTCTGGAACGTTGCTGGTGTAGGCGGCGGGCTGGAGCTTGGCCTGGTCCTGCATCGCAACCAGATAATCCGCGGTCTGCAGGAACGGCATCGGGTTCACCGCATGGCCGTCGATCTGCACTTCGTAATGCAAATGGCTGCCGGTCGACCGACCGGTCGAGCCCATCAGCGCGATCAGCTGCCCACGCTTCACGCGCTCGTTGGGATTGACCAGGATCTTCGACAGATGGCCGTAGCGCGTCTCGATGCCCTTGCCGTGATCGATCTCGACCAGATTGCCGTAGCCGCCGGCGCGGCCGGCGCGCTCGACGATGCCGTCGGCGGTGGCGTAAACCGGCGTGCCGACCGGCCCGGGCATGTCAACGCCGGCATGCATCGCCGACGTGCCTTTGAACGGATCGCTGCGCACGCCGAAATAGCTCGAGAAGATGAGCTTGGCTTCGCTGATCGGGTGGATCGCTGGAATCGCGATCACGCCGCGTTCGAGCGTATCGAGCTTCTTCCAGGTCGTGAACAGCGAACGGAACTGCGCGTCGGCAACCGCCTCGGGCGTCGCCGCCAACGCGGCGACCGGCTCATAGGGGCCGCCCATGCCGCCCACGCCGGCGGTCAGCCGCTCGGGCTTGATGCCGAGCTGGCGAAGCCGCGCCGCGGCCCTGTCGTAACGCCGTTCGGCGAATTGCTGCGCGCGCGCGGCAAGCGCGGTCTGGCGCGCCTCGGCCTGCTTGAACGGCGCGGCGGCGAGCGACGCCACGGCGGTGTTCGGCGCACCGGCAACCGGCATGTCGAGCGCGATCTGATCGGGGCGGAGGCGACCGCTGAGCACCGCGGCGAGCACCGCCTGGCGCTGCTCGATCGTCGTCGCATGCGCCTTGGCGGCGATGCCGATCGCGGCAACCTTGGCCTGCATCGCGGTCATCTTGGCCTGCATCTGCGCGACCTTGCCGGCCGGCGTGGTCGGCTGGACGATGCCGCTCATTTCCGCTGCGCCGCGCGCCGCCTGGGCGACGCCATAAGCGGAAAAGCACAAGGTGACCGCGCCGAGCCCGGCGAGGGCCGCCTGGCCCCGCCCGCCGATCGTCACGCGGCGCAATTCTCGGCCGTTGTGGAAAATGACGTCGCGAGGTTTGAAAAAGCTGCGGAACCGCGCAAGGGCGGCAACGTTGATACCGTTCGAAAGCTGGCTCATTATTCCCCGGCGACCCGATCGAGCACGTTGGCGCGCCCATGTTTAAACCCTGTTCAGATCGCAGACCCGCCCCGCAATGTGAACGACATTGGGTTTGAGCGTGTCGCTCGCCGATCGGCAAGGGCGCAGCGGCGACCACGCGGTCAGGCGGAGCATTGATGCGACGAGCCGTTCATTATTGAACGATCCGGAAAATGCGCGGCCCGCCAGCCGTTGCGTTTCGTGTGCGAATCAACCCCCGAAAGCGGCGGGAATTGCGCGGATCAGTCCAGCCGGCGCACTGCCTCGATCACCACGTCGACATGGCCCGGCACTTTGACCTTGCGCCACGATCGCACCAGCGCCCCGTCCGCGCCGAACAGGAAGGTCGAACGGTCGATCCCCATATATTTCTTGCCGTAGAGCGATTTCTCGATCCACACGCCGAACGCCTCGCACACGCTGCCGTCCTCGTCCGAGGCGAGCGGCACGGCGAGATCGTATTTCGCGATGAACTTCTGGTGCTTCGCCGGGCTGTCCTTCGACACGCCGAGCACTGCCGCGCCCGCCGCCTTGAACGCAGCAAGGTTGTCGCTGAAGCCTTGCGCCTCGCGCGTGCAGCCGGTGGTGTCGTCCTTGGGATAGAAATAGAGCACCAGCGCCGCGCCGATAAAGTTGCGCAGGCGCACCCGCCCGCCATCTGGGATCGTCAGCTCAACATCGGGAATCGTCGCACCCTCATCCATCTTTCCGTCCTTCCGTCACCGCGCGCCAATAAGCCGCCACCTCCTGCCGCGTCGCCTCGAACGTGGCAACCGTCTCGGCCCAGTCGGCGCATCCCGCCGCCGCCGCGATCAGCGCCTGCGTCGCCGGCGCCGGCGGCTGCGCATCGGGCGCGAGCAGCCGCAGCGTAACGAGCAGGCGCGTCAGGAAATCATGCGCCGGGCGCAGCGACGCCGGCGCCAGTCCCTGCGCGGCCAACGCATCGATCGCGCGGCCGAGATCGGGATCGAACCCACAGCGCTGTGCGAGTTGCACGACATGCACCGCAAATTCGAGATCGACCAATCCGCCGGGCAGCAGCTTGGCATCGACCGGACCATGGGGCGGCTTGTGCGCGGCCATTTCGGCGCGCATTGCCACCGCGTCGGCGACGATGTCGCGCGCCGGTCGCGCCCCGCCCAGCACCGCGGCAATCTCCGCCGTCACCGCCGCGCGGGCGTCGTCCGATCCGAACACCGGCCGCGCTCGCGTCAGCGCCATATGCTCCCACGTCCAGGCGCTTTCGCGCTGATAGCGCGCGAACCCCTCCAGCGAGACCACCAGCGGGCCCTGATTGCCCGACGGCCGCAGCCGCGTGTCGATCTCGTAAAGCGGGCCCGAAGCGGTCGGCACCGACAGCGCGCCGCTCAGCCGCTGCGCCAGCCGATTGTAATACAGGACCGCGCCAAGCGGCTTGTCGCCATCCGATTCCGCGGCATAATCGCCGGTGAAGAGATAGATCAGATCGAGATCGGAGGCATGCGTCAACGCGCCGCCGCCGAGCCGACCGAGCGCCAGCACGACCAGCTCGCTGTCGGACACGCGACCGTGCGTGCGCGCAAAATCGGCCACCGCTTCCTCGGCGACCAGCGCGATCGCGGCCTCGGCCACGCGGGCATAGCCCGCCGATACATCGAGCGGATCGCTCGCCCCCGCGACGATCTGCGCACCGAGCGCAAAGCGCTTCTCACCGACGATGCGGCGAACGTGATCGAGCACTCCCTGATAATCGCCGTGCAGCGCGCCGCGCCGCATCTCGCCGATCAGCGCCGCGACGTTGCCGACCGGATCGAGCGCGCTGGCATCGACCAGCCCGTCGAACAATTCGGGCCGCCGCCCGAGCGCGGCGGCGAGCGGCGGCGCATGGCACAAGATATCGCCGAGCAGATGCGCCAGCGCCGGCTGCGCTTCGATCAGCCGGAAGAAATTGATCGCGCTCGGCAAGCGCCCGAGGATCGTGTCGAGCCGCGCTAGCGCTGCGTTGGCATCGGGCGCGGCGCCCAGCGCATCGATCAGCCCCGGCAATGCATCCTCGAACGCCGCTTGCGCCGCCGGGCTACGCAGCGCCGGGTAGCCGCCGCTGCGCCAGCGCTCGATCCGCCGCAGCGCGTCGGCGGTGTCGTCATAGCCCGCGGCGGCGAGCCGCTCCTCCAGCCGGACCGCGTCGCGCGGCAGTCCAGCGTCGTCAGCGCCCTCCAGCCGGTCGTAGATCCGCGCCGTCGCCGCGACATGCGGTCGCAGCCGATCGAGCAGCGCCGCACCGTCGCCATCGCCGCCAAGCCGCGCCAGCGCGTCGAGCTGCGCGCCTTGCGGCAGCGCATGGGTTTGCCGATCGTCGACCATCTGCGCACGGTGCTCGATCGTTCTCAGCGCCGTATAGGCCTCGGCGAGCGAAACGGCGTCCTCGTGTCCGATCCATCCTGCCGACGCCAGCGCCGCCAGCGCGTCGCGGGTCGCCGGCGCGCGTAACGCAGGATCGCGGCCGCCATGGATCAATTGGTGGATCTGCGCGAAGAACTCGATCTCGCGGATGCCGCCCCGCCCGCGCTTGAGGTCATAGCCGGGCCCGAACGCCTGGCCCTGCGCATGATGGTCACGGATCAGCCGAGACATCGCCATCAGCTCGCCGACCGCGCCGAAATCGAGCCCGCGCCGCCATACGAACGGTCGCACTCCCTCGATGAAGCGCGCGCCCAGCGCGGCGTCGCCGGCGGCAGCCCGCGCGCGCACGAACGCCGCGCGCTCCCAGGCCAGCGCGGCGGACTCGTAATGGCTGAGCGCGGCGTTGATCGATAGCGCGATCGGCGTCACTTCGGCGGCAGGCCGTAGCCGCAGATCGACGCGGAACACATAACCGTCGCCGTCGCGCGCCTGCAGCAGCTCGACGACGCGGCGCGCGATCCGCACTGCTGCTTCGGCCGGCTCTTCGCGCGGCCGATGCGGCAGCGTATCGGGATCGAAGATCAGGATCGGATCGATGTCCGACGAATAATTGAGCTCGCGGCTGCCGAGCTTGCCCAGCGCGATGGCGGCAAAACCGCACGGCTCCGCCTCCGGTGTCCGCTCGGCGATCGCGGTGCGAATTGCGGTATCGAGCGCGCGATCGGCGAAGTCGCTCAACGCCCGCGTGACGGCACTCAGATCGAGCGCACCGGCGAGGTCACCGATGCCGACGATCAGCGCCAGCCGACGCCGCTCGATCCGCAACCGTGCCGCGACCGATCGATCCGCCGCTGCCGCCGCGGCGGCGGACAAGGGCGGCAGCGCGCCCGACGACAGTATTTCCGCAAGGTCCTGCTCGCGCTCGAGCAATCCGGCGAGAAACGGCGATTCGGCGCGCGCTCGTCGCAGCGCGTCGAGGATCGCGGATGAGGAGGATGTGGATTCCATGCAACGCCGGCGCCTATCCCGCGCGCGCGCGCGGTTCTTTGTCAAGCAACAAATCCCTCGCCCGGTCGTTCTTACCACCATGTCCAAAGCGTCGTCAGATTTGGCGGAGGCTCAATCCTCACGCGGCTTCGTCGTACCGGCCCCCCGGTCGTGCGACGCGATTGGTGACGCCTTACGCGGCGCGTTCGATCGCGACGTCGCGCTCCCCGCCGAAATGCGCCGCCTGCTCGCCGCCCTGGAGAACACGCCGTTCCGCCGCGCTTGCCACTAATTGCATTTAGCGGTCGCGGCTCAGTTCCTCGACCTCACCCATGATCGTATCGAGCGCCGTCATGCCTTCCTGATTGGCATGATCGCGACGTGACGACATTTCACCGCCGCTCATCAACGCTTCCAACGCCACGCGACCACGCGCGACGCGGCTCTTGATCGTGCCGACCGCGACGCCGCAGATTTCCGCCGCTTCTTCATAAGCGAAGCCACCCGCGCCGACGAGGATCAGCGCCTCTCGCTGCGGCTGCGGCAGATGGAGCAGCGCGCGTTGCATATCGCCGAGCTCAACGTGGCGATCCTGGCTCGCCGGCGCGGCGAGAATGCGATCGGCGACGAGATCGTCCCATTCGCCCTTGAAGCGCGCGCGGCGCATCTGGCTGAGATAAAGGTTGCGCAGGATGATGAAGGTCCAGGCCCGCATGTTGGTGCCGGCCTGGAAGCGCTGCCGCGCCGCCCAGGCCTTCATCAGCGTTTCTTGGACGAGATCGTCGGCGAGATCGCGGTTGCCCGACAGCGAGCGGCCGAACGCGCGAAGATGCGGGATCACCAGCCCAAGCTGCTGCTTGAACTCGCCATCGGACAGCGCGACGTGCTCGACGGGCGGGGCCGGTGCATCGTCTTCGTCGTCGTCGCGATGATGGGGTAAGGTCATGCAAATCCGTTCGATGGCACGCAAGGGGCTCCCCGCGCCGCAGCACGAGAGATAGGCGGACATTGCTGCCATTTCCACCCGCACGTCGTGCCTATCGTGGAAGCGGCGCGATGCCCGTCGGTCAGGGGCGCCAGATCAGGAACGCAAAGATCACGATCACCAGCACCAGCGAGATACCGAGAATATAGCGGGTCATGTGCGGCGTCGCGCCGGCGCGGACCTCATCGGTCGTCACATGAACCTGTTCATTGTCGTCAGCCATGACGGATCAACCCCCGAAAGCCCGTTTTGGGTCCGTATCGTTTCAGCCGGCGTCAGGCCGCCGGCACGGTCGCCTGATCGAAGAACAACGCCTGGCTGATCGCCGCCTTCACCGTCGATCGCTGGAACGGCTTGGTGATCAGGAACGTCGGCTCGGGCCGCTCGCCGGTCAGCAGCCGCTCGGGGAAGGCGGTAATGAAGATCACCGGCACGCTGAACTCGGCGAGAATGTCCTTCACCGCATCGATGCCGGAGCTATCGTCGGCGAGCTGAATGTCCGCCAGCACCAAACCAGGACGATCCTCCATCGCCAGCGCCACCGCCTCGTCGCGGGTGACGGCGACGCCGGTAACGTCATGGCCGAGATCGCGCACGATCGTCTCGATATCCATGGCGATGATCGGCTCGTCCTCGATAATCAGCACGCGTGCGCGGGTCTGTTGTTCGATTTCGGTGAGCGCCTGCTTGACGAGATCGTCGACCTCGGTGCTGTCGACATCGATCAGATAAGCGGCGTCTTCGGGGCTGAACCCTTCCATCGCGGTGAGCAGCAGCGCCTGGCGCGACAGCGGCGTCATCCGCGCCAGCCGCGCGCGCGCGGTTGCTTCGGCTTGATCGGCCTCGTCAGCGGCGGGCGCTTCGAATTCGTCGTAATTGGCCGAATCCCAGATCACCTGGAACGTGCGATACAGCCCCAGGCGCGGATCGACGTCGCGCGGAAATTCCTCCGGAGCCGCAACGATCGCCTCGAGCGTCGCACGGACATATTGGTCACCATGAGACTGGCTGCCGGTGAGCGCGCGGCCATAGCGGCGAAGAAAGGGAAGATGCGGTGCGAGTTGCTGTCCCAGCGACATGATCGGCGTGATCTCCTGAAAATACGTGGTCTTTTAGTGGGAGCGCCAACCCCCCAATGCAATGTGTTTCGTGCGTCGCCGTCGTTTTGGTGTTTTTTCACGACAATCGCGGGAACCAACGAGACCATCTTTGGTTTCATCGTTTCGTCACGGGTTGTATGTGCGCCGCTGCAATGGGCCGTCCGGGCCCGAAAGATTCGTTATTGATCCGGCGCAGGCCGGCTACTCCCAGGGGGACGACGTTGCCTTCGGACCGAGAATTGTCGAAGAATAAAATGCCCGGCAAACAGGCGAATCCCGCCAAAGTGCAAAGCAAGGACAAGGACATGGGATCGGCCCTTCGGTCGGTTTACCAAAAGACCGTCGACGAATCGATTCCCGACGAGATGCTGGACCTGCTGAGCAAGCTCGGCTGATCTAGGGCCCATGCAGCCGATCCAGGAAGAACGACGACGGACGGGATTTTGGGCTTCGGCGGCTCGGTTGCCCACCGGCGCCAAGCTGTTCGTGATCCTCGGCGTCGTGCTGCTCGTCCCGGCCGTGATTTCCGTGCTGGCCACGTTACAAACCAATCGCACCGCCGATCAAGAAGCCCGCGCGCGTTTGAGCGTCGCGGTGCGTGAAAGCTCGCGCGCGTTGGCGATCGAGCTGGTCGGCGACATGACCGCGCTCCGGGTGACGCTAAACGCGCTCGATGCCGATGCCGCAGACGCGCCGAGCTGCGCCCGCGCGCAAGGCGTTTTCGCCGAACAAGTGACTACCGGTACGCGCTTCATGGTCGCCGATCGACAGGGCCGCGTCGTCTGCGGCGACAAGCTGCCGGCCGCGCTCAAGCTCGCCCCGCCCGCCGGCGCCGGGCCGATCGCCGCGCATCTGGTCCCGGGCCATGGCCTCGTCCTGGCGATGACCGGCACCAGCCGGGGCACCACCGCCACCGCGTTCTTCCCCACCGAATTCCTGTCCGGCGTGGCGCGGCCAAGCGGCTACGCGCCGGCCTACGGGTCGAAGCTCACGCGTGCCGACGAGGAACTGGTGCTTGATTCGCTCCCCTCGAGCGGGCCGCTCGATCGGCGCGAGCATCTGCGCGCCAATCTCGGCATTGGCGACTTGATGCTGGCGATGGACGTGCGCAGCGCGCCGATCTCGTCGCCGCTGCTGCTTGCGATGCTGCTGCCGATCGTGATGTGGCTCGCCGCCGCCAGCATCGCTTGGTTCGTGGTTGATCGGCTGCTGATCGATCCGCTGCGCCGGCTGCGCGCCAGCGTCGCCAGCTATGTGCCCGGCGAGCAGATCGACACCGGCCCGCTGCGCACGCTCCCGGCACAGGAAATCCGCGAACTCGGCGACACCTTCCGCACGATCAGCCAGACCGTCGCGACGCACGAAGCCGGCCTCGCCGAGGGCCTGGTGCGCCAGACCAAGCTCACGCGCGAGGTTCATCACCGCGTCAAGAACAACCTCCAGGTCATTTCCAGCCTGATCAATTTCCACGCCCGCGGCGCCCGCTCGCGCGACGCGATCGACGCTTACGCCTCGATCCAGCGCCGCGTCGATGCGCTGGCAGTAGTGCATCGCTACCATTTCGCCGAGATGGAGGAAAATCGCGGGCTCAGCCTTCGCTCGGTGATTGGTGAGCTCGCCTCGAACATTCGCGCCACCGCGCCCGAAGAATCGAGTGACCTCTCGATCACCCTCGATCTTGAGCCCTATCTGGCATCGCAGGACGTTGCGGTCGCCGTCGCGTTCCTGATTACCGAGATCGTCGAACTGTCGATCATGTGCGAACCCAACGCCAAGATCAGGGTTTCGCTGCGCGCCGGCGAGACGGAGGATCGCGCGATCCTGCGCATCAGCACCCCCGCTCTCGTACACTGCGAGATTTTCCAACGCGAGCTCGATCAGCGCTATGGCCGCGTGATGGAGGGCCTATCGCGCCAGCTCCGCTCCGCCTTGCACCACGAACCGCTTACCGGAGCGTATGAAATTGCCGTCGCGGTCATCGGTCGCGACTAAAAATACAGAGCAAAAAAAATTTCCGAGATTTTCGGAACCCGGCTTTGCTCAGGACGTTTTGATCTTCGGATAGTGACTTTATGCCCCCCCGCTCTCGCTATCCAAGCCATAGGCCCGGAACCGTCAACCCTCCCCCCCGGTGACGCTTCCGGGCCTAAATCTTTATGGCGATCCTCAGCAGAGATGAAATTCCGTTGGCTTCACGGAACGAAAACGCCGTATCGCGCATTTTTGCATCCAGGCGTTCCGCCTAGGGATCAGGAGATTTTAGATGCGTAAACTCGTTGGACTTGCTCTCGTCGCCGGTGCGTTGATGGTCAGCGCGTGCAACACGGTCGAGGGTGCCGGCAAGGACGTCTCCTCGGCTGGCGACACCGTCGCCAAGACCGCCGACGACGCCAAGTAAGCCGCATCCACCAAAGCAAAAGGCCTCCTCCCGTTCGACGGGCGGGGGCCTTTTTCGTATCAGCGCCGGCGAGCCACGGCGTTCCCCTTACCGCGGACCGCTCGGCATCAGCGCTCGCTAATCGTTCTCGATGATCGCCTTATCCGCCGCGCGCGCCTGGCGGCGCTCGGTAATCCAGATGCCGATCAGACCAAGCTCGTAAAGCAGGCACAAGGGAATCGCGAGCAGCAGCTGCGATCCGATGTCGGGCGGCGTCAGCACCGCGGCGATCGCGAACGATGCCACAATGGCGTAACGCCGCGCGCCGCTCAATTGCTGGCGCGTCACGATGCCGGCGCGCGCCAGTAGCATCATCAGCACCGGCAGCAGAAACGCCAGCCCGAAGGCGAACAGGAACTGCATGATGAACGACAGATAATTGTCGACCGAGGGCAACGCTTCGCGATCGACGCCGCCGACATTGCCCTGAAAGCCTAGCAGGAAATGCAGCGCCATCGGCACCGCGATGAAATAGGCCATCGCCGCGCCGGCGATGAACAGCACCGGCGTCGCCAGCAGGAACGGCAGCAGCGCGCGCTTTTCCTTCTTGTAGAGCCCCGGCGCGATGAACTGCCACAATTGATTGGCAATCACAGGAAACGACAGCATCATCGCGGCGAAAAACGCGACCTTCACCTGAACGAAGAACGCCTCGAATATCTGTGTGTAGATCACCTTCTTCTGCCCGGCGAACAGCAGCGGTTGGAGCAGGAAAGCGAAAATGTTCTCGGAAAAATAGAAGCACGTGAAGAACGTGACGATCAGCGCCGCGATGCAATACAGCAGTCGCTTTCTGAGCTCGATCAGATGATCGAGCAACGGCGCCCTGGTGTCTTCGAGTTCGTCGCTCATGCCGCCGGCCCCTTGTCCGGGGTGGTGTCGAGCGGGAGTTCGGGCTCGGCTGCAATCGCCGGTTTCTCGACCATTACCCGCGCCGCGTCGGAAGAGATCGCTGGCTTCTCGACCATCACCGGCGGTGGTGTCTGATCGGCGATCGCAGCGTCTTCTGCTGATGCAGCCGGCTCACCGATGATCCGCGGCGCGGGGGCAGCATCTTCGCCGTCCTGGCCGGGATGCTCACGCATGATCCGCGCGTTTTCTTCCTTCCAGCGCTTTTCCATTTCAGCGAGCTCGGCTTCGCGCACCATCGCGTCGAAGCCCGATCGGAATTGCCGCATCGTGCCGTGCGCTTTGCCGACCCAATAGCCGACCACGCGCATTGCCTTCGGCAAGTCTTTGGGCCCGATCACGACGATCGCAACGACCGCGACGAGCAGCAGTTCGGGAGACCCGATATCGAACATTCAGTCAGGCCTCGGCAGCTTCAAGGGACGGCGTCAGCGATCCTCGCGGATCTTCTCGCCATCGCGATCGAAGGCAGGCTCGGCAGCCTTCTTGGCTTCGATCCGGCTGGTTTCCCGGCGCGGCTCGTCATCGTCTTCGGCCATGCCCTTCTTGAAGTTCTTCACACCCTTGGCGACGTCGCCCATCAGGTTGGAAAAACGTCCGCCGCCGAGCAACAATATCGCCACGACCGCGAGCAACAACAGATGCAGCGGACTGAAACTACCCATGATACGTCTCCTAGAGTCACGCCTATCTAGGCGTCTTCGTGCGGATTTGCCACCTCCGCGTGATCCAAAGCGAGATCGGCCGGATCGAGCAGCCCGGCGGCGCGCAGATCGTCGATTCCGGGCAGGTCGCGCCGGCTGTCGAGCCCGAAATGCGCCAGAAATCCGGCGGTCGTCGCATAGGTGAGCGGCCGGCCCGGCACCTCGCGCCGGCCCGCCGGGCGCACCCAGCCCGCCTCCATCAGCACGTCGAGCGTGCCCTTGGAAATCTGCACGCCGCGAATCGCCTCGATCTCGGCGCGCGTGACCGGCTCGTGATAGGCGATGATCGCCAGCGTCTCGATCCCCGCGCGGCTCAGCTTTCGTACTTCCTCGCGGTCGCGGCGCAGCAGATGCGCCATGTCGCCGGCAGTCTGGAAATGCCAGCGCTCGCCGCGCCGGACGAGCTCGACGCCGCGCCCGGCATAATCGGCCTGCAATTCGGCCAGCACGCCGCGCACGTCGATGCCCTCGCCGACATGCGCGCGGATCGCCTCGGGCGTCAGCGGCGCTTCGGCGGCGAACAGTACCGCCTCGATCGCGCGGGTGGCGTCGTCGGGCGCCTTCATGCCGTCGCCTTCAGATAGAGCGGCGCGAACGCCGATTTCTGCCGCAGCTCGACCCGGCCCTGCCGCGCCAGCTCCAGCGCGGCGAGGAAGCTCGAGGCGAGCGCCGATCGCCGCAACCGACCGTTGGCGCCGGGCGGCAGGAAACTCTCGATCGCCGCCCAGTCGATCGTCTCGCCGATCAGCCGGGACACGCGCTCGATCGCCGCCTCCAGCGTCATTACCTGGCGATCCGCAACGACGTGCATCACCGGCCGGGTGCGCGCGCTGACGCGACCATAAGCCGCGATCAGATCGAAGATTTCCGCCTGCCACAGCGCCTTGCGCACCGTCCGCAACCCCTCGGGCGCGGCGCGCACGAACACGTCGCGGCCCAGCCGATCGCGCGCGATCAGCCGCGCACCCGCCTCCCGCATCGCCTGCAGGCGTTCGAGCCGCAGCTGCAGCCGCAGCGCCAGCTCTTCGGGGCTCGGCTCCTGCTCGGGATCGCGCGGCAGCAGCAGCGCCGATTTGAGGAAGGCGAGCCACGCCGCCATCACCAGATAATCCGCCGCCAGCTCGAGCTTCAGCGCATGCGCCTGATCGATATAATCGAGATACTGGACGACGAGATCGAGGATCGAGAGCTGCCGCAGATCGACCTTCTGCGCCCGCGCCAGCGCGAGCAGCAGATCGAGCGGGCCTTCCCAGCCGTCGATGTCGATGGTCAGCGTGTCGGGATCGGCGTCCATAGCGTCAGTCTAGCCTAATCCCGTTGCGGGGAAAGCTACGGCGGGCCGGCGCGAAAGACGCCCGCCGTGGTCAAACCAGCGCCAGCAGCGCATCGCGCTTGGCGATCAGCGCCGCCAGATCGCCCTCGGGTGCGGTGCGTGATGCCATCGCCCGATCGAGCCGATCGCGCGCGGCCGGCGCGATCTCGCCCAATCGGCCGGCGATCTCGATCATCTCGTCCATCCGGCCCCAGCAATCGAGCACGATGTCGCACCCCGCCGCGATCGCGCTCGCCGCCTTGTCGCCGGCGCTGCCGGACAAGGCCTTCATGTCGATGTCGTCGGTCAGCAACAGCCCGTCGAAGCCGATCGCGCCGCGGATCACTTGCTCGATCACGATCGGGCTGAGCGTCGCCGGCCGGTCGCGGTCCCACGCGTCGAACACGATGTGTGAGGTCATGCCGATCGCCGCGCCGTTGAGCGCGCGAAACGGTGCGAGATCGATCTCCAGCTCGTCGGCGCTGGCGCTGACGGTCGGCAACGCCAGATGCGTATCGAGCTGTGCGCGGCCGTGGCCGGGCATGTGCTTGATCACGCCGATCACGCCGCCGCGCGCCAGCCCGTCGAGGATCGCGCGGCCCATCGCCGCCACGCGCTTCGGCTCGGATCCCAGCGCGCGCGTGGTGATCGCAGCCGTCGTGTCGGCCTGGACGACGTCGAGCAGCGGCAGCGCATCGACGGTGATGCCGACCTCGGCAAGCGTCAGCGCAATCGCCTGGGCATTGGTGCGCGCCGCCTCGATCGCCGACATCGGCGCGATCTCGTAGAGCGCGTCGAACGCCGGGCCGGCCGGAAACGCCGGCCATTCTGGCGGCTGCATCCTAGCGACCCGACCGCCTTCCTGGTCGATCAGGATCGCCAGATCGTCGCGCCCGGTGAGCGCGCGCAGCGCGTCGGTCAGCGCCCGCAGCTGCTCGCGCGTCTCGACATTGCGTTTGAACAGGATGAACCCGGCGGGCTCGGCCTCGCGAAAAAAAGCGGCTTCTTCGGCGCTGATCGAAGGCCCGGCTAGGCCAAAAATAACTGGCTTCATGCCGCCTGCGCTAGCGCACCATCAGGGAACGAAGCAATCCTCGCCCGCGACCTTCAGCTTGCCGCACAGCTGGCTCGCCGCCTGTGCGCTGCCGGCGTTGACGCGCAGCCGATAGACCGTGCCCGATCCCACCGTCGCCGGCTCGATCGATTGGCCCAGCGGCGCGAGATAGGCGAACCGCCCAGCCAATTGTTTCCAATGCGAATTGGCGGTCGCCTGATCGGGATAGGCGCCGAGCTGGACGACCGATCCGTTGGCCGCCGCGGCAGCCATCGTCTTGGGCGCGCTCACCGGCGGCCGCGCCCTGAGCGCGCCGCCCGACGCGGGAACCTCAGTCGTCGCGCTGCTCGTTCCGGCCGTCGAGGTGCCCGGCTGCGATGCGGCGGGCTTGCCCGCGATCGGCGCTTCGGGAACCGCGCTCAGATCGATCGCGGCGTTGCCTTTGTCGGCGCCCTGGCTGGTCGCCAGCGCCGCCGCGCCCTCGCCGTCGGCCTTCATGCCACCGGCCTCGTCGGGCTTGACCTTGTAATCGCCTTCCTGCGCGGCGATCAGCGCGCCATTGCCGCCTTCGGAATGATGGTGCTGCTTGATCCAGAACACCGCATAAACCAGCGCCGCAATCAGCGCGAGGCCGACCACGACCAGGCCGATCAGCCGCCACGGCGAGGGGCCGTCCTCATAATCGGCATCGACCGTCTCGAGCCACGGCAGCCGGTCTTCATCGCGCATGTCGTCGCCGGACGTCGCCATCAGTTCATCTCCGAAACCGCCTCGACCCCCATGATGGCGAGGCCGTTCCTGATAATCTGCCCGACGGCATCCGCCAAGAACAGACGCGCGCAGGTCAGCGCGGCATCGTCAGCGATCAGGAAGCGGCGATCGGGCGTATCGTTGCCGACATTCCACTGGGCATGAAAAGCGGCAGCCAAGTCATAGAGATAAAAGGCGATCCGATGCGGCTCACGCGCGGTCGCCGCGGTCTCGACGACACGCGGAAACTGCGCCGCGAGCTTGACCAGCGCCAGCTCCTGCGTGTCGAGTTGGGACAGATCGGCGCGCGGGCATTCAATCTGCGCCTCTTCGGCACGACGGTGGAGCGAGCCGATCCGCGCATTGGCGTAGTTGACGTAGAACACCGGATTATCCTTCGACGCCTCGACCACCTTGGCGAAATCGAAGTCCATCTGAGCATCGGCCTTACGCGTCAGCATCGTGAACCGCACGACATCCTTACCGACTTCCTTCACCACGTCAGCAAGCGTCACGAAGTTACCAGATCGCTTGGACATTTTCACCGGCTCGCCGGCACGCAGCAGCCGCACCATCTGGACCAACTTGACGTCGAATCGCGTCTTGCCGCCGGTCAATGCCTGCACCGCCGCGACGATCCGCTTGACCGTGCCGGCATGGTCCGCGCCCCAGATGTCGATCAG
Organism: Sphingomonas koreensis; assembly: GCA_006438735.1. GTDB lineage: Bacteria > Pseudomonadota > Alphaproteobacteria > Sphingomonadales > Sphingomonadaceae > Sphingomonas > Sphingomonas koreensis_A. The sequence continues at coordinate 83,354 of RCZF01000005.1, read as the reverse complement.
CGCATCGGCGGTCTCGGCCTTCTGGAAATGATAGGCGAGATCGGCCCCAAAATAGGTCCATTGCCCGTTCGATTTGCGGATCGGCCGATCCTGGTCGTCGCCGAACTGCGTCGAGCGGAACAGCGGCAGCTCGACCGGCTCCCAATCCTCGGGCGTCTCGCCCTTCGGCGCTTCGAGCACACCATCATAGATCAGCCCGCGGGCGCGCAATTCAGCCTCCGCCGCTTCGGGCTTGCCGGCGGCCTGCAATTCGGCCTCGGACGAGAACACATCGTGATGGACGCCGAGCAGCGCGAGGTCGGCCTTGATCACCGTCATCATCGCCGCCACCGAGCGCGTGCGGAACAGCGCGAGCCACTCGTCTTCGGGCTTTCCGACGAACGCATCGCCGAAGTCGCGCGCAAGATCCTGGCCGACCGGCACGAGATAGTCGCCGGGATAAAGCCCCTCGGGGATCGGGCCGACGTCCTCGCCGAGCGCTTCGCGGTAGCGCAGGTGCACCGAGCGCGCGAGCGTATCGACCTGCCCGCCCGCGTCGTTGACATAATATTCGCGGATCACCTTCTGCGCGGCGAACTCGAGAAGATTGGCCAGCGCGTCGCCCACCACCGCGCCGCGGCAATGCCCCATGTGCATCGGACCCGTCGGGTTGGTCGAGACATATTCGATGTTGACCGTGGTCGGTGCCGCGCTCGATCCGCGGCCGTAATCCGCGCCGGCATCGAGGATCGCCGACAGCTCGGCACGCCAGGTGTCGTCGGTCAGCGTCATGTTGATGAAGCCGGGCCCGGCGACCGACACGCTCGCCACCTCGTCGAGCTTGCCGAGTTCGGCCGCGATCCGCTCGGCAAGCGCGCGCGGGTTGGTGCCGGCGGGCTTGGCCAGCACCATCGCCGCATTGGTCGCTAGATCGCCGTGGCTGGCGTCGCGCGGCGGCTCGACGGTGACGGCGCGGCGCTCGAGCCCCGCCGGCAGGGCGCCGTCGGCAACGAGCGTATCCAGCGCCGCATCGAGATGCGCGGCGAAACGGGCGTAAAGGGTCATGATCGGTCCAAGATCTGCAAAGAGCGCGCGCCTTAGACCATGCGCCGCCCCCACGCAAAAGTCGCGGCTCAGAAACCTTCGGGCAAATCGATCGGGCCGACGACCTCGCGGAATCGGGTGATGGCGTAGCGATCGGTCATGCCGGCGATGAAATCGGCGATGTGGCGGCTGCGCCACGGCTCGTCCTCGCCAAGCGACTCGAGCCAGCCCGGCGGCAAGAGAGCGGGATCGGCGCGATAGGCCGCGAACAGCCCCGTCACGATGCCGTGCGCCGCCTCCGCCGCGGCGAGCTGGACCGGATGATGATAGAGATTGGCATACATGAAGCGCTTCAACTGCCGCTCGTCGTCGCGCGTCGCCGGCGAGAACGCGGCGATCGCCCGCGGCGCGGCGCGGACATCGTCGGCGGTTTCGATGCCGAGTTCGGCGATGCCGCGTTCGGTCTCTGCGATCACGTCGTTGACCATCGCGCCGATCTGCGATCGCACCAGCTCACCAATCAACCGATCGGGCGCGACGTGCGGATAGCGCGCCTGCGCCGCCGCCCAGCCGCGCGCGACGATCGGCACTGCCAGAAGCTGGTCGAGGCTCAACAATCCCGCGCGCAAGCCATCGTCGATGTCGTGATTGTCATAGGCGATGTCGTCGGCGATCGCCGCCACCTGCGCTTCGAGCGACGATCGTTCGGTCAACGCGAGCGGAAACGCCGCATCGGCCTCGGCCAGCGCCCAGCCGGGATGCCGCACCGGGCCGTTATGCTTCGCGAGCCCCTCCAATGTCTCCCATGTCAGGTTGAGCCCCGGCCATTCGGGATAGGGGCTTTCCAGCACCGTCAGCGCGCGCAGCGTATGGCCGTTGTGATCGAACCCGCCGGCATCCGCCAGCGCGGCCTTCAGCGCGTCCTCGCCGGCATGGCCGAACGGCGAATGGCCGATGTCGTGCGCCAGGCACAGCGCCTCGGTCAGATCTTCGTTGAGCCCCAGCGCGCGCGCGATCGTCCGCCCGATCTGCGCGACCTCCAGGCTGTGGGTCAGCCGCACCCGGAAATGATCGCCGTCCGGCGCGAGGAAAACCTGCGTCTTGTGGCGCAGCCGGCGGAAGCTGATCGAGTGGATAATCCGATCGCGATCACGCTGGAAGGCGTCGCGCGGGCCCCGTGTCCCCTTTTGTTCTTCATGCAGACGGCCGCGGCTGGCGTCGGGTCGCGAGGCCCAGCGCGCCAGCGCGGCGGTCATGTCGTGAAGCGCTCCATCGGCCGACGCTGTGTCACTTGGCGGGCAGCTTGTCGATCTTCTGGCCGTCCGTGCTGGTGAACGGGAATCCGGAGACCCCTTCCTTCTTGAGCGCGTTGACGAAGTCCTGCGCGGCATCGCTGGTCTTGAACGGCCCGGCGAGCACGCGGTTGGTCGCGTTGAGCGGTGTCGACCAGCCCGATTGGCCCTTGAACGCCGTTGGCGCCTTCGCCTTCACCGCCGCCCACGCCTTGGGCAGATCGTTTTCATTGGCCCCGCCGGCGACCTGCACCCAGATTCGCGACGGCGCGGCCTTGGCCTTCTTCTCCGCCGCCTTCTTGTCCGCCGCCGCCTTCAGATCGGCCGCTTTCTTGTCGGCCGCCGCCTTGTCCGCCGCGGCTTTCTTGGCGGCGTCGGCCTTGGCCTGGCGATCGGCCGCCGCTTTGGCCGCCGCAGCCGCCTTGGCGTCGTCCGCCTTCTTGATCGCAGCGGCGTTGGCCGCCTCGAGCCGCTTCGCCGCCGCCGCCGGATCGGGCGTCGCGGCGGCGATCTGCACCGGCGCGGGGGCGGGCGTCGGCGTCGGCGTCGGCGTAGTCGGCGTGATCGGCGGCACGCCGAGCTCGGAAGCCGGCACGGTGATACCGGCGATGATGTTCTGGATGATGCGATCTTCCGCGCCGACCTGCCGGCGCGTCGTCGCGGGCGTCGTCGCGGGCGCGGGCGCCGGTTCGGTCGCGGCGACGCGAACCGGCGGCGTCGGCTTGGGCTGATCGACCGGCACGGTGTTCGTGGGAGCGGACGCAGCGGGCGGCGGCGGGGGCGACGCCGCAGCGACGCGGACGTCACGCTCGGGCGGCGGCGTCTCGATCGTCTTCGGCGTCACCTTGATCGGCGCCGGGTTGGTGGCGACCTGGACGGGCGCTGGAGTCGGCGTCGGGGTCGGGGTCGGCGTGGGCGCCGGTGTCGGTGTCGGAGCGGCCGCCGGCGCGCGAGTCGCCGAGAAGCCCGGCTGCGGCGCACTGGTGTCCGCCGTTGCATAGGCCGTGCGCCCGGGCTTCAACTGCTGCTGCTTGGCCTGTTGTCTTGCCTGCTGCTTCTCGGCGCGTTCGCGGCGCTTGCGCTCCTGCCGCGTTTCGGCGCGCGGCGCGGAAGTCGCCGCGGCGAGTTGCGTCGGCTCAGGAGTCAGTGCCGGCAGCGCCGGGGTCAGCTGGGCGTCGGCCAGCCGCTGCGGCGTCGCGCTGATCTCACCGAAATGCACCGCGAAGGCGCGATCGGTCGCGCTCAGCTGCGGCAGCCGGTCGAAAAACGGCGACAGTCCGCTCGCCATTGTCGCGGGCAGCATTCCCGCCGCGATCTTCTTGGCCTGATCGGTATCCCCGTCCATCGCCAGGATGAACGCGCGGTCGCGCCAGCCGGCGTGATCCTGTCGCCGCACCAGCGGATCGATCACCGCGAGCGCCTGTTGCTGCTTGCCCGAAATGCCCAGCGACAAGGCGTAGCGGCGCAAGGTCTCGGCATCGTCGGGGGCGCTTTTCAGCGCCAGCCGGTAATCGCGTTGCGCGCGGTCCTGCTGGCCGATCAGATCGTAAGCGAGGCCCCGCTCGGCGGCGAAATTGGCCGGATTATAGCCCAGCCGCTCGGCCTGATCGAACAGCCGCAGCGCCTCGCCGGGCCGCTCGAGGTGCACCAGCACCGCGGCTTCATCGGCCTTCAGCCGGCCATTATTGGGCGCGACTTGCCCGGCGCGCGTCAGCAGCACCGCCGCCGCGGTCGGATCGCCGAGCCGCAGCGTCAGTTCGCTGGCCCGGGTCAACGCGTCGAGATTCTTCGGGTCGGTCGCCAGCACGCGCATCGCCGCGGCCAGCGCGTCGGCGTCGGGCGTCGGTTGCGGCACCATCACGCCGGTCGCCGGCGGCGCCGTCTGCGGCGTCGCCGCATGCGCCGCGCCGCTCGCGAACAGGGCGATGGCGAGCAGCGTCGGGCCGGTCGTGAGGTGCGTCTTCATGGATAACGACGAGCTAAGCGCGCGCGCGGCTGAACCCGCAATGGACCGCGCCCGCGCGCAAGGTGGACCGACGCGCGCCGGCGACGAACCGGCGCGCGATCACGTTATTGATTGTTCTGGCGATGCAGGAAGCGCGGAATATCGAGCGGATCCTTGTCGCCCGGCTCGTCGTCGTCGCGCGGCGCGGCTCGATTGACGTTGGACATCCGCTCGAACAGCGTGCCGCCCAGCTTCACGCGCGGCGCCGGCGTCGCTTCGGCGGCCGGTGCGGCCGGGGCGACGTCCTCGTCGGCCGACGACGAACCCGCCGACAGCCAGCGGCGGCGCGACGGATTGGCCGCCGGCGGGGCGGGAATATCGTCACCGAACACCTTGGGCGCCTCGGGCACGATCGTATCCGCGCCGAGCACGAGTTCGTCCTCCTCGGCAATCGGATCGGCCGCAATCGGCGTCTCGGCCTCGGGCGCAAGCTCGGTCTCGGCGGTCCCGTCGTCGCTTGGCGTCGGAGCCTCTTCGGCCGGTGCCGGCTCGGCGCTCTGATCGACCGGTGCGGGCGCGGGCGACGCCGCGGCCTTGCGCGGCGTGCTGAACGAAAAGGCGCGAGTCGGCTCGGGCGCGGGCTGCGCGCCGACGTCGGTATCGATGCCGGTGGCGACGACCGAGACCCGAATCTTACCTTCCAGATCGGGATTGAACGCCGATCCCCAGATGATGTTGGCATCGGGATCGACCAGCTCACGGATGTGGTTGGCCGCTTCGTCGACCTCGAGCAACCGCATGTCCTCGCCGCCGGTGATCGAAACGATCACGCCCTTGGCGCCCTGCATGCTGACGCCGTCGAGCAGCGGGTTGGCGATCGCCTTTTGCGCCGCCTCGATCGCGCGGCTGTCACCCTCGGCCTCGCCGGTGCCCATCATCGCCTTGCCCATTTCCTGCATCACCGAACGCACGTCGGCGAAGTCGAGGTTGATGAGGCCGGGCATCACCATCAGGTCGGTGATGCCGCGCACGCCCTGCTGCAGCACCTCGTCGGCCATCTGGAACGCTTCCTTGAAGGTCGTGTTCGCATTGGCGATCAGGAACAGATTCTGGTTGGGGATGACGATCAGCGTATCGACGAACTTTTGAAGCTCCTCGATGCCGGCGTCGGCGCTCTTGGCGCGACGATTGCCCTCGAATGCGAACGGCTTGGTGACGACGCCCACGGTCAGGATGCCCATATCGCGTGCCGCCTTGGCGATCACCGGGGCGGCGCCGGTGCCGGTGCCGCCGCCCATGCCGGCGGCGATGAAGCACATATGGCTGCCTTCAAGGCTCTTGATGACCTGCTCGATCGTCTCTTCGGCGGCGGCGCGGCCGATTTCGGGGCGCGATCCCGCGCCCAGCCCCTGCGTGATCTTCGCGCCGAGCTGGATGCGCTGCGAGGCGGTCGATTGTTTCAGCGCCTGCGCGTCGGTGTTGGCGACGAGGAAATCGACGCCCTGCACTTCGGCCCGCATCATGTTCGCGATCGCGTTGCCGCCGGCGCCGCCCACGCCGATGACGCTGATGCGCGGCGTCAGCTCGTCCACTTCGGGAGTAATGAATTCGATGCTCATCGCCTGTCTCCGCCCGACCCCGCTACACTGGGGACCCGATTAACCACCGCTTGTGCACGATGGGTCGCGCCGGTTCCAGACCAAATAAGGGCCGGATGACGCATTCCTTTAATAATTCGCCCGAACCGCCGAGACGAATCGCTGTAACGCCGCCAGTCCCTTCGGCCGATGCACTGCCTGCTGCGTCGATGCGCTCGCGCGCAGATCGATCGGGTTCGACGCCGCATAATAAGCCAGCCCCGCCAACGTCGCGAACGCCGGGCCGCTATGCGCCTCCGGGAGAGCGGTCAAGCCGCGCGGCCGCCCGATCCGCACCGCGCGCCCCAGCGACTGCTGGAAATAATCGGCGACGCCCTTCAATTCCGCGCCGCCGCCGGTCAGCACGATCTGCCGGCCGACCGGGCCTTCGAAGCCGAGTTCCTTGAGCGCGGTCTGGATTTGCCCGGTCAGATGCTCCAGCCGCTGGCGGATCACGCCGATCAGCTGCGCCCGGGTGATGCGATTACCCTCGCTGGCGTCGTCCTCGGCGGAAATCGGCGCGACGTCGATCATGTCGTGATTGTCGCGCGGGCTCATATTGGCCGAGCCGTAGAAGCATTTCATCCGCTCGGCCTGGTTGCGTCGCGTGCCGAACGCCGAGGCGATGTCGTCGGTGATGTCCGCGGCGCCGTACGGGATCGACGACAGCCCGACGAGCATGCCGCCAGCGAACAGCGATACGTTGGTGATCCCCGCGCCGAGCTCGACCAGCGCGACGCCCAGCTCGCGCTCCTCGTCACTCAGGCAGGCAAGCCCCGTCGCGACCGGGGCGGCGATGATCGATTTCACCTCGAGATGCGCGCTCCTGACGCACAGATCGAGGTTGCGCACCGGCGATCCGTCGGCGGCGACGACATGAATGCACACGCCGAGCCGATCGGCATGCAGCCCGAGCGGCTTCTTGACGCCGGTCAGCCCGTCGAGCGTGTAGAGCGTCGGCTGCGCGTGGAGCACCATCCGCCCGGCCGGATCGATCGATTCCCGCCCGGCCTGGAGCAACTCGTCGATATCGCCCTGCTCGATGCGGTGCCCGCCCAGCTCGACCTCGACCGAGGCGACGTCGCTGACCAGCCCGCCGGCCGAAAAGCTCACCCACACATTCTCGATATTGGTGCCGGCGATCCGCTCGGCTTGCTCGACCGCTTCGCGAACCGCGAGCTCGGTCGCCGCCATGTCGGCAATGTAACCGCGCTTGACGCCGCGGCTCTCTCGCTGGCCGGTGCCGAGCACGATCAGCTCGCCGCCGTCGGCCTGCTGCGCGATCATCGCCGAGACCTTCGACGAGCCGATGTCGAGCGCGGTGATGAGACCTTCGGGAGCCGCCTTCGCCATCCTATACTATCCCTGTTCGCTGCCGAAGACGATCTGCCGGCCGGCTTGCGTATCGCCACCATACACGGCTGGGCGCGAAGTGGAATCCTCGCTGATGTCATGGCTCACCGCCGAATCGGGCTTGCGCGCGACCAATCTGGTCGGATCGCGCATGTCGAAGCGGACGAAGCCCTTGCCGAGCAGCCGATCGGCGCCATCGAGCTCGGCGAACTTGACGAGCGCGGCGGCGGCATTCTCCTCGGGCAGCGCCAGCGTCTCGCCGCTATCGAACAGCAGGTTCCAGCGGCGATTGCCGATCCACGTCGCCGCACGGACCCGCGGGCGCAGCGCCGGCGCGGCTTCGAGCAGCGTCTGATAGGCCGGCTCCTGCCCGTTCGCGCCCTCGCCGATGATCAGCGGCAGATCGGGCATCTGATCGGGCGACACGTCGGACAGCAGCACGCCGGAGGCGTCGATCAGCATCAACTTTCCCTGGTCCTGCCAAACCGCGGCGGGGGTGCGTTCATCGATATGGATCAACAGCATGTTGGGCAGCCGGCGCGAGACATGCGCATCCTTGATCCAGCCGTAACGCAGCAATTGCTGGCGCACGTCCTCGAGATCGAGCGACGGCATCGCGCGCGATCGCTGATCGAGCGCGATCGCATAGACGGTCTGCGCGTCCATCCGCTTGAGGCCCGTGATCTGGATCTGCTCGACCTTGAGGCCGGCGCGGCCCAGGCTTTCGGCCAGCGCGGTGCCGACCATCCCCGGCACGCCCATCCAGGTCGCACCGAGCAGCGCCAGCGCCGCCACCACCGCGACGATCGTCCAGGTGACGAGCCGCCGCAGCGTCTCCTCGGAAATGCCGATCAGCGCGATCAGCCGATCGCCGAGCGATTTCTTCTGCTGCTTCTTGCCGCGCACCACCGCGCGCCGGGGCGGCGGGCCGCGGCGGATCGTGCGGCTCATCGCGGCGCGTCCGCCATCGCCAGCTCGACGATCCGCTGGACCAACTCGGCGTAACTCATCCCGGCATGCCGCGCCTGTTCGGGCACCAGGCTCAGCGGGGTCATCCCCGGCTGGGTGTTGACCTCGAGCAGGAACAGCCCGTCCGCGCCGCGCTCGTCGTCCCAGCGGAAATCGGCGCGCGAGCAGCCCGCGCAGCCGAGCAGCCGATGCGCCTCGATCGCGATCCGCTTGCAAGCGTCGGCGATCGCGTCGGGAATATCGGCGGGGCAGACGTGATCGGTCATGCCCTCTGTGTACTTGGCGTCGTAATCGTAAAAGCCGCTTTTCGGGCGCAGCTCGGTGACGCCCAACGCTTCGGTGCCGAGGACCGCCGTCGTCAACTCGCGCCCGCGCACGTAAGGCTCGGCGAGCAACTCATCGAATTCCTGCCACGGCCCGCGCACGTCGCGGCCGATCGGGTTGCCGTAATTGCCCTCGGCGGTGACGATCACGACGCCGACCGACGAGCCCTCGTTGACGGGTTTCAGCACATAGGGCCGCGTCAGCGGGTCGGCCTCGTACAGGTCCGCGCTCTTGACGATCCGGCCGCCGGGCATCGGAATGCCGTGCGGCACCAGCGCCTGCTTGGTCAGCACCTTGTCGATCGCGATCACCGAAGTGACCAGCCCGGAATGCGTATAGCGCAGCCCCATCAGATCGAGCATGCCCTGCACGCTGCCGTCTTCGCCGGGCGTGCCGTGGAGCGCGTTGAACACCAGATCGGGCTTCGCCTCGGCAAGCCGCGCCGCGACGTCACGCCCCATGTCGATCCGCGTCACGCGGTGTCCCAGGCTTTCGAGCGCCTCGGACACCCCCGCTCCTGACATAAGCGACACCTCGCGCTCGGCCGACCAGCCGCCCATCAGCACGGCGATGTGGACGGTCATACGATCCTCCCCTGCAAGGGGAGGTGGCGCGCGCAGCGCGACGGAGGGGTTTCACCTTCTCGACGGCGGGACACCCCTCCACCAGCTTCGCTGGTCCCCCTCCCCTTGCAGGGGAGGATTTTGATGGAGCCGCTCACACCTTGACCCCCACCCGCTGAATCTCCCATTCGAGCGTCACCCCCGAATGCGCCTTCACCCGCTCGCGCACGTCTTCGCCAAGCGCCTCGATCTCCGCGCTCGACGCCGCGCCCAAATTGAGCAGAAAATTGCAATGTTTCTCGCTAACCTGTGCGTCGCCACGCCTGAGGCCACGACACCCGGCGGCATCGATCAGCGCCCACGCCTTGTGACCGTCCGGGTTCTTGAAGGTCGATCCGCCGGTGCGCGAGCGCAGCGGCTGCGACGCCTCGCGCTCGGCGGCGATCCGGTCCATCTCCGCGCCGATCGTCGCCTTGTCGCCGGGCGCACCTTCGAACACCGCCTCGACCACGACGGCCCCGACCGGCAAATCCGAATGGCGATAGGCGTAGCCTAACCGATCGGCCGCCCATGTCTCGATGGCGCCATCGCGCGTCACGACCGTCGCCTCGACCAGGATATCGCTCGCGTCGCGACCATAAGCGCCGGCGTTCATCCGCACCGCGCCGCCCACCGTGCCGGGGATACCCCGCAAAAACTCGAGGCCCGATATGCCGGCATCGCGCGCCGCGCTGGCCACGGTAATCCCCATCGCCGCCGCCCCTGCGCGAACACGGTTGCCCGGTTCTATCGTGACTTTCGCCATCGCCTTGGGCAGCCGCACCACCACACCCGGCACGCCGCCGTCACGCACGATCAGGTTGGAGCCGACGCCGACCGGCAGCACCGGCGTCTCTGGATCGAGCCCGGCCATGAAGCTGGCGAGATCGTCCACGCCGTCGGGCCGCACCAGCCACTCCGCCGGCCCGCCGGTGCGGAACCAGATGAAATCGGCAAGGCTGCCCTCATGCTGGGCGCTGCCCTTCAGCGGTGGCAGGGCGTAACAAACGGTCACCGAACCATAATCCGTTCGCCCTGAGCTTGTCGAAGGGCGTTCTTTCGATCGCAAGCCCGGGCTTCGACAAGCTCAGCCCGAGCGGCATCGAGGAGGATACCACTCATGCCGGCACCTTCGCCGCTTCGACGGCATTGGCCAGACCCGCTGCCCATTTGGTGATGTCGCCGGCGCCCAGGCACACCACCATATCGCCGTCGCGGATCGTCTCCGCCAGCATGGCCGCCAGCGCATCGGCATCGGCCACCGTCGCCGCCGAGCGATGCCCGCGCCGCTTGAGCCCATCGACCAGCGCCGCCGCGTCGATCCCCTCGATCGGCGTCTCGCCGGCGGCGTAGACCGGCGTCACCAGCACCATGTCGGCATCGTTGAACGCAGTCTGGAACTCGGCCATCAGATCGCCGAGCCGCGAATAGCGGTGCGGCTGCACCACCGCGATCACCCGGCCCGCGGCGCCCTCGCGCGCTGCCGCCAGCACCGCGCGAATCTCGACCGGATGGTGGCCGTAATCGTCGATGATGCTCACCCCGCCGATCTCGCCGACCTTGGTGAAGCGCCGCTTGACCCCGCCGAACCGAGCAAAGCCGCATTGGATCGTCGCATCGTCGATGCCCAGCTCGAGCGCCACGCCGATCGCCGCCAGCGCGTTCTGCACATTGTGCCGCCCCGGCATCGGCAGCTCGATCCCCGCGATCGTCCGGCTCTCGCCGTCGCGGTTGCGCACCACCACGTCGAAGCGATTACCGCCAGGGAACGGCGCCACATTCTGCCCCCGCACATCGGCTTGCGCGGCAAAACCATAAGTCACGATCCGCCGATCGCGGATTCGCGGCACGATCCCCTGCACCTCGGGATGATCGAGGCACAACAGCGCCGCGCCGTAAAACGGCACATTCTCGACGAACTCGACGAACGCGCGCTTCACCGCGTCGAAATCGCCGTAATGATCGAGATGTTCGGGATCGATGTTGGTGACGACCGCGATCGTCCCGTCCAATCGCAGGAAGCTGCCATCGCTCTCGTCGGCCTCGACCACCATCCAGTCGCTCGCGCCCAATCGCGCGTTCGAGCCATAGCTATTGATGATGCCGCCATTGATCACCGTCGGATCGATCCCGCCGGCATCGAGCAGCGCCGCGACCATCGAGGTGGTCGTCGTCTTGCCGTGCGTCCCCGCCACCGCGACGGTCGATTTGAGGCGCATCAGCTCGGCGAGCATCTCCGCACGTCGCACCAGCGGAATGCGCCGTTCCAGCGCCGCCTCGACCTCGGGATTGCCGCGCTTCACCGCCGTGGATATGACCACCACCGCGGCATCGCCGAGATTGTCGGCCGAATGCCCGATATGGATCGCGATGCCCTTCGCCCGCAGCGCCTGCACCACCGCGCCGTCGCTCAGGTCGGATCCCTGCACGACATAGCCGAGATTGTGCATCACCTCGGCGATGCCGGACATGCCGATGCCGCCGATGCCGACGAAATGTATCGTGCCGATATCGGTGCCGACGCCCTTCATGCAGCGACCCCTGTGGGCAGCGGCACGCCTAGCTCGCGCTTGCCCTCTGGCACCGGGGCCAGCCGCTCGACAAGATCGGCGAGGTCACGCGCCGCATTGGGCCGGCCACAGCTTTTGGCGCGCGCCGCCGCGTTGTGCAGCGCGACCGGATCGAGCCCCAGCTTCTGCATCTGCTTGGCCAGCTCGACCGGGGTGAAATTCTTCTGGTTGATCGTCCGCGCGCCGCCCGCTTGCGTGATTTCCTCGGCATTGGCGGTCTGGTGATCGTCGGTCGCGATCGGCAGCGGCACCAGGATCGCGGGGCGACCCGCCGCGGTGAGCTCGGCGATCGTCGAGGCGCCGGCGCGCGCGATCACCAGATGCGCCCAGGCGAGTTGTTCGGGCATATCGGGCAGATAGGTCGCGAGATCGGCGGCGATCGACAGCTCGGCATATTTCGCGCGGGCGGCGTCGATATCCTCGAGCCGCGCCTGATGCGTCACCTGCAGGCGGCGGCGAAAGCTCACCGGCAGCATCGCCAGCCCTTCGGGCACCACCTGGCTCAGCACGCTCGCGCCCTGGCTGCCGCCGGTGACGAGCACGCGGAAGATGCCGTCTTCCTCAAGATGCGGATAGGGTCGATCGCGCAAGGCGAGCACCGCTGCGCGTACCGGATTGCCGACAAGATGCGTCTTCGCGTGCCAGCTATCCTTCATCCGCGCGACGCCGGCATAGGACGTCGCGATCGCATCGACCTTATTGGCGACGAAGCGGTTGACGCGCCCCAGCACCGCATTCTGCTCGTGCACCGCGGTCGGGATTCCCGCCTTGAACGCCGCGAGCAGCGCAGGCAGCGCGGGGTAGCCGCCGAAGCCGATCACCGCCTCGGGCCGAAAGGTGCGATACAGCTCGATCGCCATCGCCCGCCCGGCGAGCATCTTGCGCCCGGCTTTGAGCCAGCCGACCGGCCCACCCGCCAGCCGCCCGGCGGGCAGCACATGCGTCTGCACCTCGTCGAACAGCCCGGGGAAGCGCACCCCGCGATCGTCGCTGACCAGGGCGACGCGGTGGCCGCGGCTGGTCAGTTCGGCGGCCAAAGCGGCGGCGGGAACCATATGGCCGCCGGTTCCACCGGCAGCGAGGACGAAGTGGCGTTCGCGTGTCATCGCCCGCTCCATCGCACGATATAGGGAGAGCGCGTCAAGAACGGGTTTCGCCGCGTGAAGGCGAGCAGCAGCCCCATGCCGATCGACAGCGCCACCATCGACGATCCGCCGTATGATATAAACGGCAGCGTCATCCCCTTCGACGGCGCCAGGCCGGTGTTGACGAGAATGTTGATCAGCGCCTGCGCGCCGAACTGCGTCGCCAGCCCGGCGGCGGCGAGCAGACGGAATTCGTCCTGCTCGTCGAGCAATTTGACGAACACCCGCACGACCAAAGCGAGAAACAGCAACGCCACCACCGCGCAGGCGATCAGCCCGAATTCCTCGCCGATCACCGAAAAGATGTAATCGGTATGCGCCTCGGGCAGCTTGAATTTCATCACGCCGCCGCCCGGCCCGGTGCCGGTCAGGCCACCGGCGGTCAGCGTCGCATGCGCCATATCGGTCTGATAGTGATCGATCGCGGTGGTAGGGTCGTCGCCGGGAAACAGGAACGCGTCGATCCGCACCCGCGCCGTGCCGTAAAACGTATAGGCGGCGAGCAGCCCCAGCGGCACGCAGGCGAGCAGCGCGCCGAGCGTCTTGATCGAGGTGCCGGCGAGCATCAGCAGCACCAGCCACACCGCGCCGAAGATGATCGTCTGGCCGAAATCGGGCTCCATCATCAGCAGCACGCCGATCGCGCCGGTCAGCGCCAGCGTGATCGGCAACACTGGCAATTCGCTGTCTTGCGCGCGCAATGACAACAGCCAGGCGGTCGTCACGATGAAGAAGGGCTTGAGGAACTCGGACGGCTGGAACTGCCCGATGCCGACGCCGAACCAGCGCCGCGCGCCGTTCGCCGCAGAGCCAATGAATGGCACCGCGACCAGCAGCGCCAAGCATACCACGCAGCCCAGGATCGCGAAGCGCTTGGCGGTGTTGATCGGCAGCATCGAGACGACGAACATCACCGGCAAGGACAGCGCCACCCACGCCAGCTGCCGCCAGAAATAATAAAGCGGCGCGATGTGGCGATGCTCGCCCGAATAGCGCACGGCGCTCGCCGGTGAGGCCGCCGCCACCGCGATCAGCCCGATTGCGATCAGGAACAAGGCGATCATCAGCAGCACGCGGTCGATATCCCAGAACCACATCGACAGCGGCGTGGCGTCGCCGCGACCGCCTCGCGGCTTCATCCGGGCCAGCAGCCCCGCCCGTTCGGCCGTCGCGTCGTTCATGCCAAGGCCTCCACCGCCGCGCGAAAGGCGTCGCCCCGCGCCTCGTAATCCCGGAATTGATCGAACGACGCACACGCCGGCGACAGCAGCACGGTATCGCCCGCCACCGCCGATCGCGCCGCCGCCTTCACCGCCACGTCGAGCGTGCCGCTTTCCTCGACCGCCATCTCGTCGCGCAGGATCGCCGCAAAGCGCGGCCCGGCCTCGCCGATCGTATAGGCGCGGGTGACATGCCCGAAATGCGGGCGGCAGGCGTCGAGATCGTCGCTCTTGGCTTGGCCGCCGAGGATCCAGTGGATACGATCGAACGCCGCCAGCGCCGGCGCGACGCTTTCCGGGTTGGTCGCCTTGGAATCATCGACATAAGCGACGCCATTCCGCTCGGCGACGCGCTGCATCCTGTGCGGCAGCCCGGCAAAAGTCGCCAGTCCGCGATCGATCGCTGCTTCCGGCACGCCCAGCGCCTGCGCCGCAGCGATCGCCGCCAGAGCATTTTGGGCGTTATGCGGCCCCTGCAAGCTCGGCCAGCGCGATTGATCCATGCACACGCCCGGCGCGATCTTGGTCAGCCGTTCACCCCGCGCTGACAGGCTGCGCGCAATCGCCGCCGAGGGCGCATCGCCGATGCCGATGATCGCGGTATGACTTGCCGATTGCATCGCGAACAACCGCGCCTTGCTATCGGCATAGGCCTGGAAATCGGCATAGCGATCGAGATGATCCGGCGTGATGTTGAGCAGGATCGCGACGTCTGGGTCGAGGCGCTGCGTGAGATCGATCTGATAGCTCGACAGTTCGAGCACATAGACGCCGCCCTCCGGCAGCGGCTCCTGCGCCAAAATCGGCAGCCCGATATTGCCGCCCATCAGGCTCGGCACGCCGGCGGTATCGAGGATGTGGTGGATCAGCGCGGTGGTGGTCGATTTGCCGTTGGTGCCGGTGATGCCGACCACCTTGTGCGGCGGCAGCTCGGCGCGCGCCTGCGCGAACAACTCGATGTCGCCGATGATAGGGACGCCTGCCGCGCGCACCTTGGCGGCGATCGGATGCGTGTTGAGCGGCACGCCGGGCGAGACGACGAGTGCGTCGAAGCCGAAGAGATCGATCGTTTCGAGATTGGTGAGCTCAAAAGCCCTCTCCCCTTCAGGGGAGAGGGTTGGGAGAGGGGCAGTAACTGGCGAAGCGCTTGCGACTGCCCCTCTCCCCGGCCCTCTCCCCTGAAGGGGAGAGGGAGCAAGAGCATCCCGCCGCGCTTCATCGCTATCCCAGGCAACAACCTCCGCCCCGCTCGCCACCAGCGCACGCACCGTCGCCGCGCCAGACCGCGCCAGCCCGAGCACCGCGTAGCGTTTACCGCTCCAGGCGCGCGCCGTGATCACCTCAGCTTCAGCGTCGACAGGCCGGCCAGCGCCAGCACCAGCGCGATGATCCAGAAACGGATCACCACGGTCGGTTCGCTCCAGCCGAGTTGCTCGAAATGATGGTGGATCGGCGCCATGCGGAACACCCGCTTGCCGGTGCGTTTGTAGAAGAACACCTGGATGATCACGCTCAGCGCCTCGACCACGAACAGCCCGCCGATGATCGCCAGCACGATCTCGTGATGCGCCGTCACCGCGATCGCGCCGAGCGCGCCGCCCAGCGCGAGGCTGCCGGTATCGCCCATGAAAACCGCCGCCGGCGGCGCGTTGAACCACAGGAACGCCAGGCCCGAACCGGCAATCGCGCCGCAGAAGATCGCCAGCTCGCCGGCGCCGACGACGTGCGGGATGCCGAGATAACCGGCGAACTTGGCGTTGCCGACCAGATAGCTGATGATCATGAACGCCACCGCGGCGATGATCACCGGCATCGTCGCCAGTCCGTCGAGCCCGTCGGTCAGGTTTACGGCATTGCCGAACGAGACGATCACGAAGGCGGCGAACACGATGTAGAACCAGCCGAGATCGATCGATACGCCGGTCACGAACGGCAGATAGAGATGCGTGCCATTGTCATGCGTGATCAGCACCGCGGCGATCGCGGCGATCGCAAACTCTCCGAGCAGCCGAACCTTGCCGGAAACGCCCTTGTGGCTGGCCTTGGTCACCTTGTCGTAATCGTCGAGGAAGCCGATCGCGCCGAACCCGAGCGTCACGAACAGGCACGCCCAGACGAACGGATTGGCGAAATCCATCCACAACAGGATCGATACCGCCATGCTGGTCAGGATCATCAGGCCGCCCATCGTCGGCGTGCCGCGCTTGGCGAGGTGCGTCTGTGGGCCGTCTTCGCGGATCGGCTGGCCCTTGCCCTGGCGGATGCGCAGCCAGCCGATGAACTTCGGGCCGATCAGCAGCCCGAGGAACAACGCGGTGGCGACGGCCGCGCCGGTGCGGAAACTCTGATAGCGGACGAGGTTCAACAGGCCCGGAAAATGCAGATGTTCCGCGATAAAATACAGCATTACGTCTTCCCGCTCGACAAGCCTGCGACCACGCTTGCCAGCCCGACCCCGTTCGATCCCTTGATGAGAACCGCGTCCCCCGGCGCCAGCATCGCCTTCAGGCGATTCCGCGCCGTTGCAGCGTCGGGCACATGGACGAAATCGACCGCGCCCTCAAGCGCGTTCGCAAGCGCGCCCATCGCTTCGCCGACCAGAATGACCAGTTGAGCGCCGCTCGCCTTCACCGGCTCGGCCAGCCCTTCGTGGAAGCTCCGCGAGCCTTCGCCGAGCTCGTACATATCGCCGAGCACGGCGATCTTGCGCACCGCCTGTTCCTCGCCGAACACCGCCAGCGTCGCCGCCATCGAGACGGGATTGGCGTTGTAGCTTTCGTCGATCACCAGCGCCTCGCCGCCCTCGACCGGCGCCATGAAGCGCGCGCCGCGCCCGGCGATCCCGCCGAGATCGGCGAGCGCCAGCCCGGCCAGCGCGAGGTCGCCGCCCGCCGCGCGCACCGCCGCCAGAACGGCGAGCGAGTTGGACACCCAATGCGCGCCGAATTGCGAGATCGTGTAGCTCAATTCCTCGTCGCCCAGCCGCGCGGTGACGAAGGTGCCGCGCGGATTGCGCATCGTTTCGATCGGGCGGACGTCGGCGCCGTCGCCCCAGCCGAAGGTGACGATCGCGCCGGCATGCGGCGCGGCGGCGGCGATCAGCCGGTCGCGGTGCGCGCTGTCGAACGGCACGATCGCCGTGCCGCCCGGTTCGAGGCCCTGAAAAATCTCGCCCTTGGCGTCGGCGATTGCGGTCTCGTCGGGGAAGAACTCGCTGTGCGCCGGCGCGATTGCGGTGACGATGGCGACGTGCGGGCGCACCAGCCGGGTCAGCGCGGCGAGCTCGCCGGCATGGTTCATGCCCATTTCGAACACGCCGAAGCGGCTAGCGGCGGGCATCCGCGCGAGGCTCAACGGCACGCCGGTATGGTTGTTGTAGCTCTTGACCGATCGGTGCGCGCAGCCCGGCTCGATCCGATCGAGCGCCGCAAACAGCGCTTCTTTGGTGCCGGTCTTGCCGACCGATCCGGTGGCGCCGATGATCGTCGCGTCAGTGCGGGCGCGCGCCGCACGGCCGAGATCATCGAGCGCTACGGTCGTATCGTCGACGAGAACATGCGGATGCGGGGTCGATACGCTGACCACCGCACCCGCAGCTCCCCGCTCGGAGCTCTGATCGAGGAATTTATGTCCGTCGGTCGCCTCGCCCTTCAACGCGATGAACAGATCCCCCGGACCGATCTCCCGCGAATCGAACGCTACGCCATCGCACGCAAAATCGGCCGAGGCTTTGCCCCCGGTCGCGGCGGCGATCTCAGCGGAAGTCCAGAGGCTCACGCCGCCGCCTCCCGGGCCACACTCACGTCATCGAACGGCAGCACCATATCGCCGACTACTTGCCCCTGCTCATGCCCCTTGCCCGCCAGCAGCACGATGTCGTCGGGGCCGGCCATGTCGATCGCCGCCGCAATCGCCTGCCGCCGCCCGCCGATCTCGGTCGCATCGGGGGCGCCCTTCATCACTGCGCGGCGGATCGCCGCCGCGTCCTCGGTCCGCGGATTGTCGTCGGTAACGATCACCACGTCCGCGCCCTGCGCCGCCGCCTGCCCCATCGGCTCGCGCTTGCCGGCGTCACGGTCGCCACCAGCGCCGAACATCACGATCAGCCGCCCCGCCGCATGCGGCTTGAGCGCGGCGATCGCCGCCTCCAGCGCATCGGCGGTATGCGCGTAATCGACATAGACCGGTGCGCCGGCGCGCGTGATCACCGCCCGCTCGAGCCGCCCGCGCACCGGGGCGAGCCTCGACAGCGCCTGCAGCGTTGCCGCCACCTCCCCGCCGGTCGCGATCACCAACCCGGCGGCGGTCAGCGCATTGGCCGCCTGATATGCGCCGATCAGTGGCAGATTGACCTTATGCTCGCGCCCCTCGGCCTCGATCACCAGCCCTTGGCCGAGCAATGTCGGGTCGCGTGACACCAGTCGCAGCGTCTCGCCGCGCGTGCCGACCGTGATCAGCTTGTTGCGCCGCTCGCGTGCCAGATCGACGACGCGCGCGGCATGCTCGTCATCGACCCACACCACCGCCGTGCCGTCGGGATCGAGCACTTCAGCGAACAGCCGCAGCTTGGCGGTGAAATAATCCGCCATGTCCTTGTGATAATCGAGATGATCGCGGCTGAGGTTGGTGAATGCCGCCGCGCGCACCGGCAGCCCCTCGGTGCGATATTGCGACAGCCCGTGGCTCGACGCCTCGAACGCCAGATGCGTCACGCCCTCGCGCGCCAATCCGGCGACGTTCGACAGGAAGGTGACGATGTCGGGCGTCGTCAGCCCGGTCGAAACCCGGTCGTCAGCGGTGGTCACGCCCAGCGTGCCGATCGAGGCGGCGTGATGCCCCGCCATCCGCCACAATTGCCGGGTGAGCTCGACTGTCGAGGTCTTGCCGTTGGTCCCCGTCACCGCCGCCGTCACCGCCGGAAACGGCGCGAAGAACCGCGCAGCGAGTTCGGCGAAACATTGCCGCGGCCGGTCGGCGGTGATGGTGACCGCGCCGTTCACGCTGACGCCAGTGCGCGTCACCACGGCGATCGCGCCGGCGGCGACGGCGGCCTCGATGAAGTCCTCGCCGTTGACGCGCGTCCCCTCGAACGCGCCGAAGATCGTCCCCGGCGCGACCTTGCGGTGATCGATCGCAAAGCCGGTGACGATCGCGCTCTCGTTGCCGCCGGTGAGCGCGCCGAGCTTCATGCCGGATCCTTGGTCGGATCGGCCCCGCCCTTCCACAACAGCGGCAGCAGATCCGATTCGTCGATATCGCGGCTGAGATCGGGCATCACGCCGAGCATCGGCCCAGTGCGCTGGATCACGCGCCCGACAACCGGCGCGACGGTCCAGGCCGCGGTCGTCAGCCCGAATGACTGAGCATTGCCGATCGGCGCGTCGAGCATCGCCACGACGACGTAGCGTGGGTGATCCATCGGAAAGGCGGCGGCGAAGGTCGAGACGTTGCTATGCTTGTTGTAACCCCCGGCATCGGCGATCTCGGCGGTGCCGGTCTTGCCGCCGACGCGGTAGCCCGGCACATCGCCCTTGCGGCCGGTGCCCTTGAGCACGACCAGCCGTAGCAATTGGCGAATGCGCGCGCTCGTCGAGGCGGCAATCGCCCGGCGACCTTCGGCGGCATGGCCCGGCGCGACCTTGAGCAATGTCGTCGGCCGCCAGATGCCGCCGTTGACCATCGTCGCATAGGCATTGGCGAGCTGCAGCGGCGTGATCGCCAGGCCGTGGCCATAAGCCGTCGTCATCGTCGTCGTGCGCGCCCAATATTTCGGCCACAGCGGGCTCGCCTTCTCGCGCAATTCGATGTCGGGCTTGGTATCGAAGCCCATTTTCTTGAAGATGTTCTTCATGCCCTGCTCACCGATCAGATCGGCGATCCGCGCGGTGGCGATATTCGACGAATAGATCAAGGTCTCGGGGATATTGAGCCAGCGGCGCTGCTCGTCGCCGCGATCGTCGTGGATCGTGAAGCCGCCGACATGAAGCGGCACCGTCGCATCGAAACGCCGCGCCATCGACGTCACCGTGCCGCTGTCGATCGCCTCGGCCATCGCGATCGGCTTGAAGGTCGATCCCAGCTCGAACACGCTTTGCGTCACATTGTTGCGCAGCTGATCGGGCGTCGCGTCCTTGATCCGGTTCGGGTTGAACTGCGGCATCGAGGTCATCGCGACGATCTCGCCGGTCTGGACGTCCTCGATGATCCCCGCCGCCGCTTTCGCCTGGAACGAGGTCATCGCCGCGCCGAGCTCGCTTTCCAGCGCCGCCTGAACCCGCGTGTCGATCGACAACGCAACCGGCTGGCCGCGCGTCGCCGGGCTGATCAGCTGATCGTCGAGCGCGCGCTCCATGCCCATCGCGCCGTGCCCGCTGAAATCGACGAAGCCGAGCACATGCGCGCCCATCGCCGATTGCGGATAGAGCCGCTCGGGCTCGCGCGCGAAGACGATCGCGGGGTCGCCGATCGCATTGACCTTTTCCACCACGTCGGGAAGCGCGCGGCGCTGGAGATAGGTGAACGCCACATCGGCGGTCAGCTTGGCGTAGAAATAGTCGGCGTCATGCGCCGGGATCAGCGCGGCGAGCTGATCGGCGATGGCGCGCCGGTCGCCGATGATGTCGCGCGGGTGGACGCCGATCGACCAGGCGTCGATCGTGCGGGCGAGCGGCGCGCCCTGCCGGTCGACGATATCGGCGCGCAGCGGCACCAGCGCGGCGGCACCGTCACGGCTCGTCGCCGGCTCGGTGAACACCGCCAGATAGGCGAGCCGCATCACGATCAGCAGCGCGCCCGCGCCGAACAGCAGCATCAGCATCATCAGCCGGGCATGGCTGGTCGCCAGCAGCGCGTGGCGCTTGCCGGTCAGATGCCGTTGCGGCAGCGGCCGGGCGAGCATGGTGCTCAACGCAGCGAAGCCGTCTCGGCCCGCGCGCCGCTCATCAGGTCGCCCAGCGTGGTGTCGCTCAGCAATTTGCGATCGAGCATCGCCACCGCCTGCGCGCGCGCGCGATCGACCGAGGCGAGCCGCACCGGCGCCGCCGCGGCGCGCTGGACGGTCGCGCGCGCGGCATCGATCGCATGGCTCGCGGCGGGCTTGGCGGCGGCCATCATCACCGGCGCCGGCGCGCTCGCGCGCGACGCGGCGGGCGCGGGCGTGGCGACCGGCTGCGCGGCATCGACCGGCGGCGCCATCGTCGGCAGCGACGGGATCACCAGCGACGCCATCTGCACTTGCGCGCCACCGTTGAAGTCCAGCGACGCCAGCGCCTGCTCGCTGTGCACATATTGCGCCGGCGTCGGCGCGGTCAGCGCCAGCACCTCGCCGTTCCAGCGCTCGAGCTGGGCGAGATTGGCGCGCGTGCTGAATTCGGTCTCGAGTGAGCGGATGTCGTCATGCGCCTGAGCGATCTGCCGATCGACCGTCTCCAGCTTCTTGCGCTCGACCGAGACCTGCAGCGACACGAGATAAAAGGCCAGCGCGACGAACACGCCCATCGCCAGCCAGCCCAGCCCCTTGAGCCGATAGGTTGCCGTCATCCTTCCTCTCCCTTGCCCCACGGCGCCGCCGCCGTGCGCCGCGCTATGCGAAGCGTCGCCGATCGCGCCCGCGGGTTGCGCGCGACCTCCGCCGCGCCGGCGCGCACCACGCGGCCGACCGTCTCGAAACTTGGCTCGACCTGGATCGCCACCGCCGGCAGATGCCGCGATCCGGCCGGCGTCGCGCCGCTGCGCTCGCGCAGGAAGCGTTTGACGATGCGGTCCTCCAGGCTGTGGAACGACACCACCGCCAGTCGCCCGCCCGGCTTCAGCGCGCGCTCGGCGGCGCGCAAGCCCTGCGCCAGCTCGTCGAGCTCCTGGTTGAGATGGATTCGGATCGCCTGGAAGGTCCTTGTCGCCGGGTCCTTCTTGTCATGCGGCTTGTGGCCCAGCGCCTTGCGCACGACGCCGGCGAGTTCGGCGGTCCGCGTGATCGGCCGCGCGGCAACGATCGCCCGCGCGATGCGGCGCGATTTGGGCTCCTCGCCATAATGATAGAGCACGTCGGCGATCGCATCCTCGTCGGCCGTGTTGACGAAATCGGCGGCGGTTTCGCCGGCCTGGCTCATCCGCATGTCGAGCGGCCCGTCGGCCTGGAACGAGAAGCCGCGCTCGGCCTGGTCGAGCTGCATCGACGACACGCCGATATCCATCGTCACGCCATCGACCGGCAGCAGATCGAGCTCGGCAAGCTCGGCCTCCATCGCCGAGAACGGCGCCGGCACCAGCGCGAGCCGGCCCTCGCCGTCGCGCACCAGCGTCTCGCCCGCGGCGATCGCATCGGGGTCGCGATCGAATGCGATCACCGTCGCGCCCTTGGCGAGCATCGCCCGCGTATAGCCGCCCGCGCCGAAGGTCGCATCGACGTGCCGCTCGCCGGGCAGGATGGCGAGCGCGTCGATCACTTCGTCGATCAGCACGGGGACGTGCGGCGCCTCGCGCGGCGCGGTGTCGGCCCGGGTCACAGCGTGACCCCCTTTTCGGCCATGAAGAAGCGCGCCGCGGATTTCTGGATGTCGGTGGCGCTGTCGCATTCGATCAGCGTCTTGGGGTCCCAGATTTCGAAGAAATCGAGCACCCCCCAGAAGAACGCATGCGCGCCGATCTGCGCCTGGAAGCGAGGGAACGGGGGCAGGATGAACCGTCCGCTCGCGTCGAAAGGCAGCGATTCGGCGGCGCCGCCGCCCTTGCGCTTGATGTTGTAGTCGACGTCGCCGTCGGCGGCGGGCTGTGCCTGCTCGCGCGTGGTCAGCCGCTCGGCGAGGTGCGCGGTGTACCGCAGGTCGTAACCGATCAGGCAATTCTCGCGGGGGTGGGTAGACAGGATCAGCTTGCGGACCGTCTTGCCGTCTTCATCGCGCGGGTTGTTGGTTTCGACGATGCCGCGCAGCGACGACGGAACGGCGACACGGCCCTTCTCGTCGACGGCTTGCAGCCCGTAACCCTGATACAAGTCCCGCTCGGACACGCCCACCTACCCCATCGGCGCGCACGGCTCTTCGTCCCGAAAAGCGGCTTTTCCCGCGATCCGGTTCACGCAAGTTTGCGAACAAGGAGCCTGCCCCCTTTGTCTGCACTTGGAATACCAAGGGTTAACCAGGGATGCAACGGGTGAAATGGGGATTTGGCGGGTATAGGGCTGCGTAAACTACGTAGAGCCGGGGATGGCGCCCCTCATCGCTGCGCTGATTCACGATCCGTTCCGATCGGACGGGGATAGCACGGAAAATTCGGGGCGACAGCAAAGCGACTCGTGCCCGTGCCAAGTCAGTGCGGCGGGGCGTTCCCGGGCGGCTGCGTGAGGATCGCAGGCGGCACGACGATCGTCTGGTTGCCAGGATCTGCGGTGCTCGGCGAGACGCCGAGTTCGGCGAGCGGCTCGCTGGTCGGCGCGGCGTCGGCGGCCGCGCTGTCGTTGGTGATCGAGATATTGGCGACGACATCGGCCTTGGGGCCGCCGGCGACATCGACCGGCTTGTCCTTGCTCGCCGAGCTGAAGATCGCGCTGGCGAGCCCGATCAGCAACAGCACGATAGCCAGGCCAATCATGCCGACCTTCACGCGCTGCACTGTCTGACTCGTCTCGGTTGCGACCATATTCATGCGCAGACGCGGTTCTAGCAGCGGCCGGCGCGCTTGTCGATCAGCTCAGCGCTGCGCCAGCCAGGGGAACACCGGCAAGCCCTTCGCTTCAAGCCAGTCCCGATTGTATAGCGTCGAAAGATAGCGGAATCCGGTGTCGCACAGGATCGTCGCGATCCTTTTGCCGGGCCCCAGCTCTTTCGCCAGCCGCACCGCGCCGGCGACGTTGATCCCCGACGACAGCCCCAGGCACAGCCCCTCCTCGGTGAGCAACCGCCGCACCCATTCCAGCCCTTCCTCATCATTGATGCGGAATTGCGTGTCGATCGGCGCGTCTTCCAGATTGGCGGTGATCCGGCCCTGCCCGATCCCTTCTGCCACCGACGACCCTTCGGATTTCAACTCGCCATGCGCATAATAGTCATACAGCGCAGCCCCGCACGGATCGCTCAGCGCGATCGTCACGCGTTCGTCCTTTTCCTTCAGCCCCATACCGACGCCGGCGAGCGTGCCGCCGGTGCCGACCGCGCAGGTGAACCCGTCGATCCGCCCCTCCATCTGCGTCCAGATCTCTTCGGCGGTGCCCAGAATGTGGGCGCGGCGATTGGCGATATTATCGAACTGGTTGGCCCAGATCGCATTCTCGGTCTCCTCGGCGATGCGCCGCGATTGATGGACGAAATGGCACGGCGAGGAATAGGGCGCCGCCGGCACCGTCACCAGCTCCGCACCGAGCGCGCGCAACGTGTCCATCTTTTCGCGGCTTTGCGTCTCGGGCATGACGATGATCGTCTTGTAGCCCTTGGCGTTGCCGACGAGCGCAAGGCCGATCCCGGTATTGCCCGCCGTTCCCTCGACGATCGTCCCGCCCGGCTCGATCAGCCCCTTCGCCTCGGCGTCCTCGACAATATAGAGCGCCGCGCGATCCTTCACCGACGCACCGGGGTTGGCGAATTCGCATTTGCCGAAGATGTCGCACCCGCTCGCCTCGCTCGGCCCTTTGAGACGAACGAGCGGCGTGTTGCCGATGAGTTTCAGCGTATCAGATGTTACATGCATGAAGCGAAGATGGCCTGCCCGGCGTTCAGCCGCAAGCCGATCAAAGCTGCGTCCCGGCAAAGCGGGGCTTATTGCCGGATCGGCGCGGTCACCAGCCAGTCGCGCTGCATCAGCGCGAGGTCGTATCGCAATTCGGCGGTATCGAAAGGAGCAGCGCGATCGCGCAAGAGCGACTGCAATCGGTGAAGCGTGACGATCATCGCGCCGCCCCGCCTGACATGCGCCTCGCATCCCTTCATCACCCGCAGTTCGTCGAGCGCGCGGTAAAGCATCGCCAGCGTACCGGGTGGCACATTGCCCTCACGCGGATCAAGCGCGGCATCGACCGCCTGATAGACGGCCGAAAACCAATCCTCTCCCGGCCGCGTGTCGGCTGTGTCGAACGGCGGTTAATCCATTCCCGTCCCTTTCGACGGCAATGATGCACCAAGGTTGCTAACGCCCGGTTAACCTTGATTTAGGGTATCGCTCGGAGGCAACCGCAGACGTGCTGGTTTGTGGCGCCATCCTGAAAGGCAGCGGACTATTGCTGGCCCGTAATGCACGACGGCAACGCGTCGGACGTGTAAGGACCGCTCTGGCAGCCGGCGACCAGCAACAGGCCGATAACGGGATGATCGTCAATCGCTGTAATGGTCTGCCCCTTTTGAACGCCGGAAATCGTCCGGCCAACGTCGATAGTCGATCAAACTATGCTCGAGATGTGCACCCTTAGCGCGTCGTCAACGCCAGCACGCGCTCGGCTTCGGCCAAGTGCAACCGTTCGACCATCCGCCCGTCGATGCGGATCGCGCCCTTGCCCGCATTGGCCGGATCGGCGAACGCCGCGACCACCGCTTGCGCGCGCGCCACCTCGCCGGCATCGGGCGAGAACGCCGCGGTGCATGCGTCGATCTGCGCCGGGTGGATCAGCGACTTGCCGTCGAAGCCGAGCGCCCGTCCCTGCGCGCATTCTGTCGCGACACGGTCGAGGTCGTTAAAATCGTTGCACACCCCGTCGAGCACCGCGATCCCCGCCGCCCGCGCCGCCGCCACCGCCAGCGCGAGATACGGCACCAGCCCGGCGCGATCCGCGCCCGGCCGCGCGCGCAATTCGATCGCGAGGTCGTTGGTCCCCACCACCATCGCCGCCAGCCGCGTGCGCGCCGCCATATCGGCGATGCGCTGCAACTCGGCGATCGCCCGGCACGTTTCGATCATCACCCACAGGCGCATCTCGCGCGGCGCCCTCGCCAACTCGGCATGATAGAGCTCGACGTCATTCGCCGTCGCCACCTTGGGCGCGAGCACCGCGTCGGCGCCGCAGCCCGCCACCTCAGCGAGATCGGCCGATCCCCAGGCGCTATCGAGCGCGTTGACGCGCACCACCACGACGCCCGCGCGAAATCCGCCCGCGCGCACCGCCGCCACCGCCGCCGCCCGCGCATCGTCCTTCGCCTCGGGCGCGACGGCGTCTTCGAGATCGAGGATCACCGCGTCGCAGGCCAGCCCGCGCGCCTTCTCAATCGCCCGCGCATTCGAGGCGGGCAGGAACAGTGCGCTGCGCACAGGACGGTTCGATTCGGTCATGGCGATGCTTGTGCCGTAATCGTTGGGGGTGGACAAACGCCGCTGAGCACGCACATCGGGGCAACACAAGGAGATGACGATGGCCGGCATGGCGCAATTCGACTGGGCGGACCCGTTCTTTATCGACGATCAGCTCAGCGACGACGAACGCATGATCCGCGATACCGCGCGGGCTTATGCCGAAGACAAGCTCGCTCCGCGCGTGATCGATGCGTTCAACGACGAAACCACCGACACCGCGATCTTCCGCGAAATGGGCGAACTCGGCCTGCTCGGCCCGACCATCCCCGAGGAATATGGCGGCGTCGGCGCGAGCTACGTCGCGTACGGTCTCGTCGCGCGCGAGGTCGAGCGCATCGATTCAGGCTACCGCTCGATGATGAGCGTGCAGTCGAGCCTCGTGATGTATCCGATCCATGCCTATGGTTCGGAAGAGCAGCGCCGCAAATATCTCCCCAAGCTCGCCACCGGCGAATGGATCGGCGCGTTCGGGCTCACCGAGCCCGACGCGGGCTCCGATCCCGGCGGCATGACCACGCGCGCGACCAAGGCCGCCAACGGCTACATCCTGTCCGGCGCCAAGACCTGGATCAGCAATGCGCCGATCGCCGACGTCTTAGTCGTCTGGGCAAAGTCCGACGAACATTGCGGCGGCATCCGCGGCTTCGTCCTCGAAAAGGGCATGAAGGGCCTGGAAACCCCCAAGATCGAAGGCAAGCTCTCGTTGCGCGCGTCGATCACCGGCATGATCATGATGGACGAGGTCGAGGTCGGCGCGGACGCGCTGCTGCCCGACGTGCAGGGGCTTAAAGGCCCGTTCGGCTGCCTCAATCGCGCGCGCTACGGGATTTCCTGGGGCACGATGGGCGCGGCGGAATTCTGTATGCATGCCGCGCGGCAATATGGCCTCGATCGCAAGCAGTTCGGCAAGCCGCTTGCCGCCAACCAGCTCTATCAGAAGAAGCTCGCCGACATGGAGACCGAGATCGCGCTCGGCCTGCAGGCAAGCCTGCGCGTCGGCCGGTTGATGGACGAAGGCCGGTTCGCGCCGGAAATGATCTCGATCGTCAAGCGCAACAATTGCGGCAAGGCGCTCGACATCGCCCGCGCCGCCCGCGACATGCACGGCGGCAACGGCATTTCCGCCGAATATCAGGTGATGCGCCACCTGATGAACCTCGAAACCGTCAACACCTACGAGGGCGCGCACGACGTCCACGCGCTGATCCTGGGGCGGGCGATCACGGGGATCGCGGCGTTTTGACCTGGCTGCGTCACCCCCGCGAAAGCGGGGGCCCATCGCCAACCGCTCGCCAAGCAGCACAAGCGGGAGTTGGCTCCCCGCTTTCGCGGGGATGACGATCGTGACGAACGCCCCCCTAGCCGGCCTCAAGGTGGTCGAGCTTGCCCGCATCCTCGCCGGCCCCTGGGCGGGGCAGACGCTCGCCGATCTCGGCGCGACCGTCATCAAGGTCGAAAGCCCCGAAGGCGACGACACCCGCACCTGGGGCCCGCCGTTCGTCGATAACCCCGACGGCAGCCACGACGCCGCCTATTTCCACGCGACCAACCGCGGCAAGACCTCGATCGTCCTCGATTTCCGCACACCCGATGGCCAGGCCGAGGTCCGCCGCCTGATCGCCGACGCCGATGTCGTGATCGAGAATTTCAAGGTCGGCGGCCTCGCCAAATACGGGCTCGATTATGCCGCGCTGTCTGCGCTCAACCCGAGCCTGATCTATTGCTCGGTCACCGGCTTCGGGCAGGACGGCCCTTACGCCCACCGTGCCGGCTATGATTTCATCATCCAGGGCATGTCGGGCATCATGGACCTGACCGGCGATCCGGACGGCGAGCCGCAGAAGATCGGCGTCGCCTTCGCCGACATCTTCACCGGGCTTTATGCGGTAATCGCCATCCAGGCCGCGCTGGCGATGCGCGAACGCACCGGCAAGGGCCAGCATATCGACATGGCGCTGCTCGACACGATGACCGGCGTGCTCGCTAATCAGGCGATGAACTATCTCGTCTCGGACATCTCCCCCACCCGGCTCGGCAACGCCCATCCCAATATCGCGCCTTACGCCGCCTTCCCGACCGCCGATGGCTGGTTCATCCTCGCGGTCGGCAACGATGCGCAGTTCCGGCGCTTCTGCGCGGTCGTGGGGCTCGACGACCTGCCGGACGATCCACGCTTCGCCACCAACCCGGCGCGCGTCGCCAACCGCGCCGAGCTAACCGATCGCGTCACCACCGCCACGCGCTGCTTCCAACGCGACGATCTCCTCGCCCGGCTCGAGGCCGAAGGCGTCCCCGCCGGCCCGATCAACACCGTCGCGCAGGCGTTCGCCGATCCCCAGGTGATCCACCGCGGCATGGCGCTGACTATCCCACGCGACGGCGCCGCGCCGGTCCCCGGCATCCGCACCCCGATCCGCTTTTCCGACGCAGATCTCGCGCTCGATCGCCCCGCGCCGACGCTCGGCTCGCGATAACCCGCAGTCTCGTCACCCCGGACTTGTTCCGGGGTCCACCATGCCGCAAGCTCGCACGACGACGGGGCACGGTGGCTGCCGGCCCGGTCACGACCTGACGATGAGGCGCAACCGATGACCAACACCCTGCCCCTCGCCGGCATCCGCATCATCGAGATCGCCGGCATCGGGCCCGGCCCGTTCTGCGGCATGATGCTCGCCGATCACGGCGCCGAGGTGATCCGCATCGAGCGCCCCGATCGACCGCCCGATCCCAAGGATCCGCTGCTGCGCGGCCGCGCCGCCGTCGCGCTCGATCTTAAATCGCCCGGCGATGTCGCCGAGCTGCGTCGCCTCGTCGCCACCGCCGACGGCTTGATCGAGGGGTTCCGTCCCGGCGTGATGGAGCGGCTCGGCCTCGGCCCCGATGTGCTGCGCGGCGACAACCCGCGCCTTGTCTACGGCCGCATGACCGGCTGGGGGCAAACCGGCCCGCGCGCACACCAGGCCGGGCATGACATCGATTATATCGCCGTGTCAGGCGCGCTCGATGCGATCGGCGTCGCCGGCGGCAAGCCCGTTCCGCCGATCAACCTCGTCGGCGATTTCGGCGGTGGCGGCATGCTGCTCGCGTTCGGCATGCTCGCCGGCATCCTCCACGCCAAGGCGACCGGCAAAGGCCAGATCGTGGATGCGGCGATGAGCGAGGGCTCGGCGTTGTTGATGACGATGATGTGGGGGTTTCGCGCCGCCGGGCGTTGGCCGGGGCCGCGCGGCGCCAATCTGCTCGACGGCGGCGCCTTCTTCTATGACACGTACGAAACCGCCGACGGCAAGTATCTCGCGGTGGGTGCGATCGAGCCGCAATTCTACGCGGCGCTCCGCTCGGTGATGGGCCTCGACGGCCCCGAATGGGACGCGCAGTTCGATGTCGCCGCCTGGCCGCGGCGCAAGGCCGACCTAGCCGCCGGCTTCAAGACGCGCACCCGCGACGATTGGTGCGCCGCCTTCGCCGGACAGGAGGCTTGCGTCGCCCCGGTGCTCGGCTTCGATGAAGCCCCGAACGATCCGCACAACGTTGCGCGCGGCGCGTTCGTCGAGCGGGACGGTGTCGTCCAGCCCGCGCCCGCGCCGCGCTTTTCGTCGATCGGCAATTGAACGCCCTACGGCTTAATAGAAGAAGCCGCTGTTGGTCCGGACCACACGGCCGGTGCGGATGTTGATCAGCACGACGTCATTGCCATAACGGATCCAGCGCTGGTTCACGCCCGGCCGCGGCAAGCGATAGGTGGCATAATCGTTCACCCAATAACGGCTGCCGTAATAGGCCGGCGCGAAGCGATATCCGACGCTCACCGGCCGATAGCGATAGCCGCGCGGGCCGGTATAGGCCGGACGGCGATAGACATCACGATGGCTTTTGCGATAGTCGCGCCAATCCTCGCGCGTTTCACGACGATCCTCGCGCGCTTCCTGATAATTGCCGTGGCGAATATCCTTGCGGACTTCGCGCTGATCATGACGGACTTCGCGGGCGCTTTGCGCGCTGGCGACACCGGGAACCAAGGCAGCGGCGGCAATCGCCGCAATAAATAATGTACGCATTGCACTTCTCCTGTCGTCTGCATGTCACGGCCGAACCGCGCCATGCCGGGACTTTTGCCCGCGCCGATCTGAACGGCTCGGGAACCAGCCGGTCAGCAAACAGCAATCTGTTGACGCCGTTCGATAATCGGTGGGACGGCAATACGCAGATGGCTGACGATCGGTTCCCGATCGCAGCGCTGCGACATCTTGGCAACGCTCGGCGTAGATGCATCCCACAACGGCGAAATTTCCGCTGTCCTACTCCGCCCGACTCTGCCAGACTCGACAGCGGATGAGTCTTGTCGCTCCCTTGGTCGGCTTCCGCGGAACCTCGCTCCGCTGGCGTCGTTCGGCCGGTTCCAGGAAAGCGTGCGACACTCTCCACTTTCTCCACTTCACCTCCCGCGCCGCCGAAAGGATCGCATGAGCCGCAAACCCGTGCCCGCCCAAACCGGGGAGCGTTCCCGGCTCGAACTGCTGTTCGATAAGCCGCAATCGCTGAGCGCCTTGTTCGGCCAATATGATCAGAATCTCGTCGCGCTCGAAAACCGGCTCGGCGTCTATATCACCGCGCGCGGCAATCGCGTCGGGCTCGAAGGCACTGCCGAGCAGGTGGCGATGGCGCGCGATGTGCTCAATGATCTCTACGCGCGGATCGGCCGCGGCGAGGATGTCGATACCGGCCTCGTCGACGCCTCGATCGCAATGGCCTCCGAGCCGACGCTCGCCGGAATCATCCGCGCCGATCAGGGCGAGCGTGCGCCCGGCATCATGATCCGCACGCGCAAGAAGACGATCGTGCCGCGCACCCCGGCACAGGCGCATTACATGCGCGAGCTGATCGGCAACGACATGGTCTTCGCATTGGGCCCGGCCGGCACCGGCAAGACCTATATCGCCGTCGCTCAGGCCGTCGCGCAGCTCATCACCGGCAGCGTCCAGCGGCTGATCCTGTCGCGCCCGGCTGTCGAGGCCGGTGAGAAGCTCGGCTTCCTGCCCGGCGACATGAAGGAGAAGGTCGATCCCTATCTCCGCCCGCTCTACGACGCGCTCTACGATTGCATGCCGCCCGAACAGGTCGAGCGCCGCCTCGCGAGCGGCGAGATCGAGATCGCCCCGATCGCCTTCATGCGCGGCCGCACGCTCGCCGACGCGTTCGTGATTCTCGACGAGGCGCAGAACACCACGCCGGCGCAGATGAAGATGTTCCTCACCCGGTTCGGCCAGAACAGCCGCATGGTGATCTGCGGCGATCCCAAGCAGGTCGATCTCCCCGGCGGCATCCCCGCCTCGGGCCTCGCCGACGCCGTAACCCGTCTAGAAGGCGTGGAATCGATCGCCATGGTCCGCTTCACCGCCGGCGACGTCGTCCGCCACCCGATCGTCGGCCGCATCGTCGAAGCCTATGAGGGCACCGAAGCTTGATCGAAATCGAACTCACCCGCGAAGACCCCTGGCCCGAGGAGACCGACTGGACCGCGCTCGCGCGCAAGGCGGTGCTGGCCGCGTTGGCACGGACGCCGCACGGGCCGCTCGCGCAGGCTGTCGCAGCGATCGAGATCTCGCTGCGGCTCACCGGCGACGACGAAGTGCAGACGCTCAACCGCGAGTATCGCCACAAGGACGCTGCCACCAACGTGCTGTCCTTCCCAATGGTCCAGCGCGATCTGCTCGACACGATCAGCGAAAATAGTGACGACGGCGAAGTGCTGCTCGGCGACATCG
The DNA here is from genome assembly GCA_006438735.1 of Sphingomonas koreensis. GTDB lineage: Bacteria > Pseudomonadota > Alphaproteobacteria > Sphingomonadales > Sphingomonadaceae > Sphingomonas > Sphingomonas koreensis_A. Next base: position 51,239 of record RCZF01000005.1, on the reverse strand, counting down.
TCCTCGCTCACGGCGTCTGCGCCCGCGAGGCGGCCGAAAAAGGGGTCAGTGCCGAAGACCACGCCGCGCACCTGATCGTCCACGGCACGCTCCATCTGCTCGGATACGATCATATCGACGACGCCGATGCCGATCATATGGAGGCGATCGAGCGCGACGCGATGGCCGATCTCGGCCTCGCCGATCCCTATCTGGTGCACGAGGATTGAGCGAAGCCGCCCGCGCCCGCTATACTCACCCCATCAACAGGGAATCCACCACGAGCAATGCCCGACGATTCGAGTATTACGCCCGCCGATAATGGCGGGATCTGGCGCGGCCTGCGCGCGCTGCTGTTCGGCGACGAGGCCGACGACACGCTGCGCGCCCGCATCGAGGAAGTGATCGATGAGCATGAGGGCGAGCCCGGTCCCGACGCCAAGGGCGATCTCTCACCGCTCGAACGCCAGATGGTGCGCAACCTGCTCCATTTCGGCGAACGCGACGCCGGCGACGTCGGCGTGCCGCGCGCCGACATCATCGCGGTCGAGGAGGGAATCGGCTTCGACGAGCTGGTCAAGACCTTCGCCGAGGCCGGCCATAGCCGCCTGCCTGTCTATCGCGGCGAGCTCGATACGATCATCGGCATGGTCCACATCAAGGACGTGTTCAACATCCTGGCGACCGGCGCGCCGCCGCCGCGCAACATCGACCGGCTGATCCGCGAGCCGCTCTACGTGCCGCAATCGCGCGGCGCGCTCGATCTGCTCGCCGACATGCAGGGCAAGCGCGTCCATCTCGCGGTGGTGATCGACGAATATTCGGGCACCGAAGGGCTGGTCACGATCGAGGATCTGATCGAGGAGATCGTCGGCGACATCGAAGACGAGCATGACGACGCCCCGACCGCGCTGATCGTGCCGATCGAGGGCGGCGGCTGGGAAGCCGACGCGCGCGCCGAGCTGGAGGACATTGCCGAAACGGTCGATTCGCGGCTCGGCGAAACCGAAGACGATATCGACACGATCGGCGGCCTCGCAGCGGTGCTCGCCGGCCATGTGCCCCAGGCGGGCGAGTGCATCGTCCACGACAGCGGCTGGACGCTCGAAGTGGTCGAGGCCGATCCGCGCCGCGTCGCAAGGCTGCGGCTCCATCCGCCCGCTAAGATCGCCGAGACGGAAATCGAATGAGCCGCGCTCATTTGGTCTTTGCCCGATACCGGCAGACGCTTAGGAACGCGGCATGATCAAACACATCGTCCGCGTTACCTCGGTCGTCGTCGTCCTCGCCGTCGTCGTGCTGGTCTGGCTCGGCCGGCCGGACAAGGCGCGGCTGTCGCTCGCCGACGTTACCGGCGCGCTCCCGCAGATCACGCCGCCGCGCAACCAGATCATCCCGACGATGGACGTCGCCAAGGGGACCGGATGGCCCGCCGGCCAGAAGCCGACCGCCGCCGCCGGGCTGCAGGTCGCCGCCTTCGCCGCCGGCCTCGATCACCCGCGCTGGCTCTATGTGCTGCCCAATGGCGATGTGCTGGTCGCCGAAACCAACGCCCCGCCGAGCAGCGGCGGCGGCATCACTGGTTTCGTCGCGCGGCATCTGATGAACAAGGGCGGCGCCGGCGTGCCCTCGGCCAACCGCATCACGCTGCTGCGCGACGCCAATCACGACGGCGTGGCGGAAAGCCGATCGGTGCTGATCGCGAGGCTCAACTCGCCGTTCGGCATGGCGCTTATGGGCGGCTACCTCTATATCGGCGATACCGACGCTGTGGTCCGCGTGCCCTTCACGCCGGGCCAGACGCGGATCACCGCCAAGCCCGAAAAGATCGTCGATCTGCCGCACGGCGGGCTGCATTGGGCGCGCAACGTGATTGCCGCGCCCGACGGGCAATCGCTGTTCGTCACCGTCGGCGCCTCGACCAATATCGCCGACAACGGCATGGACGCCGAGGATCACCGCGCCGACATCCTGCAGGTGAACCCGGCAACCAAGACCGAGCGGATTTACGCGGCCGGCATGCGCAATCCCAACGGGCTCGCGATCGATCCGCAATCGGGCCGGTTGTGGGCCGCGGTCAACGAGCGCGACATGATGGGATCGGACGTTGCGCCCGATTATATCAGCGCGGTCGAGCTCGGCGATCACTTCGGCTGGCCGTGGTATTATTGGGGCGGCTATCCCGACAAGCGCGTCGATCCGCCCAACCCGGCGCTCCAGCAATATGCCAAGCGCCCCGATTACGCGATGGGCCCGCATGTCGCGGCGCTCGGGCTCGCCTTTTCGCAAGGAAGCAATCTCGGCCCGCGCTTCGCCGATGGCGTGTTCGTCGGCGAGCATGGTTCGTGGAATCGCAAGCCGCCGTCGGGCTATAAGGTCGTTTATGTGCCCTTCGCTCCCACCGGCTTCCCGGCGCCCGGCGTCAAGCCGATCGACATACTCACCGGCTTCCTCAGCGCAGATGGTGACATGGCCTATGGCCGCCCCGTCGGCGTCACGGTCGGCCCCGGCGGCGGGCTACTGGTGGCGGACGATGTCGGCAACACGGTCTGGCGCGTCAGCGCAGCGTCATCCCGCTAACGCCGCTTTCGATCAGTCTCACAAGTTTAAGCGATTGGACAAATCAGTCGCGGGGCGCGATCATCGCTGGGAAAAATCAAAACCGCATTGGAGACCTCGATGAACGTCGAAAGCAAATGCCCCGTCGCGGGCGGCAAGATGGATGGCGCCGCCGTCCTGTTCGAAATGACCAACCGCACCTGGTGGCCCAATCAGCTCGACATTTCGGTGCTCCACCAGAACCCGCCCGCCGGCGACCCGATGGGCAAGGATTTCGATTATGCCGAGGCGTTCAAGAGCCTCGATCTCGATGCGGTGAAGGCCGACATCAAGGCGCTGATGACCGAATCGCAGGAGTGGTGGCCCGCCGATTTCGGCCATTATGGCCCGCTGTTCATCCGCATGGCCTGGCATAGCGCCGGCACCTACCGCATTGGTGACGGCCGCGGCGGCGCCGGCGCCGGCACACAGCGCTTCGCCCCGCTCAATTCTTGGCCGGACAACGCCAATCTCGATAAGGCGCGGATGCTGCTGTGGCCGATCAAGCAGAAATACGGCGCCAAGCTAAGCTGGGCCGATCTGCTCGTCCTCACCGGCAATGTCGCGCTCGAATCGATGGGCTTCGAAACCGCCGGCTTCGGCGGCGGCCGCATCGATGTGTGGGAGCCCGAGCAGGACATCAATTGGGGCGCCGAGCGCGAGTGGCTGGGCGACGAGCGCTATTCGGGTGAACGCGATCTCGCGCACCCGCTCGCCGCGGTGCAGATGGGCCTGATCTATGTCAATCCCGAGGGCCCCAACGGCAATCCCGATCCGCTCAAGGCGGCGCATGATATCCGCGAGACGTTCGCGCGCATGGCGATGAACGACGAGGAGACCGTCGCGCTGATTGCCGGCGGCCACACCTTCGGCAAGACCCACGGCGCCGCCGTGCCCGACGAATATGTCGGCCCCGAGCCGGAAGGCGCCGGGATCGAGATGCAGGCGCTCGGATGGGCCAACAGCTATGGCAGCGGCAACGCCGGCGACACGATCACCAGCGGCCTCGAAGTGACCTGGACGCAGGAGCCCACCAAATGGGGCAATCTGTTCTTCAAAAACCTGTTCGAGCATGAGTGGGAGCTCACCAAGAGCCCGGCCGGTGCGCAGCAATGGGTCGCCAAGGACGCCGTTGCCGACGTGCCCGATGCGCACGATCCGTCGAAGAAGCACCGTCCGACGATGCTGACTACCGATCTCGCGCTGCGCATGGACCCGGCCTATGAGCCGATCTCGCGCCGCTTCCACGAGAATCCGGATCAGTTCGCGAAGGCGTTCGCCGAGGCATGGTACAAGCTCACGCACCGCGACATGGGCCCGCACAACCGGCTGCTCGGCAAGGAGGTCCCGGCCGAACCGCGTATCTGGCAGGATCCCGTCCCCGCCGCCGACGCCGAGCGGCTCAGCGACGCCGATGTCGCCGATCTCAAGCAGCGCATCCTCGCCTCGGGCCTGTCGGTCTCGCGGCTAGTCAAGACCGCCTGGGCGTCGGCCGCGACGTTCCGCGGCTCGGACAAGCGCGGGGGCGCCAACGGCGCGCGCATCCGTCTCGCCCCGCAAAAGGATTGGGCGGTCAACGAGCCGGCCGAGCTCGCCAAGGCGCTCGACACGTTCGAACGTATCCGGGCCGATCTCGGCGGCCGCGTGTCGCTTGCCGATCTGATCGTGCTCGGCGGCTGCGCTGCGGTCGAAAAGGCGGCGAAGGATGCCGGCCATGACGTAACCGTGCCGTTCACGCCGGGCCGCACCGATGCCTCGCAGGAGCAGACCGACGCCGACTCGTTCGAGCCGCTTGAGCCGCGGATCGACGGCTTCCGCAACTATGTCGGCGAATCGTCGATCTATTCGGACGAGGAGATGCTGGTCGATCGCGCCCATCTGCTGACGCTCACCGCGCCGGAAATGACGGTGCTGATCGGGGGCTTGCGCGTGCTCGGCGCGAACCACGGCGACGCCCGGCACGGCGTGTTCACCGATCGCCCGGAAACGCTGACCAACGATTTCTTCGTCAATCTGCTCGGCACGAGCATCTCGATGAAGTGGGAAGCGATTGAGGACGGCAGCTTCGTCGCCCGCGATCGCAAGACCGGCGAAACCAAGTGGGCCGGCACGCGTGTCGATCTGATCTTCGGCTCCAACTCGCAGCTCCGCGCGCTGGCCGAAGCCTATGCCACCGACGATTCAAAGGGTGCGTTCGTCGACGCATTCGTCGCCGCGTGGACCAAGGTGATGAACCTCGATCGCTTCGATCTCGCCTGACGATGAGAGGACCTCCCGGCGCACGCCGCCGGGAGGCCGCTCGCCTCAGATCGATCGGTCGCGGTCGCGCGGCAGCTCGTCCGGCGCCGGCGCGATTCCATAAGGCGCCAGCAGCGCCCAGATATGCGCGGGCACCATCGATTTGACCCGCCGAGGCCGCTCGCGGCGCAAGTGGATCACCGTTTCGGCCGCCTTCATCTCCACCCGCGTTCGTGCGAATTCCAGACCACGCGGCCCGATCCGCGGCATTAGCCAGCCGACGATCGGCCGCACCCAGCCCGGCATGCGCCGCAACGGCAAGCCGCCCGCCGCGCGCTCGACATTGGCGATGAAGCCCTTCACCGCCCCCGTGCGGTTCCCCGCCGCGCCCAGCGGTTCGGTCGCCAGTTCGTCGCCCAGCAACGCGAGCAGCTCCTCGCCGCGCGCATTGCGCACCACTAGCCACTGGTCGCCCTGCCCGGCCATATAGCCGACGGTGATGTCGGCCAGCGCGTTGGTATAATCGACGCAGGTTCGGCAGGTCAGCGGGAAGAAATCGGGCGCGAGCTGCGAAATCGGCAATTGCAGGAACGGGATAGTCCGCACGCGGCCATCGTCGAAGCGCAATTCGACATGATAATCGGCGCGAAACTCGAGATAGCTGATGCTGTCCGGATGCGCGTCGAGCAGCGCCAGAAACTCGTGGAACCGCTCGGTCGTGGTATTGTCCGAACAAGGCGTGCCGATCACATACAGCCGCTCGAAATCGAGGCTCTCCTCGAGCGCGCGGAGCGCGTGCACCTGGCAGGGAATGCCGATGATCGCGATCCGCTTGTGCCCAGCGGCGCGCGCCGGCTCGAGCAGCGCGAGCAGCGGCGCATAGCCCATCCGCATCCCGCGCACCTGACGCATCCCCTCCGCCCGGGTGACGATCACCGGCACCGGCCGCCAACGATCCGTGGCGTCGGGCGCCATCGTCAGCACGGCGTCGACCCCGCCTGTCTCGAGCAGCCGCTCGCCCAGCCTTGTGGTGATGCCGGTCCACTGCGCGCCCGCGAGCGCCGGGCTCAGCCGCGCCCGGACCATCCGTCGAAACGGCCCGAACAACAGCTCGTCGGGCCGATCGGGATCGCGCGCGCGGCCGTGCGCCTGCGTTTCCAGCCGCTCGTAATCGGGCTTGATGAACTGGCACGCCGCGCCGCAGCGCTTGGCGTCGGCGGTGCGCGAGATGCCGCAATCGGTGCACAGGTCGCGCGGCGCGGGATCGGCCAGCGGCGGCGTCCACAGGCTCTCGTTCACCGGCGTGTTCATGCCGGGCCGGCCGGCAAACGGGCGAGGAACGCGCGCACATCGCCGGCCGATCGATCCGGCGCTTCCTCCATCACCAGATGGCCGACACCGGGATAGATGATCGCGCGGCTGTCGGGGATCGCTCGATCGAAATAGGCTGCCGAGGCGACCGGGATGAACTGATCCTCCTTGCCCCACAGGATCAGCGTCGGCGCGGTGATGCGCGCGAGCGCCGCCGGCGGCACCGGCGCATAGCCTTGCGCAAACCGCTCGATCGTCGCCACACGGTTGCCCGGATAGCGCAGCAGGTCCCAATAACGATCGATCGCGGCGGGCGTATTGATCTGCTTCACCGCCACCGCACCGTCGAGCGATTGCGCGATCATCCAGCGCGGCGTCAGCTGCGCGGCGGCGTCGCGCACGCCGGGCAGGTCGAGCACGCGCATCAATAGCGGCGTCCCGCCACTTCCTTTGGGATAGGGCTCGCCGCTGGCATCGACCAGGATCAGCGCGGCGATGCGATCGGGATGCTCGCTGGCGTAAAGCGCCGCGACGCCGCCGCCCATCGAATGGCCGACAAGCACGAAGCGCCCGAGCTTGCGCTCGGCGATCACCGCGTCGAGCACGCGCGCATAAGCCGCCTGGCTGTAATCGCCGTCGGGCGCCGCCCCGGTGAGGCCGTGCCCGGGCAGGTCCACGCTGACAAACCGATAGCGACCCCCGAGCCGCGCCACCCACGGGTCCCACGTTTGCAGCGATGCATTGGAGCCGTGCAACAGCACGATCGGCAGGCCGCCCTTCTGCCCTTCGTCGCGCAAATGCACCGTCAGCCCCGGCGCGATCGTGACGAAACGCGAGCTGCTCGACGCATATCGGGCGCGCAGCGTTGCCACAGGAATATCGGGCACGCGAAAAACGAACCAGCCGGCGATCAGCAACATCAACACGCCGGCGACGATACCCAGGATAATCCGCGTGATGTCAGCCTCGCCCCGTTACCGCGCCCGACCATATGCGGGCGGATCGCGCGAAGCAACGCGGCGGACGGCGCGCCCGGTCGACCCCACACGAATTGCTGCTAAAGCGCGACGATGCATGCCGCTCCCTCCCCGCCCACCAAGCTCGTCGCGCGACCCGCCAGGGCCGGCGATGAGCTGCGCGCGCTGCTGCGGCTCGCCGGGCCGCTGGTCGGCGCCAATCTGCTGCAAATGGCGGTCTATGCCAGCGACGTGATCTTCATCGCCCGGCTCGGCACCGCCGCGCTCGCCGCCGCAACGCTCGGCGTCTATCTCTATTCGGTGATCCTGTTCGCACTGGTCGGCCTGGTCGGCTCGGCCGCGCCGGTGATCGCCGCCGAACTCGGCCGCCGCCGCCACGCCGTGCGTGAGGTCCGTCGATCGGTGCGCATGGCGCTGTGGCTCGCGGTAATCGGCAGCCTGCCCTTCATGCTCGCCTTGCTCAAGGGCGAGGCGATCCTGCGGGCGATCGGCCAGAACGCTGAGGCCGCCGCCGCCGCCGGATCATTTCTAGATATCCTGTTATGGGCGCTGATCCCCGGCGTCGTCGCCGCGGTGCTGCGCACCACCGTCGCCGCGCTCGGCCGGCCCGGCTGGGCGATGATCGTCACCGCGCTGGCGCTGGTCGTCAACATCGCCGGCAATTGGCTGCTGGTGTTCGGCCATCTCGGCCTGCCCGCGCTCGGCATCCGCGGCTCGGCGATTGCCAGCGTGATCACCAGCCTGATGATGCTGGCCGCCTACGCGGTGATGATCCGCAGCGATCGGCGGCTGCACCGCTATCGCCTGCTTGGCCGGTGGTGGCGCCCGGAATGGTCGCGGCTGCGCGAGCTCGTCCGGCTCGGCGTGCCGATCGCGTTGACGATGACGTTCGAGGGCGCGGTGTTCAGCGCCGCCGCCTTCCTGATGGGGCTGATCGGCGTCACCGAAGTCGCCGCCCATGCCGTCGCGCTGCAGATCGCGGCGATCACGTTTCAGGTGCCGTTCGGCATCGCCCAGGCCGCGACGATACGCGTCGGCATGGCTTACGGCGCGGTCGATCGGGACTGGATCGGCCGCGCCGGCCGCGTCGCGCTGATCGTCGGCATCGGCTTCATGGTGTTGACCGCAACGGCGCTGTGGGCCGCGCCGCGGCTGTTCGTCTCGGCCTATCTCGACGTTCATGACCCCGCCAATGCTCGAACCATCACGCTTGCCGTCCAGTATCTCGCGGTTGCCGCAGCCTTCCAGATTTTCGACGGCGCGCAGGCCGTCGCCGCCGGCGTGCTGCGCGGCTTGCAGGACACGCGCGTGCCGATGATCATCGCCGGGCTGGGCTATTGGGTCGCCGGTTTCGGCACCGCCTTGCTGTTCGGCTTCGGACTGCACTGGCAGGGCGTCGGCATTTGGATCGGCCTTGCCACCGGCCTTGCCGCGGTCGCGGTGGCGCTCGGCTGGCGCTGGGCGCGACGCGAGCGGCTTGGCTTGCTGCCCGTCACTTCAGCAGCTTTTGCCCTTCCTGCTGCAACGCCGCTTTGATCTGATTGGCGAACAGCGCCATCATCGGCGGCAAATCGATGATCGCATGGACCTTGTCCTCGAACGTCTCCAGCTTGCTGCCGATCGTCTGGCCCATCGCCTTGACGGTGAAGAACATCGTATCGCCTTCCCAGCGATGATCGACCACCGCGCCGCCCGGAATCATCGTCGAGATTTTGCCGATCCCGCCATCGAGCCGCGCGCGGACGCCCGCCTTGCCCAATTGGTGCGGGATATCCATTTCAACCGGTGTGCCCATCAGGCGACTCCTTCGTCATTGGCAAAAATCATCGCGTCGTCGCCGAATGCCTTGAATTCGAGCGCGTTGCCGCTGGGATCGCGGAAGAACATCGTTGCCTGCTCGCCGACTTCGCCGGGGAAGCGAATGTGCGGCTCGATGACGAATTCGGTGCCGGCCGCGGTGAGGCGATCGGCGAGCGTCTGCCAGTCGGGCATCGTCAGCACGACGCCGAAATGCGGCACCGGCACCGTCTTGCCATCGACCGGGTTGGCATGCCGCGCCGCGCCCGCCGCCGGATCGTGGTGCGCGACGATCTGGTGGCCGTAGAGATCGAAATCGACCCAATGGTCCGAATGCCGCCCCTCGGGGCAGCCGAGCACGCCGCCGTAAAAGGCGCGCGCCTCGGTGAGGTCGCGCACCGGAAAGGCGAGGTGGAAGGGGCGGATCGCGTCTGTCATCGCTGCGATATAGGCGTCTTATTCAGCAAACACACCCCCGCGATCAATTCGCTTTGCCGAGCCAGGCATCGCGGAACGCCTGCTGGCTGGCCGAGAGCGTGCCGCCGGCCGCTTCGGTGGGGACGATCTCGATCGTCGGATCGGCGACGGCGGTCAGCGTTGCCTGATGCTCGCCGCCGCGATTGCGATAGGCGATCCGCACATGCGCGCCGGGCTTGACCGCGGCGAGCGCGGCCTGCCAGTCGTCGGCGGTGGCGATCTTGGCGTTGCCGATCGTCAGAATCGTGTCGCCGCGATCGACTCCGGCCGTGTAGAGCGGGCTGTTCGGGAACGGGATCTGATCGAGCGTCAGCGCGCCGTCCGCCGCCTTGACGCGGCTTGCGCCGAGCCAGCCCTGATCGGGATTCGCCGCGCGCAGCACGAGGCCGGCGGGGGCGAGCAACGGGGCGAAATCGGGCAGCGCGCTGCCGCGGATCGAGGCGTCGAAGAACGATTTGGCGAAAGCGGGATCGTGCGTCACCTCGGCGAGCCCGTCCTGCAGATCCTGCGGCGTATAGGGCTTGGCCGGTGCGTAATCGGCTTGCGCTCCGTTCCGCTGCCACATGTGCTGCATGTAATCGTCGAGCGTCAGCTTGTAGCGCTCACGCAATTCGAGATCGAGCGCCAGCGCGATCACCGCGCCATAGGGGTAATAGGACGTGAAGATGTTGCCGTTGACCGGATCGATCGCGGTCGCGGCATCGACGAACGGCGCGCGCAGGCTCATTTCCTGCGGCGAGCCGTAGCTGCGGCCCGGCCCCTCGACGACGTAATTGACCTCGGCGCCCATCTGCTTGGCCCAATCGGAGACCGAGCTTTCGCCCGCGCGGCGGACCATCAACGGGCCGATATATTGGGTGAAGCCTTCGGCGAACCACAGCGAGCGCGTCGGATCGGCGCGGTTGAAATCGAACGGCTCGATGCCTTGCGGGCGCATCCGCTCAACGTTCCAGGCATGGGTGAATTCGTGCGCGACGGTGTCGATCTGCTCGAACTTGCCGTCGTGGAGCGATTCGGGCTCGGAGATCATCGTCGAGTTGCGATGCTCCATGCCGTCGCCGTCGATCTGCGGCATGTAATCGGCGATGAAGGTGTAGGTGCCGAAATCGTAATCGGGGGGCGAGCCGAATAGCTTGATATGCTGCTGGATCAGCTTTTCGACCATCGCGGCGAAATGATCGACGTCGGCGGCGTTGTCCTGGCTGTGGACGGCGAGGCGGAAAGTGTAGGTCTTGCCATTGCCCTGGACTTTCCAGCTGCGCATCTGGAAATCCGAAAGCTCGGTCGGGCTATCCATGAAATACTGGAAATTGGGCGCCCAGAAGGTGTCCGCCGTGCCCGCGACCGGGGGCAATTGCGTGGCGATCTTCCACTTGGGATCGGCCGGGTGGAAGGTAACGCGGATCGGATCATCGTCATGGCCCGTCGCCCACATGAAGGTCGCCGGCATGTTGAGATGCGCATGGGTCGGATCGATCTGGGCATAGGTGCCGTCGCCATGATCGCCGTAGAGCGTGTAGCTGAGCGTCACCGTGCCGCCCGTCGTCGGCACGTGCCAGCTATACGGATCGCGGCGCTCGATGATCAGCGGCTTGCCGGTGCCATCGACCGCCGAGACCGAATAGACGTTCTTGGCGAATTCATGCATCGCGTAGCGCCCGGGCGAGGAGCGCGCCATGCGGAACTCGACCGTGCCGGGTTTGAGGTTGCGATAGGTGACGCTGATCCGCGCCTCGTGATGCACCGCACCCGGAAAGCTGACGTCGTAGCTGACCGGCGCATTCGCCCCCGGATCGTGCGCCTGGGCGAAGGCGGGCGCGGCGGCGGCGAGCGCGAACAGGCTGGCGGCGCTAAGGATGCGGCTCATGGCGAAACTCCCCCGAACGATTGGTTGCGGGTGGCAATAAGCGAGCGATCGGTAAGCGTCCAGCGCGGGGCCGGCGACGGGCGGCAGCGGGTGAAGTGGAGAAAGTGGAGAGCGTCGCCGGGTTTTGCCGCTTCCTGCGCCGGCGATGCGGCGCCTTTGCGACACGACGCGCCCCAGCCGCGACACCGGCGCGACACCGGCGCGACCGGGAAGCGACGGTGGCGCGCAGCGACGCGCCGTGGTCGCGCCGGATAGGCGTCGGACGCGCATCAGCCCCGCGCCGGCGACGGGCCCCGCGCGAAGGGATCGGCGAGCTGGCGGGCGTGGAGCGCGAGCGCCTGATCCCAGGCCTGATCGAACGGCGTGCCGGCCAGGCGCGCGCGCAGCCGATGCGCGCTCGATCGCGACATACCCGCGGCCCGCGCCGCGCGCGCGACGCTGCCCGATTCGACAAGGGCGGCGAGGAAGATACGCTGCTTGGCCGGGGTCCACCCTGCGCGGAGCGGCGTGAGGGCCGGCGCTTGGGGAATGCGGTGCTGGTCCATCGCCGAGGATAGACCAGAACAAATCCAACATTGCAAAGGGGGGCATGGTGTGATGGGGTTCGTCAGGCCGCGAATGCCCAGACGCCGACGGCCGGGATTGGGTGGTTAGCGGTCCGGCAGGTTTCGGGGAAGGCCATAGCCAGAGCCAACATTCCGCTACAGCCTTATGCATCGGCCAAGCCGCTGATCAAACGGTCGGTGGGCAGCATTGCGTAAAGGAGCCCCTTTTCAACACCTGATCAGCAACCACGAGCTGAACGGGTTTCGCCTTGCTACCCAGAGCATCATCGGCGACATTCCCCCAGTTAACGGGGGAATGGCCTATGCTTATCGCCGCGCTTGCAATGGTCGCCCAAGCAGCTTCGCCGCCTCCACCACCACTTCACCAAGGGACAATGGAAATGTCCTGTCCTGTCGGTGGTGAGAAATTCACGGCGGTAACGACGCCTATGTATTCGATCATGGGCCGACGACCGGACGAGAAACCTTATTCGGAAGTGCCCTTCCCTCGACCGCTCCCTGAGTGCCCTGGAAACGGGCTCGTCGTCTTTGCGACCTTCACCACCGCTGAAACGGCGGAGCTTGGGAAATGGATCGCAACGCCTGCCTATCAATCTATGCTCGGGGCGGAGTCGCCATTCTATCGCGCCTATTGGCTCGCGAAGAAGATCGGCAGACCCGACGCCGACGCTCTCGAATTGATTCTGCCCGCCATCTGGAGCGCCAAAGAACAAGACAGGGGCAACCCGCGTCGGCCTTTGACGGCGCGCTACCAGCGAGTTCTGATCGATGCCGTCGAAACGCTCCCAGCCAGTGTGTCAATCGATGATCGGATTTGGCTGCAAGGGCAGGCTGCTAACGCTTTACGTGAAATGGGCGAATACGCGAAAGCGGAAAAAATGCGGAAGCTTGCAGAAGCCGAACTACCACAGACGACACGTCCTGCCCTCGCGACTTACATGCAGCGCCTGAAAGGCGCCATTGCACGCCGTGATTCTAGCGATGAGCCACTTGATATGATCCCGGATGTGCAAGCTGCGATCATCTGCAAAGATAAGTCGCCGAAAGCCAACTTTGACCGGACCTACTGCGCGACACCCGCGATCGCGGCCATCTTCAAACAGGGTGAATAATCGGCAGGGTGAGGACGTTACGAAAGGACCCCTTTTTGCAACGCCACGATGACGGCTTTCGGACACAAAGTGATCTGTCTTGAATGGCGTCAATTGCGGCGAAAGCCGACCGGCCGGATTAATGGGTCTGCGATCTAGATCGGGATAGTGTCTATCGTCATACCGGCGCCGGACCTGATCCGGGGGCCGGCATCAACCGTGCCGCAAGAGCAATGGGCCCTCAAGCTCGCGGCACGGTGGAGCCCGGAACACGTCCGGAGTGACGGCAGGCGCTTTGCCTGTCCAATGCGCCTGGCTTGCCGAGCGCGACAATTCACGCAATAGCCCCGCGCGATGCGCCGCTTCGCCATTCCCCTCGCCTTGCTGGCGCTCGGTGCGGTCGCCGCGTGCGGGTTCGCGCCGCTCGAGGCGTGGTGGCTGGCGCTGCCGGCGTTTGCCGGGTTTCTGTGGCTCATCCATGACGCGCGCTCGGTGAAAACGGCGCTGTGGCGCGGCTGGCTGTTCAGCGTCGGCCATTTCACGATCAACAACAATTGGATCAAGCACGCCTTCGATTATCAGGACAAGATGCCGCATTGGCTCGGCTATGGCGCGGTGGTCGGCCTGGCGCTGTATCTCGCGGTCTATCCCGCGATCGCCGCCGGCCTCGCCTGGCGATTGGCGAGCCCGCGATCGGTGGGCGACGCGACGACACCGCCGGGCGCGGCGTTCGTGCTGGTGGCGGGCGCGGCGTGGATCGCCAGCGAATGGCTGCGCGCGGTGATGTTCACCGGCTATGCCTGGGATCCGCTCGGCGTGATCTGGGTGGCGGTGCTGCCGGTGGCGCGGATTTCCACCTGGATCGGCACTTATGCGTTGTCGGGGCTGACGGTCGTTGCCGCCGGCGCGCTGATGCTGCTGGTGTTCCGGCGCTGGCGGCTCGCCTTGGCTGTGGTCGTCGCCACGGCTGTCGCGATCGTCGCTAACCTCTCATTTCAGGTTACCGTGGCGACACCATCGCCCAACGCGCCCCGCGTCCGCGTCGTCCAGCCCAATCTCGGCCTCGAAGACCAGAACGATCCCAATTATACCGAGATCAGCTTTGAAACGTTGCTCGGTCTATCTGGCCATCCCGTCGCCGCGCCGCGGCTGATCGTCTGGCCCGAGGGTGCGGTTCGCTATCTGCTCGAGGACGGCTATCCGCTGCAATATTATTACGAGGGGTCGCCGGCCTATACCCGCGCGCGCATCGCCGCCGCGCTGGGGCCGCGCGACGTGCTGCTCACCGGCGGCGACGGCCTGTTGTTCAACGCGCGCGGCCATCTCACTTACGGCACCAATTCGATCTTCGCGCTCGATGCGCGCGGCCGCATCCTCGGCCGGTACGACAAGGCGCATCTCGTGCCTTACGGCGAATATCTGCCGATGCGCGCGCTGCTCGGCCCGCTCGGCCTGTCGCGGCTCGTGCCCGGCGATGTCGATTTCCAGCCCGGCCCCGGCCCGCGCGATTTCACGCTGCCCGGCTTCGGCCAGGTCGGCGGCCAGATATGCTATGAAATCGTCTTTTCGGGGCAGGTGGTCGATGAGGCGCACCGCCCGGCGATCCTGTTCAATCCGTCGAACGACGCCTGGTTCGGCAAATGGGGCCCGCCGCAGCATCTCGCCCAGGCGCGGATGCGTGCGATCGAGGAAGGCTTGCCGATCCTGCGTTCGACGCCGACCGGCATTTCCGCGGTGATCGCCGCCGACGGCCGGCTGCTCGGCACCGAGGCGCAGCACCGCGCCGGAGCGATCGATCTGCCCTTCCCCGCCGCGCTGCCGCCGACACTGTTTTCGCGGGTCGGCAATTGGATGGCCGGGCTCGTCGTGCTGATCCTGTGCGCGCTCGCCGTTGCCATCCGGCGGCGGCATCGCTAGATGCGCATATAACAAAAGCTTTATATGCGGGCTGCACCGCTCAACCTTCGTGAAAACCAAGGGAATTTCATGCGCGCTTCGTTTCTCTTCACGTCCGAATCGGTCTCCGAAGGCCATCCCGACAAGGTCGCCGACCAGATTTCAGACGCCGTCGTCGATCTGCTGCTGTCGACCGATCCGGAGGCGCGCGTCGCGTGCGAGACGATGGTGACGACGCAGAAGATCATCCTGTCGGGCGAAATCCGCTCATCGGATCGATCGCTGATCGACGACAAGGGCAATCTGACCGACGAAGGCAAGGCGAAGATCGAGCAGGTCGCGCGCGAGACGGTCAAGAAGATCGGTTACGAACAATCGGGTTTCCACTGGAAGACCGCCGAGTTCCAGAACAACCTCCACGCCCAATCGGCCGACATCGCGCAGGGCGTCGATGCCGCCGGCAACAAGGATGAAGGCGCCGGCGATCAGGGCATCATGTTCGGCTACGCCTCGGACGAGACCCCCGATCTTCTCCCCGCCACGCTCTATTATTCGCACCGCATCCTCGAGCGGATGGCCGAGGACCGTCACTCCGGCAAGGCGCCGTTCCTCGAGCCCGACGCCAAGAGCCAGGTGACGCTGGCTTATGAAAACGAACGGCCGGTGCGCGCGACGGCGCTGGTCGTCTCGACGCAGCACGCCGCCGAATTGAGCAACGAGGCCGGCCAGCAGAAGCTGCGCGAATACGTGATGGGCGTGTTCGCCGATGTGCTGCCCGAGGGCTGGTTGCCCGAGGACAAGGCGATCTACGTCAACCCGACGGGCAATTTCGAGATCGGCGGGCCCGACGGCGACGCCGGCATCACCGGGCGCAAGATCATCGTCGATACCTATGGCGGCGCGGCCCCGCATGGCGGCGGCGCGTTCTCGGGCAAGGACCCCACCAAGGTCGATCGCTCGGCCGCTTATGTCGCACGCTATCTCGCCAAGAACATCGTCGCCGCCGGCCTCGCCCGGCGCTGCACGATCCAGCTGAGCTATGCGATCGGCATTTCCGAGCCGCTGTCGCTCTATGTCGATCTCCACGGCACCGGGACGGTCGATGAAGCGACGCTCGAAGCGGCACTGCCCAAGCTCGTCCGCCTGACGCCGAAGGGCATCCGCGAGCACCTCAAGCTCAACGTGCCGATCTATTCGAAGACCGCCGCCTACGGCCATTTCGGCCGCACGCCAGAGGGCGATCACTTCACCTGGGAACGCACCGATCTGGTCGATCAGCTGAAGAAGGCCGTCGCCTGATCCCCTGCGCGGCGTCACGACCGTGAACGATCCGACCACCATCCGCCGGCTTTACGGCCGGCGGCAGGGCCACAAGCTCCGCGCCGGCCAGTCCGCGCTCGTCGAGGAAACGCTGCCCGAGGTCGCGGTGCCCGAGACGGGGCCGATCGACGCGCGCGCGCTGTTCGGCGACGATCGCCCGCTCGAGCTCGAGATCGGCTTCGGCTCGGGCGAGCACCTCGCGGGCCAGGCCGCGGCGCGGCGCGATCATGGCTTCATAGGCTGCGAGCCGTTCCTCAACGGCGTCGTCGGTGCGCTCGGCCATGTCCGCGATCAGGCGCTCGGCAATATCCGCCTCCACATGGGCGACGCGCTCAGCGTTCTCGATCGATTGCCCGACGCCGCGCTCGATCGCGTCTATCTGCTCCACCCCGATCCCTGGCCCAAGGCGCGCCATGCCAAGCGGCGGATGGTCAATCCCGGCCCGCTCGATCTGATCGCGGCGAAGCTGAAAGCCGGCGGCGAGTTCCGCCTCGGCACCGACGATCCGACCTATTGCCGCTGGTCGATGATGGTGATGAATGGCCGCCGCGATTTCGCCTGGCAGGCGCAGACGCCCAACGACTTTCTCAATCGCCCCGCCGATTGGCCCGAAACGCGCTACGAGCGCAAGGCGCGCCGGCACGGCCACGAGGTCTGGTACTTCCGTTACCGGCGAGTTTGAAGCAGTCATCCTACACCAATAATCGTTATTTTTCGTATACTTACTCCGCCGGTTGTGCGAAGGAGTATCCGGCGATTTCCGTCACGGTGATTGCACGGTGATTACATTTGTGGTACCTGAGGTATTGCAATGGCGACCGGAAAAATCACCAAGCGGACACTGGACTCACTCCTCGCGAACGACGTTGCGGGCTATCTGTGGGACGATGATCTAAAGGGCTTCGGGCTCAGAACGAGTTCGTCGGGCGCAGCCTCTTATGTCGTTCAATATCGGATGGGCGGCCGCGAATCGAAGACGCGCCGCTTCACAATTGGTGCGCACGGATCTCCTTGGACCCCGGTCACCGCACGAGCCGAGGCAGAGCGACTTCTGTTGATGGTCGCGACCGGTGTGGACCCGGTTGCTGCAGATCAGCAGCGTCGCCGGGAGGCCGTCGACCTGGCTTTCTCGAAATATGCGGATCACTTTGCGACGGCCTGCACCGGCAAGGGTTGGACGACACTCGTGGTCCGTTCGCTCCGACTGCACGTGAAGCCCGTGCTCCGGGATAAGCCGCTGCCGAAGATCACGCGGCCCGATATTGTCCTGGTGTTCGACCGCATGCCCGCCGATCAGGTGGGGAACCGCCGGAATGTGTTTGCGGTGCTTCGCCGGCTCTTCAAATGGGCGATTAGCCGGGGCGATATCGAACGAAGCCCCATGGAGGGTATGGAGACCCCGCCCGCTGTCAAAGCTCGCGAGCGTTGGTTGAGTGACAGCGAGTTGGGTCGGATTTGGAAACACGCGCCAAAGACGCATCGCTGCTTTGGTCCGATCGTGAGGCTGCTCATTGCGACCGGACAGCGCCGTGAGGAGGTCACCAGTCTAGACTGGGAGGAACTTAACCGGGCCGATCGGGAATGGCGCCTACCCGGCAACCGGGCAAAGAACGGTGAGCCGAACATGGTGCCGTTGAACGATTTGGCGATCGCGGAACTCGACAGGGTTGCAAAGGATGATCGCTGGCCGCGCAAGGGTCGCGTGTTTCCCACATCGAGCGGCGCCGGGTTTACCGCTTATTCAAAGGGTAAGAACAAGTTGGACAAGTTGGTGGCGACGGACGGCGGCGACGCCCTGCCCGCATGGCGCCTTCACGATCTGCGGCGGACGCTTGCAACGGGTTTCCAGCGCTTGGGGGTTCGCTTCGAAGTGACCGAGGCGGTCCTCAATCACGTCGGGGCGTCACGTTCCGGCGTGGCCGGGATTTATCAACGCCACGACTGGAAAGAGGAAAAGCGCGAGGCGCTTCGGGTCTGGAACGACCATATCGTCAAGATATTGGCTTCGGACAGGGCGGACGTCGCTATCGCAGCCTAGGCGTGCCCGTAGTCAGGTGCTGCCGTGATGTGCGAGCAGAAGCTTCAGGTCGATAAAATCTTTGAGCGCCAATTGATATTGGACCTCCGCGGCGAAGCTCGCCGCGTCTTTGCTGAAATAAGAGGTCGTGAGCGTCATCGCTGCCGTGACCCGCTCATGCTGAGCTACGCCGTACAGTGCGCGGACGACGCCAACGTCGACGGGGTTGTCAGGTGCGTATCGCTTGCACTCGACGATGTAGAGGAACGATCCGAATCCGTCCGCCTTGGCGAGATAGAGATCCTTGCCGCCGTCGCGAGTCTGCGGCGTGATCGTGACCTTGTAACCCTGTCGGTGAAACAGCTCGGCGGAGAGCTCCTCGAACTCGCGTGGCGTCAGGGCGTGAACGAGATTGGGATCTCGGCTCACTGCTTTGAGAAGCTCGTCGCTGACGAAGCGAACGTCCGAGATGATCGTCTTTTCTTCGTGGCTGCCCGGCGAGAGCGGACGACCATAGGGATCGACCAGCCCAGGAACGGCGAGCGGATTGAAGAGATCGGCGAGCGCATCAAGGTTGCGTACGCCGCCGGCGCGCCAACGGTTGGCAAGGATTAGGGCCAGGCGTGGCACGCCCTGCGATGCGGCCCAGAGCTTGCTCAGCATGTCCGCAGGAACGGACTGACCGAGTTGCGCTTCCAGCAGCAAGCCCATGTCGTCGTAATTGAGCGGCGTGATGTGGACGGCCCGGCCGATGTTGAGCGGCTCGGTGGTGGCGACGATGGTTGCGAACCGCCATGGTCCCGATCCGAGGCGATTGATGCCTTCGAGCAGGTCTACTTTGTCCATGCGCTCACCCTCGTCGATCACGAGGAGATTTCGGCCTCTGGCTCGTCGGAAATTCTCTGCGATGACATCGACGGCATCGACGAGAGGGAAACCCGGGTTGCCACCGAAATGCTCGATTGCTCCATCGAAAAGCTTCGGCCGGTCGTGGACAAGCGACTGCAGCAAGGTCGTCTTGCCCGTGCCGTGCGCACCGACCAGTTCGATGATCGGATCGCTTTCGTCGAGGGCTGTGAGGAGATTCTGCAGGACCGGCGTGTTCCGGACATAGCCTGCCGGAATTGCTTGGTTCCATTGCTCCTTCAACGCGCGGTTCATGACCGCAGCATAGATCATCGCGGCGGGCTCAGATCAACTCGTTCGATTCGCCCTCAGGAAGTCGTGTCGACCGCGAACACTACGTCCGGTAAGCAGAGGCCGAAGAGGGAAAGTTGGTCGGTGATGGCTCCGGAACTGAAGAAGCAAATACAGGATTTCGAGCGCCAGCTGGACGCCGAACTCAAAGCCCTGCCGAGCCGGACGTGGTCCAGCACGAGCGCACTTCATATGGCATCGGAGCTTTATGAAATCGCGGCGCTCAAGGACGGCGTTGACGGGGCCGGATGGATCGACCGTGGCTACTCTATCCTTGCGAGCCATTTTGTAGCCGGCGACCGGGGCTACGAGCCTGACATCACACGCGAAGCGGATCTTCGCCAAATGATGGAGGACCTCGCCTTTGCGGGCCATTATTATATGGTCCGCGAATATCTCTATTATTCGTACAACGCGCCGGGTTCGATGAGCTGCTCGTTCGAAGACGGTCGGGTCGAGATCCGGTTTGCCGATAAGTCCATTCCGCGACAGTTCTTCACGGTCCACAATGATCAGCTGTTAGGCTCCCAGCACCACTTCCGTGATTTCAACCATTCCGATGAGATTTCTCGGCTGCTGAAGGACGAACCGGAGGGCGTGGCAACGCCCAACGTGGAAGCGGCTGAACCGCTCCTGCGGGCCGAGGCCGACCTCAAGCTCGACGCCTATTTCTCGCTCATCGCGTCTGACAGCCAGATCGATCTGGGAGGCTACACTTACGCGCAGTTTCTCGACGTCTACCGGATGTTGCTGGTGAAGTCGCTCTACCATCGGTATCTCGCGCGGGCGCAGGACGCGGTTGGCGCGGTGTACATGCCGGAAAACGAGCTGCTCGACGGCATCGAGCAGGAACTTGGTATCATCCCCGCGACAGCAAAGCGCATCCTGAAGGATGTCGTGTATGACCGTGATGCGACTGCCCAGCGGGTCGATGCGAGCTATTTCTCCCTGATGCGCGAAGGCCAACCGGATGGTCGGATCGCTATGCGGCCACATCATTTTGCTATTGCGGAAGGGTTGGTGAACATACTGCGTGTCATCGCGCAGCGCCGTCCCGACACGTTCCTGAAGCAGGTGAGCAACGAAATCGGCAGCGCCTTCGTCCGCAGGGTCAAGGCGGCATGGGAGGCCGAAGGGTTCATCTGCCACAGCGAGGTGTCGCTGCGGGAGTTCGACGCCACGCTACCCGATGTCGACCTGCTGGTGATTTCAGTCGAGCCGACGCTCGGCTATGTGATCTTCGTGTGCGAGCTCAAATGCCCGGTTCCGCCGCGCTGGGCGAAGGATCAGCTCAAGGTCCTCAACAAAGACAGCGTGTCCAAAGCGTTTCGCCAGGTCGAGGCGTTGCAGCGCTTCATCCGCACCGAGGACGGCATGCGTTTCCTGTCGCGGATGCTGCCCAAGGAAGGACATCCGAGGTTCGAGGGCTTCGTGGTCGGGCTCGAGCATCTGGTGATCACGTCCGACAATGCCGGCATGTTCTTCGGGGCCGAGAGCACCAAGGTGATCAACTTCCGAACGCTCGAGCGGCTGCTCCGGCGATCTGACGGCGACATGGCCCTGATCCAGCATGTGTTGCGGACCTACGCGGAACACGCAGATGAAGCGCTGGTCACGAAGATGATCGAATTCCAGCTAGGCTCGCTGACCGTCGCCTATGAGGGCGTGACCGTGAGTCCGCTGCTTGAGTTTCCGCAGGGCCACTGGCGCAGCGATCCTGAGCGGGAAGAGATGGTCGATGCCTTCGTGGCTGGCGGGTTGCACCCATTCGACGTCTTCGACCATCGTCCGCCTGATATTGTCGTAATCGACCATCGCAAAGATCGGCCTGCCGCCGACGAGTAAACTTCGGCGCCCGAACATCGCGTGATTGTACCGCCGACTTGATCGGCTAGTAAGGACAGAGGGGGAAGCTGGCAATCGGCCCGAGCCCTTTGGTCGATTTCGGGGCTACATGACACCATACGAGTTTCTCAAAAAGTGGCGCAACGTCGAGCTGAAAGAGCGCTCGGCATCGCAAAGCCATTTCAATGATCTCTGCGGGCTTTTGGGCGTCCTTGATCCAGTGTCTGCCGATCCGACCGGCACTTGGTTTACGTTCGAAAAAGGCGCGAACAAGACGAGCGGCGGCAATGGCTGGGCCGACGTGTGGCGTCGGGAGTGTTTCGGCTGGGAGTATAAGGGCCGTCACGCCAATCTCGACAAGGCATACGCTCAGCTCCTGCAGTACTCGGTTGCGCTTGAAAATCCGCCGTTGCTGATCGTGTCCGACATGGATCGGATCGTTGTGCGGACCAACTGGACCAACAGCGTCCAGGAGACACACGAGTTCGCGCTCGAGGATCTGACCGACGGCGCCGTTCGCGACCGACTGAAAGCAGCGTTCGTCGATCCTGAGCAGTTCAAGCCGCAAAAGTCTCGGCAGGAGCTTACCGAGGAGACGGCTCGCGAGTTTGCCGGGATCGCACAACGCCTTCGCGATCGTGGGCACGATGCCCAGCAAGTCGCGCATTTTGTCAACCAGCTCGTTTTCTGCATGTTCGCCGAGGATGTGGGGCTGTTGCCCGACCACTTGTTCACGAAGATGCTGGAGGTGAGCCGCGGCGATCCTGCCAAGTTCACTGTCAACGCATCCATGCTGTTTGGTGCCATGGCGGATCGTGGCGGCACGGTGGGCTTCACCGCGATCGAATGGTTCAATGGCGGGCTGTTTGCGGACGACAGCGCGCTGCCGGTGGACGGCGATGACATTGAACAGTTGCTGAGAGCCGCGCGGCGCGACTGGTCGCAGATCGATCCCTCAATTCTGGGTACGCTTTTCGAGCGCGGGCTCGATCCTGCGAAGCGCAGTCAGCTCGGCGCGCATTACACGGATCGCGACAAGATCATGATGATCGTGCGCCCGGTGATCATCGCGCCGCTCGAAGCGGAATGGGCCAGCTCACTGGCTCGGATCACCGCGCTGATCGAATCGGCGCCGCGTCAGACGAAGGAGAAGCTGCTTCGCGGCGCCGAGTTGGGCAAGCGAACGCGCGCGCTGGCCGAGGCTGGGGCGATCCACAACAGCTTCATTGAGCGCCTCGCAGATTTTCGCGTCCTCGATCCAGCCTGCGGATCTGGCAACTTCCTGTATGTCGCGCTCAGATCGTTGAAAGACATCGAACATCGCGCCAATCTCGATGCCGAGGCGCTGGGTCTGCCGCGCGGCTTCCCGCGTGTCGGCCCGGAATGCGTGCTGGGGATCGAGTTGAACCCCTACGCAGCCGAACTGGCGCGGGTTTCGGTTTGGATCGGCGAAATCCAGTGGATGCGCCGCAACGGGTTTGATGCGGCCAAAAACCCGATCCTGCGGCCGCTGGACACGATCGAGTGCCGCGATGCGGTGTTGAACGAGGATGGCTCCCAAGCCGCATGGCCGGCAGCCGACGTCGTGGTCGGCAATCCGCCGTTCCTCGGTAACAAAAAGATGATGAGCGAGCTGGGTGAGGACTATACGCGGGCCCTACGCAAGGCGTGGCCCGAAGTGCCCGGGGGTGTCGATCTGGTCTGCTATTGGTTCGCCAAGGCGTGGGCGATGATTGAGGCTGGGCAGATGACCCGGGTTGGCCTCGTGTCGACCAACAGCATCCGCAGCGGCAAAAATCGTGACGTGCTGGTCCCTGTGGTTGAGCACGGCCGGATTCTCGAGGCGTGGAGCGACGAACAGTGGACGGTAGACGGCGCGGCCGTTCGCGTCTCTCTGGTCATCTTCGGTCGCAAGTCGGATGGTCAAGTGCAGCTGGACGGCTCTCCCGTCGGGACTGTCTTTGCCGACCTATCGGCCGAACGGGGTGGCGTCGATCTCACCTCGGCTGTTCGCCTGCCTGAAAACCGGGGCGCCGCTTTTCAAGGCCCGGTCAAGGTAGGCGCTTTTGACGTCGACGGCGATCTTGCACGGCAATGGCTGGTCTCGCCGCTCAACCCGAATGGCCGACCCAATCGTGACGTCGTGCGCCCGCTCCTCAACGGGCAGGACATCACGCAGAGGCCATCGGATCGCTGGATCATCGACTTTGGCACCGCATCCGAGGCCGATGCGGCGATCTACGAATTGCCGTTCGAGCGAGTTCTCGCGGTGGTGAAGCCTTTCCGGGATACCAATCGCAGAGATCGCCGGCGTCTGTTCTGGTGGCAGCATGGCGAGACCGTGCCGGGCATCAAAAAAACTGTGGCCGGGTTGAGCCGCGCGATCTTTACGCCGCGTGTTGCCAAATATCGGCTGTTCGTCTGGGCTCCTCCGACCGTCGTACCCGACAGTCGTGTCGTTATTGTGTGCCGCGACGACGATACTGCATTCGGCGTGCTCCACTCGAGGTTCCATGAGCTTTGGTCGCTCGCCCTCGGTGGGTGGCACGGTGTGGGCAATGATCCGCAATATACGCCGTCACTCGGATTTGAGACCTTCCCTTTCCCACATGGCCTGAGCCCAAATCTTCCTGCAACGGAATATGCCGCCGATCCTCACGCGCAGGCGATCGGTGTGGCCGCGGCGCGGCTGAACGAGCTACGCGAAAGCTGGCTGAACCCCGCTGACCTGATCGAGCGCGTGCCCGAGGTTGTCACCGGCTTTCCCGGTCGCATCCTTCCCAAGGACGAAGCGGCCGCGAAGCAACTCAAGAAACGGACGCTGACAAACCTCTACAACGCCCGCCCACAGTGGCTGGCGAACGCCCACGCGGCGCTCGACGCCGCCGTGGCGGATGCTTACGGGTGGGGGGACGCGTGGCGCGCGGACGAGTTGGGCGACGATGAGATCCTTGCGCGTTTGTTCGCACTTAATCGTGCGCGAGCCTCCGGACGCCTGTGATAACGGCTCACGGCGCGGGGTCAGACGGATAAGCTGCTGTTAGGATAACCCGCACTGATGAATATTGGGACAGGCGCAAGGGCCGTGTCAGCGATGGTGTAGCACCCTCCTGACACGAAGAGCGACGCTGCTCGTCGACGTGCAGCCGGCGCAATCGCACGGGTTGGCAGCGAGTGGATCAGAGCCTTCGCAATCTGAGACCATGACTTAAAGCATCGGGTCAACGCACGCGATCGTGCGCGTTCAATTTCGGGTAGATGGGGAATTGGTCTCTTCGCCCTGGTCGGGCCACGCGATGAGATGAGGGCCAACTGCACGGGCGCGCCAATCCTTAGCGACGGTAGCCTCATCGGCTGGCGAGGAACCCGTGGCTAAGAGAACCTGTGCCCGATCAAAGACGCGTTTGGTCAGTTCGTCGCAGACGAGGCGCTGCGCCTCCATCCTTGCCATCCAATCAGCAGCGAATTGACCGCAGCTCATTTCCGCCGCCGTTGCGTCGACGAGTTCCCGCATCGCCCAGCTCTGGGTTCGATATTCGGTTGCAAGCGCCTGATCCGCTGGGTCGTCGCTGGCAATGAGATAGTCGATCCATGCAACGAAATGCGGGGTATTCTGCATTGGAAACCTGGTCGGGACGTCAGCGCCGTGTCTGCACGCAGCAAATATAATCCTGCGATCGCGGCCGATCCTAGTGCGAATCAGACGAGCCGAGTCGCGTCAAGGTTGCCCTCCAAACCGGGCCCGGTCGCCGCGGCGTTAAACCATGGCCCGCACTAATATATCCGGCCGCCGCCGGCCCTACGACGCATTTCGAATGCTGTTGTAACAGCTCAGAATTCCCATTCTTTACCTGTCTCCGACGCCGCGATGGCGCCGCCCGCGTCAACGGAGACAGCCCCAAGTGACCCAGCCTTCGGCCATCGTTCATGCACGCGGCACCGCGATGCTGAAGAGCGCGCTGGGTCCGGCCATCGCGGCTTGGCTCGATGAGCCAGAAGTCGCCGAGGTGATGCTCAATGCCGACGGACGCCTCTGGGTTGATCGGCTCGACAGCGGCATGGCGAGGACCGAGGAACGGCTGTCGCCGATGCAAGCCGAGCGCATCATCCGTCTCGTCGCGCATCATGTCGGCGCCGAAGTCCATCGCGGCTCGCCGCGGGTCTCGGCGGAGTTGCCGGAAGGCGGCGAACGGTTCGAAGGGCTGTTGCCGCCGGTGGTAATGGAGCCGGTCTTCTCGATCCGGCGACCAGCGAGCCTGCCCCTCGCATTGGCCGACTATGTAGCCGCCGGCACGATGACCGCGACCGCGGCGGCCTATCTCGCCCAGGCGGTGCAGACCCGCGCGAACATCCTGGTCGCCGGCGGCACATCGACCGGCAAGACGACCCTGACCAATGCGCTGCTGGCGGTCGCCTCGGGCGGACAGGACCGCATCATCCTGATCGAGGACACGCGCGAGCTGCGCTGCGACGCCGCCAATGTCGTGGCGCTCAGAACCGCGCCCGGTGTGACCATGACCGATCTCGTGCGCTCAAGCCTGCGCTTACGCCCCGACCGCATCCCAATCGGCGAGGTGCGCGGCCCCGAAGCGCTCGATCTGCTGAAGGCTTGGGGCACTGGCCATCCCGGAGGGATCGGCACGATCCACGCCGGCACCGCGACCGCCGCGCTTCACCGCCTCGAGCAACTGATTCTCGAGGCGATCGCCCATGTCCCGCGCGCGCTGATCGCCGACACGATCGACGTGATCGCGGTGCTGACCGGCCGTGGCACCGAGCGCCGGCTGTCCGAACTCGTCCGCGTCGAAGGGCTCGAGCCCGACGGCAGCTACCGCCTTCTCACGATCCACAAGCCCCAAGGAGCCGCATCATGACCAGACTGAAGACCCTCCAGCGCGCCAGCCTTGCTGCTGCCGCGATGCTCTACGCCATGCCCGCCTGGGCTGGCGGGACTGGCATGCCGTGGGAAACGCCGCTCCAGTCGATCGTCGACTCGGTGCAAGGTCCGGTCGCCAAGGTGATTGGCGTGATCATCATCGTGATCACCGGTCTGACGCTGGCGTTCGGCGACACGTCGGGCGGCTTCCGGAAACTGATCCAGATCGTGTTCGGCCTGTCCGTCGCATTCGCCGCCTCGTCCTTCTTCCTGTCGTTCTTCAGCTTCGGCGGCGGGGCGCTAGTCTGATGTACGAGGACCTGCCCGGGTTTGCAGCACCGGTGCATCGGGCGCTCGCCGAACCGATCCTGTTGGCGGGTGCGCCTCGCGCACTCGCGATCGTCAACGGAACGCTCGCCGCTGCGATCGGGATCGGCCTGCGGCTCTGGATCGCCGGCCTGGTGATGGCGGTGGTGGGGCACGGCCTCGCCGTGTTCGCCGCGCGCCGCGATCCGCAGATCTTGCCCGTCGCCCGCCGACACATGACCCTTCCCACTCTTTTCGAAAGCTGAACCCCATGATGTTCCTGCGCGAACATGCCCGCCACGCGTCGCGGCTCTCGGATTTCCTGCCCTGGGCGGCGATGATTGCACCCGGCATTATCCTCAACAAGGATGGCAGCTTCCTGCGTATTGCGCAGTTCCGCGGCCCCGACCTCGACAGTGCAACCCAGGCAGAGCTGATGGCGACCTCGGCGCGGCTCAACAGCGCGCTCAAGCGGCTGGGCACGGGATGGGCGATCTACGTCGAGGCGCAGCGCAAGCCATCGCCAGGCTATCCGACGTCGGCAGGATTCGCCGATCCGGTCTCGGCGCTGATCGATGAAGAACGCCGCGACCTTTTCGAAGGCGGCGATGTCACGCAGCCCAATTTCACAAGTGCCTATTATCTGACGCTGCAATGGCTGCCGCCGGCCGACGACACGTCGAAGGCGTCTTCGCTGCTGTATGAAGGCGGAGCGCAGGGCGTCGCCACCGCCGCAGACCATCTCGATGATTTCGAGCGCGATACGGGCCGCGTCCTCGACATGATCGAGGGCGTGATGCCCGAAGCGGCGTGGCTCTCGCCGGCCGAGACGCTGAGCTACATCCACTCGACGATCTCTACCCACGAGCAACGCATCACGCTGCCCGAGACGCCGATGCATCTCGACGCGCTGCTGGCGGACGAAGTGCTCGTCGGCGGGCTGGCGCCGCAACTCGGCGACAAGCATCTGCGCTGCCTCTCGATCACCGGCTTTCCGGCGTCGACGGTGCCGGGAATGCTCGACGAGCTCAACCGGCTCGGCTTCGCCTATCGCTGGACGACGCGGGCAATCTGCCTCGACAAGGTGTCGGCGCAGCGGATGCTGACGCGCATCCGCCGACTGTGGTTTTCGAAGCGCAAGAGCCTGGCGGCGATCGTCAAGGAAGTGCTGACCAACGAAGCGAGCGTGCTGGTCGACAGCGACGCCGCCAACAAGTCGGCCGAAGCCGACGCGGCGCTGCAGGATCTCGGCGCGGATATCGCGGGCTATGCCTATGTCACCACGACCATCACGGTGCTGGGCGACACGCCACGCGACGCCGATTTCCGGCTTCAGGCGATCGAGAAGATCGTGCGCGGCCGTGATTTTGCCTGCATCGCCGAAGGGCTGAATGCGATCGAAGCGTGGCTCGGCTCGCTGCCCGGCAATCCATACGCCAATGTCCGTCAGCCGCCAATTTCGACGCTCAACCTTGCTCACATCATGCCGGTGTCGGCCGTCTGGGCGGGCCAGGATCGCGACAGCCATTTCAAGGCACCGCCGCTGTTTCATGCCCGCACGCAGGGCGCGACCCCGTTTCGGCTTTCGCTCCATGTCGGCGATGTCGGCCATACCCTGGTCGTCGGTCCGACCGGCTCGGGCAAGAGCGTGCTGCTCGCCTTCATGGCGCTCCAGTTCCGCCGCTATGAGGGCGCGCAGATCTTCGCCTTCGATCATGGCGGATCGATCCGCGCGGCGACGCTCGGTATGGGCGGCGAGTGGCACGATCTGGGTGGTGCGCTGGGCGGTGACGCCGCGCCGGTTCTGCTGCAGCCGCTCGCCCGGATCGACGAGCCGGACGAGCGGGCCTGGGCCGCCGACTGGCTCGCCGCGATCCTCGCGCGCGAAGAGTTCGCAATCACGCCCGAGGTGAAGGATCATCTGTGGACCGCGCTCGGCAGCTTGGCCGACGCGCCGGCCGCGCAGCGCACGTTGACCGGCCTCACCGTGCTGATCCAGGCATCGGGCCTCAAGCGCGCGCTCGCGCCCTACACGCTGTCCGGTCCCTATGGCCGGTTGCTCGATGCTGATGTCGAGCATTTCGGGGAAAGTGATGCGCAGGCCTTCGAGACCGAGGGGCTGATCGGCACACCGGCTGCGCCGGCGGTCCTCGCTTACCTGTTCCACCGTATCGGCCGCCGATTGGACGGCCGGCCGACGCTGATCCTGATCGACGAGGGCTGGCTCGCGCTGGATGATCCGATGTTCGGTCGCCAGCTGAAGGAATGGCTGAAGACACTGCGCAAGAAGAACGCGAGCGTCGTGTTCGCGACCCAGAGCCTCGCCGACATCGAAGGCTCGGCGATCGCGCCCGCCATCATCGAGAGCTGCCCGACCCGGCTGTTCCTCGCCAATGAACGCGCGCTCGAGCCGCAGATCGCCGGCATCTATCGCCGGTTCGGGCTCAACGACCGCCAGATCGAGATCATCGCCTCGGCGACGCCAAAGCGCGATTATTATTGCCAGTCGGCGCTCGGCAACCGGCTGTTCGATCTTGGCCTCGGGCCGGTCGCACTCGCCTTCGCTGCCGCGTCGCAACGCAGCGACCTCACCGCGATCACCGCGCTGATCGAGCGGCATGGGGCCGATGGCTTTGCCGCCGCCTGGCTATGCCACCGCGGCCTCGGCTGGGCCGTCGATCATCTCACTAATGATGCACTCGAACCTGAGGAGACTTTCGCATGAGCCGCTCTCGTATGACCAAATTCGCTTTCGGCGCCGCCCCGCTGGCGCTCGTGTTCAGCGCGCCAGCCGACGCCCAGTTCGGCGGGATCGTCTATGATCCCAGCAACTATGCGCAAAACGTGCTGACCGCCGCGCGCACGCTTCAGCAGATCAACAACCAGATCACCCAGATCCAGAATCAGGCGCAGAGTCTGATCAATCAGGCGCGAAATCTGACCAACCTGCCAACCAGCATGTTGTCGAGCATCCAGCGGGACATTGATCGCACGCGCCAGCTGATCACCCAAGCGCAGCAGATCGCCTACAAGGTCGAGAATATCGATCAGGTGTTCAGCCAGCGTTATCCGTCGGGATCGCTCGCTGGAAGTTCATCGGGCGCCCTCGTCACCAACGCGCAGTCGCGTTGGACCGACGCTCTTGCCTCATATCAGGATGCGTTGCGCACCGGCGCGACGGTTACTGGCAATATCGACGGCACGCGCGATCAGGCATCGTCATTGGTCACCGCGAGCCAGGGAGCGACGGGCGCGTTGCAGGCGGCGCAGGCCGGCAACCAGCTGGTGGCGCTACAGACGCGCCAGCTCGCCGACCTGACCGCCATGGTCGCGGCGCAGTCGCGCGCAGCGGCAATCCAGGCCGCGCGCACTGCCGCTGACGAAGCGCAGGGCCGCGAACAGACCCGCCGGTTCCTGACTCCAGGCGCGGGTTATGTGCCGCAGAGCGTGACGCTGTTCCATGACTGAGGAACCGACACGCACGGGGCGCGGCCGCTTCGACGGACTCGGCTGGCGGTCGATTGCAATGGCCGCAGTTGCAGCAACGGTAGGGGCGCTCGCCCTGGTCGCGATAACCGATACGGCGCCGCCAGCTTCGCATTATGCGGTCGGCGAGACCCCTGATGCATCCGCGCCGGTCACCGTCGATCCGCTCCGTGCCGAACTGGCGCGGTGCCGCACGCTCCCGGCAAATCGTGACGATGCGCGGTGCCAGGCGGCGTGGGACGTGAACCGTCGCCGTTTCATGGGCGAGAGCCGTAGCTTCGTGGCGCCGGTCGAGCCGGCAGCGATCGAACCGGCGCTTTTGCCGGCGCCCGCGACTGTCGCCGTCCCACCCCTTCAGTCACCGGAGCACTGAGCCATGCAAGGCACTGGTGTCATCGATGGTTTCCTCGATGTCTTCGCGCGCTACATCGATTCGGGCTTCGGCCTAATCCGTGGCGATGTCGGATTTCTCGCGAGCTCGCTGATCGTCATCGATGTGACGCTCGCCTTCCTTTTCTGGACGTGGGGAGAGGGCGAAGACATCGTCGCGCGCCTCGTCAGGAAGATACTTCAGGTCGGCTTCTTCGCGTTCCTGATGACGAACTGGAACGGCCTCGCAAAGATCATCTATCTGAGTTTTTCGGGGATCGGCCTCAAGGCAGCCGGGTCGGGCAACGCGGAAGATCTGCTTCATCCGGGCAAGATCGCGCAGATCGGCATCGATGCCGGCCAGCCGCTGCTCGACCAGGCATCGCTGCTGGTCGGGCCGGTCGGCATCTTCGCCAACTTCGTCCAGATCGCGGTGCTGCTGCTCGCCTGGGCGATCGTGCTGCTCGCCTTTTTCATTATCGCGATCCAGCTCTTCGTGACGCTGATCGAGTTCAAGCTGACGACGCTCGCCGGTTTCGTACTCGTGCCGTTCGGGCTGTTCGGACGCACCGCGTTCCTCGCCGAGCGGGTGCTGGGCAATGTGATGGCATCGGGCATTAAGGTGCTGGTGCTCGCCGTTATCATCGGCATCGGCTCGACCATCTTCCGCGATTTCGTGATCGATTTCGGCGGCGCGCAGCCAACGATCGAACAGGTCGTGAGCCTCGCGCTGGCCGCGCTCACGCTGCTTGGCCTTGCTATCTTCGGGCCTGGAATTGCCTCCGGCCTGATTTCGGGCGGCCCCCAGCTCGGTGCTGGCGCCGCGGTCGCAACCGGCGCGGTGGTCGGTGGGATCGGCGCCGCCGCGACGATGGGCGTCGCGGGCGCCGCCGGCCTTGCCAACAGCGCAGGGTCCGCTGCTGCCTCCACCCTCTCCCGATCCGCCGGCTCGCCCCCGTCCGGTGGATCCTCGTCGGGGCCTGCCGCTCCCCCGGCGCCGACGGGCGGCGCTCCGACGGTTCCCCCGCCGTCCGGAGCGCCGGGGGGCGGCGCAAGTTCGGGCAGCGGCGAGAGCGGTACCGGTTCGTCCGCGCCCGGCGGGTCGTCTGGGGCAGCTACCGAAGCAGCCGCGGGCTCCGCTGAGCCTGCGCCAGAAGGTGGCGCCGATCGGACAGCAATATCGTCGCCCGCAACAGCGCCGGCTGAAGCACCGGCACCGGCTTGGGCGAAGCAGCTGCGCCGCCGCCAAGCCATGATCCAGGGCGCGACCCTTGCTGCCCACACACTTCGCTCAGCCGACCACCATGGAGGGTCGGCGCACATCTCGCTGGAGGATCGGTCATGAACCCGTTTCGTCGCCCCTCGTCGCGGTTCGGCCGCGAGCCCGTCCCCGAAACCCCTTATCAGCGTGCCGGTCAGGCCTGGGACGATCGCATCGGCTCGGCGCGGGTCCAGGCGCGAAGCTGGCGGCTGATGGCGTTCGGCGCTACCGCGCTCTTGTCGCTGTCGGTCGTCGATAATGTACGCCTGCGGTTCGGTTCGCATATCGTGCCCTATGTGGTTGAGGTTGATCGTCTCGGTGCTGCGCGCGGCGTCGCGCCGGCAACATCTGACTATCGCCCGACCGATCCGCAGATCGCGTGGCATCTGGCGCGCTTCATCGAAAACATCCGCTCACGCCCGGCCGATCCGATCGTGCTCAGGCAAAACCTCAACGCCGCCTATGATTTTACGACCGAGCAGGGCGCAGCAGTGCTCAATGACTATGCGCGCGGCAGCGATCCGTTCGCCGATCTCGCCGACAAACAGGTGTCGATCGACGTGAAGAATGTCGTGCGCGCGTCCGCCGATAGCTTCCGCGTGGCCTGGGATGAGCGGCGCTACAACCACGGCCAGCTTGCGGCGACAACCCACTGGACGGGCGTGCTCACCATCGTCGTTCGCACACCGACCGACGCCGCGACACTCAGCCGCAACCCGCTCGGGCTCTACGTCCACGCCATCAACTGGTCCCAGGATCTCGGAGAATGATCATGCGCATATTATTGCTCGCCACTCCCATCTTGCTCTCGGCCGTGCCGGCATTCGCGCAAGCCGCGCCGCCATCGGCACGTCCGGTTGCAGCCGCCACGGAAGCAGCGCGGATCAAACCGCGTCCTGCGGGATGGCAAGGCGCGACACAGCCGTTCGTCTATGCGCCGGGTGGCCTCTATCAAGTCTATGCGGCGGTGGGTCAGGTCACCGATATCGTGCTGCAGGAGGGCGAAACGCTGTCAGACTCCGGCGCGGTCGCTGCCGGCGACACGGTGCGTTGGGTGATCGGCGAAGCCGCAAGCGGCTCCGGGCCGGGCCGCCGCACGCACATATTGGTCAAGCCCACCGATCCGGGCACCAGAACCAACCTCGTCATCAATACCGACCGGCGGACCTATCATGTCGAGCTACGCTCAACGCCCGCGACCTATATGGCGAGCGTCGGCTGGTCCTATCCCCAGGATGAGCTGATCGCGGTGCGCGCCCGGATCGAGGCGGCAACGGCCGTCGCCAGCACCCAAGTCCAGACCGGCATCGATCCGGCCAGGCTGGATTTCGCGTACCGGCTGAGCGGCGCTAATCCGCCATGGAAGCCTGTGCAGGTGTTTGACGACGGGGCCAAAACCTATCTGCTGTTCCCGCAGACGATCGCTCAGAGCGAGCTGCCGCCGCTGTTCCTGATCGGCGAGAAGAACAAGGCCGAACTCGTCAATTATCGTGTGTCGGGCCGCTACATGGTCGTCGATCGTCTGTTCTCGATTGCCGAACTTCGGCTGGGAACAAAGAAGCAAATCATCGTCCGCATCGAACGCACGGGTGCTCGGGAGGGTCGGTCGTGATCGAGCATGACCAACTCGCCCGAGACCCGATCGATAAGCGACCGCCGATCGCAACCCGGGCTGCAGCCCCGATACCGCGGCGCCTGTCGCGCAAGGCGCTAGCGACGCTCGCCGGCGTGAGCGCGCTCGGCGTGGCGGCAGCGCTGGGCTACAGCCTGACCGCGAGCCATCGCACCCAAGCGCCACAGGAAACCGTCTCGGTTGAACGCCGCAACACCGATGCGCTCGCCGATGCGCCGAAGGATTATGGCGATCTCGCACGGACTGCGCCGGCCGGGATCGGCGCACCGCCGATGACACCCCAACCGGTCACCACCCCACCGCTTTCCGGTGGCGCCCCGGCATCGCCGGGCACCGTTAACAATGAAGCGTCGGCCGAGCAGCAACGCCGTCGCCAGCAACGCGACAGCACGCGTGCGAGCAAGCTGTTCGCCGGCACCGGCGAAGGCGCGCGCTCCGCAAGGGATAGCGCCGAAGCGCCACAGAGCCCTCCCGGTCAGCCTGCTACCGACGAACCGGCCCAGGCCGCGAATGGCGATGCCCAGGACCGAAAGGCGGCGCTCGTCGCCGGCGGGAACCGCGAGCCAACCGTGAACAGCGGGAGGCCAACGGCGCCAGCGGGGCGTTTTGTCGTGTCGGCCGGCTCGACGATCGCGGCGGCTCTTATCACCGGATTGTCTTCCGACCTTCCTGGCCAGATCGTGGCGCAAGTGACCGAAGACGTGTTCGACACGGTGACCGGCCACACGCGGCTGATTCCGCAGGGAACCCGGCTGATCGGCGTTTATGACGCGCGGGTCAGCTATGGCCAATCCCGCGCGTTGGTTGTGTGGACGCGGATGATCTTTCCCGACGGCCGCTCGCTCGACCTTGACCGGATGGTGGGCACCGATGCCGCTGGCCAGTCGGGACTCACCGATCGCGTCGACAACCATACCGGCAAGCTACTGATGGCCGGCCTGCTGTCGACCTTGTTCGGGGTTGGGGCCAATGCCGCGACCACTGGCGGGGGCGATAACGCCGACATAGCCTTCGCCATTCGGGAAAGCGCTGGCCGATCCGTTGAAAACGCCGGCGATAAGATCGTTAGCCGGCAACTTGATGTGCAACCGACGATCACAGTTCGGCCAGGCGCGCGAGTGCGGGTATTGCTGAGTCGCGATCTGGTCCTTGCCCCGTGGTCGAGTGTTACAAAGTGATCGGGGCGCAGCGAACGCTGTTGCTGTTCTTTCGGATGCAATCGACCAGGCTGTGGCGGAGCGGATTGCTGTCTTTCGATGGCCACACGCCCCCCACGTTGATTGCAGCCTCCTGGCAGTCAAGAGCGCGATAAGCGATATTGGGTCGGGAAGTTGCGGACGAAGCACCGACGATTGCAGAGCCCATGCCCATCCCGACCATCTCGAGAAGCGTGTCGCGGGTCACCGCATGTACCTCGAACGTGATCGGCGTGTCCGACGCAAATGATTGAAGTAAGCTCGAGACGACGATTTCGTCGGACGCTCCAACTAGCAGGGATGCGGCCTCAAGGTCCGCCCATGTCAGGACGGGATGCTGCACAAGCGGACTCTTGCGCGGCAAGGCGACCAGCAAGCGCTCCGACCACAAGGTTTCGGCGGCCAGGGATGCTCCCGGGAGAGCTGTCGGCATCGGCACTATCACGAGATCGACGTGGCGGGCGTTAAGTTGTGACAGCAATCGCGGAGGGGAATCTTCGACTATTTTCAGACTGACATCCGGGGAACGCGCGAGGAAGGTCAGGACCCCGTCGCGCAGAGGTCCGAAGAGCGGCAGTGACGAGGCAAGCGTTAGAGTGCCGCGCTGGCTTAATGCAGCTTGCGTCGCTTCGAGCAATTGCTGATCCAACGCCGCTAAAAGGCCGCGCGCAGACGGTAATATGGCGCGCGCGATCGGCGTGAGTTCTAGCTTGGCGCCGCGGCGGCGCTCAAACAGATCGCCGCCGTAGATTTCTTCGAGGCGAGCGATCGCCTGACTGATTGCCGGCTGCGTCACGCCAAGCAATCGTGACGCGCCCGTGAAGCTGCGCAGTTCGGCTACTGTCAGCAATATGTTCAGTTGCCGGAAGTCCGGCCGCTTCGACATGGGCCGCCGATGCAGACCGTGTGATGAACACTCGCCTCGCTTCCCGCGATAGATTCTCCCGCCCGGGATATGGTCATGGTGCATATTGCCTCCTGTCGAGGAGGCTGATGCAAGCATGTTTCTCCTAATGGCGCAGCCACCGTAAAGACGGGGTGCCCATCCCCCTAATGGGAAGAACTTTCCCTTTTTCCTGGTGAGTTAGCCAAAAGTTTAAAACTCGGTGACAACTTGGGACGTCAGGGGTTTTCGCGCGTGTCGAGTCGTTTTTGGCAGACCGGTGATTGAACGCGAGATCGCCGGCCGCCGGGCAAAAGGAAGGCGGTCGTCGGGGGCGCTGCTCGCGCGCGCGGCGGGCGGAGGGTGATCACGTGGATCTGCTTGAACTCATTGGCGACTTTCACGAAGCCATCGATCTTATTGACTCGCCGGAACTTTTATCATCGCATCTAGAGGTGATTTGTGGATTGGCTGGCATTCGATATTTCGCGATCACGCATCATATCGACTTCAGCAGGTCGCAAGCTGCCGGCATCCATCTTCATAATTATCCCAGCCATCTCGCCCAATTTCATGACCAGCAAGGCTTCGGTGTTCGCGACCCGGTACACCGCACGAGTCAATTGCGCGCGGCCGGCTTCTTCTGGTCCGAGCTCCCGCGATTAGTCGCGCTCACGTCAGGCGATCAGGAATTGCTCGATCGTGCAGAGCGGGCAGGCGTCGGGCCGGGTTACACGGTGCCAATTAACGTTCCAGGCGAGTTCAGTGGTTCCTGCTCGTTCGCGATGTCCAAAGGACTCGTCTTTCCTCGCGGCATATTGGCAATCGTCCAGGCACTAGGCGCCTTTGCATTCGAAGCGGCGCGGCACCTTCATTCTGCCCCCGAAATCCACCGAGTCCGCCAAGGCCGTCTGACCGAGCGGGAACGGCAGATCGTGGTGGCGATCGGCCAAGGCAAGGCGGAAAAGCAAATCGCGCGAAGGCTCGGAATCAGCCCGAGCACCGTCAATGACCATCTCAAACATGCCCGCCTGCGGTGCGGTGTCCACAAGAGTTCGATGCTTGTTTACTGTGGTTTGCTCAGCGGATCGATCAGCTATTCGGAACTGATCGATCCCGGTCATCCTGTATTTACGGGGTAGCTCTGTGCCGCGCAGCGGGGGCGGATCAGATCCCGGCCTTGCCTTGCAGCGCGCGGGTGAAACGGCGAGTGTTACCCTTGGCTGACCTTCATCGTCGTACGGCCACAGCGCGCCGACATAAGGACAGTGCGCGCGTCATGTGATATTCGACTCCTCTTATGCCAATACCGAGTTGATCGGCGATCTCGCGATAGCTCGCTTCCTGGACTCGGCTCATTAGGAACACCCGACGTGTTTTCGGCGACATAGCGTCGATTGCTCGCTGACAGGCAACCATGACTTCGGCGACTTCAATTGCCCAGGATTGCTCGGGTTGCGCGACGAGGTCGCGGTCCTCATCGAATGGGGAGAACGTCATTGGCGTGGACTTGGCCTTGCGTGCCCGGTCGATCAGCAGATTGCGGGCTATCCGCCGCAAATAGGCGCCCGGACATTCAATCTCATCACACCGCCAATTCCGTGCCGCACGGACGAACACATCCTGCACGAGATCCCCAGCGATTTCGGGGCCTACGCTGCGTCGGAAATAGTGCAGCAATTTCGCGCGCTCGGTTCTGTACACCGCTTCGAGTGAGTGGGGGGATGCAACCGTGGGTTGAGGCGTCATGACAGCGCCTCCCTACGTTCGCGCGTATTGAGCGGCGCGTCGCGCGACGCGCGATAGAGTGCGATGCCTGCCTCGATACGATCGAGGATGAACGTATCGCGCTCGGCCTTGGCGATGCGGATATCGGACTTCGAATAGAAGCTGAGATCGACCGCACAGCGGTTCCCGAGTTCCTTGCTGATGACCTCGCGAGCGCGCTGCCAGCAGCATTCCTCCCGAAAAAGTGGATGGTTGACGACGATCCAAAATTCGTAATCGGAAAAGTTGATCGTACGCTCGTCTTCGTACCAGCTCTTGCGGGCATAGGGTCCGATCAGAATGATCGACCTGATCCATCCCGGTTCGGGCGCTTGCACCCGGTCGGGTTCGAAGCAGCCGCGCAGGATCCGAGCGATCTTCTCGATCTCGTGCTGCTTGCGGCGAAGAAGATGGCCGACGCGCGCCATCACGACTTCGCGCGCGTAAACGTCGTGTCGATTTTGGGTAGTCATGCGCAGCTCGCAAACCAGCGGCTCGCGGGGCCTCCACGCGAGTGGTGCAAGCGGTGTTCGCTGCGTGCCGCTATTCGGTCTGCAGCAACTGCCCGACCGTAATGGCCGAACCTACATTATGCCTGGCAGGATTATCCGAGAGATGGCCGCCAGTCGTTCCATCCCTTGTCCGGCATTATGCCAGAAATGGGAAGCTCGAGCAAATCGCGCGAGACGCAGCGATCAGTTATGGGCAGAGACCCTTTCGAGTTCGGCGATCTTGTCGCTGCAGACCTGGTGGACGATCCGCCCCAGTTCCTCGACGCGCTCGCCAAGCCAGCTCAGTTCTTCCTCGCCGATCCGGTAATGCTTGGAGTAACGCGCCTTAGTATAGGCTTCCTTTAGTTTCTGGAACATCGCCCGCTCGCGGCGATTGCCTTCCGGCCAGATACCGTAGAGCCGCCGATCTAGGCCTTCAGCTAGCGAGCGGAGGAACGCGATATTGTGGTTGTACGGCGTGTAAAATGTCAGGGTCAGGAGCAGGCCCTGGTAGAGGTTTTCGGTCGCTTGGTGGAGCACGAACGCGCCTCTCTTCCAATCTCCCTCTGTCATGCAGAAATGGAATATCCGCAGGAACCCGGCTGAATTGGACAGGTGCTCTTGGAAATATTCCTTCGCCGACTCTAACGCTTGTTTAGGCGTCTTTGGCTTGGGTGTTGCCAGTTCGCTATCGTCGGCTTCGTAAAGCGCGATGCCGTCCCGTTTGACCTCGATGAAGAACACGCGCCCGTGCGCTAGGCCATCGTTCACTTCATGTAGCGAGTGGACAATAAAGTTGACCGGTGTCTGGAGGGTCTTCTCTATCGTATAGGCGCGGATCGACCATTCTTCTGCCTTTGCCCAATAGGCAGCCCGATCGGTCAGCTCCTTTTGGCTTACGATGATGAGGATGTCATAGTCGGACTTGTATTGGTTGGCCGACAGCGGCGCATCCACCCAGTCGCCGCGCGCATAGGAACCAAACAACACGATCTTGAGGATCCGGGCACCCTTGCGGCGCCCTTCCGCATTCTCGGTCGCGGCACGGAATTCGTCGAAGATGACCTCGACGATCCGTTCCAGCTCGCGCTGCTTAATCGCCGGCAGATGATCGAGATCGGTGCGCATCGTAGGGGAATCCTCGGCAACTCACAGCCCGTTGGCAAGGCTTAGATCAATAATTCTCTCCTGACGCGTCGCAGGGCAGCACTACCAGGGCGGAAATCGTCGCACCGGGTGACTCGAACGCCGCGGCGCGCTCCGTATAGCTGACATAAGGAAACCGCACCCGCCACCAATCGGGCGCAGTGGCGCGCTTCACAAACCCCTCACGATTGGCCAACTGCATCATCTCGCTGGCCAGTGCCACGTCCTCGACGCTCCGCTTGCTCTGCATCGATATCGACCGCGAGGTGAATCGCCCGCGCGTGCGCGATCGGCTGACATCGTCGCGCTCGACCTCACGGTTACCGATCAGGTCAGAGGCAAGCTCCGCCGTGCCGCCGCCTTCGCTGAGCCCGCAACGGAGCAGCAGTAAGTTTCCGCAATTTTCAATGATGGTGTGCGCACCTTCGCCGTAGATCTGTTTGACCTGAGCGAAGCTCTGGAACCCGATCGCGACTCGCCCGCCAAATTTTCGAAGCCGTGCCTGGGCATCCTTCAGCCCCTCGATGCGTCCAAGGGCGTCGAGCTCATCGATGTGAAACCAGATTCGACGTTCGCTCGACGGGGCCAGCGACAGCGTCTCCATGATGGCAAGGTTCATCCAACAGGAGATCAGCCCACGCAGCGCCGCGATCTGGTTGGCGGCGTAGGGCATCCATAGCGAGCCCTCACCCTCGCGTACCCAGCGCCGGATCGAAAATCCCGGCCCCGCCTGAACGCCGAAGCTGCGCAGGCTGGCGACGGCCGGAGTGATCGTCCCGAGAATGCTGGCAAGCATACGTTCACCGCCTTCCTCGAAATAGCGGGCGGCCGGCGTACCGTCGCACAGCGCCTTCAGCTGTGCCCTGTTCGCCTGAGTGAGCGCGGCCACAAAATCTGTCGAGCTTCCCATGGCATTGGCGACCCAACTTTCCATCGCGCTGGCGAGGAATTGCTGGGCATAGCTGATCCATTGGTCGTGATCGCCGTGCCCGAGATGGGGCAGCAGGGACTGCGCGACCATCGCGTAGTCGCCGACCTGCTCGATCTCGCTGAGCAGATCCCAGCGCGCGCAGCGTGTGTCGTAGGGATTGAGGATGATGTCACCGGCCTGATGGAATACGCTGAGCGCCGAGCCGTCGGGGTCCGCGACGACC
The DNA here is from genome assembly GCA_006438735.1 of Sphingomonas koreensis. Lineage (GTDB taxonomy): Bacteria > Pseudomonadota > Alphaproteobacteria > Sphingomonadales > Sphingomonadaceae > Sphingomonas > Sphingomonas koreensis_A. Next base: position 11,495 of record RCZF01000005.1, on the reverse strand, counting down.
TGACGGTCACCACGGCGCGACGCACTGGCGATAATCGCGCGGAGCGCCGTCGATTTGCCGGATCCCGTCGCGCCGATCACGGCGATATGCATCGTCTCGTCTTCGGGCGTGAGCGGGACGCCGGCCAGCGCGACCCGATCGATGAGGACGGCGATTATGCGGCTCCGCAGTCGGCTAGTCGTCCCACGAATCCGGGTCCCGCGCAGGTGTGTAACCTTGCGCGGCCATGCGCCGACACGTGCCGCAATCGCCCCGCCGAGATAGGCTAGGACCGCCGGCAACATCACCGCGAGCGTCGCATTATCGGCGAGGAAGCTCGTATAGAGCCATAGACCGATCAGCAGCCCACCACCCCAACCGAGCGGGGCCGACAGCAATGCCCAAGGTGTGCGGCGATCGACGGCCTGGACAATGCCGATCGCGATCGTGCCGGGTAACACCGCCAAGGCGAACCAGATCTGATATCGATGCATCGCGAGCCACAACCAGCGCTGGTCGAGCCAAGGTTCTAGCGCATTGCGATGGCGCCAATGTTCGAGCACAAGGTCGCGCCACGGAAACCGCGCTTCAGCAGGGATAAAATGGGCCACGATCGGCCAACCCACACCGATTGCGGCAAGTGACAGCAGAAAGCCGATCTGATGGACGATCGGGTCCGAGCTGGCCCCTTGACCGCCACCCGCTGCTCCGCCCTGACTCACCGCTCGGCTCCGTAATCGCGATCCTTGCCCTGCGTCGGCACCGCCTTGGCGGCAGCGGCGAAAGCTGCACGGGTTTGCTCGGCTGAACGCTGGGGCGTGTTAGCAAGTGCCGCAAACGTCGCGCGCAACTGCCGACCACGGTCCTGATCTGGGCCGGAATTCGATGCGTCCGCTTGCTTCCCGGCCAGTCCACGTCCTTGCCCGTTCGCGGTTGCCTGAGCCGGTTGCGGAGCTGGACAAGCATCGCCCGCGCTTCGCGCGCTGTTGATCGGGGAACGGCCCGCCCGCGGTGGCGGTCCAGCCTCACGCTCATAGTCGAGTGCCATGTCCTTCGGACGTTCGCGCCCGAGGGTGCGCTGCAGCTGGGCCTCGTCGGAAAAATCATCTCGGCCATAATGCAGCGCGGTTTCCGTCCGGTGGCGAGACAACGCAACGTAGCTCGAGTGCGCGTCCATTCCCGGCGTTGCCAGCACATGGGTACGATCGACCGTCATGCCCTGCGTTTTGTGGACCGTGGCGGCGTAGCCATGATCGACATGGGCATAGCTCTTCAGATCGACCTCGACCTTGCGGCCGTCGTCCAGCCGCACGGCCAGCGTATCGCGACCTGCGCGTTCGATGGTGCCGAGCGACCCGTTCTTCACCCCGAGTTCGCGCTCGTTTTTCAGAAACAGAATTCGGTCATTCTCAGCGAACTGACGCTCGCCGCGTTCGGTTTGCACAGTCACATCTCGGCCGAGCTCGCGCTGCGTCTGCAGCCGCTCACGCGCCGCCTGATTCAACATCGCAACCTCCTTGTTCATGTGGGTGAGAATGATGCGGGAGTCGATGGGTGTCGCCCGCCGTTCGGTGTCCCAGCGGTCGATCAGCGCAGCGCGCGCGGCGTCGCGCGTGTCTGCGGCGTGGACCATGCCGACCTGGCTATAGGCGGCGATCGCTTCGCCGGTTCTGCCCGTCGCAAACATGTGCGTCGCATCGCGCATCCAGCGCTCGGCCTGCCGGCGCACCTCGCCGATTTCGGCCGCCCCGTGGCATTCAGCGAGCAAACGGAACGCAGCGCCGGCCTCGATCGCCTGAAGCTGCTGGACATCACCGACCATCACGACCTTGGCGCCGGCACCGGCGGCCTCCGCCAGCACACGGTGCAATTGCCGCGTGCCGACCATGCCGGCTTCGTCAACCACCAGTACGTCGCGCGACGTCAGCCGGTCGCGATCGCGCGCCCAGGCATGTTCAAAACTGGCGATGGTGCGCGATGCGATGCCGGAGCCGCCCTCAAGATTCTCGGCGGCAATGCCGGATAGCGCGGCGCCCCGAACGGTATAGCCGGCAGCCTCCCACGCCTCGCGCGCCACGCCAAGCATCGCGGATTTACCGGCACCGGCATAGCCGACGACAAGGCTAAGCCCGGGTGCTTTAGCGACATGGTCGAGGGCAGCGCGCTGACCGCGTCCAAGCACCAGGCCGCGATCCGCTGCCGCGGCAACCGCAACCTCGACATCGTGCCGACCGACGGCATGCCTTGAGGCCGCAAGCGTCGTCGCGTTGCGTGCCAGCGCTTCTTCTGCGCTCAACATCGAGACGGTGGTGAAGCGTTCCTCGCCGCGTCCGTCGCAGCCGAGCGCGAGGATCTGATCCGAGCCGTGCATCGCGGCGAGCACGCGATCATATTGCTCCTTCCCGTCCGAATGGCGATGCGCGAACATCGCCATGTCGCGGCGCGTAAAGGTCGCCTGCTGTCGGGTCAGTGCATCGAGGCCGATTTTCGGCTGAGCGATGATGGTCGCGCCGTTGGTGCGCGCGATGCGGATATGCTCGTCGGCACGTTCGGCATTCTCGCCGCGCTCCAACCGCCGCGCGCCGGCCGCGCCGATCTTGTGCTGCGGCTCGAGATCAATCCCCTGTGTGTCGTAGCTGCGGTGATCGATACGGGCTTCGATGCCGAGCGATGTCAGCCGGTCGTTAACGTGCTCGGCCCAGCGTTCGCGCCATTGCTGGAGCAGCGCCGTCGCGTTCCACTCGCGCACCTTGGCGCCGAACCCGTCCGGTCCGATCTCGCGGGTGGCGAGCATGACATGGGCATGGGGTCTGGCCTGGCCGTCGGCGCCGATGTCCCAGTGGATGTTAAGATCTGCGACCATGCCGCGGCCGACGAACTCCTCGGCCACGAACTCGCGCGCGAGCGTGACGCCCTGCGCTTGCGTCAACTCGCGCGGGATCGCGAATTCGACCTCGCGGGCAAGCTGGGCGTCCTTGCGCTTCTCGGTTGCCTCGACCTCGTTCCACAGCGTTTCGCGATCCCGCAACCGCTCGGGCGCGCCGTCGGGCAGCATCACTTCGGAATGGACGACGCCCGACTTGTTGGTGAAGTCATGGATACGATCGAGCCGCTCGTCATGGAGCCGCGACGCGGAGCGATAGGCAGCGGACGCCACCGCGCTCGAGCCGCCGGCGCGGCCGATGATCTTGGCGGAGAAGTGGAAGATGGCCATCTTGGCCAACCAATTACGCCTGATCTCGCGGCGTCGGTACGACGTATAAGCGCGCTCTCCTACGCTAGAGCGCTCCAGAGAGATTTGACGCGTTGAACCGGGCGTCACGCTGCCCAGCTAGAGCACATCGACCAGCGAGATGGAGACGCGACGATGCGTAAGGTGCGGGATTTCGATGCGGAATTGAAGGCGCTGGGTGACCGGGCAAAGCTGCTCAGGGTGCGCAAGATCCAGCAATTCGGCGAATTGATCGAGGCGACCGGCGCCGATGCATTGGAGCCCGATCTCCTTGCCGGCGCGCTGCTTGCAGCGGTGGCGGAAAAAGAGGGAACCACGACCAAGGCATGGACGGCGCGCGGTGCGCAGTTCTTTCGCGAGACGAGCCGGAAATCCTCGCGCCGCGCTCGTGGCAGCAGCGAGGGGGGCAAAGCGGCTGCGGGCGGCGCGGAACCGGCTTGAGGCGGTAATCGCACGAACCGACAGGAGGGTGTGGGTAGTGGCACGACGCGAACGAACGCGGCACCTGATCGAGCTTGGCGGTCTCGTGCAGAAGGCTGGCCTGGTCGACCTCGCCGCCGACGATCGGCAAGTGCTGTACGGTGCCTTTCTCGACATCGCGATGCGCATGCGAAGCGATGACGCTACCCAAGCTACCGCGGCGTTCCAGCGACGCGGCGCACGGGCGTTTGCCGATGAAGCGGAGCAAGCGGCAGAGGCGGAACGCCAGAAAGTGCGAGCGGCATTCCGCCAGCGCAGCGATGCGGAACAGACTCTATGAGACGGGGCGGGCCGCGCAGCGCGCAGCCCGGCGCAGAAAAAATCACTATCAGCGGCGCAGGGCGACATTCCGGACGCCCAATGGAAACATCGCATCGGAGCGAACCGTCGGCACGGAATCGTTCGGTCCGGCAGCACGGTCGGCGTCACCATCGTTCGTGCCGGCCGGCTTCGACGTGCTGGCGGGTCTCGCCATAAACAAAGCCGCCTCCTGCCAGCGCGCCTGGGCGTCGGCCTTGATGATCGGGGCGCCGGCACCACCGAGACGCGCTGCATAGGCGACCGTTTCGGCAGGGAGCGGCACGCCGCTGGCGGCGAAGCGCGTATAACGGTTCGGTCCGGCATTATAGGCGGCGTAGGCGCCGGGAATGCCGAACCGCGTGCGCAACTCTGCCAGATAGAGCGCACCACCGATCATGTTCATGCGCGCGTCGAACGGATCGCCCCCGAGCCCGTAGCGCGCCGTCAATGTCGCCCAGGTTGCTGGCATGATCTGCATGCAGCCAATCGCTCCCCTGGGCGACACCGCACGAGGATTGCCGCCGCTTTCGGCGCGCATCACACGCAGAATCATATCGTGGGGAAGGCCGGAGCGCATCCCCGCTTCCGGGGCATGTACCGCGCAAGCGTCGGTCGGTTGCGATTTGGCCGGCGCGGGGAACGCCGTAAAGGCGAGGGATGTCATGCCGAAGCCAGCGGCGCGCAGGAGGCGGCCCCCGCTCATAACCACACCCAGAGCGGCGTTGCCCGCCCAATCACGCTGGTGGCTGCGACCGGCCCGAAATAGCGGCTGTCGAACGATGCGCGGACGTTGCGTGCGAGCAGGAAATAGTCGCTGGCGCCAAGTGCGCGGCAGCCAGACCAGCGCGGCAGGTCGCGGCCGAAGCGGTCATGGTCGAGCGCCGAAGCGACCCGCAATCCTTCGATCGTCACCGTGTGACCCCTGCGGCAAACGCGCGCGCCGGTGACTGCCGCCACCGGCTTTACCAGCAGGGCGCCCTGTTCGACATAATGGCGATCTGCCATCAGCCGCGCGAGCGCCGGGGACGGACGCACCGCGGCCAGTTCGCCGACCAGCGGATGACGGCCCGGCTCGATGCGATAGAGGCCCAGCGGCACGCTTGCCGACACGTTCCAGACCAAGCGCAGATTGGGCTGTGCGATCAACGGCATCGTCAGCGCTGCGAGCGCAACAGCGGACGCCGCGATGGTCGCTCGACGACTGGAGATCAACCACTCGCCGGGTCGCTGACGTCGCGCCGATGAGACAATCGCGTCCTGCACGTTCTGTATCTCCGCCATCACGGTTGCCCCCCGGTGGCACCGTTACGGTCCTCGGGACGGCGAACCGCAGGGAGCACGTTCGCGTTGTTCGGATCGGAGGTGGAGGCGCAAGCGCCACGATCGGCCCAGGCGCGCAGTTCCTCCAATGTGTAGACGACGCGACCGCCGATTTTGCGGTAGGCGGGACCGGTGCCGTAGGTTCGATGCTTTTCGAGCGTGCGCGCGGACAGGCCGACATAATGCGCGGCCTCCTTGGTGCGCAGGTAGCGCGTATCCTTGATGATATCGGGCATGGTGATCTCCATTCGAGGCATCGCGGGCGCCCGGCGGGCAACTCGCGATGTCGGAGATCATCGGCGTTCGAAGGGAGGCGTGGGTGGCCGGAAAGAGAGGGCCATGACTTCGGCCACATTGGGAACAAGCGCATTGTCGCGCAGATGGGCTGCTGCGCTCGCTTACTTCGGCGCAGGCTCAATGCACCTAATGGAATCGGAACCTGATGGACGCTAATAAGGCGGCGTGGATAGCATCGACGACGCCAGAGCATTTCTCATCGCCCGAGAGCTGATCGAACAGCATGGGGACGATGTCGGGCGTTTCCTGCAGGACAAGATCGATGCGCTCATGCCCTCGACCAACTTGGAGCAACTGTCGGCATGGTTCGTCATTCGCAATGCTGTCGCGCTCTCCCTCCAGTCCGATGCGACACTTCACTAGCGGCTGGGCGGATGGTGCAGGCCTTAGGAAGAGTGAGCTCGATTTGACGTGCCCCGCCCGCTTAGCAGCGACAGATATCCCCCCGTTCTCATCCAGAGACCCGTGTCCTGCAATCGACGGAGATCGGATCGCTCGGAGCTGGCTCGCCAGTCATCAGGCATCATTGGTAGCAAAGCAGCAGCGATGTCGCGGAGCGACATGCCATCGGCCGCCGCATCGTGAATCGCGAGCATCGCCGCCTGACGATGTGCATCAGGGTATGGCATGAGGCGAAGCTGCGGCCCTATTCCGACCGCGCGGCGAAATCGCGCGACGGCAGCGACCCGGGCGGCGTGATGCTGGTCGGGATGAACATAGATCCCGAACGGCTCGCCTTCGATCGGCTCCAAGTCGGCAGGCAACCAGAGCGCCAGTTCTGGCGCGCCGTGGCGGCGGATCAGCAAATGTGCGCCGCCTTCCGCTTCAAGCCGATACGCTCGGCCCCAGCGCGCCGGCTCGAAGCGCAATGCACCGAGCGAACGAGCCCAGGTGACGGGGCGGACGACGGTGACCGTGTCGGCGAGACGCTCAGGCGCCCACCCGATCAGTGGCCGGTCGGTCGCCGGCACTTCGGGTGGAACCGGGAAAGGTGAGGCCCAGATGGGCCGACCTCCTTCCCAGCGGGTGCTGGCGCAAGGTTGTAGTGACCCCGGCGCTTCGCCGGGCCGACGCCCTGGCCTGCGCCGAAGCGCGCATCGCGTCGGCGGGCGCAGTCGCCCAAAGCGCGCGGTATTCGGGATTGCGCCGAAGCCATTCCCAAGCGAAGCCGACGGATGAAAGTTCGAGCAATGCCCTATTCCCGTCGGGCAGACGCAACGTGTGGTAACCTGGCATCGCTTCCTCCTCGATGATGTTTCCCCGCCATTCGAAGAGATTGATTGAGAACGATTTTCTGCTCAAGCGGCCGAGGGCTTATGCAGGTATAAGGGCGACCTTATGGTGCCGCGCGCGCTTAGTGTACGAGCATAGCGAAAGCCCGCCCGGACCAGGTCCGGGCGGGGCTTCGTTGATCCGGTCAATCGCCGTTGCGCTTGGCGGGGCGGGACCAGATCAGGCTGTATGTGTCGCCGTCCTCGTCGTCGAAGAGATTGGCGTAGATTGGGCCGGTGAAGCTGGGATCGTCGAGTTTGAGACCGAGATATTCGCGGCCCTCGTTCGACTGCTTGGTCCAGCCCGCACCGATCTCAGCCCGGCCGACCATGACCCGGTGCGAGGGAGCGGCATCGCTGGAGCGGTTGGTCTCGGGGACGATGCGCACGCCCTTGGCCTGGACGCTGAGGGTCACGATCTCGCCGCTGAAGCCGTCCGAGGTCTTCTTGAAGGTGCCGATGGTTGCCATGATGAAAACTCCTGTCTTGATCTTCGAACCCGCGCCCATCGCGGCCTCGATGGCTTGCCCGGTGACCGGGACTGCCGCCGCCGCAGCCGACAGGCCCGAAGCAAAGCGGAGGACGGGGAAAGGCTCGCTATTTTGCCTCGCGAGGAATGGATCCCGTTAGGGTCCAGGGGAAAATAGCGAGCCGGCCCTCGTTGCGGCTCAGGCGGCAGAGGCGAAGCCGGTTTCGGTCATCAAAGCCATCTGAGAGAGGCCGTGTGGGACCGGGTCCGTGATCCGCCAGACAGGGACATGGCATACCTCGCGTCGCAAAAAAGAGCTCGGCGTCGGGTGTCGTGCGATCGGAGAGTCCCGGCTACGAACTGGCAGGGCTGACGCTGATCCAATGCCCTCGTTCCAGCTACACCCTCGTCACTCATACCGTTGGCCCGGCGCTACTGCTGCGGGTTCTTTCCGCGTCAACGGGGGCGTGTTCTCACTCAAGCACAAACGCCGCCACCGGTCCGATGCGCTCCTGACGACAAGACCCGACACAAACCGGTATCGTCATCCTTCTAGGGCCTTCTGCACTGTCGCAGGATGAGGCCCGTCGGGATTGGAATTCGGCGGGCTGAGCAAGGAGCGCCTGCAATCTGGTCGATAGAAGTCTAGGAGACGGGTCGTGCGATCCGCGTCGCGGCGACAAGGCCGGTGAGCGCCGCCGCGATGGCGGCGGGGAACCATGCCGACAGCCCCGATAGGCCGGCCAGGCCGCCGCCGAGCTGATAGCCGGCAACCGCGGCTGGGATCGCCAATGCGGCAGCGACCACGATACGAGCCGGAAGAGGGGCTGTGAGCGCGCTGAAGCGAACAAGAGCCGTTACGAGTATGAAACCGACGACGCCGACCAGCAGTGCGACCGAAATCGATGCGCCCGCGTGTGCACACGCGAGCGCGGCGGCGACTGCGATCGCCAGCGGCAGTGCATGACTTGCCGCATTGAACAGAAAATAGATGAAGACGCCGATGCCGATCAGCGACAGGGGCAGGAATATCATCATGGCGAACGCGTCCTTCCATTCGATTGGGGACGCGCCTCCACCATCCACCATGGCGCACCCGGACAATAGCAGATTGAGGCGACCGACAAAACCGTCGCGCGCGAAGCACCTGTATGCCGGGATGCCGAGATCACCCGGCGCTGCCCGCCTCCCTCAGTCAGGTCCAGGAGGCTGAGGCTCGGTCGCCAATTTCCTGGCTCTTCTTGCCGCCGCTCTTGCCTTCCCCGCTCGACTCCAGATGTCGAACCGACGGTTTTCAATCCCAGCACGTGCGTACGCGTTCAAAAGCGATCCAAATCGCGCGGTGAAGACCATCGGGGTCGGCGAGTTTTCATCCTCCCGGATGATCCGCGCGGTGACGAAGCCATATTGCTTATGGAGGCGGCAGAGGCACTCAATCAGATCATCGTCGCTGAACCTGCTCGCAAGCTCCGACCAGCGAGGCCTGCTAATCTTGCGAGGCGGCTCGCCCGCCCGGCTAGCCTTCAGCCGTGCATGGCCGAGCCGCTGAAGCTCGGTTCGACCGTAAGGAATGCCAGCCAGCCGATAGGCGTCCGTGAGCTTGCCGAAATGCTGTTGTAGAACGCTGACGCTGGGGATGGCGGGATCACTATTGATCACATGCTCGTTCACATAGCCCAGCCGGTCATGGAGCGCGCGTAGGCGGCTGAGCAGTTCGTCCTTCGTGACAGGACCGGACCCACGACGAGGACGCCACCATCCCTCCGGGCTGTAGCCGACTAGTTCATATACCCGGTGGATCGAACCGAATTGCTGCAACAGAACGTGCGTGCTCGGGGTGTAAAGGCACTGGTCGATCAACTTCCCGGTAAGATAGCCCTTCGTCCGCAACAGGCGCGAAACGGCTGCCAGATTCTCCTCCCGGGGAACGTGATGGCGCCGAATCCGCATCCGTCGGGCCGCACTCTCGAACTGAACACGGCTGATGATCGGCTCGGTCACCTTCGTTTTGACCAATGCCTCAGGCGGGTTCTTGCGCGATTTCGATTTCAACTTCTGGGTGGTGCGGTTGAAGACATAGATGCCGAGCACCAGTTCGTCGGATAGAATCCGACGAACGCGAAATTCGCCCCAACCGGCGTGGTCCCCGCTCGGGATGCCTTCATCCGTCAGCCGTTTGGCGATCTTTCGGATGCTCATTCGGTCTCGTGTGTACCAGGTGAAGATGTCCCGGATGACCTTCACCTCGTCAGCCTGACCGACGGCATAGACGACGCGTTGATTGTTGAGGGCTTTGGTCTGTCCCTTCTCCAACGTCTGAATGGGCTGGTCGTGTTCGTCGACGAGCACACGCTCGAAGCCAAAGCGACGGGAGCCGCCGAGCTTGTGGCCGATCTTCGCCTGCAGGAGCTGCGCGTAAAGCACCTTGCTCGACAGTTCCCGACTGTATTCCGCAGCCTGTAGACGCTTGATCTGTTTCAGCAGCGCCATCACTGGCGTGCCGTCATTCTCGAAAAGTTCCGCGCAGTAGATGACCGGCACCCCCGCTTCGAAGCAGATGAACTCGTAGTGGCCGCTCTGGTCGAGGTTCTGGAATCGGCCCCAGCGGCTCACATCCAAAACCAGAATCCGCTCAAAGGGGCGTGATGGCTTGATCACGTCCGCCAGTAAGGCCTGGAGGCCGGGACGTTCCCGCAATGTGAGACCGCTCTCACCGGGGTCGGTATAGGTCCTGACTATGTTGAAGCCATGTTGCCCGGCATAGGCTGAAATCGCCCGCGCCTGGTTTCGGATTGAATAGCGCTGATGTTCCTTCGACATGCGCAAGTACTGCGCCGCCGGTACTTGTGACTGCGGGGGCATATCGGACATCGTGTCACTCTCCTCTACCCCCGGCGCGGCCAGTTTATCATTTTTGAGCGCGGCAGCTACAGTACTCCGATCGAGAGCTCTCCAATTTCCAACTGGTTATTCGCAGCCGGGCGGGCTGCGAGTCCGGCTGCTCGGGCTGTCGAGTGCAGCCTACCTGCTCTCCCAAGGGTCGTATTCGCGCACCACATGGTCGGCGTCGCCGTCATAGTCGTCGCTCGGGATTGCCGGATATCCTTGCGGGGTCTCGATCAGGATGATGATCACCTTGAGGGTGCAAGCGAGGTTCCAGGCGAGACGCTGTGCGGTTTCGAGGGACATGGACCTGGCTCCTGTCGATGGAGCGGGGCCACTCCCCGCTCGACAGGCGCCGACGCATCCGGCCGACGGCCTCACGTCACCGCGCCGGGCGGAGGCCAAGCGGCCGCATGCACAGCATAGCGGACCCTTTACGGGTTGACCGTGAGGAGGCCGACGGTGGGAAAGGACTAGCGCCTCAAAGAGCGGGAAGTGGTCCTGCGGTAGTGAGCGAAGCTGTCCTTGTTCGATGCCGTGCTATCAACGCCGATCTGCAATCCCAGTGTGATGGTCTCCTGCGCGATGTGCTGATATTCATCCAGTATCGACAAATGGATACGGACGATGACTGAGTTCAGCGGGCGTGATCTCCATCTGGTGAAGAAGGCACTCGCCATCGCCGTCCTGGCGGTCGAGCGTATGCCCGGGCCATTTCAGAGCGGATCGGACATGAACGATAAGAGGCTGCTCGATCAACTGATCGAGACTGATGTGGAGCTCGAGCATTACGCACGCGCCGCCCATATCGCCGTGACGGGTGAGGCACCTGAACGGTGAGCGGAGCCGCCGATAGAATTGGCTTTCCCACAGCAACTATGCGCCCAAGATTCGTCCATAACCGGTCTGGTCGTAATCCCAGACGGTATCGTCGGTCTATCTTCCGTCGCCGGGAGAAATGTCAGATCGTGGGACGTTTCTGCCGTTCCAAAGCGACACGTCGAACGGCAGATCCTTCCAGAAGCCGACATTCAGCGTTCACCCGACTAGCATAGCAGAACGACGGAAAGTGGTTTTCTGCCTGTCGGCTTTGGAGCGCGGGATCGACCAAAGCGGTCATGCGTCGCCAACCGAAGAGAACCGGGAACGACCCACTTCCGTTCAATCATCCGTTGGAGAGCGCGGGCTCCTGACAGAGGCTGGTGCTTCGCCGATGAGAATTGCCGGGGGCAGCGTCGCGCCAGGCTCTACTGCCCAAGTCGCT
>RCZF01000004.1 GCA_006438735.1 Sphingomonas koreensis | reverse complement strand
GGGGCCGGCTGCGTTGAATCGCATCACCCAGTCCCTCACAATCTGCAGCGTCACGCCGGCCATTCTGGCCGCATCACTACGGCTCCCGCCGTCCAAGATCAGCGCCAGAGCCAGCAAGCGCCGAACTTGGTCGGGATCATCACATCGTCGCGAATACCGGCGCAAATCCGCTGAAGTGAAGTCCGATCGAACACCAATCGCTGACGCCATCACAAGCCTCCTCGTGCTTGCTCAGGTGAATCAGAAAATCAGCAGCCTGGGAATCCCCCCATGAGTCAACACCAGCGCTCTTTGGTATTAGACACCGAAAGATATGCAGATTGATCCGTTACCTTCCGGCGCGATTCCCGAGCCTCCGCTATGATTATGAGCCATCCCAAAAATGGTCAGTGCTCCTGAACGAACGGGCGGAATGATGATGTGGCTGCCCGAAAACGGGCATTCCGCTTAACACCCATCCTTGAGCGGGATGCCAGGGAAGATACCTAGCGATTGGACCGCGGCCCTGAGGCGGCTACTGTTGGCTCAATCTGCATAGGGCAGCGCACCGTACGCTTGCTCGCGTCGGCGCGTTTTTGGCACGCCGACACCGCTTGCGCCGTCTCGCGCTGGAAGCGGTCGGCATCAACGAGCTGTCGCCAGCGTGTTGGGTCGCCGGCTGACATCAGCTCGATGCCCGCATCCCACCGGCTTTTGTTGAGAATGGCGGCAGCGCGGTCCTCCGCCACTGCCGGCCACAGTTTGCCGATGAGCAGCGGCGCGAAGATGAAGAACAGCATGGTAACGCCAGTGGCGATAACCGCTGCCCAAATGATCGCGTCCCGCTGATCAGCCCTACTGCGGGCTGCAACCACGACGTTCGTCATTGCGCCGGACGCTTCGTTCATTGCGGCCCTTGCGGCAGCAAGCGCTGCCTGTTCGGGTGCCCGTAACTGGACCGATGCCTTGGCAATCCCCTCCGCAAGGCTGCTCGGCGTGAGCTGGACGCCAGGGCGGCTGGCGAGCGTGCGTATGGCGGCTTCGACCTTGTCATGCCGCTCAGTTAGCTGCGCCAAATCCTGCGTGTAATCGCGCTGCTCGATGCGCGCTTGCCTTGCCGCAAAGCCTTCGACGGCGGCGGTGAGCATGGCAAGCTGACGGCCCATCCGCTCGAAGGCTGCCAAGGCATCACCGTCACTGTCGGGCTGCGTTTGGATGAGCTGCTGGTCCATTGTTCTCTTCCTTACAAACTAAGCCCGGCGTCACGGCTGCGGCCCTTGCCGAGCGTTTCAACTAGCGCCTGTCCAACCGATTGACCCCGGACGGGGCTGGCCAACTCGCGACCGATATCGCCGGTGCGGCTGCCGGGGCTCCATTCAAGTGCCTGGCGCGGTCCGAGCCCAAGCTCGGCGCGCCGCGCCACGAGCGCGCGGTCGAGTGCCGGGTCTTGCGCCAGCCCCTTGGCGAGCGCGCGCATGCGCATCTCCACCCCTTCCCGGGCTTCCTCCTGCTGCCAGCCGGACAGGCGATCCCGCTGTTCGCTCAGCTGACGCCACTGGGTAACAAATCGGTCGGCGCGCAGCTCGGGATTGGTGCGCACCTCCGCCTCCAGCTGCATGGCCGTGATCGCGCGAGCGGTGCGGCCGCCGGCGGACTCAGTGATGAGGGCCGGATCGCGAGCGATGGCTGCCGAGAGGTCAGCATGGCCATCGGCACGCACGCCGTCCAAAGCGTCCCGCGCCTGAGCAAATGCGTTCTGCTGCCAGACAAGCGGCTTCAAGCCCTGGTGCTCCATCGCTTGCACATCCTCCAGCGACTTTGCGTAAGCCTGCACGGCGCGGTCGAGCGGCGCGGGTTGCGACACGGCTTCGGCGTTGGCGCGGCCCAGCCGCAGACCCTTGAAGGAATCAGACGTGAGGCCCCTCGCCTGATCGTTGTTGCGCCCAAGGTTGAGGCCAGCGAAAGGATTGCGACTAAGTTCTGTCTGGCCGCCGCTTTGCTCGGCGATTGACTCAAGCACGCTGCGATAGCCCCGCTCATCGACGAACCGGTCGCGGGCCTGGGCATAATCGAGGGTGGTATCCTTGGCCCGCTCCCGCCCGAGCGTCCTTGCCAGCTGCTCGGGCGATGCGAAGTCATCGCGTCCATAATGGAGCTGCACTTCCTGCCGGTGGCGACTGAGCGCCACATAGCTGGAATGCGCGTCGAGCCCTGGCGTAGCCAGCACATGCGCGCGGTCGACGGTAATGCCCTGCGCCTTGTGGATCGTAGTGGCGTAGCCATGGTCGATCTCGGCATAATTCTTGGTGTCGAACCCAACCGTGCGCCCATCGTCGAGCCGCGCCTCGATCCGCGTCGGATCAAGCCGTTCGATCGTGGCAAGCGTGCCGTTCTTGACGTCGAGGTCGCGGTCATTCTTGAGGAAGATGATGCGCTCGCCCGGTGCCATCAACCGCTCGCCGCGCGCGGCTTCGACGGTGATTTCGGCGTCGAGCTGCCCAGATTGTTTCAGGGCATCGCGGGCCATCTCATTGAGCATCCGCACGTCGTCACGGGCACCCGCATAGCCGATGACGAGCCCGAGATCGCGCGCGCCGGTAACATGGCGCAGTGCCGCTTGCTGCTCGCCGGAAAGCACAAGGCCGTTGTCGCTCGCAGACGTAAGCGCCCGTTCGACGTGTCGTTCGGCAACAGAATGGCCCGATCGTTCGAGCACATCGGCGGAGCGCGCGAGCTTCAGCTCCACCTCGATCATGCCGCGCGTCGTGAACCGGTCCTGGCCCGTGCCGTCGCGCCCTAGCGCGACAAGCTGATCGGAACCGCGCATCGCACCGAGCACCTGGTCGAACTGTTCCTTCCCGTCGGAATGCCGGTGCGCCAGCCGCGCCATGTCGCGGACAGTGAAGGTCGATTGCTGATGGGTAATCGCGTCGAGACCGATCTCGGGCCGCGCGACAATCGCTGCGCCATTGCGCCGCGCGATCTCGATATGATCGGCCGCGCGCTCGGCCTCCTCGCCGCGCTCCAGCCGCCGCGCGCCGGCTGGGCCAATCTTGTGCTGTGGTTCGAGCTCGATCCCTTGCGCCTCGAAGCTGCGATGGTCGATCCGCGCCTCGATGCCGAGCTCGGCCATGCGCGCGTTTGCATGAGTCGCCCAAGCGCCGCGCCAATGCTCCAACAGGTCGGTGCGGTTCCAGTCGCGCACCTTCGCGCCGAACCCGCACTCGCCTACCTCGCGCATCGTCAGCATGACATGTGCATGCGGTTTCGGCTCTCCGTCTGCGCCTTTGTCCCAATGCACATTGACGTCGGCGATCATGCCGCGCGCCACGAACTCTTCCCGAACGAAGTCGCGCGCCAGCACGATCCCCTGCTCTTTCGTCATCTCGCGCGGGATGGCGAACTCGATCTCGCGCGCAAGCTGCGCGTCGCGGCGGACCTCGGCGCTCTCGACTTCATTCCACAAGGTCGAGCGGTCGTCGAGCCGTTCCGGTGTGCCGTCCGGCAGCATCACTTCCGAGTGAACGACGCCGGCCTTGTTCGTGAAGTCGTGGGTGCGCCCAAGCCGGTCGTCATACAGGCGCGACGCCGATCGGTAAGCCGCCGACGCAAGCGCGCTCGACCCGCTCGCGCGGCCGATCACCTTGGCTGAGAAGTGGTAGATCGCCATGACGGCAATCCACTTACACCTCACAAGCGACGTCGGCACGACGTATAAGCGCGCCCTCGAAAGATTTCATCTATCTCGGGACTGCGCAATCCCAAGAGATTTCATGGCGTTGTCGCTGATCGAGAACAACGATAACTGGTCTGTCCTAACCTCGCAATTGGAGAAGGACCGATGCGCAAACCCCGCGATTTCGATGCCGAGCTAAAGGCACTGGGCGAGAAGGCCAAGCAACTCAGGGACCGCAAGTTGCACCAGCTCGGCGAGTTGGTGATCGCGACGGGCGCCGACGCGTTGCCGGTCGAGCAACTCGTCGGCCTGTTGCTTGCCGGCATTGAGAACAAGGATTCCAGCGCGAAGGAGAGCTGGCGCAAAGGCGGCGTCGCCTTCTTTCAGCGCACGTCCAGTTCTGGCGGACGCCCTCGCGGCGATGCACAGCGCCAGCCGGCGGGCGACGGCGGCGCGCCACCGCCTGCAAGCGAGGATCGCGCGTAAAGATACGCGGACCTGGGTCGTGAAGCGCCGCGAACGTACGCGCCAGTTGATCGAACTAGGCGGACTTGTAGCAAAAGCCGACTTGGTCGAACTGACCGAGGATGACCGTTCCGTGATCTACGGCGTGCTGGTCGATGCGGCGGCTACGTTGCGCGGCGAGCAACGCGAACAAGCGCTGACCCTGTGGCGACGACGCGGCAAGCGGGCGTTCCAAGAGTCCGGTGACACTTGATACGGCAAACACCGATTGATTATTGAGCACGCTCAAGACATGGACGGATTGACGGAGGGAATATTCAACACGCGGCGTCATGGATTCCGCCTAACGATTGAACAGGAGCTTCCATGTCCGACGAAACCTCTTTGAGCGCGGTTGAGCTCGCCGCCGAACTCACCATTGCTTGGCTTGGAAATCAGAACAACCGCGTCTCAGCAGAAGATGTACCTGCGTTCCTGCGGACCATGCATGCAACGGTGACCGAACTCGCTGGCGCGACCTCAGCGCCTGCCGAAGGCACCGACGAAGCCGCGCCCGAGCAGGAATTCACGCCTGCGGTGACGGTGCGCAAATCGCTCGCGTCGAAAGATCACATCATCTCGCTGATCGACGGCAAGCCATACAAAACCCTGCGCCGGCATCTTTCGACGCATGGCCTGACGCCGGAAGAGTACCGCTCGCGCTACAATCTAAAGTCAGACTATCCGATGGTCGCGCCGACCTATTCGGAATCGCGCCGCGCGATGGCGCACAAGATCGGGCTAGGCGCGAAGGGCCGGGCCGCACGCGGTAGCGTTGCTGCACCGGCTGCCAAGCCGACGCGTAAGCCTCGCGCCACGGTACCTGCGGACGCCTGATTTCAAACGCCGGGCGCAGTGCGCCCGGCGCTGCGCTGCTGCGCTGCTGCGCTTTGCTCCAGCGCGTTTATACGCTCTTCGCAGACAACCTGCACGGCTTGGGCGGCAGGAGCGGACCGGCAGTCCCACTTAAGCGGCGGGCCGCACCCGCAGGGCCGCAACACCGTGGGACCTGGGCGAAGCCCAAGTTGCGGCCCGTCGCGGCGGGACTAGAGGGAGCGACGCCCACCCCCGCCAGTTCGAGTGCCGGAGGCAAAACGCCGCGACGCGGTAGCGGCACGTCCACAGCAACAGCGCGCCAGCGGTGCCGTTCCGCAGGAGCCTGCAAATGCGGCTCTCTCGAATCCGGACGGCCGGCGCGGCGGCGTGCGCGCGGGCGTGTGGGCCAGCCGCCGCCGTGCCCCCCGGCCGGGTCGAGCGCGCCACGCGGAAAGCAAGAGCGCTGCGGACCCTGGCGGCTTCGCAGAAGCCGACCAGAGCACGCACATCAGATATCGCGTTCTGCTGCCCGGCAGCGCCGGTCAGATTGGTCCCCCGGATGGGCCGAGATGCGCAGCGACTCGGGGCGGCGATTCGCGGCCTAGAGCGCAGTCACGCGAAGAGTGGGACGCCGTGGGACAACACCGCCAAAATCGGGCTCTTACCCAATCCTATCCTAGCCACGCCAAGTACAGCCCAGGCCCCTAACGACACCAGAGAGGCTCTTTTCTCACCGATAGAATTCTGTCCAACCTACCCGGGGAGCACCACGCAGATGCACAGGATCTAAGGTAATGCCAATGCAAACCGACCAACACGACCGTATCCTCCGGATCAAGACGGTACTCGAACGCACCGGCCTCAGCCGCTCGACGATGTACCGCAAAATGCAAAAGGGCACGTTCCCAAAAAACGTCCAAATCAGCGAGCGCTGCGCCGGCTGGCGCGAGTCTGCAGTCAGCGACTGGCTGCGTAATCCGATGTTCTATTCGGTGGACGATCAACGCTCCGGATGAAGGCTATCGTACCGCCGGAGCTGACGCGATCCCTAAAGCCGCCGTCCGGCGGACCATCGGAAAAAGCCTGTCACATGGCTATACGGATTTGAACGAAGTCTTTTCATAACTGGCTTTGTAGCGAGGCGTCTGAGTGGCGCCAGCATCAGATAGCCGAGTGCGACTCTGGCGCCTGTTCAAAGAGGGAGCGGGAAAACGAGAAACGAATAGGTCTCGGCGATGGTTGCTCCAGTGACCGACATGGGGAGGAGACCGCGATGATGCGGGGGTCGAGCGTTTTTTCATCGATCATCGAAAGCAACGAGAAGACAGGTTGCGCCGATCGATGGCGGTGGTGCTATGAATCAAGATAGTCCGTCGCGCATTACCGATGTTCTGGGCCGTTCCCCCTTAGAGCCGCTCACCAGTAAATCTGCTAGAGTCCATCACCATGACTAATGCCTATGCTTTTCTGTTCGACGGGAGTCTCGACGGACTGCCCGAACCGCAATTGCCGTTCTTCACGGCGGCCGTGTTCGACGCGGTGTCGGAAGCCGACCCGGCGGGCAGCGTCAGCGCACAGTTTCGGCTGGGGTTGCCGTCATTGCTCGGCTTTTCTGAACGGACGACGGCCGTGCATGGTACGATAAAGAGCAGCGGTCGTACCGTGTCACGCGATCTCGACACCTACAAGCTCATTATACTGCAATGGCTTGAATCGCTCGACGGCGGGTGGAGCAGCATCGATCGCGTGCAGAGCGAGCGGATTTTTCGCCGCCACACCTATGAATGCGTGGCGCTGTCGGCGCTCACTGACGATGTGCGCGACCGCGTCGACGCCGCGCTCAAGCTGGTGCCGGGTTATGTCGGCGGATTCACGCTCGACCCCGGCAATCCGCTCCATCGCGGCGGCTTCTTCGAATTGCTGATCTACGGGGCAGCGATCTTGGACGGCGCCGTCGTGCAGGAGCGAACGTTTGAAGGCGACGAGGATTGGGCGCTGGAGGGGGCGGACAGGTTCAAGCCGGGCGGGCTCATCTGGGAGGATTATGGCTGGCTCCGCGCGAACGGGCCGGAGGGCCTGCCCAAGACTGGATTGTCCGATCGCGGTGCCTCGACCGCGTCGACGCTTGCGCGCAAGCATGCCCCGAGCATCGAGCAACGCGTGATGGAGGCTTTGAATGAGGCGCTCTTTCTGAACCGGTCCAACAAAACGTATAATTTCACGACCTCGGGCGGCCCGGACGATATTCTTGAAGCGATCATGCCGGAGGGCAAGTTCACCAAATATCTGTTCGATCGCACGCACACGGATGGCGGCTCGAAGGCGGACTTCATCATCGACACCCTCGGTATCGAGCCGGAAGACTGGCGCTATCTTGCCGCGCAATTCTATTTCGGCTTGGCCGTCGCCGATCCCGAGGCGGTGAAACTCAACGAGTGGAAGGATGGCTATGGCGCGCGTTTCGACGTCGTCATGCGCGTGCGGAGCCGTAGCGGCGCGATCGGCGTGCTGGTGACCGGCTGGAATTTCAATCCCGGATCGTTGCCGTCGCTGTCGACCGCCCACCCCGGCAAGCGGGACGCGAGCGCAATCGAACCGGGCGACCCGCCGATCCTGCCGCCGGGAGCCCGCTCCGATGCCGACTGGGCTCAGCTATGGGAATGGGCAAACAACCACGGCGTTCGCGCGGCCGCCGCGTTGGTGCCGACGCCGATGTATATCGTAGGCTACGAGCCGATCGCGGAAGGCGAGATCGGTAGCGCAGCGGTGCGCGTGGCAGACGCGCGGCGCGGTCTGGCGCGATGGCTGTCGCGCGACGGTCCGGGGATGAAGGACGGATACCCTGGGATCGTCGTGTTCAGCCCAGTCGCAAGCCAGTCGTTCGACCGCGCGGTCGCATGGGCGCGGGCAGTCACGTTGGTGTTGCGGCTGAACGGTATCGATGCGGTGGTCGAGACGTTCAAGAATTGAGCGATGGAAGGAGGATGGCAGACATGGCGACGATCGAGGTGGGCTGCACGTTCGTTGGCGACTTCAAGGTCGGCGACAATCTCGGCTATAATTGCGACCTGCTGTGCAACCTGGTCGAGGCGAACGCACGCGGCGCGTTCGACAAGATGATCGTGCTCCAAGCCGGGGCGATCCTTGAAGCCGCACTGACGCAAATCATCTATCGGGCGCAGAACTACAATTCGGAAGGCGTGCCGAACATCAGCGAGGCGGAACGCCAGCAGATCGAGGAGCGCAAGATCGATATCTTCGCGGTGGTAATCGATGTGCTCAGGAAATATGCCGTGCTCGACCCGATCGGCGGCGACATTTACGACGAATTGCATCGGCTGCGGCGCTACCGCAACAAGATCCACATCCAGACCAATGTTCGGATCGATGGCGTTCCGCGCGACGAGGATGCGATCTTTACCGCGGACCTGACCGCGTGGGCGCTGGACCTTGTCCGGCGCGTCCTTGCCTACCTCAGCGAGGCGCTTGCCCGCCCGCCGCATATCCACAATTATGTCGGCGCTTTGCGCGTGCCGGCATGAGCGCGACCCGTGACGCCGCCTGTTGCAAAAGTGACCTTAAAGGTGTATAACGAGTGACCGTTAAAGGGAAGCCGCATCACGATCTCTCCGCGATCAAGGCGAAATTTACGGATTGGGAATCGCTGTCGATTACCGAGACCGCCAACCGCGACGCGCAGGCGCTCGGTTATTCATTGGAGGATGTTGTCGATGTGGTGCAGGCGCTCGAACCGCAGGATTTCGTAAAGTCCGCGACGGCGCACAATCCGGTCAACCACCGGATTTGGCACGATACCTATGTGATGCCGTACGACGACATGCTGTTGTACCTCAAATTCGCCGGTGAGACGTTGATCGACATCGTTCTCACCTCGTTCAAGGAGACGTTCGAGTGAGCGAGAAGCGCATCCATCCCGAAACCGGCCACGAGCTGACGCGAGACGTCCGGCAGCGGACCGTCCAATACGGGTCGCTCTCGCGCGTGATCGACGTGCCTGGCTGGTATCCGCAGGGCGATGGCGACGCGCTGTTCACCGGCTCCGATCTCGAGGCGTCCAACACCGCGTTCAAGGAATTGCGGAGCGAATATAGCGGGCACGTCAAGGCGGTGCGCAAGGCGCGCGGCCTGACGCAGGAGGAAGCCGGCCGGATCGTCGGCGGTGGACGCCGCGCGTTTCAGAAATATGAGAGCGGCAAGACCCCGCCGAGCGAGGCGGCAGTGGGGCTGATCGAGGTGCTCGACAAACATCCCGAGGCGCTGACAACGCTGCGCAATATCCGCTCGGGATTAATGACAGTCGTGGCCTCCGCCGGGGGCAAGAAGGCCGCCGCGTCGAAATACGGTATTCGCGGACGCCGCCGCAAGCCCGGTGCGAAGCTGACGAAAGCGCGCAGCTGACGTCCCGACCGCCGTCATCGACTGTGGCTGGAATGCCCTGCCGATCCGGTCAGCCCTGAGGTCGATTGATCGACGGTTGATCGCTCTGCAGCGCTCACTTGCGACAGGCAGCCCTGCCGTTGGCATCTTCTTTGGATTCAACTATTATGTCAGCGCTTTTCGACAATGCCGTCGCTAGCATCCGCATGGGGATCGAAGACTATCAGTCGCAGGATG
Organism: Sphingomonas koreensis; assembly: GCA_006438735.1. Lineage (GTDB taxonomy): Bacteria > Pseudomonadota > Alphaproteobacteria > Sphingomonadales > Sphingomonadaceae > Sphingomonas > Sphingomonas koreensis_A. Next base: position 473,910 of record RCZF01000004.1, on the reverse strand, counting down.
CGTTTCGCGACATCTCGGCGGTGCGCAATTATTATGCCGGCGTTCTCTTGTTGGCGAAAGAAGCGCTGGTTCAGCGCTTCCCCGATGAAGATCCCGACGTGATCCTGGCGGCGAAGGTCCGCCCCGTCGCCGATGGCGAGCGCATGATGATGGCCGCTGATGGAACCGCGACGGTCGACTTCGCCAATATCGGTCGCCGGCTGAAGGATTTCGGTGTCGATATCGATGTCGGACGGCTCGAAGAGCTGCGCAGGATTCGCAATGACATCGAGCACAAATACTCGACCGCCAAACCGAAGGTCATCAAGCGGGCGATCGCGAAGGGTTTCCCGGTCATCGCCGAGCTGTTCCGCGCGCTCGACAAAGGTCCGGCGGTCAATCTCGAAGAGGCCTGGATTGCGATGCTCGCGACGACCGAGCTTTACGAAGGCGAGTTGGCACGCGCGCGCGCGACGCTCGCGTCGGTCCGCTGGCATTCAAGGGTGGTGGCGCGCGCGAAGTTCGAATGCCCCGAATGCTCGTCCGAGCTCGTTATTCAGGATGACCCGGCCAACACAAGCCAGGACGACGCCAAGCTCGCTTGCGAGGCGTGCGGCACGATGATCCTCGATACGCCGAGTTTTTACGAGACGCTGGTGGATTCAGAACTTGGCGCTGAATGCTATATCCGCACCAAGGAAACGGGTGAGGAAGGACCGGTCTATGACTGCCCCTCATGCGACCATGCGACTTTCATCGAGGACGAGTGGCTTTGCGCTAATTGCGGTTACGGGCTCCCCGACGTGACGGGCCGATGCGAGGTTTGCGGCACGAATATCCCGGTCAGCGATCTGCTCGCCGACCCTGACCGATTGCTCTGCTCGTATCACGAGTACCTCGCCAACAAGGACGACTAGATTGGGCGGTATTCGTGGATGACGAGCTAGCAACCCAGGTCGTGATGCGCGGCGTATTCGATAGTGGCGGCGGACCAGTCCGGAGCGGCGACTTAATGACCAAGGAAGCAGATTTCCGACGCCGATTGGGACGGCCATGTGTCAACCACATGACGGCGAAATCATGCATGAGCGAGATTCTGCCTTATGGCCGCCAGACGTCGCTAACTCCAACGCGTCGAAAGCGAGCTTAGGCTTGGACCATGTGCTCGGTCGTCGGTTGCGCCTGAAAGGAGACTCTATCAGAGTAGAGCTCGTGATATGCGTCGATCGAAATGGCGGGCTACTGCGGCCGCTTTGCCCATATTGCTGCCTCAAAGCTGCCAGTCGGATAACGGCCCAGATTGCGCCATTGTGGTTATGCTCGTTTACGAAACTTGCCCTTGATAACCTCGCCGCCGATGCGAAGCTGATCGAGGTAATCTGACCACCACTGCGCCATGCGAACCCTCTCCGCCCAATGAGCGCCGCGATGGTAGGCAGCGCGAACCTTGTCCTTTTGGCCATGGGCCAAGGCGCGCTCGATGGCGTCGGGGTGCCAAAGACCTGACTCATTGAGGAGAGTGCTAGCCATTGCACGGAACCCATGGCTGGTCATTTCGTCGTGTTCAAACCCAAGGCGGCGAAGCGCTACGTTCAATGTGTTGTCCGAAAGGGGCCGCTTGGTGGTGTGAAGCGCCGGGAATAGAAACTCGCTTTCCCGGGCAAGCGATCGCAGATCCTGCAGAAGGTACAGCACCTGTCGAGAGAGCGGCACTGCATGCGCCTGTTTCATCTTCATCCGCTCAGCCGGCACGCGCCAAACCTTCTCTGCGAAATCGATCTCGCTCCACTTCGCCTGCCTCAGTTCACCCGGCCGGAGAAACACATGCGGCGCGATCCTTAGCGCGTGAAGGGTCTCCGGCCTGCCCTGATAGCCATCGATTGCGCGAAGCAATTCGCCAACCTTCTTTGGCTCGACGATTGCCGCATGGTGTTTGACGCGAGGGACTGTTAGCGCGCCGCGCAAAATGTCCGCCGGGTTTCGCTCAGTGCGCAGCGTAGCGAAACCGTAGCGAAAAACGCGTCCCGCGAACGATCGTAGCCTGAGCGCGGTTTCGTGATGCCCGCGACGCTCGACACGCTTCAAAACGTCGAGAAGCTCGTGGGGCGTTACCGAAGCAATTGGGCGCTTCGCGATGCCGGCCAAAAGTTCGAGAAACCAGCGCGCCTTTTTGAGGGTCGCAGGCGACTTTCCTTCCCGCTCCATTTTCTGGATATATTCCTCGGCTACTAATCCGAAGGTCGTTTGGGCCGCCAGCTCAGCCTTCAGGCGACGCTGGCGCTTCTCCTCCACCGGGTCGATACCGTCATCCAGCTCGGCCTTGGCCTCATCGCGCTTCCTGCGGGCCTGAGGCAAGGAAACGTCGGGAAAGCTTCCCAGAGATAATTTCCGCTCGATGCCGCAGCATCGGTAGCGGAAACGCCAGAGCAGGGTCCCGGAAGGCTGCACGAGCAAATAGAGACCGTCCGCATCCGCAACTTTAAATGGGCGCTCAGCTGGTTTGAGCGCTCGAATCTGCATTACCGTAAGCATGGGGCCACGCCTCCTGTACCGTTCGTGGCCCCATGATTCGTGGCCCCTTTTGAGTGGGCCACGGCGGAACATAATGAGATTTCATGGGACCGCCGAAAGCCAGTTTACCGCAGATTTCTGCGGTTTTCCAGCCTTGTTCTCGGTATGGACTGGTGCCGCTTACAGGACTCGAACCTGTGACCCCCGCATTACGAATGCGATGCTCTACCAGCTGAGCTAAAGCGGCGCTCGCCCGGGGATGGGCGGCTGGAAGGCGGCGCGATTACCAGCTTGGGCGGGGGCTGACAAGCGGCAACGCAGCGTCCGTTTGCCGGGCCAGACCTTTACGCAAAGTTTACCACGCATGGTGCACACCCGGTTTCAGGAACGGGTTTGGACCCCTGGGGATTGCGCATGGACACCGCTCGCGGCTTCGACGACGACCGGATCGATACCGACCACGACGATCACGAATCGGATGCCGGCGAGACGCATCTCGACATCGGCACCGACGAGCGGCGCATGCATGTGCGCGCCTATAACCACTGGGTGTCGCTGCTCGGCGGGCGCGCTTATCCGTCGATCGAGGACCTCGATCCCGACAGCATCGTCGATTTCGGCCCGCACAGCGTGCTGCTCGATTTCACCGCCGGCGTGGAAAATCCGCGAATCCAGTTTCTCGGCCGCGCGCTGCGCGAGGAATGCGGTCTCGATTCGTCGATCACCAATATCGCCCAGGTGCCGAGCCGATCGTTGCTGTCGCGACTCACCGATCACTATCTGCAGATCATCGCCAATCGCGCGCCGATCGGCTTCGAAGCCGAATTCAACGGCTCGCGCGGCAACAACACATTGTATCGCGGCATCCTGATGCCGTTCTCGTCGGACGGCGACGCGATCGATTTCATCTACGGCGTGATCAACTGGAAGGAACTGGTCGACGCCGAAACGCAGGCGCGGCTCGATGCCGAGGTCGACGCTTCGGTGAAGAACGCGCCGCCGCGCCATGTGCCGTCCGCGCCGGTGTGGGCCGATGGACCGAGCTCGACGCTCGACGACGATCCGGTGATCGAGGAAGAACCGCTGCCGGCGGCCGCCTCGCTCGGCGATCGGCTGATGCTCGCCCGGCAAACCGCGGCTGCCGCGCGCGCCGCCGATACGCGCAGCCGCGCGGCCTTGTATCGCGCGCTCGGCCGCGCCCATGATTTCGCGCTCGCCGCCGACACCGACGCCGCCGGTTACGCCGCGCTGCTGGCCGAGGCGGGACTGACGGCGCAGGCGCGCGCGCCGATGACGCCGATTGTCAAGCTCGTCTTCGGCCTGGATTACGACAAGACGCGGCTGACCGAATTTGCCACCGTGCTCGCCTTCGCGCGCCGTTCGGGCATCGCCGCGGGCGGCCTGGTCGGCTTTCTCGATCAGGTCGAGGGCGGCATCAAGGGCGTCGTCGCCGCAGAGCGCGCCGCGCGCCGCCCGGCCAAATCGCTCGATCGGATGGTTCGCGCGCGCGCGGCGCTCGATGCCCGCCCGGCGCTCGCCAGCGTCAGCCTGAAGACGGCCGCCGCCGCCGGCGACTACGTCACGTTGCTGGCCCGCGCGACCGAAGCCGGCACGCTGGAGATCATCGCCAGCATGGACGGCGACGCGGCGCTCACCGCCCATGCGATTCGCGCCGCGGGCGAATAGACGCTTCGTTTCACTCGATCCTCGATTCCGCGCAACAAACCACGACGGCTATGCGGCGACCGCGCAGCATTTGAGCGTCTGTTCGCGCCCCCTTGAGAAGCCCAAAGCGCGGGCGCATAGCGGCGCGCATGGCTACTACCACGCTCAAATCGCTGTCCGACACCCTCGCCAAGCGGCTGGTTGACGGCGCCCTTCCCGGCGAACTTCAAGGCTTCGGCAAGGCCGAGCGGACGGCGGCGGCCGAATTCGTCGCCGCGCTTGCCGAGGTACGCCAGCCGGGCACGCCGCGCGTGTCGCTCGAGTCCTTGCCGGGCAGCGAAGAGGGCCGCCGGCGGATGCGGCTGGCGATCATCAATGACGATATGCCGTTCCTGGTCGATTCGATCGCCGCGACGATCGGCGCGCACGACATCGCGATCGACCGGATCATCCATCCGGTGCTGTGCGTCGCGCGCGGCGCCGACGGCAAGTTGCAGCGTGTTGGGGGCGTCGAATCGCCCGAATCAATGATCTATATCGAGATGGAGCGCGCCGATGCGCGCGAGCGGCGCGACCTGGTCGAGGCGATCGAGCGCAATCTCGCCGACGTCCGATCGGCGGTGAACGACTGGAAGAAGCTCGAAACGGCGATGGCGGATGACGCCGCCCGGCTCGATGCAAGCGAAGCGGGCGCGGAGGGCGCGGCGCTGCTGCGCTGGTTCCTCGAGCGTCACTTCACGTTGCTCGGCCATGAGACGTGGATGCGCGACGGCCGCGCGAGCCAGAAACTGGGCATCGCCCGCAATGCGCAACGCGTGCCGATGCTCGCCGAGCCGTCGCGCGAGCGCGCGCTCGCCTGGTTCGACAAGGGCGGCGAGGCGCCGCTTTTGCTGAAATCGAATCTGATCTCGACCGTGCACCGCTATCTGCCGCTCGATCTGGCGCTGACGCCGGTGATCGAGAACGGCAAGGTCGCCGGGCTGTCGATCCATGCCGGGCTGTGGACCAGCGCCGCGCTCAGCGCACCGCCGCAGGCCGTGCCGGTGTTGCGCGCGCGATTGACGCAACTCGAGAACAAGTTCGGCTTCGATCCCAAGGGCCACACCGGCAAGGCGCTGACCCACGCGCTGACCGCGCTGCCGCACGATCTGGTCGCGGCGTTCCAGCCCGATCAGCTCGAGGAACTCGCGCTTACCGCCATGTCGCTGGCCGATCGCCCGCGGCCCAAGCTGGTGATTGTCCGCTCGACGCTGGGGCGGCATCTGTTCGCCTTCGTCTGGCTGCCGCGCGACGATCTCACCACCGCGCGCCGCATCGCAATCGGCGAGATGCTGTCAGAAGCCGCCAACGCCGATCTGCTCAGCTGGTCGATCGCGATGGAGGACGGCGTCGTCGCGTTGATCCGCTATACGCTCGATCTCCGCGGCGAAACGCGCATTCCCGATACCGCGCCGCTCGACGCCCGGCTTGAAAAGATGGTGCGCGGCTGGCGGCCGGCGGTCGAATCCGCGCTCGGCGAGCATGTCGAGCCGGCGCGTGCGGCGCGGCTTGCGCTGCGCCACGCCGCGGCGTTTCCCAATGGCTATCGCACCGCCAATCCGCCCGAAGAAGCTGCTTGCGACATCCTGCGGTTCGCCGCGCTCGACAATGCCGACGATCGCCAGGTTCGGCTGTATCGCTGCGCGCGGGGCACGCCGCGGCTGAAAATCTACCGCTACGGCGGCCCGATCGCGCTCAGCGACGCGGTGCCGGTGCTCGAGAATTTCGGCTTTCGCGTGATCGAGGAAGTGCCGACCGAACTCGCCGGCGAGGATCACGGCTTCATCCACGATTTCCTGATTTCAGCCGGCGACGAGCGTATCTGCGACGGCGACAACGCCGTGCTCGAAGGCGCGATCGCTGCCGTGCTCGAAAACAAGGCCGAGAACGATGCGTTCAATCGGTTGATCGTCGATGCCGGGATGAAGCCCGGATCGGTCGTGCTGCTGCGCGCTTGGTTCCGTTATCTGCGCCAGGCCGGGCTCGGCTATAGCCTCACCACCGTCGTCGATGCGTTGCGCCGCGCGCCTGCCGTCGCGGCGGCGCTGATCGATCGGTTCGAGGCCGCGCACGATCCCGCACAGCGCAATCGCGAGGCCGCGATCGAGGCGGCGCGCAGCGCGATCGATCGCGGTCTCGACGCCGTTGCGGCGATCGACGATGATCGTATCCTGCGCGCGTTCCGCAACGTCATCGCCGCGACGCTGCGCACCAACGCTTTCTCTCCGGCATCGCGCGAAGCGCTGGCCTTCAAGCTCGACAGCAGCCTGGTGCCGGGGCTGCCCGCGCCGGTGCCGTGGCGCGAGATCTGGGTGTATAGCCCGCGTGTCGAGGGCATCCATCTGCGCGCCGGCCCGGTCGCGCGCGGCGGGCTTCGCTGGTCCGATCGGCGCGACGATTTCCGTACCGAGATTCTCGGCCTGATGAAGGCGCAGCGCGTTAAGAACGCGGTTATCGTGCCGACCGGCGCGAAGGGCGGTTTCTATCCCAAGCAGCTGCCCTCGCCGGCCGATCGCGACGCCTGGATGGCGGAAGGCACCGAAAGCTACCGCATTTTCATCCGCGCATTGCTGTCGCTCACCGACAATATCGTCGAGGGCGCGATCGTGCATCCGGCCAAGGTCGTCCTCCATGACGGCGACGATCCCTATTTCGTCGTCGCCGCCGACAAGGGCACCGCAACCTTCTCCGATGTCGCCAACGCGCTGGCGATCGAGCGCAACTTCTGGCTAGGCGACGCCTTCGCGAGCGGCGGCTCTTATGGCTACGACCATAAGGCGATGGGCATCACCGCCAAGGGTGCGTGGGTATCTGTGCAGCGCCACTTCGCCGAGCGCGGCGTCGACGTGCAGACCGATCCCGTCCGCGTCGTCGGCTGCGGCGACATGTCGGGCGACGTGTTCGGCAATGGCATGTTGCTGTCGAAGACGATCCGGCTGCTCGCGGCGTTCGATCACCGTCACATCTTCCTTGATCCCGCGCCCGATCCGGCGACCAGTTGGGCCGAGCGGCAGCGGCTGTTCGATCTGCCGCGATCGAGTTGGGAGGATTACGACAAGAAGCTGATCTCCAAGGGCGGCGGCGTCTTCCCACGCACCGCCAAGACGATCAAATTGTCCCCCCAGGTCCGCGACGCGCTCGGCATCGAGGCAAGCGAGCTCGAGCCTGCCGCGCTGATCTCGGCGATCCTCAAGAGCCCGGTCGATCTGATCTGGTTCGGCGGCATCGGCACCTATGTGAAGGCGGCGGCGGAAAACCACATCGACGTCGGCGATCCGATCAACGATCGGCTTCGCGTCAACGCCGAGCAGCTGCGCGCGGTGGCGATCGGCGAAGGCGCGAACCTCGGCGTAACGCAGGCCGGGCGCATCGCCTTCGCCGCGGCGGGCGGTCGGATGAACACCGATTTCATCGACAATTCGGCCGGCGTCGATTGCTCGGATAACGAGGTCAACATCAAGATCGCACTCAACCGCGAGGTGATCGAGGGCCGGCTGAGCTTCGAGCAGCGCAACAAGCTGCTGGTCTCGATGACCGATGACGTCGCCGCGCTGGTGCTCGAGGACAATCGCCTGCAGACGCTGGCGCTGTCGATCATGGAGAATGAGGGCGCGCGCGCCTTGCCCAGCTTCGTGCGCGCGATCGAAATCTTCGAGACCGCCGGCCGGCTCGACCGCGCCGTCGAAGGGCTCGCCTCGAACGACGATCTGCTACGCCGCGAACAGGAAGGGCGGGGGCTGACCCGGCCCGAGCTCGCGGTACTGCTGGCGACGGCGAAGCTCGCCATTCAGGACGCGATCGAGCAGGGTGATCTCGGCCGCGATCCTGATCTGCTTGGTGACCTTCGACAGGCGTTCCCGGCGGCGATGCGCAAAAAGTTCGCCGCCGCGATCGATGCGCACCAGCTGCGCGGTGAGATCGTCGCGACCAAGCTCGCCAACCGCATCGTCAATCGGCTCGGCGTGCTCCATCCGCTCGAGCTCGCGGAGGAGGAAGGCGCATCGATCTCTGACATCGCCGCGATGTTCGTCGCCGCCGAACGGCTGTTCGATCTGCCTGCGCTCTGGGCCGAAATCGAAACCGCCGCGATGCCGGAGACGGCGCGGATCGCGCTGTTCGACGAGGTTGCCGTCGCTACCCGCTCGCAGATCGCCGATCTGCTGCGCGTCTGCCGGCCGGGGACCGGCCCCGGCGCGGTGCTCGATCGGATGGCGAGCGGGATCGAGCAACTCGGCCGCCAGACCAAATCGCTGCTGCTCGATGAAGCGCGCGCGCAAAGCACCCGGATCGCCGATCAGCTCGAGCTTGCCGGCTCGCCCAAGAAGCTGGTGCAGAAGGTGGTTCATCTGTTCGAGCTCGACGGCGCGGTCGGCCTCGCCGATCTCGGCCAGCGGCTCGGTCTCGACGAAGCCGTGCTGACGCGTGCCTTCACGCGCTTGGGCCAAGCGCTCGGGCTCGATTGGGCGCAGGCCAATGCCGCGCGGATCGCCTCGAGCGATCCGTGGGAGCGTCTGCTGATCGCCGGCCTGGCACGCGATTTCCAGCAGCTGCGGCTCGAATTCCTCAGCCGCGCCGAGCAGGACCCGCAAGCGATGGTCGATGCCTGGCTCGCCGCCAACGCCGATCGCATCGCCCAGTTCAACCGCCTCGTCGGCCGCGCGCGCCAGGCGCCGTCGCCGAGCGCGGCGATGCTCGCGCAGATCGCCGGGCAGGCGAGGGTGCTGCTGGGGCGGTAACGCCCCAACCGGTCATCCCCGCGAAAGCGGGGACCCAGCTCCTGCCGATTGGACTTGCTGCAAACGATACGATGGGTTCCCGCCTTCGCGGCGATGGCGGGACCTATTCGGCTGCCACGCGATCGGCCCGCATCCGCGCCGCCAGCGCAGCGCGCCAGTTCCGCGCACGCCACCACATGATGATGCCGGTAATCGCCAGCGCCGCCGGCAGCACGCCGCCGATGAAGATGATCGTCTGCCACACCGGCCCCATGCCGTCGCCGTCGTGGAGGCGGCGCATCAGGCCGGCGATCCCCGCGCCGCCATGCGTGCGCGCCGGCGCGATCGTCACGGTGGCGTCGGCGTCGCTGACGGTGGCTTCGCGCGGCGGATCGTCAAGCGTGACCGTCCAGCTCGGGCTCGTGTCGGTCGGCCAGGCGACGGTACGCGCCCGGCTGCCTGCCGCGGCGATTGCCTGATCGATGGTTAGATGGGGCGCCGCGAGCGGCTGCGCACGCATCCGTGCGCCGCGATCGGGCCCACGCTGGGCGCTGGCCTGGCCGGTCAGCGCACCGAAAAAGCCCGGAAAGGCGATCCACGCACCGGTCAGCGACAGCACGAATAGCGGCAGCGCGATCCAGAACCCCATTAGGTGATGGAGATTGGTATCGAAATTGCGGTGGCGCTTCCAACGCAGCCCGCGCGCCCATGCGCCGACCGTCGGCCACCACAGCCACAAGCCGGTGAAGCACGAGAGCATCATCGCCACGCCGATCCAGCCGACCACGCTGCGCCCGACGCCCGGCACCAACAGGCTGCCATGAAGCATGTGGATGACGCGCAGCGCGCCCGAGCGGCTGTTCGCTATCGCCAGCACGCGCGCGTTCGGCGGATCGAGATAGACCGAGGTGCGCGCCGGCGGGCCGGCTTGTCGCTTGCCGCCACCTGCCGGGCTGGCCTGCACGATCACCGGCCCGGCGCCGTCGGGGAAGTTTAGCATCGCGATCCGCGCGCCCGGTGGCAGCGCTCTGCCCGCTGCGGCGACATAGGCCTGCGCCGGCAGCAGCTGCGCCCCGCTCACCGCATAGCGCGCCGGGTTGAGCAGGCGATCGAGCGGCTGGTCCCACACCAGCAGCGCGCCCGACAGCGACAGCGGGATGATCAGGATCGCCAGCGCGAGGCCGATCCATTTGTGGACCTGAAACCAGGCCCGGCGCATCTGTAACTTTGTCATCGGGAACGCTTTCAGCAATCCGCCCAGCGGCGGAGTAGATTGTGATAGACGCCGGTCAGCTGGATGACCGCGGCGTCGTCCTGACCCTGGGCGGCGGCGACCGACTGGACGGCGCTGTCGAGATCGAACAGCAGGCGGCGCGCGCCATCGTCGCGGACCATCGATTGCACCCAGAAGAACGCCGCGGTGCGCGTGCCGGCCGTTACCGGCTCGACGCGGTGGACGCTGGAGGCCGGGTAGAGCGCGAGGTGGCCGGCGGGGAGCTTGACGTGCTGTTCGCCGAATTGGTCCTCGATGACCAGTTCGCCACCGGCGTAGCTGTCGGGATCGTCGAGGAACAGCGTGGCGGAGAGATCGCTGCGGATGCGGAAATCGCTGCCGCGGCGGATGCGGATCGCGGCATCGACATGCGCGCCGAACGCCTCGCCGCCTGCATAGCGGTTGAACAGCGGCGGGAACACCTTGAGCGGCAACGCCGCGGCGACGAACAGCGGCGCGGCGGCGAGCGCGTCGAGCACGATGCCGCCGGCTTTATGCGCGGCCTCCGACCCTTCGGCGAGCTGGCGGTTGCGCTTGGCGAGCGCCGATTGCGCGCCCGAGGTGGCGTTGCCGTCGATCCACGCGGCGGCATCGACGATCGCGCGGATGTCGGCGAGCTGATCGGCGCTCAGCACATCGGGGACGGCGATCAGCATGAGGCGGCCCGGCGGAGCGTCTGAACACCGCAGGTGGCGAAGCCGGGGACACTCGAGCGTTCGAGCCACGCGCTCGCCTTATCGACGAACGCTGCGGTGCCGCTCTCGCCGGCGCGGGCGAGCCAGCCGATCGCTTCGTCGATGCGACCCTTGGCACCCAGCATCCGCGCGTGATTGAAGGCGCCGCGGAAATCGCCGCCGTGCGCCGCGCGGGCATAGCAATCGGCGGCCTTGGCCATGTCGCGCGCGACGACCCAGCCGTCCTCATGAAAGCTGCCGATGAAGTTGATCGCCTTGGCGTTCCCTTGCGCGGCGGCGCGGTGGAGCCAGGCGAGCGCGGCGGGCTTGTCTTCGGCGACGCCCTCGCCGAGCGCGAGCAACGTCGCGTAATTGTACATCGCCCAATCGAGCCCGCGGGTCGCGGCGATGCGGAAACATTCGGCGGCGCGCGCCTTCATCACCGGCGTGCCCCAGCCGAGATCATAGCAGCGCCCGACCATGTTGAGCGCCATCAGATGCTGCTGCGCGGCGGCGCGGGTGAACCAGCCGAGCGCGGCGACGGGATCGCGCGCCACGCCGTGCCCGTCGAGCAGCATCTGGCCATACACCACCTGCGCCTCGGCGACGCCGGCGTCGGCGGCGGCACGGATGAAGGATGCGCGCTCCTCGGGCGAGCCGGACAGGCGCGCGGCGATTTCGTCAGCATCAAGCGAGAACACATCCTCCCCTGCAAGGGGAGGTGGCGCGCGAAGCGCGTCGGAGGGGTGTCGCGCTATCGAGGACGCGATACCCCTCCACCGTCCTTCGGACGATCCCCCTCCCCTTGCAGGGGAGGATTGGGTCGCCGCGCTCAAAACTTGACCTCCAGCGTGCCGAACACCGTCCGACCCGGCGCGATCGAGGCGTAGTGCGAGGCATAGGCCTGGGTGAAGTAGGTCTTGTTTGTCAGGTTCTGCGCGTTGACGCTGAGGCCGATGTGATCGGTGAGCTGATAGGCGACGCGCGCATCGAAGCGCCAATAGCCGGGGATTTCGCGGAACAGCGTCTTGGTCGCCGGGACGACGGTGACGGCGCCGGTCGCGTCCTGCGTGGCGGCGCGATTGTCGGCGTACCCGCCATATTGCTTGCTTGTGTAGAATGCGCCGCCGCCGAGCGACAGCCGCTTGCTCGCCTGGAGCGTGGTCCACAGGGTGAAGCTGTTGCGCGCGGTCTGCGGGGTCTGCTTGCCGGTGTTGAGCGAGGGCGCGGCGATGGTGTGCGCCGGCTGAATCGTTACGCCGTCCACCACCAGCGCCGGCGCGGTGAGGATCGTCGAGCCGCCGTCGGTGATCACGGGATCGAGATAGGTGTAGCCGCCGAACACGCTCCAGCCGGGCAGAATCTGGCCATTGGCGGTCAGCTCGATGCCGCGCACGCGGGTCTTGCCGACGAACGCCTGATCGCCGTTTTCGTCCGTCACTCGGGCGTTGCTGGTTTCGGTCTGGAACGCCGCCGCGGTCAGCGCCAGCCGCTCATGGAACAGGTTGGCCTTGGCGCCGACCTCGTAGGATTTGGTCTTCTGCGGCTTGAGCGCGTCGATATCGATCGGGCTCTGGCCGCGGCCGGGGGTAAGCCCGTTGCTTTCCGATCCTTCGCCGAGCAGGCTGTTGGGCGGCGTCGCCGAGGTGGCGTAGGAGGCGTAAAGGCTGGTGTCGTGCGTCGTTTTGAAGACGAGCCCCGCTTGCCAGTTGAACAGATCGTCGCTGCGCTTGAGCGGCGTCTGCACGGCGCCGGCCGGGATCAGCGTCGATTCGAAATGATCGAAGCGCGCGCCGAGGTTGAGGACCAGCTGCGGCAGCAAGGTGATCGAATCGAAGCCGTAAGCCGAGAGCGTATGCGCGTCGTTCTGCGTCTCGGTCGTGGCGTCGCCCTTGACGATCGGCGCGGGCGTATCCGAGGTGTCGCTGGCGTAATTGACCCACGGATCGTTGGGATCGGGATCGAACAGGCTGGTGCAATAATAACGCGCGATCGTATCGGCGTTGCACCGCGGATTGATCGTCGATCCGGTCGCCAGCACGAAGGCGCCGCGGCGCGCCTGCTCCCACGAAATCTCGGTGCCGACCGCGAAGCTGTGGTGGATGCCGCCGGTGTCGAACTTGCCGAACAGATCGGTCTGATCGACGATGCTTTCGTCATAGCCGTAGCGCGTGTTGGCGCGCCGCCAGACATAGCCGCCGCTGGTGATCGAGCCCGCCGCATCGCCGGGATCGGCGGCGCTGGTGCCATAGACGTTGCCCTGGCTGTCGTCGGGCAGCAGGAAACTATAGGCCTGATCATTGTGCGTGTAGCGCGCGGTGTTCCTGAGCGTGATGCCGCCGAAATCATGCTCGACGCGGATCGTCGCCTGATCGGTGGTGGCATTGCGGAAATCGCGATCCTTGAGGCCGTAATAGGTGTCACGGCCGACATGACCGGTTTCGCCCGAGGCGATCGTCACGTCGCCGAGCGCGGGCCGCGTGTGGATGTCGCCCGTGCCCGGCGCATTGCCGATCGTGTAGAGATAGGGGATGCCGCTATCGGGCAGCTCATGGCTGGTCAGGTGGTAATAGCTCGCGGTCATGCGCGTCGGCGTGCCCAGCCCGATGGTGATCGACGGCGCGACGCCCCAGCGCTTCTGCCAGATCGCATCACGGCCGGCGACGTCTTGATCGTGCGCCATCGCCTCGATCCGCACCGCGATCGTGTCGGTCAGCTTGCGGTTCACGTCGAGCGTGCCGCGCTTGTAATCGGCATTGCCGTAGCTGAGATCGACGCTGCCGAAATCGGCCAGCTCGGGCAGCTTGGAAATGATGTTGATCGAGCCGCCGGCGCTGCCGCGCCCGCCCAGCGTCGAATCCGATCCGCGCACGATCTGCACCGAATCGATCGCGAACACCTCGCGGGTTTGAGAGGCGGTGTCGCGGACGCCGTCGACATAGGTCGAGCCCTGGCTGTCGAAGCCGCGGATGAACGGGCGGTCACCGATCGGATTGCCGCCCTCGGCCGCGCCGAAGGTGATGCCGGGCACGGTGCGCAGCGCATCGGCGAGCGTGGAGGAGCCGGTTTCCTGGATGATCTTGGCTGGAATGACGACGACCGACCGTGGCGTGTTGACCGGGCTGGCGACGTCCTTGGCGCCGCGCCGCTGACGCTCGCCGGTGACGAGAATGTCTTCGTGGCTCTGCACTTGCGTGGGATCGTTGGCCGCCGCCGCGGCATCGGCGGCAATTTCGCTGGCGAAGACCGGGCCGGAAGCGAACGCGCTGACGCAGCTCAGCGCCAGGAAGGCCGGCGTGGCGGTGGCGCGCGGGCGGGCGGCGGCGGTCGATTGCACGGTGATTGTCCCCTCGATGACGATGAGGGTGTGCTATTGAGAGTCGTTCGCAGTGTCAACGCTATTGCGAATAATTCTCACAAATGTTGGCCATCAACCAGGTGCGGATCGCGCTGGCGAGGTTTGGCGGATCGTCGGCCATGATGCGCAGCGCGTCGATCTCGGCGATCAGCGCATTGAGTGGCAGCGCGCGGGTGACGGCAGCGGCTTCGAGCGCACGCCAGAACAGCGGCTCGAGGCTGATCGAGGTTTCATGCCCGGCGATCGTGACCGATCGCTTGACTGGGCCGCGGAAGCCGCCGGGCGGGGAGGTGACGCGCGCCGTCATGCCGGGCTTCCGACATCTAGCGAAGATACCCATCGACCGCCCGTCATCATCCCTGAGCAGACGGGGACCCATCTCGGACGGCGGGTGATGGGTCCCCGCCTTCGCGGGGATGACGGGAGGGGCGGTGCGGCGCGCGCGCGATTCGGGAGAAGGCCGGCGGCGCTGTCGCCCGACCGCCTCATTCCTTGTCGAACAGCGCGGCAAGTTGCTCGATAATCGTGCCGCCGAGTTGATCGGCGTCCATGATCGTCACCGCGCGCTGATAATAGCGCGTCACGTCATGGCCGATGCCGATCGCGATCAGCTCGACCGGCGAGCGGCCCTCGATCCAGCCGATCACCTGGCGCAGATGGCGTTCGAGATAGCTGCCCGAATTGACCGACAGCGTCGAATCGTCGACCGGCGCACCGTCCGAAATCACCATCAGGATCTTGCGATCTTCGTTGCGTGCGATTAGCCGCGCGTGCGCCCATAGCAGCGCCTCGCCGTCGATATTCTCCTTGAGCAGCCCTTCGCGCATCATCAGCCCGAGCGACGCCTTGGCGCGCCGCCACGGCTCGTCGGCCTGTTTGTAGACGATGTGGCGAATGTCGTTGAGCCGCCCCGGCTGCGGCGGGCGCCCTTGCGCGAGCCATGCCTCGCGGCTCTGCCCGCCCTTCCACGCGCGGGTGGTGAAGCCAAGGATCTCGGTCTTGACGCCGCAGCGCTCGAGCGTGCGCGCGAGGATGTCTGCCGAAATCGCCGCAATCGAGATCGGCCGACCGCGCATCGATCCCGAATTGTCGATCAGCAGCGTCACCACCGTATCGCGGAAATCAGTCTCGCGCTCGATCTTGTAGCTCAGCGAATGCGTCGGATTGACCACCACACGCGCCAGTCGCGCGGCATCAAGCATGCCTTCTTCCTGATCGAAATCCCACGACCGTGACTGCTGCGCCATCAACCGCCGCTGCAGCCGGTTGGCGAGCTTCGACACCGCCGATTGCAAATGCACCAGCTGTTGATCGAGATAGGAGCGCAGCCGCGTCAGCTCGTCGGCGTCGCACAATTCGGTGGCGGCGATCACCTCGTCGAATTGCGTCGTCCACGCCTGATAGTCGAACGCGGCCGACAAGTCGCCGAACGGGCGGTTGGGGCGCACCGGCATCATGCCCTCGTCGCCGTCGTCGCCGGGTTCGCCGTCGGCGTCGTCGGTCGATTCCTGATCGACCTCGCCCTCGCCGTCCTCGTCGCTGTCCTGCTGCTCGCCGCGCGCCTCGACCTCGCCTTCGCCCTGCTGGCCGGGCTCGTCGCCTTCGTTGCCCTCTTCGGATTCCTGCTCTTCCTGGCCTTCGTCGTCGCTGCCGCCGTCGTCGCTGTCGTCGGGGAGCATCTCGCCCTCGGTCAGTTCGAGATCGCGTAGCAGCTTGCGCGAGAGATCGGCGAAGGCGGACTGATCGTCGATCGCCAGGCCGAGCGCATCGAGATCGCCGCCGATCTTCTCCTCCAGCCACTCCTGCACCAGCGCCATGCCCGGCGCGGCGGAGGCAGGCGGCGCACGGCCGGTCAACCGCTCGCGCACCATCAGGCCGAGCGCGGTCGACAGCGGCACCTCGTCGCGATTGCGTGCGCGCGCGATCGGGTCCGAGCGCAGCCGCATCGTCAGCGCGGTTTCGAGATTGTCGGAAATGCCAAGGTAGCCGCGCGAGCCGAGCGCCTCGACGCGTGCGCCCTCGACCGCGTCATAGACCGCGCGCGCCACCGCTTCCGACGGCGCGCCCTTCTGATGCAGGCCGCTGTCGTGGAGCCGCATGCGGAGCGCAAACTGATCGGCGAAACCGCGCGCCTCGGCGACCTGATCGGCCGGGAGCTGACGCGCCGGCATCGGCACCTTGACGTGGCGGCCCGATTGCGACGGCGCGTCGGCGGTGAAGGCAAGCTCGAGCTCGGCCTCCTCCGACAGCGCCCGCGCGGCGCCGCCGAGCACGGTCTTGAAGCGATCGAGCGGCGTTTCGGCGGTCATCAGTCCTCCAACGCGCGGAAGACGGCGGCGCGAAGCGGCGGAATATCGTCGCGTGCCGTGTCGAAGATGATACGCGCATCGATGCGACGATAATCGTGGCGCAGGCGATTTCCAAAGGCGCGAATGCGTCCAACCGGAATGTCTTGGCCGACTTGCTCCATCGCATCGGTACCAATCTGAATGACGGCCTCCGTGATCCGTTGAAAAAGCCGTTCGACGGCAAGCACCGTCTTTTCGTCGGCGGCAAAATCTTCCGCGGTCAACCCATCGACGAAGCGCGCCAACCGATCAGCATCATCGACGATATCCGATAGATAAAGGCGCTCGCGCTCAGAAAACATCGACGCGATCACGGTCAATTTGCGCCTGAAGGCGCGGGTGATCGGTCGGCTCGGTCACCAGATCGACCTTCACGCCCAGCATGTCGGCAATCTGCTCCTCGATTCCGAAGAAGCCGAAGGGGCCGAGTTGCCGAACCCGTTCGTAGTTCATCACGGCAGCCAGATCGAGATCGGAATCCGCCCGGCCGTCGCCCCGAGCCGTGGAACCGAACATCGACAGTCGTTCGATGCCCAAGGCGCGCAGATCGGCCTCCCGATTTTTGAGACGCGAGAGAGCTTCGGACTTGGTCATAGGAAATTCCCGTTGCTATGCATCGCAAGCGCCGAGTCTCAAGCCTTCCCCACCACGCTTTCGGGCAAGTCCTTGCCGAACACGCGCTGGTAATATTCCGCGACCAGCGCGCGCTCCGCCTCGTCGCACTTGTTGAGGAACGACAAGCGGAAGGCGAAGCCGACGTCGCCGAAGATCAGCGCGTTCTGCGCCCAGGTGATCACCGTGCGCGGGCTCATCACCGTCGAGATGTCGCCGTTGATAAAGCCCTTGCGCGTCAGATCGGCGACGCGGACCATGTCCTCGACGGTCTTCTTGCCCTCGGGCTTGTCGTATTCGCCCGACTTGGCGAGCACGATCTGCGCCTCGGTCGCGGCGGGCAGATAATTGAGCGTGACGACGATGTTCCAGCGGTCCATCTGGCCCTGATTGATCTGCTGGGTGCCGTGATAGAGCCCGCTGGTATCGCCAAGGCCGACGGTGTTGGCGGTGGCGAACAGCCGGAAATAGGCATTCGGCCGGATCACGCGGTTCTGATCGAGCAGCGTCAGCTTGCCCTCGGTCTCGAGCACGCGCTGGATGACGAACATCACGTCGGGGCGACCGGCATCATATTCGTCGAACACCAGCGCAGTCGGTGTCTGCAACGCCCAGGGCAGCAGCCCCTCGCGGAATTCGGTGACCTGCTGGCCATCTTTCAACACGATTGCATCGCGGCCGACGAGATCGATGCGGCTGATGTGCGCGTCGAGGTTGATGCGGATGCATGGCCAGTTCAAGCGCGCCGCGACCTGCTCGATATGCGTCGACTTGCCGGTGCCGTGGTAGCCCTGCACCATCACGCGGCGATTGTGCGCGAAGCCCGCGCAGATCGCCAACGTGGTATCGGGATCGAACACATAGGCCGGATCGAGATCGGGCACGCGCTCGTCGGCCTCGCTGAACGCCGGGCATTCCATGTCGCTGTCGATGCCGAACAGGTCGCGCACGCGCACCATCTTGTCGGGCGCGTCCAGGATGGTGGTTTCGCGGCTGTCGGGCTGGGTGTTGGGAATGTCGGTCATAAAGGCTTCCTGCTGTCGCATTCCCCCTACCCGGTCGCGGCAAGCGAAGTCGAGATGCTTGGGCGAAATCGAGCCTCAGGGCGCGTCGATCTTCGCCGGCAGCGGGAACAGGGTGACGAAACGCGCGGCAAGCCCGCGGTCTCCCTCCAGCGTCAATATATGGTCCGCCTCGGCATCGGCAATCGGGCGACGGCCGTAGATCACCCGGATCAGCCCACCCGGCGCGCCGGCGAGGACGAAATCGCCCGCCGCCGGATCGCCGCGCGCAACGGTGACCGTGCGGTCGGCCACGCGCATCACGAAGCCGTCGTCGGCGAAGCGAAACCCCGCGGCGGCGGCGAAATCACCCGCCGCCGAAGCGTCGAACAACGCGCGCATCGACATCATCAGCGAGGCCGGCGACAGCGACAGGCTGGGATCGTGCGCGCGGCTCTTCAATGCCCAGCGCACCATCGCATCGAAGATCAGCGTGCTCTCGCGTCCCCAATCGGTCAGTTCGTAGACCTGAACCGACGCGGGCGAGGGCAGTTTGCGCTTCGCCACGATCCGCGCCGCGATCAGCCCTTCCAGCCGCTGCGTGAGCACATTGGCGCTGATCCCGCCGAGCTGCGCCTTGATCTCGCCGAAGCGGCGCGGCCCGAACATCAATTCGCGCACCACCAGCAGCGCCCAACGCTCGCCGACCAGTTCGAGCGCCAATGCCGTGCCGCAGGCGTCATCATACCAACGCTTCGTCGACCCTCCGGCTCGGTTGGTTACTTTTTCTAACTCCATAGTTGTTTTTCATAACCAGTCGCGGCATGATCGTCAAACGCCGAGTCGCGAGGAGAGGCCCGATGACCCCGACGCTTACCGCCTATCGCTGGGTGCCCGATTTCGCCCGCGGCCATGTTCGCGATCATCGCTGCCGCTGGGCATGCGAGGAGGTCGGCCTGGCCTATCAGACCCGGCTGATCGACAATGCCGAAGCCAAGAGCGAGGCGCACCTCGCCATCCAGCCGTTCGGCCAGATCCCCACCTACCGTGACGACGATGGGACGATTTTCGAATCGGGCGCGATCGTGCTCAGCATCGCCGAGCAGGCGCCTGGCCTGCTTCCCGACGATCCCGCCGGCCGCACCCGCGCGATCCAGTGGCTGATCGCGGCGCTCAATTCGGTCGATCCGTTCGTCATGCAGCTCGCTGTGGTCGATATCTTCGAGGCCGATCAACCGTGGTCGGCGATGCGCCGCCCGGCGGTGATCGAGGCGCTCAGCGGGCGGCTCGCCGGCCTGTCGCGCGCACTCGGCGACAAGTCATGGCTGGATGGCGAAAGCTTCACCGTCGGCGATCTGATGATGGTGTGCGTGCTGCGCGGCGTCGATCGCGCGGTGCTCGCCGAGTTCCCCAATCTCGCCGCTTATGTCGCACGCGGCGAATCGCGGCCCGCGTTCGAGCGCTCGATGGCCGATCACCTCGCCGATTTCACCGATCAGCCGGTTGCCGCCTGACGCCCCCAAGGAGAGAGCCGATGTATATCGACGGTTTCGTGATTCCGGTGCCGAACGACAACAAGCATGCCTATCGCGATTTTGCCGCCAAGACCGCGCCGATTTTCCAGGATCACGGCGCAACCCGCGTGGTCGAAGGCTGGGGCGACGACGTGCCCGACGGCAAGGTCACCGATTTTCGACGCGCCGTGCAGGCGAGCGAGGGCGAGACCGTGGTGTTCGCGTGGATCGAATGGCCCGACAAGCCGACCCGCGACGCCGGCATGAAGAAGATGAGGGAGGACCCGCGCATGCAGCCCGGCGCCGAAGCGATCCCGTTCGATGGCAAGCGGATGATCTTCGGCGGCTTCGACTGCGTCGTCGATACCGAAGGCCTTTGAGGAGAGAGACGATGGCCAATCCCCACGGCACCCCGATCTGGTACGAATTGATCACCGCCGATCCCGATGCGGCCAAGGCGTTCTACGACGACGTCGTCGGCTGGACGATCGAGCCGCAGCCCGCCGGCGAGATGGATTATCGCATGATCACGACGCCGGGCGGCCATGCCGGCGGCGTCATGCGGCTCGACGATCAAATGAAGGCCGGTGGCGCGAAACCGGGATGGAAATTCTACATCGGCGTCGATGATGTCGATGCCACGGTCGAAAAGGCCAAGGCGGCCGGCGGCGGCGTGATCATGCCGCCGTGGACGATCGACGGCGTCGGCCGCATGGCGCTGATCCACGATCCGCAAGGCGTGGTGTTCTACGTGATGCGCGGCGTCAGCCCGGAAGACAGCACCGCATTCGACCGTATGGGGCTCGGCAAGTGCAATTGGAACGAGCTCAACAGCGACGATCAGCAGGGCGCGCTGAACTTCTACGGCGAGGTGTTCGGCTGGACCTATCCCGACAAGATGCCGATGGGTCCGATGGGCGATTATGTGTTCGTCGATGCCGCCGGCACGCAGATCGGCGCGATCATGCAGCGCCCCGCCGATGCGCCGCCGGCCGATTGGCGCTTCTATTTCCGCAGCCCCGACATCGATGCCGCGGCGGACAAGGTGCGCGCGCTTGGCGGCACCGTTCACCACGGCCCGGTCGAGGTGCCCGGCGGTGACCGCATCATCGTCGCCAGCGATCCCGAGGGCGTCAGCGTCGGCGTCGTCGGCCCCGGCGCGTAAGCGACCTGATCCCCCCGTTCGCCCTGAGCCTGTCGAAGGGCGCTAATCATGCGAAGCGCTCGCGGCTTCGCCCTTCGACAAGCTCAGGGCGAACGGGTGTGGGCGCTTCGACCTCGAACCGAAACAAATGAAGGAGAGTGACGATGGGTAAGATGACCACCTGCCTGTGGTTCGATCACGGCGAGGCGCGCAACGCGGCCGAATTCTACGCCAGCGTGTTTCCCGACAGCCATGTCGGGTCCGCCTATGCCGCCGCCACCGATTATCCCGAGGGCAAGGCGGGCGACGAACTGACCGTCGAATTTACGCTGCTCGGCCAGTCCTTTGTCGGTCTGAACGGCGGCGACCATTTCAAGCCCAATGAGGCTGTCAGTTTTCAGATCTTCACGGACGATCAGGAAGAAACCGATCGCTATTGGAACGCGATCGTCGGCAATGGCGGTGCGGAGAGCGAGTGTAGCTGGTGCAAGGACCGCTGGGGCTTTTCCTGGCAGATCGTGCCGCGTGCGCTGATGGCCGGGATGGACGATCCGGACAAGGCGGCGGCCAAGCGCGTAATGGAGGCGATGATGACGATGAAGAAGATCGACATCGCCACAATCGAGGCGGCGCGCGCCGGCGAGACCGCCGATGCGTAGGATCATCGGCGGCATCTTCCAGTCGCTCGACGGCGTCATCCAGGCGCCGGGCGGGCCGAGCGAGGACCCGAGCGGCGGCTTCGCGCACGGCGGCTGGATGTTCCCGCTCGCCGACGACACCGTCGGCGCGGCGATCGGTGAGTTCTTCTCGCGGCCGTACGACCTGCTGCTCGGGCGGCGGACCTATGACATCTTCGCCGCTTATTGGCCCTATGCCGAGGGTGAGGGCGCGGCGATGGGCGAGGCGTTCACCGCGGCGAACAAATATGTCGTGACGCGCGGCGAGCAGAACTTGCCTTGGGAGAACAGCCACCGGCAGCGCGGCATGGACGACGTCGCGGCACTCAAGCAAGGCGACGGCCCCGATCTGCTGATTCAGGGATCGGGCACGCTCTATCCCGCTTTGCTCGCTGCCGGGCTGCTCGATCGGCTGGTGACCTACACCTTCCCGCTCGTGCTCGACCGGGGCAAGCGGCTGTTCGGCGAGGGCACGCCACCGCTCACGCTGACGCTGGTCGATCACATCGTGTCGCCCGGCGGCGCGGTGATCGCGAGCTATGAACCCGCCGGCGCGGTCGAAACGGGATCGTTCGGCCAGATCGACAGCGCGCGCGAGACCGAGCGGCAACGCCGGATGAAGGAGGGCGCGTGGTGATCGAGCTGTTCGGTCACCCGTTCTCGTCCTACACTTGGAAGGCGCTGATCCCGCTTTACGAGAACGGCACGCCCTTCGCCTTCCGCACCGTCGATCCGAGCGCGCCGGAGAATGGCGCGGAACTCGCGCAGCGCTGGTCGCTCGCCAAATTCCCCCTGCTGGTTGATGGCGACCGGCAAGTGTTCGAGACGACCGCGATCATCGAGTATCTCGACGCTTTCTACCCCGGAGTGGCGCGGATGATTCCGGCCGATCCGTGGGACGCGGTCCGGGTGCGCCAGCTCGACCGCGTGTTCGACAATTACGTGATGAACGTCATGGGCGCGATCGTGGCGAATGCGATGCGTCCCGAGGAGCATCGCGATGCCTGGGGCGTCGAACAGGCGCGTCGCGGCCTCGACAAAATCTACGCCTGGCTCGATGCCGAGCTG
This sequence comes from Sphingomonas koreensis, assembly GCA_006438735.1. Lineage (GTDB taxonomy): Bacteria > Pseudomonadota > Alphaproteobacteria > Sphingomonadales > Sphingomonadaceae > Sphingomonas > Sphingomonas koreensis_A. Next base: position 451,332 of record RCZF01000004.1, on the reverse strand, counting down.
GCCGGCCGCGACTGGGCGGCGGGCGACGCCTTTACGCTGGCCGATTGCGCTGCGGCGCCGGCGCTGTTCTACGCGGATTGGGCACATCCGATCCCGGACAGCCACGCCACGCTCAAGGCGTATCGCGCGCGGTTACTCGCCCGGCCGTCGGTGGCGCGGTGCGTCGAGGACGCGCGGCCGTTCCGCCACTATTTCCCGCTCGGCGCACCCGACCGCGATTGAGCGCAGGCGGCGGGCTTGCCGTCGCAACGCGGCAATCAAGCGCCGGCGTGGGCCAGGACGGGCGGCGCGTCGGCGCCGTCCAGCCGATCGCGCCGCAGCGCCCGAGAAGCTTGCATGACGTGCCGCACTGCCGCCTCAGGCAAACGCCGCCGCGCCCTTCAGGCGCTGATACGCCTCGATCACCTGTTGCAGCGCGCGTTCGTGGCTGCGATCGCCGCCGTTGCGATCGGGATGATAGCGGCGCAGCAGCTCGGCATAGCGTTTGCGCAACATCGTGCGATCGGTGTCGGCGCTGAGGCCGAGCACCCTGAGCGCCCGACGCTCGCCGTCGCTCAAGGGGCGTCCATCCTTGCGCGCGGCCGCCGCCTTGGCGCGAAAGCGCGCGCCGATCGCGTCGATCGGATCGGCGAAATCGGCCCAGCGCGGCGGCGCATCGCCACCCGAATGCGCAAAGGCGCGGGTTTCGCGTTCCCAGCCGGCGAACGGCCGCTGCTGTTCGTGAATCTCCTCGGCGCTCATGCCGTTGAAGAAATTGTAGCCGGCGTTGAACGCACGGACGTGATCGAGGCAGAACCAGCGATACGGATGCGGCCGATCGCCCGCGCCGACGCCGTCGAGCGGCGGCGCGCGGAATTCGCCGGGCTCGTCGCAGCCGGGCTGCTCGCACACCCGGTCGCTTTGCTCGACGCGGCCGTGGAAGCGCGCATTGGGGCGATCTTTTCGGGGAGGTCGCAAAGGGAAGTTCCGCTCCAAACTCGGGCAAAACGGCCTATATAGGTGCGATGACAGCCTCTTCCACCGGCGGGATCGCCGCCGACATCACCGCCCGTCTCACCGCCGCGCTCGCGCCGTCGCAGCTCGAGGTGATCAACGACAGCCACCATCACGCCGGGCATATGGGGGACGACGGCTCGGGCGAATCGCATTTCACCGTCGTCGTGGAATCGCCCCGCTTCGCCGGGCTTTCGCGGGTGCAGCGGCAACGGCTGGTGAACCAGGCGCTCGCCGATCTGTTGGTCTCGCGCATCCACGCGCTCGCGATCCGGGCGCGGGCACCGGGAGACCCTGCATGACCTACAAGCTGTGGTATTGGCCCTCGATCCAAGGGCGCGGCGAGTTCGTCCGGCTGCCGATGGAGGCCGACGGCATCGCTTATGACGATTGCGCGCGCGGGTCCGGCGCCGAGGCGATGATGAAGGACATGAAGGCGCGCGGCACCCATGCCCCGTTCGCGCCCCCCTATCTCGACACCGGCGATCTCGTGCTCGCGCAGGTCGCGCACATTCTCGCCTGGCTGTCCGATCGGCACGAGCTCGCGCCGAAGGACGAGGCGACCGCGATGTGGCTGATCCAGCTGCAGCTGACGGTGACCGATTTCGTGGCGGAAGTGCACAACGTCCACCATCCCGTCGCGCTCGATGGCTATTACGAGGACCAGAAGGACGAGGCCGCGCGCATCGCCAAGGGCTTCCGCGAGCAGCGCATGCCGAAGTTCCTCGGCTATTTCGAAAAGGCGACAGCGGCGAACGCGGGCGATTGGATCGCCGGCGCGCGCTGGTCGCCGATCGACACCTCGCTGTTCCAGCTGATCGAGGGGCTGCGCTACATGTTTCCCAAGCGGATGAAGACGCTGGAAGCCGATCTTCCCGGCCTCGTCGCGCTCCATGACCGCGTCGCGGCGCTGCCCGGCATCAAGGCGTATCTCGACTCGGATCGCCGCATCGCGTTCAACGAGGACGGCATCTTCCGCCATTATCCAGAGCTCGATTCGGCATGACCAACGACGATCTGATCCTCCAGACGATCACCCCGGTCAGCCACGATCTCGGCGGGTTCAAGGTGCATCGCACGCTGCCCAACAAGGCGCGGACGATGGTCGGGCCGTTCCTGTTCTTCGATCAGATGGGGCCGGCGCATTTGTCGGTCGGCGAGGGGATCGACGTGCGGCCGCATCCGCATATCAATCTCGCCACCGTGACCTATCTGTTTGCCGGCGCGATCGATCACCGCGATTCGCTCGGCACCTTCGCGACGATCGAGCCCGGCGCGGTCAATCTGATGACGGCGGGATCGGGGATCGTCCATTCCGAACGTTCGCCCAGCGCCGAGCGCACACAGGGCCCCGAGCTGTCGGGCATCCAGACCTGGATCGCGCTGCCCGACGAGGCTGAGGAAATGGCCCCGGCGTTCGAGCATGTCGCGCGCGCCGATCTGCCGGTGCTGGGTGGGCACGGCGCCAAAGCGCGGATCGTGATGGGCAGCCTGTGGGGCCAGACCGCGCCGACCACCACTTATGCCGGCACGATCTACGCCGACATCGCGCTCGATCCCGGCGGGTCGATCCCGATCGATGCCGAGGCCGACGAGCGCGCGCTGTATCTGACCGACGGCGATGCCAGCCTGGATGGGCTGCAGCTCGATCCGATGACGCTCTACGTGCTGCGCCCCGGCAGCGCGGCGACGCTGCGCTCAGGCGGCGGGGCGCGGGTGATGCTGTGCGGCGGCGAAGCGTTTGCGACGCCGCGCCACGTCTGGTGGAATTTCGTGTCCTCGTCGCGCGAGCGCATCACCGAAGCCAAACGCGCCTGGCGCGCCGGCGAGTTCGCCAAGGTGCCGGGCGACGACAAGGAATGGATTCCGATCCCCGAGGTGCCGATGACGGTGAGCTATCCTTAGGCGGCTTTCGGCTCGTTTTCGGCCTTTCGACCGTCGCATTGCACTGTGTGTAACCAGTCTTTCACTCATCCCACTGCGCTTGAACAAAGCGCGAGATTTCCTCGCCCAATTCGCGGTCTTCCGGTGTTCCGCCCATAAAACCGCCATGCGGCATAGCTTCAAAAACGTGGAGTTCCGTCGGTACTTTTGCCTGCCTCAACGCACGATGCATCCGAACGGTGTTCGAGAGAAAGAGATCACGCGTGCCCGTTTGCAGGAAGGTTGCAGGGAAGCCGTGCAAGTCACCAAACAGGGGCGAAAGATACGGATGCGCGAGATCCGCCCCGTTCGCGTACAGGCGATTGTTAGACATGAGTGAACCCGGCAGAACCACGTCTACCATTTGATTGACCTCGAAGCTGTCCCCGGATTCGGTCAGATCGACCTCTGGCGACAGCAGAACCAAGCGTGCCGGTAGTGGAAGGCCTTCGTCTCGTCCTCTCAGCAGCATCGCAACCGCAAGGTTGCCGCCGGACGATCTGCCGCCAATGATGATGTCAGTTGGCGCATGACGATCCAGCACGCAGCGGTACGCCGCCAGGCAGTCGTCCAGTGCGACAGGATACGGATGTTCAGGAGGCATCCGATAGTCGATGCCGTAACACAGCATCCCGTGCTGATCGGCTTGCATCTGTGCTCCGGCGCGGCACGCGTCTCCACCCCCGAGGACCAGTGCACCGCCGTGAAGATCGATATAGGCCCGGTCCGTCCTGAACGGCCTTTCCGGCGTCGCGACGTGAATGGTGGCATCATCGATCTCGATGGTTTCGACGCTGGAGCGCAGACTTCCGGCAAGCCCTTTCACCGCCGTCGCATATTGCACATTCGCCGCGGCTTTGAGGGACACCCAAGCGTCATAATCCTCTGGTGCAGGCATCGTGTACATCGCGTTTAGCGGGACACCCTCCTCGTTCACCAACCGTTCGAGGGCGGCGCGCGCTTCTGCGCTGATCGAGGTTGGAAAGGGAACGGTCCGCCGCTGCATCACGACACCGCGCTTTTGATCGTTCATCTGTTTCTGTCTCTTGCTCATTAATGGCCGCATAGCCGATTGCACGACCAAATGCTGCCGTGCCGCTTTCCACCAATATCAGCCGACGGCCCCCAAGCGCTAAACCCCCCGCCGCCCCGTCACCGGCACCGTCGCACACGCCGGTGTCCCGTCTTTGCCTGTCCCGTTGACCGTGATCTCCACCACGCCCTCTTCCGCCGCGGCGCGGGCGAGCAGGTCGGGCGGAATGTTGTGCACGTCGATCTTCATTCGGCGCGTCCAGAGCGAGGCATGGTCGCCCGCGGACTGGCCGATGCGGATATACACGAAGCGTCGATCGGGGCCTTCGCGTCGGACCTGATCGCCGAAGAATTTGGGGCCGGGCGCGACGCGCACCGGGCAATCGAACGTCAGGGGTTCACTCGCGGTCGATCGCTTGGGATCGAGCACGCCCTTGTCCCCCGATTGCAGGCTGTGCAGCACGCCCGCGACGGGTTGTTCGATGACGATCCGCAGGCGGATTTCGGTTGGGTCCGCCTCGGCCATCTGCGCATCCCTTGCCGAATGTCGATCCTGTCGCCAGTGTCGCGCGGATCACAGGAGAGCAGCATGCCCGATTTCGAGCTTCAACGCATCGCCTTGCCGACCGGCGTGGAACTCGACGTCGTGGCCGAGGGCGATCCGGCCAAGCCGGCAATCATCCTGCTCCACGGCTTTCCCGAATCGCACCGCACCTGGCGGCACCAGATTCCCGACCTCGCGCGCGATCATTTCGTCATCGCGCCCGATCAGCGCGGCTATGCGCGGTCGTCCAAGCCCGAGGGCGTCGACAATTACACCCCCGACAAGATCGTCGCCGACATCATCGCGCTGGCCGACCATTTCGGCGTGGATCGCTTCACGTTGGTCGGCCATGACTGGGGCGGCGCGATCGCCTGGATGGCGGCGCTGCAGCGGCCCGACCGTGTCGCGCGGCTGATCATCATCAACGCGCCGCATCCCTTCATCTTCCAGAAGACGATGTTCGACGATCCCGCGCAGCGCGAGGCCAGCCAATATATCCGCGCCTTCCGCAACACCGATCTCGAGAAGCATATCGAGACGATCGGGCTTTCGGCTTTTTTCGACGGCAGCTTTATGCGGCACACCGATTTCGAAAAGGTCCGCGACGAAAAGCCGGTCTATCTCGAGCAATGGGGCCAGCCCGGCGCGCTGACGGCGATGCTCAACTGGTATCGCGCTAGCGCGATCCAGGTGCCCGAAATGGGCGAGGACGCGGCTCGCCCGGCGTTTCTCGATGCGCCGTTCCCGCCGATCACGATACCGACGCTGGTGATCTGGGGGACCGAGGACAAGGCGCTGTTGCCGAGCCAGCTCGACGGGCTCGACGCGCTGGTGCCCGATCTGACGATCGAGCGCGTCGCCGCCGGCCATTTCGTGCCCTGGGAAGCGCCCGAGGCGGTGACGCGCGCCATCACCGGGTGGCTCGACACGCAAGCGTAAGGGCGCGTCCGGCGCGGCCGGCTTATTGCGTGCGGCGGTGCTTTCCGCCGTACCGGCGCTCGATATAGGTGCCGAGCTTGGCCATCTCGATCGCCGCGGCATCGACGCCTTCGGCGCAGCAGGGCAGGGGATCGGCGCCGTGATTGGCGGCGCGGCTCTCGATCTTGTCGCGCAGATCCTCGATGTCGCCGCGGCTCAGGATGTTCTTTTCGCGAAGCAGACAGACGAGGCTCTGGAGGATCACCAAAGCCTTGTCGGCCGATTCGGATTCCGATTGCTCGATTGTCGCCATCGCGCCTCTCCTTGTTATGAGACGGAGCGTATCCTCTTTGCGGCGACTTGCAAGGGCGCGTGTCGGCGAGCGCTACTTCAGGCCGCCACCCAGCGCGCGGTAGAGCTCCACCGCATTGGCCCCGCGCGTCAACCGCGTCGCCAGCAGGCTTTGCTGCGCGCTATAAAGCGTGCGCTGCGAATCGAGCGTCGTCAGGAACGGATCGATCCCGGCCTTGAAGCGCAGTTCGGACAATTGATAGGCATGCTCGGCGTCGTCGCGCAGCGACAGCTGGGCGGTGAGCTCGTCGTCGATCGTGCCGCGCCGGGCCAGCGCGTCGGCGACCTCGCGGAAGGCCGATTGCACCGCGCCCTCATAAGTGGCGACCATCGCGTCGCGCGTCGCCTGGGCGTAGCGCAGATTGCCCTTGTTGCGCCCGAAATCGAACAGCGGCAGCGAGGCCGACGGCTCGACCGACCAGAAATCGCTGCCCCCGCCGAACAGATGCGACAGCCCCTGGCTCAACGTGCCGAACACCGCGGTCAGCGAGATCGTCGGGAAGAACGCCGCGCGGGCCGCGCCGATATCGGCGTTGGCGGCGCGCAGCTGATGCTCCGCCGCGGCGACGTCGGGTCGGCGCAGCAGCACGGTCGACGGCAGGTCGGCGGGCAGATTGTCGAGCGTCGCCTGGACTGTGGACAGCTCGGCGGGCAGCAGCTCGGCCGGCACCGTCGCGCCGGCGAGCAGGTTGAGCGCGTTCTGATCCTGCGCCACTTGCGTCGTCGCGCTGGCGATGTCGGCGCGCGCCTGATCGTAGCTCGTCCGCGCCTGGCGCACGTCGAGCTCGGACGAGATACCGTGGCTGAACCGCGCCTGCGTGATCGCCACCGTCTGGCCGAAAGCGGCCTCGGTATCGCGCGAGATTTTCAGCTGTTCCTGATCGGCCGCCATCGTCAGCCAGGCGGTGGCGACTTCGGCGATCAGCGCGGTCTGCGCGGCGTTGCGATTCTCGGCCGAGGCGAAATATTGCTCCTGCGCCGCCTTGGTAAGATTGCGCACTCGGCCGAACAGATCGACTTCCCAGGCCGAAACGCCGACCGAGGCCGAATAGATGTCGCTGCGCCCGCTACCGCTGGTGGTGACGGCGCCCGTCCCGGTGCCGGCGCCGGTGCCCGCGCCGCCGGTCGCGCCGCCGCCGGTCGGGCTGGTGACGACGCCGCCGGGCGATTTCTGGATGGTCGCGCTGCCATTGGCGCCGATCGTCGGGAAAATGTCGGCGCGCTGCACGCGGTATTGCGCGCGCGCCTGCGCGACATTGGCAACCGCGACGCGCAGATCGCGATTGTTGTCGAGCGCGGTCTGGATCACCTGGCGCAGGCGATCGTCGGTGAAGAACGCGCGCCACGCGGTGTCGGCCGGCTCGATCGCATCGCCGGCGACGCCGGTCGCATACGCCGGGCCGCTCGGCGACGCAGCGGGGACGGACAGCGCCGGGCGCACGTAATGCGGGGCCATGTCGCAGCCGGCGAGCGTCAGCCCGGCGGCCAGCGCGAGGGCGGTTTTGCTACGAAGCGTCATGATCAGGCCTGCTCGGGTTCGCGCGGGGTTTCGGATGAATGCGCCTGATCCTGACGGAACAGTCGCTTCACCAGGAAGAAGAACATCGGCACGAAGAAGATCGCCAGCACCGTCGCCGACAGCATCCCGCCGACCACCGCCCAGCCGATCGCATGCTGGCCGCCGGCGCCAGCCCCGGTCGAAATCGCCAGCGGCAACACGCCGAACACGAAGGCGAGGCTGGTCATCAGGATCGGCCGCAAGCGCAGCTTGGCCGCCTCGATCGCCGCTTCCGCCGCGCCCAGCCCGTCGCGCATCTTCTCCTCGGCGAATTCGACGATCAGGATCGCGTTCTTCGCCGAAACGCCGATCGTCGTGATCAGCCCGACCTGAAGATAGATGTCGTTATTGAGGCCGACCAGCTTCGCCGCCAGCACCGCGCCGACCACGCCGAGCGGCACGACCAGGATCACCGCCAGCGGCACCGACCAGCTTTCGTAAAGTGCGGCAAGGCACAGGAACACGATCAGCAGCGATAGCGCATAGAGCGTGGGCGCCTGGCCGCCGGACAGCTGCTCCTCATAGGACAGGCCGGTCCATTCGTAGCCGATCCCCGGCGGCAGCTTGGCGGCATGCGCCTCCATCGCCTTGATCGCGGCGCCGCTGCTCAGCCCGGGGGCGGGCGATCCCATGATCTCGAACGAGGAGACGCCATTGTACCGCTCCAGCCGCTGCGGGCCATAAGTCCAGTCGGTCGTCGCGAACGAAGAGAACGGCGCCATCTGGCCGGACGATCCGCGCACGTAGAAATTGCCCAGCGCCTCGGGGGTCGTCCGGAACGGCGCATCGGCCTGGACATAGACCTTCTTCACCCGCCCGCGATCGATGAAATCGTTGACATAGGTGCCGCCGAACGCGGTGCTGACGGTATCGTTGATGTCCGATTGCGAGAGGCCGAGCGCGCCGGCCTGCGCCTCATCGACGTTGAGATGGAGCTGCGGCGAGTCCTCGAGCCCGTTGGGGCGGACCTGCGCCAGCTGCTTGTCGCCGGCCGCCATGCCGAGCAGCTGGTTGCGCGCGGCGAGCAACTTGTCATGGCCGACGCCGCCGATGTCCTTCAGCTCGAAATCGAAGCCGGTGGCGTTGCCGAGTTCGAGCACCGCCGGCGGCACGAAGGCGATCGCCATGCCGGCGTGGATCTTGCTGAGCGCGGCATTGGCGCGCTGCGCGATCGCGGAGACGCCGTTGGCCGAACCCTTGCGATCGGCCCAATCCTTCATCCGAACGAAGGCGATGCCGACATTCTGGCCCTGGCCGACGAAGCCGAAGCCGCTGATCGTGAACACCGCCGAGACATTGGCGGCTTCGTCCTTCAGGTAATAATCGCGCACGCGGTCCATCGTCCGCGCGGTTTCCTCCATCGTCGTGCCGGCGGGCATCGTCACCTGGGTGAACAACAGCCCCTGATCCTCATCGGGCAGGAAGCCGGAGGGCAGGCGGATGAAGAGCAGCGCCATGCCAAGGACGATGATCGCATAGACGATCAGCGTGCGGCCCCAGCGCCGCTCGACCGTGCCCAGCGCTTTGCTGTAGCGCCCGACGCCGCGATCGAACGTTCGGTTGAACCAGCCGAAAAAACCCTTGCGCTCGGTATGCTCCTTAGCGGGCTTCAGGATCGTCGCGCACAAGGCCGGCGTCAGGATCAAGGCGACCATCACCGATAGCGCCATCGACGAGACAATCGTGATCGAGAATTGGCGGAAGATCACGCCGGTCGATCCGCCGAAGAAGGCCATCGGCAGGAACACCGCAGACAGCACCAGGCCGATGCCGATCAGCGCGCCGCTGATCTCGTCCATCGATTTTCGTGCGGCCTCCTTGGGGCTCAGCCCCTCGGTCTGGATCAGGCGCTCGACATTCTCGACGACGACGATCGCGTCATCGACCAGCAGGCCGATCGCCAGCACCATGCCGAACAGCGTCAGCGTGTTGATGGTGAAGCCGGCGAGCTGCAGCACCGCCAGCGAGCCGAGCAGCACCACCGGCACCGCGATCGTCGGGATGAGGGTCGCGCGGATGTTCTGCAGAAACAGGAACATCACCAGGAAGACGAGCACGATCGCCTCGATCAGCGTGTGGACGACCTGTTCGACCGACAGCTTCACGAAGGTCGAGTTATCGACCGGATAGGCGACCTTGATGTCGGGCGGGAATTGCTTCGACAGCTCGGCGACCTCGGCCTTGACCGCGGCGACGGTGTCGAGCGCATTGGCCCCCGGCGCCAGCTTGATGCCGAAACCGGACGCCTGCTTGCCGTTGAAGCGCGCCTGGAAGCTGTAGTTTTCCGATCCGAGTTCGACGCGCGCGACATCGGCGAGCCGCACCGTCGAGCCGTCGGTCGCGGTCCGCAGGATGATCTGTTGGAACTGCTCGGGCGTGCGCAGCCGCGATTGCGCGGTGACGGTCGCGTTGAGCGCCTGGCCCGACACGCTCGGCAAGCTGCCGACCTGGCCGGCGGAAACTTGCGCGTTCTGCGCGAGGATTGCCGATTTCACGTCGGCGACGGTCAGCCCGAGGTTCGACAGTTTGAACGGATCGACCCAGATGCGCATGGCATATTGCGCACCCAACACCTGCGTATCGCCGACGCCGGTGATGCGGCTGATCGGATCCTGGATCTTCGACGCGACGAAATCGCCGAGATCGACCTGATCGTGGCTGCCGTCTTCCGAGTAAAGCGCCAGCACCAGCAGGAAGTTCGCGGTCGATTTGGAAACGCGCAAGCCCGCCTGCTGGACTTCCTGGGGCAACAGCGGCGTCGCCTGCGCCAGCTTGTTCTGCACCTGAACCTGCGCGATGTCGGGATCGGTGCCCTGCTCGAAGGTCAGCGTGATCGCCAGGTTGCCGGCCGAATCGCTGGTCGACGAAAAGTAGCGAAGGTGATCGATCCCCTTCATCTGCTGTTCGATGATCTGCGTTGTCGTGTTTTCCAGCGTCTGGGCGTCAGCGCCGGGATAGAGCGTGTTGATCGTCACCTTGGGCGCGGCGATATCCGGAAACTGCGCGATCGGCAGCGATCGGATCGCCAGCCCGCCGGCCAGCATCAGGATGATCGCGATCACCCAGGCGAAGATCGGCCGGTCAATGAAATAGCGTGACATGGGCGATCAGTTCCCGGTCGCCGCAGCGGCGGCGGTGACTTGCTGCGGCTTGCCGACGTTGACGGTCGCGCCCGGCTTCAAGTTGAGCAGCCCTTCGACGATCAATCGGTCGCCCGGTTCGAGCCCGCTGGTGACGATCCATTTGTCGCCGATCGCGCGATCAGTGGTGACGATGCGCTGCTCGACCTTGTTGGCCTTGTTGACCACCAGCGCGGTCGCACGGCCGCGCGGATCGTGGCTGATGCCTTCCTGCGGCGCGAGGATGGCTTGCTGGCGCACGCCCTCGACGAGCTTGGCGCGAACATAGAGGCCCGGCAGCAACATGCCGTTGGGATTCGGGAACGTGGCACGCAGCGTGACCGCGCCGGTGTCGGGATCGACCGTCACTTCGGAGAATTCGAGCCGGCCCTCGATCGGATAGGTCTTGCCGTTGGGCAGCAGCAGCTGGACTGCAGCACTATCGGCGTCTGTCACGCCGCCCGATTGCATCGCTTCCTTGAGATCGAGCACCTGCGCCGCCGATTGCGTGACATCGACATAGACGCGATCGGTGCGCTGGATCGTCGCCAGCGGATCGGTCTGGCCGGTCTGCACCAGCGCGCCCGGCGTGAACGCCGATCGGCCGATCCGGCCCGAAATGGGCGCCCGAATGCGCGTGTAATTGAGATTGACCCGCGCCGCCTCGACCGCGGATTTTTGCGCTGCAACATCGGCAACCGCTTGTTGCGCCGAGCCCTTGGCGTTGTCCGCTTCCTGCTTGCTGACGGCGTTGAGCGCGACCAACTGGCTATAGCGCTGCGCCTGCAGCCGGGTCGAATTGATCGTCGCCTGGGCGCTCGCAAGATTGCCTTCGGCCGAACCCAGCGCGGCGCGATAGGGCGCGTCGTCGATTTCGTAGAGCACTTGCCCGGCGTGGACGAAGGCGCCCTCGGTGAACAGTCGGCGACGGATGATGCCATTGATCTGCGGCCGTACTTCGGACGTCTCAACCGCGGAAATCCGCCCCGGAAGCTCGGTCGATAGCGTCACCGGCGCGCGCTCGATCGTGACCACGCCGACGGTCGGCGTCGGTGGCGGTGGCGGCGCCGATGACCCGCAGGCGGAAAGCAAAGCGGCGGCCGCGAGCGTGGCGCACAGCGAAAGATTGAACTTGGGCATAAGGGTCGTTTCCAGCAGGCGCGGACATCGAAAAGCGGAATGAACGTTCATTCACTTGTCCGACAGCTATGATCGTGTAAACAGTCGGTCAAGGCCCAAAGCGACAATGGAGACGGATATTTTTTGCGATGCAACATGAAATGTGCAGCCGACAGCGGATCGTCGCCGCTGCGCGCCACCTGTTCGCGACGCAGGGTTTCCACCAGACCGCAATGGCCGATCTCGCTAGTGCGGCAGGCGTCAGCGTCGGGCAAATCTACCGGCTGTTCGCAGGCAAGAGCGATCTGATCCTCGCGATCGTCCATGAAGACGCCGACGACAAGCTCGCCGAGATGACACGGCTGTGTGACAAGGTGACGTCAGGCGAGGAAACGGTCGAAGCCGGCTTTACCCAACTCGCTGCGCGCGCCCTATCAAAGGGCGACGAGGCGTTGTCGTTCGAAATCCTCGCCGAGGCGCACCGCAACGCCGATGTCGCCGCAACAATCGCCAAGCTGTGCGGGCGTTACCGTGCTATCATCCGCGAGCTCGCCTGCGCCGCCAATCCGCGGTTGTCCGACGCCGAGCTCGCCGCCGCCGAAGAATTGCTGCTCGCGGTGATGTTCGGCCTCGGCCACCGCGCGCTATCGTGCCCCGCGCTGTCTGTCGAGGAAACCGCGCAGCAGACCGCGCGAATGATCCTTGCCGCGCTCGATGCCGATGATCCGATCGAACAATCGGCACCGTCGATTTCAAGCAGGTCGTTAACGCGGGATGTCCTGACGGACGCTGCCGCGCCGAAGTGCTGAAGCGGCGGCCGGCTTCATGCGGTCGACGGCGTCAGCGCGGCGCCATCCGGATCGCGCCGTCCAGCCGAACGTCTTCGCCGTTCCAATAGCCGTTCTCGATCATCGCCAGCGCTAGTTTGGCATATTCGGCCGGGTTGCCGAGCCGTTTGGGGAAGGGCACCGACGCCGCGAGATTGTCCTTCACCTGCTGCGGCGCGCCTTGCATCAGCGGGGTGTCGAAAATGCCCGGCAGGATCGTGTTGACGCGGATGCCCTCGCCCATCAGGTCGCGCGCGATCGGCAGCGTCATGCCGACGACGCCGCCTTTCGACGCCGAATAGGCCGCTTGGCCGATCTGCCCGTCCTCGGCGGCGACGCTCGCGGTCATCACGATCGCGCCGCGCTCGCCGTCGTCGCGCGGATCGAGCGTCAGCATCCCCGCGGCGGACTTGGCGACGCAACGGAACGTGCCGACGAGGTTGATCTGGATGAGCCAGTTGAACGCCTCGAGGCTGAAATGCTTGATGCTGCCGTCTTCCTTCGATCGGCTGGCGGTCTTCATCGCGTTGCCGGTGCCGGCGCAGCACACCAGCACCGATTCCTGGCCGTGGGCGGCGCGCGCCTTGGCGAAACCGGCATCGACCGACTCGTCGGTGGTGACGTTGACCTCGCAGAACACCCCGCCGATATCGGCTGCGACCTTCTCGCCCTTTTCCGCCTGGAGGTCGAAAATCGCGACCTTGGCGCCAGCGGCGGCCAGCGCGCGCGCGGTCGCTTCGCCAAGGCCCGATGCCCCGCCGGTGACGACGGCGGCGGTGGTGTTGTCGAGTTTCATCTTTCTCTCCTTGGATCGTCATGCCGGGCTTGTTCCGGCATCAACGTGTCCGCAAATGTCGGCACCCTTGAGGCGCGGTGGACCCCGGAACAAGTCCGGGGTGACGGTTGGTCGTGGTTACAGCCGCTCGACGATCGTGACGTTGGCGATGCCGCCGCCCTCGCACATTGTCTGTAGGCCATAACGGCCGCCGCGCTTGTGGAGCGCGTGGACCAGCGTCGCCATCAGCTTGGTGCCCGAGGCGCCGAGCGGATGGCCGAGCGCGATCGCACCGCCGTTGACGTTGAGCTTCGCGTGATCGCCGCCGGTGTGCTTCAGCCACGCCAGCGGCACCGGCGCGAATGCTTCGTTGACCTCGTACAAGTCGATGTCCTCGATCCGCATTCCGGCGCGCTTCAACGCCTTGTCGGTGGCGAACAGCGGCTCCTCCAGCATCACCACCGGATCGCCGCCGGTGACGGTGAGATTGTGGATCCGCGCGAGCGGCGTCAGCCCATGTTCCTTGAGCGCGCGTTCGGAGACCACCATCACGGCGCTCGATCCGTCGCAGATCTGGCTGGCGTTGGCGGCGGAAATCACGCCGCCTTCCTGCAACAGCTTGACAGAATGGATGCCCTCGAACGTCGCGTCGAAGCGGATGCCTTCGTCGGTATCGTGCTGTCGCTCGCCGTCGGGCGTTTCGATCGTCAGCGGCACGATCTCGCCGGCGAAATCGCCGCGCTTGGTCGCCGCGGCGGCGCGCTTGTGGCTCTCCAGTGCGTAGTCGTCGAGCTGATCGCGGGTGAAGCCATATTTGTCGGCGATCATCTGCGCGCCCATGAACTGGCTGAACTGGATACCTGGATAGCGCGCTTCCTGGCGCGGCGATTTCGATTTGCCGAGCCCGGCCTGGTGGAACAGCATGCCGGTCGATCCCATCGGCACGCGCGTCATGCTCTCGACGCCGGCGGCGATCACCACGTCCTGCGTGCCCGACATCACCGCCTGCGCCGCGAACTGGATCGCTTGTTGCGAGCTGCCGCATTGTCGGTCGATCGACACCGCCGGCACGCTTTCTGGAAGCTTCGAAGCGAGCACCGCGCCGCGGCCGACCTGGAAGCCCTGCTCGCCGCCCTGGCTGACGCAGCCCATGATGACGTCTTCGACCGCGGCGGGATCGATGCCGGTGCGATCGACGATCGCGTCGAGCACTTCGCCGGCCATGTCGGCCGGGTGCCAGCCGGCGAGTTTGCCGCCGCGCTTGCCGCCGGCGGTGCGCACCGCCTCGACGATATAGGCTTCCGCCATGTCTGCTCTCCAACAGGTTCTGCTTTGAAACGGAATTGTTGCGCGAATCTACGCAAGCGGCAAGGGTGTGCGCGTACCCGATCGTCGAAAAGGAGCGACCCTGCGATGAACGTATCGGAAGCCGTAGCGGCAAGACGATCGGTGCGCGGCTTCCTCGATCGGCCGGTCGCGCCCGATGTGTTGAGGGAAATCGTCTTGAAGGCCGCGCGCGCGCCGAGCGGCGGCAATCTCCAGCCGTGGCACGTCGATCTGGTGACCGGCGAGTCGCTGGCCGATCTTAAGGCGATCATGCGCGGCGTGCTGGCGGCCGGGACCGGCGAACCGCCGGCCTATGACATCTATCCGCGCGCGCTGACCGCGCCGTATCGCGACCGCCGCTTCGCGATCGGCGAGGCAATGTACGCGAGGATCGACATTCCGCGCGACGACCGCGACGCGCGGCGGCGCTGGTTTGCGCGCAACTTCGATTTCTTCGGCGCGCCCGCCGCCCTGTTCGTGACGGTCGATCGCCAGATGGGGCCGCCGCAATGGGCCGATCTCGGCATGATGCTCGAAAACGTCATGCTGCTCGCGGTCGAAGCCGGGCTGGCGACCTGCCCGCAGGAATGTTGGGCGATGTATCCCGAGACGATCGGGCGATTTCTCGCGATCCCCGAGCAGCGGATGCTGTTTTGCGGCATGGCGATCGGTTACGAAGACGCGGCCGAGCCGGCCAACCGGTTGAGGAGCGACCGCGCGGCGGCTGATGAGTGGCTGACGATCCGCGCCTGACCCGCTGTAGACTGGGCCGGAAGTTTTGCCCCGGAATCAATCCGTCATCCCCCCGCAGGCGGGGACCCACCACCTACCGTCCGAGATGGGTCCCCGCTTTCGTGGGGATGACGAGAAAAGCTGAAATCAGGTCAGACGCGTGCGGCGTGCGGGCGGCCGGGGCCGCTGCGGCGGTTGTTGGCTTGCGGGCGGCGGCGGTCCTGGCCGGGGGCGCCTTCAGGGCGGCGGTGCTCGCCGCCGTGGCCGACATGCTGCGGCCGATTGTCGCCGCCGCGATTGCCGGCCGGACGCTGGCCTTCGCCTTGCGCCGGGCGGCGATTGTCGCCGTGGCCGGTCGCCTGACGACGGCCATCGCCCGACGGTTGACCGCCCTGGCGACGGCCGTCGCCCGACGGCTGACCACCCTGACGACGGGCATCACCCGAAGGCTGGCCGCCCTGGCGGCGCGGATCGCCCTGGCCGCTGCGTTGACGCCGCGCGTCGGCGGTCGCTTGCGGCTGATGCGTGGCGCGCGGACGCGCCGGCTGGCGCTGCCGCTCGACGCGGGGCGCGGGATCGGCGCCGATGTTCTTGGTGCGCGCCGCCTTGAGCCGCGCCGCCTCGGCGACGAAATTCTCCGGCAGCGGCTGGATGCCGACCTTCTGGCGCGTCACCTTTTCGATGTCGCGCAGATAGGGCCGCTCGTCATCGGCGCAGAAGCTGACGGCGATGCCGCTGGCGCCGGCGCGCGCGGTGCGGCCGATGCGGTGGACATATTGTTCAGCGACGTTGGGCAGCTCGAAATTGATCACATGGCTGATCCCCGAGACGTCGATGCCGCGCGCGGCGATGTCGGTCGCGACCAGCACCTTGGCGCGGCCCGCCTTGAACTCGGCCAGCGCGCGCTCACGCTGCGGCTGGCTCTTGTTGCCGTGGATCGCGTTGGCGGCGATGCCGTTGCCGCCGAGCAGCTTCACGACGCGGTCGGCGCCGTGCTTGGTGCGAGTGAACACCAGGACGCGCTCGATCGCCGGATCGCTGAGCGTCATCGTCAGCAGCGCCTGCTTCTCGCTCTGCGTGACGAAGGTGACATATTGATCGACGCGCTCGGCGGTGGTTGCCGCCGGCTTGATCGAAACGGTCGCCGGATCGGTGAGGAACTGATCGGCGAGCTCGCGGATCGCCTTGGGCATCGTCGCCGAGAAGAACAGCGACTGGCGCTGGCGCGGCAGCAGTTTGACGATCTTCCTGAGCGCATGGATGAAGCCGAGATCGAGCATCTGATCGGCCTCGTCGAGCACCAGGATCTCGAGCATCGACAGATTGACGTAACGCTGATCGATCAGATCGAGCAGCCGGCCCGGCGTCGCGACGAGGATATCGACGCCGCGCGCCATATCCTGCCGGTTCTTGCCGATGCTGGTGCCGCCGAACACGGTGGCGACGCTCATCTGCGAGAATTTGCCATAGCTGCGCGCGCTATCGGCGATCTGGCCGGCGAGCTCGCGCGTCGGCGCGAGCACCAGCATGCGGCAATGGTGCGGCAGCGGGCGCTTGCCGCTGGCGGCGAGCGACTGGAGCGAGGGGAGCACGAACGCGGCGGTCTTGCCGGTGCCGGTCTGCGCGATGCCGAGCAGATCGCGGCCCTCGAGCAGCGTGGGGATCGACTGCGCCTGGATCGGCGTGGGCTCGCTATAGCCCTTGGCTTCGAGCGCGCGGACGAGCGGATCGGCGAGGCCGAGTTTGGAAAAGGACATTGAAAAACCTTCAAATAGGCCTGACCCGCGCAGCCGAATGGGCGCACGAGCGGCGGGGGAAATTGACACCCCGCGTGATTTGGGAAGCCCGAAAATCGACCGAGGCGGAGCCTGGACGGCGGATGGTTACCGCACGCCCGATCACGCTGCATGACGCCTCGATGGGCGGCATGTGGATGCTGCAGCGCAAAAAGTCAATTGATTTCGCCGGAGCGACCGCCGGGATGGCCAGCGCCGGATCAAGCCATTAGGGTCAGCCGTAACGATCGGCGCGGCCGATGACGAGGAGAGACGCGAGCGATGGCGACGGTCGAGCTGGCCGGTGTGGCGAAGGGCTTCGGCGCGATCGAGGTGCTGCGCGACGTCGATCTGGCGATCGCCGACGGCGAGTTCGTGGTGTTCGTCGGCCCTTCGGGGTGCGGCAAATCGACGCTGCTGCGGCTGATCGCGGGGCTCGATGCGCCCAGCGCCGGGCATGTCTCGATCGGCGGCCGAGTGGTCGACGATGTGGCGCCGGCGGATCGCGGCATCGCGATGGTGTTCCAATCCTATGCGCTCTATCCGCACATGACGGTGCGGCAGAACCTCGGCTTCGCGCTCAAGCTGCAACGCCTGCCGCGGGCCGCGATCGACGCGGCGGTCGAGGCGGCGGCGGCGACGCTCGACATCACCCACCTGCTCGATCGCAAGCCCCGCGCGCTATCGGGCGGTCAGCGCCAGCGCGTCGCGATCGGCCGCGCGATCGTACGGCAACCCAGCGTGTTCCTGTTCGACGAGCCGCTGTCGAACCTCGATGCCGCGTTGCGCTTGCGGATGCGCTATGAATTCGCGCGGCTGCACAAGGCGCTGGGCGCGACGATGATTTACGTGACGCACGATCAGATCGAGGCGATGACGCTGGCCGATCGGATCGTCGTGCTGTCGGGGGGCCGGATCGAACAGGTCGGCACGCCCGACGCGCTGTACGATCGGCCGGCGACGCGCTTCGTGGCGGGCTTCATCGGATCGCCGGCGATGAACTTCCTCGCGGCGACGCTGGCCGATCCGCGCCCTGACGGTGCGGTCGTGCGGCTCGCCGACGGGACGGCGGTGCGCACGGCGATCGACGCGGCGGGGCTAGCGCCGGGCGCGCCGCTGACGCTGGGGGTGCGGCCCGAGCATGTGCTGGTGGGTGAGGGCGACAACACGGTCGCCGGGCCGGTGGCGATGATCGAATCGGTCGGCGGCGCGCACATCGCCTATCTCGATCTCGCCGGCGACGATGCGCCGTTCGCGTGCCAGCTGCCCGGCCGGCTCGACGGCGCGACCGAGCGGCTGAGCGTGCGGTTGCCGGCCGAGCGGCTGCATCTGTTCGATGCCGCCGGCGCGTCGCTGGCGCATGCGCGGCCCTCGGCGGTGCGGCACGCTGCTTGAGAAACGCCCACGCCAACGCGGTTGCGGGGCGCGGTGGAAACGGTTACATTTCTGGTCAGGCGTGCCGGCGGTGATGACCGATCGGGCGCGCCGACGCGCATGAAGGGATCGCCGACGACCATGCCGACCGCGACGATCCGCGATGTTGCGCGAAAGGCCGACGTGTCGGTGGCGTCCGCGTCGCGGGCGCTCAATGGGCATCGCAGCGTGACGGCGAAGACCCGCGAGCGCGTGATCGAGGCGGCGCGTGCGCTCGATTATGTGCCGCATCTCGGCGCGCGCAGCCTTTCGACGCGGCGGTCGAACACGATCGGCGTGGTGCTGCCCGATCTGTTCGGCGAGTTCTTTTCCGAGATTATCCGCGGCATCGATTACGCCGCGCACCGCCGCGGGCTGCAATTGCTGCTGTCGAACATGCACGGCGACGCCGATGAAAGCGCCGCGGCGATCCGAGCGATGCGCGGGCGGGTCGATGGCTTGCTGGTGATGTCCGCGCAGATCGACGCTGACGCGCTGGCGCGCGCGCTGCCCGGCGGGCTGCCGGCGGTGGTGCTGGGCAGCAAGGTCGGCGGGCCGCGGCACGCCTCGATCGTGATCGACAATCATGCCGGCGCGCGTGCGGCGGTGGCGCATCTCGCACAGCAGGGCTGCACGCGGCTCGCCCACATCGCCGGCCCCGAGGGAAATGCCGATGCCGAGGAGCGCGCCCGCGGCTTTCGCGAAGCCGCCGCCGAGCTGCTGGGCGATGCCGATCCGCTGGTGCTGCCGGGCGATTTCAGCGAGGAAGCCGGCATCGCCGCCGCCGGCGCGATCATCGCGCGCGGCGACGTGGACGGCGTGTTTTCCGCCAACGACATCATGGGCGTCGGGTGCATGGTCACGCTGATCAACGCCGGCATCTCCGTGCCGCGCGATTGTGCGATCATCGGCTTCGACGACGTGCCGATCGCGCGCTATGTGACGCCGGCGTTGAGCACGATGGGCATCCGCATCGCCGCGCTCGGCGAACGCGCGGTCGAGCGGCTGATCGATACGATCGAGCGGCCCGACGCGCCGCCCGGCGCCCCGGAACATCTCGTCCCCCAATTGATCGTGCGCGGATCGAGCGATCGCCTGGCGGATGCGGCCGGCGCCCGCCGATCGATGCGTCTCTGACCCCTTCCTCCCTGCCGGCCGCGTCGTTTGCTTGGCGCGGCCGGATCTTTGTTCGAATTATCGGAGTCGCCTTTGTTCAGTCGTCGTGAAGTTCTCGGATGGTCCAGCGTCGCGCTTGGCGGGCTGGTTGCGGGGTGCGCCGCCGGCGTCCGTCCCAAGGCCGCGCTGATCGACGAAACGCCGCCGATCGATGATCTACAGGAGCGCACCTTCCGCTTCTTCTGGGAAACGACCAACCCCAAGAACGGCTTGGCGCCCGATCGCTGGCCGACCAAATCCTTCGCCTCGATCGCTGCCGTCGGCTTTGCGCTGACGGCCTATCCGATCGGCGTGCTGCACGGCTGGATCAGCCGCGATCAGGCGCGCGCGCGCACGCTCGCCACGCTCGAATTTTTCGCCAACGCGCCGCAGGGGCCCGGTGCCACGGGGGTCAGCGGCTACAAGGGCTTTTTCTACCATTTTCTGGACATGGATACCGGCGAGCGATTTGAACAGACCGAGCTCTCAACCATCGACACCACGCTGCTGCTCGGCGGCATTCTGTTTGCGCAAAGCTGGTTCGACAGCGCGCATCCCGACGAAATCAGGATCAGAACGCTCGCCGATCAAATCTACGGCGCGGTCGATTGGAACTGGATCCGCCCGGCCTATCCGTTCGTGTCGATGGGCTGGCATCCGGAAAGCGGCTTCATCCCCGCCAAGTGGAGCCAGTTCAACGAGGCGCTGCTGCTCTATGTGCTCGCGCTGGGATCGCCGACGCACCCGGTGCAGGCCGGCACGCAGGAGGATCTGACCTCGCGCTTCCAGCCGCAATGGGGCGGCGATTACGGCGAGCCGCATCTGCTGTTCCCGTCGCTGTTCGTCTATCAATATTCCAATCTGTGGATCGATTTCCGCGGCATCCAGGACAATTTCACGCGTACCCACGGCATCGATTATTTCGAAAACAGCCGGCGCGCGACCTATGCCCAGCGCGATTATGCGATCGCCAACCCGCGCGGCTGGATCGGTTATGGGCCGGACATCTGGGGATTGACGGCATGCGACGGGCCGGGCGGGATCACGCGCGAGTTCGGCGGCCGGGCGCGGACCTTCACCGGCTATTCGGCGCGCGGCCCGGGCGCGGACGGCGTCGATGACGGGACGATCGCGCCGACCGCCGCGGCCGGATCGATCGCGTTTGCGCCCGATATCGTGCTGCCCGCGATCGGCGCGATGCACGGCCGTTACGGCTCGGCGATCTACGGCAAATACGGATTTCTAGATTCGTTCAATCCGACGCTGTCGACCGGCCCGGCGACGCCCAAAGGCAGGATCGTCGAGGGGCTATGCTGGGTGGACGACGATTATCTCGGCATCGATCAGGGGCCGATCGTCGGCGGCATCGAAAACTGGCGCAGCGGCATGATCTGGGCGACGATGCGCACCAATCCGCACATCCGTCGCGGGCTGATCCGCGCGGGCTTTTCGGGAGGCTGGCTGTCGCAGTGAGATGGAGGCCGGCGTGGGCGATCGTCGCGGCGCTGTTGCTAGGCAGCTGCGCCAAACCCGACGGCCGCGTCACGCTCACCGTCTGGGCGATGGGGGCCGAGGGCGATGCGATCGGCCAGCTGATTCCAGAATTCCAGGCGGCCAATCCGGGCATCCGCGTCGATATCGAGCAGGTGCCGTTTGCCGAGGCGCACCAGAAACTGCTCACCGGATTCGCCGGCGATTCGCTGCCCGATATGGCGCAGCTCGGCAATTCCTGGCTGCCCGAGTTCGAAGCGCTGGGCGCGCTCCAGCCGCTCGATGCGCGTATCGCGGCGACGCCGGCGATCGACCCAGCCGATTATTTTCCCGGCATCTGGGACGCGAGCCGGATCGACGGGCGTCTCTACGGCGTGCCCTGGTATGTCGATACGCGGCTGCTGTTCTACCGCCGCGATATCCTGAAGCGCGCGGGCTATGCTCATCCGCCGCGCGATTGGGCCGAATGGCGCGCGCAGATGATCGCGATCAAGCGGCTGGTCGGCCCCGGCCGTTATGCCGCGATCTTTCCGCTCAACGAATATGAGCCGCTGGAAGTGCTGGGGTTGCAGCAGGCCGCGCCGATGGTCACGGAGGATGCCCGCGGCAATTTCGAGAGCCCGGGCTTCAAGGCGGCGCTGGCGTTCTATCTCGGCGCGGTGCGATCGGGGCTGGCCCCGGCGATCGCCAACACCGAGATTTCCAACATATGGGACGAATTCGACCAAGGCCGATTCAGCTTCTACATCACCGGACCGTGGCAATTGGGCGAATTCGAACGGCGCATTCCCGCCGCGCGGCAAGACGAATGGGCGACCGCGACGATGCCCGGTCCCGACGGCCCCGGCGTCTCGAACGCGGGCGGATCGAGCCTCGTGATCTTCCGCCATTCAAATAGGCAGGATGCGGCGTGGAAGCTGATCCGTTTTCTCTCGACGCCGGCGATGCAGGTGCGCTTTCATGCGCTGACCGGCGATCTGCCGCCGCGCAAATCGGCCTGGGCCGCGCCCGAGTTGCGCGACGATCCCCACGCCCGCGCTTATGCCGAGCAACTCGAGCGCGTGAAGCCGACGCCCAAGGTGCCCGAATGGGAAGCGATTGCGACGGCGATGCGCACCGTCACCGAGGCGGCGGCGCATAACGATATGAGCGTCGATCAGGTGGCCACCGAGATTAATCGCCAGGCCGACGCGATCCTCGCCAAGCGGCGCTGGATGTTGGGGCGGCAGGCCTCGAGCGTCCGCACTTCCCCGGCGGAGGCCGGGGCCCAGTTGCGGGCCGGCGCGTTGGCGGACGCTCCGCAAACCAACGCGAACCTTCCCAACTGGGCCCCGGCCTCCGCCGGGGTGGGTGATACGTGAATCGCGAGGCCGTCGCCTGGAGCTTCGTCGCGCCGGCGCTGATCGCGCTGGCGGTATTCTTCTTCCTGCCGATCGCCGCTGCGCTGCTATTGAGCTTCACCGATTTCGATCTCTACGCGCTCGCCGATATTTCCAACCTGCGCTTCATCGGGCTCGCCAATTATCTCACGCTGCTGCGCACGCCGCTGTTCTGGCAAGCGCTGGGCAACACGCTGGAATTTGTCGTGCTCGGCGTGCCGCTGTCGATGGCGACCTCGCTCGGCGCGGCGCTGCTGATCCAGTCGAAGCTCGCGCGCTTCAAGGGGCTGTTCCGCACGATCTTCTTCGCGCCGGTGGTGACGACGCTGGTCGCGGTGGCGGTGATCTGGCGCTATCTGTTCAACGCGCAATACGGGCTGATCAACTGGGCGCTCGGCGGCGTCGGGCTCGGCCCGGTCGATTGGCTCGGCGATCCGCACTCAGCGATGCCGGCGATCGTCGTTTTCGCGGTGTGGAAGAATTTCGGCTACAACATGATCATCCTGCTGGCCGGGTTGCAGACCATTCCCGACGATCTCTACGAAGCGGCGCGGATCGACGGGGCAGGGCCGTGGGCGCAATTCCGCCACGTCACCCTGCCGGCGCTGGCGCCGGTGCTGCTGGTCGTTTCGATCCTGACGATGGCGGCCTATTTCCAGCTGTTCGCCGAACCCTATGTGATGACGCAGGGCGGGCCGGTGCAGAGCACGACGAGCATCCTTTATCTGATGTTCACGCAAGGGTTTCAGTTCTGGAACCTCGGCTACGCGACCGCAGTGGCGTTCGTGCTGTTCGCGATCCTGTTCGCGGTGACGTTGCTGCAGTTGCGCGTGTCGCGGCGCTGGGGCGATCGGTGACGCGCCGTGCCGCCTTGCTGAACCTGGCGATGGGGCTGCTCGGCTTGTTCGCCATTGCGCCGCTGCTGTGGATGGTCTCGGTCTCGCTGATGCAGCCGGGCGAGGCGGCGCATTTCCCGCCGCCGCTGCTCCCTGCGCATCCCACGCTGCAGAATTACGTCACCTTGTTCGCCACCACCGATATGGCGCGCTTTTTCCTCAACAGCTTGGTGCTGGCGACGCTTGCGACGCTGATCTCGACCACCTTCAACGTCCTGGCCGGCTATGCCTTCGCCAAGCTTCCGTTTCGCGGGCGCGAGGCGCTGTTCCGCTGGCTGCTCGCCGCGCTGGTGATCCCCGCGCAGGTGGCGATGATCCCGTTGTTCCTGCTGTGCAAGGAGCTCGGGCTGGTCAATTCCTTTGCCGGCGTGCTGGCGCCATCGATCGCGACGGTGTTCGGGATCTTTCTCGTCCGCCAATATGCCTTGTCGATCCCCGACGAGCTGCTCGAAGCGGCGCGGATCGACGGCGCGGGCGAGTGGCGCATCTTCCTGGTCGTGGTGCTGCCGTCGCTCACACCGATCCTGGTGACGCTGGCGACCTTCGCCTTTTTGGCGAGCTGGAGCGATTTTCTCTGGCCGCTCATCATCTTGAACGATAGCGACAGGCAGACATTGCCGGTGGCGCTCGCCAATCTCGCGCGCGAGCACGTCCAGGATTTCGAGCTGATGATGGCCGGCGCCGTCGTCACGCTGGCGCCGGTGCTGCTGCTCTTCCTGGCGTTGCAGCGATATTACATCAGCGGCCTGCTGGCCGGCAGCGTGAAGGGATAAGCTGAATGACCACGCCATTTCCCGGCGATTTCCTGTGGGGCGCGGCGACCGCCGCTTATCAGATCGAGGGCTCGCCCTTGGCCGACGGTGCCGGCGCATCGATCTGGCAGCGGTTCAGCCACGATCCGCGGCTGATGGCGGTGAAAGGCGATACCGGCGACGTCGCCTGCGATCATTACAATCGCTGGAAGGAAGACGTCGCGCTGATGAAAACATTGGGGCTCAAGGCCTATCGCTTCTCGGTCGCCTGGGGCCGCGTGCTGCCGCAAGGGACTGGGCAAGTGAACCAGGCCGGGCTCGATTTCTACGAGCGGCTGGTCGACGAATTGCTGGCGAACGACATCGAGCCGCTGGCGACGCTCTATCACTGGGATTTGCCCGCCGCGCTTGACGACAAGGGTGGCTGGCTCAATCGCGATAGCGCCGACTGGTTCGCCGAATACGGCCGCGTGCTGTTCGAGCGGCTCGACGGACGGGTGAAGAAATGGGTGACGCTCAACGAGCCTTGGGTCGTCACCGACGGCGGCTATCTCCACGGCGCGCTGGCGCCGGGGCATCGCAACATGTTCGAAGCGCCGATCGCCAGCCACAATCTGATGCGCGC
The DNA here is from genome assembly GCA_006438735.1 of Sphingomonas koreensis. GTDB lineage: Bacteria > Pseudomonadota > Alphaproteobacteria > Sphingomonadales > Sphingomonadaceae > Sphingomonas > Sphingomonas koreensis_A. Next base: position 426,629 of record RCZF01000004.1, on the reverse strand, counting down.
GCATGGGAGCGCGGTGAAGGCGTATCGCGAGATCGGCACGCACGAGATCGGCCTCGTCGTCAATCTCGAGCCCAAATACGCCGCGTCGGACACGCCCGAGGATCAGGCCGCGCAGCGCCGCGCCGAGGCCTATATGAACCGCCAGTATCTCGATCCGGCGATGCTCGGCTGCTATCCCCCCGAACTCGCCGAGATGTTCGGCGAGGCCTGGCCCGATTGGCCGGCGGAAGACTTCGAGCTGATCCGCCAGAAGCTCGATTTCCTCGGCGTCAATTACTACACGCGCAACGTCACCGGTGCCGACGACACTTTCTTGCTCCGCGCCGGCCCCGTCGAGCAGAAGCACGCGACCTACACCACGACCGGCTGGGAAGTGTTCCCGCAAGGGCTCACTGATGTCTTGCTGTGGGTGAAGGACACGTACGGCGACATTCCGCTCTACGTCACCGAAAACGGCGCGGCATTCTACGATCCGCCCAAGCCGATCGACGGCCGGATCGACGATCCGCTACGCGTCGATTATCTCAAGCGGCACATCGCCGCGATCGGCGAGGCGATCCGGCGCGGTGCGGACGTGCGCGGCTACATGCTGTGGTCGCTGCTCGACAATCTCGAATGGTCGCTCGGTTATTCGAAGCGCTTCGGCATGGTCCATGTCGATTTCGAAACGCAGGCCCGCACCCCCAAGGCCAGCGCGCATTTCTATTCGCAGGTGATCGCCACGGGCGGCGGTAATCTGGAAATGTGATCGAGCGTCGCGGCGACGCGACCGATCAGCCCAGCGCCTGATCGAGCAGCTTGGCGAGCCGCAGCCCACCGCGTTGCACCTGCAGCCGCGCGACCGGCACTTCCTTTTCGATCGTGGCCTCGTCCATCGTCACCTTGGCCGGTTCGGGGCCGCAGGGTTGGCCGTTCATCACGCTGGCATAGACGCTCTTCTGGGCGATTTCCCAGCTTTGGCGTGACCAATCCTCGACGGTGCCGGCCTGGATCGCCGCCTTCACCGCCGCCGGATAGCGGCGGATCAGTGAGGGCCCCGATGTGATCGCGCGCTCGGCGAGCGGGCCGTCCCAGATCGAGTGCAGATTGAAATGTGGCGGCGCGTAGATGCCGTAAGTGGCCGCGACCTTGTTGCCGCCGGCGTCGTGATTTTCGCCGGCGTGGAGCGGTTGATGGATGTCGCCGACCAGATGCAACAGGAAGGCGAGCGCGGTGACGCGGTCCCTGGTCGTGCCCTTGCCGCTTTCGAGCAGCTTGACGTCCTTTTCGATCTGCGCGGCGGCGCAGTTGCCGTCCTTGCACGCCGACTTCAGATCGAACGGCTGGCAGATCTCGACGTCCTGATAGTGCCAGGAGAAGGTGTTCTTGAAGCGATCGCCGAGCTTCTTGACGCAATCGGGCCACACCGCCGCCTCAGCCGGCGTCGCGGCCGGGCATTCGGGCGTATCGAGCACCGCCGATTGCCGCAGCAGCGCGAGGACATGCGCGCGGGTGGCGGGCTTCACATTGGCCATCGCGATCTCGGCGACGGTCTCGTGCCCATATTCCCAATAAGCGAGCGCCGGGGCAGCGACAGCAAAGGTCAGCGCAAGCGCGGTCGAAGCGGCAATGATACGACGTAACATGGGCCGAGGCTCTAGCGCTCGTCGAGCGATTCGTCTCCGAAAATCGCCACTTTTTTATCGCCGGCGGCGGTCGCGAAGCCGCGGTACATGCCCGGGGTGTTGAAGCTCGATACCGCCTCGCCCGCAGCGCTCACGACGATCACGCCGCCGGTGCCGCCGAGCGCCTTGACCTCGGCCATCACGTCGTCGGCGGCGGTGGCGGCGTCGTTACCGAGCATCCGCATCCGCGCGGCGATTTCGTGGCCGACGGCTTCGCGGATGAAGAATTCGCCCGAGCCGGTCGCCGAGACGGCGCAGGCGCGGTCGTCGGCATAGGTGCCCGCGCCGATCAGCGGCGAATCGCCGATCCGGCCCCAGCGTTTGCCGGTGATGCCGCCGGTCGAGGTGGCGGCGGCGACATGGCCGTGCCCATCGCGCGCGACCGCGCCGACCGTGCCGTATTTCATATCGACGTCGAACCAATCGGCCTTGTTGGCCTTCATCGTCTCGAGTTGCGCGCGGCGCTCGTCGGTTGCGAAATAGGCGGGATCGACTTGCTCGAGGCCTTGTTCGCGCGAAAATTGATCGGCGCCGACGCCCGACAGCATGACGTGCGGGCTCTTTTCCATCACCGCGCGGGCGAGGCCCACCGGATTGCGCGTGGCGTGGACCCCCGTCACCGCCCCGGCGTCGCGGCTGCGGCCGTCCATGATCGCGGCGTCGAGCCGGATATCGCCTTCGTAGGTGAACACCGCGCCGCGGCCCGAATTGAAGTGCGGATCGTCCTCCAGCACCGTGATCGCCGCCTCGACCGCATCGAGCGCGCTGCCGCCAGAGGCGAGGATCGCACTGCCGGCGTCGAGCGCGCGGGCGAGGCCGTCGCGCGCGCCGGCTTCGGCCTCGGGGGAAATCGCGCCGCGTTCGAGCACGCCGGCGCCGCCGTGGATCAGCAGCGTCCAATCATCGGATGTCGTCATGGCCGCCGCTTAGCAGATGCATCGCGCTTGGCCATCCCGCGTCGCCCTTTCGCCGCCGCGTGCGGGGGGCTATATCGGGGAAGAACCCAAGCGAGAAATCATCATGTCTCTACGTCCCTGGCGCGATATCACCCGCCGCAAGAGCCGCCAGATCATGGTCGGCACCGTCCCCGTCGGCGGCGACGCGCCGGTGACGGTGCAGACGATGACCAACACGCCGACCAGCGACGCCAAGGCGACGATCGACCAGATCAGGCGCTGCGAAGAGGCGGGCGTCGACATCATCCGCGTGTCGTGCCCCGATGTGGAAAGCACCGCGGCCTTGAAGCAGATCGTGCGCGCCAGCCGCGTGCCGATCGTCGCCGACATCCATTTCCACTATAAGCGCGCGCTGGAGGCGGCGGACGCGGGGGCGGCGTGCCTGCGGATCAATCCCGGCAACATCGGCTCCGAAGCGCGCGTGCAGGAAGTGATCAACGCGGCCAAGGCCAATGGCTGCGCGATCCGCATCGGCGTGAATGGCGGCAGCCTGGAAAAAGACCTGCTCGAGAAATACGGCGAGCCTTGCCCCGATGCGCTGGTCGAGTCGGCAATGGATCATATCAAGATCCTGCAGGATCACGATTTCCATGAATATAAGGTCGCAGTGAAGGCGTCCGACTTCTTCCTGGCGGTTGCCGCCTATCAGCAGCTTGCCGAACTGGTCGATTGCCCGCTGCATCTCGGCATCACCGAAGCGGGCGGTTTCGTCGGCGGGACGGTCAAGTCGTCGATCGGGATCGGCAGCCTGCTATGGTACGGCATCGGCGACACGATCCGCGTGTCGCTCTCGGCCGAGCCCGAGGACGAGGTCCGCGTCGGCTTCGAGATTTTGAAAGCGCTCGGCATCCGCAATAGGGGCGTCCGCGTCGTCTCATGCCCGAGCTGCGCGCGGCAGGGGTTCGACGTGATCCGCACCGTCCAGGCGCTGGAAGAGCGGCTCCAGCATATTCGCACGCCGATGAGCCTGTCGGTGCTCGGCTGCGTCGTCAACGGCCCCGGCGAGGCGCGCGAAACCGACATCGGCATCACCGGCGGCGGCGCGGGCAAGCACATGGTCTATCTATCGGGCGTGACCGATCACCATGTCGCCGATGCCGATATGGTCGAGCATATCGTCAAGCTGGTCGAGGCCAAGGCGGCGGAAATCGAGGCGGGCGAGGCCGAGCAGGCCGTCGCTGCAGAATAGGTCCTGTGCTATGGGCTGGGTTCTGGAGGGCTCGGCATGACCTATCACGCCAAAGTGATCACTGGCGGCAAGATCGTCATCCCGGCGGAATTGCGCCGCGAATTCGGCATCAAGGACGGCGACTCGCTGGTTATCGAGCGCGATAACAAGGGCGGGCTGGTGATCAAAACCTATGCGCAAGTCGTCAAGGAAGTGCAGGCCGAGTTTCGCGCGATGCGTGGCCCGGATAGAGGCGAGGGCTCCATCGTTGATGAATTGATCGCGGAGCGTCGTGTCGAAGCCCAGCGTGAGAATGATGATTTCGAACGCTGGATCGCTGAACATCCGTGAGTGTCGTGCTTGACGCCTCTGCGGTGCTTGCGGTGATATTCGAGGAGCCGGGCAGCGAAATTGTGCTCGCGGCGAGCAAGGGCAGCTTGCTCTCTACGGTCAACTTCGTCGAAGTTCTGCTGAAAAGCGCGGAGTGGCGGATCGCTGCCGAGGATGTCTTGGCGCAGCTGGGCCGGTTGGAAGTTTCGCTCGTCCCGTTCGATCTGGCGCAGGCGAAAGTGTCGGCAACGTTGCATCCGATACTCCACGAGAAAGGCATTTCCTTTGCGGATCGAGCCTGCATGGCGCTCGCGACGACAACGGGCAGCGCGATCTTGACCGGCGACAAGGACTGGGCATTGCTCGATCTTGGGCTCGATATTCGTCTCATCCGGTGACAATGCGCCGAACAAGCCCCGCGACCGCGTTCGCCGTCGCGGCGGTGGGGATCGCCAGCTATTCGTGCATGGATGCGCTGATGAAGGGGCTGTCGATCGCCAGCGGCGCGTATAGCGCGGTGTTGTGGCGATCCGTGACCGGCGTGTTGCTGCTTGGCCCAGTTTTTCTCGCGCGGCGGCGGCCGTGGCCGAGCCGGGCGGCGTTCGTGCTGCATGCGTCGCGTGGCGTCGCTGCCGGGCTGTCGGTCGTGCTGTTCTTCTGGGGATTGGTGCGCGTGCCGATGGCGCAGGGCGTGGCGCTGACGTTTCTCGCACCACTGATCGCGCTGTTTCTCGCCGCCGCGTTTCTCGGCGAGCGGATCAGACGCGGCGCGATCGGGGGATCGCTGGTGGCGAGCCTGGGCGTGCTGGCGATCGCCGCCGGCGAGGTGCAGGCGCAAGCCTCGACCGCGCATGTGTTGGGATCGATCGCGATCCTCGTTGCCTCGGTGCTATATGCGGTGAGCCTGATCCTGCTGCGGCGACAGGCGCAGATCGCCGACGCGCTGGAAGTGGCGTTGTTCACCAGCGTGGTGTTGGGGGCGATGCTGTTGATCGGCGCGCCGTGGTTTTCGGCCATGCCGTCGGTCGCGCAATTGCCGGCGATCGGCGCCGCCGCAGTGCTCGGATCGATCTCGGCGGTGCTGCTCGCCTGGGCCTATGCGCGCGCCGAGGCGCAGGTGCTGGCGCCGGTCGAATATACCGCGTTTCTCTGGTCGGGGTTGCTCGGCTATGCGGTGTTCGGCGAGCATGTCTCGCTCTATACCGTCGCGGGCGCGGCGCTGATCATCGCCGGGTGCGTCGTCGCGGTGCGCGGCATGGCGGCCCCGGCCCCGCAAACGGAGGCTGCCGCATGACCCTTTCGATCCGACCCGCGACGCGGGGCGACGTGCCGACGATCCTGCGCTTCGTGCGCGAGCTCGCCGCGTTCGAGCGCGAACCCGATGCCGTCGAGGCGACCGAGGCGATGCTCGACCACGCGCTGTTCGGCGAGCGATCGGCCGAGGCGGTAATCGCCGAGCGCGACGGCGCGGCGATGGCGTTTGCCCTGTTCTTCCACAATTTCTCGACCTGGAAAGGGCGCAAGGGGCTGTATCTCGAAGATCTTTACGTCACGCCCGAGGCGCGCGGATCGGGGGTCGGCACGGCTTTGCTCAAGCATCTTGCCGCCATCGCGATCGAGCGCGATTGCGGGCGGTTCGAATGGTCGGTGCTCGATTGGAACCAGCCGGCGATCGACTTCTACACCGCGATGGGCGCGGCGATGATGACCGAATGGCGCATCGAGCGCGTTGCCGGAAAGGCGCTGGCGCGGCTTGCCGAACCGGCGTAGCCTGCCGCCTTCCACGCAGCTGCCTTGGGGGGCATCATGGTTGCGCTTGCCGACGACGCCTTGATCGCCGTGCCCGCCGCGCCGCGGCGCTTGCTGGGCTTCTGGATGTGCCTGGCGCTGGTGATGGGCAACATGATCGGATCGGGCGTGTTCCTGTTGCCGGCGAGCCTGGCGCCCTACGGTTGGAACGCGGTGATCGGTTGGGTGCTGACGATCGCCGGTGTGCTGTGCCTGGCGCGGGTGATCGCCTTGCTGGCGCGGCAATTGCCCACCGCCGGTGGGCCGCACGGCTTCACCGAGGCGGCGTTCGGCGAGACGCCGGCGTTTCTGGTGTCGTGGAGCTATTGGGTCGGCATCGTCGTCGGCAATGCCGCGATCGCCTCGGCAGCGGTGGGCTATCTCAGCCTGTTCGCGCCGGCGATGGCGGCGACGCAGGGCGCGACGACGCTGTCCACCGTCGGGCTGATCTGGCTGTTCACGCTGATCAATCTGGCGGGCGCGCGCAGCGCCGGCGTGGTTCAGCTGACGACGACGATCCTCAAGGTGATCCCGCTCATCGCGGTGATCGTGATCATCGCGGTGGTGTTCGGTGGCGGACACGGCGCGATCGCGCCGCTGCATCGCGGCGATCTGTCGGCGGGCGCGGTGACCGGATCGGCCTCGCTGGCGATGTTCGCGATGATGGGTTTCGAATGCGCCGCGGTTGCCGGTGCGCGGGTCCACGATGCGCCGCGCACGGTGCCGCGGGCGACGATGATCGGCGCGCTGGCGACCGGGCTGATCTATCTCGTCACCTGCTCGGGGATCGCACTGATGCTGCCGGCGAACGAGGTCGCCGCCTCCAACGCGCCGTTCGCCTTGTTCGTCGCGCGGTACTGGAGCGCGGGCTGGGCGCTGGTGATCGCCGGATTCGCCGCGATCAGCACGCTCGGTGCGCTCAACGGGTGGATACTGGCGCAGGGCGAAGTGCCGCTGGCGATGGCGCGCGGCGGCGGGCTGCCGCGCTGGTTCGGCGTGACGCGGGCCAACGGCGCGCCGGCGCGCGCGCTGATGGTGTCGAGCGTGCTGTCGACGATCCTGGTCTGCTCGAACGCGAGCCGCGGGGCCGCCGGGCTGTTCGCGTTCCTGGCGCTGGTGTCGACCGCATCGAACTTGTTCTTGTATCTCGCCTGCGCGGTTTCCGCTTTTCGGCTGCGCGCGGTCGGGATTGTGCGCTTCGGCATGGGCATGGCAGTCGTCACCGCGATCGGCGTGCTGTTCACGCTGTGGACGCTGTTCGGCGCGGGCACCGCCAGCCTGCTTGGCTTCGGGCTGATGGCGGGGGGCTTGCCGGTCTATTGGTGGACGCGCTCAGCCGCGGCGGCCGAGCCGCCCGAGGAAGCTGCGGTCGCGTAGCACTTCGCGCGCGGCATTGTGCCCCGGCGCGCCGGTGACGCCGCCGCCAGGATGGGTGCCGGCGCCGCACATATACAAGCCCGCGATCGGCCCGCGATACGCGGCGTTGCCGAGCACCGGGCGCGCCGCCCACAATTGATCGAGCGTCATGTTGCCGTGCATGATGTCGCCGCCGATGAGGCCGAACTTGCGTTCGAGGCCCTTGGGGGAGAGCGTCATCGTGCCGAGGATCGAGGCGCGGAAGCCGGGGGCGGCAGCCTCAACGGTGTCGATGATCGTCGCGGCGGCGGCGTCTTCCTCGTCGTCCCAGTAGCGGCCGTCTGGAAGCTCGGGCGCGAATTGCTGGCAGAACAGGCTGGCGACGTGCTGTCCGGGTGGCGCGAGGCTGTCGTCGACGGTCGAGGGAATCAGCATTTCGACGATTGGCGCCTTCGACCAGCCGTGCGCCTTCGCGTCGGTGAAGGCGCGGTCCATGTAATCGAGCGTCGGGGCGAGGATGATGCCGGCCTGGTGATGCTCGCCGGGGTCGGGGAGCGCGGTGAAGCGCGGCAGCTCGCTGAGCGCGACGTTCATGCGGAAGGTGCCCGATCCGGCCTTGAAGGCACGGATGCGGCGGTGGAATTCGGGGGTGAGGTCGCCGGCGTCGATCAGGCGTTCGTAGAGCAGCTTCGGCCCGACATTGGCGATGACGGTGCCCGCGATTACCTCCTCGCCGCTCACAAGGCGGACGCCTGCCGCCTTGCCTCCGTCCACCAGCACACGATCGACGGGGGAATCGAGGCTGATCTCCACCCCGGCTTCGCGGCACACCGCGGCCATCGCCTGGGTGATCGCGCCCATCCCGCCGACCGCGTGACCCCATGCGCCCTTCTTGCCGTTGACCTCTCCGAACACGTGGTGGAGCAGCACATAGGCGCTGCCCGGCGTATCGGGACTGGCGTAATTGCCGACCACCGCGTCGAAGCCGAACGCGGCTTTCACCGCGTCACTCTCGAACCATCCGTCGAGGAAATCGCGGGCGGATTTGACGAACAGGTCGAGCACGTCGCGTTGCTGCTCGACCGGCATTTTCGCCAGCCGGCGGCCTTGCGCCGCCCCGTCGATCAGCGTGCGCAGCCCGCCGCCGACATCGGGCGGCGATTTGAGCGCCAGATCGCGCAGCACCGCGGCGACATTTTCGAGCGCGTCGTAATAGGCCGGCAGCGTCTCGGCATCGGCATTGGAAAACTTGCGAAACTCGGCCTGTGTTCGCTCGAGGCCGCCGCCGAGCTTGAGGTAGCCGCCATCCGGCTGTGGCAGAAAATTGGAGATCGGCCGCTCGATCACGCGGTAGCCGTGATCGGCCAGCTTCATGTCGGCGATAACCTTGGGCTGGAGCAGGCTGACGGTGTAGCTCGCGACCGAATTGCGGAAGCCGGGGTGAAATTCCTCGGTCACCGCCGCGCCGCCGACGACGCCGCGCGCCTCGACGATGCGGACCTTGAGGCCGGCGCGCGCGAGATAGAAGGCGCAGACGAGGCCGTTATGCCCCGCGCCGATGATGACGGCATCGTATTTCATCGAGACCACCCCGCCGTCGGTGCGTGATGAAGCCGCGCCTCGGGGATCAGTTCGCGAATCCGGCGGGCGAAGTTGCGCAGGCAGACTTCGCTTGCGCCGATCGGGCCGACCGTGAAACGCGACGACGCCATCCCTGCCTGCACACGCTCGATCAGCACGGTGTCCTCGGCGTTGACCTGGCGGTTGATTCGCCAGTTGAGATAGCGCGCCGCTTTCATCTCCCGCCTGTCATCGGGCAGGGCATAACTGATCTCGCGGATCAGGGTTTCTGTCGGGGAAACGGGAATGAACTGCATGAAATCGACCTGATCGGGATAGATATCGAACGCGACATTGGGCCACAGCTTGAAATAGAGCCAGAGTCGCTGGTGCTTTTCGGGCAGATGCGGCGCGGCGGGCAGAAAGCGTTGATAGGCGCGTTCCGAGCGGTTGGCCGATGGCCGCTCGACGAGCTCGCCCCACATGCGATCGACGTGATCCTCGGCCTCGACGCCGTAGCCGCGACCGAACAGCCGGGTGAGGCCGGGATGCGCGACCTGGATGTGCAGCCCGTCCGAATAATTGTCGGCGACGTTCTTCCAGTTGACCGCGCGGGAACGCAGCGTGACGCGGCCGAGCGCGCGCAATTCGTCAAAGCGATAGGGCGCGATCAATGCGTCGTACGGCGCCATCATCGCGGCGACCGACGGGCCGCCGGCTTCGAGACGGACGAACACGAAGCCGCGCCAGATTTCGAGCTCGATCGGCGCGAGCCCGCTCGTTGCCATATCGAGCGCGGGATAGTCGCGGCGGCTGGGCACGCCGGTGAGACGGCCGTCGAGCGCGTAGGTCCAGGCATGATAAGGGCAGATCAGCTTCTTCGAGCACCCCGACGCGCCATCGACCAATCGCGAGCCGCGGTGGCGGCAGACGTTGGCGAAGGCGCGGATTCGATCGTTCTGCCCGCGGATGACGAGGATGCTTTCGCCGAGGAAGTCGAGCGTGTGCCAATCGCCGTCGCCCGGAATGTCGCTGACGTGGCAGACGACCTGCCAGCTGGGCCGCATCACTCGCGCCATTTCGACTGAGAAATACTCGGGGTCGTAGTAGAGCCAGGCGGGGAGGCTCCAATCGGCATCGGGATCGGCATTGGCGAGAGGGGCGGGGCTGGTGGCCATGATCGGATCATAGAACCAGCCGCTGGAAAAATGAACGTGTTCCCCGGCGAAGGCCGGGGTCCAGTTCGATGACGCCGCTTGGCGAGTGCTGTGCTCGATGATTTTCGCCGTCTCAACTTGACCCCGGCCTTCGCCGGGGAACATCGGCAGGGGGGGCTTGCCGCGTGACATAGTGAAATCCATTTGCTTTAACCGTGACTATGATAGCCATCCGATCGCGCGTCGCCCTGTTGCTCGGTGCAGCAGCCCTGGTTGCCACTCCGTTCGCCGCCGTGGCTCAGACCAGCGCTTACGACACGGTCGATCCGATGATCGGCACCAGCGGCGGCGGCCATACCTTTCCGGGCGCGACGGCGCCGTTCGGGATGGTGCAGCTGAGCCCCGACACCGAGATCAAGAACTTCAAGGCAAGCTATCCTTGGGCGGCGGGCTATCAGTATAAGGATCCGACGATCCTGGGCTTCAGCATGACGCACTTTTCGGGCGCGGGGCACAGCGATCTCGGCGATTTCCTGATGACGCCGGCGGTGGGCGACAGCGCCGCTGTCAAGCTCGATCCGGGCGAGGCGGCCGCGCCGGGATCGGGCTATCGCTCACGCTTCAGCCATGACAGCGAGGTCGCGCATCCCGGCTATTATGCGGTGACGCTGTCCGACGATCATGTCCGCGCCGAAATGACCGCCGGCACGCGGATCGGCGTGCAGCGCTATGCCTTTCCCGCCGATCAGGCGGCGCATCTGGTCCTCGATCTGCGGTCGAGCATCTACAATTACGACGGCAAGGTGCTGTGGTCGTCGATCCGCATCCGACCCGATGGCACGATTACCGGCAGCCGCCAGACGCGCGGCTGGGCGCCTGATCGCAAACTGTTTTTCGCGATGCGCTTTTCCGCGCCGTTAGCCGATCACGCCTTCCTCGATAAGGGCGACGACGTGCCCTATCACGGCTTCCAGGGGCCGGGCCGCGGTGTGGACGACGTGCAGGCGATCAGCGGCCGCGATCTCGTCGCGCGGTTCGATTTCGGGCGGCTGGCCAGGCCGCTCGAGGCGAAGGTCGCGATCTCGTCGGTCGATGAGGCGGGGGCGATCGCCAATCTCGACAGCGAGCCCGGCGCCTTCGACATGATCCACGCCGCCACTGTCGCCAAATGGCAAGCGGCGTTGAAGGCGATCGATGTGGATGCGCCCAAGGACATGCGCACAAACGTCTACACCGCGCTCTATCACACGATGCTGGCGCCGTCGGTGGCGGGCGATGCCGACGGGCGCTACCGTGGGCCGGACAATCAGGTGCACAAGGCCGATGGCTTTACCTTCCATTCGACCTTCTCGCTATGGGATACGTTCCGCGCCGAGCATCCGCTGATGACGATCATCGAGCCCGACAGCCTGAACGCGGATTTCGTCAACTCGCTGCTCGCCAGCCAGCAGGACAGCCCGTTCGGCATCCTGCCCGTCTGGCAATTCCAGGGGCAGGAGACGTGGTGCATGATCGGCTATCACGCCGTGCCCGTCATCGCCGATGCGTATCTGAAAGGCATCAAGGGCTTCGATGCCGACAAGGCGCTCGACGCGATGGTCAAGAGTGCGACCTACGCGCAATACGGCGACCTCAAGGATTACATGACGCTCGGTTACGTGCCGATCGACCATGAACCCGAGGCGGCGTCGAAGACGGTCGAATATGCCTATGACGATTGGACCATTGCGATGATGGCCAAGAAGATGGGCAAGGACGACATCGCCGCGACCTTCTTCAAGCGTGCGCAGAATTGGCGCAACAGCTTCGACTTCAAGCAAGGCTGGGTGCGCGCGCGGCTGTCGAACGGCAAGTTCCGCGAGCCGTTCAGCCCGGTCTCGATCAAATACGGATCGGACTATACCGAGGGCAATGCCTGGCAATATTCGTGGTTCATGCCGCAGGACGAGGGCGGGCTAATCACCGCGCTGGGCGGCGATGCGGCGACGGTAAAGAAGCTCAATGCGATGTTCGGTTACGACAATTCGAAGCTCGATTATTCGTCGTCTGAGGACATCGCCGGGCTGATCGGCCAATATATCCACGGCAACGAGCCGAGCCATGCCGTCGGCTATCTCTACGATTATGCCGGCCAGCCGTGGCGCACGCAGGAGCGGCTGAAACAGATCGTCGACAGCCAGTACCGCCCGACGCCCGACGGTTTCGAGGGCAATGACGATCTCGGCCAGATGTCGGCGTGGCTGGTGTTCACGTCGCTGGGTTTCTATCCGGTGACGCCGGGGAGCGGGCAATATGTGATCGGCCGGCCGTTCGTCGACAAGGCGGTCGTCAACCTACCCTCAGGCAAGCATTTTACCGTGCAGGCAGACAATCTGTCCGAGGCCAACCGCTATGTCGGCGCGGTCACGCTCGACGGCAAACCGCTGACGCGCAGCTTCATCACTCACGACGAGATCGAGAAGGGCGGCACGCTGCGCTTCACGATGCAGGCGACGCCGAACAAGAGCTGGGCGACCAGGCTGGCGGATAGGCCCTATTCGATGACGGGATTCGCGAAGCGCTGAAGGCACCGTTCGCCCTGAGCTTGTCGAAGGGCGCGTTCCGGGCACGTGCTTCGACAAGCTCAGCACGAACGGTATTGGGAATGCCCGAGTTATTCCAAAGGGTAAATTGCAGCCGCGATCCAGCGGCCCTCGCCGCGCAGCACGCCCCAGGCGCGGGCGGCGGCGCGGCTGTCCATCGCCTCGATGCCCAACCCGCGCGCTTCGATGGCGCGGACGAACGCGGCCGGCGGGCGGATGAGCGCAGCGCCGGTGCCGAGCAGCAGGAATTCGGGCGCGGGATCGAGCGTGAGCAGCGGCGCAAGATCGGCTTCGCCGAGCGCCTCGATCGGCGGCGGCGTCCAGCCGTCGGCGCGCTGTGGGGTGATCAGCAGTGCGCGATAGACATTGTCGTCGATGCGAAAGCCGCCGCCCGAAAAGCCCTTGATCAACGGGCCTTCGGCGGTGGGATCGCGATCGACGCGCATCAGCGCTCGCTCTTGGGGCCGACCCGCTCCGCATTGGAGACGCTGCCCGGCTTGTCGACCGGCGGCTCGGCGCGCAGCCCCAGCGTGATCAGCAGCGACGACGACACGTAGATCGACGAATAGGTGCCGACCACGACGCCGAGGATCATCGCCGAGGTAAAACCGCGCAGCACATGCCCGCCGAACAGCAGCAGCGCGCCGAGCGCAAGGATGATCGTCAGCGACGTCATCACCGTTCGCGGCAGCGTCTCGTTGACCGACAGATCGATGATCTGCGGCATATCCATCTTGCGGTATCGGCGCATATTCTCACGGATGCGGTCGTCGATGACGATCTTGTCGTTGATCGAATAGCCGATCACGGTCAGCACCGCGGCGACGATGTTGAGATCGAAATCGAACTGCGTCAGCGCGAAGAAGCCGAGCGTCATCAGCACGTCGTGGGTGATCGCGACGACCGTCGATACGCCGAACTGCCATTCGAAGCGGAAGATCGCGAACAGCCCGATGCCGAGCACGGCGAGGACGACGGCGAGGATGCCGCGGTGGACCAGCTCGTCGGAAACCTTGCCCGAGACGGTGTCGTATTTCGAGAAAGTAGCGCCGGGGAAATTCTGGGCGAGCGCGGTCTCGACCTTTTTGACGATCGCGTTGGTCGCGCCCTCGCCGGTCTCGGTCGGGCGCGGCAGCCGGATCGACAGCCGCTTGGGATCGCCGAACGGTTGCAGCGATGCTTCGCCGACATGCAGCCCGTCGATCGTCGCGCGGACCTTGTCGAGCGGCGGGGCGGCGGGGAAGGTTTCCTCGATCGTCAGGCCGCCGACGAAATCGACGCCCATGTTGAGGCCGCGGGTGAACACCAGGGCGAGTGCGGCGACGGTCAGCAACGCGGTCATCGCGAAGGCGAGATAGCGTAGCCGGACGAAGCCGATGTTGGTGTTGTCCGGGACGAGTTTCAGCAGGCGCATGGGGTTGGTCCCGGGATCAAATGTGAATGTCGCTGGGGCGATTGCGGCGGAGCCAGATCGCGACCAGCATGCGCGTGAAGGTGACGGCGGTGAATACCGACGTGACGATGCCGAGCAGCAGCACGATCGCGAAACCCTTGATCGGGCCCGAGCCGAGCAGCAGCATGATCACGCCGGCAATCGCGTGCGTCACGTTCGCCTCGAAGATCGTGCGGCTCGCTTCCTTGTAGCCGAGTTCGACCGCCTGAACGACGTTGCGGCCGCGCCGGCGTTCTTCGCGGATGCGCTCGTTGATCAGCACGTTGGCATCGACCGCGGTGCCGATCGTCAGCACGAAGCCGGCGATGCCGGGCAACGTCAGCGTCGCATTGAGCAGCGCCATCACCCCGAGGATGACGAAGATGTTGATGGCGACGGCGAGATTCGCATACACGCCGAACCGCCCGTAGGTGACGAGCATGAACACGATCACGGCGACCAGCGCGATCGTCGAGGCGAGGATGCCGGCGTGGATCGAATCGGCCCCCAGCTCGGCGCCGACGGTGTGCTCCTCGATCACGTTCAAATTGACCGGCAGCTTGCCCGAGCGCAGTGCGATGGCGAGTTCGTTGGCGCTTTCGACGGTGAAGCCGCCGCCCGAAATCGACGCGCTGCCGCCGAGGATCGGCTCGTCGATGTTTGGCGCGGAAATCACCTGATTGTCGACGATGATCGCGAACGGCTTGCCGACATTCGCCTGCGTCACCTTGGCGAAACGACGCCCGCCTTCCGAATTGAACTGGATGGTGACGTCGGGCCGGTTGTTCTGATCATAGGATTGCGCGGCGTTGTTGAGCTGATCGCCGGCGATGATCGTCGTGCGGTGCAGCGCGATCTTCTGCTGCGGATTATCCGCCATCGGCAGCAGCACGTCGCCGACCGGGGCGACGCCCTTGGCGACCTGCGCCGGATCGGCCTCGGTATCGACCATCTTGAATTCGAGCTTGGCGGTCTTGCCGAGCAGGTCCTTCAGCGCCTGGGGGTTCTGCAGCCCCGGCACCTGGACGACGATGCGATCGGTCCCTTCCTGGACGATCGTCGGCTCCTTGGTGCCCAGCGCATCGATGCGGCGGCGGACGACTTCGGTCGCGTCGGTCATCGCGCTCTTGATCGCGTCCTTCAGCCCGGCGTCGGTCTGCGTCAGCACGAAACGCGACGAATCGACGACGTTGATGTCCCACATCCGCTGGCCGCTCATGCCCGCGCCGCTGCCGGCCAGCTTGAGCAGCCGTTCGCGCACCGCATCGACCTGGCTCGCGTCGCGGACCATGAAGCTCAACTGGCCGCCGCGCACCGAAATGTCGCCGATCGCGATCGGCGGCGTGCCGGTGCGCATTTCCTGCTGCACTTCGTCGCGCATTTGCGTCAGCCGCGAGGCGGCGAGATCCTTGGTGTCGGCTTCGAGCAGCAGATAGCTGCCGCCGGCGAGATCGAGGCCAAGATTGACGCGCGGGTGCGCAGGCCAGCTAGCTGTGGTCGATTCGGGGAAAAAGCTCGGGATCGACAGCGCCATCAGCAAGACGAGGGCGACGACGATCGACGTGATCTTCCAGCGCGGGAAATCGAGCATCGGCTTAGTCGTTCGCCGGCTTGCCGCCGAGCGGGGCGATGCCCGCCAGCGTCGACTTGACGACCTTGACGCGCACGCCCTGTGCGATCTCGACCTCGACGGTGTCGTCGGACACCTTGATCACCTTGCCGACGATGCCGCCGGCGGTGGTGACGTCATCGCCCTTCTTGACCGCGAGGATCGCCGCCTGCTGCTCCTTCATCCGCTTTTGCTGCGGGCGAATCATCAGGAACCAGAAAGCGATGAACACGAGGATCAGCGGCGCGAAGCCGATGATTGTCCCGACGAGACCGCCGTTGGCGGCGGTGGCGCCGGCGGCTTGGGCATAGGCTGGGGTTGCGAACATGGTGTCCCGAATGGCTGGAATGGCGGGGCGGCGCCCTGCCTTTTGTCAAGCGCCGCGCGCTATCACCTCAACCCGCGCCGTGCAACATTCGGCTGACGTCCGGCGGGCGCGGCTTGCATCGCCGCCCCCGGCCCGATACAGGCCGCCGCTCGGTCGGGGCGTAGCGCAGCCTGGTAGCGCATCACACTGGGGGTGTGGGGGTCGCAGGTTCGAATCCTGTCGCCCCGACCAACTTGACGAACTTTGTTGAGGCGCGGCACCGGCCCGCTCCCCCACCCGGCCACCCAATGCGATTATCCTATGGGTGGCCGGGTGGGGGAGCGGGCCGGCACCGCCTTTAGCAAATCACCGCAGCGTTGCGTCGAACAGCTTGAACAGTTCGCGCCAATGCCGCTCGGCGGCCTCCTCATTGTAAACCGGCACGTCCTTCATCGTCCAACCGTGCAGCGCGCCGGGATAGATCAGGCATTGGTGGTCGACGCCCGCCTCGGTCAGCGCGGCGTCCAGGCGATCGGCCATTTCGGGCGGATAATGCGTGTCCTGATCGGCGCCGGCGACATAGATCCGCGCCTTGATCTGCGGCGCCAGCCGGTGCGGGCTGGTCGCGTCGTCGGTGGCGAGATTGCCGCCGTGGAAGCTCGCCGCCGCGGCGATGCGATCGGGATAGGTCGCCGCGACCGTCAGCGCGATGCCGCCGCCCATGCAATAGCCGGTGACGCCGACCTTTTCGCCGGCGACATCGTCGCGGCTATCGAGATAGGCGAGCAAGGCCTTGGTGTCCTCGGCAGCGCGCTTGGCGTCGGTCGAGCTCATCAGCGGGCCGAGCACCTTGCGCACGTCGGGGCTGGCGAACACTTCCTTGGGGACGAGCGGCGCATAGGGCCCGGCACGGTAGAACAGATCGGGCAGCAGCACGACGAAACCGTGATCGGCCAGCCGCTGGCCCATGTCGAACAGCGTGGGGCGGATCGCCAGCGCATCCATGTAGATGATCGTCGCGGGCCACGGGCTGTCGCCGGCGGCGGGCGTGAAGACGTGCGTCGGGCATTCGCCGTCGTTGGTGCGGATGCTGATCTGTTCGTGCGGCATGAGCGACCTCCTTATTGTCGGGTTGGCGGGCTCCTTTGCAGCCCGGTGCCGTGGCGTCCAGCCGCCGACGGCGCCGCCTATATGGGATTCATATCCGAAAACGCCTCGGCTCGTCTCGAAAGCCTATCCCGGTCGGATTAGCTGATCGGCCTGGAAAGGCGCGGATGATGGTCGATCGGGCAAACGGCATGGGGCGGCGGGGAGCGCTGGCGATCCGCGCGATCGGCGCGGTGCTGTTAACCGGCGGCGTGATCGCCGCGCGGCTGCTGACGCGCTGGATCGCGACCGGATGTTTGACGACCGCCGGGCAGTTGGCGCTGGGCCTGGCGGCGTTCGCCGGGCTGACGATCGGCGCGGGCCTCATTTTGCTCGGCGGCGGCATCTTCGCGCCTGTCGAGGTCGCCGAGCGCTGGCGGCGTGCGACCGATCAGACCGGGCCGGCGAGATCGCGCAGAATCACCCGATCGGGGAAACGGATCGAGAAGCGCGCGCCGCGCGGATCGCCGCGATTGCCGGCGTCGACCGTCAGCCCCATCGATTCGGCGAATCCCTTGACGATCGCGAGCCCGAGCCCGGTGCCGCCCTTGGCGCGATCCGATCCCTCGAGCCGGGTGAACGTCTCGAACACCTGAGTCTCTCGGCCTTCGGGCAGGCCCGGTCCCTGATCGACGATCGACAGCAACAGCTCGCCGGGGCGTCGCTCGGCGGCGATATCGATCGGCGTGCCGGGATCGGCATAGCGCCCGGCATTGTCGAGCAGGTTGATCAGGCAGTGGTGGAAAAGTTGCGGATCGACGCGGACCAGCGGCAGCCCGGGCGAGACGTTGAGGCGAATCTCGTGTCCGTCGAGCGAGCGTCGCGTATCCTGCACGGCGCTGGCGATCGCATCGGTGAGGTCGATCGGCTCCAGATTGAGCCGCATCACCCCGGCCTCGACGCGCGCCATATCGAGCAGATTGGCAACGAAGCGATTGAGCCGCTGCGCCTCGCCTTCGAGCGTGTCGATCAGCGCCGGGCTCGGCGCGCGGCGCAATTCGGCGGCGGCGGCGAGGATCGTGGTGAGCGGCGTGCGCAGATCGTGACTGACCGAGGAGAGCAAGGCGGCGCGCAGCCGATCACGCTCCTTCAGCTGCGCCACGTCGCGCATCTCGTCTTCGAGCTGCATGCGCTCGAGCACCAGCGCCGCCTGGTCGATCAGGCTGAGCAGCAGCGGCACCTGTTGCGGGCGCACCGGATCGCCGCCGTCGTCGCGCGCCAGCCCGGCCGCGCCGAGGATGCCGCGCGTGGTGTGCAGCGGGTAGAACAGCCAATCGGAAGCGGTAAGCGTTTCCGATCCGCGACCGGCCGGCTGGCCCTTGTCGATCACCCATTGCGCGGCGGCGCGCTCCATATGGCCGAGCCGGTCATCGGGCGGGAAGGCGGCGCGCAGCTGCGGACCGTCGGGCGAGGGCAGCAGGATGCAGGCATCGACGTCGAACAGCCGGGCGAGCTCGGCGCAGATCGTCTGCATCATCTCGTCGTCATTGGCGATCGTGGTCAGCTGGCGCGAGAAGCCGGCCAGCGCGGCGTTGTGGCGCGCGCTCGATTCGGCGACATCGGCCTGATCGTGGACCCGCGCGGCGAACTGGCTGGTGACGAAAGCGACCGACAGGAAAACGAGGATCGTCACGACATTTTCGGGATTGGCGATCGTCAGCGTGTGCGTCGGCGGCAAAAAGAAGAAATTATAGGCGACCGACGAGACCAGCGCGGTGAAGATCGCCGGCCGCAGCCCGAACAACGAGGCGGTGATCATCACCGGCAGCAGATAGAGCAAAGCGACGTTTTCGAGGTTGAGGAACTCCGATAGGCCCCAGCCGGCCGCGGTGACCGCGGCGACCATCAGCAGCGCCCAGAGATAATTGATCGGCGCGCCCCAAGTGCCGCGCGCGCGCCGCGGCTTCAAGCGCGCGGGTTCGGCCGCCGCGTCGCCCGGCAGCACATGCACGGCCACGTCGTTCAACCCGCGCACCAGCCGATCGACCACCGATCCGTGGCGCAGCTCGAACCACCAGGAGCGGGACGATTTGCCGATCACGATCTGCGTCGCGCGCGCCTCGGCGGCATAAGCGGTGAGGCCGTCGACGACGTTGCCGGCGGGGATTGTCGCGGTCGCCGCGCCGAGCTGGGCGGCGAGCGCCATCGCTTCGTTGAGCCGCGCGCGGTCGGCCTCGCCCATATCGCGGGCGCGGCGCGTTTCGATGTGCACCGCGGTCCACGGCGCGCGCAGCGCATCGGCCAGCCGCTTGGCGGCGCGGACCAGCCCGGCGGCGCCCGGCAGCTCGCTGACCGCGACGATCACCCGCTCGCCGGCCGCGAAGCTCCCCGCCAGCGCATGCGCGCGGACATAATCGAGCATCTGCGCGTCGACCGCCTGCGCCGCGCGCCGGAGCGCGAGTTCGCGCAGCGCCTGCAGGTTCGATTTGGAGAAGAAGTGATTGAGCGCGCGCGTCGCCTCGTGCGGGATATAGACCTTGCCGGCCTTCAGCCGCTCGATCAGCTCGTCGGGCGGGATGTCCACCACCTCGATCTCGGCGGTTTCGAGCACACGATCGGGCACCGTCTCGCGCACGCGGACATGGGTGAACGAGGCGACGACGTCGTTGAGGCTCTCGATATGCTGGACGTTGATCGTCGAATAGACATCGGTCCCGGCGGCGAGCAGCTCCTCGACGTCCTGATAGCGTTTGGGATGGCGGCTGCCCGCGACATTGGTGTGGGCGAGCTCATCGACCAGCACCAGCGCGGGGCGGCGGGCGAGGATGGCGTCGACGTCCATCTCGGTGAGGATGCGCCCGTGATGGTCGACCGTGCGCCGCGGGACGATTTCGTGATCGACGGTCAGCGCCTCGGTTTCGGCGCGGCCGTGCGTCTCAACCACGCCGATCACCACGTCCTCGCCGGCCTGTTTTCGCGCCAGCCCCTCGGTCAGCATCTCATAGGTTTTCCCGACGCCGGGCGCGGCGCCGAGAAAGACCTTCAATTGCCCGCGCGATTCCTGCGCGGCGGTGCGCAGCAGCGCATCGGGATCGGGGCGGGTGCGATCGTCGCTCACTGCCTTGGTTGTGCGCCCAGGCGATCGAGTTGTCGATTGAGCGCGAGCACGTTGACATGCGGTTCGCCGATGAAGCCGATGAGCGGCTGCACCGTCGCGCGCGTCACCAGCTCATTCAGCATCGCCACCGGCACGCCGCGGATCGCAGCGATGCGCGGCGCCTGAATGAGCGCGGCGGCGGGCGACAGATCGGGATCGAGCCCCGAACCCGAAGCGGTGACGAGATCGGCGGGCAGCGGCCCGGCGACACCGGCGGCGCGATATTTCGCGACGTCGCCCGTCACGCGGTCGGCCAGCGCCTGGCTGGCGGGGCCGAGGTTCGAGCCCGACGAGGCCATGCCGTCGTAGCCCTTGCCGGCGACCGACGGGCGCGTCTGGAAATAGCGATCGCTGACGAACGCCTGGCCGACCACCGACGAGCCGATGACGCGGCCGTTCTCGCGAATCAGGCTGCCGTTGGCGGCGGCGGGGAACACCGCCTGGCCGATGCCGAGGACCGCGAACGGATAGACGAGGCACAACAGCAGCGCGAACAGCACGCTCATCATGATCGCGGGGCGCAGCGCGCTGGTGAAATCGGAACCCATCATCTTTCTCCTTAAACCAGGCCGACGCCGTTGATCATGAGATCGATCAGCTTGATGCCGACGAACGGCGCGATCAGCCCGCCGAGCCCGTAAACCGCCAGATTGCGCGCGAGCAGCGGCCCCGCGCCGATCGGCCGGTATTTCACGCCCTTGAGCGCCAGCGGCACGAGCAGCGGGATGATCAGCGCGTTGAAGATGATCGCCGACAGGATCGCGCTCTCAGGCGTCGCCAGCCCCATCACGTTGAGCACGCCAAGCCCGGGGTAGAGCACGATGAACATCGCCGGGATGATCGCGAAATATTTGGCGACGTCGTTGGCGACCGAGAAGGTGGTCAGCGCGCCGCGCGTCATCAGCAGCTGTTTGCCCAGCCCGACGATCTCGATCAGCTTGGTCGGATCGCTGTCGAGATCGACCATGTTGCCGGCTTCGCGCGCCGCCTGCGTGCCCGTGTTCATCGCCACGCCCACATCGGACTGGGCGAGGGCGGGAGCGTCGTTGGTGCCGTCGCCACACATCGCGACGAGCTTGCCGCCCTGCTGCTCCTGGCGGATGAGCGCGAGCTTGTCTTCGGGCGTCGCCTGCGCGAGGAAATCGTCGACCCCCGCTTCGGCGGCGATGGCGGCGGCGGTCAGCGGGTTGTCGCCGGTGATCATCACCGTGCGGATGCCCATCTTGCGCAGCTCGCCGAAGCGCTCGCGGATGCCGTCCTTGACGATGTCCTTGAGGAAGATCGCGCCGAGCAGCCGGCCGTTGCGGGCGACCGCGAGCGGCGTGCCGCCGGCGCGGGCGATCTCGTCGGTGGCGCGGCGCAGCTCGGCGGCGGCGGGCGTGTCGCCGGCGCCGGGATTGGCCTTGAGCACCGAATCGACCGCACCCTTCTGGATCAGCGCGTCGCCGATCTGCACGCCGGAGATACGGGTCTGCGCGGTGAACGGGATGATCGCCGCGCCGTCGGGCAGCTTCGTCGTCGCAACCGCGAATTGCTCACGCGCCAGCACCACGATCGAACGGCCTTCGGGGGTTTCGTCCGCCAGGCTGGCGAGCAGCGCGGCCTCGGCCAGCTCCTCGACGCTGACGCCGCCGACCGCCTTGAACTCGCTCGCCTGGCGGTCGCCGATCGTGATCGTGCCGGTCTTGTCGAGCAGCAAGGTGTCGATGTCGCCCGCCGCCTCGACGGCACGGCCCGATTTGGCGAGCACATTGTGGCGCACCAGCCGGTCCATCCCGGCGATGCCGATCGCCGACAGCAGCGCGGCGATCGTCGTCGGAATGAGCGTGATCAGCAAGGCGGCGAGGATCGTCACCGGGATGCTGCCGCCGGCGTAGGAGGCGAAGCCGGGGATCGTCGCCACCGCGATCAGGAAGATGATGGTGAGGCCGGTCAGCAGGATCGTCAGCGCGATCTCATTGGGAGTCTTCTGCCGCTCCGCGCCTTCGACCAGCGCGATCATCCGATCGAGGAAGCCCTGGCCCGGCTCGGCGGTGATGCGCACGGTGATCTGATCGGAAATAACCCGCGTGCCTGCCGTCACCGCCGATCGGTCGCCACCCGCTTCGCGGATCACCGGCGCGCTCTCGCCGGTAATCGCCGCTTCGTTGACGCTGGCGACACCCTCGATCACTTCGCCGTCGGCCGGGATCAGGTCGCCGGTTTCGACAAGCACCTTCTCGCCGGCGCGCAGCTGGCTGGCCGGCACGATCTGCCAGGCGCCGCCGATGTCGAGCACACGCTTGGCCGATAGCTCGGCCTTGGTCGCGCGCAAACTTGCCGCCTGCGCCTTGCCGCGGCCTTCGGCCAGCGCCTCGGCGAAGGTGCCGAACAGCACCGTCAGCCACAGCCAGACGACGAGTTGCAGCTTGAAGCCGGTCGCCAGCCCGTCATGGCCGACGAACAGCAGGATGGTCAGCAAGGCGGCGACCACCGCGGTGGTGAACATCACCGGGTTGCGCACCAGCTGGCGCGGATCGAGCTTGCGGAACGCGTCGCCGATCGCGGGTGCGATCAGTTCCGGCGTGAACAGCGATTTGGTTTGGGCGCGTGCCATCGACTTGACCCCGACTTAGAAGAGTTGGCCGCGGATCATCGCAAGATGATCGGCGATGGGACCGAGCGCGAGGCTCGGCAGGAAGGTGAGGCCGCCCAGGATCAGGACGATGCCGACCAGCAGCCCGATCCACAGCCCGCCGGTGGTCGGGAACGAGCCGGCCGATTCGGGGATGTGGCGCTTGGCCGCCAGGCTGCCGGCGATCGCCAGCATCGGCACGATGATGAAGAACCGCCCGACCCACATCGCGACGCCCATCAGCCCGTCATACCAGGGCGTGCTGGCGGTCAGCCCGGCGAACGCCGAGCCGTTGTTGCCCACCGCGCTGGAGAAGGCGTAGAGAATCTCCGAAAAGCCGTGCGGCCCCTTGTTGAGCGGCCCGGCAAGCCCGGCCCCGGTCACCGCGCTGAGCGAGGTCAGCCCGAGGATCATCAGCGGCAGCACGGCGATCGCCAACACCGCCAGCTTGACCTCGCGCCCCTCGATCTTCTTGCCGACATATTCGGGCGTGCGCCCGACCATCAGCCCGGCGACGAACACCGCGAGGATCGCGAACAGCAGGAAGCCATAGACGCCCGCGCCGACGCCGCCGACGACGACTTCGCCCAATTGGATGTTGAACAGCGGGATCATGCCGCCGAGCGCGGTGAAGCTGTCATGCATCGCATTGACTGCGCCGCACGAGGCATCGGTGGTGACGACCGCGAACAGCGACGAGGCGGCGATGCCGAAACGGACTTCCTTGCCCTCCATGTTGCCGCCGGCGACGCCGAGCTGATGGAGCACGGGGTTGCCCGCCGCTTCCTGCCAATAGGCCACCGTGGTGCCGGCGAGGAACAGGATCACCATCGCCGATAGGATCGCCCAGCCCTGCCGGGTGTTGCCCACCGCCTTGCCGAAACACCAGGTCAGCCCGAAGCCGATCGTGAAGATCGACAGCATTTCGAGCAGATTGGTGAAGGCGTTGGGGTTCTCGAACGGGTGCGCCGAATTGGCATTGAAGAAGCCGCCGCCATTGGTGCCGAGCATCTTGATCGCTTCCTGGCTGGCGACCGGGCCGAGCGCGAGCGTCTGCTTGACCCCCTCGATCGTCGTCAGATCGACCGATCCGGCCAGCGTCTGCGGCACGCCGTTGGCGACCAACACCAGCGCGTAGATGACGCAGATCGGCAGCAGCAGATACAAGGTGATGCGCGTCACATCGGTCCAGAAATTGCCGATGCTCGCCGCTTGCCGCCGGGCAAAGCCGCGAAACAGCGCGAAGGCGAGCGCGATTCCGGTCGCCGCGGAAGCGAAATTGTGGATCGTCAGCGCCACCATCTGCGACAGATTGCTCATGGTGGATTCGCCGCCATAGCTCTGCCAGTTGGTATTGGTGGTGAAGCTGACCGCGGTGTTGAACGCGAGATGTGGGCTCAGCCCGGGATAGCCCAGGGGGTTGCCGGGCAGCACGCCCTGCAGCCGCAGGATGGCATAAGTGAACACCATCAGCACCGCGTTGAACAGCAGCATGTGGACGGCGTAGCGCCGCCAGCCCTGCTCGGCGGCCGGATCGATCCCGGAGAGGCGATAGAAGCCGTTCTCGACCGGGCCGATCACCGCGTGAAGCGGCGTGCGCCGGCCTTCGTAGAGCGCGAACAGCCACGATCCCATCGGCTTGGTCAGCGCGAGGAGAATGCCGAGGAAGACGAGGATCAGGATCCAGCCCTGGAGCGTCATGGTGTGGTTCCGATCAGAAACGCTCGGGCCGGATCAGCACGGCCACGAGATAGAGGAGAAGCCCGAAGGCGGCGATGGCGGCGAGCCAGAGGTCGATCGTCATGGCGCGCGCCTCACGCTTCGTCGCACAGCCGGGCGTAGGCGAGCGTCATCGCCAGCAGCCCCGCCATGATGGCGATCCAGAGAATATCCTGCATGTGTCGGTCCCGATCGAAAGCGTCTGGAACCGGGCAATTAGGCGGTGCGGCCATTCGATTGCGAGACGGCAAGGCGGCGAAGCGGATATGTTTTGCATAGTGTGCATCGTCATCGACAGTGCGGCGACGAAGCCGCTAGATCGTCGGCGCCATGTCCAACGCGCCCGTGATTCTCGTCGTCGACGACGAGCCGCATATCCGCCGCTTGCTGCAAGGCACGCTGACGCGCGCCGGCTACCGCATCGTCGAGGCCGGATCGGCGCGCCAGGCGCTCGAGGCGATCGTTGAAGGCGCGCCCGATCTCGTCCTGCTCGATCTCGGGCTGCCCGATCGCGACGGGCTGGAGCTGCTGCCGGCGATCCAGAAGCAATCGCGCGCGCCGGTGCTGATCATTTCCGCGCGCGACGCGACCGAGGAGAAGGTGACCGCGCTCGATCTCGGTGCTGTCGATTATGTCACCAAGCCGTTCGACACTGAGGAGCTTTTGGCCCGCGTCCGGGCCGCGCTGCGCAGCCGGATCGGCGCCGACGGCGGGCAGGCCAGCGTCGTCGCCGGTGGCGTCACCTTCGATCTGCTCGATCGCCGGGTGTGGCGCGGTGACGAGGAAATCCACCTTACGCCCAAGGAATTCGCGGTGATCGCCGAGCTCGCGCGCTTTCCCGGGCGCGTGATCACGCACCAGCAATTGCTCGCGGCCGTATGGGCCAATGATTACGAGCGGCATATCGAATATCTGCGCGTCGTCGTGCGCAACATCCGCCAGAAGATCGAAGCCGACCCCGCCCAGCCGGCGATCGTCGTCAACGAAATGGGCGTCGGCTATCGATTGATGGGCGCCGAAGCGCGCTGACCGGCGTTTCATGCTTCGTCTGCGCGCCAAGCGGCTCGCCGAGGCGCGATATCTATGCCATGTTGGCGAAATTGGCGGGAGCCCGCCGTGATGTCGGAGCAAGTTGTGGAAACGGACCCTTATTCAGTCACGCGGCGCGGCCTGCTCGCCACCACCGCCGCCGGCGCGGCGACGGCATCGCTGCCGCATGCGGCGCTGGCGGCGACCGGCGGCGAGCCGCAACCCGCGCCTCCCACGGTGGCGGTGGCATTCGAGATCAACGGCAAGCCGGTGTCGCTGACGCTCGATACGCGGGTGACGCTGCTCGATGCGGTGCGCGAACATCTCCATCTGACGGGTTCGAAAAAGGGCTGCGATCATGGCCAGTGCGGCGCGTGCACGATGATCGTCAACGGCCGCCGGATCAATTCGTGCCTGACGCTGGCGGTGCTCCACGACGGCGATAAGGTGACGACGATCGAGGGGCTCGGCACGCCGGCGGACCTTCATCCGATGCAGGCCGCCTTCATCAAGCACGACGGCTATCAATGCGGCTATTGCACGTCGGGGCAGATTTGCTCGGCGGTATCGACGATCGCCGAGATCAAGCAGGGCATCCCGAGCCATGTCAGCGGCGACATCGCGGCCGATCCGCAGTTGACCGCGGACGAGATGCGCGAGCGGATGAGCGGCAATATCTGCCGATGCGGCGCCTATTCGAACATCATCGAGGCGATGCAGGAAGTCGCGGGAGTGCGCGCATGAAAGCCTTCACCTTCGAACGCGCCACATCGCCGGCCGACGCCGCGGCAAAGGCGGCGGCGACGCCGGGCGCCGAGTTCATCGCCGGCGGCACCAATCTGCTCGATCTGATGAAGCTGCAGATCGAGACGCCGCAGCATCTGATCGACGTCAACCGGCTCGGCCTCGACACGATCGAGCCGACGCCGGAGGGCGGGCTGCGCATCGGCGCGATGGTGCGCAACACCGATCTCGCCGCCGACAAGCGCGTTCGTCGCGATTACGGCGTGCTCAGCCGCGCGCTGCTCGCCGGCGCGTCGGGGCAGTTGCGCAACAAGGCGACCACCGGCGGCAACCTGCTGCAACGCACGCGCTGCCCGTATTTCTACGACACCAATCAGGCGTGCAACAAGCGCCAGCCGGGTTCGGGGTGCGCCGCGATCGGCGGGTTCAATCGCAACCTGGCGATCGTCGGGACGAGCAGCGAGTGTATCGCCACGCATCCCAGCGACATGGCGGTGGCGATGCGGCTGCTCGATGCAGATGTCGAGACGGTCAAGCCCGATGGCGCGACGCGGACGATCCCGATTGCCGATTTCCACCGGCTTCCGGGCGCGACGCCGAATATCGAAACCAGCCTGACGCCGGGCGAGTTCATCACCGCGGTCACTTTGCCCAAGCCGCTCGGCGGCATGCACGTCTATCAAAAGGTTCGCGACCGCGCGTCCTACGCCTTTGCGCTGATCTCGGTCGCGGCGGTCGTCCAGCGCGACGGCCGCGGGCGCTTCGCCTTTGGCGGACTCGCTCACAAACCGTGGCGCGTCGAGGCGGCGGAGCGCGAAAACGGCGCGAAGGCGATCGCCGCTGCCGTGCTCGCCGGCGCGAAGACGACGCCGCAAAACGCCTTCAAGGTGCCGCTGGTCGAACGGACCCTCGGCGCCGTCCTGGCTGAGACAAAGGCCTGATGCGATGAAATTCGATACGCCCGCCACTACCAATCCGATCGATCAGCTGAAGGTGATCGGCAAACCCACCGATCGCATCGACGGCCCGTTCAAGACCACCGGCACCGCGCATTACGCCTATGAACGACATGATGCGGTGGCCGATCCCGCTTATGGCTATATTCTGGGCGCCGCGATCGCGACGGGCAGCATCAAGAGCCTCGACACCAGCGAGGCCGAGGCCGCGCCGGGGGTGATCGCGGTCGTCACCTATCGCAACGCCGGCGCGGTCAAGAAGCCCGCGGCGATCACCGCCGCGCTGCTCGGTGGCCCCGCCATCGAGCATTATGATCAGGCGATCGCGGTGGTCGTCGCGGAAAGCTTCGAGGAAGCGCGCGCCGGGGCCAAGCTGATCCGTGTCGATTATACGCGCGGCAAGGGCCACTATGATCTGCAGGCCGCCAAGGGCTCGGCGACCAAGCCGAAGGGCGGCTTCGGCGGCGAACCCGACACCGCGGTGGGCGATTTCGCCGGCGCCTTCGCCCAGGCCCCGGTGACGCTCGATGCGACGTACACCACCCCCGATCAATGCCATTCGGCAATGGAGCCGCATGCGACGATGGCGGCGTGGGACGGCGGCAAGCTGACGGTGTGGACCGCCAATCAGATGATCGACTGGTCGCGCCGCGATCTGGCCGAGGCGTTCGGCATCCCGAAGGACGATATCCATGTGATGTCGCCCTATGTCGGCGGCGGCTTCGGCTCCAAATTATGGGTACGCAGCGACGCCATCATGGCCGCACTCGCTGCCCGCATCGTCAAGCGCCCGGTCAAGGTGACGCTCACCCGGCCGTTGATGTTCAACAACACGACGCACCGGCCGGCGACGATCCAGCGCATCCGCATCGGCGCCGACAAGGCCGGCAAGATCCTGGCGATCGGCCACGAAAGCTGGTCGGGCGATCTCCCCGGCGGCGGGCCGGAGACGGCGGCCAATCAGACGCGCCTGCTCTACGCCGGGGCCAATCGCATGACGGCGACGCGGCTGGCGGTGCTCAATCTGCCGGAGGGCAATGCGATGCGCGCGCCCGGCGAGGCGCCCGGGCTGATGGCGCTCGAGATTGCGATGGATGAAATGGCGGAAAGGCTTGGGCTCGATCCGATCGAATTTCGCATCCGCAACGACACGCAGGTCGATCCCGAACATCCCGAAAAGCCCTTTTCGGAGCGCAATCTGATCGGCTGCCTGCGGACCGGGGCGGAGCGGTTCGGCTGGGCGAAGCGCAATCCCACGCCGGGCACCGTGCGCGATGGTCGCTGGCTGATCGGCATGGGCATGGCGGCGGCGTTTCGCGGCAACATCACCATGCAATCGGGCGCGCGCGTCGGCATCGACAAGAAAGGCATCGTCACCGTCGCGACCGACATGACCGACATCGGCACCGGCAGCTACACGATCATCGCGCAGACCGCGGCGGAAATGATGGGCGTGCCGATCGACAAGGTGATCGTGCTGTTGGGCGATTCGAGCTTTCCGGTCTCGTCGGGCTCGGGCGGGCAATGGGGCGGCAACAGCTCGACCGCGGGCGTCTATGCCGCCTGTATGGCACTGCGGCAGGCAGTTGCGCAAAAGGCCGGCTTCAACACCGAGGACGTCCAGTTTGCCGATGGCAAGGTCACGAGCGGCAACCGCAGCGTCAAGCTCGCCGACATCGCCGGCGATGCCGGGCTCTCGGCCGAGGATTCGATCGAGTTCGGCGATCTCGCCGAAACCTATGCGCAAGCGACGTTCGGCGGCCATTTCGTCGAAGTCGGCGTCGATGCGGCGACAGGCGAGGTGCGTATCCGGCGGATGGGCGGCGCGTTTGCCGCCGGGCGTATCCTCAACCCCAAATCGGCGCGCAGTCAGGTGATCGGCGCGATGACGATGGGCGCCGGCGCGGCGCTGATGGAGGATGCCGTGGTCGACACGCGCTTCGGCTATTTCGTCAATCACGATCTTGCCGAATATCACGTGCCGGTCCACGCCGACATTCCGCACCAGGACGTCTATTTCATGGACGAGGTCGACGCCAAATCGTCGCCGATGAAGGCCAAGGGCGTCGGCGAACTCGGCATCTGCGGGGTCGCCGCCGCTGTCGCCAATGCGGTGTACAACGCCTGCGGCGTGCGCGTGCGCGATTATCCCGTCACGCTGGACAAGATCATCACAGGGATGAGCGAGGCCTGATCGCCTAGCGCATCAGCCCGGCGGCGCGTAGCGCGTCATCGATGACCTTGGCGACGCCGGCCTGAGAAGATGACGGGGCCGGTTGCGCCGGTTTGGCGGTCGAGGGGGCCGGGTGCGGTTTCGGCGCCACTTGGCCGTCCCACGCGCCGCCGATGCCCCAGAAATCGATGATCCGCTCCGACGAGGCGATGCCGACGTCGAGCATGTGCGGGCCGGCCGCGCCGACGCCGTCGGCGCCGCGCGGATCGATCGGCGTGCCGTGCGCCATGCCGGCGATTGCGATCGCCTCGATACAGGCACGGCCGGCGCCATCGCGCCATACGCGCCGCGCGTGGCCGTCGATCGTGTCGGTTGTCGAAGGGGCCGACGGGAGATCGTGAACCGCGCGCCACTGATCGACGATCGCCGCCATGTTCGCCGGCACGACGGTGTGATCGCCGCCGCCATGCCAGATCGACACGGTCGGCCACGGCCCGTCGTGCGGCGATGCGTTGCGGATCAGCGCGCCAAGATCGGCGCCTCCGGGGCTGCCGACGCCGCGCATCCGATCGAGTGCTTGCGGCATCGTCGTCGCGCTGCCGTAGGGAAGGCCGGCGATGATCGCGCCGCCGGCGAAGACCTCGGGATAGGTCGCCAGCATCACCGATGTCATCGCGCCGCCGGCCGACAGCCCGGTCACGAACACGCGGCCGGGATCCAACGCATGGTCGCGCACCATCTGATCGACCATCTGCCGGATCGACATCGCTTCGCCGCTGTCGCGCCGGATGTCCTCGGCGAGGAACCAGTTGAAGCACAGATTGAAATTGTTGGCGGACTGTTGCTCGGGATAGAGCAACGCGAAGCCGTGACGATCGGCCAGCGCCGACCAGCCCGAGCCATGATCGTAACCAGCCGCGGTCTGCGTGCAGCCATGCAGCACCACGACCAGCGGAGCGCCCGCATCGAGCGCGTCCGGCACATAGATGCGCGCCTTCAATTGCCCAGGATTCGGCCCGAACGACGGCATATCGACGAGACGATCGGCCGTGCCGGTCGTCGCCTGAAAATTCTGCCGCGCGGCGGCAAGCCGCGTGATCGTGTCGGATAGGCTGCGCATCTATAGTCCCCGCGAGAACGGCGGAAAACCGCTCGTCCATATCCCAACGATCAACGCTAGCATTCGTTGCTGCACTGCACAATGAAGTGTTTCGGCTCGGTCAAAGCGTCATCATCGTGCAGCGCAGCAGGCGCCGAAAAAGCCGCGATGTGGGTTAAAACGTCGCGGTGATGTCGAAATAGCCGTAGATCGGATTGCCGTAGCCATTGGCGTTGGAGGCGTCCTTGAGGAAACGACCGTGGAGGAACATTGCCGCGCCGGTATCGAGCCGCAACAGCTTGGGCACGATCCAGTAACGCACGCGCGCTTCGACCTGCTGGCCGGCGAATTTGCCGGCCACGCCGGTGCCGTCCTTGACGCTGGTGTTGGCGAAGCTGTCGCTCGCGCTGTCGAGCCAGGCGGCGCGGTACATCACGAAGCCGTCCCAGCGCTTGTCCGGGGTGACTTCGAGGCGGATGCCCGGCGACGAGAGGTTGTTGCGGCCGAGCGGGCCGTAGATTCCGGTCGGGCCGTAATCGGGCCGGCGCGGGCCGTAGAGGCTGTCGAAGCGGGTATAGTCCTTGCCGCCCTTGTCGCCGCTGGCGCGATCATATTCGAGGCTGACGCGCGGCACCCAGGCGCCGGCGAACTGATGGCCGACCTCGGCATGGACGAAATAGGCCGAAACCTGCTTTTCGGGCGCAGTCGGCGTCGTGCCCGTGCGGGTGCTGCCGAACTGGTAGCCGCCCTCGAACTCGAAATCGCTCTTGCCCGGCTTGGGATCGGAATAGAGCCGCAGGCCCGGCGTGTAGAGCTCGCGGTTCTTGGTGAGATATTTGGGCGAATCGCGCTCGTTCAGGCCGAAGAAGTAGAGATCGAGATTGGCACGGCCGAACAGCGCCGGCTTGGTCAGGAAACCACCCCAAAAGGCGACGTCGAAGCTCTCGCGGTCCCACTTCACCTTATTGTCGAGCACGCCTTGCTTGTCGCTCGGCAGGCGGTTGAGCGGCAGCGTGTAGAAGACCGTGAGATAAGTCTTGTCGGCGCCGGTGAACTCGGCGCGGAAGCCATCGAACGCATTGGTCGCGTTGCGGAAGTTGTTGCGGCCGACAAGGCGGCGCGAGCCGAGATCGATGGTCTGGCGGCCGAGCGTGAAAATCGTCTTCGATCCCTTGCCCAGCCGGTCGCCGAGATCGGCGCCGACATAACCCTGGATCAATTCGGCCGCGTTCACGTCATTGCTGCTGACCGCGCTTTGCGTGTCGTCGAGATAGCCGCGCGAATCCATCACTTCGCCGCCGATGCGGAAGATGCCCGGATGATATTCGGCGAACAGCGTGGTGCGGAACGACAGCAAGTCATCGGTCTTGCCGCCGCCGGGGCGAAATTCGTTGTCGAGCGTCTCGTATCGCGCCCGAACGCTGCCCGAGAGGGTGAAATCCTCAGGGTCGCCGATCGCATCTTGTAGCGTCCAGGGTTTCGTCGGCTTGGCATCCTGGGCGTGCGCCGCGATCGGTGCGGCGATGAGGGCGGTGGTCATCAGGAAGCGGGTCATCATCGTCATTGTCCTCGTGTCACGGGATGGCGATGCTTCCGGTGGTCCGGTCAGCTTCGGTTGTCGGTTCACGCGCCGAAGCGGCGCTTTTCGGTAATCTCCAGCTGAACGACGCGGCCGTCGTGGACGGTCAGCGCAATGGTGCCGAAGCGCATTCGCTCCAGCGCCTCGCGCAGCGCGGCAACCGCGGGTTCGTGGTCGGGCTCGGCCGTAAAGCGGTCGATGCGCCTCGGGGAAACGCTCATGCCGCCGCCTCGCTGGGGTCGCGGGCGGGAAAAAGTCGCGACCTCGTCGGTATGATCGCGATGGCATCGCCGACCGCAGGCGCGGTGTCCGGCGCCACGTCGAGCTCGATCAAATCGGCCAGGCCGGCGATTTCGGCTTCGACACGCGCACGGCCTTCCCTCGGTCGCACCAGCGTGACGGTCGCCGGCAAGCCAGCTTCACCGGCCGCCCCGATCCGCGCCTCGTGCGGGCGGAAATAGAGCTCGCCCGGCCCGCGCAGCCCTGTCGTATCCACCGCCAGCGGCACATTGCGGAACGCCGCGCTGCCATCCGCAGCGCTGACCGGCACGCAGTTCGATTCGCCGACGAAATCGAACACGAAGGCGTTGACCGGATTGTCATAGACTTCGGACGGCGTGCCGATCTGCTCGATCGCGCCGTTGCTCATCACGACGATGCGGTCGGCGACTTCGAGCGCCTCTTCCTGATCGTGGGTGACGAAAATCGAGGTGAGCCCGACGCGGTCGTGAAAGTCGCGCAGCCAGTGGCGCAGTTCCTTGCGCACCTTGGCGTCGAGCGCGCCGAACGGCTCGTCGAGCAGCAGCAGCTTGGGATCGACCGCCAGCGCACGGGCGAGCGCGACGCGCTGCCGCTGGCCGCCCGAGAGCTGCGCGGGCAGCCGCTTGCCGAGATCGCCGAGCTGGACGAGATCGAGCAATTCCTGCGCGCGCGCCTTGATGTCGCGGCGCGAGGGACGATCGCGGCGCGGGCGGACCGACAGGCCGAAGCCGACATTCTCGGCGACGGTCATGTGCTTGAACAGCGCATATTGCTGGAACACGAAACCGATCCGCCGCTCGGCGACGCTGAGCTGCGTGATGTCCTCGCCCTCATAATAGACCGTCCCGCGCTCCGGAAACTCCAGGCCGGCGATGATCCTCAGCAGCGTCGTCTTGCCCGATCCCGATGGGCCGAGCAGCGCGAGAAACTCGCCAGGCCGCGCGCGCAGGTTGATGTCGTGCAGCGCGGTGAAGGCGCCGAAGCGCTTGGCGATATTGGCCAGCTTGAGGCTCATATATGGGCCTTTCCGTGGACGCCGTAGCGCCATTCGAGGATCGATTTGAGCGCGAGCGTGACCAGCGCGAGCAGTGCCAGCAGCGAGGCGACCGCGAAGGCGGCGGCGAAATTATACTCGTTGTAGAGAATCTCGACGTGGAGCGGCATCGTGTTGGTCTTGCCGCGGATATGCCCCGAGACGACGGAGACCGCGCCGAACTCGCCCATCGCGCGGGCATTGCACAGCAGCACGCCGTAAAGCAGCGCCCAGCGGACATTGGGCAGGGTCACCTTGCGAAAGGTCTGCCAGCCGCTCGCGCCGAGCGAGATCGCCGCTTCCTCGTCGTCGCGGCCCTGTTCCTCCATCAGCGGGATCAGCTCGCGCGCGACGAACGGGAAGGTGATGAACATCGTCGCCAGCACGATGCCCGGCACCGCGAAGATGATCTGGACATCATGCGCAATCAGCCACGGGCCGAGCAGCCCCTGCGCGCCGAACAGCAGCACATAGACCAGGCCGGAAACCACCGGCGAGACCGAGAATGGCAGATCGATCAGCGTGATCAGGAAACCCTTGCCGGGAAAATCGAACTTGGTGATCGCCCAGCTCGCGGCGAGCCCGAACACGACGTTCAAGGGCACGCTGATCGCGGCGACGAACAGCGTCAGCCGCACCGCCGACAGCGCGTCGGGATCGATCAGCGCGGCGCCGTAAGCGGCGAGCCCCTTCGACAGCGCCTCGGCGAACACCGCAACCAGCGGGAGCACCAGGAACAGCCCGAGAAAGCCGAGTGCGATCGCGATCAGTGCGGCCCGCCCGGCGCGGCGCGGGAGTGTTGTGGCGATCATGCCACCCCCCGGCGACGCGCCCAGCGCTGATACAGGTTGATCGCCAGCAGCAGCGCGAAGGCGGCGAGCAGCATCACCGTCGCGATCGCGGTTGCGCCTTCGTAATCGAATTGCTCGAGCTGGGTGACGATCAGCAGCGGCGCGATTTCGGATCGATACGGCATGTTGCCGGCGATGAAGATCACCGACCCATATTCGCCGACACCGCGCGCGAAGGCGAGCGCGAAGCCGGTCAACAGCGCCGGCCCCACCGCCGGCAGGATGATGCGGCGAAAGGTTTGGAACGGCGAAGCGCCGAGCGTCGCGGCGGCTTCCTCGACATCGGCGCCGAGATCGGCGAGCACCGGCTCGACGGTGCGGACGACGAACGGCAACCCGATGAAGATCAGCGCGACCACCACGCCGAGCGGCGTGAAGGCGACCTTGATGCCGAGCGGGACGAGCAGTTCGCCGATCCAGCCGTTGGGCGCATAGAGCGCGGTCAGCGCGATCCCGGCAACCGCGGTCGGCAGCGCGAACGGCAGATCGACCAGCGCGCCGATCAGCCGCTTGCCGGGAAAGCGATAGCGCACCAGCACCCAGGCGATCAGCAGCCCGAACACGGTGTTGACCGCGCCGGCTGCGAGCGAGGCGCCGAAGCTCAATTGATAGGCTTTCATCGCACGGTGCGAGAATCCGACCGCGACGAATTCGTGCCAGCCCATCCCCGCGGTGCGCAGGAACAAGGCAGCCAGCGGCACCAGCACGATCAGCGACAGCCACGCGACGGTGACGCCGAGGCTCAGCCCGAAGCCGGGGAGCGCACCGCGCCGGCGTAACGACGGGCGGCTCCTGCGCCGCCCGTCGCCGTTATCGACCAGGATTTCCGGCAGGTCCATGGGAGCTAGTGATGGATGCCGGCTTCGATCTGGTCGAACACGCCGCCATCGGCGAAATATTTGGCCTGCGCTGCCTGCCATCCGCCGAAGTCCTTGATCGTCACCAGGTTCAGATGGGGAAACTGGCCGGCATATTTGGCCGCCACCGTCGGGTCGCGCGGCCGATAATAATTCTGCGCGATGATCTGCTGCGCTTGCGGCGTGTAGAGGAACTTCAGATAGGCATCGGCGATCGCGGTGGTGCCGTGCTTCTGCGCATTGCCGTCGATCAGCGCGACCGATGGCTCGGCGAGGATCGAGATCGAGGGCACGACGATGTCGACCTTGCCCTTGCCGAGTTCCTGCTGCGCCAGGAACGCTTCGTTCTCCCAGGCGAGCAGCACGTCGCCGATGCCACGTTCGACGAAGGTCGTCGTCGCGCCGCGCGCGCCCGAATCGAGTACCGGCACGTTAGCGAACAGTTGCGAGACATATTTCTGCGCCGCCGCGTCCGATCCGCCGGCCTTCTTGCCATACGCCCAGGCAGCGAGGAAATTCCACCGCGCGCCGCCTGATGTCTTGGGATTGGGGGTGATCACCTGCACGCCCGGCTTGGCGAGATCGCCCCAGTCGTGGATGCCCTTGGGATTGCCCTTGCGCACCAGAAACACGATAGTCGAGGTATAGGGCGCGCTGCTGTCGGGCAGGCGCGATTCCCATTTCGGATCAAGCAACTTGGTCTTCTGCGCGATCGCATCGACGTCATAAGCGAGCGCCAGCGTCACCACATCGGCGCCGAGCCCGTCGATCACTGCGCGCGATTGCTTGCCCGATCCGCCGTGGCTCATGTCGATGGAGACCGCCTGACCGTGCTCGGCCTGCCATTTCTGGATGAAGGCGGCGTTGATCGCTTTGTAGAGCTCGCGGGTCGGATCGTAGCTGACGTTGAGCAGCGTCACCGCCTTGGCCGAGCCGCCGCCGGCGCTGTTGCCGCCGTCGCTCTTTGGCGAGCACCCCGCCAAAGCGAGCGCGGCCACAGAAACGAGCGCTAGCGAAAAGTTGCGGCGCGCCTTCCACGCCGTCGAATTCTGTAAACCCCTGATCACCATTGCCATCTCCCAGGTCGCAAAGACCTTCATACCCTATCGACCCAATAGGGAATAGCAATGAAGATTATGGATAGGTGGCCTGTCGCAAAAGTTCGTCGCTTTGGCCTGTCGCGTCGGCCAGCATCCGCGAATCGAGCACCTGCCGGTAAGCGTCATAGGCGCGCCCGAACTCGCGGCGAATCGTGCAGCGCGATTCGTCGATACAGTCTTCGCAACGACGGTAAGACTGGCGCGACAGGCAGGGCAGCGGCGCGAGCGGCCCTTCGAACAGCCGCAAAACTTCCCCGAAACTGATCGTGTCAGCCGGGCGCAACATCACGTAGCCGCCATTCTTGCCGCGCCGGCTATCGAGAATGCCGGCCTTTTTCAGATCCACCAGAATCTGCTCGAGAAACTTGTGGGGAATCGAATAGCGCTGTGAAATCGCAAAGCTCGTCGTCGCCCGTCCGTCGCGGGTCGCGGCAATAGCGATCAGTGCGCGAAACGCATAGCGGGCTTTGTTGGAGATCATGCTGTTGTCCTACGAGCTGGATAGGGTATTCCGGCAAACGCCGCCAGGCAAATCTCTCACAGCCAGAACAGCCAAAGGGAGATCGATGCCGTCACCAGGCCGATCCCGACGAGAGGCAGGCCAAGGCGCGGGAAGTCGGTGAAGCGATAGCCGGCGGCGCCCATCACCACCGCATTGTTGTGATGCCCGAAGGGAGTGAGAAAATCGAGCGACGCGCCGATTGCGACGGCGATCAGCAACGGTTCGATCGGCATGCCGGCGCGCGTCGCCACGCCGGCCGCGACCGGGCTCAATACCGCCGCGACGGACACATTGTCGATGAACGGCGTGATCAGCGTCGCCAGCACGAGAATGATGATCGCAACGGCCAACGGCTGGGTCGTCGGCAAGTGCCCCACGATCGCATCGGCGACCACGCGCGCCGCGCCGGTATCCTGGACCGCCGCGCCAAGCGGGATCATGCAGGCGAGCAGGATGACGATCGTCCAGTTGACGTCCTGTAGCGCCTCGCGAAGCCGCAGCGAGCCAGTCAGCGCCATGGCGAGAACGACGGCCCCGAAGGCGATCTCGGGCGACGCAATGTCGATCGCGGTGCCGGCAACGCCGACGGCGAAGATCGCCACGCTGCGAAATGCGTCGGGCCGGGCAGCCGTGGCAGCGCGCGGCATGAGCGCGAGCAGCCCGGCCTCGCCCACCGCCTCGCGCAGCGCCTGACGCTCGCCCGCCAGCAGCAGCACGTCGCCCAGCCCGATCTGAAGATCGCCGAACATGCCCTCGATCCGTCGCCGCCGGCTGGCGAGCCCGATCACCGTTACCCCGCGTTCGATCAGCATCGTCAGATCGCCGAGGCGCGAACCGATCAGATAGCTTTCCGGCGTAACCACCGCCTCGAGACGTTCGTCGTTCGCGCCGTGGAGGACAACCGCGCCCGTCTCGACAAGCCGATCGAATATTGCCAAATCGGCCTCGGCCAGCAGGACGTCGCCTGCGGCAACGGCGACAGCGTCGCGTCGCGCGAAGACGTGGGCGCCGCTTCGCACCACATCGTGCACGTGAACGTCATGTGCGCTCGCGATGGCCATGGGCGATAGTCCGATGAACTTCGAAGCGGCGGCGACGTGAAGCTCGACAAGCAGCCCGCCGGAGCGGATGTCGTCGGGCGTCGGCGGAGAAGCCGTCCGCCGGAACAGGCTTGGCGCCGCGACGATTAGCCAGACGAGGCCGATCACCGCGACCGGACCACCTACCGATCCGAGTGCGAAATAGCCGAAACCCCCGCCGGTCTCGGCGATGCGCCAGTCGTTGACGATAAGATTGGCCGGCGTCCCTGTCAGCGAACACATGCCGCCCAGCAAGGTCGCAAAGGACAGCGGCATCAGCATGCGCGCCGGATGCAATCCCAGCCGCGCGCAGACCGACAGCGTCACCGGGAACATCAGCGCGAGCGCGCCGATATTGTTCATCACCACCGAGATGGCCGCCGCAGCGACGCACAGCAAGGCGAGGACCAGCCGCTCGTTCGAGACGCGGGCCAGAATCAGCGAGGCGAGGCCATCGACCGCGCGTGTTCGGGCAAGCACCGAGACGACGAGCAGAATTTCGATGACCGTTATCACCGCCGGATTGGAGAATCCGCCGAACACCGCCGTAAGCGGCACGAGCCCTGCCGCAAACGCGATTGCCAGGCCGCTCAACGCGACGAGCTCGATACGGAATCGATCGAGCGCATAAGCGACGAACATGCCCGCCAGCAGCGCCAGGATTGCGATCTGGTCGAAGGTCATCGGCACTTCGCTTCCTGGCTATATTGCTCGGAGCATGCTGCGACACAGACAGATCCATCGATCTGCCGGCGGCACGATCCGAAAATTGCCCCGCCCAGCCGATAGAAATTGCCACACGGCAGCACCAGCGGTTTCGTTGATGAGCGATCGATCTTCGCGATTTTCAAATCGATTGTGATTGGCGCTACCGCCCGAGCGCAAGCGTTAACGCCGATTGCGCGGAGCATGCGAAGCAGGCTGCGGTCGAACTGGGTCTCATCCAGATTGATCGCCGAATGTTCTGCTGCCGGTGCGGGCGACGCGGACGTCGGTGATCATCACCATCCGCGCCTGCCTGAGAGTTTAAACGCTGCCCGGTTGCTCTCGGCCGAGCGGTGTGCTTGCGACTATTTCCTCTTTTTGCGCGCTGCGTAACGGGCGTCGCGCGCGGCCTTCTTGTCCGCTTCGGTCTGGTCCTGTTTGGTCGGCTTGGGCGCAACCACGGGCTCGGCCGGAACGATCGCGGGTTCGGCGAGCGCCGCCTGCCTGTCTGCCTTGGCCCGCTCCTCGCTTTCGCGTTTGGCGCGGCTCTTCTCAGCGGCGGCAGCGTCGCGCTTGAGGCGAGCGGCGCGACGCGCTTCGGTAACCGCCTCGTCGACCGGCGGCTTTTTGCGCAGCTGGTCCAGCGCCTTTTGCCGGGCTTTTTTGGCAAGTGCGGCACGTTCCTCGAAGCTCGGGGCGGTATATGCAGTCATGGTGTTCGGGTGTTTCCTAAAGGTTGCGGGAGGGTGGTCGATCTAGGCAAATAGGACGGTCGCCCTTAAAAGCTCCGCCTAATCGGCCATTCGCGGACGCTGCCCCGCGGGGAAGCGATGTCGGTAGCCTCCATGGATAGGACATAATAGCGGGAAAGCCAATTATGCGCCATCGATAGCACTGCCGGAACACGAGCGCGATCTTGCCAATCAGCCTCGTCGGATCGGTGCACTAGGTCTGACTGGACAAAGTGCTAGGGAACCGTAGCGTATGCAATAGGAAGCGCTGGACCTCGCCATCTTACGGAAGGAGTCCGGCTATAGGTCACCGATTTGCTTAACTCTTTCGACCTTCAAGCGCCGTCGATGCGCGTAACGCCCGATGCCGGCGCGCTCGTCCCTAGCAAAGGGCGCCGCAGATACAGCTAATTGGGTGGATCACCGCGCCGGCATGTTCGCCGCACTCGCGCGGCGGATTGTAAGATCGGTGCCCCGCCTGATGCACGAGCGCAGGTCAACGGGCCGATCGTGTGGAGACGCGACGGGAAGCCGATCGTCGGCAGCTTTTGCGCCAATTTCTGCCCTTCGCGGTTCACATGTCACAGCTCGAGAGCAGTCGATCACCATGCTCGCGGGCTCGCCAACCGCGCCGTATCTGAGCATCTTGCGCCATCTCAATGCTGCCTTCTTGCTCCTTCTCCGAGGCGGCCGGCGCGCGCACTTCATCGCGCGGAGACTTCGCGGTCGTCTGCGGCTATATCATCCCGCAAAACGGTGGCGGGCTCTTGGCCGAGCAGATGTCGGGCTTGATCCGTGTGGTTTTCCAATAGGTCATGAGACCGAGCTTGCTCGCGACAGTCGGAAAGCGCGATTCGCTCAGAACGCCGCGCATGCTTCGGCGCCAGAACAGCCACGGGCTCTGGCTTGCAACCTCCAGCGCCTCCTGGTTTGCGCCCAGAGCCGCCAGCATTGTGGCGACTGTCTCGCTCTGCTTGTCCTTGGGCAGCGCAATCAGCGCGTGGATAGCCTTCGTCTTCGTTTGGGCGCTTCCCGACGCCAGGGCCTCATATCCCGACAACAGGCCGGCGCGTGCTTCTTCGGGAATTTGAAACTGCGGGTTGCGAAGAGCGGAGATGGCAGCAGCATAATCACCGGTTTCGGTGCCCTCGGTAACCGCGATCCATTTGTCGAAATTCGGATCTTTACTGGTATCGATAGCTGCAGCGAAGTGCGGCCCCGCCTCTTCGATCCGGCCCGTTGCCACAAGCGCGTTAGCCAGCGCGAGCTGGGAGTTGGACCAAAGGGCGAGCATATCGGTGGCAGCGATAAATTGTTGGACTGCGTCACCGAGACGTCCCACGCTGTCGAGCCTCAGGCCGTAACCGAAATGCTCACAGCCACAATCGAGCGGCTTGGCGGTGATCGCGCTTTTGAACAGCGTTTCCTGGCTGACCCAATCGTGCGGATCGATCAAATAAGCCTTGTGACCCAGGGCCTCACTGTTCGTGCGATCGAGGGCCAGCGCCTTGTCCTCCGCTTGCCGGCCTGCCGCGCGCATTTCTTCAGCGCGCCGACTGTCAGACTCTGTCCACGAGGCCTGCATGTACCCGTTCCCTACGGCAGACCATCCCCAGGAGAAATCGGGCGCCGCTGCGACGACCAGTTGCGCGAAGCGAAGTGTTTTGCTCCCCCCGTAGGCCCAATATTCCTGGCAGTATTGGAGATAATTGCTGAAGACGGCGTCGGGCAGCGATTTGTGATAAGTCGATGCACCGAACAATCCGCAGCGAATAACGATACCCGCATCGACGGCGATTTTGCGGGGAACCTTTGAGGCCTGATCGGCGGCGTAGTCGATGCTGTCAGACCACAGGATCGCGCCTGTGCGCTCATTCGTAAACCGCGTAATGACCCGGATGGAGTCACCCACCCGATAGATCGTTCCGCCCAGAGCATAAGCCGGCGCTTCACCCTGTGCCGGAGCGGACGCGGTAGAAACGCCGACTACGCCGTCGGCGTTGAAAGCGGCGGTGATCTCAGCGCCGACAGCCTCGTGCACGGTGGCAGGCAGACCTGCCGACAAAGGCTGGAATCCGGCCAGCCTAACCATCATGCTGTGAGCGGGTGCGGGCCGGACGAACCACCAGCCTGCGGCGCCGACCATCAAGAAAAGCGTCGCAGCTATGGCCAAACGCTTGGTGCGGCGCGATTTGTCCGGCGACGCTCGTTGTAGCAGCCCAGCCTGACGAGATGGCCAACTTGAAGACGACGCGCCTGGTATTCCGCCGGCACGATCGCCCAGCTCGACGAGCCGATAACCGACTTTGGTGATCGTCTCGATCCGGAACGAACCTTCGCCGATACCTTCTGCGACGCGGCGCAGGCGGGAAAGCACACGATTGATCGCGTCTTCTCCGACGATGCGGCCTTCCCAACAGCGTTCGGTCAGATCTTCGCGGCGAACGATCTCGCTTCGCGCTTCCGCCAGCGCAAGCAGCACCTGCATCATGCGCGGCTCAATTACCTCCTCGGCACCATCGTCGCGCCGGATTTCGCGTATCGCCGGGTTAAGCACGAGCCGGCCCAATCGAACCTGCGCGGTCAGACCAAGATCGATGCGCATCGGCGCCATTCCGCGATCTCCCGTACCGCTTTACCATAACCACGCGGCGACC
Organism: Sphingomonas koreensis; assembly: GCA_006438735.1. Classification (GTDB taxonomy): domain Bacteria; phylum Pseudomonadota; class Alphaproteobacteria; order Sphingomonadales; family Sphingomonadaceae; genus Sphingomonas; species Sphingomonas koreensis_A. The sequence continues at coordinate 384,788 of RCZF01000004.1, read as the reverse complement.
GGAATTCGATCTGATTGTCGTGTCCTCAGCCCAAAATCGCCATTCATTCACCTAAATAATCGGACCCTCTTCCCTCGCGTTCAGGCCCGTTCCGACTAAAGTTGCTGAATTGAGGCAGTAAACGCATAGCAATCGAACCGGGGGAGCGCACTGTAGATGAGATCGCGCGCGCCCCGTCCCTACATGCCGGCGAGAGTCCGTCCCACATAGTATCCCTGCCTTTAGTATACTTGATTCGACGCGCTTGACCTCGGCCTAAAGCTTGCCGACTCTGCAAACTGATCCGAAGACTGAATGGTTTCGGTCGTGCGCTGATACGAATGTGCCATTCGCCGCCCAACGGCGCACCATCTGAAAGTGAATCAAGCTTGAATTTCTGTGCTTTTCGCAGAAGCTCGCCAATTCTGCCGGCGCTGGTGACCCCTACGGTAGCGAGAAAGGCTAGGCAAGTATCTGAGATAACACAATTATGATGTTAGATAGAATGTAGGTACCATCGGAAATACCATCGACCTTCTGAGATTTTTTCCGTCCAATTGAGACGATAGCCCCGCAGGCGTGAGTCGCTGGTGAGTGGTGGCTCGGCCACTTATCGGCCGTTTGCTGGGAAGAAGGTTTGTGCAGGCCTGCCGTCGAGGCGTGCAGCAGGCTGATCGGCAAAAACGATGTTGAGCATATTCTTGGTCAAACCGTCAGGAATCGGGATTATCGCCGCCCGAGCCTGCTACAGGTCGTAGGTTTTGGGCGGCACGCTGAGATCCTCATGCGCCTCCCGCCGATCGGGGTCGTCCGGGACTTCGTCATATTCATCCTCGCCGAACATGTCTCCCCAGGAGCTCGTGTCCACGGCCCATTCGACCTCTGCATCCTCGATGTCCTGCGGACGCTCGACCGGCACCTCGAACGTGCAGACGAAGGGGAAGCTCTGCTCGCTCTCGGCGCCGTCGCCGTTGCGGAGATCCGAGTTCGAGCCCCATTGCAGCACGACGTCGACGCAGCCGGCGGTGCGATAGCGCACCCATTCCGCCCCGATGGTTTCGACCTTAGTTTCGTGGACATAGACGTCCTCCACCGAGTGATGGCTGGCAAGTTCGTCGACGCTAAGGATCGTCTCCGATAGCAGCGCGTCAATGGCCCCGGAGTCGAGACTCTCTGCCAATGGATCGAGCAATTGCGCGCGCGCGTCGCGATAGGCTGACAGGAAAGCGCCGATCGCGCTGACGATTGCCTCGGCCTCCGTGTCCTGTTTCGCTTCGTCTTCGACCACCGTCTCGGCGCGGCCGTGGACATACTTGCTGAGCTGTGAATAGGCCCGCACCAGCGAGGCCTCCAATGGCCCGGGGTCGATCCTCAGCTGTTCATGGACAAACTCGTCGGTAAGTCCGCCGCGCAGGCAGTAGCGGATGCGTTGCGCCCTTGTGGGCTTTTCGGTGCCCTTTTCCAGCGCGTACCACCAACATGCCTCGACCTGGTCCCTTGGGGCGAGTGTTCCCATCAGATGCTCGAGCAGCATGCGAGAGGCCGTGGCGAACAGGTTTAGCCGCAGTGGGTTCTCGCGGTCCGCCAGGACACGGACGGCGCCGCGGATCACCCGGCGCGAGAAGTCGTCGAGGGCGAGCGCTTCCAGTGCCTCGAAATCAGTCTCAGATCGGTCGGTCGCCATCTGCGGCAATATGCAGCATCGCCCCATTTAGGCGAGCCATTCAGCTAATGCCGCCATGGCGAGTAGCCCAAATCCATAGCCCAGGTCGTCGCCGGGATGCCCTTCGATCCCTTGATCGAATGGGGCCGAATCCTGCGCGGTTTTTACTTGGACTAAAGCTCCTCCCGGCACGCACATCCGTGCTCAGCCGCGTGGCGCGTCCGCCGCTTGGCGGTCATCGGAGTCCATATCGGATATCTTGGCAATCCACTCCTCCAGATCCCCGAGATCCCAAAAGTAAGTCGGGTCGCCCATTGACCGTGCATGACGCGCATATGCCGGGAGAACCCGTTCGACATTGCTGGTCCAGCTGCCCTCGATGACATGGGCCTCCAGCAGTTCGGCGGCTTTCAAATAAAGCGTTCGCTTGCCCTCCACCACCGTATCGACGGCCACGTCGCGTCGGACGATCGCGAAGAAGGACCAAACGCCGATATCGCATCTGAGCCGGTAGATGATGGCATGGGTCGGGTCGTCGCTTTCGCCGGGGCTGTGCTCGATCCGCATCGCGCCGCCTGCGATCAGCCCGTGAAAGCGCTTCAGCCATACGCCGGAATCCAGTAGGTCGGCGATAGACAGGTTCGGGTCGTTCCCGGGATGCGCCTTCACAAGCCTTTCGAGCGTTTTGACCCAGGACGCAGCCTCTTTCCAGCTCTCCGAGTCCCCGTTATCCGGCAGGTCGAGCTGACCTAGTTCGAGCCTCTCCCCGCCGGTGAACAGCGTCGCTGTCACGGTGCCTTCGCCTGACCAACCGGCGATCCTCAGCCTGTCGAGCAAAGAGGGCAACGACACACGTTCGATGAAATTCAGGTCGAGGCTGCCGGTTAGCTCACCGGAGCGCCAAATCAGCTCCAATGGCCCCAGGTCGGCACGCCAGGGCCGATGCCCCGGCAATGCGAGCGCAAGGCTGCTCGCATAGAGCCTACCTGCCAGGGTGACGACGGAAGCATCGGGTCGGTATCGGAGCGTCCCCAGGCAGGGCTGCCCATTAGGACTGATGGATACGCGGACGCCGTCGCCGTTGATGCTCGGATCGGGAAGTTCGATACCGAAACGTTCCCGCGTCAGCCTCAAGGAGGAGACGGGTGGCGTGGCGCCGAGGCCAAGTTCCCAATCGACGATCTCGTCCGGTGATCCCGTAAACGTCACCGAAAACCGCGCGGCGCCCCTATCGTAGCCGATACTGTTCGCGATCGTGGACTTGGCGACCCGATAGTCGCCCCGAACGGCGTGAATGGTCGAACGCATCCACTGCAAAAGATCGTTCGTGTGATCGTCAGCGTTCGTGAGGCGTAGCGTAAGCGTTCGGCGGTTCAGCCGGTCGCGATGTCCCGCCACTTCTGCCTGCCGCACGCGCCGCAGCGTATCCTCGATTTCGTTCGCCCAAAAATGCCGGGCAAGAATGCGACGGGCGCTTCCGGCGCCTACGATCAGCACCAGAAAATAGGGTTGCGGCTCCTTGGCCATCCGCAGGGCATTCGACAGCTTGAGGTTCACGGCGAAGGGCGCTGCGTCGGTCGATTTGACCTGAACAAAGGAGGTCTCGGCGCTCGCCTGCTCGTCCTTCGGCCTCTGGTCGCCCGGATCGCAAGGGAATTGAACGATGTAGTCCCAGCCTGCATTATCCTCAGCCGAGGAATCATTACAGGTGACGCCGGCTTCACCGCAGAGCAGCGCAAAATAACGTTCGGCGACAATTGGCAAGGTGCGTGACATCGTCGGCATAGCCTTAGCGAGCGGTTGTCGTCACGCAATCGGATTGCCGCTCTGGAAGAAGTCTCCAGTGCCGGTGCTTATCCTCATCACACCTGCCGGACGCCCGCGTCGTATCGGCGGGTGCGGATGAATCCCAGAGGGCTCGAGCGTCGCAATTCGATCGGTAGCTGCCAGGCTGCTCCTGGGCCGATTGCTGCCTGTCCGGTTCCAGCGCCAGGATGCGGAGAAGCAGACGTTCAGGCCGACTTTCAGTCTGACGGCATCCGCCTGGATTACCTACATTCAGCTGTCACGATCTGCTCCCTGAAACCGCCGTTCATTCATCCGGCCAGCACGGGTTTGCATCGCCTTGCTCGGTTTTGTCGGTGCGGTAGAACGTGGCATGGAAGACGCTATGAGCAAATACGGTCGCGCCGACATCATAAAGGCGCGGCTCGGCCTCAACGCAATTATCGGCGAGAAGATCGCCGCAGTGATCACGTTTAGCGCAGCTATCGAAAATTTTCTTGAACGAGCCATCTGGCGGGTGAACGAGATTGATCCGTCAGGAACGCGTCCTGAAACGGACAGCAAGCAATTCACGACTTTGATCGAGATGCTTCAGAAGTTCACGCTCTCGCTTGAAGACAGCGACTTGCGCACGATGCTCGAAACCTGGTGCAGGGCGGCGCGCGCTAGCGCCACGATACGCAATAATATTGCTCACGGAATGCCATCGTGCCTCGGTGGGACTTTAGTCTTCATGCGGAATTACCGTTGGGGCAAAACCGACGTGATCGACCGTAAGCGAGCGCCCGGAGATCTCTGGGCAAAGGCGGACGAAGTTGAGCTGATCAGCGGTGCCTTAGCCGTGCTGCTTCGGATCGTAGGGTCGCTAGCTAGAGACGATGTACCACTCGCCACTATCCCAAATCCTGAGGCAATGAGGGCTCTGCGAGCAGCTCGGTCAGTCCTGGGAGAGTTTGCCGACCCGGGCTACAACTCGAGCTATGAAAAATACTGACATGCCCAAGCCTAGATAGGCGAGGTTGAGCGGAGGAGTTTGACTTTCCGTTGTGGCTAGTGCTGCTCTAGAATTACAGTATGTCCGAGCTCCCTCCAGAGAGTTGCGACGTTCCTGCCGCCAGCGCCAGCGGGTCGAGCATGGGCGGCGCCGCCGCCATATACGGCTTCGTGCACCAGATCCTGGCGTCGATCGGCCAGCTCGTTCGCGCGCAGTTCGGCACGATCGGCGGCAAGGCCGACCACAATACGGTCACTGCGATTCTAGAGCCATCGGCGGGTGGCGATGTCAGCCTCGAGACCGCAGCGCGCAAGGTTATCCAGTTCAAGCACCGCGCTAGGTCGGCCGCGATTAGCGACGTGGGCGGCAAGGTCCTGCCCGACCTGTTCCGTGCGCATATCGACCGCGAAGCCGCTGCGTACGAACTCCATACGACAAACGGAGTCAGCAAGAACGGGCATGCGCTCATCGCGCTGCTGAAGGCCTTTGCGAGCGGCGACGCCGCCTCGGCCAAGAAGATCCCGACCGACGAGCATGGCAAAAGCTCGCTGGCGCGGCTGCGCGAAATATACGAAGCAGCGGGTGCCCACCCGGCAGCATTCGATGCCAGCTTCGCGACCTTCATCGACCGGTTCACGATCGCCCCGCGGATCGACGCTGAACAGGCGCGCGCCGAGGCGATCCGTTTTCTGGCCCAGCGCGTCCCGTATGCCGAGGGCGTCGAGCAGGCGCTCGATACGCTGGTCGGACATCTCGCCAACCTGGCCCGCCGGAACGACACGCATATCTCGGTTGACGATCTGTTGTCCCGGCTCGGATTGTCGGGCGCCCAAGTGGGCCATCCTGATGCCGCCAGCGCGCGGCTCGCAACTGCGCTCGCGGCCGCGCTGACTGCGCGCAAGTTCGACGCGGCCCTGGACGTCCGCGCCCCGATCCTCACCGCGCCGAGCGATCCACTAACGCTCATCGCCGGTAATTCTGGGTGCGGCAAATCATGGACCTTGTACCGGCTGGCCGCCGCACTTCTCGACGCAAAGCAGCCAGCGCTCCTCATCCGCGCCGCCGATCGCGAAGAGCTGGAGCGAGAAATCCGGCTCGTTGTAGGCGCCGGCGCCCTAGCGCTCGAGCAGCCCCTCGAAGCTTCCGTGCTTGGTCAGACTTGGCGGCGGATGAAGGATACGCCCGAGGCGACGATCACGATCTTCTGGGAAGGCTGCCGGGACGCGACAATCCTCGAAGCCATCCGCCTCTCCGGCGGCCTCGGGCCGGGTATGTCGCTGGTTGCCGAGTTTCCGGTGGCGCAGGAAACGCGGCTCAAGGAATTCGGGCAGACACCGATCCATCAGGTCGGCGAGTTCACGCCGACCCAGCTGTTCGAAGCGCTGGCCAGGCGCGGCGTATCGGCGGGGCACGTGCCTAAGGAAATTCGGCGGATGCTCCGCCTGCCGGTGCTGTGCGGCATCTACGCAACGATGGCGCTCGAGCGCGAGCATTGGGATCCGCAAAGCGAATATCGCGTCCTCGAAGGTTTCTGGGAGCGCGCCAGGGATCGGGCCGGCAAATTCGCCGGCACGCGTCTCAAGGCGCTGGCGAAGAGTCTCGTCGCGAAGCGCCGTACCGCGCTGCGCGATGACGAGATCGTCGCGCTCGGCTTCACCGAGACCGAGCTCGACGCACTGATTTCTGCCGGGTGGCTCAGCAATGTGGGAGATCGCTGGTCGTTCGCGCATGATCGCCTGCTGACCTGGGCGATCGCCGTCGCGCTCGCGGGTGATTTCGAGAACGGCGTCATTGATGCGGTAGCGCTTGCTGATGAGGTCGGCGCCCTCGACAAGCGCGACAATGCCGACAAGACCAGGCTCTCCGGCCTAGGTTTCCTGCTCATGGACGTGATGTGGCTGATCTCGGGACTGAGCGACCGCACCAAGGATGTCGTTGACTTTGTCGAGCAGTTCGAGAGCGAAAACCGGACGGGCGGCCATACGCTCTACGCCGAGCTGTTGCCGACCGTCGGCGCCAGGATCCTCGGCGTGATCGAGGAGCGCGCCGCCCGGGTGACTGCGGGCGACATCCTCATCACGACCTATCTGACCGAAGCGCTCCGCGCGGTGTCGCTGGCCGCCGCCGACCGGGAGGCGCTGCTCGTGCGGTTATGGAACGGGGACAAGGCCGGGCGCTCGATTGCAATCTCGCTCGGAGCCCGCTGGCCGCTCGCTGCCCAACGCAACGCGCTGTGGCAGAGCTATTGCGATCTCAACCGTGACCGCGAGGCGAAGCGGTTCGACTATAGCCTATTCGAGCGGATGGAGCCGTCGCTCAAGCTTCTCGTCGGAGCCGATCCGGCGTGGCTCGGCGGGTTGATTGAAGCGGAAGAGGGACAGGAGGAGTTGCGCCTCGCGGCTCTTCTGCTGAAATCGCTCGAATACGAGGCGGGCTCGCCGGTCTGGCATCAGGCGCGCAGCAAGCTGCTTCAGGACATTCCCGATGATCGTCAAACCGTGGTGATGGAATGCGTCGCCCGCTTCGGCGAGGCGAGCGATGGGGAAATGCTCGAGCAGAAGATTGTGGCGGGTGACCGCAGCGCATCCTACGCCCTGGAGGCATTGGCCGAGATTGACGTGGAAGCGGCGTTGCACGCAGTCGAGCAGAAGCCGCCACGGCCATCGCTACCCTATGGCCGCTATTGGCTCGATCGCCTGCTCGACCATGAGCCCGGCCGCACCGCCGCAGCGCTTCGCGACTGGCTTATCGCGGCCGACCCAAGCGGCGGAAGGCTCGCATCGCTCTGGCACGGCGCGGAAGACAGGATCGATTCGGACACGATCGTGTTGCTGCTCGCCAGACTCGAAGCCTTGATCGAGGCACCGCCGCCCAAGCAAGGGCGCGATCCGCTCGGCGACTTGCTGACCTTGCTCGGCAGCCTGACGCTCGACCCTGTCCACGATCCCCTGTTCGAGGCCAGCCGCAACACGGCGCTGTCCGCCGCGCTCCTTAAACGGGCGATCGCTCATTTCGATGGGTCGCATGACGACGACTATATCGCCGTCCGTCGATTGCTGCGGCGGATCGGCGGCGCCGAATATGAGCGTCTGGTGCTCCACGCGCTATCGCCCGACGATCTCGGCAAGGCGCATACCGGCATCACTTCCAGCATCTTCTGCCCGACTCCCGCTGTGATCTCCCGGCTTGGCGAGCTGGTTGAGGTCGGAGTCAGTCCAGACAAGAGCGACAATGCTCTGCTGGATCTCTGGCGCATGCTGCTCGCGCTCGATGCGGCCACCTGGCGTCCTCGCTTGCTTGGGCTGCTTAAGAGTGACGACGAGAAGTCCGTCCTGCTCGGCCTCCACCTACTTCCCGAGTTCGCCGTGAAGGGCGACGAAGCAGCAGTGCTTGCCTGCTTCGAGGCCAGCGCGCCCGGCAGTACGATTCAGGCGCGCGCAATGGCGGTCGCACATGAGATAGGTGACACTGCCGAACCCATGGTTCTGAACGCTATCGAGGAGATAGAGGCTGCCGCCGGCGGCGAGGCAAGCACCACGTGCCTCAACGTGCTGCTGCACGATCGCTCCGAAGCCGGCCGCGCCGCGCTGGACGCCTATCTGGCGCCCCTCGAGACCGCGACCTCGTGGAAGTCGCACGACAGCCAAGCGTTGGCGATCCGGCTCGGTCAGGGCGATGCCTCACCTGAGTTGTGGCGCGCCGGCTATCGCATGATGCACGGCACCTGGTTCTCGGGGGACCGCTTTCTTGCTGTGATCCTTGAGCATGACCGGCCGCGCGCCATGGACGTCCTCCTCGACCAAGCGTTCGCCGCCCCGGACACCTTCGTCAACGCGCAGCCTGACGCCATCAAGCTACTTGCCAAAGCAGACAGGCCTCTGGCCACACGGGCGTTCGTCCAGTCCTGGAACGATCATCCGCGACGCCGCGAGCATCTCGTCGGCACCGCCCGAAGGTTGGAGGATGGTGCGTTCGACACCATGATCGCCACTCTCGCCGAAGAGTTTCGCATCGGCCAGCCGACCCAGACCTACCGCGCCATCTGCGTCGAATTCCGGCGGGCGCGGGACCGCGCCTGGCCGATCCTGCTGGCGAGATTCAACGGCGCGAGCGCCGCGGAACGCACGGCGCTGTGTACGGCGCTCGGCTGGACCGTGGATCAGGCCGACACCTTGTTGCCGCTGCTCGCGGCGGAACCGGACAACGATGTACGCGGCGAGCTCTATGACGCATGGCGGCACTGGCGGCAGGTGGAGACCGCGGTCGCACAGTTTCAAGCCGTGCGGTCGCTCGAGGCATTGGAATATGCCATCGACTTCGCGGATCCGGCGCCGCTGTGCGGCTGGGAAGACCCGCTGAGAATCATCGAGGCGATCGGCGGCGATGACCGGCTGATCATATTTGCCGAGCGGCACCTCGCTGTTCGCTTCAACAAGGTGCGAGACTCGAAGCTCCGGCGAGTAATCGTTCGTAAGTCGCCGGACGACGAATGAGGCTCAGCGCCACATATCCACGCCGGCGGCGCAAGTTTCGCGTCCCTCACCAGCACAGATGCATCGTGAGCTTTTCTTGTCGTGGAAGGTCGGCTTTCAGGCAACTGCCTCGATCAAACCAATGACCGCTATGAGGGCGCGTAGCGGCCGCGACCTTGGAATTGGCGTCACGCCAGATGGTCGTCGATGGAATAGGACATCGGGTTGCGCATCCAATCGTTGACCTCGGACTCGCGCCATCCGGCGCAGCGGGTGCTGAGCTTGAGCTGGCTGGGAAATGTGCCGCGCTCGACCTTGCGATAGAGCGTCGATCGGCTCAAGCCGGTCCGGTCGAGCACGGTCTTGATGCGAAGAATACGCTCTGGATTGTCTGTCATCATGGTGATCCTTGCTGGTTCATTCTCTCCCTGTCGACATGGATTGAGGCGCTTTGGACGTAGCGCAAGAGGACCACGACCGACCTGATCCGACTGGCCTCCAAGTGGTCCCTTGCGGCCCCATAAAGGTAGCGTGGCATACAGGGTTCGGGCGTCTCGCGCGGTCGCGCGACAATGCTCCAGGCCGCTTTGCGCGGCCCCGAGTCGCGCCGCGTCTCGGCCCTGACGGGTGAGGATCACCTGACGCGTGGCCGGGTCGCTGACCCGGCATGCGGGCATCGCGGCTGTGCCGCGATAGCGTGGCCTTGCGGCGACGATCTGTCGGGTGGGCGTCGCTTCCCTCTAGGCCCGCCGCGGCGAGCCGCAACTCAGGCTGCGCCTGAGTGCTCCATTGCATTGCGCCCCTGCGGGTGCGGCCCGCCGCTCAAGCGGGCCTGCCGGTCCGCTCCTGCCGCCCACCCGCCAGTCCGGCGCCGGTTACGGCGGTTTGAAGGAGTGAGGAAGATGGAACTCAAGCATATCGATTTAGCGCAATTGTCGGTGTCGCCGACCAACATGCGGGCGAAGGGGGCACGACCCGACATCGCCAACATCCTGCCTTCGGTTCGGGCGAGGGGCGTGCTCGTACCGCTGATCGTTCGCCAGAACGGCAGTCCCGACAGCTACGAAATCGTCGCGGGCAAGCGACGCTATTATGCGGCGCTGGCGGTGGCCGAGGAAGCGGGCGACGGTGAGCCGCTGCCGTGCGCGGTGATCGCGGCAGGCGACGACGCGGCGGCGCTCGAAGCGTCGCTGATCGAGAATGTCGCGCGGCTCGACCCGGATGAAGTGACGCGGTGGGAGAGCTTTACCCGGCTGGTCCGCGAGGGCCGCTCTGTGGAGACGATCGCGCTGACCTTCGGGCTGACCGAGGTGCAGGTGAAGCGCACGCTGGCGCTCGGCAATCTGCTGCCGCGCATCCGAACGCTCTACCGGCACGGCGAGATCGATGCCGCGACCGTCCGGCATCTGACCCTTGCCAGCAAGGCCCGGCAGCGCGAGTGGCTGGCGTTGCTCGATGACGAAAGCGCCTACTGCCCGACCGGCCACAGTCTCAAATCTTGGCTGTTCGGCGGGGCGTCGATCCCGGTCAGCTTGGCTATATTCGATGTCGCCAGCTATCCCGGGGAGATTGTCTCCGATCTATTCGGCGACGAGCGCTATTTCGCCGATGCCGACGCATTCTGGACGGCGCAGCAAGCAGCGATCGAGGCGAAGGCGGACGGCTACCGCGAAACGGGATGGGAGGTGGTCGTCATGCCCGTTGGCGAGGCCTTCCACACATGGGAGCATGAGCGCACGCCCAAGCGCAAAGGCGGCAAAGTTTACATCGCCAGCGGCACGCGCGGCGATGTCGCGGTGCACGAAGGCTATCTGTCGCTCAGGGAGGTGCGCAAGGCCGCGCGGGGCGAAAGCGCCGAGAAGCCGATTCGCCCCGAAGTCAGCGCGTCGATCGAGAATTATGTCGATCTGCATCGCCATGCGGCGGTGCGTGCGGCGCTGGCCAGCCAGCCCTCGGTCGCGCTCCGAGTGATGGTCGCGCATGCCATCGCCGGATCGCTCTTGTGGACCGTCCGCGTCGAGCCGCAGCGCGCGCACAATGACGCGATTGAGGAAAGCATCGAGAACTGCGCGTCCGAAGCGGCGTTCGACGAGAAAAGGCGCGCCGTGCTGGCATTGCTCGGGTTCGATCCAGACACGCCGACCGTCACTGGCGGGGATGACGGGAGGTATGGCATCGCTGGCGTGCTCGCCAAATTGATGGCGTTGCCCGATGCAACGGTGCTCGACATGCTGGCGATCGTCATGGGCGAGACGCTGGCGGTCGGGACGCCGGTGATCGAAATGCTTGGCAGCTTGCTGGCGGTGAACATGGCTAAGGTCTGGCAAGCCGATGATGCACTGCTCGACACCGTCCGTGATCGGGAGGTTCTCGACTGCATCCTGTCCGAGGTCGCGGGCGACACGGCCGCCAGCGCCAACGCTAAAGCGACCGGCAAGGTCAAGCGCGGGATCATCCGCGATTGCCTTACCGGCGAGAATGGCCGCGCCAAGGTCGAGGGTTGGGTGCCGCGCTGGATGGCGTTTCCGCCGACCGGTTATACCGGGCGCGGCGGGATCGCGACGGCCGACCGGGCGAGCGCCATCGCCGCGCTCATCCCGCTGCCGCAATCCCCATCCGTCCTTCGAGCCGCGTGAGCGGAGGCGCTGGCGGTGCAATGCGCCGCCAGCGCTGCCTTGCTCGCTGACCCGTCCGCGTTAAAACAGTAGGATGAGATAGGTATCGTCACGAGGACCACCTCGGCGGGTTGTTGCGGCGACACGCAACGCTCTAGGATGAGGCCATGAGGAACGAACTCGACCATCTGCCGCCCGCCAAGCAACGCGAGCTTGAGCGGGTCGTGCAAATCCTGTTCGAGGAATGCAGCGCCACCACCGAAAACGCGACTGGCCGACGCAAGGCCGGGCGCATCCTCAAGATCATCCTGTTCGGTTCTTATGCGCGCAGCGACTGGGTCGATGCGCCGGAAAGCGCCAACCAGTACAAGTCCGACTACGATCTGCTGATCATCGTCAGCCAGAAGGAGCTGGCCGATCGCGCGGCCTATTGGACCAAAGCCGAGGAGCGCCTGATCCGCGATTACACGATCGAGAAGACCCTCAAGACACCGGTCAACTTTATCGTCCATTCGCTCCAGCAAGTGAATGACGGGCTGGCGCATGGCCGCGTGTTTTTCATGGAGGTCGCGAAGGATGGGATCGCACTCTACGAAGCCGATGACCGCGAACTCGCCGCACCCAAACCGAAGACGCCGCAGCAGGCGCTGGCGATGGCGCGAGAATATTTTGAGGAGTGGTTTCCTGCCGCGATGAAGCGATTCGAAATCGCGAAATTCGATATCGGCAAGGGCTATCTGAAAGATGCCGCGTTCGACCTTCATCAGGCGACCGAGCGGCTCTACAATTGCGTGCTGCTGACGCTGACCTTTTACACGCCCTACAACCACAATATCGCGTTTCTGCGCTCGCAGGCCGAGCGGCTCGACCGCCGACTGGTCTATATCTGGCCCGGCGACACGCGGAAGGAACGAGCGATGTTCCAGAAACTGCGCGAAGCATACGTGCGGGCGCGCTACTCGAAGCATTACCGGATCAGTGACGAAGAACTCGCGTGGCTTGGCGCTCGCGTAGAAGAGCTGGGTCAGGCGGTCCACGCGATCTGCACCGACCATATCGCCAAGCTGGAAGCCGACGCGCGGCGTTGATCGGCGGCGCGCGCGGGACTTGCCCTGCGTACGCGGCAAGTCCATAGTCTCCGGGCAGGGCAGTAAGGCTGGCGGCCGCTCTGTGAAGTAATTCAGCCAGGCATTATCACGTCCGCCCAGCCATGGCCGGACGATCGCCGAGCCGCTACGGCGGAAGATATCGGTGGGCATCGCTTGCACCGGGCTTAGGCCCGATCGCCGTTCCGCGAGGGACGAATGCGCCGGCATGCAAGGCAGTATTCCTCATGTCCGAACATTTTTACGGCGACGTGTACGCGCGCGAGGTTGTCCACGCGCGCGTCGGCCATCTCATCTGGCGCAAGCAGCAGGAGGTCGAGCGCATCTGCCGTATTCTGCGAACCTTCTTCGAGCCCGGCGACGTGCTGACCACCCAGCCCGGCCAGATTCTGCGGATCATCCTAATTGGTCCTTACGCCAAGCGCAGTTGGTATGAGGACAAGCACACGATGTTCTTTTCCGATTACGAGTTCTGGGTGATCGTCAATCTGCCGGTGTTCACCGACGAGCGGCACTGGGAGGCGGCGCGCCAGATGATCAGCCGCGAAGTCGGCAACCGCTGCGCGGTCACGCTGATGATCCTGTCGAAAGACGACGTCAAACGCGCCAGGGCGGCGCGCGACTGTTTCATCCTCGACAGGATCGAGGCCGGCATCACGCTCTACAAGGCATCGCGCGACGCACCGCTGCCCGGCGCGCACGACACGCGCTCGCCGCGAGCGCCGCGCCATGTTTAGCCGGGCTAAGCCGGATCAGCCGATCGACACCGCGCCGACCGTCTCACCACTCGTGCTCGCTCGGATCGAAAGCGCACTGCTCCGCCTTCCACGTCTCACGCGCGAAATTTTCCTGGCCAGGCGGATCGACGGCATGAGCCATGAGGAGATCGCGCGCCGGACGGGTCTCAGCGAAACCTGCGTTCGTCGCCACATGGCACGTGCGATCCTCGGCGTTGACCGCGAACTTTTCCGCGATCAGCCGCCGTGACGCTCAGCCGGTGGTGCGCTTGCTCTTGCCACCGCGGCCCTTGTTGCCGAGCCCGATCTTCTTGGCCATTGCGCGGCGCTGCTCCGAATAAGTTTCGGCAACCATCGGATAATCTGGCTTGAGATTGTAGCGCTGGCGATACTCATCCGGCGTCATGCCGTTCGTCGACAGATGCCGGCGCAGTGTCTTGTAAGGCTTGCCGTCGATCATCGAGAGGATGTGATCCTTTGAGCCGAGCGACTTTCTAACCGACACCGCCGGCGTGTGAGTAGCGGTGTTATCGTCGGCACTAGTGGTCGCCGCATCATCGGAACCGCCCGTCGCGAGCTCAGTGATGGTAGCGTGGATCGTGCGCAGGAATGCCGGCACATCTTCTGCCACCACCCGGTTGTTTTGGTTGCCGAGCCACGCGATCGTCAGATCGGTCGCCAGTTCGACAGCATTCGGTGTCTGATCGTCGCTCACATCACTCTCCATTGTCCGGGTCATCTCGGGCAATAGCTGAGGGTCAGTGACGATACCACCATTCCGGAGTAATTCCCGTCGGCGATGTCTATCGAGGACAGGAGCAATGTCTCGACCGATCGAGCAGAACCAATCCCCGTCCGAGCACCTCTGACCTATGGGCGGTCGGGCCGCACCGAAACCATCACTGCCACGCTATTTTCCCCGCCGCCTGCGGCGGCTCCTCGCGGTCCAAAATAACGCGTCCGCTCCGGTCCTTCGCTTCGCTTCTGCCTTCGGTTCGTGCGGCCCTGATCCCGTCCATCTGGTCGGCGCATCGGCGCGGGGATGATCCCGCCCGAACAAACAAGGAGACCTGCAATGCCTGCCATCGGATATGTCACCAGAGACGAGAAGGGCACCTTCAAGGGCCAGCTCAAGACGCTGAGCATTCGCGCCGAGATCAGCATCATCGCCAATGCGAGGAAAGCAAACGACGTCCAGCCCGACTACCGCGTATTCTCCGGCGACGTCGAGATCGGCGCCGGCTGGAACCGGCGCTCGGAAAGCTCGGGCAAGGACTATGTGTCGCTGAGCCTGGCCGCACCTGAGTTCGGGCCACGCCGCCTCTACGCCAATCTCGGTCGCGCCGCCGGCAAGGATGATGGCCACTTCGCCATCATCTGGAACCCGGCCGACTGACCGTCGGACGATGCGCCGCTTCGGCGGCGCGTCGTCGCGCGCGATGTCGACTTTTGGGTGGACTGCGGACAGACGGCTTTGGGTGCAGATGATGTGCAAAGCGGTCGTTCGCTCGGTATAGCAGCGTCATGCTTCATAAACGCGATCTTGCCGGAGACATCGAGGTCGACGGCCAAAACTATGAGTGGGAGCTACAGCGCGAGCCGCAATGGTGCACGGCAGATGGTTGGCGTGGAATGACCGTCGCAATCAGGTTGGCGGGTGCTCAACGGGAAGCGATCCTGGAGTTCCCGATGCTTACGCGCACGACTAACGGCTCCCCCCAACGTCAGCGCCCGAAAGTCAACGACGCTGTTGTTATCAATGGTGTTCGCGCCGCCTTGGCCGCAGGATGGGAGCCAACCTCGCGAGGCAAGCCTATCGTTTACATGGTTGATGCTAACGGCTGTTGATGGTGGAAAGCGGCCGTTCGAATACTAGCATACTCGCCTTCCCCACCGTAGCGTTGACATCGCCGCACTTTCTACGCACCACGCTTTAATGGAGCGCGAAATCTGGTTTAAGAGAATTCTCTGGAGCTACATTCCGATAAATTGGAAGGGGTTTTCAGTAACGGCGGGAATCATCGCTATTATACTCACAGGGTTCTTCTTGGCACAGTCGGCGCTTGATGCGTTCGGCTATAAAGACGCCTTCTTGCTTCCGTTTTTAGTCTTCTTCCTGCCGGGATGGCTCTCGCTCATGATCATCGCTCACAGGCATAGTTGACCGCAAATGCGACTCGTCCCACGCACATGAAATGGCTACAATTGGGGCGGCTGCCGATCGGCCGCTTCCCTTGCCACCAGCGGAACGACGGCTTCGGGCGATCCAAGCAACGCTCCTCGCCGCGAATGGCCCGACCTGGTGGAAAAGAGTCGAACCGCTTGCTGGGCCCTTCGATCGCAACTGGAATTTGTCTACTCAAAACGGAACGGAGACGGGGAGCGGGTCAATCGCAGACAGCGTCGATACTTGCCCGCTTTTTTCTATTCAGATATCGCGCTCGTAGCGACGTCAGGGGGAAACGCATGGAGTTCAATTCGAAAGGTAGCGTGGTTGCGCGCAGGCGGCATGGGTTCGCAGTCGTTGCGATCGCGCCCTTGTTACTGTCCGCATGTGGCGGCAGCTCCCCGCCAGCTCCGACCCCGACGCCCACCCCCGTTGCCAATCGAGCGCCTGTCTTTACGTCGGCAACAAGCGCAAGCGTCGTGGAGAACATCACAAAGCCGGTTTATCAAGCGACCGCGAGCGATCCGGATGGCGATGCGCTGACCTTCTCCATCACCGGCGGTGCTGACGCAACGAGTTTCACCATCAACGCATCCGGCCAACTCAGTTTCGACACGCCGCCGAATTTCGATCTTCCCGGCGATGCTAATGGTGACAATGTTTACGAGGTGCAGATCAGCGTCACCGACGGGAAGATTGCGACCGCTCTTGCGCTCACAGTCACCGTTACCAACTCGAAAGAGGGCGTCGCTGTTCATCGCATCGCGACTGGATTTACCGATCCGGTGGCGATCGCCCCAATTAACGATACCATGATGCTCGTCGCTGATAAAGCTGGCGCGATCTACCTCCTCAATCCGCAGAGCGGCAGCAAGACGCTGCTCGTGCAAATCGCGAATGTCGGCACCGTTGGCGTAACGGCGATTGCTGCCGGGACCACATTCGCATCGGACGGCACGTTCTTCGTGATGTACGCAACACCAGCCGGGTTGGTTATCAACCGCTATCTCCGTAATCCAGCCGGCCCCACGGTTCCCGACAACTACGGGCCGCTGCTGGCGGTAAGTGCGTCCCACTATGCTGGTGGTGGCTGGCTTGGATACGACGCAAACGGAGTGCTGCTAGCGGCCACAGGCGACGCCGGCGGAACAGGAGATCCAACCGGCAGCGCTCAGGACGATTCCTCGGACCTGGGCAAGGTCATCAGTTTCACGCCAAATCCCGATCCCTATGCCGGGGCATCGGCGCAATTCTTCATACTAAAGGAGATTGCCAAAGGTTTACACGAACCTAACGGCGGAAGCGTATTCAATCGCGGTTTACTGATCGCCGATCACGGCGAAAATATCGCAGAGGAGATCGATTTCCTCCCCACGGCTGACAGCCTGAAAAATTTCGGGTGGCCCTTCAAGGAAGGAACACAAGTCGTTCGTGATGGGGTGCCGGCAGGCGTTGTGGACCCAATTGCTCAATATCCACACGGTACAAGCGCGCTCACGGGTCAAGCGATCGTGGGAGGCGCGACAGGACCAAGCGCCGTAGCCTCATTGCGGGACCAGTATGTTTTCGCCGACGGCGACGGTGCGATTTTTGCCGTTGATGCGTCCTCCATCCAACAAGGAATGACTCTGCCATCGTCTAAATTCGAGCGGCGGGACGAAGACTTTGTGCCGGATCGCGGAGCCATCGATCATGCAGTCGCGGTAACACCCGGCCCCGCTGGCACGCTCTATATCGTCGATGCAGATGGTGATATCTTCAGAGTAGATGGTGAGTAGATGTTGAAGCTATAGCTTAAGGCCGCAAAGTCACGAACGATGAGGGATCGATAGGTTTATACTTCCGATTCAGCGTTCTATTTGACTGTCGGCCAGGCCTGCGGCGTTGCTGTAAGTTGTTGAACCGCTACTGTCCCGCTGGCCACACAGGAATGACCTCAATTGGGGCGACTGTTGCTACCGTCAGCCCGTCGCTTCTACGATGATCCGTCTATCGTCATCCACGATCACCGTCATGCCGGGTGCGAAGGCCCATTCTTCATCGGCAGATGGCTCGCTTGCGACGCGGAAGCGCCGCTCTCCAAGCGACAATCAGACCGACACTGAAATCTTGCCAGCGACAATCAGACCCGTCATCCCTGTCGCGCCGCGACAATCAGTTCTCATCCTGATTGACGCGCTTCTCACCCAGATTGTCGCGCCACAGTCACCTGCTTCGTCCTCGGCGCTCACCATGTAGATGCGCTCATCCACTACACGATCTCCAAGATGCCTACGACCGCGGCAGCCACCATGATCGTCGCTAGGATGCCGGCTTCGACATAGAGCGCCGTATCTCGTCGAGCCTGCTCGCGATCTCGCGCCAGCGCCAGCGCGCCGATCCGCTCGGCGATGAACCGCGGCGCATCCTCGCCGTGTTGGCGCTCCACGGCAAGGGCTTCGGCCCAGCGTTCCTGGTGGTCAGCTGACATGCTAAGGTCTTATCGCGCGTTCACTCACGGGCAACGGCCGAGATTGGGTGTGGTTTTGCGACAGTCATCTTCCGGGCAGAAGCACAAGTAACCAGACCTAACGGCCACCAGCTCGCCGATCAAAAAACCGTTTCGTTCGCCAACCAAGCCATAGAGCAATGACCCCACTCGCCACCAAGCATCGGTCGAAAACTATGCCCGTGCGATTAGTATCGTCGGTCGCCCCCTCCGGCGCCACTACGACGAACACAGCGACAAGGTAGAACACCGAAAAGGAACTGGCTGCGACGAAGAAGCCAGAGGCGATAGCGCCCACTCTCGAGCCTTTGTAGTTATCGACGCTCATTCACCGAAACTGAAGCAATGGCGGCTTCACGACAACTGCTTTTCATATCCTAATGACGAGCATTGGGCGATTGCCTACCGCCCGCTTCTGGGCGCCTGCTATCCTGGCCGCAAATGGCTGAGGCTGGTGGAAGCGTAATGAAACTTTGGCGGCGCTCGGGCTAAAGCTGCTATGGGCTTCAAAGGCCTAACTACACAGAATCAAATGCCGAGTAGCCGACCCCGAAAATGGCTCTCGCCTGACTATCTGGTTACCGATTCGCCGTGATATCGAGGCTAGCTAAATGAAGGGGATACCCCTACTGCAAGCTTGATCATCAATTGGTTGGCACGCGGCGGCTTAACTTTTACGTGAGGTGATATGGTGAAATTGGCCTCCATCATCATCTTCATTCTCTGCCTTGGCGTGCTGTCATCATGTAATGATATACATGATAATTATAAATGTTCTAGCCGGAATAGATACTATGAACCGCTTCCAGAAAGTTTAGGCCACCGCAGAGAGGCGCTCATTTCAGCAACTAGATTGTCCCACCTCATCAATATATCGGTCCATTGCTACGATAGAAAAAAATATGGAAATCCTGATAGCGAATTAGAATATAATCTGACTGAGATAGTTGGTAGAAACACCCTAATAACATTTTCCATTGATGGAGTCAGCGATAGGAATATTGTGTTCGTATATGATAGAAATGATAATCTTGAGGAAATCTTTTCTGATTAGGCGCGGCAAAAACAGTTACTGTCTCCCAGTGACGATTGGCCTGAGTTATTAACCGTGTTCGTTGCTCTGATTTCGGCGATTGCGGTTGCCCTAACGATTAGTGTTGACTAGTGTGGACAATCTGCTCTTCGTCAGTTCGTTCGAATGCAGACAGACGGCTACTGATACGCCAACGCGTTTTTCAGCGGCGACTTACGCCCACCAAACCAAAAAAGCTTGTAGTTGGCTTTCAGTGACGCTGCTGGTGCCGTAGGACGGCAACAAATGGGGCGAATGCCGTCAGGCTGTTCCCAGCATCTCCAATCTCTCATCTTCGGTGCAAAGGATGATGGCTGCTATGCTGTGCTGCCCCTTCGCATAAGCAATGACAGCAAGAATACTCCGCACGGTGGGATCGTCAGCGGCATCCGCCAGGTCGGCGAGAGCATGAGGTAGAACCCTTTTCCATGCGCCGTGATACGGCCCCTCTAGTTCGATCGGGATTGCCGGGTTCGCTGCATTTAGCCGACCCTCCTCGATTGAGGCCAAAAGGGCGTATGCCTTCCAATCCAGCGACCGCGCTCCTACGAACATGCTGACGATAACCTCGACCGCGGCGTAGGACGCGGACTTGACGGTGCCTTGGTGGTAAAGCTGTTCCGAGAGTTCGCGCTCTGCCGATGCATCCCCGGCCTGCCACGAAGCTAGTGTCCTGCTGGGGTCGTAAGGCTTGCCATCGGCGTTCAACCATTGGTCCATGTTCGCGACCTCCACGCAAACCATGGAGACGAAAAGCTTCGATCGCAACGGCGGCTTTCAGGCGAATCGGCGAAGCGTCCCAATGGCAACAACTGGGGCGCCTGCCGACCGGCCGCTCTCCGCGCCCATAGCGGAACGACGGCTTCGCGGTGGACCGCAGCGATTTCGGCAGCGAACGGCATGGGATGGGTGGACTGCGGACAGACGGCTTTGGGTGCAGATGATGTGCAAAGCGGTCGTTCGCTCGGTATAGCAGCGTCATGCTTCATAAACGCGATCTTGCCGGAGACATCGAGGTCGACGGCCAAAACTATGAGTGGGAGCTACAGCGCGAGCCGCAATGCACGACTAACGGCTCCCCCCAACGTCAGCGCCCGAAAGTCAACGACGCTGTTGTTATCAATGGTGTTCGCGCCGCCTTGGCCGCAGGATGGGAGCCAACCTCGCGAGGCAAGCCTATCGTTTACATGGTTGATGCTAACGGCTGTTGATGGTGGAGAGCGGACGTTCAGCCCAAATGCTTTTCCTATTGGTTGCGCCCCCTTCGGAGCGGTAGCAAAACAGCGAGGACCATCGCGAAAATCATCAGCAATGGCCAGAAAGCCCGGTTTTCGCCATGGCTTAGCTGCACAATAAGCAGCACACAGAAAACCGCAGAAGCTATAAGGTATAGTTTGATAAACCGGGTCACCCCTACTCAATAACGTCATCGGCGAACGTCGGGAAGTGGGGCGTCAGCTGCCGTCCCGCACCGTGGCGTGAAGTGCGTAGAACTCGGGAGGGATAACTCGAACAAGTCGATCCAAATCGCTATCAGGCATCTTGCCGAACCAGAATGATCCGCTCCCATCGGGTCGATGATCTACGTGAATGGGCCGATACCCGCTTTCTGCGAACAGGCGCGACGCCTCTTCAATATGGCCCCCGGAAACGCGGATGCGAGCGCCGACGCTGCTTTCGTAAGGGGCTTTGCTGGTCACGTGGGGAGCCTGCCGCTTTCCCGCCGCGTCTGCAACCGGGCGCGGTCTGCGCGCTGCGGAGCGACCGAAAATGGGGCGGCTGCCGACCAGCCGTTATCCTCGCCAACAGCAGGACCGCGGGTTCGCGGCGTTCCGGGTCCCTTCTGCCACCGCGTACGTCAGGACCTGGGTGGTAAGCGCTCGGGCAGGTTTTGGATGTCGTCTGGGCGTAGCAGACATTCGGTTGCTCAATCATAGGCTCGCCGTGGACGCCCGCGCTTTTTGTCGTGAGCAGCTCCGTGCGGAAGCCGGGTCTCGAACCGGCGAAGTTGCAGGCCAGCATCTTCGTCTCCAGCTTTTGCTGCGAGACGTAGCCAGTGCCGGTAACCGCGTAGGTCATGGCGATTGAAGCAGGACATCGCGAGGTTGTACGCCGCCAACGGATCGCCCTGCCGCCAAGCGCGATACCCCAAGCCCGCCGCAGAAAATGGATCGGCGGCCGACAAGCCATCCTCGCCTATGCGACGAGCAAGCTCTGTCATGGCAGATGGATAGCGTCGCATAGCCAGATGCCAAAGCAACCCCATTCCGTCGCCCGGCGAAAGGCCATTGTGCCAAGCATCGGCTAGGCGCTGAAGGCGGTCGTTCGGTAGTTGGGTCATGCCCCAGACTATGCGACCTCGCCACGCCGCTCAATGTCTGCAATCGGGAAGTGTCCGCGGTCTGTCGAACGACGCGCTTTGGGGCGCCTGCCGACCGGCCGCTCTCCGCGCCCATAGCGGAACGACGGCTTCGCGGTGGACCGCAGCGATTTCGGCAGCGAACGGCATGGGATGGGTGGATTTGCGACGGTCTGCTTTCGGCAGGCCAGATGTAGATAGCCGACAGACTGCATGCTACGTTCGGCCATGCTTGCTCTCCTTCTCGTTGCCGCATCGGCAACCTTCACGGCTCCGCCAGAGCCGCAAAAGGGGCAACTTCAGTCGGCGATATGGGCGGACCTTCAGTTGAACGCCACGATCGGGAACGGCAATTGGATTGCCTCACTTTGGTATCAGGCGGGAAGTGACACGGCGCCAAATCTCCACATTGAAGATTTGGCCTGCACGAAAACTCGCTCAGGGCAGCGGTGCTCGTTCAGTCTCCATCGCGACGGCGGTTCGGTGATGGTGTTGGGTGAGAATGCCCCTGACAAATTATCCTGCCTTGCCTCTTTTTCTTTCAACAGCGACGGTTGGTCCGTCGTGCACACGCCCTCGCATGGCGCAGGGCACAGCGTGACATCTATGAAGTGCAAAACCATGTCGCTCTAATTGGCTGCTTCCGGCGCGTTTCGATGCGACGCGAACGGCCGACTTTGGGGGGACTGCCGACCGGCCGCTATCCTCGCCAACAGCGGAACGGCAGATTCGCGGCATGCCGGGTGCCTTCTGACACCGCGAACGGCACGACCTGGTGGTGAGCCGTCCGGCCGCTTTCGGCGCCAGCCAGCTCGAAGCCGGAATCATCTTAATGCCTCATTGACCGCTAGGAAGGTCGCTGGGATGCTGGCGCGATGACCTTCGATGATTTGCCGCCTATCCTTGCCCGCTGCGACGACCAAACCTCTCGCCATTTTCCGAACGGCGCGCGGTTCATTCGCCAACTGCCAGAGAAAGGGCCGCTGGCTTTCTGTCACTACCTTCCGCCGCCCGCGAACGACGACGTCCTTTTGAGAATCGAAGCTGCGCTCGGCCGCACGATTCCGCTTGAATTTCGCGACATGCTGAAGAGAACAAATGGGCCAAGCCTTTTCGACAAACATTTGAGTTTCTTCGGTGCAAACGAGGGTCTTTCTAGGAGCTTGCGGCTCGAAGATCAGATTGCTGTCTCACTGCTTTTTGAAAACGAAACATTTTCGTTGATACGGCGTGCTCGATGGAATGAAGGTTGGATGAAGATAGGCGTCGCCAGCGGATGGAGCACTCAGCATGAGCTACAGGCGAATGAGTCAGGGCGTTGCGCCATAGTCAACATAGTCGGAGCATCTGTCGAGTTCGACAGCTTTGGCGCAATTCTTGACTTCCTTATCGAGATGATCTCCCCGCTGGTTCCCTGCTCTGGCCTCGTTGAAGGCGAATATGGCCCCTTAGAGCTTGCCCTTTGCGATCTCTTTTCCGCTGATTGAACATCAGCCAATTACGGCCGGTCACGAAGGGTGCAGGCGCAACGATGGACGTCGTATAATGGGGCGGTTGCCGACCAGCGGCATTCCTTGCCAACAGCGGAACGGCGGCTTCGCGGAGATCCGCATCGCCTTTACCTCTGCGAATGGCCGGGAATGGGTGGATTTCGGCGACTTTCGGCGAGAATTGTGCATGTAGGACGTGCATAAGTCACCGAGTATCGTCGCCTGCCGTCAACGGTCGTAACGTTTGTCAGGCTCTTTCGACCTTTGAGGTTCAAATTTAAACCTTGATCGCTGTGAAGTCGGTTTCGGATGCGGGCTCGAAAAAAAATCGCCGCACCCATACACGTCCAATGTCAGCCCAAACGAGACTGGCAATCGCTTCATCGCTGGCCAGCTATTAAGGTCGTAAAACGACTCGACCGACTGGTGCGGCGGTATGACCGTAAGTCCATCGATGAGATCTACATCTTTCCAGAGCTTCACTGCCTTATTTTCAAAATAGGCAGGAAAAAGAGTCTTGCCGCCCTGCTGCGCATCAAGCGCATGGTAATCTTTCCAAAAGCTTGGAAGGCACAACGCTATATTATTGTCATTGTGCAATTCCAGCGTGACGCTATCGGGAAGCAAGGAAGGGTCATACCTCCATGAAATCTGTAGGGGCTTAGCGGCCGATGAAGGCGATGATAATCCCAAGATGGCGATAGCCGTCGAAATTAGTGCAAGTAGGCACTTTCTGTAAAAGCCTCGCACCGCATCAGTCCCCTCAAAGTCGTCAGTCACGCATGATCGGTAGGGAGCTTAATTGCAACAACTGGGGCGAATGCCGACCGGCCGTTATCCTCGCCAACAGCGGAACGGCAGTTTCGGGGCGACACAACCCATTTTGTCGGCTGCGGGGGGTTTGCGGCAATCCAATCGATATTGTCGCCGCGAACGGCACAGGATAGTGCAAAGCAGTAATTGACTGCATATCGGCGTTAAATCGGAGAGACCTATGCAGTCGCGCTTCGCAGCTTTGGTGACCCTACTGTCCGCGGCAGCAATCGGGTCCGCAGCAATGTCGCAGACAATTGATCGGAAAGAGGCCGAGCGTAGAGCGATAACGGCGCAGAGAGACGCGGAGGAAATATACAGCAAGGTCCCGCGTCTCCGCGAAATCGACAAAGTGCTCCGTCAGGACTGTGCTGCAAAAAATGATGGGCGCGCCGCCGATAGCGCATTCTGTGGATGCGCTTCAGCAATCACCATGAGTGTTTGGCGTAGCGGCATCGATCCAAATATGGTGCCGCGTCTTCAGGCATTTGTGAATAATCCAAACGCCTCGGCAAATGCATTCACGGCCTACGAAGGGCCCGAGCTTTATGGACCACTCCGTCACCTTGCGGAACCGTAGATCAAGCTACGACCGCTGTTGGGGCGGCTGCCGCCCGGCCGCTTTCCTAGCCCATAGCGAACGGCGGCTTTGCGGTGATCCGGGTGGCGGGCCGCCACTGCGAACAGCGGAAAGTCGGTGGAAAGCGGATGTAGCGCGAGAGTCAGATGACCAAAATCAATGCGAAATACACAGACCCGGCTATTAAAGAGCCTGTTACCAAAGCCAGCGCAGTTACCCCGGTCCAATAGCGAATAGGCTGCGCGTCACGATGCGCATCTCTCGCGTTCAGGCCTCCTCCGATGACGCCGTTTTTTAGGCAGTTAGGAGCCAGGCAGCAAGCCCCGCCGCTGCTGCCGTCACGATGAAGGTCAGCGTCGCGTCCAACATGCCTCCGGTTTAGCGGTTCGCGTAATGTCCGCAACTGGGCGGCTGCCGACCGGCTGCTTAAGTCATCCAATGAGATTTGCGATGTCCGCATCGTCGCCAGCAAATGCACGCTTACCGCGTCGCCGCCACAGCAATATTTGTTGCTCGCAATCATCGGCGCGCAACCGTGCGGCCGCTTCATCGAGCAGGCCAAGAATCACCGCGCGATCGTCTTCGGTGAGGTCGATCAGCCCGGCCTTGGCAATCAGCCCACCGAGTTCGATAAGCCGCCGCGTTCGCTCGCGGCGCTTCAATTGCCAGTCTCGCCGATCATGACGTGCTTGCGCCAGTAGAAGCCGATTGCGCGCCGCTGCCAGTCGAAGACGCGTGACCCGGCTTTGGCCCAGCGCGACCGCCAGCTTTGTTGCGTGTGCTCCCGCGAAAGAAGGCAGCGCCGCGAACGCGGCACGCCTCCTTTGCTGCGGCGTCGTTCACATCGACGGCGGCCAGCAACGCGCCGGCAAGGTGCTCGATCGATATGGTATCTGCTCGGCAAGCGATCACCAGTTCGCCAAGCTGTTGCAGCTTGCGCTCTTTGAGCCGTTTGGCCTTGTCATCGAGCGCCTTCAGTTCGGCATCATAGTCACGGACTTTACGCATGGTTCTGTCCTCAGTTGTGCGGCGAGGACGGACCAGTTATCGGGTGGATCGATCAGCGACAATGTGCTGAAATCTCTTGAGACTAACCAGTCCCGAGATTGATGAAATCTTTTGAGGGCGCGCTTAAACGTCGTGCCGACGTGCTCTTTCAGGTGTAAGTGGATTGCCGTCATGGCGATCTACCATTTCTCGGCCAAAGTCATTTCCCGCGCTAACGGATCGAGCGCGGTTGCCTCCGCTGCCTATCGTTCGGCGTCGCGGCTGCGTGATGAGCGGATCGACCGGCATCACGATTTCTCGAACAAGGCCGGCGTCGTTCATTCCGAAGTTGTGCTGCCGGACGGCGCGCCCGAGCATCTTCGTGACCGCGAGCGGCTGTGGAATGAAGTCGAAGCGGGCGAGAAACGGATCGACGCGCAGCTGGCGCGTGAAATCGAGTTCGCGATTCCGCGCGAGCTGAACCAGGCTGAAGGTATCCGGCTCGCCCGCGAGTACGTCCGCGCGGAGTTCGTTGACCATGGGATGGTCGCCGACCTCAATGTGCACTGGGATGTCGGCGCCGATGGTATGCCCAAGCCGCACGCGCATGTGATGCTCACGACGCGCAGTGCCGATGGAGATGGGTTCGGCCCCAAGGTCCGCGACTGGAACCGCACCGACCTGTTGGAGCACTGGCGCGAGAGCTGGGGTGAGCACGTCAATCGCCGGCTCTCCGAACTCGACATCGACGCGCGCGTCGATCACCGCAGCTTTGCAGCGCAGGGCATTGATCTCGAACCGCAGCACAAGATCGGGGCTGCCGCATCGCGGATGGCGGCGCGGGGACTAACGAGCGAGCGGCTCGACGAGCATTACGACATCGCGCGCAGCAACGGCGCGAAGGTTGTCGCCGATCCACGCGTTGCGTTGGACGCGATCACGCGCACGCAAGCAACGTTCACGACACGTGACCTTGCCATGTTCGTGCACCGGCACAGCGAGGGCAAAGAGCAATACGATCAGGTGATGGCAGCGGTGCGCGGCGCGCCCGAGCTGGTGAAGCTCGGCAAGGACGGACGCGGCAACGATCGGTTTACTTCGCGCGAGATGATCGAGACCGAGCAGCGGCTTGAGCGCGTGACATCCAAGCTGGAAACGTCGCGCCGCCACGGCATGGTCGAGCAGCACCGTAAGCTCGCGCTGGTCCGCGCCGAGATGCGTGGGATGGTCCTGTCGCCCGAGCAGCATAGCGCGTTCGACCACGTGACCAAGGCGAACGGGGTTGGCGTCGTGGTCGGCTATGCTGGCACCGGCAAGTCGGCGATGCTCGGCGTTGCGCGCGGAGCCTGGGAGAGCGCCGGATATCAGGTTCGCGGCTGCGCGCTGTCAGGCATCGCGGCCGAGAATTTGGAAAGCGGTTCGGGCATCGCGTCCCGCACAATCGCGAGCCTCGAACGTCAGTGGGGACAGGGCAGGGAGTTGCTCACGTCTCGCGACGTGCTGGTCATCGACGAGGCCGGGATGATCGGCACCCGGCAGATGGAACGCGTGATCGCCGAGGCTGAGAAGCGCGGTGCCAAAGTGGTCCTGGTCGGCGATCCCGAACAGCTCCAGGCAATTGAGGCGGGGGCGGCGTTCCGGTCGATTGCCGAACGGCACGGCGCGGTTGAGATCACCGACATCCGTCGCCAGCGCGAGGAGTGGCAGCGCCGGGCAACCCGCGAGCTTGCAACGGGGCGCACGGCGGAGGCGATTGCTGCTTACCGCAACCATGACGCGGTGCATGTGGCAGCGACGCGCGAAGACGCACGGCGCAACCTGATCGATCGCTGGGAGCGCGACCGACGGGCATCGCCTTATGCCAGCCGGATCATTCTTACCCATACCAATGATGAGGTGCAGGCGCTCAATCTGGCGGCGCGAAAGCGCCTGCATTCTGTGGGCGAGCTTGGCGCCGATGTCACGGTCCAGACAGAGCGAGGAGCGCGTCCGTTAGCGGTCGACGACCGTGTCATGTTCCTGAAGAACGAGCGCGGACTCGGTGTGAAGAACGGCAGCTTGGGAAAGATCGATAGCGTCACAAGAGCCCGCGTTGCGGTTATGCTCGACGACGGGCGTCAGGTCGCGTTCGACCTGAAGGACTATGACCATATCGACCATGGCTACGCGGCGACGATCCACAAGGCGCAAGGCGTGACGGTGGACCGGGTCCATGTCCTGGCGACGCCGGGACTCGATGCCCATGCCACCTATGTCGCGCTGTCGCGCCACCGCGACGGTGTCGATGTTCATTATGGCCGCGACGACTTCGCCGACCAGGGCAAGCTAGTCCGCACGCTGTCGCGCGAGCGTGCGAAGGACATGGCGTCCGATTATTCGACTGAGCGGGACTTTGTCGATCGCCGGGAGATCGTCGCGCCCGCAGCGGCAAGAACAACGCCGGCACCGGAGCGCGATCCGTTCGCGGGACTGAAGCTCAACGTGCCACCGCCGGATGCCGCGCCGAACCCCGCAGTGGCGCAGTCACCGCTGCTAGCGGCTGCGGTGTCCCGTCACGCCACCATCGTGCAGGCGATGCGGTTTTCCAACAGCGTTGGCGATCCCTATACGCCCGAACAGCGCGCCGACCTGGCGGCCAGTCGCGCGTCGCTCGACGCGATCAGGCCGGACGCCGCGCGCGACCTTGAGGCCGCGATGGCCAATAGCATCGGTCATATCCGCGACGCTGCCGAGGGCCGGACCGGCGCGGTGATCAAGGAGATGCAACTGGAGGGCGAGATCAGGGTCGATCCGCAATTGCGTGCCGACACGTTTGTCCAGCGCTGGCAGGCGCTTGAGCGGCAACGTCGCGCCTTGTTGCGTGATCACGAAGAAACCAAGGCGGACAGGGTGGCGGGCACGATGCTCGGCATGGCCAAGAGCCTCGAGCGTGATCCCCAGATCGAATCCCTGCTACGCATCCGCAAGAGTGAGCTTGGACTGCCACCCATTCCCTCGCGCGGAATGGGGCAGAGCCTCGCCGACATGGTCGGCAAATGGCGGAGCCGCGGGCTCGACATCGGGATGTGAGATGCTGCAGCGCGGGGCGCATTGTTGGCAGCTATGCGCCCCATTTTTTTCGGTCGTTGAGCGAGGATGGCGGTGGTCCTAAACCTGCCGTTATTTCGGGCTCCCGGCCAACTTCTGCTATTGGGTGGCAAGTGGAGATTAGCGATTGTGGTGATGTAAGCGGTTGTCCAACCTGTGCCAGCTAGGTGGATCGACGGATCGCGGAAGCGAGATCTTCAAAATTCGCCGTGAAGCATTCAGACTGAACGGCATCTTTCAAATTATCTCGTGCAAGGCCATTTTCTCCCGCCGCCAGAGCGACGTAACCAGTCAGATAAGAGCGGACGGGTGAGGGATTGCGTCCAAATCCCCAAAGACCGTTCATGTCCTCATCTCGATTGAGCAGGATCGACAGCACCTCGGATATATCAGCCAGGCGATTAAACCACGCTTCCATATCCGGTAACTTCTCAGCGACGTCCTCTATACACCGCAGCAAGTTCCTTCCTTGTTCATCTACATTCCAGATGTCGGCCAATTCCGTAGGCCGGGGTGTCACGTTTGGCTTTAGCCGCCCTCTGAAATGGCATTCAGCTTCGTCAGGCATTGAGTGGCCGTCTTTAATTTTCAGCGGCCACCGTGACGGCACATAATTCAGGAAACTGCCGAGGTTCACGCAAAACGAGAACGTAGTGATACCCATGACGTGAGCGTTGTAGGCATTGAAGGATTGGAAGTTCAAAACATCGATCTTGCCGTCGCAAAAACGCCAAGCAGTTCGTGAGGTAAACCGGCTAAATCCAACGCCCTTAAGTAGCGGCCATATGCGCCCTCTGATTTCCTTATTTACGATCTTGCTGTCCATGCATTGAGGGCCGTTGTTCCCGTCACTAGGTTCAAAGCTAGTCCGCGGCATTCGACGCCACAAGAAAGACTTTCGAGTATCCGGGATCGAGTCGCCAGTTGGTTGTCTGAAATGCGCCCCAATTCACGCCGCTCGGCAGCGCCAAAAGTCATCCCGAAAGCCGACCTTGGCGTTTGCTGGGAAGTCGCAGGCATCTTCAGCCACAACGCCCGGCTGCCAGACAATCTTTCCTGCCGGTCGCGTCAGCGCGAAATAAGGAGCGGCACCGACCCGCTAAGTGACACGTGACCGTTGATTGAAGAGCGTACAAGCACGAGCCCTGGTACAGCGAAACTCACAGCGACGCCGTCCACCTCTGCAAAGGGAGGCAGTTTCCGGAAGTTCAGGAGACCGTGATCGCCGATCTCATAAATGCCGTCGCTCCCGACCGCCCAGAGCGTATTGCTGGATCGGGCAAGCCCAAAGAACGGAACCGTCATCGACGGTTCGATCGCAGGATCCGTGGGCCATGATGTCTGGACGGTATAGGGTTTGTAGTAGAGCCGGCGGATCTCCCGACCACAAACCTCCGTTAGACGGCCATGCGAGAAAAAGTGGATGAGACCGATCGCCACGACGAGGCAGTCGGGTTTACCGGGCTCGCGTGCGACGCCGTTTACCGGGTCGCAGCTTGGATTGAGCGGCCCAGCGCACATATCACCTTTGATGAGGGACGGCTTGCTCACCCTTCCATCCGCCAAGTCGATTTTTGCCAGGCCGCCGCCCCACTCACCACCATCGAGGCCTACATAGAGTGCGGATCCCAGATCCAACGGGGTTGTAATCACG
The DNA here is from genome assembly GCA_006438735.1 of Sphingomonas koreensis. Lineage (GTDB taxonomy): Bacteria > Pseudomonadota > Alphaproteobacteria > Sphingomonadales > Sphingomonadaceae > Sphingomonas > Sphingomonas koreensis_A. The sequence continues at coordinate 354,740 of RCZF01000004.1, read as the reverse complement.
CTAGGCGCGTGGATCGGCTCGGAGAGCTGGACAGCCTGCTGTTGGCCGCCGCTGATCACGATCGCTTGCACGTTGGTAAGCACGATGATGCGCTTCGAAGAACAACTGATTGCCTCGACTCGCTCGCCTAGTCGGACAGCCACTGGCGAAAGCGGTTGCCATTCAGCGCCGGCGCGGCGCCACAGTCGATCACCCTTGGAATCGCGTGCAAGAACGATCACCCGACCACCCGACACGCAAAGATCCGCGACCATTCCGGGAACATTCTCATGGCGCCGCGCACGATCTCCAGGAGCGAGCGATGAAACGGCGCCGCTGTCGTTCAGCAACCACAGCCGTCCGTCAGCAAAAACACCCCGCCTAATCGATCGTTCGCGTCGGCGCTTGAGGTCGTCCGGCGTGATCTCAGTCTCAGGGATTGGATCAGCATAGTTACGGGTTTCGTCCGCCGACAATGGGGCGACGGGCAGTCGGAGCCGCACGGCGGGGATGGGAGCACGGCTGAGCGAAACCAACTCCCAATCGAGGTAGTCGATCGGCGCGCCAGTGCTCAGGGCCTTGCGCATACTGGAGCGCTCCAGCCCTTGATTGCCGGGAAACGTCGCCGACTGCATCTCGTGATATCGAAGGAAGGCGTCGCGCAACGGAGAGAGCGTGGGATCGCTGCTGATGACGACCGCCATAGCGCCCGGTCTCTTCTCCGCACCGCGGATCATGTATTTCTCGCCGCTGCGGCCGGAGACGGTCGCACCGCCAATCGGAACCCAGGGATCAGCTATTGTCGATGCCGACCGGACGCCTTTCCGTGCCGCCGCAATGTCGCTCTCTCGCATGACGAGCGGACCGCCAGGACCTGGGGTAACGTCATAGCCTTCGCCGCTGACCCATAACTTGTAGCCGCGATCTTCTTCGCCAGCGCGCATGTCGCCGTTGTCGGCGACTTCGATTGTGAGGGCCCCCTTCGAACCTGGACGGCGATAGGTGGCGGTAATGTCCGCGTTTGCAGGGATTGAAATCAGCGCCGCGCTTAACGCCAGCAGACATCCTAGCCGGTCTCGGCGAACAGTTATGGCATGTCCCAAAGCGCGCCCGTTTGTTAGCCGCCCAACCGGTACCGTCGGCACTTCACTCTATATCGCTACTTCGATGACGGCAATCGTGGCGCACAGGGGGCCGAAATAGCGCGCCCCAAAGTGGCCGACCGTCTAGATTGAGGCAGCAGCCAAAAACTAACTATTCCGCGCGTCGACGACCCGGCCATTAGCCTGATGTGGGGCAGGCGGGGACGCTTAGGATGCAAGTGGCCCCAGCTCGGGGGCGATTACGCTTTTTGACATCGGATAGCCCGCTTGCCGGCGGGCGCTTGGCGACGAGCATGTTCCGAATTTCAAACTCGCGCAAAAGAACGCCGGTTAACAAATTCACCTAGCTGCCCACCAGAGTGTATAAGTCGATTGCATCTTTGCCTTGCGAACCGGCTCGAATAAGCGCGACTTCACCGGCGACGGCATGAGACCAGGAGCCGGCCGAGATTCCGACGTAATGTTCACCTTGTGGCAGCTTCATCACGACCGGCTGCAGGGTGGAGTGTGGAGCATGCGACATTATTCGCAAGCTTGAGCCACTCGCCTCGTTGTAAAGGGCGGCACATGAAGACCACGGGCCAAAGGTGGTGCTCGCGACTGCGTGTCCATCGCAGGCCTTTGCTCCATCGATTACGATCGTCGGCTGGGCGTCCCCCGATTCACTTTTAAATAAGGACGATTCAACTAAAACGGCTGGCCGCATCCGATTTCGAAACCATGCATATGCTCCGCCGACGAAGCGTGCGCCTCCGCTATTCGGATCAAATGCAGCGACCTGAATATCACATCGAACATCTGGCACTATCGTCAAAGTCATCATGTAAGCTAAGCGCCACAGCTTATCATGGGTCGGCTTCAGTCCCGCCGATCGATGCTTTACACGAAGTTGAAGGGTCGTGCCAACTTCGCAACGCGGAAATTCTGCTCTCGTCACGTTGCCGCTTGCTACCTGCGGCAAGAAAGAAAAAGGCAGTAACCAAAGCATAAAATCCTCCAAAGCCGCCTGTCAGCCCTATGCCGTGCGGCTCAACGCGGAAACAACAGCGGCACTGCTGGGTAGACGGGAAAGAATGTCAGCTAACGGTATTGCTGCACTGGAGGGGGCCATTCGGCAACCCAACATGTCGGGCCGTTTTCGGGCGTAAAATCGGTGGGGATCGTCGCGATGCTGCCTTTCCGCTATTGGCGAGTTGAGGTGCCGGTCGGCGGTCGTTCCAGCTCTCGAAGTTGAGGTCAACGCGGCATCGGGTAAATGTGGCAGGGTAGAAGGCTAGTCGAAGTTCACCGTTTGCCGGGAGTGCTCAATGGGCTCGGGATGTCTGCATGTGGGTGATCCGACCGATTCATCGATTGCGCCCCCCCCCGAATCAGGACCTTTGGCGGCAAACGAAGGTCTGTTATCTGCCATCGGCTTGCTAATACCTGCCGGACCGCAGACGGCCCACTTCCGGCCGCTATTGGTTTTTAGCCTTCCCGAACTTGCCCTTGAGCACCTTGGCGCCGTCGCGAAGAAAATCGAGATGGTCGGACCAGTGCTGCATCATGCGGATCCGTTCGTCCCAATACTCGCCTCGGGTATAAGCGCGGCGAACCGCATTGTTGTCGCAGTGGGCGAGCTGGCGCTCAATGGCGTCGGCGTGCCATAGCCCCATTTCGTTCAGCAGCGTGGCCGCCATCGCGCGGAAGCCATGTCCGGTCATCTCGTCCTGGGCATAGCCCATCCGACGCAGGGCGGCGTTGATGGTGTTCTCCGACATCGGCCGGTCAACCGAGCGCAGCGAGGGGAAGAGATAGGGGCTGTACTCCGCGTCATGTTCGATCGACGCGATGATCTTGAGCACCTGGCGGGAGAGGGGGATCGTGTGCGCCCGCCGCATCTTGGTCTTGTGCGGCGGGATCGTCCAAATCGCCTTCTCCAGATTGAAGTCCGCCCATTCGGCGAAACGCAATTCGCCCGGCCGCACGAACACGTGGGGGAGAAGGCGAAGGGCTGCAAGCGTGTTTGCGTGCCCCTCGAACGCTTCAATCGCTCGCAGAAGCTCTCCAGCGGCCTTGGGCGTCGTGATGGCAGCGCGGTGGACCGGCTTGGGCACGATCAGCGCCCCACGAAGGTCGGCCGCCACATCGCGCTCCGCACGTGCGGTGGCAATGGCGTAGCGAAACACCTGCGAGCAGGTGCTGCGGAGACGCTTGGCGGTCTCGTAGCGCCCCTTGCCTTCCATCTTGCGCAGCATCAGCAGCAGTTCCTGCGCAGAGATCGAGGCGATAGGTCGCTTGCCGATCGAGGCGTTGATGAACGTGAGCAGCCAGCGCAGCTTCTTCATCGTGACCGGTGAGCGGCCCTCCTTCACGACCTTGAGCAGCCATTCATCGGCAACCGCCTTGAAGCTGTTGGAAGCCGCTACGGTGGCGGCGATCCGATCAAGCTTCATTCGCTCCGCTGGGTCATCCCCGCGCGCCAGAACCTTACGTGCCGCGCCGCATTCGGCGCGAGCTTCGGCCAAGCCGGTGTCCGGCCACACGCCGAACGCCAGCGTCTTCTGCTTGCCGAAGTGGCGATAGTTCATCCGCCAGTACCGGCCGCCAGTTGGCGTCACGAGCAGGTAGAGCCCGTCTCTGTCGCTCAGCTTGTACGCCTTGCTACGATTCTCAGCAGCTTTGATCGCCACCACCGATAACGCCATGATGGTATCTCCATCTGAGCGACCGGCGAACTGCCATCAAAAATACCATCAGATTGCTGGTATGGAGTGGTACTTCACCGATCCGACCGGGATGCTTATACCACAAAAAATCGCAGAAAACAGCCGCTTACGGCACGTTTTGGAACGCCTTGGGAAGGCATTTTGGTGACCCCTACGGGAATCGAACCCGTGTTTTCGCCGTGAGAGGGCGACGTCCTAGACCGCTAGACGAAGGGGCCGTGCGCGGTGGCGCGAAGTTGGGGCGATTAGGGGCGATCGGCAGGGGCGTCAAGATGGCGGCGCGCGCGATCCGCCCGCGGCTATCCGGCCGGCGCATCGGCAGGATCGACGTCCGCATCATCCGCCGCAAGCAGATCGAGCAACCGCATCACCTCGGCCTTCGCCGCCGCCTCCTCGTCATATTCGCGCTCGAGCTCGGCGTGGCTGGCATAGCGACCGCCCGCCGCCGTCGCCGCGGCCAGCCCGGCGGCGTCGAGCGCGGCCTGAACCGCCGCCGGCTTGGCCGGGGGAGGCGGATCGTCGTCGCGCAGCCAATCGTCCACGTGGCGCGTCACCAGCGTGGTGAGCGCCGCCGCCGGATCGTCGCCTGCGCCGGTCAGCGCCGCGGCGGAGGCGAACAGCCCGCCCGCCGCCGCGGCCGCCACCGTCGCCGCGGCATCGAGCAGGGCTTGCGAGGGCGGCGGCGCCTCGGCGACTGCCGGGCCGCTCGGCGCGCTTTGCCGCTGGAGCAGCAGCCGCAGCAGCGAATCCGAATAGCGGCGTTTGCTGCCCACCACCTTGCCGCCCTGCACGATCGGCTCGTCCCAGCCGATCACGGCGCGTTCATAGGCGGCCTGCTCGATCGTCGGCATCGCCTTGGCGATCGCGCGGTCCCAGGCGCGGGCGAACGGGGCGGACCGCTTCTTCATGCGATAGGCGGAGGTATTGGAGATGCCCGCCCGCGCGCAGGCATCACGCACGCAGCCGGTTTCGGAAAGCGCGCGGAGGAAGATGCGCTGCCGCGCCGCCGTCCAGCCGTCGTGGCGCACGCGCAAGCCGTCGATGAGGCCGCCCGCCTTTTGGTTCGTCATGTGTAGTGCTCGCCGCCCTCTGCCCTACTGGACATATAACCCATTTGGAACATTAGTGCAAGACGATTCGGCTGGCCGGTTCGTTGCGAGGACAAGATTTGGGCCGGGAGCGAACGGTCGGATTTTGCCCGCCAGATCTCAAAAGCAGACTTTCAAGATGCAATTTTCAGGACCGCCACACCACGCCGCGAACGGAAGGGCCGAGATGATGCTATCAACACGAGTCGATCGTCGATTTCTTCAACATCATCGGGCGCGTAGCAGCTGGTCGCGCGCCAATTAGTTCGATGCCCGCGATCAGCCCGGAGGTGGTCGTCGCTGCGCTAGACGTGTAAACTACGGCCGGTTCAGATCACACCAGAAATACACCTCTGCTTCGTTATCCGGCAACAGCCCAAGGAGTTCGCCAGCTTTGGTCCAGTCCGTCGACTCGATCAACGTCATTGCCGCTTCATTGCTTGCATTGGTTGATATGAACACACGACCAGTAAGCGCGCTATTCATGCTCTTCATGATCTTCTTTCCGATCCCACGTCGTCGATGTGCTGGACTAACGACCAACTTGTTGACGTAGTCCAGTCCAATACAACTCTTCATCTGCCAGGAAACATAGCCCTGAACGACGCCATTTTGCTCGGCCACCAGCATGCGGCGTTCAACAATTTCGGTGATCCGGTCGCCAGGCAAAAGATCGAACAACATGATTTGAGGGAGATCACTCGGCTCGGCTTGTCGAATCATTGTCAACGCTCGTCCTCCTTGTCTGCGAGGCCTGCAAACGGCGTCGTTTTTGGTGCGGAACGAAGCGGCGCTGAATCCGCATCGTCGTCTTTTTCCAGTGATGTCAGGATAGCATTCAACCGCGCATGCGACTGCCACATCGGCGCACCGGCTCCATCCGCCGCCTCGGCAATATCGACCTGAACGCTAACCGCAGTTTCGACGATATCGATTGCGTCGCCGATGCTGATGATCGCGCGCTCCAATAGCCCGTGGATCAGGCTTTCGACCAGTAACAGCGCAGCTTGGCCGTGCGGATCGGGTATCGAAGGTGTCATCCCTCGCATCTCGGGGGCGTCGTCATTCGCTGGCATGAAAAGCGCCTTCGTACAGGCGAGAGTTCGCACTATCTCTCTGCCGCTGGCGCCTGGTTCAACGTGTCAACGGTATGAGGCCGATACACCGTCTGCAGGAATACATCTCAACCTATAATAACAATCGTCAATGTTTCTGGTGAATGTTATAGGTTGGCGTTCAACGCTAGAACCTTGTCATGGCTAATCGGTTCGTCCAGAAAATGAGCAGCTTGGTCGATCTTACGGCCCGCGATGTCGCCGCGCTCGAAGCGGCTACAGCGCACCCTCGCCGCTATGCTTCCCGGAAAGACTTGATCCGTGAGGGCGACGAGACCGGTCCCATGTTGGTGGTGCTGGAAGGGTGGCTATGCCGATACAAGATTTTGCCCAGTGGTTCGCGGCAGATCATGGCATTTCTGATGCCGGGAGACGCCTGCGATCTTCACATAAAGATGCTGGCGGAAATGGACCACAGTATCCAGGCGGTCGCACCAGCGCACGTCGCTACCGTTTCTCGTGCCTGTATGCAGTCCATGATGCATGAGCATCCCAATATCGCGCGTGCCATGTATACCGCTCAGCTTGTAGACGAAGGCATCATGCGGGCCTGGATCGTCAGCATGGGGCGGCGCAGTTCGGTCGAACGCGTCGCGCATCTGATCTGTGAGTTGTACCTGCGTGCCCGTAATATCGGGCTGACGCATGACGGCGACTTCGCCCTGCCGCTGTCGCAAATCGTTCTCGCCGATGCGCTCGGCATGACGCCGGTTCACATCAACCGCGTCCTAAAGGAACTCCGGCTGGCGGGGGCGATGTCGCTCAGTCGCGGCAGCGTGACGATCATAAATCCCGAGAAGCTGGTCCAGATCGCCGGCTTCGACGAGAACTATTTGCACCGCCGGCTGCGTCAAACGGCTTGAGTCACCACCCGGGCGCCGATGACGCGCAAATTAAGCGCCGATATTATCGTGGCGTCAGTGTGGTCGTGCCGCGCTAGAGGTTCAGGGCCACGAAAATCATTCCATTCCTTAACGTAGGCGAATCATCGCGCCACGTTTCGTTCTAGAATCCGAATGCGGCCTACCCTGAAATTGGCAGGATCACCGTCAGCATGGATCGGGGAAAGACATGGAGACGATCGCACTCGCCGACGCTTTAAGGCACGCACCTCCGATCGCGGTGGAAGCCGGATTGCTTGAGCTGTTCTCACCAACCTGTCTGAGCCATCCCGCCGCCTCAATACTGCCGAGGAGCGAGCACGCGCCTTTATGGCGAGCGGATGCGATCCACCGCGCAAAGAACATGGCCCAGTTGACCATTTCCCTGGCGAATATCGCAGAGCGCCCGTCCCGGCGCTGGCTGTCGCCCGAAGTGACCACACAAGCGAGGCGGTTGTCGCATGCCTATGACGAGCTTGGTGTCGATGATGAAAGCAAGGCCCGTTTTCCCTGCTCGCCACTGCTCACTGAGATCGCGACCCGGTTGGCCGACTTGTTCGGTCGGTCGAGGGGGGTCTCGGTCGTAATTTCTGCTGATGCTGTTTTACTGCCGTCGGACCTGCGACGTGCACTCCTGCTCATGGCGAGCGAGTTGGTCATCAACGCCTTGAAATACGGCTACCCAACGGAGGCTGGCGGCACGATATCGGTCAGCCTTGTCGCCAGAGATGGCAAGGTCGAGTTGGTCGTCGAGGACGATGGCATCGGTAATGTAGACACTTACTCCGCCGGACACGGCGGCGGGCTGCTTCACCAGCTCAGTCTGGTGCTTGGCGCTACGGCAACAAGGACCTCGGGTGTGGAAGGACATGGCTTTCGGGTGTCGATTTGCGTCCCCATCGTCATGCCGCATGGCGACGACGCTTGAGCTCGGTCGCGTGCCCACCGGATGCAAAACGCACGCTGTCCGCCGATTTGGACGATTGCGCCGATGCAGCATGGCTTGCACGAGCGATGGATCGGGTGACGCTTGGCGATATTCCCACCTTCCGGGAAATCTTCCGACGAACCTCGCCGAAGCTGTTCGGTATCTGCCTGAGTATCCTCACAGAGCGCTCGGAAGCCGAGGACGCGCTGCAAGAGATTTACGTCCTCATATGGCGTCGCGCGGCGCTGTATGACGAAACACGCGGCGCGGCGATGAGCTGGATGATGACTATCGCGCGAAATAGCTCGATCGACCGTCTGCGCCGTTCGGGCCGCATTATCACGGCGCCGATCGAGCAAGCGGATCAGATCGCAGACAGCGACCCCCTTGCTTGCGAAATCCAAGGGCCCAACGAAAAGCTGCGCCAGCTTTCAGAAGGATTTCGGACGATCGATCCTTATGACGCGCTGCTAATCCGCACCGCTTTTTGCCAAGGATCAACCTATGCAGAATTGGCGCTGCGAACGGGCATGCCGCTCGACACGATCAAAAGGCGAGTGCGCCGGTCATTGCCCAAGCTGGCGTCGTGTTTTCCCTGACGAGCGGCGACAGAAAGGTCACCGGCGAATTCGATACCAGCGTCGCGTTACGCATTAAGTGTCCGGGTGTGGGGAATCGGTAAACTGCCGTCTCCTCGGCGTTGACCAAAATTGCTTTCTAAACTGCCTACCATGCGTCTCTCTTCTAACGGCTGCTTTCGCGAATTTCTTCGTTGGCCGGAACGGCCGCAATTGGGGCGCGTTGCCGTCGCGATCCCCTAGGCAACGGCTTCCCTCCCCCAACCCCTTCCCCCAACCACCCCCCCTTGCTAAGGCCCCCCGCGACTCTCGCACTCGCTTGAGCCGCAGCCGCGCGCCCGTGCAGCATCCGCTGCCTCCCCGCCGCGTCGGCCCGGCAGACACGGAAAGGCACCACATGACCGCCATCGGCAACGATACCCTCGGCACGCGCGATACGCTCACCGCCGCCGGCAAGAGCTATGCTTATTATTCGCTCGCCAAGGCGGCGGCGAAGCTCGGCGACATCAGCCGGCTGCCCTTCTCGATGAAGGTGCTGCTCGAAAACCTGCTGCGCTTCGAAGACGGCAAGACCGTCACCGGCGAAGACATCCAGGCGATCGTCGACTGGCAGAAGGATCGCCGCAGCGACCGCGAGATCCAGTATCGCCCCGCGCGCGTGCTGATGCAGGATTTCACCGGCGTGCCCTGCGTCGTCGATCTCGCGGCGATGCGCGATGCCATTACGAAGCTCGGCGGCAATCCGGAGAAGATCAACCCGCAGGTGCCCGTCCATCTCGTCATCGATCACTCGGTGATGGTCGATGAATTCGGCACGCCCAAGGCGTTCGGCGACAATGTCGCGCTCGAATATCAGCGCAACATGGAACGCTACGAGTTCCTCAAATGGGGATCGAAGGCGCTCGACAATTTCCAGGTGGTGCCGCCGGGCACCGGCATCTGCCACCAGGTCAATCTCGAATATATCGGCCAGGCCGTTTGGCATTCGGCCGCGCCGGACGGGCAGGCGGTCGCCTATCCCGATACGCTCGTCGGCACCGATAGCCACACGACGATGATCAACGGCCTCGGCGTGCTCGGCTGGGGCGTCGGCGGGATCGAGGCGGAGGCCGCGATGCTCGGCCAGCCGGTGTCGATGCTGATCCCCGAAGTCGTCGGTTTCAAGCTGATCGGCAGCCTCAACGAAGGCATCACCGCCACCGATCTCGTGCTCACCGTCACGCAGATGCTGCGCGCCAAGGGCGTGGTCGGCCGCTTCGTCGAATTCTACGGCCCCGGGCTCGACTCGCTGACGCTCGCGGACCGCGCGACGATCGCCAATATGGCCCCCGAATATGGCGCCACCTGCGGCTTCTTCCCGGTCGACGGCAAGACGATCGATTACATGCGGCTCACCGGCCGCGACGATGAGACGCTCGCGCTGGTCGAGGCCTATTGCAAGGCGCAGGGGCTGTGGCACACCGGCGATCAGGATCCGGTGTTCACCGATACGCTCGAGCTCGACATGTCGAGCGTGCAGGCCAGCCTCGCCGGGCCGAAGCGCCCGCAGGACCGCATCAGCCTCAACAAGGTCGATGAGGTGTTCAACGGCGATCTGTCGAAAGTCTATGACAAGCAGCGTCCGGCGCGCGTCGCGGTCGAGGGGCGGACCCACGACATCGGCGACGGCGACGTCGTCATCGCCGCGATCACCTCGTGCACCAACACCTCGAACCCGTCGGTGCTGGTCGCCGCCGGCCTCGTCGCCCGCAAGGCGCGCGCGCTCGGGCTCGCGCCCAAGCCGTGGGTCAAGACCAGCCTTGCGCCGGGCTCGCAGGTCGTCACCGATTATCTCGACAAGGCCGGGCTGACCGAAGACCTCAACGCGATGGGGTTCAACCTCGTCGGCTATGGCTGCACCACCTGCATTGGCAATTCGGGCCCGCTGGCGACCGAAATCTCGAAGGCGATCAACGACAACGATCTCGTCGCCGCGAGCGTCCTGTCGGGCAACCGCAACTTCGAAGGCCGCGTGTCGCCCGATGTGCGCGCCAATTTCCTCGCCTCGCCGCCGCTGGTCGTCGCTTATGCGCTCAAGGGCAGCGTCACCACCGATATGGTCGAAACGCCGATCGGCCAGGGCTCGGACGGCAACGACGTGTTCCTCAAGGACATCTGGCCCACCAACATCGAAGTCCGCGAGCTTATGGACGCCAGCATCAACGACACGATGTTCCGCAATCGCTACGGCAACGTCTATCAGGGCGACGATCAGTGGCGCGCGATCGACGTGACCGGCTCTGACACCTACCAGTGGCGCGCCGGCTCCACCTATATCGCCAACCCGCCCTATTTCGACGGCATGGAAATGACCCCCGCGCCCGTCGCCGACATCATCGACGCCAAGCCGCTGGCGATCCTCGGCGATTCGATCACCACCGATCACATTTCCCCCGCCGGCAGCATCAAGGCGGACTCACCCGCCGGGGTTTTCCTGCAAAATCATCAGGTTAGCCGCCAGGACTTTAATTCCTACGGCAGCCGCCGCGGCAACCACGATGTGATGATGCGCGGCACCTTCGCGAATATCCGCATCAAGAACGAAATGGTCCCCGGCATCGAAGGCGGCATGACTCGCTACGACGGCGAAGTCATGCCGATCTACGACGCCGCGATGCGCCACAAGGCCGACGGCACGCCGCTGGTCGTCGTCGCCGGCAAGGAATACGGCACCGGCTCCTCACGCGACTGGGCGGCGAAGGGCACCGTCCTCCTCGGCGTCCGCGCCGTCATCACCGAGTCGTTCGAGCGCATCCACCGGAGCAACCTCGTCGGCATGGGCGTCCTCCCGCTGCAGTTCGCGGAAGGCGTGACTCGCCAGACGCTCGGCCTGACCGGCGACGAGACCTTCACGATCCGCGGCGTGGCGGAAATTCGCCCGCGGCAGGACGTCGAGGTGACGCTGACCCGCGCCGACGGCTCGAGCGAGACCTTCATGACCCGATGCCGGATCGATACCGTCAACGAGCTGGAATATTATCTCAACGGCGGCATCCTTCAGTACGTCCTGCGGAACCTCGCCGCCAACTGAAGCCTCGCCAGCCGACACATGAAAGCCCCTGCGCCGAACGCCCGGCGCGGGGGCTTTTCTTTGGAAGCGGCGCGGCGGGTGGTCGTGGCGCCCGCCGATCCTATATCCCGGGCAAGCGCTTCAGGAGACGAGAATGACCGATCTATCCACCGCCGGCACGTTCAGGCTCGGCGACCGCGAGGTGAAGCGGCTCGGCTACGGTGCGATGCAACTTGCCGGGCCGGGCGTGTTCGGTCCGCCCAAGGATCATGATGCCGCGGTCGCGGTGCTGCGCGCGGCGGTCGAAGCCGGCGTCGATCATGTCGACACCAGTGACTTCTACGGCCCCCACGTCACCAATCGGCTGATCCGCGAGGCGCTGTCGCCCTATCCCGATCGCCTGACGATCGTCACCAAGGTCGGCGCCCGGCGCGGCGACGACGCATCATGGAATCCCGCCTTCTCGGCGGACGACCTCGAGCGCGCGGTGCACGACAATCTCGCCAATCTCGGCCTCCAACAGTTCCACGTCGTCAATTTGCGCGCGATGTTCGCCGTCCATGGCCCGGCCGAGGGATCGATCGCCGCGCCGCTGACGGCGCTCGCCAGGCTCCAGCAGCAAGGGCTGATCCGCCATCTCGGCCTCAGCAATGTGACGGCGGCGCAGATCGAGGAGGGGCGCGGCATTGCCGAGATCGTCTGCGTCCAGAACCAGTATAACCTTGCCCACCGCGACGACGACACGCTGATCGACGCGCTCGCCGCCGACGGCATCGCGTATGTGCCGTTCTTCCCGCTGGGCGGCTTCAGCCCGTTGCAATCGGATACGCTGTCGCAGGTTGCCGCCGAGCTTGAGGCGACGCCGATGCAGGTCGCGCTGGCCTGGCTGCTCCAGCGATCGCCTAACATCCTGTTGATCCCCGGCACGTCGTCGCTCGACCATCTGCGCGACAATCTCGCGGTTGCCGAACTGTCGCTTCCCGACGACGCGGTCGCCCGGCTCGACGCGATCTGATCGGTTAGCCGGCCGTCGCGTCCTCCGTGGCGCGGCCGGCGCGGGGGCGACCGTAAACGAAATACACCAGCAGCCCGAGCACGTTCCAGCCGAGGAAGAACAGCTCGGTGCGCTGCGGCAGGCTGAAGAACAGGTAGATGCACCCGGCAATGGCGATGGTGCCTACAAGCGGCGCCAGCGGGGTGCGGAAGGTGCGCTTCGCATCGGGTTCGCGGCGCCTGAGTACCAGCATGCACACCGAAACGGCGGTGAACGCGGCCAGCGTGCCGGCATTGGCCAGCGCGGCGATGGCGTCGATCGGGGCGACGCCGGCGATGATCGCGACCAGCAGCGCGGTCAGGATCGTGATCCGCACCGGCGATCCGCGCTTCGAGACGACCGCCAGGCTTGCCGGCAGCAAGCCGTCACGCGCCATCGTGAAGAAAATGCGGCTCTGCCCGAACAGGAAGCCGAGCAGCACCGTCGGCAAGGCGACCACCGCGCTCACCGCGAGGATCGTCGCGACGACCGGCTGATGGATCTGGCGCAAGATGACCGCCAGCGGATCGGGGCTGTTGGCGAATTGCGTGAAGTGCAGCGCGCCGACCGCGGTGATGCCGATCAGGATATAGATCGCCACGCACGCGATCATCGATCCGACGATACCGATCGCGAGATCGCGACCCGGGTTCTTGGTCTCCTCGGCCGCGGTCGAGATCGCGTCGAAGCCGTAGAAGGCGAAGAAGATGATCGCCGCCGCCGCCATCACGCCGCGCGCGACCACCGCACCGTCCGGCCCCGCGACCGACGATTTGGCGAAGCCGTAAGGCATGAACGGATGCAGGTTCGCGGCGTCGAAATGGGGCAGGGCGATGATCACGAACAGCGCCAGCGCGAGCATCTTGATGACTACTAGCACCGCGTTCAGCGTCGCCGATTCCTTGGTGCCGAGGCTCAGCAAAGCGGCGACGACGGCAATGATGAAGATCGCCGGTGCATTGATGATCCCGCCAAGCTCGGGTCCTTGCGTCAGTGCATGCGGAAAGCCCAGCCCCTCCAGCAAGGGCGCGGCATAGCCCGACCAGCCGACCGCGACCGTCGACACCACCAGCGAATATTCCAGGATCAGGCTCCAGCCTATCACCCAGGCGATGATCTCGCCGAGCACGACATAGCTGTAGGTATAGGCGCTGCCCGACGCAGGCATCATCGTCGCCATCTCGGCATAAGCGAGCGCCGCGCAGGCACAGATCGCGCCGGCGATGACGAACGACAGGATCACCCCCGGCCCGGCGCGATCGGCACCGACGCCGATCAGCGTCAAGATCCCGGTGCCGACGATCGCGCCGACGCCCAGGGCGACGAGATGAGGCCAGGACAACGTCCGCGCGAGGCGGTTTTCGCTCGGCTGGTCGTCACCGGTCGCGATGATTTTCTTGCGGAACAGATCGCTCACGAGATTCCCCCAGAAAGACGTGAGGCCCGAACCTTGTCGAAGGCCGGGCGGTTGGCCATAGCGTAAGGATATGACGCGACTCCGCAACCTTTGTGCGGCTTTGCCAAATCGATCAACGACTTGAGGAGAGTCAGATGCAACCCGCGCTCGATTTCGCGCTCGGCGAAACTGCCGATATGATCCGTGAAACGACCAGCCGCTTTGCCGCCGATCGCATCGCGCCCAAGGCGGCGGCGATCGACGAGGACAACAAGTTCGATCGCTCGCTGTGGCCGGAGATGGGCGAACTAGGCCTGCACGGAATCACGGTGGAAGAGGAGTGGGGCGGGCTCGGGCTCGGCTATCTCGAGCATGTCGTGGCGATGGAGGAGGTGAGCCGCGCCTCGGCCTCGATCGGGCTGAGCTACGGCGCGCATTCGAACCTGTGCGTCAATCAAATCCGCCGCTGGGGCAATGATGAGCAAAAGGCCAGATACCTTCCCAGGCTGATTTCGGGCGAGCATGTCGGCAGCCTCGCCATGTCCGAGGCGGGCAGCGGCTCCGACGTGGTGTCGATGAAATTGAAGGCCACCGCGCAAGGCAACGACCGCTACATTCTCAACGGCACCAAATTCTGGATCACCAACGCGCCCGAGGCGGATACGCTCGTCGTCTATGCCAAGACCGATGGCCCGGCCGGACCGCGCGGCATCACCGCCTTCCTGATCGAGAAGGGCATGGTCGGCTTCTCGGTGTCGAAGAAGCTCGACAAGATGGGGATGCGTGGCTCCGACACCGCCGAACTCGTTTTCGAGGATTGCGAGGTGCCCGCGGAGAACGTGATGGGGCCGTTGAACGGCGGCGTCGGCGTGCTGATGAGCGGCCTCGATTACGAACGCGCGGTGCTCGCCGCTGGCCCGATCGGAATCATGCAGGCGTGCCTCGACGTGGTGCTGCCGTACGTGCGCGAGCGCAAGCAATTCGGCACCCCGATCGGGTCGTTCCAGCTCATGCAAGGCAAGATCGCCGACATGTACGTCGCGCTCAATTCGGCGCGTGCCTATGTCTACGCAGTGGCGCGCGCCTGCGATGCCGGCAAAACTACGCGCTTCGACGCGGCGGGCGCGATCCTGCTGGCGAGCGAGAATGCGGTGAAGACATCGCTCGAGGCGATCCAGGCGCTCGGCGGCGCGGGCTATACGAAAGAATGGCCGGTCGAACGCTTCCTGCGCGACGCCAAGCTCTACGACATCGGCGCGGGCACCAACGAGATCAGGCGCTTCCTGATCGGGCGGGAGCTGATCGGGGCGTAGGACACGTCTCCGATCGTTCTCGTTTCCGATGTGAAGTGGAGAAAGTAGAGAGCCTGGCAGCGTTTTCCCGGCTCTTGCGCCGGGGAAGCGCCCACCAAGCGGCGCCTTTGCCGCACCTACGCGACAATGAAGCGACACGCCCGCGCCGGTTGCGATCCAAAGCGCGACGGCGACGCGGCTCTCAAGCGACCGTCCCGCACCGCGAGGCGTCGGTGACGGCGACGGGTCTGCGACTTGAGATGATGCGTTTGTCAAAGAGCGGTCGTCCAAGGAGACGCGACGGTGTCTCAGATATTTTCCAACATTGGAAGGCCGATAGCTTTGGCTCGCCTAATCGTCATTTCCTCGAAGGCGGGAATCCAGAATCGCCGGCGGCGTAGTCTCCTCGCAAGATAAATGACTCTGGATCCCCGCCTCCGCGGGGATGACGGGTGAATAGCAGGAAGCGCCCCACTTCCGGTCGTTCGACTGGCGACCAAACACTCCTCATTGCGGACGCTGACTTAAAGGGGCATCTTAGGCTTATGCCGGCCGCTGAAGAAAACTCCCCGCCTCACACTGCCGCAGACTACTACGGGTTTGTTCTAACGGGATTGTTCGGCGTAATAGATGATGCCGAAGCGTCGGAGTGTGATCCCGAAGCAATCGAACTCCTTCGAGCAGCGAGTGATGTATTATGGGAAGAGTTCCAGCGCCGGCATCCGGGGCACTGGGAAGAGAAGCGGACCGAGAACTAACACCCATCTCGTGCCGTTCGCGGTGGCAGAAGCGACCCGTATCGCCGCGAACCCGCCGTTCCGCTGTTGGCGAAGAAAACTGCGCGCCAGCAACCGCCCCAGTTTTCGCCGTTCGCTAGGGTGGTCGCCTTGCTGCTCGATCAGCAAGCTCGGTTAGATGCTTTTCCGCGATAGATGACATAGGCGGTCCACATGGTGGAGCTCAGGGCCATGAAGGCTACGCCAAGTCCGGGCACGAGTTGACCTATGCCGAACGCGATTAATGCGATCGCGAGCGCGGCGGCGAAATAAACCCAAATCGGAAACATGAAATATCTCCATACGAGAAGGCTGAAACTAGGCTGATCTGCGTCCTAAGTCTATGTCCGCTTAGGTGCAGCCGCTTGCCGAAAGCTGCCCGTCTCAAATCCACCCAATAGCGGCCGCAGCGCCACGCCTGTCGCGACGTGACGCTGCGTCTTTCACTTACCATACGTGGACGCGCTTGTCGGGCGTCAGGTACAATTTCTGCCTCGGCTGCACGCCGAACGCCGGATACCAGGCGTCGAGGTTGCGCACGGTCAGCGCGCGGTAGCTGCCGGGGGCGTGGCCGTCGGTGGCGAGCTGCTGTTTCATCGCCTGGTCGCGGGTCTTCTCGCGCCAGCTCTGCGCGAAGGCGAGGAAGAAGCGCTGGTCGCCGGTCAGGCCGTCAATCACCGGCGCGGGCTTGCCGTTCAGCGATGCGTGATACGCCTCGTAGGCCGCCGTAAGCCCGGCCACGTCGGCGATGTTCTCCCCGAGCGTCTGCTGGCCCTTGATGTGCAGCCCCGGCAGCGGCTCATAGGCGTTGTACTGCGCAACGAGCGCGGCGCCCTGTTGCTTGAAATGCTCCAGATCGGCCGGGGTCCACCAGTTCCTGAGCTTGCCGGTCGAATCGAACTCCGCGCCGTTATTGTCGAAGCTGTGACTGATCTCATGGCCGATCGTCGCGCCGATCGATCCGTAATTATGCGCGGCATCGGCGTTTGGATCGTAGAACGGTGCCTGCAGGATCGCCGCGGGGAAATTGAGCGCGTTCTGCAGCGGCAGGTTTACCGCGTTGACCGTCTGCGGCGTCATCCACCACTCGCCGCGATCGACCGGCTGGCCGATCTTGCCGATCTGGTGGCGATATTCGAGCAAGCTCGCGCGGCGCATGTTGCCGACCGGATCATCGGCGCGAATATCGAGCCCGGCGTAGCTGCGCCACGTTTCGGGATAGCCGACGCCGACCTTCAGCGTCTCGATCTTCTTGCGCGCCTCGGCCTTGGTCGCTGGCGCCATCCAGTCGAGATTGGCGACGCGCTTGTCGAACGCCGCCAGGATGTTTTTCACCATGTTCTGGATATCGGCCTTCGACGAGGCCGGGAAATATTGCTTCACGTAAAGTTGCCCGACGGCATCGCCGAGCGCGCCCTGCACCGCGCCGATCGCGCGCTTGTCACGCGTGCGGTTCTGCGGCGTGCCGTTGAGCGTGGTGCCGTAAAAGGCGAAATGCGCATCATCGAGCGCTTTCGGCAGCGCCGAAGTCACCTGGTTGATGCGGTGGAAGGTCAGCCAGTCCTGCCAGTTCTGCAGCGGCTCGCTGGCGACGAGCGCGGCCTCGCCGGTGATCGCGCTCGGTTGCCAGGCGATGAAATCCTGCTGATTGCCGAGGCCCGCCGCCTGCCAATAAGCATCCCAATCGAGCCCCGGCGCCTTCTTGGCAAAATCCGCCTTGGTCCAGGGATCGTGGCCTTTCGACATCTGCTCGGTGGTGGTGAGATCGGCGTGCGCCTTGGCGAGCTTGGTTTCGAGATCGACGATCCGCGCGGCACGCGCCTGCGGATCGCTGATCCCCGCCAACGTGAGGAGTTGCGCGACATAGCTTTTGTAGGCGTCGCGGATCTTCGCCATGTCGGGCGAGGCCGAGAGATAGTAATCGCGATCGGGCAGGCCGAGGCCGCCTTGCAGCAGATAGGGCACGGTGGTGTTCGGATCGGTCAGCGCCTGCGTGACAAACAGACCGAACAGGTTTTCGGTGCCCAGGCTGGTCGCGTTGATCGGGTCTTCGTCAGCGCGCAGGTTGGCGCCGAGCATCGTCGCCAGCTGCGACTTGTCCTTTAGATTGGCGATCGCGGCGACATCGTCCTGCACCGGGGCGAGGCCACGCTTCTCGATGCCGGCGGTATCCATGAACGCATTATAATAATTGGCGATCATGCCCTGATCGGTGCCGGCGGCGGCATTCGATTTGATCGCGGCGTCGATGATCGCGCGGTTATTGGCCTCGGCCTTTTCAAACACGTCATAGAACACGCCGGTCGAGGCGCGGTCGCCGGGGATTTCGGTTTTCGCGCGCCAGCCGCCATTGGCATAGTCGTCGAAATTGTCGCCCGGCTTCACATTCTTGTCCATGCCGGCGAGATCGATCCCCGATTGCGTGGCGGCCGGGGCGGTGGTGTTGCCCGCCGCCGCGGTGTTGTTGCCGGAATTGACCGTGCAGGCGGTGGTGGCGAGCAGCGCCGCCGTGAGAATTGCGATCCGCTTCATGAATACCCTCTCCAGAGTCCGGTGTATGACCGCGGGGCTACACCTCCGGCGCGGCGATTGCCAGTCGCTTCCCGAAACCCTAGTCAGACGCGCAACAATGAGAGGAGTTGTGGATGAGCGCGCCGGTGCTCGACACCAAATTATCGCCTGAGAGCGAGCCGTTTCGCGTCAATGCCGCGCACAATCGCGCGCTAGTCGATCGGCTGCGCGCCGATGTCGCCACCGCCGCGCTGGGCGGCAGCGAGAAGAGCCGCGAGCGTCATGTCTCGCGGGGCAAGCTGCTCCCGCGCGAGCGCGTCGAGCGGCTGCTCGATCCCGGTTCGCCGTTTCTCGAGATCGGCCAGCTTGCCGCGAACGACCTGTATGACGGCGAGGTGCCGGGCGCGGGGCTGATCTGCGGCATCGGCCGCGTATCGGGCCGGCAGGTGATGGTCGTCTGCAACGATGCCACGGTGAAGGGCGGCACCTATTACCCGCTAACCGTGAAGAAGCATCTCCGCGCGCAAGAGATCGCCGAGGCCAACCGGCTGCCCTGCGTCTATCTGGTCGATAGCGGCGGCGCGAACCTGCCGCACCAGGCCGAGGTATTTCCGGATCGCGATCATTTCGGGCGAATCTTCTTCAACCAGGCGAATATGTCGGCGCTCGGCATCCCGCAAATCGCCTGCGTGATGGGCAGCTGCACCGCCGGTGGCGCCTATGTGCCCGCGATGAGCGACGAGAGCGTCATCGTGCGCAATCAGGGCACGATTTTCCTTGCCGGCCCGCCGCTGGTCAAGGCGGCGACGGGCGAGGTGATCTCGGCCGAGGAGCTCGGCGGGGCTGAAACGCACGGTCGCAAATCGGGCGTGGTCGATCACGTCGCCGAAAATGACGAGCATGCGCTGACCATCGTCCGTGATATCGTCTCGACGCTCCCCGCCAATCGCACGCCGGACATCGCGCTCAAGGAGCCGCGGCCGCCCAAATTCGATGACGAGGAACTATACGGGATCGTCCCCGAGGATGTCCGGGCGCCCTATGACGTGCACGAGGTGATCGCGCGTTTGGTCGACGGCAGCGAATTCCACGAGTTCAAGGCGCTGTATGGCAGCAGCCTGGTGTGCGGGTTCGCGCATATCTGGGGGATGCCGGTGGCGATCCTCGCCAACAACGGCGTGTTGTTCAGCGAAAGCGCGGTGAAGGGCGCGCATTTCATCGAGCTCGCCTGCCAGCGGCGCATTCCGCTGCTGTTCCTGCAGAACATCTCGGGCTTCATGGTCGGCGGCAAATATGAGGCGGAAGGGATCGCCAAGCACGGCGCCAAGCTGGTGACGGCGGTGGCGACGGCCAGCGTGCCCAAGATCACGGTGCTGATCGGCGGCAGCTTCGGCGCGGGCAATTACGGCATGTGCGGCAGAGCCTATTCGCCCCGCTTCCTGTTCTCCTGGCCCAACAGCCGGATCAGCGTGATGGGCGGCGAGCAGGCCGCGAGCGTGCTGGCGACGGTCCACCGCGATGCCGATGGCTGGACCGACGAGCAGACCGAAGCGTTCAAGGCGCCGATCCGCGAGAAATACGAGGATGAGGGCAACCCCTGGCATGCCACCGCGCGGCTGTGGGACGACGGCATCATCGATCCCGCGCAAACCCGCGATGTGCTGGGCCTGGCGTTTGCGGCGACGCTCAACGCGCCGATCCCCGAACGGCCAAGCTTCGGCGTGTTCCGGATGTAATCAGGCCGGGCGAACGATCGTTACCGCGCGCCCACGCGCAACGACTGCGGCGGCATAGCCGGGCGCAACCTCGACGGCGGCGATCGACCAGCCGGGCTCAGGCGCGGCAAGCGCGGCCTCGGCGCCGACCGAGACGGTGAAGTCGGTCAACGGATAGGACAGTCCCTGGCCGATCGCCTTGACGAACGCTTCCTTGCGCGCCCAGCAATCGAAGAAACCGCGCCGGGCGTCGGACGCGGGCAGGGCGGCAAGCGCGGCGCGCTCGGGGGGCGCGAACAGGCTGTCGGCGAGCGGCGGCCAATCGAGCGCATCGTCGATCGCCTCGACGTCGCAGCCGATTTCGGTGTCCGAGGTCGCCAGCAGCATCAGCTCGCATGAATGAGACAGGCTGAACCGAGGGCCGTCGATTACCTCGGGTTTGCCATAAGCATTGGTGGTGAATTGCACGCGCCCCGGCGCTTGCGCCATGAGATCGCCAAGCCACAGCCGCAACCGAGCGCGGCGCACGACGAACCGCCGCCGGTCATGATCGAAGCGGAACCGCGCGGCGCGGTCGCGCTCGGCATCGTCGAGCAGCGCGGCCAGCGTAGCTACCTCGTCCGTGTCCAGATCGAGCACGCCGATCCGCAGCTCGACCCGGGGCATCGCCTCAGCTTGCCGCGCGCAACGGTGCGGGATCGAGCGTGCGCGCCAGCATCGGCTTCAATATTTCGGCGATGGTTTCGACATGCGGCGGCTCGAGCATGGTGCTGTGCCCGCCCGACACGACATGGCCGCTGAAAGGCCCGGTCACGGTCGCTGCCCAATCGTCGAAGAAATCGAGCACGTCGGGATGCTCGGCGGGCTGGAACAACACAGTCTCGCCGTCATAAGGCGGCGGCGAATATTTGGTCGCCGAGCGATCGAGCGCGGTTCTCAGCTTGGGCTGGAGCACCGCTTCGCGCCCGCCGGCAAGCGCCGCGGCGTCCGACAGGCCGCGCAGCCGCTCGAGGAAATAGCGCCGCCGCTCGCCCTTGGGCTGGGCGAGCGATTTGGCGATGTGGAACCGCACCTTGCTGATGAAGAAGCGAACCGCGCCGATCTTGCGCGCCGTCACGGGGTGGAAGGCGTGGACCAGCATCAGCAGTCGCACGTCGTCGCCCGCGGCACGCATCTCGTGCGCGACGGCATACGCGAGAATGCCGGAGGTGCACCAGCCACCGATCCGATACGGGCCGTTCGGCTGCGCCTCGCGCAGCGTTTGGGCAACCAGCTTGGCGGACTCCTGCAGCTTCTTCGGGCACCCGCCGGCGGCCTCGAGGATCGCATCGACCGAGATGCCGAGGAACGGCTGATCGGCGCCGAGCCGTTCGGCGAGCGGGAGGAAGGTCGATCCGCCGTCGAGCCACAGGATCGGCGGCTGATCGCCGTGCGGCTGGATCGGCACCACCGTCGCGCCCTCGCCATCGGCGGCGCCCGAGGCGATCAGCGCGGCCATGTCGGCGAGCCGCGGCGCGCGGAACAGGGCGGCCATCGGCACGCGGATGCCATATTCGGCCTCGATCCGTCGAAGCAGCCGCGCGATCAGCAGCGAATGCCCGCCGAGATCGAAGAAATCGTCGTTGCGCGACACCCGTTCGACCTTGAGCACCGGTCGCCAGATCGCGGCGAGCCGCTCCTCGTCATAGCTCGCCGGCGGCTCGAAGTCGCGCGACACGGCGGCGCCCGCTTCGGGCAACGCCTTGCGATCGACCTTGCCGTTGGGCGTGAGCGGCAGCGCCTCCATTGCCACGAACCGCGTCGGGATCATGTAATCGGGCAGCGTCGCCGACAGTGCCTCGCGCCAATCGGCGGGCTCCCCCGCGCCGACGACATAGCCGACCAAGGCGCGCTCGCCGCTCGGATCGGGCCAGGCCCGCACGGCAGCGGCGGCGACGCCGGGGAGCTTGGCGATCGCGCCTTCGACTTCCTCGATGGCGATGCGGAAGCCGCGGATCTTCTCTTCATTGTCGGTGCGGCCGAGGCATTCGAGCACCCCATCGGCGCGCCACCGCGCGAGATCGCCGGTCTTGTATAGCCGTTCCCCGTTATGATCGACGAAGCGCTCTGCCGTGAGATCGGGTCGGCCGCGATAGCCGAGCGCGACGCCGCGTCCGCCGATATGAAGCTCGCCGATCGCGCCGATCGGGCGATCGTTGCCTGCAGAATCGAGGATGCGCACGGTGGTGTTGGCGATCGGCCGTCCGATCGGCACCGCACCGGCGCCTGGCTCGACCCGCGCCACTGTCGACCAGATCGTCGTCTCGGTCGGACCGTACATGTTCCACAGCTCTTTAACGCGCGGCAGCAGGTGATCGACCAGCGCGCGCGGCAGCGCTTCGCCGCCGCACAGCACGCGCAGATAGGCATCGCCGCGCCAGCCCGATTCGATCAGGCCGCGCCACGTCGCCGGGGTCGCCTGCATTACCTGTGGCCGGTTGACCGCGATGAGCTGCGCCAGCGCGGCCATGTCGGTCGCTTCCTCGCGCGAGGCGAGAATGATCGAGCCGCCCGAAACGAGCGGCAGCCATAGTTCGAGCTCGGCGATGTCGAACGACAAGGTCGTCAGCGCGACCATCTTCTCGCTGCGCGCGAAGCCTGGTGCGGTCTGCATCGCCAGCAGCAGATTGACGAGCGCGGCGTGCGGAATCTCGACCCCCTTGGGCTCTCCGGTCGATCCCGAGGTGTAGAGCACATAGGCGAGGCCTTCGCCGTCGATCGGCCGTGGCGCGAACGCGCGCGCCGGCCAGTCACGATCGAGCATCAGCAACGGCGCGACGCCTGCCGGCAGCACGCCCTCGGTGCCGGGCTCGACGAGCACAACTGCGGGTGCGGCGCTTTCGGCGATCAGCGCGAGGCGCGCCGGCGGAAAACCGGGATCGAGCGGCAGATAGGCCGCGCCGGCCTTGGCGACGCCGAGCATCGCCGCAACCATCCACGGCGAGCGTTCGAGCGCGAGCCCGACGAGCGATCCCGGCGCCACGCCGCGGTCTGCCAATTGCGCCGCGATCGTATCCGATCGATGCGCCAGATCGCCATAGGTCCAGGTCTCTCCGCCGAACACGATCGCCGTCGCATCGGGCGCGCTGGCGGCCTCCGCTGCGACCCAATCGACCACGCTGGCATGCGGCAGTGGCTGGGCAGTGTCGTTCCATGCCGCAGCGAGCGTGCCTTGCTCCTCCTCGCCGAGCATCGGCAGCGCGTCGAGCAAGGCGTCGGGATCGGCGGCAATGCCGTCGAGTATTCGCGACCAATGCCCGATCATGCGGTGGATCGTGCTCGCGTCGAACAATTCGGTCGAATAGAGGAAGCGGCCGATTACGCCCCCGGGGCGCTCCTCAAGCTCGAGGAACAGATCGTATTTCGCGGCGCCGATGCTGACGTCCATCTGCGTCAGATCCCAGCCTTCCGCGCCGACATCGACCGGCGGCTGGATCGAGAACAGGGTGTCGAACAGCGGATGGCTGTCCTTGTCGCGCCGGATGTCGAGCGCGCGGACCAGCCGGTCGAATGGGATGTCTCCCGCGCCGAGCGCGCCGATCACGCTTGCCTTGACCTCGGCGAGATAGGCGCGGAACGGGCGATCGCCGTGCGGCCGGCTGCGCAGTGCCATGGTGTTGAGGAAATAGCCCATCACCGGCTGCAGCTCGGGGCGGCGCCGTGTGTCGGTGACACCGCCGACGATGAGGTCGGTCGCGCCGGTATAGCGGAACAGCATCGCCTTGTAGGCCGCGAGCAGCACCATATAGAGCGTCGCGTTTTCCGCTCGCGCCAGCGCCTTCAGGCCGTCGATCACCGCGTTCGGCAGCGCGAATACCTCCATCGAGCCGGCGTGCGTCGGCATAGCCGGGCGCGGCCGGTCGCCAGCGAGATCGAGCCGCGGGAGCGGCTGCGCGAGCACGCCGCGCCAGTGATCGAGCTGACGATCGAGCGTCGCGGGATCGGCCCGGTCGTGCTGCCAAGCGGAATAATCGCCATATTGCAGCGCAGGCTCGGGAAGCGGGGAGGGCGCGCCCTGCTCGAACGCGGCGAACAGCGCGGCGAGCTCGGGCACCAGCGTCCGATAGATCGAGACGCCGTCGAAGATGATGTGATGCAGCGCCAGATAGAGCCGGTGCTCGTCGGCGGCGATCTTGACGACACGCGCGCGGAACAGCGGCGCGTTTTCCAGATCGATCGGCCGCCGGGCGTCCTCGGTCGCCAATCGCACCGCCTCGGCGGCGCGATCGCGTTCGGGCAGGTCGCTCAGGTCGATTAACGGGATGGTGATCGGCATCGGCGGCTCGACGCGCTGGATCAGCTCGCCGTCCTGCTCGTGGAAGGACGTGCGCCAGATTTCGTGGCGACGAACGATCTCGGTCATCGCGGCTTCGATCGCGGCGTGATCGTATGACCCCCGCCGATGGATCGTGAACGATTCGTTGTAGAGCGGCGTATCGGGCGCCATCTGCGCGTGCAGCCACAACTGGCTCTGCTCACGCGTCAGCGGCAGCGCGCGCGCCGGATCGCGTGGCGCGATCGGATCGGTCTGCGCGGCGGCGGCCGTCGATGCCTCGCCGCGCAACATCTGTTCCATCAATTTGCGGCGGAACTCGGCCGGATCGGTCATCTCGTTCATGCGTCGAAACTCACGGGCAGGGCTTTGAGGCCGCGCAGGCCCAGGTTTTCGCGCCAGCCCAGCCGATCGGCGGCGAGCGCGACATTCGGCATGCGATCGAGCAGCGCGCGGAAAGCGATGCGGCCTTCCATACGGGCGAGCGGCGCGCCGAAGCAGAAATGCGCCGCCCAGCCGAACGCGAGGTGGCGATTGTCGGCGCGCTCGAGGTCCAGCGTGTCGGGATCGGCGAAACGTTCGGGATCGCGGTTGCCTGCCGCCATCACCGCCATCACCGCCTCGCCCTTGCGGATCGTGTGCCCGCCGATCACCGTGTCCTCATGGGCGATGCGGCCGGTGTGCTGGCTGGGGCTTTCGTAGCGCAGCAGCTCCTCGACGCCGCTCTCCATGATCTCGGGCCGGTCGCGCAGCTCGGCGAGCTTGTCGGGCTGGCGCAGCAGCGTCAGCAGGCCGGAGCCGATCAGATTGGTGGTGGTTTCCTGCCCGCCGACCATCGTCACGATGGCGTTGGCGATGACCTCGTCGATCGACAGGCGCGCGCCGTCGACCTCGGCCTCGACCAGGCTCTTGAGCAGGCCGTCGGCGAGCGGGCGTTCCTCTTCCAGGATCGCGCGACGGAAGTAATCGACCATCTCGGCGGTGGATTTGAGCACCTGCGCGATGCGATCGATGTTGTGCTGAAAATTGCCCAGCATCTCGGCGAAATCGGCCGACCATTTCTTGAGCTGCGCATGATCCTCTTCCGGAACACCGAGCAAGGCGGCGAACACGATCGAGGGGAAGGGCGCGGCGAAATCGCCGATCACGTCCATCTCGCCCGACGCCGCTACGCGGTCGATCAGCCGGTGCGCGATGGCGTGGATGCGCGTTTCGAGCAATTCGACACGGCGCGGCGTGAACGCGGTCGAGCAGAGTTTGCGCAAATGCGTGTGCTTGGGTGCATCGAGGAACAGCATCTGCCGCATCATCACCTCGGCGATCGGCTCGATTCCGCCAATACCGAGCGCGCGGAGCTGATCGGGCGAGGGCGTGCGATCGGCGGAGAACTGCTTGAGGACGATGTGGACATCGTCATAGCGCGTCACCACCCAGCAATGCAGGAACGGGTCCCAATGGACCGGATCCTCCTGGCGCAGCCGCGCATAGAGCGGATAGGGATCGGCGAGCACCGCCGGATCGAGCAGCCGGTACAGGCTGAGCGACGGATCGGAGGCAGGTTTGCTCGCCATCAGCCGGCCATCCGCTGAATGTCTTCGTCGCTCATCGAATCGAGCTTCTCGATCACCAATTGCTCGATGATCAGCGCGAGTTTGGCGACAGTGCGGCCCTCGAACAGATGGAACAGCGTCAGCTCGACGCCGAACGCGTCGCGCGCCTGGACGACGACTTGGGTGCCGAGCAGCGAATGGCCGCCGAGCAGGAAGAAATCATCATCGACGCCGACATCCTGACGGCCGATCACGCCGGCGACGATGCCGAGCAGGCGCTTTTCGGTCGGCGTGGCGGGCGCGCGGCCGGTGGCGGCTTCGGCCAAGGCGCAATCGGCCTGATCGGGCAACGCCGCCGTATCGATCTTGCCATTGGGCGTCAGCGGCAGCGCGGCGAGCGTCGCAAAGCGGGCGGGGACCATGTAATCGGGGAGGCTGGCGGACAGCGCCTCGCGCAGACTTGCCGCGGTCGGCGCGCCGCCGGCACCGGGGACGACATAGGCGATCAGCTCGCCGTCGCGGGCGATCACTGCGCTGCTCGACACGCCGTCGAGCCGGTTGAGCGCGGCGGCGATTTCGGCCGGCTCGATGCGGTGGCCGCGTATCTTGATCTGGCCGTCGACGCGGCCGCGAAAGGCGAGGTCGCCGCCGGCGAGGCGCACGCCGAGATCGCCGGTGCGGTAGAGCCGGCCGTGCTCGGGATGCGATACGAAGCGTTCGGCGGTGAGCGCGGCATCGCCGCGATAGCCGCGCGCGACCTGCGAGCCGCCGATCCAGATTTCGCCGGGTTCGCCGTCGGTGACGGGCGCGCCATCGTCGCCCAGCAGATGGATGTGGGTTCCGGCAATCGGCTTGCCGATCGGCGGCAGCCCAGCGCCATCGGCATCGACGATGGCCGATGTCGCGACGACGGTCGATTCGGTCGGGCCGTAATTGTTGACGAACGAGAAGGGTAGGCCGGGCGCCGGGCGCACGGTGAGCTTGTCGGCGCCGGTCAACAGCGTGGTGAGCGCGGTTTCGGCGGGCCATGCCATCGCCACCATCGGCTCGGCCAATGCGGTCGGCGCGAACGCAACCTGGATGCGCTCGGCGATCAGCCAACCGCGCAGCGCCGACGGATCGAGCCGCGTGGCTTCATCGACCAGCGATAGCGTGCCGCCGGCGGCGAGCGTCGGCCACACTTCCCAGGCGGCGGCGTCGAAGCCGAGCCCGGCGAGATGGCTGGTGCGGCTGCCGGCGCCCACGCCGAATGCCGCGCGGTGCCAGGCGATCAACGCAGCAAGGTTGCCATGCGTGACTTCGACTGCCTTGGGCTTGCCGGTCGAGCCCGATGTGAAGATGACATAGGCGAGATCGTCGGCGCTGGTCGCGACGGGCGCGAACGCCGCGTCCGCCGTCGCTTTCGGAGAGACAAGCGCGACGCGGCCGGCGATCCGCGCGCCGGGATCGGCATCGGCAATCACCGCGGCGCAGTCGGCGTCGGCGATCAGCGCCGACACGCGCGCTTCGGGCCAGGCTGGATCGAGCGGCAGATAGGCGGCGCCGGCGAACCATGCGGCAAGCGTCGCGGCAATCTGATCGATCGAGCGCGGCAGGCACACCGCGACGAGATCGCCGCGTGTCACGCCGCGGGTAGCGAGAGCGGCGGCAAGCGAGCGGGCCCTGGCGACGAGATCGGCATAAGTGATCGTTGCCCCGCCGTGTTCAATCGCGACGACGCCGGGCGTGTCATCAGCAGCGTCGGCAATGGCAACAGGCGCGCACGCTACGGCTGTTGAAATTCGATCGGATGTCATCGTCAGTCACTCCCGCTTGGCAGGGTAAATGACGATAAAAGGTGAGAGTTTGCTTAATGCGGCGGTCAGCCCAGCTGCGTCAGATCAGCGCTTGCCGGCGGCAATCGCCGCATCGCTGGCAAGCTTGTCGGCGCGTTCGTTGTCGGGGTGGCCGGCATGACCCTTCACCCATTGCCAGGCGATCTTGTGCGGTGCGCACGCTTGGACCAGCGATTGCCACAGATCGGCATTCTTCACCGGCTGTCTGGCGGCGGTCTTCCAGCCGTTCTTGCGCCAGCCGTGAATCCACTTGGTCAGCCCGTCCATCACATAGCGGCTGTCGGTCGATAGCGTGACGGCGCAGGGGCGCTTCAGCGCGTTAAGCGCCTCGATCACCGCGGTCAGCTCCATGCGGTTGTTGGTCGTCAACGCTTCGCCGCCCGAGAGATCCTTCTCGCGCGCGCCGGATCGGATCACCGCGCCCCAGCCCCCCGGCCCGGGATTGCCCTTGCACGCGCCATCGGTGGCGATTTCCACGGACGTCAATTCGGTCATGCGAACAGGCTATTGCCGTGTTCGCGGTAGAAATCGAGCCGGCGGACATAAGCGAGCGGATCTTTTCGCGTCACCAGCGCGTCGGCCGGGGTGTTAAGCCAGTCCCACGCGCGGGTAAGCGCAAAGCGCAGGCAGGCGCCTCTCGCGAGAACGGGCAATGCGGCGCGCTCCTTAGGCGAAAGCGGCATCGCGGTATCGTAGCCAGCGACAAGCGCCTGCCCGATCGCGGGCGCGAGCGGCGCGCCGGCGGCATCGAACGCCCAAGCCGAATGCATCACGGCGAGGTCATAGGCGCGAATGTCAGTGCAGGCGAAATAGAAGTCGATCAGCCCGG
Source organism: Sphingomonas koreensis (assembly GCA_006438735.1). Taxonomy (GTDB): domain Bacteria; phylum Pseudomonadota; class Alphaproteobacteria; order Sphingomonadales; family Sphingomonadaceae; genus Sphingomonas; species Sphingomonas koreensis_A. The sequence continues at coordinate 326,062 of RCZF01000004.1, read as the reverse complement.
TGACGGCACTCCCCTGCATCAGCACGTTATCCGGGAACAGGTCGGCGTGAATCGTCGAGCGCGGCAGATCGGCTGGCCAATCGTCAAGCACCTCATCAAGCTCGATCAAGAGGTCGCGATAGAGGTCCGGCGCGATGCGATCGAGCGCGTCTCCGCATCGCGCGAGCAGGCGCGGCCATTCGTCGGGGCCAAGTGTGTTGGGACGTTCCATCGTGAACTTAGCCAATGCGCGGTGCATTTGGCCCATCGCGTGGCCGGCGGCGCGGGCCTGCGCGGGGCTTGGATGCGACAGCGAGAGGCCTGGCAGGAAGGCGATCAGGCAGGCCGGGCGGCCTTCGAGCGACTGGATCGCGACGCCGGCGCGGTCCTTGATCGCCGGCGGCACCGGCACCCCGCGCGACGACAGATGATCGAGCAGCGCGAGGAAGAACGGCAGGTCGTCCGCCGAAACGCGCTTTTCATACAGCGTCAGGATAAACCGGCCGCCGGTGGTGTCGACCAGATAGTTGCTGTTCTCAACCCCTTCCGCGATGTCCTTGGCCGACACCAGATCGCCGACGTCGAAGCGCGTCAGAAAGTCGGCCAGCGCCTCGGCCGATACCTGGGTGTAGACAGCCATGAAGGCAGGCTAAGCCGCTTCGAGGCCGCGGGGCAGCTTGAAGGCGATCGATTCGCGCGTCGTCTCGATTTCGCGCTCGGTCACGGCGAACCGCTCGGCGAGATGATCGACGAGCTCCCGCACGAGCAATTCGGGGGCCGATGCGCCGGCGGTGATGCCGAGCGTGCGAACGCCGGCAAGCCAATCCCAATCAAGCTCGGTGGCGCGCTGGATCAGCCGCGCGGGCACGCCCTGACGCTCCGAAACCTCGACCAGCCGTAGCGAGTTCGACGAATTGGGCGCGCCGATCACCAGCACCGCATCACACGCGCCGGCGATCGCCTTGACGGCGGCCTGGCGGTTGGACGTGGCGTAGCAAATGTCTTCGCCGCGCGGCGCTTGGATTTGCGGGAAGCGGCGCTTCAAGGTCGCGACGATGTCGGCGGTGTCGTCGACCGACAATGTGGTCTGCGTCAGAAAGGCGAGATTGCCGGGATCGGCCGGAGCGAATCGCTCGGCATCCCCGACCGTTTCGAGCAGCGACATCGAGCCCGGCGGCACCTGGCCGAAGGTGCCGATCACTTCGGGATGGCCCTTGTGGCCGACGAAGACGATGTGGCGGCCAGCGGCAACCAGACGTTCGGCCTGGCGGTGGACCTTCGAGACCAGCGGGCAGGTCGCGTCGAGATAATCGAGCCCGCGATCCTGGGCGTCGGCCGGCACCGATTTGGGCACACCGTGCGCCGAGAACACCACCGGCGCGCCATCGGGCACTTCATCGAGCTCCTCGACGAACACCGCGCCCTGCGTCCTGAGTGTATCGACGACAAACTTGTTGTGGACGATTTCGTGGCGGACATAGACCGGCGCGCCGTGTTTCTCGATCGCCAGCTCGACGATCCGGATCGCGCGATCGACCCCGGCGCAAAAGCCGCGCGGCGCGGCGATCAACAATTCGAGAGCGGGCTTTTCGGCGCTATTCATGGCGTCAGCCTCTACGCGATTGCTTGCTTCGGCGAAAGGCGCTTCCTATGGTGCCGCCGAATTGCGGGGTCGGTGCTCATATCGAGGCGGCGGCCCTTTCCTTGTGAGAAGGTGTGCGTGCCCGTGACAGCCCGGAAATTCGTCGTCCCCGCCGCCCTGATCCTGCTCGCCGGCGGTTGCGCTGGTAAAGGCCAGATCACCGAAGGCGGCATTTCCGCGGTGCGCACGCCGTGTCCGACGGTCGAGGTGCCGGCCGGCACCGGCGACGTCACGCTGTTCAACCCGACGACGAGCCGCGACGCCAATGCGATCGACCTGACCGCGACGATGACCAACGTCCGCTCGACCTGCGATGCGACCGGCGAGCAGGTCGTCACCAGCGTCACTTTCCAGGTCGATGCGCGCCGCGCCAACGCGCAAGCCGCGCGCGACGTGACGCTGCCTTATTATATCGCGGTTGTGCAGGGTGGCACCGCCGTCGTCGCCAAGCGCAATGGCACGATCGGCCTGCATTTCGATGCCGGCCAAGCGCGCGCTTCGACCAGCGGCCAGGCGACCGCCAACGTCCTGCGATCGGCCGCGACGCTGCCCGAAGATGTTCGCAAGGAACTCACGCGGCCGCGCAAGGCCGGCGATGAGGATGCCGCGATCGATCCGCTATCGACGCCCAAGATCAAACAGGCGGTGCTTCGGGCAACGTTCGAGGCGCTGGTCGGCTTCCAGCTCACCGACGATCAGCTGAAATATAACGCCACGCGCTGAGGCGTGTTCGCGCCCGATTGACTCGCCTGCTGCACTGCGTCAGGGCGTGATTCGTCGATGGCGGGAAACCGCCATGGGCATCGCGCGGGAGAGTGGTTCGTGCAAGCGGACCCGCCGAAGGAGCAACCGCCCCGGAATCTCTCAGGCACCCCAGACCGCGCGGGGCCATCGACACTCTGGAAAGCGCCTTGTTGCGTCAGCGACAGGGCCACCGAAGGGGTAAGCCGTTCCGAACGGGCGGCGAAAGCTCTCAGGTTCCGTGACAGAGGGGGCGGCGCGAACGGAACCGGGGCACCGGCCGAGGCGTCGTCTGTTCCCGATGCCGCGAAGGGCCTGATGTGAGCGACGAATCCGACAGTTTCGAGCCGATCGAGACGCAGACGCTGCCGCTCGATGCCTGGCACCGGGCGAACGGCGGGCGGATGGTCGAGTTTGCCGGCTATTGGATGCCCGTCCAGTATGAAGGCATCATGGCCGAGCATCTGTGGGTGCGCGAGTCCGCCGGGCTGTTTGATGTCAGCCATATGGGGCAGTTGCTGCTGTCGGGCGACGGACTGGACGATGCACTCGAAAAGCTGATTCCTGCCGACGTGAAGAGCGTGACGCTCGGCCAGCAGAAATATTCGCTGCTGCTTGCCGAGAATGGCGGCATTCTCGACGATCTGATGTTCACCCGCTGGCCGGGCGGCATCTACATGGTCGTCAACGGCGCGGTGAAATATGACGACATTGCGCATCTTCGGGAAAACCTGCCCGACGATATCACCATCAACCATCTCGAAGACCGCGCGCTGCTGGCCTTGCAGGGGCCCAAGGCGTTCGACGCGCTCAAGCATCATACGACCGGCGAGTGGCCGCTCGACGTGCTGGTGTTCATGCGCGGCGGTCAGTTCGAGATCGCCGGCGTCGATGCTTACATCAGCCGCTCGGGTTACACTGGCGAGGACGGGTTCGAGATCTCGATCCCCGCCGATGCGGCGGTAGCGATCGCCGATCTGCTGTGCGCCGAACCCGAAGTGAAACCGATCGGGCTCGGCGCGCGCGATTCGCTGCGGCTCGAGGCCGATCTGCCGCTCTATGGCCACGATCTCGATCCCGAGACGACGCCGATCATGGCCGCGCTGGGCTTCGCCGTCGCGAGCAAGCGCCGCCGCGAGGAAGCCAATTTCCCGGGCGCTGAGCGCATCCTGATGGAGCGCGAGAATGGCGCTATCGCAAAACGCGTCGGCCTGATCGTCGAAGGCCGTCAGCCAGTCCGCGAGGGCGCCGCTGTGCTCGACGCAGACGGCTCGGACGTCGGCAAGGTCACCTCGGGCGGCTTCGCGCCCACGCTCGGCACGCCGATCGCGATGGCCTATGTCCCCGCGGCGATGGCCGAGGTCGGCACGCGCCTGCAACTCAACCAACGCGGCAAGGTCCATGAAGCGACCGTTGCCGCGATGCCTTTCGTTCCCCACCGCTACGTCCGTGCAGGAGGCAAGTGAGATGAGCCGTTACTTTACCGAAGATCACGAATGGGTCGATGTCGATGGCGACACCGGCACCGTCGGCATTTCCGATTATGCGCAAGGCCAATTGGGCGACATCGTGTTCGTCGATGTGCCCGAGGAGGGCAAGGAACTGACCAAGGGCGACGAGGCCGCGGTGGTCGAATCGGTCAAGGCCGCGTCGGACGTCTATACGCCGGTCTCGGGCACGGTGATCGAGGGGAATGGTGATCTCGCCGACACCCCCGCGCTGGTCAACGACGATGCCGAGGGCGACGGCTGGATGTTCAAGCTGACGCTCAGCGACCCGAGCGAGCTCGACGGCCTGATGGATGAGGTCGCCTACGAGGCGTTCGTCGCAAAGTTGTAAATCCCCCTCCCGATTGCGGGAGGGGAGGAGAATAGAATGCGCTACCTGCCGCTGACCGATACCGACCGCACCGCGATGCTCGCCACGATCGGCGCATCCTCGATCGACGACCTGTTCGCCGACGTGCCCGAAGCCGCGCGGCTCGACGGCCCGATCCACGATCTGCCGCCGCACGCCAGCGAGTTGGCCGTCGAGCGCCACCTGTCGGCGCTCGCCCGAAAGAACACAGTCGCCGGCGACGTGCCGTTCTTCCTCGGCGCCGGCGCGTATCGGCATCATGTGCCGGCCTCGGTCGATCATCTGATCCAGCGCGGCGAGTTCCTCACCGCCTATACACCCTACCAGCCCGAGATCGCGCAGGGCACGCTGCAGATGCTGTTCGAGTTTCAGACGCAGGTCGCGCGGCTGCTCGGCACCGATGTTGCCAACGCCTCGATGTACGACGGCTCGACCGCGTGCTGGGAAGCGATCGTGATGGCACGCCGGATCACCCGGCGGGGCAAGGCGATCCTGTCGTCGGGGCTGCACCCGCATTACGTTTCGGTCGCCAAGACGATGGCCAAGTTCACCGGCGACGTGCTCGACACCGCCGCGCCGAAGCTGACGCCCGAGCCCGACACGGGGAGCCTGATCGACAAGATCGACGGCGATACGTCGTGCGTCGTCGTGCAATATCCCGATATCCTCGGGCGGATCGGCGATCTGTCCGAGCTCGCCGCCGCCTGCCGCGCGAACAAGGCGCTGCTGATCGCCGTCGTCACCGAGCCCGTCGCGCTTGGCGCGCTCAAGTCGCCCGGCGAGATGGATGCCGATATCGTTGTCGGCGAGGGCCAGTCGATCGGCGTCGGGCTGCAGTTCGGCGGGCCGTATGTCGGGTTGTTCGGCTGCAAGGACAAATACGTCCGCCAGATGCCCGGGCGGCTGTGCGGCGAGACCGTCGATGCCGAGGGCAAGCGCGGTTTCGTGCTCACGCTGTCGACCCGCGAACAGCACATCCGCCGCGAAAAGGCGACGAGCAACATCTGCACCAACAGCGGCCTGTGCGCGCTGGCCTTTTCGATCCACATGACGTTGCTCGGCGAGGCTGGATTGCGCAAGCTGGCGATGGTCAACCACGCGGGCGCCGTCGCCGCGGCCGAGCGCCTGGCGCGCATTCCCGGCGTGAGCCTGGTCAACGACAGTTTCTTCAATGAATTCACGCTGACGCTGCCGGTCGAGGCGCGGCCGCTGGTGCAACAGCTCGCCGAGCGCGATGTGCTCGCCGGCGTTTCGCTCGGTCGGCTCTATCCCGGCGAGGACGTGCTCGCGAACGGCCTGATCGTGGCCGTCACCGAAACCACCACCGTGGAGGATGTCGAAACACTTGCCTCCGCGCTCGAGGAGGCGCTGGCATGAGCATCAACCAAAGCGGCTGGCGTCCCGAAATGAACGCCGAACGCCGCGATACGACCGTCACCTCGACCGGTAACAAGGCGCTGATGCTCGAGGAAGCGCTGATCTTCGAGATCGGCGATACCAAGACGACAGGCGTCGATTTCTCGGACGGCGCCGACCATGCGGGCAAGCTCGGCGGGCTGGAACGCACCGCCGAGATCGGTCTGCCCGGCCTCTCCGAACCCGAGACCGTTCGCCATTACACGCGGCTCTCCCGCCAGAATTACGCGATCGATCTGGGCCTGTTCCCGCTCGGCAGTTGCACGATGAAGCACAATCCGCGGCTCAACGAGAAGGTCGCGCGGCTGCCCGGTTTCGCCGACATCCACCCGCTCGCGCCGGTGCAGACCGTGCAGGGCGCGCTCGAACTGATCGATCAGCTCGCGCATTGGCTGGTCACGCTCACCGGCATGCAGTCGGTGGCGATGAGCCCGAAGGCCGGCGCGCACGGCGAGCTGTGCGGCATCCTCGCGATCCGCGCCGCGCTCGAGGCGCGCGGCGACAGCCGCCAGGTGATCCTCGTCCCGGAAAGCGCGCACGGCACCAATCCCGCCACCGCCGCCTTCGCCGGCTATGCCGTGGAAGACATTCCCGCCAACGCCGACGGCCGCGTCGATCTCGATGCGCTGAAGGCGCGGCTCGGCCCCGATGTGGCGGGCGTGATGATCACCAACCCCAACACCTGCGGCCTGTTCGAGCGCGACATGAAGGCGATCTCGGATGCGGTCCACGCGGCGGGCGGGCTGGTCTATTGCGACGGCGCCAATTTCAACGCGATCGTGGGGCGCGTGCGCCCGGGCGATCTCGGCATCGATGCGATGCACATCAATCTGCACAAGACCTTTTCGACGCCGCACGGCGGCGGCGGGCCGGGCTCGGGTCCGGTGGTGTTCTCGGCCGCGCTGTCGCCGTTCGCGCCGTTGCCGTTCGTCGAGAAGACCGCCGACGGGTTCCGCCTCGTCGAAGAGGAAACCGCCGAGGAGCATCACGCCCAGTCGTTCGGCCGGATGGTCGCGTTCCACGGCCAGATGGGGATGTTCACCCGCGCGCTCGCCTATATCCTCAGCCACGGCGCCGACGGCCTGCGCCAGGTCGCCGAGGACGCGGTGCTGAACGCGAATTATGTGCTGCGCTCGCTTGATGACGTGCTCGACGCGCCGTTCGGAGCGAGCGGCCCGTGCATGCACGAAGCCTTGTTCTCCGACGACGGCCTCGCCGAGGGCTTCACCACGCTCGATATTGCCAAGGGGCTGATCGACGAGGGCTATCATCCGATGACGATGTATTTCCCGCTGGTCGTCCACGGCGCAATGCTGATCGAGCCGACCGAGACCGAATCGAAGGCGGCGCTTGATCAGTTCATCGCCGCGCTGCGCTCGGTCGCCGAGCGCGCCAAGGCGGGCGATCCTGCACTCAAGACCGCGCCGCATTTCGCGCCGCGCCGCCGCCTCGACGAGACGCTGGCGGCAAGGAAGCCGGTGTTGGTGTGGAAGGAGCCGGCGCTGGCTGAAGCGGCCGAGTAACGCCGGCTTCCCTTCACGCGCGGGGGTGTCCAATCGTTGGCAACGCTTCGATCGTCGGCGTGTGATCGGCTACCATTGCCTCAAGCATCGTGAGATCGATCGCGGCGAGATCGGGGCACACGAGCGCTGCGCCGTCAAATGCTTCGGCTTGCGTATAAAAGGATGGCGTCACCAGCGTGGCGATGCCGCACGCGCGCGCAGCGTCGAGCCCGTTGCGCGAATCCTCGATCGCCACGCATTCGGCGGCGTCGAGCGCGAGCGAGGAAAGGACCCGCCGGTAAACCTCGGGATCGGGCTTCTTAACCGCTACGTCCTCGCCGACCGCCATCGCCGCGAACCAGCCTGCAGACTCTGTCCCGAAAGCGTAACGCATCAGTGCCGCGAGATTGGCCCGGCTCGTCGTCGTGGCGATCGCCAGCATGACGCCGCGCGCTCGCGCCTGTTCGATCAGACGCATGACGCCGGGGCGGGGCGTCACCGCACTTTGCGCGACGAACGCTGCATAGAGCGCGTTCTTGCGCGCATGAAGGGCGCGGACTGTTTCGGGATGGGCGCTTATCCCGGCCTCGTCGAGATAGCGCTGGATGCGCTCGCGGCCCCCCGTCGTCGTCAGCAGTGCGCGATAGTCGTCCGCCGACCACCGCCACGGCTCTCCCGCTTCGGCGAACGCCTGGTTGAACGCGCGGCGATGCGTTTCCTCGGTCTCGGCGAGCGTGCCATCGACGTCGAAGATGATCGCTTTCAGCGGCAAGGCTCATCGCCCCTATAGGGATCTACCGGTCACGCGGCGCTCAGGCATCGTCAACCGGCTCGGCGAATACCCGGCTGGCGCGGATGTCCTCGGCTTCGATCGTCGAGAGCTGCTCGGCGGTCACCGCACCGCCGGCGCGGTCGAACAGCCGCACCGCCTGGCGCAGCCGCGCGCGGTCGAGCGCGTTGCGGATCGAGCGGGCGTTGGCGAAATGCGGTTGCGCCCGCCGCCGTGCGACATAATCGCCCAGCGTCGCGCGCGCCGCATCGGAGAGGCGGTAGCCCAGCCCGTCGAGGATCGTATCGGCGATCGCGACGAGCTCGCCGTCATCGTAATCGGGGAAATCGATATGATGCGCGATACGGCTGCGAAAGCCGGGGTTGCTCGAAAAGAACGTCTCCATCCGTTCGGCGTAGCCGGCCAGGATTACGACCAGATCGTCGCGCTGGTTCTCCATCACCTGCAGAAGGATTTCGATCGCCTCCTGCCCGTAATCGCGCTCGTTTTCGGGTCGGTAGAGATAATAGGCCTCGTCGATGAACAGCACGCCGCCCATCGCCTTCTTGAGCACGTCCTTGGTCTTGGGCGCGGTGTGGCCGATATATTGGCCGACCAGATCGTCGCGCGTCACCGACACGAGATGTCCGCGCCGGACATAGCCGAGCTTGTGGAGAATCCCTGCCATGCGCAGCGCGACGGTGGTCTTGCCGGTGCCGGGATTGCCGGTGAAGCTCATGTGCAGCGTCGGCGGCTCGGTGGCGATGCCGAGTTTCTGGCGGGCGCGATCGACCAGCAGCAGCGCCGCGATCTCGCGGATGCGCCGCTTAACCGGCGCGAGGCCGACGAGATCGCGATCGAGCTGCGCGAGTTCTTCGTCGAGCCCGCTCTCGGCGTAATCGCGCTTCAGGTCGATCGCGTCGTTCAAGCGGAATACCGCTCGCCTTCGGGCTTCACCGCCGAATAGGGCCGCGTAGTATAGGCGATCTGCCGCCCGCCGCGCTCCTGCCGTTCCAGCGCGAAGCCCGGCTCCTCGGCGGGGCGATCGGTGATGAACGACAGCCGCAGCGATTCCCAGCCGTAGGTATTATCGAACGCCGACATGCGGATGTAGTTCGCGCCCGCCTTCGCGGTGCGGCAGTCCTTCAGCGCCATCATCACGCCGGCCGCATCGGGCACGTCGAACATCGGCAGGCCCCACATTTCCCAATAGGTGTTGCGCGGGTGGGGATCGTCGGTGAATTCGATGTTCACCGCCCAGCCGTGATCGAGGCAATATTGCACCTGCGCGGTGATCTGGTCGTCGGTCAGGTCGGGCAGGAACGAGAAGGTGCCCTGGGTAATGCGCATCATCTTGCTCCTCAAGCGGCGGTGGGCGTGGGGACGAAATCGGCGGTGTCGGTGGAGGCGTAGTTGAACGACACGTCCTTCCACGTCTCGATCGCGGCCCGCAAAGGCCCGCACCAGCGCGCCGCGGCGGCCAGGATGTCGGGGCCTTCGGCGAGGAAATCGCGCCCTTCGTTGCGCGCCTGGATCATCGTCTCCAAGGCGACGCGGTTGGCGGTCGCGCCGGCTTGGATGCCTTGGGGATGCCCGATCGTGCCGCCGCCGAATTGCAGGATCACGTCCTCGCCGAGATAATGGATCAGCTGGTGCATCTGCCCGGCGTGGATGCCGCCCGACGCCACCGGCATCACCTTGTTGAGCGAGGCCCAGTCCTGGTCGAAGAACAGCCCGTGTTCGAGGTTCATCTCGGTGCGGCCCTCGCGCAGCGTGTCGTAGAAGCCCGCGATCATCAGCGGATCGCCCTCGAGCTTGCCGACGACGGTGCCGGCATGGATGTGATCGACGCCGGCCATCCGCATCCATTTGCAGATCACGCGGAAGTTCATGCCGTGGTTCTTCTGGCGGCTGTAGGTCGAATTGCCGGCGCGGTGGAGGTGGAGGATCATGTCGTTGCGCCGCGCCCATTTCGCCATCGACTGGATCGCGGTGTAGCCGATCACGAGATCGATCATGACGATGTTCGAGCCGAGTTCCTTGGCGAAATCGGCGCGCTCGTACATTTCCTCCATCGTGCCGGCGGTGACGTTGAGATAATGGCCCTTGATCTCGCCGGTCGCGGCCTGCGCCTTGTTCACCGCCTCCATCACGTAGAGGTAGCGGTCGCGCCAGTGCATGAACGGCTGCGAGTTGATGTTCTCGTCGTCCTTGACGAAATCGAGCCCCCCCTTGAGCGCCTCATAGACGACACGCCCGTAATTGCGCCCGGAGAGCCCGAGCTTGGGCTTGGTCGTCGCGCCGAGCAACGGCCGCCCGAATTTGTCGAGCCGCTCGCGCTCGACGACGATGCCGGTCGCGGGTCCCTGGAAGGTTTTAAGATACGCGACCGGAATGCGCATGTCCTCGAGCCGCAATGCCTTCAGCGCCTTGAAGCCGAACACGTTGCCGATGATCGACGCGGTGAGGTTGGCGATCGAGCCGCCCTCGAACAGATCGAGGTCATAGGCGATCCAGGCGAACCATTGCCCGGGCGTGCCCGGCACCGCATCGACGCGGTAGGCCTTGGCGCGATACAGTTCGCACGCGGTCAGCCGGTCGGTCCACACTACGGTCCAGGTTGCCGTCGAGCTTTCGCCGGCGACGGCGGCGGCCGCCTCGATCTCGTCCACCCCGTCCTGCGGCGTGATGCGGAACAATGCGATGATATCGGTGTCCTTGGGGACGTAATCGGGCTCCCAATAGCCCATCTTGGCATATTCCATGACGCCGGCGGCATAGCGCTTCTTGGGATCGATCGTGGTTTCGATGTTCATGGCGGGGTCTCCTAGGCAGCGGCAAGGCGGGTGGTGCGCGGGTCGAGCGATCCGCTGGCGTAGCGGTTGGCCATATCGGCGATCGGAATGACGGCGATCTTCGAGGCATTGCCGGCGGTCCCGAACGCCTCGAAGCGCGCGCGGCAGATGCTTGCCATCGCGTCCATCGAAGGTTTGAGGAACTTGCGGGGATCGAACTCGGCGGGTTGCGTCTGTGCAATGCGGCGGAACTCTGCGGCGGCGACCAGCCGCAGATCGGTGTCGATATTGACCTTGCGGACGCCCATCTTGATCCCTTTGACGATCTCCTCGACCGGCACGCCGTAGGTTTCGCGCATCGCGCCGCCGTGCTTGTTGAACACCTCCTGCCATTCCTCGGGCACGGAGGAGGAGCCGTGCATCACGATGTGCGTATTGGGCAGGCGCGCATGGATGCGCTCGATCACGTCCATCGCCAGAATGTCGCCGGTCGGCCGGCGGGTGAACTTGTAGGCGCCGTGGCTGGTGCCGAGCGCGACCGCGAGCGCATCGACCTTGGTTTCGGCGACGAAGCGCGCGGCCTCGTCGGGATCGGTCAACAGCATCGAAGGATCGAGCGCGCCCTCGAAACCGTGGCCGTCCTCGGCCTCGCCCCGGCCGGTCTCCAGGCTGCCGAGGCAGCCGAGCTCGCCTTCGACCGACGCGCCGACCATATGCGCGAGCCGCGCAACTTCGGCGGTGATGCCGACATTGTAGGCGTAGCTCGCCGGCGTTTTGGCGTCCTCCTCCAGCGAGCCGTCCATCATCACGCTGGTGAATCCGTGCTGGATCGCGGTCATGCAGGTCGCGACATTGTTGCCGTGATCCTGATGGATGCAGATCGGAATCGCCGGGAACATCGCCTCCAGCGCCTCCATCAGCTTTGCCAGCATGATGTCGCCGGCGTAGCTGCGCGCGCCGCGGCTCGCTTGCAGGATCACCGGCGCGTCGCACGCCTGCGCGGCCTCCAGGATCGCCAGCCCCTGCTCCATGTTGTTGATGTTGAACGCGGGCACGCCGTATTGGCGCTCGGCGGCGTGATCGAGCAATTGGCGTAGCGTTATGCGGGCCATCTCACCTCTCCTTCACGACAAGCGACGCTTGCGCTCGATCAGCTGCATGATCAGCGGCGTCAGGATCAGCTGCATCGCGAGGTCGAGCTTGTTGCCGGGCATCACGATCGAATTGGGCCGCGACATGAACGATTGCGGCACCATCGACAGCAGATAGGGAAAATCGATTCCGCGCGGATTGGCGAAGCGGATCACCAGCATCGATTCGTCGGGCGTCGGGATCCACCGCGCGATGAACGGATTCGACGTGTCGACGATCGGGACGCGCTGGAAATTGATGTTGGTCAGCGAAAATTGCGGCGTGATGTAGCGGACGTAATCGGGCATCCGCCGCAGGATCACGTCCATCACCGCTTCGGTGGAATAGCCGCGCGTCGATCGATCGCGGTGGATCTTCTGGATCCATTCGAGATTGATCACCGGCACCACCCCGATTCTGAGATCGGCGTGGCGCGCGATGTCGATCGTGTCGGTGACGGCGCAGCCGTGCAGCCCTTCGTAGAACAGCAGGTCGCTAGGGGGGAAATCGGCCCAAGGCGTGAAGGTGCCGGGCTCGGCGTCTAGTGCCGCTGCCTCCGCGTCGTCGTGGATATAGGTGCGGGTCTGGCCCGCGCCGGTCGCGCCATAGTTTGCGAATACCGCCTCGAGCCGTTCGAGCTCGTTTGCGTCGGCGTGGAAATGCGTGAAATTGGGATTGCCGAGCCGCTCTTCCTCGGCGACTTTGGCGGCCATGTCGGCGCGGTTGTAGCGGTGGAAGGCGTCGCCCTCGATATACGCCGCCGCGACATTCTCGCGCCGGAATATCTGCCCGAATATTCGCTTCACCGATGTCGTCCCCGCCCCCGAGGAGCCGGTGATCGAGATGATCGGATAGCGCGCGGACATCGCCGTCAGGCCCGAAACAGGCCGCGCTTGCCGAACAGCGGCGCGCGATCGGCCATCTGGCTGGGCAGCGCGTGATAGCGGCCGATCCGCGTCACTTCCGCGGTTGATCCGAACACCAACGGCGTGCGCTGATGGAGCTCGGTCGCGGCGAGATCAAGGATCGCGTCGATCGTGTCGGTGGCGATTCCGCCCGCCTGCTCGATCACCATCGCGATCGGATGCGCTTCATAGACCAGCCGCAGACGGCCATGGGCATAGCCGCGCCGCCGATCGCCGGGATAGAGGAATGCGCCGCCGCGGATCAGGATGCGATACGCCTCCGCGACCAGCGAGGCGAGCCAGCGCATGTTGAACTCGCCTTCGCGCGGACCGTGGCCGCCCTTGATGCAATCGTCGAAATAGAGCCGCACCGCCTCGTCCCAATGCCGGTAATTGGAGGCGTTGATGGCGAATTCGCGCGTCCGATGCGGAATGCGCTGTCCGGCGGCGGCGAGATGGAAGGCGTCTTCGGCGCGCGAGTAGATGAAGATGTCGGTGCCGCGCCCGAGCGTGAGGACGAGCGCGGTCTGCGGCCCGTAGATCAGGAAGCCGGCGGCGAGTTGCTCGCGGCCCGGCCGCTGGAAGCTTGCCAGCGGCTCGGTCTCGGGATCGCCGATCACCGGCCGGATCGAAAAAATCGTGCCGATCGATATGTTGGTGTCGATGTTCGACGATCCGTCGAGCGGGTCGATCGCCAGTGCCAGCGGACGGCCGCTGCCGATCAACACCGGCTCGGCCAGCTCCTCGGACGCGTAGACCCCGACGGGCGAATCGCCGACCGCGCCCAGGAAACGCTCGTCGGCGAGGAGATCGAGACCACGCTGCTGGTCGCCGTCGCTGTTGGCGGCGCCTATCGGATCGGCCAGCGCGCCACCGACGCCGCCTTCCGCGATCGTCGCCGCGATCGTGACGCCGGTATCGGCGAGCGCCTTGATCGTCGCCGCCACCTCGGCCGCCATCACGTCGCCCGCCGCAGCATGGCGCGTGAGATAGGCCTCCAGGCTTTGCGCGATCATTCCGCTCTCCCACCCGCGCCCTGTGGGCGTCTCGTGAGCGAAAGAGGCCCGCGAACTGCCGGTGAGTAAAGTTTATTATATTTACAACTTAGATGAGTTTTCCTTATTCTATTTCATGCGTGGGATAACGCTTCGACAATTGCGCGCCGTCGTGGCCGTCAACAAATCCGGCAAGGTCAATCGCGCCGCGCGCGATCTCGGCCTCACGCCGTCGGCTGTCACGTTGCAGATCCAGCAGGCCGAAAACGAGGCGGGCGATCCGCTGTTCGACCGCACGAGGGACGGTTTTCGAGCGACCGACGCGGGCCTGGCGGTGATCGCGGCGGCGCAGGCGATCGAGGGGCGGCTGGTCCAGCTTACCGATGAGCTGATCGCGGTGCGCGGCGCCGGTCGCGGCATCCTTCGGCTGGGCGTGGTGTCCACCGCGAAATATTTCGCGCCGGCGCTGGCGGCCGCGTTCATGGCCGAATATTCGGGGATCGAAGTGCGCCTGCTGATCGGCAACCGCGCCGCGACGATCGCGGCGGTCGCCGATCATGATGTCGATTTCGCATTGATGGGCCGCCCGCCGTGGCAGGTGTCGGTGCAAGCCCATTTGATCGGCGAACATCCGCTGGTGATCATCGCGCCGCCCGATCATCCACTGTCCGGTGTACGCGCCATCACCAAGCGGCGGATTGCCGAAGAAACATTCCTGGTACGCGAGAACGGATCGGGCACGCGCAATTCGCTGGAGCTGTTTCTCGCCGACATTCCGGGGCGGCTCGATCAGCTCGGCCCCGAATTCGGATCGAACGAATCGATCAAGCAATCGGTGATGGCGGGATTGGGGATCGGGTTCATCTCCGCGCACACGATCGCACTCGAACTCGAGCTCGGCCGGCTTGTAGTCCTCGACGTGATCGATACGCCGGTGCGGCGCCAGTGGTTCGCGGTGAGCCACGCCGATCGGTCGCTGTCGCCGGCGATGGTCGCTTTCAAGGATTTCGTCGCGCGGCGCGGCGGCGAATTTCTTCCCGTCGCGCATCACTATCAGGCATGAACCGGTCAAGTGCCCGAGGCGCGTCGCGCAATATGCGTGTGGGCGATGCGCGATTGTCGTTGCAACTCGATCGCGCGCATGGCGAGCTGACGCTGACGGTGGCCAATTGGGGAGCTGACGTCCCGGTCTACATCAGCGACACGACGCGGTCCGGCAACGAACTGGCAGTGACAGGCTAGGTCGCCGCCGCCGACGCTGCGGCGATCGTGCTGGAGACTGACCGCAAACCGCGTATCGTTTCGGGAGGGGCGCTCCGGGCGCTGTCGCTCGATCGCGATCAACTCACGCTGACCTGCACGCCGCAACGCGCGTCCTACAGTCGCGGCGTTGCGGTAATTCGGCTCGACGACTGAGCGTCAGTCGGGTCGCATTATGGCGGGAAATGGTGCCCAGGGACGGGATCGAACCGCCGACACTGCGATTTTCAGTCGCATGCTCTACCAACTGAGCTACCTGGGCATCTTGCCGGACGACGCCGGGAAGAGGCGGCCTCTTAATCGGCGTCTCTACCGCTGTCCAGCCCGCGATCGTCCGGCGGCGACAGATCGGGGTCAGCGGGCGGGCCAGGCACGCGATAGCCCTCGCCGAGCCATTGGAGCAAGTCGCGATCCTTGCAACCGCGGCTGCAAAACGGCTTGAATGCGGGATCGGTGGGTTGCCCGCAGATCGGGCAGGCGGCGCGCTTGGCCATGTCAGCTTTCCTCGGCGAGTGAAACGAAGGCGGTGGCGACGCCGGTGCGCCGCGCCAATTCGCCAGTCCAATCGGGCCGAGCGCGAATCAGCGCAAGCTCGGCGCGCGGCAGGCGGTGAAGCCGCTCGCCCGGCGGCGGCGTGCGCTCGATACGGCGCAGCAGCGCGCGGACGTTGGCGGCGACGGGATCGCTTTGCAGCAATTCAGGCAGCGATGGGCGCAGCCGGCGGCGAACGATCTGGAGGAAACCGAAGCCGTTCATCGCGGTGCGCTCGAACGGCGGCGGCAGCGCGGCGTCGATTGCCGCGGCGACCGCCTGACGCGGGCCGCGGCCCTCGATCGTCGGGAAATCCACGCCGATCGAGCCGCCGATGCCGTGACGCGCGATCGCCTGGGCGGCGGCGGTGGCGGCGGCGACCGCCAGCGTTTCGAGCGGCGGCTGGCCATCGACGTCGATCAGCGTCATCGCCGGCGTCAGCGATAGTCGCAGCGCGCCGCCGGCAAAGGCGATCTCGCCGGTCTCTGCCTCGTCAAGCACTTCGGACCAGCCCGCGGCTTCGAGATCGTCGCTCTGGTGCGCGAGCAGACGGCGGACCGACACGCCGCTGGCTGTGATACGCGCGAGCAGATCGCGGCCGGGCGTTTCGACGGCGCCGTCCGTAGCGGGCGCGGCCTTTGCGCGCTTGGCGCGCCCGCGTTCGGCGACCGCCTCGCGGGTGATTTCGACCAGCAGCGCCGCGCCCTGCGTGATGCCAGTGGGAAGCGGGCTCAGCAACGCTTCGCCGCCGCTGGCAAGACCCACGACGCCTTCGCGGCCCTTGGCGGTGATTTCAGTAAGCCGGGCGGCAACCACCGCGCCGACGCGCGGTCCCTCGCTGTCGAGCTCGATCCGGGCGATGCGCACTCGGCCGTCTTCGACCAGCGCGGCGCGCGCCTCGCCGATGCCGGCCTCGTAGAGCCACTCAGCCAAGCGCCACGCCCGATGCCTCGAGCAAGGCGCGCGTTTCGAACAGCGGCAGGCCGATCACGCCCGAATGACTACCCGAGAGGAAGCGCACGAATGCCTCGGCGCGGCCCTGGATGGCGTAGCCGCCGGCTTTGCCGAGCCCTTCGCCGCAGGCGACGTACGCGTCGATCTCGGCGTCGCTCAAGCGCTTGAACGCGACGATCGTATCGGCAATGCGGCTGCGCGCGCGGCCATCGCCGTCGATCACGCAAACCGCCGACAGGCAATGATGGCGCCGACCCGACAGCAGGCCGAGCAGCCGGCGCTGGACGGCCTCGTCTTCGGCGGGTGGCAGGATGCGGCGGCCGAGCACGATCGCGGTGTCACCAGCGAGGACCACGTCACCGGCAGCGTGCGGCGCGGCGCGCGCCTTGGCTTCCGCGAGCCGCAGCGCATAGGCGCGGGGCAGCTCGCCGGGCAGCGGGGTTTCGTCGACATCGGGTGCGACGATGCGATCAGGCATGACGCCGAGCCGGGCGAGCAGATCGCGGCGGCGTGGGCTGGTGGAGGCGAGAGTGACGCTCATGATCGGGCGAGAGCCGTCAGCGGCGATGCGTGCCGGCGCGGCCGCGCGACGATCAGGAAGGGCCGGGGCCGCCGCGTCCCGGCATGAAGCGATAGGTGATGCGGCCCTTGGTCAGGTCATAGGGCGTCAGCTCGACGAGCACTTCGTCGCCGACCAGCACGCGGATGCGGTTCTTGCGCATCTTGCCGGCGGTGTGGCCGAGAATTTCGTGATCATTCTCGAGGCGGACGCGGAACATGGCGTTGGGCAAAAGCTCCACCACCTGGCCGCGCATTTCGAGCAGTTCTTCCTTGGCCAAACAAAACCTCTAGCGATTTGGGGAATTTCGTGAACGCGGGCCCATAGCGCGAGACGCGAGAAAAGGGAAGCGCCGCCAATCAGGGCGCCGGCGCGCCCGCCGCCATTAGGATTGCGCGGCGAAGCGAAGCTGGACCCGCGCTACTTTGCAGCTGGTCGCTTCGCCCCGGGGCGGGCATGCGCGTACATCGCCCAAGCGATGTCCTTCATCAGCGCATAGCGATCACCGCCGCGCTCCATCAGATCGAAATGCGTCTTGCCGGGGATAAAGTTGATCTCCTCATGCGCGCCGAGCTGGTCGAACACCGCTTTCAATCGGTGCGCCGGGCCGTCGAGATAGAAGGTGTCGGCGGTGCCGACGTTGAGATGGATCTTGCCGTCGAGATCGGGCTTGAGCATCGGCCAGTCGCGCGCGACGATGTGGGCGATATCGTAATGGTCGCGCCAATAGGCCACGACCTGTGGATCGACCGCGCCGGTCGCACGGTCGTAGAACGGCATCGGCCGTCCATCGGGGCCCTTGGGCGAGAACACCCAGTCGAACGACGCCATCTGCCCGCCATACGGGCCGATCACGCGTTCCATCTGGCCGAATTGCTGCTGCGTCGCGATGATCTTGCCCTTGTCGCGGACCAGCGGGATCGGCTGGCCGGCGTCGTCGTGATAGGCATTGGCGTTCGGCGCGTAGAGATCGATATTGGTGAAGTCGTGGAAGTCGCTCGGATCGGGCGAAGTCGGCCATGAGCCACCGAACACCTTGGGATGGCGCACCTGCAGCCACAGCGTCGCCCAGCCGCCCGACGAATGGCCGGTCAGGAAGCGCGACGAGGGCTTGGCGTCCATCGCGTAATGCTGCTCGATCCACGGAATGAACTCGGTGGTCAGCGCGGCGCCCCACGGCCCGTTGTTGACCGAATCGGCGAATTCGTGCGTGCCGGTGGGCGAACTCTCGTCGAGATAGACCCAGATCATCGGTGGCGCGTCGCCCTTCGCCATCATGCCGATCATATTGGCGGCGTTGCCCTGAGCGCTCATCAGCGTCGAGCCGAACCCGCCGGTCGAATAAACCGTGGGGAACGTCTTGCTCTTGTCGCCATAGCCCGGCGGCAGCGCCACCCAGCCATGAATATGCACGGGATGGCCCCAGAATTGCGTCAGCACCGGGCTGGTGAAATCGACCGGCTTGGCCTTGGCTAGATTGGCGCGCAAGGTCGCCTGGTCGGCCGGCGGCAGGTGTGAGAGCGCAGCCTCCATCGATACCGCCGGCACCGTATCGGTCAGCGTCAGTGTCGGTATCGGGCCGGGCAGCGTCGCCTCGACCACCGGGGAGACGACGTCGCCTTCCCCGCGGCCGCGGTAATTATAATCGTGGTTGCGATCGAGCACCGCCTGGATCGCATAGGTACCCGGCGGCAGCTTGGAAAACGCGCTCGGGAAGCTGTCGGTATCGCCGTCGATCTCGGCGATCTGGCCTTGCCCGAGCGACCAGGTGTCGCGCGCGGCGATCGCGGTGCCGGTCGGCTCGAACGCCGATGTATCGACCGCGTCGGGTGTCTTGGCCGCGGTATCGACCTTCTTGGCGAAGACGAGGATCCGGCCCGATTGCGGCCCCTGGATGATAGGCGCGAGCGTGACGGGTATTGTCTCCGGGGCTGTCTGCGCCAGTGCCGGGGCGGCCAACAAGCTCGCTGCCAACATCGCCTTGTATCCCGATCGCATTGCCTTTTCTCCTGGCCGATTGCGCCCACCGATGTTCACCGAAACGGACGATCATTCAAGCGCTCACAAGAAGCTGTAAGGATCGACGTCGACCGCGACGCGCACCTTCGCCGGCCGGTCGAGCTTGCCGAGCCAGTCTCGGATCACGTCCTGCACGTCCAAGGCGCGGCGGGCGTGGACGAGCAGGCGGAATCGGTGGCGGCCGCGCAGCATGGCGAGCGGGGCGGGGGCGGGGCCATAGACGTGCATGCCCTCCACCTTGGGCGCAGTGCGGCCGATCGCCACGGCGGCGGCGTGCGCGGCGTCCTTGTCCTCCGACGAGACGACGATCGCGGCGTAGCGGCCGAAGGGCGGCGCATCCGCCTCGCGCCGCGCCTCGGTTTCGGCGGCGTAGAACGCCTCGGCGTCGCCGGTCACCAGCGCCTGCATCACCGCCGCCTTGGGGCTGTGCGTCTGAATATAAACGGTGCCGGGCTTCTCGCCGCGCCCGGCCCGGCCGGAGACCTGCATGATCTGGTGAAAGGTGCGCTCGGCTGCCCGCAGGTCGCCGCCCTCCAGCCCGAGATCGGCGTCGATCACCCCGACCAGTGTCAGATTGGGGAAATGATAGCCCTTGGTGACGAGCTGCGTGCCGATCACCAGGTCGATATCGCCGGCCTCCATACGGTGGACGAACTCGGCGGCCTTGGCGGGCGACCAGATCGTATCGGACGTCACGACCGCAGTCTTCGCCTCGGGCCACAGCGCCGCGGCTTCGTCGGCGATGCGCTCGACGCCGGGGCCGCAGGCGACCAGCGTGTCCTCGTTCTGACATTCGGGGCAGACGCGCGGCACCGGCTCGATATGCCCGCAATGGTGGCAGGCGAGGCGGCGGACGAGGCGGTGCTCGACCATCCAGGCGGTGCAATTGGGGCATTGGAAGCGGTGGCCACAGGTGCGGCACAAGGTAAGCGGAGCGTAGCCGCGGCGGTTGAGGAACAGTAGCACCTGTTCCTTCCGCGCCAGCGTCTCGTCGATCGCGGTGACCAGCTTGGGTGCGATCCAGCGGCCGCGTTCCGGCGGGTTCTCGATCAGGTCGATCGCCTCGATCGTCGGCATTTCTGCCGCGCCGTAGCGGCCGGGCAGCTTCAGTTCGGCATAGCGGCCGATTTCGACCTGCTGGCGCGTCTCGATCGCCGGCGTGGCCGAGGCGAGCACCACCGGGCACGCTTCGAACAACCCGCGCATCACCGCGACATCGCGGGCGTGGTAATGGACGCCGTCTTCCTGCTTGAAGCTGGTCTCATGCGCCTCGTCGACGACGATCAGGCCCAAGTTCGCATAGGGCAAGAACAGCGCCGAGCGCGCGCCGACCGTCACCAGCGCCTGCCCCTCGGCGATCTGCCGCCAGGCGCGCCGGCGCTGCGACTGGCGCAGGCCCGAGTGCCACGCCACCGGCTCGCAGCCGAAGCGCGCGGTGAAGCGCTTGAGGAACGGCTCGGTCAACGCGATTTCGGGGAGCAGGACGAGGCATTGCTTGCCCGCTTCGATCGCCGCCGCGACCGCCTCGAAATAGACCTCGGTCTTGCCCGATCCGGTGACGCCGTCGAGCAGATAGGGCTGAAACGCACCGGCCTCGGTCGAGCCGATAAGCGCATCGGCGGCGGCGCGTTGATCGGGCGAAAGATCGGGCAAATGAAAGCCCGGCTCTGGTCGCGGAAACGGGCTGTCGATATCGACCTCGACCGCCTCGACCGCACCGGTTTTGACCAGCCCGCGGATCACCGCGTCGGAAACGTCGGCGGCGAGCGCGAGTTCGCGGATCAGCCCCTGGCGGTCGCCGATCGCCTCCAGCGCCTGTGCGCGTTGCGGCGTCATGCGGTCGGGCAGCATGCCGGTTGCGCGATATTCCGTGATCGTCCTCCCACCCTCCAGCGCCGAGGTTGAGGCGAGCGCCATCCGCGCCACTGCGGCGGGGGGCGCGAGATAATAATCCGCGGTCCACTCGATCAGCCGCCGTAGCGGAGCGGCGAGCGGCGGCGCCGGCAGCACGCCGACCAGATTGCGCAGCCGATTGTCGCCGACCTCGGCGTCGGACGGCATGTGCTCGGGCTCCCACACCACGCCGACCAATTGACGCGGGCCGAGCGGGGCGACGACGATCGATCCGGGCTCGACCGCCATGCCGTGCGGCACGCGGTAATCGAGCGGGCCGAGCGCGGAATTCATGACGAGGACGCGGGCGCGGGAAGAAGGCATTGCTTGCCCATATGGGCGATCCGCGCGCGAACGGAAACCACGCTATCGGCTCACCGCACAATACGATATGATCGAGCGATCAAGGAGAAATGACGATGCTGCTGCTGTTCGCGATGCTGCTTGCCCAAACCGCGCCGGTTGCCGCGCCGGCGGTGAATTGCGCCACTGTGCGCGTCGCCATCCCGGCCTCGCTGGTCGGCTGGAGCGAGACCGCTTCGGCGCCGACCATCGGCAAAGCATTCGTGGTAGCGGGCGCCGATCCGACCACCGTGCGCGGCTTGCGTGTCGGCGAGGTGACCAAGCCGGGCAATGCCGCGCTGGTGCCGTTCGAGGTCGACGATGATGCGACCTACCGCGTCGCGCTTTCGGAAAAAGCATGGGCGGATGTCGTCTCGGGCCCGAGGGTGATCAAATCGATCGCACATACGCATGGTCCGGCGTGCTCGGGCATCACCAAGGTGGTCGATTTTCCGCTCAAGCGCGGACGGTATACGCTGCACATCACCGGGCTTTCCGCGTCGAGCGTTCGCGTATTGATCGCCAAGGCGTGATCGGGGCGCGGCGCGGTGGATGAAACCGGGCTCGCCGCCGATTATGGCCGGCATCTCGCCCGCGATCGGCGGCGCTCGACGCACACGGTGCGCGCCTATCGGACGACGGCGGCGCGATTGTTGGGCTTTCTCGGCGGCCATTGGGGCGAGGCGCCGGACGCGGCCGCCCTGACCAAAGTCACCGCTGCCGATCTGCGTGCCTATCTCGCTTATCGGCGCGGGCAGGGACTGGGCAATGCCTCGGCCGCGCGCGAGCTTTCGGCGGTGCGCGGATTTCTGGCGTTCGCCGCAGGGGCCGACGCGATGCCGCGAATGAAGGGGCCGCGCGTCAAAAAGGGGGTGCCGCGTCCGATCTCGCCCGACGAAGCGGTCGCACTGGCCGAGGATGTCGCCGAAAGCGCCGCCGAGCCGTGGATCGGCGCGCGCGACTGGGCGGTGCTGCTGCTGCTCTACGGCGCCGGGCTACGGATCGGCGAAGCGACCGGGTTGACCGGCGCGGTGCTGCCGCTAGGCGAGACGATCAGCGTGACCGGCAAGCGCGACAAGACGCGGATCGTGCCGCTGCTGCCGCAGGTGCGCGAAGCGATCGAAAGCTATGTCGCGCAATGTCCGTGGCCGATCGCGCGGGACGGCGCGTTGTTCCGCGGCGCGCGGGGCGGGCCGCTATCGCCGGCGATCGTGCGACGCGGCGTGCGCGGCGCGCGCGGCCGGCTCGGTCTCTCGGAACGGACGACGCCGCATGCGCTTCGGCACAGTTTCGCGACCCATTTGTTGGGCCGCGGCGCCGATCTGCGCGCGTTGCAGGAGCTGTTGGGGCACGCCAGCCTCAGCTCGACGCAAATCTATACTGCCGTCGATGCCGCCCATCTGATGGACGTCTATCGAAACGCGCATCCTCGCGCTTAAGCCCGCATGCAATAAACGGAATCCGTCGTTGCGAGCGAAGCGAAGCAATCCAGCGTCAGTTCCGCTTTCCGGGATTGCTTCGTCGCTGCGCTCCTCGCAATGACGGCGACTTACCACGAGAATTCTACCCGTGCGGTTTCCAGGTGATGACGCGGTAGAGATAGCCAAGCGCGATCACTGCGAAGAGAACTATCGCGGCGGGCCCAGTGAACTTCTCCAAGGTGTCGAAGCGCAGCCCCAGCCAATAGCCGAACGCGGCGCACACGGTGTTCCAGATGCCGGTGCCGAGCGCGGTCATCAGCAGGAATTTTGCGGTCGGCATGCGCGTCAGCCCGGCGGGGAGCGAGATCATCGTGCGGAAGGTCGGCAGGATGCGAAAGATCAGCACGGTCTTGCCGCCATGCGCATCGAAGAACGCGTTGAGCTTTTCGAGATCGCGCCATTCGATCGTCAGCCAGCGCCCCCAGCGATCGACGAACGGCTTCAATCGCTCGAGCCCGAGCGTGCGGCCGACCAGATACCAGGCGTAATTGCCGGCGACCGATCCCGCCGTGCCGGCGGCAAGCAAGGCGGCGAAGTTCATCTTGCCGTGCGACACGGCGATCCCGCCGAACCCCATGATCACTTCGGACGGGATCGGCGGAAACACGTTCTCGAGCGCCATCAGCAACGCGACGCCCCAATAGCCGGCGCTCTCGATCAGGTGGAGGATGAATTGGGTCATGATCGCGCGCTCAACGCGTCAGTCGCGATTTGCGACCCGCCGTTCGATCGCGTCCCAGATCATGCCCGCGGTATCGGTGCCGTTGAAGGCATCGATGGCGACGATGCCGGTCGGCGAGGTGACGTTGATCTCGGTCAGCCATTTGCCGCCGATCACGTCGATGCCGACGAAGATCAGCCCGCGTTTCCGGAGCTCGGGGCCGAGCAGTGCGCAGATTTCCTGTTCGCGTTCGGTCAGGTCGGTTCGCACCGCCGATCCGCCGACCGCCAGATTGGACCTGATTTCGCCCTCGCCGGGCAGCCGGTTGATCGCGCCCGCCACGTCGCCATCGATCAACACGATGCGCTTGTCGCCCTCGGCGATCTCGGGAAGGAACGCCTGCACCATGTGCGGCTCGCGATAGGCGGTGTTGAACACTTCGATCAGCGACGAGAGATTGGCGCCGTCGCGGCCGATCTTGAAGATCGCCTTGCCGCCGTTGCCGTGGAGCGGCTTGACGACGATCTCGCCGTGCTTGGCAAGAAACGCGCGGGCTTCCTCTACGCTGCGCGTCACCAAGGTCGGCGGCATGAACTGCGGATAATCGAGCACGAACACCTTTTCGGGCGCGTTGCGCACGCTGGCGGGATCGTTGACGATCAGCGTCTTGTCGCTGATCCGCTCCAGCAGATGAGTGGCGGTGATGTAGCCCAGGTCGAACGGCGGGTCCTGACGCATCAGGACGACGTCGACGTCGTCGCCGAGATCGAGCGAGACGGGATCGCCGAAGCTGAAATGATCGCCCGCGACGCGCTGGACCGTGACGGGATGCGCTTGTGTCCAGACGCGGCCCGCCTCGTAATTGAGGTCCTCGGCCGCATAGTGGAACAGGCTATGCCCGCGCGCCTGCGCCGAAAGCATCAGCGCGAAGCTCGAATCGCCGGCGATGTTGATCTGATCGAGCGGGTCCATCTGGATGGCGACGCGAAGCGGCATGCGGGTCTCCTGGTTATTCCCGCCATGTAGGGTCGCCATGCGGTGAAGTCACCCGATCCAGGCGTTCTCGATGTGGCGCGGCGCGCTGCCGGGCGCGAGCAGGATGACGTCGACGCGAATATCGTCGCCCGGCCCGGCGTAGCGCGGCATCAGCACCTCGGCGGCGGCGGCGACCCGCGCGAGCCGCCGCGCGACGATCGCGAAGTCGAGTTCGGCGACGCTCTTGCGCGTCTTCACCTCGACGAAGGCGATCAGCTTGCCGCGCCGCGCGACCAGATCGACCTCGCCCGCCGGCGTTCTCACGCGAACGTCGAGAATGCGCCAGCCCTTCAGCCGCAACCACCACGCTGCGATCCGCTCGCCGCGCCGGCCAGCAGCTTCGGCGGCGCGGCGATCTCTCATCCCTTCATCTCCAGCGCCCGGGCGTAGAGCGCCTTGCGGTCCAGCCCCAGCTTCTTCGCCACTTCGCCCGCCGCCTTGCTTGCCGGCAGCCGCGTCAGCGCCTCGGCCAGTGCGGCGTCGCCATCGGCGTCGCTGGCCGGGGCCGGCGCGCCGGGCGGGGCGACGACGACGACGATCTCGCCCTTCGGCGGCGCCTCGGCGTAGCGGGCGGCGAGCTGCGACAGGCTGTCGGTCACCGCTTCCTCGAACCGCTTGGAGATTTCGCGCGTAACCGCCGCCTCGCGGTCGCCGAGCCCGGCGGCGAGCGCCGCCAGCGTCGCCGACAGCCGCGGCCCCGATTCGTACAGCACCAATGTCGCGCGCACGGCCGCGATCTCGGCGATCGCCTCCGCGCGCGCCTTTTCCTTGGGCGGCAGGAAGCCGGCGAACAGGAAGCGGTCGGTCGGCAGCCCGGCGAGCGTCAGCGCCGCCACCGCCGCGCACGGACCGGGGATCGTCACCACCGCATGGCCGGCGGCGCGGGCATCACGCACGAGCTTGTAGCCGGGATCGGAGATCAGCGGCGTCCCGGCATCGGACACCAAAGCGACCACCTCGCGTCCCATCCGCGCCACCAGCCCGGGGCGGACATGCTCGGCATTGTGATCGTGATAGGGTGTCATCGGCCGCTTGACGCCGATATGCCGCAACAGCTTGGCGGTGACCCGGCTGTCCTCCACCGCGATCACGTCGGCCTGCGCCAGCACGTGCGCCGCGCGCGGGCTCAGATCACCGAGATTGCCGATCGGGGTGGCGACGATATAGAGTCCGGGGATCAGTTCAGCGTTCATCGGGAGCAGTCATGGCAGAGGCGACACTCAAACGGCAACGGGGCTTTGCATTGCCGCGAATCATCGCGGTCGCTGCCGCGCTGCTGATCGCGGGCTGTTCCACCGTGGTGCCAAAGGGGCCGCCGCCGCCCGTCACCCGCGCGCCCGAGGGTCGCCCGACGACGCGGCCGACGCCTGTCGAAGCCGGCATCCCGACCGACACGGATCGTGACCGTGTCGCGCTGCTGGTGCCGATGACCGGGCCCAATGCCGGCGTCGGCAAGTCGCTCGCCAACGCCACGCAGATGGCGCTGCTCGATACCGACAGCAAGCTCGTGCGAATCAGCACATACGACACCAACACCGGCGCGGCGGCCGCGGCGCAGCGCGCGCTCGCTGACGGCGCGCGACTGATTCTCGGCCCGTTGCTTTCAGAAGACGTGCGCGCGGTCGCGCCGATCGCGGCGGCGGCACATGTGCCGATCGTCAGCTTTTCTAACGACGCCAGCGTCGCCGGCGGCGGCGTCTATCTGATGGGATATGAGCCGGCGCAAGCGATCGACCGCGTGGTCGATTATGCGCGCCAGCGCGGCGTCAGCAATTTCGCCGGGCTCATTCCCAACGGGCTTTACGGCCAGCGCGCCTCGACCTCGTTCCTCCGCGCGGTCGAGGATGCCGGCGGCCAGGTCGTCTCGCTGCAGACCTATGACCGCAGCACTGCCTCGATCGGCGGCGCCGTGACGCGGCTGGCCAAGAATTCGCCCTATGATGCGGTGCTGATTGCCGACAGCGGCGCCAACGCCGCCGCCGTCGCGCCGCTGGTCCGCAAGAACGGCGGGACCGACGCGCACATCCTCGGCACCGAGCTGTGGAATTCGGAAAGCGCGATCGCTTCGAAAGCGTCGCTCAACGGCGCATGGTTCGCCAGCGTGTCGGACGATTTGTATCGCCAATATGCCGCCAAATACCGGGCGCGCTTCGGTGCGGCGCCCTATCGCTTGTCGAGCCTGGGATATGACGCGGTGCTGCTGACCGTGCGCGTGGCGCGCGATTGGCGGCCGGGCAACGATTTCCCCGAATCGGCGCTGCGTGATTCCGGCGGCTTTTCCGGCATCGACGGCGCGTTCCGCTTCGGCAAGGGCGGCATCGCCCAGCGCGCGCTCGAGGTGCAGGAAATCAGGGGCGGGGCAACCGTGACGGTGTCGCCGGCGCCGAGCGGGTTCGGAAAGTGACGGCTTTCGGGATCCGTCGATTCACGAGGTGATCCTCCGCCTGCCAATCTATATGGTGGCGGCGTCCCCGCGACCGAGTCGGACTTGAATCCTACGTAAGAACAGCAGGGTTGCCCACGGCTCCCTCGCGAGGCAGCAGCACCGGCCACACCGGCCGGCTTCGCACGCCTTTGCGAGAGGAATTCCCCATGCCATTCATCACCACCGAAGACGGCACCGAGATTTTCTACAAGGATTGGGGCCCGCGCGACGCGCAGACGATCATGTTCCACCACGGCTGGCCGCTCAGCGCCGATGATTGGGACAATCAGATGCTGTTCTTCCGCGACAAGGGGTTCCGCGTCATCGCACACGATCGCCGCGGCCACGGGCGATCGGGCCAGCCCGATACCGGCAACGATATGGACACCTATGCCGCCGACGCCATTGCGCTGGCGCGTCATCTCGATCTCAGGGATGCGGTTCATGTCGGCCATTCGACCGGCGGCGGCGAAGTCGCCCGCTACGTCGCACGCACCGATCCCGGCCGCGTCTCCAGGGCAGTGCTTATTTCCGCGATTCCGCCGGTGATGGTGAAGAAGGACACGAATCCCGGCGGGACGCCGATCGAGGTATTCGACGGCTTTCGCGCCGCGCTGATGGCGAACCGATCGCAATTCTATCTCGATGTCGCCTCGGGCCCATTCTACAATTTCAACAAGCCTGGCGTGGAGCCGATCGAGGGCCTGATCCGCAATTGGTGGCGGCAGGGCATGATGGGAGGCGCCAATGGCGGCTACGATTGCATCAAGGTCTTTTCGGAAACCGATCTTACCGAGGACCTGAAGCAAATCGACGTGCCCGTGCTGATCATTCATAGCGAGGACGATCAGGTCGTGCCCTATGCCGATAGCGCGCCGTTGGCGGTGAAGCTGCTGAAGAACGGCAGGCTCAAGACCTATCAGGGGTTGCCGCACGGCTGCCCGGCGACGCATCCGGATCTGATCAATGCGGACATTCTCGGCTTTATCCGCGAGGAAGCCGGGGCGTCGCAGCAGGCAGAAACCGCCGAGCCCGCTCTGGCATGATGTGGTGAGGGAGCCGCCGTCGACGGCTCCCTCACGCAGCGTTGGTCAAGCGCCCGGACGCGTAATCTCTCGCAACACCGCATCGAGCACCGGCATACCCTGGTCAGTGAGGCTCAGGCGTTCGGCCGTGGAGATTATGAGACCCGAGTCGGCCAGGCGATCGATTGCCGCATCGTCGAGGATGATGCCCAGATCGATGCCCCGCGTCGTCAGCGCGGCCCGATCGATCCCTTGCTCCAGCCGCAAGCCCATCACCAGCGCCTCGACCGCCTGATCGCGGGGGGTGAGCTGTTCTTCGGTCTGCGTGCCGTGGGCGTTGCGCGTGACGGCCGCGAGCCAGTTTTCCGGTTTCTTGTGACGCATCGTCGCCAGTTGCCCGCGCCGGCCGTGGGCGCCGGGGCCGATCCCGGCATAGCCGGTGTAGCGCCAATAGCTCATGTTGTGGCGGCTCTCGGCGCCCGGCCGCGCGTGGTTCGAGACTTCATAGGCGGGCAGGCCGGCGGCCGCGGTCAATGCGCGCGTCGCCTCAAACAGATCGGCGGCGGTGTCGCCGTCGGGAATGGTCAGCCGCCCCGCGGCGGCCTCGGTGGCGAAGCGCGTGCCGGGCTCGATGGTCAGTTGATAAAGCGATAGATGCTCGGTGCCGAAGCCGATCGCACGGGCCAGCTCGGCGCGCCAGTCGGCGAGCGACTGGTCTGGCCGGGCGTAGATCAGGTCGAAGCTGACGCGGCCGAACTCGGCTTGCGCCGTTTCCAGCGCGGCAAGTCCCTCGCGGACGTCGTGCGCCCGGCCGAGGAAGGCGAGCGCCGCATCGTCGAGCGCTTGTAGCCCGAGCGACACGCGGTTGACGCCGGCCGCCGCGATGTCGGCGAAGCGCGCTGCCTCGACCGACGACGGGTTGGCCTCGAGCGTGATCTCGATACCAGGTTCGAATCCCCAGGCGCGCTCGGCAGCCTCGATCACCGCGGCCACCGTCTCGGGCGGCATCAAGGACGGCGTGCCGCCGCCGAAGAAGATCGAGCCGAGCCGCGCGCCGCTCGTTTCGCGGGCCTCATGCGCCAGATCGGCGAGCAGCGCCGCGCGCCACGCCGTCTGATCGATCTCGGCGCGGACATGGCTGTTGAAGTCGCAATAGGGACATTTCGAGACGCAGAACGGCCAATGGACATAAAGCGCGAGCGGTGGCGTTTGGGCGGCATTCATCGTGCGCGCGATATGGCGCGTTGCGACAGGCGGGGGAAGGGTATGCGGTTGGTGTTGGGATTATCGATGCTGCTGGCAGCCTGTGCGCAGCCCGCGCCGCAGCAGCGCGCGCCCGATCGGATCGTCGAGCCGCGCGCGTTCGCCGGCCCGGCGCCGCGCGGCGATACCTTGCTCAAGGCGGCGATGCTGTCGGGCCAGAACGCCGCGCGGGCCGCGGTGGGCGTGGCGCCGCTGATGTGGAAGGACGCGCTGGCGGCCGATGCGAGACGCTATGCCGATCAGATGGCGCGCACCGGGCGTTTCGCCCATGCCGATCAGCCGCAGGGCCTGGGGCGCGAGGGTGAAAATCTGTGGACCGGCACGCGCGACGCCTATCGATACCGCGAGATGGTCGATGGCTGGATCGCCGAGAAGCGCTATTTCAAAAATGGCGTGACCCCCGATTTCAGCACGACGGGCAATTACGAGGACGTCGCGCATTACACGCAGATCATCTGGCGCGGCAGCAGCGCGGTCGGCTGCGCAATGGCGAGTAATTCGACCGACGACTATCTCGTGTGCCGGTACAGCCCACCGGGCAATGTTGTCGGGCAGAAGGCGCTGTAGTTACATCACCGCCGCCACCAATTGGCGGAACGCGTCGGCGCGGTGGCTGATCGCGTGCTTGGCCCGCGGATCGATCTCTCCGAAGGTCTGATCGCCACCCACGGGCAGGAACATCGCGTCATAACCAAAGCCCTTGTCGCCGCGCGGCGGCCAGACGAGCGTGCCGTAGACGCGCCCCTCGAACCATTCGACATGGCCGTCGGGCCACGCGAGCGCCAGCGCGCAGACGAAATGCGCGTCGCGGCTGGGGTGTTCGCCGGTCGCCGCGATCGCGTTCTCGACGCGGCGCATCGCTTCGTTGAAATCGCGACCCTCGCCGGCCCAGCGTGCGGAAAAAATGCCGGGATCGCCGTTCAGCGCCTCGACGCACAGCCCGCTGTCGTCGGCGAGCGCGGGGAGGCCGGACAGATCGGCCGCGGCCCGCGCCTTCAGTTCGGCATTGGCGACGAAGGTGGTGCCGGTTTCCTCGGGCTCGGGCAGGCCGAGTGCGCCGGCCGAGACGGTCTCGATGCCGCGCGGCGCGAGCAGATCGCCGATTTCGCGGACCTTGCCGTCATTGTGGCTGGCAATCACCAGCTTGCCCGGTGCGAGCTTGCGGATCGCCTGGGGTTCCCTGCCTTCGCCGCTCACTTCGCGATCGCCTTTTCCTGTGCGGCGAAAATCTCCTTGCAGCCGATCCGGGCGAGGCGGAGCAGACGCAGCAACGCCTCCTCGTCATAGGTCGCGCCCTCGGCGGTCGCCTGCGCCTCGGCGATGTTGCCGTTTTCGAGCAGCACGAAATTGGCGTCGGCGTCGGCTTTCGAGTCCTCGTCGTAATCGAGATCGAGCACCGGATTGCCCTGGTAGATGCCGCAGCTGACCGCGGCGACCTTCTGCGTCACCGGGTTGGCGCTTAGCTTGCCGTCGCGCATGAGCCCGTCGATCGCGAGGCGCAGCGCCACCCAGGCGCCCGAAATCGCGGCGGTGCGCGTGCCGCCATCGGCCTGGATGACGTCGCAATCGAGCGTGATCTGGCGCTCGCCGAGCAGCTTCAGGTCCGTCACGGCGCGCAAGCTTCGCCCGATCAGCCGCTGGATTTCCTGCGTGCGGCCCGATTGCTTGCCCTTCGCCGCCTCGCGGTTACCGCGGGTGTGCGTGGCGCGCGGCAACATGCCGTATTCGGCCGTGACCCAGCCCTCGCCTTTGCCGCGCAGCCACGGCGGGAGACGTTCCTCGACACTGGCGGTAACCAGCACCTTGGTGTCGCCGAAGCCGATCAGCACCGATCCTTCGGCGTGGCGGGTGAAATGCGGCTCGATGGTGATGCTGCGCATCTGATCGGGGGCGCGGCCGGATGGGCGCATGATAATCTCCTGAACTGTGTCGGCACGGCACCTAGACGCGGGCGGCGCGCTACGCCAGTCTCGGCGTTTGCGAAGCGGGTGGAGTGAACGATGCGAACGATGATCATAGCGGCGGCGGCGCTGCTACTCGGCGCTTGCGCGACCGATAATGCGCCGCCGCCGCAAACCGGGCCGCAACCGATCGAAACCGACTCGATCACGCTGGAGACGCAGCCGTGCTTTGGCGCGTGCCCGGTCTATGCCGTGACGGTGACGCCCGATGGCCACGGCGTCTTTACCGGCAAGCGCTTCACCGCGGTGACGGGCGACCATGATTTCACGCTGAGCCGCGTCGATTACCGGCATTTCGCCGAGGCGCTGGCGCCTTACCATCCCGCGGGTGGCGAGGTTCGCTACGAGATGGGCTCGGCCAATTGCGGCCCCGCGCCGACCGACATGCCGAGCATCGATGTGACGTGGAGCAGCCAGATCGGCTCGAGCGAGCGACTGCATTTCTATTTCGGATGCAGCCGCAAAAATCCCGATCTTGCCGCCGCCTTGCGCGCCGCGCCGGGGCTGCTGCCGATCGCCGACATGATCGGCAAACATTGAGCAGGCCCCGCCGGCTTCCTAGATGAGCGGCATGGGCGCCCCGCCGATCATCGAATTGAACGACCGCGCACGCGACGTGTTTCGCGTCGTCGTCGAATCGTATCTCGATTCGGGCGCGCCGGTGGGATCGCGCACGATCTCCAAATTGTCGGGGCTTAGCCTGTCGCCGGCGTCGATCCGCAATGTGATGCAGGACCTCGAGGAGCTCGGGCTGCTTGCCGCGCCGCATACCAGCGCGGGACGAATGCCGACCGACAGCGGCTTGCGGCTCTTCGTCGACGGCATGATGCACGCGCTCGAACCCTCCGCCGACGAGCGCGCCGCGATCGAATCGCGGCTCTCGCAAAGCGGCCCGATCGAGGAAGCGCTGGCGGCGACGACCGCGGCGTTGTCCGGCCTGTCGGCCTGCGCGGGACTGGTGTTCGTGCCCAAGCGCGAACTCAAGCTGCGCCAGATCGCGTTCGTGCCGCTGTCGGCGACGCAAGCGATGGCGGTGCTGGTGAGCGAGGACGGCTCGGTCGAGAACCGCGTGTTCGATCTGCCGGCCGGCGTCGGCGCGTCGGCGCTGGTCGAGGCGGGCAATTATCTGTCGGCGATGCTCTCCGGCCTGACGTTGGCGGAAGCGCGCGCGCGGATCGAGCGCGAGATCGCTGCCGAGCGGGCCGAACTCGACAGCGCCGCCCGCGCCCTTATCGAAAGCGGCCTCGCGATCTGGAGCGAGGACGGTGATCGCCGCCCGGTGCTGATCGTGCGGGGGCAGGGGCGGCTGATCGACGCTGCCGCCGCCGCCGATCTCGAGCGCGTGCGCGATCTGCTCGACGATCTGGAGGGCAAGCAGGACATCGCCCGGCTGCTCGATCGCGCGCGGCAGGGCGATGCGACGCGAATCTTCATCGGCGCGGAGAACAAGCTGTTCGCGCTCTCCGGCTCGTCGGTGATCGCCAAGCCGTTTCACGACGTAAGCGGCCGCGTGATCGGCGTGGTCGGCGTGATCGGACCGACGCGGTTGAACTATGCGCGGGTTGTGCCAATGGTGGATTTCACCGCCGCCACGCTCGCGCGATTGATGATGTAAAATACGGAAAGACGACCAATGATCGAAGACGAAAAGATCCAGACGCCCGAAGCCGAGGATTTGCGCGAGGAAACCGCCGAGGCGGCGCCCGAAGTCGCCGAGCACGACCGCGTCGCCGAGCTTCAGGAGCAGCTCGCCAAGGCCAAGCAGGACGTGCTTTACGCGCATGCCGAGGCGCAGAACGTGCGCCGCCGCGCCGAAAAGGAAGCGGCCGACGCTCGCGCCTATGCGACCACCGGGTTCGCGCGCGACATGCTGTCGGTAAAGGACAATCTGGAGCGCGCGCTGGCGACCATGCCGGAGAGCATGAAGGGGCATGAAAGCTTCCAGTCGCTGGTCACCGGAATCGAGGCGACCGGGCGCGAGCTCGACGCGGTGTTCGCGCGCAACGGCATAACGCGGATCGCCGCGATGGGTCTGCCGCTCGATCCCAATCGCCACCAGGCGATGCTCGAAGTCCCGAGTGCCGACGCCGAGCCGGGGACGGTCGTGCAGGAAATGCAGGCCGGCTATATGATCAAAGACCGATTGCTGCGACCCGCGCTGGTGGGGGTGGCGAAGAAGGATGGATGATGCCCTCGCATGATTTACCTTGGCGTCGCGGCGCCGACAACCGCCTCTGGAGCGCCGAAAAGCTGGGCAGGTTCCTGGCAAACGCGGCGCGGCTGCGAAAAAAGCGTCGCGGCGGGTCCGGGAATAATGATGAGCCCGTCCCGGTCGAGCCCAATCGTCCCAATACGCTCACTGGCGGCGCGGCCGCAGCGCTGGAGTTCGACGACTGACCTCGGCTAAGCCGGCGGCATGAATGACAATATCACCGCCGACCGCCTGACCTTTGTCACCCATCTCGATTGCTCGCTGACCGGCGAACACTATGAGGCCGACACGCTGCACGGCTTGTCCCGCGCCGGCAAGCCGCTGCTGGTGCGCTACGATCTGGCGGCGGTGCGCGATCAGATCGATCGCGACGCCCTCGCGGCGCGGCAGACCGATCTGTGGCGCTGGCGCGAATTGCTGCCGGTGCGCCGCGCCGCCGACATCGTCAGCCTCGGCGAGATCGAGACGCCGCTCATTCCCATCGCCAAATCGGGCGGGCCGAACGTGCTGGTGAAGGACGAGGGTCGCTTGCCGACCGGCTCGTTCAAGGCGCGCGGGCTGGTGATGGCGGTGTCGATGGCCAAGGCGCTCGGCGTATCCCGGATCGCGATGCCGACCAACGGCAATGCCGGCGCCGCGCTCGCCGCCTATGCCAGCCGCTGTGGCATCGAGACGATCGTCTTCTGTCCCGACGACACGCCAGAGATCAACGTCCGCGAGATCGCGGTGCAGGGCGCGCGCGTCTACCGCGTCAACGGGCTGATCGACGATTGCGGCGCGATCGTCGCCAAGGGCGCGGCGGAAGGGCGGTGGTTCGATTTCTCGACGCTCAAGGAGCCGTATCGGATCGAGGGCAAGAAGACGATGGGGCTCGAGCTCGCCGTGCAATTCGGCTGGACGCTGCCCGATGCGATCTTCTACCCGACCGGCGGCGGCACCGGGCTGATCGGCATGTGGAAGGCGTTCGACGAGCTCGAGGCGCTCGGCTGGATCGGCAGCGAACGGCCCCGCATGTACGCCGTCCAGGCGGCGGGCTGCGCGCCGATCGTCAAGGCGTTCGAGGACGGCGTCGAGCATGCCGAGCGCTGGGAGGACGCCGATACGATCGCGATGGGCATCCGCGTGCCGCGCGCGGTCGGCGACTTCCTGATCCTGCGCGCGGTTCGCGCCAGCGGCGGCAAGGCGCTCGCGGTCGGCGATCCCGCCATTCTGAAGGCGGTGGAGGACTGCGCCAGGCAGGATGGGCTGCTGCTGTGCCCGGAAGGCGGGGCGACGCTGGCGGCTTACCGCGACGCGCTGCGGACCGGCGAGGTCGATGAGGAGGAGCGCATCGTGCTGTTCAACTGTGCGACCGGGCTGAAATACCCGATGCCCGAAGCGACTGCGGCGATCGACAAGGATGCGGCAGTGGATTTCGATGCGCTTTAGGGAGGGGTCACATCTTTTATTTTCTGGTCAGCTAACTCCTTCTTGATCTTCTTGAGTTCGGCAATCAGTCGCGCCGTTTCCTCGCGCATCAACCAGAATCGACCTTCCATGCTCGGGGGAGCCGCCGCGCCGGGGAGGTCAAAAGCAAATATCGCCGACTCACCGTCGCGGGTGGCTGAGCAGGTGGCGTGGGCCAAAGCCGAACGAAGCTTCGCAAACGGTTCCAGCTCATCAAGCAGGTCGCGGACTCGGTTGGCGCGGGCAAAGACGGCATCGTTTTGCGCCAGCTCGCGAACAAGTTTCAATTTCTGGCCGAACAAATGCGGCAAGCGGTTGCCGACTTGGTCCGTCGCTTTCGCAACAGGGGTTTCAATGACCGTGATCGCCCATCGCTCGATATGGGCACACGTATCGAGATACTCGCCTCGAAAAATGTGCGCTTCCAGCATCATGCTTAGCGATTAGCTTCAAAAGTTGAAAATGACGCTAATCAAATCATCTGCGCGGCGGTCTCGTCGCGGTGTTTCTTGAGGTAGCGCATGAAGGGGGTGCCGCCGGTGCCGATCGCGGTGTCGTTGCCGGCGCCTGTGGGGAGTTGGTTGAAGATATAGGTCGCGGCGAAGCGCAGGTGCATGGTGCGGAACTCGGCGATCGCTTCGATACAGGCATTGAACGCGTCCTTGAGCGAGCCGCCCTCGGCGATCGCATAGGCGCGCAACGTGCTGGCGGCGGCGAGGTCTTCGATGAAGGCGCGGTGCCGCGGCGGGCGATAGCGGTGCAGGTCTTTCAGGAACGCCTGGAGCTCGTCGGCGCCGTGCGACACGCCGAACAGCGCGTCCATCGCCGGCACGATCGAGCTTTGCGAGCCGGTCTGCCCGCGCATCGCTATCGGCGCGTCGGCGAAGCGATCGACCCCTTCGTAGATCATGCCTTGCGGGATCGCCGGATTGTCCTTCCAGCCGTTGAGATAGGGCCGGATGCGGTTGAAATAGAAATGCGGATCGCACCGGTCGCTCAGCCGATCGAAGATGCCGCAGATCGCGCGCCACACGCTGACCATATCGTGAAGCATCGCTTCCACCGCGACCGCTTCGCCGGCGTCGCTCGCGCGGACCAGCTCGACCGCGAGATCGAGCGCCGGGCCGGCCGCCGCCTCGATCGCGACATGGCTGAGGACGAACCCCGCTTCGTCCGAGCCACCGGCGAAATGCTGGTTCATCGCGACGTTTTCGAACAAGATCGGGCCGGTCTTGTCGATCCGGCGCCAATTATCGAGGACATAGCCGGCATAGGTCATCACCGGCTCGACGCCGAGCGCGTCGGCCAGCGCGACGAACGGCACGGCCAGATTGGCCGGCAGCCGATGCGACGGATCGGCCTCGCCCCATACATAGGCTTGCGTCAGGAACGAATAGCGCACCATCGCGACGATGCGCTCGGCATGGCTGGCATGGGCGATGAAGCCGGCAACGTCCGGCGTCGGCAGCTTGTCGAGCCAGTGGCGGACGCGGCCGGTGGTGAGCAGATCGGGCAGCAGCGCGGCCGCCGCTTCGACTTCCGCGAAATCACCGGGCAGTGCGATCGCATCGATCTCGTGCTGCGACAGGAAGCCGCGGTCTGCCGAAAGGCCGTAATGGGAAAGATCGTGCAAGGTCATGGCCGATTGATGCAGGGGCGGGGCGCGTGACGCCCTATCGCGCCCGCCGCCGCCGCGCCAGCTTGGCGGGCAGCTTTGAGGGCGCCGACCGGCGGACGTTTCCACTGAAGTGGAGAAAGTGGAGAGTGTCGCACGGTGCGGTCAAGGCTGTGCAAAGGACGGATTAAAAGGGGCGGCGGGGGAACGGGAAACGGGGCATGAGGCCATGCGCAGGGCGTGGCACAGGAATTCCAACATTTGAAGGGGTCGGTTTATTGGCGACCGGAGGGCTCTGGCCGTTGTCTTAAAACCGGTCACGGTCGTCATCCCCGTTTTCGCGGGGATGACGAGACGGGTTTCCGATGCTCAGCCGGCAGGGAACGGCAATAGTTGCTCATAGGCCGCCAGCCCAGGCTTGTCGGGCAGGGCGAAGCGGCGGCGTAGCAGGAAGGCGTGGCGCACGATCTCGGCCTGTTGCTCGAGGCCGTAGCGGCCGAACGCGCGGCCGGCGATCAGATCGTAGCGGTATCGGCAGAACGGGTGGCGCATCAGCGGGAGATACCAGCGGCCGCCGCGCTGGGCCTGCCAGACGTGAGTCATTTCGTGGATGAACAGGCCTTGCTCGGCCAGCCCGGCGGTCGCGAAATCGTCACGATAGCTGTGCCCGGCGGGGTGGAAATGGATCGTGCCGCACGGCGCCATCACCGTTTCGCGCGGCTGGAAGAACGCCCATTTGCGGCGCGCGATCGTCACTTGGGCGTAATCGATCGCATCGCCGAACAGGCTGTGCGCCAGCACGATTTCGCCGGAGGTGAGCGGGCGATCGGGGCGGGGCGCGGCGGTGGCCCTAGGGCGCCGGCGCGTTGGCGGCGACCGCATCTGCGGCCTGCTCGATCTGCTCGCCATCGGCGAACACGAACAGCAGCGGCACCGTGCCGCCGGGCTTCACGACCGGATTGAGATTGAACAGCATGACGTGCTTGCCGGCGGGCGCGAAGCTGACGGCGCCGCGCGCGGGGAGCGCGACCGAGGGCAGCGGCGCCATCGTCGACATACCGTTCACCTGTTTGGTCTCATGCATTTCTGCGCGGATCGCGACCGGCGAGCTGACGCTGAGCAGCGTGGTGGCGACGGGGCCGCCGTGCAGCGTGAAATAGGCCGCGCCCGGGTGGCCGGCGACCGCGGGCAGCCGCACCCAGGCGTGATCGACGCTGATCCGCTTGGGGCCGCCGCACGACGCGAGCGACAGCACGGCGAGGATGGCGAAAACGCGCTTCAAAAAATCCCTCCCGATCCGGGAACCATCCCGCATTCTTACGCCACCTGATAATCTTGCGGCAAGCGAAAGCCCCCCTATATCGCGGACATTGGGTTGGCCAGGCACGCCGTTCGGCGCATCGGCCAATTAGGCATTTTTGTTTGTGAGGGGCCCTACAGGACCATGGCAAAAGTAATCGGTATCGATCTCGGCACGACCAATAGCTGCGTTGCGGTGATGGAGGGCGGCAAGCCCAAGGTGATCGAGAATGCGGAAGGCGCGCGCACCACGCCGTCGATCGTCGCCTTCGCCAAGGACGGCGAGCGGCTGGTCGGCCAGCCGGCCAAGCGCCAGGCTGTGACCAACGGCGACAACACGATCTTCGCGGTGAAGCGGCTGATCGGGCGTCGGTATGACGATCCGATCACCAAGAAGGACACCGAGCTGGTGCCCTATCACATCGTTAAGGGCCAGAATGGCGATGCGTGGGTGCAGGCCGGCGGCAAGGATTATTCGCCGTCACAGATCAGCGCGTTCATCCTGCAGAAGATGAAGGAAACCGCCGAATCGTATCTCGGCGAGACCGTCACGCAGGCGGTCATCACCGTGCCGGCGTATTTCAACGACGCGCAGCGCCAGGCGACCAAGGACGCCGGGCAGATCGCGGGCCTGGAAGTCCTGCGCATCATCAATGAGCCGACCGCGGCGGCTCTGGCTTACGGGCTGGAGAAGCAGGACGGCAAGACGATAGCGGTCTATGACCTTGGCGGCGGCACGTTCGACATCTCGATCCTCGAGATCGGCGACGGCGTGTTCGAGGTTAAGGCCACGAACGGTGACACCTTCCTCGGCGGCGAGGATTTCGACAATAAGGTGCTCAATTTTCTGGCCGACGATTTCAAGAAGGCCGAAGGGATCGATCTCACCAAGGACAAGCTGGCGCTTCAGCGGCTCAAGGAAGCCGCGGAGAAGGCCAAGATCGAGCTTAGCTCGGCGGCGACCACCGAGGTCAATTTGCCGTTCATCACGGCCGACGCCAATGGGCCGAAGCATCTTGTCAAGCAGATCACCCGCGCCGATCTCGAAAAGCTCGTCGAGGATCTGATCAAGCGCACGCTCGATCCGTGCAAGAAGGCGCTGGCCGATGCCGGCGTCAAGGCGGCCGACATTTCGGAAGTCGTAATGGTCGGCGGCATGACCCGCATGCCGCGCGTCCGCGAAGTCGTGAAGGACTTTTTCGGCAAGGAGCCGCACACCGGCGTCAATCCTGACGAGGTCGTGGCGATGGGCGCAGCGATCCAGGCTGGCGTGCTGCAGGGCGACGTCAAGGACGTACTGCTGCTTGACGTGACGCCGTTGTCGCTCGGCATCGAGACATTGGGTGGGGTCTTCACCCGGATGATCGATCGCAACACGACGATCCCGACCAAGAAGAGCCAGACCTACTCGACCGCGGACGACAACCAGCAGGCGGTGACGATCCGCGTGTTCCAGGGCGAGCGCGAAATGGCGGCGGACAACAAGATGCTCGGCCAGTTCGATCTGGTCGGCATCCCCTCGGCGCCGCGCGGCGTGCCGCAGATCGAGGTCACCTTCGACATCGACGCCAACG
This sequence comes from Sphingomonas koreensis, assembly GCA_006438735.1. GTDB lineage: Bacteria > Pseudomonadota > Alphaproteobacteria > Sphingomonadales > Sphingomonadaceae > Sphingomonas > Sphingomonas koreensis_A. The sequence goes on along the minus strand of RCZF01000004.1, from coordinate 286,775 downwards.
GCATCGTCAACGTGTCGGCGAAGGACAAGGGCACCGGCAAGGAACAGCAAATCCGCATCCAGGCCTCGGGCGGTCTGTCGGACAGCGACATCGACCAGATGGTCCGCGATGCCGAGCAGTTCGCCGAAGAGGACAAGACGCGCCGCGCCTCGGCCGAGGCGAAGAACAACGCCGAAAGCCTGATCCACACCACCGAGCGCCAGTTGGCCGAGAATGGTGACAAGGTCGATGCCGGCCTCAAGTCCGAAATCGAGGCGGCCGTCGCGGAAGCCAAGACCGCGGTCGAAAGCGGCGACGCCGAGGCGATGAAGACCAAGGCCGAGGCGCTGGCCCAGGTCGCGATGAAGCTCGGCCAGGCGATCTACGAGAAGCAGGCGCAGGCCGACGCTGGCCCGGCCGCCGACGGCGCTGCCGCGGGCAGCGAAGGCGGCGACGAGGAAGTCGTCGATGCCGAATTCTCGGAAGTGGACGACAACAAGGCGTAAGTCATGCTTAACCCCCGTCATTCCCGCTCGGGTTCCCATCAAAGTAATACTTTGATGGGGCCCGCAAGCGGGAACCCATGTCCTGCTGTCTCATCACTGGGTGACGGCTACGAGATGGGCCCCTGCTTTCGCGGGGGTGACGGGGCAAAGCATGTGGGGCAAGCATGACCACCGAAGTCGATTATTACGAACTGCTCGGTTGCGCGCGCGACGCGGACGAGGGGACGATCAAATCGTCCTACCGCCGGCTGGCGATGAAGTATCACCCCGACAAGAATGGCGGGTGCAAGGAGCACGAAGCCAAGTTCAAGGCGGTCAGCGAAGCCTATGACTGCCTGAAGGATCCGCAAAAGCGTGCGGCATACGATCGCTATGGCCATGCCGCGTTCCAGAATGGCGGCGGCGGCCATGCCGGCGCGCAGGATTTCGGCGCGTTCAGCGACATTTTCGAGAATATCTTCGGCGAATTCATGGGCGGCGCGGCACAAGGCGGCCCGCGCGGCCGGCCGGGCGCGCGGCGGGGCGCCGATCTGCGCTACGACATGGAAATCAGCCTCGAGGACGCGTTCCACGGCAAGGCGACCGAGATCACCATCGACGTCACCAGCGCGTGCGACACCTGCGACGGCACCGGCGCCAAGCCCGGCACCTCGGCCAAGACCTGCAAGACCTGCGGCGGCATGGGCAAGGTGCGCGCGCAGCAGGGCTTTTTCGTCGTCGAGCGCGCCTGCCCGTCGTGCCACGGCGCCGGCGAAGTGATCGCCGAACCATGCCGCGATTGCCGTGGCGAGGGGCGCGTCGATACGACCAAGACGCTGACCGTCAACATCCCCGAAGGCGTCGATGAGGGCACGCGGATCCGCTTGTCGGGGGAGGGCGAGGCCGGGATGCGCGGCGCGCCGGCCGGTGACCTCTACATCTTCCTCCATGTCGCCCGGCATGCGATCTTCGAGCGCGAGGGCACGACGCTTTATGCGCGCGCACCGATCAGCATCACCACCGCGGCGCTTGGCGGATCGATCGACATCCCCAACCCCGACGGCGAAAGCTACACGATCAAGATCCCCGCCGGCACGCAAAGCGGCCGCGAAGTGCGTCACCGCGGCGCCGGCATGCCGGTGTTGCAGGGGCGCGGGCGCGGCGATCTGGTCGTGCGGCTCGAAGTGGAGACGCCGACCAAGCTCAGCGCGCGGCAGAAGGAATTGCTCGAAGCGTTCCGCGAGACCGAAACCGGCGACGAATGCCCGCAGACGAGCGGCTTTTTCGACAAGGTGAAATCGGCGTTCGGCGCCTAACGGGCTTAGCTTTGCAGTTGCGCGGCAAGCGTTCGCTGTGGCTAGGTTCGCGAAGCGGCAATCTTCCCCTTGTCATCCCCGCGAAGGCGGGGACCCATCTCGAACGGCAGATGATGGGTCCCCGCCTTCGCGGGGATGACGGGATTGGCTTGGCGCACCGGCCAAAGCGCCGATTCGTCTCGGCGGTGCGGTGTTGTAATCGACAACATCCGTACGGGGATGTCGGCCGGGTTCGGCGCGAAGGGGAGCGCCCCGCCCCGTGCATGCCTCCTCTGACGAGAAGGCAGGCCGGGGCTGGCGTGTCAGAAGGTGGTGAGAACCACTTCGGCCACCAGCGCCAGGGCCGCGAGGGTCAGCACGCTGCCCGTCACAGTTTCCATATAACGCATTGGGAACCTCCAAGCCGGCACCATGCCGGCAAGGGCGATATGTAGATTGTTACAGGTTCACGCAATATTGTTACGCGCGTTCGCAGTTGCACAAAACGCACGCCTGTGGCCGAAATGTGACGCTCAGCCGAACACCCGCGTGAAGATCGTGTCGACATGCTTGAGATGGTAGCCGAGATCGAACCGCGCATCGATTTCTTGGGCTGATAGCGCCGCGGTCACGTCGGGATCGGCCTTGAGCAGTTCGGCAAGCGACAGCGCGCCGTCCGAATCCCACACCTTCATCGCGTTGCGCTGGACCAGGCGATAGGCGTCTTCGCGGCTGACGCCGGCCTGCGTCAGCGCCAGCAGCACGCGCTGCGAATGGACGAGGCCGCCCATCCGATCGAGATTCTTCTGCATGCGCTCGGGATAGACGACCAATTTGTCGATCACGCCGGTCAGCCGCGCAAGCGCGAAATCGAGCGTGATCGTCGCGTCGGGGCCGATATAGCGTTCGACCGACGAGTGCGAAATATCGCGTTCATGCCACAGCGCTACGTTTTCGAGCGCGGGGGTGACATAGCCGCGGACCATGCGGGCGAGGCCGGTGAGGTTTTCGGTCAGCACCGGATTGCGCTTGTGCGGCATCGCCGACGAGCCCTTCTGGCCCGGCGAGAAATATTCCTCGGCCTCGAGCACTTCGGTGCGCTGGAGGTGGCGGACTTCGGTCGCCAGCCGCTCGATCGAGCTGGCGATGACGCCCAGCGTGGCGAAGAACATCGCGTGGCGATCGCGCGGGATCACCTGCGTAGAGACCGGCTCGGGCGTGAGGCCGAGCTTGTCGGCGACATAGCTTTCGACGAACGGATCGATATTGGCGAATGTGCCGACCGCACCGGAAATCGCGCAAGTGGCGATATCGGCGCGCGCGGCAACGAGGCGCGCGCGGTTGCGATCGAATTCGGCATAGGCCTGCGCGAGCTTGAGGCCGAAGGTCACCGGCTCGGCATGAATGCCGTGGCTGCGGCCGATCGTCGGCGTGAGCTTGTGTTCGAAAGCGCGGCGCTTGATCGCCGCAAGCAGCGCGTCGAGATCGGCGATCAGGATGTCGCTGGCGCGCGCCAGCTGCACCGCGAGACAGGTATCGAGCACGTCGGACGAGGTCATCCCCTGGTGCATGAAGCGCGCCGGCTCGCCGACATGCTCGGCGACGTTGGTCAGGAAGGCGATGACGTCGTGCTTCACCTCGGCCTCGATCGCGTCGATGCGATCGACCTCGAACGCGCCTTTCTCCCAGATCGCCTTGGCCGCTTCCTTGGGCACCACGCCGAGCTCGGCGAGCGCGTCGGTGGCGTGCGCCTCGATCTCGAACCAGATTCGGAAACGCGCCTCGGGCGTCCACAGCGCGGTCATTTCGGGGCGGGAATAGCGGGGAATCATGCTGCGGCCCTTATCAGCGCAAAAGCAAGTCGTCGCGATTTCCGAACGGAGGCGCGGCGAGGCGGGCGGTAGCAGGGATGGGGCGATGCTTCAAATCGCGCCAAGGTGCATCCCTTTTTCGTGAGAGTTGGTTAAGGTTGCACGAACAGGATTGATCGCGGTGGCCCCCTTTGCCGCGATCGATGCGATAAGGCCGGGGCGGGTTGCAGCCCGTTTCCGGCCTTACACCTTGTCAGAGGCCGTTTGTGTACGCTCACTACGGACGTGGCGGTCCTCCGACCGGCCGCCGAACCGCCCCCCGGTTCGGCGGCCGCCAATTCCAACCAACCTAGATCAATCCCATCGAGCGCAGGCTGGCATGGCCCGACGTGCCGATGATGATGTGATCGTGCACCGCTATGCCGAGCCGCTTGCCGGCGTCGGCGACGCCGCGGGTGATCTCGATATCGGCGCGGCTCGGCGAGGGATCGCCGCTTGGGTGATTGTGGACGAGAATCACCGCCGCCGAGCCGAGATCGATCGCGCGGCGAATCACCTCGCGGACATGCACCGCCGCTTCGTCGATTGAGCCCTCGCTGACGAGCTCGTCGCGGATCAGCATGTTGCGGGTGTTGAGGTGAAGCACGCGGACGCGCTCGATCGGGTGATGCGCCATATCGGCGCGCAGATAATCGAGCAGCGCCTGCCAATTGGCCAGCACGGGCTTGGCCGCGACTTCCGCGCGGAGCAGCCGGAGCGCCGCCGTTTGGACGATCTTCAGCGCGGCGACCGACGTTTCGCCCATGCCCTTTACGCGCAGCAGCGCTTCGGGTTCGGCGCTCAGCAGCCCGCCGATGCCGCCGAATTCGACGAGCAGTGCCTTGGCCAGCGGCTTGGTGTCGCGCCGCGGGATGGCGAGCGCGAGCAGATATTCGATCAGCTCGTGATCGAGCAGCCCGTCGCCGCTCGTCTCGATCAATCGCTGGCGAAGCCGCGCGCGGTGGCCGGCGTTGGGATCGGGCGTTGTCATCGGCGACAAGGATTACGCAGCCGCCGCCGTGTGCGCAATTGCGTCGCCGTTCATCTTGCTTATGCTTGAAGCGCTTGCTTGCGCGCGGCCGCTCGTTCGCCGCCAGGGGTTTTGGGAGTGACGGACGGCGTGACGGCTGCAAGCGACACGGATGCCGACGAGGAATTCGACGCGCCCGCGATCAGCCGGGCGGGGCGGACGACGGGCATCGCGCTGCTCTTGGTCGTCGTGCTGGCGAGCACGATCTGGGCGGCGCGCAAGCCGCTTGCGTCGGACCTCGTCGATCGCACGCTGGCCGCCGATGGCGTGCCGGCCAGCTACAGCATCGACGACCTCGGGCTGGGGCGGCAACGGCTGACCAATCTGGTGATCGGCGATCCCGCACACCCCGATCTCGTCGCCGACTGGATCGAGGTGCACACCGTGCTGGGCTTGCACGGCGCGCATGTCACCGGGCTGAGCGCCGGGCGCGTGCGGCTGCGCGGCCGGCTGATCGACGGCAAGCTCTCGCTCGGCGCGATCGATCGGCTGCTCCCCGCGCCGTCGGGCAAGCCGTTCGCGCTGCCCGCGCTCGACGTGACCGTGGCAGATGCGCGGATGCGGCTGGAGACGCCGCAGGGCGTGGTGGGCCTGAAGGTCAGCGGCGCCGGCATGCTCAGCGACGGTTTTTCGGGGCGGCTCGCGGCGGTTTCCGAACAGCTCGATCTCGGCGGGTGTGTCGCCCGCAAGGTCGCCGCGACGGTTGGTGTGACAATCGCCGATGCGCGGCCGAGCTTCACCGGCCCGATCCGCGCCGCCGCGCTCGATTGCGCCGACAATCATGCCCGCGGCGTCAGCGCCGATATCAACGCGACGCTCGGCGACCGGCTCGATCGCTGGGATGGCAAGGCGACGCTCGGCATCGCGCAATTCGCCAATCCGCAGGCGCGGGCGCAGCGGCTGGGCGGCGCGGTCGATTTCAACGGCTCGGCGGCGCTGACCAGCGGCACGGTCGATCTCAAGACCGGCGCGTTCGGCGTGAAGGGGCTGACCGGCGCGTCTCTGGCGCTCGCCGGCGGCTACCGGGTGGAACGCACCTTCCTGGGGTTTCAGGGCACCGCCGCGGCGACCGGCGCGGCGCTGCCGGCAGCGGTGCAGACGTCGATCGCCGGCCTGTCCAGCGCGGGCGCGGGGACGCCGATCGGCCCGCTCGCCGCGGTGCTGGCCAAGGCTGGGCAGGCGGCGGGGCGATCGATGTCGATCGACGCCAATATCGAGGCGCTGCGATCGAACGGCGTCGGGCGCATCGCCGTTTCCCGGTTGTTGCTCGCTGCCGCTAGCGGCGCGCGCGCGACGCTGACCGGCGGTAACGGCGTCCAATATGATTGGCCGCACGGCGGGCTGCGGCTCGATGGCTTGCTGGCGATCCACGGCGGCGGCCTGCCCGAAGCGGCGATCCGCCTCGCGCAGCCGCACGCCGGCGGGCCGGTGACCGGCACGGCGGTGATCCGGCCTTATGCCGCGGGCGGCGCGGCGCTGGCGCTCAGCCCGGTCTCCTTCACCGCCAATCCTGACGGCAGCACGCGCTTTTCGACCGAGCTGGCGCTGTCCGGTCCGCTGGGCGACGGGCGGCTCGACAACGGCCGGATCGCGGTGACCGGGCGGTGGGACGGCGGACGGCGGCTGGCGATCGATCCGGCCTGCGCGCCGGTGAGTTTCGACCGGCTGGCGGTATCGGGGCTGGTGCTCGATCGCGCCGCGACCGAATTGTGCCCGATCGGCGGCGCCCTAGTTGCTATTAACGGCGCGACGATTTCCGGCGGTGCGCGGATCGCGGCGCTGAAACTGGCCGGGCGGCTCGGCAGCACGCCGATCGCGCTGACGACGGCGGGTGCGACGCTGCGACTGGCCGACAACGGCTTCGCGCTCACCAACGTCGCGGCGCTGCTCGGCGGCGCCGATCGCCAGACCCGGCTCGAGTTCGCATCGCTCGACGGCCGGATCGACGGCGGCGCGGTTTCCGGGCGGTTCGCCGGCGGCGGCGGCACGATCGCCAATGTGCCGCTGATCCTGTCGAAGGCCGCTGGCGACTGGCGCTTCAACGGCGGCGTGCTCGACGTGACCGGCGGGCTGACCGTGGCCGACAACGCCGCCGCGCCGCGCTTCGAGCCGCTCGACAGCCACGATGTGACGCTCAAGCTGGCGAACAACGTGATCACCGCCGGCGGCACGCTGGCCAACCCGGCGTCCGGCGTGAAGGTGACCGACGTGACGCTTGTGCATGATCTCGCCAAGGGCGCGGGCCATGCCGATCTCGCGGTGCCGGGGATCAGCTTCACCAAAGGCTTTCAGCCCGAACAGCTGACCAAGCTGACCTACGGCGTGATCGCCGATGTCGATGGCGCCGTCAGCGGCGCGGGGCATATCGCTTGGTCGCCCGATGGGGTCACCAGCGCGGGCGATTTCAAAACCGCCGGCACCAATCTGGCTGCCGCATTCGGGCCGGTTACGGGGTTGTCGACGCAGATTCATTTCACCGATCTGCTCGGGCTCGTCAGCGCGCCCAACCAGACCGCGACGGTGGCCGACGTCAATCCCGGCGTGCCGGTCGACAATGGCGTGATCAGCTATCAGACGCTCAGCAGCACGCAGGTGAAGGTCAACGGCGGGAGCTGGCCGTTCTCGGGCGGGACGTTGTCGCTCGAGCCGACCGTGCTCGATTTCGGCACCGGCCAGGCGCGCACGCTGACCTTCCGGGTGAAGGACATGGACGCCGCGCAATTCCTCCAGCAGTTCGATTTCCGCAACATCAGCGCGACCGGCACCTTCAACGGCCTGCTGCCGATGGTGTTCGACGAGAATGGCGGCCGCGTCGAGAACGGGCACCTCAAGGTCGAGCATAGCGGCGGATCGATCGCCTATGTCGGCGATCTCACGCAAAAGGACCTCGGCACCTGGGGCAATATGGCGTTCCAGGCGCTCAAGTCGCTCAAATACGACACGCTCGACATTACCATGAACGGGCCGCTGTCGGGCGAGATGGTGACACAGGTGCGCTTCGCCGGGATCAAGCAGGGCGCCGGCACCAAGACCAATTTCATCGTCAAGCGGCTGATGAAGCTGCCGTTCGTGTTCAACGTGACGATCCGCGCGCCATTCCGCCAACTGCTGACCTCCGCGCAAACCTTCGGCGACCCCAGCCTGCTGCCCAAGGGCAAGGTCACCGAATTGATCCAGGCCGAGCAACAGCAGCAGCAGCCCGCGCCCGCCGCCCCCATTCAGCCCCCCGAAAGCGAGACCGTGCCATGACCAAACCGCAATTGACGAACGGCCGGCAGGAGCCGACCATGATGGCGATGAGGCAGGTGTTCCAGATGGCGCTGATCGGCGCGACGGCGATGCTCGGGGGATGCGTGACGGTCAACGCGCCCGACAAGCCGATCGAGATCGATCTCAACATCAACGTGACGCAGCAAGTGGTCTACAAGCTCGATGATTCGGCCAAGTCGGTCATCAAGGACAACCCGGGAATTTTCTGATGAAACAGGGCAAGCTCATTCTCTTCGCGATCGCCGCTTTCGGCCTGGCCGGCGCGGCGCAGGCGCAGCGCGATCCCGCTTATGCGCAGGCACGTGCTCAAGGCCTGATCGGCGAGCGCACCGATGGCTATCTCGGCGTGGTCGGCAGCGCGCCGGCCGACATCAAGGCGACCGTCAACGCGATCAACATCAAGCGCCGCGCGGCCTATACCGCGGCGGCGCAGCAACAGAACGCGACGATCGAGGATTTCGCCTTCACCTCGGGCTGCAACCTGATCGCGCGGACCCAGCCGGGCGAGAAATACCAGGCGCCCGACGGCAGCTGGAAAACCCGCGGCAGCGCGCCGGCGGAGCGCGATTCGCGGTGCAAGTGACGGCTTAGGCGGGAGTCGTTGCAGGTGACATAACATTGTCATCCCCGCGAAGGCGGGGACCCATTTAGGACGGCAGGAGATGGGTCCCCGCCTTCGCGGGGATGACGATATCGACAGGGGCCTTTGGCCGTAGGCGCGAACCCCAAGGTGGGGACGCCCCCCCGGTTGACTTGCCCGGCAACGCTTCCTAAACGCATCACCGCACGGCGGGGAGGGTGACTTCCCCGCCGGTTTAGCATGTGTTTTTCTTCAAACCCGCTATTTTCCCAAGGACGATTTCGCTTCGTGGCGCACGATATTGATCCCCTTCCCGACAGCGAAAGCGCGCAATCGGCATCGCTCGAAGAGCGGCTGCGCGCGGCGCGCCAGGCCGAGGCCGAGCGGACGTCGCCGGCGGGCAACTTCGGTGTTTCGGGGCCGGGCGAGAAGAGCGGGCAGCGCGTGATTTCCACGCTGCTCGGCTATCCGGCCGGCGGCGGTGTGATCGGCTGGCTGCTCGACAATTACGTGTTCCATAGCGCGCCGTGGATCATGCTGGCGCTGCTCTTCCTGGGCTTTGCCGCGGCGTGTTTCCAGGTGTTCAAGATTTCCAAGGAGCGGCCTGAATAAGGCCCGCCGTTAGCGACTAGACAGGGATTTCACCGTGGCCGTTCAAGCCAAGATCGACCCGATGAGCCAGTTCATGATCCACCCCTTGGGGTCGACGGACATGACCGGTTCGCCGTTTATGTTCACCAATTCGTCGCTGTGGATGATGATCGTCCTGGCGGTGATCCTGGTGTTCATGTGGGGCGGGCTGAAGCGCCAGCTGGTGCCCGGCCGCTGGCAGGCCGCGGTCGAGGCCTATACCGGCTTCGTCGACAACATCACGCGCTCGTCGATCGGGCCGCAGGGGCGCAAATATCTGCCCTGGGTGTTCACCGCCTTCACCTTCATCCTGTTCGCCAACATCATCGGTGCGATGCCGTTCGCGATCATTCCCGGCGGGCATCCGTTCACCGTCACCAGCCAGTTCATCGTCACCGGCACGATGTCGCTGACCAGCTTCGCGATCGTGCTCGGCGTCGGCTTCTGGAAGCATGGGCTGAAGTTCTTGACGCTGTTCTGGCCGAAGGACGCGCCGATCGCGCTGGCGATCCCGATTTCGCTGATCGAGTTCGTGTCGTTCCTGGTGCGCCCCTTCTCGCTCGGGCTGCGGCCGTTCATCGCGATGTTCGCGGGCCACATCCTGCTCGACGTGTTCGGCAATTTCGTTGTCCAGGGGCTGAATGCCGGCGGGCTCGGCTATGCGATTTCGGGGCTCGCGTTCGCGTTCGTGATCTTCGTCAACGCGCTCGAGCTGCTGGTCGGGGCGATCCAGGCCTATGTGTTCGCGCTGCTGACGTCGTTGTACATCAACGACGCGGTCAATCTTCACTGAGTTTCATCAACGTCAATTTTCGTCACGGAGTTATCAAAATGGATCTCGCATCTGCTCAGGTTATCGGCGCCGGTCTGGCCGCCATCGGTGTCGGCGCCGCGTCGGCGGGCGTCGGTTTCGTGTTCGGCTCGTTCCTTCAGGGCGCGCTGCGCAACCCGGCCGCTGCCGCGGGCCAGACGGGCACGCTGTACATCGGCTTCGCCGCGGCGGAACTGCTCGGGCTGATGGCGTTCGCCGTCGCCATGATCATCCTCTACGCGCGTTGAGTCTCGCTTGCGCCGCCGGCGGGCTTCGGTCCGCCGGCGCGCATGAGGAATAAGTCATGCCGCAATTAACCCAGCTCGCTCTCGTCTATCAGTCGCAGTGGTTCTGGCTGCTGATCACGCTTGCCGTGATCTTCTTCGCCGTCGGCCGCGGGATCGTTCCCAAGGTCGAGGCGACGGTCGACCAGCGCGATGCGAAGATCGCCGCGGATCTCGCCGCCGCTGAACAGGCGCGGCAGGACGCCGATGCGACTGAGCAAAAGTGGCAGGCTGACATGGCCAAGGTCCATGCCGATGCGCAGGCCGCGGCGGCGGAAGCGCGCAGCAAGGCCGGCGCGCAAGCCGCCGAGCGGCTGGCAGCGGCCGATGCCGAGTTGCAGCAGAAGACGGCCGAGGCCAATGCCCAGTTGGCATCGGCGCGCGACTCCGCGCTGGCCGCGATCGAGGGCGTCGCCGCCGATGCGGCGCGCGATATCGTCGCCAAGGTGTCGGGCGCCAGCGTTTCCGCCGCCGAGGCGAACAAGGCAGTAAAGGCGGCGCTCGCTCATGGTTGAGATGATGACGATGATCGAGGTCCCGTCGGGACCGACCAGCGGCGAGGCCGAGCACGAGCCGAGTGCGTGGGGCTTCTCCGCTGGCGCCTGGGTCGCGATCGCGATGTTCGTCGTGCTGATCATTGCGCTGATCGCTAGGGTGCCGCAGATCATCGCCGGCATGCTCGACAAGAAGATCGCGGGCATCCGCGAGCAGCTGTCGACCGCCGAGCAGCTTCGCAAGGAAGCCGAGGCGCTCAAGGCCGAATATGAAAAGAAGGCGCGCGACGTTCACACCGAAGTCGAAGCGCTGAAGGTGTCGGCCGAGCGCCAGGCCGGCGAAATCCTCGACAAGGCGAAGGCCGACGCGACTGCGCTGATCGCGCGTCACGCCGCGATGGCCGAGGAAAAGATCGCCGCCGCCGAGCGCACGGTGATCGCGGAAATCCGCGGACGGGCGGCCGATGCCGCCGCGAGCGCGGCGCGCGCGCTGATCGCCGAGAAGCACGGCGCAGTGGCCGACAAGGCGCTGGTCGATCGCACGATCTCGGGGTTGGGTCGGCCCAACTGACCTATTCCCCTCCCGCAGGCGGGAGGGGTTAGGGGAGGGCCTGTTCCTTCCGACCTGACAAGCCCTCCCCCAACCCCTCCCATGAATGGGAGGGGAGTTTTAGCGCCCCGCCTCTTCGACGGGTTTCCGGCGGCGGCGCTCATCCCCCCTTCGAGCCCGTGGGAGATTCCCGCATGTCCTGGCTCATCCTCGCCGTTGCGGTCTGCACCGAAATCTGTTGGGCGCTCAGCCTCAAATGGGCGGCGACGCTCGGCACCTGGCAGGCGGGCAGCGTCCCGTTCATCCTGTCGCTCGTCAACATGGGGCTGCTCGCGCTCGCGATGCGCGGCCTGCCGGCCGGCACCGCTTATGCGGTATGGACGGGATGCGGGGCGGTCGGCGTGATCATCGGCGGCGTTTTGCTGTTCGGCGACAAGGTCAGCACCGTGCAGGCGGCGTTCATGGCGGTGACCGTAATCGGCATCGTCGGCACCAAAGTGTTCGCGCAGAGTTGAACAGCTGGTCGCGCGTCCGACGAGGACGAACGACGCCGCTTTTTTCGCAGGAACAGGAACCGCCGTTATGACCCTTGCTCTTCCCGTCGCCGCGCTACTGCTGCTAACGCCCGCCGCCGCGCTGGCGCAGATGACCGATGCGCAGTCGGCCGACAGTCAATCGGCCGACATTGGTGCAATCGCCGCCAGCGGCGCCAAATATTCACTCGACACGCCGATCGCGACGCTGATCGCCGATCCCGCGGCCAAGGCGGTGCTCGACAAGGATTTGCCCGGCATGAGCTCCGACGAGCATCTCGATCAGTTCAAGGCCAAGAGCCTGCGCCAGCTCCAGCCGATGACCGGCGGCCAATTGACCGACGCGCTGCTCAAGAAGACCGGCAACGACCTCGTCGCGATCGGATCGGGCGATGTCGCGCCGGCGAGCGATGCCGCCGACACCGCGACCGATTCGACGCCGCCGGCGACCGACGATGCGACCGGCGATGAGACGCCGGCCCCGGTCGCCGCGCCCCCGCCCGGCGACGGCCGCTAATAGTTGAGCATGATCCGGCGAGCGAGCGCCGGCGACACGCTGTAGGCGCGGCGGAGCACGCCGGTCATGCCGACATTAGACTCGTCGCGGTTCGCCTCGATCGCCGCGACGATCTGCCGCGCGCAGTCCGACGCCGGCAGCTTCTTGTGCGGATTGTCCGCGGTCATGCGCGTTTCGACCACCGGCGGCAGCGCTTCGAGCACATGGACCGCGCTGCCCGCCAGCTGGGCGCGCACCGCCATCGTGAAGCTGCGCAGCCCCGCCTTGGTTGCGCAATAGACCGGCGACCGTGCGTTGGGCGCGATCGCTAGCCCCGAAGTGACGTTGACGATCATCGCCTCGGGCCTTGCGCGCAGGGCGGGCAACAGCCGCGTGATGAGATGGATCGGTGCGGTGAGATTGAGCGCCACGCAGCGATCGACCTCGGCAAGATCGATCGGCTCATTGACGAGATAATGCGCGCCCATGCCGGCATTGTTGACGAGGAGGTCGATCGGGCGCGTGTCGATCGCCGCGATGACGGCGTCCACCCCGGCGGGCGTGGTGAGATCGGCGGCGATCGTCTCGAACCCGTCGGCCGCAGCCGCCTCGAGCCGCCCGGTGTCACGGCCGACCACGATCACGCTCGCGCCCTTTGCCTTCAGCTGGCGGGCGATCTCGCGGCCGATGCCGTCGTTGCCGCCGGTGACGAGCGCGACCTTGCCGGAAAGCTTCACCGCGTCAGACCTGGGTGTTGATCTGGACGATGGGCAGGATGTCGGTGAAATTGCTGATGTCGCCCATCACCGCCGCCGCCTGCTCGCCGCCGAACGACGCCTGCACCGCATCAGTATCGGGAAAGGCGAGATTGGCGATCGCGACATAAGGCGCCGGCCCGCCATCGGGGGCCGACAGACCCTTGAGCGCATAGACGCCGGTCATGCCGGTGGGGCCGAACGATTCGTTGACCAGCGGCAGGTGGTTGGCGGTGTAATAATCCCAGTCGAAGCGGCTGCCGGACGAAGCCGGATAGGTGACGGTGACGACGATCATGGCGCTGTCTTTCGCGTGTGGTCAGCCAAAACGGCGAACCGGCGACGAAGGTTGCAGATTTCGCCGCGCGAGTCTCGGTCAGAAGCGACGGGTGACGCCGGCGATCAGCTCGACGTCTGGGGTCGCCTGCGTCAGCCCGGCATAACCCGACAGATCGAGCTGCCAGTCCTTTGCGGGCTGCCATGCGAGGAGCAGATCGGCGCTCGCCTGCGTCTCGTGGCCGGCGGGATCCTGGTCGCGCTCGGCCCACAGTTCGCCGCCGATGCTGACAGCATCGCTGAGCTGGTAATTGACCGCCGCCGCGCCGCTGTAGGCGAAATGCCGCCCGTCGCCGTCGCCATCCGCGGCGGCGCTGAGCGTCGGCGCGAGGTTGAAGGAGATTTTGTCAGACACGGGAATGTCGATCGGCACCGTCACGTCGGCCGACCAGGTGCCGTCGCTGACCGCCGCATCGCCGACCGGCAGCGTCACCGAGGGCAGCAGCGCGACCGACACGCCGGCGTCGCCGCCGTCGATCGCGCGCCACTTCGCCGACAGGCCGATGTCGCCGAAGCCCTTGGCGATGTTCACCCCGCCGGGCGCGCGGGTGCGATCATGTTCGTAAGCGGTGAGACTGCCGCGCAGCTCGAGGTTATCGGCGACGCCCCAGCGCAGCAGCGTATCGCCGAACAGCAGATCGTCGTCGCGCGTCGGGCCGTCGTCGCTGCGGCTCCAATCGGCCAGGCTCGTCTCGATCTGGAAAGCGCCGGGATCGACCACGCACGCCGGCGTCGCCTTGCCGGGGCGATCGGCGCACAGGCCCTGCGCGACAGCGGGGGTGGCGACGGCCAGCAGCGTGGCGGCGATGGCGACTCGAGCAAATCTCATGGCCCCCCATGAACTCGCCGCCGACAAGGTCAAGCGGCTGGATCAACCGGCGCGGACTCCCTAGATCAAGCGCATGCCGCCGACCAAAGCCGATCGCCCCGATCAACCCAACGCCGCTTCGCGTTTCAACGAGGACAAGGCGACCTACACCGTGCGCGGATCGGATAAGCCCGATCTCGAGACCGGGGTGGCGGCGATCCGCAACGTGCTCAAGACGCTGCCGACGCGGCCCGGCGTCTACCGGATGCACGATGCCCGCGGCGACGTGCTTTATGTCGGCAAGGCGCGGGCGCTCAAGAACCGTGTGACCAATTACACGCAGGTGGATCGCCTGCCCAAGCGGCTGCAGCGGATGGTCGCGCAGACGCGGTCGATGACGATCGTGACGACCAACAACGAAGCCGAGGCGTTGCTGCTCGAGGCGCAGCTGATCAAGCGTTACCGCCCGCCGTACAACGTGCTGCTGCGCGACGATAAGAGCTTCCCGTTCATCCTGCTGCGCGCCGATCACGCCTTTCCGCGCATTCAGAAGCATCGCGGCGCGCGGCGCGCGAAGGGCAATTATTACGGCCCATTCGCCAGCGCGGGCAGCGTCAACAATACGCTGAACGCGCTACAGAAGCTGTTCCTGCTCAGGAGCTGCACCGACAGTTTCTTCCGCAACCGCGACCGGCCGTGCCTGCTCTATCAGATCAAGCGCTGCTCGGCGCCGTGCGTCGGGCGGATCGACGAGGCGGGCTATGCCGAGCTGGTGGCGGACGCCAAGGCGTTCCTCGCGGGCAAGTCGACCGAGGTGCAGGCCAAGCTCGGCGGCCAGATGGAAGCCGCGGCCGAAGCGATGGACTTCGAGCTCGCCGCGGTGATCCGCGATCGGCTCCGCGCGCTGACCTTCATTCAAGGGTCGCAGGCGATCAACGCGGAAGGGGTCGGCGACGCCGACATCTTCGCGCTGGCCTGCAAGCAGGGGACGATGGGGGTGCAGGCGTTCTTTATCCGCGGCGGGCAGAATTGGGGGCATCGCAGCTTTTTCCCGGCGCACACCAACGACGTGCCCGAGGATGAGGTGCTGACCAGCTTCTTGACGCAATTCTACGAGGAGGTGCCGCCGGCGCGAAACGTGTTCGTCGATCGCGATCTGAGCGAAGCGACGCTGCTTGCCGAGGCGCTGGGCGAGCGCGCCGGCTACAAGGTCGCGCTGTCGGTGCCGCAGCGTGGGACGCGGCGGCGGCTGCTCGATCAGGCGAAGCGCAACGCCGAGGAAGCGCTCGATCGTCGCCTCGCCGAAAGTACGACGCAGGCGAAGCTACTGCGCGAGGTCGCCGATCTGTTCGAACTCGGCGATCCGCCCGATCGAATCGAAATCTACGACAACAGCCATATTCAGGGGACGAATGCGCTCGGCGCGATGGTCGTCGCCGGGCCCGAGGGCTTCTGCAAGGGCCAGTATCGCAAGTTCAACATCAAGCAGGCGCAGACCAACGACGATTTCGCGATGATGCGCGAGGTGTTCCAGCGCCGCTTCGCCCGCGCGCAAGCCGAAGACCCCGATCGCGATGCCGGTGACTGGCCCGATCTGGTGCTGATCGACGGCGGCCGCGGGCAATTGAACGCGGCGAAGGGCGTGCTCGAGGACATGGGGATCGAAGACGTCTGCCTGGTCGGCGTCGCCAAGGGGCCCGATCACGGCCGCGAGGGGCGCGAGCTGTTCCACCTGCTCGACGGCCGCGAGCTGACGCTGCCGGTCAATTCGCCGCTGTTATTCTATCTCCAGCGGCTGCGCGACGAGGTGCACCGCTTCGCGATCGGCGCGCACCGGGCCAAGCGCGCCAAGGCGATCGGCGCGTCGCCGCTCGACGAGGTGCCGGGGATCGGCCCGGCGCGCAAGAAGGCGCTGCTGATGCATTTCGGCACGGCGCGCGCGGTGCGCAACGCCAGCCTGGAAGATATGCAGCGCGCCCCGGGGGTTTCGGCTGCGGTGGCGCAACAAGTGTATGATTTCTATCACGCCCACTGATCTCCATCGTTTCATCGACGAAAATGCACGAATCATCGTTTGCGGGCGACGTGCGCCGCGCTACAATCGCGGGCTTGTCTGGGAGGGATAAGACCATGTTTCGTCGTGCCGTTTTCGTTGCGCTGCTCACCACGGCGAGTGCCGCTTACGCAAGCGACAAGCCGATCTATGCGCCCGCGCCCGCCTGGGTGACGCCGGCGCCGGCGGTCGATCCGACCAAGCTCGGCGACGACGCGCCGGTATATCTGATTCTCGATCGTCAGCAGCGCGTTCAGGACGGGCAGGTGTGGAGCTATGTCGATACCGCGACCCGCGCGGCGACCGCGCAGGTGCTGACGCAGATCGGCACGATCACGCTGCCGTGGCAGCCCGACAAGGGCGATCTGATCATTCACCGCGCCGAGATCATCCGCGGCGACGAGCATATCGACCTGCTGAAGGGCGGCGACGCCTTCACCGTGCTGCACCGCGAGCAGCAGCTCGAACAGCTCCAACTCGACGGCATGTTGACCGCGACGATGCCGGTCGATGGGCTGCGCGTCGGCGACGTGCTGCGGCTGACCTTTTCGACCACCGACACCGATCCGACGCTAAAGGGCAATGCCCAGACCTTCGCACCGCTGGTCGCCGATCCGTTCCGCGTTCAGTTCGCCCGTGAGCGGCTGCTGTGGCCCGACGGCATCGACCTGCATTACAAGGTGCGCGGCGACAAGATCGCGCCGACGCTGACCGACAGCCACGGCTATCACGAGCTGATCATCGCCGAGCCGGTCGCCAAGCAGCCCGACATGCCCGACGATGCGCCGCCGCGCTACAAGCAGGGGCTGGCGATCGAGGCGACCACCTTCGACAGTTGGCAGGCGATCTCCAAGGTGATGGCGCCGCTTTACGCGACCGACGGCACGATCGCGCCGGGCAGCCCGCTGGCCGGCGAAGTCGCCACCATCGAGGCGGCGTCGAGCGATCCGCTGAAGCGCACCGCGATGGCGCTTGCGCTGGTGCAGGACAAGGTCCGCTATCTGTTCAAGGGCATGGATACCGGCAATTATGTGCCGCAGAAGCCGGCCGACACGTGGCAGGTCCGCTATGGCGATTGCAAGGCCAAGACCATGCTGTTGCTGGCGCTGCTCCACGCGATGAAGATCGACGCCGAGCCGGTGCTGGCGAGCAGCCAATTGGGCGATATGGTGCCGACGCGGCTGCCGACGCCGGGCGCGTTCGACCATATCTTCGTCCATGCGACGGTGGCCGGTGACTCGCTGTGGCTCGACGGCACCAGCAGCGGCGCGCAGTTTTCCGACATCCACGACGTGCCGCCGTTCCAGACGGTGCTGCCGGTGCGGATGGCGGGCAGCGACGTCGTCAAGCTGCCGGTGACGACCAGCGCGCGGCCCGACGTCGTCACCGATGTCGAGCTCGATCAGAGCGCCGGCATCGCCTTTCCCGCGCCGTTCAAGCTTAGCTTCGCGATGCGCGGGCCGATGGCGCAGATGATGCGCGCCGGCGCGGCGCAGGCGAGCAAGGACGATCTCGAAAAGGTCGCGAGCAAACTCGCCGGCCAGATGCTCGGCACCAATGCCACGATCGCGACCGGCGGGCTGACCTTCGACAACGACGCCGGCACCGCGACGGTGACGGCGACCGGCGTCGCCTATCCGGGCTGGTCGCGCGAGGACGAGCGCTATCGCTCGACGCTCGACAAATCGGTTTCGCAGATCGATTTCAGCCCCGATCGCTCGCGCACCGCGTGGCAGGCGATCCCGGTGGCGACCGGCGCGCCCGGCCATGTTCTGATGACGTGGCGGGTGCATCTCCCCGATAACGGCAAGGACTTCACGCTCGACGGCGATCAGAAGCTCGACACGACGCTGGCCGGATCGAAGATCAGCCGCACCACCACGCTCGCCGATGGCTGGATCACCGTCAAAGACGATGTGACCTCGACCGGCGAGGAAATCGCCCCCGCCGCGATCGCCGCCGAGCGTCAGCGCGTTGCGATCGCGCAGACCCATCTGCTGCGCGCGACCGCGCCGGCCGATTATCCCGAGGCGTGGACGCAGATCGCCGCGGCCGAGAAGGGCCATCGCTTCGACACGCTCGAGGCGCTGTACCAGACCAATATCACGGCGCATCCCGATCATGCCGATGCGTTCACCGATCGCGCATGGTTCCACGACAGCGTCTATGAACGGCGCAAGGCGATCGACGATCTGACCCAGGCGATCGCGATCGACCCCAAGACCGACAGCTATGTGTGGCGCGCGCGGCTGTATCGGGCGCTGGGCGACAAGGATAAGGCGCTGGCCGATCTGAAGGCGGCGCAGGCGATCGATCCGGGATCGCAGGACGTGGTGAGCGCGCTCGCGTCGTTGCAGGCCGATCGCGGCGAGAAGGACGCGGCGCTGGCGCTGGTGCAGGACCGGATCGACGCCGGCGGCAAGGACAAGCCCGATTTCCTCGCGCTCAAGGCCGATATTCTCAGCCGCACCGGCGACAAGGACGCCGCGTTGTCGACGATCGACACCGCGATCGCGGCGAGCCCGGGCAATCCGACGCTGCTCAACAACCGCTGCTGGCTGAAGGGCACACAGAATTTCGCGCTCGATACCGCGCTCAAGGATTGCACCAAATCGATGGAGCTTTCCGATTCGCCGGTCGCGGCGCTAGACAGCCGGGCGATGGTCTATTTCCGGCTCAACCGGATGGACGACGCGCTGGCCGATCTCAACGCCGCGTTGGAGGTCGATCCGAGCCGGCCTGCGAGCATGTACATGCGCGGGCTGATCCGCAAGCGCAGCGGCGATGCGACGCACGGCGAGGCCGATCTCGCCGCCGCGCGGCTGATGTCGCCGCAGATCGATCAGGACTATAGCCGCTTCGGGATCAAGCCCTGACGGCGGGCGGCGCGGGCGCTATCCTGGCCTGATGCATATCCGTGCCGACGCCCTGATCCTCGCGATTCGCCAGCACGGCGAGCACGGCGCGATCGTCCGCGCGATGACCGGCGAGCATGGCCTGCAGGCGGGCTATGTCCGCGGCGGGCGATCGACCCGGCTGCGGCCGGTGTTGCAGCCGGGCAATCTGGTGATCGGCGAATGGCGCGCGCGGACCGAGGATCAGCTTGCGCAATTGTCGGTCGAGCTGATCCACAGCCGCGCGCCGCTCTATCGCGAGCCGCTGCCCGCCGCCGCGCTCGATTGGGTGACGGCGCTGACCGCGGCGGCGCTGCCTGAAGGGCATCCCTATCCGCCTGTCCATGCCGCGCTGTCAGGGGTGATCGACGCGATCGAGGCGGCGCCGGCGGCGTTCGGCTGGGCGGCGGCGCTGGTGCGCTATGAACTGCTGGTGCTCGCCGAACTCGGCTTCGGGCTGGCGCTCGATCGCTGCGTGGTGACGGGCGGCGAGGACGATCTGGCGTGGATCAGCCCGCGAAGCGGCGGCGCGGTGAGCCGGGCGGCGGGGGCCGGCTATGCCGATCGGCTGCTGCCGCTGCCGGGCTTCCTCCGCGACGGCGGCGCGGCGGATTGGCCCGATATTCTTGCCGGGCTGCGGCTGACTGGCCATTTCCTCGAGCGCGATCTGCTGACCGATCGCCGCGCCGAGACGCTTGCCGCGCGGCAGCGGCTGGTCGATCGGCTCAACAGGGCGGTTGCGTGATTCGCCGTGGCCCGGCAAGGGCGGGACGACACTGTCGGGGGAGACGTGAATGCCGCTGATCGCCGTGCTTGCCGGAGACGGCATCGGGCCCGAAGTGACCGCCGAGGCGCGCCGCGTGCTCGACGCGCTCGATCTCGGGCTCAGCTTTGAACAGGGGCTGGTCGGCGGGGCGGGCTATCGCGGCGCGGGGCATCCGCTGCCGCCTGAGACGCTGGCGCTCGCACAGCGCGCCGACGGCATTTTGTTCGGCGCGGTCGGCGATCCGGCGTGCGATGCGCTCGAACGCGCGATGCGGCCGGAGCAGGCGATCCTGGGTTTGCGCAAGGCGCTTGGCCTGTTCGCGAATCTGCGGCCGGCGACGCTGTTTCCAGGGCTTGAGGACGCCTCGGCGCTGCGCCCGGAGATCGCGCGTCAGATCGACATGGTGATCCTGCGCGAGCTGACCGGCGACGTCTATTTCGGCGAAAAGGGCCGGCGCACCACCGACGCGGGGCTGCGCCAGGGCTATGATGTGATGGCCTATGACGAGGCCGAGGTGCGGCGGATCGCGGTGGTCGGCTTCGAAATGGCGATGCGGCGCAAGAAGACGCTGCATTCGGTGGACAAGGCCAATGTGCTGGAGACCTCGCAATTGTGGCGCGACGTCGTCAGCGAGGTCGCCGCGGATTATCCGCAGGTGACGCTGACGCACATGTATGCTGACAATGCGGCGATGCAGCTGGTGCGCCATCCCGGCCAGTTCGACGTGATGGTGACGGGCAATATGTTCGGCGACATCCTGTCCGATCAGGCGAGCATGTGCGCGGGATCGATCGGCATGCTGCCCTCCGCCTCGCTCAGCGAATGGTCCGGCGCGTGCGGGCTCTACGAACCGATCCACGGCAGCGCGCCCGACATCGCCGGGAAGGGCAAGGCCAATCCATGCGCGGCGATCCTGTCGGCGGCGATGCTGCTGCGGCACTCGCTCGATCTGCACGAACCGGCGGCGCGGATCGAGGCGGCGGTGGCGCGCGCGATCGCCGGCGGCGCGCGGACGCCCGATCTCGGCGGGGCGCTGTCGACGACGGCGATGGGCGATGCGGTGCTGGCGGCGCTGTGAGCATCGCTGCTTTCCGATCGGATACTCCCACAGCCGTTCGCCCTGAGCTTGTCGAAGGGCGTGGACGCTTCCAACCCCGCCCTTCGACAGGCTCAGGGCGAGCGGATTTTGCTGGGCCGCTGCGGTGCATCCCGGTCCTTGCGCGGCGACGGGAGTTCAGTGCGAGATGAACGACCTGCTCGAGCTGGCGGTGGTCATCCCGACCTTCAACGAGGCGGCCAATGTGCCCGTGCTCGTCGCCCGGCTGGATGCGGCGTTGAAGGGCCGCAAGTGGGAAGCGATCTTCGTCGATGACGACAGCCCCGACGGCACCGCCGATGCGGCGCGCGAGATCGCCCGGCTCGACGGCCGCGTGCGCGTGATCCAGCGGATCGGCCGACGCGGGCTATCGACGGCGTGCATCGAGGGAATGTGCGCCACCGCCGCGCCGCTCGTGGCGGTGATCGACGGCGATTTGCAGCATGACGAGCAGATCCTGCCGGCGATGCTGGGCGCGTTGCAGGATGATGCCGCGCTCGACGTCGCGATCGGATCGCGCTTCGTGGAGGGCGGCGGCACCGGCGATTGGGACCGGGACCGCGTCGCCAAATCGGCCTTCGCGACCCGGCTGTCGCGCCGCGTGCTCAAGGCCGATCTCAGCGATCCGATGAGCGGCTTCTTCATGATCCGCACCGCGATCGTCCGCCGTCTCGCCCCCGATCTCGCCGGGATCGGCTTCAAGATCCTGCTCGACATCATGACCGGCAGCCCCAAGCCGCTGGCGTTCCGCGAGTTCGGCTATGTTTTCCGCACGCGCGAGCGGGGGGAGAGCAAGCTCGATCACGTCGTCGCGATGGAATATCTGATCGCGCTTTACGATCGCATGTTCGGCCGCTTCGTGCCCGTGCGCTTCGCGATGTTTTCGGCGATCGGCGTGATCGGCGTGGCGGTGCACATGGCGGTGCTGTCGCTGCTCTATCTCGGATTCGGCGCGAGCTTCCTGGCCGGGCAGATCGTCGCGGCGGTGGCGGCGATGACGGGCAATTTCTTCCTCAACAACGCGTTGACCTATCGCGACCGGCGGCTGAAGGGCTGGCGGCAACTGGCCGACGGCTGGGTGTCGTTCTGCGCGGTGTGCGGCGTCGGGTTGGTGGCGAATGTCGGCGTCGCGGCGTTCGTCCACGGCGCGCAGGATGGCGAATGGGCGGCCTCCGCGCTGATCGGCGTATTGGTCGGCGCGGTGTGGAATTACGCGCTGTCGTCGCGCTTCGTTTGGGGGCGGTACTGAGCCTTACCTCGTCATTGCGAGGAGCGCAGCGACGCGGCAATCCAAGTCTGCCCTCGTGACTCCGGATTGCTTCGCTAAGCTCGCAATGGCGGTGTCACGGCCAGGTCGGCAGCCACATCCAATGCTGGAAGCTCTGCGGATCGGCGAGCGCTTGCGAGGACAGGATCGGATAGAAATAGCCGAACAGCGCGATCGCCAGGATCACGAACCATTCGTCGAGGCGGCGCCGTTTTACCCAGCCGAAGTGATCGAACGCCCCGGCCAGCGCAATGCTGAGGAAGATGCTCGACGGGTAATAATAATAAAAGAACCCCAATGATTTGGGGATGACGATGAAGATCGCCAGGCCGGCGATCCACAGCCCGGCAACGCCGAGCAATCGCCACGATCCGTCGCGCCACCAGCCGTAGAGGCAGGCCAGCACCGCGATCAGCCCGCCCCAGATCACCGCGGGATTGCCGATCATCAGCACGCCGCGCTGCGCCCCATCGACGCGCTCGTAGACATACCACACCGGGCGGATGTCGAGCGGCCAGCTCCACCAGCTCGATTGATAGGTGTGCGGCGGCAGCACCTGCGTCTGTTCGGCGTACATCCGCGCCTGGAACGGGATCAACCGGGCGAGCGGCAACGGATCGTGGGCGTAGAACAGGGCGGGCGTGAAGCTCGCAAGGTAGGTGACGATGCTCACCACGGCGAGAATCAGCAGCGCCGGCAGCATCGCCAGCCCGGGCCAATGCGGCTGATCGCGCGCGTAGAGCGCCGATTCGAGATCGCGCTTCGCCACGTGCGCGTCGCGCAGCCGGACGAGAATGAAGGCGAGGCCGGCGAAGCCGAGGAACGGCAGCGCGGTCCATTTGGCGCCCATCGCCAGCCCGAGCAGCAGCGCGGCGAGCGTGAACTTCGCGCGCACGCCGCGAGGCCCGCGCATCGCCCACAGCATCGCCGCGACTGCCAGCACCAGGAACGCCGCCATGAAGCCGTCGAGCATCGCGATCCGCGCCTGGATGAACACGGTGAAATCGACGATCGTCAGCATCGCGGCGATGACGGCGGGTCGCAGCTTGCCGAAGGTCAGCCAGCCGATCGCGAACACGCCCATCACCACCGCGCTGGCGGCGATCGTCGAGGTGATGCGCCAGCCGAACGGCGTATCGCCGAATAGCCGGATGCCGAGGCCGATCAGCTCCTTGCCGACCAGCGGATGCTCGATGTTGACCGGGCGATCGAGCGCCCACAGCGTCTTGGCGGCCGGCACATAATAGATTTCGTCGAACATCTGCTTGTGCGGGAACGCCAGCCGGAACAGGAACAGCAGCTCGGCGGCCAGCCCTAGGAGCAGCGCGACCAGCAGCGGGCGGGGCTTCGGGGTCGCGGCGTTCATCTCGGCATGGCTTAGCGTGGGATGCGGAGGCGCAAAAGCCTTTCGTGTCGCACGTTGGCGTCCGCTTCGGCGGCGTTACTCAACTGGGTCATCCCCGCGAAGGCGGGGACCCATCTCGGGTGACGGGTGATGGGGTCCCCGCCTTCGCGGGGATGACGATGACGGGGCTTGGCGATCCGCCACAAGGCTAGGCAGTTGCGTTCGCCGCGCCCGCCCGGCAAAGCGGTCGCCATGAAACGCCGCACCGGACAGGACCGCTCGATCACGCAGAACTGGCGCCCCGCGACGCAGGCGGTGCGCGGCGGCACGGCGCGCTCCGAATGGGGCGAGACGTCGGAGGCGATCTTCCTCACCTCGGGCTATGCCTATGATTGCGCCGCCGACGCCGCGGCGCGCTTTGCCGGCGAGCAGGACGGGATGACCTATTCGCGGCTGCAGAACCCGACGACGCAGATGCTCGAGCAGCGCATCGCGCTGATGGAGGGCGCCGAGGCGTGCCGGACGATGGCGAGCGGCATGGCGGCGATGACCGCGGTGCTGCTGTGCCAGCTGTCGCAGGGCGATCATGTCGTCGCCGGCCGTGCGGCGTTCGGATCGTGCCGCTGGCTGGTCGATACGCTGCTCCCCAAGTTCGGCATCGAGACGACCACCGTCGATGCGCGCGACCCGCAAGCGTTCGCCGATGCGGCAAAGGCGAATACCAAGGTATTCTTCTTCGAAACGCCGGCCAATCCGACGATGGACGTGGTCGATATGGCGGCGGTGTGCGGCATTGCTCGCGAGCGCGGCATCGTCAGTGTCGTCGACAACGCCTTCGCCACGCCGGCCTTGCAGCGCCCGTTAGAGTTCGGCGCGGACGTAGTGGCCTATTCGGCGACCAAGATGATGGACGGGCAAGGCCGCGTGCTCGCCGGCGCTGTGGCGGGCAGCGAAAAATTCGTCGAGGAGACGTTGCTGTCCTTCATCCGCAACACCGGGCCGACGCTCAGCGCGTTCAACGCCTGGGTGGTGCTCAAGGGGCTCGAGACGCTCGATCTGCGTATCCGCCGGCAGAGCGAGAACAGCCTCAAGGTCGGCCGTTTCCTCGAAGCCCGCGTGCCGCGCATCCTTCATCCCGGCTTGCCGAGCCATCCGCAGCACGAACTGGCGATGACGCAGATGGACGCCTGCGGGCCGATCTTCGCCTTCCACGTCGATGGCGGACGCACACAAGCGCACGGTCTGCTCGATGCGCTGCAGCTGATCGACATTTCGAACAACATTGGCGACTCGCGTTCGCTGATGACGCATCCGGCCTCGACCACGCATGCTGGCGTCAGCGAAGACGTGCGGCGCGAGATGGGCATCGACGAGGGCATGTTGCGACTCAACGTCGGCCTCGAAGACCCCGACGACGTAATCGACGATCTCGATCAGGCGCTCAAGGCGGTCGGGCTGTGAAGGCGCTGTTCCCCAATGTCGCCGAGACGCGGGGAATCGTCGTGCGCGTGTCGGTCAGCTATCTGCCCGAACAGTCCGAGCCGGCGCGCGGGCGCTGGTTCTGGGCGTATCACGTGCGGCTCGAGAACGAGGGCGATCAGGCGGTGCAATTGCTGACGCGGCACTGGATCATCACCGACGGCCGCGGCGCGCGCCACTCGGTCGAGGGCGAGGGCGTGGTCGGCGAACAGCCGATGATCGCGCCGGGGGCCAGCTACGACTATGTCTCGGGCTGCCCATTGGCGACGCCGACCGGATCGATGCAGGGCAGCTATCACATGATGGCCGAGGACGGATCGGGCTTCGACGTCGCCATCCCGACCTTTACGCTGCTGGCGCCGGCGGTGACGGGGTGAAGCGCACGCATCTTCCGCTCAACGGCCTGCGCGTGCTCGATGCGGCGGCGCGGCATCTGTCATTCACCCGCGCGGCGGACGAACTGGCGGTGACGCCGGCGGCGGTCGGCCAGCAGATCCGAGCGCTCGAGGATACGCTGGGCGTCGTGCTGTTCCGCCGCACCACGCGTGGGCTCGAGCTCACACCGGAGGGCGAGGCGGGGCTCGCGGCACTGCGCCACGGCTTCCTGCAATTCGAGGAATCGGTCCGCGCGATGCAGGCCGGGCAATCGTCCAAATCGCTGACCATCGCCGCGCCGCGCGACCTGACCGCCAAATGGCTGATGCCGCGGCTGGCGGAAATTGCGCGGAACGACGGCGAGTTGCGCTTCGTGCTGGTCGCCGCCGACGAGGGGATGGATTTCACCGAGGCCAATCTCGATCTCGCGATCCGCTGGGGCGAGGGGCCGGGCGAGCATGAGGGCGAGGGGATCGAATCCGCCGGCATGGTGACGATCGGCCATCCCGACGGCGGCATCGACACCGCGATCGCCTGGCCCGGCTGCATGCCCGAGGACGCCGGCGCGCTGGTCCGCGTGGCGGACGCCGGGCTCGCGATCGACGCGGCGGCGCAAGGGCTGGGGCGTGCGACGGTGCCCGAACTGCTCGTTGCGCGCGACATCGCCGCCGGGCGCGTCGTGATGATCGGTGCGCCGACACCCTCCAAGATGGGCTATTGGCTGGTCGCGCCGCTGCCGCAGTGGCGCCAGAAGAAGGTCAGGACGCTGGTCGACGCGCTCGCGTCATGAGCGAGGCGCCGATCCTGACGACGGATCGGCTGCGGCTGCGGCCGCGCAAAGCCGAAGACGCGGAGGCGATGTTTGCCACCTTCTCCGATCCCGATTTGATGACCTGGTGGTCGCACGCGCCGTTCACGTCGATCGCCGAGTTGCGCACCGATCTGGCGCGGAGCGATCCGGCCTGGCGCCGCTGGGCGATCACGCTGATCGACGACGACCGCGCGATCGGCTTCGTCGCGGCGGGCGAAAAGCGCCAGGGCAAGGTTACCGAGATCGTCTACATTCTCGCCCGCGCGCATTGGGGCGCCGGCATCGCCCGCGAAGCGGTGACGGCGGTGATCGATCAGTTGTTTGCCGAGGGCCAGCGCCGCTTGTTCGCCGACACCGATCCGGACAATGCGGCGTCGCTGGCCTTGCTCGAACGCCTCGGCTTCCAGCGCGAAGGTTTGCTGCGCGGCGAATGGGAAACGCATATCGGCGTGCGCGACAGTGTGATCCTGGGGCTGCTCGAAAACGACTGGCGGCGCTAGCCGACCGCCGCGCAGTCGTGCGATCTCGCCTAAACGATCCTCGCGGCGCGGCGTCGACTGAGCAAGGCCTGCACCGCGCCGTCGCGCGGCCAATTGCGCGCAATCTGCCCCACTTCGCCGGCGGAACCCCTTATTTCCTGGTGCGCATCGGCGGTGCGTAAGGCGGCGAGCAACGCCGCGCGGTCGCCGATCGCCGAGGCGACGAAAGCCGGCCAGGCGAGATCGCCAAACGGCTGTGCACGGATCAGCGCGGCGTGAACGAGCAGCGCCTTGGCCAGCGCGCCTGCGCCGCCCCGATCGAATGCGGCCTGTTCTTCATCACTCTGACGGCGCTGCTCGGGCGCGTCGCGCAACCGGGCGAGCACCGCGCTCTGCTCGAGATAACGACGATAATCGCGCTCGGCGAGATAGATCGATCGCAGGCAATCGTGCGGCCCGGTGAAATCGGGATTGTCGCGCTCGATCGCAGTCAAGTCGGCGACCGCTTGGGCGCGCTGTCCGGCAGACCATAACGCCCAGGCCCAATCGGTCTGAATCGCGATCGATCCCGGATCGATCGCGCGCGCCGCGTTGAATTCGGCGGTGGCGGCGGCGAATTGGCCGTTGTCGGCCAGGATATTGGCGTACCAGAAATGCGATTGCGCCTCGGCCGGGGCCAAAGCGATCGCCTTGCGGAATGCGCGGCCGGAAGCCGGCCGATCGCGATCGCCCCAATAGAGCACGAAGCCGAGCGCGCGCTCGGCCGCGGCGAGGTTGCGATCGATGCGCAGCGCCACCAGTGCCGCCGCCTTGGCGCGCGGCAGCGCGGCGGCATCGGGCAGCGTGCCGAATTCGCGCGCCAGGATATAGGCGTCCGCCAGCCCGGAGTAAGCGGGCGCATAATCGGGATCACGCGTGATGACCCTGCCGAACTCGCTGATCGCGTCGTTGATGCTGCTTGCCTCACGCAGCGCCCAGTCGGCGCGCGCTTTGAGGAAGATCGCCGCGGTCTGCGGGTCGCTGGGCAGCGGCTCGGTCGCGCCGGAGGCGGCGGCGGGCGGCACCGGGGAGGGCGGCGCTTGGGCGGCGAAGGAGTGTAGCTCATGGCCCCGCCGCGCACCTGCCACGCCGATTGCAACGATCGCCAGCGCGCCGGCGCTTAGCGCGGCAATCTTTCTTCGTGGCCGAGACGGGGACGCCTGTGGGTCCACGCCGGGCACCGTCGCTGGTGTGCCGATTTCGATGAGCCGATAGCCGACCTTGGTGATGGTTTCGATACGAAACGTGCGATCACACTCTTCGGCCAATCGGCGAAGACGGGAGATCACGCGGTTGATCGCGTCCTCGCCGACGACTCGCCTTTCCCAACAGGAGCGTGTGAGATCGTCACGCGACAAAATCGCGCCCTTTGCCCGCGCCAAGGCCACGAGCACCTGTATCACCCGTGGCTCGACGACATGGGTTACGCCGCAGCAGACAATCTCACGCGTCGAGGGACGAACCGAGGCGCGGCCGACGACGAACGCAGCAACATGGGCGAGATCGATCGACGCCGAAAAATCACTCTGACGATCGGCATCGGGGAAATCGGACGAGCTCATGCCTCTCAAGCATCCAATCGCTTACGCTGGCGTGGCTGAATATTCATACCGCATGGGCGCGTCCGCTGCCATCCGGCGGGCGGGCGGGCGGCGCCGCCGCGATCGACCAAGGTGGGGTCGGAACAGGGCGTCACTATGCTATCGACCGCGCACGGCGGCGCTTCAGCAGTTTCAAGATGACAGCGTCCGAAGCCCAGGCGCGCGCGATCTGCGCAACCCCTGCGGCGGAGCCCCAGCGTTCGCCGCGCGCGTCGGCGCTTTGGAGCAGCGACAGCAGCACGGCGCGATCGCCGAACGCGGAGGCGACGAACGCCGGCCAGGCAAGATCGCCGAACGGCTCGCTGCGCGCCGTATCGGCATCCGCCATCTGCAACTTTTTCAGCGCCTGGACACCGCCCCGGACGAAGGCGGCATTCTCCTCGGCAGTGCGGTTGCGGAAATCGGTCTCTGAGCTCCGGCTGGCCAATATGGTCAGCTCTTCGAGCTCGCGGCGATAGTCGTGATCGGCGAGATAGATCGCCTCCAAATACCACCGGACTCCGCTGAAGCTGGGATTGTTGCGTTCGATCGTCGTGAGCGCCTGGACCGCCTGGTCGTGCTCGCCGATCTGCCAGAGCGCCCATGCCCAATCGGCTTGAATTTCGATCGATTGGGGATCGATCGCCCGTGCAAGATTGAATTCGTGGATTGCATCCGAGACGTCGCCATTGTCGGCGAGGGCGTTGGCGTACCAGGAATGCGACTGGGCGTTCGACGGAGACAGAGCGATCGCCTTGCGAAACGACGCGCCGGCGGCGCGCGGTTGGCGATCCCCCCAATATTGCACGAACCCCAGCGCGCGCAGCGCGGCAGGTTGATCGGGATCGATCCGCAGCGCGACAAGCGCCGCCGCCTTGGCCCTGGGTACGGCAACGGCGTTATAGCGCGCGCCGAAGCCGCGGGAGACGATATAGGTGTCGGCCAGGCCAGCATAGGCCGGCGCATAACTCGGATCGCGCGCGATGACAGCGCCGAACTCGCGGATAGCCGCGTCGATGCTATCCGCTGTTTCGCGTGCCCAGTCCGCACGCGCCTTGAGATACAGCGCCGCCGTCCCGGGATCGGCCGGGACGGCCTCGGCCTCGCTGCCCGGATCGATCGCGCCCGGCACCGCTTCGGAGGGCTTGGTGATCGCCGGTGCCTGATGACGTTGCCATGAAGAGCCGGCCAGCCCGACTGCCGTCAGAATCAGTCCCGCCGCACCTGCGATTGGCAATATCCGACGCAGCGAGCCAAGCGCCGAGTCGGACGTGGTTGGTGCGTTCGACGCCGGACCGACCGCCGCGCCGTTCTGAATCAGGCGATAGCCAACCTTGGTGATGGTTTCGATCCTGAAAGCGCCAGCGCAGTTTTCCGCAAGGTGACGCAGCCGCGAGATGACGCGGTTGATCGCGTCTTCGCCGACGATGCGGTTTTCCCAGCAGGAGCAGGTGAGATCGTAACGCGACAGGATTGCGCCGTCGGCGCGCGCCAGGGCGACGAGCACCTGCATTACCCGCGGCTCGACGACATGGATCACGTCGCCGCAGACGATTTCTCGGGTCGATGGCCGCACCGCGACGCCTCCGATCACGACGTCGGGGCTATGAGCAAGATTAATCGGCGCGGAGAGCTGTCCGCGCCGATCGGCGTCCAGGCGATGGAATGAGCTCATTTCCATCAGCGTCCATTCGCAAAAGAGATCGGGCTGTTCTTCTGGCCATATCGTATCGGCGGCTTTGTCGCCAGCCGGTCGAACGCCGTTCAGCGGGAAGACCGCGGAAATCTACTGAAATCGGCATTTCATCAGCCATTCATCGGCATTTTATCGGCTCCTCATCCTCTCGCGGCGCGCCGATTTGCGGGATTCTCCAGCCGTCGAAGCAATGCTGCTCCGGCGATCCAAACTTAGGAGTCTCGCCATGACCAAGCTTATTATTGCCGCCGTTCTGCTGAGCAGCGCCGCCTTCACCCCGATGCCTGCCGTCGCGCAGACCGCGATCGACCAAGCGCCGACCGTGCGCGTTCATTCATATGATCTCGACCTGTCGCGGCCCGCGGCGATGAAGGTCCTCCAGCATCGCGTATCGATCGCGATCAACAAAGTCTGCGGCTGGCCCAAGGATGGCAGCATGGGCGAGGTAATGGCCAATGCTCGTTGCCGCCATGCCGCCGTTCACAGCGCCGACACCCAGATCGCGGCGCTTACCGACCGTTCGCGGATGCTCGCGCAAGCCGACACACGGCCGATCACCGAGCAGCATTGAAGCGGGAGCGAAGCGGGGCAACGCGTCATTCCCTATCATCGTCGGGCGGCTCGCTGAAGCGACGCCGCTCGGCGATGCGCGGACCGGACAGGAAGGTTACCTCATTCCCGATTTTCGCGCGTGGCCAGCGCCAGCGCGCGGTTCATCAGCGCGCCGAACGCCGCTTCGCCGACCGCGGCGGCAGCATTGTGCCAGTTGCCGGTCACCGCGAACCACGCGCCGGTCTTCGTCTCGATCAAGAAGCTCATCGTGATGACACCCGGCTCCGATCCCCCCTTGAAGCCGATATAGCCGAATTGCCGGGCGTTCGCCGGATCGGTTTTCGGCGTGACCGAAAGAATATCGCGCATCGTGGCGTCGCCGTGCTGCCGCAGCCAATTGAGCGTGCGCGCCATATCGGCGGGGCTGGCGAACCATTCGACGCTGTCGATCGCCAACGGCTTGGCGCCGAACATCGCGGGATCGAGCGGCTGGCTCGTAAGCTTGTCCGTATTATCCTTGAGCAGCGCCAGCCGCGCCTCGGGCGTGGCGGTCGCCCAGCGGCCGGCGAGGGCCGCATTGGCGGTCGTCTTCAGCGCGAACGCTTCGCCGGTGGTCAGCACCGGCAGCGTGCGCGCGGGATCGGCGACGCCGAGCGTCTTGACCACCTTATCGACATTGTCTCGGCCGAGCGTCGTCAGCAGCGTATCGGCGGCGGTGTTGTCGCTGATCGAGATCATCAGCGTCGCCAGCGTCTGCAGCGTCACCGGCGCGCCGCCCGGCCAGGTCTGCAGGATGCCCGAGGGCAGCGAATGGCGGCCGACGCGCACGACATCGTCCCAATGGCGCTCGCCGGCATTGATCTGCCGCACCGCCTCGGCCAGCACCCACAGCTTGAATCCCGAAGCCAGCGGGGCGGCCGTCTCGCCGTTGAGCTGCGCGACGGGCGTGACGCCCTGATCGGACAGCGCATAGATGCCGAAACCGCTCGCGCCGGGGAGTTTGCGGAAATCGGCGTCGAGCTTCGCGAGCGAATCGCCTTGCGGCGCGGTGCCGGTGCTGCGCAGCCCGGTGATCAGGTGCGGTGCGGCGGGATCGATGGCGATCTGGAAGGTCGCGACGACGCGCTGATAGGCGATCTTCACCGTCGCCTGCCACGGCGTGACGGCGTCGATCGACGCGACGCCGGTCGCCAGGCCGCCTTGCGCTTTGAGCCCGGCGACGAAGCTTTGCAGCTGCGCGCGTGGCACCGCGTGTCGAAAGCTGGGCGAGAAGAGCGTGTCGTAGCCCGCCTTGCCGTTCAGCAGCGCGACGAGCTGATCGAGCCGGGTCTTGAGCATCGACGCAGGAACGGCCGTGGCGGGCGGGGGTGCGGCCTGCGCCAGTGCCGGCGCCGCTGCGAGGAGAGCGAGCGCGGCGAGCGCTTCACGCATCGATCGCTTCTTCGTCCAATCGCGCGGCGTTTTCCTGGATGAAGGCGAAGCGGTGCGCCGGGTTGTTGCCCATCAGCCGATCGACCAGATCCTTCACCACCGCGCGCTCCTCATATTCCTGTGGCAGCGTGATGCGGATCATGCCCCGCGTCTTCGGGTCCATCGTCGTTTCGCGTAGCTGGATCGGGTTCATTTCGCCGAGCCCCTTGAAGCGCGCGACTTCGACCTTCTTGCCCTTGAAGGGCCCCGCCTCGATCTCGGCGCGGTGGGCGTCGTCGCGGGCGTAGAGGCTCTTGCCGCCTGCGGTCAGCCGGTAGAGTGGCGGCTGCGCCAGATAGAGATGCCCGCGGCGCACCAATTCGGGCATTTCCTGAAAGAAGAAGGTCATCAGCAGCGTGGCGATATGCGCGCCGTCGACATCGGCGTCGGTCATGATGACGATACGTTCGTAGCGCAGATTATCGGGCACGCAGTCCTTGCGCGTGCCGCAGCCCAATGCCTGGATCAGATCGGCGATCTCCTGATTGGCGAAGATCTTCGCCGAGGTCGCGCTGGCGACGTTCAATATCTTGCCGCGAATGGGCAGGATCGCCTGCGTCTTGCGGTCGCGCGCCTGTTTGGCCGAGCCGCCGGCCGAATCGCCCTCGACGATGAAGATCTCGGTGCCCTTGGGATCGTCCGCCGAGCAATCGGTGAGCTTGCCGGGGAGGCGGAGCTTGCGCGACGAGGTGGCGGTCTTGCGCTTGACCTCGCGCTCCTGCTTGCGGCGCAGGCGTTCGTCCATTCGCTCGAGCACGTAGCCGAGCAGCGCCTTGCCGCGCTCCATATTGTCGGTGAGGAAATGATCGAAATGATCGCGCACCGCCTTTTCAACGAGGCCGGTGGCTTCGGGCGAGGTGAGCCGGTCCTTAGTCTGGCTCTGGAATTGCGGATCGCGGATGAACACGCTCAGCATCAGCTCGCTGCCGGTCATCACGTCGTCGGCGGTGAGGTCTTTCGCTTTCTTCTGGCCCGTCAGCTCACCGAATGCGCGCAGGCCGCGGACCAGCGCGGCGCGCAGGCCGGCTTCGTGCGTGCCGCCGTCGGGTGTCGGGATGGTGTTGCAATACCAGGAATAGCTGCCGTCGCTCCACAGCGGCCAGGCGACCGCCCATTCGACCCGGCCCTGGCTGTCGGCGAAGTCCTGGCTGCCGGCGAAAAAATCGCTGGTCGCGCATTCGCGGCCGCCGATCTGCTCGCGCAGATGATCGGCGAGCCCGCCGGGGAATTGGAACACGGCTTCCGGCGGCGTTTCATCCGCAATCAGCTCGGGCGCGCATTTCCAGCGGATTTCGACGCCGGCGAACAGATACGCCTTGGAGCGCGCGAGCTTGTAAAGCCGCGCTGGCTTGAAATGAAGTTCGGGGCCGAAAATCTCTGTGTCCGGCACGAAGCTGACCGAGGTGCCGCGGCGATTGGGCGTCGGCCCGAGCAGTTCGATCGGCCCGAGCGTCTGCCCGCGCGAAAAACGCTGGCGATAGAGCTCGCGGTTGCGCGCGACCTCGACCACCGTCTCGGACGACAGCGCGTTGACGACGCTGACGCCGACGCCGTGCAGGCCGCCCGAGGTTGCGTACGCCTTGCCGTCGAACTTGCCGCCCGAATGGAGCGTCGAGAGGATCACCTCCAGCGCCGATTTGCCGGGGAATTTCGGGTGCGGATCGACCGGAATGCCGCGGCCGTTGTCGACGATCGTCAGGCGGTTGCCCGGCTCCAGCGTCACCTCGATGCGGCTGGCGTGGCCGGCAACCGCCTCGTCCATCGCATTGTCGAGCACTTCGGCGGCAAGATGGTGCAGCGCGCGCTCGTCGGTGCCGCCGACATACATGCCGGGGCGGCGGCGAACGGGCTCGAGCCCTTCGAGCACCTCGATCGACGAAGCGTCGTAATCGGTCGTGGTTTTGGCGTTGGACGCGAACAGATCGGACATCGCATCGGTATAGGAGGGCGGGAGTCGGGCAGGCAAGCGCCGCATGCGGGGTTGCCCCCGGCGGCGTGCTCGGTCAGGAGCCGCGGGCATGCCGACCGCCGATCCCCACCCGGTGCCCCGACCGAACCCCCGCCAGTTCGCCGCAATCGGCATCGCCCGCGTCGTCTGCATTCTCGGCATCGTCTATGTCCACGCTTGGACCGGGCTGAGCGGCGATGCGCTGCGCGCCGCGGCGAAGACGCCGCAGGGCGTGCTGCGCTGGGCCGTGGCCGAGCTGTTCGGCTTAAGCGCGGTGCCATTGCTCAGCGTCATTTCGGGCTGGCTGGTCGCGCCGTCGCTGGCGCGGCGCGGGCTCGGCGACTTCTACGGCGGCAAGGCGCGGACGATCCTGGCGCCGATGCTGATCTGGAACGCGATCGCGCTGTTGCTGGTGGCGTTGCCGGGCTGGCTCGGCTGGCTCGCCGCGCCATCGCCGTCGAGTTGGGGCTGGGTGATCAACGAGCTGGCCGCGATCACCCGGACCAATGAGATCGACGTGCAGATGCCGTTCCTGCGAGATCTGTTCGTCTGCATGCTCGCCGCGCCGCTGCTGGCGCGCGCGCCGGGCTGGGCGATCGGGGTGGTGATCGCCGCGTCGCTGGTCTGGTCGATCACCGCGCTCGACCTGTATGTGCTGTTGCGCCCGGCGATCCTCATATTCTTCTGTCTGGGCATCCTTGCGCGTCGACACGATTGGGCGCGCCGCGTCGCCGAGCGGCCGCTGTGGCTGACCGGGGCGGGCTACGCGCTGTTCGCGGGGGTGGAGATTTGGCTGCAGATCGGCGGCGCGGCGGTCGATCGTCCGCAGCTGCTCGCCGCGATCGATCTGGCGATGCGGCTGGCGACGGCGATGTTCTTCTGGGCGCTGGTGTGGCGGCTGGCGGCGATCCGGATCGGCGAGGTCATCCTCAAGCTCGAGCCCTATGCGTTCCTGCTGTTCTGCACGCAGCTGATCGTCATCTGGCTCGGCGGTCCGGCGGTCGGCTGGTTTACCGGCCCGATCGGTGCGCCGCTCTATCCGGTCTATCTGTTGCTCCAGCCCGCGATGGTGCTGGGCGCGACGCTGGCGATCGGGCGGTTGCTGGTGTGGCTGTCCCCGGCGGCGGCGGGGCTGCTGAGCGGCGGGCGGTTGTCCGCCGGGCGGATAGCCGCCGATCGCGCGCGCCGCGCCGGCTGACGCTTACCCGACCAGCGCGGGCGTGCCGCAGCGCATGCCGGTGACGCGGACGTCGGCCTGGCCGACATGCACGCCGAGCGTATCGGTGATCGTGTCGATCAGCCCGTCGAGCAGCGGGGCGATCGGCTTCAGCAACGCGCCGACCGCGTTCAGCACCGGATCGAGCGGCAACGGGATGATGCCGCCGAGCGCCTTCGATCCGGTGAAATCGAGCCCGGTGATCAGGGATTGCGCGACGCTGGCGACCGCGGCCCGGCTCGACACCGTCTGGACCGCGCCGGCCTTGACCTGATCGGCATCGAAGAACACCGGTTGCCAGTCCTCCGCGGCGCCAAGATCGATCGTCGCGCGGCCGACGACGTCGACCAGCAATGCGTGAAGCAGCGGTGCGCGGTTGATCGTCAGCGGCGTCTTGAAATCCTGCAATTTCGTCGGGTCGATCGATCCGATCGCGATCGTGCTCGGCCCGGTCCTGGCTTCGACGGTGACGCCGCGGCTCGCCCCGGTCGAGCAGTCGATCGTCCTCAGGCGCGCCTCGGCGCTGGCCATTTCGATGTAGAGCGGCAGCTTGATCGAGACGAGTCCGCCGATCCCGGGCAGCCCCGAACCGAGCACCGATGTCTCCAGGTAGATGCGCGCCTGCGCGGTGCGGATCACCGGTTCGCCGGTATTCGTCACCGCCAGCCAGGGCGATTGGTTCGGGCGCTCGCCGATCGCCACCGTCACCTTGGTCTGCGCTAACCCGGGAATGCCCGCGCCCATGTCGAGCGAGACCTGACGGGTGGGCGAGGCGGTTTCCAGTGCGGCAGTCACCAGATCCATCGCGTTGAGTTGGAAGCCGCCGTGCGCGTCCTGGCTCTCGCTGCCCAACAGCCCGGGATCGATCAGCGCGCCGAGCTTGAGGCTGCGATTGCCGCCCTGCGCCGCCAACAGCTTGAGCGCGGTGGCGGCGCCGAGCTGGCCGTTCGCTTGCGCGGCGGACGCGGCGGCCTGGAGAATCTGCCCGGTCGTCACCGTCGCATCCAGCGCGCTGTCATAGCTGCCGGCACTGAGCGACCCGGTGGTGCGCAGCGCATCGATGAAGCCGAACAGATCCACATTGGCGCCGGCCAGCGCGTTGTAATCCATCACGCTGAGCGAGATCGTGCTGCCGGTGAGTCCGCCGAGCAGGCCGTTGACCAGGCCGCCGTTGACCGCCGCGAGCCGGCTGCCGAGCGAGAAGCTGGCGAGGTTGATCTGCGCCGCCGTCGCGGTGCGCGCGATCGGGATCGAGCGATAGCCGAAGATGCGCGCGAAGTAGGTAGGCGTGTCGGACGACAATGTCACGCGGACGGCATTGGCCGGCGCGCCGCTTCCGGTGCTGAAGCGCGCCGCCGGGCTGATCGCGGCGTCGCTCGTATAGGTGCCGGGCGTCGCCTGCGCTGTGACGCTCGCTGGCCAGGCCGCGGTCGCGACCGAGGCCTGCGCCAGCGCCTGCGCCTGCGAGGGATCGGCGGCGGCGGCCATTGCCGCGGCATCCGCGGCGCCCTGCAACCGACGCGTCTGGAGCTGCGCCGCGCCGAGATCGACGGCGAGCGCGGTGGCGCCGATCAGCACCGGCATCGCCGCCGCGACGATCAGGCCGGCGCCACCGCGCCGCGAGCCGGCGAGCCGCCGGATCATGTCAGCCCGCCACGGCGGATCACTGCACGGCGCACGATCAACGGATCGGGCATCGGCACGATCGCGGTGTGGAACAGCGCCATGTCGGTGGCGTCGAGCGTCACGTCGACGGCGATCGTGTCGCCGGTTTCGGCGACCTTGGGGTGGACCTTTGCGGCGCTGAATTCGCCGAGCGCGTGGACATCGTCGGTGACGCTTTGCTGGGCCAGTTGCTTGCGTTCGTCCACGCTCATGCCGGCGACCGTCGCGCGGGCCGCGTCGTTGGCGATCTGCTGCACATTATGGGCAAGCAGGAAATATTGGCCGTAACCGAGGATGCCCAGCAACAGGCAAATCAGCAGCGGCAGCACGATCGCGAATTCGACGATCGTGGCGCCGCTGTGTTCGGCAATCAGGGATCGGGCACCGGCCATCTTTTTCGTCCTTTCGATGGACGAAAGATGCGCTGCGCCGCGTTAGCACGGGGGCAAGCCGGCGGCCGGGCGGACTACGCGATTGGCGTCGCGTTTTTCATGCGGCGCGGCGCGACGGACCGGATGGTGTATCCGATCCGGCGCAAATCCGCGCGATCAGCGTGCGCGCGGGCCGCCGAACGGCATCGGCGGCGGCGCGCGACGATCACGCCGTGGCAGCTGCGCCTGATAGGCATGGCCGCAGTGGCTGACGCAATACGGAAAGCCGGGATTGACCGCATCGCCGCAGAAATGGAAATCGGGCTCGCCGGGATGCCCGATCGGCCATTTGCAGATCCGATCGTTGAGATCGAGCAAGGTGGTCTTGTCGGCCATTTCCGGGCTCGGGCGCGCGGGCACCAGCCGGCGCGGGGGCGCGGGCGTGATCGGCGCCTGCTGCTCGCCGGGGGCCTGACGCAGGAATCCACCGGGGCCGACCGAGCGGAGCACGACCTTGGGCGCGGCTTCCTTGACCGGCTCGGCGGCGTCGGCGTCGTCATCGGCCACGTCGATTGCCGGTTCTGGCTCGGCCGCCGGCTTGGGCGTGGCGACTTGGGCGACGGGCTTCGGCTCGGGCGCTTTGGCCGGCGCGGCCTTGGCGGGCGGCGGCGCAGTTGGCTCGGCGGCCTTGGGCGCGGGCCTGGCGGCGGGCTCGTTGGGCTTGACCGGCGAGGGGCGCGATTGCAGCCCCAGGCGGTGCGCCTTGCCGATCACGGCGTTGCGGCTCACCCCGCCGAGCTGCTCGGCGATCTGGCTCGCCGTCATGCCCTTTTCCCACATCGTCTTCAGCGTATCGATGCGTTCGTCGGTCCAGGCCATCGGTGTTCTTTCCTCAAATCTCATTGCCGCCTTGCGGGCGATGCCGGCAGCGATTACGCGATCGCAGCATGAGCAGCCAGCCCGAAATCGGCCAAATCCAGTCCGCGATCGTCAACGCCCCGGGCGTTCCCGTCATCAGGAACGTCAATTGGGGCGGGCTTCGCACGCTTTATATCAAGGAGGTGCGGCGGTTCTTCAAGGTCCAGCTCCAGACGGTCTGGGCGCCGGCGATCACCACGCTCCTGTATCTGATCATTTTCACCGTCGCTCTTGGCGGTCGCGGCCGCGCCGCGGTGATGGGCGTGCCGTTCGCCGATTTCATCGCGCCGGGGCTGATCATCATGGGGATGCTGACCAACGCCTTTGCCAACGCGAGCTTCTCGCTGCTGGTCGGCAAAATCCAGGGCACGATCGTCGATTATCTCCAGCCGCCGCTGTCGACCGCCGAATTGCTTGCCGGGATCGTCGGCGGCGCGGTGACGCGATCGATCTGCGTCGGCGGCGCAGTGTGGCTGGCGATGCTGCTGTGGCCCGGCATCGACGTGACGCCGCACCATCCGCTGGCGATTCTGTGGTTCGGGCTGATGGGATCGACCTTTCTGGCGCTGCTCGGCGTGCTGACCTCGATCTGGGCCGAGAAGTTCGATCACGCCGCCGCCGTCACCAATTTCGTCATCGCGCCGCTGTCACTGCTGTCGGGCACCTTCTATTCGGTGGAAAAGCTCGCGCCGACGTTCCGCGCGGTGAGCCACGCCAATCCGTTCTTCTATATCATTTCGGGCTTTCGCTACGGCTTCCTCGGCGTGTCCGATTCGCCGGTGTGGATCGGCAGCGTCATCGTGCTGGCGATCGTCGTCGCGCTCGGCCTGCTATGCTACACGCTGCTGCGCACGGGCTGGAAGCTGAAGAGCTGAGTTGGTCGCGGCGCCGGCGCCGTCTCAATCGATAGCGCGCGGTGTTGCGTCGCTTCGGCGCGGCCGGTAGAGGAGACACGGGCAGCCGCACGGGCTGCCTTTTTCCGTTTCCGACCCGATAGGAGCCCAGCATGACCATCCCCGCCCTGATGCCCGTTTATCCACGGTGCGACGTGCGGCCGGTGCGCGGCGAGGGCTGCTATCTGATCGGCGAGGACGGCCAGCGCTATCTCGATTTCGCCGCCGGCATCGCCGTCAACGCGCTCGGCCACAGTCATCCGCATCTGATCGAGGCGATCCAGGACCAGGCCGAGACGCTGATGCACGTCTCCAACATGTACGGCAGCCCACAGGGCGAGAAGTTCGCGCAACGGCTGGTCGACAATACGTTCGCCGATACCGTGTTCCTGACCAATTCGGGCGCCGAGGCGGTGGAATGCGCGATCAAGACCGCGCGGCGCTATCATTATGCCAACGGCAATCCCGAGCGGCACGATCTCATCACTTTCTCGATGGCGTTCCACGGCCGCACGATCGGCACGATCTCGGCGACCAACCAGGCCAAGCTGCGCGACGGGTTCGAACCGTTGCTGCCGGGCTTCAACTATGCCGAGTTCAACGATCTCGACGGCGCGCTGGCGCTGATCGACGACAATACCGCGGGCTTTCTGGTCGAGCCGATCCAGGGCGAGGGCGGCATTCGGCCCGCAACCGACGAATTCCTCCACGGGCTGCGCAAGGCGTGCGACGAGCACGGCCTGCTGCTGGTGCTCGACGAGGTCCAGGCCGGTTACGGCCGCACCGGCAAGCTGTTCGCGCACGAACTTTACGGCATCACGCCCGACATCATGGCGGTGGCCAAGGGCATCGGCGGCGGTTTCCCGCTCGGCGCCTGCCTCGCCACCGAGGAAGCGGCCAAGGGCATGGTGTTCGGCACGCACGGATCGACCTATGGCGGCAACCCGCTGGCCTGCGCGGCGGGCGAGGCGGTGCTCGACGTCATCCTCGAGGAGGGGTTCCTCGAACATGTCGAGGCGATGGGCGAGCGGCTGCGCGCCAGCCTCGAGCAGTTGATCCCCAACCATGACCATCTGTTCGAGCTGGTCCGCGGCAAGGGGCTGATGCAGGGGCTCAAGCTCAAGCACCCGAGCCGCGATTTCGTGGCGCATCTGCGCGACAACCACGGCCTGCTGACGGTTGCTGCCGGCGACAACACGGTGCGGATGCTGCCGCCGCTGATCATCGAGGAAAAGCATATCGCCGAGGCGATGGAA
The DNA here is from genome assembly GCA_006438735.1 of Sphingomonas koreensis. Lineage (GTDB taxonomy): Bacteria > Pseudomonadota > Alphaproteobacteria > Sphingomonadales > Sphingomonadaceae > Sphingomonas > Sphingomonas koreensis_A. Next base: position 246,420 of record RCZF01000004.1, on the reverse strand, counting down.
AAGCTCAGCGAAGGCGCGCGGACCTTCGTGCCGCCCAGCGATGATTGAGGGGCAATCCATCCTCCCCTGCAAGGGGAGGTGGCGCGCGCAGCGCGACGGAGGGGTGTCTCCCATCGTAACTGGGGACACCCCACCACCAGCGTCGCTGGTCCCCCTCCCCTTGCAGGGGAGGATTTAAGATGCGCGATTTCCTCGATCTGTCGTCAGCCGGCGCCGACGGGGTAGCGGCGATACTCGCCGATGCGCTCGATCGCAAGGCGGCGCGCGCCGGGTGGCTCAAGGGCAAGGCCGATGCCGACGCGCCGCTCGCCGGGCATGTACTGGCGATGGTGTTCGAGAAGAACTCGACCCGCACGCGGTTCAGCTTCGATGCGGCGATGCGCCAGCTCGGCGGCGGCGCGATCATCTCCGATTCGAGCCAGATGCAGCTCGGCCGCGGCGAAAGCGTGGCGGACACCGCGCGAATCCTCTCGGGCTATTGCGACGCGATCATGGTGCGCACCGACGATCACGCCAAGCTCCTCGAAATGGCCGAATACGCCTCGGTGCCGGTGATCAACGGGCTGACCGATGCGTCGCACCCGTGCCAGATCATGGCCGATCTGCTGACTATTCTCGAAACCGGCCGTTCGCTGCCCGGGCTCAAGGTCGCGTGGCTCGGCGATGGCAACAATGTCCTCGCCTCGATCGTCGAGGCTGCCGGCTTGCTGCACTTCGACGTTGTCGCGGCGTGCCCGCAGGGGTTTCAGCCCGACGAGCGAGCGATCGTCCGCGGCAACGGCCGCGCCCGCGTCGTCGGTAACCCGCGCGAGGCGGTCGAGGGCGCCGACGTGATCGTCACCGATACCTGGATTTCGATGGGCCAGGATCATGCCGACACCAAGCTCGCGGCGATGATGCCGTTCCAGGTCACGGCCGCGCTGATGGCGGCAGCCAAGCCCGACGCCACGTTCCTCCACTGCCTGCCCGCGCACCGCGGCGAGGAAGTGACCGCCGAGGTGATCGACGGCCCGCAATCGTTGATCTGGCAGGAAGCCGAAAACCGGCTGCACGCGCAGAAATCGATCCTGCGCTGGTGCTTCGGGCAGATTGGCTGAGTTGTTTCTCGGGTTCGCGGTCCTATCTTCCGTCATCCCCGCGAACGCGGGGACCCAGCTCCGATGGTCTGCCACGAACGCGTCGGCACCAATGAGCGACTGAGCGTGGGAGATGGGTCCCCGCTTTCGCGGGGATGACGTCTTTGACTACCGAATATCCTAACGATCTCGACCGCGCCTTGGGTTTCACCATCCCCGAGCGGCACGCGCGCGGGCGGCTGGTGCGGCTCGGGCCGGCGCTCGACACGATCCTCGCCGCGCATGCCTATCCGCCGCCGATCGAGGCGTTGCTTGCCGAGGCGCTGACGCTGACCGCGCTGATCGGATCGACGCTCAAGGATGCCGGCGGTCAGTTGACGCTGCAGACGCAGTCGCAGACCGGCGTCGTCACGCTGCTGGTGTGCGATTACAAGGGCGGCGAGCTGCGCGGATACGTCCAGTATGACGCCGACGCGCTGGCGGCGGGGCCGGCAGATCCGACGCTGTTCGCGCTGTTCGGCCAAGCCTATCTAGCGATCACCTTCGATCAGGCGACGAGCGGCGAACGCTATCAGGGGATCGTGCCGCTCGACGGCGACACGCTGGCGCAAGCGGCGGAAAGCTATTTCGTCCAGTCCGAGCAAATCCCAAGCCTCGTCCGCGTCGGCCGCGCGCGCGACGAAAACGGCCGACACCTTGCCGGCGGCCTGTTCCTCCAGCATCTGCCCGAGGGCGAGGAGGGGCGCGAGCGGCTGCACACGCGGCTCGATCATCCCGAGTGGGAGCATGTCGCCACGCTGGGCGCGACGATCGGCATCGACGAGCTCGCCAATCCGATGATCTCACTGGAGACGATCGTCTGGCGGTTGTTCAACGAGGAATCGGAAGTGCGCGTGCTCGGCGAGACGCCGCTGTCGCGCGGCTGCCGCTGCACCCCCGATTACATCGCGCAGGTGCTCGGCAAATTCCCGCCCGAGGAGCAGCGCGAGATGGCCGACGAGAGCGGCATGATCAGCGTCGATTGTGCGTTCTGCGCGCGCAAATTCCCGGTGCCGGTCACGGCTTGACGGAGCCGCGGTGGCGTTAAGTCGTCGTTTACCCTGATCTGCTAATCCTTCGGCTGTGCTTCTTTAGCACGCTTTCCTCCCTAGCGGGCTCGCAAGAGTCTTCCTGGGCCGCCCACGAGGCGGCCTTTTTTTTGTGTGTGCGCCGCCCGCCGTCGGGGGATTGCGCTTCCGCCGCGACACGCCTAGCCCCGCGCGATCATGACAGAGATCAGGACTCCAGCGGTCGCCCTCGTCTCGGGCGGCCTCGATTCGATGGTGTCGGCGGCGCTCGCCCGGGAGGCGGGCCATCCGCTGCTGGCGCTGTCGATCGACTACAACCAGCGCCACCGGCTCGAGCTCGCCGCCGCGCGCCGCATCGCCGCGATGCTTGGCGCGCAGCAGCATATCGTGCTCCCGCTCGATCTTTCCGCGTTCGGCGGTTCGGCGCTGACCGCCGATATCGACGTGCCCAAAAGCGGCGTGGGCAGCGACATTCCGGTGACCTATGTGCCGGCACGCAACACGATCTTCCTCAGCCTCGCGCTCGGCTGGGCCGAGGCGGGGGGCGCGCGCGATCTGTTCATCGGGGTCAACGCGCTCGATTATTCGGGCTATCCCGATTGCCGGCCCGAATTCATCGCGGCGTTCGAACGGCTCGCCGAGCTGGCCACCAAGGCCGGCGTCGAAGGCGAGCCGTTCCGAATCCATGCGCCGCTCCAGCATATGACCAAGGCCGACATCGTCCGCGAGGCGGCGCGGCTCGGGCTCGATGCGGGGATCAGCTGGTCGTGTTACGATCCGGCGCCGGGCGGGCTGCACTGCGGGCTGTGCGACAGTTGCCGGCTGCGCACCAAGGGTTTCGAGGAAGCCGGCTTGCCCGATCCCACGGTTTACGCCACGCGCGCCTGACATGAGCTATGCGGTCAAGGAAATGTTCCTCACGCTGCAAGGCGAAGGGGTGCAGGCGGGCCGGCGCGCGGTGTTCGTGCGTTTTGCCGGCTGCAACCTGTGGTCGGGCCGCGAGCAGGACCGCGCGAGTGCGATCTGCCGCTTTTGCGACACCGATTTCGTCGGCACCGATGGGCTCGGCGGCGGCAAGTTCGCCGATGCAGAGGCACTGGCCGACGCCGCGCTTGGTCATTGGGGCGTGGCCGAGGCGGGGCGGTTCGTCGTCCTGACCGGGGGCGAGCCGATGTTGCAGGTCGATGACGCGCTGATCGATGCGCTTCACGCCCGCGGCTTCACCATCGCGATCGAGAGCAACGGCACGCTGCCGGCGCATCCCGGGTTGGACTGGGTGTGCATCAGCCCCAAGGCGGGCAGCGACGTCGTTCAGCGCTCAGGCGACGAGCTCAAGCTCGTTTGGCCGCAACCGGGCAGCGATGCCGCCGCGATGGAAAGCTGGGACTTTGCGCATTTCTTGATCCAGCCGCTCGACAGCGTCGCCGCCGAGGCCAATCAGGCCGCGGCGGTCGCGCTGGTGCTCGACCGCCCGAAATGGCGTTTATCGATCCAAGCGCACAAGTTACTCGGCTTGCGTTAGTCGGTGTTCGGCTTTTCGTGGAAGTCGGCGCCGGCCCGCTCCCCCGCCCGACCACCCATAGGATAATCATTGGGTGGTCGGGCGGGGGAGCGGGCCGGCGCCGACCTAATCAAAACAGACTCTGCCCTCAGCGCGAGGCGACTGCCGTGCCGTAGGGATCGGCGCCGCACTTGCGGGCGTTCCAGCTGTCCTTCTTCCAGCAATCCTTGTCGAGCCGGGGGACGCGGACGTTGTAGACCGCCACTGAACCGGCGAACATCTGCTCGCCCCACGGCACCAGGCTGGCGCGCATTTCGCGCATCCGGGCATGCGCGATCTGGCCGAGACCGCCGGGCGGTGCATAAAGCACGTCGCGGCCGACCGACGCGGCGGTCTGGCAGAAGCTGAACTGCGCAGCCACGGTCGAAAAGTCCGACGAAACGACTTCATTGAAATGATCGAACGCCGCCTGGCCGGCCTTCGTGGTCTTGTTCACGCGCTTGAAATAGGCGTCTAGCGTCGCCATCGCCGCGGCGAGTTCCTTGGTGTGATCGCGCAGCATCGCATTATAATTGGAAACCGTCAGCAGCGTCGGCTCGAACTGGCATTGCAGCGCCGCGAGGTTGAGCCCCGATCGCATCGTCCACACCAGGCCGGCGGTCAATTCGTCGGGGGTTGCGCCGGGCATCGGCGGGATCATGCCCGGCTCGCTGCCGACGACGGGCGTCGCCGTCAGATCGCGGGTCTTGAAGTAGAATTGTGCGGACGCGGGGCTGGCAGCGGCGAACAGCCCCAGCGAAGCCGTCAGCAGGAAAATCTTACGCAACACGGTCATTACCCTTTTCGGATCCACCCATCGGCGCATGGTTAAGGTCTTTGCCGCCAGCGCCCAAGCTCTTTTGCGCGCTTTCGCCGGGCTTGGCCACCGCTTGCGACGAACCGAATCGTTTTTCGGCACGAGTCGAGTCTGCCTGCCTCTCCCGCCCGCACAAACGAAAAGAGCCGCCCGGTCGCCCGGACGGCTCTTTCGATCACGCGCCGCCCGCGGGCGGCGTGCGACGCGATTTACATCGCGTTGGCGGTGTCGTTCGACATCGTGGCGTCGTTCGACATCATCGTGTCGTTGGACATCATGCCGTCGTTGGCCATCATGGCGTCGTTGCCCATGGTGCCGTCAACCGCGGTCATGTTGTCGTCCATGGTGCCCATGTCATCCGTGGAATTCATGTCGGTGACCATGGTGTTGTCGGTCGTCGTGTCGGCTTTCGGACCACAGGCCGAAACCATCAGCGCGGCGCCGGCGATCATCGAGCCGGTTACCACTTTGGCAATGAGTGCACGCATTTGAAGCTCCCTAATTAGCGGATTTGGTCGGCGGACCCGCCCTTAATAACCCAAACCGACGTGGACATTAGTCGGATATGTGCTGCCCCTCAAGCCTCGTTTTACCGCAAGTCGGCAAGCGAATTGAGAAACATGGTGATTTCAAACGCTAGCGCGGCATCAAAGGTTGCAAGATCGGTCGGCCGGCCGAGCGCTTCGGCGCTGGTGACGGCATAATCGGCAAGGCCGCACGGCACGATGCCGCCGAAATCGGCGAGATCGGGCGACAGGTTCACGGAAAAGCCGTGCAGCGTCACCCATTTGCGCACACGCACGCCGATTGCGCCGATTTTTGCTTCCTCGGCGCCTTCGCCGGTCCAGATGCCGATCCGCCCCGGTGCGCGGTGCGCGGCGATCCCGATCCGGGACAAGGCCGCGATCACCCAGCCCTCCAGCGCGTGGACATAGCCGCGCACGTCGCGCCCGCGCTTGTTGAGATCGAGCATGACATAGCCGATCCGCTGGCCGGGACCATGATAGGTGTATCGGCCGCCGCGCCCGGTGGCGTAAACCGGGAAGCGGGGATCGAGCAGCTCGGCCGGATCGGCACTGGTGCCCGCGGTATAGACCGGCGGATGCTCGAGCAGCCAGATCAACTCGCGCGCGCGGCCGGCCGCGACGTCGGCCGCGCGCGCCTCCATTTCGGACAGCGCTTGCGGATAGGGGACGGGGGCCGTGGCCACGCGCCACTCGATCTCGTCGGGAATGCCATTCACGCCCGCCTCGATGCGCCAGCGCGGCGTGTGGCGCAAGCGCTGGCAAGCCGCGCCGCGATCGTTTAACACGCCGGCCGATGGACATGGCCGCCGCGGGGCGGAAAGGGGCGCGACGATGGTGCAGATGGGAACCGTGTGGGATCGCACGACCGCGTTCGTCGCCCAGGCGATGGCGGCGATCCTGCCGATCGCGATCCTGCTGATCTTCCTGCCGGTGTCGGTGCAGATCGCGCTCCAGCCGATTATCGTAAAGGCTACGATCGGGACGCGGATCGAGCTGCTGGCGGCGTTCTGGGCGATCGAGCTGCTCGGCACGCTCGCGATCATCGTGCTCGCGCTCGGTGCGACCAACCGGCCGGGCGAAGCGTGCCGCGCGGCGCTGGCGCGCTGGCTGCCGACGATCGGCATCTTCGCGGTGCTGGCGATCATCGCCGGCGTGCTCGCCGCGCCGATGGGGCTCGGCGCGCACGCATCGGGCATCGATTTCGCCGCGTTGCAGACCGATCCGGACGCCGCGGCGGCATCGGGCCTGTCGCCCGGGCTCGCGTTGTTCCTGTTGCTCTATGGCCTCGCCTATATCGTCGTGATGATGTGGGCGACGGCGCGGCTGCTGGTGATCGAGCCGGTGGTGCTCGCCGAACGCCGCGGAATCGGCGCGATCGTCCGCGCCGTCGCGCTTACCCGCAAGCTGACATGGCGGATCATCGGCGTGCTCCTGCTCTACGCCATCGTCTCGACGATCGCGGTGCTCGCCGCGCAGACCGTGTTCGGATCGGTGTTGCGACTGATCGCGCCCGATGACGGCGACATCGGCATCGCCAGCGTGATCACGGCGATCGTCGTCGGTGCGATCTCGACGGGCTTCAAGGTGCTCGCCGCGGTGTTCGTGGCGATGCTCTACCGCGCCGTCAGCGATTTGCATCTCGCCGCCGTCGACCGCGTCGAAGGGCTCGCCGAACCGTCATGAAACTCGATTGGGCGGGCGTCTTCGCCGATGCCTGGCAGCGCTTCAGGCGCGATCGCCAGATGTTGTTGCCGCTGGCCGGGCTGTTCCTGTTCCTGCCGCAATTCGCTTTCTATCTGCTTGCGCAGCCGCTGCCCAAGTTGCCGGCGGATGCGGCGGCCGACGCCGGCGCGTTGCTCGCGCCGGGCTCGCCGCTGGTCGAGTGGATGACGCGCAACGCGCCGGGGATGCTCGCCACCGTGCTGCTGATGGCGTTCGGCGCGCTGGCGGTGCTGATCGTCTATCTGGGGGGTGAGCGGCCGACGATCGGCGTCGCGCTGCGCCGCGCGATGGGCCTGTTCCCGCGCTATCTGCTCGCAGCGATCGTCGCCGGCGTGCCGAGCGCGCCGGTCCAGCTCGGCATGCTGATCCTGGCGATCCCCTGTCTCTATGTGCTCGGCCGGTTGATGCTGGTCGGCCCGGCGATCGTCGCCGAAGCGCCGATCGGCGTCGGCGGCGCGATCACGCGCAGTTTCGCGCTGACCAAGGGGCGCGGGCTGATGATGATGGGCTTCGCCGCGCTCGCGCTGGTCGCCGGGATGCTGGCACCGGCGCCGTTCCGGCTGGTGCGCGATTCGCTGCAGGCCGCGCAGATGGTCAACCCGGTGGCGGTGGCGATCGTCGAGGCGATCGGATCGGGATTGGCCGCCGCCGTCGCGCTCGGCGTAGTGCTGGTCGAGATCGCGCTCTATCGGCGCTTGTCGGGCTCAAGCAACGGGATGTGAGGCGCCGCCGCGCGCGGCAGAATGCCCGTCAGCCGCGGATCGGCGAAGGTTTCGATCGTCCGGTCGATCGGCGTGAAACCCTGGCGCCGGTAAAAGCCCAGCGCACCGGGATGATCGAGCGTGCAGGTGTGCAGCCAGACCCGCGTGACGCCGGCGCGCCAGCCGAGCGCCAGCGCCTGCGCCATCAGCCAGCGGCCTTGCTGCTTGCCGGCCAGCTCTGGGATCAAGGCGAAATAGGCGATCTCGCAAGCGCGCGGCTGGCGGAAATCGAGTTCGATCATGCCGACCTCGATGCCGTCGCGATCGAGCGCCGCGAATATCTCGACAGCGGGATCGTGGATGATCGCCACCAGCGCCGCCTCGTCGATCACCAGCCGCGAGAACCACAGCCACGGCTCGCCGACGCGCCGGAACAGCGCGCGATACCGGATCGGATCGGGCGCCGGCCAGCGAACCAGCCGCAGCGGCGATTCAGGCAGCGGCCGGGGCAGCGGCCGCGCGGTCATTTCCAGCGTGGTGACGATCGTCGCGACGTCGTCGGCCGGAACCGCCCTTAGTCCCATGTCGCGACGGGCGGCAGGCTCATCAGGATCGCGTCGATGTTGCCGCCGGTCTTGAGGCCGAACAGCGTGCCGCGGTCATAGACGAGGTTGAACTCGGCATAGAGCCCGCGCCAGGCATTGCGACGCGCGATGTCCGCATCGGTGAAGGGTGTCGCCATCCGCCGCCGCACGATCGCCGGATAGCTGGCGAGAAAGGCTCGGCCGACATCCTGGGTAAAGGCGAAATTGGCGTCGAAATCGCCCTCGAGATGATCGTAGAAGATGCCGCCGACGCCGCGGTGGACGCCGCGGTGGGGGATATAGAAATACTCCTCCGCCCATTTCCGGAAGCGCGGGTGATAGGCCGCATCGTGCGCGTCGCAGGCGCCTTTCAGCGCGGCGTGGAAATCGGCGGTATCCTCGGCAATCGGCAGCGGCGGGTTGAGATCGGCGCCGCCGCCGAACCAGCGCTTGGTCGTCACCAGGAAGCGCATGTTCATGTGCACCGCCGGCACATGCGGATTGGCCATATGCGCGACGAGACTGATGCCGGTGGCGAAGAACCGCGGATCATCGCCCGCGCCGTGGATCGACTTGGCGAACTCGCCTTCGAAGGCGCCGCCGACGGTGGAGACGTTGACGCCGACCTTTTCGAACACCTTGCCCTTCATCACTCCGCGCACGCCGCCGCCGCCCGGTTCGCCGGCCGGATCGGTGCGATCCCAGGCGGTCCGTTCGAACCGCGCGTCGGAGCCGGCCTCGCCTTCGATCGCCTCGAAGTCGGCGCAGATCAGGTCGCGCAACTGCTCGAACCACGCGCGTGCGGCGGCTTGTTGGTCGTCGAGATCGATCATTCGGGCCATTCTCCGGTTTGGCGCATCGCTTCGCCGAGCACGATCGCTGCGGAAACCGCGACATTCAAGGACCGATAGCCCGTCCGCATCGGAATCCGCACGCGCAGATCGGCGCGGTAATGCACCGCACCCGGCGCGCCGGCGCTTTCCGATCCGAACAGCAGCACGTCGTCCGCCGCGAAACGAGTTTGGTCGAGCCGGGTCGCGCCTTTGGTCGTCAGCAGCACCAGCCGGCCGCGGGCCCGTTGTTCGAATGCCGCCCAATCGGCGTGGCGCGTCACCGCCGCCTTGTCGGCATAGTCCATGCCGGCGCGGGCGAGCGCGCGGTCGCCCCAGGCGAAGCCCATCGGCTCGATCAGATCGACGCCGACGCCAAGGCAGGCCGCCAGCCGCAGGATCGTGCCGACATTGCCGGCGATGTCCGGCTGGTGGAGGGCGATGCGCATCGCCGCCGACTTACGCGGAGGACGGCCGCAATCACAAGACGCGACAAAAGCCATTGGCAAATCGGCTTTGGCGAGGCTATCAGGTCGCAGCGCTCGCGGGAACGGGCGCTTTATACGGCGGGCAGGGTGTTCATCTCGGGTCCGTCCGGGGGGCGTTCGCCCCTTTCGACGTGCAAGGGCAAGTGAATGGCAACCGTTGACGACGCGATCCCGCCCGGCCAGGCGCCGGGACATCATCACGAAGACGCTCACGATCCGCGACGGCGGGACTTTCTGAATACAGCCACCGTCGCTTTCGCCGGCGTCGGCGTGGTCGTGGCGGTTCTGCCGCTGATCAACCAGATGAGCCCGTCGGCCGATGTGCTCGCGCTGTCCTCCACCGATGTCGATCTGTCCAAGATCGCGACCGGCCAGGCGGTAACGACCACCTATCGCTCGCAACCGCTGTTCGTCCGCAGCTTGACGCCGAAGGAAATTTCCGAGGCCAATGCCGTGGCGCTTGGCGATTTGCGCGATCCGCAGACGCTCGCCGAGCGGACCAAGGAAGGTCACACCAACTGGCTGATCGTGATCGGCGTGTGCACGCACCTCGGCTGCGTGCCGCTGGGCAACAAGGAAGGCGAGCCGCGCGGCGAATTCGGCGGTTATTTCTGCCCCTGCCACGGCTCGCAATACGATACCGCGGCGCGCATCCGCAAGGGCCCGGCGCCGCGCAACCTGGCGGTGCCCGATTACAAATTCACATCGCCGACGACGGTAACGGTGGGGACCTGAGATGAGCTTTCCCTGGGCAAAGCATTATGCGCCAAAGCACCCGGTAACGCGCTGGCTCGACGAGCGGCTGCCGTTTCCGCGGCTCGTTTATGACGCTGTCGGGGCCGGCTATCCGGTGCCGCGCAACCTCAATTATTTCTGGAATTTCGGCGTTCTTGCCGGCGCCGCGCTGGCGATCCAGATCATCACCGGCGTCGTGCTGGCGATGCATTACGCCGCCAATGGCGATATCGCGTTCAACTCGGTCGAGCATATCATGCGCGACGTCAACGCCGGCTGGCTGCTGCGCTATGCCCATGCGACCGGCGCGAGCATGTTCTTCATCGTCGTCTATACGCATATCTTCCGCGGCCTCTATTACGGCTCGTACAAGGCGCCGCGCGAGATGGTGTGGCTGCTCGGCGTCGTCATCTTCCTGCTGATGATGGCCACCGCGTTCATGGGTTATGTGCTGCCGTGGGGGCAGATGAGCTTCTGGGGCGCGCAGGTGATCACCGGCTTCTTCTCGGCGATCCCGGTGGTCGGGGAGAATATCCGGATCTGGCTGCTCGGCGGCTATGCGCCGGGCGACGCCTCGCTCAATCGCTTCTTCTCGCTACACTATTTGCTGCCGTTCGTGATCGCCGGCGTGATCATCCTGCATATTTGGGCGCTGCACATCCCCGGCTCGAACAACCCGACCGGCGTCGACGTGAAGGGCGAGCAGGATACCGTGCCGTTCCATCCTTATTACACCGCCAAGGATGGCTTCGGGCTCGGCGTCTTCCTGCTGGTGTTCGCGGTGATCGTGTTCTTCGCGCCGAATTATCTCGGCCATGCCGACAATTATATCCCGGCCAACCCGCTTTCGACCCCGGCGGAGATCGTGCCCGAATGGTATTTCTGGCCATTCTACGCGATTCTGCGCGCCTTCACCGCCAATTTCCTGTGGATTCCGGCGAAGCTGTGGGGCGTGCTGGCGATGTTCTCGTCGATCCTGCTGCTGTTCTTCCTGCCGTGGATTGACGCCTCGCCGGTGCGCTCGGCCAATTACCGGCCGGTCTACCGGATGTTCTTCTGGATTTGGCTGGTGGACATCCTGGTGCTCGGCTGGTGCGGCGGATCGGGCGCCACGCCGACCTACATCATCGTCGGCCAGTTCGCCGCGGCTTATTATTTCGCGCATTTCCTGATCATCCTGCCGATCATCTCGCGAAGCGAACGGCCGCGGCCGTTGCCGCATTCGATCACCGAAGCGGTGCTGGCGAAAAAGGGTGGCACGAAACCGAGCGAGTCCGCGATGAGCGGTCACGCGATTCCGGCCGAATAAGGGGCAAGAACGGCAATGGTTCGCAATATCGCAATGCTCGTCGGTCTCGGCTTCGTCGCCGCGCTGCTGTTCGCCTTGTTCGGCAGCATCAGCGGGGTGATTTCCGATCCGGCCAAGCCGACCGCGGCGCAGATTTATCACCTCGAGCCGAAGGAGCTGAAGCTTGCCTCGGACGGCCCGTTCGGCAAGTTCGATCAGCGCCAGCTCCAGCGCGGCTTCCAGGTATTCAAGGAAATCTGCTCGAACTGCCACTCGCTGAAGCTGGTGGCGTTCCGCGATCTTTCCGGAATCGGCTATAACGACGCCGAGATCAAGGCGATCGCCAACCAATGGGCGGCCGAACAGCCGACGATCAACCCCGACACCGGCGAGCCCGCGACGCGCAAGAACATCCCGTCGGATCACATCCCGCCGCCGTTCGCCAACGACATCGCCGCGCGCGCCGCGAACAACAATGCGTTGCCGCCCGATCTGTCGCTGATCGCCAAGGCGCGCGAAGGGGGCGCGCCGTACATCTATTCGATCCTGACCGGCTACCGCCCGGTGCCGCCGTCGCTGATCAAGAATTTCCCCGATTCGCAGCCGCTGCCGGGGCTCAACTACAATCCGTATTTCGCCAGTCTCAACATCGCGATGGCGCAACAGATCAACAGCGATGGGCAGGTCCAGTATCAGGACGGCACCAAGCCGACGATCGACCAGATGGCCAAGGACGTATCCGCGTTCCTGGTATGGACCGCCGAGCCCAAGCTCGAGGCGCGCCACGCCGCGGGCTTCGCGGTGGTGATCTTCCTGGGCATCTTCTGCCTGCTCGCGTTTGGCGCCTATCGGAACATCTGGCGCGACGTGAAGCATTGAGGGCAGGCGGCGACGCCTGATCCGATCGAACAAGAAACGCCCGCCGCCGATCAGGTGAGCGGGCGTTTTTCTTGCTTCAAGAGCGCGTCCTCCCCCGTTGACGCAAACGGAACCGCGCGACCGATGCGCGCGTTCTCAATGGTGTCAATGCGGTTCAGGCAATAGTCAGTACGCCTGTGTAATAAGAGCCGCATCAACCCTCCGCGTATCCGGGAGACTAGCATCATGTCGAAATCACGCATCGTTCTTGCCGGCCTGCTCTTCGCCGCCGGCGGCAGCCTCAGCGCCTGCGCCACCGATGGGTATGGCTATGGCGGCGCTTATGGCGGCTACGGCGATTATTACGATTACAACGGCGGCTATTATGACGGCGGCGGCGCCTATTACGACCCGTCATACTATGGCTGGTACGGGGATTATTATTATCCCGGCAGCGGCTATTACGTTTATGATCGCAACCACAACCGTCATCGCTGGAACGGCCAGCAGCAGCATTATTGGCAGAACCGCGGCCACTCCTATCAGGGGCAGCGCTCAAACGGCGGCAACTGGGATCGTTATGGCCACCGCCCGAGCGCCCATCAGGGCGGCAACAATGGCGGAAATCACGGCAATGGCGGCTATCACGGCAATGGCGGCTATCACGGCAACGGCGGCTACCACAGCAGTGGCGGCAGCAACGGCGGTCATAGCAGCGGCGGCAATAACGGCGGCGGCCATCGCGGCCACCATTGAGCCCGTATAGCGAACGCCCGCGCGGGACTTAACCGCGCGGGCGCGTCGCGATCAGCCCGGTCGACAGGAATGTCATTACCAGTTCGTCATGCTGATTGAGGACGGTCATTCGGCTGCGGTAACTGCCCATTTCAGGGCGGCTACGCGACGGACGCTTGTCGATAATCTCGGTTTCGCAGCGCAAAGTGTCACCTGGATAGACCGGCTTGAGCCAGCGCAACTCGTCGATCCCGGGAGAGCCAAGCCCGGCCTGCTTGTGCTCTTGAAGGTTGGCCACCACCATCGACATGGTCATCGCGCAGGTGTGCCAACCGCTTGCGGAGAGCCGCCCGAAATGAGTCGCCGCCGCCGCTTCGTCTGACAGATGGAACGGCTGCGGATCATAGGCCCGCGCAAAGGCGATCACTTCGTCGCTGGTGACCTCATAGCCGCCGAAGCTGGCGGTGGCGCCGACCTCGATATCCTCGAAATATTGCATGTCACTCATGCTCCTGGCCTTCGCAGCACATCCTTGAACGGCGCATCGCTGCCGTCGATGCCATGCGGTGCCGGCAAACCGATCAGATCGCGCAGCAACGGCTCGACATCGACATTGACGAAACTCGCAATCGTCTGCCCCCGCGCGAATGCCGGCCCGTTGGCGACGAACAACGCGCGCATCTCCGGCGCCATATTGTCATAACCGTGATTGCCGCCGCTCTCGGCCTTGGTCGGCTTGGTCGGCAGCACTTGCCAGCCGATATCGGCGAGGCAGAAATACGGCGGGATGCGCGGGTTCGTCCCGTAATGAAAGCGTGCCGGAATGTCCTGCTTGCGCCAGCAGGTCGCGTGGCCGTGCTGGCCCGGGATCAGCCGTGCGACCTCGGCCTCGTGCCCCGGCGTCGGCTCGAGGCTCGCATACGGCCCGCTTTCGACGATCCGGTAATCCGCCGGCGGTGCGATCGTATCGAGCGCGACGACTCGGTCGCTGCTGATCGGCGCCATACCGTGATCGGCGAGGATGACGAGATTGGCCGGCTGGCCGAGCGCCTTCAGCCCGTCGACCAGCATCGCGATCTTGCCATCGACATCGGCGACCGCCGCGGTGGTGCGCGCATCGTCCGGGCCATAGGCATGCCCCGCGGTATCGACCGTATCGAAATAGAGCGTCACGAACTTCGGCCGGATCGCCGCCGGCCGCCGCAGCCAATCGAGCACCGCGTTCACGCGCTGCTCGCCGGTCACCGCCTGGTTGAATTGCTGCCAGTCCTCGGGTCGCGTGCCGCCGGTAATGTCGTGCGGCCACGCCGCCGCTTGCTGGCCGCCCCAGGCGACGTTGGCGCCGGGCCAGAACATCGTCGCGGTGCGGATGCCGGCCTTCTCGGCATCGACCCAGATCGGCGACGCCTCGTTCCACCAGAATGGATCGTCGGTCGCCATGGTGAAGGTTTCGCCCGGCCGCGCCGCGTCCTCGATCTTGTTGGCGGTGATGCCGGTGTGATCGGGATAATCGCCGGTGACGATCGCCCAGTGATTGGGAAAGGTCTTCGACGGGAACGATGGCTCCATCGCCGCCGACACGCCCGTCGCAGCCAGCGCCGACAGCGCGGGGGTCACGCCGCGATCGAGATAATCGGCGCGAAACCCGTCGATCGAGACGAGGATCGTGACCGGCGGCTTCTGCTCGGCCGCCATGGTTTCGCTTGGCCGGGCGGGCGGCGGCGTCGCCGCACATCCGGAAACGCCGATCGCCGCCAGTACAGCGACACCCAGACCCCAACGACTCATGTGCGACTCCTCGTTATAGGGCCGCCCTAATGCCCGAGCGACAGCTTGGCGAACAGGGTGTAGCCGATCGGCGCGCGACCATAAGCCGCATCGAGCCCCGCGGGCTTGGAGTAAGCGTCGATCGCCCCGCCCAGCGCGAGCCCGATCGGCCCGGCGAGCGGCAGGCGATAGGCATAGCCGGCCTCGAATCGCGTCACGCGGAAGCGGCGATCATGCAGCGGATCGGCGGGGTTCGGAAACAGCTCGTCATTGGCGACATTCTCGATCCGGCCGAACATCGTGTGATGCGTCGTCACGTCCCAATTCGCCTCGGCAAGGAACGCGCTCAGCGCACGGCCGGGCAGCGGATGCTTGATCGACGCGGCGAGCGTCGTCGTCAGCGCGCCATTCGCGAATTGCACGCTGCCGATCGTGCGCGATTCGTCAGCCTCCGGGTGTTGCGCTTCGGGGCTCTTGAGGAAGCCGTGGCTGAGTTCGATCGCCCAGGCGGGCGACGGCGTCCACGTCGCGCGCACGCTCCACGAATCGAGCTTGGGGGTCTCGATGTTCCAGCGATATTCGTCGGGCTCGCGGCCGCGGAAGGCCGAGGCTTCGAGCTGCCATTTGGGCTCGGACCAGCCCGCGGTGACGACGCCATAGGTGATGTGCGTGCTGTCGAACCAATGGTGGCTGATCGGCGCGAGCGGCTCGTACGCCGCCGAACCGCGGTGCATGAACGCCGACGGCCCCAGCGCGGGCTCGCCGACCGGACCGCCATAAAGGAACAGGCTCGCATCCGCGCCGACGTCCACATCGAGCCGGGCCGACAGCTCCATGAACAGATCGTGCGGATGCTGGCGATCGACCAGCGGCGCGCCGTTCGCGGTCTCGCCGGTCGCGAACAGATTGGGATAGCCTCGCGCGCCCATCAGCGGCTCGAGACTGAGCATCGATCGCAGCGACAGATGGAGGCCATCGCCGAGATCGCGGTCGCCGCCGAGCATCGCCATCGATTCGACGAACGCATCGCTGTCGCCGCGCGGCCCGCTCTGGTCGGTGTAAGCGCCCCAGAGATAGCCGTGCGCCATCAGCATCCAGCCGCCGGTATCGACGTGCAGCCCGCTCATCATGCCTTCGTTGGCGGGCAGGCGCGTAGTGCCCGATCCGGTGGCGAAGGCATCGCTCGTCATCGTCATACCCTCCATCGGCAGCGACGACGCGGGTTTCGGCGCTGGGGCAGGCATCGTCATCCCCGGCATTGATGTCGCCGAGGGGGCAGGGGAAGGCGTCGGTGCGGGCATCGTCATGCCGGGCATCGACTGCGCCGCCGCCGATAGCGGCAGCAGGGCCGCCGCACAGGTTGCGGCGAGCCGGATCGCTCGTGTCATGGTGTTATCCTTGGAAAAGCGGGTGTCAGCGAGGCGCGGCGGCCCCGGCGATCACGCCTCGAAGCGCGGCGGCGGCGTCGCCGGCGGGGCCGAGCGGCCGACCGTGAACCGCCCGAGCGTGTGCGCGGGCGGCAACGCCGCCGGGGCCAGCGGCGCGCTCACCACCGCGCCGCGCCAGCTCGACGGCGGCACACAGCCGACGCACAGATGCGGCGCGGCCGCCTTGTCGCCGTGGTGCGACGCCGCCGGCATCGGCATGGCCATCGCTGCGCCGCCGTCATGGCACGGCATCGCCGCCGTCGCCGGCAAGGCGAGACAGGCGAGCAGCAGGCCAAGGAGCAAGCGAACGATCATCGCCGCGAATCCTAGGCCGCGCACCGCCCTGCGGCAATCGTCACACGTTGAAGCGGAACAGCATCACGTCGCCGTCATGGACGACATACTCCTTGCCTTCCTGGCGCAGCTTGCCGGCGTCGCGCGCGCCGCTTTCGCCGCCCAGCGCGATATAATCGTCATAGGCGATCGTTTCGGCGCGGATGAAGCCGCGTTCGAAATCGGTGTGGATCGCGCCCGCCGCCTGCGGGGCCTTGGCGCCCGCCTCGACCGTCCAGGCGCGCGCTTCCTTGGGGCCGACGGTGAAGAACGTCAGCAGATGGAGCAATTTGTAGCCGGCGCGGATCACGCGCGCGAGGCCGGTTTCGTCGAGGCCCAGGTCGGCGAGGAATTCCGAGCGATCGGCCGGCGCCATCGTCGCGATCTCCGCCTCGATCGCGGCCGAGACGACCACCGCTTCGGCACCCTCGGCCGCCGCCTTGGCGAACACCCGCGCCGACAGCGCATTGCCGTTCGCGGCGTCGCCCTCATCGACATTGCAGACGTAGAGCACGGGCTTTGCGGTGAGCAATTGCGCCTGCGCGAACACGCGGGCCTCTTCCTCGTCCTTCGGCTCGGTCAACCGCGCCGGCTTGCCCTCGCGCAGCAGGTCGAGCGCCTGGCCGAGCACGCTGGCGGCGATCTTGGCTTCCTTGTCGCCCTGCGCGGCCTTCTTGGCGAAATTGGGCACGCGCTTTTCGAGGCTTTCGAGATCGGCGAGCATCAGCTCGGTCTCGACCGTCTCGGCGTCGGCGATCGGATCGACCTTGCCCTCGACATGCGTCACGTCGCCATCCTCGAAGCAGCGCAGCACATGGACGATCGCGTCGACCTCGCGGATGTTGCCGAGGAACTGATTGCCCAATCCTTCGCCCTTGCTGGCGCCGCGCACCAGCCCGGCGATGTCGACGAAGCCCAATTGCGTTTCGATGATCTTCGCCGAATGCGCGATCCCGGCGAGCGCATCGAGCCGCGGATCGGGCACCGCGACATTGCCGACATTGGGTTCGATCGTGCAGAACGGATAGTTCGCCGCCTGCGCCGCGGCGGTTTGCGTCAGCGCGTTGAAAAGCGTCGATTTGCCGACGTTCGGCAGGCCGACGATGCCACAGCGAAAGCCCATGAAGAAATGCTACCTTGCGAGATGGAGCGCCGGTAAGCCGGCGAGACCGCCGCTCGATACAGCCAACCGCGGCGCGACGCCAGCCGCCAGACCGCGGCCCTCAGCGCCGCGCCGCGGCGCGCGCCATGTCACGCAGCTCCTCCGGCTCCGCCATCTCGCGGACGTGGAGATAATTCTCGTTGAAATCGGCGACCGCGCGCAGCCGCGACCAATCGGCCACCGTCACGGCGCGCTTCGATCGTTCGATCAGCCCGTCGGCTTCGAGCACGCGTAGCGTGCGGTTGACGTGGACCGCGGTGAGCGCGAGCGCGTCGCCCAGTTGCTCCTGCGTCATCGGCAATTCGAAATGCGCGCGCGACCCCAGCCCCGCGGCCTCGCGCCGCACCGCCATCTCGCACAGCAGATGCGCCACCCGCGCTCGGGCATCGCGCCGGCCGATATTGGCAATCCATTCGCGGAACAGCGATGCCTCGACGAGCGACTCGCGCCACAGCGCCTTGCCGATATTGGGATGGCGAAACGCCAGGGCGAGCATTTCGGCATGGGGAAATTCGGCGACCGTCGCCGTTGTCAGCGCCTGGATATTGTGATCGGATTCGTCGAGCAGGATGTTCTGCAGATCGACGAAATCGCCGGGAATATGCACCGCGACGATCTGGCGGCCGCCGTCCTGGACCAGCTTGTGGCGATAGATATAGCCATCGACGACGATCGTCGAATTGGTCGGCTGTTCGCCTTCGCGCAGGAAATATTCGTTGGGCCGCAGCCGGCGGATGGTGTGCGGCAACGCGACGATCGCGCGCACCGCTTCGTCCTCCAGCGCGATTCGTGCATCGAGACGACGCGCGATGACACCCATCGGGCTGTCGCCGGGATCAAGCACCCAGACGATTCCTCTCGTTTTGCAACGACGCGATCCTCTGTAAAAACGCCATGCTCCACCCCCCCGAAACTGCCGCGATCATCCTTAGCATGCCGCGCCCGGCGGAGGAAATCTCGCATCCGCCTCAGCTGTTCAGCAGGACGTGGGCGAAGTCGATCCCGCTTTCGCGCAGATGCAGATAATTGGAGGTAAAGTCGCCGATCTGCTGAAGCGTGCGCCAATCGGCGATGCCGACCGACCGCTTGTTGCGGCGGATCGCGCCTTCCGCCTGCAACGCCTTTAGCGTGCGATTGACGTGTACCGATGTCAGCCCCAGCGCGTCGCCGAGCTGCTCCTGCGTCATCGGCAGCTCATAGCTTTCACGCGAGCCAAGCCCGGCCGCCTCGCGCCGCACGGCAAGCTCGCACAGCATATGCGCGGTGCGGGCGCGCGCGTCGCGCCGGCCGATATTGGCGACCCATTCGCGCACGATCGACGCCTCGACGAGCGATTCGTGCCACAACGCCTTGGCAATCGGCGGATGCTCCAGCGCGACCGCCAGCAGCGCCTCGGAATCGACCGCGAGGATGGTCGCCTCGGTCAGCGCTTGGATGTTGTGATCGGCCTCGGTCAGCAGGATATTCTGACCATCGACAAAGTCGCGCGCGATATGAATAGAGACGATCTGCCGCCCGCCATTGCCGACAATCTTGTGACGATAGAGCACGCCGTCGATCAGGAATGAGCAGACGCGAGGTCGATCTCCCTCGCGCAGCAAATATTGCCCAGGCTCAAAGCTGCGAACCGAAAACGGCAGTGCGGCGATCGCATCGCGCGCCGCAGCGGTGAGGTCGCGACGATCGGCGAGACGCTCGCCGAGCCATTGCGCCGTTGGTTTGTCAGCCATGCTCTTCCTTCCATAGCGGAAGAGGCGGCTGGCTCCTGCTTAAGAGGAGCCGGACAATTCCGGTAGCGTGATGACCTTAATCGACGGCATCCGCTCGGTCTTTGATTTGCGCATCATTGCCGTTAGCTAACATATGTTAGCGCCGGATCCGTTTTTCGCTCAGGAGTGATGAAAACCGCGTCGGGAAACGCCAGCCGTCGCACCCGACGGCCATCCGAAGCGACGATGTCGATCGCTCGGTCCAGCGCGATCCCGCCGGTTTCGCGCAATTCGTGCGAAACGAGCGCACGCACCTGCCGGATGGCGCTGAGCACGGCGGCGTCGTCATCGGCCAGTTCGCATCCCTCACTGTCGTGATAGACGCCCGATCGCTCGATAAGATGCAAGTGGAAGTGCGGCATTTGCCTTCTCCGACAGGCGGGAGCGTGACAGCTACTCGCCCCGTCGGGAGCCTGGAAAACGCGTCAACGACGGTAACCTGATCAAACGCCGAAAGCTGATCGATGTTCCCAAATTCCTCGAAGACAAATGTTATCGTGGTTAATGCTTACCACCGATAATTGAAGCTGATGCTGATCCGTTCTTCGTCGGCAGCGTTGGCGGGCACTTCATGGCGCAGCCAGCTTTCCCACAGGAAGATAGCGCCCGGCTGCGGCGTCGCATAGACGAAGGTCGCGTGATCGTCGCCAGTGTCGGGGAGGCGGGGCGGGGCGGCCATCATCAGCGGCAGCCGCGGGTCTTCGAGCTTGAGCGGCCCCGATCCCGGCGGCACCGCGATGTAGATCGTGCCCGAAACCACGCTGTGCGGATGGATGTGGCCGGAATGCGCGCCGCCGGGCTCGAGGATGTTGATCCACAAGCTGTCGAGCTTCAATCGCTTCTTGCCGAGATCGAAGGCGCACGCCTTGCCGAAAGTGGCAACATGCTTGTCGAGACGGCGGACGAGATCGCCGAACCGCGGATCGCGTAGCGGCAGATCGTTGAGCGACGCATAACTGGTGTAGCCGGCATAACCGTGCGCCTCGGACCAGCCTTGCCCGGCCTGATCCTCATCGGCGACGTCGCGGCAGGCGTCGTCGAGCTCGGCAAGCAGCGCGTCGTCGTCGAGCGCGGCTTCGTAGAAGCGGGTGGCAAAGAGCAGGCGGGTCGGCATCAGCCCTGTTGCCTCAACGCCACGTCGTTCATGAACCGCGCATCGTCGCCCGCCGCCAGCCGGGGCGCTTCGGCGGCGACCGCGCCGAGCATGTCGGCGAGCGGATCGATCTCGGCCTTGGCGTAATTGCCGAGCACGTAATTGTGCACGCGTTCCTTGTGGCCGGGATGGCCGATGCCCAGCCGCACGCGCCTGAAATCGGCGCCGATATGCGCCTCGGTCGATCGCAGGCCGTTATGCCCGGCTGTGCCGCCGCCGGTCTTCACCTTGACGCGGAACGGGTCGAGATCGAGTTCGTCGTGGAAAACGGTGACGTCGCCAGGCTCCAGCCGGTAGAAGCGCATCGCTTCGCCGATCGCCTGGCCGCTGTCGTTCATGAAGGTGGCGGGCTTGAGCAGCAGCAGCTTTTCGGCGCCCAGCCGCGCCTCGATCGCCCAGCCGAGAAAGCGCTTCTTCGGCGCGTCGAAGCCGTGAAGCTCGGCGATCGCGTCGATCGCCATGAAGCCGACATTGTGCCGGTTCATCGCATAACGCGGACCCGGATTGCCGAGGCCAGCCCAGATCTGCATCACCAATCTCCCTCTCCCCTTCAGGGGAGAGGGTTGGGGAGAGGGGCAGTGAAGCACCGCCGCCCGTTTATTCCCCCTCTCCCAACCCTCTCCCCGAGGGAGAGAGGGCTTTTACTGTCAGGCGTCGTCGTCCGACTGTTCGCTCGCCGGAACCTCGTCAGCGGCGGGTTCTGCCGCAGCCTCGGTATCGCTATCGCCTTCGCTCGACTTGAGCGCCGACGGGGCGACGATCGTCGCGATGGTGAAGTCGCGGTCGTCGATCGCCGATTCGGCGCCCTTCGGCAGCGTCACGTTGGAAATGTGGACCGAATCGCCGACTTCGAGGCCCTCGAGCGAGACTTCGATCTCGTCCGGGATCTGCGCCGCATCGACCACCAGCTCGAGCTCGTGGCGAACGACGTTGAGCACGCCGCCGCGCTTGATGCCGGGCGCCTTGTCCTCATTGGTGAAGTGGACTGGCACGTTGACGTGCACCTTGGCGTGTTCGGAGATGCGCAGGAAATCGACATGCACCGGCCGGTCGCTCACGGGATCGAAGGCGACGTCCTTGGGCAGCGTGCGGGCGGGCTTGCCGCCGACATCGACCATCACCACCGAGTTGGTGAAATGGCCGGTCATCAACAGCTTGATGAGCGCCTTTTCCTCGACGTGAACGGACGTGGGGTCTTCGTTGTTGCCGTAAATGACGGCGGGCACGCGGCCTTGGCGACGCAGCGAACGGGAGGCTCCCTTGCCAACCCGATCACGCGTCTCGGCAGCGAGCGTCAGTTGATCGCTCATGCTCTATCTCCGAAAAGCGTTGGTTCGTCTCCGGCCACGCCTCCAGGGATGACCATGACCGGAAGCGCGGCGCTATAGGTGAAGCGTGCGCGTGAGGCAAGGCTCGGGACTGCGGATCAACAACGCAACGGTTATTCGACGCGCTCGACGCGCAGCCCCCTGACGCGCAGCATCGCCACCACCGATTTCGGGCCGACGAGATGGCCGGCGCCGACGGCCACCAGCACGCTCCCCGGCGTGTCCATTCGTCGTGCGATCCAGCCCGCGAAATGCGCATTGCGATTCGTCAGCAACGCCGCTTCGAGCGCCGGGGCGCCGCGAAAGGTCGGATCGAAGCTGGCGGCGATGCGGCGCTCGTTGCCGGCCGCCCAGGCGTCGAGCGTCGCGGCATAGCTCGCCTTCGCCGAGAGCGCCTCAGACGCGCTGCGCGCCAGCAGCAGCCTTTGCTGATCCTCGCGTAGGGCATCGAACAGCGCGAGCTGGCCGGCCAGCGTCTCGAACGCCAATTGCCGTCGCCCGGCAAAGGCCGCGAACAGCCGCGTCTCGACGCCGTTTTCGACCGAGGCGTCGGCGGCGCGGCTCGATCCCACCGCGATCGCCACCGCCGCCGCCCAGCTTTTCATCCCGTCGAGCGTCGCCAAGGGCACCCCTGATGCCGCCGCCGCGGCGCGCAGCGTCGATTGCGCCGCCGCGGGGACGCGCGTGACCACCGGAGAAAGGCCCGGCGCCCGTGCGATCTTGAGGAACGTCGCCGCCTGGCTGGCGAGGTTGCCATCGGGAATCTCCGTGACGAGCGTGTCCGTTGTCGCGATCGCGCGCTTCACCGCCGGCGTTTGCCAAGCGACCCGCGCCGGCAACAGGTGGATCGTGCCGAACAGCCAGATCGTCGTGTCGCCGTCCTGCACGCGCCACAGCGCCGGATGCGCGGCGATCGTCGGCGCGCGGTGGCAGGCCGACGCGCTCAGCACGCCGATTGCGGCCAGCGCCAGCGCCAGCCAGCGCGCCATCAATAAGCGATCCGCGTCGCCTTGAGATGCTGTTTGGCGAGATCGTTCTGCACGCTGCCCGCGCCCGCCAGATGCCCCGCGCCGACCGCGATGAACACCGTGCCCGGGGTCTTCATCCGCGTCGCGATCCAGTCGGCCCAGCGCGCGTTGCGATCGGTCAGCAGCGTTTTCTTGAGCGCAGCCGACATCGTCAGATCGTCGTTCATGATCTTGGCCAGCGCGTCGGGATCGCCCTTCGCCCAGTCCGCGACCATCGCGTCGATCTCGGCGCTTGCCTTGGGAATGTCCTTCACCGTCTGGTCGAGGAAGGTGATCTGCGCGTCTTCGGGCAAGCCGTCGAGATAGCCGAGCTGCTGTTCGGGGGTTTCCAGCCCGGCCACCGGCTTGCCCGCCGCCTTGGCCGCCGCGGTCAACACCGCCTCGGGGCCGTTGGCGGGATTGTAGCCGAGCTTCATGATCGGCAGCAGCGCCAGCTCGGTCGCCGCGAACCACGGATCGTAATGATCGAGCGCCCCGGCCGGCGCGCCGAGATCGGTCAGCGCGCTGGTGAAGGCGGCGCGATCGGCGGCGGGCAGCTTGTCGGTCAGCGTCTTCGAATCGCTGTTGACCGCGAATTTGGTGACCAGCGCCTGCATCGCCGCCATGTCGGGCATCACCATCTCGAGCACCAACGTGTCCGATGCGTCGAACGCGCTCTTCACCGCCTCGTCGAACCATGTCATCCCCGGCTTGAGCACATGGACGGTGCCGAACAGATAGATCGTCGTGTCCTTGTCCTTGACCACCCATAGCGCCGGATCGGCGTCTTGCGTCGCGGCGGAGGAGGGAGCGGCAGCGGCAGGAGAGGGTGGCGCGGTCTGTGCGGTCGCAGCGGCGCCGACGAACAGCGCGGCGCCGGCGAGCAGCGAGGAGAGGTGTTTGATCATCCCGGATGTCCTTTTTTCGGTCGCGCGCTCAGCGATATTTTCGCCAGAGGAAGCCGCCAAGATAAAGGACGATCGCGCCCGCCCACAACACGAAACCGTTGACCGGCGGCAGCACGCCCCCGAGCGCGAACAGCGCCCACACGGGATACGCGATCGCAAATGTCGTGAACGCCATCTGCGCGCCGAACATCCGCGCCCGAATTTCATGCTCGTCGCATTCCGTGCGCAGGATGCGGAACAGGCAAATCGCCGCGCCGGTCAGCATCCCCGTCGCCAAGCCGTTGGCGAGGTCGGGCGGGAGATGGCCCAGGTCGCGCGGTAGATTGCCGGTCGTCCACATGAAGATCAGGTCGAAGACGATCAGTAGTACCGCGCCCGCGACGATCATCCACCGCCGCCGCTCCCGCGCGCGCAGCCGTTCGACGCCCGAGCGGTCCTCCATTGTCATGCGCATCATCGAAAATCTCCTCGGAATGCTGTCTGTGATCTGTCAGGCGCGCACGCGCTGGCCGATCCGCATCGCCAGGCCGGCGGCGAGCGATACGGTCCAGGCCACCAGGACCGGGTTGGCAATCGGGACGACGGGCGCCAGCATGCCGGCGAGCGGCGTGAGCAAAAACGAGGCGAAGCCAATCACTGCGAGGGTGCTGATCAATCGCCGCCGCTCGATTTCGTCACTCCAGCGCCTCGCCATGAATGCGCCCAGCAAAACGAACGCGAGGAACGCGGCCGCGCTCAGCAGCCGCGTGGTGTCGGAAGCGGGGCTGGCATCATCCGGCACAAGCCAGATGAAAAACCCTGCCGCCACGGCCATCACGCCGCCCGCCATCCAGCGCAGCCGGCGTCGAGCCGCTTCGCGCTGCGCGCCCCAATCGGCTTCAGTCATCGCCATGCTCGTCATCGAAAATCTCCTCGATATGCTGGTCGAACAGCCGCGCGATCCGGAATGCCAGCGGCAGCGACGGATCATATTTCCCCGTCTCGATCGCGTTGACCGCCTGGCGCGAGACATCGAGCCGCCCGGCGAGCTCCGCCTGGCTCCAGTCGCGTTCGGCGCGCAGCACCTTGAGCCGGTTCTTCATGTCGACATACACCTCGTCGCTCCCCGGCGTCGCCCGGCTCAATGTCAGGTGACCATGACTAAATGACAGCGAGTCGTGACTATGTCAATAACGCCTGACATTTTATCAGTGACGGCTGACATAAGGCGGTTTGCTTGATTCCGCGCCTCCCTTCCGGCAAGGCCACCCGCGAGATTACCGCACCGCAACAGGCTCCTCCCTTGACCAAGCCGCTCAGCTTCCAGCGCATGATCCTGACGCTCCATAATTATTGGAGCGATCGCGGCTGCCTGATCCTGCAGCCCTACGACATGGAAATGGGCGCGGGCACCTTCCACCCGGCGACGACGCTGCGCGCGCTGGGGCCGAACCCGTGGAACGCCGCCTTCGTCCAGCCGTGCCGCCGGCCCACGGATGGCCGCTACGGCAAGAATCCCAACCGGCTGCAGCATTATTATCAATATCAGGTGATCCTGAAACCGAGCCCCGCCGACCTGCAGGAACTCTATCTCGGCAGCCTCGCGGCGATCGGGATCGATTTCCTCCACCACGACATCCGTTTCGTCGAGGACGATTGGGAATCGCCCACGCTCGGCGCCTGGGGGCTCGGCTGGGAGGTGTGGTGCGACGGCATGGAGGTGACGCAGTTCACCTATTTCCAGCAGATGGGCGGCTTCGACATGAAGCCCGTCGCGGGCGAGCTGACCTACGGGCTCGAGCGGCTGGCGATGTATATCCAGAACAAAGACAGCGTCTACGATCTCGCCTTCAACGACGCCGGCGTGAGCTACGGCGACGTGTTCCTCGAGAACGAAGTCGAGATGAGCACCTGGAATTTCGAGGTGGCGGACACCGACAGCCTGTTCGATGCCTTCCGCAAGCACGTCGCCGAATGCGAAAACAGCCTCGCGGCGCAACTCCCGATTCCCGCTTGCGAACAGGCGATCAAGGCGAGCCACGTCTTCAACCTGCTCCAGGCGCGGGGCGTGATCTCGGTCGCCGAGCGCCAGGCCTATATGGGCCGGGTGCGCGATCTCGCGAAGGGCAGCTGCCAGGCGTGGATGGAAAAGAACGGGTGGGCGGCGTGATTTTCGGCTTCCAAATCCTCCCCTGCAAGGGGAAGGGGACCATGCGCAGCATGGTGGAGGGGTGTCACCGCCTCGATAGCGCGACACCCCTCCGTCAGCCGTGCCGGCTGACACCTCCCCTTGCAGGGGAGGATGCAAAATGACCGATTTCCTCCTCGAACTCCGCTCGGAGGAGATCCCCGCGCGGATGCAGGCGAAGGCGCGCGAGGATCTTGCGCGGCTGTTCGCCACCGAGCTCGGCAAGGCCGGGCTCAAGGCCGCCGCGCTCGTCACCTACGCCACCCCGCGCCGCCTCGCGCTGATCGCGCGCGATCTGCCGCTCGAAACCGCCGCCGTGTCGGAAGAAACCAAAGGCCCGCGTAGCTCGGCCCCACCGCAGGCGCTCGAAGGCTTCCTGCGCAAGACCGGCCTGACCCAAGGCCAGCTCGAAGACCGCGACGGCGTGTGGTTCGCGGTGGTCGACAAGCCCGGCCGTAAGACGGCGGATGTCCTCGCCGAGGTGATTCCGGCGATGGTCCGCCAATTCCCCTGGCCCAAATCGATGCGCTGGGGCGACGCGTCCGCCAGCGCCGAAAGCCTGCGCTGGGTCCGCCCGCTGCAAGGGATCGTCGCCCTGCTCGGCGAAGGCGTCGTGCCCTTTGAAATCGCCGGCATCGCCAGCGGGTCCGCGACACTCGGCCACCGCTTCCACCATCCGGGCGCGATCACGATCGGCTCGGCCGCCGATTATGTCGAGAAACTGCGCGCCTGCCACGTCATCGTCGATCAGGATGAGCGCGCCACGATCATCCGCGACGCCGCGAGCAAACTCGCCGCCGACGCGCGGCTAGAACTGATCGAGGACGAAGGCCTGGTCGCCGAGAATGCCGGCCTCACCGAATGGCCGGTGCCGCTGCTCGGCCGCTTCGACGAAGCCTTCCTCGACGTGCCGCCCGAGGTGATCCAGCTCACCGCACGCGTGAACCAGAAATATTTCGTCTGCCGTGAACCTGCTCCCCTCCCTGGAAGGGAGGGGCCGGGGGTGGGTCCTGAGGCTCAGGACCGTTCCTCGAAGGCCCAACCCACCCCCAGCCCCTCCCTGTCAGGGAGGGGAGGGCTGGCCAACGCCTTCATCTGCACCGCCAATATCGCCGCGGCGGACGGCGGCGCGAAGATCGTCGAGGGCAACCGCAAGGTGCTGGCCGCGCGGCTCGCCGACGCCAAATTCTTCTACGACACCGATCTGAAAATGCCGCTCGACGCGCAGGCCCAGAAGCTCGGCCAGATCGTCTTCCACGAGAAATTGGGCACGGTGGCGGACAAGGTCGATCGTGTCGCCAAGCTGGCCAGGTGGCTGGTCGAGGAGGGGATCATCCCATCCTCCCCTGCAAGGGGAGGTGGCGCGCGTAGCGCGACGGAGGGGTATGCCCCCCACGATAGCGGGACACCCCTCCACCACCAGCCTGCGGCTGACGGTCCCCCTCCCCTGCCAGGGGAGGATCGAGAGCGCCTCGCCGCCCTCGCCGAACGCGCGGCGCGTCTCGCCAAGGCCGATCTCGTCACCGGCATGGTCGGCGAGTTCCCCGAGCTGCAGGGCCTGATGGGCGGCTATTACGCCGCCGCGCAAGGCGAGCACCCGGCGGTCGCCGCGGCGATCCGCGATCACTACAAGCCGGTCGGCCAGGGCGACGAGGTGCCCACCGCGCCGGTTACGGTGGCGGTGAGTTTGGCGGATAAGCTGGATACATTAGTGGCGTTTTTCCTAATTCAGGAAAAGCCAACGGGTTCCAAGGATCCTTTTGCGCTCCGCAGAGCTGGTATCGCGATTGATCGAATTATCGTTGAACAGGGCATCAGGGCTAATTTGGTTCATGTGCTTGCCATCGCGATGTTCGATGTCATCGAGCAGCAGATATATAGTCAGAGAGATGCCATCGCGGCGCAAATGGCTCCAGTTCTGCAACAAATTACTGATCCAACCATCGCGAGATTGGTGCTTGAAGACATTTGGCCTAAGCCAGAGATACCAAGCGATCCTGACGCACCGCTTCCTGTCCAGCAAAGGCATAGAGAGCAGGCGGCGAGTTTCATCGAAGTCATTGCTTTCCTACTTGACCGCCTCAAGGTCCAGCAGCGCGAGGCCGGCGTCCGGCACGATCTGATCGACGCGGTGTTCGCATTGGGCGGGGAGGACGATCTCGTCCGCCTCCTCGCGCGCGTCCGTGCGCTGCAATCCTTCGTCACCACCGAAGACGGCGCCAACCTGCTCGCCGGCTACAAGCGCGCCGCGAACATCCTGAAGAAGGAAGGGTGGGGCGCCCAATCTGCCCCCCTCCCTGCAAGGGAGGGGTCGGGGGTGGGTGATGAGACTCACGACCGCGCCTCGAAGAACCAACCCACCCCCAGCCCCTCCCTTCCAGGGAGGGGAGGTAAGAAAGCACTTTCCTACACGCCCGAAATTGAGGAAGCTGCGCTGATCGACGCGTTGGATTCGGCCGCGCCCGCCGCCGCCGACGCGGTCGAGCGCGAAGATTTCGAAGCTGCGATGGCGGCGCTCGCCAGCCTTCGCGCGCCTATCGATGCGTTCTTTGAAAAGGTGACCGTGAACGATCCCGATCCCGCCAAGCGCACCGCCCGTCTCGCGTTGCTCGCACGCGTTCGCGACGCGGTGCACGGCGTCGCTGATTTCTCGAAAATCGAGGGCTGAACAAAACCGCGCGACACTCTCCACTTTGTCCACTTCACCGAAAGCTCGACGAGACGATCAGACGGGCGCACGAGCCGAACGATACGGCCGGCGCATTCAACCTTGGGGAAGGCGAACAATGACGCAGTACGTGTACCGCTTCGGCGGCGGCGTGTCCGATGGCGGGCAGGGCGACAAGAATCTGCTCGGCGGCAAGGGCGCGAACCTGGCGGAAATGGCCTCGATCGGGCTGCCCGTTCCGCCGGGCTTCACCATCACCACCGAAATGTGCACGCGCTATTATGAGGAGGGCGAGGCCTTCCCCGATAGCCTGCGCGAAGAAGTCGCGACCGGCATCGCGCATATCGAACAGGTGACCGGCAAGGCCTTCGGCGACGCGGCCGATCCGCTGCTCGTCTCGGTCCGCTCGGGCGCGCGCGTGTCGATGCCGGGGATGATGGATACCGTCCTCAATCTCGGCCTCAACGACGCAACGGTCGAGGGGCTCGCCACCGTCTCCGCCGATCCGCGTTTCGCCTGGGATAGTTACCGCCGCTTCATCCAGATGTATGCCGATGTCGTGCTCGGCCTCGATCACGGCGCGTTCGAGGAAGCGCTGGAGATCGCCAAGGAAGACCGCGGCTATTATCTCGATACCGAGATGACCGCCGAGGACTGGCAGGGGCTGGTCGCCGAATATAAGGCGCTGGTCGAAAAGCTGTGGAACAAGCCGTTCCCGCAGGATGTGCAGGACCAGTTATGGGGCGCGATCGCCGCGGTGTTCGGCTCATGGCAGGCCGAGCGCGCCAAGGTCTATCGCCGGTTGAACGGTATCCCGGGTGATTGGGGCACCGCGGTCAACGTCCAGGCGATGGTGTTCGGTAACATGGGCGACACCTCGGCGACGGGCGTCGCGTTCACGCGCGACCCGTCGAAGGGCGACAACGCGCATTACGGCGAGTTCCTGATCAACGCACAAGGGGAGGATGTCGTCGCCGGCATCCGCACGCCGCAATATCTGACGCGTGCCGCGCGCGAGGAAGCGGGGGCAAAACCGGCGTCGATGGAAGAGGCGATGCCCGAGACCTATGGCGAGCTCGCCAAGGTCTTCCGCCTGCTCGAAGATCATTACCGCGACATGCAGGACATCGAGTTCACCGTCGAGCGCGGGCATCTGTGGATGCTGCAGACGCGCACGGGGAAACGCACCGCCAAGGCCGCGCTCAAGATCGCGGTCGATATGGCGACCGAAGGGCTGATCTCGCAGGAGGAAGCCGTCGCCCGCGTCGATCCCGGCGCGCTCGATCAGTTGCTCCACCCGACGCTCGATCCCGACGCCGCGCGCGACGTGCTGACCAAAGGCCTGCCTGCGAGCCCCGGTGCCGCGTCGGGCGCCGCAGTGTTCGACAGCGACACCGCCGAACGCCGCGCGGCGAAGGACGAGGCGGTGATCCTGGTGCGCGTCGAAACCTCGCCCGAAGACATTCACGGCATGCATGCGGCGAAGGGCATCCTCACCGCGCGCGGCGGGATGACGAGTCACGCCGCGGTGGTCGCGCGCGGCATGGGGCGGCCGTGCGTCTCCGGCGCGGGCACGCTGTCGATCGACATGAAGGCGCGGGTGATGCGCGTTGGCGGGCGCGAGATCCGTGAGGGCGACACGATCACCATCGACGGCGCGACCGGCGAGGTGATGGCCGGCGACGTGCCGACCGTGCAGCCCGAATTGTCGGGCGATTTCGGCACGCTGATGGTCTGGGCCGACAAGGTCCGACGCCTCAAGGTCCGCGCCAATGCCGAAACGCCGCACGATTGCCGCACCGCGCGCGAGTTCGGCGCGGAAGGCGTGGGGCTGTGCCGCACCGAGCATATGTTCTTCGATTCGGCGCGCATCACGGCGGTCCGCCAGATGATCCTCGCGGCCGACGAGAAGGGCCGGCGCGCCGCGCTCGACAAATTGCTACCCGAACAGCGCAAGGATTTCACCGAGATTTTCGAGGTGATGGCCGGCTTGCCCGTCACCATCCGCCTGCTCGATCCGCCGCTCCACGAATTCCTGCCGCACGAGGAGGACGAGTTCACCGAAGTCGCCGAGGCGGCCGGCGTCGATGTCGAAACGCTCAAGCGCCGCGCCGCCGAGCTTCACGAGTTCAACCCGATGCTTGGCCACCGCGGGTGCCGCCTGGGCGTGACCTATCCCGAAATCTACGAGATGCAGGCGCGCGCGATCTTCGAGGCGGCGTGCGACGTTGCCGCCAAATCGGGCGAGGCGGTCGTCCCCGAGGTGATGATCCCCCTCGTCGCGACGCGGCGCGAGCTCGAGCTGATGAAGGCGGTGGTCGACAAGGCCGCGAAAGCCGTGTTCGCCGAAAAGGGCCGCACGCTCGATTACCTCGTCGGCACGATGATCGAGCTGCCCCGCGCCGCGCTCAAGGCCGGCGAGATCGCCGAGGTCGGCGAGTTCTTCTCGTTCGGCACCAACGACCTGACGCAGACTACGCTGGGCGTAAGCCGCGACGACGCCGGGCGCTTCCTGACGACCTATGTCGACAAGGGCATCTACGCGACCGACCCGTTCGTCAGCATCGATGTCGAAGGCGTCGGCGAACTGATCCAGATCGCTGCCGATAGGGGCAGGGCGACGCGCCCCGACATCAAGCTCGGGATCTGCGGCGAACATGGCGGCGATCCCGCCTCGATTCGCTTCTGCGAACAGGTCGGCTTGGATTACGTCAGCGCCTCGCCCTACCGCGTGCCGATTGCGAGACTGGCGGCAGCGCAGGCGGCGCTCAAAAAGTAATCGTCATTGCGAGGAGCGGAGCGACGAAGCAATCCAGGGTGTCCCGCGCGACTCTGGATTGCTTCGCTCCGCTCGCAATGACGATCAAAGGAACTATCCCAGAATATGCATCCAGACCGGCTCGCCCGTCAAACTCGGCGAGCCGCGCAATTTCTCCAACGCCTGCGCCACGCTGCGTTCGGGGCCCTCATGCGTGACGATCGCGACGATCACGCTGCCGTCGGTCGTCGCGCCGCGCTGCATCAGGCTCTCGATCGACACGCCCGCGTCGCGCATCGCAGCGGCGATCTCGGCGAGCACGCCGACCTTGTCGGCCACGGTGAAGCGCAGATAGGCGCGGCCCCGACGGTCGCCGGTGTCGGCCTTGGCATCGTCGGTCAAACTCGCTGCCGGCATCGCGAACGCCGGCCCGAACTCGCCGCGCGCGATGTCGATCAAATCGGCCACCACCGCGCTTGCAGTCGGCCCGTCGCCCGCGCCCGCGCCTTCGAAGAACAGCCGTCCGACGAAGTTACCCTCCGCCACCACCGCGTTGAGCGATCCCGTGACATGCGCCAGCGGATGATCGAGCGGCACCAGATGCGGATGCACCCGCTGGAACAGCCCGTGCGCCCCCGCCTCGGCGATGCCGACGAGGCGGATGCGGTAGCCGAGCGACGCCGCCTCGGCAATGTCGGCGGCGATGACGTGGCGGATGCCGTGGATGCCGACCTGGTCGAACGCCGGCCGCGTGCCGAACGCCAGGCTCGCCAGGATCGAGAGCTTGTGGGCGGCGTCGACGCCGTCGATATCGAAGCTCGGATCGCTCTCGGCGAAGCCCAGCGCCTGTGCTTCCGCGAGCACCTCGGCAAAGTCGCGGCCCTCGGCCTCCATCTTGGTGAGGATGAAATTGCAGGTGCCGTTGAGGATGCCGTAAACGCGCCCGATCTCGTTCGCCGCCGCGCCCTCGCGCAGACCCTTGATGACCGGGATGCCGCCGGCCACCGCCGCTTCGAACTTGAGCGGCACGCCCGCGGCTTCCGCCGCCTCGGCAAGCGCCAGCCCGTGGTGCGCGATCATCGCCTTGTTGGCGGTGACGAAGCCCTTGCCGGCCGTCAGCGTTTCGCGCGCGAGCGCCAAGGCGGGGCCGTCCGAACCGCCGATCAGCTCGACGACGACATCGACCCGGTCGTGATGCGCGAGCGCGGTGGGATCGTCGATCCAGTCAAAGCCGGCGATATCGACACCGCGATTCTTCGAGCGATCGCGCGCCGATACCGCGACCACCTCGATGGGCCGCCCGGCGCGACGTTCGATCAACGCGCCATTGGTGCCCAGCAGGCGGATCACGCCGGCGCCGACGGTCCCGAGCCCGGCGAGGGCGATGCGCAAGGGTTCGGTCATGCAGTCCCTTTCGTCGCCCCGGATGTATTCCGGGATCCACGTCTCCAAACAACCGGCGGCTGGTTAGAGGAGGGGTGGATGCCGGAACAAGCCCGGCATGACGAGAAATTATTTCTTCACGAGCCCGATCTCGACCAGCCGCTCGTGGAGATAATCGTGCGCGGTGATCGGGGTGGGATAATGGTTCGGGTTCTCCGCCGTGATGCAGCCCGGCAGCGTCTCGATCAGGAAATCGGGGGCGGGGTGGAGGAAGAAAGGCATCGAATAGCGCGAGTGCCCGCGGCGCTCGGGCGGCGGATTGACGACGCGGTGCGTGGTCGAGGGCAGGACGTTGTTGGTCAGCCGCTGCAGCATGTCGCCGACATTGACGACCAGCGCGCCCTCGGGTGGCTTGATCGCCAGCCAGCGGCCGTCCTTTTCGCGCAGTTCCAGCCCGGCTTCCTCGGCGCCGAGCAGCAGCGTGATGAGGTTGATATCCTCATGCGCGCCGGCGCGGACGCCCTCGGCATCGGCGGGGATCGGTGGGTAATGGAGCAGCCGCAGCACCGAATTGCCGTCTTTGACCGCATGGTCGAACCAGTCGGGTGCGAGGCCCAGGTGGCGCGCGATCGCCGAGAGCAATTTATCGCCAGCGGTGTCGAAGGCGCTGAACAGGTCGATGAAGGTCTCGCGGAAGCCTTCGGGGCGATCGGGCCACACATTGGGCGCCATCCTGTCCGAATATTTATGCCCCTCGGGCAATTCGCGGCCGACGTGCCAGAATTCCTTCAGATCGACGACGCTGGCGCCCTTGGCGATCTCGGTCTTGAACGGCGTGTAGCCGCGCGCGCCGCCGCCGCCGGGGGTGTGATAACCGCGCTTTTCCGCGTCGGGCAGCTTGTAGAGTTCTTCGGTCAGCTTCCACGCGCGTTCGATCAGCGCGTGGTCGATGCCGTGATCGGCGACGATGGCGAAGCCAAAGCGCTCGAACGACCCGCCGAACGCGGCGGCGAAGGCGTCGGGATCGCGCGCCTGATCGGCGAGGCTGAGCGTGGGAACCTGGGCGGACGGCGTATCGAGCATGGGAATCGTCTCAAACCAATAACGGAAACGCCCCGTATAATCGCTCGACCCGCGCGCGAACAGCCCGATCAGCCGCTGACGGAGAGGTCGCCCTTCGCTCGGCCGGCGCCATCGGGGGTCAATTGCATCGAGAAGGGCTTGTTTTCGTCGGTGGTGCCGGCGAGGCCATCGCCGTCGGCGTGGAGCGTGAAACCGGCGGCGGTCAGCTTCTGCTGGAACCAGTCGCGCACGATTTTCGGATCGGCCGGGCTGTCGAAGGCGACATGGACGACGCCTTGATCATTGCCCTTGGCGTCGATGTTCATCGTCGTGATTTTCGAGCCGGGATAGAGGTGCACGCCGTTCATGTCGAAATCGTTGCCGTCGAGGTGCATCTTGGGCAGGTTGAGCTTGCCCGAGAAGCCGGGAACGTTGAGCGACACCTGGCCAGTCGCGCCATCGGCCGAAACGGTCGTGTTGCCGTCGCTGTCGGTGGTGTTGAGCGTGAAGCTGGTACCGGCCTTGTCGTTGCAGGCGGCGAGCGGCGCGGCGGCGATCAGCAAGCCGAGGATCAGGGCGCGGGACATGACGACGTCTCCAGTGTGTTGTTTCGACAATACAGTAGGTGATCCGTCGAGCGGCGTCAATCGGCTCGATGAGTCGTGACGTCCGCGCGCACATCGGGCATGGCGCCCCCGCAATGACCGATCTCAACCCCATCCGCGCCGCCGACACCCCGCCGCTCGGCTTTCGCGAGTTCATCACGCTGGTCGCCGCGCTGATGGCGCTGGGGTCGCTCGGGATCGATTCGATGCTGCCGGCGCTGCCCGCGATCGGGCGCAGCCTGGGCGTGGTTACCGAGAACGAGCGCCAGCTGATCGTCACCGCGTTCCTGATCGGCATGGGCGTCGGCCAGCTGATCCACGGGCCGCTCGCCGATCGTTTCGGGCGCCGGCCGGTGATGATCGCCGCGCTGATATGCTATTTTGCGGTCAACGTCGTCGCGGCGGTATCGGGCAGCTTCACGCTTCTGCTGATCGCACGGGTCGCCGGCGGCGCGGCGGTGGCGGCGACGCGCGTCGTGACGATCGCGTTCGTGCGCGATTGCTATTCGGGCCGGGCGATGGCGCGGGTGATGAGCCTCGCGTTCATCGTCTTCATGATCATGCCGGTGCTGGCGCCGACCTTCGGGCAGAGCATCCTGCTGTTCGGATCGTGGCGGCTGATCTTTGCGATGACCGCGTTCGGCACCGCCCTGGTGTGCGTGTGGTTCGTCTGGCGGATGCCCGAGACGTTGCGCCCCGAGGATCGCCGCTCGCTGGAGCCCGCCCGGCTGGCGCGGGGCTGGTGGCTGACGCTCAGCGATCGTTGGTCGCTGGGGTATACGATCGCGTCGGCGGCGCTGCTCGGCGCGCTCTACGGCTTCATCAATTCGATCCAGCAGATCATGTTCGACACCTTCCATCTGCCAAAATTGCTGGTGGTGGTGTTTGCGATCACCGCCTCGACGATGGCGCTGACCAATTTCCTCAATTCGCGGATTGTGATGCGGCTGGGCACGCGGATGATCTCGCACGTAGCGCTGCTGACGCAGATCGCGCTGTCGGGCATTCACCTCGTCATCGCCGCGACGGGACATGAGACGATCGTCACCTTCGTCGTGCTGCAGGCGCTGACGATGGGCTGCTTCGGGCTCGCCACCTCCAATTTCTCGTCGATGGCGATGGAGAATATGGGGCATATCGCCGGCACCGCCTCCAGCGTGCAGGGGTTTATCGGCATCACCATCGGCGCCGGCATCGGCGCGGTGATCGGCCAGGCGTTTTCGGGGACGACCGTGCCGCTCTACGCCGGCTTCTTCGGTGCCGGGCTGGTTGCGCTCGCCGCCGTGCTGGTGACCGAAAAGGGCCGGCTGTTTCGGCCGCACATGGCCGCTTGAGGCACGATTCGTCGCAAGCCTCGGGAACCGGCGCGCCTGCTGTTTTGTTCGCTCCTTCACACAGTCGCATCGTGCGACCAGGAGACAGGTGATGGGCGGTTATCAGGTGCCAGGCCACGGCTCGGGCGACGATGGTTATGACGAAGACGGCTATGACGAAAGCCAGCGCGCCGAAATCCTAGAAGCGACACGCGTCGGGCCGAGCGACGGCACGATCCAGACCGATCTCGATCCCGACATCGAGGACGAGTCGGTCGAGGAGGACGCGCTCGA
This sequence comes from Sphingomonas koreensis, assembly GCA_006438735.1. Classification (GTDB taxonomy): domain Bacteria; phylum Pseudomonadota; class Alphaproteobacteria; order Sphingomonadales; family Sphingomonadaceae; genus Sphingomonas; species Sphingomonas koreensis_A. The sequence goes on along the minus strand of RCZF01000004.1, from coordinate 210,348 downwards.
CGATCTCGAAATGACCGACGATGAAGTCACCGGCGAATCCGAGGATCGCGAAGAATCCGAAGAAGATGGCGACGAAGACGATGTTCAGGACGAATTCGACGACGGCAGCGTTGACGATGACGAGCTTGATGATGAGGACGACGCGGCGCTCAATCCGTAACTGCGTCGGGCCGAAACACCGCGGCCCTGTTCGGTCGGTAGGGGAGAGACTGTCGTGCGATCATCGTTCGCCATGCTGCCGTTGGCGCTGATCGCGGGCGCCTGTCAGCGCGCCAGCGTGATCGACAAGAACGTGAGCGCCGTCGATATAAATAGCGCCGCCGAACAAGCGCAGGGCGATATCGACACCTACGCGTCGAACGCGTTGCAGACGCCGACCGAAGCGGCGGCAAGCGCGCCGTTGCCGCCGCCCGAACCGGTTTCGACCCCGGAACCGCTCAACCCGCCCGGGCCAGGCGAGCCTGGCGGCTTACCCGACGATCGCACGCCGATATCCGAAGCGCCGTTCACTGCCGACAGCGCACAAGGCGCGGCCAACGTCGTGCAGACTTATTATGCGCTGATCGAAGAGGGCCATTATCGCGAAGCCTGGGCGCTATGGGGCGACGACGGCAAGGCATCGGGGATGAGCGCGACGGCCTTTGCCGCAAGCTTCGACAAATATAGCGACTATCATGCCAATATCGGCGCGCCCGGCCGGATCGACGCAGGCGCGGGGCAGCGCCATGTCACAGTGCCGGTCCAGGTTTATGGCCGGCTCAAGGACGGCGGCAGCCCATTCAACATGCGCGGCGACATTACCTTACACCGCACCGCCGACATCGATGGCGCGACCGCAGCGCAGAAGAGCTGGCGAATCAGCACGGCCGACATCAAGCCGCGGCCCGGAGAGGCGACCGTTCCAAACGATGCCGGAACGGACGACGTCACGCCGGCCACCGCCTCGGCCGATTATCGCTGCGACGATGGCTTCACTTTCCATATCGCGTTCGACAATCGCGCCGGGACTGGCGCGATCAGCGCTGGTGGCCGTCAACTGTCGACGTTATCGGCGCAGCGAACCGGATCAAGCATCTGGTATAAGGGCGGCGGCTATGACCTGCGCGGCAAAGGCAATCAGGCCGATTTCACGCGCCCCGGTGTAGCGGCGACTGCCTGCACCGCTGGCTGATTCTCACTTGCCATCGGCAAATTGAGCGAGAATCGCGAGATCCTGCTTGCTGACGTCGCTGCCGGTCGCGTCGGTGCTGGTCGATTCCGCTTTATGCGCAGCATTGCCCGCGGATTTTGCGGGCGGCGCATTGGCTTCGGCAACGTCATAAGCGGTCCAGATAATCCCCGCCGCCCAAAGCAGCGCCGCCCAGCGGCTGCGGAAGATCTTTCCTGAAAACATACCGCTCAACGTAGCGGCGAAGGGTTAAGCCGCCCTTGGATTTCATCGTTAACATGGCGGCGCGCGTTGCGATCGATCGTCGACAGAGTCCAGCGGCGCGACAACGAGCGCCGCCGTCGCTTGATCGGGGCGACTCAGGCGACGAGACGGATTGCCGACATCTACGACAACGGTCTCACCGCCGTGCCAGTTGGATCGTCGCCGCGCCTGGCTGATCGGCGAGCGTGAACGCCAGCGTCTGCTGCGCCGCATCCGCCTTCGCCGCCACCTTTGCGCCGCCAAGTAACACCGTCGCGCTGCCCTGCCAGCCGTGTACCGTCACCGCGATCGCCTTCCACCACGGCGCGTAGCTGCCCTCGCGCGGGTCGAAGATCAGCGTCAGCCCGGCCGGCGTAACCGTGCAGCGCACCGACTGACGCAGGAAGCCGCCGCGTTCGAAGGCCATGCTGTGGCCGTCGTCCGAATAAAGCGTGCCCGCGCAATCGTCGCCCGGATAGACGTCGAGCTGAAGCGGCCCGTCGGGCACCTCGGCGGTGCTTTGCACCAGCGGCTGGCGCGGCAGGATCGTGCCGGCGCGGACGAACACCGGCAACGTATCGAGCCGCGGCGTCTCGGTCAGCCGGTTGCTGCCGTCCTGCTGCCCCGGCACGGTCTGCGACGCCGATTGCACCGGCCCGGCCGCCGCCGCCGCGGTGCCCGCGACCGGCAGGCCGGTCCAGTAATCATACCAGCCGCCCTTGGGCAGGCAGACATCATAGGCTTCAGGCGATTCCATCCGCGGCGGCGGCGCGATCATCAGCGCCTTGCCCAGCGTGAAGCTGGTCGATTGATCGCAACTGGCGTGGATCGCATCGGGATAATCGTAGAACAGCGGCCGCATGATCGGATCGCCGGTTCGGGCGTTGAGCTCGGCCAGCGCGTAGAGATACGGCATCAATTTGTAGCGTTCGTCGACGAAGCGGCGGCGGATCGCCAGCTGAGCCGGACCATCGACCCAGGGCTCGGCGCGCGGCGTGCCCTTGGCGGCGTGATCGCGGAAGACCGGCGTGAAGGCCGCGATCTCGAACCAGCGCGTCAGCAAGTCCGCGCTTGGCCCGCCGGCGAACCCGCCGACGTCCGCCGCGCTGTAGGAAAAGCCCGACAGGCCAAGGTTGATGATCTGGTGAATCGACAGCCGCAGATGATCCCAGGTCGAACTGTTGTCGCCCGTCCAGGTGACGGCGTAGCGCTGGCCGCCGGCGAAGCTCGCCCGCGTCATCACGAAGGCGCGCTCATCGGGCTGCAGCGTCTTCAGCCCGTCATAGGTCGCGCGCGTATTCTCCATGCCATAGACGTTGTGGATCTCGGCATGGCTCGCGTCGCGTGCGGCGAACTGGTCGCTGGCGATGTGGTGGACGGTGTCGAGCGGCATCGTCTTGGTCGGCGTGTCGAAAATCGCCGGCTCGTTCATGTCGTTCCAGAAGCCGGCGATGCCGTCATCGACGAACGGCTTGAAATTGGTCCCCCACCATTGCCGCGCGCTGGCGTCGGTGAAATCTGGGAATACCGACGGGCCGGGCCAAACCGGCGCGACATAGACCGAGCCATCGGGATTATGGACGAAATGGTTGCCCGCCGCGCCGCTGTCATAAGGCGCATAGCCCTGGTTCGGCAGATCGGCGACGTGGAGATCGGTGATCGCGACGAGCTTGATGCCCAGATCACCCATCTCCTTCACCAGCCCCTTCATGTCGGGAAAGGTCTGCCGGTTGACGGTGAACGGCCGGTTGCGATCCTGATAATCGATGTCGAGCCAGATCACGTCGGTCGGGATCTTGTCCTGGCGCAATCGCGCGGCGATCTGGCGTACCTCGTCGGCCGACATGTAGCTGTACCGCGACTGTTGATAGCCGAGCGCCCATTTCGGTGCGAGCGGGGCCTTACCGGTCAGATCGGTGTAGCGACGCACGACCTCGGCGGTCGACGGTCCAGCGATCAGATAATAATCGATCGGCCCGTCGGGCGCACCGAACGCGATCCGATCGGCGGTCTTGTGGCCGAAATCGAACCAGCTGCGCCAGCTGTTGTCGAGCAGCACGCCGTAACTGCCGCCGGCGCCGCCGACGCCGATGAAGAACGGGATCGATTTGTAGATCGGATCGGTGCTGCTCGAAAAGCCGAACGCATCGGTGTTCCAATCGACATAGCTATTGCCGCGGCGATCGAGATCACCGCCGGTTTTGTCGCCCATGCCGAAAATGTGCTCGTCGATCGGCAATTGCTTGGCGAGCGTGAAGCCGCGTCCGTCAGTGTCGACCGGCGTCGCGGCATCGGCGCTGATCACCTTGCCGGCGGGATCGGTGACGGTAAGCGCCAGCGTTTCGGGATCGACGTGGACGATCATCGACGCAGTCGAGAAGCCGTCGGCGGTGGGCGTCACCTTGGCCGATTGCGCGCGTGCCGCCGCCATCACCGCCCAGCTGGCGTCCTCGCCGAACGCGCCGTCGCGCGCGATGCGGACGCGCAGGATCGCGTCGGTGAGCGCCGTTACCCGCAGCGCTAGCGCGCCGCGGTGCAGCTCGATCCCGTCGGCGCGCGCAACGACGCGGGCTCGATCCGCACCGACCGGCGCGGCGGCTGCCGCAGGCGCAGCGGTCGCCAGCAACAGCGTTGAAATCCCGCCGAAAAGCGCAGCCTTGCCGATCATCACCATCCCCTTGTTCGCCGTTGCCGCCTTTCCTGCGCATTCGCCGCGAGAGCGTCAACCGGCGCAAATGGGAATACGAATGCCATTGCAGCTCGGTCGCCGTCAGCACCGCACTGAAGGTTGGCCAGCCGCGCGGTCGCGCGATAAGGGCCGGCAATGATCCGCGTGACCGAATTGAAGCTGCCGCTTCACCATGCCGAGGAGGCGTTGCCGGCGGCGATCTGCAAACGGCTGCGGATCACGCCGCGCGAGCTGATCCGATATGCGATCGCGCGCCGCGGGCACGACGCGCGCGACCGGACCAGCATTGCCCTGGTCTATGCGCTCGACGTCGCGGTGAAGAACGAAGCGGCGCTGCTCGCCCGGTTTCGCAAGGATCGCGACGTCCAGCTCACGCCCGATACCCGCTATCATCCGGTCGCCACCGCGTCGGCCGGCGCTCCCCGCCCGGTGGTGATCGGCGCCGGCCCTTGCGGACTGCTCGCCGCGCTGGTGCTGGCGCAGATGGGCTTTCGGCCGATCGTGCTCGATCGCGGCAAGGTGGTGCGCGAGCGGACCAAGGACACTTGGGGGCTGTGGCGGCGCGGCGTGCTCAATCCCGAATCCAATGCGCAATTCGGCGAAGGCGGCGCGGGCACGTTTTCCGACGGCAAGCTCTACAGCCGGATCAAGGACCCGCGGCATCTCAACCGCAAGGTGCTGATCGAATTCGTCAAGGCCGGCGCGCCGCCCGAGATCCTGACCGAGGCGCATCCGCATATCGGCACCTTCCGGCTGGTGACGATGGTCGAGAGCATCCGCGAGACGATCGAGGCGCTCGGCGGCGAATATCGCTTCGCCAGCCGCGTCGATGGCCTCGACATCGTCACCGACGCCGCCGGCGGCCGCCGTATCCGCGGGGTGCATCTCCACGACGGAGGCTATCTGGCGGCGGACCGCGTGATCCTCGCGATCGGGCACAGCGCGCGCGATACCTTCCAGATGCTCCACGCCGCCGGCGTCCATGCCGAGGCCAAGCCGTTTTCGATCGGCGTGCGCATCGAGCATCCGCAATCTTGGATCGACGCCGCGCGTTTCGGTCAGGATGCCGGCAACCCGATCCTGGGCGCGGCGGAATATCACATCTCGCATCACTGCTCGAACGGGCGCACGGTCTACAGCTTCTGCATGTGCCCGGGCGGCACCGTCGTCGCCGCGACATCGGAAGAAGGCCGCGTCGCGACCAACGGCATGAGCCAATATTCGCGCAACGAGCGTAACGCCAATGCCGGGCTGGTCGTCGCGATCGATCCGGCGCGCGATTATCCCGGCGATCCGCTGGCCGGCATCGCGCTCCAGCGCCATTGGGAGGAGCGCGCCTTTGTCGCTGGCGGCGCGAGCTACAAGGCGCCGGCGCAGCGGCTGGGCGATTTCCTCGCCGGCCGCGCCTCGACGACGCTGGGCGCGGTCGTGCCCTCCTACCGCCCCGGCGTGCAGCCGACCGACCTCGCCACCTGTCTACCCGATTTCGCCGTCGCCGCGATGCGCGAGGCGCTGCCCGTGTTCGGCAAGCAGATCAAAGGCTATGACGATCCCGACGCGGTGATGACCGGGGTTGAGACGCGTACGTCCTCGCCGGTGCGCTTCACTCGCGGTGAGGACATGCAGAGCCTCAACACCGCCGGGCTGTTCCCGGCCGGCGAGGGTGCGGGCTATGCCGGCGGCATCCTCTCCGCCGCGGTCGACGGGATCAAGGCGGCGGAAGCCGTGGCGCTGAGCCTCGCGCCGTGACGCGGCTGATCCTCTTCAACAAACCCTTCGGCGTGCTCAGCCAGTTCACCGATCGCGGCGCACCGGCCGCGCGCGCCACGCTATCCGATTTCATCGATCGGCCCGGCTTCTACCCGGCCGGTCGGCTCGACCGCGACAGCGAAGGCCTACTGCTGTTGACCGATGATGGCCGGCTCCAGGCGCGGATCGCCGATCCCAAGTTCAAGCTGCCCAAGACCTACCTCGTCCAGATCGAGGGCGAACCCGACGAGGCCGCACTCGATCGGCTTTGCGCGGGCGTCAAGCTGACGGACGGCCTTACGCGCCCTGCCGAGGTCGAGCGGATCGCCGCGCCGGCGCTGTGGCCGCGCGATCCGCCGATCCGCGTGCGCGCGGCGATTCCCGATCGCTGGCTCAAGCTGGTCATTCGCGAAGGCCGCAACCGCCAGGTCCGGCGGATGACCGCGGCGGTAGGCTATCCGACGCTGCGGCTGGTGCGCTGGCAGATCGGCGACTGGTGCGTCGCCGATGTCCCGCCGGGCGAATGGCGCGAAGGGTGAAGGTATTCTTCGACGGCGGCAGCCGCCCCACGCCGCTCGGCATGGAGCTGGCGGTAGTGATCGGCGGTCACAGCACGATCAAGCGCGATCTCGGCTTGGGCGCCAGCATGGAAGCGGAATGGCTCGCGCTGATCGAGGCGATGCGGCTGGCCCATCAGCATTGCCTGCTCGATCCGGTGCTGCTCGGCGACGCGGCGGCGGTGATCGCCCAGGCCAACGGCACGGCACGCTGTCCGCAAGCTTTTGCGGGCCACATGGCGGCGTTTCGCGCGCTCCCGCGACCGCCCGGCCGCGTCCGCATCCGCTATGTGAAGCGCACGCAGAATCTTGCCGGGATCGCGCTGGCGAGGCTGCACGCTTTCTAGGTGTGCAGATCACAAAGCTGGCCGTCGCTGTCCCACAAGATCGCGCAGATGCGCCTGCAGCGCCGCAGTATTTGCCGCCCAGGTAAACCGCTCGGCGATGCGGCGCGCGGCCGCCGGGTCAGGCGCTGCCGCCAGCGTGGCGCGGATCGCGGCGGCGAAGTCGGTGGGTGTGCGATCGGCGATCCGCACGACCGCGGTATCGTTTGACAGCTCGCGGGCGCCGCCGGCGGCGGTGATGACGATCGGCGTGCCGCAGGCCAGCGCCTCGATCCAGGCGTTGGCGAGCCCTTCCGAGGCCGAGGCGAGCGCCATCACATCCGCGGCGGCGATCAGATCGGGCAGCGCTTCATGCCGCACCGCGCCGAGCAGGCGGACGCGCTCGCCCAGTCCGAGCCGGTCGATCTGCGCCGCCAGCCGCGCGCGATCGGGGCCGTCCCCGGCGATCAGCAGCGTGACGCCCGACAGATCGGCCACCGCATCCACGACGACGCCGTGCCCCTTGCGCTCGATCAGCGCGCCGATCGAGACGATCAGCGGCCCGGTGACGCCGAGCGCGGCCTTGGCGGCGGCGCGATCGGCCGGTTTGAACGCGGCGAGATCGACGCCGGTGTGGTGGATCGCGATCCGCTCGCCCGGCAGGCCGAGCGCGATCATGTCGGCCTTCATCGCCGCCGAGACCGCGAGCATGCCGTCGGCGAAGCGGCCGGCGCGGCGGACTTGCGCGGCGGTGGCGCCGACGCCCCAATGATGAATGTCCGCCCCGCGCGCCTTGATCGAGACGGGAACGCCGTAACGCTGCCCCAGCGCGGCGGCGGCGGGGCCATCGGGAAAGAAGAATTCGGCGTCGATCACATCGAAGGCGAAGCGCGCGCGCAGTCGATCGAGCAGCGGCGTGAGCACCTGAACCAGCGGAGCCACATGGAAGCGGCCGCCGGTGCCGGGGAGGGTAGTGAAGCGCGGCCGATAGGTGTCGAGCCCTTTCCACGTCTCATGCTCGGGCTGCGCGGCAAGCGCGCGATAGCGATCGAGCCGGCGCAGCGGCGTGGGCGGGAGGCCGATCGGGGCGATCACCTTCAGCTCGACCTCTGGCGCGGCAGCGAGGCCGAGTGTCTGGCGCTCGACGAACACGCCGAAATTGGGGCGGCTCGCATCGGGAAACAGCGTCGAGAGCGTCAGCACGCGGAGCATGCGCGGCGCCTAGCTGTTGCCGGCGCGGATCGCCGCGCCGGCGACGAACGGCGCGCCGGCGACGAGCAACAGGCTGACGGCGGCGAGCAGCTTGAGCGCGGCCGGGCCGCCGGCGAGCGATCCTGCGCCGAAGATCAGCAGCGGCACGGCGAGCGGCAGCATCACCAGCCCGGCGACCGCGCTGGCGCCGCGCAGGCCGGCGACCAGCGCGCCGGTCGCCACCGCCAGCGCGGCGAGGCCGGGCGTGCCGAGCAGCAAGCCGAGCTCGACCTGGCCGAGCGTGGCGGCGGACAGATCAAGCAGCCCGGCGGCGATCACCGCGGCCGCCATCAAGGGGGGCGCGAAAGCGAGCCAGTGCGCCAGCATCTTGGCGGCGGCGACGGCGGCCATGCTCGCGCCGCGCGCGGCGAGCTGATCGAGCACGCCGGCGTCGAGATCGGGGGCGATCAATCGCTCGACCGGCAACAGCGCCGCGAGTAGCGCCGCCGCCCAGATCACGCCGCCGCCGATCCGCGCGAGCAGCGCGGTATCGGGGCCGACCGCGAACGGGAAAAGGATCGTCGCGAGCAGGAAGAAGGCGACCGGCAGCACCGCGCCGCCGCCGCTCCAGGCGCGGCGCAGATCTCGCCCGATGAGAGCGGCGAACACGCTCATTGCGGCACGCCTAGCGCGACCGACTGCGCGCCGGGCAGCGTGATCGGCAGATGCGTCGCGACCAGCGCGATGCCGCCCACGGTGCGGTGATCGTCGATCAGCCCCTCGAGCGTGGCGACCGCGGCGTCGTCCAGCCCGTTGGCGGGCTCGTCGAGCAGCCAGATCGCCGCGCCGCTCGCGACGATGCGGGCAAGCGCAGCGCGGCGACGCTGGCCGGTCGAGAGTAAGCGCACCGGCACCTCGGCAAGCGCGGCGAGGCCGAGCGCGGCGAGCGCGGTCGGTGCGGCGGCGCGGTCGCCATCGATCGCCGCCCAGAAGCCGACCGCGCGGGCGAGGGGCAACTCGGGATCGAGCGCGGTCGCCTCTGTCAGCAGCGTCGCCGCGCCGTCCATCTCGACGTGGCCGGCGATCGGCGCGAGCAGTCCGGCGGCGATGCGAATCAGGCTCGATTTGCCTGCGCCGTTGGGGCCGGTGACGAGCGCGGCGTCACCGGCGCCGAGGCGAAAGTTCACGGTTTCGAACAACACGCGCCCGCCGCGCGCGGCCGTCACGGCGTCGAACGCGAGGCTCGCCCCTGCTGCGTTGCGCGCTTGCCCTTGCCCCGTCATGGTGACGTGCATAGGCCGGGCGGCGAGGGCGCGGCAAGGAGAGAGAGATGGTCGATCAACTGAGCGATGCCGAGCGCGCCGACGCGCTCGATGGCTTGCCCGATTGGGATTATGACGATGCGCGCGACGCGATCACGCGCAGTTTCCTGTTCAAGGATTTCGGCGAGGCGTTCGGCTTCATGACGCGCGTCGCGCTGATCGCGGAGAAAGCCGACCATCATCCCGAATGGTCGAACGTGTGGAACCGCGTGGAGATCACGCTGACGACGCACGATGCGGGCGGGCTTTCGGAGCGCGATATCGAGCTGGCCGAGGCGATCGAGGCGCTGGTCGACTAGCCGTCAACCCCGCGCGACTGCGCCGCGCCGCATCATCTTGCGGAGCTGCCCCGGCATCCAGCGCGCGGCGAAGCGCATGCGATCGGCGGTCTTGCCGATATAGGTGTGAAGCGTGTCGCCGTGGACGGCGCGCCAGGCGGCTTCCGCGACCGCCTCGACCGGGGTGAGTTCGAGGCCGGCTTCGGTCACGGTGTCGCGGATCGTGCGGTTCGATCCGGTGACACCGCCGTCGAGCAGCGGCGTCTCGATGAAGGCGGGGATGATGTCGCGGACCTTGACGCCGGCCGCGGCCCATTCGCCGTCGAGCGCCTCGGTCAGCGCGCGCACCGCGAATTTGGTCGCCGAATAGGTGGCGAGCCCGGCCGAGCCGTAGATCGCCGAGGCCGAGGCGGTGTTGAGCAGGCACGATCCCGGCGTCCGGGCGAGATAGGCATAGCCGATCCGCGCGCCGTTGAGCGCGCCGACGAAATTGATCGCGACGACGCGGTCGAGATCGGCGAAGTCGGCCTCGGCCAGCGGCCCGCCGACGCCGATGCCGGCGTTGTTGAACAGCACGTCGAGTCGCCGCGTCAGGCCGGTGAAATTATCGAGCGTGCGCGTCCAGGCGTCGCGATCGCGCACGTCTATCTCGTAGGTGACCGAATTCGGCAGGGCGACGCCGGCGGCGGCGAGCGCGCCGGCATTGACGTCGGCGATCCCGACCGTCCAGCCGCGGTGCGCGAACAGCTTGGCGGTTGCCAGGCCGATGCCCGACGCGCCGCCGGTGATGAAGATCGCTTTCCGTTCGTCCGCCATGCCATCTCCCCGCGCGTTTGACCTGCGCTGTTACATTGCCCACAGCTTCTCGCGATGCCAGCGCAATCCTCCGACAGCGGCCCGGGCCTTGCCTTCGACGGGCTAAGCAAACGCTATCCGGGCGGCGCGCTCGCTGTGGACGACGTGTCAGCGACGATCGACGCCGGCACGTTCGTCGCGCTGGTCGGCAGCTCGGGGTCGGGCAAGTCGACGCTGCTCAAGATGGTCAACCGGCTGATCGCGCCGAGCGCGGGCCGCGTGACGATCGGCGATGCGCCCGTCGGAGAGGTCGAGCCACACCGGCTGCGGCGTCGGATCGGTTACGTGTTCCAGAATATCGGTTTGTTTCCGCATATGACGGTGGGCGAGAATATCGCGATCGGGCTGCGGCTCGAGGGCGTGCGCGACACCGCGGATCGCGTCGCCGAGTTGCTCGATCTGGTCGAGTTGCCGCTGGAGGTGGCGCAGCGGATGCCCGCGGCGCTGTCGGGCGGGCAGCAGCAGCGGGTCGGCGTGGCGCGCGCGCTGGCGACCGCCCCGGGGCTGATGCTGATGGACGAGCCGTTCGGCGCGCTCGATCCGGTGACGCGCGATCAGCTTGGCGGGGCGTATCGCCGGCTGCACGACCGGCTGGGGCTGACGACGATCATGGTGACGCACGACATGGCCGAGGCACTGTTGCTCGCCGACCGCGTGCTGGTGATGCAGGCGGGCCGGATCGTCGCCGACGCGACGCCGCATGGGCTGCTGGCGGGCGAGGGCGGGGCGGCGGCGGATGCGCTCGTTGCCGTGCCGCGGGCGCAAGCCGAACGGTTGCGGGCATTGGAGGGGGAGGCGTGAGATCGCCCCGCTTTTGCCGTCACCCCCCCGAAAGCGGGGGCCCAGCTCCCAACGCCCATTGCGGGCGTGACAGCGGGTGGGAGATGGGTCCCCGCCTGCGCGGGGATGACGGTTTGGCCATCGTTGCTCCCATGACGGCAAGATCGTGAGCGGCCCGTTCTGGTCGGCGATGGGCCGCGTGCCCGATTTGCTGGCGAGCCACGTGCTGTTGTCGGCGGCGGCGCTGCTGCTGGGCCTGGCGATCAGCCTGCCGCTGGCGGTGTGGTCGGCGCGCAGCGCGGCGGTGGCGCGAGTGACGTTGGGGGTGGCGAGCCTGGTCCAGACGATCCCGTCGCTGGCGCTGCTCGCCTTGTTCTATCCGCTGCTGCTGTGGCTGTCGGCGCTGGTCGGCGGGGGGATTCCCGCGCTCGGTTTCCTGCCGTCGCTGCTCGCGCTGGCGCTGTATGCGCTGCTGCCGATCCTGCGCAATGCGGTGACCGGGCTGACCGGGATCGATCCGGCGGTGATCGAGGCCGCGGACGGCGTCGGCATGACCGGTTGGCAGAAGCTGCGCCTGGTCGAGGCGCCGCTGGTCGCGCCGGTGCTGATGGCGGGCGTCCGCACCGCCGCTGTGTGGACGATCGGTGCGGCAACGCTGGCGACGACGGTGGGGCAATCCTGCCTCGGCGATCTGATCTTCGCCGGATTGCAGACGCAGAACTGGGCTTTGGTGCTGGCCGGCTGTGTGTCGGCCGCCGGGCTGGCGCTGGTGGTCGATGCGTTGCTCGGGCTGATCGAGCGCGGCATTCGCCACCGGCGGCGCTGGCAGGCGTGGAGCGGCGGCGCGCTGCTGCTGGCCGGCATCGCGCTGGCGCTGACGCCCTTGTGGCCGAGCGCGGGCGGGCAGCGGACCGTGACGATCGGCGCGAAGAACTTTTCCGAGCAATATATTCTCGCCCGCGTGATCGGGCATCGGCTCGAGGCGGCGGGATACCGGGTGCGCTACCGCGAGGGGCTGGGCTCGGCGGTGATCTATCAGGCGCTCGCGAGCGGCGATCTCGACGTCTATGTCGATTATTCGGGCACCTTGTGGACCAACGAGATGAAGCGCGCCGATACGCCGCCGCGCGCCGCGATCGTCGCCGGCGTCGCGGCCTGGGCGCAGCGGACCAGCGGCGTGCGCGTGCTCGGCGCGCTCGGGTTCGAAAACGCTTACGCCTTTGCGATGAAGGCCGATGCGGCAAAGCAGCGCGGCATCGCCACGCTCGCCGATCTCGCCGCGCAGGCGCCGCAGCTGACGCTCGGCTCGGATCTCGAATTTCTCGATCGGCCGGAATGGCGTGCGGTGCAGGGCGCTTATGGCCTGCGCTTCGCCGACATGCAGCGCTTCACGCCCAGCTTCATGTACCGCGCGCTGGCGAGCGGGCGGGTCGATGCGATTTCGGCGTTTTCTTCAGACGGACGGATCGCCGCCGATCAGCTCACCGTGCTGCGCGATCCCAAGGGAGCGATCCCCGGCTATGATGCGATCCTGCTGCTCGCGCCGCGCGATGCCCGGGACGCGCGAATGGCGGCGGCGCTCAAGCCGCTGATCGGCGCGATTCCCGTGGAGACGATGCGGCAGGCGAACTATCTGGTCGATCGCGATCGTGACAAGCAGTCGCCCGATCAGGCGGCGGCGTGGTTGGAGGGCAGGCTGAGCCTCACTCCCCCGCCAGCGCCTCGGTAAAGCGCTTGCGCCACCACACGACATCGCGATCACGCACGTCGTCAAACATCGGGCGCCAGCGATCGATGCGCTCGGCCTTGGGCATCGACAGCGCCTTGTCGATCGCGTCGGCGATGTCTTCCGCGCTATAGGGATTGATCAGCAGCGCGCCGGTCAATTGCTCGGCCGCGCCGGCGAAGCGCGACAGGATCAGCACGCCGGGATCGCGCGGGTCCTGCGCCGCGACATATTCCTTGGCGACCAGGTTCATGCCGTCGCGTAGCGGCGTGACGAGCCCGATCCGCGCGGCGCGATAGATGCCGGCGAGCGTTTCGCGCGGGAAGCCGTGATTGACGTATCGGATCGGCACCCAATCGATATCGGCATATTGGCCGTTGATCCGGCCCGACAGCCCTTCGAGCGTCGCGCGAATGTCACGGTAGGTATCGACATCGGTGCGCGAGGGCGGCGCGATCTGCAACAGATAGACCAGTGCGCGGCGATCGGGATGCTTGTCGAGAAAGCGCTCGTAACCAAGAAACCGCTCCGGCAGGCCCTTGGAATAATCGAGCCGATCGACGCCGACGATCAGGCTGCGGCCGACGCCGCTTTCGAGCACACGCATAAGAACGTCGCGCGCGGCGCGGCTGTCGGCGCTGGCGATGAACTCCGCCGAGTCGATGCCGATCGGGCAGCAGATCGCCCGGATCGTGCGCCCGCCGACGGTGACATGGCCGTCGTCGCCGAGCGTCCCGGCCATCTCGTGCGTGACATAATGGCGAAACGATTCGAGCGATTCGGCCGACTGGAAGCCGATCACGTCGTACGCGAACAGCGCCTCGGCCAGCCGGCGGTGATCGGGCAGCGCGACGAGCAGCCGGGTCGGCGGCCAGGGGATGTGAAGGAAAAACCCCATGCGGTTCTTCAGGCCCTGCTGACGCAGCACCCAGCCGAGCGGGATCATGTGATAATCATGCACCCAGACGAGATCGTCGGGCTCGATATGCGGGGCGATGATCTCGCCGAAGGTACGGTTGACGCGTTCGTAGCCGCCCTGGAAATCGCGCTCATATTCGGCGAGATCGAGCCGGTAATGGAACAGCGGCCACAAGGTGCGATTGGCGTAGCCGTTGTAATATTCGTCGATATCCTGCGTCGACAGATCGATCGTTCCCGAGGTGACGCCGTCGAAGGTTTCGAAGCGCAGATCGTGCGATGCGCCGGTTTCGCCCGACCAGCCGAACCAGATCCCGCCGCTTTCCTTCAGCGCCGCGGTCAGCGCGACCGCGAGCCCGCCTTGCGCGGCGGGCTGATCGGCCTTCGGCGCCGACACGCGGTTCGAGATGACGATTAGGCGGCTCAGCGGATCGCACTCCACGGTTTGGATAGAAGGACGGCGCAATTGATCATCCCGACAAGCGAATAGGTCTGCGGATAGTTTCCCCACAGCTCGCCGGTGGCGGGATCGATGTCCTCGCTGAGCAGGCCGGCGGGCGTGCGGCGATCGAGCATTTCCTCGAGCAGTATGCGCGCGTCGGCGTCCCGCCCGGTGAAATGCAGCGCCTCGATCAGCCAGAAGGTGCAGACGTTGAACGCGGTGTGCGGCAGGCCGAAATCGTCCTCGGTGGCGTAGCGCAGCATGTGGCTGCCGCGGCGCAGCCCCGCCTCGACCGCGTCCAGCGTGCCGCGGAAGCGGGGATCGTCGGGGGCGAGGAAACGCAGATCGAGCAGCTGGATCAGGCTGGCGTCGAGGTCGTCGCCGGTGAACGTGGCGGACAGGCGGTTGCTCTCGCCGCGCCACGCCTTGCCCTCGATCGTCCGGCGCATCGTATCGGCGCGGTCCTGCCAGAATTCGGCGCGTTCCGGGAGGCCGAGCGTCGCTGCGGCGTTGGCCAGCCGATCGCACGCCGCCCAGCACATCGCCGCCGAATAGGTGTGGACGTGGCTCTTGGTGCGCAATTCCCATAGCCCGGCGTCGGGTTGGTCATAGACTTGCCAGGCGCGCTCGCCGATCGGCTCGAGCGCCTCGAAATCCTCGACCCCGGCCATGCGCAGCAGCCGGTGATCGAAAAAAGCCTGGACGTTCGAAAGGATGATCTGGCCGTAAGCGTCGTGCTGGACCTGCTCATAGGCCTGGTTGCCGACGCGCACCGGCCCCATGCCGCGATAGCCGCTGAGCGCCTTTGCCTCATATTCGATCAGCGTCTGCTCGCCGCCGACGCCGTAGAGCGGGTGGATATGGCCGCCGGCGGCATTGTCCACGATGTTGCGCAGATATTCCAGATAGCCTTCGAGCACGTCGAGCGCGCCGAGCCGGTTGAGCGCCTGAACGGTGTAATAAGCGTCGCGGATCCAGCAGTAGCGATAATCCCAGTTGCGCCCCGATCCGGCATGTTCGGGGATCGAGGTGGTCAGCGCGGCGACGATCGCGCCGGTCTCCTCATGCTGGCAGAGTTTGAGCGTGATCGCCGACCGGATCACCGCTTCCTGCCATTCGACCGGCGTGGCGAGGCCGCGCACCCAATGCTGCCACTCGGCAACGGTGTGATCGAGCATGCTGTCGAGCGCTTCGGCAATGTCCGCGCCGAAGCTCTCGTCGGGGCCGAGGAAGAAGTGCAGTGGGCGCTCGACGCGGAACAGCCGCTCGTCCTCGATCCAGCCGATCGGCGCGGTGGTCGACAGGCGCAGCACGCTTTCGTCGATCAGATAGCGGATATGGTTCGATCCGCGCGTGCGCTGCGCGGGCGAGGCGCCCCATTGCCGCGCCGGGCGCAGCCGGACGCGGATGCGGGGGCTGCCAGCGACCGGGCGGACGATACGGACGAAGGCGACGGGGCGGTACATGCGGCCGACGCGTTTGAAGCGCGGACAGAAATCGGTGACCTCGATGGCGTTGCCGTCGCCATCGGTATGGCGGGTGACGAGCACCGGCGTGTTGCGGATATAGCGTTGCTCGGTGGTGGCGACGCCGTCGAGATCGATTTCCCAGAAGCCGTATGCGCCCTCACCGGCGGCGGGCTTGTCGTCGAGCAGCGAGCAGAAGGCGGGATCGCCATCGACGCGCGGCGTGCAGCCCCACACGTAGCGGCCCGAGCGATCGACCAGCGCGGATACCTGGCAATTGCCGATCGGCCAGAGATCGAGCGTGGCGGTCATGCGGCAGCTTTCAGAAAGGCGTGGACCGCGGCGACATCATCGAGGCGGTAGCCGGCGGCGCTGTCGCGCGCCGGGCCAACGAGGATGCCGGCACCGCCCCGCGTAGCGCAGGCGGCGAAGCCGGGCTCGTCGGTGAGATCGTCGCCCAAGAACACCGGGGCGTGGCCGGCGAAAGGCGCGCGCGCCATCAGCGCGGCGATCGCCGATCCCTTGTCGTGGCCGGGCAGGCGCAGCTCGACCATCATCTTGCCGTGCTGGACCTCGAGTTGATGCGCGCGGGCGAACGCCTCGACCAGGGCATGTGCTTCCTGTTTGGCCGACGGCGCCAAACGGTAATGAACGCCGACACCGAGCGACTTGGTTTCGATCACCACGCCGTCATGCGCGCCCAGCCGATCGGCGAACAGCGCGGCGGCATCGTCGAGCGCGGCGGGGCGATCGGGGCGCTCGATCGTGCCACCGGCGAGGCGGGTTTCGGCGCCGTGGCTGCCGACCATATGCAGCCCGCGATCGCCGAGCAGATCGTCGAGCTTGGCGATCGAGCGGCCGCTGACGAGAGCGACGCGGCCGTCGAGGCGCGCGCCGAGATCGGCCAGCAGCGCGGCCAGCGCGTCATCGACCGACACCGCGTCGGGCGTGTCGGCGAGATCGACCAGCGTGCCGTCGAAGTCGAGGAACAGGGTCGCATCGCGCAGCAGATCGCGCGGCGGCGGCGGAAGGTCGCGGGTGTGGGCCATGGCGACCTTGTTAACGCTGTGCATGACGAGGTGAACCCCCCGCAGCAAAGTTTGTTGCAGTGCACTCGTTACGCAACCGGCCCCCGCGGTTGCTTTGCCCGGGCCGAAGCCTAGAGACGAGCCATGACCGATGACGACAAGCGACTCGCCGCCGAGGCGGCGGTGGCGGAGGTGCGGCCGGGGATGCTGGTCGGGCTCGGCACGGGCTCGACCGCGGCCTTTGCGATCGCGGCGATCGGCGCGCTGGTGGCGCGCGGGCTGGAGATCGACGCCGTCGCCACATCGCGCGCCAGTGAGAAGCTGGCCGAGAAATACGGCATCTCGCTGCTCGATTTCGAGGATGTCGCGGCGGTCGATCTGGCGATCGACGGGGCGGACGAGATCGATCCGCGCTGCCGCGCGATCAAGGGCGCAGGCGGGGCGATGCTGCGCGAGAAGATCGTCGCGAGCGCGGCCAAGCGGATGATCGTGATCGCCGACGGATCGAAACGCGTCGCCGCACTGGGCCGAGCGCCGGTGCCGCTAGAAGTGCTGCCGTTCGCGCGCAGTTTCGTCACCGCGGGATTGAAGGCGCTCGGGGGAAACCCGGTGTTGCGCAAGGCGGGCGGTGATCCCTATCTGACCGATCAGCACAACATCGTGATCGATTGCGCCTTCGCCGATCTGGCCGATCCCGACGGACTCGCGCTGGCGCTCTCCGCGATTCCGGGGGTGCTCGGTCACGGGCTGTTCGTGAGCGAAGTCGATGCCGCTTATGTCGCGCAGGATGGCCGGATCGAGCGGCTGGAGCGAAACTGACGAAACAAAGACCGGCGCGCCGGCGTTCGGTCAATCATAGCTGGGGAAACACCACCGATGACCGACACCGCGACCAAACCCGAGACGTCGAGCGACGTGCATGAGGACGGCAGCCCCGAGCGGCTGGCGATCGACACGATTCGCACCTTGGCGATGGACGCGGTGCAAAAGGCCAATTCTGGGCATCCCGGCACGCCGATGGCGCTGGCGCCGGTCGGCTATACGCTGTGGTCGAAATTCCTGCGCACCGATCCCGACAAGCCCGATTGGCCCAATCGCGACCGCTTCGTGCTGTCTGTGGGCCATGCCTCGATGCTGCTCTACGCGCTGCTGCACCTCGCCGGCGTGAAGGAAGTCGATGGGCAGGGCAAGTCGACCGGCAAGCCGGCGATCAGCCTCGACGACATCGAGAATTTCCGCCAGCTCGGCTCGAAGACCCCGGGGCATCCCGAATATCGCCACACCACCGGCGTCGAGACGACCACCGGGCCGCTCGGGCAGGGCTGCGGCAATGCGGTCGGCATGGCGATCGCTGAGCGCTGGCTGGCGGCGCGCTACAATCGCGACGGATTTCCGCTGTTCGATCACGACGTCTATGCCTTGTGCGGCGACGGCGACATGATGGAAGGCGTCTCGGCCGAGGCAGCGAGCTTGGCCGGGCACCTCAAGCTCTCCAATCTGTGCTGGATCTACGACAGCAACCATATCTCGATCGAGGGCGGCACCGATCTGGCGTTCGACGAAGATACCGGCATGCGCTTTCAGGCCTATGGCTGGAACGTCATCCATGTCGACGACGCCAACGATTGCGACGCGCTGTCGGCGGCGTTCGAAACCTTCCGCAAGACCGACGACAAGCCGACCTTCATCGTCGTCCATTCGGTGATTGGCTACGGCAGCCCGCGCGCCGGCAGCGAAAAGGCGCATGGCGAGCCGCTGGGCGTCGATAACGTTCGCGCGACCAAGGAAGCCTATGGCTGGCCGGCGGACAAGCAATTCTACGTCCCCGACGGCGTCGCCGAGGCATTCGAAAAGGCGATCGCCGATCGCGGTGGGCCCGCGCGCGAGCAATGGGAAGCGATGTTCGAGCGGTACGGCCAAGCGCATCCCGATCTCGGCAAGGAGGTCGCCGCGATGCTGGCGAACGAACTGCCCGACGGGTGGGACGCCGACATTCCGAGCTTCGAGGCCGACGCCAAGGGGATCGCCTCACGCGATGCCGGCGGCAAGGTGCTGAATGCGATCGTGCCCAAGCTGCCGTGGCTCGTCGGCGGTTCCGCCGATCTCTCGCCATCGACCAAGACCGACATCAAGGGCGCATCGTCGTTCGAGCCCGGCCATTACGACGGCATCAATTTCCATTTCGGCGTGCGCGAACACGGCATGGGCGCGGTGGTCAACGGCATGGCGCTGTCGCATCTGCGCGCTTACGGCTCCACCTTCTTCGTGTTCCTCGATTACATGCGGCCGCCGGTGCGGCTCTCGGCGCTGATGGAAATCGGCTCGGTCTGGGTGTTCACGCACGATTCGATCGGCGTCGGCGAAGACGGGCCGACGCATCAGCCGATCGAACAGCTGGCGATGCTGCGCGCGACGCCGGGGATCGACACGATCAGGCCGGGCGATGCCAACGAAGTGGCCGAGGCGTGGCGCGCGCTCATCAAGGATTCGACGCATCCCGCCGCGCTGGTGCTGTCGCGCCAAGCGCTGCCGACGCTCGATCGCAGCAAATATGCCAGCGCCGAGGGCGTCGCCAAGGGCGGTTATGTGCTCGCCGACAGCGACGATCCACAAGTGATCCTGATCGCGACCGGCAGCGAATTGTCGCTGGTCGTCGAGGCGCACGAGAAGCTGAAGGCGGAAGGCGTGCGTAGCCGCGTCGTTTCGCTGCCCAGCTGGTTCCGGTTCGAACTGCAATCGGCCGAGTATAAGGAAAGCGTGCTGCCCTCGGGCGTCGATGCGCGGTTAGCGGTCGAGATGGGCGGCGAGCTCGGCTGGGATCGCTATGTCGGCCGCAACGGGCGGACGATCACCATGTCGACCTTCGGCGCCTCGGCGCCGCTCGCCAAGCTGGCGGACAAATACGGCTTCACCGTCGACAATGTCGTCAAGGTGGCCAAGGAAATGCTGGAGACCAAGTAAGATGGGTACGCTCAACGACCTCGCGGGCCTCGGCCAGGCGGTGTGGCTCGATTTCGTCGATCGCAAGTTTCTCGAAGAGGGCGGGCTGAAGAAGCTCGTGGAGGAGGACGGGCTGACCGGCGTTACCTCCAACCCCTCGATCTTCGAAAAGGCGATGGGCCACGGCACGGCCTATGACGACAGCCTGTCCGAGTACGACCGTCAACATCCCGACGCGCCAACTATCGAACGCTACGAGGCGCTGGCGGTGCAGGACATCAAGGCGGCCGCCGATACGCTCCGGCCGGTCTATGACCGGCTGGACGCCAAGGACGGCTATGTCAGCCTGGAAGTGTCGCCCTATCTCGCCGACGATACCGATGCGACGATCGCCGAGGCGGCGAAGCTGTGGCAGATGGTTGGCAAGTCCAATCTGATGATCAAGATTCCCGGCACTGCCGCCGGCGCGCCGGCAATTTCGGCGACGATCGCGGCCGGGATCAACGTCAACGTGACATTGCTGTTCTCGATCGAGGCCTACAAGCGCGTCGCGCTCGCTTATGCGACGGGGCTCGAGGAGCGTGTCCGCCAGGGCCAGCCGATCGACCGGATCGCCAGCGTCGCGAGCTTCTTCGTCAGTCGCATCGATACCGCGATCGACAAGAAGATCGACGCGCTCGGCGGCGAAGAGGCCAAGGCGATCCGTGGTAAGGTGGCTATCGCCAACGCCAAGATGGCGTATCAATGGTATCTCGAGTTCCTGAAGACCGATCGGTGGCAGGCGCTGGCCGCCAAGGGCGCGATGCCGCAGCGGCTGCTGTGGGCATCGACCGGCACCAAGGATCCCGATTACCCCGATACGCTTTATGTCGACACGCTGATCGGTCGCGATACCGTCAACACCATGCCGCCGAAGACGATGGACGCCTTTCGTGACCACGGCACGGCGGCGGAGACGATTACCCAGGACGTCGATGCGGCCAAGCACGTCCTCGCAGAGGCGGATCGGCTGGGGCTCGATCTCGATGGCGTCACCGACACGCTGGTCGAGGAAGGCGTCGCCTCGTTCGCCAAGGCGTTCGACGATCTGCTCGGCGCGATCGGGCCGAAACATCCCGCGACGGCGTAAATTCCATAACGCGTTGCGCCGGCCCGCCCGGCGTGACGCGGCAATGCCAGTATCATCACGGAGAAACACATGAAAATCGGCGTCATCGGCCTCGGCCGCATGGGAGGCAATATCGCGCGTCGGCTGATGCGGGCCGGGCATGAGGTGGTCGCCTATGACCGCAGCGCGGACGCCGTTCAGGATGTCGCAAAGGACGGGGCGATCGGCGCCGACGGGCTGAAGGACATGCGCGACAAGCTCGATACGCCGGCGGTATTCTGGGTGATGCTGCCGGCCGGCGATCCGACCGAGCAGACGGTGCAGACGCTGAGCGATCACGCCGTCGATGGCGACATCATCATCGATGGCGGCAATACCTTCTACAAGGACGACATCCGCCGCGCCAAGGCGCTGGCCGAAAAGGGCGTGAGCTATATCGATGTCGGCACGTCGGGCGGGGTCTGGGGGCTCGAGCGCGGCTATTGCATGATGATCGGCGGTCCTGACGAAGCGGTGCGCCACCTCGATCCGATCTTCGAGGCGCTGGCGCCGGGGCTCGGCACGATCCCGCGCACGCCCGAGCGTGAGGATAACAGCGAGGATCCGCGGGCGGAAAAAGGCTATATCCACGCTGGTCCGGCGGGCGCGGGGCATTTCGTCAAGATGGTGCACAACGGCATCGAATACGGCCTGATGCAAGCCTATGCCGAGGGCTTCGACATCCTGAAGGGCAAGGTGTCCGACAAGCTGCCCGAAGACGAGCGCTTCGATCTCAACCTCACCGACATTGCCGAGGTGTGGCGGCGCGGCAGCGTTATCTCGTCATGGCTGCTCGATCTCACCGCGTCGGCGCTGGCGCACGATCAGAAGCTTGAGAAGTTCTCCGGCAACGTCGCCGATTCGGGCGAGGGGCATTGGACGATCGAGGCGGCGATGGAGGAAGCGGTGCCGGTCAACGTGCTGTCGGCGGCGCTGTTTGCGCGCTACCGGAGCCGCGTCGAGCATACTTTCGGCGACAAATTGCTCTCGGCGATGCGCTATGGCTTCGGCGGCCATGTCGAGATCCCGCAATGACGCTGGTCGTTTGTGACGTGGACGGCACGCTGGTCGATTCGAACAAGCAACTCAGTGATGGCAACAAGGCGGGCATCGCGCGGCTGACGGCGGCCGGGATCGGCTTCACCGTCATCAGCGCGCGGCCGCGATCGGGGATGATGTGGATCGCCGACGCGCTGTCGCTCGATGCGCCGATGGGCGCGTTCAACGGCGGCATCGTGTTCCGCCGCGACGGGACGGTCGATGCGCATCATGTGATCGACGCAGGCGTCGCGCGCGGCATGTTCGATCTGGTCGGCGACGCGGCGGTCGATCGCTGGGTGTTCGCCGACGATCGCTGGTACGCCTCGAGCGATCAGGGCACGCATGTCGAGCACGAGCGCCGCGCTTCGAACCAGGATCCGATCGTCACCGACGATTTCGCCGCGTTGCTCGATCACGCCGACAAGATTACCTTCGTCAGCGACGATGCGGCGTTGCTCGCCGGGCTGCATGAGCGCGCCTCGGCGCGGTTCGGGGACGCCGCGACTGTCGTGCAATCGCAAACCTATTATCTCGACGTCACCGCGCAGCTCGGTAACAAGGGCGACGGCATCAGCGCGCTCGCGGAGGCGATGGGCGTTTCGCTTGCCGAGACGATCGCGATCGGCGACCAGGCCAACGACATCGCGATGTTCGAGCGCGCCGGTCGCGCCATCGCGGTCGGCAACGCCACCGATGCGGTGAAGGCCAAGGCCGACGCCGTGACGACGAGCAACGATCAAGACGGCGTGGCGCACGCGATCGACACGATGATCCTGAAGGAACACGCATGAAGCAATTGGTGGCGTTCGATCTCGACGGCACGCTTGCCGCGAGCAAGCAGGCGATCGAGGCCGATATGGGCGAGGCGCTCGCCGATCTGCTCGGCGTCGCCGATGTCGCGGTGATCTCGGGTGGCGACTGGCCGCAATTCGACAAGCAAGTCGCGAGCCGGTTGCCCGAGCGCGCGGATCGATCGCGGCTGTGGTTGATGCCGACCACTGGCACCAAGCTCTACACGTTCAAGGATGGCGCATGGTCGGCCGTCTACGCCGAATTGTTCGACGATGCCGAGAAGCACAAGATCGTCACCGCGTTCGACGCCGCGCTGGAAGCGACCGGCTTCGTGCCCGAGCGGAGTTGGGGCGAACGGATCGAGGATCGCGGTAGCCAGATCACATTTTCCGCGCTGGGCCAGCAAGCGCCGCTCGACGCCAAGGAAAAATGGGATCCCGATTTCGCCAAGCGCAAGGTGATCCAGGCCGATCTGCAGAAGCGGCTGCCGGGGCTGGCGATCAACATGGGCGGATCGACCTCGATCGACATTACGCGAGAGGGCGTAGACAAGGCGTACGGCCTCAAGAAGCTTCGCGATGAAAGCGGCATCGCCCTCGACGCGATGATGTTCGTCGGCGACGCGATCTTTCCCGGCGGCAACGATTATCCGGCGAAACAGCTCGGGCTCGATACCGTGCGGGTGCGCGATCCGCAGGAGACGCTGAGCGTGATCGCAACCGTGGTGGCCTGCCTCAAGGCTTAGCCCGACCTGCATTCAGGGCGCGGAGGATCGCGCCTGAACGCCTGGGACGGTGGTAGTGCCCGGCCGCGAGGATGGTGGCGAACCGCCCGTTTCGCCGATTGCGACTCCAATTTTTGCAACGGCTCCGTGCGACTGACGCGCTTGCGCCTCGCTGCCGTCGCCCCTCGCGCTGATTTTTCCTGCGCCACATCGCTGTATTCGAAAGCATTTTCGTTGCGCTTAAATGCGGCGGTCTTTCACTGTTGACGAATGACATATCGTAATACAATGTGTCGGTCTGGCGTTGTGGCGCAAGAGAGCTCAAGCTCCGTGGCCGATCGTCAGCCAGAAACAGTGAGAGGGGACGGCTAATGGGACGAGTGCACGGCGCGCGACGGAGGCTTCGCGGCAGCGCGAGCCTCACCACAATGTTCATCGCAGCGCTGGTCGGCAGCCCCGCGTTCGCCGCCGGACAAAGCGATCAGGCGGCCCCGGCGACCGCGCCCGCCGATCCCGATCAGCCCGTCGCCCAATCGCAAGTCCAATCCGGCGACGCGACGCCCGGATCGGCCGTCGCTGCGGCGCCCGTTCAGGCCGCGCCGGACGAAACCGCGGCGGCCGCCCAGGAAGCGGCGACCACCGCGCCCGACATTGTCGTCACCGGCAGCAATCTCAACAGCGGCTTCCGCGCGCCGACCCCGGTGACGGTGACCACATCGGAAGACCTGCAGCGCAGCTCGCCGACCAATCTCGCCGACGGCCTAACCAAATTGCCCGTTTTCAGCGGCAGCCTCAGCACCAATTCGCCGGGATCGAACGCCACCGCCGGCACCGTGGGGCAGAATCTGCTCAACCTGCGCGGGCTGGGCGACAACCGCAACCTCGTGCTGCTCGACGGCCGCCGCGTGGTGGCGACCAACACTGACTTCGCGGTGGACATCAACACGCTGCCGCAAAATCTGATTTCGCGCGTCGATGTCGTCACGGGCGGCGCCTCGGCGGCTTATGGGTCGGACGCGGTCGCCGGCGTGGTCAATTTCGTCCTCGACACGCATTTCGTCGGCTTCAAGGGCGAGATCGATGACGGCGTATCGACCTATGGCGATCTGCCCAGCGACAAGATCTCGGTCGCCTGGGGCGGCTCGTTCCTCGGCGATCGCCTGCACATCATCGCCAGCTCGGAAACCTATGTTCGCAAAGGCCTCGGGTCCCGCGATCACAATTCGCGCGCTTGGTATAGCCAGCCGCACGGCCTCATTCCCAACGTTGTTTCGGACGGCCCATCCAATATCGTCGTCCCCGATATACGCACGTCGAATGGCTCCGATGGCGGGTTAATTACGTCCGGCCCGCTCAAGGGCATCCAATTCCTCGCCAACGGCGCCACCGCGCCGTTCGATTACGGCTATGATTCGAGCGCTGGATTTCAGAGCGGCGGCGACGGGCACACGCCGAACTTTGGCTTCACACCCGATCAGAAGCGCACGTCCGAATTCGCCCATGCGAGTTTCGATATTTCGCCCACCGTGTCGGCCTATGCCGAGTTCGGCTACGCTTATTCGCACACGCTGTTCCTGAACAATTCGCAGCCCTACACCGGCGCTTCGTATCAATTCACGATCTTTCGCGAAAACCCGTATCTGCCGGCGTCGATCGCCGCGCAGATGGATGCGAACAACGTCAAATCCTTCACGCTCGGCCGATATTTGTCCGATTTCCCCGAATTCGGAATCGAAACCAATTCGCGCGTTACGCGCGAGGCGATCGGGCTGAAGGGCAAGGACCTGTTCGGTCGCGCCAACTGGAATTGGGAAGTCGGCTATTCCGCCGGCCAGACCAAACAATATCTCGCCGAAACCGATATCGGCAATCTGCGCAAAATCTATGCCTCGGCCGATGCGGTGACCAATCCGCAGACCGGCCAGATCGTCTGCCGGTCGCAATATTACAACAGCGCCGGCACGTTCGTTCCGGGCGGCACCGGGCTCGATCCAGGGTGCCAGCCGATCAACTATCTCGGCGTCAATTCGGTCGATCCGGCACTGGTCGACGGCGTGATCGGTGAATCCTATAAAGAGCTGCTGCTTCACCAGGATGTGTTCTCGGCGAAACTGGCGGGCGATCTCGGCAATTCTTTCAGCCTCGGCGCGGGCCCGATCTCGTTCGCCACCGGCTTCGAATATCGCCACGAATCGGCGAACCAGACGTCGGACGCGGTGTCGCAATCGACGATC
Source organism: Sphingomonas koreensis (assembly GCA_006438735.1). Lineage (GTDB taxonomy): Bacteria > Pseudomonadota > Alphaproteobacteria > Sphingomonadales > Sphingomonadaceae > Sphingomonas > Sphingomonas koreensis_A. The sequence goes on along the minus strand of RCZF01000004.1, from coordinate 184,735 downwards.
GACTTCACCGGCCTTCGCGGTGGTCCGGCGGCGCTCAACGGCAAAGCCGGCGGCTATCGCTTCTTCGATCCGCTGCCATTTTCGGGCAGCCAGAGCGTGGAGGAAGGCTTTCTCGAACTCGGCGTGCCGGTGCTCAAGGATTTGCCGTTCGCGCAGTCGCTCAATCTAGACGGCGCGGTGCGCTACACGCATTATAGCCTGGCCGGCAACGTCGTCACCTGGAAGGGCGGCGTGGATTACGAGCCGGTCGATGGCGTTCGCTTCCGCGGCACCGTATCGCGCGACGTGCGTGCACCGAACCTGCTCGAGATTTTCAACACCGCGCTGCAGAACTCGCAGAATCTGCTCTATCCCAGCAGCGGCAACGGCACGACCACGCCGACCATCTTCATCACCTCGGGCAATGCCGATCTGAAGCCGGAGCGCGCGCTGACGCAGACTTATGGCGTGGTGCTCTCGCCAAGCTTTGCGCCGGGGCTCCATTTCTCGGCGGATTATTACAAGATCAAGCTCAAGGGCGCGATCGGCACGCTGACGCCGCAGAACGTGATCGATTACTGTGCCGCCGGGCAGCAATCCTATTGCTCGCTGGTCACCTATAATGATGGCGTTGTCCGGGTCAGCCTTCAGCCGCTCAATCTGAGCGTGCTCGAAGTGTCGGGGCTCGATTTCGAGCTGTCCTATCACCTGCCGGTGTTCGGCAATCCGCTGAGCGTGCGGCTGCTGGCCAATCGCGCGCTCGATAACTTCAGCCAGGCGCCAAATGCCATTCCGCTGCAGGTGCTCGATTCGGCGACAGCGCCCAAGTGGAAGGGGCAGATCCAAGTCAATTACGAGGTCGATAACCTGTCGCTGTTCGTTTCCGAGCGCTACATTTCGCCGGTCAAGATGGACCCGAACAAGATCGAGGGTGTGTTCACCGACGACAATCACGTCCCCGCCGTCTTCTACACCGACGCCACGCTGACCTATCGCATCAACGCGATGGGCGGGAAGAACGAGCTTTTCCTCACCGCGGAGAATCTGTTCAACAAGGCGCCGCCGATCGATGTCATCCCGCCGACCAGCACGTCGAATCCGACCAATGCAGCCTATGATCGGATCGGCCGCTATTTGACGGCGGGTGTCCGGTTCAGCTTCTAGGCTGAACCGTCGGGGCCCGGTTCGCGCATTTCCGCTGGTGCGCGGGCCGGGCGCCGATCAAGAACGAATACGCCATCACGGCGACGACGAAGACCGGGAGAAGAGCGTTGGACGAACCCCGCGAGGCGGCACGCCGAAAGTTCCTCAAGGGATCGTTCGCGGTCGGCGCGGCCGCCGTCGCGGCGCCGGCGTTCGGCCAGAGCAATTCGCCTGCGCCTGCCAAGGCAGCGCCCCCGGCGGGCCCGAGCGCGACTGCTGCGCAAGCCGAAGCCGGGCCGATGGCCGGCAGTGATATGGGTGCCGGCGAAACCTTCATCGAGCGTCCCGGCTCGGATTACATGATCGACGTGCTGCGCGCGGCGAACATCAACTATGTCGCGGCGATGGTCGGCTCGTCGTTTCGCGGTCTGCACGAATCGATCATCAATTATGCCGGCGATAAATCGCCGCAACTGATCGTCTGCGTGCATGAGGAAGTCTCCGCCGCGATGGCGCATGGCTATGCCAAGGCGAGCGGCACGCCGATGGCGATCGCGGTGCACAGCACGGTCGGGCTCCAGCATGCCTCGATGGCGATCTACAACGCGTGGTGCGACCGCGTGCCGATGCTGATCCTCGCCGCCAATACGCTCGACGAGACCAAGCGCCGCCCGGGCGTGGAATGGATGCACACGGCCGAGGATCTCGCCGCGTTCGTGCGCGACTACACCAAATGGGACGACACGCCGATCAGCCTCACGCATTTCGGCGAATCGTGCATGCGCGCGATGCAGCTCGCGCTGACGCCGCCCTATGAGCCGGTGCTGATCGTGATCGACAGCGAATTGCAGGAGCGACCCGCCGATCCCGCCGTCAAGGTGCCACGGCTGGGCGTCGTTGCGCCGCCGGCAGGCAGCCCGGCGGCGATCGATCAGGCCGCGGCGATGCTGATCGCCGCCGAACGGCCGCTGATCGCCGCCGATCGCGCCGCGCGCACGCCCGCCGGCGTCGCGTTGCTGGTTCGTCTGGCCGAACTGCTCAATGCCCCGGTGATCGATCTGTCGGGGCGGATGAACATGCCGACCAATCACTATCTCAATCACACCAGCCGGCAGGGCGAACTGGTGCGCGGCGCCGACGTCATTCTCGGGCTCGAGCTGACCGACATCTGGGGGCTGGTCAACACCGTGCCCGACAAGATCGAGCGCAAGGCGATCCGGCTCGCCAAGGACGACGCCAAGGTCATCGGGATCAGCGCAAACCATGGCTTCATCCACGCCAATGTGCAGGATTCGCAGCGTTATTACGCCTGCGACCTGACGCTTGACGCCGACGGGGAAACCGCGCTGCCGCAGCTGATCGAGGCGATCGAGCGCAAGCTGACCGCCGATCGGCGCGGCGCGATCGCCGCCCGCAAGGCCGATATGACGGCCGCGTTCGCGCAGATGCGCGCGGCCGACGCGCAGCAAGCGGCGATCGGCTGGGACGCCTCGCCGATCAGCACGGCGCGTCTGTCGATGGAGCTGTGGGACCGCATCAAGGCAAGCGATTGGGGGCTGGTTTCCGAAACCAAATTCCTCAGCAGCTGGCCGCAGCGGTTATGGGACATTACCGAGCACCATCAATATATCGGCGGCGAGGGCGGCTACGGGCTTGGCTACGGCTTGCCGGCGGCGCTCGGCGCGGCGCTGGCGCATCGCGACGCCGGGCGGCTCGCGGTCGCGGTGCTGGGCGACGGCGACGTGATGATGCTCCCCGGCGGACTATGGACCGCGGCGCACCACAGCATCCCGTTGCTGATGATCATGCACAACAATCGCGCCTGGCATCAGGAAACCATGCACATCCGGCGGATGTCGGCACGCCGCAACCGCGGCGCCGACACATGGAATGTCGGCACCGTCATCACCGATCCGCCGGTCGATTTCGCAGCGTTGGCGAAAAGCATGGGGGTGTGGGGCGAAGGCCCGATCGACGATCCCGCCAGGCTCGGCGCCGCGCTCGATCGCGCGCTCGCCGTCGTCCGCAGCGGCAAGCCCGCGCTGCTCGATGTCCACACCCAGCCAAGGTAGCATGATGACCGTCAAACCCTTGCTGTTCGTCGCCAGCGCCGCAATGTTCGGCGCGTCGGTGGTGGTCGCGCACGGCGGCCCGGCGCGCGCCGATGCGACGCCCCCGCACGCGGCTGCCTCGCGCTCGGAGATTGCCGCGGGAAAGCGCATCTTTGCCGCCGTTGGCTGTTATCAATGCCATGGCTATGCCGGGCAGGGCGGCAATGCCGGCCCGGCGTTGGCCGGGCTCTCGCTTAGCGACGAGGCAGTCAAGGCCTATGTCCGCGCGCCGCGCCGGGTGATGCCCGCGTTCGGCGCGGCGATCCTGCCCGACGCGTCGTTCCCGCCGCTGCTCGCCTATATCCACAGCCTCGGCGGCGGGCGGGCGGCGGCCGATATTCCGCTGCTGGCCGGTTACGTCCGCGGCGTTGCGCCCCCGCAGCAAGCGGCACGGCCGGCCGCGGCACCGGCCACCGCCGATCCCGACATTGCCCAGGGCGGCGCGTTGTTCCAGGCCAATTGCGCGGCGTGCCACGGCGATCATTTGCAGGGCGTGATCGGGCCCGATCTCCACGGCGAGGCCGGCAAGCGCACGCTCGAGCAGACCGTACAATTCATCATCTCGCCGCCGCCGGGAATGCCCAAACTGTCGCCGCAACCGATCAGCGAAGCGCAGGTGCGGCTGGTCGCGCGCTACGTCCGCGCACAACAGTGAGATGGTAACGATGTTCTCCCCCAGAGTTCGCCTGTCGTTGGCCATGCGCCTCGCGATGCTCGCCGCGGCGGCGGTTGCCGTCCTCACCGCGGTCGTGCCCGCGCTTGCCGCGTCACCCGCCGCGTCGCCGCTGGCCTTATACCGCGCCAATTGCGCCGCCTGTCACGGCGCGCATCTCGAAGGCGGGGTGGGGCCGGCACTGAAGAGCGCCGCGATCGCCGGGCAGCCGTTCGCGGTGCTCGACAAGACGATCAGCCGCACGATGCCGCTGTCCGCGCCGGGATCGCTGTCAGCTCAGCAATATGCCGCGCTGACCCGCTTCATTCTCGATCAGAACGCCGGCGGTGCGGCAGCCGCGCGCTAAACCGGCGCCAAATCGGTGGGGCTGGTGATTGACAGCACAATTCTTGTCATACAGTAAGACGATAGAACAATCATCGGTTGATGCAGGGGAGTGACATGGGTTTGCAGGGAAAGCGGTGTCGCTCGATCCTCCCGCCGTTCGGCGCGCCGGCTTTGACGAAACGGCCGGGCTGCGCCGCATGAGCGCACGGGGCATGAGCGTGACGTTCGACGTGCCGGTCAACGGCCGGGTGCCGCTGCGCGACGCGGTGCTGATGGGCTTCCAGAACGTTTTCGTGATGACCGGGGTGTTCGTCTTTCCCGGCATCATGGGGCGTTCGTTCGATCTCCCGGCGGAAACCGTCGCTTATCTTTACGGCGCGACCTTCATCGGCTGTGGCATCACCACGATGCTGATCGCCGGACTGTTCGGGCGGATGCCGCTCGTCGCCGGGCCCTATGCCGGTATTTTCGTGGCGCTGTTGAGCTTCGGCCATATGCCGGGCGGCGGGCTCGGCGTCGCGTTCGGCTCGCTCGGCGTGGCGTCGCTCGCCTGGTGTGTTTTGTGCATTCCGATCCGCGGCCGCGCGCCGGTTTCGATCCTCGCCGCGGCGGTGCGCGATCCGGCGATCGCCGGCGTGATCGTCATGCTGGTGATGCTCCAGATCGCCGATCTCGCTTTCCCGCATTGGATCGGCAAGGTAACCGATCCGACCTTTCCGCTGATCAATCTCGGCGCGGGCTTCGTCACCGCGGTGGTGCTGATGGTGCTGATGCTCTCGGGCATCAAGGCGCTGCGTCGGCTGTCGCTGCTGGTCGCGCTGGCGGCGGGCGCGGCGGTATTCGAGCTGTTTTCGCCGATCGATTTCGGCGCGGTGGCGCGGTCGCCGTGGCTGATCGAGCCGCGGCTTTTCCCGTTCGGCGTCTCGGTCAATCTCGAATACAGCATCGTGTTCTTCTTCGTACTGATCGCGATCAATCTGCAGACGATGACGCTGATGGGCGTGGTCGGCGGCTGGGCGGGCGAGCCGCTTACCACGCGGCGGGTGTCGAACGGCGTTTTCGCGATGATGCTCGGATCGGCGATCGGCACGCTGTTCGGCGCGTTCAGCAACCTGCCCTATCCGGCCAATGTCGCGATGCTGCGATCGACGCGCGTCGCCTCGCGCTATGTGTCGCTGGCGACCGGCGCGATCCTAGTGCTGATGGGCTTCCTCACCAAGGTCGATTATCTGTTCGTGCTGCTGCCGGTGCCGGTGCTTGCCGCCGCCGCGACGGTGCTGTTTGGCATCGTCTTCGTCCACGGCGTCGAGATGCTCGCGGCGGTCGATTGGAACGACCGCCAGCTGGCGATCACCGGCTTTGCGCTGATGCTCGGCTTCGGCACCTTGTTCCTCGAAGACGATCTGCTCGCGCAATTGCCGCTGATCGCCAGCCTGTTGCTGCGCCAGCCGATCGTCGTCGGCGTGGCGGCGATGCTGATCATGGGCGCAATCCTACCCGGCCGAGCGAGGCCCGAGCCGGCCGTCGCCGCCGATCCTCAACCCACCATTGCGGAGGCCGCCGAATGACCGTGAGCCAAGCCACGCTGCGCGACGGCGCGGAACTTGCCTATCGCCTGATCCCAGGAAATGGCGGCGCACGTTTTGCGTTGGTCCATTCGCTGGCGATGGACCGCCATTTCTGGGAGCGGGTCGCCGAGCGTCTGTCCGATCTTGGCGACGTACTGCTCTATGATTGCCGCGGCCACGGCGCGTCGTCGCGCATCGGCGCGCCCTTCACCGGCGCACAATTCGCCGACGATCTCGCCGATCTGCTCGATGCGGTCGGCTGGCGCGATGCGGTGATCGCCGGGGCGTCGATGGGCGGCTGCGTCGCGATCGCGTTTGCCGCGCGCCATCCCGATCGCACGCGCGCGCTGGGATTGGTCGATACCACCGCATGGTACGGCCCATCGGCGCCCGAAAAATGGGAAGAGCGCGCGCAAAAGGCGCTGTCCGGCGGGCTGGAGGCGTTGGTCGATTTTCAGAAGAGCCGCTGGTTCTCGCAAGGCTTTGCCGCCGCCAACCCCGTGATCGAGGCGCGATCGGTAGAGATTTTCCTCGCCAACGATCTGGCGAGCTACGCCGCGACCTGCCGGATGCTCGGCCATTTCGATCGGCGCGCCGCGCTTCGCGATTTTGCGATGCCGACCCGTATCCTGGTCGGTTCGGAGGATTATGCGACGCCGATCGCGATGGCGGAGGCGCTGCGCGACGCGATTCCCGGCGCGACGATGGCCGTAATCGAAGGGGCGGCGCATCTCACCCCGCTCGAGCGGCCCGATAACGTCGCGGCGATGCTGCGCAGCCTGGCGGAGGACGCCGCGTGACGCCGCTATCGGTCATCGCCTTCCCCGGCGCGCCCAATCTGCCGGTATTCGCCGCGCAGGCGCACGGCTTTTTCGCCGATGCCGGGATCGAGCTGCGGTTCGAGACGACGCCGAGTTCGACCTATCAGTTCGAGCATTTCGCCGCTGGCGCGTTCGACATCGCCTTCACCGCGTTCGACAATGTCGTCGCCTATAACTCCGGGCAGGGCGCCGCCGCGATCGACGGTGCGTCCGAGTTCCGCGCCGTCATGGGCGCCACGCAGATCGAGCTGAGCCTGGTCGTCTCGCCCGACGTCGCCACCGTCGATGATCTGCGCGGCAAGAGCCTGGCGCTCGATGCGGTCGGGACCGGCTTTGCCTTCGTGCTCTATGACATGCTGGCCGCGCACGGCCTCGGCGAGGGCGACTATGAAATCTCTTCGGTGGGCGCGACGCCGGAGCGCTGGCGCAGCGTCAAGGAAGGCGCGCAGGCCGGCACGATCGCGATCGAGCCGTTCACCAGCATCGCTCGCGCGACCGGCTTCCCGACTTTGCTCAAGAGCAGCGATTTCTATCCGGCTTATCAGGGCGGCGTGATCGCTGTGCGGCGCGACTGGGCGGCTGAGCACGGCGCGGCGCTCGAAGCCTTTCTCGGTGCGTATTCCCGCGGCCTCGATTGGGTGCTCGATCCCGCCAATCGCGATGCTGCTGCGGCGTTGCTGGCGCAGCGCATGCCTGCGGTGCAGCCGCAGGCGATGGCGGCGGTGATGGCGAGCCTGCTCTCGCCGCGATCTGGGCTGACGCCCGATGGCGCGATCCTGCGCGACGGGGCGAGGCAAGTGCTCGATCTGCGCGCCAAATATGGCCCGGGCGGCGCGCCGATGACCGATGCGGATCGCCATATCGATCTGTCGTGGTGGGACCGGGTGCGCGAGGCGCGAGCGCGATGAAGACCGATTGGGGCGTCGATGTCGTCAAGTCGCTGCGCTCGGTGGGTCAGCCGATGCGTCGCAAGGAAGACGAGCGGCTGATCACCGGCCGCGGCCAGTTTACCGATGATTTCGCTATGCCCGGCCAATTGTGGGCGGCGATGGTGCGATCGCCCTATCCGCACGCCGCGATCGGCGCGATCGATGGCTCGGCGGCGTTGGACATGCCCGGTGTGCTGGGTGTCTTCACCGGCACCGACGCGCTGGCCGACGGGCTCGGCGAGATTCCGCACAATCCCGTGCCGTCGACCGATTTCGACGTGAAGCTCACCGGGCGTGGTGGCGGCGAGGTCTATATCGGCGAGCATTATCTGCTGCCGACCGACCGTGCGCGTTATGTCGGCGAAGCGGTGGCGATGGTCGTCGCCGAGAGCCGCAACCTTGCGTACACCGCCGCCGAGGCAGTGATGGTCGATTGGCAGCCGCTCGATTGGGTCGCCGACACGCGCGCTGCCGCCGAACCCGGCGCGGCCCGCCTGTGGGACGCGCTGCCCGACAATATCCTTGTCGATAGCAGCTTCGGCGACGCCGATGCGGTCGAAGCCGCATTCGCCGCGGCGCACGATGTGGTGAGCATGACGGCGGTAATCGGCCGCGTCACCGGCGTGCCGCTCGAGCCGCGCGCCGCGCTCGGCTGGTACGATCCCGACACCGAACGCTATACGCTGCACGCCGGCAGCGGCGGCGCGGTGCGCCAAAAGCATGAGCTCGCCAAGGTGATCGGCGTCGATCCGGCGCGGGTTCGCGTCATCTCGATCGATGTCGGCGGCAATTTCGGCACGCGCAACCGCGCGTTCGTCGAGTTCGGGCTGGTGATGTGGGCGTCGCGCAAGCTCGGCCGCCCGGTCAAGTTCCGCGCCGAGCGCAGCGAATCGTTCCTCACCGATTATCAGGGGCGCGATCTCGTTTCCGAAGTTTCGCTCGCGCTCGATGCCGACGGCAAGTTCCTGGCGATGCGCGCTTCGAACCTCAGCAACGTCGGCGCGCGTTGCGTGTCGCTCTCGCCGCTGAGCAAGGGATCGGGGCTGATCACCGGCTCCTATGACATCCCCGTTGCCACGCTGCGCTCGCGCGCGACCTTTTCCAATACCATGCCGACCCAGGCCTATCGCAGCTCGGGTCGCCCCGAAGTGACCTTCGCGATCGAGCGATTGATCGACAAGGCCGCGCGCGAGCTTGGCTATGACCGACTCGAACTGCGCCGCAAGAACCTCGTCCAGCCCGATCAGATGCCGTATCTCAACGCGGTCGGCTCGCTGTATGACAGCGGCGCTTATGAGCGGAACATGGATCGGCTGCTCGACAACGCCGATTGGCCCGGCGCGGCGCAGCGCCAGGCCGACGCCCGCGCACGCGGCATGCTGTATGGTGTCGGGTTCGCCAATTACGTCGAGTCCTCGATCGGCACGCCGCGCGAGCGCGCCGATGTGATCGTCGAAACCGATGGCCGGATCGAAGTGGTGATCGGCACGCAGCCGGCCGGCCAGGGCCATGAGACGAGCTTTGCGCAGGTGATGGCTGATCTGCTCGGCGTCGGCTTCGACGACGTGACGATCACGCTGGGCGACACCGATGTGGTCAGCGCTGGCGGCGGCACGCATTCGGGGCGATCGATGCGTCACGCCAGCACGGTGATGGCGCTGGCGGCTCAGGATCTGGTCGCCAAGGCGCGCACGCTGGCGGCCCCGGTGCTCGGCGTCGACGCCGACGCGGTCAGCTTCGACGACGGCGTGTTCGGTGCGCCCGGCACCAACCGCACGTTGAGTTGGGCCGAGCTCGCCGCGCTGGCGATCGACCAGGCCCCGGAAGGCCTCCGCGTGCGGCGCGACAATGAAATGCACCAGCCGGTCTTCCCCAACGGCGCGTGCCTGTGTGAGATCGAGATCGATCCCGAAACCGGCGGGCTGGAGATCGTCCGCTATGCCACGGTCGATGATGTCGGCCGCTGCATCAACCCGATGATCGTCCACGGCCAAACGCACGGCGGCATCGCGCAAGGGGTGGGCCAGGCCTTGTGGGAAGCGATTACGATCGATCCCGATAGCGGCCAGCCGCTGTCCGGCTCGTTCACCGATTACGGCATGCCGCGATCGGACAATATGCCGTCGTTCAATTGCGAAATCGCCGAAGTGCTGTCGCCGACCAATCCGTTCGGCATCAAGGCGGGCGGCGAGGGCGGCACGACGCCGGCGCCGGCGGTGATCATGAGCGCGGTCGAGGATGCGCTCGCGCCGCTCGGCGTGGCGGCAATCGACATGCCGGCGACGCCGGTGAAAATCTGGAACGAGATACAAAGGCTGCGCGCCGCGGCGCCGCAGCAGGCGGAGCATGCGTAGATGAGTGTCGTGGCGATGACGGTGAACGGCGAGGCGGTGGCGCGCGAGATCGACGATGCGACGCTGCTTGTCGACTATCTCCGCGAGGCGCTGGGGCTCACCGGCACGCATGTCGGCTGCGACACCACGCAGTGCGGCTGCTGCGTCGTCCATATCGACGGCGTCTCGGCGAAATCGTGCACCGTGCTCGCCGCCTCGGTCGCGGGGCGGCGAATCACCACGATCGAAGGGCTGGCGAAGGACGGCGAGCTGCATCCCGTGCAGCAGGCGTTTCGTGAGCATCACGGGCTGCAATGCGGCTTCTGCACGCCGGGCCAGATCATGGCCGCGGTCGAGCTGATCGACACATGGGACGGTCCACCGCTCGACGAACATCAGGTGCGCGAGGAGATGGAGGGCAATCTGTGCCGCTGCACCGGCTATCACAATATCGTCAAGGCGATCCTCGCGGCGGCGGCCGAGATGCGGCCGGCGGCTTAAGCGATGTATCCCTTCACCTACCACCGGCCGACGACGATCGACGAAGCGCGCGCGTTGTTTGAGGCAAGCGAGGACGGCAGTTTCCTGTCGGGCGGCCACACCTTGCTGCCGACGCTCAAGGCGCGGCTCGCAGCGCCGAGCGACATGATCGATCTGACCGCGATCGACGCGCTCAAGGGCGTCGAGCCGATCGACGGCGGCGTGCGGATCGGCGGGGCGACGACGCATGCCGAAGTCGCGCGCCATCCGCTGGTGCGCGAGCGGCTGCCGGTGCTCGCCGGACTGGCCGGCTCGATCGGCGATCGCCACGTCCGCCACCGCGGCACGATCGGGGGCTCGGTCGCCAATAACGATCCCGCGGCTGACTATCCCGCCGCCGTGCTCGGCTTCGGCGCGACCGTGGTGACCGATCGCCGGCGGTTGGCCGCCGACGATTATTTCATCGGCCTGTATGAAACCGTGCGCGAGCCTGACGAGATCGTCGTCGCGATCGACTTTCCCGCGCCGCTGTCGGCGGGCTACGCCAAGTTCCGCAATCTCGCCTCGCGCTATGCGGTCGCCGCCACGTTCGTCGTCCGAACGGAGGCTGGCGTGCGCGTCGCCGTCACCGGGGCCTATAGCGCGGGCGTCAGCCGGCCGCGCGATTTCGAAGCCGCGCTTGATGCCGATTTCCGGCCCGAAGCGCTCGATCCGCTGACGATCGATCCCCAATTGATGCTGGCCGATCCGGCCGCGACCGCCGCCTACCGCGCCAATCTGGTAAAGGTGCTCGCGCGCCGGGCCGTGGCGGGGCAAGGTGACGTTCTGATCCTGAAATAGGAGGAGTTGCGATGGCTGACGCTGAGACGACGGTCGGTGCCCCGCGCGACCTGCAGGAACATATCGCCCGGCTGGCGGCCAAGGGGCTGCTGACGCGCATCGCCCGGCCGATCAACAAGGACACCGAGCTTCATCCGCTGGCGCGCTGGCAATTCCAGGGCGGGCTCGACGAAGCCGATCGCCGCGCCTTCCTGTTCACCGACGTGACGGACGGCGAGGGGACCGCCTACGACATTCCGGTGCTGGTCGGCGGGCTCGCGGCGTCGCCGGAAATCTATGCCACCGGGCTGGGCCTGCCGGTCGAACAGATCGGCCGCGCCTGGATCGATGCGATCGGCGAGCCGATACCGCCGGTGCTGGTCGAGGATGCGCCGTGCCACGAAGTCGTCATCACCGGCGACGCGCTGAAGCGCCGCGGCGAGGGATTGTCGCGGCTGCCGGTGCCGATTTCCACGCCGGGATTCGATGCCGCGCCCTATCTCACCGCCACGTTGTGCGTCACGCGCGATCCCGACAGCGGCGTGCAGAACATGGGCACCTACCGCGCCGCGCTGAAGGCCGACGACCGGCTCGGCGTGCGCATGGCAAGCCGGCTGTCGGGCGCCGGCGGCTATCTCCATTGGGAGAAATACCGCGCCCGCGGCGAGAAGATGCCATGCGCGATCGTGCTCGGCTGCGCGCCCGCGGTGCTGTTCACCGGCCCGCAGAAGCTCAAGATCGACGAAGACGAAATGGCGGTCGCGGGCGGGCTGATGCGCGAAGCGGTCGAGGTCGTGCGCTGCAAGACGATCGACCTGTTGGTGCCGGCGCGCGCCGAAATCGTCATCGAGGGGCTGATCGACACCGATCGGCTCGAGCCCGAAGGCCCGTTCGGTGAGAGCCACGGCCACATCGCGCTCGAAGACTATAATATGTCGATGCAGGTCACCGCGATCACGATGAAGGCCAAGCCGGTGTTCGTCTCGATCATCAGCCAGGTGACGCCGAGCGAATCGTCGGTGCTCAAGAAGGTCGCTTATGAGCCGCTGTTCCTCGAGCATCTTCAAAAGACGCTCGGCGTGCGCGGCGTCAAGCGTGTGGTGATGCACGAACCGCTGACCAATTTGCGCAAGGTGATCTTCGTCCAGTTCGAACGTGGCACGCCGCAAGCCGAGGTGTGGCGCGGGATGCAGGGCGCCGCCACGCTGCAGGCGCAATGCGGCAAGCTCGTCATCGCGGTGTCGGAGGATATCGATCCGGAGAATGCCGATGCGATCTTCTGGTCGCTCGCCTATCGATCTGATTTCACCCACGACGTGCTGATGACGCCGTATCGATCGAGCGGCCACGGGCCCAAATCGGGCCGCGCGCCGACCGAGGGCACGCTGCTGATCGATGCCACGCTCAAACACGATATGCCGCCGCTCGCGTTGCCGGCGGAACGCTATATGACGGCGGCCAAGAATATCTGGGAGGAATTGCAATTGCCGCATCTGACGCCGCGCCCGCCGTGGCACGGCTATCACCTCGGCGATTGGGACGATCGCTGGACGCGCTATGCCGATGCTGCGGTAGCGGGCGACTGGCGCGAGACCGGCGCGGCGACCTATGCGCATCGCAAGGGCGGCGTAAAACCGGAAACGCCGGTGCGCGAGGGCGGCGATGAGTGAGGCTCGCCCCCGGCTGATCGTCGGTATCTCGGGCGCGTCGGGCGTGATCTACGGCATTCGCGCGCTCGAGCGGCTGCGCACGATGGGCGTGGAGACGCATCTCGTGATGAGCCGCGCCGCCAAGATCACGCTGGCGCACGAAACCAATTGGAAGGTCGCAGCGGTCGAGGCGCTGGCCGACACCGTCTATGCGCCCGACGACATCGGCGCGGCGGTGTCGAGCGGATCGTTCAAGACGATGGGCATGCTGGTTGCGCCCTGCTCGATCCGCAGCCTCTCCGAAATCGCCAGCGGCGTTACGGCGTCGCTGCTGCCGCGCGCTGCCGACGTCGCGCTCAAGGAGCGTCGCCGCGTCGTGCTGCTGGTGCGCGAATCGCCGCTCCATGCCGGGCATCTGAAAAGCATGCTGGCGGTCACCGAAATGGGCGCGATCGTCGCGCCGCCGGTGCCGGGCTTCTACGTGCGGCCGGACTCGGTCGATGCGATCGTCGATCACACCGTCGGCCGGGCGCTCGATCTGTTCGGCTTCGATGCGGACATTCCGCGCTGGGGCGGCTGACGCGGACTTAATTTAGGCGGCGTCGCTCTCCAGCGTGCCGAGCGCGGATTCGGCGGCGTGGGCGACGTGGGCGGCGGCGGCGGCATGAGCGGCGGCGACGTCGCGCCGGGCAATCGCATCGAGGATCGCGTCGATTTCCTTGACGCTTTGTTGTTGGCGGTCGCTGCGCGCCAGCGACTTACTGCGCAGGCTTGAGGTGCGCAGCGTGAGCCGGTTGATGAGATCGAACGCCAGCGCATTCTGCGCGCCCGAGCACATGCAGTCGTAAAACGCTCGCTTGCTGCGCAGCATCCGCTCGACCGAGCCCGAGGCATAGGCCTTTTTCAGCGTCTCGCCGTAGATGGTCAGCTGATCGAATTCCTCTTCATCGGCATGTTCGATGAATTGCTCGGCAACCAGCGCTTCGAGCACGCCGCGGATGCGATAGGCGTTGGATGCATCTTCGCGCGTCAGCGTGTTGACCATCAGCCCGCGGTTCTCGGTCGGCGACAGCACGCCGAGCGCCTGGAGCTCACGCAACGCCTCGCGCAGCGACGTGCGGCTGACGTTGAGCTGCTCGCACATATCGCGCTCGATCACGCGCGCGCCGGGCTGCAGGATGCCCGTCTCGATCGCGCTGCGCATCGCCGCGATGATCTGGTTACGAAGCGGCGCGGATTCGTAGCGAAGCGGCGCCAGCCGGCTTTTGGTATCGGTCGCCATGCGTTTTCGTCTCCCGTCTGCCCGGTCGTGCGACCGGCGACATAAGCAGCTTTGTCGCAAAGGCAAAGTGTGGCGCTTGCATCGCGCGCGGTAAAGACGTAATGATCGTATGACGGTCATACAAACGGGAGCGGATCGATGGAAATGGCGGGCGAGCGGCTGATCGGCGCGCAGCGCGAGCGGGTGTGGGAAGCGCTCAACGATACGGCCGTGCTCAAGGCGAGCATCCCCGGCTGCGAATCGATCGAGCGGCTGTCGGCGACCGAAATGACCGCGGTCGCCAAGGTCAAGATCGGCCCGATGGTGGCGCGCTTCACCGGCCGGGTCACGCTGTCCGATCTCGATCCGCCGGCCGGCTACACCATTTCGGGCGAGGGGCAGGGCGGCGCTGCGGGCTTCGCCAAGGGCGGCGCGCGCGTATCGCTGGTCAGCGAAGGCGAGGCGACGCTGCTGAGCTACACCGTGCAGGCGCAGGTCGGCGGCAAGATGGCACAGTTCGGCGCGCGGCTGATCGATGCGACCGCCAAGTCGCTCGCCGAACGGTTTTTCACCAATTTCGCCGATCTGATCGCCGCGCCGAGCGCGCCTGCCGAGCAAGCGCCTGCCGAGCAAGCGCGTCCCGAAAAGCCTGCGGCGAGCGGGATCATGCGGCTGTTTCGCGAAATCATGCGGCTGTTTCGCGGCAAGAACGCCGACGCGGTGACCAAAGCCGAATAGGCTTCAGCCGGCGAGTGCCGCGCGCATCGCGGCGATCTGTCCGGCCCAGCGCGCCAGCGTCGCATCGCGATCCTTGAGCGTGAAGCCGATCAGCGTATCGACGGTCGCATAAGGCGCGGCGTGCACTCGGGCGCCGGCCAGCCGGGCGATAGCGATGGAGAAAGGCGCGTCGTCGCGGTCGACGATCCTGTCGGTTTCGAGAACAAGCTCGTGGACTACGCCGTCCGCCGACGCGAACAGCGCTCCTGCGCCACGCGCGCGCAACGCCGCCAGCGACTGCGCTTTCGACCATAAGGTGATCGCCAGACGATCCCCCGCCAGCAGCACTTCGCCGACGCTGAGGAATGCCAGATGCGGGCGCTCCGCGGCATCGACCGTCGCGAGCAGCGCCGAAACGCCGGTCTTGTCGGCAAGGTCCGCGCCGTCGAAGTCGCGCCGCAGCGTGAGCGGAAGATCGGTCATGCGCCTCGCTAGATCATCCGGGCCGTATCGGCCAATGCTTTGAGCGTCTGCCCCCAACGGCGTGCGTTGCAGGTGACATTTGTCACTGATCGGAGGTGACGTCCGACACTGTGCGCCGCCGCCGCGCCGCCGCATGATGCCTCGAGCAAATCAAGGAGATGGCGATGACCAAGGACGATCCGGCGCGGGTGGCGCACCTCGATGCGGTATCGAAGCGGCTCGGCGGCAATCTCGTGCTCGACGGCATCTCGCTCGATCTCGTCGCCGGCGAGGTGACGGCGCTGCTTGGCCCGAATGGCGCGGGCAAATCGACCAGCGTGGCCATCCTGACCGGGCGGCTCGCCGCCGATAGCGGCCAGGCGCGCCTGTTCGGTCTCGATCCGTTGCGGCCGGCGGCGCGGGCGCGGATGGGGGTGATGCTGCAAAGCGCCGGGCTGCCCGACGTGCTGACCGTCACCGAACTGGTGACGTTGCAATCGGGCTATTACCGGCGCCCACGCGTGGTATCGGAGACGATCGCGCTGGCCGGGCTTCAAGGGCTCGAACGGCGCCGCGCCGGCGCGCTGTCGGGCGGGCAGGCGCGGCGGCTCCAATATGCGCTGGCGATCTGCGGCCAACCCGATCTGCTGGTGCTCGACGAGCCGACCACCGGGCTCGATCACGACGCACGCCGCCAGTTGTGGGAGACGGTGCGCGCCGAGGCGGACAACGGCGCGGCCGTGCTGCTGACGACGCATTATCTCGAGGAGGCGGACGCGCTCGCCGATCGCATCGTCGTGATCGACGCCGGCCGGATCATCGCCGACGATACGCCCGACGCGATCAAGGCCAGCGTCGCCGGCGCGACGATCCGCTGCCGCACGCAGCTGCCCGACGCCGCCCTTCGCGCGCTGCCCGGTGTTCGCACGGTGTCGCGCAGCGGCGCGATGGTCACGCTGCTGGCGAGCGACGCGGCGCCGGCGACACGCGCATTGCTCGCCGCTGATCATGCCGTCGCGGACCTCACCGTTGCCGCTGCCTCGCTGGAGGAAGCGCTCGCCAATCTCACCCAACCCCGCAAGGAGGCCGCATGATGGACATCGCGATTGCACCCGCATCGGGCATCTATCTGCGCGAGAGCATCGCCGAGCTCAAGAAGAGCCTGCGCCTGCCGCAATTCGCGCTGCCGACGATCGTCACGCCGGCGGCGTTCTACGGGCTGTTCGCGGTCGCGCTCGCACATGGTGACACCGCCGGATCGACCTATTCGCTGGCGACGTTCGGCGTGTTCGCTGCGACCGGGCCGGCGCTGTTCGGGTTCGGCGCCGGCGTTGCGGTCGAACGTGAGAACGGCTTGATCGAGCTGAAGCGCGTCTCGCCGCTTCCCGCCGGCGCCTATGTGATGGCCAAGTTGGTGTCGGCGAGCGCGATGGCGGCGCTGGCGCTGATGCTGATCTACACCATCGGCGTGATCGGCGGCGTGCGGCTGTCGCCGGGGCAATGGGCAGCGATGGCGGCGGTCCACCTCGTCTCGGTCATTCCTTTCGCGCTGCTCGGCTTCACGCTCGGCATGCGGCTCGGCGCAAAGGGCAGCATCGCCGCCGCCAATGCGCTCTATCTCGGCCTTTCGATCGCCGGCGGCCTGTGGATGCCGATCACCATCCTGCCGCATTGGCTGCAACTGTTCGCCTGGGTGACGCCGCCCTTTCATCTCGCGCAGCTTGCGCTCGCGGTGATCGGCGTGCCGACGCAGGGCGGTCTGGCGCTGCATATCGGCGGATTGGCGCTCATCACGCTCGCCGCATTGTGGTTCGCAATCGCGGGATGGCGGCGCAGTCCCGCTTGACGCGGTGACGCGCGCGGCGGAGCATCGGCGCATGACGACGACCGATCCCAATCTCTCGCTGTTCCGCCGGCTGATCGCGATCGACCAGCCGTGGATCTGGCTGGTCTATCTGCCGCTCTACGGCGCGACCTGGCTGGGCAACCCGCCGAGCGCCGGCCAACTGACGCTGTCCGCGGTCGGCGTCGTGGTGTTTCTCGTCATCTACATCGAGGCATCACATCGCAAGGGACGATCGCTGATTGCGTCGGCGATCGCCGTGTTGTTGCTGGGGTTTGCCTTGTCGAGCACCGGCGGTAACTGGATGGTGTTCACGATCTACGCGGCCTCGATCGGCGCCGATCTGCGTCCGGCGCGCGAGGGGCGGATTCTTATCGTCGGCCTCGTTCTCGCATCGACCGTGTTCGCCGCCATCGCCGGACTGATCTGGTATTTCATCGCGATGGTCGATGTCTTCGCGCTGGTCGCGGCCTACAGCATCATGGCCGGACACGCGCTCGGCGAAAAACATGCCGATCTGATGATGGCGCAAGAGGAAGTCCGCCGGCTGAGCCGCGAGGCCGAGCGCGAGCGGATCGCCCGCGACCTCCACGATTTGCTCGGCCGCACGCTGACGCTCGTCGCGCTAAAGGCCGATCTCGCGGTCAAGCTGACGCGGCGTGATCCGGATGCCGCCGAGCGCGAGATGCGCGACGTCGCCGAGGCTGCACGAAGCGGGCTCGCCGACGTGCGCGCCGCGGTTCTCGGAATGACGACGGCGGGCCTCGCCCGCGAGATCGATGCCTCGCGCGCCGCGCTCGCCGCCGCCGGGGTGGAATGCGTTGTGACGGGCGATGCCGCCCAAGTCTCGATCGCGCACGGCGCGGTTCTGGCGATGGCGCTGCGCGAGGCGGTGACCAACGTCATCCGCCACGCCGATGCAAAGCAGTGCACCATCGCGCTGACCGACGAGCACGGCCGCGTCGGCGTGACGGTGACGGACGATGGCCAGGGCGGCCATTTCCGGGAGGGCGCCGGGATCGCCGGCATGCGGTCGCGGCTGGCGGCGGCCGGCGGTTATCTCGCCATCGCCGCCGATACCAGCGGCACACGAATTGCCGCCGCCGTGCCGGTGCCTGCGACATGATCCGGATCGTCGTCGCAGAGGATCAGGCGCTGGTGCTCGGCGCGATCGCTTCACTGCTGGCGCTCGAGCCGGATATCGAGGTGGTCGGGCGGGCGGGGGACGGCGACGCGGCGCTGCGTATGGTGCGCGACTTGGCGCCCGACGTGCTGCTCTCCGACATCGAGATGCCGGGGCATAGCGGGATCGAAGTCGCCGCGATCCTCGCCGGCGAGCGGGCGACAACGCGGGTGTTGATCGTCACCACCTTCGGCCGGGGCGGTTACCTGCGCCGCGCGCTCGATGCCGGCGTGTCGGGCTATCTGCTCAAGGACAGCCCGGCCGAGCGGCTGGCCGATGCCGTGCGTCAAGTCGCGCGCGGCGGGCGCGTGATCGATCACGACCTCGCCGCGACCGCCGCCTTCGCGCCGAGTGACCCGCTCAGCGACCGCGAACGCGCCGTGCTCCGCCTCGCCGACGAAGGCCGGTCGAACAAGCAGATCGGTAGCGCGCTCGACTTGTCGGCGGGCACGGTGCGGAACTATCTGTCGGAGGCTGCCGCCAAGCTCGGCGCCGCCAACCGAACCGAAGCCAGCCGCATCGCCCGCGAGCACGGCTGGCTGTAATCGTATCCGGGCAGGCCGGCTGCCCGTTGTCGACCGGGCGGGCAGAGGCTAGCTTTTCAGCCGCCAGCCGGTCTTGAAGATCCACGCGATCACGCCGAGGCACAGCACCAGGAACACAGCGATCGCAGCGAGGCTGACGCCGACGCTGACGTCGCCCTTGTCGAAGAAGCTCCAGCGGAAGCCGCTGACCAGATAGAGCACCGGGTTGAACAGGCTGACGGTGCGCCACGGCTGCGGCAGCATGTCGATCGAATAGAAGGCGCCGCCTAGGAAGGTGAGCGGCGTGATCAGCAGCGCGGGCACGATCGTCAATTGCTCGAACCCCTTGGCCCAGATCCCGAGGATGAAGCCGAACAGCGAAAACGCGATCGCGGTGAGCAGCAGGAACGCGATCATCGCGACCGGGTGCGCGACTTGCAACGGCACGAACAACGTCGCGGTGGCGAGGATGATCAGCCCGAGCACGACCGATTTGGTAGCGGCGGCGCCGACGAAGCCGATCACCATTTCCATCGACGATACGGGCGCCGAGAGCAGTTCGTAAACGGTGCCGATGAACTTGGGGAAGTAGATGCCGATCGAGGCGTTTGAAATGCTCTGCGTGAGCAATGAGAGCATCACCAGGCCAGGCACGATGAAGCTGCCGTAATTGACGCCGCCGACATGGCTCATCCGGCTGCCGATCGCGCCGCCGAACACGACGAAATAAAGGCTGGTGGTGATGACGGGGGTGGCGACCGATTGCCACAGCGTGCGAAGCGCACGCGCCATCTCGAAGCGATAGATCGCCCAGATGCCGTTCCAATTGGCGATAGGCGCGCTCATGCCGCGTGCTCCTGCGGTTCGTGGACCAGATCGACGAAAATGTCCTCGAGCGAGCTCTTGGTGGTTTCGAGATCCTTGAAGCCGATTCCGAGATCGCCGAGCTTGCGCAGCAGCGAGGGGATGCCGGTATGCTCGGCTTGCGCATCGAATATGTAGCGCAGCTTCCTGCCCTCATCCTCGATATCGAGCGCCCAGTTGCCGAGTTCGGGCGGAATGCTGGTCATTGGCTCCTGCAACGAGATCAGCATCTGGCGTTTGCCGAGCTTCTTCATCAGCGCGTTCTTTTCATCGACGACGATGATCTTCCCCTTGGAGATCACGCCGACACGATCGGCCATTTCCTCGGCCTCCTCGATATAATGCGTGGTGAGGATGATCGTCGTGCCCTTGGCGCGAAGCTTGTGGACGAGCTTCCACATGTCGCGGCGGAGTTCGACATCGACGCCCGCGGTCGGCTCGTCGAGGAACAAGATGTCGGGTTCGTGCGCCAGCGCCTTGGCGATCAGCACGCGGCGCTTCATCCCGCCGGAAAGCTCGCGGATCTGGCTCTTGCGCTTGTCCCACAGCGAAAGGTCGCGCAGCACTTCCTCGAGATAGGGGTCGTTGGCGCTCTTGCCGAACAAGCGGCGGCTGAACTTGACGGTGGCGAGCACCGAGACGAACGCGTCGGTCGCCATTTCCTGCGGGACGAGGCCGATCATGCCCCGTGCGGCGCGGTAATCGCGGATCGCGTCGTGCCCGGCGACGGTGATGGCGCCGGCGGTTGGCGTGACGATGCCGCAAATGATCGAGATCAGCGTCGTCTTGCCCGCGCCGTTCGGCCCGAGCAGCGCGAAGATTTCGCCCTTGGCGATGTCGAGATCGACGTGATCGAGCGCGACGAGGCCGGACTCGTAGGTCTTGCCGAGACCGGCAATCGAGAGAATCGCGTCCATTGAGCCCCCTGTTGGATTGCCCCTGATTTAGGGAGCGCGCGGGCGAGGTTCAATCGCGCGTCAGGCCGCCGCCCGCGCGTCGGCGATGGCCTGTTTCATCCGATCGATCGGCAGCGCGCCGGAAATGATCCGATCGCCGATCACCCAGGACGGCGTGCCGGTCATGCCGAGCGCGCGGGCGATGCCGAGGTTTTGATCGATTTCGCCGGCGATCGCCGGATCGGCGGCGGCGGTGCGGAGCTTGGCGGGATTGAGGCCGGCGGCGGTGGCGGCGGCGACCATCGTCGCCTCGCTGACCGGGCCGCGATCGAACAGCGCCTGATGGAAGGCGGCGAACTTGCCCGCCTTGGCGGCGGCGAGGCTCCAGCGCGCGGCGTCGGCGCTTTCCGGCGTGAGCACGGGGAACTCGCGGTAGACGATGCGGAGCTGGGGATCGTCCTTCAGCAATTGCGCAAGCATCGGCATGCTGGCGCGGCAATAGCCGCAATCGTAATCATAATATTCGACCAGCGTGACGTCGCCGTGCGGATTGCCCGCCCAGGCGCTGCCGACCGGCGTGGTGATCGCGGCCTCGTTCTGCGCGACGAGCGCGCCGGTCTGCTGGTCCTGCAGCTTCTGCATCGCTTGCGGAATCAGTTCGGGATGGGCGAGCACATAATCGTGCACCACCGCCTCGATCTGAGCGCGGTCGCCGCCGGGGGCGCCGGGAAAGACGCGCTGCGTCGCGAACAGCAGCCCGGCGCCGATCAGCGCGGCGAGCACGAACAACCCGGCCAGCGCCAAGCGATTGCCGGCGATGCGTTCGATCATCGGTGGTGTTTCCTGTCGTCGATCGCGTTCTGCGCGGTCATGGCGATGTCCTGCGCGCGAATCCAGTCCGGCGTGTTGGGCGGTATCCCCGCCATCGCGCGATTGGCGCTGAGCGCGGCGAGATCGTCATCGCCTTCGAGCGAGGCGCTTTCGGCGGTGGCGAGCGCGGCGCGGGGCTCGTCGCCGGTGCGCTCATAGACGGTGCCGAGCTGATACCAGCCGAATGGATTTTCGTCGTCGCGCACGACGGCTTGTTTGAGCACCGCCAGCGCCTCGGGATAATGCGTCTTGTCGTCGGTCGCGATCAGCGCGTGGCCGAAGGTGGTCGCGATCAGCGGCTGGTAATTGGTCAGCTGGGTCGCTTCGCGCAGCGGCGCGATGGCGGCTTTGGGATCGCCGCCTTCGAGCAGGACCTGCCCTTGCAGCTCGAGGAAATAGGGATCGTGCGGTTCGGCCTTGACCAGCGCCGCGGTCTCGGCCCGCGCCTTGTCCGGATAGCCGCCCTTATGAAAGGCGTAGGCGCGGGCGTAATGCGCATAGATGCTTTGATCGGTCATCGGATAGGCGACAAGCGTGCGCTGCGGATCATCGACATAGCCCTTCAGCTTCGCCTTCACCCGCAGGAACGATTCCTCCATCTTGGGATCGGATGGCTTGTTCCAGGCGGGAGCCTCCTGCAGCGTCTGCGTCAGATTGGCGATGCGATCGCGACTGAGCGGATGGCTCTGCATGAACGGATCGGCGTCGCCGTAACCATAGCGGAATTGCTCGTTGTAGAGCTTCTTGAAGAACTCGAGCATGCCCTTGCCGCTGATCCCGGCCTGGTTGAGGAATTTCGCGCCGGTCGCGTCGGCGGTGGATTCCTGATCGCGCGAGAAAGAAAGATAGGTGCCGAGCGCGGCGGTCTGGCCCGCGGCCATGATGCCGGCACCGGCGTCGCCCGATCCCGCCGCCATCGCCGCGGCGCCGAGCACGAGGCTCAAGATCTGGATGCCGAGCGCGGGCCGGGTGCCGCGATCGGCGAGGATGACATGGCCGTCGGCGACATGGCCGAGCTCGTGCGCGATCACGCCTTGCACCTGATTGGCGTTGTCGGCCGCCTCGATCAGCCCCGAATTGACGTAGATCGTCTGGCCGCCGGCGGTGAAGGCGTTGATCTCGTCGTCCTGGATCAGCACCACCTTAACGGTATCCGGCGACAGGCCGGACACCTCGATCAGCGGCTTGGACATTTGCGCGAACAGCGCCTCGGTCTCGGCGTCGCGCAGGATTTCCTGCGCCGCCGCCGGCTGGGCGACCGCCAGGACGACGACCGCGATGCTCGCCACTATGCGCTTCATGGGTGACTTATCGGGCAGATCGCGCGCTCGTTCAACTTGGGCGTCGCCCGCGGTAGCGTAGCGGCGATGAACCGAGGATGACGGCCATGAAAAAGGGGACGCGCCGGCCGGGCGCGTCCCCTCGATCATGCGTGGCGACGATCAGGCGCCGAAGGTGCGCTGCCACCAGCCGCCGCGACGCGGCTGCCCGTCATCGCCACCGGCAGCGTCATCGTTGCCGGCCGCGCTGTCAGCCGGCGCCGCGCCGTCGACCGGCGAGAGCGCGGGCTCGGGCGCCGAGGCCACCGCAGCGACAGCCGGCGTTTCGACGGCCGGCGCCCCGGCCTTGCGGCGCGGCGCGCGAGCCGGCTTCACAGGCGCTTCTTCGGCAGCGACGGGCGCGGCGCTGTCTGCAACCGCTTCGGCCGGCGCGGCCTTGGGCCTGCGCGGCGCGCGCTTGCGGGGGGCGGGGGTCGCATCGTCGGCCGGCGGTGCTGCGTCTGCAACGGGCGTCGCCGGTTCGGCGGTCGTCGCCTTGCGGCGGCCACGGCGTGGCGCAGGCGCGTCAGCGGTCGCCGACTCATCGACGACCGGCGTGGATGCGGCGACGGGCGTTTCCGTGGCCTCATCGGTGCGCGCGCGGGGACGACGGCGGCCCCGCTTGGGCGCGGCGTCGTCGTCGGTTGCTTCCGCGGGCGCTTCGGCCGTCGCGACCTCGGCAGCGGCGGTGTCGCCGCTATCCGCGTCGCCCTCGGCTGGGGCTTCGCCGCCCGATCCGTTGCGACGACCACCACGACGGCCACGGCGGCTGCGGCGGCGACGGCTGTCTCCGCCCTCGCGCTCCGCGGTCTCGCCCTCGGCCGGCAGCTCGTCGCCGCTTTCAGCCTCGCCGGCGTCGTCGTCGGCCTGCTGGTCGGCAGCCTCGCCGCCTTCCTCGCCTTCGATCCGGCCGCGGCCGCGACGACCGCGCCGGCGACGACGACGCGGACGACGCTCTTCGCCTTCGGCCGTGCTCGGTCGCTCGCTGCGCCGCTGCGGTTGCGCTTCGGTCTCTTCGTCTTCCTCTTCGAGGTCGATTTCGTCCTCGATCTCATCGGGCAGATCGGCGTCGTCTTCTTCTTCGATATGCGCGGGTTCGAAACGTGGGGCGTGCGACGGCGGCGGGCCCGACGCCTCGACCGACATGCGCGCGCCTTCCTGCTCGCCGTCGGCCTCGACGTCGATCATCACGCCGTAGCGATCCTCGATCTCGGCCAACTCGCCACGCTTCTTGTTGAGCACGTAGAACGCGGCTTCCTGGCTGGCACGCAGCGTCAGCATCGAGCCGCGGCCGCGTGCGGCCTCGTCCTCGATCAGCCGCAGCGCCGACAGGCCGGCGGACGAAGCGGTGCGAACCAGCCCGGTGCCTTCGCAATGCGGGCACTGGCGGGTAGACGCTTCGAGCACGCCGGTTCGCAGTCGCTGACGGCTCATTTCCATCAGCCCGAACGACGAGATGCGGCCGACCTGGATGCGCGCGCGATCGTTCTTGAGCGCTTCCTTCATCGCCTTTTCGACTTTGCGGACATTCGACGAATGATCCATGTCGATGAAATCGATGACGACGAGCCCGGCCATGTCGCGCAGGCGGAGCTGGCGGGCGATTTCGGCAGCCGCCTCGAGGTTGGTCGCGGTCGCGGTCTGCTCGATATTATGCTCGCGGGTGGAGCGGCCCGAGTTGATGTCGATCGACACCAACGCCTCGGTCGGGTTGATCACCAGATAGCCGCCCGATTTGAGCTGCACGACCGGGTGATACATCGCGCCCAATTGATCTTCGACGTGATGGCGCTGGAACAGCGGCACCGCATCGGAATAATGCTGCACGCGCCGCGCATGGCTCGGCATCAGCAGCTTCATGAAATCCTTGGCGTGGCGATAGCCGTCCTCGCCCTCGACGATCACCTCATCGATTTCGCGATTGTAGATGTCGCGGATCGCGCGCTTGATCAGGTCGCTGTCGCCATAGACGAGCGCCGGCGCCGACGATTTGAGCGTATTTTCGCGAATTTCGTCCCAAAGCCGCGCAAGATAATCGAAGTCGCGCTTGATCTCGACCTTGGTGCGGCTGAGCCCGGCGGTGCGCACGATGCAGCCCATCGTCGAGGGCAGCTTGAGATCGGCCATGATCGACTTGAGCCGCTTGCGATCGCCAGCGTTGGAGATTTTCCGGCTGATCCCGCCGCCATGCGACGTGTTGGGCATCAGCACGCAATAGCGGCCAGCGAGCGACAGATAGGTGGTCAGCGCCGCGCCCTTGTTGCCGCGCTCTTCCTTGACGACCTGGACGAGCAGCACCTGGCGGCGCCGGATCACGTCCTGGATCTTGTAACGGCGACGCAGATTCATGCGGCGCTCGCGCAGTTCGTCCGCGGCGGCATCGGTCTTGCTGCCGCGGCGCTTGCCACGGCCGCGACGCGGCGCATCCTCGTCGCCGCTTTCGGCGGCGGCGTGGTCGTCCTCGTCGTCATGCGCGTGATCGGCAGCGTCTTCTGGGCCGCCGGCCTCGTCATCGAAGCGATCGAGCAGCTCGCCGTCGGCAGTCAGCGCGTCGGCTTCGTCGTCGCTTTCGGCGCGAAGCGCGGCTTCCTCGGCGGCGTGCTCGGCCTCTTCGCGCAACAGCGCGTCGCGGTCTTCCTTCGGAATTTGATAATAATCGGGGTGGATTTCGCTGAACGCCAGAAAGCCGTGGCGATTGCCGCCGTAATCGACGAACGCCGCCTGAAGCGAGGGTTCGACGCGAGTTACCTTGGCGAGATAGATATTGCCTTTGAGCTGCTTGCGCTCGGCGGATTCGAAATCAAACTCCTCGATTCGGGTCCCTTTGACGACGGCCACACGGGTTTCTTCCCGGTGGCGTGCGTCGATCAGCATACGCGTGGTCATTGATATATCTCCGGGCGCGCGAGCCGGGGCCAGGCGGCGCAGGCCGCGCGCGATGAACGAGCGTCGCCCGGCCGACGAAACTTTCGCCGGCGACGGGGACGCGGGTTTGGGTGATTGCCTCTGCTCGTCGCGCACGCCCGAGCCGGTGGCCCGGGGCTCCGTCGATGTTCGCGCCGCCGCCGGCCGGGGCCGGGCGGGGTGAACGTGACGGGAAATGCCGCATGCGAGTTTCAACCTGAAAGGCCTGCCCAAGAATCGGGCGACCGATGAGCCGGCGCCGGGCGGAACTTCCATCCTTGGCCGATGGACAGAGTGCCTAGCACCCCGGTGGCGGCGCGGCAACCGTTTGTCCCGATCGTTTCGTGACCGGCACGACGTCCGATCATGGCAAATGCCGCGTTAACCGCGTCGATTTACGGCGATTTGAGGCGATCAGCCTTAACACGCCGATCAGCATTTACACGAAACGATGGGAACCCCCGCCCCATGCCTTTTTGCTGGACCGGCGCGCCGCCGGCGCGGCATTACGCTCGCGTGTCGTTTTTCCTCGCCTTGCTGGCCTGCTGGCTTGCCGGCACCCCCGGCTGGGCGGCAACGGTCGATCGGATCGACGTCGATCACGGCAAGATCGTGATCCGCTTCGATCGAAGCGTCGCCGGCGCGTCGAGCTTCATGCTGGCCTCCCCGCAGCGGATCGCCGTCGATGTAAGCGGCGCGCGACCGGGTGGCACGATCGATGCGGAGGGGCCGGTGGCCGCGGTTCGCCAGGGCGCGCAGGGCGACGGTGTCCGCATCGTATTCGATCTCGATCGTCCGACGATCGTCATCGATGGTCATTTCAGCAAACAGGGCCGCACCTTGACGCTGGCGGTCGATGCCACCGACGCAGCGAGCTTCGCGCGCGTCGCCGACGGCCGCCGCACCAGCTATCGCTCGGGCGAATCCGTCGATCGCAGCCGCGGCTATCAAGCGTCGATGCCGGTGCCGGCGGCGCGCAAGGGGATCGTGCTGCCGCCCGTCTATGGCGATGACAGCCGCCCGTTGGTGGTGATCGACGCCGGACATGGCGGGCACGATCCCGGCGCGATTTCGCCCGACACCGGCTTGCAGGAAAAGGACCTGACGCTGAAGATCGCGCAGGCGATCCGCGACGACCTGATCAAATCGGGCCGGGTGCGCGTGGCGCTGACGCGCAGCGACGATCGCTATCTCCAGCTTCGCGAGCGCTTCGAAATCGCCCGCCGGCTCCACGCCAATCTGTTCATCTCGATCCACTGCGACAGCGTCGGCTCGAGCGACGCCAGCGGCGCCACCGCCTACACGCTATCGGAAGTGGCTTCGGACAAGGAAGCGGCGCGGCTGGCGACGCGCGAGAACAAGGCCGACATCATCGCCGGCGTCGATCTCGACTCGACCTCGGACGACGTCTCGTCGCTGCTGATCGACCTGACGCAGCGCGGCACGATGAACGATTCGTCCGACTTCGCGCGGCTGCTCGGCCGCGAGGCCAAGCCGCTGATTCCGGTAAAGGACAATTTCCACCGGATGGCGTCGCTGATGGTGCTGAAGGCGCCCGACATGCCGTCGATCCTGTTCGAAACCGGCTATATCTCCAACCCGTCCGACGCCGCCTTCCTCAACTCGCGCGATGGCGACAAGCGCATTGCCGAAAGCGTGCGGCGCGCGGTGGAGATCCATTTCGCCCGACAATTGACGGGAAGCCAGGTGGCGGCGAACTGAAGGCGGAACAGCGCTGGCAACACGCACGAAAGTTGCTAGAGCATGCCCGCGATGGCGGGATCTGACTCTGGTAATGTGCGGCTGCGCTTGCGGCGCGAGGTGAGCGGGCTGGGCGACGGCGTGAAGCGTCTGTGGAGCCGGTGGTGGGGCAAGGCGCTGGTCGTCCTCGTCGGCTTGTTCCTGCTCGGCATCGTACTGTTCTGGCTGCTTTTCGCGCGCGGGCTGCCGTCGGTCGACAAGCTGCGCGCTTATGAGCCGCCGCTGCCGACCTATGTGCGCGGCATCGATGGCGCGCCGATCCATTCCTACGCCCGCGAACGCCGCGTCGAGCTGAGCTACGACGAATATCCGCCGCAGCTCGTCCACGCGTTCTTGGCCGCCGAGGACAAGACCTTCTTCGAGCATCACGGCGTCGATCTGACCGGCACCGCCGGCGCGGTGGTCGATTACATCTCGAAGATGGGCAGCGGCCAGCGCGCCAAGGGCGGATCGACGATCACGCAGCAGGTCGCCAAGAACCTGCTGATCGGCGACGCTTATTCGCCGACGCGCAAGATCAAGGAAGCGATCCTCGCCTATAAGATCGAGGACGCGCTGACCAAGCAGCAGATCCTCGAACTTTACCTCAACCAGATTTTCCTCGGCCGCAACGCTTACGGCGTCGAGGCAGCGTCGCACGCCTATTTCGACAAGGAATTGAAGGATCTCGATCTCGCGCAGATGGCGTATCTCGCGATCCTGCCCAAGGGGCCGGCCAATTACGATCCCGATCGCGATACCCAGGCGGCGCTCGATCGGCGCGGCTATGTGCTCGGCGAGATGCTCAAGAACGGCTGGATCGATCAGGCGCAGTACGGCGCGGCGAACGCCGAGCCGCTCGGCACGGTCAATCGCCAGATGCCGACCTTCGACCGCGTCGGCGGTTATTTCATCGAGGCGGTGCGGCGCGATCTGATCGCCAAATACGGCGAGGCCAACGCCGACGGCAACCATCCCTACAGCGTCTATGCGGGCGGTTTGTGGGTGCGCACCTCGCTCGATCCCGCGGTGCAGGCCGACGCTGCTCAGGCGCTGCGCGACGGACTGATCCGCTACGATGCCGGGCGTGGCTGGAGCGGGCCGCTGCGCCATGTCGAGATCAACGGCGGCGATTGGCGCGGCGCGCTGCTATCGACCAACATCGGGCTCGACTATAACGATTGGCGCGCGGGGATCGTGACCGCGATCGACGGCGGCGAGGCGACGCTCGGCTTCGATAACGGCCAGACCGGGACGATGGCCCGCAGCGCGGCATCGATGCCGATCCGCAGCAAGGGCGGCAATGCCTTCTCCGCGATCGAGGTCGGCGACATCCTCGCGGTGGCGCCGTCGGGCGGCGGCTATGCGCTGCGCAGCGTGCCGAAGATTTCCGGCGGCATGGTCGTCGAGGAGCCGGCGACCGGCCGCGTGCTGGCGATGCAGGGCGGATTCGATTCGCGGTTGCAGGCGTTCAACCGCGCCAACCAGGCGATGCGGCAGCCGGGATCGACGATCAAGCCGATCGTCTATTCCGCCGCGCTCCAGCAGGGCATGACGCCGGCGTCGATCATCATGGATGCGCCGTTCTGTGTCTATCAGGGCGCCGCGCTCGGCCAGAAATGCTTCAGCAATTTCGAAGGCGGCCACGGCTCGGGTCCGCACACGATGCGCTGGGGCATCGAGCAATCGCGCAACCTGATGACGGTGCGCGCCGCCGCGCAAACCGGCATGACGCACGTCGTCGATCTCGCCAAGCGGATGGGGGTGGGCGATTATCCGCCATATTTGTCGATCGCGCTCGGCGCCGGCGACACCACCGTCGAGCGGATGGTCAACGCCTTTTCGGTGATCGCCAACCAGGGCCGCTGGCATGCGCCGTCGCTGATCGATTTCGTCCAGGATCGTCACGGCAAGGTGATCTGGCCGGAGAATTGGCGGCCGTGCGAGAATTGCAACGCGCCCGATTGGAACGGCAAGCCGATGCCGCGCCCGGTGATCCGCACGCGGCAGGTGATCGATCCGCTGACGGCGTATCAGATGGTCCACATCACCGAGGGCGTCGTCAAACGCGGCACGGCGGTTCGCTTGCGTGACATGAACCGGCCGATGATCGGCAAGACCGGCACGACCAATGGGCCGACCAACGTGTGGTTCATCGGCGGCATTCCGCAGATGATCGGCGGGCTCTACATCGGCTACGATTCGCCGCGCAATCTGGGCGGCTATGCGCAGGGCGCGACGATCGCCGTGCCGATCTTCAAGCAGTTCGCGGTCAAGGCGTTTGCCGACATCCCCAAGGTTCAGTTCCGCGCGCCGCCGGGCATCCGCATGGTGCGGATCGATCGCCGCACCGGCCGTCCAGTCTATGGCGCCTGGCCGAGCGACGATCCGCTGTCGCCGGTGATCTGGGAAGCGTTCAAGCCGGAGACCGATACGATCCACCGGACCGTTCGCAGTCAACCGACAGCGGCGCCGACCGCGCAGCCGACCGCCCGGGCCGAGGCGCCGCGTGACAGCGATTTCTTGCAAAGGCAGGGCGGTATTTACTAGGCGTCACGCCGCACTACATCTGTCGTTCGCCGATTTTTTCTGGAGTTTGCCCGATGCGCGCCGAAGCGCAGGCCCATGTCGATACGATCAACGAGGCGCTCGCATTGCTGCGGCGGTTCCTCGACTGGGATCGTGCGCTCCGCCGGCTCGACGAGCTCAACGCCCGGGTCGAGGATCAGGCGCTGTGGAACGATCCCAAGCAGGCGCAGGCGGTGATGCGCGAGCGCCAGCGGCTCGACGAGGCGATCACCGCGACGCGCGCGATCGAGAGCGAACTCAACGACACCGCAGAACTGATCGAAATGGCCGAAGCCGAGGGCGACGATGCAATGGCGGCCGAGGGCGTCGCCGATCTCGCCCGTCTCGCAGCGCGCGCCGATGCCGACAAGATCAAGGCGCTGCTCGCCGGCGAGGCCGACGCCAACGACACTTATGTCGAGGTCAATGCGGGCGCCGGCGGCACCGAGAGCCAGGACTGGGCGGGCATGCTTCAGCGCATGTACACGCGCTGGGCCGAGCGTCACGGCATGAAGGTCGAGCTGGTCGATCAGCATTCGGGCGAGCAGGCCGGGATCAAATCGGCGACGCTGCTGGTGAAGGGCGAGAACGCCTATGGCTACGCCAAGACCGAAAGCGGCGTGCACCGGCTGGTGCGGATCAGCCCGTACGACAGCGCGGCGCGGCGGCACACCAGCTTCGCCAGCGTGTGGGTCTATCCGGTGATCGACGACGATATCGACATCGAGATCAACGAAAGCGAGCTGCGCATCGACACCTACCGCGCGAGCGGCGCCGGCGGGCAGCACATCAACACGACCGATTCGGCGGTGCGCATCACCCATCTGCCGACCGGCATCGTCGTGCAGTGCCAAAACCAGCGCAGCCAGCACAAGAATAAGGCCGAGGCCTATAGCCAGCTCCGCGCCAAGCTCTACGAGCGCGAGCTGCAGGAGCGCGAGGCGGCGGCCAACGCGGAGAACGCGACCAAGACCGATATCGGCTGGGGCCACCAGATCCGCAGTTACGTTTTGCAACCCTATCAGATGGTCAAGGATCTGCGCACCGGCGTCACCTCGACCAGTCCGTCCGACGTGCTCGACGGCGATCTCGATCCGTTCATGGCCGCCGCCCTGTCGCAGCGCGTGACCGGCGAAGCGATGGATGTGGAGGACGTCGAGTGAAGCGCCGGGCGGCCCTCGCCCTGACGCTCATGCTCGTCGCGTGCGACGGCTCCAAGCCGTTGATCAAGCATCACGACAAGGGGCCGGGCCCGTTCCCCACCCCCGATCGCCCGGTGGCCAAGATCGTTTCGCCGCGCTGGTCGACCGAAGAAGCGCGCGACCGCGTCAACGAAGCGACCGAAGTGATGGACAAGGCAGGGATCAAGCCGGGCATGACCGTCGCCGACATCGGCGCGGGCGAGGGCTATTATACCGTGCGGCTGGCCGCGCGGGTGGGCGCCAAGGGGCGCGTGCTGGGCGAGGACATCGTGCCGCAGGTCCGCGACGCGCTGGCCGATCGCGTCGCGCGCGAGCGGCTCGACAATGTCAGCGTGCGGCTGGGCGAGCCGGCCAATCCCAAACTGCCCGATAACAGCTTCGACCGGATCGTGATGGTCCATATGTATCACGAGATCGCGCAGCCTTATGAGTTCCTGTGGAACATCCGCCCCTCGCTTGCCGCGGACGGCGAAGTGATCGTGGTCGATGCCGATCGGCCGACGCAATATCACGGGACGCCGCCGGCGCTGCTCAAATGCGAATTCGCCGCGGTCGGCTATCAGTTGGTCGGGACGACCGACATGCCCTCGGCGGGGGGCTATCTGGCAACGTTCAAGGCGGTGGGTCCGCGGCCGGAGCCCGAAGCGATCAAGCCGTGCCGGCTGGCGCGGCCGTCACAATAAACCAAGCGTGCGAAAGCTCGTCACGGCGTCGCCGGCGAGCACCAGATGATCGAGCAGCCGGACGCCGAGCGAATCGAGCGTGCGCGCGAGCTGTCGAGTGATCGCGCGATCGGCCTCGCTCGGCGCCGGATCGGCGCCAGGATGGTTGTGCGCCATCACCACGCCGGCGCAATCGAGCACCAACGCGTCGGTGGCGATCGCGCGCAGCGAAATATCGACGCGCGAGCGAGACGCCGAGCGCGTGTGGCGCATGCCGAGAAGCCGCCATTCCGGATCAAGATAGGCGAAAGCAGCCACCTCAATCGGCTCGCGCGCGATCGGCGTGAATAACGCGAGCGCCGCGCCGAGATCGCCGATGCGACAGATTCCGGCCGTTTTGTCCTGTTGAAGCCCCATTCGCCGAGGCTGGCACGCGGATGCGCGCGGGCAGAAGCGAATGCCGCACCGAAACGGACGGCAAAGCCCGTGCTTGGCGCGCGGCCCGCGGCGCGCTACCTGATCGGCGATGCGCGCTTATCTCGATCTGATGCAGCGAATCCTCGACCACGGCGTCGAGCAGGCCGATCGCACCGGCGTCGGCACCAAATCGGTGTTCGGCGCGCAACTGCGCTTCGATCTCGCGGCGGGCTTTCCGGTGTTGACGACCAAGAAGCTCCACCTGCGATCGATCATCGTCGAATTGCTGTGGTTCCTGCGCGGCGACACCAACGTCCGCTGGCTGCAGGACCGCAAGGTCAGCATCTGGAACGAATGGGCCGATGAGAAAGGCGAGCTCGGCCCGGTCTACGGCAAACAATGGCGCGATTGGGAGACGGCGGACGGCGGTCATATCGACCAGATCGCCGAACTGATCGCGCAGATCCGCACCCAGCCAGCCTCACGCCGACAGATCGTCACCGCCTGGAACCCCGGCGAGCTCCACGCCATGGCGCTGAGCCCGTGCCACTGCCTGTTCCAGACGCATGTCGCGGGCGGCAAATTGTCACTGCAACTCTATCAGCGATCGGCCGACATCTTCCTGGGCGTGCCGTTCAACATCGCCAGCTATGCGCTGCTGACGCACATGCTCGCGCAGCAATGCGGGCTTGCGGTGGGCGACTTCATCTGGACCGGCGGCGATTGCCACCTCTACCTCAATCATGTCGAGCAAGCGCGCGAGCAGCTTTCGCGCACGCCGGGGCCGCTGCCGCGGCTCGAGATCGTGCGCCAGCCCGATGCGATCGACGGCTATGAGTATGAGGATTTCGTGCTCCACGATTACGTTGCGCAAGTCCACATCAAGGCGCCCGTCGCCGTCTGACGCGGGGCGGAACCGCCCGCCCGCGCGGACCGTTCACGCCGCAATCGAAACGACCTTAAGGGGGCATCATGGACATCACCCAACTTATCCTCGACGAACATGCGCAGCAGCGCCAGCTGTTCGCGTTGATCGAACAGGTCGATCGCAGCGACACCGACGCGCTGTCGGCGCTGTGGACGCGGCTGCGGCATCTGCTCGACGCGCATGCCGAAGCGGAGGAACGCTATTTCTACCCGCGGCTGATGAAGATCGGCGAGGGCGGCAACGACGCCGATTCGGCCGCCGAGGAGACCGAGGACGCGATCGAGGATCACAACGATATCCGCGACACCGGCGAACAAGTCGACAAGCACGACGTCGGCAGCGACGCCTGGTTCGAGGCGCTGGGCGAGTGCAACAAGGCCAACAGCGATCACATGGCCGAGGAAGAGCGCCAGGGGCTGACCGATTTCCGCGAGCACGCCTCGCTTCAAGAGCGTCACGATCTCGGCGTGCGCTTTGCGGTGTTCGAGGCGCAGCATCTGAATGGCGTGAAGCCGGTCGACAAGGACCCCAAACAGTGGGTCAAGGACCACGCCCCCGGCTGACGCCCAGTTCACCCGACGTTCAGCCTCAATGACTACACGTGTAGTCACAGGGATGGAACGCGGGAGAACGGGCGTGAGAGAAGCGCGAAAGACGATCATCGTCGCGGCGTTGGCGGCGGCGTTGCTCAACCTAGCGGCGCGGTTGCCGATCGAGCATGCGCGTGCCTGGGTTGCGTGTCTGAGCGCGGGATCGGTGGCTGCCCGCGGTTGACTGGCGCGCGCGCGCCGATCGACGCATAAGCGCGGTCATGCCGATCACGCTGATTCTCGCGCGCGCCGATAACGGCGTCATCGGCCGCGACGGCGCGCTGCCGTGGCGGCTCCCCGCCGATCTCAAGCGCTTCAAGGCGCTGACGATGGGCAAGCCGATGATCATGGGGCGCAAGACCTTCGAAAGCTTTCCCGCGCCGCTGCCCGGCCGTCGCCATATCGTGCTGACGCGCGACGACGGCTGGCGCGCCGAGGGTGCGGAAGTCGCGCATACGCCGGGCGAGGCGCTGCGGCTCGCCGGCGGCGACGCGATGGTGATCGGCGGCGCGGAAGTGTTCGCGCTGTTCCTCGACCGCGCCGAGCGGATCGAGCTGACTGAAGTGCATGTTGCGGCCGAGGGGGATGCCGTGGTGCCGGCGTTCGCCGGTTGGCGAGAAGTGACGCGCGAGGATCATGCGGCTGTAGAGGATCTCCCAGCTTATAGTTTCGTGGCGCTGGAGCAGGGCTAAGCCTTTTTGAATCCTCGCCGGCGAAGGCGTGGTCAGTCCGCGAATCGATAGGGATCGAACGCCGCCGCCATCGGATCGGGCGGGCCGGCAAATTCCGCCGCGATCAGCTCGGCCGCCAGCTCGGCGAAGCTGACGCCGTTGCCGCCGAAGCCGCTCGCCAGCCACAGCCGATCGTGATTGCGTGCGCGGCCGATCGCGGGAAGGCCGTCGGGCGACGCGCCGAAGGTCGCCGCCCAGCGCCGATCCACGTCTACGTCCGCGCCGATCAGCGCGCCTAGCTTGGCCGCGATCGTGCCGCTCTTCGCCTCCAACAGCGCGTCGCGCCGATCCGAATCGCTGAACTCTTCGTCCTCGCCGCCGGCGATGACGCGGCCGTCCGCATCGGTGCGCGTGTACAGATAGGGATCGGCGGCTTCCCAGATCATCGCCTTCTCGCGCCACAGCGGCGCCGTGCCCGGCGCGGTGGCGATCGCATAGCTCGACAGGATCGAAAAGGCGGCCGGCAGGAACAGCCGCGCGCGTTCATAGCCCGGTGCGAGAATCGCACGGTCGGCGATCACCGTCCCGGCGTCGCTGATCAGCGCGATCCCCTCGGCGTGGCTTTCGATCCCGGTCACGTCGACCGGATAGCTGATCGTCGCGCCGTTTGCGCGCGCGCGATCGAGCAGCGCCAGCGTCAGCTTGACCGGATCGACCGCGAAGCTGTCGCCCGACACCAATGCCGCGCGCGGCGCGATGCCGAAACGCGCGGTGATCGCCTCGGCGTCCAGCCAGTCGCTCGGCAGGCCGCCGGCGCGCCGTGCCGCGCCCTCGCGCACCAGTGCCTCGCCGGGCAACACCGGGCCGTCGAGGTAGAGGATCGGCCGCAGCTCGGCATCGCACTCAAGTCCGTCGGCGTCGATCCGCGCTTTCAGCCGCACGACTGCTTCATGCACCCGCCGCCAGCGCCGCGTCGCCTCCTCGATGCCGATGGTTTCGGCGAGCTGCGTCAGCGGGACGTCCATTTCCCACATCACCAACGCAGTCGAGGCGGCGGTGCTGCCGTGCGCGGGTGGCCGGCGATCGAGCAGCGCCACGCGCTTGCCGTCGCGCGCCAGTCGCTCGGCCAGCATCGCGCCCATGATGCCGCAGCCGACGATCGCGACATCGACCTTGGCGGAAGGGAGCGGATCGGCCGGCGGCGGCGCCGCGCGGTCGTCCCAATGAGGATCGCCGCTCCGCAGGTCGTGATGCTCGGTGAGGTCCATCGCCGCACAACGCCGTCGCCGCGTGTTAGTGCCGCTGCACTGGCGTCGGCTTCGCTGGCTGCTATAGGCCGCGGCATGGAGCGGCTCGACGGCGGCTCGGCGGTGCCGCCCGGCTTGCGGGGCGGGATCGTCGCGCTGGGCAATTTCGATGGGTTTCACGCCGGGCACCAGGCGGTCGTCGGGCGCGCGGTGGCGCGTGCGCGCGCCGAAGCGCGGCCCGTGCTGGTCGCGACCTTCGATCCGCATCCGGTACGCTTCTTCAAGCCCGATCTGCCGCCGTTCCGGCTGACCACGCTCGATCAGCGCGAGGCTCTGTTCGCCGGGGCCGGGGCGGATGCGATGCTGGTGTTCCATTTCGACGCCGCGCTGGCCGGGCTGACCGCCGAGCAATTCGTGACCAAGCGGCTGATCGGCCTGATCGGCGCCGGCGGCGTGGTGACGGGCGAGGATTTCACGTTCGGCAAGGCGCGCGGCGGCAACGTGCGCGTGCTGGCCGATTTGGGCGCGGCGCACGGCTTTTCGGTCGAAACGGTTGGGCCGGTCGCGGATGGCGGCGCGCCGGTTTCGTCGAGCCGCATTCGCGAATTGCTGCAGGCCGGTGATCCGCGCGATGCGGCTGCGCTGCTGACACGGCCGTTCACGATCCGCGGCGTGGTCGAGCATGGCGACAAGCTGGGGCGCACGATCGGCTATCCCACCGCCAACCTGTCGCTCGGCAGCTATCTTCGGCCGCGCTATGGTATCTATGCGGTGCGCGGGCGGCTGCCCGACGGGCGCGTGCTGGATGGCGCGGCGAACCTGGGGATTCGACCCAGCTTCGATCCGCCCCAGGAATTGCTCGAACCGTATTTCTTCGATTTTGCCGAAGACCTTTACGGCCAGACGATCGAGGTCGAGCTGATCGAGTTTCTGCGTCCCGAGGCAAAGTTCGACAGCCTTGAGGCATTGACGGCGCAGATGGCGGAGGATTGCGAGCAAGCGCGGGATAGTCTCGCCGCCTCATAATATACCCATCTCCCCTTCGCCGGGGAGGCGCGTGAATGGAAGGCGTGGCGCGTCGATCTGCCCTGTTCCCCTTGGCGCGCCTCTCGGCTAAGGCGCGCAGTTCCATGAGCGACGCACCCGACACCAAGCGCGATTACCGCGACACCGTCTTCCTGCCGAAGACCGACTTTCCGATGAAGGCCGGCCTCGCCGCCAAGGAACCGGCTATCCTGGAGCGCTGGCAGAAGCTGGGCCTCTACCACCGCCTGCGAGAACAGCGCGCCGGGCGCGAACGCTGGATCCTCCACGACGGCCCGCCCTACGCCAATGGCGACATCCATATGGGCCATGCGATGAACAAGGTGCTGAAGGACATCATCGTCCGCAGCCAGTCGCTGATGGGCAAGGACGCGCCTTACGTGCCCGGCTGGGATTGCCACGGCCTGCCGATCGAATGGAAGGTCGAGGAAGCGTACCGCGCCAGGAAGCTCAACAAGGACGATGTGCCCGTCGCGCAGTTCCGCGCCGAATGCCGCGCCTATGCCGAGAAATGGGTCGCGGTGCAGCGCAATCAGTTCGAGCGGCTGGGCGTGATGGGCGATTGGGACGATCCTTATCTCACGATGAAATACGACGCCGAGGCGACGATCGTCGGCGAGTTGCTCAAGTTCGCCGAGACCGGCCAGCTCTATCGCGGCGCCAAGCCGGTGATGTGGAGCCCGGTCGAAAAGACCGCTTTGGCCGAGGCCGAGGTCGAATATGAGGACGTCGTTTCGACGCAGATCGACGTGGCGTTCGAGATCGTCGATGCGCCGAACGCACCGGAGTTGGTCGGCGCACACGCGGTGATCTGGACGACGACGCCGTGGACGATCCCGGTGAACCAGGCGCTGAGCTATGGGCCGGAGATCGAGTACGTTTTAGGTCAGACGTATGATGGTGAGGTTCAGAGCATTGGTCCAAACGGGGCCGGCATGGGCCTGATCAAAGAAGCCAAAATGGTCTTGATTGCGGCTCCCTTGCTGGAGCAGTTCGATGAGCGAACTGGATTCACGGTTCATGAGCGCGCGCGTTTCAAAGGCTCGCAACTCGCCGGAGCCGTCGCCCGTCACCCGATGCACCATCTCGGCGGGTTTTTCGCCAAGCCGCGCCCGTTCCTGCCGGGCGATTTCGTCACCACCGATGCCGGCACGGGCCTCGTCCACATGGCGCCCGATCACGGCGAGGACGATTTCCTGCTGTGCAAGCAATACGGCATCGATCCGGTGTTCGCGGTCGATGGTGCGGGGATGTACCGGCCCGATTGGGCGTGGCTCGGCGGTCAGGGCAGTGTCATCAACAAGAAGTTCGTCGCGAGCGATGGGCCGATCTGTTCAGACCTGCGCGCTGCTGGCGCGCTGCTCGCCGCGTCGGACGATTTCGCGCACAGCTATCCGCATTCGTGGCGCTCCAAGGCCAAGCTGATCTTTCGTGCGACGCCTCAATGGTTCATTCCGATGGATCGGAGTGCTGGTGAAAAGCCCTCTCCCCTTCAGGGGAGAGGGTTGGGAGAGGGGCAGGCCACAAGCGGCGCGCTCAATGACATGCCCCTCTCCCCGACCCTCTCCCCTGAAGGGGAGAGGGAGATTGGCGATAACGGCGCTACCCTCCGCGAAACCGCGCTCGATGCGATCGCGCGCACGCGCTGGGTGCCCGCGCGCGCCGAGCGGCGGATCACGTCGATGGTCGAAGGCCGCCCCGATTGGGTGATCAGCCGCCAGCGCGCCTGGGGCGTGCCGATCGCGCTCTACGTCAACCGCGCCACCGGCGAGTATCTCAACGACCTCGCGGTCAACGCGCGCATCGTCGCGGCCTTCCGCGAGGGCGGCGCGGATGCGTGGTTTACCGCCGATCATCAGGCCCTGCTCGGGCCGGATTACAAACTCGTCGATTACGCGCCGCAGAACGACATCCTCGACGTGTGGTTCGACAGCGGCTCGACGCACGCCTTCGTGATCGAGGCGCGCTACGGCGAAGGTGTCCGCGCCAACCTCTATCTCGAAGGCTCCGATCAGCATCGCGGCTGGTTCCAGTCGTCGCTGCTCGAATCCTGCGGCACACGCGGCCGCGCGCCGTATGACGCGGTGCTCACCCACGGCTTCGCGCTCGACGGGCAGGGCCGCAAGATGTCCAAATCGCTCGGCAATGTCGTCGATCCGTTGAAGGTGATCGGCGAATCGGGCGCGGACATCCTGCGGCTTTGGGTCGCCTCGACCGATTATTTCGACGATGTGCGGATTGGCAAGGAAGTGCTCGGCACCGCGTCGGATGCCTATCGCAAGCTCAGGAACACCTTCCGCTACCTGCTCGGCGCATTGGACGGGTTCGGCGACGCCGAGAAGGTCGCGCCCGCCGACATGCCGGAGCTCGAGCGGTACGTGCTTCACCGGCTCGGCATGATCGACGTCGAGTTGCGCCAGGCGGCGAACGATTTCGAGTTCAACCGCTACATGCGGCTGCTGACCGATTTCGCACAGGACGATCTGTCGGCCTTCTACTTCGATATCCGCAAGGATTCGCTGTATTGCGATGCGCCCGACAGCCTTCGCCGCCGCGCCTGCCGGACGGTGATGGACGTGCTGTTCCACGCGCTGGTTCGCTACGCCGCGCCGGTGCTATGCTTCACTGCCGAGGAAGTGTGGCAGACGCGCTTTCCCGATGAGAACGGCTCGGTGCATTTTCTCGAATGGCCCGAGCTGCCGAGCATTCCGCTCGATTCCATCGCTGCCGATTGGAGCGCCGTACGCGCGCTGCGCGAGCGCGTGACCGAGGCGATCGAGCCGTTGCGGCGTGAAAAGGTGGTCCGTTCGAGCCTGGAAGCCGACGTGACATCGCCCGATCTGCCGCTGTCGCCCGAGATGCTCGCCGAGATATTCATCGTTGCGAAAGTCCGCGAAGGCCAGGACATCGCGGTGACGCGCACCGATTATCACAAATGCGGCCGCTGCTGGCGGTTGCTGCCCGAGGTCGTCGCGGACGGCGATCTGTGCGGCCGCTGCGAAGAGGTGGTGTCGTGACCCGTTCGGTGCGTTTCCTCGGTTTCGCCACCGCGCTTGGCGTGTTCCTGCTCGATCAGATCGTCAAATGGGCGATCACCGGGCCGCTGCATCTCGATTACGAGGGCGCGGTGCGCGAGATCGTGCCATTCTTCAATCTGCGCTTCGTCGCCAATATCGGCGTGTCGCTGGGGCTTTTGCAGGCCAACACCGATACGACGCGCTGGGCATTGGTCGCGCTGACCGCTGCGATCGCGATCGGCGTGATCGTGTGGATGTTGCGCGAAAAGAACCGCGCCGACGTCGCCGCGCTGGGCCTCGTGCTCGGCGGCGCGCTCGGCAATATCCTCGATCGCGTCCGGTTGGGCTTCGTGGTCGATTATGCCGATCTGCATTTCGGCGAGTGGCGACCGTTTTTGGTCTTCAATGTCGGCGATGCGGCGATTACGATAGGCGTTCTGATCCTTCTGATCCGCGCGCTGTTGGTGCGCGACAAGCCGAAGGCGCCGCGAGCTTCTGTGGAGAATATCAATGCGTAAGATGGTGCCGATCGCTTTGGGGCTGGGCCTCGCAATTGCGTTGGCCGGATGCGCCGGGCGGCGCAGCCTCAACACCGGGCCCGACGAATTCGAAGTCGCGCGCGAGGCGCCGCTGGTGATTCCGCCCGATTTCTCGCTGACCCCGCCGCAGCCCGGCGCGGCGCGGCCGCAGGATGTCGATCCCGGCACGCAGGCGCTGGCGGCGATGTTCGGCGGCCCGGCCGCCCGCAGCGCAAGCGAGAATGCCGCGCTCACCGCCGCCGGCAACGACCAGGCCGAACCCGGCATCCGTTCGGAAGCGGGCGATCCCGACACCACGGTGGTCGACAAGGGATCGGTGACGCGCGACATCGAGGCGGCGCCGGCCGGCGACGGCCAGGAGGCCAGCACCGCGACGCCGTGATCGGTCACGGATCGTGCCGACAAAAAAAAGGGGAGCGGATCGCCCGCTCCCCTTTGTCGTTTCAGGCGATACGATCGGTTTTAGAAGGCGTAGCCGACATAGGCGAGCACGGTCGAACCGCGGCCGAGCTTCTGGTCGAACTTGCCGCCGAGCGCCGGCACATAGGCGTCGGTCACGTCGGTATCGAGATAGGTGACGCCGACCTTGAGCGGGCCGCCGACGGCTTCGGCGTTGAGCGACCAATCCCAATAAGCGTCGTCACCCGAATCGAGATTGACGAGGCCGAGCGAGCCCTTGGTGTAGCCGAGATGGCCCTTGAGCGTCAGCGGCGTGCCGGGAATGCCGACCGCGGCTTCACCATAGCCGTAGATATTGTCGTCATGCCCGGTGGTGAAATCGAGGCCGCTCTGGCCGCCCCAGGCATAGTTCGCGCCGAGCTTCGCGGCGACCGGGCCGATCGTATAGCTCAGCGAGGCATAAGGCTCGAAAAAGTCGGTGTTGAGGCCTTTGTCGCCGCCCGGATAATAATAGTAGAGCAGCCCGCCATCGAAGCCGAGGCCATTGGCGAAGGTCTTGGTGTAGCCGCCGTAGAGATCGACTTCGGCGTCGCCATAGCCGGTCAGTGCCGGCGTGCTGCCGTCATCGCCGCCGTCGATCGTCGATACCCAGGTGCCGACATAAAAGCCGGCCGAGCTGTTGAGGTTGAGCGTCGCCTGCACCGCGGCATCGCCGTTGGTCTGCGTCAGACCGCGGAAACGATAATCGGAAGTGAGCGTCACGCCGCCGGTCAGCTTGAACGGCGGTGGCGGGGCGGTGTCCTGCGCCAGCGCAGGCGTAGCGGTCGCGGCGAGCAGCAGCGCGCCGAGCGTGATCGTGGAGAAGCGCATCATATCCCTTTCAAAGGTGCTTTCGTGCGACGTCCCCGCCTGCTGCCGCCTGGCCGATCGCTTTGAATCCCGGGATGCCCCGTGCGCGTGTCCTTAAGCGGCGCAGCAATGATGCCGAAATTTGCTGCAACGCACAACTAAATTCTGTAGCGAAACTGTCGCATATGACCTGCTGTTGCGCGCTCGCAACAGTCGCACGTGTCAATCGACAGAAGAAGGCGCGGCGGGCAGCGTGCGGACATGGACGTCGCGCTGCGGGAACGGGATCTCGATCCCGTGCTCCTTGAACAGCCACCATAGCCTATTTAGCACATCCGATCTCACGTTGCCGACGCCGCCTTCGGGATCGGTGATCCAGGCGAGGATTTCATGATCGACCGAGCTATCGCCAAAGGCGTTGAGCCAGACGTTGGGCTTCGGGTTGTCGAGCACGCGCGGCGATTCCTCGGCGGCGCGCAACATCAATTTCTGCGCCAGCTTGAGATCGCAATCGTAGGATACGCCGACGGGAATGCGGACGCGGACCTTGCGATCCGAATAGGACCAGTTCTCGACTTCCTGGGTCATCAGATTCTCGTTCGGAATCAGATGTTCCTTGCCGTCGCGCGTCACCACGGAAACCGCGCGCACGCCGATCTTGTTGACCCAGCCGAAGCTGTCGCCGACGACGATGACGTCGCCCGGCTTGATCGATCGGTCCATCAGCAGGATGATCCCCGCGATCAAATTGCCGACCGTCTTTTGCAGGCCGAAGCCGACCGCCAAGCCCAGCGCGCCGCCGAACACCGCGAACGCCGTCAGGTCGATGTGCAACAGATCGATGCCGATGAAAAACGCGACGACGATGATGACGATGCCGGCGAGCTTCTGGATCAGCAGCTTCTGCGTCGGGTCGAAGCTCTTGGCGCTCGTGATCGAGTGCGCGATCACGCGATTGGCGAGGCGCACCGCGGCGAACAAGGCGATGCCGCCGATCGCGATCATGATCACCGACAATAGCGACAGCCGCCGGTCGCTGACCGTGAAGCCGATCGAATCGAGCAGCGCGAGCAGGTTGAAATCGTTGGTGGCGTGGCGGATGGCGCTCGACAGTACCAGCACGAACAGTGCCGCCGCGACCAGCCAGGTCGCCCACCGCGGCAGTTGCAGGCCGCGCAGGATCGATCGAACACACAGCGATACCGCGGCGCCCATTGCCAGCCCGATCGCGATCGCCGGCAAGGTGCTCCACACCCAGGAATTGGCGACCAGCGCGAGCA
Organism: Sphingomonas koreensis; assembly: GCA_006438735.1. Lineage (GTDB taxonomy): Bacteria > Pseudomonadota > Alphaproteobacteria > Sphingomonadales > Sphingomonadaceae > Sphingomonas > Sphingomonas koreensis_A. Next base: position 141,907 of record RCZF01000004.1, on the reverse strand, counting down.
GCAGCGCGGCCGTCGCGTGCCGCGTCACCGTGCCCAGCCGCTCGCCCAGCCCCTCGGGCTGCCCGCCGGCATAGCTTTTCCAAAGGGCGCTCAGCCGGCTGCCGAGCAGGCGCCCCACCAGCCAGCCGCAGAACAGCGCCAGCGCGATCAGCGCGACGGCGATGCCGGCCTGGATAAGCTCGGGGCCAGTAGGCAGTGTGATGCCGCGCCCGTTCAGCCAGCCGGTAACCTGGTTCATGTCAGGCTGTGCCTAAAAGCGGCAAAGGCCTTTTCCAGATCAGCGATCAGGTCGGCGGGGTCTTCGAGGCCGATGTGCAGGCGGACGAGCGCGCCGCCGAAATCGGGCGTCGTTGCCGATCGCACCGGATCGGCCGGCACCGCGAGGCTTTCGAAGCCGCCCCAGCTGAAGCCGATGCCGAAAAGCTCGAGCGCATCGATGAACGCGGCGCGTGACGCTTCGGTGCCGCCTTTCAGCACGAAGGAGAACAGCCCGGAGGAGCCGGTGAAATCGCGCGCGAACAAGTCGTGACCGGGGCAATCGGGCAGCGCGGGATGGAGGACAGCGCCGACCTCGGGACGGGTTGCGAGCCAGCGCGCGATCTCCAGCGCGCTCGCCTGATGATGCGCCAGCCGTACCGCCATCGTGCGAAGCCCGCGCGAGCCGAGCCAGCAATCGTCGGGGCTGGCGACCTGGCCGAGCTGGAAACTGGTGTCGCGCAGCGCCTTGAAATGACCGGGGCCGGCGGTGACGGCGCCGAGCATCGCATCGGAATGGCCGACGACATATTTGGTCGCGGCGAGGATCGTCAGATCGACGCCCTTCTCGATCGCGGGGAAGTAGAGCGGTGTCGCCCAGGTGTTGTCGAGCAGCGTCGTCACCCCGCGCGCCTTGGCGGCGACGACGATCGCCGGCACGTCCTGCACTTCGAAAGTGAGGCTGCCGGGGCTTTCGAGGAAGATCGCGCGGGTGTTGTCGCCGATCAGATCGGCAATGCCGGCGCCGATCAGTGGATCGTAGAAGCGCGTGGTGATGCCGAAGCGCTTGAGCAGCCCGCGCGCCATCGCCCGGGTCGGCTCATAAGCGCTATCGACCAGCAGCAGCTCGTCGCCGGGGCCGAGCACCGAAAGCAGCGCCGCCGCGATCGCCGCGACGCCCGAGCAATAGAGGAATGTGCCCTCGGCGCCGGGCTCGAGATCGTTCAGCGCCTCGGCCAGCGCCCATTGCGTCGGCGTGCCGCGGCGGCCGTAATAGAGCCGGTTGTGGGTGTCGCCGCGGCCGGTTTCGCGCATGTCGGCGATCGAATCGTAGAGCACGGTTGAGGCGCGCCACACCGCCGGATTGACGATTCCCTGCGTCCATTCGCGCCGCCGCCCCGCGCCGACCACGCGTGTGGCGGGTCGATGATCCTTGCTGTCGCTCATGCCGCTCCGGTCGCCTTGGGTGTCGTGGGGTCCGCGCCCCATTCGGACCATGATCCGTCGTAGAGCGCAATGTCGTGGCCGAGCAGATGGCCACCGAACACCAGCACGGCCGCGGTGATGCCCGAGCCGCAGGTCGCGACGATCGGCCGATCGAGCGCCACGCCGCGATCGGTGAAGGCTTCGCGCAACGCGTCGCCGCGTTTCCAGCTGCCGTCGGCGTTGAACAGCGTGGCGTAATGGAGATTGCGCGCGCTGGGGATGTGGCCGGCGGCGGTGTTGGGCCGCGCTTCCGGCTCGCGCCCTTCGAAGCGGGCGGGCGACCGCGCGTCGATCACCTGCTCGCTGTGGCTGGCGAGATTGGCGACCATATCGTCGAGCGTGCGCACGCTGACTGCATCCTTGCGTGCCTCGAACGAGCGTGTCTCGGGGTGCACGGTATCGGTGGCCAGCGGCCGGCCCTCGGCGCGCCATTTTTCGAGCCCGCCATCGAGGATCGCGACCTGATGCGCGCCGAACAAACGCAGCACCCACCAGGCCCGCGCGGCGCTGTGCAGCGGCGACGCGTCGTAAACCACCACGCGCGTGTCGTCGCCGATGCCGAGCGCACCGAGCCGCGCCGAGGCGATCTCGGCGGTCGGGGTCATCGACGGCAGGGGGCTCGTCTGATCGGCGAAGCTTGCCAGATCCATAAACGCCGCGCCCGGGATATGCCCGGCGCGATACTCGTCCGCAGCGTCGCGGCCGTGCTCGGGCAGGAAATAGCTCGCGTCGAGCACGCGCAGATCGGGCGCGCTCAGATTGTCGGCCAGCCAGTCGGTCGTCACCAGGGAGTCCATCGCCGCGACCCTAGCCGCCCACCCACGCCCCGTCGAGCCGAGCGCTTCCAATCGCGCCGCCCGCGCCTACATTGTCGGACATGATCCCAAAGCATCTTGGCCAGACCAGCCCGCTTCCCGCCAGCCCCGAGCAGGCGGAACTCGATTACGTTCCCAATCCGCGCGCCGGCCAGCTCTATCTGGTGCGCTTCGCCGTGCCCGAGTTCACGTCGCTGTGCCCGGTCACCGGCCAGCCCGATTTCGCGCATCTGGTGATCGATTATGCGCCCAACGAGACGATCGTCGAATCGAAGTCGCTCAAGCTGTTTTTGGGCTCGTTCCGCAACCATGCCGCTTTTCACGAAGATTGCACCGTTGGCATCGGCCAGCGCCTGGTGGATGAAATGAAGCCGCGCTGGCTGCGAATCGGCGGCTATTGGTATCCGCGGGGTGGAATCCCGATCGACGTGTTCTGGCAATCGGGCGCCCCGCCGGAAGGGCTGTGGCTGCCCGATCAGGGGATTCCCGGATACCGCGGCCGCGGCTGATCGGTAAAAGCGTCCGCTTTGACGTAGATCAGCACGAATCGGCATTGTTGCAGCGCAGCATTCGTGCAACCAACATGATCGATATTCGTTAGACGTCGAGGAGTTTGATGGGGCAATTGCCCTTGTTGCGGTCGCGAAAGGATCGAGATGGCGTTGCGGTTGGATGGTGTTTCGCGAGTTAATCACATCGCACTGATCGGCAACTTCCTGCCGCGCAAATGTGGAATCGCCACCTATACGACCGACACCTATCGCGCGCTGGCCGATCGCTTCCCCGATCTCCAGGTCGACGTCTATGCGATGGACGACCATCCCGGCCGCTACGATTATCCCGCCGAAGTCACCGCCAGCATCGCCCAGGACGAGCGGCTCGCTTATCTAGAGGCGGCGCGCTCGATCGATGGCAGCGGCGCGCAAGCGGTGTGGCTCCAGCACGAATATGGCATTTTCGGCGGCCCCGCCGGCGAACATATCCTTGCCTTGCTCGATCGTGTCGGCGTGCCGGTAATCGTAACGTTGCACACCGTGCTCGAACAGCCCAATCCCGACGAGCGCCGCGTGCTGGAAGCGCTGCTCAAGCGTGCCGCGCGCGTCATCGTCATGGCCGAGCGCGGCCGCGAAATCCTCACGCGCGTCTATGGCGCCGATCAGCGCAAGGTCGTGATGATCCCGCACGGCGTGCCGGATCGTGCGCTGGCCGACCCCGAAGACTTCAAGGCGCGCTTCGGTTGGGCTGGGCGCAAGGTTGTTCTCACCTTTGGGCTGCTTGCTCCCGGCAAGGGCATCGAGACGCTGATCGAGGCGCTGCCCGCCGTGGTCGCGGCCGAGCCGTCCACGCTTTACGTGGTGCTTGGCGCGACCCACCCCAATCTTGTCGCGCATGAGGGCGAACTGTACCGCGACGGATTGAAGGCATTGGCCGCGGAACTCGGCGTCGATCGGAACCTCGCGTTTGTCGATCGCTTCGTCGAGCATGACGAACTGCTCGACTACCTTCAGGCCGCCGACGTCTATGTTACGCCCTACACCAATCCCGCGCAGATCACGTCGGGCACGCTGTCCTACGCGGTCGGCGTCGGCAAGGCGGTGGTATCGACGCCATATGTGCACGCGACCGAGATTCTTGCCGACGATCACGGCCGGCTGGTCGATTTCGGCGACAGCGCCGGCTTCGCTGCGGCAATTGCCGGTTTGTTGAGCAATAATGACGACCGCATTGCGCTTTCCGAACGCGCCTATGCGCGTGGCCGCACGATGATCTGGTCGCGCCTCGCCGAAACGGCGATGGGCGAGATCGATGCGGTAGTTGCCGCCAAGCCGCGCCGGCTGAGCCGTCCGGCGGCGGCGCTCGCCCCGCTCAAGCCCGATTTGTCGGCGGTCGAGCGAATGAGCGATTCAACCGGCATGTTGCAGCACGCGATCTATTCGGTGCCCGATCGCCGCCATGGTTATTGCATCGACGACAATGCCCGCGCGCTGATGCTCGTCACGCAAATGGACGATCTAGCCGAGGACGTGCGCGATCGCTGGACGACGGTCTACGCGTCGTTCGTGCAATATGCCTGGAACCCCGATACGCGGCGGTTCCGCAATTTCATGAACTTCGATCGCACTTGGTGCGAGGATACCGGCTCCGAGGACTCGAACGGTCGCGCCTTGTGGACGCTTGGCGTGGTCGCGCGCGATGCGCGGCTGGTCAAGCATCGCGATTGGGCCGGATCGATGTTCGACATGACCGCCGGCCTAGCGCTCGAACTCGGCAGCCCGCGCGCGCAGGCGTTCGCGATGTTGGGCGCGGCGGCGATGCTCGAAGTGCATCCCGGCCATGCGCTGGCGCGGGACATCCTGTCGCGCTTCGGCGAGGAGTCGATGGCGCTGCTCGAAGAGACCCGCCGTCCGGAATGGCAGTGGTTCGAGATCGTGCTCGCCTATGACAATGCGCGGCTGCCCAGCGCGCTGATCCGCGCCGGCGAATTGCTCCACCGTGACGACATGATCGCGCGCGGCATCGAAACGCTCGATTGGATCGTCCAGCGCCAGACCTCGCCCGAGGGCCGCTTCCGCGCCGTCGGCACCGAAAGTTTCGGCCGGCCCTATGCCGAACCGCTGACCTTCGATCAGCAGCCGCTCGAGGCGCAGGCGACGATCGACGCGTGCGCGTCGGCTTTTGCCGTCACGCGTGACGCGCGCTGGATCGAGGAAGCGCAGCGCGCTTATCGCTGGTTCCTCGGCGCCAACGATCTCGATCTTCCGCTAGCCTCGCCGCAGGACGGCGGCTGCTTCGATGGCCTGATGCCGCATGGCTTGAACCGGAATCAGGGCGCGGAGTCGATTTTGGCGCTGCAAATGGCGTCGTGCGCCATTTCCGCCCTTTCAAAGCAGGCCGGAAACGTGGCAGGAGCCGATCGCGCCGTCGCGTAGCCTCGCTCGCGTCGCCGCGTTGGCGACACAAGCGGCGGGGCGACGTGCTCGATCTGTTCAATCATCCTTTGCGACTTCATGCCGATCCCTCGCGGGTGGTCGTTCGACCTTTTTACATCGCCTGGCAAACCAACGGGTCTGGGCCGAGCCGTTCGGAAAGGCTGGTGCGCGAAGTGCTCGGCATGTCGATGGCGGAGGCGCGCGCACAGCTTGAGCGTGTGCTGAAGGATTTCGAGGCGCGCCATTGGCAGACGCGGCGCGTGTTCATGACGCGCTATGACGAGGTCGAGGCGGGGCTCAAGCTCGACGGTGCCGAGATCGGCGACGAGAAGCGCCAGTTGATCGGCGCCTATTTCTGCCATGAATACAGCTATGCCGCTGCCGCGCTGATGAACCCCAGCGCGGTGCCGCATTTCGATCAAACCGGCATGCCGGCGGGATCGCTCCGCGTGCTCATGTCGATGCGCGCGGTGGGCGAGGGGCATATCTCCTCGATCGCCTTTCGCGAGGGCATCATTACCGACAAGGGCGAGCTCAAGCTGGCGCCCGAACCGCCGTTCGCCACCGCGACCGATGTGATCGGCAAGCAGGAAGATACGCTGCCCGAAGGCCCGGTGACGGTCTATCGACACCGCGACAGCACGCTTTCGGGCACGGTGATCTTCCCGATCACCAAGGCGCAATCGAACGGGCTCGAGGATCTGCGCATGGTCCAGTTCGAGCATCAGGACGGCAGCCTCGAATGGCTCGGCACCTATACCGCCTATAACGGCTCGGTGATCCAGTCGGAATTGATGCGGACGCGCGATTTCCGCGCCTTCGAGCTCGTGCCGATGACCGGCGGCGCCGCGCACAACAAGGGCATGGCGCTGTTCCCGCGCCGTGTCGGCGGCAAATATATGATGATCGGCCGGCAGGACGGCGAAAATCTCTATCTGCTCGAATCGGAAGACGTCACCAATTGGGAAGGCGGCACGCGGCTGCTCGAACCCAAATTTCCCTGGGAGTTCGTCCAGATCGGCAATTGCGGCCCGCCGATCGAGCTCGACGAGGGCTGGCTGCTGTTGACCCACGGCGTCGGCGCGATGCGCAAATATTCGATCGGCGCGGTGTTGCTTGACAAGGACGACCCCTCGAAGGTGCTCGGCCGCACGCGCGAGCCGATTTTGGCGGCGGCCGACGAAGACCGCGAGGGCTATGTGCCCAACGTGGTCTATTCGTGCGGCGCGATCCGCCACGGCGACACGCTGTTCATCCCTTATGGCGTCGCCGATTCCTCGGTCGCCTTCGCCTTCGCGCCGATCAGCTCGCTGCTCGAACAGATGTGACCGAGGCCATCGTGCGCCGGTAAAGCCACCAGGTCAGCGCGATGAACAGGATCGTGCCGCCGATCAGCGCATACGGCGCGAAGCCGGGGCCGACGAGCGCGAGCGGCGCATCGCTGCCCGACGCGGCGACGATGCCGGCGAAGGCGACGCCCCACAGCGATTCGCCGACGATCATGCCGGTTGCGACGAGCACGCCCATCCGCCGCGCGAATTCGGGCGCGGCGCGCCGATCTGCCCAGCGATCGTAGACCAGCCCGATCACCGAACCGACGACGGTCGGCAGGATCACGCTCATCGGCAGATAGATGCCGATGCCGACGGCGAGCGGCGGCAGGCGCAGCAGCTTCGCCCGGCCCATCACGCTATCGAGGATGATGAGCCCGACGCCGGTCAGCGCGCCGTAACCGATCATCGCCCAGTTGAGATCGCCGCCGAGCACGCCCTTGGCGAGCGCCGAGATTAATGCAGCTTGCGGCGCCGGCAAGGCGTTCGGCCCGGCATTGGCGGCACCGGCGAATCCGAACGAGGTGTTGAGCAGATCGAGCACCGGCGGGATTACCAGCGAGCCGAACACCACGCCGATCAGCAGCGCGACCTGTTGTTTCCACGGCGTCGCGCCGACCAGCTGGCCGGTCTTCAAGTCCTGCAGATTGTCGTTCGAAATCGTCGCGACGCCGAACACCACGCCCGTCACGATCAGCGCATAGGCGATCAGCGCCTGCGTCGTATCGGCCGGATTGTGCCGGCCGAACAGCCCGACCAGCATCAGCGCGGCGGCGACCACGGAGAGGATGCCGATACCGGAAACGGGCGAATTCGACGCGCCGATCAACCCGGCCATATAACCGCACACCGCGGCGATCATCAGCCCGATGACGAGCACGAAAATCAGCGCGCCGCCGATCAGCGCGACAGCGGACCCCGCCAGCGGCCCGCCGGCGATGACGCTCCACAGCAGCCAGGCGATCGGGATCAGGATCAACAGCGAGCCGACGCCGACAATGGTGATCGGCAGATCGCGCTCCTCGATCGCCAGCGTTTCGCCGCTTTGCCGCGCGCGGCTCGCCGCCATCGCCGATCGCACGCCGCCGAGCACCGGCCCGGCGATCGCGAGCAACGTCCACACCGCGGCGACGCCGATCACGCCGGCGCCGAAGAAGCGGACGTTCTGCGTGAAGATGGTATTGGCCCAAACTTCGGCGCCGCCGGGCAGCGGCATATGCGCGGTGAGGATCGGCAGCAGGATCCACCAGCCGATCACCAGGCCGAGCGCCATCGCCGCGCCGACCGAGATGCCGACGAGATGGCCGACGCCCATCAGCGCAAACGAAAGCCCGCCGGAAATCCCCGTCGCGCCCGGCCCGGCGCGAAACCAGACCGCCGCCTCGGCGACGACCAGCCGGGTCTGCGTAAGGATCGCAAAGCAGGCGGAGACGAGGCTCGACCAGATCAGCACGCTCAGCCCCTTGGCGCTTTCCTCCGCGCCCTCGCGCGAGCCGGATCCGACCTGCAGCACTTCGGCGGCGGCGCGGCCTTCGGGATAGGGCAGCGGCGTATCGACCACCAGAGCGCGGCGCAGCGGCACCGAAAACAAGACGCCGAGGATGCCGCCGGTGCCGGTGATCGCGGCGGTCGTCCAATAGGGAAAGCCGTGCCACCAGCCGATCATCACCAGCCCCGGCAGCACGAAGATGATCGCGGCCAGCGTGCCCGCGGCGCTCGCCACCGTCTGGACGATGTTGTTTTCCAGGATCGTCGAATCCTTGAAGCCGCGCAGGATCGCCATCGAAATGACCGCGGCGGGAATCGACGTGGCGAAGGTGAGGCCGACCTTGAGCCCGAGATAGACGTTGGCGGCCGTGAACAGCAGCGTGATGACGCCGCCGAGCAGGATGCCACGGATCGTCAGTTCGGCGAGCGGCTTCGCGCTGCGGTCGTCGGTCATTCTCGTCCCTTCACTCGATACCGTCCCGATGTCGCAAGAAAATTGCGTCAGGGGAAGGGGCGCGGCGATTGCCCCGGTCAAAGCGCGAGGCTGGCAATCGCGCGCGGGGCGTGTAACCGTGTTCTACATGCTGATCGCCGCCTTGCTTGCCGCGCTTGCCGCTCCCGCCACACCAACCGTTCCCGATGCCGCGGCGATGCGCGCCAAGGTCGATGGGCTGATCGCGGAGATGACGCTGGAGGAGAAAGCCGGTCAGTTATCGGTGCTCGGCGACGATTACGGCGATCTCGATGCGCTCGCCAAAGCGGGCAAGCTGGGCGCGACCAACGGCGTGCTGGGCGACCGCGACGTCGCCAAATACACCCGCCATTTGCAGGACATGGCGATGCAATCGCGGCTCAAGATCCCGCTGCTGTTTGAAGGAGACGTCGCGCACGGTTACTATACGATGATGCCCGTGCCGCTGGCGATGGCGGCGACCTGGGACACAGTGCTGACGACGCAGGTCCACCACCAGGCCGCGCTGGAAGCGACCGCCTCGGGCGTGTCATGGACGTTCAGCCCGATGCTCGATATTGCGCGCGATCCGCGCTGGGGCCGGATCGTCGAGGGCGCCGGCGAAGATCCATGGCTCGGCAGCGCGATGGCAGTGGCGCAGATGAAGGGCTTCCAGGGCGTCGATCTCGCCGCGCCCGAAACGATCATGGCGACCGCCAAGCATTTCGCCGGCTATGGCGCCGCGCAGGCAGGGCGTGACTATAATTCAGGCGACATCCCGCCGCGGCTGTTCCGCGATGTCTATCTGCCGCCGTTCAAGGCCGCCGCCGACGCCGGGCTCGGCTCGGTGATGGCGGCGTTCACCACCATCGACGGCGTTCCGGCGACGTCTTCGCGCGAATTGCTCACCGGTACGTTGCGCGACGATTGGGGATGGCACGGCCTGCTGATCTCCGATTACGACGCCATCCCCGAACTGATCACGCACGGCGTCGCCGCGACGCCCGCCGACGCCGCGGCGATGGCGCTCCACGCCGGCATCGAGATGGATTTGCATTCGGGCATTTATCTCGAGCAACTCCCGGCGCTGGTGCGCGCGGGCACGGTGCCGATGGCCGAACTCGACGCCGCGGTGCGCGACGTGCTGGAGGCGAAGTGGAAGCTTGGGCTGTTCGCCGATCCCTATCGCTATGGCGATGAAGCCAAGGAGCACGATCCGAAGATCAGGGCTGCGAGCCGCGCGATCGCGCGCGAGGCTGCGGCCGAATCGATGGTGCTGCTCAGGAACCAGGGCGTGCTGCCGCTCAGGAAAGCCGGCCGCATCGCGGTGATCGGCCCGATGGCCACCGCCACGCGCGATCTCGAAGGGCAGATGCCCGCGGCGGGTGATCCGACCAAGGTGGTGACGATGCTCGCCGGTATCCGCGAGGCGACCGCCGGCAAGGCAATCGTCAGCTACGCCAAGGGAGTCGATGTCGCCACCGACGACAGCTCGGGCATCGCCGAGGCGGTCGCCACCGCACAATCATCCGACGTCGTCGTGCTGGTGCTCGGCGAAAGCGTCGACATGATCGGTGAGGGCAATAGCCGCGCGGCGATCGATCTGCCCGGCGAACAGCTGGCGCTGGCCAAGGCGGTGGTCGCGACGGGCAAGCCGGTCGTGGCGGTGATCGTCAGCGGCCGCGCGCTCGCTCTGCCGTGGCTCGCCGACCACGCGCAAGGGCTGGTCTATGCCTGGCTCGGGGGCGACGAAGCCGGCCATGCGCTCGGCGACCTGCTGTTCGGCGATGCCAACTTTTCCGGCCACCTTCCGGTGACGATGGTGCGTGCGCTGGGGCAAGTGCCGCTGAGCTACGATCACTTGCCGACCGGGCGGCCTGGCGACCAGCACACCGTTTACACAAGCCGCTATGTCGATTTGCCCAATACGCCGCTCTATCCGTTCGGTTATGGGCTGTCGTACACCAGCTTCAGTTACGGCGCGCCGCGGCTCGATCGCGCGACGCTCAGCGCGGGCGGCGCGCTCCACGTTACCGCGCGCGTCACCAACACCGGCACGTGCGCCGGCGCGGCGGTTGCGCAGCTCTACGTCCATGACGAGGTGGCGAGCGTCAGCCGGCCGGTACGCCAGCTGAAGGGTTTCGAGCGCGTCGAGCTAGTTTGATTGAAGCGAGCGCGACGAAGCCGAGATAGGATTCCTTGGTTTTGTCGTACCGGGTGGCAACGCGCCGCCAGTTCTTGAGCTTGCTGAACATACGCTCGACGAGATTGCGCCAGCGGTATTTTTCGTGATCATGCGGGATGGGTATGCGCCGGTTGCTCTTGGCAGGTATGACGGCCTCGACACCGGCAGCGGCGATCTCCGCGCGGATCGTGTCGGCGTCATAGCCCTTGTCGGCAAGCAGGGCTTCGATGCGGTCGGCGAGCATCCGGAACAGCGGGCCAAAACCCTGCACGTCGTGCGCCTGGCCCGGCGTCAGGACGAAGCCGAGCGGCCGGCCTTGTCCATCGCAGCGGGCGTGAAGCTTGGTGGTGAAGCCGCCGCGCGACCGGCCAAGCCCCTGGGTCTCTTGATCCCCTTTTTTAGCCCGACGGCGCAATGATGCGCCCGGACCACCGTGCTGTCGATCATGTCGGCGCTGGTGTCGCGCTCCACCATCTCGGCCAGCGTCTCCAGCATGGCGTCGAACACGCCCATCAGGGTCCAGCGCCGGTAGCGCCGGAACACGCTGTTCCACTTGCCATAGTCGTTCGGCAGCAGACGCCATTGCGCCCCCGACCGCGCCACCCACATCATGCCCTCGAAATACCGACGGTTGTCGCCGGCGGGACGGCATCCGCGTCCCTGTTCGGGCGGCAACAACGGACCGATCAGCGCCCACTCTTCGTCCGATACCCCAATCCGATCGCTCAACGCTGCCTCCAAAAGACAGCCTTGAATCAACCTCCGAGTCTCAGGTCAAGCTTTGTCCACGACGCCTAGNCGAACACGCCCATCAGGGTCCAGCGCCGGTAGCGCCGGAACACGCTGTTCCACTTGCCATAGTCGTTCGGCAGCAGACGCCATTGCGCCCCCGACCGCGCCACCCACATCATGCCCTCGAAATACCGACGGTTGTCGCCGGCGGGACGGCATCCGCGTCCCTGTTCGGGCGGCAACAACGGACCGATCAGCGCCCACTCTTCGTCCGATACCCCAATCCGATCGCTCAACGCTGCCTCCAAAAGACAGCCTTGAATCAACCTCCGAGTCTCAGGTCAAGCTTTGTCCACGACGCCTAGTTCACGACCATTAGGCTGCGCTTCGCAATATTATGCGTCATCCCCGCGAAAGCGGGGACCCATCTTCTGTAGGATTATCTAGACGCAACGCCGGAGATGGGTTCCCGCTTTCGCGGGAATGACGGTTGGCTGGGTAACGCGACGCGACGGGGCGTCCTCACTCCAGCCCGTCGTTCAGAAACCGATCGGCCAGTGTGCAGTGCATCGCCACGCCGCGCGCCATCACGCTTTCCTCGATCGTCATCCGGGTGTTGTGCAGCGGCGGATTGGTCCGCGGATCGCTGCCCTCGGGCGCGACGCCGATGAACGCCATCGCGCCGGGCACTTGCTGAAGCACGTAGGAGAAATCCTCCGCCCCCATCATCGGCGCGGGCATTTCCTGCCATCCAGCCTCGCCGCCGAGCTCGCCGGCGATCCGCTCGATCAGCGCGGTCGCGCGGGGCTCGTTCATCGTCACCGGATAGCCGAGCTCGACGGTCGCGTCGGCGGTGGCGCCGTGCGCCTCGGCGATCTTCTCGGCGATGCGGACGAACGCTTCCTGCATCTGCTTGCGGGTCGTTTCGGAAAGCGTGCGCAGCGTGCCGACCATCTCGACCTTGGCGGGGATGATGTTGTGCGCGCTGCCGGCGTTGATCTGCGCGATCGTCAGCACCGCCGGATCGGTCACCGCCACTTGCCGCGCGACATAGGTCTGCAGCGCCAGCACGATCTCGCAGGCGACCGGAATCGGATCGAGGCAATCGTGCGGCATCGCGCCGTGCCCGCCGCGCCCGTGGATCGTGGCGCGCAGCGTATCGGCCGAGGCGAGCAACGGCCCGGGCCGGCTGACGAACGTCCCCGCCGGCGCGTTGGGCGAGATGTGCAGCGCGAACGCCGCCTCGGGCTTGGCGATGTTCAGCAGCCCGTCGTCGATCATGTAGCGGGCGCCGTGATAGCCTTCCTCGCCGGGCTGGAACATGAACACCACCGTGCCGGGCAGTTCGTCCTTGCGCGCGCAAAGCGCCTTCGCCGCGCCGACCAGCATCGCCGAATGCGCGTCGTGCCCGCAAGCGTGCATCGCCCCGGCGACCTTCGAGGCAAAAGGCAGCCCGGTCTCCTCCTGCATCGGCAGCGCATCGTGATCGCCGCGGAGCAGCACGGTGCGGCCATTGTCGCGACCGCCGCGCAGGATCGCGACGAAGCCGGTGGTCGACGTGCCCTCGTGGATTTCGAGCGGCAGCCCGGCGAGCGCAGTCTTGAGCTTTTCGGTCGTGCGTGGGCAATGCAGCCCGATCTCGGGATCGGCGTGAATGGCGCGGCGCAATTCGATCACCTCGTCGAGCCCCGCGTCGCTGACGGCGCTCCAGTCGGTGGCGGATTCGAGAGTCATGGCCTGCGCTCCTGTGTCTGATCGGCATCAGCCTAGGTCGGAACACGCCCGAACGCCAGCCGTTGGCGGGAGGAAGGAGACTCACGATGTCAGACGCCGAAACGATCGATCGCCCCGCCGCTGTCCATCCAAAGGATCCGACCGCGCGCTACGCCAAGCCGCCGTTCGAGCGCCAGACGCAGCCCTGGCCCGGCCTCGCGCGCGATATGAACCCGAAGCCCGATCACGGCGAGACGAGCTATGTCGGCTCGGGCCGGCTTGCGGGTCGCAAGGCGCTGATCACCGGCGGCGATTCGGGCATGGGCCGCGCCGCTGCGATCGCGTTTGCGCGCGAAGGCGCCGATGTCGCGATCAACTATCACCCGAACGAGCAGCCCGATGCCGACGAGGTGGTTGCGCTGATCGAGGCCGAGGGCCGCACCGCCGCCGCGATCCCCGGCGATCTGCGCGACGAAGCCTTTTGCACGCGTCTCGTCGCCGAAGCGGTGGAGAAGCTCGGCGGGCTCGACGTGCTCGTCAATAACGCCGCGCGCCAGCAGCAGCGCGATACGCTAAGCGAGCTATCGAGTGAGGATTTCGACGCGACGATGAAGACCAACGTCTACGCGCCGTTCTGGATTACCCGCGCCGCGCTCGAGCATCTGGATGCCGGCGACGCGATCATCTTCACCACGTCCGAACAGGCCTATGATCCGTCGAGGGACATCGTCGATTACGCGATGACCAAGGCGGCACTGATGAACTTCACGAAGAGCTTGGCCAAGCAGCTCGGTTCGCGCGGCATCCGGGTCAATGGCGTCGCGCCTGGCCCAATCTGGACGCCGCTACAGGTATCGGGCGGCGCGACGATGGAAAAGCTCGAGCAGTTCGGCGGTCAGACGCCGATGGGTCGGCCGGGCCAGCCGGCGGAGCTCGCCTCTATCTACGTTCAGTTGGCGGCGCGCGATGCCAGCTACGCGACGGGGCAGGTGTACGGCGCCGCAGGCGGTGGCGGGCAGCCGTAAACACCACCGTCACCCCCGCGAAAGCGGGGGGCCATCTCCAGTCCGCTTGAGCGCCACAACAGGTGCTTGTGCCGCAGCAATACGAGATGGGTCCCCGCCTCCGCGGGGATGACGGTGAGATGTCTACCGACCCTTGAACAAGCCGCCGAGCACGCCGCGGACGATGCCGCCGACCACGCTCGATCCGGCGCCGCGTGACGAGCCGAACACCTCGCGGCTGATCTGATTGGCCACTTGGCGGCCGATCGCCGATGACGCGGAGCGCGCCGCCGACGTCGCCACCTTGTTCCACGGATTGTTCGCTGCCGCGCGAGCCTGCGCCGTCGCCGCTTGCGCTGCAGCGCGATCGGCGGCGATCTTGGCGCGCTCGGTTTCCTTGGCGGCGCGTGCGTCGTCCTTGGCCTGCGCAGCGGCGGCTTTCGATGCGGCGTCCTGCGCCTGCGCTTCCGCGGCGGCGGCAGTGGCTTCGTTAGCCTTGGCGGTGAGCAACTCTTCTGCGGATTCGCGATCGACCAGCGTGTCGTATTTGCCGCCGATTGCATCGGTTTCGATCAGCATCTTGCGCTCTTCCGGCGTCACCGGGCCGACGCGGCTGCGCGGCGGCTTTATCAGCGTGCGCTCGACCGGCGCGGGGGAGCCGTCGGGCAGCAGCAGCGACACCAGCGCCTCGCCGACCTTCAACTCGGTGATCGCGGTGGCGACATCGACGCTGGGATTGGCGCGGAACGTGTCGGCGGCCGATTTCACCGCTTGCTGATCCTTGGGCGTGAACGCGCGCAGTGCGTGCTGGACGCGGTTGCCGAGTTGGCCTGCGACGGTATCGGGAATGTCGATCGGGTTCTGGGTGATGAAATAGACGCCGACGCCCTTCGATCGGATCAGCCGCACGACCTGTTCGATTTTCTCGAGCAGCGCCTTGGGCGCGTTGTCGAACAGCAGATGCGCCTCGTCGAAGAAAAAGCACAGCACCGGCTTGTCGGGGTCGCCGACCTCGGGGAGATGCTCGAAGAGCTCGCTCATCAGCCACAGCAGGAAGGTCGCGTAGAGCTTCGGGCTGGCCATCAATTTATCGGCGGCGAGCACGTTGACCACGCCACGGCCTTTGTCGTCGCACTGGATGAAATCGGCCATCGCCAGCGCCGGCTCGCCGAAAAAATGCTCGCCGCCCTGGCTGCGCAATTGCAGCAGCGCGCGCTGGATCGTGCCGATCGATTGCTTGGAGACGTTGCCGTAGGTCGTAGTCAGCTCGTCGGCGCGCTGCGCGCAGTTCGACAGCATCGCCTGCAGATCATCGAGATCGAGTAGCAACAGCGAATCCTTGTCGGCGACGGTGAAGGCGATCGTCAGCACGCCTTCCTGCACCTCGTTCAGGTCCATCAGTCGCGACAACAGCAGCGGCCCCATTTCCGAAACGGTGGTGCGGATCGGATGGCCTTGCTCGCCGAACAGATCCCAGAATTGCACAGGGTTGTCGCTATACGACCAATCGTCATAACCGATTTCCTTCGCCCGCGCGGCGAAGGCGTCATGCGTCTTGGCGGTCGGTGATCCGGCCATCGCGATGCCCGACAGATCGCCCTTCACGTCGGCGACGAAGCACGGCACGCCGTCCGCCGAGAACCCTTCGATGATGCCTTGCAGAGTCACCGTCTTGCCGGTGCCGGTGGCACCCGCGATCAGCCCGTGGCGATTGGCCCGCTTGAGCTCGAGTTGTTGCCGCTTGCTGGTGTCGTTCGCGCTTGCGCCGATGAAGATGCTGTCGTCCGCCATGCGCTGCTCCTGCCGATGTCTCGCGCGAGATATTGCGCGTTTGGCGAGGCGAAGGAAGCCGAAACGAAAGCCGCCGCCCGATCGCGGGGATCGGACGGCGGCAATCGAACTTGGTGAAGCGGCGTTACTTCTTCTTGATCTTCACCGCGACGAAATTGTTCTGCCCCCGCGGGCGGGCGATATAGAGCAAAATCTGATCGCGACCGGCGCTCTTGGCTGCGGCGATCTGCGCTGCCAGTGCCGCCGGCGTCGTCACCGGCGCGCCATTGGCCGAGACGATCGCCCAGCCACGCTGGAGCTTTTGCCCGGCGTCGCTCGACTGATCGACCGAGGTGATGATCACGCCCGCGGTCGAGGGATCGATACCGACATTGCGCGCGATCGTCGGCGTCAGCGGAATCACGGAGACGCCGATGGCGTCGGCCGCGGCTTGCTGCGTCGTGCTGTCGTCGCCATCGTCGGGCATGCCGTCATCGTCGCTCGGCGTATCGAAGCCGGCGAGTTCCTGCGCCGATGGCCGCGTGCCGAGCGTCGCCGTCAGCGTCATCGGCTTGCCGTTGCGGATCACCTCGAACGGCACCCGCGCGCCGGGCTGGAGATTGGCGACGAGGTAGCTGAGCGACTGATCGGGCGTCACGTCCTGACCATTGACCTTGACGACGACGTCGCCGGCCTTGAGCCCGGCCTTGGCGGCGGGCTGATCGGGCTCGACCTTGGCGATCAATTCGCCATGGTTCTTGGGCAGGCCGGTGGCGGCGGCGATGTCGTCGGTCAGCGGCTGGATGCCGACGCCGAGATAGCCGCGCTTGACGGTGCCGCCCTTCATCAGCGTATCGACGACGGGCTTCGCCTCTTCCGCCGGAATCGCGAAGCCGATGCCGACATTGCCGCCCGACGGCGACAGAATCTGCGAATTGATGCCGATCACGCTGCCGTTCATGTCGAACATCGGGCCGCCCGAATTGCCGCGGTTGATCGAGGCATCGGTCTGGATGAAGCGATCATAGGGGCCCGAAAGCTCGGTGCTACGGTGGAGCGCGGAAATGATGCCGGCGGTGACCGACGAGCCGATCCCGAACGGGTTGCCGATCGCGACGATCCAATCGCCGACGCGCGCGCTCTTCGAATCGCCGAACTTCACGAACGGGAAGGTCGGCCCCTCGATCTTGAGCACGGCGAGATCGGCGGTGTCGTCATGGCCGATCAGCTTGGCGGTATATTCCTTGCCGTCGGTGGTGGTGACGGTGATCTGATCGACCGTCGCGCCCTCGGCGCCCGCGGAAATCACGTGATTGTTGGTAACGACATAGCCGTCGGGCGAGATGATGAAGCCCGAACCAAGCGATTCAGCCTCACGTGTCACCGTGCCGCCGCCGCCCTGGCTACCGTGCATCTGGCCGAACAGATCGCCGAACGGCGTGCCGGCGAACGGGTTGTTGGGCACTTTCACATGCTGCGTCGTGGAGATGTTGACGACCGCCGGCTGCAGCCGCGCGACCATATCGGCAAAGCTCATCGGCGCGCCGGGGCGGGGCGCGATCGCCTGGATTGCGCCGGGCTCGTTCTGCGCGGTTTGTGCGCCGGCGGGCGGTTGCAGCGTCATGGCGGCGGCCGCGCCGCCGAGGAGAAGGGCACCGGTGATGCCGTAAGCATAGCGCACTGAGCGTATTCCTCTTCTGTTGCCGTTCGCGAGATCGAGCGTGGCTTTCGCCAATCCTTGCTGAACGTTGTTTGAATATGAACGGATCGACAGGGACTATTTGCCCTCGAACTGCTTCATATAATCATTGTCGGGGGACAGGATCACCTGCGTCGTGCCGTGCGGCGTGCTGGTGTCGTTGTCGCCGTTGAAAGTATGCTCGTACGACTGCATCGCGCGGTAGAAATCATAGAATTTGGGATCCTGATTGAACGCCTCGGCATAGACGTGGGAGGCCTGCGCCGAGGCGTCGGCGCGGATGATCTGCGCCTGCTTGGCGCCTTCCGCGGCGATCGTGATCGCCTTTTGCTGGCGCGCCGTGGCCATGCGCTGCAGCGCCGAATCGAGCGGGCTGCCTTCGGGCAGATCGGCATGCTTGATCCGCACATCGACGATCTCGACGCCATATTGCGAGGCTAGCCGCTGCAAGCCCGCCTGGATATTGTCCATCAACTGGTCGCGCTCGGGGCTGAGCAAGGTGGCGAAGCTGTGCTTGCCGAGCTCGTTGCGGATCGACGTGCCGAGCAGCGGGCGCAGCGCCTCGGTGACGCCCGATTCGCCGCCGGCGGTGATCACCATCTTGAGCGGATCGACCACCCGGAAGCGGGCATAGGCGTCGACCTCGAGCCGCAGCTGATCGGACGAGAGCACTTGCTGATTGTCGTAATCGACATCCAGGATGCGCTTGTCGACCCACACCAGCCGATCGACGAACGGCACGCGCGCGATCAACCCGGCGCCGGTGCGGCCGAACGCCTGGTTGGCCTTCCAGGCGTTGACGGTGCGCACCGGATTTTCGAAGCGCAGCACGACGACCTGCTGCGTCTCGGGCACGATCGTGAAGGTGCTGGCGATCAGGATCACCGCGACCAGCGCGAGGATGCCGATGGTGACGGGATTGCGGAGCAATGCGCGGGTCATTGGCCGGCCTCCGCTGTCGGGGCGGGAGCGGGCGCGGTCGCCTGCACGTCGCTGTCGTCGGGCGGCGGCAGCGATCGGCCGCCCTGCAACTTGAGATACGGCAGCACGCCCGGCGCATCGACGACCACCTTGTCGGTGCGCGCCAGGATGTTCTCCATCGTCTCGTAATACATCCGCCGCTTGGTCACCTCGGGGGCGAGCTTATACTGCTGATACATGCGGTCGAATTGCGCCGCCTCGCCCTGCGCCTGCGCGATCACCTGCTGCGCGAAGGCCTGGGCTTTGTTCTTGGCGGCGACGGCATTCTGCTGCGCCGCCGTCACGCTCTTGAACGCTTCGTTGACCTGCGCGGGCGGATCGGCCTGCTTGATCGCGACGCCCTGGATCAGCACGCCGGCGCGATAGCTGTCCAGAATCCGCTGCATGCGATCCTGCACCTGCTGCTCGATGATCGTGCGCCCGGGGCCCATCGCGCTATCGAGATCGACGTTGGCGACGACTTCTCGCATCGCGCTTTCCGCGGTCGAGCGCACGGTCGATCGCGGATCGGCGATCTGGAATTCGAAATCCTGCGGATTGCTGACGTTCCAGCGCACCGAATAGGCAAGATCGATGATGTTCTGATCACCGGTGATCATCAGATTCTCGCCGTCGCCGCCGTCCGGGAAATCCTCGGTGCGGATATTCTGTACGTCGATCGGGATCACCCGGTTGATCGGGGCGGGGAAGGTGAGGTGGATGCCGGGGCCAAGCGTATCGTAATAGCGCCCGAAGAACGTCGTCACGCCCCGCTCCTGCGGCCCGATCGGATGGATGCTGGTGAATCCCACCCAGGCGACCACGACGAGGCCAATGCCGATCATCCACAACGACTTGCCGCCGGGGCCGCTCGGCAGGCTGAAATTGCCGCCGCCGTTGCCGCCACCACCGCCGCCACGCGCACGCTTGAGCCAATCGTCGAGCGCAGTGGGCGTCTTAGCGCGGCGTCCGGTGGGCGGGATCGTCCAGGGATTCTTCGGGCCGTCGTCCTTGTCCTCGCCCGGCCCGCCCCAGGGCCCTTTTGACTTGTCGCTCATGAAGGATTTCAGCCCCTGACGCAGGCGTAACGGAATGTGCATGACGCCTTTATAGGTGTGTCAGCGCGGAAAAACAGTGGCAAGCGTCGCCGTGCTGCCTATGTCGCCGACATGACCGACGCCGATATGCTGACCGACGCCCTGAAATCGATCGCGGGCAGCCGCGCCGCCGCGCGTGCCGAGGGCGGGCGGGCGAGCATCATTCTCGATGTGACCGGGCTCGACGAGGCCGCGCGCGGCGCGCTCGAAGCGGCCGTGCGTCGGGCGGCGGCGGCGCTGCCCGGCATCGACGAGGTTCGCGTCGCGCAGACCAGCCAGCGGGTCCGCCGCATGCTGATCGCGGTGGCGAGCGGCAAGGGCGGCGTGGGCAAATCGACCGTTACCGCCAACCTTGCGATCGCGCTGAAGGGGCTGGGCCGCCGCGTTGGGATCGTCGATGCCGACATCTACGGCCCGTCGCAGCCCAAGCTGCTCGGCGTCGAGGGCATACGGCCGCAAGCGCGCGACAAGGTGTTGCTGCCGGTGATGACGCCGTTCGGCGTGCCGCTGTTGTCGATGGGACAATTGGTCGCGGCGGATCAGGCGATCGCGTGGCGCGGGCCGATGGCCGGCGGCGCGCTCGGCCAGCTGGTCGAGGGCGATTGGGGCGACGCCGATACGCTGGTGCTCGATCTGCCGCCGGGGACGGGCGACGTGCAGCTGACGATGATCCAGAAACACCGGCCGAGCGGGGCGGTGATAGTTTCGACGCCGCAAGATCTTGCCCTGATCGATGCGCGCCGGGCAATCGATCTGTTCGCCAAGGCCGGCGTGCCGATCATCGGTGTGGTCGAGAATATGGCGGGTTACGCCTGCCCGCATTGCGGCGAAATCTCCGATCCGTTCGGGCGGGGCGGTGCGGAAGCCGCGGCCGGCGAGCTCGGCGTGCCGTTCCTGGGGCGTATCCCGCTCGACATGGCGATCCGATCGGCATCCGACGCGGGGCGTCCGCCGGTCAGCGGGAACGGCCCGGAAGCGGCGGCGTTCAATGCGATAGCGGGGCGCGTCGCCCAGTGGATCGAGCAGGGAGCAGGTTGATGGTGCTGACGCGCGACGAGGACATCAAGACGCTGCTTCAGGAAACCCGCACGATCGCGCTGGTCGGCGCGTCCGATCGGCCCGACCGCCCGTCGAACCGCGTGATGCGGATGCTGCAGGGCCATGGCTACCGGGTCATTCCGGTCAATCCGCAGATCACCGGCGAGCATATCCATGGCGAATTCGTCTGGCGCGATCTGGCGCAGATCGGCGAGCCGATCGACATGGTCGATATTTTCCGCCGACCGCTGGCGGCGGGCGACGCGGTTGATGATGCGATCGCGGCGGGCGCCAAGGCGGTATGGCTGCAATTGGGCGTGATCAACGAGGCGGCCGCCGCGCGCGCCGACGCGGCCGGGCTCAAGGTCGTGATGGATCGCTGCCCGGCGATCGAAATCCCGCGCTTGCAGGTCGCGCCGCTCGCCTGAGGCGCGCCTTGTCATTGCCTTAGTCTCGGCGCAGCAGGTGAGTGCGACTCTATCGGCACATGGCGTCTGTTGCGCCGCAAGTGATCGAGCGCTGCGTCAACGGCGACACCGCAGACATCACCGTTTGCGGCCGGAGTGTCGCCGATCAGCGCATGCGGATTCCAATGGATCGCACGACGCTTACCGGACAATCGGGAGAGGAGCAGGCCAATTGCATCGCCGAATCCGGCCGCCCCTGTGTCGTCTGCCCACCGACCGGCTGCACCGGCGTCAACCTCTTCGCCATTCCGTTCAAGGTGTTCCGGATCGTCCGGGCATTGGTCGATCCGAACACTGACGTCGGCCGCTTTCATCCCCAGCGGCTGCGCCATTCGTCCTCGCGGCCGGCCGCGAGATGGGCGGCCTGCTCGCGCCATTCGTCGCGTGCGACGACGCCATCGGCGAGCCCCAGACGGTTTTCGAGCGCGGCGGCGTCGCTGTCGCTGAGACGTTCGACGTCAGCATAACTGATGACCCCGGCTTCCCCGAGCCTGGTGGCGAGCGGCGCATCGATGCCCCGGATACGCGCCAGATCGTCGCTGTTGCCGGCGCCGAGCCAATTGCCCCGGCGCGGCGCATCCTCGGGCAGCCGGGTCGCCGGCGTCGCAACCGTCGCGGCGCGCGCATCGCGTTCCAAGGCGGCGTTACGGCTTTCGAGGTCTCGCACGCGCGCGTCGGCGTCCTTCAGGCGCGCGTCGGTTTCCTTGCGATAGGCGGCGTCGGCGTCACGCTCGGCCTCATAGCGCCGGCGCCACTTGGCGCCGCCGGGATGGCTGGCAAGGCCGAAAAACCAGCCGGCGACGAGCAGCAGCGCCAGGACGGCGAACTGGGTGGGCGTTTGAAATAGCATGGCGAAACCGCTCCCGATGTTACGGGGGGTCAACGATCGTTCGCGCGCCCGCGTTCCCTACATGCTGGTCTTGAAGGCGTCGGCGATCGAACAGGCCGCCGGGCCGAGAATGACGACGAACAGCGTCGGCAGGATGAACAGGATCAGCGGGATCGTCATAATCGCCGGCAGGCGCGCCGCCTTTTCCTCCGCGCGCATCATTCGTTCGTTGCGAAATTCGCCAGACAGCACGCGCAAAGCGGAAGCGAGCGGCGTGCCGTATTTTTCGGTCTGCATCATCGTGGTGACGACGCCCTTCACTGCCTCGAGATCGACGCGCTGCGCGAGATTCTCGAACGCCTGGCGACGCTCTGAAAGGAAGCCGAGCTCGATTGCGGTCAACGTGAATTCGTCGCCGAGTTCGGGATAGGCGCGGCCCAGCTCGCGGGCGACGCGGTGGAATGCCGCATCGACGGTCAGGCCGGCCTCGGCGCAGATCACCAGCAGATCGAGCGCATCGGGAAGCCCCTTGCGGATCGCATGGCTGCGCTTGGTGATCTTGTTCTTAAGATAGATATCGGGCGCCTTGTAGGCGAGGATGAAGGTCACCGCGACCAAGCCGTAGCGCTTGAGCGGGCCCCACGTGTCGAAGCCGTGGGTGCCATAGACCCAAAACACCATTGCGCCGCCCAACACGACCGGCAGCACCAGCCGGCCGAAGATCACGGCGACGGCATATTCCTTTTTGCGGATGCCGGCCTGCATCAGCTTGATCTGCGCGGCTTTCACCTGGCTGTCCTGCAACACCTGCAGCGAGCTCAAGAAATTGCGGATGCGATCGGTCGTCTGGTTCTGGCGGACGAGCTTGGCGCGGCGCTTCGACGTAGAAGCGGTGATGCCAGCCTTGAGCTGTTCGCGCCGGTCGTTCAGCGCCTTGACGCGCTTGGCCATCGGATCGCGTACGGTCGTCGCGATATAGATCGCATACATAACCGCCATCGCCGCCATGCCCGAAAGCATGGTCGCCACCCACAGCACGTCGATGCCGAGAAGCTTGGGGCCGCCGGTCTCACCCATGATATGCTCGTCCGATCCGCATCAGATTTCGAAGTTGACCATCTTGGCCATGATGAAAGCACCCAGGCCCATCCAGATCATGCCGCCGATGCCGGCCACCATCAGCCGTGGGTCCTTGAAGAAGTTGTTCATATAATCCGGGCTGATCCACATGATCAGACCGAACACGATGAACGGCAGTGAGCCGACGATGTAGGCCGACGCCTTGGATTCGGACGACATCGCCTTGATCTTGAGCTTCATCTGGCCGCGCTGACGCAGCACCGTGGCGAGATTGGCGAGCGTTTCAGCGAGATTGCCGCCGGTTTCGCGCTGGATCGCGATGGTGATGACGAAGAACTGGAATTCCGCCGTTCCCAGCCGATCCGCGGTCTCCTGCAACGCCGCGTCCATCGTGCGGCCGATCTTCATCTTGTCCGACACCGAGCGGAATTCCTCGCCGACCGGACCGTCGAGCTCGGCGCCGACGACGCCGAGTGTCTCTGAGATCGGCAGGCCAGAGCGCAAGCCCCTGACCAGCAGCTCGATCGCATCGGGAAATCTGGCGATGAACTTCTTGAGCCGGCGCTTGATGAAATGGCCGACCACCATGTGCGGGATGCCGGCGCCGAGGAACAGGCCGAAGAACAACCCGAGCAGCAGCGGCATCCCCTTGATCGCGAGCAGAACGCCGACGATCACAGTAATACCCAGCGTCGCCGTACCATATTGCCCGACCGTCCAGCTCTTGCCCGTCATCGCCAGGCGCTTCTTGAGTAGTGCGGGCTTGGGCAGGAAGCGCATCGCCGCGGCATCCATCTTGGTGCCCTGGCCCGAGCTGATGCGACGCATCTTGGCCTCGACCGCGGCGGACGCCGAGGTGCTGTGCCGCTCGCGCACCGCCAGCAGCCGGCGGCTGCGCGCGCGTTCGGGCGAGGGCCCGGAAAACGCGAAGACGACCATCGCGAGCACGACCAGCGCGCCGCCCAGCATCATCATCAAAGGCATCATCGCCATCGCGCGCCTACTCTTCCACTTGCCGCCGGGCGCCGCCCCGTTCGGGACGGCAGCCGATCATTTTTTCGCCGCCCGCTTGGGCATCACCGACTTGAGGTCGAATCGGCTCATCAGCGAACCGCCCTTGGGCTTTTTCTTACCAGCCGCTTCCGCTTCGGCCTCGGCTTCCTCGCTCGCGCCCATCACCCGCTCGGCAAGCCCGATCAGCGGCGCGACGGTCTTCGATCCCTTGCCAGCATCGGCCATCGTCTTGCCGAGCTTGGCGGCCTGCGCCGCGAGCTTTTGATCATAGGGCACGAGGAAATCGAGCTTGCGCTCGATCGAGCCTTCGAAATCCTTCTTGCTGATCTCCAGCGCGCCGCCCGCGGGCACCCGGCTGGCGACGGTGATCACCTGGGCGTGCGGCGCATTCGATTTCAGCCACGAGAGGATGCGGATCGAGTCGCGCGCCGCCGCGAGTGTCAGTTCGGTGGCGACGACGGCGACCTGCACGTCGGCGATGAGATGCGGATATTGCACCAGCATCGAGCGCGGCAGATCGACCACCGTGCATTCGAACGCCGAGCGCATTTCCTCTTGCAGCTGATAGAAAGCCGCGCCGTCGCTCATGATCGGCGAGTTGATCGGCGCCTCGGCCGACAGGACGGCAAGCTTGTCGCTGGCGCGCACCATTGCGCGTTCGATAAACAGCCCGTCGATGCGGCTGGGATTCTCGAGCGCATCGGTCAGCCCTCGGCCGGGCTCGAGATCGAGCGCCAGCGCGCCGGTGCCGAAATGCACGTCGAGATCGAGCAGCGCGGTAGTGCGCCCGATCTTGTCGCTGAGCAGCCAGGCCAGCGAGGTGGCGATCGTCGAGGCGCCGACGCCGCCGCGCGCGCCGATCACCGCAGTCGAACAATGCGGCCGCTCGACCGAGGCCTCTGCAAGCTTGGGCGCGTTGAAGATCGTCTGCGCGTGCGCAAAGGCGTCGCGCAGCATATCGGAGGACAACGGCTTGAGCAGATAGTCCTGAATGCCGCTGGCGACGAGATCGCGGTATAGCCGCACGTCGTTGACCTGGCCGGCGGCGATCACCACCGTGCCGGGTTCGCAGACTTCGGCAAGCGCGTTGATGTCGTTGAGCGGATCACCTGATTCGGACAGATCGACGAACAGGATTTGCGGGCTGGCCGAGACCGAAAGCGACTGGACGGCGTTGCGCAAGCCGCCCTTGTTGACCTTTTCAGGCGCCCAGCCGAGCTCGACCGCGATCGGGCGGATCGCCTCGGCGGTCGTCTCGTCGCAGACGAAGGCGACGAACGGCTCGCGGTTCGCGGCGCGCGCGGGATTCCAAGGCGCGTTCATGAATTACCCTCCCGTGACGGCTTGAGTCGTGGACTGAGTCTTGAGTTCGCCGGCGCCGGTGTTGGGCGCCTTGCGGAACGTTTCGATCGCCTTGGTGGCGACGGCGGGATCGACGACGTCGGTGCCGCTCTGGCCGCGCACCAGGTCTTCCGGCCTTGCGACCATCGCCGCCAGGTTGGAATTGACCGCGCAACCGTAATTGGAATTGGTGTTGTTGTTGAAATCAGGCGCGCCGGGCCGGGTATAGTCGGGGCAGCCGGGCACGTCGGCGTGCATCCGGCTGACAACCACGCGGATCGTGCCGGGCGTCACCGGCGCCGGCGTCACCGGCGGCTCACCGGACAGCAGCAGACCATAATGGCCGACTTCGCGCGACACATCGGCACGAGCGCCGGTGGCATCGCCGCTCGGATCGTCGATCGCGACCCGGTCGCCATAGCCGAGCCGCAGCGAACCGAGCCAGCCATCAAGCCGCTGCGCCTCGCCGGGCGCCAAGCGGTTGCCGCTGGTGTTGACGTCGAATGCATAATCGGTGCGGCTGACGACCGGCTGATGAATCGATTCAAGGCCGCGGTTGGCGGTGCCGCCGCAGCCCGCCAACAGCAAGGCGGGCGCGAGCAGCGCGAGGATCGGGGAACGCATGGGCATGGCCATCTCCACAAGAGCGCGCATCAGTTGAGGCTGAAACCGGGGGCGACTTCGCCGCCCTTGCCGGGCTTGGGCGGCGGCGGCGCGGCTTGCGGCGCCGGCCGGCTCGGCTGATCCTTTGGCGACGGGCCGGCCGGCAAAACGGCGCTGGCGCCGAACGCCGGCGAGCTTTCCGCCGGCGGCGCCATCGTCGGCACCGGCCGCGGCTCGCCGCTTTTGCCGCCGCCGAGCTGGCCGAGCAGCACGCGGCTGAGATCGGTCGGTTGCTTGTAGCCGTCGGTCGGCAAGGCGATCTGGCTGGCGCTATCGACCGGCTTGACCAGATACGGCGTGATCACGATCACCAACTCGGTCTCGTTACGCTTGAACGCGTTCGATCGGAACAGTGCGCCGACGATCGGCAGATCGCCGACGCCCGGCGCCTTTTCGATCTGATTGTCGTTACTGTTCTGGAGCAGGCCAGCGATCATGAAGCTCTGGCCCGAACCGAGTTCGACGGTGGTTTCGGTCCGCCGCGTGGTCAGCGCGGGGATGACCGTGCCGCCCAATGTCACCGCGCCGGCGTCGGACAGCTGCGAGACTTCCGGCTTCACGCGCAGCGAGATGCGCCCGTCCGAAAGCACCGTCGGGGTGTAAGCGAGGCTGATGCCATATTGCTTGTATTCGACAGATATTGCCCCGAGCCCCTGGCTGATCGGGATCGGAATCTCGCCGCCGGCAAGGAACGTCGCGGTTTCGCCGGATAGTGCGGTCAGATTGGGATTGGCCAAGGTGGTGACCTCGCCGTCGGTTTCGCCCAGATCGAGCGCACTCAGGACGTCGAGCCCAAGGAGGTGACCGGCCAGTCCCAACGTGGTGCGTTCGGCCCCTTTATCGACGGAATACAACGTGCCGGGATGGATCGGATTGATGAGTTTGCCGGTCGCGGGGTCATAGGGCACTGGCGTTGTGCCGCCGCCCGGTATGGGATAGTTGACCGTTGGATAGTTGGACGTGTTGATATCGCCGATGGTTCCCGGCGTACGGCCGGAGCCGATGCTGAAATTGAACCCGCCGGTTTGATCGCGCGTCAACAGATTGACGCCGATATTCTTGACGAAGCTGCGGCTAACCTCGGCGATGCGGACCTGCAGATTAACCTGCAGCGGCGTCGCCGTCTTGAGCCGGCTGAGCACTTGCGTGTCCTTGCCGACATAGGCCTGGGCGAGCCGTTCGGCTTCTGCCGCATCGTCGGGCTGGGCGACGGTGCCGGTCAGCAGCACCAGGCCGTTCATCGGCGTCGCGGCGATCTGGGCATCGGGCAGCGCCATGTGCAGCATGTCGCCGACCGAATTGATGTTGGTGCCGACGCGGACCGTGGTGGAGTAAACCACCGCGCCCGATTTGGCGGTGGCGTAGACGGTCGTCTCGCCCGAGCCCTTGCCGAAGATATAGAGCTGCGTCGGCGAACGCACATCGACATCGGCGATCTTGTCGTCGGCGACGAACACGTCGGTCATCGCCCGCGGCAGGTTGATCAGCCGACCGCGGCCGGTTGCGACCTCGACGGTCGACGTCGGTTGCGGGGCGAGCGATTGCGCGAGGCCGGGCGTAGCGCCGGCGGCGAGCGCGCCGGCGGCGAGCGCGACCGCAAGCGGCCAGCCGATCGGCGTGAACTTCATGCGCATGTTACTTCCCCCCAACCGGAACGATGGTGACGGCATTGCCCCGGGCTACGCGGACCACCGGGCCCTGGATCGCCGCAGCGGGAACCCCGCCGGCGACCGGCCCGCCCATCGCTTGTGACGTTTCGGCCGGCTTTCCTGGCACCGTGCTCCGCTGGAAGCGCGAGACGTCGGCGCCGGTCGAGAAGGTCGGCGTGCCGGCGATCGGCGCGGTGTCGGCCTTGGCCAGCATCGCCTGTTCCGCCTTAGGATCGCTCGGCACATCGACCGCGCCAGAGGCGATCGCTTGCTCGAGTTGCGTGCTATCGTCGGCCAGCGAGCGTAGCGACAGCGAGAGCTCGCCGACTGTCTGCGCGACCGCGATCTTCTCGGCGATCTTCGGCGTCGCTTCGACCGTGACGTTCGAGAAGGTCTTGACCACGGTCTTGCCGTCGTCGCCGACCTGATTGTCGGTGCGCTGATCGGTGGCGAGCACGCGCAGGTTGCGGATGATCGTCTCCGATGCCTTGAGAGGGGCGCCGTCGCCACCACCGGGAACCGATTGCGTCAGCACCAGATCGATATGATCGCCCGGAAACACGAAGCCCGCGACCGCGCTAGCGGCCGACACCGGCACCGTCACGGCGCGCATGCCCGGCCCGAGCGCAGCGGCGAGGAAGCCGCGATCGCCCGGCTTGACCAGCGAGCCTTGCGTGACCGGCTGGCCCGCGGTGATCGCATTGCGCACCACCGTGCCGACCAGCGACTGGACGTTGGTGTCCTTGCGCAGATAATAAGCGTTGTCGACCAGCTCCTTCGGCCACGGCTGGAATTTCAGCGCGGTGGCGTCGAGGATGGTGCCGACCGGCAGCGCGCGGGTCGCGACGAGCACTTCGGGCCCGTCGATCTTCTGCACTTGCGCAGCGGTCGCCTGCGGGGCCGAGGCGCCCGAAATCAGGCTCCGCGCCATGAACGCGGTGAAGCCGGCGACGACGAGCGCGCCCACCAGCAAAAATATCTTCCTACCATCCATGACGCATTGGGCCTTTCGGACGAGGGGCCGGTTGATCCGGCATTAAGCATTCACCCAAATCGGTTAAGAATCGGTTCGCGCAGGGCAAACAGCGCAGCGATTGCGATCGCGACACCGTACGGGACTTCGATTTCGGCCTGTTTCTTCGACCACCAGCGTTCAGCAAGCAGCAACAGCGTGAGCACGCCGCCGAGCAGCGACATCACGACGAGCAGCCAAACCAATGGCTGGAGCGGAAACCACAAGGCGAGCGCGCCGATCAGTTTCACATCGCCGCCGCCCATCTGGCCGAGCGCGAACGCGCCGACGAAGATCGCAAAGACCAATGCGGCGAGACCGAGCTGGAGCGCGACGCCGGGCCATAGCGACACGCCGGTGGCGAACCACCAGAGCGGCGCGAGCAGCGCGACGGCGGCATTCTTCCAATTGGCGATTTCGCGTTTGCGCACGTCTTCGATGCCGGCCGAAACCAGCAACAGTGCAAGCGCGCACAACAGAATCATCGAGAGAATGCCCCACCCCATCGGCAATTCCCTAGACGACATGGCTTTCTAAAAAGTAACCAGCGCGCATGGCTTCTTCCGCGCTGTTCCGCCGCGCCCTCCCGTTGGGCGCCCGCTTTTCCGAATGGCGCGCCGCCGATGGCTGGCCGCTGCGGCGATTCGATCTGCCCGCGGCGGGGACGCCGCGCGGCGCGATCCTGTTCCAGGGCGGGCGCGGCGACGCCATCGAAAAATATCTCGAACTGATCGCGCACTGGCATGAAGCGGGCTGGTCGGTCACATCGGTCGACTGGCGCGGTCAGGGCGGATCGGGCCGGCTATCGAGCGATCGGCATGTCGGCCATATCGATACGTTCGACAGCTATATTAGCGATTTCAAGAGCTTCTACGCCGATTGGGCGGCATCAACGATCGAGCCGCGGGTGCTGATGGGGCATTCGATGGGCGGACATCTGGTGCTGCGCGCGCTCGTCGAGGGGCTGGCGCGGCCCGATGCCGCGGTGCTGATCGCGCCGATGCTCGGGCTCCGCAGTCCGCTCGGCGCGCGATGGGGAGAGCGGCTGGCGGCGCTCATGGAGCGGCTCGGACGCCCCGAACGCGCAGCGTGGAAAGCCAATGAAATTCCCGGCGCGACCGCGACGCGGCAAGCGCTTTTGACGCATGACGCCGATCGCTACGCCGACGAACTATGGTGGCAATCGGCCAAGCCCGAGCTGCTGCTGGGCCCGCCGAGCTGGCAATGGGTGCATGAAGCGTTCGTTTCGACTCGGGCGGTGCGCACCGATTCGCGGCTGGCGACGCTCACCGTACCGCTGCTGATGCTGGTCGCCGAGGCGGATAGACTGGTCGATGCCAAGGCCGCGCTCAAGATTGCGGGCAGGCTGCCCGATTGTCAGGTCGTTCGGTTCGGCGCCGAATCGGCGCATGAGATCCTGCGCGAGGACGATCCAGTGCGTGATCGCGCGATCGCCGCGATCGACGCCTTTCTCGACGCACGCGCGCCGCGCGGCTGAGCGGGACCATGGCGTCGTTCGATATCGCCGTCGTAGGCGCGGGCATGGCCGGGGCGAGCCTTGCCGCCGAACTCGCGCCGCACGCCCGCGTGGTGATGCTCGAGGCGGAGGCGCAGCCGGGTGTGCACGCGACCGGACGATCGGCGGCATTCTGGTCCGAGACATATGGCGGCCCCGCCGTGCAGCCGTTGACGACGGCATCGGGGCCGTTGCTCGAAGCCGGCGGGTTCCTCGCGCCGCTGGGATCGCTGCATATCGGCCGCACCGAGGATTCGCCGGCGATCGACGCGTTCCTGGCGGAATTTGCCGGCACCGGCGTCAGGCTGGAGGAGTGCGATCCCCATACGATCGTGCCGGGTCTGCGGAATGATTGGACCCGCGCGGTCTATGAGCCGAGTTGCGCTTATATCGATGTCGCCGCGCTCCACGCCGATTGCCTGGCGCGGGCGAAACAGGCGGGCGCGACGCTGATGACCGCGTCAGGCCTGAAAAGCGCCCGGCGCGAACAGGGGCGCTGGCGGCTGACGACCGCGAGGGGCGAAATCGAGGCTGATATTCTGGTCGATGCCGCGGGGGCCTGGGCTGACGGTGTCGCGCAGCGCACCGGCGTCGCGCCGATCGGCATTCGTGCCTATCGCCGCACGATGGTTCAACTGCTGACCGATCCGCCGCCGCCCGCGGACCTGCCGCATGTCGCGCACATCGCCGGCAGCTTCTATTTCAAGCCCGAACCCGGCGGGCGGCTGTGGCTCAGCCCGCATGACGAGATCGCCAGCGATCCGTGCGACGCACAGCCCGAAGAGATCGACGTGGCGATCGCAATCGATCGATTCGAGCACACCGTCGATTGGTGCGTTGCCGCGCTCGAACACAAATGGGCGGGGCTCAGGAGCTTCGCGGCCGATCGGCTGCCGGTCTACGG
Source organism: Sphingomonas koreensis (assembly GCA_006438735.1). Lineage (GTDB taxonomy): Bacteria > Pseudomonadota > Alphaproteobacteria > Sphingomonadales > Sphingomonadaceae > Sphingomonas > Sphingomonas koreensis_A. Next base: position 110,758 of record RCZF01000004.1, on the reverse strand, counting down.
CTTCGCGCCCGATGCGCCTGGGTTCTTCTGGTGCGCCGGGCAGGGCGGGTTCGGCATTCAGACCGCGCCGGCGGCGGCGCGGTTGGCGGCGGCGTTGCTGCTCGGGCGCTTGCCGGAAATCGATCCGACGCCCTATCGTCCGGCGCGATTTGTCGCAGGATAGCGGCGGGTCGGAAAAAACGCTAATCTCGATCAATCTCGAATCGGGAGAGGCCAGATGGCGCACAAGTTCGTGATCGATCAGAACAAGAAGGGCGAGTATGTCGCCAAGTTCAAATATAACAGCGAGACGATCTTCTGGACCGAGGGATACGCCTCGAAGGCCGGCGCGAAGAACGCGATCGACTCGGTGCTCAAGAACGGGCCCGGCGCGCCGGTAGAAGAGTCCTGATCCGGCGCGCCGATCCGGCGACATAGCTGTCCATCGCGGGTCGCGCGGTTTAGGGCGGGCGCGCCATGCCCGTTCGATCCTCCCACGCCGCCGTGCTGCTGTTCACGCTCGTTGCCGCGCCGGCAGCGGCGCAGGACGCGTCTTTGGCGGCGCAGCCCGGCGACATCGTCGTGCGCGGCGCAGGGCTGCCGCTGCCACCCGGGACGCCGGCCTATAGCGAAAGCGTGATCGATCGCGATCGGCTGACCAACAACGCGTCGGGTCGGCTCGAGGATGTGCTGGGCGATGTCGCGGGCCTCGCCCAGTTTCGCCGATCGGATAGTCGCTCGGCCAATCCCTCGGCCCAGGGGATCACCTTGCGCGCGATCGGGGGCAATGCATCGAGCCGGGCGCTGGTGCTGCTCGACGGCGTGCCGCAGGCCGATCCGTTCTTCGGCTATATCCCGTTCAACGCGCTGATCCCCGATCAGCTGTCGGCGGCGCGGATCACCCGGGGCGGCGGGGCCGGTCCGTTCGGCGCCGGCGCGGTCGCCGGCACGATCGAGCTTGCCAGCGCCACGCGCGCCGATCTGCCGCTCGCCCACGTCAGCGCCTTTTATGGCAGCGACAACGCCGAGATGCTGACCGCGACGCTGTCGCCCGATGTCGGCGACGGTTATGTGTCGATCGGCGGACGCTACGATCGCGGCGATGGCTTCTACACCACGCCGATCGATCAGCGCGTGCCGGCGAGCGTCCGCGCGGCCTATGCGGATTGGTCGACCAGCCTGCACGCCGTCGCGCCGATCGATGCGCAGACCGAGGTCCAGGCGCGCGCTGTGATCTACCGCGACGATCGCACGCTGCGCTTTGCCGGCGCCGACAGCAGTTCGGCGGCGAACGACGCCAGCATCCGGTTGATCCATCACGGCCGTTGGCAGATCGATGCGCTGGCGTATCTGCAGACGCGCAATTTCACCAATAAGGTGATCAGTTCGTCGAGCTATCAGCTGGTGCTCGATCAGCGGAACACGCCGGCGACCGGGATCGGCGGCAAGATCGAGCTGCGCCCGCCGGTGGGGAGCGATCATGTGCTGCGGATCGGCGGCGACGCGCGGCTGGCGAGCGGAGAGCTTTACGAAGACCCCTATTCGAACGGCCGCGCCACCGCGCACCGGAACGCCGGCGGGAATACCAGCACGATCGGCCTGTTCGCCGAGGACGATTGGAGCCTCGGCAAGCTGGTATTGACCGGCGGCGCGCGGCTCGATCGCTGGACGATCACCAACGGCTTCTTTCACGAAGTGAGTGCGAGCGGCGTGGTTGCCGCCGACACGCGGTTTACCGATCGCGCCGGAACGCAGGCGACCGGGCGGATCGGCGCGCTGCTCCACGCATCGTCGGCGCTGGCGGTGCGCGCGGCAGCCTATACCGGCTTTCGGCTACCGACGCTCAACGAGCTGTATCGGCCCTACACCGTGTTCCCGGTGACGACCGAGGCCAACGCGGCGTTGGGGCTGGAGACGCTTAAAGGCATCGAGGGCGGGATGGATGTAACGCCGCTGCCGGGCGTGTCGCTCGGCGTCACCGCCTTCTACAACCGACTGGGCGGCGCGATCACCAATGTCACGATCGCGACCAATCTGCTCCAGCGACAGAATGTCGACGCGATCGTCGCCAAGGGCATCGAGCTGACCGCGCGGGCGCAGCGCGGCGATGTGTCGCTTGGCCTGTCCTACGCCTATGATCACAGCGTGGTGCACGCGCCGGGGAGGGCGTTCGACGGCATGGTTCCTGCGCAAAGCCCGCGGCACAGCGCCAGCGCGACGCTCGCGTGGCAGGCGGCGCGCGGGCCGGGGCTGTCGGCGACGCTGCATTATGGCGGCAAGCAATATGAGGACGATCTCGAAACCGACGTGCTGCCCGACGCGCTGACTGTCGATGCGGTGGCGAGCGCGCCGATCACGCGGCGGCTGGCGCTCGTCGTGCGCGCGGAGAACCTGTTCGACGCCACCGTCGTCACGCGCAATCAGGGCGGATCGATCGATCTGGGCACGCCGCGCGTCTTGTCGATCGGACTGCGACTGGGCGGTTGAGCCGGCCCATACGTATTCATTGCCGCAATCGCCAATTGCTTGGCATGATACGCGGCATGAGAGGCATGCTGCGAAACGCGAGCGGGCTGGCGGCGCTGCTGCTCACCCTTGGCGCCACCCTGGGGATCGCGCGCGCGGCCGTGCCGTCCCGCTATGATCCCAAGCCTTATGTCGAGCTGACGCATCCCGCCTGGTCGAAGACAGCCGTGCTCTATGAACTCAACACCCGGCAGTTCACGCCCCAAGGCACCTTTGCCGCCGCGGCGAAGCAATTGCCGCGGCTCAAGAAGCTCGGCGTCGGGATCATCTGGCTGATGCCGGTGCAGCCGATCGGCGAACAGCATCGCAAAGGGCCGCTCGGCAGCCCTTATTCGGTGCGCGACTATAAGGCGGTCAATCCCGAGTTCGGCACGATGGCCGATCTGCAGGCATTCGTTGCCGATGCGCACAAGCTGGGGCTGCATGTCATCCTCGACTGGGTCGGCAATCACACGGCTTGGGACAATCCGCTCCACGCCCAGCATCCCGATTGGTACGAGCACGATTGGAAGGGCGCCAATCGGCCAACGCCGTGGTGGGACTGGTCGGACATCATCGATCTCGATTATTCAAAACCGGGCCTCAGGCAATATATGACCGAGGCGATGAAATTCTGGGTGACCGAGGCGGGCGTGGACGGCTTTCGCTGCGACGTTGCCGGTTATGTGCCGCTCGATTTCTGGGAGAATGCGCGGGCCGAGCTCGATGCGATCAAGCCCGTCTTCATGCTCGCCGAATGGGACCAGCGCGACGTCCACAAGGCCGCGTTCGATGCGACCTATGCCTGGAAATGGAACAACGCGGTGGCTGACATCGCCGCGGGCAAGGCCGATGTGAGTGCGCTGTTCGGCTATTATTCGGAAAATCAGAGCGCCTTTCCCGACGCCGCGATGCGGATGGTCTATACCGAGAACCATGATCAGAACAGCTGGGAAGGCACCGAATACGAACGCTTCGGCCCAGCGCGGATCGATGCGATCGTGCTGTCGTTCATCGGCGAGGGGTTGCCGCTGATCTACAACGGCGAGGAAGCCGGCAACCGCAAGCGGCTCGCCTTCTTCGAACGTGATCCGATCCAGTGGCGCGACGATCCCAACAATGCGTTGTTCAGCCATTTGATCGCGTTTCGCAATGCGCATCCCGCGCTGTGGAATGCGCCGTGGGGCGCGCGGATGACGCCGGTGGTGAACACCGCGCCGACCAAGGTGCTATCGTTCGTCCGCGAAAAGGACAGCGACAAGGTGTTGGCGCTGTTCAATCTGTCCGGGGACGCGCAGACGATCCGCTTCACCGACGGGCCGGTGACGGGACGCTATGCCGATTTCGATGGCGGCGCGGCAGTGACCATTTCCGGCGACAGCGCGTTGACGCTGGCGCCGTGGAGCTATCGCATTTTGGCCGGAGCGAAACGCTGAGCGCCGCTGCGGCCGGCTGGTCGCTGACCGTGCAGCCGCACGGCGCGGAGCGCGAGCCGGTGGTGGTGATCGACCATTTCGCGCCCGATCCCGATCGCTTCATCGACGATGCGTCGTTTCTGTCGTTCAAGCCGATCGGGCCGCACTATCCGGGCATTCGCGCGGTCGTTGCGCCGGCGATGCTGGGCAATCTGCTCGCCGCGCTCGCGCCGGTTGCGGCGGAGGTGTTCGGCGCGCCCCGGTTAGCGGTGATCGACGCTTTCTATTCGCTGGTGACGACCCCGCCGGCCGCGCTCGCGCCGATCCAGCGGCTGCCGCATTTCGACGGCGTCGAGCCCGAACGGTTGGCGCTGCTTCATTATCTGTCACGCGACGAACGCAGCGGCACCGCCTTCTATCGCCAGCGCAGCACCGGCTTCGAAACCGTCAGTGCCGCGCGGCTGCCGGCTTACCGCGCCGCGCTCGGCGCCGATCTGGCGGAGCACGGCATGCCGGGCCCCGCCTATATCGGCGGCGACACCGTGATCTTCGACCAAATCGCGCGGCATGAGGGGCGCTTCAACCGCGCGATCCTGTATCGCAGCAACACGCTGCATTGTGCGACGATTCCCGACGATATCGCGCTGTCGAGCGATCCCGCCGCCGGGCGCCTGACCGTCAACACGTTCCTCACCGCAGACGTCTAGAGCAGATTTTGTTGCATTTCGGCCACGGTGCGATGCCCCGCCGCATGTGAATACGTATGTCGCAATCTTCCCACTAGGGCCGTCGCGGGAATATTCGGGGAGCAATCGATCGCGTCATAACGCGCGGCGACCGGGCGCGACACGCGCAAAGGGGAGGCACCGATGATTTCACGAGACATCACCATTTATTCGATGCGCACGCGGCTCGCGTTGCGCGCCAGCATGATCGCGCTCGGCGGCGCCGCGCTGATCGCCGGCGCGCCCGCCTTCGCGCAGGATCAGGCCGGCCAGCCGACCAACGACACCGCCGCGCCGGCCGCCGTGGCATCGACCGCGGTCAGCACCGACGGCACGCCTGGGCCGGACAACACAACGGCGCAAACCGTCGCTGAAGATCCGGCGCAGGATGTCGGCGAGGACATCGTCGTCTCCGGCATTCGCGCCTCGCTCGATTCGTCGGCGCGGATCAAGCGCAACTCGACGCTGATCGTCGATTCGGTTTCGGCCGAGGACATCGGCAAACTGCCCGACGTTTCGATCGCGGACTCACTCGCGCGCCTGCCTGGCGTGACCGCGCAGCGCCTCGAAGGGCGCGATCAGCGCCTGTCGATCCGCGGCCTCGGCCCCGACTTCTCGACCACGCTGCTCAACGGCCGCGAGCAGGTCACCGTCGGCGACAATCGCGGCGTCGAGTTCGACCAATATCCGGCCGAGTTCTTTAAGAACGTCAATGTCTACAAGTCGGCCGATGCGTCGCTGATCGCGGCGGGCATTGCCGGCACCGTCGATCTGCGGATGCTGCGTCCGCTCGACACCGATCAGCGCGTCGTCGCGATCGCCGCGCGCGGGCAAATGAACGGCATCGACAAGCTGACGCCGGAAGGCAGCCGGTACGGCTACCGTGCCTCGGCGACCTATGTCGATCAGTTCGCCGACGATACGTTCGGCGTCGCGATCGGCGTTTCGGCCTCGCGCATCCCGTCGCAGGACGAACGTTACAATGCGTGGGGCTATTCCACCGACGCGAACGGCAATCTCGAGCTCGGCGGGGCCAAGCCGTATGTCCAGTCCAACGTGCTCGATCGTTACGGCGCGGTCGGCACGTTCGAGTTCAAGCCCAGCGACAATTTCCACTCGACGCTCGACGTGCTCTATTCGCACTTCCAGGAAACGCAGAACCTGAAGGGGATCGAGTTTCCGCTGGGCTATGGCGGGGTCAACAACGATCCCGCAAGCGACGGCTATGCAACAGCCGTCCACACCAGCAATTTCACCACCGTCGATGGCTTCGACACGGAAGAGACATTCAGCAACGTCCACGCGGTCCAGCGTAACGATTACAATCAGCGCAAGGCCAACGACCTGTCGATCGGCTGGAACAACGTCATCGGGCTGAGCGACAAGATGCGCTTCGTCGTCGATGCCAGCTGGTCGCGCGCCAAGCGCACCGACTATCTGCTCGAAACCTATACCGGCACCGGATTTGGCAAGAGCGGTCCGGGGGACACGATCAACGTATCGCAGAACAAGGACGGGACCTACACGATTGTCCCGACGCTGGATTATACCGATACGAGCATCTTCAAGATCACCGACCCTCAGGGGTGGGGCAATAACGGCACGGCAGCGGTCATTCAGTCTGGCTTTCTCAACCGCCCGAGCTTCAAGGACGATCTGAAATCGCTGCGCGCCGACCTCGAGGGCGACATCGACAACAGCGTGATCAAGGGCTGGGAAGTCGGCGCCAATTACAGCCGCCGCAAGAAGACCAGCGCCTATACCTCCTATTTCCTGTGCCCCCCAGGCGGCGCGGGCGACTGCACTGTCAGCGGCGGTACGCCAACCTCGCTGGCGGTGCCGGACGAGGCGCTGCTCGGGCACAACATCTCGCTCGACTATCTCGGCGTGCCGGGCGTGCTCGGGATCGATCCGGTTTATCTCGCCAACAACGTGTTCAATCAGGCGTATGACAATCGCCCCGATTCGCTCGCGCGCGACAATACCGTCACCGAGGATGTGATCACCGGCTATGCCAAGGTGAATATCGATGGGACGGTCGGCGGCAAGGCGCTCAAGGGATCGCTGGGCTTGCAGGTTGTCCATTCCGAGCAACAATCGTCTGGTGCGATCGCCAGCCTCAATAACGGCGTGGTAACCGTTGCTCCTGCTTACGACAAAGCAACCTATACTAACTTCTTGCCGAGCGCGACGATGGCGGTCGAGCTGATCCCGGGCGGATACGTCAAGCTAGGCGCCTCGCAAACGATGGTGCGTCCGCGCCTCGATCAGGAGCGCGTGACTCAGGCTGTTGGCATCAATGTTAACAACATCCCGAAGACTGACACGTCTCTTTTTCCAGTGTTTAGCTCAACTGGTGGCAATGTTCAGTTAAAGCCGTATCAATCGACCAATATCGACGTTTCATTCGAGAAATATTTCGGAGGTGGCGGGTACGTCGCATTGACCGGTTATTTCAAGAATCTTACCGATTTCGTCGATCCGAGCAACAGTTATGCATATGATTTCTCTGGGCTGCTCGGTGCCTTATCGCCAGCAGACCAGCAGACCGTATTAAGTCACGGTGCAAACATCGGCTTGGTCTCAGCACCCGCCAACACCGGACGCGGGGAAATATTGGGTACGGAGGCGACGCTTTCGCTCCCGTTCTCCCAGATCAGCCGGGCGCTCGATGGCTTCGGTGTCTTCGCCAGCGGCACCTATACGTCGAGCACCATCAAATATGGCAACAACCAGACGCCGATCACGCTGCCGGGTCTGTCGAAATGGGTCGGGTCGGGTTCGCTCTATTACGAGAAGTATGGCATCCAGCTGCGCGCCTCGTATCGCTACCGCTCGAAATTCCTTGGCGAAGTTGCCGGCCTGTCGGCCGCACCGACCTATCGCCAGGTCAAGCCGGAAGGCATTCTCGATGCGCAGATCGGCTACGAGTTCCAGACGGGCTCGTTGAAGGGGCTGTCGATTCTCCTCGAAGGCAAGAACCTCACCGATCGTCCGTTCATCACCTATCAGAACAACGATACGCGTCAGGTGATCGATTATCAGCGTTACGGCCGCGATTATTACGTCGGGCTTAGCTACAAGTTCTGATCCTCCCGATCGGACCCTCGGGCCGTCGTCGCGACCTGCGGCGGCGGCCCTTTTCGTTGGCGGATTTTGCGGCATAGGGTGACGGCATGACCGAGCAGCAACCGATCACCATCGTCATCGCCGGCGGCGGCACCGCGGGGTGGATGACCGCCGCCGCGCTCGGCCGGTTCCTGGAAACGGGGTTCCGCATCAAGCTGATCGAATCCGAGGAGATTGGCACGGTCGGCGTCGGCGAGGCGACGATCCCGCAGCTGCGGCTGTATCTGGAGGCGCTGGGACTCGACGAAGACGCGTTCATGCGCGCGACGCAGGCGACCTTCAAGCTCGGCATCGAATTCACCGGCTGGCGCGATCCCGGTCACAGCTACATGCATGCGTTCGGCAATGTCGGCCGCGATGTGGGGCTTATCGCCTTTCAGCATTATTGGCTACGCGCGCGTGCGCTCGGGACGGCCAAGACGCTCGACGCTTATTCGCTCAATGAGGTCGCCGCCCGCGCCGGGCGGATGCATCGCGGCGATCCGATCACGGCGAAATCGATCCCGCCGATGCCTTACGCCTTCCACTTCGACGCCGGGCTGTTAGCCGCCTATCTGCGCAAGTTCGCAGAATTGCGCGGTGTCGAGCGGATCGAGGGCAAGATCGTCGATGTCGCGCGCGACGGCGAAGACGGCGACGTCACTGCGGTGACGCTCGCATCGGGAGAGCAGATCGACGGCGATCTGTTCATCGACTGTTCGGGGTTTCGCGGGCTGCTGATCGAGCAGGCGCTGCACGCCGGCTATGAGGATTGGTCGCATTGGCTGCCGTGCGACCGCGCGCTGGCGGTGCCGAGCGCACGGCAGATCGCTCCCTCGCCCTATACGCGCGCGATCGCCCATCGGGCCGGCTGGCAATGGCGCATCCCGCTCCAGCATCGCACCGGCAACGGCCTGGTCTATTGCAGCGCCGAGCTCGGCGAGGACGAAGCGGCGTCGATCCTGCTCGGCAATCTCGACGGCGCGGCGGAAGACGATCCGCGGCCGTTGCGCTTCGTCACCGGGCGGCGGCGCACGGCATGGAGCCATAACGTCGTCGCGATTGGTCTGTCCTCGGGCTTTCTCGAGCCGCTCGAATCGACCAGCATCCATCTTATCCAATCGGCGATTTCGCGGTTGCTCAACTTGCTGCCGGGCCGCGTCACGCGCGATGCCGAGCGCGCCGAATACAATCGCCAGACCGATTTCGAAATCGAGCGCATCCGCGATTTCCTGATCTTGCATTATTGGGCCAATCGCCGCGACGAACCGTTTTGGCGGTCGTGCCGCGCCATGAAGCTACCCGATACGCTGCAGGCAAAGATCGAGCTGTTTCGCGGCGCCGGTGGGATCACCCGCGAGCATGAGGAATTGTTCACCGAGGTCGGCTGGCTGCAAGTGCTGATCGGGCAGGGGATCGAGCCGGAAGGTTGGCATCCGCTTGCCGATCAGATCGCCGTGCGCGATCTCGGCGAATTCATGGAGACGATCCAATTGCTCTACCGCCGCGAGGCGAGCCGGATGCCGAGCCATGCCGATTTCATCGCCGCTCACTGTGCGGCGCGCTGACGTTCAGTCCGCCGGCACCCGCAGCATCGCCAGCGCGGCCATCGCCATCACGATCGCGGCGATCAGCATCGTCCACACCGGCTGATCGGGGAAATACTGTTTGATCACCGCGCCCATCACCGTCGCGACGATCAGCTGCGGCAGCACGATGAAGAAGTTGAAGATGCCCATGTAGATGCCGAGCTTCGCCTGCGGGATCGTGTTGGCCAGCATCACATAGGGCATCGACAGGATCGACGCCCAGGCGATGCCGATCCCGATCATCGGCACGATGAGCGCGGTGGCGTCTGTGACCACGAACAGGCCGGCGAAGGACATCGCGCCGATCAGTAGCGCCGTCATATGCGTTCGCGCCGCGCCGATCCGACGCGCGACCAGCGGCAGGATCAAGGCAGAGACCGCGGCAACGCCCGAATAGATCGCGAACAGCACGCCGACCCAATTGCCAGCGTCGTTATACGCCGCCGAGGCGGGATCGATCGTGCCGTAAGCGTGCTGCGCGATCACCGGGGTCGTATAGACCCACATGATGATCAGCGCGCCCCAGGTGAAGAACTGCACCAGCGCGAGCCGCTTCATCGTATCGGGCATCGTTGCCAGATCGCTGATGATATGGACCAGCGCGCCATCGGTCCGTCCCGCCGCGACCAATCCTCGCGCGACGATCTGCGCCACGCCGTAAAAGGCTGCGCCGGCGGCCACGAAATACGCTTCGTTGGCCGAGGCCAGCCAGTCGGATCGCTGCGCGACCCAGATCAGCAAGCCGAGCGCCAAGCCGACCGCGATCCAGGCGCCGCCGCGGGGGGGCGCGACGATGGCGTCGTTCCCGATCCCGGTCTCGGTCGTCTCGCCGAACGACCGCAATTCGTCGGGCGAAAATTCGCGCGTCGTCAGCACGGTCCACAGCACCGCGGCAAGCAGCACCGCACCGCCAAAATAGAAGCCGTAGCGCACCGTATCGGGCGTCTGCCCGGCGGCAGCGGTGTTGGCGACGCCGAACCAATGCGCCATCGCCCAGGGCGCGATGCTGGCAACGACGGCGCCGGCGCCGATGAACGCGGTCTGGAAGCCATAGCCGGCGGGCCGCTGTTTGGGGTCGAGCATGTCGCCGACGAAGGCGCGGAACGGCTCCATCGAGATGTTGAGTGACCCATCGAGCAGCCACAAGGTAATCGCCGCAACCCACACCGCCGGCGCGTTCGGCATCACGAACAGCGCGAGCGTCGAGATGATCGCACCGACAAGGAAGTAGGGCCGCCGCCGCCCGAGCCGCCCCCAGGTCCGGTCGCTATAATGGCCGACCAGCGGCTGGACCAGCAGCCCGGTAAGCGGCGCCGCGATCCACATTAGCGCGAGTTGATCGATCGGCGTGCCGAGCGACTGGAAGATGCGGCTGGCGTTGGCATTCTGAAGCGCGAAGCCGATCTGGATGCCGAAGAAGCCGAACGAGATGTTCCACAGGCCGGAAAAGCCGCGGGTCGGCCGGATTGCTTTTGTCATCACCGGCCCTCCATCTGCCGGCGCGGCGCGATCAGCCACGCCGCGTCGCCAGCAATCCGGCATGCGGGCCGAAGCGCCAGCCCTCGATCGTGCCCGTCGAAGCGAGCGGCGTCCAGCCCGCGGCGTCTGCCGGCGACCAGTCGCGTGCCGCGTCGCCAAGATTGACGACGCACAGCACGCGATCGCCACCATCCCCGCGCTCGAAGGCGAGGAGATCGCCGTCACCATCGAGGAAGCGCATCGCGCCCGCCCGCAGCGCCGGGTGCGCCGATCGGAGCGCGAGCAGGCGCTGCGTCCAGGCCAGCATCGAATGCGGATCGGGTTCTTGCACGGCGACCGCGCGGGCGGCGTTGTCCGCGCTCATCGGCAACCACGGCGTGCCGGTTGAAAAGCCGTGCCCGGGGTCAGCGGCAAGCCACGGCATCGGCGTCCGAGCACCGTCGCGCGACAGCGTCAGCGGCCAATTGGCGATGGCTTCGGGGTCGCGGAGTGCTTCGAATGGCACGTCATCCTGCACGAGGCCGAGCTCTTCGCCATTATAGAGGAAGATATTGCCGCGCAGCGCAGTCAGGAGGAGCATCTTCATCCGCGCATAGCCAGCCAGATCGCCGCGCGGCGCCCAGCGCGAGATTGCCCGCGGCGCATCATGGTTTTCAAACGCCCAGCTCGGCCAGCCGGTATCGGGCCGATCGGGCCAGCGCGCCATCGCCTCGCGGACGAGCGCCGGGGTCAGCGCGTCGGCATAGAGGAAATCAAAGCCATAAGCGCTGTTGAGCCGGCGGCCCGGCGCGGTGAACAGCTTCATCTCGCGGTCGCTATCCGCGCCACCGACCTCGGCGACGGTGAAGCGTGCGCCGTAATCGTCCGTCAGCGCTCGGACGCGTTCCAGGAAGGCGGGGATGTCGGCGTGGCTTTGATTGTAGCGGTGCTGCTGGAAATCGAACGGCCGCGTGCGCGGCGCACCGTCGTCGGGCGCCGGCGGATTATCGGCCAGCGACGGATCGTGCATCGCGAAGTTGATCGCATCGAGCCGGAAGCCATCGACGCCGCGATCGAGCCAGAAGCGCGCGATATCGAGCAACTCTTCCTGAACCGCGGGATGACGCACGTTGAGCTGCGGCTGCTCCTTCAGGAAATTGTGCAGATAATATTGCCCACGCCGCGCATCCCACGTCCAGGCCGGGCCGCCGAACACCGATTGCCAGTTATTGGGCGGGCTGCCCTCGGGCTTGGCGTCGGCCCAGACATACCAATCGGCGTGTAGGCCGCCCCGGCCGGCGCGGCTGTCGGCGAACCAGGGATGCGCATCCGAACTGTGAGACCAGACCTGATCGATGATCATCTTGAGCCCCAGCGCGTGCGCGCGCGCGACCAGCGCATCGAAATCGGCGAGCGTGCCGAAGATCGGATCGACGTCGCGGTAATCGGCGACGTCATAGCCGAAATCGGCCATCGGCGAGGTGAAGAAGGGCGACAGCCAGATCGCATCGACGCCGAGCGCGGCGACATAATCGAGGTGCGCGGTAATGCCCGGCAAATCGCCGACGCCATCCCCGTTCGAATCGGCGAAGCTGCGCGGATAGATCTGGTAGATCGCCGCGCCGCGCCACCATTCGGCGGCGCGCGTGATCGCCTGGGGCGCTTGTTCGTTCAAGAGGGATTCCTTGCGGCACAAATGGCATAGCCGAACGCGGCGAGCGAGAGCTTTACGCTGCCCGGCGCGCTGGCGTGCGCGGCGCAGCCCGACCCGGCGAGCGTATCGAACGATGTGGAGCGCGTCTCAACCTCGACATTGGCGTCGATCGCCGTCGCCGATGTGTTGAACGCGATGAGATATTCCGCGCCGGTGGCGGGATCGAAGCGCGAGATGGCGAACAGCCCGGGCTTATCGCTGGCGAAGCGAATCTGCTGGCGGCCGCGGGTGAGCGCCGGATGGCCGGTGCGCAGCCGCGCCAGCGCGGCGATTTCGCGGAACAGCGAATTGCTTTCGCCGAAATTGGCCTCAGCGGTGCTGCCGCTCGATCCGATCAGCGGATCGGCGTTGTACGAGGCGACCTTGCTCGCAAACATATCCTGCCGCGCGTCCTGATCGCCGCCTGCGCCGGCAAAGCCCTGTTCGTCCCCCGAATAGATCGTCGGCACGCCGCGCAGGCTGAGCAGCATCGCATGCGCAAGCAAATCGCGCTTGAGGATCTCGTCGCGCGAAGCGCCCGGCAGAGCCTTGCGCAGGAACATGCCGATCCGCCCGGCATCGTGATTACCCAGGAACGTCGGCAGCGTCATCGCCGCATCGGCGCCGCCCTGGTATAGCGGATCAGCACCGAACAGGCGGGCGAGTTCGTCGGTGCCGGCGTTGCCTTCGACGACATCGTTGACCGCGCGGGCGAAGGCGAAATCGAGCACCGCGGGAATGCCGTCGGTGCGGGTATGCGCGGCAAGCCGGGCCGGGTCCATATCACCCGTCGCGACTTCGCCGAAGATATGGAAATTGGGGATGCCCCGCGCGTGCGCCCGCGCCTCGATCGCCGGCACGAACGCGCGCCAGAAGGCCGAATCGACATGCTGTTCGGTATCGATGCGAAAGCCGTCGATACCGAAATCGTCGATCCAGCGGCCAAAGATATCGACGAAGCCATCGATCACGCGCGGATTTTCGGTCATCAGATCGTCGAGCCCGGCGAAATCGCCCATCGTCGAGCTTTCGCCGGCGAACGTCGAATTGCCGCGATTGTGATAATAGATCGGATCGTTGAGCCAATCGGGCGTCTTGGCGTGCGCTTCGCCCTTGGGGACGAAGACCTGATAGGCGTAATTCGGATCGGTGAGCTTCGCAAAATTCTCGGCGGTTCCCACCTGATCGCCGGCAAAGCCCGGATTGATCGGCTTGCCGTTCAACCCGCCCAGGCGCTGATACGGATAATCGGCGCGGCTGCGATAGGCGCATCCATCCTTCGGGCAATCGCGATATTGGATGACGTCCGCGGTGTGGTTCACCACGATATCCATATAGACCTTCATGCCGCGGGCATGCGCCGCATCGACCAGCGCCTTGAAATCGGCGTTGGTGCCGAAATGCGGATCAACCCGGGTGAAATCGGTGATCCAATAGCCGTGATAGCCCGCCGATTCGTGCCCCGGCGGGCCCTGCACCGGCTTGTTTTTGAAGATCGGCCCGACCCAGATCGCAGTCGCGCCCAAATCCTGGATATAGCCGAGCTTTGCCGTCAGCCCTTTGAGATCGCCGCCGTGATAAAAGCCCTTGTCGGCGGGATCGAAGCCGGTGGTCAGCTTGCCCCCCGTCAGCCCGCCGCGATCGTTCGCGGCGTCGCCATTGGCTAAGCGATCGGGGAGGAGGAAATAGATCACCTCGTCCTGCGGCAAGCGATCGCGGAACGACGCGGGGCCTGGCGCCGCGGCCGCGCCGGGCGCGACCATCGCCAGCGCCGCCGCCAGGGCCGCGCAGATCGCCGTTGCTGATCGCCTCATTCCGTCCCCTCCTCGGCGTAACGCGCGTCTTTTTTTAATTGGCGCGCCGCCCAGCGTGTGTGAAATCGCGGGCGCGGAAAACCAAGCCCCCGGCATACGTATTCAAGCAAATTCGCCGCTGCTTCCTTCGCCGGGCCAATCGGGCTAGGCTCGCGCGACCGAAACATCGGCGGAGCCAGGGGAGGCACGCGGCGCGGCATGCCGATCGACAAACCGACATCGTTCGACATCGCGGCGCTGGCCGGCGTTTCGCAGCCGACCGTCTCGCGCGCGCTGCGCGGCGACCGCGCGGTCAATGCGGCGACGCGGATGCGGATCGAGGCGATCGCCCGCCAGCTCAACTACACCGTCGACAAGCACGCATCGTCGCTGCGGCGCGGGCAGAGCAACACGCTGGCGCTGCTGTTCTTCGAGGATAGCGCGCCGGACGGCTCGGCGATCAACCCGTTCTTTCTGTCGATGCTCGAATCGATCCTCAGGACCTGCGCGACGCGCGGCTATGATCTGCTCACCTCTTTCCAGCAGCTCTCCAACGATTGGCATGTCGATTATGAGGACAGCCGCAAGGCCGATGGGATCATCCTGCTCGGCTATGGCGATTACGAATTGTACCGCGCCCGGCTCGAGCAGCTCGAGCAGCAGGGCACGCATTTCGTGCGCTGGGGATCGGTCGAGCCGGATAGCGGCGGCGCGACGATCGGTTGTGACAACATCGCCGGCGGCGCCGCGGCGGCGCGGCACCTGATCGAGCGCGGCCGCCGCAAGGTCGCGTTCCTGGGCGACGCGTCGGGCCATTATCCTGAGTTTCGCGATCGGTATCGCGGGCTCGCCGAAGTGCTACGCGCCGGCAGCGTAGCGGTCGATCCGGGGCTGCAGGTCGATGCGCTGTCGACCGAGGAATCGGGCTATGACGCGGCGCAGCGCCTGATCGGCCGCGCGATCGGCTTCGACGCGGTGTTCGCCGCATCGGACATGATCGCGATCGGCGCGATGCGCGCGCTGGAGGACGCCGGGCGCCGCATCCCCGACGACGTCGCGCTGATCGGCTTCGACGACCTCCCCGCGGCGAGCCTCAGCCGGCCGCCGCTGACGACGATCGCTCAGGATTACCGCCGCGCCGGCGAAACGCTGGTCGACACGCTGATAGAGCGGATCGGTGGCAAGCCGACCGACACGATGTTGCTGCCTCCGCACCTTATCGTGCGCAGGTCGAGTTGAGGGGGCGAGCGCCGTTTCGCGGCGGATGACTACCCCCTGCGTCTGCGCTGTTCGTCAGGCGGCCTTGGCGCGTGGTGCGGGCGCGCCGCGAAGAAGGCCTTCAGTGCTCAGGTCTTCGTCAAGATCGGGCCAGTGGATTCCATAGCCGGCACCAGCGACTTGCCATTGGCTTCGCTGCTCGATCGTCGCATCGAATAAGCGCGGATACCAGGCGAGTGGCACTGCGATCGTGCGACCGTCCATCAAATCAACGATCAGCCGGTTTTCATCAAAGCCCACAGCGTTGACCCGTTCGTCAGCCGCGGTTGCCAAAATACCCATACCACGCCTCCACAAGGTCTTCCTTATGCTCGCGGATTATTGACGGTGAGGACGAAGGTTGTCTCGTCGGGCGCGACCTTGCCGGTGCGGTTCTGACACTGCCACGGCGGATCGGCGAGGATCGTCCCGAACCGCCGACCCCGCGCGGTGCGGATCAGATCGAGATGCGTGGCGAGGGGGTCTCGGGGGAGAACATAGCGAGATCTTTTTGCTCGCTCGTCGCCCGTTCAGTCAACCCCTCTTTCCGATTGAGGCAGGCAAATTATATGCTTCCAGTGCCTTCTGGGCGACGGGGGCGGTGATATGCTTTTTCTGCAGCTGACCGCCAATATACGCGCGAAACTTTCCGCCCCGAATATATTCCTCGCGCAGCCAGCGCCTAAATTCTCCGAGGGAGGTCTCCGGATAGCACCAAGGCGTTTGCGGATTAGAAGCCGATTGCGGAAAATAACTGGGGTAATAATGCTGATACTCAAGGCGCGCGCCATATCGCGCTTCGAGATTGTTGTCCGTCCAATACTTTCCCCAGCATTTTCCGATGCTAATGTCTGGGATAACCGTATCGTTTGCAAAAACGCCGTTTTGGCCAAGCGTCACGATCACCTCAGCACTCTCTTTGAAGATGCTGAAGAAACCGTCCGGTGCGCTATGATAAACAAGCGACACACGATCATGAAATGGGCGCCATTGGTCATCGACTTCGCGAACCGGCTCATAGCCGACAGATTCGTAAATCGCGTCACGAAAGCCCTTACGAGCTAAGACACGAAAATTATCTCTGGCTTCCTCTTGGCAGAATTGCCCAGCATCAAAAGCATAGTATTCTATGACGGCAAGAGAAATTTCCTCTCGATACGCATATAAAGTCCTGCCGCCGACGCGGACTTCTACATGTGCTTCTTCAAGTCGATGCCCGTTTCGAGCCAGGATGTCTCGAATTTTGTTGATGCGCGGCTTTGGAATTGGTTCGCGCCATTGACTGCTGATGGTTCCGATGTGGGCGTTTTCGACTCCGCAAAGAACGGCCAGACCGCGTTGCGTCAAAAAGGGCGTTCCGTCGCTTAGGACGCCCATTCCGAACGGATGCATTCGCGTGCCGTCGAGTTCTTCAAGTGCCAGCAAAGGTTGATCGTCGTTGTCATTCTGCAAGCTGGCCGGAAGCCTGAATACTGCCACCATCTTTATTCTCCTATTCAGCCGCAATCCCCGCCTTCGAGAACATATCGCCCCCGTCCGCCTCTTCCTCGTTTGCCGGCGTGCCCGCCTTGGCTTTCTGGCGCTTGTCGAAGCCGTCCCACACTTCGTTCCAGGTGCCCTTGGTCGCGCCCTTCGAATATTCGGTGGCGCGCTGTTCGAAGAAGTTGGCGTGCTCCACGCCGTTGAGCAGCGGCGCAAGCCACGGCAGCGGGTGTTCGTCGATCATGTAGATCGGCTTCAGCCCCAATTGCCCCAGCCGCCAATCGGCGATGTAGCGGATGTACTTCTTGATTTCCTTGGGCGTCATGCCGTTGACCGGGCCCATCTCGAACGCGAGATCGATGAACGCATCCTCCAGCCGGACGGTCGTCTGGCATTGGTCCATGATGTCTTCCTTGACCGCCTTGGTCAGGCAATCGCGTTCCTTGCAGAAGGCGTGGAACAGCTTGATGATGCCTTCGCAGTGTAGGCTCTCGTCGCGCACGCTCCAGCTGACGATCTGCCCCATGCCCTTCATCTTGTTGAAGCGCGGGAAGTTCATCAGCATCGCGAAGCTGGCGAACAGCTGCAGCCCCTCGGTAAAGCCGCCGAACATCGCCAGCGTCTTGGCGATATCCTCGTCATTGTCGACGCCGAAGCGTTGCAGGTAATCGTGCTTGTCCTTCATCTCGCTGTAATCGAGGAAGGCGCCGTATTCGCTTTCGGGCATGCCGATCGTATCGAGCAGGTGGCTGTACGCAGCGATGTGCACCGTTTCCATGTTGGAGAAGGCGGCGAGCATCATCTTGATCTCGGTCGGCTTGAACACGCGGCCGTATTTCTCGTGATAGCAATCCTGCACCTCGATGTCGGCCTGGGTGAAGAAGCGGAAGATCTGCGTGAGCAGATTGCGCTCGTGCGCGGTGAGCTTCTGCGCCCAATCGCGGCAATCCTCGCCGAGCGGCACTTCCTCGGGCATCCAGTGGATCTGCTGCTGGCGCTTCCAGAAGTCATAGGCCCAGGGGTATTCGAACGGCTTGTACTGCTTGCGGGCTTCGGTGAGGGACATGGGGTTACTCCTGAGCGGATCAGCGTGAAGGGATGAAGGCCGGCAGCAATTGGGCCGCGCCGAAAAGGATAAGCAAGAGACCGATATAGCGTCGTCGTCGGTGGCGATCCGCGATCACGGCGCGCGCCGCCTCGGGGTCTTCCGGGTCGTTCGGATGGGGGCCGGGCGCGACGAACAGGAAGCCTAGCCCGATCAGGATTTCGGCGCCGCCAACCGTGATATGGAAGGATTCCATCATCGCCCCGGCCCCCACGAGCCGAGCGCAAAAGAGAACGCGCCAAGGATCACCGCCAGTGCCGCCAGCATCGTCGCGATCAGTCGGCCGGCGTAAACGGCTTGTTCGGAACGGGCCGGCCGCGTGACGGCATAGGTCGCGGCGATCGCCGCAGCGGTGGCGACCAGCGCCATGATCGCCGGCGCGGTGAGGAAGGCGGGGGCGGCGCTCACCGGCGGCGATCGCGATAGACGGTCACGGTCTTGCCGCCCTTGCGCGCGCCGACGCCGAACACGACGATGCCGAGGAAATAGCCGAAATCGTACCAGCCGCCGTTGTTCGGCACCGCGTAGATCGCGACGTCTGGCATCACCAGCGACAGCAGCCAGGCGACCGGGAAGATGAAACCGTGCCACAAGCCGAGCAGGAAGCCGGGCGTGTCGGGCGTATGGGCGACCGCGCTCGACACCTGCTGCGCGCACGCCGCGAGCGCGGTGATCGGGGAGAGCGCAACCAAGCGGCGCGCGGCTCGTTTCCCCACCGAACCAACATGAGGAGAATTCGCATGGTCGATAAGAGCGACATCAAGGAACATATGGAAGTCATCGGCGCCGACGGCGTCCATGTCGGCACCGTCGACCATATGGACGGCGACCGGATCAAGCTGACCAAGAAGGACAGCGGCGCCCAGGTTGCCGAAGGATCCGGCGGGCACGAAGGGCATCATCACTACATCTCGTTCGGCCTCGTCGCCGATGTCGAGGGCGATAAGGTGCGGTTGAGCGCCAACGGCGACGTCGCGGTGACCTTCGAAGAAGAGAAGTGAGGCGGCGCGCTCGCCCCTGTCGGGGGCGGGCGCTGCGCTGACAGGCTGCGCACGACGACGCAGAAACGCCCCGGTCCGCTTCGCGCGGGCCGGGGTTTTCTGTGGGTCGTGATATGGTGCCGCCATCTTCTCTTCTCCAACCGCCGCGCCGTCAGACGAGCCGGCTATGCCGGCCCGCTGCCCGACGTGGCGAGTCTTCGGATTGCTCAGGCAATCCGAAGCCGCCCGCTACTGACACGCCAGACATTCATCATAGTCCGTCGTCTCGAGCTCGAACTTGGCGAGCTCGGGCGTGTTGTCCGCCTCGACGCCACCGGCGAACCCGGCGCGCTGGATCGATTTCGAGCGGAGGTAATAGAGCGACTTGATGCCCAGCTCCCACGCGCGGAAGTGGAGCATCAGCAGGTCCCATTTCTCGACATCGGCGGGGATGAACAGATTGAGCGATTGCGCCTGATCGATATAGGGCGTGCGATCGCCGGCAAGCTCGAGCAGCCAGCGCTGATCGATCTCGAAGCTGGTCTTGAAGCAATCCTTTTCCTCGGCCGACAGGAAATCGAGATGCTGGACCGAGCCGCCGCGCTCGAGAATCGAATTCCACACTGCATCGGCATTCTTCGACTTTTCGATCAGCAACCGTTCGAGGTGCGGGTTCCTGACCGACCACGAGCCGCTCAGCGTCTTGTGCGTGTAGATATTCGCCGGGATCGGCTCGATGCACGCGCTCGCGCCGCCGCAGATGATGCTGATCGACGCGGTCGGCGCGATCGCCATCTTGCACGAGAAACGCTCCATCACGCCCTGATCGGCCGCGTCGGGGCAAGCGCCTCGCTCGATCGCGAGGTTCATCGACGCCTCGTCAACTTGCCCGCGGATATGCTTGAAAACCTTGAGGTTCCAGCTCTTCGCCATCGCCCCTTCGAACGGCAGCCCGCGCGCCTGGAGGAAGGAGTGGAAGCCCATCACGCCCAAGCCGACCGACCGCTCGCGCGCGGCCGAATAAGCGGCGTTGGCCATGCCCGGCTCGGCGCGATCGATGAAATCGGTCAACACATTGTCGAGGAAGCGCATGACGTCCTCGATAAAGCCCTTGTCGTCCTTCCACTGATCCCATGTTTCCATGTTGAGCGAGGAGAGGCAGCACACCGCGGTGCGATCCTTGCCGAACTGGTCCTTGCCGGTGGGCAGGGTGATTTCGGAACACAGGTTCGAGGTCGAGACCTTGAGGCCGACATCACGGTGATGCTTGGGCATCGCCTTGTTCACGTGATCGGCGAAAATGATGTAGGGCTCGCCGGTTGCGAGGCGAGTCTCGACCAGTTTCTGAAACAGCGACCGCGCATCGACGGTGGCGCGAACCGATCCGTCCTTGGGGCTGAGCAGGTTCCACTCGGCGCCCGCGCGCACCGCTTCCATGAAGGCGTCGGGGATCAGCACGCCGTGGTGGAGGTTGAGAGCCTTTCTGTTGAAATCGCCAGAAGGCTTTCTGATTTCGAGAAATTCCTCGATCTCGGGATGCGAGATATCGAGATAGCAAGCGGCCGAGCCGCGACGCAGTGAGCCTTGGCTGATCGCCAGCGTGAGCGAATCCATCACGCGGACGAACGGGATGATGCCGCTGGTCTTGCCGTTGAGGCCGACCGGCTCGCCGATGCCGCGGACGTTACCCCAATAGGTGCCGATGCCGCCGCCGCGCGAGGCGAGCCAGACGTTCTCGTTCCAGGTGTCGACGATGCCTTCGAGGCTGTCGGGCACCGAATTGAGGAAGCAGGAAATGGGCAGGCCGCGCCCGGTGCCGCCGTTCGAGAGCACGGGCGTCGCCGGCATGAACCACAGCCGCGAGATATAATCATAGATGCGCTGCGCGTGGCCGGCGTCATCGGCATAGGCCGAGGCGACGCGGACGAACAAATCCTGGAAGCTCTCGCCGGGCAGCAGATAGCGATCCTTGAGCGTATCCTTGCCGAAATCGGTGAGCAGATCGTCACGGCTGTGATCGACCTCGACCGGATAGGGCTGGGGCCGCGCGCCATGATCCTTCTGGGGCTCTGCCATCGCCTGCTTGACGGTGGCGGTTGCGTTGGCCGCGGCTGCCTCGATCGTATCGGTCGCCATGTCGTTCACGCTCTCCTGTCCGTCTCTGAAATCCATCATCCGCCTCCCTGCTACACGACGTGTCCGTTCCCGGTCCGTTCGAATCGGAGGCGAACCTCCATGCTACACCCGGACGGCCCGACGCGGGGAAAATATTCACCCCGTCCCGGTGGCGAGGGCGCACGAAAAGGTGCACTGCGAATATAAGGTCGCAGTCACTGTCCTACCAGTGATTGGGTCCGCCCCCGGCCTCAACTACTACAGATTGTGCCAAACCCGAGTCCGACGCAAGAGCGTAAATGACATTTTAGCGACTCGGCTCGTCGCTGTTATGACTCGGTTGGTGGCGCTGACCAAGCGCGCTGCACCAGCGACGCGCGGACTTGGGCCGGGTCCGCGAAAAGCAAGTCGGCAAAGAACCGTAGAAAAATAAATCGCTCGAAATTCGTGTGACTCTGTCCGCCAAACACCCGGACCGGCGCTGTCGTCGTCAGGCCACCGACCTGACCGCCAGCGGCAGCGTGACGATGGCGGCGAGCCCACCGCCTGGGTTGTGCTCGAGCGCGAGGCTGCCGCCGTAGAGTTCGGCCAGCTCGCGGGTGATGGCGAGGCCGAAGCCGTGGCCGTCGCCGCGTTCGTCGAGCCGGCGGCCGGGCGCCAGCGCTGCGGTGCGCGCGGCTTCGGGAATGCCGGGGCCATCGTCGGCCACGGTGATCCGCGCACTGCCACCGGTGGAATCGGCAACGGCGTCGATGGCGACAGCGCTGCCTGCCCAGCGCCAGGCATTGTCGAGCAGGTTGCCGAGCAACTCGTCGAGATCCTGCGGATCGACCGCCAGCGCGAGATCGGGCGCGATGGCATGTGTGACGGCGATGCCCCGTTCGGCGTGGAGCCGCGAAAGCGCCGCGATTAAGCCGTCGAGTGCGGCGGCAAGCGGCGTTGTGACGCGCGCCGGACCGTGGGCGGTGGCGGCGCGGGCGCGGCCGAGGTGGTGGCGCACCGCTTGCTCGATCCGGTCGGTCAGCACGGTCAGGCGGCCATCGGGATCGCGCCCCGGCGCGGCCAGCTCGAGCGACAGCGTGGCAAGCGGCGTCTTGAGCCCGTGCGCGAGATTGGCGGCATGCGCGCGGGCGTTGGCGAGCGCGGCCTGATTTTCGCCAAACAACGCATTGAGCTCGCGCACCAGCGGGGCGAGTTCGCTCGGTTGATCGTCGGGCACGTCGCTTGCCGTGCCGGCGCGCACCGCCCCGATCGCCCGCCGCAATCGCCCGAGCGGGGCGAGCCCGAGCCGGAGCTGGACCAGCGTCGCCAGCGTCAGCGCCGCGCCGAGCAGCAGCAACGAGACTAGCAACGGCGTCAGCGCCTGGCGCAGCGGTCGTTCGATCAGGTCGCGCGGCGCCGTCGCGACGATCGTCACCGCGCCGGCGGCGGTCGCGATCGTCCACGCGCGGCCGTGGCGCAGCCCGGTGGCCGGATCGCGCCAGTCGAACGGCCGGGCGTCGTCACGCGGCAGCGGGGGCGGCGGTGGGGGGGCGACGTCGCGCGCGCCGCCAGGGAGCGCGGGCGGATGCGGCGGATGGCGCGGCGCGGGCAGCGTGGCGGGCGTCGCGCCGCCGCTGGCGATGCGCTGGCCGCTCGGCAGCGTGATCGTCCAGCCCCACCCGCTATCGGGCCGATCGAACGGCGCGGCGTCGGGGAGGGCGGCGCGATCGACCGTGCCGTCCTGCCCGATCGCGGTGGCGAGCAACGCGATCTCGCCGTCGAGCTGCTGATCGAGCCCGGCGAGCACGACGCGCTCCAGCACCGCGCCGATCGCGAACCCGGCGACGACCAGCGCGAGCAATGTCGCTAGCGTGCCGGTGACGAGCAACCGGCCGTAGAGCGAGCGCGGCAGCAGCCTCACGTCGGCGCGTCCGCGGTGAGGCGATAGCCGCGGCCGCGCACCGTCTCGATGCGATCATGGCCGATCTTGCGGCGCAATCGGCCGATGATCACTTCGATCGAGTTCGAATCGGGATCGGCGTCGCCTTCATAGACGCGCTCGATCAGATCGGATCGTTCGACGACGATCTCCTTGCGCAGCATCAGCGCCGACAGCACCCGCCACTCGAGCGCGGTGAGCTTCAATGGCAGGCCGTCGCGCTCGAACTGCCCGGTCTGCGCGTCGAAGGCGAGGCTGCCGCAGACGATCCGCGTCGCCGAATGACCGGCGGCGCGGCGGACGAGCGCGCGCAGCCGCATCACCAGTTCGCCGACATGGAACGGTTTGGTGAGATAATCGTCGGCGCCCGCCTTGAAGCCGGCGACCTTGTCCGACCAGCCGTCGCGCGCGGTGAGGATCAGCACCGGCAAATTGACGCCGGCGTCGCGCCAGTCGGCGAGCACGGCGACGCCGGGTTTGTCGGGCAGGCCGAGATCGAGGACTGCGGCGTCATACGCCTCGGTCGCGCCGAGATGACCGCCATCGATGCCGGTGGCGGCGACATCGACGGCGAAATGCTCGGCGCGCAGCGCGCGTGCGATTCCGGCGGCAAGCTCGGCGTCATCCTCGATCAGCAGCAGGCGCATGATGTTCCTTTGGCTTCGGCTTAGCGCCTTTGCGGGGGGCCGCACCAGCCCGCTCCCCCACCCGGCCACCCACGGAATACTGTCGTTGGGCGGCCGGGCGGGGGAGCGTGCTGGCGCGGCGCCGGAAACCGCAACCGCTATTCGCCGTGCTTAAACCGAAACTGAACGCGGCGGTTCAGCGGGGCGGCGGGGCGGGGCGGTAGAACGGCGTCACCGAACAGATGAGGAGTGACGAGATGGTTGATTTCAAACGTATGACGCCGCGGGCGAGCCGCAGGCAGCAGATCGGCATCGGCGCGGCGATCGTGCTGGCGCTGGGCGTGGCGGGCGGCGCCGGCGCGGTCGAGCTGACGCGGCCGGCGATCGAGATGGCGCCGGTGCAGCCGGTGGCGATCGCGTCGCTGTCGAGCCGCACCGGGCCAGTCACGGTGAAGGGCAAGGTCGCCGAGGTTTACGGCGATCGCTTCACGATTGCGGACGGCAGCGGCAAGACGATGGTCGATGCCGGCGGGCCCGGCGGACGACAGCTCGTTACCGCCGGTCAACCGGTGATGGTGCAGGGCCGTTATGACGACGGGCAACTGCGCGCCTCCTATCTGGTCGATGGCCAAGGCGATGTGCAGCCGATCGGTCCCGCCGGGCCGCCGCCACCGCCGCACGGGCGCCGCGGCGGCCCCGATGGTCCCCCGCCGCCGCCGCCGCCGGGCGCAGGCCCGCGCGGTGGTCCCGGTGCGCCGCCGCCGCCGCCGGGTTGTGTTGCGGGTCCGGCTGGACCGGGCGCGGGCACGCCCTTGCCGCCGCCCGTCGGGGCAGACGGCCAAGCGCCGCCGCCGCCCACCGCTAACGGGCAGCCGCCGCGGACCGCTGGCGGCGTCGCGCCGCTGCCGCCGCAAAACGCGAACTGAAGATGCTTGCCTCCGGCGATGCGAATTGCCGGGGGCAAGCCCTGATCCAGCTGCGCCTTCCCCGGCGGAGGCCAGGGTCCAGTTGGGATGACGAATTAATGAAGCGCGGCGATTATCGGCCCGCCCGCAACTGGGCCCCGGCCTACGCCGGGGAAGGGGCGTGCTCAGAGAAGGGTTGTTCTCAGAAGCGCGCCGTCAGCTCGACGCTGTATAGGCGGGGCTTGTCGGGAATGAAGGTCGGATAGCCGAAGCCGCCGCCGGTGTTGCCGGCGTCCAGCAGATAATGTTTGTTGGTGAGATTGTGGACAAAGCCCGCAATTTCGAGCCGATCGTTATCGAGCCGGACGCCGGCGCGCAGATCGACCAGCGTCACCTTGCTTTGGCTGATCGCCTCGCTGTTGGGCACTTCGAAGTAGATTTTGCTGCGATAGGTGACGCTGGGCGTCGCGAACAGCGTGACGCCGCCGAGCGGGACGGTGAGATCGATGCCACCGGCGGCCTGGACCCGCGGCTGGAGCCGGAAACGATCGCCGGCGAATTCGCCGTTCTGCGCCTTGTCGTCGATACCGCCGTCGATAAAGCCGATGTTGGCGAACAGATCGACCCATTTGCTCGGCGCGAGGCGGGCTTCCGCTTCGACGCCAAGATTCTTCGCCGAGCCGGCGCTTTCGGTGATCGCCTGGCCGTTCTCGATGACCGAGACCTGGAAGCTGCTGTAGGTTTCATAATAGACCGACAGCGAGCCCGAAAGAATGCCGGCGCGTCCCTTCAGCCCGGCCTCGTAATTCCACAGCACTTCGTCGGGAATGTCGGTGACGTCGGCGACCGGGCCGTCGGCGCCGGCGGCCGAAGCGAGCTGCACGGTGGGCGAGCGGCGGCCCTTGGAGATCGTCGCATAAGCATTGATATTGTCCGACAGGCGATAGAGCACATTGAAGCGCGGCAGAATCGCCTGATAACTGCGCCGTGCGGTGAAGGTCTGCCCTTCGGTGCTGACGATCGGCAGCAACGGCACGCCGGCAAGCACCGCATTGGGCTGATCGGCCGAATAGCGGCTGATGCGTTGTTCGATCAAGCCGCGCACGCCGGCGGTGATCTCCAGCTTGGGCGTCGGGATCCAGGTGGCGTCGGCGAACACCGAGTAGCTGTCGTTCTTGCCGCTGTTCTTGTAGACCGATTGATAGGGGATCGCGCTCGCCGCGCCGCCCGTCAGCAGCGCCGTCGCTTGCGCCGCCATCACGGTCCCGTCGGGGGCGATGCAGCCCAGGCCCGGGATGATGTTCAGCGTGCATTGGAGATAGGTGCCCTCTTCGGTGGAAAAGGGCACGCGCTGGAAGCCCTGTTCGTGGAAGACGTTGAAGCCGAACGAGGCGCGCAGCGTGGGCGTGGTATAGGCGACGCGGGTTTCCTGGCTGGCCTGCCAGCCCTCGGCGTCTTCGGCGAATTCGAGATACCAGGCGCGCGAGCCGTCCGCATCGAACACTTCGTTGGCGTCGAACTGGCGATAGCCGTTGACCAGCGTCAGCGCCCAATCGTCGGCGAAATCCCAATCGACCGTGACGTTGCCGTCATAGACGTTGCGTTTCAGCCCAAGCTTGGCGTCGCCCAGCACCGCGGCGGAATAAGGCGAGCCGCCAAGATCGGCGATGTCGCCGAGCGGATCGGCGGGACCGGCCGGGGTCGCGAAATTGCCCGAGACGAACGCGGTGCCGGGATTGCGCTGGCGATCATAGGTCGCGATCGCGTCGATCGTCAGCCGGTCGGTCGGCTTGATCCGCAACGAAGCGCGAAAGCCGAGCTGGTTCTGGCCGTTGAGATCGTCTTCGCCCGGCGCAAGGTTTTCGACATAGCCGTCGCGCTTCTTGAACGCGAAGGCGAGCCGGCCGGCGACGACGTCGTTGCCCGCGTTGATATAGCCGCGCGCGAGATATTGATTGTAATTGCCGTAGCCGCCGGTCAGCTCGCCGGAAAAGCCGGGTTGCGGCTTGTTCGAAATGATGCTGACCGCGCCGACTTCGGACGCGGTGCCGAACAGCGTCGCCTGCGGGCCCTTGATGACCTCGATCCGTTCGACGTCGTAGAGATCCTGATAGGCGCCGCGCGAGCGCGAGATGTCCACGCCGTTGTAATAAAGCGTGACGCGCGCGGCTTCCTGTGCCGAGCCGCTGTCGGACGTGATGCCGCGGATGACGATGCCGGGATTGTTGGCGCTTTGTTCCTGGATGTTGAGGCCGGGCACGTAATGCGACAGCGAATCGAGATCGGACACGCCGAGTTGGGTCAGCCGATCGCCGCTGAGCGCGGTGATGGTGATCGGCACATCCACCTCGCGCTCCTCGCGCTTCTGCGCCGTGACGATGATATCGTCCGGGTTGGCGGCGCTGGCGTCGGGCGGGGGCGCGGTTTGCGCGAGCGCCGCGGGCGACGCCGTTGCGCAGAGCAGGACGATCAGTGATTGGCATGTGCGCTTTGGCATCGGATGTCCCCCGGGTGATGGCTTCACGCCCGCGCTGTGGCCGGGATTTGTGACGGAATCGCGCGATTCGGGTGACGCTTCGGCGTCAAATCGACAATTGTTACGGTTGTGGCGCCGACGCCTCAGCCGGTGCGGCGGATCGAGCGCGGATTGGCGCTGGTGTTGAGGCGTTCGAGATTGAAATTCTCGGCGAACTCGATGCCGGCCTTGCCGTCGCGCGCCCAGCGCAGCTTGGCGGGGAACATCTCGCTGTCGAGCAATTCGATCAGCAGATCGAGCCCGATCGCCTCGCCGTCGATCTCGATGCCGTCGATCATTGCGCCGGTCGATGAGATGTTGCGGATGCGGACTTCGCCGGTGGCGTCGCCCATCTCGATCCGCGCTGATCGCAGCATCGTCGTGCGCGGACTGCGGCTGACCTTGTAACCCGAGGCGGTGGCGTGGCCGCCGGCGGCGGCAAGCTGCTTGATCACTTCTTCGGCGCGGGCGGGCTTGCCGTAGACGAAGCCCTGGATGTGGCTGCAGCCAAGCTCGCGGATCAGCGCGATTTCGTCCTGAACCTCGACGCCCTCGGCGGTCGTCTCCATGCCCAGCGTATCGGCGAGCATGACGATCGCCTTGATGATCGCGGCGTTGCGATTGCCGGCGACGGCGGCGCCGCGCACGAACGACTGGTCGATCTTGATCTTGTCGAACGGCGCCTTCTTCAAATAGCCGAGCGACGAATAGCCGGTGCCGAAATCATCGAGCGCGAGGCGCACGCCGAGGCCTTTGAGCTTCTTGAACATCGCCTCGGTCGAGGCGGTGTCGTCGACGAACACGCTTTCGGTGATCTCCAACTCGAGCCGGCCGGCCGCGATGCCCGATCGCGCGAGCGCGCTGGTGACGACCGCCGGCAGCGCGGGATTGGCGAACTGGATCGGCGAAACGTTGACGCCGACGCGGACCGTATCGGGCCAGCGCGCGGCCTCCAGGCAGGCGGTGCGCAACACCCATTCGCCGATCGATTCGACGAGGCCGCAATCCTCCGCGACCGGGATGAACTCGGCCGGCGAGACGCTGCCGCGGGTCGGGTGATCCCAGCGCAGCAGCGCTTCGTAACCGACGATGCGCTCGCCGGCGGTGCTGACGACCGGCTGATAGGCGACATGAAACTGATCGTTGGCCAGCGCGTGGCGGAGATCGTCCTCGAGCTGCTTGCGGGTCTGCGCGCCCTTGAGCAGCTCGGCACGGTAGAAACGGTGGATGCCGCGGCCATCGGCCTTGGCGGCATAGAGCGCGAGATCGGCGTTGCGCACCAGCGCTTCCGATTTGTCGCCGTCGCCCGGCGCGACGGCGATGCCGATCGAGCAGCCGATCGAAATCGACCCGCCGTCGATGAAATAGGGATGCGACAGGGCGGCGATGACGGTTTTGGCGAGTTCGGCGAGGCGATCGCGGTTGCTTTCGCCTGGCAGCACGACCTGAAATTCGTCGCCGCCGAGCCGGCCGACCAAGCCGGCGTCGCCGACAGCGCGAAGCAGCCGCTTGCCGACCTGCTGGAGCAGCGCGTCGCCGGTTTGGTGGCCGAGCGTATCGTTGACCGCCTTGAAGCGATCGAGATCAAGGAGGAACAGCGCGGTCGGTCGGTAAGGGCCGTTTCCCTGTGCGAGCGTCTGATCGAGCGACAGCTTCATGCGTTGGCGATTGGCGAGGCCGGTGAGGCCATCGAACAGCGCGAGACGCGTGATCTCGGCTTCCGATCGGCGCTTCTCGGTCAGATCGCTGCCCGAGCCGATGAACCCGTGGAAGCTGCCCCGCTCGTCGGTGATCGGCCGGCCGGAGATCGACCACCAGCGATCGGCCACCTGATTTTCCGCGGCCTGGACCGAGTAATCGGAAAAAGCGGTGCGCGAGGTGAGATGAAAACCGAGCGTGCGTTCGGTGCTGGGGCCGGCGGCGTCCATGCGGAACAAGGTGGTCAGCGGCCGGCCGATCGGCGCGGCGCCGTTGCTGGTCAGCTCGCGCGCGACCTTGTGCGACAGATAGGTGAGGCGGCCCTGGCGGTCGGTCTGCCAGAACCAGCCCGAGCCGTGCGATTCGAATTCCTCGACGAGGCGGGCGGCGAGCTTGCCGTCGTTTTCGGCAAGCGCGCGCGCGTGTGCCGCGGCATGATCGATGATCGCGAGCCGGTAAGCGACGATCGCCAGCGCGAGCAGGAAGATGATCGCGATGCTGCTGGCCGGGCTCATCCCTGACAAGACGATCGTGACGCCGACCATGCCGAGCGCGAAGGAAAGGATCGCCGCGCGAACCGCATAGAGCGCGACGGCGGTGACGCCGATCGAGCCGAACGCCGCGACGAAGCAGGCGAAGCGCCAGGTGTCGTTGCCGAGATAGCCGGAGAGATGCGCGAGCCACAACAGGCTGACGACCAGCGCAGCGCTGGCGGGGACGAGCAACTGCGTCTGAACATGTGTCGGCCACCGCCGCGCCGCGCCGATTCGCAGCAACGCGAGCATGGCGATGCCGATCAGCGTGGCGATGCCGGTGTCGATCGCGATCGACGGCATCAGATCGCGCGGGCCGGCGATGATCACCCCCATTATCACCGCGATCATCGCGATCAGCTGGGCGACGAGTGCGACCGTCCAGCTGGCCGAAAGATGGCGGAGCGGTTGCTCCCCATCGACAGTCGCCAGACCGCCCTGATCGTCGTCGCGCAGGGCGAACAGCGCAAGCAGCGCGGGCGGGGCGGTTCGGGGGGGATCGGACGGGGCGGCGAACATCATCGTCGGCTAGCAGACAAGTCCTTTCCAAAGTCTTCGATCGAGGCGGAAATTTACTGCGCCATTGCCGCTTTTCGCAGCGCTTGCTTCGGCCGCTTTTACGCGTCTGGCTGCCGGCGCGGTCATCTTTGCTGTTGTTCGACGGCGCGGGCTATGGGACGGGCCGTGCGGCCGTGCCGATCGTAGGTCGCGCAAGCTGATGGAGACGCTGGGAGTGCAGATCGTTCGCTGGGTGCTGATCGCGGCGTTGTTCGTGCTGATCGCCGGCTGCCTGGCGATCGCGATCGTGCCGCGTTTCCTCGATCGGGTCTATTATCGCGGCCCGGTGAGCGATCATTTCGACGGGCAGCGCTTCTTCGATCCCGATGGCGACGATTCGTTCGACGTGCCGACCGGCGGCAGCCGCGCCGGCTTTTTGTGGCGCTATCTCACCAAGCGCGACCAACGGCCCGATTGGCCGACCTCGGTCGCGGTGACGCAAAGCAAGCCGGCGCCGCGTGTCGCCGGGCAAGCGATGGTCGTCACCTGGATCGGCCATGCCAGCGTGCTGGTTCAGACGCAGGGGCTCAACATCCTGATCGATCCGGTATGGAGCGAGAAGGCCGGGCCGTTTGGCTTGGGGCCGAAGCGCGTGACCGAGCCGGGCGTCCGGTTCGACGATCTGCCCAGGATCGACGTCGTGCTGGTGAGCCACAATCATTACGACCACATGGATCTGGCGACGCTCAAACGGCTGTGGACACGCGACAAGCCGCTGATCGTCTCCAGCCTGGGCAACGACAGCGTGATCGGCGGCGCCGGCGTGACGGCCACAGCGCTCGATTGGGGCGGGCGCGTAGCGCTCAAGCCCGGCGTCGATGTGGTGGTGACGCGCAGCCATCACTGGTCGAGCCGCTGGTTCACCGATCGCAACCGCGCCTTGTGGTCGGGCTTCGTGGTGACGCTGCCGGGCGGCAATCTGTTCTATTCCGGCGATACCGGCGTTGGCGATATGGGTTGGGTCGATCAGGCGCGCGCGCTTGGCCCGATCCGGCTCGCGCTGCTGCCGATCGGCGCGTTCCGCTTCGTGCCGGGGCAAATGGCGATCGGCAGCCATATCGGCCCGGTCGACGCGACAGAAATCTTCCGCCGGCTCGGCGCGGCGCAGGGCATTCCCGTGCATTGGGGCACATTCCGCCTGTCGTACGAAGCCTATGACACGCCGCCGAAAATGCTCGGCGCGGCAATGACCTGCGCGGGGATCGATCCGGCGCGGTTCGCGCCCGTGCCGATCGGCGCGCCGATCGATGTGCCTGCCTATGCGCCGCCGCCGGGCACGCCGGCGATGCCGCGCGACGCGCTCCTCAAGTGCCTCGATACGCCCGCGGTGCGCGCGCTGCGCTGACGGATCAGTGCAGTGTGGGGCCGGTGTCGATTCCCGCGGCATGCGTGCGCGCCCGGCCGGCGCCGAGCGCGAACAGAAACAGCGCGACGTAGCAGATCATCGGCACGGCCAGCGCGGTCGCGTAATCGCCGCTGGCGTCCGCCACCTTGCCGACGATCAGCGGGAGGATCGCGCCGCCGATTATCGACATCACCAGGAACCCCGAGGTCGCCTCGGTGCTCGCGGTCGAGCGTTCGAGCGTGAGCGTGAAGATCACCGGGAACATGATCGAATTGAACAGCCCGATCGCCAGCGCGGCATAGCCGGCCGGCGCACCGCGCGTCAGCACCACGAACAGGCAAAGCAAGGCGGCGATCGCGGTGTTGATCGCCAGCAGGCGGTAAGCTTTGAAGCGCGTCAACAGCGCCGAGCCGACGAACCGGCCGATCATCGCGCCGAGCCAATAGAGGCTGACATAGAAGCCAGCCTGCTGCAGCGGAATATCCCAGATCGAACGGCTGTTGAGGAACAGCGCCATCTGCGTGCCGATCGATACTTCGGCACCGACATAGAGGAAGATCGCCAGCCCGCCGAGCAGCGCCCAATGCGAGGCGGTGACTTCGCTCAGCGTCTGCGCGAAGCCGTGTGCCGGCTCGAGCGGCGGCGCGGCGTCGTTGATCCGGCGGCGCGACCACCAGATGAAGGCGGCGAGGATCGCCAGCAGCACGGCGATGATCAGGAAGCTGGTGTTAATCGAGCCCAGCGCCGCGGTTCGCGCGCCGGCGGTCAGCGTCTCGCCGGGCTTCACCTCGACGCCCTTGAGCAGCAGGCTGGCGCCGAGCAGCGGCCCAAGCACGGTGCCGAACGAATTGAACGCCTGGCTGAAGGTCAGGCGGAAATGGCTGCGCTCGGGGCTGCCCAGCGCAGCGGCGAGCGGGTTGGCGGCGACCTGCAGGATGGTGATTCCGCTGGCCATCACGAACAGCCCGATCAGCACGCCGACATAGGCGGCGGCGTCGGCGCCGGCGAGCATGATCAGGCAGGCGACGATCATCAGCGCGATCGCGACGATGATCGAGGGCACGGCGCGCAGCCGCGACACCAGGATCGCGGCGGGGATCGAGACGATGCCATAGGCGATGAAGAAGGCGAAGGTCGACAGCTGCGCCTCGACGTTGGTGAGGCTGAAGATGCCCTTTACCGCGGCGACCAGCGGATCGACGATCGAGGTGATGAAGCCCCAGGCGAAGAACAGGGTGGTGACGGATGCGAACGCCCCCGCCGCCGATTTGGTACGCTGCATGGCTGGGTCTCCTGGATCTCGTTCGATCTTATGCGGCCGGCTGAATCGCGCGGCCATTGGCGTCTTCGGCCGCCGGCGATTTCCACAGCGCGCCGGGCTTGGGCAACAGAAAATGGCTGAACGGCAGAATGGCGGCGCCGACCGCGGGCGCATCGACCGACAGCGCGGCGCGCATCACCGGGGCGATGATCGGGACATTGGTCGCGGTCGATCCGAGCAATTCGTGCGCGCGCGCTGCCAGGCGCTCTACGAGGATGCTCGGCAAGCGGCCGCCGACCAGCACGACGCCGGGATTGATCAGGCAATTGACCGCCTCGAGCGGGACGACGAGCTGTTCGGCGGCGCGCTCGATCCAGTCCGTGACACAGGCCGCGGCGGCAGGCGAAGGCCCGTCTTCGCCGAGCGCATCGGCAAGCGTGAGCTTTTGGTCCTTGAGATGGCCCGCCAACCCCGACAGCGAGACGAGGTGCTGGATCTGGATCGTCTCGCCGCTATCCGACGGCGCGTGCATGAAGCCGAGCTCGCCCGAACGGCCGTCGGCGCCGCGGAAATAGACACCATCGACGACCAGGCCGCCGCCCAGCCCGGAGGAAATCAGCACGTAGAAGAAACTGGTGAACTTCTGCCCGAGGCCGAGCTGCATCTCGCCCATCGCGGCGGCGGCAGCGTCATTCTCGACGAACACCGGTAAACCGAGCGGATCGGCGAACAGCGCAGCGAGATCGATGCCGTCCCATTCGGCGTAAGCGGCAGGGCGACCGGGTAGATCGACATGACCGAGATCGTCCGGCACCGCGACACCGACGCCGACGAGACTGGCGCGCTTGACGCCGGCTTCGTCAAGCATCGCCGGGATCGATCGCTGATAAAGCGAGCGAACGTGATCGGGCAGCGCGTAATCGACCTCCTCGGACACACGCGCCAAGGTTTCGCCGGCGAAATTGACCAGCACGATGGTGATGTGATCACGATCGATGTTGACGCCGATCGAGTGGCAAGCATCGCGGTTGATGACGAGCTTGGTCGGCGGCTGGCCGCGCCCACCGCGGCGCTGCCCGGCCTCGGCGATCAGCCCGTCGCCGAGCAACCGCTTGGTGATGTTGGCGATCGCCGGCGCGGTGAGGCCCGTAATCGCGGCGAGATCGACCCGGGTCAGCGAGCCGTTGATGCGGATCGCGTGGAGGGTGACGCGCTGGTTGTGATCGGCGGCGCGTTCCAGATTGGTGCCCGACAGCCGCACCCGCGGCAGGGGAGGGGACGGCGTCATGAGCGCCGGGCCCGGCTGGTTGGCGATGCGTCGTTCACGATTACCGGCATGCCTTTGCGTTTCTGATCGATTTCGGCATCGCCCCCGTCTCCTTCATCCGCCGTTCCCGCCGGCGCTATCCGCACGATGCTTTGCGCCGCGCGTTCCGAAAAGCCAAGCCCTCAGCGGACAGCGCGATGCTACGATGATTTATATTGATTTCCAATTTAATTTAAGAAAGGATGGCTGCTCAATTAGCGGATAAATCATCGAATCGGCCCGTTGTGGGTTACCAGTTTTGACCAAGCGTGGTAGCGTTCACATGCGCTCGAAGATGGCCTGTCCGCCAGCATCCTTATCGCTCATGCGGCGATGATTGATTTGTCGTCCCGCCAAGCCTTCCCAGGGGACGATAAAGCGCCAGGCGGCCGCGAGGCGCGCCGGCACTATGGGGCATGATCGTCGCCTCGGCGCTGGCGATCATGCCCCTTCTTTTTGGCGATTACGCAGTTTACAAACCCAACGGGGTTTGCTAGGAAACTCCTACAGGGAGTTACAGCAATGTCCGTTTTATCGCAGCCTCATTTCCACAACGAAGCGAAGGCGTTCGAGTATCTCGAAAGCATCGTTTGGGCTGGTGGCGTAACGTGCCCGCATTGCGGTGTCGTCGGCGGTCGCGTCTATGATCTGGCGGGCGTTCGCGGCAAGCCGAGCAAGAAGAACCCGGAAGGTGCTATCCGCCACGGTCTGAAAAAGTGTGGCGAATGTCGCAAGCAGTTCACCGTCAAGGTTGGCACCGTGTTCGAGCATGCGCGCATGCCGCTTCACCTGATGCTGCAAGCCGTCCACCTGATGATGAGCAGCAAGAAGGGCATCAGCTCGCACCAGCTTTCGCGCGTTCTAGAGGTGCAATACAACACCGCTTGGTTTCTCTCGCACCGCATCCGTGAGGCGATGCGCTCTGGCGATCTCGCGCCGTTCGGTTCGGGCGGCGGCATTGTCGAGGTGGACGAGACGTTCATTGGCCGCGTGAAGGGCGCGCCGGTCAAGCGCGCGTTCCATCACAAGATGAAGGTGCTGGCGCTGGTCGATCGCGACAGCGGCAAGGCTCGCACGATGGTGATCGAAAATGTTCGCGCCGAGACGCTTATGCCGATCGTGATCGCCAACGTTGCCCGCGAAGCCCGCGTGATGACGGACGAACATAGTGGCTACCGCGATATGAAACTGCATTTCGCCGGTCACGGCACCACGTCTCACGGCGCTGGCCAGTATGTCGATATCGCCGATAGCACGATCCACAGCAACACCGTGGAAGGCTATTTCAGCATCTTCAAGCGCGGCATGAAGGGCATCTATCAGCATTGCGGCGAGCAGCACTTGCACCGTTATCTGGCAGAATATGAGTTTCGGTATAATAACCGGATCGCGAATGGTGTGAATGATCGTGCGCGCGCCATCGAAGGCCTCAAAGGCATCGTCGGTAAGCGCCTCATCTACGCAAGGCCTAACATCAACTGCTAAACCACCGCAGCCCGCCAAGGGATCGAAACGGTATCGGTCCCGCTGGCGTTGTAAACCCCATCGAAAGGAGAGGGATTCCATAAGAAAGGCGGCGGTGCTATGCACACCGCCGCCAGTTGGTTCGATCCGATTATTGGCCCACTTCGAAGCCGCCGACCCCGCAAAGGTCTGGCGGCTTCTCAATTTAGCCCGCGCCGCGTCCGTAATCGTGACGGCGGCTAGAGCGACTCTCCTGGCGGTCATCATTGCACGCATCGCGAGCCTCCTTCCGCGACTCCGTATGTGCGGCGAAGCAATCGGCGTCAAGGACCATTGCTTATTGCCTCTTCATTGCCTAAGTCCTCGTCGCCAGCAATGAGGCATTGGAGAAAAGCAATGGCACGTCAACACAGCCCGGGATACCCCAACATGTCGCTGGCGAAGGCGGTCGCCAGCGTACAGAAAATATTCGATGCCGACCGTCAGGCCCCAGTGGACCGTGCTGTGGCCGCAAAGCATGTCGGATACGCGGGGCAAAGTGGCGCATCCGATAAAGCTCTCGCCTCTCTTGCCCATTATGGCCTCCTAGAGAAGGCTGGCAAAGGCGAAACGCGCGTCACGCAATTGGCGGTTGATATTCTGCACCCCGATACCGCTGGCGACCGTCGCGCTGCGCTGCGCTCGGCAGGACTAAACCCGGGCATTTTCCAAGAGATTTTCGACCGTTATGATGGGCGGCTCCCATCAGAAGAAGCATTGCGCTCTTACCTTTTGCGAGCTGGGTTCCAGAACATCGCCATCAATCCGGTCGTGAACGCCTATGCCGAGACATTCCGTTATCTGGAGCAAGAGAAAGCATTCGAAAGTCGTGGCGCTGACGGCGAATCGGGTGAAGAATCGGCGGCACCGGACACGTCATCGCAACGCGAGGACGAGTTTGGCGGGGCCAAGGTCGGCGATCTCATTCAATGGGAAGTCGGCGGGGCGCTCCAGATGGAAAAGCCGATGCGCGTCCGCGCCGTCTCCGATGACGGCCAATGGGTGGCGGTCGAAGGCAGCGAGACGGGAATCCCAATGAGTGAAGTGATGGTGCAAGAGCGTGCAACGGCACCCGCGGCAGTGCCGCCAACGTTCAAACTGACCGGCGATGTCGCCAACGAGCAGTTAAATCGCCGAGCCGACGAGACCGAGTGGATGCGCAATAAGGTCGGGAAAGCCACTACGGTGAGCCTACTGGTGAGTGGCGGCGATATGGGTGCCAAAGAGATCGGCAAGCTGATAAAGCTACTTCAGGCACAGCAAGCCGTGCTGGCGGACGACGACGAGGAAGAAGATGGCTGACAGGCAGCAATCGCAACTCGACAAATTCAAGCAAGCCGCGCGCGACCTTGAAACCGACGACGACCCCGAGCGCTTCAAAGAGCGGCTCGGGAAGCTGGTGAAGCATAAGCCTGTGCCGGAGAAGCCGGATTGACCTATGCCTTCCTTGCCTGCGCTGCGCTGTTTGGCGGCCTGTTGTTGTGGGGTCTCCAGGACGGAGTGATGCCAGCCAAGCCACTTCCGATAGCACGAGCGCGCTCTCCAAAACTCTTTTGGATGTGGGCAGGCCTACATTCCGCAGTCGCAATCGGTTGTCTTGCCGAAGCAATGCGCGAAGGTTTGTAAACTACGTAATCGTCTTCTTTTTTCCTCATGCCTCGCTGGCGCGGGTCGAAAAGGTTCGCGAGAGGCCATGGTAGAGTTTTTCGCGACAGATGGCCTGGCTGGTCCGATCGGCGATCAATGCCGCCGCCATCATCGGCAGCATCAGCGCGCGGCTCCCGGTCGTTTCCGACAGGATGAACACAGCCGTCAGCGGCGCGCGAACGACGCCGGTGAAATAGGCGACCATGCCTAGCAGCACCACGGCGCTTTCAGGATCGGACGGAAAGCACCAGCGGAGCATGTTGCCGAAGCCCGCGCCGGTGGCGAGGCTGGGGGCGAATATGCCGCCGGGCAGGCCGGCAATCGCCGTCGCGGCGGTGACGGCGAACTTGGCGAAGCCGAACCAGAAGGGCGCATTGACGCCGACGATCATGGCATGCGCCTGCGCATAGCCCGGCCCCCACGTCATGCCCGTCGATACGCCGAGCACCGCGACGACGACGCCGCAGCCGAGCGCGAACCAGAACGGGTGGGAGCGCACTTTTGTCATCGCCACCGAGGAGGATGTCGCGACACCGAGCACCAGCTTGGAAAACAGCCCGCCGCTGAGCCCGCCCAGCACGCCGGCGACTGGCGCGACGATCACCGCCGCACGGACGTTCATCGACGCGCCGATCGCGCCGAAATAGAGATAATCGCCGGCGAGGCCCGAAGCGACCGCGCCCGAAATCAGGATCGCGGTCATCACCAGCAACGCCATGCGCTGTTCGTAAGCGGCGGCCAGTTCCTCGATCGCGAAGGCGATGCCGGCGAGCGGCGTGTTGAACGCCGCGGCGACGCCGGCCGCGCCGCCGGCGATGATCATCGAGGCGCGCATTTCGACCCGCATCGCCTTGTGCCAGACCGCCATCATTGCCGCGGCGAGTTGAACGGTCGGCCCTTCGCGTCCGGTCGAGGAGCCGCACAACAGGCTGGCAAGCGTAAGAGCCGCCTTGATGACGGCAGTGCGCACCGAGATCAGGCTGCGCGCCCCGCCTTGCGGATCGCTGCTGGCGGCAATTACCTGCGGAATGCCCGAGCCGCGCGCGTCGGGCGCGAAGCGGCGCGTGATCCAGACGACCGCGACGAAGCCGAGCGGCGTCAGCAACAGCGGCCAATAAGGGTTCGCATTGTAGAATAGCAGGAAGGCGCGGTTGGCGCGATCGGCCAGCGAAGCGAACAGCAGCGCGACGAGCCCGATACTGATCGCACCGCCGACCATGGCGACACGGCGACGGAAAATCAGCGAGCGCGGCCCGTGGTGACGGAACAGGGCGCGGGCGCGGTGGGGAGTCCAGCGTTTCATGCCGGCGCGCGCCGGCGGCAGATATAGGGCATGAATTATGTCGTAGCGCGATTCGTCCTGAAAATGCACCGGCCGCACGAAAATATTTCGCAGCGGACGGCATGACGCCAGGCACTTTGTCGCCGCGTCCCGCGATGCTATGGCGGCGCGGGGGGATTGCATGGCATCGAGCGGCGGGGAGTATCGCACCAGCATCGATCGCGCCGGATGGGCGATCGGCGTCGGCGCGCTGCTCTGCGGTGCCGCATCCATGCTGCTGGTCGTGCGGGGCGGCGACGCGACTTTTCAAGCTGCGGCGGTCGCACTACTGCTCGGCTCGCTGTTCGCCGCGCTGGCGATCGCGGCGGTCGGCGGGCCGGTGTGGCTAGCGATGCATGCGATCGGCTGGCGCGGGCCTGCCCATGCCGCGGCGGCGGGCGCGATCGTCGGCTTCGTGCTGGTGCTCGCGGCGCACCTGAGCGCTGGGCTCGACGGCGATCCGCTCCGCCTCGCGCAAGCGCTCGGCGCCGCCCTGATCGCCGCCGCGCTCACGGGCGCGATCGCGCTGGTGATGTGGCGGATCGCTTATTGGCGGACGGCGTGAGGGTGGCGGCTTGCGCCCATTAGCGGACTTAGCGCCCTGTCAACCCGATCCTCATAACTCGCCATTTAAACAGTAAAGCTTGTGCAGCTTTCGCATCGTCCAGAATGTGGCATCGTATCGGCTTGGCCTTGTGCGGGTCGCTATTCGGCCGGCACCCCGGACGCAAGCGTCCAAGGCAGCATGTAGCCGACGTATTCTTGCTCGCTGACCATTCCATCATGATTGGTGTCGAGTTTCGCCATCCACTTGCGCTCTGCACTTGGATCGCGTTGTCCAGAAGGCGGAGCAGGCGGCAATGCCTTTTCACGAGCACTGTCACGGGGTTCAAGCGCCGATGCTTCCTTTGGATCAAGGTAACCTGATCCATCTGCATCCTTCTTCTTAAACTGCGCTTTAAGGAACCCCTGAGCCTCATCCCACCCGACCTTTCTAGAGGCGACTGGACGCCCCTTTTCCAGCATAGGCGGTGTCGTAGAAGCGCTAGATGAATTCGTGTCTTG
Organism: Sphingomonas koreensis; assembly: GCA_006438735.1. Lineage (GTDB taxonomy): Bacteria > Pseudomonadota > Alphaproteobacteria > Sphingomonadales > Sphingomonadaceae > Sphingomonas > Sphingomonas koreensis_A. Next base: position 71,350 of record RCZF01000004.1, on the reverse strand, counting down.
TGCGACAAATGCAATCAACATTGCGATGGCGATCATGCCCAACCCTCCTAAAAAGTATGGCCGCGACGCGCGTTTAACCGCCATCGCGATGCCATAACCGTGGTCGTGACGGAGCTGAGTTGGAAGGTCCGAATTTTGGGGTACCAAGCGTTGATACCCTTCAACTTCTGCGAGCATTCGGGCAGCGGCTAAGGACGAGGATACACCCAATTTGGCACGGGCCATCTTCAGCCGTTTTTCAACAGCGTGCGGGGACACGTCGAGATCGATAGCCATCTCTTTTGCGGTTTGCGGAAGCAGACACCGCCGTAAACATTCCTTCTCGCGCGCTGTCAGTCGAGCGAGTTTTGTTATCGTCGCCTCGTCAGCTTGCATGAGAAGTCCACATTCTCGGAATTTCGCACGGCAACTAACGGCTTGTCGCATACAAGACGAGACATTCCGCTAGCCACCCAATAGCAGCCGTCCCACCCGCAACACCCCGCGCTACGCCGCCTCGCTGAACTGCAGGCTCGCCAGCCGCGCGTAGAGGCCGCCTGCGCTGCTTAGTTCGGCATGGCTGCCGGCTTCGACGATGCGGCCTTCGTCCATCACGATGATGCGCTTGGCGGCGCGTACGGTCGCGAGGCGGTGGGCGATGACGAGGGTGGTGCGATCGGTCATCAGCCGTTCGAGTGCTTCTTGGACCAGCCGTTCGCTTTCGGCGTCGAGCGCCGAGGTGGCCTCGTCAAGCAGCAGGATCGGCGCGTCGCGGAGCAGCGCGCGCGCAATGGCGATGCGCTGGCGCTGTCCGCCCGATAGCCGCGCACCACCTTCGCCGAGGAACGTGTCGAGCTTGCCGGGCAGCTTGTTCAGGAACTCGGCGGCGTTGGCCGCTTCGGCGGCGGCCCAGAGCTGATCGTCGCTTGCTTCCCAGCGGCCGTAGCGCAGGTTGTCGCGCGCCGAGGCGGCGAAGATCACCGTTTCCTGCGGCACCATCGCGATGCGCGCGCGGATCGCGGCGGGATCGGCGTCGGGCAGGGCGACGCCGTCGAGCCGGATGACCCCGCCATCGGGATCGTAGAATCGCTCGGCGAGCTGGAACAAGGTCGATTTGCCCGCGCCCGACGGGCCGACCACCGCGACCGTCTCGCCCGGCTCGACGGCGAGCGAAAAATCGTGGAGCGCGGCGGTTTCGCGCCGTGTCGGATAATGAAACACGACGTGATCGAAGGCGATACTGCCCCGCGGCGGCTCGGGCAGCGCGACCGGATTTGCAGGCGGCGCGATCTCGGGTTCGGTTGCGAGCAATTCCGACAGCCGCGTCGCCGCGCCCGACGCGCGCAACAGGTCGCCATAAACGTCGGAGAGCGACTGGAACGCGCCGGCGACGATGCCGCCGGTCAGCACGAACGCGGTGAGCGCGCCGCCGGTCAGCTTGCCGTTGGCGACGAGGTGGACGGCGTCATACATGATCAGCGTGATCGCGCCGAACATCAACCCGATGACGAGCGCGGTGAGCAGCGCGCGCAAGCCGAACCGCAATTTGGCGGCGGCGAACCCGGCGTTGACCGCGGTTTCGAAGCGCAGCGCCTCACGCCGTTCCTGGCCGAACGCCTGGACGATCTTCATCGCGCCAAGCGTCTCGGCGGCGATCGCGCCGATGTCGGCGATACGATCCTGGCTGGTCCGCGAATAATTGCGCACGCGCCGCGCCAGCAGCACGATCGGCATGATCACCAGCGGAATGCCGATGATCAGCCACAGCGCCAGCCGCGGCGCGAGCGTGAACAGGTAGATGATGCCACCGACGCCGACGAGCAGGTTGCGGATCGCGACCGAAAGGGTGGTGCCGACCACGATCTCGACCACCGCGGTGTCGGCGGTGAGCCGCGAGGCGATTTCCGACGGACGATTTTCCTCGAACCAGCGCGGCGCGAGGCGCAACAGGTTGCGCTCCACCGCGATGCGCACGTCGGCGACGGTGCGCTCGCCCAGCCAGGAGACGAAGTAGAAGCGCGCCGACGAGGCGATCGCCAGCACGATCACGACGATCGCGAGCTGCGAGAAGTAGTGGCCGATCTGCCCGCTCGCGGCGTGCGCGGTGAAGCCGTTGTCGATCACTTCCTTGAACGTGCGCGGGATCCACAAGGTGGCGACCGCGGCAACGACCAGCGCGATCAGCGCGGCGACGATATGGCCGGGATAGCGCGAAGCGAAGCGCCAGACCATTTTCAGGCTGCCAAGCTTGGGTTGCGGACGGGGAGCGGGCGCGGCGGGGTGTGTCTCGGCCATGGCCGATGCGCGTAGCAGGCGAGGGCGAACGCCTCAACGGCCAATGGAACAGCGCGCCGCTACGATCGGTTGGGCCTTCCATGGAAAAGCGGGACGGGGCCGTCGCCAGCACAAGGCGGATCGAGGATTATGCGCTGATCGGCGACGGCCAGACCGCCGCACTGGTGGGGCGCGACGGATCGATCGACTGGCTTTGCCTGCCGCGATTCGATTCCGAAGCCTGCTTCGCGGCCCTGCTCGGCGATGAGGACAATGGCTGCTGGCGGATCGCGCCCGTCGGCGCGGTGACGGCGACGCGCCGGCGCTACCAGGGCGAGACGCTGGTGCTCGAAACCGAATTCACCACCGCCGACGGGATCGTGGCGGTGATCGATTTCATGCCGATGCGCGGAGAAGCACCCGATATCGTCCGCATCGTCGAAGGGCGCAGTGGGCGCGTCGAGATGGTTTCCGAGCTCGCGATCCGTTTCGATTACGGTCAAATCCATCCGTTGATCCGGCAGGAGGGCGCCGGGCCGATCATGGCGATCGCCGGCCCCAATGCGATCCGGCTCGATTTCGATGTGCCCGTCACCTTCGACGGACGTTGGGGCAGCAGCCGCTTCGCCGTCGGCGAGGGCAAACGCGTGGCGTTCGTGATGACTTGGTTCGAGTCGTACAAGCCAACCCCCGATCCGGTCGTCGCCGCGGACGCGCTGGCCGATACCTGCGATTATTGGCGCGATTGGGTTGGCGGGATCAACCACGACGGGGCGTATCGCGATCAGGTCGTGCGGTCGCTGATCACGCTGAAGGCGCTGATCCACCAGCCGACCGGCGGGATCGTCGCCGCGCCCACCGCGTCGCTTCCCGAACGGATCGGCGGCGCGCGCAATTGGGATTATCGCTTCTGCTGGCTGCGCGATGCGACCTTCACGCTGCTGGCGATGGTCAAGGCCGAGCTGTTCGACGAGGCAGCGGCCTGGGTCGGTTGGCTGCGCCGTGCAATCGCCGGCGAGCCGATCGACCTGCGGCCGTTCTATTCGGTCGGTGGCGATCGCCGGCTGATCGAATGGGAGGCCGATTGGCTGACGGGGTTCGAGGGATCGCGCCCGGTGCGCTTCGGCAACGGCGCGGTCGGCCAGTTGCAGCTCGATGTTTACGGCGAAGTGCTCGACACGCTGTTCCTCGCCGCGCGCCACGAGGTGGAGCGCGACGCCGACACCGATTCATTGTTCCGGCTGATGGCGGGCCAGTTGGAGGGGCTGTGGCGCCAACCCGATGCCGGCATCTGGGAAAGCCGCGGGCCGCTGCGCCACCACGTCTATTCCAAGGCGATGTGCTGGGCGGCATTCGATCGCGCGGCGCGGTGGTTCGACGGGCACGATGCCGACTGCGCCGCGCGCTATCGCAAAATCGCCGACGAAGTGCGCGCGCAGGTGCTGACGCAGGGCTTCGATGCGGTGCGGCAGTGTTTCGTCGGCGCCTATGACGATCCCGCGCTGGACGCGGCGGTGCTGCGGCTGCCGCTGGTCGGCTTCATCGACGCGAACGATCCGCGGATGATCGGCACCGTCGCCGCGATCGAGGCCGAGTTGCTCCACGACGGCTTCGTCGCGCGCTACCAGACCGGCGATACCGACGACGGTGTCGGCGGCGGCGAGGGCGCGTTCCTGGCGGCGAGCTTCTGGCTGGTCGACGTCTATACGCTGCAGGGCCGCGCCGATGATGCGCGCGCGCTGTTCGACCGGCTGTGTGGCCTCGCCAACGACGTCGGGCTGCTGGCGGAGGAATATGGCGACGGGCGGCTGCTCGGCAATTTTCCGCAGGCGCTGTCGCATCTGTCACTGGTCAATTCGGCGCTCAATTTGACGATGCAGCACGGCCCGGCGCGCGAGCGCAAGGACCGATAAGCGCCGGGGTCAGTGCAACAGGCCGATCAGCAACGTCGCGTTGAGGCCGATCAGCAGCGCGGCGACGATCCAGGCTAGGCCGCGCATCCAGCGCGGGGCGGGCAGGCCGCGCATCATGCCCGCGTCGCTGGTGAACATCACCAGCGGCACCACCGCAAACGGCAATTGCAGGCTGAGGATAACCTGGCTCAGCACAAGCAGGCTGGTCGCACCGCGATCGCCCATCAGTGCGACGACGATCACCGCCGGGACGATCGCCAGCGACCGCGTGATCATGCGCCGCAGCCACAGCGGCATGCGCAGATCGAGAAACCCCTCGGCGACGATCTGGCCGGCGAGCGTGCCGGTGATCGTCGAATTCTGCCCCGAGGCGAGCAGCGCCACCGCGAAAACCACGCTAGCCGCGCCGGCGCCGAGCATCGGGCTGAGCAGGCGGTAGGCGTCGGCGATCTCGGCGATGTCGGTGCGGCCGGCGACGTGGAAGGTCGCGGCGGCGAGGATCAGGATCGCGGCGTTGATGAACAGGGCGAGCGTCAGCGCGACGCTGCTGTCGATCGTCGCGAGCCGGATCGCCTGGCGCTTGCCGGCGTCGTCCTGATCGAAGCGGCGGGTCTGCACGACGGCGGAATGGAGATAGAGATTGTGCGGCATCACCGTCGCGCCGAGAATGCCGATCGCGAGGTAGAGCATCGCCGGATCGGTCACGATCCGCGCGTGCGGGATCAGCCCCAGCCCGATCGCGCCGAGATCGGGGCGTGACGCCCACAGTTCGAACGCGAAGCAGCCGGCGATCACCAACAGCAGCGCGACGATGAACGCCTCGAGCTTGCGGAAGCCATATTGCTGGAGGATCAGGATCAGCAACACGTCGAACGCGGTCAGCAGCACGCCGGCGATCAGCGGCAGGCCGAACAGCAATTGCAGCGCGATCGCGGTGCCGAGCACCTCGGCGAGATCGCAGGCGATGATCGCGATCTCGCACAGCAGCCACAAGGTGATGGTGACCGGCGGGCTGAATCGCGCGCGGCAGGCTTGGGCGAGATCGAGCCCGGCGGCGATGCCGAGCCGCGCGGCGAGCGCCTGGAGCAGCATCGCCATTAGATTGGAGATCAGGATGACGGAAAGCAGCGCGTAGCCGAACGCCGATCCGCCCGCGAGATCGGTCGCCCAATTGCCCGGGTCCATATAGCCGACCGCGACGAGGAAGCCCGGGCCGGCGAAGGCGAACAGCCGTCGCCACGCACTGCCGCCGGCCGCCGGAACGGCGATCGAGCGATGCGCGCCCTCCAGCGAGGGCCGCGACGCGCCGCGCGTTGCAGACGGATCGGCGGCCGTTGGCGCGGCGGCGGGTGGTGGCGGCATGCTGGTCATTCTCCCGTCGCGGGCGTGTTGCAGCCAACCGACAAGATCAAGCTTCGTTTCGCAGCGCGCAAAAGTTGCGCGTGGTTCAGCGCCGCCCGAGCGCGCGCCCGGCGATGGCATCGAGCTTTGCGATGAGCGCAGTATCACGGTGCGCCGGATCGGTGATCAGTGCGTGATCGAGCACCGTGTCGATCGGCGAAGGCGCGCGTTCGGCGGGCAACGCGGCGACGAAGGCGCGGACGGCGTCTCGCGCGACCCGCGCGTTGGCGTGCATCCGGCCGATCACTTCGGTGACATCGACGGGCGACGCCTCATCGCGCCAGCAATCGTAATCGGTGACCATGCCGATCAGCGCGTAGGGCAGCTCGGCCTCGCGGGCGAGCCGCGCTTCGGGCATCGCCGTCATGCCGATCACGTCGGCGCCCCACTGGCGATAAAGCCGGCTTTCGGCGCGGCTCGAGAATTGCGGCCCCTCCATCGCCAGATAGGTCGCGCCGATGCTCACGTCACCGCCGGCCGCCGTCACCGCCGCGGCGGCATAGTCGGAAAGCCGCGGGCACACCGGATCGGCCATCGACACATGGGCGACGAGCCCCGTGCCGAAGAAGCTCGCCGGCCGCGCGGTCGTGCGATCGATGATCTGATCGATCACGACGAACTTGCCGGGCGGCAAATTCTCGCGAAGCGAACCGATCGAGGAAATCGCCAGCACGTCGGTGCAGCCGCACCGCTTCAGCGCATCGATATTGGCGCGGGCGTTGATGTCCGACGGCGCGATACGGTGGCCGCGGCCGTGGCGCGGCAGGAAGACCAGGCGGACATCGCCGATCCGCCCGCACAACAAATCGTCGGACGGCGCGCCCCACGGCGTCTCGATCGCTCGCCACGCGGCGTCCTCGAGCCCCTCGATCGCATAGAGCCCCGATCCGCCGATGATGCCGATGGTCCAGCCGGTCATGCTCAATCGATCGGCATCGGCGTGCCGTAATGATGCCAGGCGAAGATCGCCGCGGCGCCGCGGTGCGGGCGCCAGCGTTCCGCGACCTCGCGCACCACCTGCTCGCTCGGGCGTTCGGCATGGCCCAGGATGCGGCCGATCTCGATCTGCACGGCGAGATCGCCGGCCGGCCAGACGTCATCGCGACCCTCGGCGAACAGCAGATAGATTTCCGCCGACCAGCGCCCGATGCCCTTGACGCGGACCAGCGCCGTGATCGCTTCCTCGTCGTCCGCGGGCAGCGCCTCGAGATCGAGCCGGCCGCTCGTCACTTCATCGGCGAGGCTGCGGGCGTAGCTCGCTTTCGGGCGTGACAGGCCGGCTTCGCGGAGTTGCTCGTCGCTGGCGCGCTCGATGTTGGCGGGATCGTTCAGGTCGCCGACGATCGTCTCGAGCTTGGTCCATACCGAGGCGGCGGCCTTCACGCTGACCTGCTGGCCGACGATCGTGCGCAGCAAGGTGGCGTAGCCGCGCTCGCGCAGCCGCGGTTCGGGATAGCCGACCCGGGCGATCGCGGTGGCGAAGGCCGGCTCGGCCGCGGCGAGCGCATCGAGCGAGGCGCGCAGTCGATCGGCGCTCAATCCCATGCGGACGGTCCTTGATAATGGCCGGGCAGGGCGGCATGGCGGCGCTGCAGCGCTTGCGAGGAGGAATGCATGCCCAAGCTTATCGTCACGACCCGCGAAGGGGAAGAACGCACGGTCGACGGCGACACGGGGCTGTCGGTGATGGCGGTGATGCGTGATAATGGCATCGACGAGATCCTGGCGCTGTGCGGGGGCTGTTGCTCGTGCGCCACCTGCCATGTCCATGTCGATCCGGCGTTTGCCGCCAAACTGCCGACGATGAGCGCAGACGAGGACGATCTGCTCGATTCGTCGTCGGATCGCGACGAAACATCGCGACTGTCGTGCCAGATTCCATTTACCGCGGCGCTCGACGGCCTGCGCGTGCGGGTCGCCGAAGAGGATTGAGGAAGGTTTTTTGGGTTGAGCGTCGCGCAACCGCGCCGCACCAGGCCGCTCCCCCACCCGGCCACCATTCAGAATACGCTGTGGGTGGCCGGGTGGGGAGCAGGCTGGTGCGGCAGCCGGCGCAAGCCGATCAAATCTAGTGTCGGTGTTCGCGCTTCAGCGTGTAGCGGCCGTCCTGATAATCGGTGAACAGGCCGGAGATCGCCGGATGGTCGATCGGTTCCTCGCTGTCGTCGAGCACCAGATTGCCCTGGCTGACATAAGCGACGTAGCTCGATTCCATATTCTCGGCGAGCAGATGGTAAAACGGCTGGTCCTTGCGCGGCTGCAGGTCCTGCGGGATCGCATCATACCATTCCGCGCTGTTGGCGAACACCGGATCGACGTCAAAGATGACGCCGCGGAAATCAAACAGCCGGTGGCGCACGACGTCGCCGATGGTGAAATTGGCGTGGGATACCGGCGGCAGCGGAATATCGCCGATATGCGCGGAATCGGGGGTGGGGGACGCGACCATGATGCTAATCTAGTCGCTGTTTTGCGCTGCACAAGCACGGAGCTTGTGTGGCCGGATCGATTGCGTTAGAGGCCGCCGCTCAATTCGACCCCGCGCTCCGCCTTTTCTCAAGGCTCGGTTCGCGGACCCCTCGCGGAGAGGTGCCAGAGTGGTCGATTGGGACGGTCTCGAAAACCGTTGTGCCTTTACGGGTACCGTGGGTTCGAATCCCACCCTCTCCGCCATTTCCCTTATTCCGCTGGCTTCCCGGTCGGGGCCCACGCCGGTTTGAAATCGCTATTGGCGAGCCATTGGACGGGCGCGATCATCGATTGGATGGCGCGCGTCATGAACGGCAGGTCGAGATTGGCCAGCGTGTCGGTCGGCTGGTGATAGGTCGGCGTGACCGCCCAGCCCGAGACGGTGTGGGCGACGATGCCCTTGAGCGCGAGCGCGTAATTGTCCGATCGCTCGAAGAAATGCTGATCGGGATAGGGATCGCCGGTAACGAGCGCGCCGTGTGCCTTCAGCGCCGCGCCGAGATTCGAGCGATCGAACCCTGTCATCATCATCGTGCCGGCGGGGAGCTTGGGATCCTGCGCGCCGATCATCTCGAACTCGACGTTGGCGATGATCTGGTCGAGCGGGATCGGCGGGTGCTCGCCGAAATAGGTCGAGCCATATTCGCCGATCTCCTCGCTGCCGTAGCAGACGAACAGGATGCTGCGTTTCGGGCGCTCGCCGGCGGCAAGCGCATGGGCGAGCTCGAGCACCGCAGTGGTGCCCGAGGCGTCGTCATTGGCGCCGTGCATGACGACGCCGTCGGGCCGGACGCCGAGATGATCGAGATGGGCGGTGAACAACAGCGTGCCGGCGCTCGGATCGGTGCCGGCGAGGTAGCCGATCGCGTTGGTGGTGACGGCGCGCGATTTCGTGATGGGCGTCTGGAAGGTGAGCGTCGCGCCCGGCTTCCTGGCGAGCGCATCGAAGGCGGCAGCCGGGAGCGTGATGATCGTCGGCGCAGGCTTGGGCGGCGCATCCTCCAGATAGCTCGGCATGCGCGGCGCGCCGCCGATCATCGCCAGCAGCTTGTCGGTCGCCGCGCTCCGGCGGAGGATGAGCAGCTGCGTATGCGACGTCCGCGTCGCGCGCAGGAAGGACAGGACATCGTCGCCGGCGCCGCTGGCCAGCACGATTCCGCCGCTCGGCAGCTTGGTGGCGTCGGCGCCGGCGAAGACCGTCGCCGCGCCATTGATCGGCTCGCCCGATCCCACTAGCAGCGCCGCGCCGGCGATCGGCTTGCCGTCCGCTGTCAACGCCGGCGCGCCGGCCGGGGCGATCTTCACGATCGTGGCGGTCTGCAGATAGCCGGCCATGCCGGGCGCGGTCTTGAGGCCATAGCCTTGGAATTGCGAGGCAACATAGGCGGCGGCGATGGCTTCGTCGCGCGTTGCGCTGCCGCGGCCTTGCAGCGCATCACTGGCGAGGAACGCCTCATGCGCGGCGACCCATTGCGGCTGGACGATCCAGTGGTCGGGCGCGCTCGCGGCGGTGGCCGGCCCGGCGCAGGCGGCGAGGAGAAGGGCGGCGACGAAACCAAACCGGGGCGATCGCAGCATGTTGTTTCTCTCCCAGCGTTCACCAGATCGAAAGCGCGGTATGGTAGCGGTGACGGGGCGTCAACCGGGGCGAGCGAGCGGATTGCCAGCATCCCAAAGCGCTCCTATGCGTTGGCGGGCAGGAAACCGGTTTCTGATCGAAGGAACAGCATGCTCTACGACGCCTATGAAATGCAGCGATCGATGTTGGCGGGGGCCAGCGCGATGGCCAATTTCAGCGCGGGGTTGCTCAACAATCCGGCCAATCCGTTCGCGTATTTTGGTGGCGGCCCGGTGCTCGGCTCCGCGCTAGAGGTGTTCGCGCATGCCGCCGCGCCGCGCGGCAAGCCGGGATTCGGGCTCGATCACACGCTGATCGACGGGCGCACCGTCGCCGTTCACGAAGAGATCGTCGCGCGCAAGCCGTTCGGCCAGCTCCGCCATTTCGTGCGAGAGGGCGTAAGCGGCGGCCCCAAGCTGCTGATCGTCGCGCCGATGTCGGGCCATTACGCGACGCTGCTGCGCGGCACGGTCGAGCGGATGCTGCCGTCGGCGGATGTCTATATCACCGATTGGCGCGATGCGAAGCTGGCGCCGCTGTCCGACGGCGGTTTCGATCTCGACGACTATATCGATTATGTGATCGGTTTTCTCGAAGCGATCGGGGCCGATGGGGAAAATGGGCGCGCGCACATGCTCGCGGTGTGCCAGCCGTCGGTGCCGTGCCTTGCGGCTGCCGCGCTGATGAGCGCCGACAAGAACCCGTGCCGCCCCAAGACGCTGACGATGATGGGCGGCCCGGTCGATACGCGCGAGGCGCCGACCGCGGTCAACACGCTGGCGACCGATCGCCCGCACGCCTGGTTCGCGCAGAATGTGATCGCGACGGTGCCGATGACCTATCCCGGCGCGGGGCGGCAGGTCTATCCGGGCTTCCTGCAGCTTGCCGGCTTCATGTCGATGAACCTCGGAAGCCACATGAATTCGCACTGGGAAATGTTCAAACATCTCGTTCAGGGCGATGACGAGAGCGCCGACGCGACCAAGGATTTCTACGACGAGTATCGCGCGGTGTGCGACATGACCGCGGAATTCTATCTCCAGACGATCGACGTTGTGTTTCAAACGCACGCCTTGCCCAAGGGCGAGATGACGCACCGCGGCCGGCCGGTCGATCTCAAGGCGATCACCGACGTCGCGATCCTCGCGATCGAGGGCGAGCGCGACGATATTTCCGGGATCGGCCAGACCAAGGCGGCGCTGAAGCTGACGCCCAATCTGCCCGAGGCGATGAAGCGTTATCATCTGGCGAAGGGCGCCGGCCATTACGGCATCTTCAATGGATCGAAATGGCGCGGCCAGATCGCGCCGATCCTTGAGGGCTGGATGACGACGTTCGACGGCAAGACGGCGGGCTAAGTCGCAACCTTCCCCAGCTGTCGCCGGGGAAGGGAGGGGTTCGAGATCGGCGAGCCAACGCAGGCCGCCGCAAACTCAGTCGAGCGACACTTCCGCGTGGTCACCGACGTCTTCCGATTTGATTCGGTGCCCGGTCATCAACCGGAACAGGCCCTTGATCGACATGTCCGCCTCCCAGATTTCGGCGTCGTCGAGTTCGAAGCGGAGCATCAGCAGGTTGGGGTCCTCGCGGCCTTCCTCATACCAGGCCGCCGCCTGCTTCGACCAATGCGCGTCGATCACCGCCGGATCGGTTTCGGTGACCAGCGTGCCCTTGATGCACGCGAACAGATCATGCCCCTTGGCCGAGAATTGCGCCATCGCCGGGCCGCCCGGCGCTAGCCGGTTCTGCTTGTTGGTGTAGAACCAGAATTTGCCATCGGCGTGCTTGTCGAGCTGCGCAGTCATCGGCTGGCTGTGATCGGCGGTGTTTTCCAGCCCGATCATCAGGAACGGGCTGTCGGCCATCGCCTTCCACATCTTCTCGCGAATATCGTCGGACATCGAAACTCTCCTTGTTGGTCGAACGAGATAACGTCCGAGTGCCGACGGGTGTCCGCGGTTGCGAGACGGCTGAGGTTTTCGCAATCGCGTTCATCCTGCAGACAGGAACCGTTGCAGTTTTGTGACAGTTTCGGACAAGCGCAGCTGAATAATTGCTGCAATGCAACGTAATCATCAGCGGCCGGTTTTGGCAGGGCAGCGCGACAACGGGCGACCGATGCGCCGCCGCGCTGCCAATCAATGGTTCAAGGAAAACACTCACCATGCGTAAGCTTATCTTCGTGGCCGCGATTGCGGCTGCGACCGTCGCCGTCCCCGCCTTCGCCCAGGATGCGACTGGCCAAGACACCACCGGCCAATATGCCGCGACGCCGGACACGGCGTCCGATGCGCCGACCGCGCCCGACGGCACCAAGGCGTTCGGCATCGAGCCGTATTTCGGCATCATGGGCGGCTACGAGCGGTTCGATAACGAGCCGACGCATTCGGGCATCCCGCTCCACGCCGGCCACGATTACGATGGCGGTCTGGTGCAGGGCGTCGTCGGCGTCAACGTGCCGCTCGGCTCCGTGTTCGTCGGCGCCGAAGGCAATGCCATCAAGGGCTTCAAGGGCGACATCGACTGGGAATATGGCGCCGCCGGCCGCTTCGGCTTTCGCGCCGGCGACAGCGGTATGATCTACGGCAAGGTCGGCTATCAATGGGTCAACTTCGCCGCGCTGGGCAAGGACTCGAAGGACTATGGCGAGATGACCTACGGCATCGGCGCCGAAGTCGGTCCCAAGGACATCGGCCTGAGCGGCATTACCGGCAATGCCGGCGTTCGGCTGCGGCTCGAGGTCGATACCTATGGCGATGCCCACAGCTTCCGCCCGATGGCGGGCGTGATCACGCACTTCTGATCGATCGCTTGAGCGAAAATGGAAAAGGGCCGCGGCAGATCATGCCGCGGCCCTTTTTCGTATAGCCCCGGCGTCAGAGGACCTCGAACAGCCCCGCTGCGCCCATGCCGCCGCCGATGCACATCGTGACGACGACGTGCTTGGCACCGCGGCGCTTGCCTTCGATCAGCGCGTGGCCGGTCATCCGCGCGCCCGACATGCCGTAAGGATGGCCGATCGAGATCGCGCCGCCGTTGACGTTGAGCAACTCGTCGGGAATGCCGAGCTTGTCGCGGCAATAGAGCACCTGAACGGCGAACGCCTCGTTGAGCTCCCACAACCCGATGTCGTCCATCTTGAGATCGAAGCGCTCGAGCAATTTCGGGATCGCGAAGACCGGGCCGATGCCCATTTCGTCGGGATCGGTGCCGGCAACCGCCATGCCGACATAGCGGCCGAGCGGCGTGAGCCCGCGTTGCTCGGCGAGCTTTTCCTCCATCAGCACGCTGGCCGAGGCGCCGTCGGAGAGCTGGCTGGCATTGCCCGCGGTGATCGTCATGTCCGGCCCGAGCACCGGCTGCAGGCTCTTCAGCCCGTCGATATTGGTGTCGGGCCGGTTGCCCTCGTCCTTGGCGAGGGTGACCTGCTTTTGCGTGACTTCCTTGGTTTCCTTGTTGGTCACGTTCATCGTCGCGGTAACGGGAACGATCTCGTCGTCAAACTTGCCGGCCGCCTGCGCCGCGGCGGTGCGCTGCTGCGATTGGAGCGCGTATTCGTCCATCGCATCGCGCGAGATGCCGTAGCGCTTGGCGACGACTTCGGCGGTTTGCAGCATCGACATGTAGATGTCGCCCTGCATCGCGACGAGCTCGGGGTCGGGGGCGACGTTCATCTTGGGCGTCTGGACGAGGCTGATGCTCTCGACGCCGCCGCCGATGGTCACGTCCATGCGATCGTCGATGATTTCTTTGGCGGCGGTGGCGATCGCCATCAGCCCCGAGGCGCATTGGCGATCGACCGACATGCCGGCGACGGTGACGGGCAAGCCGGCGCGCAGCAGCGACGTGCGGGCGATGTTGCCGGCCTGGTGGCCCTGCTGAAGCGCGGCGCCGAACACGACGTCATCGACCTGCGCGCCGTCGACGCCGGCGCGCTCGACCGCGGCTTTGATCGCGTGGCTGGCGAGGGTGGGGGAGGGCAACGCATTGAACGCGCCGCGATAGGCGCGGCCGATCGGGGTGCGGGCGGTGGAGACGATGACGGCGGAACGCATGGCTGGGGCTTCCTCTGTTCGCTCCCCTCCCGCTTGCGGGAGGGGTTGGGGGTGGGCGCCCGGTCAAGCCAGGCGGTATCCTTCATGGAGGGCGGCAGCCCACCCCCCGGCCCCCTCCCGCAAGCGGGAGGGGGAAAAGATCATACGAAAATCTGCGAAATCCACTCCGCGATCATCGCGGGCTTTTCCTCGCCTTCGATTTCGACGGTGAATTCATTGACCTGCTGCCACTGGCCGGGGCGTTTCTCGTCGAACGACAGCAGCTTGAAGCGGCCGCGGACGCGCTTGCCCGAGCGGACGGGTTGCAGGAAGCGGACTTTGTTGCCGCCGTAATTGACGCCCATCTTCACGCCCTCGATCTCGGGCTTGTCGGCGACCTTGGAGGCGAGCAGCGGCATCAGCGACAATGTGAGAAAGCCGTGCGCGATGGTGCCGCCGAATGGGGTGAGCTTGGCACGTTCGGGATCGACATGGATGAATTGGTGATCGCCGGTCGCGTCCGCGAATTTGTCGATCATCGCCTGGCTGACCTCGACCCAATCGGACACCGTCTCGGCGCCGATGCGGCTCGCCATTTCCTGCACGGTGATCGTCGGCACGGCATTCCCCTCGAAACAATTTCGGCGCATAGGCGCGAAGCTTCAAATAGGCGCTTGATCCCCTTGAGGACAAGCCTCGCCCGACCGGAAACAGGAAAATGACCGCAGACGCTACGTCAGCCGCGCGCAAAAGCATGGCCAAGCTCTACCGCGCGCCCGAACCCGAAGTTCTAAAACCATTATTGTCGCGCGCCGAAACCGGCCGCGATTCGCGCGAACGGATCATCGGCCACGCCGCCGGGCTGCTCGCCGATCTGCGCGCGGCGCAGGGCAAGGGCTGGGTCAACCAGTTCCTCCAGGAATATCGGCTCAATTCGTCCGAGGGGATCGCGCTGCTCAGCCTGGCCGAGGCGTTCCTGCGCGTGCCCGATCCCGAGACGGCGGACCTGCTGATCGCCGACAAATTGGGCGAGGCGGATTGGCGGAGCCATGCCGGCAAGTCGAACTCGACGCTGGTCAATTCGGCGACCTGGGGTTTGGTGGTCGGTCGCGTGCTGGTCGGCGAGGGCGCATCGGGGGCGCTGCGCCGGCTGATCAGCCGCGCCGGCGAGCCGTTCGTGCGTCAGGCGGTGGGCGCGGCGATGAAGATGATGGGCGAGATCTTCGTGATGGGCCGCACCATCGACGAAGCGATGAAGCGGATGCGGAAGCCCGAGCACAAGGGCTTCACCGCGAGCTTCGACATGCTCGGCGAGGCGGCGCGGACGCAGGCCGATGCGGCGCGCTATTTCCGCGCCTACACTGATGCGATCGACGCGGTCGGGCGCGATCCCGCGGCGGGGCATTCGATCTCGGTCAAGCTCTCGGCGCTCCATGCGCGCTACGAGATCGGGCAATATGATCACTGCGTGCCGGCGCTCATCGAGATGCTCGAGGCGCTCAGCGTTCAGGCGGCGGGCAAGGGCATCGCGCTGACCGTCGATGCCGAGGAATCCGAACGGCTCGAGATGAGCCTCGATATCATCGGCGCGGTCGCCGGACTGCCGAGCCTCAAGGGCTGGGACGGCTTTGGCATGGCGGTGCAGGCCTATGGCAAGCGCTGCCGCCCGGTGATCGGCTGGGCCAACGCGCTCGACCGGGTGATGAACGTGCGGCTGGTCAAGGGCGCCTATTGGGACAGCGAGATCAAGCGCACGCAAGTCGAGGGGCTGGACGATTACCCGTTGTTCACGCGCAAGGCCTCGACCGACGTGTCGTATCTCGCCTGCGCGCGCGATATGCTTGAGGCCGAAAACATCCGCCCGGCGTTCGCCAGCCACAACGCGCTGACCGTCGCGACGATCGTCGAATGGGCCGGCAATAACCGCGATTTCGAATTCCAGCGGCTCCACGGCATGGGCGACGGGCTGTACGAGCGGCTGGTGCGCGATCACGGCTATCATTGTCGGATCTATGCGCCGGTCGGCGGACACCGCGATCTGCTGGCGTATCTGGTGCGGCGGCTGCTGGAGAACGGCGCCAATTCGAGTTTCGTCCATCAGCTTGCCGACGAACGGCTGAGCGAGGACGAATTGCTCGCTGATCCGGTGGCGAAGATCGCCGCGGTCGGCGGCACCCGGCATCCGAGCATCCCGCTGCCCGCGGATTTGTTCGCGCCCGAGCGCAAGAACAGCGCCGGGGTGGATCTGAGTGATCGCGACGTGCTGGCGGCGACGGCGAAGGCGGTTTCTTCTCCCCTCCCGCCTGCGGGAGGGGCTGGGGGAGGGCATGTCGCCAATACCGCCGCCGCTTTGGACAAGCCCTCCCCTAACCCCTCCCGCAGGCGGGAGGGTGACTCGGTCGCCCAAGCCATCGCCCGCGCCGAAGCCGCTTTCCCGACCTGGACCGCGCGGCCGGTCGACGAGCGCGCGGCGATGCTCGAGCGGCTCGGCGATCTGCTGGAACAGCACCGCGACGAGCTGATGGCGATCTGCGTGCAGGAAGCATTCAAGACGATCCCCGACGCGCTCGGCGAGGTCCGCGAGGCGGTCGATTTCTGTCGCTATTACGCTGCGCGGGCGCGCGCCGATCTGCAATCGGTCGAGCTGCCCGGGCCGACCGGCGAGCGCAATATGATGCATCTCGACGGGCGCGGCGTGTGGGCGACGATCGCGCCGTGGAACTTCCCGCTGGCAATCTTCCTCGGCCAGACGGTCGCGGCGCTCGTCACCGGCAACACCGTGATCGCCAAGCCGGCGCCGCAGACGCCGCGGATCGCCGCGCGCGCGGTCGCGCTCGCGCATCAGGCCGGCGTGCCGAAGGATGTGCTGATTCTCGTCACCGGCGGCCCGGAAGTCGGCGCGGCGATCACCGCCGACGCCCGCATTCAGGGCGTCGCCTTCACCGGATCGACCGGCACCGCGCGGCGCATCGCCCGCTCGCTGCTCGACGACGAGGAACGCGCGCTGGTGCCGCTGATCGCGGAGACCGGCGGGATCAACGCGATGATCGTCGATTCGACCGCGCTGCCCGAGCAAGTGGTGTTCGATGTCGTCACCTCAGCGTTCCGATCGGCCGGGCAGCGCTGCTCGGCGCTACGATTGCTGTTGATCCAGGAGGAAGTGGCGGACAGCATGATCGAGATGCTGTCGGGCGCGATGGACCTGCTGGTGCTCGGCGATCCCGGCGATCCGGCGACCGACGTCGGCCCGGTGATCGATCAGGCCGCCTATGACAAGCTGATGGCGTATCGCGACGCGGTCCATGGGCGCTGGATCAAGACGATCGACGCGCCGCCAGAGGGGCTGTTCGTGCCGCCGACGATGATCCGGCTCGATCGCATCGAGGACCTGAAGCAAGAATGGTTCGGGCCGTTGCTCCATGTCGCGACCTGGCCGGCGGGCAAGCTCGTCGAGACGATCGCCAAGGTCAACGAAAAGGGCTTCGGGCTGACGATGGGTCTGCACAGCCGCATCGCGCGCGCCGCCGAGGTGACCGAGGCCAACGCCAAGGTCGGCAATCTCTACGTCAATCGCTCGATGATCGGCGCGGTGGTGGGATCGCAGCCGTTCGGCGGCGAGCGGCTATCCGGCACGGGGCCGAAGGCGGGCGGGCCGCATTACCTGTTCCGCTTCGTCGCCGAACGCGCGGTGTCGATCGACACGACCAGCGCCGGCGGCAACGCGACGCTCCTGAGCCTGGACGAGGGCGGGATTTAACCCGCCGGCCTCTCGTCGTCCTTGAGGTCGATCCGCTTGACCGCCTGCACCTCGGGATAGGGCAGGACCATCGTGCCGTCGGGCGCGGCGGTGAAGCTGGTCTGCGTCGGATAGGCGAAATCGATGTGATCGGCGTTGAACTTGTCGAGGATAGCCAGGCCGACGGCGTGGCGCGCGTTATACGCCGATTGGTAATCGGGGTGGTGCGAATCGAACTCGACCTCGAAATCGAGGCTGGAGCCGCCGAAATTGACGAAGCCGGCGCGGACGAACGAGAACCCCTCCGCCTCGACGATCGCCTTGAGCATATCAGGCATCGCTCGCGTGACCTCGACCGGCGTCTGATAGGTGACGCCAAGCGCGAACTTTACGCGCCGCATGTCGCGGCGCGTGTTGTTGATGATTTCCTTGTCGAGCAGGTTCTTGTTGGCGATGATCCTGAGTTCGCCATTGGGGTCGCGGATGCGGGTCGATTTGAGACCGATGTCCTCGACCGTGCCGCCGCTGCTGTCATAGCTGATCGCATCGCCTTTCGAGAACGGACGATCGAAGATGATCGCAAGTGCTGCAAACAGATCGGCGAAGATGCCCTGCGCGGCGAGGCCGATGGCGATGCCGCCGACGCCGAGCCCGGCGACCAGGCCGGTGACGTTGACCCCGAGATTGTCGAGCAGCACGACCACCGCGATCGCGAACACGGCGAAGCTGACGAGAAGCCGGATGATGCCCATCGCGTTGGTGATCGCCTCACCGCGATAATGCTCGGCCTGGGTGCGGTGCTCGATCAGCCCGAGGATGATCTCACGCGCCCAGATCGCGCCCTGCAGCACCGCGGCGATGGTGAACAACGCCTCGATGACATGCTCGACCGAGGCGGGCGGCTGCGCGTAGCCGGCGACGAGCCGGACCGCGACCATGATGATGAAATAGTTGGTGGTCTTGGTGACGGCGCGGCCGATAATCGTGGTCCAGCTCCCGGTCGCGCTGCCGGGCTTGCACAAGCGATTGCCAAGCCGGCGCAGCGCATACAGGCCGATGACGATCGCCGCGCCGACCGCGCCGGCAATGATGATCTGCAACCAGTTGGTCTGAAACCAGTCCACCGTCGCCGCGACGAAGCCGTTGAGCTGCATCTGCAGGTCGGCGGCGCTGGCGGCATGATGGGGCTTGCTCGCAGCAGCAGCGGCGGCGGCGGTGGTATTGGCGGTCATGGAAATCTCGTCAGGCTGCCTTGCGCGTATCCGCGGCCGGCTCCCCCAGGAAGGCGATCAGGCCGCGCTCGATGCGCGAAAGGTATTTGGCGGTGCGAGGCAGCTTTAGCCCCGCGCGAAAGTCCGCCTGGCCGCTCTTGGCGAGCGCGATCAGGCGGGGGTGGACATAGGATTTGCGCGCGATCGCCGGCGTATTGCCGAGTGCCGCGGTGACGGGTTCTAACATCGTCTTCAGGCTGATGTCACGTTTCGCGCCGGCCAGCGCCTCGAACGCCAGCACGCTCGCGCCCCAAGTGCGGAAATGCTTGGCGGTGAATTCCTCGCCCATCGCGGCGTGGATATAGGCGTTGACGTCGCCCGAGGTGACGGCGTGGCTCTCGCCGTCCGCATCGAGCCAGCGAAACAGATGCTGGCCAGGCAGATCCTGACACGATCGCACAAAGCGGATCAGCGAGCCGTCGGCGATCGTCAGCAGCCGCATCTTGCCGGACTTTGCCTTGTATTGCAGCTTGAGCACGCGGCCGTCGAGATCGGCGTGGCGGTTGCGCAGCGTGGTCGCGCCGAAGCTCTTGTTGCTCTTCACGTAGCACTCGTTCCCGACGCGGACGAAGCCGAGATCGAGCAGCCTGACGACGGCGGCGACGGCGCGATCCTTGTCCATCTTGCGGTGGCGAAGATCGGCCTCGACGCGGCGGCGCAATTTGGGGAGCTTCGCCCCGAACGCGGCGCACAGATCGTATTTCTCCGCCTCGCGCGCTTCGCGGTAGCCGGTATGATAGCGATATTGCTTGCGGCCCTTGTCGTCCCAGCCGACCGCCTGGATGTGGCCATTGGCCATCGGACAGAACCATGCGTTCTTATAGGCAGGCGGCAGGCCAATCGCGTTCAATCGATCGATCTCGTCTCTATCGGCGATCCGCTTGCCCTCGGCGTCCCAATAGCCCCAGCCGTGCCGCACCTTCTTGCGCGTGATGCCGGGGTCGCTGTCATCGGCATAGACGATCCTGGCCAAGCGTTTCCCTTCCACGTGCGCAACGTCCGCTCCAATGCGCAGCCGATCGCTTCGTTCCGGAACGCAGGTGGTGCCGAGCCGTTAGTCAACCATTCCCCGACTTTTTAAGGAGACACGCAATGGCCGATCTTTCCAACAAGACAGTGCTCATCCTCGCCACCGACGGTTTCGAGCAATCGGAGCTGTTCAAGCCGCGTGAGGCGCTGATGGACGCCGGCGCGACGGTGACGCTCGCGTCGATCAAGACCGATCCGATCCAGGGCGTCCAGAACGATACCGAAAAGGCCGAGAAGATTACGCCCGATCTGACGCTCGGTGAGGTGTCGGTCGGTGATTACGACATGCTGGTGCTGCCCGGTGGCGTCGCCAATCCGGATGCGATGCGCCTGCAGGGCAAGGCGATCGACATCATCAAGGGCTTCGTCGAGGCGGGCAAGCCGGTCGCGGCGATCTGCCATGCGCCGTGGTTGCTCGTCGAGGCGGACGTTGTTGACGGCAAGACAATGACCAGTTGGCCGTCGGTGCGCACCGATTTGCGCAATGCCGGCGCGACGGTCGTCGATGAAGAGGTGGTGGTCGACGGCCAATTCATCACCAGTCGCAAGCCCGATGACATCCCGGCGTTCAACGAGGCAGTGATCGCGGCACTGTCCAGGCAGTTGGCCGACGCCTGATCGGGCGTCACCAAATCTTCATCGCTTCTTGCATACCATGGCGCGTTTCATCGAGGACCATGGGTGAAGAGAGATGACGGACCAAAGCAAGGATGATCGGCGCGATGCCGATCGGCGTGGCGGCGATCGTCGGGTCGCCGCCGAAGCCGATTATGCCGGCGCCGATCGTCGCAAGGGCGAGCGACGGAAAGAAGAACGGCGCTCGCTGCGCTGATCTGCGTGGCGCAGGCGGCTCGATGGCGCTACGCTGCGGCGCAAGCGCTTTGGGAGACTGTGATGCCGTCGATGCGATTGATCTGGCTGGGCGCCCTGGGCGCCGCTGCCGTCGGCTTGGCGGGATGCGAAAACCACGGTGATCGTGGGCCGATCGGCGCACCCTTGCCTTACCCGGGGCAGAGCGCCGGCGCGGTGATCCGCGACGCGCGCGGCGTGGAAGTCGGCCATGCGATGGCGAGCGACGTGCAGGGCGGCTTGCGGGTGACGATCGTGGCGCAGGAACTCCCGCCCGGCATGCACGGCGTGCACATCCACACGGTCGGCCGCTGCGATCCGCCCGATTTCGCCAGCGCCGGCGGGCACTGGAACCCGCTGGGCGCGCATCACGGATCGATGAATGCGGCCGGCCCGCACCAAGGTGATCTGCCCAATCTGGTGATCGCCAGTGACGGCCGCGCCACGCTCGGCGTCAACATTCCGGGCGCAACAATGGCGGGACTGCTCGATGCCGATGGCGCGGCGGTCGTCATCCATGCCGGCCCCGACGATCTGATGAGCGATCCTGCCGGCAACAGCGGCGCCCGCATCGCCTGCGGCGTCTTCGCGCCAAACTGATCCTCAGCAGAGCGGCCAGCGTCCGACCACATCGTAGCGCGCCCCCTCGCGGGTGAGCTGGCTTTCGAACAGCGTGAGATGGCTCAGCGCGAAGGGCGGACTGGCGAGCGCGGCGTGATCGGCGAGGAAGCGAGCGATTTCGGGCTCGACGCCGGCGGCGCGGGGCAGCCGGGCGAGCGTCATGTGCGCCAGATAGGTGCGGCCCTCGGGCGGCACGCCGACCGCGGCGAGCGCGCGATCGACCTTGTTGTGGAGCCGCGTGAGCGCGTCATTTGGTGAGGTAGCAAGTACCTTGATATAATGCGACTTATCGCGTGCTCGGTTTAATCGTCGTCGGAACTCGATTTCAGTCGTCTCGTTCCGTATTTATTACGATACCAATCGGCGGGCGATAATCCATTCCCTGCTGATGAAGGTATAGCATCAAGTGATTTGGAGGCATTAGTGCTGCTGCCTTCCGTTCAATGCCAGTAGGCGGCGCGCATACTAACCATATGCTCTGCTTTGCTACAGCCGGCTTATATGTAAGGTGACGAGCTCTCCGGTAAGAGTGGCAGTTTTAACGCTCACGCGCGCTAACGAGCGCAGATTTGCGCCCTCTTGTTCACCCAGCATTGCCCCACTTTGCGAACGTCGCCGAGCGGATCGAACGCGCGGTCGTCGTTCGGATCGGCATTCCAGGTTGCCTTCGCCGTGCCGTTCGCGCTTTTGGTGACGATCGCGAAGTGCGAGTGTTAGGGCTTGCCGTTGTCCCACGTGTTGAGCGTATATTCGTCGGTTCCCATCGGAAATACCAGGCACGGTCCATCGACGGCGACGACCCCATCGACTTTCAGATAGCAGGATCGCGTCACCGACCCACCGGACGGTGGGCTGGTCTCATGCTTCTCGGGCCCCCCCACAATCGCGTCATCCCCCCGGGCGGCGTTCGTGGCGGCGTCGATCGACTTCGGCGGTTGGTCGTTCGATTGAGCCGTGCCGGTGCGGCTCGTCGTCGAGGACGGTTGGCTACAGCCTGCAAAAAGAAGGCAGAACAATAAGACGGTGAGTCGCAAAGCCGTTGTCCCGGGATTGATGACGGACCATCGTAAGCGGCCGTCCAAGTCACATCAGAAAAAAACAGAGGCGAGCAGCGCAAGGCGTTCTGCCGATAGCGCACGGCGCGGCGCAGGCGGAAGAGAATCCTACAATCGCCGCGCAAAAACAAGACTTGTTTCGATGAATCGGATGATTCACAAAGAGCGTGCGCCCAGCGACGGGCGTAACGTTTTCAACAAAGCGAAAGGAGGTGATCCGATGTCTCATGGTTCAGCAATGGGGTCGGTTCAGTTCGTTCGGGAGACGCGCCGCTGATTTCCGCCGGGCGTGCCAGGGGGGTATTTTCCCCAGTCAACCGGCACGTTCATAGGAGATAGTGGTTCGCATGGTCTCCCGGGCTGGAGCTTCCGGCCGCTGACCATGCGAGAGGCTGTCGGGCCCCTGATGGGGTTCGGCAGCCTCTTTCATTTTTTGGAGGATGGCCTTGGGGCCATGCGCGCTGCGCTTGCTCTTCGACAGGCCCAGGCCGAACGGACGAGTTCATTTCCCCCCGTATCTTTCCGTCACCCCGGGCTTGTTCCGGGGTCCACAGTGCCGCAGGATCGGCAGCGCCGCGCTGGTCGCGCGGTGGATGCCGGAACCGGTTCGGCATGACGACAGGGGGAACGCCATGCGCGCAGTGATCGGATCGCTCATGTTGGGTGCAGCGGCGGTGGCCCCGGCGCACGGCCAGACCGCGCCCGCCGTCGAGGAGCGATCGATCGACGATCTGAACGCGATGATGGCGAAGGGCGCGGCGAGCAGCGTGGCGATCACCCGGGCCTATCTCGGCCGAATTGCGGCGATGGACCGCGCCGGGCCGACCTTGCGCGCGGTGATCGCGACCAATCCCGATGCGCTCGCGGAGGCGGCGGCAAGCGACGCGCGGCGCAAGGCGGGCAAGACGATCGGCCCGCTCGACGGCGTGCCGATCCTCATCAAGGACAATATCGAGACCAAGGACCCGGTGGCGACGACCGCGGGCAGCCTGGCGCTGAAAAACAATATCACGCACCGCGACGCGCCGGTGATCGCGCGGCTGCGCGCGGACGGCGTGGTGATCCTGGGCAAGGCCAATCTTTCCGAATGGGCCAATATCCGGTCGTCGCGCGCGATGAGCGGCTGGAGCGGCGTCGGCGGGCTGGTGCGCAACCCTTATGCCTTCGATCGCACCGCCTGCGGCTCCTCGGCCGGATCGGGCGCGGCGCTGGCGGCGAGCTTCGCCGCGGCGGCGCTGGGCACCGAAACCGACGGCTCGGTGGTGTGCCCGTCGTCGATCAACGGCCTGGTGGGCCTGAAGCCGACGATCGGGCTGGTCAGCCGCACGCATATCGTGCCGATCAGCCACAGCCAGGATACCGCCGGGCCGATGGGGCGCAGCGTGCGCGACGTCGCCGCGCTGTTCTCGGCAATGATCGGCAGCGATCCTGCCGACGCCGCGACCAGGGACGCGGACGCGCACCGGCGCGATTATGCCGCGGCGCTCAAGACCGGCGGGCTGAAGGGCATGCGGATCGGGGTGATCCGGCCCGAGGGCATGACGCCCGATCTGACCGCAGGATACGACGCCGCGCTGGCCGTGCTGAAGGCGCGCGGTGCGGTGCTCGTCGATGTCACGCCGCCCAAGCTGGATGGGCTGGGCGACGCCGAGACGGCGGTGCTCAACAGCGAGTTGAAGGCCGATCTCAACGCCTATCTGGCGACCACGCCGGCCGCGGTGAAGACGCGCACGCTGGCCGATGTGATCGCCTTCGACGACGCGAACAAGGCGGCGGAAATGCCCTATTTCGGGCAGGAGACGTTCCTCGCCGCGGAGCAGACCAAGGGGCTCGACGATCCGGCGTATAAGGCGGCGCGCGCGAAATCGCTCGACCTGGCGGGGCGGCAGGGGATCGACGCGATGTTGAAGACGGCGCGCGCGACGGTGCTGATCGAGCCGACCTATGGGCCGGCGTGGCTGAGCGATCCGGTGTACGGCGACGTTTACGGCGGGCCGAGCTCGAGCACGCTGCCGGCGGTGGCGGGCTATCCCAATCTGACCGTGCCGATGGGGCTGGTCGGCGGGCTGCCGGCGGGGCTGTCGTTCATCGGGCCGGCGTATAGCGAGGCGACGCTGCTCGCCGCCGGTTACGATTACGAGCAGGCGAGCCACGCCCGCGTGCCGCCGCGCTATCTGCCGACCGCGGCAGTGGGGCCGGGGATGGACGGGGCGGGCGGCTGATCGGCGTTTCCCTGTGTCATCGAACTGAACGCTCGTCGACTTAGCGAGCGCCGCCGCGCTGCGCGTCGAGCAATTCGGCGCGGATGTGCGTCGCGCGGAGCGACAGGCGAACCTCGACCAGCAGCATCACCAGCCCGGCGACGAGCAACAGCATCGCCAGGATGAAGATCAGCGCGACGATCGTGCCGAGCCGGAAGCCGGCAAGCTCCCCGATGAACAGCAACGCGACCACCGAGCACACCGCGATCGCGCTCGATACGCAGAGCAGCAGCGCGGCGTTGATCACCGTCATCCGACGATCGAGCAGCCGCAGCTCCCAGATGTGGCGATCATGCTCCGTCCCGGTCGCGGTCGGATGCAGCCGTTCGAGATCGCGCGCGCGATCGACGACGCGCGCCAGCCGCCCGGCAAGCACGTTGATGATCGCGCCGATGCCGGTGAGCAGGAAGACCGGCGCGAGCGAAAGCTGGATCGTCTGGGCGATGGTGGTGACGGCGGGGAAGAATTCCATAGCCAGCCATGATGCGGTGAAACGTGGCGGGCGCAAGCCATGATCGGCAGGCCGCGGCAAATCTCCACCGCTTGGTAAGATTGCCGGCCTAGCGTGTCGGCATGTCGAGGCCGATGCTGCTCGCCGATTTCAAGCGGCTGCCCGCGCGCATCCGCGTGGTCGCGCTCGACGGCCTTTCGGGGCTGATCGATCAGGTTGCTGACGGCGCGCCGCCGTCGCATCGTTTCCTGCGCTTCCACTGGTTCGCCACGGCGATCGCCGCGAGCGGCGGCGCGGCGCGGACGATCCTGGTGCTGGCCGACGGCGAGCCGGTGATCGCGCTGCCGATGACGCCGGTAGGGCCGTGGTGGCTGCGCGGCGCGGCGGTGCCGGGCGGCGGCGGGCTGGCGCTGTTCGCGGCGCGTTTCGAGGCCGACGACGCGGCATTCGCGGCGTTGCTGGATGGAGTCGGCCGCGAGGCGCGGTTCCTGAGGATCGGCCCGGCGGAAGCGGGTGATCATGCCGTCCAGCCGCTGCTCGATCGCGCCGCGGCGCGCGGCTGGGGCGTGCTCAGCCGCGCCGTCGACGAACCGGCCGAGGATGCGGCGTTCTGGCGCGATGTGAGGCGCGATGCGGTGATCGCGGCGGCGTTGCCCGGTGGCGCGCCGGCGCTTCCGGCAGGGCGGCGCGAATGGCTGATCGTGCGGCCGGGTCTAACCGCGCCGCTGGCGCGCTGGTGGTGGCGTCAGACCCGCAGGTAGCGGAAATACCAGACCTCAGCTGGCAAATCTCCATAAGCAACTGAAAGGATTTGGTAAAACCGGCTTTCTGCGGCCGCCAATTTCTGCTGTGTAATCACCGTACAATCACCGTTTCCGAAGCGATATCGCATGGCAGCGGGCGTTCGAGTGGGCGCCCGCCGTCACGAAGATGTGATTCACATAGCTTCACGACACGCTTGTGTCCGGCGCCAGCAGGATTGTCGAGGGTGTGGTCGATCCGCTGACTTGGCCCGCCCGATCGATTATGGCGGGGCATGTCCATCATCGACGCCATTACGAAAGCGCACGCCAAGCTGAGCGTCTTAATCAACGGCCTCTATCTTCCCGTGCCCAAGGTCATCGAAAGCCTGCAGCGCTTTTGTCGGCCGCTGGCCTTTCACAATGACGGATACGATCACGACATATCGTTCTCCGGCTCATGTCTCCTGTTCCGACACCGCGGACACAACCTGCTCCTGTGCACCCGGCATCAGCTTGCGAACGCAGAGCGCACATCGGACCAGATCATTCTTATCGTCGACGAGGCGCACGGTCGCCGGGTCGGCATCAATCCGAACGAGGTGAGCCGGGGCGTTCTCGATCCGTCGTCCGATCCAGCCTATGCCGACCTGGCCGACATCATGATCGCGGAATATTCGCCTCGGAATCTTGGTCGCGACCTTGCCCCGCACTTCCTCTCCTTTGACCTCGAATCGGCTCGCGATCTGCGGACCGTTGACCCCGCCTCGGTCGATGCGATCTTCTCGATCGGCTATCCAACCGGCGACACGTCCTATGACACCTCATTTGACGATGACTGGCAATTGCTTGGCGTCGATGTGGTGTCACGCTGGTGGAAGCTCTATTTCAAGCCAGCGACGCCGACGGTGTGGGATGCCGCCGGCACGGTTCCGTTGGAACCCGCGAGCAACGATGATCCTATCCCCGATGACCCGGACGGCATGAGCGGTGCGCCGGTGTTCTTCATCCACGGTATCAAAGCCGGGCAGCCAGAACTCGGCTTTGCAGGCATCATCGTGCGAGGCAACAAGCTGGGTCGCATCAACATGATCGAGGCTGCTCACATCAGGCAGGCCTTAGCTCTTCATCTTGCTGCGTGATGATGACATTCCGCGCCGGTCGCGGTGCCAGAGCCTGAAAGCGGGGAGCACACCATGAAGCGATACAGGTTCGAAGAAATCCTGGAGAGCAAGTTTCGCTGGCCGACGGCCTGCGACGCCCCGTTTGTCGTCGCGGCCGATCCAGACGCGAACGCTAATATTGCCCAGGACGAATTTACACGGCTTGTGCTGATGACCGACGGCTACAAAAAGGCCGCCGATCTGATGGTGGCGCATGCCGCGAACGCTCCGGCCGAGCGCGACTATCTCGTCTGCCCGATCATCTTCAACTACCGCCAGTTTATCGAGCTATCACTCAAATATGTCATCGCAACCTACGGCCACACCGTCGGTATCGATCCGATCTGGAAGACCCATGACCTCGCTCGGCTCTGGCAGACCTTCGCCGAATTGCTTCAGCGCTATGGCACGAGCGATCCCGACATCGCCGACCCGATCGTGTCGGAGGTCGTCGCTGAATTCGCCAAGATCGACCCTGGTTCCTATTCCTATCGCTACCCGGTCGACACGAACGGCCAGCCGATCCCGATCGCCTATGCGGATCTTCACCTGCCGACCCTTGCAGACGTCATCAACGGGGTTGCTGGCTATTTCTCCGGTACAGACGGATATCTGAGCGATCTGCAGGGCGCCGCACCCTGATGATCTATTAGCAAGCCGGGTGTCTTGGGCATCACCGCCGAGCGCTCTGCTAGTAGCGGACAATAATTTCGCGAAACCCTGTCTTCGCTTTCAGCTGCGCTGGCAGGATCGGGCAGTCCCCGTTAGGTCTTGGTTATGCCCGACAATCAGTTCCGAGACTTTATACATGGAGCGACACCGCTAACCGGCCAGCTCGGCCTTACGCATGTCACCGATTGTGCAAGGCTGTCCGGCCTGGTTGCATCCCGCAAGCTCGAACCGCGGCTGTGCGACGTCTATGGTGAACCGCTGGTCTATCTCTTTTACGGGCGGCCGGCATATCGGCGTGCATGGAGCGGCGGCGCGACCACCAACCTCGATTACGCGCGAATCTGTCTTATCCTGCGCGACGATGTTGCCGCGCACGCCCACCGGATCCTCCCGTTCGATAGCGGCGGCTTCAACCGATATAGCGGCGCGTTCCACGACAGCCTGACGCTGGCGGATTTTGAAATCCCACCGACGGATCATCCCCTCAAGGTGATCGGGGCCTTCTACGACAGCCTCGAAGATTACTGGATGATGGAGCCGGTACAGCCCCGGACCTTCCCGGTGACCCAGCACATCGTACGGTCCTATTACCAGCTGATCTCCGGCGGACTCGCGGAGCAATTCGACGATCGCTGCTCGGCCATCGAGGTCCAACTGGCCGACACGCTTCTGCTCGACGGTCAGGTGCTCGCCGTGATCGGCCCCAATCAGATTTTCGACGATCCCAAGGTGAAGGCGTTGGTTGCCGATTGGGGCGCAGAACCACGTGGGTATCGCGTCCTAAGGATGTTCAACCCGGCCGAAGTGGCGGGTCGCATCTTCAGTGAGGTCGAGCGCTTCCTGGAGGACCAGACGTGGCTGTAGACGTCAGCCCATCGCAGGCGCGCGCCGTCGCGGTCTTCAACCCCACGGCGCCCGCGCCTGGATTTCTGCAGCCGCTGCTGGTCGGCATCGGCGGGGACAATCGCAGTTTCGTACAAGTCTTGGCCGCGCCCGGGCGGCTCGTCGGTTTCGCAGAGGTCGCATGGCCCGATCGCGATTTCGTCGGCTTGAACGAAGAACCTGTTTTGCAAATCGGCGGCGAACCACTCTGGGGCTTCATTCTCCCCGACGAACCGCCAATCGTCGCGCTCTGGTCAACGTTCCGCGAAACGATGCGCACGCGGGTTGATGATCCGAAACTCGCCGACAAGCCTCTCCAGCTTTTCGACATCGTCGACACGCTCGACTTCGACGAATTCAAGCCGGCAATCTACGTTCGGGCCTATCGCGCCTATGCCGAGATGGGACCGACCGCCGCCAATCGTTGGCGCGATCGATCCATCCTCGAACCGGCGCTGGCGCGCATCCTGCCAGCGATGGGACTGCCGTCGCATCGCACGACGGTGATCGATGGACCGACTGGAGAAACAAGCTCCAAGACGCCGCGTTTGCGGGCCCGCTTGGCGGATGGTGAACTCCTCGTCTTCCTTGAAGGCGCAATCGGCGAAGCGGAGCAGCGGGGCTTTCAGGATGCCTACGACCAGCTCGTCGCCCAATATCCAGACCTTTTCGCGGATGGCGTTCGGGTCATTGCGACCCACCCTCCGAGGCGCGCCGGCCCGCCACAAATCAAGGCCGAGGGCACGACCGTCGTCCTTGTCGGCCGAATCCGCGAAGGCCAAGTTTCCTATGATGAGTGGACCAGCCAGGGCGTCGAGGTCGCGGACGAGAGCCGCTTCCACCCGGCGCTTCGCATTCGTCGCGTTCCCAAACTGACGATGCTTCTCGGCGCCCAACCCGATTGGCCGCAGCTGGTCGAGGCCGGGATGCGAATGGGCGAACATGCGGCGGTGATCGTCTCGCTATCCACGTCCGCCGCGCCGCTGCTGCGCGACCTGGAATTTCAAGCGCAAACCAACCTGCCGACGGTTACCTTCTTTGCTCCTTATGCCACGAGCACGGTGAGGGGCCGCGATCCTGTCGCCCCCATCCGGCCGCTTCTAGAGATCGTAAAGCGTGAAATGGACGGCGCGCCATTCTTAGATGTTCACCGCCTTTTCAAAGCGCAGCACAACATGCTCGTGCGTGAACCTATCTGGTCGAACCAGACGTCGATCGAACTAGCCTGCCGTCTCGCGGCGCGCGCACTGAAGGCCGGCGCCGTCCTTGGTGGGGCTGCTCGCCTTTATTCGCAAGGGGCGGTCAGCCGAGCCGATCACCAGGATTTTGCCGCCGCGCTCTCGCAGCTGTTCCAGATCGATCAGAGCGAGCCGGTCCATATCGAGGCGCGGCGCGCCGCACTGCTTCTGCTGGTCGAGCGGATCGCGCAAAACGAACCGTCCCACTATGCCGATAGCCAGCGGCAAGGGATCATGCGCCTGTTCGAACTGCGCGGGTGGCGCATTGGCCAAGATCATGGCCGTGCATTCGACCTCGAAGATGACCAGCGTCGGTTCAGTGTCGTCATTGTAGATCATGCCCGGAACGTGCCCGCGGAAGATCCCGACGCGGCCGCTCCCGGCCTGACCCAGGCCCCGCTGCTGGTGATCCATATCCAGGCGCGTCGGGAGCAACTTCTCATTGGCAATCGCGGGCAATTTTTCCACGCCGCGATCGAAGATATCGCCCTTATCGAGCCGGGGACCCTATGGGTCTGGAAGGTGTTGAGCCGTCAGCTCTTCGAAGCCGCCGCTCGTCCTTCCCAAGGCGCGCTGCGCCTGTGTGCCAGTCTTATCGTCGAAGCGATCCGCCAAGGGCGCATCCAGCGGTCACTCTCGGACATTGATTGGAGCCATATCCAGGATCTGCTCACCTCTTCGGATTGTGAGAGGTTTATCCGGTTCATCGACCGGCGGACACCGCGGCGCACGGCGACGCTTGTGATCCAAATCGCCGACAAGTCGGGTTCCGACAAGCAGCAAATTGCGGTCGACTTGACGATCGAAGACGATGGTCCTGTCGTTCAGGGCACCGATTTCACGGAACTGCCGTTCGACTGATCAGGGAACGCATTCCCACCGCCGTTGCGATCTGTCGATTCCAGTTGAGACGTCAAATCAGACGTCGCCCTTGAGCTCCATGACCGCGCCTTCGCACCACGTCACGACGATCCAATGCGCTTGGTACAGTGAGTCGAAATCGACGTCGATGCCCTCATATCGCTTTCCGCCCTTCTCAGTGGGATAACGGAACCGATCCGCCAGGGGATCGAACGATTGAACCAAATCGACCATCATAAGAACGTCCCGGGCAAGATCGTCGTCGTCGACGCAGCCCAAATCCGCGCGCACCTTCAGGAGGTGCTGAAACAGTGCGCGCAAATTATGACCGGGCCTTCCGTCGATTTGACCGGCGATCTCTAGGATAGCTGCCTTGAGGGCGAGCTCAACGCTCTGTCGCCAAAGCATGAGCAGGGGGCGCACCAACAGACCGGAATGGTCGGCTCGCGCGAGATCCCACATTGTGGATCGGCGTGCAACAGGGACCCCGTTAGCGGGGTGATCGGCGTCTAAAAGGGACCCCTCATTTCGATGGTTTAGGCAGCGGCCTGGTTTTCCAGGTGGCGAGATCGGGATGTTGGTGGTGGAGACAGTGGTTCGGATTCGGCGCGAGCATGCCGGAGGCAAGCCGATCAAGGCGATTGCGCGTGATCTTCGGCTGTCTCGTAAGGTGGTTCGCAAGGCGATTCGCGCGCCGGAAGGCGCGTTCGACTATCATCGTGCGGTGCAGCCGCTGCCCCGGATCGGGCCGTTTCAGGAGCGGCTCGACGCGTTGCTGCTGGAGAACGAGGCGCGGCACCGGCGCGACCGATTGCGGATGACGCGGATCCACGATCTGCTGCTGCGCGAGGGGTTCGAGGGCTCCTACGATGCGGTCCGGCGCTACGCCCGACGCTGGAGCGATGCGCGGCGCAAAGACCCGGGTGACGGCATGCCGGCGTTCATCCCACTCTTGTTCATGCCCGGCGAGGCGTACCAGTTCGACTGGAGCCACGAGGACGTGGAGATCGCCGGCAAGCCGATGCGGGTGAAGGTCGCGCATATGCGGCTGAGCGCATCGCGGGCGGTCTATGTCCGGGCATATCCGCGCGAGACCCAGGAGATGCTGTTCGACGCGCATGCGCGCGCCTTCGCCTTCTTCGGCGGGGTGCCGCAGCGTGGCATCTACGATAACATGAAGACGGCGGTGACGACGGTGTTCGTCGGCAAGGAGCGTGTCTTCAACCGCCGGTTCCTTGTGATGGCGGACCATTACATGGTCGAGCCGACCGCGTGCTCGCCGGCGGCCGGCTGGGAGAAGGGGCAGGTCGAGAACCAGGTGCAGACGATCCGGGGTCGCTTCTTCCAGCCCCGGCTTCGGTTCGCCAGCTTCGAGGAGCTGAACGGCTGGCTGGAAGCAGAGTGCCGACGCTGGGCAGCGATGCATCCGCATCCCGAGCAGAAGGAGATGACCGTCGCCGAGATGCTCGAGGCGGAGCGCCCTGCGCTGCAGCCGATGCTGGCGCCGTTCGACGGCTTCCACGAGACGAGCCACGCGGTAACCGGCACCTGCCTGATCAGCTTCGACCGCAACCGCTACTCGGTCGCGGCGAGAGCGGTGCGTCGCGCGGTGCAGGTCCGCGCGTATGCCGACCGGATCGTCGTGCGCATGGGCGACGAGATCGTCGCCGAGCATCCTCGCTTCTTCGGTCGCGACCGGACGATCTACGATCCCTGGCATTATCTGCCGGTGCTGGCGACCAAGCCTGGCGCGCTCAGGAACGGTGCGCCGTTCCAGGGCTGGGAGCTGCCGCCGGCGCTTGCCCGGCTGCGCCGCAAGCTCGGCTGCGGTGACGAAGGCGACCGGCGGTTCGTGCGCGTTTTGGCGGCGGTGCTGAGCGATGGCCTGGACGCGGTCGAGGCCGCGGTCCGTGAGGCGCTCGATGCCGGTGCCGCCAGCGATGAGGTGATCCTCAACATCCTGTCGCGGCGACGCGAGCCGCCCCGACCGGCATCGATCGTCACGCTTGAGGATATGGCGCTGATGCACCCGCCGGTCGCCAACTGCGCCCGCTACGACAGTTTGCGAGATACCCGTGCAGCGGTATGAGATGATCGACGCCATGCGCGGGCTCGGCCTCAAGGGCATGGCCGGCGCGTTCGACGAAGCGGTCACCGCCGGCGTGCAGCGCCAGCGCACCATCACGGAGATCCTGACCGATCTGCTGCGCGCCGAAGCCGCGCATCGCCATGCCGCCTCGATCCGCTACCGGATGAGCGCCGCCAAGCTGCCGGTGGTGAAGGATATCGACGCGTTCGTGTTCGACGGCACCCCGATTAACGAAGGACTGGTGCGCTCGCTGCACAGCGGATCGTTCCTGTCGGCCAAGCGCAACATCGTGCTGGTTGGGGGCACCGGCACCGGCAAGACGCATCTGGCCATCGCCATCACCGCCAGTGTCGTGCGCGCCGGCGCTCGTGGCCGCTACTTCAACACCGTCGATCTGGTCACCCGGCTCGAGGAAGAGACCCGCATCGGCAAGGCCGGCGCGCTTGCCGCCCAGCTCGGCCGCCTCGATCTCGTCGTGCTCGACGAACTCGGCTATCTGCCGTTCGCCCGCTCAGGCGGCCAGCTGCTGTTCCACCTCGTCAGCAAGCTCTACGAGCAGACCTCGGTGATCGTCACCACCAACCTGGCGTTCGGTGAGTGGCCCACCGTGTTCGGCGATCCCAAGATGACCACCGCGCTGCTCGATCGCATCACCCATCACTGCGACATCGTCGAGACCGGTAACGACAGCTGGCGGTTCAAGCACCGCAGCTGATCCGCCCCGCACCGCCGGCAGAAGACGCTTCGCCCTGCGGGCGCCTCCGGTCGGGCTACGCCCTCCCTGCGCCGCCCGCAGGGCGACGGCGCGCACCATCGTCAGTGTATGCCACCCTGGCCCAGGGGGGTCCCTCTTCAACGCCGATCGGGGGTCCCTTTTGGACGCCGATTGACAGATTTCTGTGCCTTTCTTCGCTCCACGCCGCGGTCAAGGCCCGTGCCGAGCGTGCCACGGCCCGTATGGTCGAGACCCGTGACGTCAGGGTCGAAGCGGGCCGAAACGATGCTGAGCGCCTGGCACTGTTTATCCCGGGACGGGACGAGCCGGTGGCCCCGACCCATTGGTCGTTCGGTCAGCTCTGCAGCCTCGTTGGGGCGCCCTCGGGCTATCTCCGGCAGCTTCCCGCCCCCCTTGCCAGCATCAACATGCAGCATGGCCTCCTGTCGCATCGCGCCGAGCTGATGAAAACGCTGGAAACCGACGAGGGCCGGGTTGAACTGCGGGCCGTCACCGGCCCGGACTATGGCCGCATCTGGGATCATGAACTCGTTGCGGCGGTGATGAAGATTGCCGGCGACGGGACCGGTGATACGCGGTGGAAGGTGCCCGGCCTGCTCGATTGGTCGACCATGACCCACAACCCTTTCGTCGAGGTGACCAAGGACACGACGACGCTCTATGCGAGTGACCGCGACGTCTTCCTCTTCCTGGTTGACGACGCGCACCCGATCGAAGCCGGCCGCCTTCCCAATGGCGATCCCGACCTGTTTTTTCGGGGTTTCTACGCTTGGAACAGCGAGGTCGGCTCGAAGACGCTCGGTATCGCCTCCTTCTATCTTCGCGCGGTCTGCATGAACCGCAACATCTGGGGCGCCGAAGGCTTCGAGGAGATCAGCATCCGCCACAGCAAGTTTGCCGCCAACCGCTTTGCGCATGAGGCGGCTCCCGCGCTGGAGAATTTCGCGACCTCGTCGCCGGTGCCGTTCATGGCCGGCATCAAGGCCGCCCGTGAGCGTCTGGTCGCCCGCACCGACGAGGACCGGCAAAGCTTCCTGCGCAAGCGCGGTTTCTCAAAGGGCGACACCGACCGGATCATCGCAGCCGTGCTCGACGAGGAAGGACACCCCCCGACGTCGATCTTCGATTTCGTCCAGGGCATCACCGCGGTCGCGCGTGACAAGCCTCATCAGGACACCCGCCTCGAACTTGAGGGCAAAGCCTCCAAGCTCCTCGCCGCTGTCGCCTGACAGCGCATCCATCACTTCAATCGAAAGGAGCGATCCATGATCCTGCTCCCCGCAACCATTCGCTACGCGCTGCGGACGAACGATATCAATCGCCGCGCTGCCTCCCGCCTCGACGGTCCCGAACCGGATCCACCCCCCGTCGTGAAATTCTTCAACCCACTCGGTCCGCAAATATGGTTGGCGACCGAAATGGCCGACGATGGCGACGTCCTTTACGGCTTGGCGGATCTCGGTTTCGGCTGTCCGGAGATCGGCCCTGGAGCCTGCGGGAACTGTCGGAAATCCGGCTTCCCTTCGGACTGCGGATCCAGATCGAGCCCGACTTCGAAACCGGCGTCCCACTTTCGGTGTGGGCGGCTTGTTCCCGGAGATCCGGCTCAATCCTCGCTACCGAGGGAATGTCGGACGATGATCGCGACAATAATCGGACCTAGCTGAATGGCTTGGCCCAATGACCTCCGACGTGGCTCTTACCCCTTAGAGGGAAAGGGCTGCGTCGGTTCCATGACGGGTTGAGGGCCTAGAGAGAGTCTCCCGGCCGCCCGTCATGGAGAAGACCCATGACCAAGCATGTGAAGATCGTCCTCAGCGGATCGCGGGACATTCCGTTCAGTCAGCTGGTGCTGAGCCAGGCCAATGTCCGGCGCGTGAAAGCGGGAGTTTCGATCGACGCGCTCGCCGCCGATATCGCCCGCCGCGGCCTGTTGCAGAGCCTGACCGTCCGCGTCCAGCGCGACGCGGACGGCAACGATACCGGCCTGTTCGAAGTGCCGGCCGGCGGCCGCCGCTTCCGCGCCTTGCAGCAGCTAGTGAAACAGCGCCGCATGGCCAAGACTGAGCCGGTCCCCTGCATCGTGCGGGAGGACGAGCAGATCTCGGCCGAAGAGGACTCGCTCGCCGAAAACGTCCACCGCGAGGCACTGCACCCGCTCGATCAGTTCCGGGCAATGCAGCAGCTAGTCACCCAGGGCACCGACGTCGAAACTGTCGCCGCCTCCTTCATGACGACCCCCGCCGTCGTGAAGCAGCGCCTGCGACTCGCCTCCGTCTCGCCCAAGCTGCACGATGTCTATGCCGAAGACGGCATGACCCTCGAGCAGCTGATGGCCTTTTCGGTCTCGGAGGACCATGAGCGCCAGGAGCAGGTCTGGGAGTTGCTTCAGTCCAGCTACAACCAGCAGCCTTACATGATCCGCTCCAAGCTGACCGAGCAGTCCGTGCGCGCCACCGACAAGCGGGTCCGCTTCGTCGGGCTCGATGCCTACGTCGCTGCGGGCGGCTATGTCCTGCGCGACCTGTTCGAGGAGGATCAGGGCGGCTGGCTGCAGGACGTGACCCTGCTCGAGCGTCTGGTCGACGAGAAGCTCAAGGCCGAGGGCGCCCGGATCGGGGAAGAAGGCTGGAAGTGGATCGCGGTCGCGGTCGATTTCCCGTACGACTATGATGACGGTATGCGCGTCATCGACGGCGACCAGCCCGAGATGACCGACGAGGACGAGGCCAAGCTCGCGTCGCTTCGCGAGGAAGCCGAGGCGCTTGAGGAAGCATGGTCGGGGGCGGGGGACATCCCGGACGAGGTCGATGCCCGCGTCACGGCTATCGACGAGGAGATCAGTGCGATCGTCTCGCGGCCGCCGGTCTATCAGCCGACGGAGATCGCGCGCGCGGGCGTGTTCGTCAGCATTGACGGCGACGGCTCGCTCCATATCGAGCGCGGCTTCGTCCGGCCGGAAGATGAGCCCGCCGAAGACCCGGTAAACGATGATGAAGGACGGTCCATCCACGATGGCGATGACGGTTCCGACCTTTGCAATTGTGCGGCGGGTCCGATCATCAGTGTCGGCGGCTTGCCGGGTACGGCAGCCGAGCCCGAGGATGAGGACGAGCAAGATGATATGCTTCGTCCGCTTCCCGACCGACTTGTGACCGAGCTCACCACGCACCGGACGCTCGCCTTGCGCGATGCCGTGGCGACGAGTCCGCAGATCGCATTTGCGGCGGTGCTCCACGCGCTCGTGCTCGACAGCTTCTACCACTATTCGTCGGGCACGAGCTGTGTCGAGATTTCGGTTCGCAGCGGCAGCCTCGGCACCCACGCGCCGTGTCTCAACGGCAGCGCCTCGGCGCGGGCGATCGATGAACGGCATGAGAGCTGGGCCGAGCGTCTGCCCGACCTGCCGGCAGAGCTGTGGGAGGTGCTGATCGCGCTCAGTGCCGACGATCAGGAGGCGCTCTTTGCCCACTGCGCCTCGTTCGGCGTCAATGCAGTGTGGGAACCGGCCAACCGCTACAATGAGGGCCGCGTTTCCGAGCGCACCGTGTCGGGTCGGAT
The DNA here is from genome assembly GCA_006438735.1 of Sphingomonas koreensis. GTDB lineage: Bacteria > Pseudomonadota > Alphaproteobacteria > Sphingomonadales > Sphingomonadaceae > Sphingomonas > Sphingomonas koreensis_A. The sequence goes on along the minus strand of RCZF01000004.1, from coordinate 34,447 downwards.
CGCGCATAGTCATGTGCTCGCCCGTGCCGCCGGTCTCGACATGGTCGTTGCCGGGTGGACTGCCACCGTCGACAACTACCTTGGCCGTGTGACCAAAGTGCGCATCCTGAGCGCCGTCGAGGAAGCCAGGGGTGCCGATACCGCGGCACGTCTGACGGGCCTCAAGAAACCGGAGATGGCCAAGGAAGCCGAACAACTGCTCGCGCACAGCGGCTGGCTTGCCGAGCCACTGCGGACGCCGCTCGTGGAGTTGGTCGAAGGGCCGGCGGCGATCGACGGCGAAGCGGCCGTGGAGGCAGAAGCCACTGCGGAGCATGATGGCAGCGATGGCGAGGAGCCCTTTGCCATCGCCGCTGAATAGCGCCCTCGAACCTTGGGGCCTGTCGCATCGGCAGGCCCCCTTTTTTGCGGAGATGCTCATGGCCGGCGTCGCTTCAGACCTCTCCCGCCAGCTCGCACGCCACGCTGAGGCGGTCTGCCGCCACTATCTGGCCGCGGGGCATCGCGAAGGTCGCTACTGGATTGTTGGCGACGTCCACGGGTCAAAGGGTCGCAGCCTCTATGTCCGCTTGAAGGGGGGCGAGCATGGCAAGGGTGCGGCCGGCAAATGGACCGACGCCGCCACTGGCGAGCACGGCGATCTCCTCGACCTGATCGGCCTCAACTGCGGACATCATCTGTTGCCTGACACCCTTGAAGAGGTGCGCCGCTTTCTGGCGGTGCCGCGCGAGAGGCCGGATTTCGACCCGGATGAACCGTCCGCACCCGCCGGCTCTCGCAAAGCCGCGCAACGACTCTTTGCCGCATCGCGTCCCATCGCCGGCACACTCGCCGAACATTATCTACGCGCGCGGGGAATCGTGGGCATGCGTGCCGCACGATGGCTCCGCTTTCATCCCCGGTGCTGGTATCGCCCGTCGGCAGACGACTTAGCCGGCACGCCGAACGCACTTCCCGCGCTGATCGCAGCCGTCACTGACGATGATGGCATGATCACGGGCTGCCATCGCACGTGGCTTGCACCAGACGGGTCTGGCAAGGCAGCGATCGCCACACCGCGCAGAGCCATGGGTGATCTTCTCGGCAGCGGAGTGCGGTTCGGTCGTGCAACCTCCGTCATGCTGGTCGGCGAAGGGCTCGAGACCGTCCTGTCTGTGCGCATGGCCGCGCCGGCTCTCCCGATGATCGCAACGCTGTCGGCGGCACATCTTGCCGCCGTCCGCATCCCGCAGACCCTGCGGCGTCTCTATGTCGCCCGCGATCGCGACCCTGCCGGGTCTCACGCCTTCAACAAGCTTCGCGACCGGACCGAGGGAGCGGGCATCGAGATGATCGACCTCGAGCCCGGCGCCGACGATTTCAACTCCGACCTGCAGCAGCTAGGCCTGGACCGGTTCCGCGAAACGCTTGCGGCCACGTTGCGGGCCGACGATCTCGTGCGCATGGCGGCGCTCGAGTGAAGGTCCGAATAATGCCATCCGGGCCCGCGCTTGAGGCCCGCGCCCCGGCCTTCTGAGAGGGCGACGGAACGGCCGCCGCTCGGCCCGTGCAACGGCTGCGCCGCGGCTATTTTCCGCCGCGCGGTCGCTTCGCGTCCGCGCTTTTGCATCGCGATCCAAAATAGCCGCGCTTCGCCGTCCTTCGCTGCGCTTCGGTCCCGCCGGCGCTGTCGCGCCGGATCGCTGACGCTCGGGATGCACGGACCGAGCGGCCGCCGAAAGTCGTCGCCACGAAGGCCGCGACGGGCGCGGTCACGCGAGGATCAGACGATGACCGATCATGACGAACCCGAACACGAACAGTCCCACATCGCGCACCTGCTCGACGAACTGGAACTCTATGGCCGACGACCCTTCGACGACGAAGGCGACCCTCGACCTCTGCCAGAGGCACGATTGGTCGAGGGCGCCGCCGCCGACACCTTCGACGCGATGGTCGCAGCGCTCGCCGACACCCGGCTTGAGCCGGACCTCGAAGACATGCTGTGGGGCATGACCAACGTGTTTCACCGCGCGGGCGAACGGCTCGAACGCGAACTCGACGACAATGAGCAGGAACAACGCCGGCTGCAAAGTGAGCAGGATGGCTCAGAAGTGCGCTCAGTCGAACTGGAGACCGCGACGGCGATTGGCCGCAGCATGGTCGAACGACGCGACGCGATGGAAGCCTTTCGCGATGCCTTTGCCGAGCAGTTCCGCATGCATTGCCGCAAACCCTGGACCGCCCGGTCTGGATCAGTGGTCAATCGCAAGGCGCTCACCGCCAGCATGATCGCCAGCCGTGATTTCATCGCCGCTCGCAAGCGGGCGGACAGTCAGCTCTTGATGCCCACCGGTACGTTGATCGCGATCACGGGCGGTGCAGACTATCAGGATCATCGGCGTATCTGGGACGTGCTCGATCGGGTTCACGCAAAACATCCGGACATGGTCCTCCTGCATGGTGGCACCCCATCAGGAGTCGAACATATCGCTGCATGTTGGGCGCGCGCCCGCACCGTCACCGCTATCGTTTTTCGTCCCGACTGGAACCGCCACGCCAAAGCGGGTCCCTTCAAGCGCAACGACCTCATGCTGGAGCAGCTACCCGCAGGCGTCATCCACTTTCCAGGCAGCGGCATCAGCGCCAATCTCGCCGACAAGGCTCGCAAGGCTGGCATCCCGGTCTGGCGCTTTGGCAGCGCCTGAGTCTGGACGAGACGCTGCCGGTAAGGGACATGTGCTGAATGAGCCATGATCAGCCCGCATTCTCCTGGGATCACGCCGGGAGCAGGGGGGCCGCCTCCAGCGCGCTCCTTGCTATCGCGGCGGCACGGCCAGCCGAACTGGATGCGCGCCGCCTGGCGCGTCGTTCCAAACTACCCTTCAAGGCAGCCCTTTATCGTGACGCTTTGCTTTGGCGGATCGAAGAGCTCGGTCGCTGCGCGCTCAGCGCCTACGATCGCACAGACCATGTGAGCGGCATTGTCCTGACGCGCGCGACCATCGAGACCATCGCAGCACTGCATAGCCTGCATCGCCTGGTCACGCGATATCAAGGCGGCGATATCGAGGGGCTCGACGCGACTCTGATGAGCATGCTGATGGGCTCCCGTGCGCGTGAAGATCGACCGGACGCCATCAATGTCCTGAATGCCATCGACAAACTGACCAAATCGGTCCCCGCATTTCGGGCGCTGTACGACCAGCTGAGCGAATTTGCCCATCCCAATGACGCGGGCACCGCATCTTCCTACGCCGTCCTTGATATCGTCGATCTTGGCGCGACCTTCACCGCACACGGCGAGGAGTTCGAGCGGCGCGCGTGGCTCCTGATCGAATGTCTGGCGACGTCCCTGATGCTCGTGATGCCGCTCTACGACGAACTGCTTGTGGCCGCACCGGCCTTCGCCCGTCGTTGCGATGCCGATGCCGGCAGTAAGCCTGGCTAGAAACGCGCCAGGAGATACTGGGCAAGCGTGATGAGGTCGTGCGCCAACCCGTCGAACAGCGCGAGCGCGCCGCCCCAGGTGACAAGCTTCATCCCGTTCTTGATGAATTCGTCGACGGCGAGGTCGCCCTTTTTGGCAAGCCACAGTCCAAGTTTGCGGCCCCAGCCGTCAAACCGACGGGAGAGGGTGGCAAGGTGTGCGGGATCGGGCTCCGCCTGCGCGAGCTCGGTTCGCGTCTCGGCGATAGCCGTACTGATATCGACCACGTCTTCCCCATAAGGGGGGAGTCCGATCTCCTCGGGTGGAGCATTGTGGCCGATATTGCCGGGCTGCCCCGGTAATGCCGCCACCACGGCTTCCAGTTTCTCGAGCCGCTCCAGGATACGGCCCGCCAGCTCTACCGTGGTAACCGCATCCACTGCCGCGTCGGACTCAGGCTCGGGATGCTCGTAATAGTCTCCGCTAGAGGTCGGCGCCCATTCGGTCGTGCCGTCGCGCTCAATCTGCTCGATCGCCGCGTCGATCAGCTCTTTGTCATATTCAAAGTCGAACTGGCCATGCAGAACGTCGCTGGCGTCGAACGGACCACCCCAAGGATAAATGTAGGTCTGTTCCTCGCTGTCCCGTGGCGTCTCATTCTGAGGATCTTCGAATTGCTCGAAGAACCACGTCTCCATTTTTTCGATCGCGGCAGCGCGCCACTGATCTGCACGCTCTTCCTCGGCCCGCTTTTTCGTCCTCGATCGACTCCCAATAATGACGCTCTTCCTCCGCATCATCGCGGCGGCGCCTTGTCTCCTCATCGTCATCTTTGACCGTCATCAGGTCAGTCTAACCGCGCCGAACCCCGCGACCAAGCCTCGCGTTTGACACCGGAACAAAAACAGAACATAAGTCGGCCTGCGCAAAAGACCGGTCCGTCTGGCGGTGCGGCACTTCGGCACGCCGACCGACGTTTCTCTTGCCTTCATACCCCTTACGCTTCACATCTGTGAAGCCGAGGCTGGCACCAAGGGAAGGACAGGCCCGGATGGGACAAGAAATTTCATTTCGCGCATGGGCTGCATGAGCATGCGGCTCGCGCTCAGCGATTCAGGTCCAGCACTTTCGCCGATTTCACCTCGCCGGGAATTCGGCGCCTACGAAGCGTTATGGCTCGAAAAGGGCGCGACGTTCAAAAGCCTGGCGGATAAATTTGCGGTCGACTCGGAGGCACTTCCCTCCGATTTCGTGCCGACGCATCTTGCCGATCAATGTGCCGCCGAGGTCATGGCCGCCTTGAAGAAGGCGGGGGTTCATCAGTTCGGTGTTCGCATCCATCACGCCGGTGACTATCCGGCCAAGCTTCGCGACGCGCGCCACCCCGTCGAATTGCTCTACTATCGCGGCGCTTGGGAAATCACCGAGACCCGCTGCATGGCCGTCGTTGGCAGCCGCGAGGCATCGCCCGACGGCATTCGACGCGCCGAGCGTCTGGCGCGTGAGCTCGTCGACCGCGGCTTCACCGTCGTGTCGGGGCTGGCAAAGGGTGTCGACGCCGCCGCCCATCGCGCTGCGATCGCGCGCGGCGGTCGTACGATCTCGGTCGTCGGAACGCCGCTTGGGTCTTGCTACCCGAAGGAAAACCGCGAGCTGCAGGAAGAGATCGCGCGCGATCATCTGCTGATCTCGCAGGTTCCGGTGCTGCGCTACGCCAAGCAGGCGCCGCAGCATAATCGCTTCTTCTTTCCCGAGCGCAATGTGACGATGAGCGCGCTCACCGAAGGGACGATTATCGTCGAGGCAGGGGAGACCTCCGGCACATTGACGCAGGCCCGCGCCGCTCTGCATCAACGTCGCAAGCTGTTTATCCTCGATTCCTGCTTCCAGCGCACCGATATAACCTGGCCGGCACGTTTCGAGGCGGAAGGCGCCGTTCGCGTCAGGACACCTGAAGACATCTGGAGCGCTCTTGGTTGACGGCGTCCGGCTCTCTCTGATCGATGAAACGAGCCGCGCGGATCACTACCATCTGACGGCTGAGGACAATTGCTATTACCTCTACGAGTATACGTCGCACCGCGATTATTCGTTCAGCACCACCAACAATCTGATCAGCAATATCAAAAAGAAGCCCAGCCAGGCCGGGAAGCCGCATTACTGGTATAAGGGCCAGGCGATCGGCACCTGCGCGCGCGCCCTTGGCGCGGCGCTCAATCCCAATTGGCTCGGAAACGCGACGCTCGTTCCGGTGCCCGGGTCAAAGGCCCCAGATCACCCCGATCATGACGATCGTATCGAACGGATGTGTCGGTTGATGCGACAACCCGCGCCGGACGTCCGCGCGCTCGTCCGTCAGGCGGCGTCGACGAACGCGTCGCACGAGGTGGGGCAGGGTGACCGGGTTACGGTCGAGCAGCTCCTCGAACTCTATTCGATCGACGAGGCGATCGCGCAGCCAGCACCACAAGCGATCGGCATCGTCGATGACGTCCTGACCGCCGGCACACATTATCGCGCGATGCATAGCGTCCTGTCGGCCCGCTTTCCCGGCATCCCGATCATCGGCCTCTTCGTTGCGCGGCGTGTCTTTCCGGACGACCCGCTCGCCTTGGGGGAGCTGTAGGCGATGGAACGCCCCGGTCCCGAAACTCCTGACCCGCGCGTGACCGACGCTCACGCCGTGGCACTGCCCGAGCCTGGAGCGGTGCGTCACATCGACGAGGAGCGGGCCTTTCTTGCGCTCGCGACCGTCAGGGGCATCGGCCAGAAGACCCTGTTTGCGATCGCCGACACCGGCCGATCCTTCGCCGATGCGCTCGAATACGGCCCTGACGAGACCAACCCGACGGTAGGCGGCGAAAATCCCATCTCCGAGCGACATTGGTCGAGCGTCCGCAAGCAGGCGCTCGATCGAGGCGACAGGCTCGCTGAGCAGCTCGAGGCGCTCGGCATCGCGCTCCTGTTTCGTCAATCGGCCGGGTTTCCGACTGCCTTGCTCGACCTGGAGCGCCCGCCGCATTGGCTGTTCGTACAGGGCTCGGTCGACCTTCTCGCGGAGCCGTCGATCGCCATCGTCGGCACGCGCAAGCCAAGTGCCGACGGAATCTTCTTGTCGCGTTATGTTGGCGCCTGTCTCGGCGAGTGGGGCACCCCCACGGTCAGCGGCCTCGCCGCCGGCATCGACCAGCTCGCCCACGAACATTCGCTCCGCGCGGGCGTGCCGACGATTGCGGTCCTCGGCACAGGCATGCTCGAAGACTATCCCAAGGGATCGGGGCGGATGCGCGATCATATCCTCGGGAGCGACGGCAGTATCGTGAGCGAGTATCTGCCCAATGCCTCGTACAGCGCCGAGAATTTCATCCAGCGCAACCGGCTGCAGGCAGCGCTGGGGCGCATCCTGATCCCCGCCGAGTGGCAACGCCGCAGTGGGACTGCGCACACGGTTCGCTTCGCGACCGCGCTCGGCCGTCCGATCGCCTGTCTCCGTTTACCGGAATGGCCGGACGACCGGCTTGTCCTCGAACCCGGACTGGGTTTCCCTACCGGTGAGATCTTCACCGTCCCGCACGAGCAGGTACGCTTTGATGCGTTCGTACGCACCGCCATCGGCCGTCCGCTGCACGCCCAAAAGGGCCAACTTTCGCTGTTTGGGGATAGCTAGCCATGCTCAAGGGGGCGATCTTCTCGTTGCATGACGTGCTCGTGAAGCAGGGCACGATCGACGGTGCGCTGTTCGACGAGACCTTGCGGCTCGTGCGCTATCTCAAAATGCGGGGCGTCGAGCCCGTCTTCATCAGCAATCATGATTGGACGGTCACCACGCCCGACAAGGCGCAGCCGTTCCGCACTCTGCTCGAGGACCGGCTTGGCCCGGTCAGCTATTATATCGGCGGCCAGGACGGCATGCCGTACAAACCGCGCGCGGATTCCACCGCCCATATCCTCGCCGCGAAAGGGTGGCAGAAAAACGAGGTCGTCTATGTCGGCAACACGACTGACGACATGAAGACCGCTGCCAACGGCGGTCTCCTGTTCATCAATGCCATGTGGCACGGCGTCGCCAGCCCCTATGGCTTCCAGTTCGAGTCCCCGCGCGACGTCGCGCGCTTCGTCGATTGCCTCTGCCTCGGCCTGACCAGTTGGTTCTGGGCACTCGAACAGGGCGATCTGCGCGTCTACGCGCTCGCACCGTTTACGACGCTTTCGCCTAAATATGCTCAAGCGCATGCTTATTCCGAAAATGCCAAGGCGACGTCGAAACATGGTGCCGGCGACGCCAATTTCTGGGGCCGCCTGCTGGCCGCGCGCATCTATTTCTCGGGCTTGGCTGACGAGATCGACTATATCACGGCCTATCCGGGCCATGCTCCAACCTCCAATCTCACCGTAATCGGTGAAGCGCTCAACATCCTCGGGCAGTCCCTCCGGAAAAGCTATCTGCCCGACCTTATAATCCGTCATGCCAAGGCCGTGAAGTCGCAAACGGCGCGCGCCTCGGGCGGGAGTGTCGGCCTCGACAACCAGCTCAACACCATCCGGCTCAACCCAGCGCCAGCTCGTGGGGTAGGCGGCAAGCCATACAAATCTCCGCCAGCGCGCGGCGGCAAGCGCGTGCTCATCGTCGATGACATTTGCACCGAGGGCAACAGTTTCGAAGCCGCGCGCGCCTATCTGAAAGCGGCCGGCGCGACGGCCGTCTGCGTCAGTTGGCTCAAGACGATCAACACCGACTATCGGGCTGTCTCGCCGCCGTTTGCTGCGTTTAACCCCTATGTCGCGCGCACCTTCCCCGCGTCGATCGGAACGGCGAACTACTGGTACACGAGCGCCATCAGCTCCCACGCCGCACCGACCGACCTGGCCGACGTCTACAATCGCTATTTCAGCTGGGACTGGCCGTCGGGTATTTAAGAGATCGCACCTTCCGGCGGGACGTCGTCGCAAAAGGAAAAACAGTCCGGCCTCGACGTCACAGAGCCTCTCCCGCTCTTTGAGGTGCTAGTCCTTCCCGACCTCCGGCCTTATCCTATCCCTTGCGGGGCGCCGGTTTGTGGGAGCGAACTCGACCAAGCCTAATTTTCGCGTGTAAGCATTTTGGCTCTGCCAATTTGTATACCCGAAGCTGCGGTTCGATACGTCGCTTGGGACCGGCAAAAATGTCGCAAGTCACGGCGGTTAAAGATACTTCGTTTGGCGGCTCCCGACCACTTCCCGCCCTTCCGCGGGCATCGCGCAAAGGGCAACTTCTGACGAAACTTGCCATTCATTGGAAATCGCGTGACCAGACAATAGTGCGCCCAGCAGCAGACATGCGATCACACTTATCGCTTCAGGGTGTTTATCGGAGACGCAGGGTTGCCTCTACAAGTCCGGAGGACAGCCTGCTTTTACAGATCTTCCCTTAAGCAAGCGTCTGAGATCGGCTTATAAAAGGAAATGCCGAACGTTTTCTCGCGCCGCCAGCGCACTGACGCGCCATACCACTGATCGCCGATTTCGATTTCGAGCGTCTGGTTGGTGTCCAAGGGCTGTTGGGCGTGACCTTTGCGCCCGAGCGAGAGATATTCAGAATGTGAGCACGGCGGATGCAGGTCGCTGTGCGGATCGACTTCGGCCAGAAAGTTTTGAAGCGCAGGGCGACTTCATCGCGGCGGTTCGGGGAACTCGTAAGATCCGACGCCGCCCCGCGGCGACCAATTTTATTTCGAGGCGGCATCCTCAGGCTGCGGCACGCTTGGCGACGAACGTCGCCGCGAAGGCGTCCGCAGGGATCGGCTTGCCGATGTGCCAACCTTGGCCGACATCGCACCCCATCGCGTCCAATTGATCGAGGATCGCCTGGTTCTCGATTCCCTCGGCGACCACCGTATAGCCGAGCTCATGGGCGAGACCGATGGTCGAGCGCACCATCGCCTGGTCGCTTGCGTTGGTTTCCAGGCCAAGGACGAAACTCTTGTCGATCTTGATCTCGCGCGCGGGGAGCTGCTTGAGGTAGCTGAGCGTCGACTGGCCGGTGCCGTAATCGTCGATCGACAGCTTGATGCCGCGATCGGCGATCCTCCGGAGGGCGGCGATCGCGCGGGCCGGATCGGTCAGCGCGGCCGATTCGGTAACCTCCAGTGTCAACAATTCGGGCACCAACGGGTTGGCGCCGATCGCGGCGTCGAGCGCGTTCAAGAAGTCCTGATCGGCGGTCAGCAGCGCCGACACATTGACCGCAACGTTGATCGACGTGCCGGCCGCGCGCCACCTGGCAGCGTCGGCCAAGGCGCGGCGCAACACGAACAGCGTCAGATCGAGGATGCGGCCGCTCGCTTCGAGTGCCGGAATGAAGGCGTCGGGCGGGATCGCGCCGCGCGAGGGATGATTCCAGCGGACCAACGCTTCCGCCGCGGTCACCGCACCGCGCCTGATGTCGAGCTTGGGCTGATAGGAAACCCAGATGTCGCCGGCCGCCAAGGCCTGATCGAGCTCGCCCGCCAGCATCAGTCGCCAATCCTGCACTTCGCCCAGCGCATCGCTATGCTGTTCCCAGCGGGTTCCCAGTTCCGCCGCGTGGTCGGCGGCGAGAATTGCCCGATCGGCGAGCACACCGGGAGCGAGTTCGGTGCCGCACGCAAGGCCGAAGCGACAGTGCAATTCGATCTGGCGTCCGCCGACCTCGACCGGCGGGCGCAGCAATGCGGCAATCGCATCGATTTGGTGGATGAGCGGCTCATTCGCCGGATGGTCGCTGGTCCAGGCAAGTATCCCGTCCTCGAGCCGGTAGAGCCGATCGATACCGGCAACAGTCAGGCGGTCGACGATGCGATGAACCATTTCGGCCGCGCGGTTTTGGCCTATCACGCCGGCGGCCTCGCTGTAATTGGCGACCCTAAGCACGGTGACTGCGGCGACCGGGCGCTGGCCTGCTTCCGCCTCGAATCCTCGCCGATTGAACAGGCCGCTCGCCGGATCGATCAGGCGCGCCTCCCGGATCGTCGCGATGATCGACGCGATTGCCAGCAACCCCGCGCCGGCGCCGAGTGCTGCGATCGCCGGCACGATCTCGACACTGCCCAGGTTCGCCGCCTCCATGGCGAGCGGCAGCCCCGAGACGAACGTGAACCCGGCGCCGATCGCAATTATGCGGCGGCGACGGTCCCATCGGGCCGCGAATGCCAGCGCAAGAAGCGCCCCGGCCATCGGAAGGATGGGCCCACGATCAATCGGGCTCGATCCTCCCGCGAGCGTAGCGGCGGCGAGCATCTGGATGATCGGCCCGGCGATCACGCCGTAGCGTGGTACCGAATATCGATCGCCGAGTTCGATGGCCGTCGCGCCGATCAGCACACTTTTGCCGCGAAGCGAGCCGGTGGGCACGCGGCCGTCGATCAGGTCGATGAAGCTGATCCGTGGGATTGACGTCGGGTCGATCGCCCCGTCGATCGGGAAATTGTCGCCGACACGACCCGAGGTGCCGACGAGAATCGCTGCCACCGAAGGCCGCGGCAAGCCGCCGGTGACTATTCCGTAGGGATAGCGATGGACCAGGCCATCGCTATCCGCGCTGATGTTGACGGCCGCGAGTTGAGCGTTCCTGCGCAGCGCGGGTAACGGTACATTTTCGAGGATCTGGCGGCTTCCTGAAGAAGCCTGTTGCCTGAAGGTGGAAAGAATGATTGGCACCGTGGCGCGATCGATCGCCGCGCCGAGCGCCGTGTCGCCATCAGCGGTACTCTTGGCCGAAAAATCGACGTCGAACGCAATCGTGCCGGCCCCCGCACGCTCGAGCGCCGTAATCGCCCTCGTATAAACCTTCCGGGGCCACGGCCAGCGATCAAGCTTGGCTATCGACCTAGCATCGATCTCGACAAGCACGAAGCGCCCGCTCGATGGGTGTTGGCGCACAGAGTCTCGCAGGTTGTGCAGGCCGCTTTCTGCGCCGCTGCCGATGCCGGTCGCCGCCAAGATCGCCCCAAGCGCGAATGCGACCAGCAGCACAAGCGCCATGAGCCCCCGGCTCCTGCCGCCCTGATCCGCTCTCGAGGATCCGGCGTGCATCTATGCTCCGATCGCGCGACGACGAGTGAAAACGCCGCAATCATCAGCCATTGCCTTTGCCGCCACCGTTTCCGCTGCCGCCGCCGTTCCCGTTGCCGCCGCCGTTCCCGTTGCCGCCGCCGTTCCCGTTGCCGCCGCCGTTCCCGTTGCCGCCGCCGTTCCCGTTGCCGCCACCGTTTCCGCTGCCGCCGCCGTTCCCGTTGCCGCCGCCGTTCCCGTTGCCGCCGCCGTTCCCGTTGCCGCCACCGTTTCCGCTGCCGCCGCCGTTTCCGCTGCCGCCGCCGCTCCCGCTGCCGCCGCCGCTCCCGCTGCCGCCACCGTTTCCGCTGCCGCCGCCGTTCCCGTTGCCGCCGCCGTTCCCGTTGCCGCCGCCGTTCCCGTTGCCGCCGCCGTTCCCGTTGCCGCCACCGTCCCCGCTGCCGCCGCCGTTCCCGTTGCCGCCACCGTTCCCGTTGCCGCCGCCGTTCCCGTTGCCGCCACCGTTTCCGCTGCCGCCGCCGTTCCCGTTGCCGCCGCCGTTCCCGCTGCCGCCGCCGTTCCCGTTGCCGCCACCGTTCCCGTTGCCGCCGCCGTTCCCGTTGCCGCCGCCGTTYCCGCTGCCGCCGCCGTTTCCGCTGCCGCCGCCGTTCCCGTTGCCGCCGCCGTTCCCGTTGCCGCCGCCGTTCCCGTTGCCGCCGCCGTTCCCGTTGCCGCCGCCGTTCCCGTTGCCGCCACCGTTCCCGTTGCCGCCACCGTTCCCGTTGCCGCCGCCGTTCCCGTTGCCGCCACCGTTTCCGCTGCCGCCGCCGTTCCCGCTGCCGCCGCCGTTTCCGTTGCCGCCACCGTTTCCGTTGCCGTGACCGCCGTCGCCCTTGCCGGGGGCACCGTTGCCCGGAGCATCGCCAGTCGAGGACGGCGTTTCGGCGGGTGCCGCAGCAGCTGACGACACGGCGACAGTCATCGCCGTCGTCCCCGTAACGAGCCCGCCGCTGATGTCACCGATCGACTTCGGCGCTTCGGCAATTGGCATCGAGATCACAACCGGGTCCGCCGCGGCGATCTCAACTGGCGCTGCCGCCGACGGCGCGACGCCGCCTTCGGTCGCCGCCTCGGCGATGACCGCCGGGGAGAGGGCAGTCGGCCCAGTCGTGTCGACCGCCGGCGCCGCGCCGCTCGGCAACGGCGCGGGCGTCGGCGACCGCAGCACTTGCGTGGTCTTGCCCTGGATGGTCATGCGCCCGAGATCCGCCGCGCCGACCGTGGCGATCGCGCCGGGCAGCAGCAACTGGTGTGCGCCGCCGTCGATCGTCGCCACCTCTACCGCGCCTTCGACGACCTGCACCGAAGCCCCGCTATCATCGACCGAGACGCTGAACGTCGTGCCCTTGACCACTGCGGCGAGGTACGGCGTCTGCACGCCGAAATGCGGCGTGCTGCCCTTTTTCACGCTGAACACCGCGTTGCCGATTTTCTCAACGATCTGCATTAAGCCGCCGCTCGGGCGCGGGTCGGCGATCTCGAGCCGACTATTCGGTGATACCACGGCATATTCGTCACCGTTGACCAGCACGGCGCGGGCGTTTTGCCCGGTCGACACAATATCGCCGGTCTGCAACCGCCCGCCGCGCGCGGCGGTGCGCGATACCCCAGCGTGCACCACGATGACGCCGGAAGATGCCTCCGATATGGTCCAGCCCGACGATGCAAGCGCGGGCGTCGCCAGGCAGACGCCGCTCAAGAGCGCATATTTCATGAACCGCATCGTCACAGCCCTCTCCTGATCTGCCCCCGGCGGACCTTGATCGAGATTAAATTATTCTTGCGTGATAGGCATTTGACGTAAAAGATTTGGCAACTACTCGTGGTTAAGCAGGCGGTCACCATGATGTATTGCCGCTTACCCCCCCTGCTGCTCGCGATCTGCGTCGCCAGCCCCACCATTGCCTTCGCGCAAAGCCAGAATGCGCCACAACGGATCGACCCCGGCATCGCCACCAAGGCGGCCACCGAGCCGATGGCCGAGCGCCCAGCGCCGAAGCAAACCGAAGTCGAGCTGCCGCCTGCCGCCAGCGCGCCGGTAACGCGGCCGGGCCTCGTCGCCGGTGCGATCCGTGTCGACGGAGGCGCCGATCTTCCCGCACCGGAGATGATGGCGGCGATCTCCTCCTATATCGGCCATCGCCTCTCCACGGAAGACGTGCAGGATCTGCTGACCGCGGTCTCGGGCGTCGCGCGGGCGCATGGCTATCTCTTCGCTCACAGCACGATCCCGCCGCAGACCTTGACCGCCAGTGTCCTCCACATCGCGCTCGATGAAGGGCTGGTCGATGAGGTGAGACTGACTGGCAATGCGCGACCGGCGGTCGCCGCCGTGCTGCAACCGCTCGAAGGGCATGCCCCAAAGCGCCAGGAGGTTGAGCGTCGCCTTATGGCCGCCGACGATCTTCCCGGCGTCACGCTCGGCAAAGTCAGCTATGCGATCGAAGGCGGCAAGGGCGTGTTGATCGTTCCCGTCAGTTATGCTCGCGTGGATGGCAGCGCGGCGCTCGACAATCGGGGGCTCGATGCGCTGGGGCCGGAGCGCGCGCGCTTGACGGTCGATCTCAATGGCCTGTTCGACGATGACGATCAGGTCACGTTTCAGGGACTGGCGACGCCGATCCAGCCCCATGAACTCGTGGCACTTTATGGTCGGTACGCGATCCAGCCGACCACGAGCGGAACCGAGTTCGCGATCTATGGCACCTATGGCGAAACGCATTCGGGCGGGCGCTGGCGCGATTTTGATCCGCGTGGTCGCAGCGACAGCATAGGCGTGAGCATTACCCAGGCCTTGGTGCGGACCGCGAGGACGAGCTTGTGGCTGATGGCCCAGGGCGACCGCATCGCCGTCGACGAGTGGTGGAACGGCGCGCTCGTGCGGCGTGATCGCGTGACAACCATCGGTGGCTCGATCAACGGCTACGCGCCGCTCGCTGGGGGCAGGCTGCGCGCCGGCGGCGGCATTACACAGGGCGTAATCGCACTCGGCGCCACGCGGCGCGACAACCCGCTCGCATCCCGCTACGACGCCGGTTCCGATTTCACGATGGTCGGCGCCTGGGCGAACTGGCAGGGTGATCTTGCCGGGCCGCTCAGCGCGCGGCTCGCCATCACCAGCCAGGGGTCGAGTGCACCGCTCCCTGCGGTCGAGCAGCTGACGGTCGGAGGCCCCTATTTCGGCCGCGGCTACAATTGGAGTGAGCGTACCGGCGATGAGGGCGTGCTGGGGTCCGCGGAATTGCGCGCCAACCTGCTGAACCGCAGCAAAGGCTCGCTGCGCTGGGCGCAACTCTACACGTTCGGCGATGCCGGCTATGTGAGCAACGTGGAAACCGATTTTGGCACCGGCGATCTCTATTCGGCTGGCGCCGGCGCGCGCCTCAACTTCGCGCAGCACCTCAATCTCGAGATCGAGGCGGCCTTCCCGATCAACGACGATCGTTATGACAGCGGCGACAGGAGCCCGCGATTTTCGTTCAGTCTCACCAACACCTTTTGAAGCGCTCCACGGGCGAGGCTTTTAACCGGGCTTGACGCCAATGGGGGATGGACGTTGCGAGACACGCCTCTTGAACATCGGCTTGTTCCTGCGGGTTCAACGGGTGGTCACAACACTTTATGTTTTGAAGAGTGGGAGTGCAGCCAATGAAGTAGCGCCAAGCAGACGTTTGGCGGGACGACATCGAACGGCTGCAAAGTCCCAAGCGTCGCGAAATTGGCCCCTCACCGAAGGCGAGGAGCCGATTGGTCAAATTTCGGTATGCTCGGCGAGGGCAAGCGCATCTTCCACGACATCGGTCGGAACACCGGCACGTCGGCCACTGTCCACCTCCGCCTTCTTGACCCACTCATGCAGCGTCTGGGCCGCGCAGTGAGCAAGACAACGAACAAGTATGCGCCGGAAGTCCGCGATCGTCCGGTTCGGATGGTTCTGGATCCCCTAGAACCAGGTGCGGACGCCGAACACGAGGCACGTCATGTGCGGGGGCTCGCCATCGGCGCGGGCATAGTCGGCCGTGCGACCGATCTTGGTCTCGTAGGACAGGCCGACATAAGGCGCGAACCGGCGGCTTATCTCGTAGCGCAGCCGCAAGCCGAGCTCGGCGGTGGACAGGCCCGCGCCGATCCGGTCCTCGGGCACATCCTGCGCCGCGAAATTGAGCTCGACGCGCGGCTGCAGCACGAAACGCTGGGTGATCTGCTCGTCATACCAGCCCTCGGCGCGGCCGAGCACGTCGCCTTTCGTCGATACGAACAGCGCCGCCTCGGTCTCGAAGTCGTAGGGCGCCAGGCCTTCGATGCCGATCGTCGCGTAGGTCTCGGTCGGAGCCGGCTGGAAATCGTGGCGGATGCCCGTCTGGAGATTGAAATACGGCCCGATCGCGCGGCTGTAGAGCGCCTGCGCCTCGGCCGCCTCGACGCCCTTGCCGAACGTGCCGTCGCCCTCCGACTTGGCCACGAAGCGGTTGAGGTCACCGCCGAACCAGCCCTCCCCGTCCCAGCGATAGCCGTCGCGGCCGTTCCTGATCTGTATTTCGGCAAGGTTGAACATGACCTGCGAGAAGGTTTCGCCGCCATTCTCGTGCAGGAACGCCGCGCGTGCTGGTTGCATAGCCGCCGCGCCGAAGGTGCGATCGGCATAGCGATCGGTCGGCGGCGCAGGCGGCGGGGCGTCGCCGGCGGGGAGATCGGTGCCGGTCGGCGTGTCGTGCATCTGCATCGGCTGGGCCATGTCCGTCATGGGCATGCCGGTCGGGGCGGGTCTGTCGGACGTGCCCATCCCGACCATCGTGTCGCTCGATGGGTCAGCCGTGGGAGAGCGCGAAGGAGCCTTCTTCGCGGCGGCCGTCTTTTTCTTCGCCGTCGCTTGTTTCGGCACCGGCTTCAACATGTCCATGCCGGGCATATTCATACCTGACATCGACTGCGCAGCGGCCGGGCTCGCGGCCAGCGCGACCGCGCTCCCGGCGAGGACCAGCGCGCGGCTCATGCCGCATCACCCGCCTTGCGGACCGAGACGATGCGCATCATCCCCGCCATCATGTGATAGAGCAGGTGGCAGTGGAACGCCCAGTCGCCGGGCGCGTCGGCGGTGAGGTCGAACGTCACGATCCCGCCGGGCGCGACGACCACGCTGTGCTTGCGCGGGCCGTGATCGCCGTGCCCCGTCACCAGCTCGAAGAAATGGCCGTGCAGGTGGATCGGGTGCGCCATCATCGTGTCGTTGATGAGGCGCACGCGGACCCGCTCGCCGTCGCGGAACGGGATCGGATTCGCGGCGTCCGACATCTTCACCCCGTCGAACGACCACATGAACCGCTCCATGTTGCCGGTCAGGTGGACGTCGAGCGAACGCGACGGCGCCCGGACGTCGGGATTGCGGTCGAGCGCGACGAGATCGGTATAGACCAGCACGCGGTGGCTGACCTTCTCCAGTCCCTGGCCGGGCTCGCTGGTCCGATCCGTCGGCATCGGCGCGATGGTGGAGACGCCGGGATCCTTCTTCACCCCCGGCGCGTGATCGAAATCGCGCATCGACATCGACGACATCTGCATGCTGCCTGTCTTGCCCGCACCCATACCCATGCCCCGCATGTCGCCGCGACCTGCCGTCGGCATGCCGGCCATCCCTCCCGCCGTGGTCGCGGGCTTGGAGGGTGCGGGCGGCTTGACGGGCTCGGTTGCCAGCAACCGTGAGGCGTTCTGCTCGGCGGTGGGATCGGGCCCGCGCGGCGGCATAGGCTTCTTCGCCATCCCGCCCATGCCCATGTCGGCCATCGTCGCCAGCGGGCGCGGGCGCAGCGCCGGCACCGGCGCGACCATGCCGGCCCGCGGCGCCAGCGTCGCGCGCGCCATCCCCGATCGATCGACCGCCTCGGCGACCAAGGTATAGGCGCGGTCGTCAGGCGGCGTAACCACCGCGTCGAACGTCTCGGCCACGCCGATCTGGAACTCGTCGGTCTCGACCGGGCGGATGTTCTGGCCGTCCGCCTGCACCATCGTTATCGGTAGTCCGGGGATGCGCACGTTGAAGATCGTCATCGACGAGCCGTTGATGATCCTCAGACGCACGCGCTCGCCGGGCTTGAACAGCGCGGTCCAGTTGTCCTCCGGGCCGTAGCCGTTGATCGTGTAGGTATAGATTGCGCCGGTTCCGTCCGAGATATCGGTCGGATCCATCCGCATCCCGCCCCATTTCAGGCGTTTGCTTTCGGGCTGGTCGCGCCCTGCAAGCAATCCCGCGAGCGTCTGCCACTGGAAATTCATGCCACCCGGCTTGACCTTCATCCGGTGGAAGATCGTCTCGGGCGAGAGCTGGCTGTCGTCCGACAGAAAGATAACGTGCTCGCGGTCGCAGGCGACCGGATCCCCCCCGGCCGGATCGATCACGATCGGCCCGTGCAGCCCCGATTGCTCCTGCCCGCCCGAATGGCTGTGATACCAATAGGTGCCCGCCTGCTTGATCGGGAAGGCATAGTGGAACGTCGTGCCGGCATCGATGCCGGGAAAGGACACCCCCGGCACTCCGTCGAACTGCGGCGGCACGAGCAGCCCGTGCCAGTGGATCGAGCTCGAAACGTCCAGCCGGTTGGTGACGTCGAGGCGCACGTCCTGCCCCTCGCGCAAGCGGATCAGCGGCCCCGGCGTGGTGCCGTTGATGCCGATCGCGTGGAACGGCTTGCCGTCGATCATCGCAACCCGCCGCGCGATCTCGAGCCGGATGTCGCTTCCCGAGATGCACGGGATGGGCGTGGCGATCCCGCGCGAGACGGGCTGCGCCCAGGCCGGCATCCACGATCCGACAGCAATGCCCGCGCCGGCGGCGACGCTGCCGCGCAGCATCTGCCGTCGATCGAGCAGCAGGCGACGGGAAGCAGGGGTAAGCGGAGGGGGCAACGGTTGAACTCCTGACCTGCCGAGAACATATACCCCCCTCCGGGTATTTCAAGGATGCGAGGATGTCGAAGGACAGGACGGCGGTGCTGAACCGCCTCAGGCGGATTGAGGGGCAGGTGCGCGGCATCGCCCAGATGCTCGAGCAGGATCGCTACTGCATCGACATCCTCAACCAAGTGCAAGCGGTGAAGGCGGCGCTTGCCAGGGTCGAGGATCAGGTCCTCGCCGATCACACCGCCTGCTGCGTGAGCGAGGCGATCGCGTCGGGCGATCCGGCCGCGCAGCGCGAGAAGTTCGCCGAGCTTGTCACGTTGTTCGGGAAGATGAAGCGATGACCGATATGAGCAACGCGTCCAGGGCGCGCGAGAAGACCGCCACCGTCTACCGCATGGTGATGGACAAGCACATCTGCCCTTGGGGGCTCAAGACGCTGCATCTGCTGAAGGCGGACGGCTTTGCCGTCGAGGATCACTGGCTGACGACGCGCGAGGAAACCGATGCGTTCAAGGCGAAGCATGGCGTGAAGACGACGCCGCAGACCTTCATCGGCGGCGAGCGGATCGGCGGCTACGATGATCTCCGCCGCTTCCTCGGCAAGCCGGTCAAGGACCCGAACGCTGTCACCTACAAGCCGGTGATCGCGATTTTCGGCATGGGGCTGACGATGGCGCTGGCGGTCAGCTGGCTGGTGTCCGGCGCGCTCATCACCGCGATCGCGGCCGAACTCTTCATCTCGATCTCGATGTGCTTGCTCGCCATCCAGAAGCTGCGCGACGTCGACGGCTTCGCGACGATGTTCTTGGGCTATGATCTGCTTGCGCAGCGCTGGGCGCCCTACGCCTATCTCTATCCGTTCGGAGAGGCGCTGGCGGGGGTGCTCATGACCGCGCACGCGCTCGACATCGTATCGGTGCCGATCGCGCTGTTCATCGGCGGCGTCGGCGCCGTATCGGTGTTCTATGCGGTCTATGTCCAGAAGCGCGAGCTCAAATGCGCCTGCGTCGGCGGGAGCTCGAACGTGCCGCTCGGCTTCGTGTCGCTGACCGAGAATGTGATGATGGTGGCGATGGGCATCTGGATGATGGTGCGGTGAGCATGGCGCATTTTCCTTCCTGGCTGCACGCCCTGTCGATCGCCTCGCTGGCGCTCGCCGCAACCTGCGCGATCATCATCGCCCTCGACGAGCTGCGTCGTCCGCAGAAGATGTGGATCATGTATGTCGTCTGGCCGTTGACCGCGCTGTTCGGCAGCCTGCTGTGGCTCACCGCCTATTATGCTTACGGCCGGGGGCCGGCCTCGGGCGATCCCGGCGATGCCGCGGAGCCGCCGTTCCCCGCCATGGTGCTGAAAGGGGCGAGCCATTGCGGCGCGGGATGCACGCTGGGCGACATCGTCGCCGAATGGACGGCGTTCGCCGTTCCCGCCATCGCGGTGTTCTTCGGCTACGGCAGCCTGTTCGCGGACAAGATCTTTGCGATCTGGATTCCGGACTTCATCCTCGCCTTCCTGATCGGCGTGGTGTTCCAATATTTCACCATCAAGCCGATGCGCGATCTCTCGGTCGGCCAAGGTATCTGGCAGGCGATCAAGGCCGATACCGCCTCGATCAGCTCGTGGCAGGTGGGAATGTACGGCGTGATGGCTATCATCCAGTTCCTGATCTTCCGCCCCTTATTCGGCGGCACGGCGGAAGTGAACACGCCCGAGTTCTGGTTCGCCATGCAAGGGGCGATGATCGCGGGCTTCTGCACCGCCTTTCCGGTCAACTGGCTCCTGATCCGCAAGGGCCTGAAGGAGAAGATGTAAGGCTGGATCGCCGGAGGAGCGTGCGCGTCGCGCTCGCCTCCTGCTCGATCGGGTAGTCGACCTTCGAGCCGCAAATCGCCAGGTTGCGCGCTCGAACCGGATGTCGGGGGGCCAACGCCGAAACGTGATGCCGCATGGGCCGCACGCCCGATAGGATTTCGAACGCCTTGCCGGCGACATAGACGCCGATCACCGCGCGATCGCGAGATCGGGTTGACGCCGATCGGTCACCATACCGCGACCGCGGAGGTGATGACCGTAGCTTTCGCCACGATGTCCATGTTCGGAACCGGCCAATGCACGCCCGACGATCTCCGCGAGCGTCGTCATGCCCAAAAGCCCACTTCCGCTTCTGACAAAGCCGGCCGCCTATCGCTAAGGGCATGAATGACTGTTAAGTCCCACGACCGTCCGGCAGATCCCGACCAAAGCCAGTCGTTCATTCCATCTCCCGTGAACGTCCGGCATCGACGGAAGCTGACAATCACGCCGGTTAGATTGGACGATAGGCAACCCGTCCTAGTAGTCTCAGTGATCGGTGGAGGCCGGGGCGCGAGCGGGACCGACGGAATTATAGAGCCGCGAGTTGTTTATGGCGGACCCTACCTCTCGCGCTCAGACTCAAACGACGTGATCGTCCCCGTGTGCTCCTGGACAAGTGACTGGAACGCCTCAAAGGCACGATAGCAATGGTCGCGCTCAACGGCGAGCAAATCTGCGACTTGATCGAGATTGAGCGGTTCGCTGCCACCTATGCCGTAGCAGATGCGCCCGTCCGCGCAGACGATGCGCGTGACCATCTCGCTCATCCCGATTAGAAAGCGGGCCGAGAACCGATGATTGTACGCGTTGCGGAAGTCCTCGGTGGCCTCCTTGAACGCCGTGCCAGCGATGGGCTCGACAAGTCGCTTGAACGACCGAAAACGTCGCCAGCCCCTGCAGATCGGTTGACGGCTGGAACCGGACAGTCAGAATCGGCCAATGCCAGTCGTTCGAAGTCGAACGGCCGGCCTCGGCGATACCAAGCGCGAGCTATGCGGCGATCAACCTTGACCCTAACGACCGCTTCCGTCAGCTCCGTTAAAAGGTGATACCAAAGGGGTTCAGATCTTGATCGATGAAATAAGGCAGGCCCGGCGTCCGGCAGGCTAGTCGCAGCGAACAATGGCGGCTCACCGCTGATGAAATGACTGCGATACCGCTTCCCCGAGCGGTTCAAACAGATAGGCCAGCGCCGTTCGCGCGCGAACGCGGACGGTGGCTTGGACCGGAATACCCGGGCGCAGGCCCGCGGTGGTTCCGCGCGCCTTGGCGAGCATCACCAATTGATCGTGCGGCACGACAATATCGGCTGTGTAGAAGCTCTTGCCGGTCTTATCGTCATGGAGAGTATCGGCCGACACGTTGCGCACGATGCCCTTTAGAATGGGCAGATCGCGTTCATGAAACGACAGGAAGCGAACCTCGGCTGACATGCCCTCGCCGACACCGTCGATGTCGGTCGGATCGAACTGAGCCTTGATGACCAGCGGGGCGGCATCGGGAACGATGTCGAGGATCGGCTGGCCTGGGGTGATCACACCTCCTTGAGTGAACACGCGCAGATCGACCACCCGCCCCGCAACGGGCGCGCGGATCAGCGTGCGGGCCAACTGCTCGCGCGCGGCGCTGAGCTTGGGGACGAGGTCGTTGAGCTGGAACTGATCGTCACGTAGCTGGCCGGCGCTATCCTCGACATATTTGCGCTGCGACTGAATGAACTGATCGCGGCTCTGGCCGATCTGCTCGCCAGCCGCCGCGGCGCGCGATCGATAATCTGCTTCTGCGCCGTCCATTTCAGTGATCGAGCGCTGAAGCGTTCGGATCTGATTCTTGGAGATGAAGCCCTTGTCAGCGACCGGTTGCATCGCCTCGAGCTGCTCGCGGTAAGAATCGCGCTGCCCGGCTGCCGCGGTCGATTGCGCCCGGTCGCCGGAAGCCTGGGCGCGCAGCTGCGCCTCCTGCTGATCGAGCACGTCGTGCTCCGCGGACAACGATCGGTGACGCGCCCGATATTGATCGAGCTGGAGCTGTTCGGCCTTTTCGGCGATCTCGCGATCTTCGGCCGGCAAGTTGGCGAAACTGGCGGGCCAGGCGATCGCACGACCGGCGATCTCAGCTTCGAGCCGGGCGTCCTGCGCTTGGAGATTGATCACCGAGCTGGCCAGCGAGCGTTCCTGTGCGCGAACCTCGTCGCCGGCGAGGCGGATCAGCACCTGCCCGGCCCGAACGTGCTCGCCCTCGCGAACGTCGAGCGCGGCGATCACCCCGCCGTCGCGCTGCTGCACGGTCTGGCGATTACCGACGACGCTCACCTGACCCTGGCCTTGCGCCGCGGCATCGAGGCGCGCGACGGCTGCCCAGGCGAAGAAGACCACGAAGAACAGCCCGGCGACGATCCAGCCAAGCAGCGCAACACGCGCCGGCGGCAGATCGAGACCGGCAAGAACCTCACGCGGGCCGACGCTTCCGGATTCGGGGCTGGCGGCATTGGCGGTCACTCGGCGGCCTCCACGAAATCGGCTGCAGCGGCGCTAGCACTCTCTGTTTTGCGTTTCGCGACGGGAACCTCACGCGCGAGCATCTCATCACGTGGGCCAAACCCCTGAACCGCGCCGTCGCGCAGCACCATGATCTTGTCCGCGATCTGCAGGATCCCGGGGCGGTGCGTCGAGATGATGATCGTGGCGCCGCGCTTTCGCAATTCGCTCAGCGTCGCGAACAACCGCGTTTCGCCGGTGCGATCGAGATGGGCATTGGGCTCGTCGAGCAGGATCATTCGCGGCAAGCGGTAAAGCGCGCGGGCCAATGCAAGCTGTTGGCGCTGCCCGGCCGACAGGACGCCGTCACGGCTGCGCAGATCGGTTTCATAGGCCTTGGGCAGCTTCATGATCATATCGTGCGCGCCGGCGAGCATCGCCGCCTCGACGACCCGACGATCGCCATCCCCGCCGGTCGCGGGCTGAAGCCGGGCGATATTGGCATAGACGCTGGTCGGGAACAGCGCCGCGTCTTGCGGCATATAGCCGATATGCCGGCCGAGCGCTTCGCGATCCCAATCGCCGTGCCGCGCGCCGTCGATCCTGACCTCGCCCCGATCGGCCTCGATCGCGCCGGCCAGAACGCGCAGCAAGGTCGATTTGCCCGCCCCGCTCGAGCCGACCAGAACGACGATCTCGCCCGGCAGCGCGGTCAAGTCGATCGCGTCGAGGATGCGCCGCTCGCCGTCGGGACCAAGGACGGTCAGCCCCTTCGCCTCGATTACCCCGGCGGGTGCGGGAAGCTCGGTCCGTTGCGGCTCGAACGCTCCCCTGTCGCAGAAACGAACCAGGCTCTTATAGGCCGAACGCGCCCCGATCAGGCCCTTGTAAGAGGCGATCGTCTGCTCGATCGGTTGCAGCGCGCGGCCCAGCAGCAGCGACGCGGCGAAGATCGATCCTGCCGAAATCTGCTGGTTGATCGCCAGCCATGCGCCCAGCGCGAGCGCCATCGATTGCAGCAGCATGCGCAGGAACTTGGTGGTGGCCAGATGCAGACCCGAGATGCGCGCGGTATCGGCCTGGACGACCGTCAGCGCGGCGCGATCGGCGAGATGATTGGCAACGACCGCCTCGCGCATGCCCAGCGCCCGCACCACTTCCGCGGTCTGCACCGAATATTCCTGGAGCCGCATGACCTCGGCGGCGCGACCCTGCGCGGCGCGCAAGCCGGCCCGGGTGCGGACTTCTCCGCTCCACGCGATCGCCACAAGCAGCAATCCCGCGGCCAGCGCGAGCAGGCCGAGCCACGGGCTCAACAGACAGCAGACCAGGATATAGACCGGCGCCCAGGGAGCATCGAACAAAGCGATGATCGCCGGGCCGACCAGGATCGTGCGCAAGCTGTCAAAGTCGCGCAGCGCCTGGGAGCGTTCGTCGGTATCGACCCCTTGGGCGCCGAGCACTTCGACCAGCAAAGCCGGCGCCAGCGTGCGTTCCAGGCGAACGCTGGCGCGCTGCAGCAGCCGCATTCGCACCATGTCGAGCAGCGCCAACGTCACCAGCGCAAAGGCGAGGATCAGCGTGAGCAGCACCAGCGTCGCCCCGCTGCGCGACGGCACGACGCGGTCATAGACCTGGAGCATGAACAAGGATGGCGCGAGATAGAGAAGGTTGATCAGACCGCTGAACAGCGCTGCATAGACAAAGTGCCGACGGCACGCAGCCAGTGCTTCCGAAAGCGCGTTCCGGGCGGTTGGGTTAGCCATTGATCAATTCCGAACGCCGATACGGGGGACCGGCCTGGGCCGGCCCCGTCAGGTCAAAAATGCAGACTGTCGATCAAGCCGTGCGAGCCGTAACCAAGCTCATGTTGGTGGTGATCGTCAAGCAGCGACCCGACCCCGGCCAGCACCGGCAGCCCGTCCAGGATGGATCCACCGTGCCAGCCGTGATTGCCGCCCAGCAGGCTGGCGAGCGACGGCGCATCGCCGTGACCGATGTCGATCGTCTTCGCGTCGCTAACGCTTAGCAGCGTGATCGACCCGCCCAGCGTCAGGTTGAGCGTCGTGTCCTTTACGCCGTCGTGGTTGACATCGGCAACCTTGGTGCTGCGCACCTGGACGCCTAGGCCCAGCTCAATCGAGTCCTTCTGCGTATCAAAGTCGGTGATCGTGTCGTGGCCGCCAAGCAGCCCGAAGCCGAAGCTGTCATGGCCAGCGCCGCCGGTCATAGTGTCATTGCCGAGGCCGCCGAACAATTTGTCGTTGCCGGCGCCGCCGTCGATCGTGTCGTTGCCCGGCCCGCCGATCAGCGTGTCGTCGCCGCCCAGGCCGTCGATCACATTGTGGCCGAACAGCCCGATCAGCGTATCGTCATTGGCGGTGCCGGTCAGCGTCCCCCCGAACAACCCGCCAACTTCGAACACACCCTCATGGTCGACGCCGTCGACCGTCACATCGACGGCGCCGTTCGAGGTCAGGCCGTGCGAGTCCGTGATCGTATAACCGAAGTGATCAGTCGCGGTTTCGCCGACCTTGAGGTCATCGAAGCTCTTGTCATCGGCGACGTAGACGAGCTTCTGCTTGTCGGCATCGAACTTGAGCGAACCGAGCGTTTCGCTGCCATCGACGCTGGAGATGGTGATCGAATCGCCGTGATCGGGATCAAAGTCGTTGCCGAGCAGCGTCGACCACAGATTGGCCGATTTGGCGTCGTCGTCGACCGAGATCGCATCGTTAACCGCGGTCGGTGCCTCGTTGACGTCGTTGACGCCGATCGTCAGCGATTGTTGCGTCGAGAGGCCGCCCTGATCGGTCGCCTGGGCGACGATCGTAAAGCTGTCGCTCGCCTCATGATCGAACGCCGCAGTAGTCGTCACCACGCCGGTCTGGGCATCGACAGCGAAGCGGCCGTCCGCGTCATCGGCGAGTGTATAGGTCAGCGTGTCGGTCGCTGTATCGGTGGCATGGAGCGTGCCGACCACCGCGCCCGCCGGCAGGTTTTCGTCGATGCTGGCATGATCGATCGCGAGATCGGTCGGTGCCGTGTTGGACGCGCCGAACTGAAGCACCGCAAGCTGCGGATCGTGATCGGTCGGCCGGGTGTCGGCCGAAAACTCGGCATTGATGTGGACCGCATCATATTGGGCGCCGGTCAGCAAGCCGCCGGTCACCAGGATGTGATCGATCTGCTGCAGGTTGCCGTCGTAATCGTAGCTGTAGCGCTCCTCGCTGGGCAGCAGCGTGTTGAGATCGGTGAGCACGCCGTCCTTGGTCAAATCCTGCAGTGCGCCTTCCCACGAAAAGCCATTGAAATCGCCCATCACTGCGAAATTCAGGCTTGGATCATCCGCGAGGTGATCGTTGATATAGTTGATGACCCCGTCGGCCTGTTCGGTGCGGCGGTCATCGCCATGCGCTTCGGCGGGCTGGACGTTGCCGAAATCGGGATCGCTGCCGCCGCGCGAATAAGCGTGGATATCGACGACGGTAACGTCCTGCCCGTTGAAGTTGAACGTGCCGACCAGCGGATTGCGGCTGTTCTCATAGGCGTCGCCGGTGATCTCGGTCAGGCTGCCGCCGTTCAGCGTCACACGGTTCTCATCGTAGAGAAACGCATTGCGGATGTTGCCGTTGGGTTCGCCGCCGGTCGAATTCTCGGTGGCGGGATCGATCTCGGCATAGACGTAATGCGCGCTGGCGTCCTCGGCGTTCATCGCATCGACCAGCGATTGCAGATTTTGATCGGCGCTCAGGACACCGGTGCCGGTGCCGTTGTCGTCCTGCACTTCCTGCACCGAAATGATGTCCGGCGCCTGGAGGCTATAGATCATGTCGTGGGCCAGAACGTCGTATTTCTGGTCCGAGGCGTCGAGATTTTCTAGGTTGTAGGTCGCCATCGACAGATGGTCGGCATCCCCTTGCAGCGTGGTCGTTTCGCGCGCCTGGGTGCTGGGCTGCGTGACGGAGACCGGCGCGGTGACGAGCACGTCATAATTGTCGTACTCGTAATTCATGATGCCGGTAATCGAGCTTAGATGATCGCCCTCGGTGTAATGCGGGTCGAAACCCGACGTCAGGCTGGTGTCGCCGGCGATCTTGATCCGCTCGGGATTGGCGTCGCCGTCGGACAGCGTGAGGCCACCGCGCTCGGACAGGCCGGTCGCGCCGTCGCCGTTCGACGCCACTACATAGGTTTCGCCGTAGCTGTTCGTATTCTCGATCACTTCGGGTGAGTCGACGGTGACGCGCATGCCTTCGAGCGACTCGTAAAAGTCGATGCCGTCATGTTGGGGATCGAAGGTAGTGAGGCCATCGTCGTCGATCACTTCGCTGGGCGGCAGCATTTCGCCGGCACCCGCGCCGATCACCAGCGCATCGGGCAGCGCATTGTCATGCGACAGCACGGTCGCGGTCGAATCGTCGATTTCGGTGACGGTGAGGCCGGCAGCGTCGCCGGCATATTCGGCCACGGTGCCGGCCACGGAGACCGAGTCGCCGACGGCGACGTCGGGCGCCTGGCCATTGAACACATAGACAGCGTCCGATGTCGCGCTGTTGCCGTCACCATGCGCGTCCTGCAGATAATAGCCGAACGCATCGGTGGCGGTGACGATGCCGCTGGTCAGCACTTGTTGATCGACGAACGCCGATGTGTGGCCCTCGCCCTGGATCTGCATGATCGTCAGCGCGACGGGATCGTCGTTGATGATCGTGCCGGTGGCGTGATCCTGGTCGATCGAGATGGCGCCGGTCGGGTTGGACAATTGCAGCGACAGCGTCTCATTGCCCTCGCCGACGGTGTCGCCCTGGATCGGCACGATCACCTGCTGGCTGGTCGCGCCGGGTGCGAAGGTCAGTGTGCCGTGGAGCACCGCGCCGCTGGCGAGATCCGACGAATCGGCAGTGCCGTCGAGATTGATTGCATAATCGACGCTCGCCGAGCCGCCGAGCCCTCCGGCGCGGTGAACGGTGAAGACAAGGTTGGTCGTCCCGTCGTCGCCTTCCGCCACCGACGTGTCGCCGACGCGGATATGGCCGGTGCCCTCATCCGGAATGAAGGTCTGCCCGGCATTCAGCGAACCGAAGCTGCTGGCGGCATCGGGCTGCCAGTCGAAATCGGCGCCAATCGCGCCAGCGCCGGTCAGTTGCAGCGAGTTGGACGCGATGCCGCTGCCGTCTTCGGATACGCCGATGTCGGTGCTCGTCACTCCGGCGGCGGGCGTGCCGTCGGCGGCGGTCATCGTGCCTTCGTAGGAAATGAACTCGACGACATGGCCGTCCGGAGCGATCAGCGCGACGCCGTCGGCAACGCCGTTCTGCAGGCCGTTGCTGGGGAAGGAGAAGCCGAGAGCGCCATAGCCCTGGACCTCATCGTCGATCACGCCGGCGAGCGCGACCGGGCTGCCATAAGTGGGCGCGGCGTCGGGCGTGTTGCTGCCATTGTAAAGCGCAAGGCTGTAGCCCGACAGATCGGTGCCCGCGACGCCGGCGATCTCGATCGCCTCGTTCGAATCGGTGCCGGCATTGTCGTAGTGGATTTCGTTGATGAAGACGTTCGCCGCCGGCGCCGCGGGAGCATCGTCGTCGGTGATCGTGCCGGTCGCGACGGCGTGGTCGAGCGTGGCGCCGCCGGTCGCGTTGCTGAGCGTCACCGAGAAAGTCTCGTCATTCTCGATGGTGGTGTCGCCGGCGACGTTCAACGAAATCGTCTTGCTGGTTTCGCCGTCGGCGAAGCTGACGTCGCCGCTGAACACGGCGCCGCTCTCGAAATCGGTGGCGTCGGCGGCATGATCGCCGGTGCCAAACGTCACGTCATAATGCGCCGCAACCGCTCCATCGCTGCCGCCATCGCGGGTTACCGTGAAGCTGATCGGCTGCGACCCCGAATTGCCTTCCGTGACGCTGGCATCGGCGATCGACAACGCACCCGGTTGCGAGGTACCGCCGCCGGCGCCGAACGTTTCGCCCTGGTTGAGCGATCCGAAGCTGCTCGCCTGATCGGCCTGCCACGTCAGCGCGGCGGGATCGTCGCCGACAAGCTGGAGCGACTGGTCCGCGCCAAGCGTGCCGTCTTCAGACACCCCGATATCAGTGCTCGTCATCCCCATCGCCGGACCCGACGCGGCGGTGATCACACCTTCATAGGTCAGAAACTGGACGATATGGCCATCGGGCGCGACGAGCGCGACGCCATCGGACGCACCGTTCTGCAGGCCCGCAGCATCGAAGCTCAGCGCGCCATAGCCATGGCCCTCGTCATCAATGACGCCGCCGAGCGTTATTGTGCCGTACACGCCTGAATTGGAGCCGTTGTAGAGCGCCAGGCTGTATCCCGTGAGGTCGGTGCCCGCCGCGCCGGCGATCTCGATCGCCTCGCCGGCGTCGGTGCCGGCATTGTCGTAATGGATTTCGTTGATGAACGGATCGATCGCGGGCGGCGGCGGCGTGACATCACCGGCGGCCTGGCTGGTGACATGGATGTTGTCGATGCCGACCCATTCGTCGCTGCCGCCCGCATTCGACGTCATGATCCTAACCTGCAGCGTCGCGACGCCATTGGCGTCATCGGGCAGCGTGACGCTCAGCGGGGTGACTTGCGTGCCGTCGATAGTTGTGGCGTCGGCGATATAGCCGCCGGGCGCGTCGGTCCATGCGGCGGTGTCTGACGTGCGATACTGCACGACGACCTGCTGGACGGCGTCGTCCTTGGCCTCAATGTCACGGGCATCGAAGCTGAGCGAGATGCTGTCGCGATCAGTCGCGTCGAGATAAAGCACGAGGTTGGGATTGTCGGCCGTGCCCGACCCTTGCAGCGCAATCGTCGGATCGGCCAGCTCGAATTCGGCGACGCCGCCATTGGTGATGCCGGTGTTAGTCTGGTTGGCGACCACATCGACCGTCGAGAAGTCCATCGTCACCGACCGCGCATCACGATCGGCAGCAGTGGTCGACGAATCATCGCCAAGGTAGCCGACGATGCTCGGCACCGAAGACCAATCGTCATTGGTCGAAATCAGCCCGGTATCGGACCAATCCTGCAGGAGATCCCCGTTGGAAAGCGAAAAGTAATCGGTCGACATTGGCGATCTCCTGCACGCACCCGCAGCGACGATCGCTCACCGACCGCCCCCCTGATATTGGGAGCGTAGGCAGCGCGCATGACACTAGTGTGAAACCAAGGATAGATTCTGCCGCCTTGTCAGGCGCGGGAGTTAACTGGATCGCCAAGCTGGTGCTCCGACATCGCCGCCTTCGAGAATCAAAAGAACGTCGGTTGGCGAGCTGGTCGATTAAATGTGTCGACTCGGGCAGGTCGATATTGTCATCATGCTGCAACCGGCGCTCGGCAATTCGATGCCGCAACCCGAGGGAGCCGTTCATGCGCATCACCGCGTCTCGCTTGTCGAAGATTTTCTTGTTGGCCACCCTCGGCCTGGCAAGCAGTGGCTCTGCGCAGACCGTCGGCGAGCCGCTTCCGACCGGCCAGCGATTGACTCCCCTCGCGGCGCCTGCCGCGCGCTTCGATCCGCTCATCGCCCATGTCGGACCGAACCCCGCATTTGTCGCTGACGGAGCAGCCGCGGCGACGACCAGTCCCGATGGACGCGAGATGCTGGTGATGACCAGCGGGTTCAACCGATATAACGGCGCCGACGGAAAGATCGTCCCGGCGCAGTCCGTGCAATATATTTTTCGCTATGCCATCGATGCCCACGGCAGCCGCTGGCTGCAAACGCTGACAGTGCCAAACAGTTATGGCGGCATCGCATGGCTGCCCGATGGCAGCGGCTTCGTGGTCGGCGGTGGCGTAGGCGATAACGTCTATCTTTTCCGGCGGGGGAAATCGGGCTTCGTCGAAGCCGCAAAGCCGATCGCGCTAGGACATGCGGCAGGCAATGGCGCCGACGTGAAGCCGCAGGCAGCGGGGATCGCGGTCAGCCCGGACGGGACACGCGCGCTCGTCGCGAACTATTATAACGACTCGGTTAGTCTGCTCGATCTCAAGCGCGGCACCGTGATCGCCGAACAGGATTTGCGTCCCGGCAAGATCGATCCTGCAATGGCGGGCTCCGCCGGCGGCGAGAATCCTTTCGCTGTGCTCTGGACCGATCCGAGCCATGCCTGGATCTCGGCGCCGCGCGATCGGCAACTCGTCCGCGTTTGGATCGGAGCAAGCAACGTCAGCGTCACCGAGCGCATCACGACGCTCGGCGAGCCGACCGCGCTTCTGACCGACCCGGCAGCGCAACGACTGTATGCGACCGAAGACAATGCCGACCGGCTTGCGATCATCGACCTCGCCGCCCGGCGGCTGGTCGGCGAGCCCCGGCTGGGGATGCCCGAGGCTCTGACGTCAGCGCCGCTGGCCAAGGGGGTGAACCCCAATGCGCTCGCGCTGCTTCCCGACCACCGGCTGCTCGTGACGATGGGCGGGATCAATGCGGTTGCGCTTGTCGCGACCGCGGCGGACGGCGATGCGACTGTGCAGGCGCTGGTCCCGACAGGCTGGTATCCCAGTGCCGTCGCCGTCAGCCGCACCGGCGCGCGCGTCTTTGTCGCCAACCGCAAGAGCCCGCCCGGCCCCAATCCCGATGGATGCGCGCCAGCCCTCGCCATCTATCAGGGCCAGCCGAGCGCCTGCGGATCCGCCAACCAATATATATATCAGCTCGAAAAGGCCGGGCTGCTGCAATTTCCGATGCCGGACGCCCATGCGCTGGTAACCACGACACGGCAGGTCGCCGCCAATATCGGGCTTGACGATAGCGCAGCGCGCACCGCCGCCGATGCGCGAATGGGCGCGGTCCGCGCCCGAATCAAGCATGTCGTCTTCATCATCAAGGAAAACCGGACCTACGATCAGGTGCTGGGCGATCTTGCGGCCGGGAACGGCGATCCTCATCTCGCCATCCTGGGCGAGGCGTTGAGCCCCAATCACCATGCTCTCGCGCGCCATTTTGTGACGCTCGACAATTTCTACGATTCCGGCGAACAATCGAGCACCGGCTGGACCTGGTCGACCGCGGCGCGGGTGCCCGATCTGCTGGAGAAGACGGCGCCGGTGAATTACGCCAGCCGCGGCCTTGCCTATGAATCCGAAGAGGCCGACCGGTTCATCTATCCACAGCAGACGATGGCCGAGCGGCATGCGACCAACCCGAAACTGTCGACCGACGCTGATCTACTGCCTGGACCCGCACTCCTCACCGCGCCCGATGGAGACAAGGACGACGAGCAGAACCAGGGCTATCTCTGGGACGCCGCGATCCGCGCTGGCCTGTCGGTTCGCAACTATGGCTTCTCCGATGCGTCGATCTATGAGACCGGCGCGCCCGGAGCGGTGCCCCTGGTGCGCGAGCCCGCCAAAACGAAGACCCGAATCTATACACCCGGCGATCGGCTCCTGGCGCCGCTCAGCGACTTGTATTTCCGTGGCTTCGACCAGAAAATGCCGGATTATTGGCGCACGCTCGAATGGCAGCGCGAATTCGCCAGCGCGGATGCGAAGGGCAGCGTCCCCGCGCTGACGCTACTGCGCCTCAGCCACGATCATTTCGGCGACTTTAAGGATGCCATAGACGGGGTGAACACGGTCGAAACCGAGATGGCGGACAACGATTATTCGCTCGGTCTCGTGATCGAGACCATCGCGCATAGCAGGATCAGCGGATCGACGCTCGTGTTCGTGATCGAGGACGACGCGCAGAACGGCGCCGATCATGTCGACGCTCGGCGCAGCGTCGCCCTGATCGTCGGGCCGATGGTCAAGCAGCACGCGCTCGTCTCGACGCGCTACACCACGGTCAATGTCTTGCGCACGATCGAAGACGTGCTGGGTCTGTCACCGCTCGGGCTGAACGATGCGCTAGCCGCGCCGATGGCTGACGTCTTCGATCCCGCGCAGACCGACTGGACCTACACCGCCCGCGCCGCCGACGTGTTGCGCACCACCCAATTGCCCATTCCTGCGGACCGGTTCGCGCCGCGCGTGGCGCTCCTGGGATGCGGACTGCGAGATTCCGCCTATTGGGACGCGGCGATGAAAGGCCAGGATTTCAGCACTGAGGATCACCTCGACACCGACCGGTTTAACGCCGCGTTGTGGCGTGGACTCGGCCGCGGGCCCCAACCGCTGATCCGGAACGGCAAAGATATGACCCAGAATCGGGCGTTACTGATCGAGCGCCCTCCGGTTAGCGGCGGCTGTGCGAAGTAAGTCCGCCAAATAGCACGCAAGCCTCGAACCGATCATGGGCAGACGGCGCCCTCAAAGACGCTGTTAAGGACCGTCAATGACGAAATGGAGCGCGACGCTGTCCGACAGATGTCGGTTGGTGAAGCGGCAACTGCGGTCAGGAGCCGACGCTCACCAAAACTTTGTCGAACGACCGGAAGTGGGGATTTGTCGCCCGGCTCCCCACAGCTTGGGGCCAACCTGAACTGGTCATTTCTTTCGCTTTAGCCGCGCTCGCGGCGAATGGCCGGTATGTTGGATCCGGCGCTCAAACCCGACAGGCAGAAAGCGGCCTGGTTCTGCCGTCTGGGATGCCGGTCGGGCGAACGTGCAACGTCGGCTTCTGGCACGAGCGGCCGTTCAACATGTCGCGTGCGAACGTCGGGAATGTCCCAGAGCCTGGTGAAGTGGCTCCTCGCCGGAGGCGAGGAGCCAACAGTTCAAATTTCGGTATTCTCGGCAAGGGCAAGTGCGTCTTCGACGTCGATCCCGAGATAGCGCACCGTGTTCTCGATCTTGCTATGGCCGAGAAGGATCTGGACGGCACGAAGGTTGCCGGTTGCCCGGTAGATGATCGATGCCTTCGTCCGGCGAAGTGAATGCGTGCCATACTCGCTTCTCATCAGACCTACGCCTGTCACCCATTCATCGACGAGCCGCGCATACTGGCGGGTGCTGAGATGCCCATTATGATCGACGCGGCTGGGGAAGACGTAATCCTCGACAGTTCCTCCCCGCCGCTCGAGCCATGCCAGCAGGCTGGTTCGAGCATCTGGGAGCAGCTCGAACTGGACGGGGCGTCCTGTTTTCTGCTGCATCACGATTGCCCGCGTTCGGATTTGCCCGCCACTGACAAGGTCGCCGATCTTCATCTGCACCAGATCACAACCCCGGAGCTTGCTGTCGATCGCGAGATCGAACAGCGCCCGATCTCGCAAGCGACGGTGCTGATTGAGGTAAAATCGGATTTCCCAAATTTGCTTCGGCTTCAAAGCGCGCTTCGCGCCGACGGCTCTTCCCGCATTCCAGACCGGGCGTTTGGTAGCGGTGGGTTCTACTTCAGGCATCTCCATGATCATTCTCCGACGGCCAGGTTGGCCGTCTGAAGAACGAATCTGAGCCTGATGAGTAGGAAAGGCCCGAGGCATCTGCCGACCAACTCAAGCCGTTTTCAGTCGGGCGCGTGAATGGCCGCTCCTGCCAAAATCTGCCATTGCCGTTCAATGGCTAATTTTCTGCAGCCTAAAAGCCGCCGCTGATGGTGAGTTAATTGGCTGAGTGGTCCCGAGCGCAGTCAATGCATTGCGTGACAGCGGGGGCATTTAGGAGTCTGGCCTCGGCGATCTCGTCGCCGCAGGTCAGGCAATAGCCGTATTCGTCCGCATCGATGCGCTTGAGCGCAGCATCGATCGCTATCTGTTCGGATTGGCGGCGGCGTTGCTGCGCCATTGCCATCGCCTGGACCTGCATCGTGTCGATCCGGGATAGGCGGCCCACGCTTTCCTGGTCG
>RCZF01000003.1 GCA_006438735.1 Sphingomonas koreensis | reverse complement strand
AGCGACTTGGGCAGTAGAGCCTGGCGCGACGCTGCCCCCGGCAATTCTCATCGGCGAAGCACCAGCCTCTGTCAGGAGCCCGCGCTCTCCAACGGATGATTGAACGGAAGTGGGTCGTTCCCGGTTCTCTTCGGTTGGCGACGCATGACCGCTTTGGTCGATCCCGCGCTCCAAAGCCGACAGGCAGAAAACCACTTTCCGTCGTTCTGCTATGCTAGTCGGGTGAACGCTGAATGTCGGCTTCTGGAAGGATCTGCCGTTCGACGTGTCGCTTTGGAACGGCAGAAACGTCCCACGACCCGGCATTCGCTTGCGGCTGCAGTCGACCAACTCACGACATTTAGCGCCGTTGATATGAGCGTCAGCTTTTGCTGGAACCCGCCATTCGGGTCGCGCAAACGGGTCAGTCGCCTATGCTCGAGATCAGTCGTTCGAAATACTCGCACGCGATCTTGAAAGCTACCATTCGTTCCGATGAAACGCACTGTATCTGACGAGGTGGTTCTAGCTTACGTCACGCAAGAGTGAATCAGACCATCTCCTTAGCTTCAAAGTCGACTTTTTCAACAAAACCCTCGCAAATTTAAGCATACAATCGGTATCATAAGTTTCTTATAAATATTTATTCACGAAATTTTATTAAGATATTCAATCCGTTCTCAGAAGGTCCATTTTCAATAGAAATTGAAGAACCCATATTATTGCATATTGCAATTACTATCGAAAGACCGAGGCCAGTGCCATATTTTTCATGATTGATCCTGTTAAAACGATCGGTTATACTAGCGATGGAAGCTTCACTGATACCTTGGCCGTTATCTCTAATGATCATTGATTTATAGCCAGAGGTGTTAATAATTACTTCAAGTAAATTTCCGGTTTTATGATATCTTGCGCTATTGTCGAGTAGGTTGAAGAGTAATTCTTCAAGGAGAATGGGTTGGAACCTGACCAAGCACACTTCTGGAGCGTCAAACTGAAGTTCCAGGCCATGCCGTGCGGCAGTGGGCGCGAAGGTCTGACAAACTTTCCTCGCGACTGACACAATATCGATCATTGGAGGAGTTTCCGTCCCAAACCCTTCTTCCGCACGAGCGAGCGCGAGAAGCTGTGTGATCAACCGTTGCAGGCGGTCGGCCGCATCATCGATATCCCGCAGCGATTGTTTGACGTCGTCGTTTTGGATGTCGTGATGCAAAAGCACGTCGATATGCGTTCGAAGCGCGGCGAGCGGCGTGCGCATCTGGTGTGATGCGTCGGCAGTAAACCGCCTGGCCTGCGAGACGGCATCGCCAAGTTTTGCGAGAACCGTATTGAACTCATTCACCAGGCCGGCAAGTTCGGGGGGCACGTGTTGAACGCTTAGCGGCGTCAGGTCGATTAAACCCATCCGGCGCGAACTCAATTCGTGTCGAACCCGGGTGACAGGTTTCAGCCCCCAACGGATCGCCGGCCAGATCAGTGTAACGGCAAAAAAGACAAGAACCGCTTCAAGTGCGGCAAGACCTGCCAGCATGTATGTTCCAAGATCGTGCCGTTCGTCGAGCGTCTCGGCGATCTGGATGATTGCAGGTTGCTTCAGGTGAGGCAGATAACGCATCTCTGCGGCGACGCGAACGCGTTGTCCGCGATATCTATCATACCGAAAATGAGGTGTTTCATCATCGGGAAACCGTGACGGACTCCTCGGAAAATCCTGATAACCGGTGAGGAACCGGTTTCCGATCGAAATGCTGTAAA
This sequence comes from Sphingomonas koreensis, assembly GCA_006438735.1. Classification (GTDB taxonomy): domain Bacteria; phylum Pseudomonadota; class Alphaproteobacteria; order Sphingomonadales; family Sphingomonadaceae; genus Sphingomonas; species Sphingomonas koreensis_A. Next base: position 418,855 of record RCZF01000003.1, on the reverse strand, counting down.
ACACACTGTCGCGCGCATTGTCTTCCAGCATGCCGAATGCGCCCGGCGGCATATCGAGCGTTATCACGCCCTTTTCGACTCCCAGCTTGTCAGTAATTCCCCGTGCCGCCGCCCCGAGCACACGATCCGACGTGCGTTCGGTGATCCCGTTTATGAACCATGATCCGCCCAGCCCAAGCAACAGGGCGATGATAGATAATGCGCCACCAATGATGACGAACTGGCGGCGCGCCAGCGACCAGCGGGCCGCATCTATCGCGATCATCGCCGCGTCCCTGTCTCCATCATATAACCGAGACCGCGGAAAGTGCGGATTACGGGGCCGTCCGGATCAAGCTTCTTACGCAGGCGCGCAATGTAGACTTCGAGCGCGTTGGTGCCGACCGCGTCGTCAAAGTTGAAAACCGCCGAAGCGAGTCGTTCGCGGGACACCACCTTTCCGGCTTGACCGGCAAGGGAATGCAAGACCGCCCACTCCCGGCGGGGCAGTTCGAGCCGCCGGCCACGGACCTCGGCTGTCTGCGCAGCGGGATCGCACACCAGATTGCCGATCATAAGGAAGGGAGCGGCATCGCCGACGCCCCGCCGGACAAGTGCACGAATTCTCGCAAGCAACTCAAGGGTATGGAACGGCTTGGTTAGATAGTCGTCGGCGCCCTCGTCCAAGCCGCGTACGCGATCACCGATTGCGTCTTTCGCCGTCAGTACGAGCACAGGAAGCTGAGACCCCTGGCGACGGATCGTCCGAAGCACCTCGAACCCTGAAATTCCGGGTAGACCGACGTCAAGGATCATCGCCCCGTATGATTCGCTGGCGTGGATTTCCACTGCCTCTTCCCCGCACGCGACATGATCGACGGCGAAACCCTGGGTTTTGAGCAGGGCGGCGATACCACGCGCGATGGCGCGATCATCCTCTACAAGCAACAGGCGGGTCATAGGTTTAGGCGATTCTGAAAGGTTCGTGAAAGCGACACACTATAAACAAGTGAACTGGAGAGGAAATGATAAATAAAATGTGGTTGCACCGCAAAAGTCTGCGGCTGCAGATCGCTGCCGCAATACTGTTGACCAGTATCGGCACAGCATCAGCAGTCATGCTAAGCGACCGACACGATATTGTTCCGCAAGCGAACAATGAGGGTCGCCTTGTTATTTATAGTGCAACGGATGAACACGAAGCTACGGAACTAATTTCTTCATTTCATGATAAATATCCAAAGATATCGGTCGATTATAGGTCGCTGACGGCGGCTGACGTTTATCAGCGGTTCATGGCAGAGTCCAAGTCCGGCCACATAGTTGCCGACATGCTCATCAATTCGGCGATGGATCTGCAGATCAAGCTGGTCAACGACGGTTACGCACAGCGGTACATATCTCCCGAACGGCGCGCCTTGCCGTCCTGGGCCGTTTGGAAAAGCGAGGCATTCGCGATCAGCACTGAGCCGATCGTGATGGGTTACAATGCCCGATTGCTGGCGCCCAATTTAGTGCCTCGGACGCATGACGAACTGGCCAGTCTGTTGCATCGCCGACCGGACATTTTCACCGGGCGCATCGGATCCTACGATCCGGAGCGCAGCCCGACCGGTTATCTCTACATCACACAAGACGTCGAAAATGATCGGGATGGCTGGGATCTGATCGCGGCGGTAGGGCGAGCGCGGCCCATTCTGTTCGTGTCGAGTCACGACATGATCAAGGCGGTTAGCGATGGCCGCTTGGTGCTCGCTTACAATTTGATTGGATCCTACGCGTTCGAAAGCGCCGCGAAGGATCCCAACTTTCGGGTGGTCGTGCCGCAGGATTATGCGCTGATGATGTCACGCGTCGCGCTGATCACGCGCGGGGCGCCCCATCCGGCCGCAGCGCGTCTGTTTCTCGATTTTCTACTCTCGAAATCTGGTCAGTCGATCATGGCGCGCCATCACATGACACCGGTCAGGCTGGATGTCGCCAGCCACCAGCCGTGGCTTGGCAGCACCAACGTCCGCGCCGTTCGCGTCGGGCCTGCGCTGATGGCGGGCCTCGATACGCTGACATTTGCCGGTTTCACTCGCAAGTGGCTCGACGCCGTGTCGGATCGGCCAAAGCTGCAAACATGACAACAATAAAAAAGGAAGGGGAGTAACATGAAAACAAAAGCATTTTTATTCGCTAGCGTTGGGTTGGCGTCCATATCGTGCGCCGCTGCGCGGGCCCAAGACGTTCCCCGACCAGCCCCTGCTGCGGCAACGGCGGATCAAGGTCAGCAGACCCCCGCCCAGACCCCGCCTGACAGTGTTCAACCAACCGACGATGCAAGTGCGGCAGTGGCCGACACAACTGCGGCACCCGGGGTGGCGCCGCAACAGGCGGCCGGTGGAGGGGACATTGTCGTTACGGGATCGCGCATCCGCGGCACCTTCAACAGTCCTACCCCTGTCACCAGCATCGCACAGACCGATTTGCAGGCGGCGGCGCCGGCCACGCTGGCCGAAGGGCTTCAGCAGCTACCGTCGATCACGCCGGGAGGCGGGCCTTCTGCCGGTGGAGGCACCGCACATGGTGGGCAGAATTTCCTGAATTTGCGCGCTCTGGGCGACAATCGAACCCTCATCCTGATGAACGGACGCCGGCTGACGCCGACCGGTCCAGACAACCTGACCGACACCAATCTGATACCGCAAGGCCTCGTCCAGCGTGTTGATGTCGTGACCGGCGGCGCCTCGGCCGCCTATGGCTCGGACGCGGTCGCCGGTGTCGTCAATTTCGTGCTCGATACGCATTTCACCGGTCTCAAACTTGATCTCAGTTCGGGCATTTCGCAGCGCGGCGATAATTCCGAACAGAAAATAGCGGTGACCGCCGGCACCAGCCTCCTGAACGACCGTCTGCACATCATAGCGGCCGGCGAATATTATCACAGCGATGGCGTTCCTGGCGACGCGCGCGACTTTCGCCGCATGGCGTTGAACCAGCTTGCCAATCCGGACGGTACGCCGAAGCTGATCGGCGGCGACGACTTGCGAACGCCGTATACGCCGGGTGGCATGGTCGTGATCGGCCAGGGAGGTACGGCTGCCGCCAACGGCCAGATCCTGGGCATCATGTTCGGCGCAGGCGGCACGCCGATGCCGTATGATTACGGTACCATCGCCAGCGATATCGGCAAAACCAGTGGCTCGCAAAATGGTGGGGACGGGTTCCGCGTCTCGACCGGGCAGGAAATCGCCCGGCCATTGGTCCGCAAGACGCTATACGGGCGCGCGGAATACGATGTCAGCGATAATGTCCATGTGTTTGGTGAAGGAACATACGGTTATTCGCTGTCGGATTTTCTCAGCAGCCCCGTGACCCGCACACTGACGATCGATCGATCAAATCCGTATCTTGCTCAGGCCGACCCCGCTCTCGTCGCGCAGATGACCGCGCTCGGTGTCACCGGCTTCCAGCTCAACCGCCTGTTTACGGAGCAACCCCAAAACCACACGGCCAACAAGAACCAGAATATTCGAGGCCTGGGCGGATTTACCGGCACGATCGCAGGCAATTGGGATTGGGATGTTTCCTATCAATATGGCCGCGATGTCAACGATGCGCCGATGTACGAAAACCTTATCGTCGGCAATCTCAATCAGGCAGTAAACACGACCACGTCAGGTGGGCAGATCGTCTGTGCCGGTACAGTAAGTGCGGACCCGGCGGCCCGCGCCGCAGCGGCCGGTTGCGCACCGCTCAATCCGTTCGGTGCAGGGTCGCCATCGCAGCAGTCGCTTGATTATGTGTTCGGCACGTCGCAATCGAAGACCACCGTCACGCAACAGGTGGCGGATGCCAATGTAAGCGGCACTTTGTTCGCCCTTCCTGCCGGTCCGCTGAAAGTCGCAGTCGGTGGTGAATGGCGTAAGATCACGGCCCGCACGGTCGCCGATCCGCTATCGCAGGCAGGCGCATTTCGTTTGGTCAACCAGCAAAACTTTTTCGGCACCGAGAACGTCAAGGAGGCCTATGGCGAACTCGACATACCGATCCTGAAGAATGCGCCTCTCGCCAAAAGTCTCGGGCTGAATCTAGCAGGTCGTCATACGGATTATTCCACGAGCGGGGGTGTTAACACCTGGAAGGTGGGGGTGAGCTGGCAGGTCGTCGACAGCATTCGGTTCCGTGCCACGCGTTCACGCGATATTCGTGCGCCCGATCTCAGTGAACTGTTCGCGACTGGTCGTCAGAATAACATCACCATCGACGATACGTTGTTTACCGGGAGAACTTATTTCTCGGTCCCCAACAAGACGCTCGGCAATCCCGATTTGAAACCCGAAGTCGCCAATACCTGGGTCGCGGGTGTGGTGCTGCAACCAAGCTTCCTCCCTAGCTTCAACCTCGCGGTCGATTATTACGATATCAAGATCGACGATGCGATCACCAACGTCGGCGGCAATGACGCCGTACAGCAGTGCAATTTAAGCAATCAGACCTCGGCACTATGCGACTTCGTAATCCGCGACGCATCGACCCAGGCGGTGATCGGCACCCTGACGTCGCCAGCCAATCTCGCGCAACAGGTCACCCGCGGCGTCGATATCGAGGCAGGTTACAAGGTTCCGCTCGATAGTCTGTTTGGCGGAGATCCCGGTGACCTGCACATTCGTGCGCTTGCCAGCTATGTCGCCGAGAATAAGACATCGTCGCCGTTGTTGACCGTTGTCTACGACGATGCCGGTAACGGCACGGCATCGTTGCCGCACTGGCGCGGTAACCTCGTTCTAAATTACGATCGGGGACAGTTTTCGGCGTTCACGCAGGTGCGTTATATCGGGGCGATGACCTGGGATAAGTCCAGGGTCCTGGGCGTCGACACTGATTTCAATCACATAAACCCGCAGGTCTATGTCGATTCTCAGTTCAGTGTTCACATCCCGGCATTCGGCCACGACCAGACGATTTTCCTGAACGTTCACAACCTGCTCGATAAAAAGCCGCCTTATGATCCGGGCGTAGGCGGGGCAACGCCGCTACCCACCGATCCGAACCTTTTCGATCAGGTCGGCCGGATGTTCAGGATCGGCGTCAATCTGCAATTCTGATCTTTTGCTGCCGGGGCTCGCCCCGGCAGCGCCATTTACGTTTCAATGGAGTGGCCACCGCATGTCCCCTGCCAGGACCAGACGTGACAGCATCAAATCCGTGTTCATCGTTTCGAGCGGAAATTTCCTCGAAATGTATGATTTCATGGTGTTCGGCTATTACGCCAAATATATCGGACAGGCGTTTTTCCCGACCGGTAGCGAGCTCGCGTCGATCTTGCTGTCGCTGATGACCTTCGGCGCCGGTTTTCTGATGCGCCCGGTTGGTGCGATCGTGCTCGGCTCGTTCATCGATCGCCACGGCCGGCGCAAGGGGTTGTTGCTGACGTTGGCGTTGATGGGCATCGGCACGCTTTCGATCGCCTGTATGCCGAGCTACGCGCAAATCGGCTTAGCGGCCCCGTTGCTGGTCCTGGTCGGTCGGTTGGTTCAAGGGCTATCGGCAGGCGTGGAGGTTGGCGGCGTTTCGGTTTATCTGGCCGAGATCGCGACGCCTCGGAATCGCGGTTTCTATGTCGCGTGGCAATCGGGCTCGCAACAGATCGCGGTGATTGTCGCTGCGCTGATCGGCCTTGTGCTGAGCGCAAGCCTTTCTTCGGCGGAAATCGCCGCATGGGGATGGCGTGTGCCGTTCCTGATCGGCTCCGCGTTGCTGCCTTTCCTGTTCGTCATCCGGCGCTCGCTCGAGGAAACACCCGAGTTCGAAGCGCGCACCGAACGCCCGGCGAAACGCGCCGTCCTCGGTCTGGTCCGCGATAATTTGGGCGTGATCGTGCTGGGCGCGCTGATGGCAGTCATGACGACAGTGTTCTTCTATATGATCACCGCCTACACGCCGACATACGGCAATAGCGTGCTGCACCTGTCGGCGCGATCGGCGATGTTAGTGACAGCGTGCGTCGGGCTCACGAACTTCGCCTGCTTGCCGATCGCGGGAGCATTGTCGGACAGGATCGGGCGTAGGCCATTGTTGTTCCTCACGTCCGGGCTAGCCTTGCTGATCGGTTATCCCGCGTTGCGGTTCCTTGCTGCATCCCCCTCGTTTGGTAAGTTGCTCGCGGTCGAGCTTCTGCTGGCGGTGGTCTATGCCGGCTATAACGGTGCGATGGTCGTGTATCTGACCGAGATCATGCCCGCGCGCGTACGCACGACGGGCTTTTCGCTGGCCTACAGTCTTGCAACGGCGATCTTCGGCGGCTTCACCCCGGCGTTCTGCACCTATCTCATCGTGATCACCAACGACCGCGCGATTCCGGGCGCGTGGCTGTCGATCGCCGCGGCGATCAGCTTGGTCGCGACGCTGTTGATCGGCCGATCGACAGGGACACGATCATCGCCCGCAATCGACGGCGGTGGGTTTCCGGGGGTTACGGTTTCCGCGGACGGATGACGCGGTGAACCATCGAAATTGTATAAACGATTCTGAGGAGAGCATGATGAAGATCAATTGGGCCATCAGCACATCGCGTCTTGCCGCCGTCACGGCGCTCGTATTGGCGACAAGTTCGGCCGCGACCGCTGAGGAACAGAAAGTCGCTGCCAACATCGGCTACGCCGCGAAGATATTCGATGGCAGCCGCGGCGTGCCGTTGCATCCCGATCAGACGCAGGAGCTTAAACTCAAGATCACGCAGCCGTTTACGGCGGTCGCCGTCGGCGATCTCCTCGAGTTTCAGCCGTTCGCCCACACCGACGATCAACGCACGCAGGCCTTGCTTGATCAACTTCGAAAGGCCGATGTGACGATGGGCGATTTCGAGGACGAGATATCCGATTTCGATAATTTCGGTCACGTCGGCGGCAATTTGGCGACCAAGGAGGTCGCCGATGACTGGGCCGATATGGGGATCGACATTGTCAGCAGGGCGAACAACAAGAGGGATGATGCGCCGCAGATCTGGGAGGATTTTCGTCAGGTCGAGCGCGTCGGGATCAAGCATGTCGGCGTGGCACATACGTTGGAAGAAGCGCGCATGCCGCGGTTCGTCGCAACACCAGAAGGGCTGGTTGGCGTAATCGGTGTTTCGGCGGACGGCGGCGTGGATGCCTGCTGTTCGGGCGGCGCGATCGTGCCGGTGACGGCGGCGCAACTTGCCCAAGTCGCGGCTATAAAGCAGTCGATCATTGCACGGCGCGACGAGGTCGAAGTGCCTGTTGATATGCCGGCTGCGGACGAGGCCGGAACGGTCGATCTGTTCGGCCTCACCTTCCGCCTGACAAACTCTAACGCCGCCGCCGGCACGGCGTCAGGCGCGGAAGCTTATTATCGTGAACGCAAGCCGGGGCCTGACGACGGCATCAAGAACTCCCTGCATGTAACGCTCTTTCACGGTGTCACCGCGCCTCAAATGGCTGTGCTGCGCGAGATCGCTCAGGATCGGGGTAGCGGCGACCTGCATGCATTCGGAACACAGTTTCGAGTGATGGACCACGCTGGCGAGCACAGTTTCGACATGAATCCGGACGACCTGAAGCAGATTCTTACGCAGATACGGACCGCGAAACAGGCGTCCGACATGGTCATGCTCAATATCCACTGGCATCAAAATCGGTACGATTTCCAACACTATTCCTACGATCATTTTCCAGCCAATTTCGAGATAAAGTTTGCGCACGATGCAATTGACCAAGGCGTCGACATGTTTGTCGCGCAGGGTGTCCACACGATCAAGGGTATCGAAATCTATAAAGGAAGGCCGATCTTTTACGGAACGTCGAACTTTATCTTCCAGTCCGCGATCATGCCCAAGAGCAAGGGCGTGCTCCGCAAACCTGATGGCACGCCCTTTGCCGAGCAGCCCAATACGCGTGGCCCAGGCGATGAGGATGGCAAGGGACCGGCAGTCGCCAACGACCCCAATGCGATCGTAGGCGAGCACGAGACTCAAGGTTTCTGGCAATTGAAGCCGAATCTAGAATCGTTTCTCGCGGAGAGCCATTACGACAATGGCAAGTTGAGTGAGGTACGAATCTATCCCGTTGATCTCGGCCAGACACCACGTCCGGGATCCCAGGTCGGTATCCCTCGCACGCCGACGCCGACGGTCGCTCAGAAGATACTCGACGAAATCATCGAATATTCAAAGCCGTTCGGAACGAAAATCACGGTCGAGAACGGCGTCGGAATAATCCGCCTCAATTGATACTGTTGAACGCAAAACACCCCTAAGCGCTGTGTTTTGCGCTGAAATTACTTTTGACGCTGCCCGGATCGCGTGCCGTGTTGGAAAGGAATGGCGGCTATGGACGCGGTGGTTCCTTTCACACCGGCAGCGAGACGCGGTTATCGAATGACGGTTGCCTATCTTATGGTGGGCCTGTCTATCCACGGGATTGGATGGAGGTGTTATATGGTGAAGTTGTCCGACGTAGCTTTAGCGGCGAACGTTTCAATCAAAACGGCGTCGCGGGTGATCAACGGCAGACCACATGTTAGAGAGGACGTGCGGGAGCGCGCTTTTTTCATGGCCGATGCTATCGGCTACAAACCCAAACCTTCCTCGTCCCAATCCCCGCTCAGATAGTGTTCAGCCTTCTAAATCGTCGGCCGACAGCAGCCACAGAACGTTAAGCACGGACACCGGGCGCATTTCATCTGCAATTACCATGGAATTGCACGTTTTGCGCGGCTCGTCGAAGGCAGCGGCTATTTCCCGGATGTGTAAATCCCAATCGTTGATCCGCACAGTCAGCACCGCACTGATTTTCGCCCAAGACGCTGTCGCTCTTCTCGCGGACCATCATGCTAGCAAGCGACGGTCAGTTCAAGATGCCGCTCACCCCGGAGCAGCTAGCTGATGCGCTCGCGCTCACATCGCGGGAATGTGCGCTACAGTGGCAGTTTGTGGGTCTTAGCGGCTCGGCGGGCCAGCTGAACGATTGTCCGGTTTCCACGGTCAGCCGCCTAGAACCGGCCAGTCTGCAAGCGGCCCAAGTTCTGTCCGTCTGAGCTGCCGGTCGGGCGAACCTGCAACGTCGGCTTCTGGCACGAGCTGCCGTTCGGAATGTCGCGTGCGAACGTCGGGAATGTCCCATGAGCCGTCGGCAGATGTCGACCAGACCCGGTCGATCAATTCAGCTGCCGCGAACGTCTGCTCGTGATAGAAGCTGCCGATGGAATGCTCCGAAGCGGACCGGCAGGAAGGGGGTCCCACACGCAGCCGCTCGACAGCGCTTGATCGTGACCGAAAGCTGACATCGGCGAAGCCTCCCGCCAGGTCGCAATGAATTGACGAGCTGCTGGAGAGCAACGCCCAAGCCAACGGCGGAGTTCACGTCCGAACACCGGCGCCGACGTCGCCATCGCCGACGCGCGTTGGGGCGACGAGCCGACCAGTTCGGTAGTGCGGGCGCGCATGGCCGAGAGTTTGCGCCTCCTCGCCTGACCGACCGAGGGCAGGCTGACTCACCCCGGTTCGTCTGCGAAACGGCGTCCGCGACCGCTGCGCTGGCAACACAGTGGTATTATCCCCCGGGGGAGGATAAGCGATGGCATATGTCGCATGCCAATGATCCGAAGATATTAAATCGCCTCCGGCGCGCCCACGGCCATCTCGCGACCATCATCTCGATGGTGGAGGAGGGACGTGAAGGGCTGGAGACTGCACAGCAAATGCAGGCGGTGATCAGCGCGCTCGAGGCCGCCAAGACGCTTCTGGTGACGGATCATATCGAGCATCATCTCGAAGCCGCGGTCGGACCGCTGTCGGAAGAGGCGCGGGCTGAACTCATGAGGCTTTCGCAGCTGGCGAAGTATCTGTGAGGCCCTTCAGACTCGGCGACATTCGCCGCGGCGGCCTGTTCGCGATAGCGGCAGCAGCGTTGTTCGGCGCATCCACGCCGGCGGCCAAGGTTGTCGTCGGAGACGTGCGGCCCCTGATGCTGGCCGGATTGCTCTATCTTGGTTCTGGCATCGGCCTCACGCTGTTCCGCTTCGCGAGCGGCCACGTGCGACTGCCCTTCTCGCGGAGCGACATGCCTTGGCTTGCGACGGCCGTCCTGTTCGGCGGCGTAGGCGGTCCGGCCCTGCTGATGCTTGGGCTCACCAGCGTGACTGGCTCCGCGGCGTCGCTGCTGCTGACGCTAGAAGGCGTGTTCACCGCGTTGATCGCCTGGATCGTCTTCCGAGAGCCGTTCAACGGCCGGGTCGGGATCGGGATGGTCGCGATCGTCGCAGGGGCCTTGCTCCTCGCGCCGCACGGCGGCAACGGCCGTGCTGCGCTTGGCGGCGCGCTGGCGGTGGTCGGCGCCTGCCTGTGCTGGGCGATCGACAACAACTGCACCTCGCGGATCGCCGAGGCCGATGCGCCGGCCCTCGCTTCTGTTAAGGGTCTGGTCGCCGGCGTCGTCAACGTGAGCCTCGCGTTCGTCGCCGGGGCCGCGCTACCCTCGCTAGGAAACGCCGCGGTCTCCGCGCTGATCGGCCTGCTCGGCTACGGCATCAGCCTGGTGTTGTTCGTGCTGGCGCTGCGCGAAGTCGGCGCCGCTCGTTCCGGCGCATATTTCTCGACGGCACCGTTCCTCGGCGCGCTGCTCAGCATTCTGCTGCTCCATGATTCCTGGGGTGCCATCACGGTCGGAGCGGGTGCCCTTATGGCGTTGGGCGTGTGGCTGCATCTCACCGAGCAGGTTCCGTCGGACAGTTGATGTAATGCTCGCTACCGGGGCCACAGATAAGCTAAACTGCTGACGGGAAACGAGATGACCGCATTCTATTACACCCTGATCCCGGTGCTCGCCGTCCTGCTAGGAGCGATCGCGACCGCCATCCGGCGGCCGGGACCAGCGATGACGAGCGCCATCCAGCACCTTGCTGCCGGCGTCGTCTTCGCGGCGGCCGCCACCGAGATTCTACCCGACGTGATGCACTCGGGATCCGCCATCGCGACACTGGTCGGCGGCGCGCTGGGCATGCTGGTGATGCTGGGGCTGAAGTCGGCCGAGGAACGTTTCCACGGTCCGCTCGCGATGATCGGCGCGATGGGGACCGATCTGCTGATCGATGGCCTGGTCCTGGGGCTCGCCTTCGCTGCGGGTGCCCGCGCCGGTCTGCTGCTGACCATCGCACTCACTCTAGAGGTGCTGTTCCTCGGCGTGACTGTCAGCGAGGAGCTGGGTCAGACGATCCGGTCGAAGGTGCGGATTGTCGTCATGACGGTGGCACTCGCTCTGCTAATGCCCCTCGGCACGCTGATCGCCCTCCCGGTCGCCGCCCTTCCAGCTGTGTGGGTCACAGGCTTCCTGAGCTTTGGCCTGATCGCGTTGCTCTATCTCGTCACCGAGGAGCTGCTCGTTGAGGCGCACACGAAACCGGACTCGCCGCTGATCAGCGCAATGTTCTTCGTCGGCTTTCTGGCGCTGCTTACGCTCGAAGAGGTGACAGCCTGAGCCTACGCGTCCCGTGACCCGAACAGGCCGCTTCATCATCTCGCTGGCTCGCTGATCCGATCACCGTCGCGTCGACAGGGTAAAGCCCAGCGCAACGCTGTCGTCGCTGAAGAGCAAATCCAAACGCTTCCTGACCAAGGCGCCGACGGGACATATTTTCCCTCCAGAACTTACCTCAACTATCCAATCGGACTGCACTTCGAACCCTATTTCTAGCCGCCCACGCACAGATCTGATAAGGTCGGGCGCAAACTCGCCGTACAACGGTTCGAACCGTGGCGAGCCGTTTATCGGAAGGCGGGGGCGGGGGACGGGCCTCTGGTTCCGGTTGGCAGCAAGCGGGGGCCTAACAGCTGCGCGAACGTTGGTCACCCTATTGCGCCCGCGCATTTGGCTCATCCCACTGATCTGAGGCCGCCGCCTAAAGAAGCCCTGGCGAAATGTTCAGCAGCAGCCGCGTCGAGCGGGCGGCTCAACAAATAACCTTGCAGTCGGTCGCAACCAAGACCCTCCAAGACAGCGCGCTGCCGCTCGCACTCAACTTTCTCGGCTGTGGCAGGCACACCGACGGCGGAACAAAGCTGCAGAATGCCCTGAACGAGACGCCGCGCCTTTTCAGAGGTGATGATTTCGGTGATCAACTCGCCGTCGATCTTCAAGCGATCAAAGCTGATCTCTTTAAGATACGTAATCGACGCGAAGCCAGCGCCGAAATCGTCGAGCACCACCTTGATGCCGGTTTGTCGAAGCAGGTCGAGTTGCTGCCGCGCGATCTCAAAGTCGGCGAGTACCGCGGTTTCCGTTACTTCGACCTCGAGGCGCCGCGGATCGAAGCCATAGGCATCGCAAATCGCCATGATCTTAAGCGGCGTACTTGGCTGTGAAAGTTCGACGGCGCTCAGGTTGATGGACAGGCAGGTAGTCGCCGGCCAGCGTGAGGCCTGGTTGATCGCCGCTGCAAATATCTGTTCCGACAGCGCGCCGATCGTACCGGTTCGCTCCGCCACTTCGATAAACTCTAGAGGATCGATCGTCCCAAGCGTGGGGTGCTGCCACCTCGCAAGCGCCTCGAATGTGGTCAACCGCATCGACCGAGCGTCGAATATCGGCTGATACACCACCGTGATGTCTGGCGGAGGATCGGTTTCCCGCAAGGCTTGCTCGACCGAGATTCGGCGATGCAGCCGACATGCCATCTCCGGCGCGAAGTCTCTAACGCAGTTGCCGGACGCATGCTTAACCTCATACAAAGCCATGTCGGCTTGTGACATCAGCGCGGCCGGAGAGTCGCCGGACCCCGTGCGCTGGGCGAGGCCAATCGAGGCGGCAAGGCGGATGTGCAAATCGCCGACGAGAAACGGCTTGCTGATCTCGGCGACAATTGCTTCGCCGCCAATGGTTCCCTGCGACAGATCTCGCGCGTTCATCAGAACCGCGAACTCATCTCCGCCCAACCGCGCAATCATTAAGTTGTTGGGACAGGCGGTCTGAATCCGTTCCGCAGCCTGTATGAGTACGGCGTCGCCGGTGTCGTGCCCATAGGTATCATTGATCGCCTTGAAGCCATCCAGATCAATCATCGCTACGGCGATTAGCGTAGGCCCGTCGCTGGCAGGCTCGGAAAACCGCCCAAGGCATTCGATGAACGCGCGCCTGTTCGGTAGTCCCGTCAACCAGTCGGTATAGGCCAGCGACTTCACGTCGGAATGGCTGACGACACTTTCGACCAGATAGCGGTATTGATGCCTTATGAGCCTCAAGATTAGCAGGAAGATCAGTAGCAAGTTCAAACCCGCCGCCTCCTGCAGGCGGTCGCCCGACAGCAGGAGCGACACGATAACCGGAGCGGTGGCTAAGGAAATTGTGGCGAACGCTGCGCGCGGCAAACTGGCCAGGCAGTAGGCGCAAGCGATCGCGCCGAACGCGATAAATAACGGCACGAATGGCTTGTCGGCGACACCGGCGTGAAGGAGCAGAACGCCCCATAACCCCAGTCCCAGACTGACAACGGCAGCGATAATAGTCGTGTTGGTGAGAAACCGAGCCACACGGGCATCCGACGGGTGGGATCGTTGCCGGGTCAGCCAGACCGTAGCACGTAGCGCGATCAAGCCAGCGAATACGCCCGGGACGATCAGCGACAGGGTCGCGGGAACAGAACCGAAAATCGAAAAGGACAAGATGGCGGTGTTGATCGCCAGCACCGCATAAAGAATAGGCACCTGCGCACGAAGAATGCGGAACTGCTCGGTCTGCAAGTCGGCTTGGAGCGTCGGCGACAGTTCGATCGTGTTGGTCAAGATCGTGCGATTTGCAACATGGGCCCTATTGCGCGTCAAAGCTTAACAACACGGCCTATCGCGGTGATTTTTTACCCGAGCAATCGGACGGCGCCCCCCAGGCCGCGCGGTTGTTCGAAGCTAAGGGCTGCGCCCATCACTGTCGTTAGTCTCATCCATTACCTTGTGCACGAGCGACTCGGCGCCAGCGTTGCCGATGAGACGACTCAGCTCGATAGCCACCTCAGGGGTCATGCTGACAGTCACGCCGTCATGACCTTCAACAAAGACATGGCCATCGTCCACCCACACCTTGCGAGGTTTTCCGTAAGGCTCGACCTTGCTCAGGCGCGCGGCCTGTTCGGCTCGTACGGCAGTCGCGTCTGATATGGCTGCCCTCGCAAGCGGAGAATTCTCGATGTCAGGCCACCCATCTTCTGCACGCCGATCCGTCAGCGTTTTGCGGGCCGCTTCTCGCCGCCGCTGGAACACGTCTGATAAGATTTACGCCATTTCCGGCCCAATGGAAAGCTCGAGCCGATCGGAACTGCGGTAACGCCGCCTGCCCACTCATTTGCGCCGCTCATACGTCGAGCCGCCCACACAAATACGCGAACGTCCGCTCTCGCTAGGAGCCCCCCCCCCACCGTATGCAGCCGGAATGTCAGCAAAGTCAAAAGAGCCTGGTGAAGTGGCTCCTCGGTGGAGGCGAGGAGCCAACAGTTCAAATTTCGGTATTCTCGGCAAGGGTAAGTGCGTCTTCGACGTCGATCCCGAGATAGCGCACCGTGTTCTCGATCTTGCTATGGCCGAGAAGGATTTGGACGGCGCGAAGGTTGCCGGTCGCCCTGTAGATGATCGATGCCTTCGTCCGGCGAAGTGAATGCGTGCCATAATCGCTTCTCATCAGACCTACGCCTGTCACCCATTCGTCGACCAGCCGCGCATACTGGCGGGTGCTAAGATGCCCATTATGATCGACGCGGCTGGGGAAGACGTAATCCTCGACAGTTCCTCCCCGCCGCTCGAGCCATACCAGCAGGCTGGTTCGAGCATCTGGGAGCAGCTCGAACTGGACGGGGCGTCCTGTTTTCTGCTGCATCACGATTGCCCGCGTTCGGATTTGCCCGCCACTGACAAGGTTGCCGATCCTTATCTGCACCAGATCACAACCCCGGAGCTTGCTGTCGATCGCGAGATCGAACAGCGCCCGATCTCGCAAGCGACGGTGCTGATTGAGGTAGAATCGGATTTCCCAAATTTGCTTCGGCTTCAAAGCGCGCTTCGCGCCTACGGTTCTTCCGGCATTCCAGGCCGGGCGCTTAGTAGCGGTGGGTTCGGTCTCAAGAATCTCCATGGCTATTATCCAATGGCCAGATTGGCCGTTTGAAGAACGCTTCGGGGTGGCACGTGCAGGAATGCGCGGAGCTATCTGCCGACCAAACGACGACATTCACTGTCGATGTCGCGAACGTCAGGAAGGACAAGAGCAGTCGCCCGAACCTGGTAAAGCTATCGGACGGCGCTCGCCGAACTCAGTCGTCGCTATGAATCCTTAAAGCTGCTGATTCTGGTACGCGGTTTTGACACCTACGAATGCGCGGAGGACCGCGCTCCCAACAGCGTGTCACAATCGACCGGTTTTGGCACATATATCAAGTTCGGCGACTCGGCTTGTAATGTAACCGTCGTTACATCATAACTGCGCCATGCAAATCCAATGGTTGCTGTTCACCTACAAGGTGCCCGCTGAACCCGCAGCCGGACGGGTCGGAGTCTGGCGTCGGCTCAAGGGCATGGGGGCTGTTTATCTGCAAGGCGGCGTCTGCCTGCTCCCCAAGACCGACGATCATGTCCGTCGGCTCAAGATGCTCGAAAACGACGCAACCGAAATGGGCGGGGAAGCGGTGCTGCTCGAAACCTTTGCGTTCGATGCGGCCCAGGAAGCCAAGGTCCTCGATCGGTTCCGCGCCGATCGCGATGACCAGTATCGCGAGTTCATCGGTAGGTGCGACGGATTCGAGGCGGAGATTGCCAAGGAGTTCGCCAAGGAGAAGTTCACCTATGCAGAGCTGGAGGAGGAGGATGCGGACCTCCGCAAGCTGCAAGGCTGGATCGAGAAAATCAGGAAGCTCGATTTCTATGACGCTCCGCTCGGACTCACCGCGGCCGATCGGCTGCGGGACTGCGAGGCGGCGCTCGCGCGCTATGCCGAACGGGTATTCGAGGTGCAGGGCGAAGGTGTCTGACGCCAGCGCCGGGCCGCTCGCCGTCTCCTGTCGCGCCCTCACCAAAAGCTATGGGCAGGGCGAAGCCCGCGTGGCGGCGCTGCGCGGTGTCGATCTCGACGTGGCGCGCGGCGAAGTCTTAATGCTGATGGGGCCGTCCGGCTGCGGCAAGACCACGCTGCTCTCGATCATCGCCTCGCTGCTCGATCCTGATGCCGGAACCTGCCTCATCGCTGGAACGGACACGGGCGGGATGGCACGCAAGGTTCGGGCGGCGCTGCGCGCGGCGAAGCTCGGGTTCGTGTTCCAGGCGTTCAATTTGCTCCCGGCGCTCACCGCGCGCGAGAATGTCAGCGTGCCGCTGCTACTGGCGGGCAAAGCGCGGCGCGATGCGGAAGCCGCTGCCGGTGAAGCCCTGGCAGCGGTCGGGCTGGGGGACCGTCTCGATCACCTTCCCCGCCAGCTTAGCGGCGGACAGCAACAGCGCGTTGCGGTCGCGCGCGCGATCGTCCACAAGCCCGCCGTTCTGCTCTGCGACGAACCGACCAGTGCGCTCGACCACGACGCCGGGCAACAGGTGATGGGCGTGCTTACCGCCCGTGTCCGCTCGCTCGGCGCGGCGCTGCTGGTGGTGACGCACGATCCCCGGATCGCGCCGTTCGCCGATCGCATCGTCCGCATGGAGGATGGCCGGATCGTCGCCGATGATGGGCGGGTGGCGGCGTGAACTGGCCGTTTCGCATCATGGCGGGCTTGGCGCTCGCGGGAACGATCGCGGCCGGGGCAATGGTCGTCCACGATCGCGCCGCTCCCTCCTCGGCCGCTCCGATCGCCAGTTCGCCCGTCACCGATAACGGCCGGGTGGCGGGAAGTGGCATTGTCGAGGCGAGCACGGGCACTATCGCGGTCGGGACGCCGGTGACGGGGTTGGTTGACCGCATGGACGTGACCTGGGGACAGCAGGTGGCCAAGGGCGCCCCGCTGTTTCGGATCGACGCGCGCGATCTGCTCAATCGGCGCGGTGCGCTCGTCGCCGCGATCGGACAGGCGGGGGCCGGGCTTCCCGCCGTGCAACGCAAGCTCGATGCCGTCTCCGACCCGCGCATGGCGGGCTTCGTCACGCGCAACGATCTGGTCCAGCGACAATCGGACCTGGCGGTCGCGCAAGCCAATGTGACGGCCGCGCGGGCGCAGCTCCATGAACTGGACGCCGAAGTGGCGCGCCGAACGGTGCGCGCGCCGGTCGCGGGCGCGGTGCTCAAGATCAACGTGCGTCCCGGCGAAGTCGCGGAAGCGACGGCCGCGGCGCAACCCGTGCTGCTGCTGGGCGGTGACGATCGGCTCTACGTCCGGGTCGATGTTGACGAACATGACGCTTGGCGGGTGCGGGGCCGGGTTCCCGGCGAAGCCTTCGTGCAAGGCAATCACCAGCTCCACGCGCCGCTGCGGTTCGTGCGGATCGAGCCTTACGTACAACCGAAAACGAGCCTGACCGGTGCTGCGGCCGAACGCACCGACACCCGCGTCCTGCAACTCATCTACAGCTTCGATCCCAAGGCGCTGCCCGTCTATATCGGCCAACAGGTCGACGTGGTGCTCGACGCGCCGGAACCGATCAAACACCACCCATGATCCGGGTCGCTTATAAGATGCTGGTCGGCGACGTGGGCAAGTTCGCCGGGTTGGTCGCGGGAATCGCGTTTGCCTCGTTCCTGTCCTGCTTCGCTGCCAGCTATTTCGCGGGATTTATGACGCGCAGCTTCGCGCTGGTTGCCGAACAGCCCGGCGATGTGTGGGTGATGGATCGCACTACCGCGTCGCCGGATCAGTTCGCCAACCTCACCGCCTCGGCGCGCGACCGGGTGCGGTCGGTCGCGGGCGTCGCCGATGCCAATGTGCTTGCGCTCGGCACGGCCGATGCGCGGTTCCCCGATGGGCGGCTACAACCGATCGACGTGATCGGGCTTGACGATGCCACGCTCGCGGGCACACCCAAAGTCGGCGACGCGCCGGGCGCGCCGTTGTTGCGCGGGCCGGATGCGGCGATCATCGACGCGGGCGGCTCCGATGCCGACAAGCTGATGACGCACGATCGTTCCGGTGCCGGACCGCTGCGGACGCTTGCCCCCGGCGACGAGCTGCTGATCGCCGATCACCGCGTGGCGGTGACGGGGGTGGCGAAGGGTTTGCCCCGGTTTCCGCCGCGACCACTGCTCTATATGAGCTGGTCCAACGCCGCGCGCGTGCTGCCGATCGAACGGTTGCGAACCTCGTTCGTCATCGTCCGCGCCGGAGCGGGCGTCGACCCCAAGGCGCTGGCGGTCGCGATTGAGCGCCGCACCGGCTACTCAGCCTACGCCCGCGACGATTTCGAGGCCGCGACCGTGCGCTGGTTCCTCGCCACCTCCGAAGACGTGGGCGACATCGCGACCATGCTGACGATCGCGGTCGCGATCGGGTTCGGGTTCACCGCAGTCATGCTATATATCTTCACCGCCGAACACCTGCGCCAATATGCGATGCTGACGGCGCTGGGCGCGCCGCCCGCGACGCTGCGCCGCATGGTGCTCGCACAAGCCGCCACGGCCGGGCTGATTGGAACCGGCATCGGGGTCGGCCTGTGCGCCATTGGCGGGCTGGTCGCGGCCTCGGCCGGGCTACCCTATCGCATGATGTGGTGGGCGCTTGCCGGGTGCGCGCTGCTCAACGCGCTCGCCTGCCTCGGGGCCGCGCTGCTGAGTATGCGTCCGGTGCTGCGGCTCGAACCGGCGCGCGTTTTCGCGCCGTAGGATTGGAAAGAAACGAGTATGGGTCACGTCGGCAACGATCTAAGCGACAGCGGGCTTCGCCGCGTGGTCCGTATCGTTGCGCTGCTCAACCTCAGCTATTTCGGGGTCGAGTTCGTCGTCGCGCTCACGATCGGGTCGGTATCACTGTTCGCCGACAGCGTCGATTTTTTGGAAGATACGTCGGTTAATCTGCTCATCCTCGTCGGGCTGGGATGGGCGGTGCGCTCCCGCGCGAAGCTGGGCATGGCGCTCGCGGTGATCCTGCTGGTGCCCGGCATCGCGACGCTATGGACGGCCTGGTCGAAGTTCAACGTGCCCGTCGCGCCCGATCCGGTTCCCCTGACACTCGCCGGCCTGGGTGCGCTCGCGGTCAATCTAACCTGCGCTGTCATGCTCGCCCGCTACCGCCAACATGGCGGGAGCCTGACGCGAGCGGCATTCCTGTCGGCGCGCAACGACTCTCTGGCAAACGTCGCGATTATCGCGGCCGGGCTGGTGACGGCCGCGCTATGGCGCTCTGCCTGGCCGGACCTGATCGTCGGGCTCGCCATTGCCCTGATGAACATGGACGCGGCGAAAGAGGTCTGGGCAGCCGCTCGCGAGGAGCACCGCGCCACGACATGATTAAAGTTTCACAACCGAACGGTTGTGACACCAGTGCAGGCCAATCTTGACTATGCCTTTCCCTAAGGATTGGCCGGGTTCGGCACGCCAATTTTTAGCGTGCACGGGCTTCAGTGACGTCGTTCGGGATGACCGTTCCTGGCCAAAGCCGCCGTCCAAGGCGGCTGGCTCGATAGACCGGAATGTCCCACGATCGTCCGGCAGATCCCGACCAATTCTGGTCGTTCGCCCGCCACTCATGGCATGGCTGCTCCTAACGGAACCCGCCCTTCGCTAGTCCATAACGAATAAAGAGCCAGCCATTAACGCGCCCTAACCTAGACGTTCCAGCGTCCAGCCTCGACTCCTGAAACCGTTCTCCAACTTCTGGATAGCCGTTGTGCCGTCGAGCACCTCCAAACAACCTCGGAGTGGTAGTTACCTAACGCAACGGTTGCGTTCCTACGAAAGCAATTTCTGGACGGCGTCGTTCGTCAATTCGGCGTCGAACGATACACCGAAGCTCGACTCCGTCAGCCACCTGACGGTCACTTCGAACCATGCTTCACCGATCAAGATTGCCGCTGAGTCTCCCGGCTTGGGCGGTCGTTCCATGTAGAGCTTGGCACCGGTCGTCGAAATATTGAGCATATGTGCCATGGCAATCCCATTTTCGGTGCGAATCGGAATCGGACCGAATACCTTGTATCGGCGTGCAACATTGCTGCGGCGTTCAGTCGTGGCTTCGACGGGCCCCGACGAGGCAACCCGCATGCGCGCACCGGGCCTTTTCAAGCCGCTCACGGCGGTCATGCAGCCACTCGAACCGAGCAATATGTGCCGAAAAAGTCGTCGGCTGCCAACGGCTTGCCGATATGCCACCCTTGCCCGGTATCGCAGCCCATGCCGGCGAGGACATCGAGCACGCCTTCGGTCTCGATGCCTTCAGCCACGACCGAGTAACCGAGCTCGTGCGCCAGTTCGATCGTCGATCGGACCATCGCCTGGTCGCTGCGGTTGGTTTCGAGGCCGAGGACGAAACTCTTGTCGATCTTGATCTCGCGCGCGGGCAGCTGCTTGAGATAGCTGAGCGTCGACTGGCCGGTGCCATAATCATCGATCGAGAGTTTGATGCCGCGCGCGGCGATCCCCTCAAGCGCGACGATTGCCCGCGCCGGGTCGACGAGCGTCGCCGATTCGGTCACTTCCAGCGTCAGCATGTCCGGTGTCACCACGCCCCGCTCCAGCAGGTCGTCGACGGCGGCAAGGAACTCTTCGTCGGCGGTCAGCAGCGCCGAGACGTTTACGGCAACGTTGATGGTCGCCCCGGCGCGACGCCAAGTCGCTGCATCGCGCGCTGCCTGGCGCAGCACGGACAACGTAAGATCGAGAATCCGGCCGCTGGCCTCAAGGGCCGGAATGAACGCGTCGGGCGGGATCGCGCCGCGCTTCGGATGGCGCCAGCGCACCAGCGCCTCGGCCGCGACGATGCGACCGCGCGCAATGTCGAGCTTGGGCTGATAGGCGACCCAGATGTCGCCGGCGGCGAGAGCCTGATCGAGCTCCCCTGCCAGCGCGAGGCGCCAATCCTGCGCTTCGCCCAGCGCTTCGTCGTGCATTTCCCAGCGCGTGCCCTGTTCCATGGCGTGGTCGGCGGCGAGAATGGCACGGTCGGCAAGCACGTCCGGCGATACGCCCGAACCGCAGGCGAGGCCGAACCGGCAGCGCAACTCGACTTGGCGACCACCCACTTCCACCGGCGGTCGCAGCAGCGCGGCAACGCCTTCGATCTGGCTGATCCGGCGTTCGTCGGAACCGTCCGCGCCCGTCCAGGCCAGAATGCCCTCTTCCAAACGACAGAGGTTATCGACGCCTGCAACGACGAGACGATCGACGACCCGCTGGATCATCTCGGCCGCGCGCTCCTGACCGATCAGAGCGGCCGCGTCGCTATAATTGGCGATCCTGAGGGCGATGACCGATTCTACCGGAGTTGAGCGCGCCAGGCGCTGGAATCCGCGGCGATTTGGCAACCCGCTGGCCGGGTCGATCAGTCGAGCTTTGCGCAATGTGGCGAGGATCGAAATGCGGACGAAAATGGCCGTGCCGGTCGCCAGCGCCGCGAGGGCGGGGACGATCTCCACGGTGCCGAGATGCGCCGTTTCAAGCGCCAGGGGAACGGCAGCTAGGGTGACGAAGCCGCCACCGATCGTTGCGCCGCGGAAGACGCCGGAAATACGCGCCGAGATCCCAAGCACCAGCAGAGCTGCGATCAGCGGCAGGACCGGTCCGCGATCGACGGGGCTCGATCCGTCGCTCAAGGTTTCCGCAGCGAGGATCTGGATAATGGGCCCTGGAATGACACCGTAACGCGGCACCGAGTAGCGGTCGCCAAGCTCGATCGCGGTCGCGCCGATCAGCACCGCTTTACCGCGCAGCGACCCGGGAGGCACTCGCCCGCGGACGAGATCGACGAAGCTGATGCGGGGAATCGATGTCGGGTCGATCGCGCCGTCGATGGCAAAGCTGTCTCCCGCGCGACCGGCCGAACCCGCGAGCAGGGCGCCGATCGACGGTCTCGGCAGATCGCCGGTGACGACGCCGTAGAGGTAGCGCCGGACCAGCCCATCACCATCCGCGGATATATTGACCGCAGCAAGCTGTGCGTTGCGCCGGAGCGCCGGGATCGGCAAATTTTCGATCGTGCCGCCGCCCGTCAGCGAGCCATATTGCCGGAAGGTCGACAGCACGACCGGAACGGTTGCCCGATCGATCGCGGCGGCCAGCGCGCCGTCCTGTCGGGGCGTGCTGCGCGACGAAAAGTCGACATCGAACGCGATTGTGCTAGCGCCGGCGCGCTGCAGCATTGTGATCGCCTTGGGATAGAGGCTGCGCGGCCACGGCCAGTGATCGAGCTTCTCAAGGGAGCGCGCGTCGATCTCGACCAATACGTAACCGCCGCGCGCGTCGTGCTGTCGAATACCGTCCCGAACGGCGTGGATCGACCGCTCCATGCCCGTCCCCGCTCCGCTGACAGCGACGCCGATGCCGACGAAGCAAGCCAACAGCAGTACGACTGCGGAGAGCCGCGATCGCACCTCGCGCCACGACGAGATGATGTGAGAGATTGCGCGCATCAGGCTCCACGTGCGAACGGGCGGCGGTGTGCTTGAACTGGGGTGCGATGGTCATCCATGACCGCCGCCATTCCCAGGCCCACCGGAATTGCCGGGCCCGCCGTTGCCGGGACCGCCATTACCGGGACCGCCCGGATTACCCGGATCGCCTGCGCCAGGTCCGCCGTTACCGGGTCCGCCTGGATTGCCCGGGTCGCCTGCGCCAGGTCCGCCATTGCCGGGACCACCCGGATTACCTGGGTCGCCTGCGCCGGGACCGCCATTACCGGGTCCGCCTGGATTACCCGGATCGCCTGCGCCAGGTCCGCCATTACCGGGACCGCCCGGATTACCCGGATCGCCTGCGCCAGGTCCGCCGTTACCGGGTCCGCCTGGATTGCCCGGGTCGCCTGCGCCGGGTCCGCCATTGCCGGGACCACCCGGATTACCTGGGTCGCCTGCGCCGGGACCGCCATTACCGGGTCCGCCTGGATTACCCGGATCGCCTGCGCCGGGACCGCCATTGCCGGGACCGCCCGGATTACCTGGGTCGCCTGCGCCGGGACCGCCATTACCGGGTCCGCCTGGATTACCCGGATCGCCTGCGCCGGGACCGCCATTGCCGGGACCGCCCGGATTACCCGGATCGCCTGCGCCAGGTCCGCCATTGCCGGGACCGCCCGCGCCAGGACCACCGTTACCGGGACCGCCCGGATTACCCGGATCGCCTGCGCCAGGTCCGCCATTACCGGGACCGCCCGGGTTGCCAGGGTTGCCCGCACCGGGACCGCCGGGGTTGCCCGGATCGCCCGCGCCGGGACCACCGTTGCCGGGACCGCCAGGATTACCCGGGTCGCCTGCGCCAGGTCCGCCATTGCCGGGACCGCCCGGGTTGCCGGGGTTGCCCGCCCCGGGGCCACTGTTATTCGAGCCGCCTGCTGCAGGCCCGGAGCCTCCATGTCCTGTCGTTGAGGCATCGTCGCTTTCAGCAGGAGGCGCGAGATCGACGGCCGTCGAAGGTGCAGCCGCTACTGCGACCTCCATCGCAGTCGATCCGGCGACCAAGCCGTCGCTGATCTGCCCGACGGATTTCGGTGCCTCGTCGATCGGTGCGTCAATGGTTACGGGCTCGGCAGCCGCAAGTTCGACCGGCGCCGAAGCGGGTGTTGATGCCTGCGAACTCGATTCGGTTGCGGCTTGAGCGATGACCGCCAGCGAAGGCGAAGCCGGTGCCGTACTCTGCACCGCAGGTGCGCTGGCGACCGGAGCCTTTTGTGGCGTAGGCGCGGGCGCCGTTGGCGAGCGTAGCACCTGAGTCTGCTTGCCTTCGATGGTCAGACGGCCGAGATCGGCTGCGCCGACCGTGGCGATCGCGCCGGGCTGCAATAGCTGATGCGCGCCACCGTCGATCGTCGCGACCTCCACCGCGCCTTCGACCACCTGGACCGAGGCGCCGCTGTCGTCCACCGTCACGCTGAACGTCGTTCCCTTGACGACCGCCGCTAGATAAGGGGTCTGGACGCCGAAGTGCGGCGCCGAGCCCTTCTTCACGCTGAACACGGCGTTGCCGATCTTCTCGACGAACTGCATCAGCCCGCCGCTCGGCTTGGGATCGGCGATCTCCAGGCGGCTGTTCGGCGACACCACAGCATATTGGTCACCGTTGACCAGCACCGCACGCGCGTTCTGACCGGTCGAGACAATGTCGCCCGGCGCGAGACGCCCGCCGCGGGCTGCGGCCTTCGAAATGCCCGAATGGACGATGATCACGCCGGCCGACGCTTCCGAAACGGTCCAGCTCGGCGCGGCGGCGTGCGCCGCCGTTCCCAGACAGGCTCCGCTGAGCAGCGCCAATCGCAATGTGCGCATGTCGAACCTCTCCCTGTTATGCGCCCGCGGCGCCAGCCTAACCCAGATCAAGCCGCTGATATTATGAGGAGTTGACGTAAAAGATTTAGCAACCACTCGTGGTTAAGCTGACGGTCATCATGACATACCGTTACAACCTCCTGCTCATCGTCGCCTGCCTTGCCAGCGCCTCGGCGGCGCATGGTCAGAGCCAGAATTCACCGCTTCGGATCGATCCGGGAATTGCCACCAAAGCGGTGAAGGAGCCGGCGCCGGCGGGACCGGCGCGGGAGCCGACAGCAATCGAGACGCCGCCGCCGACGGCTTCGACACCCGGTTTGCCGAGGCGGATCATGGCTGGGGCCATCCGGGTCGAGGGCGGCGAGGATCTACCCGCTGACCAGATGATGGCGTCAATCGCGCCGTTCATCGGCCATCAGCTTTCGGCGGGCGACATCGAGGATCTGTTGACGGCGGTGTCGGGCATCGCCCGCGCGCAGGGTTATCTGTTCGCCCGCAGCTCGATCCCGCAGCAGACGATGACCGCAGGCGTGCTCCGCATCGCGCTCGATGAAGGCCACCTCGACGAAATTCGGCTGGAGGGCTTTACGAACGACGCCGTGGCCGCGACCCTCCACCCCCTTACCGGGCACGCGCCGAAACGCGACGAGGTCGAACGTCGATTGATGCTGGCGGGCGATCTGCCGGGCGTGACGATCGGCAAGGTGCGCTACACGACCGAAGCCGGCAAGGGCGTGTTGGTCGTTCCAGTCACCCACGCTCGGATCGATGGCAGCGCCGCTTTCGATAATCGTGGTCTCGACGCGCTGGGCCCAGAACGCGGGCGGCTGACCGTCGATCTCAACGGACTGTTTTCCGACCGAGACCAAGTGACCTTCCAAGGGTTGGCGACGCCAGTCGAACCGCAGGAATTGACCGCGCTCTACGGACGATATGCCATTCAGCCCACCAATTCAGGCACGCAATTCGCGATCTACGGCACTTACGGCCAGACGCGTTCGGGTGGCCTCTGGCGCGATTACGATCCGCGCGGGGAAAGCGAAAGCATCGGCGTAAGCGTGATGCAGCCGCTGGTGCGCAGCGCCACGACCAGCCTGTGGCTAACGGCCGAAGGCGACCGGATCAGCGTGGACGAATGGTGGAACCACGCGCTGGTGCGGCGTGACCGGATCACCACCGTGGGCGCCTCGCTCAACGGCTACACGCCGCTTGCCGGCGGACGGCTTCGTGCCGGCGCGGGCGTTACCCAGGGTCTGCTGGCGCTGGGTGCGACGCCGCACGATTATCCGCTCGCGTCGCGCTACGATGCCGGTTCGGACTTCACGACGGCGCGGGCATGGGCGGATTGGCAGGGAGACATCGCCGGTCCGTTCAGCGCCCGCCTCACGACGACGAGCCAGCTATCGACCAATCCGCTCCCCGCGGTCGAGCAACTGACGATCGGTGGCCCTTATTACGGGCGCGGCTATAATTTCAGCGAGCGGACCGGCGACCGCGGTGTGCTCGGCTCCGCAGAGCTCCGCGCCGGTCTCCTCAATCGCCGAACCGGGTTCATTCGTTGGGCGCAGCTCTATACCTTCGCTGACGCGGGAGAGGTCGCCAATCTGGAAACCGATTTCGGCACCGGTGACCTTTATTCCGCAGGCGCGGGAGCACGACTTTATTTCGCGCAACATCTAAATCTGGAACTCGAAGCCGCCTTCCCGATCAATGCCGACCGCTACGACAGCGGCGACAAAAGCCCCCGGCTTTCGTTCAGCTTGACAAGCAACTTCTGATCCTCGGATCGGCCTCCATCGCGATCAAAGTCCTTTCGCGCCACAAGCGCGGTAAGCTATTGTTAGGATTCACGCACCATTGACGCGTCCATGCTCGAACCTACCGCAGCGCTGGAAGACGCGACTCGACGCTTCGTCGGGGCATCTCCTGCTTTGACGCGCGCTGAGGCGGACGCCGACCGCACCGCTCGGACACGAAGAGATGCGTCCAGTTGCATCCTCCTGGCGGTGGTAACGTCGCCGGCGCTCTCGGCCGACCTGATCGATCGGGCGATCGAACTCACCAGCAATGTCGATGTTGGCGCTGCGGGGCAGCGGGTGGCCGCGCTCACCCGTTAAGCCGGTCGGACAACCGCGCGAACGTCCGCTTTCGCTAAAAGCTGCCGCTCCCCGCGTGCAGCAGGAATGGCAGCAAAGTCCCACGACCCGGCATTCGCTTGCGGCTGCAGTCGACCCAGAGCCGGTCGTTGAGATCATTCATCGCGAACGTCTGCTTCTGACAGAAGCTGCCAATCGAATGTTTGGAAGCCGACAGTCAGGAAGGCGCCCTAACCTCGGTATTTCCGAGAGGCAGCGATTTTTCCCGAAAGCGGACGGTCCGGGTGCGATCTCAAGTCTGGGAAACGGATCGAAGAGCCGCTAGCCGTGATCGCGCCCTCTTAATGTATTCCGTCAGGTGGTTGAGCGATTCCATGGCTGGAGATCGACTACGTCAAGCTGCCGGCCGCGATAATCGATGTAGGCAACGCTCAGGTTTTGGCGATCCACTCGACAGGCGACGAACCCCGATTCGAACGAGCAGAAATCGCTCTCTTCGGCAAAGCAGCGGTCTTCGGTTAGCGAGCCCGCGCCGGTGCAAATGTAATGCGTGTCGCCGTGGTGAACGTGCTGAAGGTCGTGATCGTGGCCGTTGAGATACAAGGCGACGTCGTGGCGCTGCAGGATCGGATCGAGCGCGGCGATCAATTCCGGATTGCCGCCCTGGCGATGCTCATCCGAGACATTGCCGACGGCCACCTGCTGCTCGCTCGCCTTGCCGGTGTAGACCGGATGGTGGCCGATGACGATTTTCCAGTCGGCGCTCGACCTGGCCAGCGCGCGATCGAGCCATGCCAGTTGGACGGGGACGTTGGCGCGCTGATCGCCGACTTTCACGACCGTCGCGCCGTCATCGTAGTAATGCCTGATCATCGGCGAGGTATCGATGACGAAAAAATGGACGGTCGCGCCGTCTGGCGCAGTCTGGGTGAAATCGTACCAGCGCGCCGGCAACCGCCACCGCTTGCTGACCGCCGAATAATCGATCTGCGCCTGGACGCTGCCGCGATAATCGTGATTGCCCAGCGCGACCTGCCACGGCACCTGCAGCGACGGCGCGTCATAAACCTGCTCGAACGAATTCCTCCAGGCAGGATCGTCGATGCTGGCGACGCCGTCGTCGTAGAAATTGTCGCCCACGGAGACGACGAATTGCGCCCCGAGCCGATCGGCGGCGCGGCCCATCTGCACGGCAACGTCGCGCTGATGATTGCGTCCCTCACGCCCCCAATCCCCGACCGCGAGGAAGTTCAATGTGTCGCCGGCAGCGCCGCGCGCCCATAACCGATCGAGCGGCGCTATTGCCGCCAGCCCGGCGCCGCTGAGAAACTGCATCGCGCCGCGCCGGCTGACATGACGCATCGGCACGGCCGTTACTCCCTCATCACAGGTGAATGGTGACGTCGGCGGTGACGGCGCGGCCGGGCTGATAGAAATACTGATCAAACGGCGGCCCGTTGGCCGCGATGTCGGTCACCGCGCGTGAGTCGAACAGGTCGCTGACCTGGAGCCCCAGTTCGGCGATGCCGAGATCGTAGCGCGCCGAGAGAATCGCGGTGTTGTAAGTGGGGATGCGATACGCCGCCGGTTCGCCATTATCGGCATATTGCGGCCCCTGCAGCTTGTCGATCAGCGAGAAGCGGATCGGCCCGTGCTTGAACAGCACGCCGCCAGCCGCCGTCCAGAATGGGGCGGTCGGCACCTGGGTGTGCGGCTCGCCGGGGTTTTGCGTCTTGGCGTAGTTCTGGGAGCCATTGGCGAACAGCGCGAGGCCGTTGTCGAAGGCGTAGGTGATCTGCCCTTCGAACCCCTTGTAGGTGAGGGCACCTTCGTTGATGAAAATCTTGCCCTCACCCGGCACCGGCGAGGTGACCGAAGTGAACTTGTTCGAAAAGTCGATGTGATAATAATCGGCATCGAGGCTGAGGTGCCGGCCGTGATAAACGAAGCCACCCTGATAGTTGGTCGATTTTTCGGGCGCCAGGTTCGACAGGCTGGGATTGAGTACGTAAAGCGCCTTGAGCGGCGGCGCGAGGAAGCCCTTGGCGAATTGGCCGTAAACCGACAGGCGATCGTCGACAGCATAATTGGCGGTGAGGAACGGCAGGTCGGCCGAATAGCTGCTCGTCACGCGCTGCGGGATGCGCGTCGTCTGGTTGTAGGCGGCATCGATCCGGCGGGTGAAATCGAGGTGCTTGTAGCCGGGCGTGATCTTGAGCCCGCGGAACGGCCGCAATTCGAACTCGACGAACTCCTCGGCCTGGTTGGTGTTCGAATTCTGATCGAAGCGGATATTGGCCGGCGTCGGGAGCGTCGCGCCGGTGATCGGGTCCTTGACCGCCTTCTCGATATAATTGGGTTGGCCGGTGAGTAGGTTGACGTCGCGCTGCTGGCGATAGGTATCGGCATATTCGAGCCAGGCGCCGGCGGTAAGCGTGCCGAAACCGAAATCGAAATGCGTCTTCACGATGTCGCCCGCGACGCGATACTTGTTGGTCTTGGTATAGCCCGGCACGCCGTAGCTGGTCGGTCCACCCGGCTTGTAGCTGGGCGTGAGCGATACGACGTTGCTCGCCGCGAGGTCAGCGTCGCTTACGGTGCCGTACAGCGTGGTATCGGCGCCGCTCAGCGTTTCGTTGTCATAGCTGTAGGTGTAAGCGGTGTTCTCGAACGTCGCGTGGGCGGACAGATTGGCGTCCAGCTTGACGATCTCGAAATCGGTCGTCTTCGTCGTGTAATTATAACCGCGATAATTCTGCGTGGTCGGATCGTTGTTGAGGCTGAAGTTCTTGCCGAACTTGGCCACCTGCGCCAGCGTCTCGCCGTCATTGTCGGGCTGGTGGAAGCTGTTGGCGTTGTAGGTCCCTAGCAGCGTTAGCCGCACATCGGGGCCGATCGGCACCACCGCCTTGGCGAAGACGTTCCATGCCTTGTATTTCTCATAGCTAAGCCGGCCGTCGGTCGATGCCGCCTGTCCGCTGAGCACGAACTCGCTGTCGCCCAGAGACTTGATCGCGCCGCTCTGCAACACGCCGCGCAGCAGCCAGGTGTTGAAGCTGCCATAGGACGCCTTGTACTCCGCGCTCGGATCGGCGCGCGTCTCACGCGAGAACATGTTGATGTTACCGCCGAAGGTCGCCTGGCCAAGCTCGCTGGCGTTGCCGGGGCCGCGATCGACGACCAGCGTCTCGACGGTGTTCGAAGGGAAGAATGTGTTCGAATGGTGCGACGGATCGTTGGTGTCGCCGAACGGAACACCGTCATAGGTGATGTTGAACTCGCCGTCCTGAAAGCCGCGGATCTGAGTCTTCGATTCGCTGAGGCCCACGCCGTTGCCGTTGCCTTTGATCGAGACGCTCGGCGCGATCAGCGCGATGTCGCTGAAGGTCGACGTAGCAGGCAGCGAATCCTCGATGAACGAGCGCGAGATGATCGATTGCGGCTGGGTTGTCTCGAGCGAAGACGTGACCGGAGCGATCTTGTTCGCCTTGGTGCCGGTGACGACGATATCCGATCCCTCCGCGATGCCGTTGTCAGGGGCGTGCTGGACTTGCGGGTCGGTGACAGACCCGTCGCTGGCCCGGGCCGGCGCGCTGGTCATACCGATGGCGACAAAGCTGGCGGCGGCCAGCGCGAGCGTGCGGTGCGAGAAAAGCGAGTCGGTCATGTCGGCCCCCGTTCGAGTTGAACGAGGCGCTAAGCAGGGCAAAAGACTCCCCCGTGACCAAACGATGACGTTTATGTTTCAACTCGATTGAGATTTCCCAATGTTGGCGCAGCGCGGCGCCGCGTTAGTTCAGGAACATTGGGATTTAATATAGCCTGCTCCAGCCTGATCCAATCTAGGCATTGTGGACAAAAGGTATCCACAGTTTGATTGAGGCGAGTGCGACGAAGCCGAGGTAGGATTCTCTGGTTTTGTCGTAGCGGGTGGCGACGCGCCGCCAGTTCTTGAGTTTGCTGAACAGGCGCTCGACAAGATTGCGCCAGCGGTATTTCTCGCGGTCATGCGGGATCGGTATTCGGCGATTGCTTTTGGCGGGGATAACCGCCTCGACGCCGGCGGCGGCGAGTTCTGC
Organism: Sphingomonas koreensis; assembly: GCA_006438735.1. Lineage (GTDB taxonomy): Bacteria > Pseudomonadota > Alphaproteobacteria > Sphingomonadales > Sphingomonadaceae > Sphingomonas > Sphingomonas koreensis_A. The sequence goes on along the minus strand of RCZF01000003.1, from coordinate 388,337 downwards.
GCGGATCGCATCGGCGTCATAGCCCTTGTCGGCGAGCAGCGCCTCGATGCGGTCGCCGAGCATCCGGAACAACGGACCAAAGCCTTGCCCGTCGTGTGTCTGGCCCGGCGTCAGAACGAAGCCGAGCGGGCGACCTTGGCCATCGCAGCGGGCGTGGAGCTTGGTGGTGAAGCCGCCGCGCGACCGGCCAAGCCCCTGGGTCTCTTGATCCCCTTTTTTAGCCCGACGGCGCAATGGTGCGCCCGGACCACCGTGCTGTCGATCATGTCGGCGCTGGTATCGCGCTCCACCATCTCGGCCAACGTCTTTAGCATGGCGTCGAACACGCCGGTCTCGACCCAGCGCCGGTAGCGCCGGAACACGCTGGTCCACTTGCCACATTCGTCAGGAAGATGCCGCCACTGCGCGCCCGTCCGCGCCATCCACATCATGCCCTCGAAATACGGGCGGTTGTACCCGGCAGGCCGACAGCCGCGACCATTTTCGGGCGGCAGCAGAGGACCAATCAGCGCCCACTCTTCTTCCGATACCCCGATCCGCTCGCCCAACGCCGCCTCCAAAAGACAGCCTTGAATCAACCTCCGAGTCTCACGTCAAGCTTTGTCCACGATGCCTAGTCGGCGTCGTCATCATCCTACCGATGATCCTGGCTTATACCGGCTGGGCCTATTGGGTGTTCCGCGGCAAGGTCGGCAGCCATGGCTACCATTGATGGAAACGCCGCCCCCCCTGTGGAAACGGCTCGGCTGGATGGCGGCGATCTGGCTGGGGAGCGTGCTGGCGCTGGGCGCGGTTGCCGGGTCTCTCCGGCTATGGCTTTCGTGATGGAAAATCGACGCACCAACGGTTGCATCTCGTCGCTTTTCAAGCGAGCCTGAATCGGCCGCGGCTAAACCCGACCGGCGGCGTCGAACGGGGGATAAGCGGATGACGGATCGGCTGGCTGATCGGCGTGCGATCATTGGCGGCGGCGCGCTGCTGGCGGGGGCGGGAGCACTCAGCAGGCCCGCGCGGGCGCAGGCCATGGATGCGCAACCGCGCTGGCAGCCCTTTCCAGAGGCCCAAGATGCGTGGATGGACAAGCCCGGCACGCGGCATCGCCTGATGTTCGACACGACGGCGGCGAGCGCGGCCGAGTCCGCGCTCTTCTATGCCGACACTTATTACGCCGCGAACAAATCCGGTTACGGCCTCGATCCGCAAGCGCTGGGCGTGATAATCGTGTTTCGACATATGTCGACGCCCTTCGGGTTCAAAGATGCCGTCTGGGCCAAGTACGGCGCCGACTTTGCCGACAAGCTCAAGCTCGAAGGCGAGCATGCGATCCGGGCGGCGAAGGGCAACCCGCTCCTGACCTCGGCCGCCGCCCCCGCCAAGACGCCGCCGACAAAAAAGAGCGACGCCGACGCCCCGGTGACACTGGCGTCGCTGGCGGCCAAAGGCGCGCGCTTCGCCGTTTGCGGTGTCGCGACGCAGGGGATGGCTGCGATGATGGCCAAGATGAGCGGCGCGTCCGCCAAGTCGATTGAGGATGACTTCAAGGCAAACCTGATCCCAGGCGCGGTGATCGTGCCGGCCGGGATCGTCGCGGTCGATCGCGCGCAGGAGCACGGCTATGCCTTCGTCAATATCCCCGAATGATGACGGTCAGGATCAAGAGCGCGGGCCGTCGACCGGCGTGCCGGGCGGCATCGGCCCCTCTGATCGGGCGCTGACGGTCAGCCGTCCGCGGCTGTTGCTCCTGGGGCTTGGCGCTGCGATCGCGGCAATGGCGATCGGCGCGCTCGCCTTCCGCGCGGGCGTTGATTACCCTCGGGAGCAAGCGCCGCCGGTGACCGTGATGACCAGCGAGGCGTTTTCGCCTCCCTCCGAGTCGGCCATCCCTGCGGGACCGGGCGGCGATGCGATCAGGCGCGGTGCGCAAATCTTCACGGCGACCCGCGTCAATGCCGGAAAATATGTCGGCAATGGCCTCGGTTGCGCCAACTGCCACCTTGATGCGGGACGGCGCGCGAACGCAGCGCCGATGTGGGCGGCGTGGGGTCGGTATCCCGCCTATCGCGCCAAAAACCACCGGATCAACACCATGGAAGACCGCATCCGCGATTGTTTCAATTATTCGATGAATGCGCCCGCCTCGCCCTCGGGCGGGCCGCCGCCGCGCGGCGACGACGTTTACCGCGATCTGGAAATGTATTTCGCGTGGCTGGCGACCGGCGCGCCAACCGGGAAATCGCTGCAGGGCGCAGGCTATATCAAGCTCGCCACGACGCCGCTCGGTTACGATCCGGTGCGCGGCGCGCAGGTTTTCGCCAGTCACTGCGCGGCTTGCCACGGCGCCAGCGGGCAAGGCCAGACCAACGCCGATGGCAGTTATGCCTATCCACCACTCTGGGGCGAGCATTCGTACAATTGGGGAGCCGGAATGACGAACGTGGCATCGGCGGCAGGCTTTATCGAAGCCAACATGCCTTACGGCCAAGGCTATACACTGACGCCGCAGCAAGCCTGGGACGTCGCCGCCTTTGTCGATAGCCATGATCGCCCGCGCGATCCCCGCCAGACGGGCGAGCTGGCCGAGGCGCGAACGCAATTTCATGGCAAGGGCGATTATTATGGGCAGGTCGTTCGAGGCGATCTCCTGGGAGACGGAGCAGCTGCTAAGCGGATCAACCATCGGCGCCCAATAAGAGAATAACGCTCGCGTAACCCTAGCCCCGTTCGCGAGACGTCCGCCTTTCCGGCGTCGATATCGTGGCAAGGAGCTGCCGAGTTTGGCCGCTCCATCGGCCGGCGCCTCAATAGCTCGCGAACAGTTGGTCTCGGAGCAGTCCCAAGTTCACTTAGCGGCTCGCGGACATTTCGGATTGGTCGATATCATCGCCCCAGCAGTGCTCCAGGCGAATGACCGCTATGTCGAATCCGGCACTCCAAACCCGACAGGCAGAGAGCGGCCCAGCACCGGACGTTCATACATCTAAAGGTCTCACGAGGCATCCCGGCGCATCCGAGCGTAATTTTTCTCAGGCTGCGATCAGCACACCTTTGTAGTTGGCGTCTTCGAGCGCGCGGCCGGCACCCATTGCGACGCAGATGAGGGCGTCATTGGCGACAATCACTGGCAAGCCGCTTGCGCGAGATAGCACTTCGTCGATGTGACTGAGCAACGCGCCGCCGCCGGTCATGACAATGCCTTGGTCGACGATGTCCGCGGCAAGTTCGGGTGCGGTATTTTCGAGCGCGTTCAGCACTGTCTCGACGATCTGGTTGACCGGTTCCGCGATCGCTTCAGCGATCTCGGCCTGGTTGATCTCGATTTCCTTGGGCACACCTTTGACCAGGTCTCGGCCCTTTACCCGCATAACGTTGCCGATGCCGTCGTCGGGCATCCTGGCGATGCCGATCGTCAGCTTGATGCGCTCAGCGGTCATTTCGCCGATCATCAGGTTGTGCTTGCGCCGGATATAGGAGGCAATCGCCTCATCCAGCTTGTCCCCGCCGACACGGACCGAGGTGCTATATGCCAGCCCGCGCAGCGACAGGACGGCTACTTCAGTCGTCCCGCCGCCGATATCCACCACCATAGCACCGATTGGCTCTGTGACCGGCATCCCTGCGCCGATCGCTGCTGCCATCGGTTCTTCGATCAACCAGACCTTGGAAGCACCTGCCTTCGTTGCGGCTTGTCGAATGGCGCGGCGCTCGACCGGGGTTGAGCCGGATGGCACGCAAATCGCGATCTGCGGTCGTCGTGGGATGCGGCTGGGGCCTCCGTGAGCCTTGTCGATGAAGTGTTTGATCATCTGCTCGGCAACATCGATGTCGGCGATGACCCCACCACGCAGCGGACGGATGGTTTGGACATTGTCTGGCGTCTTGCCCATCATGAGCTTGGCGTCGCTGCCGATCGCCCGAACGCGGGCAACGCCACCCACCGTCTCAATCGCCACGACAGACGGTTCGTTCAGCACAATCCCTTTGTCACGCACGTAGACCACCGTGTTCACCGTCCCAAGATCGATTGCCATGTCATGAGACGCAAAGTTGAATAGGCGGGGCATTCGCATGCTGTGTGCTTCGACCTCTGCACGAATGTGGGACAGGGAACCGGCGTGCTGCGCGGCGTGGATCGTCTTTGATGGAATGGCGGTGCAAGCGAAGCAGGATAAGGTCAAGCGCGCCTGCGCTCGGCTGTCGGATTAACACGGCAGTCAACTAGTCGACGATCGGTGACGTATCCCCCATCGAACTGATCGGGTCGCTGCCGCTAACGCTCCAGCACGTGCCAACGCGTCGATCTCGGCGCGCGAAACCACGTCACCCAGATTGATCGCGATCAAGCGGGCGACGGGGATACCGGTCGTCTTCGCAAGCCGGACTAACGGCGTCGCAAATTGAGCAAGCCACGGCTGGAACCAGTTCTTTCCCGTTGCGATGGCGTGAGCAACGGGGTGATTTGGGGACCAGCGTCGCAAGGCGCGGACTGCATGGCCTTCGACCCCACGGCGCGTCATCGCAGATCGAGTAGCAGCGGCGGCTGGGGCTGTTGCGAAAAGATTCAGCGCGCACGCTGCGCAGCCCCGATAGCTTGGCGGTAACGAGCGGTCCCATAGTGTTCCGCCTCATCAAACCCAATTGGTACCTGCTCGCCCCTGACGTAGCATTCCTCATAGATGACATGCGCCGGTGCTCGGAGCCGCAGATTGTGTTCCATCAGCCAAGTTCCCTTCTCGCATCGCCGAACGAAGCCACGATAGAATAAAACAAGAACATTAGGCAATGTGGTCGAGCGGTTGGCGGAGGAAATATCGAGTTGGCGTATATAGCTGGAACTCGCCCGAAAAAGCTAGCGCGGGCGGCCGCCAGCAAGGCGGTAACAGCCTCACCTTGTGATTGCTAAGCTGCTGTTATCATAACGATGCAGCCGCAAAGCGCGCTGCAATCCCGAAATCGGAGACCGATTATGCCTCAGCCAGCCCGGGTGCTGGAGGCGGCCGACGTGCGCCGTTTGCGCGCGCATGTCATCGGTATGGATCTCGGGATTCCAGCGTTGCGCAAGCGCGGCGCTCGCCATGTCAATTTCCTTGGCTACGCCTTAATGAGGCCGACCATTGGCTGGCTGCTGGTCGCTTGTGCAAACAGTCCGCGCGCCACGCGCTCCGGATCAAGCGCAAGGCTTTCAGCGGCGGTACCAGCGATAAGCGCGTCGAGCGCGCTGGTCGGACGTAGGTCACGTGCCTGGTAAAGCTTTGCTGGCGCCAGTCCCGGCCAGTCCGAGATCACGCGCCCGCCCTTCACAGCGCCGCCCACCAGCATCGCGACCGAGCCTGTGCCATGATCGGTCCCGCCGGTGCCGTTTACAGCCGCCGTCCGCCCGAACTCGGTTGCGATGAGCACGGTCGTCGACGCCCAATCCGACCCCAGCCCGTCGCGCAGCGCCACCAGCATTGCATCGAGGTTCTTGAGCTGGTTGGCGAGGCGGCCTTTCTGGGCACTATGCGTGTCCCAGCCGAGCGTCTCGAGCATGGCAATGCGCGGGCCATCGGGCTTGGTTAGGAAGCCGGCGGTCAGTCGCCCGAGGCTGGCGGCGTCCTTGCCGGCGGCCGTATTGGCAGCAAGGCTGCTCGTAGCCAGTGCGGCCTGCCATATCGGGTGAAGCTGCGGATCGGCATCGTACAGCGCAGTTACGCGGGTCATCAGGTCGTCATCCGCATTCGGCAGCGCGGAGGGTGCGAAGGAGGCAACCTGGACCGACCCACGCATGGCCGCCGGCACCGTTGCAGCGATGGCGATCGCTTCGTCGCTCGGCCGCGGAAGCATAGCAACGAGTCGGTTGAGCCAGCCGTCGCGCACGGCATAGGGCTGCGCGCCGCCGGTCTCGAGCACGTTCTGCCCGTCGAAGTGCGAACGATCGCGGTACGGCGAGGCGACAGCGTGGACGAACAGCGCCTGGCCTTGTCCGTACATCCGGCCGACCTCGACCAGCGACGGGTGCAGCGTGAACATCGCATCGAGTTTTGTCCCCACGGCATCGCCGATTAAGCCTTCTCGCAGAGCAGCGAACGCCGGATCTCCGGTCGGTCGCAAGACATCCAGTCCATCCGCTGCACCGCGCTGGATAATGAAGACGAAGCGGCGTTCGGTCGGCACGGTGGCCAGCGCGAGCCCGGGAGCAAGAAACAATGCGCTGCCCCCGAATGCCGCGGCGGACAGGAAGCGTCGGCGGGCGATCATCGGATCATCTCCTCAAAAAATCGGGTGAGACCAGCATCAGCGCGACGGCGCTGGCTGGGCTTTCGGCGCGGGCGATCTGATCGGCGGTCGCGGCGCCAAGCGCGTCGGGCATGATCTTCGGCGCGGTCAAACGCGCATCGACACCCTCGCCAAGAGGCGCGGCCAGTCGCTGCGCCATCTCGACCCGGCGCAACAACGCGTCGGAGCCGGACCAGCTCGCCGCGATATCGTCCCAGCCGGCTGGTGCGCCCGGCTTCCACACCGGCTGGCCAAGCTGAACCTCCATCGCCGCGACCTGCATGCCGCCGATCTGCCGATGGCCGATGCCGCGCAGTGCTGAGATCGTCCACTCCCACGGCGTCTTGAACTTCGTTGGTGTGCCCACCCATGCCTCGGGCGAGGCGATGAGCGTGCGGTAAACGGTCGGCAGGTCGCCGTTGCTGCGGGTGAAGCTGTCGGCCAGTCGGGCAACCAGGGCAGGCGGCGGATCGTCACCGGCAAAGTGGCGGGCGAGTTTCGTCACGATGTGGGTCGCGGTGGCTGGCGCCTGTGCGAAGTCTATCAACGCCGCGCGTGCCTGCTCTTCGCCGTCCTGTGCATAATGCTTGCCGAGGATGGTTCGCGCGCCCGGCTCGTGCTGGGCGGGGCGGAACGCGAATGCGTCGGGATTGCCGGTCGCCGCCCGCCCGCCGCCGAGCCCATCGACGCTCCAGCCGGTCAGCGCACGGGCAAACTCCGTCACATCGGCCTGCGTATATCCCGAGCGGACGCCGAGCGTGTGCAGCTCCATGATCTCACGCGCGAGGTTCTCGTTCAGGCCGCGTTTCCGGTCCGGATTGCGCTCTGCAGCCGGGCTGTCCGGGCCGATCGACTGAACCTGATTGAGGTAGATCAGCATCGCCGGATGTTGCTCGGCGGCCAACATCATGTCGGTAAAGCGGCCCAGCACGTGCGGCCGGATCGCATCGCGCTCGAACGCGCCGGCAAAAGCGGTCACGGGGGCATTGTCAACCGACACGCAGAAATGGTTCGACCAGAAATGGACCATGCGCTCGACGAACGGCGCTTCTGTCGCGAGCGCGCTATCGACGCGGGCCTGGATGGCGGCACGGTAGAGCGCCTGCACGTCCTGCCGGAAATCCTGGCGGCCGGCCTTTAGACCGGCCTTGGCATCGGCGACGCCATCCTGAGCCGGGGCGCTCTGCTTTGCCATGCGGCGGTTGGCGATCTGTTCTTCGCGGTATTGCTGAACCAGGGTGCCGGCATTGTCCAGCGCTGCAAATCCTGCGGGACGAATATCGAACCGGGCGAACTGATCCGTCAGCCAGCGCCGCGGGTCGGCGGGAGCAGCCTCATCCGGCCGCGCGCCCAACCCGAAGCGGTTAAGCGCGATCGCGGCTGGCGACAGGGAAGCAGACGAAATGGGCACTGATCGTACCTCCGCGGTGATCCACTATCCCTTGAACGGATGCAGACCGCGTTTCCGTCGCGGGCTATCGCGCGCCAGGCGGAGCCCTGTCGGCGCGGCGCGTCATCGCATCGGCAAGCTTCGCGCGATCCGAAGCCGGCAGCGTCGCGGCAAAGGAGACCGCCTGCCGTTCGACTGCTGCGCGAATGGCCGTGTCGTCGGACCGTGCCCGGTCCAGCGCGGCGTTGACCGCCGCCTGATCGATCGTGGGCTGGCGGAGCAGGGCGGCAGCCTGCGCTTTCATCCTGCGTGCTTCGGCAATCGTCGGACTCATCGAGCGCCGCGCCTCGCGCAGGGCTTTACGGAACTGTCGGCGCTCCGCCACCGGCAGTTCCGCACCGGCGACGCGCAGCGACCCGGCATTGATCATGCGGCCACCCTTGTGCAGCGATACCAGTCCCGCAACCAGCGCACCGGCTAGGAACAGGTTGAGGATGACCGACACGGCGAGTGCGATGCGAAGCTTGCCCATCGATCAGCTATCCCTTGCGCCGATGTCGCCGAACGACGTTGCAATCCCCGATCCGGCATCGACGGAGGGCGCCATCGCCACCGCGGCTGTCCCCGCTGCCGCGCCGGCCAGCGTGGCGGCGATGCCGATGCCGGACCACCAGAGTTTCGCGCGTTTCACAACGCGGTGTGACGGCGCGGGCATGTCGGTCAGAATGCGCTTCCGCAGGGTACTGGATGTCGCCGGCACCGCCCATCCATCGAGCGACTCGTCGAGCGTCGCAGCCCGGGCGAGGATTGCACTCGCCGCAGGTTCAACCGCCATCCGCGTCGCCGCATCGCGCACGGACCGCGGCCAGCGCGCCACGGCACCGCCATAGGCGTCGGCGAGCTGTTCGAAGCGCTCAAGGGTCATCGGATCAGTCATGCCTTACCCTCCGTCTGGCCAAGCCGCGCGCGCAAGGTGCGCCGCCCGCGCGCCAGCAACGACTCCAGCGCTTCGACGCTGATCTTCAGCGCCGACGCCGCCTCGGCGCCGGACAAGTCCTGATAATGGACAAGCAGGATCGCCTCGCGCTGGCGATCCGGCAACTTTGAAATCGCAGTGGCGACAGCGTTGCCACGCTCCGCCTCGATCAAACGGGCTTCCGCGCTCGGTGCGGGATCGGGGGTGTCCGGGACCGCGTCGGCGCTCGTTTCGCGCCGCCGCCGTAGCCGGTCGCGGCAAAGGTTGAGGACGACCGTGTGCAGCCACGTGTCGAAATGTGCGCGTCCCGGTTGCCAGCTGCGGGCGTTGCGCCAGACGCGGACGAACGCCTCCTGCGCGACATCCTCCGCATCTGCGGCATCGCGCAACAGGCGGGCGGCAAGGCCCGTGACGCGCGGCAGCTTCGCGTTCACCAACATTCGCATCGCGACCGGATCGCCCCGGCCGACGCGCTCGATCAGCGCCGTGTCGGGATCCCGATCCGCCAACCGCGTTCAATCCTGTATCCATCGCCTGCCCGAGATTACACACCTGCTCCGGCACCGCGAGTCCTCTTAGCATGCACGGCCGTGCGCTCAGCGGGTTCGAGAATGCCGTTGCCGTTGGTGTCCAACCGCTTGAAGCGCGCGGTCAGCATGGCATCGATTTCCGCCTGGTCGATCATGCCGTCCCGGTTGCGGTCGATTTTTGCAAACCGCCTCGCCGGATCCACCTTACCCCTCTTGGCCGCGGCCAGGAACTCGGTCCGATCGACCTTGCCATCGCCATCGGTGTCATCGGCCATCAGACTGCGATCATGTCGCTGAACGAACGCCTGAAGCGTGATACCGCCCGATGCGGCACCGTCTCCGGCGCGCTGGGGCGATGGCTGGACGGTCTGCCTGGCGCTGGCGCCGACAGGAACCAACATGAGGGCAACCGCCCCACAGCGTACCGCGATCGAGTATATCATCGTTTCCCTTCTATGAATCGGTCGTCACTTGCGATCGGGCAATCGGCCAATTTCATCGATGCCGATGGAGCACCGCTCAGGCGAGGGAGCGCCGCTTACCGGCGCTCCCAGATCGGGTTGGCTCAGCGATAGCGCCAGCCGCCATGCCAACGATAACGGTTGTGCCAGTAGCGGTGGCCATCCCAATATCCTCGCCCAGGATAGAATACGCCGATCCGTACCGCAGGGCCCACCACAACGGGGCGGTGGTTCAACCGGCAGTGGCCACGGGGCCCGCGATGTTCATAACGGCCACACCCCTGCGATGCATTGGCGGGCGCAACCGCCGTCAGTGCCGCTCCGGCCGCGATCGCGGCAAGCAGGATTTTTCTCATGATATTCTCCTCGCGTTTACGTCGTCGGCACCCTCTCGGGCAACCGAACAACAGCTTGAACGCGAGCCAAGGGATTTTCCGTCGCTCAACAGGTGTACTTGGTGAAAGCGGCCTGCTGCCTTGCGCGTGTCGTGTCCGCGACCGGGGGAATCAACAAGCGGCTGAAGTGGGGAAGACTTTAACGGTCTCGGATGTCGACAATGGTCATTCCGGCTCGCCGAACTCCGCTGATTGAATGTCCGCTTCAGCGTTGGGGAATCCGAGACCCGCCAATCCGCCTTGGCCCACGTCCGGTCGCCAGTCGGCGCGGTGCTGGACGTCGGCTTCTGACAAGAGCTGAAGTTCGACATGTCCGGTCGGAACGGCAGAAATGTCCCAATGTCGGTCATTGAGCTGGTCTCCATTCCCAGCTGGGCGAATGACCGGTCCTGGGAGGCTCGCGACGCTCGCCGGATGTCTGAAACTGCGGCGTCTGTCGACCAGCCGCTTCCTGCACCGATAGCGGAACGACGGCTTAGCGGTGGACCGCAGCGATTTCGCCGGCGGTGAACGGCATGCGATGGTGATTATCGCCGGTCCGCTTACAGGGAAGGAAGTGCAGCCTAACAGACATTGTTGGCCGCCGAATTTGTATCTAATTCCGCCGAATAGTTTTCGCCATGGCGGCCTCCAGGCGGCGACCTAACTGGCTTATGCAATCTGGCGAGCGAATTTCACGACCGCCCTTTTCTACCGTAAAACTCAACGGCCCGGAGAGAACATGAATTGGCGAACTATTGCAGGGCTGAATTGCAATGCCCTCATTCAGAGCCTGATCTAATAGCGTGCGAAGCCGCTTAAGATCGGCGGCTGGTAAGGTCATTACCGTTATCGTTGGCGGAGTGGCGCGGTTGGGATCACAGCCTCGGCGAACCGTTCTCAACGTCCCCGTATGTAAGTCCCACGTTAGCGTCACGCCAGCGCAGAACTCGACATAATCGTGCCGCACGATCTGCCACGGGCTTTCATGACGTAGCGCAGAAGCGGGAATCAAGAACGGCACTGAAACGGCGAGGGCGATGAGTGGCCTCATGCTCTTGCTATACCGTGTTTTACCACCGACGAGAACGTTCGCTAGCGGGAGACCTTGTCGAGTGTTGTAGCGTCCGCCATTGGGGAGTTTGCGAGAGACGGGTTTTAATGGATCCACGGCCTAAGTCTAGGCCCTATGGGATACAGACTTGACGTCTGGACCCTGTAGGGCCTAGAAGGCGCAGATGGTAAGCGAATCAGCTCTTGCGCCAAGCGCATCGTTACCCCTCGGCGGCGCAACGCCGCCGGACCCCACGTCTGCTCCGTGGGCGGCATTCCCTCCCGATCGCGAGTTCACGACGCGAGAGGCAGCGGAATTCCTCGGCTGCAGTGAGGGCTACGTTATCAAACTTCGCGCGGGGGACGGGCCGCCCTATCAGCGCCGCTGGAAGCGCAAGGGCATATATTACCTCGAGTCCGACTTGGTCACGTGGCGGCGGGGCCGGCGGTACCTGTCGACATGCGAATATTGAGGCTCGAACTGGAAGCGGAAATCGATGAACAAGTCGCGCAGTGGGGACCAGGGGGTTTTCGCGTTGAAATATGGCGCCGTCGAGGGACTGCTTGTAGAGTTGACGGGCGGCAGGGGCAACTCGATCGTCACGCGGTTCCGCAAGCTGCGACCGAAATTCGCCGCCGACGGGCTGCTGTCCGAGACGGGCGGCAACGTGAGCTACGACCTCACCCGAATCCTCGCGATCTGCGCAACCTACGAGCTAAATGCGCTGTCGATCCCGCAAGGGTCTACCGTAGAAATCGTTGTCGCGAACTGGCCGGAGATCGCGAGGGGGTGCCTCACGGCTTGGCATGAGGCACAATGCCGGGGTCCAGTCGGTGAAAAGAAGCGGACGTCGGTCGTGCGCATCTACATTGACGCGCTCAACGGATCCTCGGAAGATGGCTCGTGGGCATCGATCCTGCCCGACGCGATGCCAGGCGTTCCGCATCTCGCGTTGGACTGCCGCCCGATGGTTGACTCGGTAACCGCCGCCGCCGAGCGATCGGGGCAGAGCGATCGGCTGGCGCAGGCCTTCGTGGAACTCGAAAGCACGTTCGGATGGGATTGCCTTTACGAGGGTGATCCGGAACGTCTGCCGAGGCGGAAGAACAGCGACTTCTTTGGCACGGGACCTTATTTTGAACGGGCACGGGTACTTCTTGCCGTCGAACCCGGGGAAGAGCTCCACCGACGGCGCGCAGCGCGCCTGCAAGCTGTACTCGACTACCTGGAGATGCCCGCACCGATCGACAGCTGGAAGCGCTTCGTAGGAACCGAGCCCGGTCGGCCCAGACTCGTCCACATGCTTGCCGCTTGGGGCGTCGGGCTGAAGCTAAAGTCCGTGATGATCGGCGACGTCGCGACAATCCAGACAGCATCCCTCGACCGTGCGGCCGCACTCGACCTTATTAGGCGTGGCGAGGAACATGTCGCCAAGCTCGTCGAAGGGACCACGACCTAGCGCCTGGAGTCGCGCTTGGCGTGGCGTCGAACTGGCTGCCGCAGACATGGAAAGACACCGACTGCCGGCGAAGATGCGATGGCCGCCTGGTGGGGTAGGAAAGCTGACCGCAGTTGGCGGGAGAAAAGGAGAATTTATGACTAGTCTCGACGTAGGCACGGTGGAGAAGTTCCTCGTCGCGTTCGGCAGCCTTATTACGCTGAGAAAGCGGGCACCGTCCCCCAAGACGCAACTCACCGTGATGTTCTCTTACGGTGCGCCGGGCTTGGTTGACGAGCAGGACCTCGCCCGAACGGTCGAGGAGCAGAACATCGATGTGATCCACGTCGAGTTCGAGGCCGGGAAAGAGGCTGACGGCCCGACGAACATATATCTGTGCGAAGACCGTAACGGAACGATCCTGACGTGGCCTAGGTGCGACTTCTGGACGGATCGGGGCAGCTTTTTCCTCGTGGTGCCGAAGGGCCAGGATTTCGGCTTCGCGTTCGACGGGTCGGCGCTCATTCGGGTCACTGGCCTGCAGACCGGTCCCGCGTTCGACGAGAACGTCAAGCATGCCAGCGGGCTTCTCACGTCCGCGGCCGGGAGGGTCCCGGCCGGCATTACCCGGGTTACCCAAGACAACCCAGCTCCATACCTTTCGCCCGGCGGCTGATCCGGCATCCATTGAGGACATCAAGCAGCTTAAGCCGACGGTACGACCACGGGTCAAAAAAGAGAAAGTTGAACAGCATGAAGGTCTGGCAGTCGGTCGAAGGAAGGCAGGCTGCCTGCCCTCAAGCCCTTATGACTCTCGGGGGGGGCGAGGCAGGCCTGTGCAAGATCGGCGACCGACGCTCCTTCGTGGTGTCGATCGGCATCCTCGCCAACTACTTCGACACGTACGACTTCGATGTCGTCGTCGAACTCGCTCCCGGCGCCACCCCGGCGGTAGGGTATGGCTCGGTTGACGAGGATGACCGGGGGGGGGGGATCCGGAAGACCGCGATGGCGAAGCGATGGCATATCTCGTTGTCAGCACCGTCGAGGAACTCCAAGCAATTGGAGCTGATTTGCTCGCCGACATTCTGCACGGACTGCGCATGCGGACGCGGTATGTACTAGCGGGATGGTGGGCGGAGGGGACCCAGGTGGTCCTTCGGGACATCTGCCCGCTTCGCAATGAGCACTACGCCAATGTCGGAGGCCTGCCGATCGGAATGGCGTTCCTAGGCCTCGACAACAGGCTGCTACCCGCCGTTCTGCGGGACGAATTCGATCACCCGGACCGGCTGGACGAAACGCTTGCGAGCTAGCGCCCCACATTGGATCGACGATACGCGTTGCACCGCGCAATCTCCAGACAGGGGCAGACGGCCTGGTCGATCAGCTCGTCGTGAACGCGATAGCTACGCACATGGACGTTGGCGAAGCGCTGCGGCAGATTGCGTCTGGCCCTCGGCCCGACCTGCCGGTCAGCCGGACGGTCTTCGAAACAAATGGCCGCCTCCGCTGCGACGGGCATGATCCGCTGAACACCGACTTCGGCTGTAACCGTGACACGATCACCATTTCCGGAATGACCCTTCCGGCAACGGTGCTCACCGCCAAGTGCCGACCGGTAACCGAGCTCGCCACGCACGCGGTCCTGCCAGAAGACATGACGATCCTGGATGCATGCCAACCTGTTGCGGCACTATCGGCAACGGAACGAACGTCTGAGCGGTTGCCGACGACGCGGCGAGCAGTGCGCAGCCAAGCGCGAGAACCGAATTCTTCATGATACCCCTTTGATTCGGTTCCCCCGAGCCGATGCCCGAGAAGATGTTTTAGATTTTCATTAGCCGATGGTCTTAAGCAGAATCCGAACCAAATTCGTTTTTTATAGGGATAGTGAGCAGGACGCTTACCCCGCGCGGCTCTCTTTGGCGGAGTTCGATGCTTGCGGATCTACCGAAGTGAGCCAATAGCCGTTCGCGGACGTTCTGGAGGCCGGTTCCTGTCCCTTTCGCCATTTGCGACTTTTGATCCCCACCGCCTTCGTCCCAAACCTCGATCCGGAGCATTTTTCCGATCGGCTCTGGCACCAGTATGCCCAGACGTGAACCGTTGCGGCGAGATGCGGCTGCAAACTTCACCGCATTCTCGACCAGCGGTTGAAGCAGGAGCGCGGGCACGAGGAGCTTGCCGGCGTCGGAATGAACTTCAATTTCCACAGTGAGGTTCGGGAAACGTATCATTTCAATGTCTAGATACATCCTCTGTAGCGCGATCTCCTCGGAAAGCGGAATGTCCGTGCGGGGGTCGGCGGTAAGCGTGGATCGGAAGAAATCCGATAGCTGCCCGATCATGTCCTCGGCATCGGAATTCCGCCCATCTAAAACAAGCGCGGAAACCGAGTTGAGCGTGTTGAATAGGAAGTGCGGATCGATTTGAAACCGAAGGGCGCGGAGCTGGGCTTCATGTGCGTGCTGTTCAAGCAGGCGCGATCGGCGCTCCTGACCGACCGCCCGGCGATTGTAGTCGAGAGCGAGATAGATTGCCGCCCAGGCCAGAAACATCATGCACCAGTAGGTAGCGTTATAGAGGCGCCATCCGGGGCCATAGTCGGAGACTGGAAACGCCGAGAGGTTCTGGAGCACATCGATCGTCTTGAGATTGATGAGGCCAGCGAGGGCCGCCAGGCCGAGCAAAAGCGCGCTTCGATAACGGATTCGCCAGCGGGCGGAGGCACGTGCGACAAGGTGAAGCGCGTAGAATTCGAGGCATCCGAATGCAGCGGAGATGGTTCGCAGTAACGTGTAAAGTTCGAGTTTCACCGAATGATCCACGATGCTTCGGAGTTCCGCCAGCAGAAACTCGACGGTCCAGAAGGATAGCGTGAGGAGAACTAGTTGGCGGTTGGTGGGACCATCCCAGAACGCCTCCGAGCTATCAATTGCGTAGGGAGGTGCCGAAGGTGCCGCATCGCTAAGTGACGAATGTGCCATACACCTGTGATACACTGATGGAGCCCGCCTGTCGTTTTATGCTTTCCTTGATATTTGTCGTTTGTGGTCGAGGTGCTGTCGTTCGTGAATTCGCGGGATCGGCATTTAGCTTTTCGGATTGCTCGGGCTGAGGGTTCCTCGATTAGCTGGGCGGGAAGCATTGCAAGCGCCAGCGCTGTGATCGCAAACCCGACCCCTCTAAGTTAAAAAGTCCGGCACGAACTCCGTGAGTAGCGAAGGGGTCGGAGATTCCTTGAACCCCTCGCGCAGCATCAGATCGTGAATGCGGTCATTCACAGCCGATCATGAGGATGACGTGCTTCGTTGTCCGCCAGCAGCGCACCGAGCCGTTCCTGGAAAGGCCCGATCCACCGCAGCGGCTGCATGCCGCGATGATAGTCGGAAGCGCCTTCCGGCGCGCGGATCGCTTGCGGGTCATCTTGCCCGGCAAACGTCAATCCTGAGCGACTGCGTTAATCGGCTTAGGCCCGGCGAATTTGCGTAGGAGACAACTGCAGTCGCGAATATCAACATCCCAAACTCGCCGCCTTAGAATCCCAATGCCGCTGCCTAAACCATCGAATTGATGGGTAGTTGTTGCACGCCGATACCCTGCCATGGGTATCTCTTTGAACGCTGATCAACATCACCCGCATCAAGCTCGACGCTACTCAACTTATTTTAGAGGTCGCGGTCGCGGCGCCGGTGTTCGCGCCCAATCTTCCAGTAGGTTGCCGAAGTCGTCGGGAACGCCGTGAACTCAGTTTCACATTCAGGTGAGCGAAGGCGTTCGCTGCCTGTGGGCGCTTGCAGGTCCCAATAGCGCCGACGACCTGCACGATCGATAACGAAGCAGCGCGAGCACGTCTCAAATCTCGATGGATCGCCGAGCCGCGAACGAAGCGTTTCGCCCGTCATGTCGATAGCCCTGTGTCGCCAGTGGAAGACGCCCGGTACAGCTTGGGCCGTTCGCCAGGCTGCCATAACTCCGCGTGCATAACGACACGGTATCGCAGCTCGCCCCCATCTGCTCGCGGCGTCTGCACGACGGGGCGCGGAATGCAGACGAACTCCACATCCAGCGTTGATTTCGATGCGGTGACGACGCCGTATCCATGGCCACCCATGTCGACAAACTCGACGTGCGGCGCGTTCCCCGGATCGGAGAGGGCGACTGCTTGAGCGAGGTTGCCATGGGATTCGTAGTCGAGCGATGTTCTGACGCCGTGTTTCAGAAGCAGGTTGACCGTCGGTTCGGGCTTCGATCGGCCGTCACGGTCGACCAGGTATAGC
Organism: Sphingomonas koreensis; assembly: GCA_006438735.1. Classification (GTDB taxonomy): domain Bacteria; phylum Pseudomonadota; class Alphaproteobacteria; order Sphingomonadales; family Sphingomonadaceae; genus Sphingomonas; species Sphingomonas koreensis_A. The sequence goes on along the minus strand of RCZF01000003.1, from coordinate 371,579 downwards.
CCACGGAGGGGGTGCGTCTTGGGGAGACTGTATTCCATGGCTTCGACCATTCCAGGGCTGGAGATAGACCCGGTTACGAAGTTCAGGCCGACGGGCTCGAACGCTTGGGGAGGTAGCGCCTTAGCTGTGTAGCCTGCCCAGAAGCTATGACGATCTCCAGACAGCGTGACGAACCCAGTCACGCGGCTTCGAATCACGAAATCCAGGATCTCGCCGCGTTCCGAATACGCCGTGCTGTAGTCGGTACGAGGAAAGCCCGCATACCCTGCACCTGGCCACGGCGTGGTCAGGCCCGGAGGCAGATGCTGTGGATCGGCTCGCATGTCGAATGTCGCGAGCGTGTTGCCCCACATTTTCCATGTTGCGGTGGACTTGCCCAGTCGATCGAGAAACCAGGCCTTCTGCTTAGCTCCCAGGATCGTTCGCGGGGCCACGCCTTTCTGGAAGTTCGGCACCCTGCCATCCGCGAACAGAAGGTCCTCCGCCGGTCGATTATCATCCCAAGTACATCCAGCGTCGATTCCCTCCAGCGTTTCTATGGGGACCATCTGCGGAAATGTTTTACTCGAAATCGTTCGTGAGCCTGGCGATGAGCTAAAGTCATCGGATCTATAGCTCCGCTGATCAGTCAGAACCAGTTCGACGTTGCTTCCCCATCGCTGCGCACGATAGCCGGTCAGGCTTGCCAGGGCTGCCTGATTATTGGGTTCAATGCCCAAACCGTCTCTGTCGAAATGCGTGACAGGCGCATCGCGAACTTCCGGCCCATGGAACGCTTCGATCGAGCCGCCCGCGGTTCTCACCCTTGCAGGCAGGTATTCGAACCAGGCTTGGTTGGCGGCGACCTTGCGCGATTGTGCCGGTACTGTCGTTGATCCGAACCTCTGGAGGCTTTGCCAACCTTTGTCGCTAAATTCGCCATTGTCCCAGATCGCAATAAACGGCCAACGAGCGCGTACATTCTGGAGATCGGGGTCTTCGAGATAGGCTTTGTAGAGCGTCCTATAGTCTTCGAGGTTGGCTGGAACATGATAGTCATCATGCTTTTCGCCCGTGGGATACTGGACCAGATCGTTGGGGGCACGGTCGAAATAGCCATTCGGTCTATCGGCCGGGTACCAGACGGTGTCGTAGACAAAATCGCCCAGGTGAAGCACGAACTCAAGCTGGTCGGCGGGTGCCGTCGCTTGATCGTCGAACACCATTCGTCGCCATGCGGTCAATGGACCAAGCGTGATGTTCTGGCAGGAGACGAACGCGAATCGGACGGAACGGTCATCTCCATCATCCGGCGCGGTTCGAGTGCGACCCGCCCGACTGCCGCTGCCGAGTTCATCGGTGAAGCGGTACCAATAGTCACGCGAAGGGAGCAGACCCCGCACGAGGACACGGCAGGTCCAGTCGGCTTCCGCTCGAGCGACTGTAGTCCGTGCGACTACAACCCTGTTGAATTCGGCGTCTTCGGATACTTCGACCGTCAATCGCCGCGATCTCACTAAGCCTTTCGTGTGCTCGCGTCGGGTCCACAGGATCATCCCGTCCGGCGAGGGATCGCCCGACGCCACGCCCTGCGGGTAGGCTGCCCGATCTTCGCGCCATCCTGAGGAGGATCGTCCCGCTGGATGCGCAAGGGCAGGGGTTGCGCCAAGCGCTATCGCGGCCGCAACGAAGTCGCGTCGAGACAGCCCGTGACCTGAACTGTTCACGCAAGCGTCCTTCATAACCTACTCCGACACTCGACTGATCCGATGGCTGGCGAGATGCCCAAGATTCGAAACGAAACGGCGGCTTCAGTAAGTGCGGTTCAACCGAACCGCAGTCTGATAACGAACTCCGGTGTCGAGCGACTTCGGTCACACCGAAAGTTTCGGATCGCCGTCGATTACCCGCTGGATCAGTTCGGGCACCGATCCCGCCTCCCAGCGGGCAGCGCGATGGCTGACGCGGTATCTGACCGGTCCACCGTCGTCGCCCGGCGCGCGGGCGATAGGGCGGGGAATGCAGACGAACTCGGTGTCGATCGCATCGTGCCCTGCAGTGATAACGGAATATCCGTGACCGCCCATGTCGACGAATTCAAGGTGCGGTGCCAAGTCTGGATTCGTGAGCGCGCGGGCACGATCGATGTTTCCCGATCGAGCGTATTCCAGTGAGCTTGCTACTCCGTGCTTTACGAGCAAATTGATCGTCGGCTCCTGCACGCTTCCCCCCCGGGCTACGGTGTACAGCGATCGCAACGGATGCTCTTTCAACCCATGCTCGAGAGCTTCACTCAGGCCCGGTGCTGATATCGATCCCGTGATGAAGCTAATGCCTACCACTTCGACGGCTTCGGGGGGGAGCGCCTTGGTTGCATATCCCGCCCAAAAGCTGTGGCGGTCGCCAGAAACGGTGACGAAACCGCTAATTTTCGCGTCGCGGACGAAATCGTAGATTTCCGCGCGCTCGGTAAAGGCCGTGCTGAAATCCCCGCCCCCGAACGTAGCGAAGCCCTTCCCGGGCCATGGCTTAGTCAAGCCTTTCGGCAGATTTTGCGGATCGGTCCGCATGTCGAGCGTGCCGTTAGTTGCGCCCCAGATTTTCCAGGTTGCTCCGGAGTCTTTGAGCTTACGTTTGAGCCATGCCTTCTGGGTGCGTCCCAGCGCGGTAAACGGGGGCTCGTCTTTCCTGAAGTTGGAAACGCTGATCGTACCCAATTGGATCTCGGCAGGAGGATTATGGTCGGCAAACGCCCGTCCTCCGTCCAAAACCTCTTGAGCTTCTTGAGGAAACAGGAAGGGAAAGCCGTCTACATTGAAAGCTTCGGCTTCTGGACGGGTCGTCGGATCCTGCATCAGATAGCTGTGAAGATCGGTAAGGATGAGATCGACGTGTCGGCCATAGCGGAGCGAACGGTAGGCAGTCATGCTATCGACCGCGATGTGGTTGTTGGTTTCGTCGCCAAAACCATCATCATCGAGCGCGGTGATCGGGGCGTCCACTACGGCAGGCGCTGCGAAGCGATCGAGTGCCGGTCCTGACGATTTGACGACCCTCGAAGGAATGTATTCCCACCAAGCTTGGTTGGCCGCTACCCGCAGGCGCTGCGCGGGTTCGACCTTTCCGGCGTATTCAATGAAACTCTGCCACCCCTGGACCGAAAACTCATGGTTATCGCCGATGCAGACGAATGGCCACCGTGCACGAGCATCCTGGATGTCGGGATCGCGGATGTGTGCGCGGTAGACTGTCCGGTACCCTTCGAGCGTGGTCGGCACATGGAAGTTTCCGACCTTGCGTGAGTCGGGGATACGGCCGATGTCGAATACCGTGCGGTCATAGCGATGAGCTACCTCATCAGGATACTCGACCACTTCGTATATAAAATCTCCGAGATGGAGGATGAAGCCCAGTTGTTGATCCGCGGGCGCACGATCGTCTTCCCAGATCATTCGACGAAACGCATTCTGAGCACCTTCGTTGACGCTTTGGCACGATACGAATGCGAAGCGGACGGGACGCCCGTCGGAAGCGCGAGGCGCGGTCATCGTCCGCCCGATACGGCTGCCGGCTCCGGTGTCGTCCACGAACCGATACCAGTAGCTTGTTGCAGGCTTCAGCCCCGCCGCCAGTACCCGGCAGGTCCAATCCGCTTCCGCCAGCACAGGCGCTCGTACCGAAGACACGATCCGCTTGAAGTCGGGATCGAGAGCCATCTCCACGGTAAGCATTGACCGTTTACCATCTACGAACGGTCGTCGCGTCCAGAGCACCACGCTGTCGGACTCGGGATCGCCCGACGCCACACCATCCGGGAACATGTCACGCATTTCGCGCCAAGGCAAAGCTGAAGCCGCAAGGCGGCCACTCAGCGCGAGCGTCGCTCCTAATGCCGAGGCCAGAACAACGAAACGTCGGCGATCAACTTCTATCATCTCAGCATTCCATGTTTATGGCACGATCCGACGCAGCTAGAACGCCTGCAAACCCTCTTGCCCTAAGCCGCTTCCGATCCCTTGGTGCACTTCACACATCCGGCCGACCAGCCTGAAACTATCGCTGAAACGGTCGTTCATGTGCGCGAGAAGGTCGTTCAAAAAGTTGTCACCGGCTGTGACCCAGCGGCAACAATCCGACATAGCTGACGATGCCTATCCGCTGGTTCCGCGAGCACGATTGTTCGATCAATCAGTGTGCCGATCCCTCGAGCTTAACTTGGATGCGCTTTCTGACAAACACGGGTATCTAAATTCGAGCTCCATACGACTGATCGGCGGCGCCCGCAGTTCAGCGGCGAACTAACTCGGAATTCAGCGCCCCGGTCGCAAAATCCACTTGTCGCCCAACGAAGCCGTTTTGCCTGCTAAATCCCAATCCTGCATTGGGTTGAGAAAGGAGGGCGACTAAATGCATTGGTTCGCCGTTGTTTGCTCTGGTCGGTAAGGGCGATTTTAGCGAGCCGGTAGTTCAGATCGAACTTGAGATTACGAGATCCCGAGTTGCCCGCGGCTGGAACATTCCGTTCCCGTCCGACTTCACCAGTCGCATAAATCAGATGGAGTCTAGCGCATGGAGCGATCGTTCTGAGGAGCGGCGAGACGTCGGCACTCAAGGCGAGCTATTCAGAAGGCGTACCGCGTTCCTACCATCCAAGCATCCGTGGCGGTGGTCAAACACCGGCGTGGGATTGGCGCTCTCGTGGAGGAACTTTATCTTCAACTCGTTCACGACATCTTGAGTGGAGCAGTGCTTGATCAAACTCTTCTCAAGCCCGCAGCCCAAACCGAGGGTTAGCTTCGCAATCCCGCCGTCGCGTAGGGCAGATTGGCGGATGACGCCGAGGGCGTGATCCACGTAAGCTACCTTCTCCCCTACTGGCGCAACATAGTGCAGCGCGTCCCGAGCAGCGGCCGTCGAGGCACCGCGGTCGATGATCCAAGCCGCGAGATAAGCTGACGCCATGCACCCGCCAGCGGTCGCGACATTGCCGTGCGCCACAAACGGGGCGTCTAGCACGTCGATTCCAGCCTCGATGACCCACGGTTTCGTCGTCAGATCGGTACAGGCCGGCAGCGTGCCGATCAGCCCCAGCTTCGCCAGCACTAACGTGCCCGAGCATTGCGCACCGATCAATTGCCGCTTCGGATCGAGGTGCAGATGCGCCAGTAGTTCGGTGTCGGCAGCGATTTCGCGCGTGTTGACGCCGCTGCCGATGATGACCGCATCTGCCTCTGCGGCGAAGTCTAGCGAGCGCTGCCGCGTAACTGTCACGCCGTTCATCGACGTGACGCACTCGGTGGGCGCGGTGATGTGCGCCGCCCAGCCTGAGGACTTGAGCCTGTTGAGGATTGCGGCGGCGACGAACGAATCCAGTTCGTTAAAGCCATCGAAGGTCAGTATGGCGATCTGCATCAGCCTTGTCCCCCGGAGCGGACTGGGCCGATCTCGACCTCCTCCGCCATAGCGGGCGTGGCAGCGGCGGCGAATTTGAGGGCAGATACGATGTACGTCGTCATGGGAACCTCCTGCGTGTCGCTGGTGGCTTGAAAACCGCTTATCACGACAGAGACACTTCCGTACGATGTGATCGAACTGTGTCGATGAGCAGGGCGGTACAATGACGGCGATCGACCGAGCTGACATCCCGGACGGGCCAAGTCATGCAGTTTGGTTTCAAGAGTATACCAGCCGGCGCTGACAAAGGGGGTGGTGCGCCCGTCATGCACTCATCCTCTTGTGTAGGGCTATGGGTGTTCTTTGGTGGTTTCGCACGTCGTCCAAAAGCTATGAGAAGCTGCGCATGAGACAATTGTGGCGGTCGCCTACGCAATGAGTGAAGGCGGAGTAAACCAAACCGGACAGGGCACAGCCGCAACCCGTAACAACCTAGTTTTACAAAGCATCTTCGCCGTTGAGGGATTGCCGAGTTAAGCCGCTTAGCACCTCCTTCGGGTTCGGCTCGGTACCGAATTTTCTCGCGAATAGTCCGCCCGACGACTACGTCAGCTAAGTCCGAGCTTGTGGGACCGCAGTCGGCCCAAACGAAATACGACAACCAAGCTCGGTCGGCTTGCGTCTGCCGGCCGGCGCCTTTGTATGGGTCTGGATCAACCCCCCGCCTCCAGCAAGACAAGTTCATAGCTGCGGGCCGCTTGGCGCTCTTTAACTAGGCGCCTCGTCCATCCTTCACTTGGACGAAAAGAGCGAGAGCAGCGCCTCCCACCAGCGCAAGTGTGTCCTGCACAAAGAGGATGGCAAAGTAGCGCCATCCATAAGCGTTGAATATCGGTTGGCCGAGGTCTCGATAAAGAGTGAACGTCACAATCAGGGCCGCTGCCGCGCCAAGGCGGCTCGCGCTCGGCAAATTTGCCATCAAGCGGAGTGCGGATGCGAGTCCGGTTCCGGTCAGAATGCAGATAATGATGCCGCCGATCACTGAATTGGCCGCGGGACGGGAAAGGCCCGACTGCTCGAAGAATACAGTCGCTACCGGTCCGCGGGCCAGTCTGGCAGCCGTTTCGGGCTGCTTGGGGTTGGGGATATCGTAGGCCCCTGTCCCGGTTGGCCCGAGATTCAGCGCGATAGCGTCTTGAAGTGCGGCTACGCGTTTTGGCGACGCAGCGCTCGCGCTCAGCCAATAGAGTGGAGTGCCGAATGTGAGGAAGCCTATCGCGTAGATCAGCACGCCTGCCGCGACGCCGGAGACAATGGTTCTTCTCAGAGATGGATGCATGGGTAATCGTCCTGAAGGTTCAGACATCTCTCACCCTTCGACGTTGCCCCAATCTGACCAGCATGCATTGCGGCGCGTAGCGATAATAGACGGAGATTCCAGTTGCGCTTGCTTCTTGTTGAGGACGAACCGGATATGTCCAGACTTATTGCGGCCGCGCTCCGCAGCGACGGACTGGCCGTGGACGTGGTCGGCACGCTAGCGATGGCGAGCGAAGCAATTAAGCTGATACGGTATCCCGTCGTGGTGCTCGATCGACGACTTCCTGATGGTGACGGCATCAGTCTCCTTTTGGACGTAAAGCCCGCTGTGACAGGAACGGCGGTGCTCGTCCTGTCGGCGCTCGATGGCCCTGCCCACGTAATTGAGGGTCTCGACGCAGGGGCCTGCGACTATCTGGGAAAGCCGTTCGATGTCGGAGAGCTTCGAGCGCGCGTGCGGGTAGCATTACGTGGTGCAGGCGACCCTTCGGAACCCAACTTACGATGCGGCAACGTCGTTCTCGACATTTTCACTCGCAATATTCTGGTAGGCGAGCATGTGCTTCGGCTGAAGCGAAGAGAAGTGGGTCTCCTAGAAAGCCTAATCCGCCGATGCGGCCGCGTGGTGCCGCGCGAAGTCCTCCTCGATGAAATGTTCGGGTTCGATGATGATATCCAGTCGAATACGCTGGACGCACACGTATCGCGTCTCCGAGCAAGGATGCGTGCGGCCGGGTCCACGGCTTCGATCGAGACGCTCCGGGGCCTCGGCTATGCCCTGAGGGACGGCAGGTTGTGAGGTTGCGCTCACTCTCGACTCGACTGTCCATTGCCGTAATCGCGGTCCAAGCGGTGGGCATCGCGATTGCATTCGCCTGTTTTCCTCTGTTAGCGCCATTCACATCGTATGGGCTAATCGCCGATCGGACAGTCCGACAGCTGGTTTCCGAAAGCATCGCGGTGGGTCACGTGATCCACCCGACCGACGCGCTCCGTCACTATGCCCAACGGCGGCCGACGCTGCGCTTCGCGGCTGCGGACGCAACGGGAGTGCTCAAAGGATCGGACGTGCGTCTGGCCGAACTGTTGCGTGTCGTTGCGCCGCGCATGCGTAGCCCAGCAAGCGCCATGCAGCTAACTCTAGGTCCCAACCGGGGTGATCGTGTATTCGTGACGACTGTCGCTGCGACGGGCGGACCGATCGTGTTAGCCACCACCGGGAATCGGTTCGGCTCGGAGGACGTCGCCAGTTTCTGGCAGGCCTTCCTCCCCGCCATCCTTCCCGGCTACGGTCCGGTGCTCATCGCGGCACTCATCGTCGTGCCGCTCGTACTCTCCCGGCTGCTTAGACCGATCATGGACGCAGCCGAGCGCGCATGGCACCTCGACATCGCTAAGGCCGATCGGCTTTTGCCAATAGCCGGACTGCCCATTGAATTCGAACCGCTGTGCGCGGCCATCGACGCTGCGCTCGCCAAGGCCCGCGACGGCGTAATCCAGCAGGGGCTCTTCTTCGCGAACGCGGCTCATGAGTTGAGGACGCCGATTGCCGTCATGCAGCTTCAACTCCAACAGCTCAGCGTGGGGGGGCGTGAACGCGACGTTCTACTAGGCCACGCGCGGAGGATGGGGTTGCTCGTTGATCAGTTGCTCACCGTTGCGCGCCTGGAGCATGACGCCACACGCATGACCACCCTGGATCTGGTCGACCTCGCAAGACGAGTAGCTGCCGACTGCGTACCCGTTGCGCTCGCTCGCGGCATCTTGATCGCCTGCGAGGTCCCGGGGACTCCAGTTTTAGTAACCGTAGATCGCCGTTCTGTGGAGGGAGCCGTAATGGCCATCATCGATAATGCGACCAAGGTCGAGCCCGTCGGTGGTGAAGTGATCGTCAAAGTCGACAGCGATGGAGCACTGTCGGTGATCGATCACGGTCCCGGGCTCGTCGCCGAAGACCGCCTCCATGCCTTTGAGCCGTTCTGGCGCAAGCATGACGACGGGAGCGGCTTCGGTCTCGGTCTAGCCGCAGTGCGACGCGTTACAGAAATCCACGGTGGCTCGGCAATGATCGAGGGGGATGCCGGCTCAGGAACACGGCTCACTCTGCGCTTCCCATCGCAAATTGGCTCCTCGTCAGGTTGACGCAATCTAGTAGTTGGATTGGGGCGCTGATAGGAATTTATGTGTTCACCGACCTGACCCCAATCCAGCCTGCTGACATCCAGGTCGTCGCGACAAGCGGAGATAAGTCTTCGCCTCGGCGCTCGAATAGCGCACAGCCCTCAGGCGGAACGCCACCTGACACAGCAAGCGATAGCTCAAAATGGACGATCCGCATTGGGGCGGGAGCTTTGCTAGTCCCTGATTTCGCGGGCGCCAAGACGTATCGCATCACACCGCTTCCCTCCGTCGAGGTCAGCTACAAACGCCTCGCGACAGCGAGTGTCTCGGACGGACTGAATGTCGCACTGCTTCGAACGGGGAGCTTTCGTGCAGGTCCAACATTGCGATACCGCTTCGGACAATACGAGCGCGACGCTCGGCGCGACCTTCGAGGATTGGACGACGTCTCGGGTGCGGTTGAGGCAGGAACCACGTTCATCTGGGCCCGGTCAGGATTCGGCGTCAGGGGGTATGCCGGATGGGATCTGGGCACCGGGCACAAGGGTGGCGTCGCGGAACTGTCGGCATTCGCCACAAAGGCGTTTCGCCTCGGAGCGCGCCGGGTAATTGCCCGTGTCGGTCCCAAGGTCACATTCGCCTCAGCAAGATACTTCCAATCCTACTATGGCGTAGATGCCGGGCAGGCGGCCGCTTCTGGCCTGACGCCCTATCGACCCGCCGGCGGCCTTGAGCGCGTTGGAATCGATGGATCTATTACCTACCCCTTCGCTCGGCGGTGGGCGTTTACCTTAGTCGCGGGAGCCGCCGAGCTCGCGGGCCAGGCGGGTCGATCACCTCGGATACGTGTGCGGGGTTCGAAGCAGCAGGCCATCCTAGGCAGCTTCCTGACGTATTCGTTTTAGCCCACCTTGGACGCGGCTGCTAGTAGAACGACGATGGGCTGTCAGGCTTAGCCCTGTAAGGTCGCTGCCGACGGAGCGACGAGCAAATTTCGGCAAGAATCGTGGCTTCGAACAGCGCGCTCGTCTTCATCGCGCAGGTGTCCGCAATCGCGGGGGCGGTCCTGCAAGCATCATTTTTCGGTCACTAGCGGCACCATCTTCGCCCGGCGCAAAATGTCATTCACCGATCTGCTCGCCGCGATCGTCGTTTCCGTGAACGGCGCGAAGGGTGTTGCCGCGCTCCAATTGAGTCGCGATCGGGATAGCCAGTATAAGACGGCATTCCTGCTGTCTCACAAACTACGCGAGGCAATGGCGCATGAGGATGCGGCACAGCGTCTAGGTGACGTTGTTGAGGTCGATGGGGCCTATTTCGGCTGATACGTCAAACCGGCCAACCTTCGGGTGGGTTATCGTCTTATGCTCAGTCGCTCCGGAACAGCTGTTCAACCCCAGCTCCCGGATTGGCTTATCGCTGGACATCAGCGCATCGTCTTTGGTGATGTTGTAGATCCCGGGATGCCGTCGATGAGGGCGAGTAGGGCGGCGTCCGCAGCGGCGTCGACGTGTACCGGGCAGTCGCCGTGCGGTTTGTCGGTTCCCGAGCTCCCGCCGGACAGCCAACCGTATTGCATCACGATGCCCTCCAAGTAAGTCGAGCCGACGCCGGCCTCCTCGAGTGCGATCATCCCTCGACTATCGTGAGCCTATCTCCCTCGACCGAGACATTGATCGGATCGGTCTCGCGGTTCGGGAGCGGGCCGGGCGCGTAGATCCACGCGGTACTCTGTGCGACGACGCATTCGGACGCCCTTGGCTTATGCCGCGGCGACGAGGTCGCGGGTCCCGTCGCGGCGCAGGCAGGCGTTCCTCCCCACAGCCTTCGTCCAGCGTTATCTAGGGTGAGGAGGGGAATAAGGAAGAAGGTCTGCTGATCCGCGATCGAAACTACTCAGCTCCGATCTCGTCCGTTGACGCATCGTAGGGCGGCAGCCCCGTCACCAGATCGGACATCGGCACATCCAGCGTGGCGGCGATCCGGGCGGCCGTGACCATCGCGATGTTCTGGCCACCACGCTCGACCCGCCCATAGAACGCGCGGTCGAGCCCCACCGCCTGCGCGAAAGCCTCCTGGCTGCGGCCATCGGCCTTCCTCAGCTCGCGGATGCGCGCGCCGAGCGCGGAGAGGAACTTGCTCGCCATCCTGCCGCGATAACATTTCGCGGGTCCGCGCCCAAGTGCTTCGAACGCGCTTGACACGATCTGAGAATGAGGCTTATAAGTCCCCGGTGTTTAAGTCCCATGCCCTTCAGGATCTCATCATGCTCCCCGGAATGACGAACGTGAAGACCTTCCCGTCGCCCTACTGCCGCCAGCCGAGAAGACGTCTGCGCCAGGCGCGTGGACCACCAGGAACGACGAGAGGAACGTGAGATGACAATGGATGAACTGGGCGCGCTCGAGCTGCGCTCGATGCGCGCCGCATGGCGCGCGCTGGCAGATCGCTGGGAGCTCGCCCCCGTGGAGATCGGGCTGCTCCTGCCCGAGGGCGGGGAGGGGTGGGACAATCCTCCCGCCGACACCGAGCGGCGCATGCGCCTGCTGATCGACGTCGGGCACGGGATCGGCCTCCACGGTCGGCGCCTCTCGGAGTGGTTGCGCGACCCGCGACAGGACATGTTTTTCCTGTCGCCGATCGAGGCGATGGCCGACCTCGGCCACCTGCGGCACATCCGCCGCTTAATCGTGTCGGGGGCGTTCTCGTGAGCCGGGGCGCGGGCGGCGGAGACCGGCCTCTCCGAGAGGTGCTCGCGCTCTGGGACGGTGTGGTGCTGCACTGGGACCTGCGCGGCGACGAGTTGTCGCTGCTGCTCGACACCGGCGTAGACGGTCCGGTGGACGAGGCCGGGGCCTACCGCCTGCCGCGCGCAGAGCGCCGGATGCGCCTGCTAGTGGAGCTGGCGCCGATCCTCGCGAGCGTTCTCTGCACCGAGGAAAGGGTGCGGACTTGGCTGCGGTCGGCGAACGCGAACCTCGGCGGCCGCACTCCGATCGAGACGATGGCGCAATCGCCAGAGTGGATCCAGTGGCTCGTGACTTCGCTCGGGGTCGCGTCGTGAGGGTGCATTCCATCGCCCGGACCTTGCCGCCGGTGTCGCCCCCGCGGTCGCTATCGGCATCGCCGACTTCCTCGTTCGCACCGAGACCGAGCGGCTCCGGCTGTTCCGCCTCCACCTGGGAGCGACCGTGGTCCGCGTCTCGACCCTGCTCCCGGCGATCGCCGCGATGGAGCAGGTATCGCTGGCCGACGCGGTCGGGCGCATCCTTCCACCCCAGGATTGGCCGTGGCGGCCGCTGAACGACTTCCCGCCCGCGCTGGTCCGCCGCGCACAGCAGCGCAAGGCGTGGCTCGGCACCGTGGGCCGGACCGAGGTCGCGCGGTTCCGGCGGACGTTCGCCCAGCCCGGCGTCGTGATCCGGGAGGCTGACCACCCGCGCGGGAGGTTCGCCATCAGGCCCGTGGGGGCGGTGCTCGGCTTCACCGCCGCGCTCGGGCCGGCCCTGCTCAGTGCGTTCAACTCAACCGCGTTGCTTAAGCTGCCTCATGGGTTGCCGGAGACACTCCTCGACGCCATGCCCGGGCGGCCGCTCGACCAGATCATCGACCACCCGGTCCTGAATAATCGCGGGTACACTGTCCGGCGCGTCCAGCCCGACCTAACCGATGCGCTGCCTGTCATCACATTCCGCGTTCCGCTGATCAAGTTCACCGCGCCGTGGCTTGGTTCAGGAGACGGAGACGCGGTCCGATGAGTACGGACTTCCCGGCGGGAACTGCCACGCCCGCTTCCATCCTGCCGCACTGGGAGGCGGTTGTGATCCGCTGGGCGCTCGCTCCTGACGAGCGCTCGACGCTCCTCGTGGAGACGCTTGATGGCGTCGAGCTCGTCGAGAGCTACCGCATCGCGGAGGTCGAGCACCGCATGCGCCTGATCACCGATCTCGCCGAAGCGGTCGACGACAAGCCTCGTGTCCGCGACTGGCTCAGCCGGCGCAAAGCGTTCACTTGGCAGTCCCACCCCGCTGGGTGTCATGGGCGTATCCGAGGAATGTACGCGCAAATTCATCGCCTCCCTCGGGGAGTTGTCGTGACCACGGCCGGCGCGGCACGCGCGCCGGTCGACCGGGCTGTCAGTCGCGGTGCCCCCGAGCACCTGACCTTGGGTTTGCGCTTCGCGGCGCCGCACGGAGACTGCGCTTGATCCGGGCCGCCCTTCCGAAGGTCACTCCTGGAACTGGAGATGCCCTTGCCAACGCACTTGCGTCGCTCTCCCACTGCGCAGACGTCGCCGCTGCAGCTGGGTGTTCGCCTGCAGCGACTTATATCGCAGGGGCCCAGGGCAACGTCCGCCGCGCGCTCGCGGAGTTGACCCATCGCTGGCCCCATCTGCAAGCGTCCAACGCCAGTGAATTCGACATAGCCCGACACGGTTGCTCGGAGATCGTCTCGATGGCCGGCTATCCCGACACCATCCGGCAGTGCATCACCAGCGACGGCTGTCAAACCGACGTCCGGGCGCTAGTGCAGGAGCGCCGGGTCGATCGGTGTGTGTGGATGCGACGCACGGGCGAGCTCGAAAACGTCCAGATTCGCGGGCGCGTCGAACTAAGCCCAGAGGGTTGCCGGTTTATCGAAGAGCCTGCCCTCGAGTGCACCGTGGGGCCCTTTGTGGGATGTGATCTGGGAAGGGATATTGTCGCCTCCGGCCTGGACCTGTCGGCGCGGCCGACCTTTGCGGTCGCGCTCGAGGTCACCCTAGTCGCCGGCTCCTGGGTCAACCTGGGCACCGGCCGACGCTGGTATGCGGACTCCGCCACGGCGCGTGCCGTGGTGCGCTTGGCCGGCGGCTCGCCGGGTGGGGACTTGAGGCTCATCCGTCGACTCGGCGGGTGCGTCGATCGTGACGTTCTCCGTCACATCGAGACGCTAGGATGGAGGCATTGGCCAACGCCTTCGGCGTGGGACGAGAAGCCTGTTTAGATTCGTGTTCCGCTTCTCCCGGCGCGCTTCCTCGGGCGTGCGGGCATGGGCGGGATGCCGACCACGGTGTCCGTGCCGAGGAAGAACTCACTGGCGATGTCGGACCTGCCCAGTCCTGCCTCCAGTTCCGCGACCCGTTCGTTCAACAGTTGCTTTTCGGCCCGGAGCTTCGAGACGAGCTCCATGAGGCGATAGTTGTATGTCTGGGACTGTTCGAGCTGCCGCTCGGCCTCCTTCTTGTCGCGGCGTGCTGCGTCACGCTGGTCGCGGAGCGGGACGGAGGAACTTGGCTCGCCGCGGTCGGCAGCCGCCGCAGCGGCCAAGTCGGGATACAGCTTCTCGATTCGGTGGCGCCTTACGCCGCTCTCGTTGGCGAGCGTGTGGAGGTTCGTCTGCAGCGAGCCGCGCCTTGCGCGCGTCTTGTGAGCGGCGACCTCGGGCGTGTTGGCGCGAAGCCGTTTCAGAGCTGCTTCGATCTTTGCGCGCTCTTCCGGCTCGGGCGCAGTCTTAATGGGCATCGGCATAGTCCTCCTTGAGTTGATCGATGTCGACGTCGAGCGATCGAAGGATCGTCTCAGCTGCACGGTAGTGGTCGCGTGCGACGGTGTAGTGGAGTTCCAGATGCTGCTCGACGGCCTGGTCCCAGATCCGCTTGTTGCGTAGGTAGCGGTCCGCCCAGAACGGGATGTCCTCGCCATCCACGCCGAAGCAAGCGCACCCGGAGCAGAGCCTGGCGTTGCGCGTCAGGAAGTTTGGTGCTTGGTTTGACCAGTCCAGCGTCTTGCCCGCGGCATGGCAGCGGCTTTCTCCCGGCAGCAACCCGATGAAACATTTTCCGTGCTGGGCCGGCCATACCTTGATGTCTCGCTCGGCGAGCCAGTCGCGGATCTCTTCTCGCTGTTCCCGCTCACCGATTCCCCGCACCTTCACCTTAAGGTCATCGAGCTTGTCGACAGCTTTCCGCGCCATCCCTCCGACGCCAGGATTTCCCTCCAGCGCGTTGTGCACGAATTCGATCGCGCGCTCGGTGGCGGCATCCTCCACCAGCCCGAGCTGCTGGGCGTCCTTGCCGATATATGCCTCCTGCGTGAGGACCGTCGAGAAATGTTGGAACTGCTGTGCAATCGCGGGAAGCAGTTTTCGGTTGGTGCGGATGACGAAGTTCGCCCACGTCTTGCGCCACTGCTTGGACTGGATCCCGCGGATGCCGGTGATGGCATATCGGGACAGTCTTGGATCGGCAAAATCGACACCGGACAGATCGACGCGGCGCTCGTAAAATTCCTTCATCACTTTCGCCAGGTGTTCGGAGAGCATCGGCAGGATGTGCGCTCGGTTGGTGGGGAACCCATGGATGCCGAACTGGAGCAGCAGCTGGTTGCGCACGTCCGGGTCGCTGCTTCGGTCGCGCCACGGAGCCAGGATCAGCTCGATCACCTGAAGCGCGCGCACCGCGTCCGGAATGTGGTCAGTGCCGTTCACTCGGCCGGCCAACAGCCACCGTGTGTCCTCGGGGTGGTCCCAACCCTTGCTGACCACTCCTTTTACGAAGAACAGTTCATAGGCTCCCCCGATCGACGTTTCCCGTTCGACGCAGAGCGGAAGGCCATCGTCGTTGAGGCCGGGCGCGAAGGTGAGGATCTCACCATGGCGGATACCGGTGCTGAACCTGACAACGATCACTGCGGCGGATACGACGTCCGCCATCAGCCGACGGAATGCCTCTGTTGGCGATCCATCGCCTTCGTCGTTGTCGCCGCCCACTACGAGGTCGGCGAGCCAGGGCTTATCCTGCAAGCGCTGTTGGGCGTACTCACGGATGATGACAGGCCTTAGCTTCCGGAACTGCTTATAGCTGATCGTTCGCGGATTCTTCTTGCTTATGCGCCTGGACTCGGATGCCAGGATGAGCGTCTGCAGCTCGATCACGTCGTCGGCGACGTCGCGGATGTAGCGGTAAGCGGCCATGACGATCGGGATCACCAGCTCGTCCGGTATCGCCGGCGTGAACGACTCCACGTACGGGGCGATCTCTTCGGCGATCCCCCAGCCCGATGCCTCGCCGAAGGGCGGTGCTCCGAGGCCCGGGTGTCCGCGTGCTGCGAGCGCGCCGCGTTGCTCAAAGGCGAAGTCGAGCGCCTTGAGGTAGCCGACGACCGAGCCGGTCGTGTAATCAGCCTCGCGCTCCTTGCTTCTCTCCGCAAGGTGCGTCTTCAGGTCGGAGACAAATGCGTTGACGAACGCCGGACTGATTGAGGCAAGCGAGTGTCGCTTTCTCTGCTCCATCCACTTGGCGAGATACCGCAGCCGGGAGAAGAGAGAGCCAGCTTGTGACAGCGCGTAGGGCTGACCATCCGGGCGGGAGACGAAGACTGACCAAAACAGGTCCTTGAAGAGGGGGACTAGGCGCTCCGGCAGCGAAACCCAGTTGATCTCAATCGCCGTCCTGGTGAGGTTGCGGCTTGGACTGTCGAGGAGCCACACGTCCTCGCACCAGCGGCTTGCCGTCGACACCATGCATTCGCCATCGCCGTCGCAGGGATGCGCGCCGTCGCGGCGCTGCTTGGTGATTATCTCGGTCGTTCTTTTCATGGTCACTCCACCGTCGGAAGGTCTGGGATGTCGAGGTTCGCTGCCGCCTTGGCCTCGTCCGTGAAGTCCAACGCGATGATGCGCTCGAGAAGGTCGAGTTCGGGCATCCATCGGTCGAGCCAGGCATGTTCGGGCATCGTCCTGCGGGCCCGGCGCATAGCCTCGCGCAGCTTGACCGCCAGCGCGTAGGCGAGCGGTGAATCCAGGCGTGGCGTGCCTAGTTCGCACGAAACACATCGTCCATATGCCCGGCACGGTAGGTTCGGCACCTCGCCCGCGATGTGGCCGGCATAGAGATCCTTGCACTCCCATCCGGGAGTGGCGGCCAGGGTCGGGGACGAGCCGGCCCTGCGTGGATCGATGACGCCACCCGTGTCGACCCATCGCTGCATGGCGGCCGTCACGGGGGCGAGCCCCTCGTCGTTTCGCTTGCGCGCGCCATCATAGAGGTAGTGCTCGATCGTGGTGTCGACCTGCCGGTGCTGGCCGGCGTGGGCGGCCATGACGACGTCACCATCGAACAGGTGATGCACGAGGTCGATCACGCTCGGTCTGATCGACCTCGGCGTGAACTGCCTGCCTTTCATTTCCTTGGCGTATTTCTTCAGGAACATGCTGGTGTGTCGCCGGAGCGCATTGTTGACCGCGAAGCTGTTCACGTCTCGGTTATGGCTGCGGAAGAGGAACAGGTGCTCCCTCTCGGTCTTCGGGGCGTGGTTCTTGATGAGAGCGGTCCACCTCCCGAGGACCTCGATCATCTCGGCTGGATTGTGGGCCTCTGTGGTGATGGGCCAAGACGCATGCTGCTTGCGCTTCGCCCGATTTTTAAAAGGGGAGCCCTGTAGGCGCTCGCCGAAGACGCTTGCCTGGCGCTTCAGGTCGCTCTGCTTCAGCGCGACGAGCACGCCAGTGTTGTATCTGTAGTACACTGCGAAAAGCAGACAGAATGGAAGCATCCTCGCCGGGGTCGGATAGAGGAGCGTGACCGCATCCTGGTATTTCGGGCCGTTCATGGCCCATAGCAGGGGGAAGGTCCGCTTGCTGAACTCGGCGGTCGCCGAACCGTCGTGCGCGCACCGCAAGACGACCCTTAGCTTATCATGGCAGGGCGGCGAGAGGTCGTCCCCGAAGAATGCCGCCATTGCGGAGACCTCGCGTGCGACGTCGGGATCAACGATTTCGAGATGCTCCGCAGTGGCGGTGCCATCCTGTATTGCCCAGTACGCTCGAAGCCTTCGCGTCGTTGCGACGACTTCTTCTCTGCAGAGGCAGACCAGCATCTTCAGCTCATCGCGGGTTAATATCGGGACCGCGTTGCGTTTGCTGCGCTTGGTCCACGTCCCCTCGGTGTTGAGGTCGAGGTCGGGCTGCATCCTGTCCCGATACGCCGACTGCAGACGAAGGCGGCCAAGGTAGCTCACGGCGGTGCGGTAGAGCTCTCGCTTATAGTCGACGGACAGAGGCTGTTCGCCCTTTCTCCGGCGGACGGCATAGGTCGACTGGCCGGTCCCCTCGACTGGCGGCGTGCGCTCCTCGTCGAGCCAGTCGCGAAACTGCCGCAGCAGGTCGTTGTTGATCTCCTCGAGACGGACGTGCGTTCGTCGCTTGCTCGCCAGGAAGTCAACGAACCTCGAGAGCTTCCCGAGCTCGATATCGAGGGTGTGGCGCTCGACCTCCTCCGCCCGCTGCGCTGCCACCTCGGCGAATGGCACCTTCAGGTTCTTCAGTGTGAGGAGTTCGTCGAGGGCGACGGTCTCTACCCTGCCGTCATCGTGGTTAAAGGGTATCGTCAGAGCTTCGTCAGTCGATGTGACCGCTGTCGCACCGCTACTCAGACTGTCGATGCTGCCGCCTTCGTTGAGGAACATAGCGAGGTCTCGCTCTGCCGGTGACAGCCTGCCGAACTGTTCGGGATCATCCATCACGCTTCCTCCATCCATTCGTGGACCCGCTCTCCGATCGCGGCTTCGTATTCGCCGACGTGGCGCAGGTAGTGCTTGCGGGTCGTCGCCCAGTCGGCGTGTCCGAGCGCGATCTGGACGATCTCCCAGGGCTCGGCGTAGTTGAGCGCCGCAGGATCCCTCGCGAGCTGCTTTTTCAGCCCCACGTAGTATCGCACGGCGAAGGTGTGGCGGGTGTCGTGGAAGCTGTGGTCCGGCACCTTCACGGTGACCTTCGATCCGTTCTTCGTCCGCTCCGTTGCATTGAACATCTTGAGACGGATCATCAGCGCCGCGAACTCGCGGTGGATCGTGTTAGTCTTGAGCTGGCTGCCGGGTCGCGTCGCGTCATCGAGGTTCACGAACAGATAGCCGTGATCTTGTTTGCCCTTGGCGGTAAGCCGCTTCACGCTTCGGGCTCGCTCCCCCGCGATGTATTTCTTCAGCTCGAAGATTAGGCGGTTCGGTATACCGACCGTCCGGTGCACCCGGCCCTTGGTGACCTGGATCTTGACCGGTTGCGTCGCATTAGGTCGGTTCTGGTCAGGCTCCAGCCGCTTGAAGGAACTGGCCCGGAGGAAGCATATTTCCTCCCCCCGCATCCCAGTGAGCAGGCCTGTCTCCAGCAGCAGCCTGTCCCGAGTCGAGCGCCAGCTGTCCTTGGGCAGTTCCGAAGGCTTCGGGCCGAGCGCGTCGCGCAGGCGCGGGACGTCGTCGACGCCGAACGGCCGGATCTTCTCGTCTTCGCCAGCGCGCCTGCGCCTGTTGTTGCGATACCGAGCAGAAATCGACTTCGCGTCCCAGCTCACCGTCGTAAGCTTGATCGCGTTCGTGTAGGTGTAAAACGTCTTGATCGTGCCGAGCTTGACGCTGACCGTGTTTGGGTCCTTTTTCTTGCCGCTGTGCTGGCTGACCCTGCTAATCTGGTATCCTGCGTAGGCGACCATCAGGTCGTGATCGGCCTTGCGCCAGTCGCGCCGCATGGCGGTTAGGAAGATCAGCCACTCTCGCAGGTTGTAGGCATCCTTGCGGTTCGTATGGAACGATGGATTTGGATTGTCCTCCGTCACCAGTCCGGCGGAGCCGTAGTTGGCGCGTAGAAACAGGAACGCTTCCCAGATAATCGACTGATCGACACCATCTACGAGATACAGCATGCCGACCTCTGCGCTGTCTTCGCCCAATTCCTCGAGGACGGCGGCCTGCTCCGGAGTCGGGTTTGCTATCGCCGTTAAGCGTGTTACCATCGGTCTCATTGCTGAGTACCTTCCATTACTGACGAACAGGGAGGCGGCGGCTAAGGTTTAAGAAAAACCCTCACCGTATAACGCAGCTTATATTGCGTGGCTTTTCGATGAACGCGGGCTTTTCGCCGCTCCGACGGTCGCGATGAGGTCTTGCGGGAGGTGTCGGCGGATCATTCCGACGGCGGCCCCCCGGGTCCTTGCAGCACGCCGGGGATGCGCAGGACTTCCGCGCCGCAGTCTGCGGGATCGAGCGTTTCGGCGCGCTCGAACCAGAGCTCTCCGGCGCGCTGCATGCCCGCCCCGATGTCGTCGAAGGGGTAGCCGGGGACGCGGACCATCTTCCTGCCTGTTGCCAGCGTGAAGTGGCACGTCTCGCCCTCCACATCCGAGACGCCGGCCAGGATCACGTTGCTGCTGTCTGGCGCGCACAGCAGTCCACAACGACGATGCGGGTGAGCCTTGTCATCCTCGAAGTACACGACGGCCATCATGCCAGTCGGCTTGCCCGAGCCGTCGTCATGGCAACCAACGTGTATCAGGTCCCGGCGCGCGGCCTTCGCCATCTTGACGATGGCGCCCATCTCCTCTTCGCTCGGCTCGAAGCCGACCTGGACGAGCGGCTCCGGATCGCGGAGCTCGCTCCCGCGCCTTCTCGTGATGAGCAGCGCGGCGGCTGCGGCGAACCTCCTCATGGTCTGCCCGCTCATTGACGCCACGACCATGCGCTGGAACGCGTCCTGTGCGCTGTCTTCGTCTTCCGCGGCCACGAATGCGGCGCCATCACCGCTCTTTACCTTCGACATTTCAGTTTCCTGCAAATTAGCGCCACATCCAGGGATGCTGCCGGACCCGAGATCGAGTTTATTTTTGGAGGCTCGCTGCGCTCAAGCCGCCAGCCGCTCCTCGCGTCGGAGACGTCCGGTGTCGGCGTCGAACATTACCTTGTCCGAGAGGTCGAACACGACGTGGTCGGTGTGTTCGCGGAAGACGTCCACGACCGGGCGGCTGGTGAACGCGGGGTGCGGCACAAGTACCCCGAGCGACCTTCCGATCAGATGCTTGTGGTCCTCTTCTTGCTCGTCGCCTCGGAACCAGAGGTGCTCGCCGTTCCAAAATGCTTCCGGAAGCAGGATCGACGCCGACGCCTCGCCGGCGCTGCTGGTGATCGACAGCGAAACGTCGGTGCCGAGGTAGTCGACCGTCAGGTTCACGCACTGCTCCTTCCAGACCCTCGTCAAGACCTCGATCGCGTCGATCCCGTGCGCCTCGAGGAGGTCGAGCGTGATCGCGTCGACGATTAAGTCGGCCCGCATCGCGTCCAGTTCGGATGCGCGGTCCTGACGCTCCCGCTGCTCCCTGAGGACATGCGAGAGCTCTTCCGCGACCTGCGCCGGCTTCTCGACCCAGACGGTCGACGTGTGCGGCCGGAGGTAGAAGGAGGTGTGCCGGATGGTGACGGCCGCCAGCACGTGGTAGGCCGCCTCCTTCCACGACTTGCCGGTGAGGTGATAGGCGTAGGTAGGCTTGAGGCCGACCCGGTCGAGCAGTACGTCGAGACCCTGCTCGCGCGCATCCGCAACCACGGCGTTCGCAGAGAGCCGAACCGCGCGCGCGTAGGTCAGCAGCATGGCCTCGGCGAGCTTGAGGTTGACCAGCGCCTTGGCGAACTCACTCGCGTTGCACTTGAGGTCCTCCGTGGTTTGCATGTCGAAGAAGCGGTCCATGACCTTCAGCGGGACCGTCAGTTCCGAGCCGACCGGGACGTGGACGAGCAGCCTGTCGCCGAGCGCGTTCTCGTCGAACCACGAGCGCTCGAAGGGGATGTCCGGACGGCCCATGGTGGCCAGTTCGGAATGGACCGCCGCCACGAACTGGCGGTTCGTGAAGGTGGCTGCCCGGCGGGCGCTCTGCCAGCGGGCGGTTTCCTGGGCGAGGCTATCCTGGTTATGCATTCATTTTCCTTTCCATGGTCGTTCCGACCAACCCTATTTGTCACGTTTCCGATGGCGGATTTCGCTCGCCGCGACGGCTTTCGTTTCAGCGAATGATGAAGGCGGTGTAACCGGCGGTCCGCGTGGTCGACGGTGCGTCACGAGCGACGGCGAGCGAGGCTCGAACGACACGGCGGCATTCCGACTGGCTACGGCACGAACCGCAGAGACGACGACATGGGTGTCACCGCCGCCACGCCGGTCGGTTGAACGATGCGTGGCGAGATCCGAGCCCCAGCAGGGCTGCCTCGACGCCGCGATGCTTACGGTTGACAGCTGCCGGATGCCGGTGGTGTCGCCGCATTGCGGGCCGTGGCGCTCAATTGTCTGCCGAGCAGCTGCATGATGGGCGCGGGGCGGCTTTAGGAACGCCTAAACATTGCGGCGAGGCCGCCTCCGCGCCGCATAACTTTTGAATGCTGGCCAGATCGCCCGCCCAGGGGTTAGGGGAGTTCCTTGAGCCGCGATTGGGAGAATGCAGCGACGATCCATCCCGCTGCTGATACTAGGCCTGCGGCGATCAGGGTAGCGACGAGCCGGTCGATCAGGATCTCGACGGTGATGGACTGACCGGTGCTTATTACGAGCATGATGAGGGGTGTCGCCATCGCTATCTTCGCTTATGCGAGGCGGGGGGTCTTATGGACGACGAGCACACAATTTTCAGGAATCGTATAGCCGGCAAGACCGTGATCGGCAGCCGCTTCCATCGCGGCGACAAACCGGCCCGCATTGCTTCGCAGGTGTTGGACGTCGCCCGCATTGCTTCGCAGGTGTTGGACGTCGCCCGCATTGCTTCGCAGGTGTTGGACGTCGCCCGCATTGCTTCGCAGGTGTTGGACGTCGCCCGCGATGCTGCATTCCATGTGGTCGACGGCGAGGTCGTGCTGCGAACGACCCGGGGAGGGCGGCAGATGATCAAGGCGGTCTTTCTGGAGGACGACCGTCGGATCAAGACATTGTCGATCCAGAAATACGTGGGCGACGGGTTCGCGCCGGTCGAGCAGCACTTTACATTTACCGGTGATGAGATCGATTCACTGATCGAGTTCCTCGCAAGCGTGCGGATTATGCCGCTGCAGGGCAGCGGCAAGCGCCATCTGACAAGCTCGGAATTGCGCGACTTATTGCTGACGCAGGCGAGCGCGCAACAGTTATTCGGCGAGCACGAAGAGCTATTCGTGGAGGCAGCACGCAATGCAGAACTGAAGCGAGATCTGATCGCGCTCGGCTATCGCCGGAAGCAACTTACGTTGTTCGAGCGTTTGATGACCGACGCAAATTTCTTTACTGCGGAACGTCAGGCTCTCGGGCCGAATAAGCGTCCGGAGGATGTCTGGCAGGCTTACTTCGAGAAGAACCCATGGATATTCGGCCACGGCCTGTCCTTCATCTTCTCAAGCGCTTTGGCCGATCGCAAACTCGAACAGGTCGTGCAGGGTTTCAGCGTGGCGGGACCGGGCAAGCGGGTCGACGCGTTGATGAAGACGCGTGCGCGGATAAACTCTTTGTGCTTCGTCGAGATCAAACGTC
Source organism: Sphingomonas koreensis (assembly GCA_006438735.1). Lineage (GTDB taxonomy): Bacteria > Pseudomonadota > Alphaproteobacteria > Sphingomonadales > Sphingomonadaceae > Sphingomonas > Sphingomonas koreensis_A. The sequence continues at coordinate 348,476 of RCZF01000003.1, read as the reverse complement.
ATGACACGCAGTTGCTGGCCGGAATCAAGGACTACCGGTCTGGTGCCTATGGACCTTCGGCCGAGCTGGGGGGCGGCATCGCGCAGGTGCAGGCCACCGTGCAGGCAGCCATCGATACCATCGGCCGCCGGGTTGATCTAACCGATGCCGCCGGAAACCCTACCGGCGAGCAATTGTTCAACCTCGATCCACGCGCATTTCTGCTGATCGGCAATCTTGCGGAGTTCGAAACGCCCAACGGCACGAACGAGGCGAAGTTTCGGTCGTTCGAGTTGTTTCGCCGGAACGTGAGGCGGCCAGAGGTCATTACGTACGACGAGCTGCTCTACCGTGCCAGGTTCATCGTCGACCACGACACGTAAGCGTTTGGGCCGCATGATCAGCCGAACTATCCATGAGGCCTACTGCTTGGTTATCTCGCCGCCTCGCCCGGAGGCCTGAGGCACTCCGCACGCGCCAGCGTTTTGGCGGCGAGCCCGACATACCATGCGTTCATCCGCCGGTCCCAGCTGCGGCACTCGACGAAGGTCTTCCTGTCGAACCTCCAGATCGCCTCTAGCGTCCAGTCGGGTTTCAGCTTCACGATCAGGAGATGTTCGAAGAGCTGCCGGTCCGCGTCTAACGGGTCAGGATAGATCTGGCCGGTTTTCTTCGCGACCAGTATGCCCTTTATGGCGTATCGCTCGCCGCGCCTGGAAAGCGCGTCCACGTTTGTCGTGCCCACTCCCGCCTCCAGGAGGTTCGGACATCCGGGGGTTGAGTTGAAATAGGCGATCGCCAGCAGTTCTGCGACCTGTCCTACGGTGACTGCGAGCCCCCGGCGTCTTAGCTCGCCATGAAGTTCGGCTCTGAGAGAAAACAATTCGGAGTCCGTCATCTCGTTCAATGCGCGGAGTGATACCGGTGCATCGGTCATCGAATGCCCTTGTCGAAATTCGAAACCGCTAACTGGTCCCAGTCACCCGAAATCACATGGTTCCGCTTTTGCCCGAGAAGGAACCGGGCCGACTGATCGGCGACCGAATCAACGGCGAGCCTCGCGCATCCTCTCAGCGAGCATTCCCACACCGTGAGCTGACGCCAGCCGAGCTTCGCCAACTTTTCCGTGGAGTCTCGATCGCGTGCGAGGTTGCGGTCGATCTTCTCGCGCCAGAATTCCCGTCGTGTCGACGGCAGCTTGAACATCGGGCAATCGTGTCCATGCCAGAAGCAGCCTTGGACCTGGATGACGGCGCGTCTCCCCGGCAGCACGATGTCCGGTGTCCCAGGCAGGTCTTTCGCGTGGAGGCGGTAGCGGAAGCCTCGAGCATGCAAGGCACGCCGGACGGTCATCTCCGGTTTCGTGTCGCGCGACCCGATGCGGCTCATGTTGTGGCTGCGCCGTTCTGGCGTGTGCACATCCATTTAGTTGGGAGCTTCCGTTGCGATCGCGGCTGTCATTCGGTCCAGCGCCTTCGCGATGTCCACGTGATTCATTCCGGGCCGGAGCGTGACCGCTCCGAAACGGAACTCGCGGATGTATTCCTCTCGGAAGAGCCGGTCGGGCATCGCCGCAGCCTCGTATGGTCCTGCCCCGCGTGAAGCGTGCGGCGTTAGCAGGTAGGCGCTGGAGACAGCGCTTCCTATTTCTCCTTCCGCAGTGTCGACGATCGCGTCGCGGTAGGTATGTATGGAGGTCAGGGCATCTGATAGTCCCTGATCGATCCGATACTTGGCGTCGAGCACGACCAGGGAACCGGTCGTGCCATCGACCTCGCGCCAGATCGCGATGTCCGGGGTCATTGGACGGCTGTACGACCCCCGTCCGTTGGCTGATGACCAGAACTCGGCATACCGTGGCTGGAACGCCACCCGCCACCCGGCGCCTGCTGTGAACGTCGTGGCACTGGAATCGACAGTTAGCGACGAGCCCGCGATCCGGAAAAGCTCTTCCGATCCGCAGCCCTCGGTACCCCATCGATCTGCTGCAGCGCGGGCGATCCGAAGGAAGCACCAGAGCTCGTAGAGCTCGAACGTGCGCGCGAGCGGCATCGCGAGGAATTCACCGAAGACGCTGGCGATGCCAAGGTTCATGTCGCGCCACAGCGCATAGAACTTTCGGTAGCGAGGGTCGTTGCGGAACAGGGAGGTGAGGGTGAGCGTGGCCGGGATCTCAGGCAGCCCTGAGAAAGGTTCGCGGGCGAGCATCGCGTCCAGGAGTCGTGCGAGCGACTGCGTACGAGCCGCCCAGTCGGTACCGCCACCGGGCGAGGGCGAGGCCGCGAGACGCCCTGATACCGCCCTCAGCCACTCGCGCCACGAGCGCAGGCAGGCCGCCATCTCGCGATGCTCGGGAAGGTCGGAAGTATCGGTCCGCTTGGTGGTCCTGATACGATCCGGCAGCTGTCCCTGAAGGGGGGCTGGGAGGCGCGAAGGCGTCCGGGTCTCGCGCAACACGCGTCCGATCCGCAGCGATCGCATGATCTCCGCGCCTGTCGCGTGCCGCGCTTTGTGCCAGGGAACGACCGTCTCCTTGGCGCGCAGCCTGCGTCGCGGAGCCCGCGCGATCGCGGCCACTACCTGCTCGAGCTCTTCGACGCGGGACCGGATGAACTCGAGTCTCGCGATCGGAGGCACTGGTCCTCCGGCGCCGCGGGACACCGACCGGCGGAAGGACGACAGCGAGAACAGTGCGAAGGTGTCCTCGAGAATCTCCCTCAGCATCGCGTCGAAGTCGCGGCGGGTCAGCTTTCTGAGGTCGGGATCGGTCGTGACGCTTGTTCGTCTGACGCCCAGCCCCGGAATTCGAAGCTCGATCTCGACCTCACCGGCCTGGAATCCTGGCTGCCAGCGCCATCGCGCGCGGGAGGGCGACCCCCGGAGCGCTTCGAGCGGGCGCCCGTCGACCGACATCTGCGCCTCTCCGACGTCGTCCCCCTGGAGTTCGAACAGGAACGAACCGGTCTCGTGAACGGCTCCTGGAGGAATCGTCTCCGGGTCTGGCCACACCCGCCAGCTACCGCCGCCTTGCTCGCGGAGAAGGGCGAGTGCGGCCTCCAAGCCTAACGCGTAGCCTGGAAGGAGCCGAACTCATCGAGATCCGAGGTCAGGCCCGCGATCATCTTCTCTGATCGCGGCATACCGGCTACGATCCCGCCGAGCCCTGTCAGCATCGGTCGCTGGCGTTCGCTGCCCCGCAGCTTCACCAGCACCTTCTGGGCCAGCACGTCGTCGATGATGGCCGCTTCGCCGACGCCGGTGTGCTTGATCGCGAAGGCGTGATAGCGGACCGCCTCCTCCGCAACCCGGTATCCGAACCCGAGCCCCTCCGGCGCCAGCAGCTTCTCCACCGCCTGGAGCGTGCCGCGCACGGCTCCGATTGAAGCGGCCAGTTCCTCCTCTCGGACGGCGAGCGCGTCCATGAAGCCCGCGAGGTCGACTGCGCTCATGTCGATGACCACCGCCCGGTCGAGGACCTTGGCGCTCAATGGGTTGGTGGTCTCATCGACGTTGATGGTCCCGACGATGTGGAGGTTTGACGGCAGCGGCAGGTCTCGGCGCACAGGCGTTCCGGTCGTCCCCTCGTAGGGAACACCGCTTTGGTGGAGCTGCATAGGCTCCCCTGTCTCCATCGCGGAGAGGACGTCGGAGAGATAGTATTCGACGCGCGCGAGATTCATCTCGTCCAGCACGACGAAAACGGGGGATTCGCGGTGCGCGGTGGCGACGAGCACGGCCTCCAGAAAGCGCGGCACCTCGTAGCGGCCTGAAAGGACGTCATGATACCCCAGCAGGCTGCCTGGGTCGGTCCACTCGGGGCGCACGGCGCAGACGAACAGGAAAGGATCCGCAATATCGGCGCTGAGCCCGTGGACCGCCCGAGCGTATTGGAGGGCGAGCTGAGTCTTGCCGGTACCGGAAAGGCCCGCGAGGATGACGAAGTGCTTTCGCTGCATATAGCCAAGCCCGGCGTGCAGACGACCGACTTCTCCCGCGGTGTAGTGGCCGCCCTGTGCAGCGACGGCGGTCTCGATTTCGGCCAGGGGAACGGTGCTCGGCATCCGGCGCATGCTCTCGTCAACCTGTCCGGCGTCCGCCCATACGCGGAGTTCGTGGACCTTCTCCTGTCCGATAAGCGAACCAAGGTATCCTACGAATTCGCGCGCCAGAAGGCTGCGCCGGGCCGAAGCCGCCGGTGGCCATAGCGAGACCGCTATGCTGTCGACCTCGATCCCCGGTCCCACGAGTCCAAGGTCGAAGCGCAGCGAGTCCCAGAAGCGCTTGTTGCGGAAGTAGAGTCGCCCGTCGTGTGCGAGGTAGACCGCCACGTTGTTGTTCCGGGCACCGTAGGGGATGTCGCCGGCATCCGGGGAATCTTCGACCTCGGGGGCCGCCTCGGTTTCCTCATCGGGATCGCCGGCATCGGCGACCACCTCCGGCTTCGCCTTGGCGACTGCACCCTTGACCTTCATCGTCTCCAGACGCTCGACCAGCGGTAACAGATCGCCGCTGACCCGGATGGCGAACCACACCTCGTCCTCTGGCGGAAAGCGCAGGATGGTCGCAAGCACCAGCTGGCCGCTTGCTACGGAGAAGTTCTCCAGGTTGGAAACGCCGATCTGGATGCCGCCCTCGATGACCTTGGCGCTGTTCGAGACGCCGAAGCTCGCCCGGACGTCCTTCCGGCCGACCCCGAACTGCTTCGCCACAGCTTGCGAGAATGTATCAGCCCGCTTTCGAAACGACATCTGCGCTCCCTGGCAACGCTGCCTTTAGGGTGGAGAGCATTTGCTCGGCGACTGCCTTTGCCAGCAGAGGCGGCACGGCGTTCCCGATCTGCTTGAACGCGGGGTTCATAGTACCGCTGAAGACGAAGCCGTCCGGAAAGGACTGCAGGCGAGCTGCCTCGCGCACCGAGATCGTCCGGCGCTGATCGCTGTCGTAGTGGATGTGGCTGTAGCTGTCCTTGCCGAGGTGGGCCATAAGTGTGCGCGCTGGCCTGTCGGGCTCCATCTTGCGCCACTTGTTCGGGAATTTGCCGACATCGTACGGGGGGACGATCGAGGCACGGAGCTCGATCCAGGCTTTGGAGCCTTTACGCGGTGCCTTTCCCGCAGCCGCGAGGAGCGAGATCTGCTCTTCGAACATGGCGAGAGCGTGCGCGTGAGCTTGTGGATACTGGTCGCCGGGATTCATCCTTGCGAACAGTTTCCAGTCGCGCGGCAGGTAGCGGATCACGTGGTCGCTGACCCCGACGGAGTTGCCGAAATTGGCCCAACTTCGCATCAGCCGGGCGTATGCGTTCAGCGTCCGGCGCTTCGGATAGGCGATGACCTTGTCGAAACGCCTCGCGCCGCGCCCCATTGTCCCGTCGAGGTGGTCGGTGATCGGGGGGAGGTCGGCAAGCGCTTCCTGCGCGGTAACGGCAGGGGGCAGCCCGGGCTCCGCCTCGGGCGCGGCCACATAGCAATGGGCCTCTCCCAGCAGGCCGCCGCGCAGCATCTTGAGTGCGACTTGGCGGCTGCTCGCATACCCCGGCGGCAGGTCCATGTGGTGCGTGGGCGCGGGGAAGACGACTTGGTCGGTGATCTCCCGCCGGTAGGCCACCAGGATCATTCGCTCGCGCATCTGCGGCACACCGAAGTGGGACGAGTTCAGCAGGGTGTAGCGCGCGACGTATCCTTTCTCGCGCAGCACCTCGCATGTTTCCTCCGCGACGTTCTGGCCACCATGGTTGAGGATGTCCGGGACGTTCTCCATCAGAAGGGCGAGGGGCTTGAAGGCGTCGACGTAGTGCAGGTATTCCAGATAAAGGCGCGCACGAGCATCGTGCTTGAACGCCTCTGGATGCGCGTCGATCTCGCGCAGCTTCGAACGGCCCACGCGGGCGAAGGCTTGGCAGGGAGGACCGCCAACGATCACATCCACCGCGTGCGGGACGGGGCCGAGCCTGAGCTCGGCCGCGAGTTGCTCGGGTGACAGCTTCGTGATGTCCCGGGCGACCGCGTGGCGCTCCTCTCCGGGGTGGAAGTTTGCGCCATGCGAGGCTGCTGCGGCGGGATCGAACTCGACCGCGCCGGCGATCTCGAAACCTGCGGCCTGGAACCCGAGGGAGATTCCGCCGCAACCCGCGAATAGGTCGAGCACTCGGGGTGCGCCGCCGTGACGCAGGCGCGCAATCTTGCTCAACGCGGCTTGTTCAACTGAAAAGTTCATTCTGATTTTCCTTCCACCCGGATCGGTTCCTCCCGGTCCAGATGGTCGCGGATGAGACGCGCAATGAGCGTCGATTTCTTATGGCCCTGGGTCTCGCAGAACCGCTCGAAGCGAGCAGCTTCCTCCGGCCGCATCAGCACCTGGACCCGAACCGCCTCGCTCATCTCGCCCTCCTAGCGAGGACGAAGCATGAACGGCGGGGCCGGCGCGGTCAACACAAGTGTGCACTTTTGAGGCTCGCCGGCGCGTTCGCGACCGAACGCGTCAGGCCGTTCTGGCCTGGATCCTCCTTCCGAAGTTCTCGGCCTGCCTGTTGTAAGCCTTGCGTGCTGAGCCGGGCACGAAAATGTGAAGAAGTCCGCGCGCACGGGAAAGGCCGGCATAGTGCAGCATGGACCATTTGGCGTCGCCGGTTTCCGCCATGTCCACGGCGATGACGACCTGCCGTTCCAGTCCCTTGAAGGCGTGCATTGTGGTGAAGAGCAGGGCTCCATTTCTGAGTGCTGTCTCGTCGGTCGGTTCGGCCAGCCGCCGCCCCGCGATCTCGGTCAGCGCGGCAAGAAGCGAATTCTCCCGCCTGCGGGTGGATAAAATGGCGATGTCCTGGGGCGGCACGTCGCGATCCAGGAGCTCGCGCAGGATGGCCTCGAGCTTAACCAGCCCGTCGGCGGCGTCGGCGTGGAAGTGGACATGGCATTGCGGTCCGTCGGGAGCGCCAGCCACCGCCAAGTCGATGCCCGACACAATTGATGCCTGTATTGCGACCTGCCTTGTGTTGCGGCAGTTCTCGAACAGGTCGTCGAACGCTGGCGCACCTTCGGCAAGACGCTGCTCCACCAGATCCTGCGTCTCGACGCCGTAGATGTTTTGTAACGGATCGAGGAAGAAGTGCCAGCGTCCCCGCCTGAGGCCGTCGCGTAGCAGCAGGTCGAGAACATCAAGGTGCTCGGGCGTCAGGAGATCTTGTGCTTCGTCCAGTACCAGCACGTCCCAGGGTTCCGAGGCTTGCTCGCAGAGCGCCTCCGTCGCGATCTCCGGAAAGCGGATGGGGAAGAAGTCGGGATGCTCCGCGTTCTCGGCCTCAAGCCGGCCGAGCAGTCCCGCCCTCACGATGATGTCGCGATAGAGGGAGTGGACGTGACGAACCTCGAGATTTGCTGCCCGCGCGTCACCGGCGAGGCCTGTGCGAACGTGGTGCGCCAGCAACTGGTTGAAGCACAGCATCAACACCCGTTGCCCGCCTGCGGAGAGCTGCTTCGCCCGTTCCAGGGCGATGACGGACTTTCCCGTGCCGGCAGGTCCTCGCACGACGGTGCGAGGATTGGCGGCGAGACGGCGTGAGGTCCGGATTTGCTCGTTCGTCAGCTGGAGCAGCCGTTCGTCGACCCCGGTGAGGTAGCCGCCCAGGCTCAGGGCGGTGTCCAGGTCGGGCCGCAGGATCTGCCGCGCCAGCCTGATCTCTTCGGGTCTGAGCCCTCGATAGGTCTTCCTGCGCTTCTCGAGACAGACGTCGTTCCAGTAGCGCTGCAGCGCCGAGATGTAGTGGCTGAGTGTGTCCTTGAACTGGCGCTTGTCGAGAAGCACCTCAGGCACGATCTCCGCCCCCGTCGTTGTGAATGTCGTATAGGGCATGACCACGCCGAAGCCGAAGAGGACGTCCTTGAACGAGCCGGCAGCGGCGTGCAGCCGGTCGCGAACGGTGTTCATCGCGCCGGATGCCTGCTTCCATGGGCTCTCGCGCTTGCTGTAGGACCGGAAGTCTCCCGCGAAGGTCCAGACGCCGTCTGCGCACGAGACCTTTCCTCCCTTGACCTCGAGCGCGAAGACCCCGTGGGTCGACAGCACGACCATATCGGCTTCGCCCCAGATCTTCGTCTCGTGGCCAGGAAGTCCGAGCGAGTGCAGGACCACCCAGTCTGCCGGAAGCTCGCGTCCGAGCCGCTCGTAGACGAGTCGCTCGCTGTTCGGGCAGTTTTCGGGAACGTCTGGGATCAGGATGGCCATACGGCCTCCGCGGCGGCATCGCCGAAGTAGCCCGCGAACGCATCGTCCGGCTCGCCGACGAGCACGGTGCGGTCGAGTTCCCGATTGAACTTCTCACACGCTGTCTCGGGCAGGAGCAGGCAGCAGTGGCATGCGGCGCCGCTCACCCGGTCCCCCGACTGTCGGGGATCGCTTTCCAGGCAGACAGGATCGCTGCCGCACCAAGCTGCATTTGCCAGTGTGCGGAGGACGATCGGTTCGAGCAGCGCTGGTTCGGCGAGCCTGACGAGGCCGCCCAGGCTTCCCTCTGAATCCGGCGAACCGGTGTAGACGAGCACGCCATTCATCGCGCGTCCCGGGTCATCTGATACGAACAGCCGCTCTCGAAGCGCTGATGCGGAATACCCGCATTCGACGGAGATCTGCCGTATGAAGGCGTGGGCGAAGGCGTGCACCAGCAGGAGGCGCGGCCCGATGGTGTAGTCGCGCTCGTAGCCTCGGTCCTCCGCGATCTTCCGGCTGCGCGCCTCCAGGATCGCGGCCCGCTCGACCACTCCGGGATTTGCCGCGATCCAGGTATCGACGGCTTCGGTCCGGAACCGCAGGAAGATACCCTCTCCCCTGATTTCGGCGCCGGGCAGCCATGTGCGCTCGGTCTTCGAGAGCGGCGACACCTTTCCGTCGGTGATGGCTTGGCGAACCCGGTCCGGGCCGACGGGATGTGGCTCGATGCGGGAGAAGCCCGCAAGGGCGCGCACCTCGCGCAGACGGGACGCCGCGCCGACAAGGTCGAACCAAGCGGAAAGCGCCGGCGGCGGAGCCAGGATCTCGTTGCGGAATTGCGGCGTTACCCCGCCGATGATCGGATCATCGCGATCCTGCGACAGCGCGTCATACTCCTGTTCGCGGGCCACCTTCTCGGTGAGCGGTGGTCCGCCGCCCTCGAGCGAGCGCATTCGCAGGTAAGCGGCTAGCAGCTGATCGACCGAGACATTGTAGGTTTGGCCGACCCCGATGAGTACAGAGCGCAGGGCTGCTTCAGGGACGCCATCCAGAAACATCCTGGACTGCTCAACGATCTGGCTCAGCGCTTCTGACGCCGGTGGTATCGACAGAGAGGAGCCGACGATCGCAAAATGGACGTTGGAGGCGCCGCGCTGCAACGCACGGATATCTTGATCGCAGTCCGGTTGCCGGTCGTGAAGCCAGGGCCGGAAGCCATCGCAGCGCATCCCGCGAAGCGCATCCGCGCCGAAGGCTGTGCCGAGCGACTGACGTGTCGGGTGCGCTGGCGTGCTGCAGGAGTCGCACTGGACGTAGAGGTCGGCGAGCGATGCCGATTGCGCCCGGGAGCCCAGCTTGAGGACAGGCCGTCGGCAGATGCCCTCGTCGCGGCCTTTGTGCGCCCACCACTCCCAGGGGAAGTCGCTGAGATGTCCCCGACGGCATGCCACCACGAAGCGGACCGGGTTGGTGTAGACCTTTCCGGTGTGCCCTGTGCACCGCAGGCGTGCACCGTCGTCCGCAAGCTCGAACGGTGCTCCCTCCCGACCGATGCGGTGGCATTTGGGGCACTCGTGCCATTCGGGGAACCGTACCGCCGGAGCGGCGCTGCGGGCGCGCACCTGCGAAGAGCCCGCAATCTGTTCCTTGACCGGGCCGAGACGGAAGTGGGTGACGCCGAGCATCGATTGAAGGCGTTCCTCCCCGATCCGGAGAGAGGGGAGCGAATTGACCCTCTCCCAGTCCTCCAGGCCCATTGGCATGAAGGAGCCCTTTTCAAGGTCGACGATCGCTCCGATGGCGAACCCCGACACGAGCTGGGAACGGCGGACCGTACCAATCGGTTCGACTCCGTCTGTCGGTTCGGACGCCTGCGCGCCGCCGGGTCGCCTTGCCAAGTCAGTTCCTCCTAGTCATCGTCTTGAGAGCGAACGCCGTCGATGGCTCGACCTCGCGCATCGAGTTCGGCGTGGGCCAGGCGAGGGCACCAGGCGTCGTTCCTTCCTCCGCGGAGGTCATGAGGTGCGGCTTGGTGCGACCGTATGGTGCGCGTCGCTCCCAGTAGAGCAGGTCATTGCCCGATGCGCGCGCGTTCTGACTACGCACCGCCCATTCCTCCAGGATCGCATCGAGGTCTGCGGACGCGTCGGCTGCTTCGACCCCTTCAGACGCCGCCGCGGCGCGCTGACGTATCGCAGCGACAAGGGCCAGGACCTCCGGTGACTGAGGATCGAAGTCCGCAGCCGCCTCGTCGTCGTCCATGCCAGGCGACAGGTGGCGAACCGCTGCCGCGACCACCGCGTGCAGCGCTTTGTCGCGCGCGCGCGGTGCCCAGGGAGTCACACTCGTCGCCTCGACGCTGCGGTAGAGAGCGCCGTGATACGCCAGGAAGTGTTCGAAGTGCGATACGTCCCTCGGGCGCCCGAAGTTGTAGAGGGTGAGCACGAGCCCGTCGATGCCGCGGCCGACGCGACTGCTCGCCTGGATGTATTCCGCCGTGGACTTTGGCTGGCCGTTCACGAGCATCAGCCCGAGCCGGGACACGTCGACGCCGACCGATATCATGTTCGAGGCTAGCACGGCGTCGCGGGGTTCCGGAGCAAACGGGTCCGTGCCGTCGGTGAGCGGATGCCCGAGTTGCGCGAGGTGCTCAGGAAGATCACGCGACGCCACCCGGCTGCTGAGTTCGATGGCGTCGGTCTCTAATATTCGGCGAGGGGATGCGAGACGACCAGCAAGAAACGCGATCTGGCGTGGAATATCGTCCTGCAGCAGCACATGCGCGCCCCCGAGCTCGCGAAGGCTGTTGAAGTAGAGGACCGCCGTCCAGAACGGGTCCGCAAGCGACGGCGCGGTCCCCGCGTTCACGAGGTGTCCGATCGCCTGCAGAAGCGCGGCAGCCGCTGCCTGTAGCGAGAACTTGGGGCTTCGCCCTGCGGAGCAAAGACCCACGTAGAGGCGGTCCGGGCCATCCTCGTCGCGGACGGCGAAGAAGGAGTCCGATGCGTCGAAGCCTGACGGTGGGAACTGCAGGACCGGTCGGTCGAAGAGCGCGCGGACCTGTCGGGATGCTTGGCCGATTGTCGCCGTTGAGCCGATCACCTTGGGCCGGACCCCGTCGTAGGTGCAGAGCATGTCGACAACCGTCTCGTAGAGTCCCGCCATAGAGCCAAGAGGCCCGGAAATCAGGTGGAGTTCGTCCTGGATAATCAGCCCTGGCCGGAGGCCGCCGTCCAGGCCGAACAGCGTGCCCAGGTCGCGCCGGCGCGGCAGCTGCGCGAACTTGTCGATGGTGCCGATCAGGAGGCTGGTCGGCGCATCGTAGATGAAGTCGTCGACGGTCAGAACCGGCAGCGCCTCGCCGGCGGTCTCGCAGGCTTCGTTGGCACAGCGTATTTCGATGTCCTGCCCGGTGCTCTGATAGCAATCCGCATCGAGTGCGAAACCGCAAACCGGACAGTCGAGGAGCTGACAGGGGGTGGATTTCGGCTGCTGCCCGTCGTGCTCCAGCTCGAGCGATTCGAAGGCGGCGGCGGCACGGTTGGGTGTCGCGTCGCCGCCGACGTATAGTCCAAGCGAGATCCGCGCCTCGCCCAGATCGCCTCGCTCAGTCCGGATAGCATCGCACGCGCAGATGAGCGAGGCGGCGCGCTGGAATTGCTGAACGGTCAGGAGACGAAGGGTGTAGCGCATCAGGACGTCCACGCCGCCTTCGTCCCGACGGCCGGCGTCCGTCAGCCGGCGATGGAGGATCTGGAACGCCGTCAGCCCGAGATACGCCTCCGTCTTACCGCCGCCCGTCGGGAACCAAAGCAGGTCGACGTCGTCGCGGTCGGTATCGGAAGGGTTCACGAGGCCGGGAAGCACCATGAGGATGTAGGCGAGCTGGAAGGGCCGCCATCTCAGCGGACCGGCCCTGTCTCCCTTCGCTGCAAAGCGCGACTGGCGATCCATCGCCGAATTCGCCAGCGCGAACGCCGTCCAGGCGTCGGTGTCCCGACCCAACATCTCAATGCCGGTGCGGATGCGGCGCAGGGCGTCGCGACATCGATCGAGGTTGCGCCGCGCCGCTGTCCCGAGCTCCCCCTCGAACCCACCGACACGCGGCTCGAGTTCGCTGTCGATCCATGCTTCGTAGACGTCGGCGAAGCCGTGGAGCACGCCGAGTACCTCGTCACGCGCGGTCGGCCGGGCCAGCCACTCGGCCGACAGCGCGTGGGGATGTGCATCCAGGAACGCCATGAGACTGGTGTGGCCCGACGAACTCGTGCCCTTGACCGGCGAGGCGGGCATCCATGCCGTCTCGAGCCGGGCGATCCGCCGGGCGGGGGAGGGTTCCCAGACCACCGCCACGCCGTGCCCCACCGCGTACTCCAGCACGTCGCGGTATAGGAGCGCGGCCGACTGCGCGTCCTCGTCGGCGCCGGCGAAGGCCGGTGCCGGTCGGGGACGGATCGCGCCTTCCCCGGTGGGCGTGACCGCCTTCACCTCGAGACCGGACTGCAGCAGGGAGAATTCGTCGCGGGGGCGGGCTTCTGTAGGACGAGCCTTGTTGATCAGCGTCACGGTCAGGACCTGCCGGCCGTCCGCGATGCGCCGTCGGATGTGCAGTCGGACCGTCTGGTCGGAGACGGGCTGGCCGTCAGGTCCGACGAAGTCGTGCACCCTCCAGGTTGCTGCGGGGCCGGGGGAGACCTCGTACCGGTAATCCAGTTGCCGTCGCGTCCAGGTCCGTTGGGATCGGCCGCCTTCTTGCTCGGCCTCGCGCTCGACTGCGGTGTAGCGGGCGGTCGCCGCGGTCGAGATCAGCACCGTAGCTCCCTCGTCGACCGCGAAGGTCAGTCCCAGCGAGCACGGGCGCACCGCGCGGTAGCCCGGAACGCCCGCATCGGTTTCACCGTCAATGTCCGAGGGCGACCCCTCATCCTGGTCGTCTTCGATGGAGTCGAGCGTCTCGCCCTCCGGCCAGAGGATACCGGTAACGTAAGTGTCGACCGGCGCAGACGGGATTTGCTCGTCGACCGCGAGGGGCCCAAGCAACAGGCCTCTGGCCGTATCCAGGAGGGCGTCGCGCACAGGTCGATGGTTGGGACGGGTCACTTCTTGTCCTTCCTCGGCTGAAAGTCGCCCGTGCCGAACACTCCGACGCCGAGCCACAATCCGCTTGTTCGTTCGGGTTCGCCGAGACTCGCCAAGCTCTCGGACGTGAGGGTCCCGACCGCGGAGATCCGCAGGTTCATGATCGTGGAGGGAAGCGCGTAGCCGCGCTTATGCAGGACCTTCAGCAGGTCGATCGAGAGTTGGTTCGCGGTTCGCCCGATCAGGCGTCCCGGCTTCCTGCCATCCTGAAGATGGATGTGCCATGTGGCCTTGCCGTCGTCATAATGCTTGCACAGCATTACCTTTCGCCCTGGCAGCTTGGCCGCCTCCGCGATCAGGAACGATTGCAGTTCTTCGACCCCCGCCGAACCGCCAAGCAGTGTCGGGTCCGCGAATCCGATAGGGTCGATGTCGCCGCGCAGCCCTATCTCCATGTTGACCCACCCACCGAACCAGCTGCAGAGCCTCCGCCGTTCGTCGGCAAAGGGCCAGTGGACCGGAGCTCGGAAGATCGCATCGGAAGGTGCGCGGTCCAGCGTGTGGGCGGCGCGCGTCATCCCGACATAGGCTACGCTGGCCTGCTCACCTGGTCCGTTGGGCTCAGCGTCCTCGTCGCTTTCGTCCGTCTCGTCCACCGGGCGGGGTTCCAGCAGTGTGACAATGTCGAATTCCATGCCTTTCGACTGGTGGATCGTGGTGACGATGATGCCGTCCTCGGCTACGGGCTGGTCGTCGGGGAAGGCGTCTGGCCAGGACAGGCGACCCCGGAGCTCCATGACGTCGACGGACGTGTCATCCTCACTCCCGCCGGCCGCCCGCGCCAGTCGCGCCCAAGCGGCGTCCTCCTCGGGAAGGCCCAGCCTTCGACACGATTCGTCCCCCCATGATGCGGAGAGAAGGGCGTGGATGCGACCGAACTGAGTCCGGGGTAGAGAGGTCGAACGGAGCCTTCGAAGGAGGGCACCGATCCACGCGGGTGGCAGCGCGGCGTGACCACCGGCATGAAGCCGCACAGGCACCTTGGCGGCGTCGGGATCAGAGCCGTAAAGGGTCCGGAGCACGCGCAAGGCCTCTCCGTTGGTCTGCGTGAGAATCGCCCGGCTCCCTCCGGTAGCTGCCTCCAGCAGACCTCGACCAAGCGGACGGGCGGGTGCGGGTAACGCGGCGACTGCCGCGAGCGTCATGCGCAGCTTCTCGCTTTCGGACCGGTCGCTGAGGAGGACCGACCTTAAGTCTCTCGACAGACGGGCCAGGCCCGGCTCCGCGCGATAGTTCCGGACAAGCCTCATCTCGCTCAGCTCGCCGCCATAGGTGCAGCAGACCGTGCGCCAGTATTGGACCGGACTTGGATAGGCGGCACCGTCCTCGCGGGTGCCCCGGGCGAAACCGAAGATCGCCTGCGCCGGGTCGCCGAGAATCGTGAAACCGTGGCCCGGCTCCCCGGGAGGTGCCAAGAGCGCGAGCAGTGCCAGCACCAAGTCTCCGCGGACGCCGGGCAGATCCTGAAATTCGTCCACGATGAGATGTCTGCGGTCGCCCACCAGGGTCCTGACCTCTTCACGTCGCGGACCCGTGATCATCGCCGTGAGCGCCAGGATGTTGGCGTCGTGGCCGCGGATCAGCAGAGTTCGGGGCGCCTCGCCGAGCAGCCGCAGCATCCTGAAGGCCCAGGAATCGAAGGTGCGAACGGAAAGGTGCCGCAGCTCCTCCAGCACGCGTACGTCGGTCTCGCCCATCTTGGCAAGCCGCCGTGTCAAAGTTCTCACCGCGCTTCGCGAGAAGCTGAGTACCAGAATCTGCCCGGGAGAGAGTTCGCTCCGCACGAGATGCGCTATACGACGTCCGGCAGTCTCGGTCTTTCCGGTTCCTGGCCCCGCCTCGACGAGCAGGCGGGCCGACGCGGGAGCCTCGACGATCTGGATGCGGACGGCGCTGTCGTCTTCGTCCGACGTGTCGCGCACCGGGAGAGACGGCGCGGCCGACGGCCGGGCCGCCGCCGGTGGCTCGCCACCCTCCAGCGATGGACCGTCCACGTCGATTAAGCCGTCGTCCAGACGCCAGAGCTGCCTCCGGTACACGACGGCGGGGCCGCCGCCGAATTCCCTCAGCGGCCTCTCTATTGTCTCGACGATGCGGCCAGCCTTGCGGACTGCCACCAACACGGTGTCCATGGTCCCCTCCTGCGGGCAGGCTAGCTTGTCTTCCTACGGGCGCAACTGCCTAAGTGCTTGTTCAACACAGACTACCGCACCGTCTTCACGCATAACATGCGGCCGCGCGCCCGGGGACACGGGCGCCGAGCCAACGCACTACGCCTGTTTGGCGACCTGGATGTGATGGCGACTGAAGACTGGCTGGTCGACGCCGGTGCAAAGCCGCGCGTGGTGTGCCGCTAGTCACTGCCGCGACCGGCCCGCATCGAAGAACTGCTGGCAGTAATGGTAGGCGAGCTGGTCGCGGTAGGTGAGGATGTTGTCCTCTACCGTTGCGATCTCACAATGCTCGGTGCCGCCGTTGGCTGGGCCGCGCAGCCCTCGGCCCACCATCTGCATGTACGACACGGCGCTGAAGACAGGCCTGGAGATCAGGACCATGTCGGCACGTGGGGCGTCGAAGCCAGTGGTTAGGACGCTGTGGTTACAGAGCACCCGTAGTTCGCCGTCGCGAAAGCGCTGGATGAAGTGCTTGCGTGCCAGCCGGTCGGACTCGCCGCTGACCGCGGCAGCCGGGCAGCCGGCCAGGTGAAGGCGCGCCGCAAGGTATTGCGCGTGCGCGACGGAGTTCGCGAACAGTAGGATCGAAGATGCGCTGCTCGACAGCACGTGGTCGAGGATAAGGTCGTTCCTTTCTGGATCGGCGCCGATCCTCTCGATGACGTCCTTGGGCAACTCGCCATACTGGTCGAAGTGCCGGACGTCCGCTGCGCTCAGCTCTACAGGCCGGTCGTATCTGATCGCGCTGTAGCGCATCTCGGCAAGTACACCGCTGCGCCTCAGCTCCCCATGCAGGCCGGCTTGGTCTGCAGGGAGCCAACGACGATCGAAACGTGCTGCGAGGCGCGCAGACTCCTCCTCGTCCCTGCCACGCCAGGGGGTCGCGCTGAGACCCAGGACGGCAGGCTCGCGCTCCCGCGACCCTTCCGACCCGATCTGCACGTCCAGCCAACGTAGCAGCGAGCTGTAGCTCGGGGCGATCGCATGGTGGCACTCGTCGATCACCACCACTCCGGGACGGCTGAGCCATTCGAGCCCACGGACGTCGAAGCGGGCGTTCAGTGTCTGGATGCTCGCTACGACGACCACGGCTTCGCCGGCCGCCGGAGGTCGTGGATCGGGTTGTCCCGCCCAAAGTCGGGCGACGCGGAGATCCGCCCCAGTGCGACCGATGTTCGACCACAGCTGACGGAAGCACTGCACCGCCTGCTCGCAGAGTTCGTCGGTCTGTGCCACCCAGAGGGCGCTTGCCTCCTGGTCGCCGTTGAGCACCAGTCGAACGACGGCCTCGGCCGCCACGCGGGTCTTGCCACCGCCCGTCGGGAGGCTGACGACGGCCCGGCGCCGTCCGGATCCCGACGACAGCAGTTTGCCGAGCGACTGCAGGATCGTCACCTGATAGTCGTGCAGTTCCGGAAGGAGCGTCGGCCCCGTGACGACGATCTCCGGATGCCGCCTCACGTTGGCACTTCCGCCATATTCCGGGGGGAAGCCGATCTCCGTTACGAAGTTACGTGCGCGCTCGCCGCCCCATCGTTCCGGCGGCCGCAACCCGTTGGCGTCAAGCGCTCCCTGCAGCTGTGATAGGAGAGAAGGGCCGAGGGCGGCGATAGCGAGTCGGGCAACGGTGAGCGGGTCGGCATCTCCGCCGAGCGCCCTGGCGGCGGGGCTGGGGAGGACGGCCGTGATCGCCGCAGCATCCCCCCCCACCGCGCGGAGCACGCGGGCCTCGAGTGTGGGCTCTGAGCGCACGAGTGCACGCGCTTCAGCTGAGCGGGCCTGCATCATCAGTGCGAGCGCTGCGGCGGTGCCGCCAGGAAGCAGCCCATAGACGTGCAGCGCGTCGAGCAGCGTCCGCATCCCTCCCGCCCAACCGAGTGCGGCCATGCGTTCCCGATCGATGAGGATGACGCCCGTGGCGTCCTGGGCGACCGCGGGCTCCCGCGTGACGTGGCCGCTTCGCTCGGCGAGGCCAAACACCCAGAGGGCGGGCGGCGTCTCGTCTGCCCCGAACAGCGGAGCGGTTTCAGGGAACAGGCCGGCGAGCGGCGCCGGGACTCCGAGCGCGTCGTCGTAGGAGCTTTCCGTATGCTCAGAGAGCAGGCGCGCACCGGCTGCGGCCCATAGTTCGGCGGCGGCGCGTGAGAGCGGGACGATCCGTCCGTCGTCTAGGTCTGTTTGAATGCTGCCTTCTACGCTGACGAACACCTCGCTCATCCCTATCGGCCCTTCCGTCGTCGGGACGAGGACGGGTGTGCAGCCTGCGGCGGCCGCGGCCTCCCACGCCGGTCGGAGTAGGCGAAAATCGCTGGTAACGCCCGCCAGCTCGACGAGGACAGCTGACCAAACGGCAGCGATGTCGGCAGGAGACTGTTCTGGCATCGCCAATACGCTCAGATCCACCGGCGCGGACACGCTTGCTAGGTATGTAGAGATGGCGGTCGCGGCGGGAAAACCTGCCGCTTCGAGCGCTGCCGCAGCTTCGGCTGGAATCGCTGCCAGCAGCAGGACTTCGCCGCCGACCCGGACCCGGCCGTGGGTGCTGAGCAGCTTGAGCATCGGATGCAGTGCGGTGAACTCTTGGTAGCTCTCGCGACGGGTGAGATGGCCAAAGACAACCTGTCTGAAAACGCTGCTTCCCCCTCCCGCAAGCGACAATTGTCCCCAAGGCGATCTCCGCACCGCATCGATGCACTGGATACTGAGGTCGGCGGCTAACCCGGGCGGCATCGACGCGAGCAGCTTCCAGCCATTCGGCATCTCCACCGTCTGACTCTGAACGACGCCCGTCTTACCCCACTGGGGGCTACCCCGCATGAGCGGCCATCCGCGCGACCGCAGCTGGTTGAAGTATTCCTCAACGAGCCCTCCTGCCGCACCAGTCCACGCGCCTACGACTTGGCAGCCGGGCTGTGGCAGGCGGGCCAGCAGCCAGGACGGCAGCCGGTCCGCATGCGATGCGTGGAAACCGGTATCGAGCGTTTCGGCGTCGTCCACGGCGGATGCCTCTGGCGGTTCGGGCACGACGAGCTCGTCTCGCGGCATGAACTGGCCCGTGAGCGAGCGGAACCGAAGATCGCGAACGTTCGCGCGTTCCAGAAGTCGCGTGACAGCTTCAGGAGGAGCCTCGGCGAGATTGGCCCAGAACGGTAGCCAGTGATCTCCCCCCGATGCCTTCGCCAGTGCGAAAGCGTCGGCGAGGACGTCCGTCCACAGGTCATCAGCCATCTCGCGGACGCCAAGCACGTCAGTGAGCGTTGACCGGCTTTGCTCGTCGTCGGCGACCGAAGCGGCCACAGGCGCCAGCCCGGCGGGTGCGCGGTCGGGAGAGGCGATGATCACCGCGTTAGCCGACGCCAGCGCTCCCGCAACAGTGGGGATGATCGCGGCTGAGCGCAGGTCCTGGCGTCCGATCAGTCGCCGCGCGCTGGCATCCGCGATCAGGGCCAGCAGCGCACGTGCTTTCTCAGGAGTGAGCGATGCCGCCCGCTCCAGCCATGGTGCCTCGCCGAACACCGGAAGCGCGATCCGCCTTCCCTGAGGTGCCCGGGCGACCGTCTCACGTGCAAGCGCGTCGAGGCGGGCCGCCCGCCGTCGTCCCGTCTGACACGATGGATGAACCAGCGACCTGCCCCTTTCATTGCCTGCCAGTTCGCGCCAGCGGCGGAGGAGTTCGCCATCCTCCACGGGATGTCGTGCCAATTCACGGGAAAGACGTAGCGCGGCATCCCCGTCCGCGACGATCGGGCGATCGACCAACAGGTCCCACAGGGGACGGACGAGCGAGGCGGCAAGTTCGTCCTGCCGTTCGAGCTGCCGCGGCAGGGCCGCCACCGGCGCGCCGGGATCTTCCGGAGTCGCGAGATCGCCGATGTTGTCGGCGATCAGCATCGCGGCCTCCTTCATGAGGGCCTCGTTCCACGCGCCCTGGATGACGTTCGTCCTGTCGCTGTTTAGCTTCCATGGCGCATTCAGAATCCCTGCTGCCAACGTCTGGCTCTGCGTGGGGAAGAAGGCCCAGAACGTCCCAGCCGCCTCCCGGCCGCCTAGCGGGACAGCCCAGGCGAGGGGGACCTCGTCGCGTGCCTGCAGGTGCATAGCGTCGGCCCGGGCGAGATCGTCGTCGATCACCACGCGTCGCTGGAACATGCGCCAGCGTGTCTCGGTGTGTTCGTCGCCGACGATCAGCACCTCGTTTTCGCTGCGCCGGGTAATTATGCGCAGCGGACCGTTCGCGACGTCGAGGACCAGTTCCACGTCGGCCTCTAGGAATAGCAGGAATTCCGCTGGAAATCCGGCCATCTCCGCCACGAGTCGCTCGCGAACGGCCGGATCCGCAATCCCGGCGGAGACGACTGTCGTGGCCCAGGCGTAACGAGCGCCGGTGACGAGGGGGCTCGAGCCAGCGAGCGGT
Organism: Sphingomonas koreensis; assembly: GCA_006438735.1. Taxonomy (GTDB): domain Bacteria; phylum Pseudomonadota; class Alphaproteobacteria; order Sphingomonadales; family Sphingomonadaceae; genus Sphingomonas; species Sphingomonas koreensis_A. The sequence goes on along the minus strand of RCZF01000003.1, from coordinate 328,568 downwards.
TGGACGGGCTGGGCGAGGCGCATGCCGGGGGCGCTTGCCTCGCTCGGCAGACAAAGCCGCTCGCGAATCGTCTGGCGGCACCAATGGGGATCGAAGCGGAGGCCGACTGTCCGGCTGATGAGTTCGACCACGCCACCGAGTTTCAGGAGCGACTTGAAGCCGATGCCGAACCTGCCGATCTGGCCAGCCCTCTTGGACGAGCTGCGGGCATTTAGAAGGGCGACGATGCCGCCCTCGTCGAGTGGTGCGCCAGTATTCGCCGCCACGATCCGGTCCGATTCGAGCGAGATGTGTATGCGGCCCACGGTGTCGCCCGCTTCGCCGATCGCGTCGGCGGCGTTCTGGACAAGCTCGAACAGTTGGCGCCACGCGTAGCCGCCAGACAGAACCTCTATCTCCGTCTCGAAATGTTCGCGGACGTCCCGGGGCTGCGCCTCATAGGCGCGGAGGCGGCGCTCGCATTCTTCTACGATGAACCCGGCTAGTCTGTCGGGATCATTTGCCGGTCTGACTGAGTTAACCAATTGCGTCGCCACGTGTCCCCCGTTGTTGAGGTTGTGGCCTAAGCCGCAGACATTGTTAAGACAGCTCGTTCGACAGTTGGCCTACTAAGTTTCAGGCGGGTCTCGCTCGCGCGATCCCCTTCGGGAACGGAATGAGCGAGCGCGGGTCGCGCCGTTGCATGAAGCCTTCAGCTATGCGGCTGCCGGAACGTAAGCCTTGCGCAGCGCTTCGTCGATCTGGACCCAGGATGCGTCGGCGTATCTCAGGGTCGCGACCTGCTCGCGGGCGACCTCGCGGGCGAGCGCGTCCATCTCCGATGAGATCGCGCGCAAGCCGTCGATCTTCGCCTCGGTATCGAGGACCGCGCGGGTGCCGTCCGGCGTCATCAGCAGCTTGGCCTGTGCTTGGTTCGCCCAGCACCAGTCGAGGAAGCGTTTTGCCTCGGCGAGGATGGCCAGTTCGTTGGCGTAGCCGGCCAGGAGGGCGCTGCGGTCGGCGTGGTACATGAGCGCGGCGACGTCGAAGCTCGGCAGCTTCGCGGCCGATTCCAGCTCCGCGTCGTTCTTGACGTTCTTGGTGAGGCGGATCGCCTTCTTGAGCCCGCCCATCACGCCCGTGTCCGCGTCGTGTACGCGCTTAATGTGGAGGAACGGGAGGTTGCCCAGCGTCTCGGGCACGTGCTTATTGAGGATCGTGATGCCGCGGTCGTGTTCCTGGAGCGACGACTGGTATTCGACGTTGTCGCTCCAGTTCGCGGGCACGACGTCGACGGGGCGCGGGAGCGAGCCGCCGGAGAGCGCGATGCACTTGCCGCCCGAGCAGTCCACGGTCGCCGCCGGATAGGCCGACCGCAGCGCCTTCTCCGCCTCGCGTCGCAGCTCGATCAGTGCCTGCAGCGAGGTGAGGGAAGTGGGATAGTAGTTGCCGGCGCGCGCCAACGCACCAAGAGGAGAGTAGGTCAGCATTCGCCCTTCGAGCGTTAGCAGGTCCACGTCGCTGACGCCGCGGATGTGGACGTCGAGGGGGACCGATCCCTGCAACCGGAAGTCGACGTACATCGTCGAGCCAAGTGCGGACTTCAGCTGGAGGCCGACGCGCTCCGCCGTCTCGAGCGAGATCTGCGTGTAGCGTTCGCCCACCGCCTGCATCGCGCCGAGCGCGTACCGGGTGTGCGGCTGGGAGGTCGCGCGCTTCTCCCAGCTCTCGGTGACGTAGCTCTTCTGGAGCACCTCGTTAACGGAGGCGGTGGCGACCAGCTCGAGACGGTCGGTGCCCTTGCGCCGGCTGCTCAGCTTGGCCAGTCGATCGTCGATGCTGCGTGCCATCAGTCTTCGTCCTTCCTGAGGATCATGGTTCCGTAGGTGTTGCGGCCTCGGCCGTTGAAGTACTCGCCAGTCGCCGAGACGCCGTCTCCGGCGAAGGTCAGCTCGGCGAAGCCGTGGTGCGCGGCAAGCTCGGTCTCGCCGATGCGCGGCTGGTTTCGGTAGTGGTACATGAGGCGGTAGCCGACGGCCTCGTCGTGGAGCAGCGCGGCGGCGACGCTGTCCGACGAAGACTGCGCGGTCTCGAGGTGGACGCGGAGCTTGTCCCAAGACTGCACGATCGTGATGGTCCCGGACCATGGAGTCTGGGGAGCGCGGTCCAGGCTCACGCCCTCGACAGCCCAACGGCCCGACAGGTCCGGGACTTTGAGCGCGCGACCGAGCGCGGCGATGCGCCAAGCGTGACGGTCGAAGATCCAGTACAGAAGACCATACACCATCCCTGCGCCGACCAGCGACAGCACCGAGGGGGGCAGGTTAACGTTGAGCCCGAGCGACTTGGCGAGGTCGACGGCGGAGAGCAGCACGAACACGGCGCCAGCGGAGATGGCCGCCGATATCCTCAGCAGCCACTTGCCCACATGCGTGCGGTTGTAGCCGCCGACGAGCGCGTATTCATGTTCAAGGCTCATGCCGCGATCGATCCCGCTGCCCACGCGGTCACGCGCACGGACCGGAAGAACGGGACGTCGTCCTCCCGCAGCTGGATCAGGTGATCCCCCGGGAGCGTAATGGCCTGCTCACCAGATAGGCGCACGAGCCCGTGCCCTTGCCCTTGCGGGAGGCCCGCCCGGCTTAGCAGCTGGTCTACGTCGATCGCCGTCTGCTCGATGCCGATGAGCAGTCCGTCCACGTCCACGATGTGGCGGAAGCTGCGATCCATTGCCGTGGTGCCCATCTCGCGAATCTCCTCCAAGGTCTGTGAGGAGATTATGGCACGTCAGGGTGTCAAAAGTTGTCACCCCCGTGTTTGTGTAGCAGGCATAGGGCGTTGACCAGTGCCATCTCCTCGACCGTGCGGCATGGTGTTGCGAGCAGGAGCGGACTGGCGAAGACGATCGATGCCGCCTGTGCCCGCGAAACCGCGACGTTGATCCGGTTGAGCGAGAAGAGGAAGGCGATGTCGCGTGGCAGCTCCTCACCGCTTGAGGTCGTCATCGAAACGAGGCAGACGGGCGCCTCCTGGCCCTGGAAGCGGTCGACGGTCCCCACCCGGACGCGGGCGGGAAGCGCGGTGCGAAGCGCGTTGACCTGTGCGTTGTAGGGCGCGACGACGAGGATGTCGGCGTGTCCCACGATCCTCTCGATGCCGTCGCGGTCCCTATAGGTGCCGCCTACCAGCCGGTCGATCTGGTCCCGCACGGCGGCGATCTCCTCCGGGCTGACCTGCGAACGGCCGAGATGGGCGACGGCGCGCATCCCGGCGCCGACGAGTTCGACACCGTCCGCCGACCTGAGCATCTGCCGGCCGGCCGCCTCGTCGCTCTCGAGGCGCCCTTCGTAGACTGCGGATGAGATGTATCCGCAGACCTTCGGATGCATCCGCCGGCTGACCGGCATAAAGATGCCACGGTCGGCTGGAATGACACGGTGGCCGTCGATCAGATATTCGAGGCACGAGCGGCCGCTGTCGCCGGGGTGCGTGCCCTGGATCGGCTGCGGCAGCTGCATCGGGTCGCCGACCAGGACGATATTGCGGGCCGACCGCGCCATCGCCAGGATGTTGGCGAGCGACACCTGGCCTGCCTCGTCTACAAAGAGGTAGTCGTAGGCTGGCGTGTCGTATCGGGAGAAGTGCCAGGCGGTTGCGCCCATCACGTCAGCCATCGCGATTTCGGGGGCGTCGTTGTCGCCGACGAGCGTGATGCCGGGATGGGCGTCGTCGTCGCCGTCGTCCGACGCCTTCTGCACAACCCGGCAGCGCAGACCGTCTTCCTTCGCACGGTCGGCGACCGCCTCCAGCAGGTTACCGATCGCCTTGTGGCTGTTCGACGACACCGCGACTCGCTTTCCAGCGCGCACGAGGTCGACGATGGAGAGCGCGCTGACATATGTCTTGCCGGTGCCCGGAGGGCCCTGGATTGCGAGCGTGGTGCCGTCCATCTGCGAAATGGCGCGGCTGGCCTCACTCGGAAGGTCGTGGGTGGGATCTACGATGCCCCGCGGCCGGGGTCCGCCGACGAACCGAGGTGCGGATCGGGTCAGCAGGTCCTCGACCGCGGTCTGCCGTCCCGTGTCTTGGATCAGCTCCTCGGTCACCGCTGCGATGGCGTCGCGCAGGCCGCCCTTGCGCAGAGGTTGCGGGGGGAGGAGGTCGAGGCGGTCGGGGAGTGGACCCTTCTTGGTCGAGCGCCGCAGCACTAGGGTGCAGGCGTCATGGTCGATCGTGCGCAACGACGCGTCCTCGAGACCGGCGGCCGGCTTGATCGAGGGCGTCTTTCCCTCCCTGAGCTTCGTCTCTTGCGGAGGGAAGCGGTAGGTCCTTTCCCACGACTGGGCCGTGACCTTCACGGGCTCGGCGATCGCTTCCAGGCCTGCGATGCACTCCAGGTCATCTACAAGTTCGGCACTTTCCTGCGCGAGCCGGTCGAAGATGCCCCAGTAGGTCGGCTTGTCCTCGCGCTTGTAAAACTGGCTGAGGTCGAGCAGCAGGTCGGCGACCTGTTCGCCGAGCCGCTCCCGGACCGGTTGCAGACGAACCAGAAGTGCGGCGATCTCGTCGTCCTCGGCCGCCACGTTGGAGAGCGTGCCGGGCTCCGGCACGTCACCGAGGACGGGCCATGCGAGCTCCCTTGGGCGGACGTCGGCGACGAGCCAGTCGCGGAGCAGCTGGGTCGAGACGCAGTCCGTGCGGTTGTAGTCGTGGATCTTGTCGAGAAGCTCCTGCTCGCCGGTCTCGCGCCACTTCTCGTAGAAGACGACGCTGGCACCGGCGGTCGCGACGTCGCCGTCGCGCTTCTCCATGTAGAAGGCCTCTAGGTCCTTGATCGAGTAGCCCTTCTCCGATGCAACGAGCGCGCCGGAGACCACCTTGAACAGATCGACGAAGCGCCGCTCGCGCTGGAGCTGATCCATCGCGGCTTCGCCGATGCGGTGGTGCGCGGTCAGTCGGCGAAGCGCTGCGACCTCGTAGTTCGCGTAGTGGTAGATGTGAGCGCGGGGGTGGCGTCGGAGGTGTTGGACGAGGAAATCGAGAAGATCCGCGATGGCCCGTCCTTCGGCCTCGCGGTCGTGTGCCCAGAAGGCGCGGAAGATCCACTCGCCGTCCTGGCGATACCAAAGGCCGTGCAGGTATTCGAGGCCACCGGCGAAGTAGGGATCGCCCTCGATATCGTAGAAGACGTCGCCTTCGTCGGGCACGGGCATCATGCCGAAGCCCTTGCCGGGCTCCGCGTGGCGCAGCTCGAAGGCCGGCGCGCCACCCGCGCGGCGGATTGCCTGCAACCTCGCCTGCGTTTGCAGACGGGCCTGTGTCTCTGCCGCCATCTTCGGCACGCGTGCGCCGTGATTGGCGAGTTCGGTCATCGTCCCGACGTCCGCTGCCTCGAGCTTCTGGCGCTGCAGCCGGCTGATTCCGGCTACCAGCGCCAGGCTGTCCTCGCGGCTCCACTCGTCGGCGCAGCGCTCTCGCCAGCGGCATAGGCCACATCCGAACACCGGGTCGGATCGCGTCTCGGGCCGTTCGGCAAGGAAGTCCTGCAGCATCCGGCGCGCGTGCCGCGCATAAGCCGAGACGTCGGCGAGCCTGACGCTGAACCGGCTGCCGTCGCCTAGCTGCAGGTGGGCGGCTTCCGGGGCGAGGCCTTGAACCTCCGCGAGCAGATCGCTGTATAGGCAGAGCTGGAGGACGTGCTTAGGATCCGGCTTCCGCTTCAGCTTGGTATCGACGACCTCGTAGGACCATGCCCCAAGCGCCGAGGGTGTGTCGACGCGTTCGAGGAAATCCGAGTAGCCGCCCCAGGCTCCCCCTAGCAGCGCGCCCTGGAAGATTACGTCCGGCCCTTCGGCCATCGCGGCCAACGTAAGCGCGACTGATTCCTCGAGCGCTAGTCCGTCCTTGGGAATCTCTACGATGGACCTGCCGGAGGCGCGCAGCTCATCGAGGAAGGCGAACTCGTGCGCGTCACCTTGCTTCTGAAGCAGTTCGGCCTCTTCGCCATCGCCGGTCGGCACCACGTCTCCGGCTTCGATGAGCCGCAAGTCGAGCGCAGTTGCGTGCCTGCACCCCTTGAACCGCATTAGATCCGAGGCCGACAGCCTCAGAGCGCCACCGATGATTCGCATGCGCATCTCCCTTTAGACCGCGATAGCATGTATGGGTGACAGAATCTGTCATGGAGTTGATCGATGGCGTTCGCTAAGGCTCAGGAACTTCTCAGGCTCGCAATGATGGCGACGCGGCGTCGCGGGGTTTCGCTTGCCGAGATCGAGGAGGAGTTCGCGTGCTCGCACAGGACAGCCCAGCGCATGACGGAGTCGCTCGAAGCCGCGTTCCCTCAGGCAATGCGGAATACCGATGACGAGCGCCGCGCCCGCTGGACGATGCCGGTCCGTGCCGTCGCCCCGCTCCTGACCCCGACGGCCGAGGAGCTGGTCGCCCTCACGACGGCGATTGCGGAACTGGAGGCTCAGGGAATGGGAGCCGAGGCAACGATCGCGCGGCGGCTCGAGCGCAAGGTGAGGGCGCTGATTCCGCCCGAGGCGGGCACGCGTCTCGCCGTCGACGAGGAGGCGATCCTGGAGGCGCTGGGCCACGCGGCGCGGCCCGGTCCGCGACCGGCGTCGAGCAGCTTGGTGGACGAGGCCATCTACGAGGCGCTCAAGGGACCGTTCCAGCTCCGCATCCTCTACCGCAGGCGCCGCCAGGACGAGGCGACCGAGCGCGTGGTTGCGCCGCACGGGTTGCTGCTCGGCGTGCGCCGCTATCTGGTTGCCCGCGACACCGCGAAGCCGGCCGGAGCCAACCTCCAGCACTACCGTGTGGAGGAGATCCACGAGGCCGAGGTGCTGCCGGCGAGCTTCGAACTGGACGACGGCTTCAGCATCCGGCGGCACGCGGAGAAGGGCTTCGGCTCCTACGAGAGTCGCGCCCAGCACGGGGAGGTCGTGTGGCGGTTTGTGCCGGAGGCTGCTGAGCAGGCGAGGCGCTACGTGTTCCATCCGACGCAGACGCTCGAGGAGTTGGAGGACGGGTCGCTGATCGTGCGCTTCCATGCGTCGGGGCACCTCGAGATGTGCTGGCACCTCTACTCCTGGGGCGACGCGGTCGAGGTGATCGCCCCGGAGCCGCTGCGTCTGATGGTCGCGGATCACCGACGTAGTGATTTCGCCGCCCTTCCATGACAGCGATCGAGGCGGAGTCCGTACTCTGCCTGCGTCGCTGGTGACTTCCTGGTGCGCGCTGGCGAAGGCGAATCGGTGCAGCCTGCCGCGGGTCGCCTCGTCTCTCTGGCGGTGGATCGGGGGCGGCGGCACGCCCTCCTTGCAGGCTCGTTCTTCAAACGGCGCAGTCTTGTATGCGGCCCCGCGGCCCACCGACCCGACGGCTTGAAAAGGGCGAGGGCTTGTTCGCAGACCCCCTTCGGCGAGCAGACTAATCGCCTGCCGGCGTGGCTCGTCCTTCGATCGGGACTGATAGCGTTTCTACCCCCATCACGCTCAGCGACTGAAGGAGGAAGACGGCTGAAAAGGACCCGCGCACCAACTTGGAGCTGATGTTCTTGGGTGGCACTTCGACTCCGATTGCTTTCAAAGCATCCGACAGGTCGACGTAGTTCATGCCCGCGAGCTTGAGGTTTGCCTTCACGAGGGACGATACCATCCTGCGCCAGCCTTCATCTGTTGTGGGCCGTGTAAGCACTTTCATTTTCCGTTCTCCTTGGTCGATCACCTCATCACCCTTGAATGGGGCGTGTGCTGCGCCACACGCGGCTGCGGACGCCGAGTGGCCAGTTGCGCGACGGTTCCAGAAATTCCCGCTGTCCCGGGTTCCCAATTTATGGCGATTTGACTCGCCGAATCCCGAAATCGGAGTCAAACTGAAGCAGTTGCGGCATGGCAGCGTGGAGATGTTCGATGAGCGGTGAGGCAGCTGAGTTCACGACGAGTGATCGAGCGCTGGTAGCGGTAGTTGTGCTTGAGGCTGTTTCGGCCTTCGCCCTTGCTGGTCTGGTCGTGCACTTGATCGCCACGAGTGCGGTCACGTCGGCGATGACGGGAGCGATCCTTCCTTTCGCTGCACTCCTGGGCGGGACCGCGATTGGGCTTTTGCAACTGACAACGCCGTTCGATGCGAGGCATCCCGATTTCGCGCGGGCGTTAACGCACCGCTTGCGAGCGGTGGCTCGACACCGCCTTGGAGTTGATTGAGCGGAAGGCCGCCCAATCAGTTGCGGGGCAAGGGCGGCAAGTGTCAGCCGAGCTTGCGGCGCTCAGGCTGTAGGAGCGGAACGATTGATTGCATCGTCCGCGCCGGCAAATTTCCCGCAGTTGTTTGGCTGGTTTGCCAAGGCGGTTTACGTTGAATGGGCGGCCTAGCGCGAGCTAGTCAGTCATCGCACCGCACCATCTTCCTCAACAGTCTCGAAGGTTTCGCCGAACAGGTCGAGTACTGCCTGCCATGCGCGCGGCGTATGCTCCGGGTGATAGCCGACGCCGGGCACGGTGGCCTCGGTGTGGGTGGTTCGGTCGGCGGGCGATCCATTCGGATTTGCCGGCCGGGCCCAGAAGGCGTGCTTGGCTCCACCATAGATGTGCACGCGCCAGTCCACCCCGGCATCTTGGAGCGCGCGGCCAAACGTTAGCACTTGCTGAGGGGTGCAGAGGGGGTCCTCGGAACCGGTGCACAGGAGGAAGGTGGCGGGCACATCGGTCCAGTCCTCGGCGTTTGCGTCGGGAAAGGCGGGATGGACGACCGCGATCGCTTTGAAGGGCACGCCCACCCTTGCAAGCTCGAGCACGATCCGGCCCCCGGCGCCATAGCCAAGAGCGGCGATGTGGTCCGGATCGACGCCGGATTCCGCGAGCAGGAGGTCGAGCGCGGCGTGCCCGATGGTCTGCATTCGCCCGGCATCGCCGAGCAGCGGCATCGCCCGGTCCAGCATTGCCTCCGGCCTGCCGAAGAACGTCTGGCCACCATGATAATCCATCGCGAACGCTATGTAGCCATGCGCGGCCAGATCGTCGGCGCGATCCCGCTGATAGTCGTCGAGGCCGACTCCGTCATGACTTAAGAGCACCGCCGGCCACGGTCCCTCGCCGCGCGGGCGCGCCAGATGGGCGACCATGCGGAGGCCGTCGACGTCATAGGTTACTTCGCGCGTTGCAATCATCATCACACATGCTTTCGAGATGCAGGGGTCGGACAAGCCGCGTCAGGCGGCGAGCATATGGTGTTTGTGCCGCCCGCGTATACCTTCGGGGCGCAAATGACCGGCCCAGGTTGAAGCGCGGTGGAAGGAGTACCTCGCGATCAACCCGCCTCTGACGCGTCTATAGTGCTTCGGTGCCGACCAGGCAGAAGCCATGTCCGAAGGGGTCGCTGCAAAACGCGACCGGAGGAAATCCGGCCATCCTGTGCACCTGCTCTGCCTTTGCCCCGGCGGCGATCGCCCGGTCCAGGGACGCCTCGAAGTCGTCGACCCGGAAGTCGACATGCACAGGCGTCCAGTGGCGGTCGTATTTGCGGACATCGGTGCTTCCAGCCGCGGGCGAAGAGCCGGCCGGCTTGGCGAGCAGGCCGATCGTGACATCGCCCGCCGTGAGCTTCGCGTAGCCCGGGTGCGGACGCGACGACTCCACGAAGCCGAACGCCGCGCCGAAGAATGCCAGGCCCTCGTCAAGGGTCGGGACGTCGATGCTTACTGTTACTTTCATGATGCGATCCTATCAGTTCCCGGGAAAACAGACAGCCGATGTGCTGTCATTCATGTCCGCTCTGCTGTCGCTCGGCGAAAGTTCTTCGCCGCCTTTTTAACGCCTTGACGGTTGGCGGTCATTTCCAGCTTTCCTTGGGTTTTTCTTGGGTATTTTCCTTGCGCTTAAGCGCCTCACCGAGCCGGTCGAGACGCTCTTCCCAGTGCCAGCGGTATCGCGATACCAGTCGTCTAGCGCGTCAAACCCATCGTTGCGGAGCGGGCGGAGCCGATGCTCCTCATCCGAGCGCACTTGGACTTTGCGCGCGCGTTCCAGGATGCGCGGACGTCCCGCCGCTCTCGACTTTCGGCGGCCCGTTGCGGAGATCGGCGCGCCCACCCGGCGGTGGAGCGGACCGATTTCCCTCGCAGATCTGATGAGTCTCCCATGCGTCCGGGCATGGAATGCAGATAAATGCCCAGTCATGTATATACACTATGGGATATGTGCGATTGCGTCAATCGATCGTGTCTTGATAGTCAGCGCGGTTCACGCTGCTCAAGTCGGGCAAGGCCTAAGTGAAGCCGATCGCGGTCGACCGGCGTCAGGAGATTCACCGGGATTGGGTTGCCGAGGATTGCGCAGACGAGACTGCGGGTCACGCGATGGCCGCTGACCTGCGTGCCGCCGCGGGTCACCCAGGCTTTGGAGCGCATTCCCCGGTCCGCCATCTCGAGGGTAACTTGGTTCGAACTCCGGAGCGCCAGGTAGCGCTCGTGGATGAGGCACATGATGGCGGATTCCTCCGTATTGCGGACCAGCCGCTTGTCGACCAGGTCGTAGCCATAGGGCGCCGCCCCACCGATCTACCGCCCGGCCCGGCGCAGGGCGTGCGCCTTGTCCCTGATGCGGTCGCCCAGCATCTTCCGCTCGAACTGCGTGAACGTGAGCAGGATGTTCAGCACCAGTCGGCCGAGGCTGGGCGCTGTGGCACCTGCCTCTCTTCTTCGTCGAGGTCCCAGATTTGCCGCAGCGGTTTGTGCCGTTCCCCGCCTTTTCTGGCGCTGTCGTTCGCGACGCGGGGGCTGTTCGCATGGACCGACTACCGGGGAGGCCGAAGTATCCTGTGCAACCTCCTGATGCATAATGGTCTGAACGTAGGTCTCAGCATCGTAGCCGTCGTGCTGCCCGAGATCGGATCGGCGCAGCCCAGACTGTGGTGCTCCAGTGTGCTTCTGGCGCTCGTGGCGGCTGCGCTCTGGTCGTTCTGGCCGGTGCGAGGACTCGCCAGATGCGACGTGAAGCCAAAACTCGAATAGAGCGGTTGCCCTCCTGTGCGTGCCGACCTGTGGCGGATGCCGCAGGTGAGGAGGCCCACCAAAATGAGTCGATCACTTCGTAGAAGCGAACGGCCTTTCCCACTTGTCGTTTTTCCCCGACTACGCGTCATCATGGTAGATCAGGGCATCCGCCTCGACGCGCTTGATCCATTCATCCTTGCACGTCGTGTAGGCGTGGCTATCGCCGGGGTACAGTTTCGCGCAGTGCCGCTTTATGCATTCGTAGCCGGTCGCGAGTTCGGGATCCGCCCGAAGATAGTCGCGGAAGGCGAGATGGCGGGTGATGGCCGGGTCACCTGACGCGTAGCAGTGGAGGTTCACTGCCCTGATTCCAGTCCTATGGTCGGTGAGCGTCAGATATCTCCGTCCGACGAATCCGAACTCGCCGTGCCATTCGTAGCCTGCGAGCTCCATCGCAGCTCGAGCCGAGTCTAAATCCCCAAGCCCAGCTGCCACTCCCAGCAGATCTAGCGTTGGCTTGGCGAGGATCCCGGGGACCGCGGTCGAGCCGATATGGTGGAAGATTATTCGACGCACCCCGGGTAGGCGTTGGAGACGCCCTATTTCCAACTCCGCCTGACGTGACCAGCTTGGATCGTGTGGCACGAGCGTGACGGGTATTGGGGCAGGCATCAGCGCGTCCGTCCGAAAACGTTCACCGTTGCTTGCGGCCGCCGATCCAGCCCTCTCCACGAGTGGTTCGAGGCAACTCGTAGTATAGCGCGTCTTGGTGCCGACCGGGCCCTACGCCGATGACAGGTGGCAGCACAGTCTTCGCGAGCCGCCACTGCCAGTTCGACCAGTCGGTCGTGGCGACCGTGTTCTGAAGGGCCGCGGCCGAAGGCCATGCCGAGCGTGCGCAGGTGACTGGCGTCGGTGCCAGCGAGGTGACGGATCGGGACGGCCTGCTCGCTCATGGCTAGACTGTAATGCATGTCGGGATCAGGATGAATTCGTCTCTACATGAACGACCTTGTGTCGAGATCGAGTGACCGCGCTCGGGTCTCGACTTGGGACGGTATAATCTCAAGATTCACCGCTCGATCCACGCTTGACCTGCCTAAGTATCTAATTAAATGTATATGTATGGACACGCAATTGACGATATTCCAGGCGCTTGCAGATCCCACCCGGATGCGCATCGTCGAGGAGATGCGCTCTGGCGAGTGCGCGGTTGGCGACATCGTCGGTCGGATGGATATCCAGCAGTCTGGTGTCTCGCGCCACCTGAGGATCCTCGAGGAGGCGGGGATCGTGCAGAAGCGCCCAGACGGCCAGCGTCGATTGTACTCCTTGCGCAAGGATGCGTTCGACCGCCTCGAGGAGTGGGTGACAGGCTATCGCGTCCAGTGGGAGCATCGCCTCGACAGACTCGGTGCTGCCCTTGAGCGAAAGCGTGCCGAGCAGAAGCCCATTCCACCGGAGAAGATTTGATGTCCACCGCCGCAGCCGCGAAGGCGCAGTTTTGGCTCGAGCGAACCTACAAGGCGGACCTTCAGGATGTCTGGGACCTCTGGACAACCAAGCAGGGGATAGAGTCCTGGTGGGGACCCGAGGGTTTTGAAGTCAAGGTCGAGCGCCTCGACCTGCGCCCAGGCGGACACCTCGTCTACATTATGACTGCGGTCGCCGCCGCGCAGGTCGGCTTCATGAAGCAGGCTGGCATGCCGCTAACGACAGAATGCCGCGTGACCTACACCGAGGTCGCCGGCCCGACGAGGCTGTCCTTCAACACACTCGCCGATTTCGTCCCCGGTGTAGAGCCATACGAGGTCGAAACCCGGGTGGAGTTCGAGGAGGTCGGCGATGAGATCAGGATCGTCATCTCGCATGACGCGATGCACGACGACTTCTGGACAGGTCGCGCCCGCGCCGGTGAGGAGAGCCAGCTTCGCAAGCTCGATCGCCTGATCCGCGACCGCAGCACGAGTGCGCCGTAAGTCTGCTTGTCGTGAGGACGCTGCCGTGGCCGCGGCATTCCCATCGCACCTTGCGTCGGCCGAACAAGCACACCGGATGCCACCGCGCATCTATACCGAGAGAAACCGAACCGTGTCTAACGAACTGAAGCGGAGGAAATGACGTGGAGGTCGATTCCCCGGACCATCCTTTAACGCCTAGCCCAACGGACTCGGAGGCGCAGCGGCTCGCGCGCCAGCTTGTCTTGGCCGCTTGCTCACCCATGCGTCGCCGGCAGCTGGAGCTATTCGCTGAGGATACCCTCTGGAGTTTCCCGCTCGCTACCGAGGCGGAGGCCCGTCATCTGAAGGGGCGTGCGCGCATTGCCGAGGTCATGGGACCCCGCTGGGATGCAGCCGAGCGGGCTGAACTATCCATAGGCGTGGTCGATCTCGAGATTCTGCCGTTCGCCGACCCATCGATCGCGTTCAGCCGCTTCTCGCTCGAGATTCGAAGGGGCGCGACGGTGTCGGTCCGAGCGTTTGCTCAGCTGGTTCGAGCACGGGATGGTCTGATCTCGGAACTGGTCGAATATGCGTAGGTCCGTGATGCGGGTGGAACTCGCCAACGCAGGTTTGCCCCCCAGGGAGGTACACGACGCGTTCGCGTGCGATGCGGAGGTAGAATCACTCGCCTGCGCGCTGCTCGACTTGACGCTGCCGAAGTCTCAGTGGACCCACGCCGCTCACTTCGCTGTCGCGATCTGGCTGCTGCGGAGGTGGGACGATTTCAGTTGGCAGCGCGACATGCCGCGAGTGATCCGGCGCTACAACGAGGCGATGGGCAACCAGAACACGGACACCTCGGGCTATCACGAGACGATCACTTTCGCCTCGATGCGTGTAGCCCAGCACTTCGCCGATTCTGCTTCCCGCTGCGCGCCCACCTTCGAGATCGTGAATGCGTTGCTTCGCACCCGGTTCGGCGGGAAGGACTGGCTACTCGATCATTGGAGCCATGCCACCCTGTTCTCGGTAGCGGCCAGAACGCGCTGGGTCGGCCCGGACCTCTCGCCGCTTCCCTTCTGAGTTCCGAGCACAGCCATGGCATTTCAAGATCCCGCAAGCGGGCTTTTCCGTGCGATCGAGCCGTATGAATACGGCTGGCTCGCTGTAGGGGACGGCCACCGGGTATACTGGGAACGTGTGGGACGACGCGGCGGACAACCCGCCGTCTTCCTGCATGGCGGCCCCGGAGGCCGGATTGACATGTTCCATCGGCGGCTGTTCGATCCCGAGGTGCACGATGGCCTGCTTTTCGATCAGCGGGGCTGCGGGCGCTCCACGCCGAGCGGTTCGCTCACCGCCAACACGACTGCACATCTCGTGGCTGACATCGAAAGGCTTCGACTGGAGGTCATGGAAACGGACGGCTGGCTTGTGATCGGCGGATCGTGGGGATCGCTCCTCGCCCTGGCTTACGCGCAGAGCCATCCTCGGTCCGTCCATGGTGTCGTCCTTCGCGGTGTCTTCCTCGGATCCCGGGCCGAGATGGACTGGTTCTACCGTTCGGGCATCGACCATGTCTTTCCAGACAAGTGGGCCAGCTTCCTGGCCGCGGTTCCAGAGGAGGGCCGGGACGACCTTCCCGCCGCTTACTGGTCACTGATGGCCAGCCCCGATGTCGAGACCGCGGTGGCGGCGGCCAGGGCATGGGCGGCGTTCGAGCGCGAGGTCTCGTCATTCGAGGAGCCCTCGACACCTGAGGCGATCGACGACCGCGCACTGCTCGCATCGGCGCGCATCCAGCTTCACTATTTCCTGAATGACTGCTTCGTCGGGCCGGGACAGCTGACCCGCGATCTAGCCTTGCTGACTGAAATCCCCACGCGCATTGTTCACGGACGATACGACATGACCTGCCCGATGAAGTTCGCGTGGGAACTCCATGCCGCATTGCCCGAGGCCGATTTCCGGATCGTCCCCTGTTCGGGCCACAGCGCGCGCGAGCCCAGCATGCGTGCGGCGACGATGGGCGCCATAGCCGATCTGTCCAGGATCGTGGGTCGGATCGCCGCCTGATTGGCGCCCGCGAACCTCCGCTCAAGTCTTCAACGGGACTTTTGTGTCCATGAGCCACCGCGGACCTCGATTGGCGGCGTGGATCACCATGGCTAACTTCGGCGTGGCGCTGCCGTTCGCGATCCATCGGAGATTTTTAGGTGCTTTTTGGAAATGCCCTCCTTCCACTGTCGCTTACCGGTCTGGTAGCGGCGAACTCCGCGGTCGGAGGTCCAGCTTTCGCTTACCTGCGGGTGGTCCCCTTTTGCGTGCCAATCCCGGTCCCCGTTGCCGCGCCGATTGACAGTCCGCACGCCTGCCTGCGGATCATTCGTCAGGTCCGGTGTTGAGCAGCCGCCGACGGGCCTCGCGCGAATATTTGCGTCCAAGCGGCACACGCACTTCGTCCTTCAGGACCAGCTCGGCGCCGCCGTGAATGGTTCGCCGGATCGAGGCTACGCGATCCACTCGGACGACGTGCGACCTATGGGCTCGAATGAACCGACCCTGCTCGAGCCGCGCCTCGATGCCACCGATCGGTTCGCGGTGGAGATAGGAGGTTCCGTCGAGATGCAGCCTGACATAAGCGCCCTCGGCCACCACCCGCTCGACCCGGCTTAGGTCGATCCTGACGACTTCGCCACGTCGCGACACCCATACATGCTCGTCGCGTTCGGGAATGCGGTTCGCGCGCAGGCCGTCGAGCATCGCTTCGAGCTCAAGCAGTCTGCGGGAAGCCTCTTTACCTTCGACCGCGACGCGTGCCCGGGTGAGCGTGTTGTCGAGTCTGGAAAGGCGGACGGGCTTGGGAAGGAAGTCGATCGCACCGGATTCGAACGCCTGCGGCGCGAACTTGCGATAGGCGGTGACGAACGCCACAAGCGGAGCGTCCGATCCTACCTGTTTCGCGAGGGCGTCGACGACGTCGAAGCCGTCCAGTTCCGGCATTTCCACGTCGATCAACAGCAGGTCGGGCTTTTTCTGACGTACGATCTCGAGGGCCTGGGCGCCGTCGGTCGTCGTGCCGACGATAGACACGCCCGGCATGGTAGACAGCATCGAGATCAGGCGCCTCACGGCGAGCGGCTCGTCGTCGCATACGACAATGTCGAGGTTTGTCATCGCCCACCTCGCAGGGGGATCTCGATCGCCACTTGGTATCCTTCGGAAGTTGGACCCGCGACGAGCGAGTGATCCTCCCCGAACCGGCTCTCGAGCCTGGCGCGGACGTTCGCCATGCCAACTCCAGTGCCGCCCTTTGCCGGCGAGGTCGGCTTGGCGTCGTCGCTAATGACGATCCGTAGGCGTCGGCCTGATCGACAGGCTTCGATCGTAAGCAGCACTGGCTCCCGGGTTCGTGCGACCGCGTGGCGGATGGCGTTCTCGACGATGGGTTGGGTGATGAGCGAGGGGACGGGCTCGTCCCGCACCTCGTCGGCGATGCGGTAGCGAGTGCTGAGCCGGTCGGGGAAGCGGATTTCCTCGATCGAGAGGTAGAGCGCCTGCAGCTCGATCTCCTGCGACAGAGGGATGTCGTTCACGGGGTCTAGCTCCAGCGTGGTCCGCTGGAACTCGGAGAGCGACAGTACCATCGCCTCCGCCGAGGCTTTCTCGTCGGCATCGATGAGAGATGCGATCGAATTCAGCGTGTTGAACAGGAAGTGTGGATTCAGCTGGTACCTCAGGGCGGCAAGTCTTGCGTCCTTCGCCACCTCTGCCATCGCCGCCAGTCGGCGTTCGCGGTCACGAACCTCGGCACTGTAAGCCAACGCGATGACGGCGCCAGCCAGCCCGAGGAAGAACCAGGACCATCCGAACGCCGTGTAGATGAACTCGATAAGGTCGAACGGGACGCGTCCACGCGAGAAGGCGATGAAGTTGACGGCATAGTTGACGACCATCAGGGCCGCGCACATTGCCAGCGCCATCGTCACGGTCTCGACCAGGCGGCGGGTGAACGAACTGCTGGCTGCTCTGGCCGAAACCCAGATGATCGGCATTGACAGCAGTACGCCGGCGACCATGATGATCGCCCGTGGCTCGAGCAGCCTCAGGGCAGTCTGCCTGCCCTCGGCGATCCCGATGAGCATGACCTCGGCTAACTGAATCAGCCAGAACAGGGTTACAACCCAGCCGCCGGTCCGCCAGAGCAGGACGCGCGTATTGTCGATGTTTTTTGCCCCCTTGGCCATGAAGCGATCGTTGCCCGATAGTATGGTAGCCATAAATTGGCCTCCGCTGCAGTTCAGCATCTATGCATTGTCGTTTATGTCGTTCGGGCTCGATTCTTGTAATTTGACGATAGGCAGTCTGGTCGCACGAAGCCGTTGGCAGGGTAGCCTTTGTCTGAAGATGCATGTGACCTACTCCGCGTCGGAGCGGCCATCCAATTCGCGATCCCCGGTCATGGCGTGATGAAACCGGAGTAGCAGGACATTGAGCGGCTGCGCCGCGAGTTAGCCAGGATGAAGTCCGAGCGCGACATCCAAAAAAAAGGCGGCGGCCTACTTCGCCTTCGAGGTCCTTCCCGGATCGAAGTGCATAAGACTGGTGATCGCTGGACGGCTGCAGAGCTGTCAGAGCCTAGCTACAGACGTTGAGGTAAAACTGGCGCTTTTGAGAAAGTCGCATGTGGATTCAGCGGGACTGGCCGCGCATCAGGTGCCTGCCGCGCCTATCAAGCGAGAATTTTTGCGAGGAACTCGCTATGCGATCGTCTTTTCAAAGAAATAATCGGCATACGGATCATCGTTGAATCGCTCAATTTCGGTCCATCCCAACCGCCGATACAGATTCAACGCAGCCGCAAGGGATCGGTTAGTGTCACGTCGGAGCGTTGAGATGGAGAGCTTGCGCGCCATTGTCTCGGCTTCCTCCATAAGCCGATATGCGAGGCCAAAGCCTCTTGCTGTGGGAGACACCCAAAGGCGCTTTATTTCCGCATTGCTGCTTTCTGCACCGGCATTCGGAAACAGGCGGATGAAACCTGGGATGGTAAGCATCGCCATGACGAAATAGGTTTCAGACCACGACCGCCATGTGCGGGCTCGCGACTGTAAGCCGAGCAGGGAGGCGTTCGGGACCATACATCCATTTTCGTTTGCATCGGGCCGGCCCAAATTAACGGACAGAACCGACAGCGGTACCGGGCCCGTGCGGATAAGGGTGATGCCGACCGCGATGGAATATCGTGGGACGTCCATTACTTTCGAGCGGCATCCTTTCAGTCTGCAAAAAAGGGGCGGAGTCTCCTCCGCCCCCCAGGAAATGTGAGCTTTGTATGTCTCAGAAAGCAGCGCGGAAACCGGTGAAGAATGTCCGGCCTCGAGCGTCGTAGATCGCGTCCGTCCCAGTCCCAGTCAGTCCCAGGGGCGGTTTTCGGTTGTTGAGGTTGTTGATGCCGACGTAGAATTCAAAGGTCTGTTCGCCTCGCTCGCCGCCGACCAGGTAATCCAGGCGAACGTCGTGATAAACCACTGAAGGGTATTTGATGATGTCATAAGCATCGGCATTTTCCGGTGGGCGCCCTTGTACGCTGTAATAATTCTCGGCGGCGCCGACGACCATCGGACCGATATAATGAGCACCGTAACCGATGGTGAACTTATTCAGCGTCAGATCGACGTTGAGATTGAATTCATCTTTGGGATTATCGAGTTCGCTCAAGAGACGGTCTTCATAGTTCGGGCGCGTCGGATCCTGGTAATCACTGTCTTTGAGCTGATGTGTATAGAGTAGCCGGCCGTTCAGGCTCGCATCGGTCCCAATCGAATGATTGTACGTTGCTTCGAAATCGATGCCTCGACGAATCCGCTTTGCGAAATTTAGCGGGGTGTCGATCAGCGTTCCGCCCACGATCTGTCCCGGAACCTCACCGTCGGGACCGGTACCCGGGCCTTGGAAGCGATCGATCAGGGCGCAGAACTGGTTGTCCGTGCTCGGGAGATCGACGCAACTGTCGGCAATCTGCTGCGCCGACGGCGAGACGATAACCTTGTTCACCTGGATATTGTAATAATCCGCGGTGAACGCGAAGCCGGGCAAGAAGCTGGGCTGAAGAACCACGCCTAGAGTCAACGAGTTGGACGTTTCGGCCTGCAGATTGGGGTTACTACCACTAAGGATTTCCAGGGAATAGCTGCCCGAAACCCGGTCGTTGAACAGGCCCCTCGCCGTGGGGCTGGTCGCGACCGCGCCGAGCTGCGCAGCGCAATTGGCCTCTCGATACTGAGTACCTGCCGCTAGCCGGTTGTCGGCGCAGGGGTCTTCGAACGAGGCGAAGTTTTGAGTCAGCGGGCTCGCAGTCTCGGTGTAATTGGGCGCGCGGACGGCGCGACCGTAATTGGCCCGGAAGCGAATGCCGCGAATTGGGGACCATTCGCCGCCGGCATTATATGCCCAGACCGTGCCGGCACCGCCCCTGTAATCGGACACACGCGCCGAACCGCTCAAACTCAGATCATGGAAGAACGGTACATCCTTAAGAATCGGCAAGTTAAGTTCGGCAAAGCCTTCCTTCACTTCCAGAGCCGGCGGATCAAACGGTTGCAACGCATTGAGGAACGTGAGGCCACTCTCCACCTCTGGATCCGCAGTGAATACGGCATCCTCGTGGCGATATTCGCCGCCGAGCACGATGCCGATCGGGCCACCAGGCAGGTTGAACCAATTTCCGGTGTCGCCAGAGACGAAAGCTGTCACGTCGATCTGGGTCAGGTGTCCGTGATCACCGCTGTTGGTCACGATGTAGTTGCGCGAGGCGCTGTTATCGGGACCACCAAACGGGTTGTAGGGCACGCATTGAGCGATATCGGTCGCCAGCTCAGCTTGCGACGCCGCGACCGCGCTGTCAGATCCCAAATCGTTAGGATTGATTGGATTGGCGGCCGTGGGGTCGAATTGTGAGCGACAAGCGATCTTGCCCGTTGCCGGATTGATGCCAGAATCGAATGCCAACATCATGCGCTGGAGGTTGACGTTGCCGAGAATGTTGATGTTCTCGTTGGTGCGGCCGTAATTGCCCGACACTTCGTACGACCAGTGATCGCTGATGTCGCCACGTACGCCGGCTACCAACCGATAAGTCTCGCGCAGCGCATCCTCGTCGCGGAGGCCTAGATCGGTCAAGTTGCGTGCCTCGGCAAAGCGATAGCTTCCATCGGCGATCGCGGCACGATCTGCGTCGGACAGGTCACCAAACGAAAACAGGCCGTTATTCTGCCCCGATGCGAGGATTGCATTGGCGATCGTGGAGCGCGCGGCAGAAGATAGGAACGGATCGTCCAGTCGGAAATTGGCCCGCGCGTCGTTGAACGTGACGCCGGCCCCTTGATCGAACGCCGGACCCGAATTCGATCCGATCGTATGAACCCGCGCATATTTCGCTTCGAAGAAAAAGTCCGCTGCGTCACTAAATTTGAAATGACCCAGCGCGTTGGCGACATATCGTACGTTAAGAGGCAGCACCGAGGCCTGCTTATCTTCGTTGCCGGTATCGCCGTTGCCGCCGGCAAGTGCTCCGTACGGGCCTGAACTCACATGAGTTCCGGTAACGGTATGCAGGTTGCCGGCCGAATCGAAGATAAGATTGCAATTATACGGAGTTGCGTTGTCAGCGCCGTAAATGGCAGCATCGGTGCCGCACACCGGGTTATCCGGGCTCTGAGGAATCGGGATGAGGCCGAAGCGGGCTATCGTCGCGCTGCGAATGTCATGGACGAAAACGCGATCAGGGATGCCGTCACTGTTGTTGGTATCAGCACCCGAATCGACGTCGCTCGTAACGAACCCGTTCGAGTGACGGAACCAGGGGATTTGCGAAGCATAGAGGCGATCCTGATGCGAATACTCGCCCGCAATCGTAATGTTGCCCCGCCCCTCGGCGAAGTTCTTTCCGGCGATGAATGACAGGAACTGATCCCCGCCAGCGCCATATTCCGGAATGCCGGCGCCGCCACGGACTTGGAAGCCATCGAAATCCTTCTTCAGCACGAAATTGACAACGCCTGCGATCGCATCCGAACCGTACACCGCCGACTGACCGCCGGTGACGATGTCGATGCGTTCGACGAGGTCGGTTGGAATAGTATTGATATCGACCGACACTGCGTTGTTCTGCAAGTCCGACGCAACGTGCCGGCGACCGTCGACCAGCACCAGCGTGCGCTGGGTTCCCAGACCTCGCAAATCGAGGAGATTGAGACCGGCAATGCCGATGCCTGCGCCTGGGTTTTGTTGAGAGAAGGTGCTTTGCAGCTGCGGCAGGTTGTTGAGTTGATCGCCCAGGCTGGTTGAAGCGTGCTGATAGATTTCAGCTCCGGCGATCGAAGCGATCGGCACGTTCGACTCGAGATCGGGGCGCCGCAACCGCGAACCGGTGACGACGATGTCACCCGCATCGCCGGTCGATACCTGATTGGCGGCGGCCTTTGCGGTCTCAAGGGTATCCGTCTGGGGATTCGATTGCTGACCTTCCGCGCCGTTTGCATTGTCCGTCGGGGAATCATCGGCAGTGGTCGCGCCGACCTGTTCCTGAGCAAAAGCCGCCGCTGGCAGCGCAGAAAGGACGCCCACGATCGCCGTGGCGCCAAGAAGATGTCGAAGCTTCACCATAGTTCCCCTTGTTTCGAGCTTGGCCCGTTCCGCAATTTCGGAAGTCCGTTTTTAGCTCGGGAGGCATGGTGACGCACAATGGTAATGTGTCGTCGTCAATAGACTCAAGCCAGTGGCGTGACAATTGTGCTACTCGATCGACCTAACAACTTGATCCGCTCAACATATATTGACGCTTCAGAAACTGAAAAAATGAAGGTGAATCGCCGGGTTTTGGCCACTTGCACGCTAGGTTTCGGCGCTTTGAACCGAAAACAGGCCAAGGTCAGAACCACCTTCGCCGATTAACACGCATTTACACAGAGCCCGTGTTGCCGGGTACTTGCGATTTGGTTCAGAGCAATCTCGACTTCGACAACGCGCCGCCGTCGTCTCGACGCCGCGCGCCGGCGCCGCTCACGTCGCCAAATGCCAAGCTAGCGAGCCCGCTGTTTGAAATTAGCCGATGGGGAAATGACTGAGACGTTTCGGGTCACGACATGCGTGCCATCACCGCGAAAATGAGAGGTCCGCCAAAATGTCTTTCCCCGACGATGAACCATATGCCCGCGGACTAAGTGGAGGCGAGGCGCTTTGCGGATGCCGGTGCTACCAAGGGCCGCCCCTTCGCGCATCTCGAACGCGCGCACGTCCAATTTGATTTCGGTGTGGTCCAGCAATGCCCGCCGCCCGCGGCGGTTGCGAGCGCGGTTTATCTTTGTGAGGTCCGATCCTTCGACACGGATCCCTGTCCGAGAGTTCAACAAAGCGTTGAAGCAGATCATCATCGGCAGAAACGCCCAAGCAGTCTCAGCCCTCTGGCGGGCATGCAGCCGTTCTGATCCGTCGACTTCTTTGGCCCAGGCCAGCCAGTCGTCCTCAAATACGATACGAGACCTGGCTAACAGTTCGTCGACTTTCGAGAGATCTCCATGACGAATCTGCCAAACGCACCCAGACTTATCGGGAAGTTTGCCACCACAGAAGTCGAACTCGATATGGTACTGCATGAACTGAGCGGCGCCGCCGACTACGTCCTCGCAAAAGCATGTGACGTTGCCTACCTTCTCCCGCTCCGCCGTTTCCACCAGCAATCCAATGCGGTGACCAGCTTGATAAGCTGACGGCAACGGACCATTCCCGTCCGCATAGAATTCAAGCCAGAAATTCTGAGCGGGCGCGCGGGCGAGAGGCTCCGACGGCTCGGGCAGGTCGCCATCGTTGCGAAATAGCGACGCGCATGCCTGAGAGGCATCGCGGTCCAGGATGAAGCGTTGGGCGCATGCGCTCACGCGCTCCGCGAAATACCCGGGACCTTTCATGAAGTGGGCGCGTCTACTGTTATCTGTGAGGCTGACTGCCACAGGACCCTGCACAACTTTGTCGATCAACCGCACGGGGCCACCTCCGATCGCGCAAATGCGCTCCGGCTACGAAAGCTTGACCTTGGCTTGAACGAGCATGTCGCAAACGAACATGTTGAGGCCTTCAGCGGCCTCAATCATCCACGAAGAGCTAGGATTTGCCGACGAAAATGCGGCCGACTTGCTCCAAAGTCGGTCTATCATTCTGCTGAAATATCGATCGGGCATCTCGATGGGGCGGCGCCGGAAGCAAATTAGTCGTCACTATTTTGGGCCAAATTGGAAAGGGGTATGCCAAACCGAGAATGGAATCCGCGCAGTCCGGAATTAGTTACCTCAAGGACCTGAGAGCCCGCTCGCGGTCGGATCCAGCCCAGCATTAGACTACGATCAAGCAATGCGCGGCCAAGTTCGCCGGATATATGGGCTGAAGGTTCAGACCAATCGCAACAACGCGGGATGCGAACGGCATGGAACCGACCACATCCGGGCAAACCCCACAAGGAAAGTATTCGCATGCCGTCTTTTGACACCGTCGCCGCGTTGGTAAGCAGTAGCCCCGCGAGCTCAGTGCCCAGCATACCCGCCATGTGGCCGCGACATTGGCGGCAGGCTTTAAGAAGTTGAGTACATGCGACGCTTACGGCTTGGTGGCGCCGGACTATCCGTGAACCGCAAACATAGATCGTTTCTATAAGGGCCGCGGTGTCTGCGCTAGCGAGCCTGTAATGCCGGAATCGTCCGTTTCGCCGCACTCTAAGTAGGCCAGCTTTTGTCAATCTGAAGAGATGTCCGCTCGCCGTTTGTGCGCTGATACCGGAGACTTCAGCTAGCTCACTCGCCGCCATCTCATCTTTTTGAATGAGAGCGGTAAGCATCTTGATTCTTGACGGATCACCGATCAGCGCCCCAAATTCGGCGACAGAGGAAATGGGAATCTCTGGTGGAAGTTCTTGCTCTTGAGGCGGAATATCTAGCGACTGGGAATAGGCTAGTTCGTGAGAGTTTGCCTGCCTCACCACGACAGAATTCTCGCTCGGGCGGACACCCGCTCCAATAGATCCGATCTCCAAAGCCGCCTCATCGCGCTAAAGAGTAGCATTCACATCGAGGAGCGTGACCAGTCGTTCGTGCGAGGCAACTGGCTGTTTGTGACAATAGCGAGCGGCCGAAGCGCCCATTCTACAGCTATGTAAGGCTGTTTTCCAGAATTTTGGAATGACTAGCGGCTCAGCGGAGCATCCATTCACTCGTTCGGATCATCCGAACGCCTTTCAACCCCTAAATCTTGCACGTTTGTCCCGCGGCGCGCGCTTCGTTGCATCCTGTCGTCCATTCAGCGGAATGGCGTTCGGACGCCGATCGAGAGTGCCTATGACCATTGGGCATCTCATTAAGAATGCGCTGGACGCGCTAAGGCCTCGGAACCGCAACCGTGAAATATGAAGCCATCCAGACTCGGGTCGCACCCTTGGCTCAGGGATCGGAACAGTTTGCGGCAAACGCATGCAGGCAAAGTCTTAGTGTTCAGGCAGCCGAATTCGCTTGTTGCCCTAATTGCGGAAGCGAGGTGGGTGCGCGTAACGATACCGCGATAAAAAGGGGAGCGGTCGTCATATTGCAAGACCCCTTCCGGGTATTTTGGAAAGAACAGGAAATCTCGCTGTCCTTTTCGGAGGCCCTGGTCCTGTTTACAATTGCGAAGCGAGGCCGGGCCACCTTTGAGCAAATTGATCGCGCTCTTGCGGAGCGTGGTTTAAAGCCCGCGAACCGATCGGTGCTCGTATGGCGTCTTAGGAAAAAGTTCGAAGCCGTTGGGGCGAAAAATCCGCTAAGCAAAATTCCCGAGGGTTATCGGTTCGTACCCGAACCTGATCTAGCGCAATCTATTACGACCATGATTGGCCTATCCGCTTGATGGTGAAAACCCGCCGTTACGTGGGGGGCTGGGTAAAGAGTGGGTCGGGATGCTGCCATCCCCACGTAATCTAAAAATCTTAATCGCAGTCGCGGTCGATGGGTATTGGCGAAGCCACTAAGGTGGTGCCACTCGTTGCCTAACAACCGACTGGACGATCGAGGATACTCCGGTGCACTAGAGGTTTGGTCGGAGATTCGCTTGCGCAGCGCGTGCGGCGATCCTCAGATCGCTCGTTCCATCTCGGGATTTTTTCGGCGCCAGCGATTGCGAGCGCGCAAGCCGCGATTGGTGGTGTAAAGTCCGTGACGCGAAGATCACGCGACCCTAACTGTTGTCTTCGAAGAGAAGCGTGCCAGGCTAGGCCGTCACCTCATAAACGACCGCTATCGGCACGGCGACTGAATGGCGGAGATTGGGTGGATTGCCGTCTGGCTGGTTCGGGGACACGGATGGCGATAGCTGCCGTCAGCCTGAATTGGCCAGCTTTCCCGAAAACGATCGAATTTCGGGAATTGCAGCCGATCGATGGTTGACGTAGCGTCGCCACATTCTCGGGAGTCTTTCGAAATGATCCAGCGTCACCGCTAAAGCGGCAAGGCATACGCCAGCGGAGCAATCCGCCGACCGGACTCTATTTCGAGAACATCATGCAAAGATTGAAGAACAAAACGTGCGTCGTTACCGGCGCTGCGCGAGGCATCGGCCGCGCCATCGCCGCCCGATTCCATGACGAAGGGGCCGTGGTCATCGTCACCGACATTGACGAAGCGACAGGAGCGGCAACGGCTGCTGAAATCGGGTGTCGGTTCGAACCGCTCGATGTGCGCGAGGAAGCCGGCTGGCGCCGGTTAGCCGGCATCGTTCCCTTAGCCGACGTGGTGGTCAACAATGCGGGCGTGACAGGGTTTGAAGCGGGGATGGCACCCCACGATCCGGAACACGCAAGCCTCGCGGACTGGCGCGAGGTCCACCGGGTCAACCTCGATGGGACGTTCCTCGGTTGTCGCTACGCGATCGGCGCGATGAAGGCTGCAGGAACCGGTTCGATCATCAACATGTCCTCCCGTTCCGGATTGGTCGGCATCCCCGGCGCTGCGGCCTATGCCTCGTCCAAGGCGGCGATCCGTAACCACAGCAAGACGGTCGCGCTCTACTGCGCGCAGCAGGGGTGGAAGATACGATGCAACTCGGTCCACCCGGCCGCCATCCTCACGCCGATCTGGGAGCCGATGCTGGGCAGCGGTCCCGATCGGGACGCCAAAATGCAGGCGCTAGTCGCGGATACGCCGCTCCAGCGGTTCGGGATGCCCGATGAAGTCGCGGCCATTGCGGTAATGCTGGCCTCGGATGAAGCGACCTACGTCACGGGGACGGAGGTGAGCATCGACGGTGGGCTGCTGGCCGGTTCTGCCGCTTCACCCGGCTGATGGCAGCGATGGGCGTGGTCGATCACGCCCGTTTTGCCTTCCCGCCAGCGATCGAGAAACGGGAATAAATCGACAGGTTTGAAAGGCCGGTTTCGGGATCGCGCCCGGATCGATCGAACGCGAGAAATAGGGCGCTTGCCGACAGACGGCTTTTAGTGAGTCTACGGCTTAGCCAGAAATTTGCGCTACTGCCAACCGTGCAACGCTCGGGAGCGGTGTCACTTCAGCGTTGCTTGGCGCCGGACTGACTTCGATTGGGGTCAGATATCGTGCCGAAATAATTTTGACGATCTCGTTGGCACTGAGCGGCATGGAATTCTTGAGGCTGGGCGAGGTAGCCATTTCGAGAATCCGAAGTAGATCATTGCAGAACAAGGCCGCGTCAACTTCGAAGCCGCAGCCAATAACGCACTCTTCGATGGCCAAACGGACCGCGGTTCGGATGCGACGTTCGTAAAAGGGGCGCAGCCACGGCAGGGCATGGTCGTCCCGCTCGACCACCTGACGCAACGCCCGACACCCGTCCGAAGTCAAGAATTCCATTACCGCAGTGCACTTCGTGACAAGGCTCGTTTCCTTGGCGTCGAGCGGAGCGGCGGGGCCATCGATCGATGACTCGACACGCTCGATCCAACGGATAATCGTAGCCCTGTAAAGGGCCTCCCTTCCTTCAAACTGATTATAAATGGTTCGTCGTGCGACCCGCAGTCGATTAGAAAGTCGCTGCACCGAGAAATTTTCTACCGGATGATCAATTATCATGCGCTCGGCACCGTCCAAAATGCGACGGCGAACGGGTTCGGTCTCGGGCTCTTCTAGCGAAAGAGGATTTTTAGGGGGCATCGTTCGGATAGCCGTAATGGTGTGAGTGCACGGCTAGCACGATCCCACATCTGCAGGCTTCAGAGTGCAATGAACTGCCTTCTTGAACCGACGAACAGCCGGCCACTTTGTTGAACGTCGGTTTTTTGAAACTAAAGCGAGACCGCCGCCGCTTGATGTCCGGCCGCAAGTGGGAAATGCCACTTCGGTGCGGAACGAAATTCAGCGGCAGCTGGGAGGAGTAGGTCCTGGCCATGGCTCACCGACGATCCGCAGCTACAGAAAAACTATGGTGTCTAGATGTGAGCGGGCGCGATGATCTGACTTCGTTGGCCGCGCGTTTCGCTGAAACTGGCCGAGTTCAGATCCCCGAGTTTCTTCCCGAAATACTGGCTCGTTCGCTCAAAGCCGAGCTAAACGCTCGAACCGACTGGACGAAGCTGGTGAGCGGAAGCGAGCGGACGTTTGAGATCAGCTGCCCCCAGTATGAGCGTTTGGCTTCTGATACGATGAAGTCGCTCGACCAGGCGTTGTTTGCCGAAGCCGAACGAGGGTTTCGGTACCGCTACGATGTAATCCGAATATCCGACGCGGGTCCAGGTCAACCTGCATCCAGTCCGTTTCTCAGCGCGTTCGCGGACTTCATCTCCAGCGAAGGGACAATGGCTAACCTCAGCGCCCTCACAGGCGGTCCAACAGCCACGTTTGCGGATGCCCAAGCCACTCGATACCGCGCGGGCGACTTCCTTACTCGGCATGACGATTTGAAGCCATGCGACAATCGCGTCTTCGCTTATGTGCTGAACCTGGTTGAAAATTGGGTTGCTGAATGGGGAGGCTTACTCCACTTTATAAACTATGCAGGTGACGTAACGGAGACCTTCCGTCCAACCTTTAATGCTCTCACACTTTTCTCGGTTCCCCAGTCACACAGCGTAAGCTTTGTCGCGCCATACGCTGGTGCGGAGCGCATCTCCATCACGGGATGGTTCCGCACGGAAGCGCCAGTCATCTGAGCTCGTGGTCGAGCCCAAGATTCTCTGACAACCAGGATTCTACTCGAGCCAACAGATCCATATGGCGCAGGCCAATGCTCGCGTTATGCGAAGCTGCCCTCTGGAAGTCGAATTTCCAACTTGGGTTCTTTGAATATGAGTTCATCTCCTTCTCGACAACGCTACGCGCCGGGGGCGGGAGATCTAGAGTTTCAGCCGCACGACGCACTGATCCCTGCAGGTCGCTCGCTAGATCGCGGTACCTCAAAGATAAGGAGTGTGCCGTCGGAGCGCGTTGGAGTGCCGAGCGGAGCATTTCGGATTGTGCCGAATGTGCGACACCACCGAGCAGAAGCAATTTCTCGGTGAGGTCGTGCCTTTCCGTTAGTATGCGAGCAATCAATTCCGCCAGGGTGATATCGCCGCTTGAAAAGTGCAATGCAGCCTTCGCCGCATAGCCGAGGCGCTCGGAGCCTCCCCGCAACAAGGCAGTAAGGAATTCGTTTCGAGAAGATAGAATCGTGACCAGGCGAATGTTCGCTAGCGGTAACGAAGGCAAAAGCACGTTCGCCCAATTCGAAAGTTTGATGACAACGGGTTTGGCAGGGCACCACCTACGACTGAGCAGATGTGTTGCCGGTTCGAACATGCTACTCGCGGCCAGATCAATCACGCTCTCGTTGGCACACGCCGCCCAATGATTAGCGAGATCCGTGATTGCCTGAGGCTCACGCAATGCCGTAGCGTTATCGCCGGATTCGACCAGACGCGAAAGATGGGTCGAGCCACAGAAGCCAGAATGACAAATTAGCCGGATCGGCTCAACGTCCTCGATAGGGCAGTAGTGCTCTACCAGCTCGATTGGAACCGACGCATGGCCAGCGAAGCTGGCACGTTCGTCTAGAAATGAAGCTGACCGAATCTGCGCCGCGTCTGCTCGCACGAATATTGCCTGAGATCGCGCGAGGTCGAGCCCGTACAAGAAATTCGCCGGGTCACGCAGATCCAGAAAATCGAACGCGCGCCCGGCAAAGTTGCCGCCCCGAGGAGAGGGACGAATAGAAATCTGAGGTTGTCCGCTATCAGAACTTGGACGTGACGCTGGCAAAAAATGTACGTCCGAGGATGTCGTAAACTCCTGGGAAGGTGCTCGCGCTGTTCATGTCGTTTCCAACGGTATCGCCAAGTATTGGAGCCTTTTTATTGAAAACGTTGTTAATGCCCAAGCGCAGATCAAACCGGTGGTCCACGTCGAAGCTAACCGTTTCGTCAAAATAGTTTTGGGCGGGAACACGGCTAACCAGAATATCCGTCGCAGCATCTTCGCGTACACCGCCGAAGTACCGCCAGCGCGTGATGAAGTTGACTTGGCCCGTTCCCAGCGTGACATCGAACGTGTGTTTCCATTTCGGAATCGGCTCGAGCGGATTGCATGCTGACCCAAATCTTCCGGCGCACTGAATGCCAGGCGAAAGAGGGCTAGGCTTCTGGGTGAAATCGATCGTGTAGGTGCCCGCGAAAGATAGCCCGTATCTAAGGCCGCCCACGTCTCCGCCATAATTCAGCGCAACGTCGACGCCCGAGGTCTTTTTCTCCGCAATATTGCCGAGGGTCTGAGGGACGCCATATTCGAGATTTCCGCTCAGCGTTCCGTTCAGGGGGTTGCGGTGAATGCTTTTGCAAACATCGCTAGTCGGATCGCCAGAAATTAGAAAACAGTCATTGATCACCGCCTGCGGTGGCGTGATGTCGATCGCGTTCGATATTTTGATATGGTAATAATCGACTGTCAACGATAGCGCGCGCAGTGACGGGGGATTGATGACGACACCGGCTGTAAACGTGTCGGACTTCTCCGCCTTCAGATCGGGATTGCCGCCGGTAAAGACGTTGATCTGTCCCGAAATTGGGGCGGGGATGTTGCCGACGGAGGGAGCACCTTGTGCAAGGCAGATCGGAGCAATCGCCGTGGACACATTCGCGCCGGCGCAAGGATCGTTGTTTAGGCTCCCCGTCCCTCCGACTACGGGCGAATATAGCTCGTAAATGTTCGGTGCCCGAACGGCCCGCTGATAGATTCCGCGAAATCTGACGCCCTCAACAGGACTCCAATTACCCCCCCCTTTGTAAGTGTAGACATTGCCGACACTCGAGTAATCGGAATACCGGAAGCCCCCTTCAAGATCGAGCGAGTAGAACAAAGGTCGCTCTTGAACGAGTGGAATCTTGAGCTCTGTATAGATCTCCTTAGCGTCGTAGTGACCGGTAATGTTCTGTCCTTGGCCGTAAAAGATGAGATCGCCAGATGCGTAATTGGCATCCGCGATGCTCGCCCCCGTCTCCCGACGGTATTCTCCACCGATGGAAAAAGCGGCAGGATGAGAAGCTAGCGGTGACTGCAGGAACCCGATGTCGCCCGACAGATCCGCTCCAGTGACCAACTGCGTTATCTTGTTGTCCACCGCTCCATTTGCCAAGATAAAAGCGAGCGAGTCGGCGGGGATCACCGAAGCGGTGAAAACGTTGAGGGGGATACAGTCGTTCGAGGTGTCACGACATTGCGGCCCGTTGGGTCCAGCTACTGCGTCTATCGCCTGTGACACCGCATTGTAGGACAGGTCGTGGAGTAGCTTTTGCTGGCGATGAGTTTCTCCGTATTGCCCGAAGACCTCCCAGTGGTAATCGCCGCCAAAATCACCTCGGAGGCCGCTGACGATTTGCCAGTTGTTGCTGGTCCAATTTTGAACACGACCAAACGACTCGGTTATCCTTCTGCGAATACCAATAGTAGTCGTTCCGTCGGCGTTAGCCCCTGCTCCCGCCGGGAAAAACATCGCTCGCTCGTCTGCCGTAAGAAACGGGTTATCAGGTGAGATATCAAACGAGTAGCCTGCAGTAGCAGTAGGTGCCGTTGTCGAGGATACCTTGACGTGAGTGTAGCTGCCCCTAGCGAAAAACTCGACACCGTCTGTGATTTCGTATCGCGCAAGCGCCATCGCGGAATATCGATTTAGCGGCGTTTGCGCGTAGTTCACCGGATCATAGTTATAGAGGTTGTAAATCGGGACGAGGTTTCCGGCCGGGTTGACTTGGAGTTCGTCGCCATTTGGCAAATCAAAGATCGTCGGATTTGCGTTGCTGGAGCCTGCGTTTGTAACCAGATCACTGGAATCGACCGGATGATCGATCCGCGGCCGGGCCGCGTAGCGAACGCCATCACGTTTGGTATAACCGCCCGACAGCACGAGGTTGCCCCGGTCCCCGAGCCGCACGCCTCCAGTAAGACCGAGATCGTATTCCGCCCCGTCACCATATTTCGTGATTTGCGTGCTTGCGTCCGCTTGTAATCCGGTAAAGCGGTCGTCGAGGATGAAATTCACGACGCCGGCGACTGCATCAGAGCCGTAGACCGCCGAGGCCCCCCCGGTAAGCACGTCGATCCGTTTAATTAATGCAGTCGGGATAATGTTGACGTCCACCCGACCTTGCGTGTCGTAGGACGGAGCGCGCTTTCCGTCGATCAGCACGAGCGTCCTCTGCGAGCCCAATCCGCGGAGATCGACCGTTGAGACGCCATTGGCCGGATTGTTGGAAGCGCTAGATTCTCCCGGCACGAACTGGGGATTGGAATTAAGCAGCTCTTCAACGGTCACTGAATTGTTCTGTTTGAGCTGCTCGGCGCTTAAAGATGCAACCGGACTGCTTGAGGTGAGATCAGGTCGTTCGATTCTTGAGCCTGTCACAACGATGTCCGCCGGCGGGGCAGAAGATTGCTCCGGTTGAGCCAGTGTCTGATTCTCAGCGGAAGTATCGGACTGCACGTCATTCGTGCTGGTTGTCTGCGCCGCTGCGCTTGTAGCGCCCAACGGGACCGCAATAACTGAAACGGAGCCTAAGAGAATGATGCGGTTGATTGCCTTTGTGCCGGACACGTTACTGACCTTCCCTTCCGTACTTTCCAATCGGGGCAGCGATCTGCCTAACCGAATAATTCGGCGAGTATTTGACGCGATTTTATGGTCAGTAAAGTATATTGCCGCGGGTTAAATGGTTTCCAGACACACTGCGGCCGCTCCGCAACGGTTGGTGCACAGGTGTGTGCAAAAACAATATCAGTATATTTTCTGTTCTCGAGCGCATTGGTCCGTCGCTCGACTGGTAAGAAGGTGCCTGAATTACGTCAGAAGTTCATGACCGATACCGACTGGACCTAAACCCGTCACGATAATGCATACTTGCAGTAAAGAGTTTTAGCGGATGAAAGAAATTGATCAGATTTATATTGAGCGTTGGCGCGATGAGCGCGTCACGAAGGTCGGGCAGCCACTTAGGAACGGTTCATCGACCTCGCGCGCCTGGGGTCGACGGAAAAGCCGGCGAATTCGATTTGTTGCCCCAAAATCGTCGGGAAGATTTTGTGCAGTAGTTGTTTCAGCGCGTTTTGCCTTCGACGCCACACTCTTTGGCTTCACCAAAAATGTGCGCTCCCTTTCGAATCGAGACTCGTCGCGGTTTTACAGAACTGCAGCGTGCGGCTTTGCGCAGGCATTGGGCTACGCCACGGACGCAATTCAGTCGTTCGGCCGTATTTACCCGCAGGTCGTATGATTTTCCTAGACGGACGGCGGTCGTTCGGATTGGTCATTATGACGAGGCGGATGGAATTCCGCCCGTTTTGCGAACCCAGCTGCTAGGAACTCGACTTGGCTTACTGTGACCCGCGACGGCTTCGAAAAATGCAGCGTAATCGGTCGTTAATGGTACCTTACACTTGTCCCGCTGGTCGCTGAATGATCGTTCGGGACGAACTGGCACTCACATTCCAGAAATCGACAGCCTCCTGCGTATGCAAGGAGTCTAGGTTGACGACGTCCAGTCGATCTTCGCACTTCGCGACCCGTGCAATAAGACGGGTCGGATTTGCGGTCGTCCTAGCCTTGTGGATGAGCGAATTTATGGAGGCGAGCGCTGTCGCATATGTCGAAAATCCCTCAACGGTAGCTTTATTCTATTTACCGCGGGCACTCCTTGTAGGAGTTGGCGTGTTAGCTTCGCTTCTCACGCTTGAAGCGGCAGCTAGAACGGTAGATTTCTCACTTCATTACCGTATCCCAATTATTGCTTTGACAATCGGCATCTCGCTTGCTGCCGTGTGCTACGCTGACTATTTCCTCTTTTACATCCAGATACCTGCCAACTTGGCTGCCTTCCAAGCATCAGAATTCCTTTACATGTGCTTTGCCTGGTCATGGTTCATATTGTCGGTCGCCGGAGCGATTCTCGCTCTTTCTTATTTGGTGGAGGCACGCGAGCGTGATGCTCGTTTGGCGGAACTTCGGTCGGTTGCCGACGCTGCGCAAATTCGGGCCCTCCGATATCAACTCAATCCCCATTTCCTGTTCAATACTCTGAATTCAATCACCGCACTTGTCTCACGCGGTCGGAAGAATTCTGCCATCAGGATGATGGAAAATCTCGCCGACTTTCTCAGGGCGTCTCTCTACCTCGACGCATATCAAGACGTTTCTCTGAGCGAGGAAATCTGCCTTCAGAGGTTATATTTGGACATCGAGATGCTGCGCTTCCCAAAGCGCCTTTCATTCGAGATTGATGTTCCCGAGGAACTGCGCGACGTGCGCTTGCCGAGTCTCATCACGCAGCCAATCGTTGAGAACGTCGTGAAACACGCAGTCGCGAAAAGCAGACGAGCCGTCCAATTGAAGGTTTCGGCTGCGTTGATCGGCGCAGACGTGGAACTGGTGATCGCAAATCACGGGGGCGACGGTATTGAGGCTCACGAGGAGCGATTGAACGTAGGTTTGGTAAACGTCGCGGCGCGGCTGGCAGCTCGCTTCGGCGAACGGCAGCATTTCTCCGCTGGACCAACCTCTGACGGGTACGTCGTGCGCATGTTATTTCCAGCGACGCGCCAGGACGCGGCTCACGAGGTGGGAGCGCGATGATTCGCACTATTGTATGTGACGACGAGCCGCTCGCGCTCGACCGGCTGAACGAAATGTTGTCCGTTTGTCCCGATGTCGAAATTGTCTTCAGCACCACTGATAGTTGCGAGGCTCTTCAACAGAGCTTTGAGCTCCGACCCGATTTGTTAGTGCTCGACGTCGAGATGCCTGGTTTGGATGGATTTGACGTAGTCGAGCGTATCGGCACGTCGGATGAGAATGGATCACAGCCGCCGCTGTTCATTTTCGTGACCGCTCATTCAAATTTTGCGTTTCAAGCATTTGAAAACGGTGCGATCGACTTCCTTGGCAAACCCGTCCGTTTATCGCGGCTACAGATGGCGATTGCCCGCTCTCATGCCGCACTCGAGGCGCGGGAAGCGTCCGTCAGGTTGGGCGAGCTCAAGCAGACGATCGATGAACTTCGCCGAAATAACCACGCTGACGATGAACAGTCCCACCTTTGGATCCACAAGCGTGGCGAGTATGTGCGCATTGAGCTCGCGGACATTTCACTCATCCGCGCCGAGGGAGAATACGTCCGGCTGTTTGTCGGAGGAGCGTCCCACCTTTACCGCGAATCGATCGGGTCGTTCGAAAAAAAGCTCAATCCGACAGGATTTGTTAGAATTCACAGGTCTGCGATCGTGCGCTGCTCCGATGTCGCAGCAGTGCGCAGCTCAACTGGTGGCACGCCGTTCGTGCGGATGACTGACGGAGTTGAGCTGCCCGTGGGACGAAAGTATGCCAAGCTCGCGCGAACTGCTCTGCTTCACAGGTAAAGGGCGCAAAGCGATCAGACTTTTGATCGCCTTCTGGCGCGCCTTTTGGCCGACGCGACCCGCGCTGCTGACGTGGTCTGGGAGCTCTTGAAGTATAGTAACCTGGGCCGCCGGTGCGCACCTTAACTCCAGATAGATGTATGCTAGTACACTGATGCGGTCAGACCGCCGATCAAAGCCGCAAGCTGCGTGACTCCGGCTTGCAGACCGGAGACACGTGTCGTTGATGCCGTTGACGCTGTCACACAAGTCGCTGGCGTGTCCCGGTTTCCCACATCGCGTACTTCAACCCTCTGGGCATATTTCGGAGGGGAGACTGCAATGGGCACAGTCATGGGCTACAGATCGACGCGCACCGGGGCGTTTGGGGCGATCGTCGTCCTTTCGATCGCACTGACCGTTGCGACACCCTCGGCATCTGCCGCTGAAACGGTCGATGCCTCTGCGATACTGCTGCGGCAGACGCAGGAATTCTCCGATGCGAGCTCCCAAGGCGATGCCGCAGCGATGGCGCGCCTGCTGGACGATCGCGTGATCTTCTTCAACGAGGGCGGCGACACGTCCACCAAGGCCGAGATGATCGCTTCGGCACGGGCACCTGCGCCAGGCGTGGAGGTCCGGCAGACCGTCACGGATTGGCGATGCGAGACGTATGGCGACGTTGCTGTTGCAAGTTTCATCGACGATCAGGTCGCGACCGTCGCGGGCGTCGCGACCCGCGCGCGCTTCCGGTCCGTCGAGACTTGGCGAAGCTCCGGCGGTCAGTGGCGGATGATCGGCAGCGAGACGATTGCGCTTCTTGACGATCCCACGTCCGTCGAATTGCCGCTGTCCACGCTGCATGAATATGCTGGAACCTACGTCAACACCTCCGGCATTCGGTTCGTCATCACCTTCGAGAACGGGCACGTTGCCGCCTCGGTGAACGGCGGCCCCGTGACGGAGCAGCGCGCGGAGGTGCGCGATGTTCTGTTCACTCCGGGCCGATCCCGGTTCCGCAAGATCTTCCAACGGAATGCGGACGGGAAGGTCGTGTCGTTCGCCTACCGGCGGGAAGGACATGACACGATCTTCAAACGGATTTCGTGAACCGCATCACATTCCGGTGAACGGACGAAACCCCGAGGTTGGTGAGGACGGCTATCGACGGCGACGCAGGCACGACGGCTTAGGCATGTCGCTCTACGCGAAGCGGCTGGAGAAGGGCCGGTTCATCTGGCCATCGGCGAACGACGGTGTCGTCGCGCTCACCAGCTCTCAGCTGGCCTGCCTGCTCGACGGGATCGACTGGCGTAACCCGCAGTACAGCTGGCGTCCGTTGAGCGCCGGATAGCGCATTATCGGCTTGCGCCCCGGGGCGGAGGGTTGGCCGCATCGTGTTCAAATTTGCCAGGATTGGCGCGCCGTTCAAGGCTGTTGCGGCCATTCATCCCGACTTTCCGGCCGCTGTCGCCAAGGACTGAATCGATGCGACGAGCGTTTACCTTCTGTGCACCGGCTCCGAGGACCCCATCTGCACGCGTGAGCAGGTCCTGACGTTTGGCCGTGCGCTCCAGGATGCCGGGGTTGATTGGCGCGTGAACATCTACGGCGGGTCCAAGCACGCTTTCTGGGCCCGGCCGGTAAACGCGGATGTATCGCCCGCCGAGGGGACCACTCACGCTGAAGCCACCGTGCCCGGCGTGGCTATCACCCTACGCACACGGCGCGCGCATGGCAGGCGGTGCTCGAAATGTTCGGCGAAACCTTCTAGGTTTTCGGCGAGCAAGCTGGATTGGCGCGGTATCGCAGCGCAGCGCAGCACCGGGACCTTGGGCTTCGGGTGTTTCTGTCGGGCCACTTGATTGCCGTTGGGTCATCTGTCCGATTGAGGCCGTCGCGAGCGCCAGGCGTGTATCGAAGGCGCGACTAGCATCGTGAGCCCCGAACCCATCAGAAGAAATAGCGGCGGAAGCGGCGCATAGGTGATCCACGCCGGGGGTCGCCCCCAGATCATTGTGGTGAAGTTGAGCGCGACCGTCCCGAAGAACGCGGTCGCGATCCAGCGATGCGCTTTTCGCACGGTCTTGTCGCCGCTCGTCACGCTCTCCGATCCGGAGACTGGGTTGATCGACCTGAAGACTTCCACTTCCATCACCGTGCCTCGATCAGTTTCCAGCCGTTTCCGGCAGGATCCCGAAAACTTGCGTCGGTGCTGCCATACCGAACGGTCGGTTCCTGAGTGAACTCGACGCCGCGTGCGCGCAGCACGTCATATGATGCCTGGCAATCTTCGACCACGAGGACCAAGGGCGGCATCGCGCCCTTTGCCACAGCCTCGTCCAGCGAGGCCGCCGTGGCCGCGTCCACCGTAGGCGGTTGAGGACGAAAGAGGCCAAGCTGGAAAAACGGCTGATCGGGATGTCGTACGGTCAACCAGCGATAGTCCCCGTTGCGGGCGTCGGTATGGACTTCGAACCCCAGCTTATCGACGTAGAACTCAAGCGCCTCATCTTGATCGCGAACATATATCCCAGCGACACCAACACCGATCGTCATTGCTTGCTCCTTTTGTTGGCTTGGGTGCTATCAACCGCCGAGCGACGCCGCTTCTCCGAAACTGCTATTGTGAGATCCGGTCGATGAGCGGCGCTCGCGAAGCAGGGCGGAACCTCCCCGAGGAAATGTTCAGCGCTCTTTTCTCGTTCTCTTAATTCGCTCGGACTTTCGCCGACGATATCTCGGAAAACGCGACCAAACGTTCCAAGACTGTCCCATCCAGTCTGAAAGGCGATCTCGATGACTGGTAGGCCGGTCTCACGAAGTAGCGCCGTGGCTCTCTCTATGCGGCGGGTAAGCAGATAGCGATGTGGGGGGAGACCGAATGCGACCTTGAACGAGCGCGCGAAGTGCGCTTCGGAGACGCCACTCACTGAGGCAAGCCGCCGCACGGTCCATGGCTCTTGCCAGGAACGATCCATCGCATCCTTCGCCCGAAGAAGGCGTCGTAAGAGCGCAGTATTTTGGCTCGCTTGTCTCACCCTCATGCCGAAGAGTTGGCACCGTCCGTGTGTGAGGACAATGCAGTTCCCCGCGCTGCTGGAGCATCGGGAGACGCGGGAGGATCTCGCCGTCGCACGAGTGGACATGGTCACGCCCCCGGCGCGCTGCGAACAGGACTGGCGCCCGGCGCGATTGGGGAGTTCGGGACTTCCGGCGAGGACTCGAACCTGATCCCGCGGCACCGCGCGAGCACCGCTTGTCTCGCTTATGTGGCGCTCGGCGACTGACCCGGCTTAACGCTCATTGGGAAACGCAGTGGTGGGACGGCGCTCAGCGTTCGAAATCCCTATTCGCCCATCGTCGTGGGGTCCGACGTGCTTTCGGCACAGGTCGGCCATCTTCACGCCAGCCTCCTGCTCGGGCAGCACGCCAATAATCTTATCCACGCTAAATCGGCTCCGCCACATCGCTCGTCTCCATCTGGCGAGCAAACTTACCAGTGGCATGAATTCTGAGGAGCAGGTCAGGGCAGGCCGCTGGGGGGATTTTCGGAAGCCGCCTGCATGAGCGGGCAGCGACACGGTGGGGATAGCGCGAGGGTGAGGCTTATTTCGCCAGCGTGGTGCTCGCCGAAGGCGGTGATGATCGCGTCCTCCGAAGATTCGCGCTTTCAACGAACGCCGCCAGCCGTCGACCTGGAAGGGCGCTCAGGAGCGTGTGCGGCAGATCCGGCTTGAATCATTCTTATCAAGATTGAGCGTGAACTTTTCGCCGCAAGCCGTCCGCATCGGTTCCGACGAGATGCTAATTGCTGGCCTCTTGCAGGACGATTGAACTTTGAAATCGAACATCAGCTCGCTGGACGTCGAGACGCACCTTTGTGCCCACGGGCTGGCGGAAAGTTCGAAAGATGTCATTGCCGCTCAGTGTCCGAGCCGGTTTGCCGTCGACCGCGATGATAAGGTCGCCCGGCCGAATACCGTGGTTCGCCGAATCGCTCCCGACCGCTACGCTTACGATTCTGAAGTGGTCGCGGTCGGTTTTAGTCGTCGCCAACCCTGTCCGGTTGAGGGGGGGTGTGACATACCCGGGCACTGGCTGCAGGCAGATGCGACTGTGGGCATAGTCGAAGAGGGTAGTGAACCTGGCAAGGATCTGCTGGCCAACGTTGGCGGCTTCCGTGGTAGACGCGAGCGAGCCCTTTCCGTCGTTGGTGAGCCTCAGGTCGGCGCCTGGGATACCGATCGGGCCGATAGAAAGATGTCCACTGCGGGTGATCCAAGTGGTGGAAGAGCCGCCTGCGCCGAATGAGGTAGACGCCACACCTTTGGAGAGTTGCTCGAAAAGGCCGTTTGCCTTTGCCCATTTCCCCTGAACGGCCGTGCTGCCTGAATTGCCGGAATCGATCGCCAGTACACCCCGGTGACCTTCCAGCGTGCCGTCGACCAGTGGCATGTCGTCGTCGAACGTAATCGGAATGGCGATTCCCCCGCATCGACCTGCGGCCTGAGCTGAAGGAATGAGCGTGAGCCGGGAGCGGCGGTAGTCGATGAGGACTGCCAGGCGCTCGAACAGCTCGAGACCAATGATCCCAGCCAACGGCGGGCGTTCGCCCTGTTCGATCGTGCCGTACTGGAGCGGGATCACGTAGAAGTGCTGATCGCGCAGGCTTGCGTCTCCAAATCGCAACGACCGGACCATGACGTCCTGCTGGGTAACCGTTCCGGCTCCCGCGCCTCCCGATTGTGCCGCGCCGACGGGTTGGAGGCCGAGCTCTGAAGCGACGGCCGGCGTGATGATATTATGCCCCCCGCTGTCGAGGATGAAGCGATACGGACCGTGGCCGTCGAGCGAACCTTCGATGACGACTTGGTTGTCGATCTCGACAGGCACATCAGTTGGTGCCGCGAGCTTGGAATCTGCTCGTGTGAGCGGCGCGACGAACCGGTCGCCCGGCGTAGTGAGGCGATACGCGTCGACAATTATGTCGGTGACATTCGTGGTGAAATCAGTCGATCGGGATATTCGGAAGGGCAGTTGCGCTCCCTCTGTGATTCGATAATCTTCGAAACGTTCCGTCGAAATGCTGATTGCGCCCTGCCGGACATCCTTCGCGAGGAGGTGGGTGGACGTGTCGAACCAGAGTTCGACAGCCTGGCCTCCCTTGGGAAGCGCGACCAGCACATCATAGGAACGTCCTCCCTCGACACGCCGCCCGGAGGCCTGAATCTTGGCGCCCCCGCCGTTCGGCATGAGATAGGCCCGCCGTCCAAGCCACGAATCCGTCGCCGCTGCTCGCCTACCGAAGCGACCGTCTAGCGCGTGCACGCCCCCAGATGGATCGACCGCGAACGCGTCTCTGCCGTTAAAGACGGTCATGGTCGCGTATATCCCTAAATCCGACTTCTCCATGAAGCGGCCGGTCGAGACCTGAACGTCGCGCTGGAAACGCCCCTTCAACCCACGCGTTTCAATCCTTCCGCTCGCCTCCAGCACATCGTCACGACTGCGAGTAAGCGCGCCCGCCGCAAGTCTCGCCGACGCCAAAATTTGATCCGCGTTGGGGACCGGCTCGGCGTTCCCTGGGGTCAGCAGGACAATCGAGAGCGCTAAGGGCAGGGCGTGACGCAAGTTCCATCTCCGTATGATGGAGGCCGCATGCCACGGCCGGGCAGCGATTGATTGTATCCACTTGCTGAAAGGAAGGACGCTCTCGGACGGGACGTCGGAGGTCAATCTCGCCTAATGGCGCTTGGGGATTTTCCCGTCAGTCGCACGACCGCCTTGTTCATATGAGGCTGATCGGTGAAGCCGGCTGCGACTGCGACGAACGCTAACTTCTCGGAAGTGCGGTGAAGACGTTCGAACGCGGCTCGGGCTTTGGCTTCCGCTCGAAATCGCTTGGGCGACACTCCGAAGACCTGCCTGAACCCTCGCGACACTTGGGCGGGGGTTAGCTTCCTTTCGCAGGCCCAATCGCCAATGATCAACGTCGGATCGCACCTGATCGCCGACGCCAGCATGTCGGGCCAGTCGCTCATTGCTATGTCTACGGGTTTGATCGTCGCAAGCAGAAGTTCTGCGGCGCGATGGCCATCCCCTCCCCTGAGTGCTTCCATTACGCTATCCAGGGCTTTGCATGAAAAAAGGCCTGTTGGCGTGCTTAGTGACATCGGAACATTGATCACATGAGCGCCAGCCGGCGCTACGACATTCAGATGCGCCTGATGGCTACCGTGCACCACAACCGCGCCATCGGTCGCTTCGAAGCGACCTTCGTCGCCGCACTCCAGATACCTGCCTGCCAACACGATTGCTGCATAGGGTTGAGCGTGCCGATGTCGAGGGAGAGCTTGAGCACCTGGAAGGTGCTGTGGCCTTAGGTCGCGCCATCGGACATTATTGTGCGGGATGAGGTAGTCTAACTCCGACGGGTCGGTTGAAGCTAGGGTCACTGAGGGGCGTAGTCGGCTCATACTCTTTCTTTTTGGCGCCTCGCCGGAGATCACTCAGCGAACGAAATGCGCGACCTTGCGAGCACCTCAATCAAAACGGAGTGATCGCCGTCAACTCGACATTTCGCTGTGCTGAGAGTAGATCGCATGCCAGTGCCCGTCGCGATAGACGAAGATGTCGCTTGAGGAAATCCGCCCGTCTGTTGCTGGAAGGAGCGAGATCCAAGTCAGTATCGCCGTGTCGCCGAACATTGTGACTTGCGCGCGGGTGGGATGGGCGGCCCTCCATGCGGCAATCCTGGCAGCCGCTTCGGGTGATGATCCGCGAGCGCGTGTTCCTGCAACGATTGCGTTTTTGCCGGTGGCTTTCCCCGTTGGATCTACAGATTGGTATTCCGGCAGGAGGAGCCAATCCACAAAAGCTGCGTCTCCACGGGCCTCCGCCTTTCCCCAGTTGTCGTCTGCGTCCCGAACGGCCGCCTCCGACCGCTCGCTAACCGTTGCCGACGAATGGGCTTGCTGCCAGGGTGCCAGTACAGGTTCCGTCGCCACCGTCCTTGTCGCCACCGTCCTTGTCGCGCTCTCACTCGCTAACCTGCTGTCGAGATTTGCGCTTCCAGTAGCGGCATAGTCGCGACACGCCTTGGGATTGCTAATCGGCGATTTGCCTGCCAGCCGTCCGTAGAGATCGCTTGCTCCCGGATGCGGCGTTATGATGAGATCGCAGGTCAGTGCCGCGATCTTCGCGATGCTGCGTCTGAACATCGCCACGTATTTCGGATGATCCGCAAACCGGTACTTATCGGAAGAGACGGCGCTGACGCTGTCAGCGTAGACCACTGATCGACAGCCACCTTGCTCGCACGACTTCCATGACCACGTCGTGCTTCCTGGCGAGTGGCCCGGCGTAGCATGAGCCGTCAGATGAAGCGGTCCGACGTTGACTGAATCGCCGTCACGCAGAACGCGGTCGACGTGGACGCCGTCGAAATTAGGAAGACTACCCCGTTGCGGGTCTTCGGCGGCGACTATGCCGGTCTCCAATGTCGATTTCGCCGCCGCGAGAGCCATCAGCTTCGCGCCAGTCCGTCGTTGCAGCCCCGCTAGCCCGCCCGCATGATCTACGTGCTCGTGCGACGAGAGGAGCACTTTCACTTCTGCCAACCGGATGCCGAGCCGCTCTATGTTCGCCAGCACTCCGGGCGTCGCGTCGGCAGGCGCTGCGTCGATCACGATGTCGCCGTCCGGCCCAGTTAGCAGTAATACCACAATCCCGCAGGTCCCAACGTCATAGATGTTCCCGAAGATGTGGACAGGCGGCGCCGCGTCACTCCATCCCTCTTTTCCTGCGCACCGCGCGTCGTGCTCCGAGAACGCAGGTGAAGGTGCTGGTGTCTCGCTTTGCAAGATGGTTGGACTGCCCGCGATCGATAGGGCGATCGCCCCCAGGAGGCTGGCGCGGGACGAGACTTTCATTGGTGCTCCTATTGGTTCTCGTTGTCGGGCGGGCTGAGGATCTCGGTCGGTTTCATAAGGGTCCGCAACCGACGAGATTTGGCACAGGGCCTTCACCGGAAATCGCCCCTCTGGCCTGGTTTGCCTTGCTCATCGGACATCCAGCCGCCTGAAGTCGTTCCCGAGCCCGAAGATCCCCGTCCCTGATCCGTTCGGCACGATCCTGAGGTGTGGGCCTCCAACTCGGCCAATGTTAAAGCTACATTTTTGTAGGACGGCCCTCATTCTGCGACACCAGACGGCTATGAAACTTGTGACAGTAATCGAGGACAAAGGTAGAATCTGTGGTCAAGTGACGCTGTCATGGCATGAGCGACCGCATTTGACGAAAATCTACGACGCTCCGGGATGCACTCGAAAACGCGCAAGGGCTGACGCCTGCGACATCGCGCTACATCTACATCGTCGGGTACGTCAGATTCGCCGGCGCGAGATTCCATCCTCGCGCGGTGACGTTTGCTGGCGCGCGCCAGCCCGCTGAAGGCGCTGCGATACCAATAAGCTGGG
Organism: Sphingomonas koreensis; assembly: GCA_006438735.1. Taxonomy (GTDB): domain Bacteria; phylum Pseudomonadota; class Alphaproteobacteria; order Sphingomonadales; family Sphingomonadaceae; genus Sphingomonas; species Sphingomonas koreensis_A. Next base: position 285,265 of record RCZF01000003.1, on the reverse strand, counting down.
ATCGATCTGGATCGCTCCAGGGGTTGAATATCGCGAGACTGGAACTCCCCGAGGCTGGTGCTTGGGGCTCGTTTGGTCCGGCCGGATCGAGGTTGCCGACGCAGAGATACGTGAGTCTGACATTAAAAAGTCCTCGCAGACTTGATTTACGTAATGCATTACGTAATATGCTACGGATGACCGATGGTAGTTTTGTGGATGGCCTTGGGCCAGCGATGCTGGCGCATCGACTGCGGCGGCTCTCGGATACCATTGTTCGCGATGTCGGAGCGTTGCTTCGAGAGCGCGGCTTGCAGGTTCCGCCGCGCGCTGCGTCTCTCATGATGCTTCTGGCTGCTGACGGCGAAGTGTCGATCATGATCGCGGCTCAGCGGTTGGGCTTGAGCCATCCTATGGTGATCAACCTGGCACGCGCACTGGATGAGGTTGGCTTGGTCGAAGACGTCGCTGATCCAGGCGACCACCGCAAGCGCAGGCTCCGGCTGACAGAGGAGGGGCGGGGTCAGGCGGGCTTCCTAGTCGAGTTGAATGGTGTCCTGTCGAGGACCTTTGAAGAGATCACCAGCGAGGCTGGGATCAGCTTGTTTACAGCGCTGGAGGGGTTCGAGACCGTGGCAGCGTCGCAGGGAGTGCTCTCCCGAGCCAGGTCGCTGCTGCATCATCAATCACCGAATGGGCAAGACGACAATGAATGAGATCCTGTTGGCCCTAGCGCTCACGTCCTGTCCGTTCGTCTGCGGGTCCCCATCATATGAAGTCGCCGAAGGGGCGGGTACGCGACCGGCGCCTCCGGCTAACGCCTCGAGTCATCCTGCAGCCGTCCGCAGGAATGGCCACGCTTCCTCAGTTCGCATGCGGATCGTCGATAACCTGCCAACCGTGCTGGTGCGGATCAACCGTCGGGGTCCGTTCCGAATGGCAGTGGATACCGGCCAACCCTTCAGCCTGAGCGTAGCTCCCGACCAGGTCCGGGCAATGCGTCTGAGACTCAGTGGCCGAGTGTCGATGGGAGATCCTTCTAATGTCTCGTCCCTGAGTGTTCCAACATACCGCGCGGACAGCGTCGTCATTGGCGGTCTGACTTTCAGCCACGTCGACGTGGTCGGGTCGCCGAGGTTGCATCGAAATCGGACCGTGATAGCGGGCACGATAGGGATCGGACTGTTTTCGGATATGACCCTTACGCTCGACTATGGCCGCTCGCGGCTCGACGCCGTCTCCGTAGCCCTCCCACCACCCGACGGCAGGGAAATCCTAGACGCGCGGGTCGACGCCAGGGGTCTGATATCGGTTCCGATCACGATCGGAGGTGCACTGCGCTACGTGCATTTGGACACCGGTAACGGTCGCTTCGGATTATTCATGCCGACCGACCAAGTGGCCGATATTCCGACGCGGGGCGCTGTGCGAGACATCGGAACAGCCCGGACCGTCACCCACCAGATCCGCCTGAATGCAGTCGATCTGGCTGTTCCGGTGCGTGCCGGGACCACGCTACTTCCAGTTGATGCCGTAGCCTATCCGAGCGTGGCTTCCACGGGAAACTTGGGCTCGCCCGCACTTGCTGGGATGCTGCTATCCGTTGACGTTCGGAACCATCGCGTGAGGATTGCGCGCAGCAACCGCTGAACGATCGTGGAGATTAGAGGCTGGTCCGGTGAACAACCGGGCCATGCTGTCGAGTTCGGAGCGGTCGGTTGCGATCAGCGCTGATCGGAACGAAGGGAAGGGCGCCACCTTGATTTGCTTGAGCCCCTAGGTCGTCGCAATCCACGACGTAAAAGCCGACAAAGTGCTCCTTCGACTCGATGAATGGTCCATCCAGGACCAGATGTCCCGCTTTCCGCGAGGAACTGACACGGCCGATTTCGCCGGAAGAAGACGGGCGGAGCTATCCACTTTGCCGAAATCTTCGGTCACCTTGGCGATTCGCGTCATCACTTCGTCGTCCTGCCCAGGTGTCCAAGGCACGTCGAGCAGCTTCTCCGCAGTGTAGCAGAGTATGGCATAAATCATCTGGCTTCGTCCGAAGTGCAGCAGCGCCGTAACGCTGCTGCGTTCGAAGGGATGATGCTCCGGTGGTGCACGAAAATCGAGCTGCGATTTAGTTTGTCAGCGCTTCACCGCTTGCGTCCCGAGAGGGCGAACATTCTTCCCTGATTGTCGGTGCATTTCACCGTCCAGTTGCCGCCCGGCACCGGCCGCAGCCCATCGACGATGGATCCATTGTGTTCCCGGACGCGACGCTCGGCGTCCTCGATGTCTGCGACCTGGATGAAGGGAGACCATAGGTTTTGGGGAACCACCTCCGGACGCCGCATCATGCCGCCGATCGGTTGCCCACCTACCGAGACTGTCTGATAGGTGCCTGCCGGACCCATCTCGAACGCCTGGTCTCGCTTCCAACCGAACATTTCAGAGTAGAAATCGAGTGCAGCATCGACATCCGTAGTATATAATTCGCGCCATCCTACCTGTCCGGTCCGCTGGTCGGACTGCCAAGTGCTGTCTCCCTCAACTCTTGCTGGCGCAAAGAGCCCAATCGAGGCACCCAGCGGATCCTCGATAATGGCGAACCGCCCCACATCCGTCGTGGTCATAGCAGCGAGGATCACTAGACCTCCCAGAGCCGTTGCTTTCTCGGTGGCTTTATCGACGTCCCCGGTCAGTGCGTAGCTGATCCATCCCGCGGCACCCGCGGGAACGCCAGCACGCAGGCTCAGGTTTACGACAGTCGCAATCGACTTCGACTGCACCTCGAAGATGGCTTGCTCTGCGCCGCCGACGACCCGTTTGGTGGCCGACCAACCAGTGATTGGTGGATAGAAGGAAAGGGCGGCGTCGACGTCGGCGACGACGAGCTCGTGCCAGATGATTTGGCCTTCGACATTTGACATTCCGTGTCTCCGTGGTTGGTGATCAAGGACGGTTCGTCAGGTTGAAATGCGACACGTCGGGCTAAAGAAACTGTTGCACTTATGGTGGAGCGCTATGATTTGTCGGCGCAAAGACGTCCCTTTCAAAGAGGTGCCAATCGCACTCCGTCACTTTAAAGGAAGTCCGTCCTCGGAATTGCTCGATGTGCTCAATAGCGAGCCTCACTGTGATCTCGAGTTGGTAGCTTCCTTAGTCGTGCCATCCATCCGGCATGCGTGGTGATCACTTCGGACAACCACCCCGTTTATGATGACATTTTGGGCGCTTTCGATGCGGCAGGCATCAACGGCAGTTCGCGTCACCAACTGTCCGTCGTCAGAACATTTGGCGCAGCTCGCGGTGTGGATTAGCGGAGTGCGGGCTTCATCTGGGGGGTGATGTTAGGCGGCGAGCTTACGGTGTTGTAAGCGCCGGTGCTTGATGGTCTGCCGCTTTATCCTTTCACGGTGTTTGATGATGGCCCGTGCCCTGCCGAGTAGGCGTCGGCGGGCGTCACGTTGCACAGGTTCTCGGGATAGCGCTGATTCTTGTAGTACTCGACGAAAGCCTCGATCTGGACTTCGAGGTCGCTGGGCAGGAAGTAGTTTTCGAGCAGGATTCGTTCCTTCAGGGTCTGATGCCAGCGCTCGATCTTGGCCTGGGTCTGGGGATGCATAGGGGCACCGCGTACGTGGCTCATCTTCCGGACGTCGACCTATTCGGCCAGCTCGCCCGCAATGTAGCTGGGGCCGTTATCCGACAGCAGCCTGGGCTTGTGCAGCACCTTGGCGCTGTCGGGAGGGCTCGAACCAGCGCTTCACGAACCGTCCGGTCACGTCCGAACGTCCGGTTTCCGGAATCTGAGCACGAACTGGTCAGTATGACCGCGAATGCGTTCGTCAAAAATAGGGAGAGTATGATCATCCGCGGGGCGGCGGAGAAACGTCCCTTCATTCACCAGCACGAAGCCGGAAGCAGTCACCTCTTTAATGACCTGTGCTTTCTCGATCCGATGGAGCTTCGCGATGGTCGCGAGCTCAGTTCCCGGCGAGGCCTGGTGATCGACAATGAAGTATGTCCCACCGGGTTTGAGCGCCTCGAACACCGAGCGGTTGAACGCCGCCGTGTCCACCTTTCCGAATTCGGCGACCTTGAGGTCGTGATAGTTCTGAGTGATCCAGACAAGATCTAGTGACGTCGGGAAGTTGACGGTTCCGAACGGCTTCCCTTCGATCGAGACGTTCGTGAGCTTCTTTTCGGCGAGGAAGTCCTGATCGGCCTTCACCGCACCTTGCCAGCCGGCATTCTCAAGGCCGTAAACGTGTCCCTCGGGACCGACCACGTCACTGAGCAACTGGGTATAATAACCGCCACCAGGAAAAAACTCACCGATGACCATCCCTGGTTTTACGCCAGCGAACGCCAGCGTATCAGCAGGCTTCCGATAAATGTCTGTTGCAACCTGTTTCGGCGACCGCGAGGGGTCGTCGACAGCCTTCATAATGCTCGCCGAAATGCCGGCCGGCGCAGCCGCCGCGGCCGGCGCTATGGCTACAGTTATCACGTTTACGGTCATTGCCAACGCGACCATTAGAGTTCGCATAATTGCTCTCCCAGCTGCCCCGGACCATTTGCCGCGGTCGAAAGGAAGATATAGCCTGTGCCCCGCTATACTATCCACGATTCTACGAACGACGCAGAGTAACCGACGAACGGTCGTCTTCGCCCAGCGATGCCGGTGGCGGCGTGAACGACGCGGACGAGCTGTTCGTCGTCGAGGCCAAGTCCGGCTTCACCGCGACCGCCGCTAATCGGATGCAGGATGCTATCACTGACTCACTCAAGGGCGCTTTGCGTAAAGCGGCGACGCTCAACGCACTGAAGCAGCGGATACTCGACCGGGGAGAGATGGACACAGTAAGCCCTGTGCAGCGCTTCAGAACGAGGCGGACAACCCGTTCGTGCGTTTCAACGGCGCCGCCGCCGTCCTAGACGACAAGGTTCTGGCGACCACCGACCTCGCCGCCGGCGACGCCGCAGCTCACGTCAATGCCGGGCGCCTGCTGCTTATCGTGATCCAGGGCACCGCCATGATGGACTTCTTCCACGTCCTCTACGAACACGCTGCCGATGAGGCCTGAACGCAATTCCCGCATCGTGCTGTCGACCACCTGATCGACGGCGAAGATGCACGGGTTTCGCGCCGCCGAGCCGGACTTCATCGCCGGGCGGGACCCGACGACACTCTTCTCGCTGGCGGTGGCTATTGTCGGCGACGTCGCGCCACCATCGCACGCGCACCCTTGGGTCTCTGGGAAGCACTGGCCGCGCCCGAGATGCGGCCGTCCTCGTCCATGACGACCGCCTCGCCGTCGAGAAGCGCGGAACGGACCGGGAGGGTCGCGGCCTCGGCGACGATGGCGCCGAACCGGTCCGACCAGTCGAGGCCCGAACGGGTGTAGGCCCGCGCCGAACCGCCGCCGACAGCCACGAGCAGGCGGTAGCCGTCATACTTCATCTCGTGGATCCAGCGGTCGCCGGTCGGGACAGTGTCGACCAGCGTGGCTAGCTGGACGGGCTGAAACGGAGGTGGCTTCAACTGCGGCCCCGCAACGGGCCTGGACCTGGTGCCGGGTCGCTTGGATCGGGCCGGTGTAATCGCGCCTGCCATCTTACCTGGACTCGTACGCGCGGGAGTCGTTCCGGGCGACCGGACCGGGGATCCGCCCACCTACCTGCCGCCGCGCTTTCCCAAGAGCGGCTTCAGCTCATACCACAGGTATTCCTCGAGCAGTTGCGCGAGCAGCTTGTCGTGGGACGGCAGCCGGTATGCCGTGAAGGTGATCGAATGGTGGGGATGGCCATCCCAATAGCTGAGGTGAAGCGAGCTGGTGCCGGGCGCTCCAAAACCAAGATGGTCGCGAAGCCGCGTCTCGGCCTTGAACGAATGGCCGACGTAGAGGCATCTGCTCTCGCCACACGCATTGCACTTCGGGAAGCTCCGCGCCTCGTCGATGCCCCGAAGCGATCCGTCGGCGGCGTTCCGCAGGGTGCTCACCAGCTCCTGCGGAACCGGGTCGTCGTAGCTGAACACGTAGATCGTCGACCGGCCGCTGCCGGCGCGCCAGGCACTGGCCCGCGAAAGCAGAGACTGGCGATATTCGTCGTCGCCCAGCCGCGATAGCTCGATCGAGATCTGCAACCGCGGTTCGTCGAGACGCAACCCGTCGGCACGCTGTGCCGCCTCGGCGAGGTATGTCGCGAAGCCGGGAAGCAGCCTGGGCCAGCCGGCGGGATCGTCCGCATCGGCGCGCGCCTCGGTGCGTGCGGCGCGCTGGGCCTCGAGCCATGGAAGAGCCCGCTCACCATTGGCCTCGATCCAGTCACCGAGCTTCTCGACCTCGCCGATCGCGGCAAACAGCGTGTCCCGCGTGATCGCGATGGTCGGGTTCAGGAACCCTCCAAGTGTTGCACCTGGGCCATCGAGCGATTGCGATTCCTCGGCGCTGATGAAGAACGGCACGGGATGGCTGGCCAGCGTGCGGTCGTCGTGGGTGAGCAGGAAACTCGTCAGGTGGGTGCCGTGCTGGCCGCGGTTGCGGGCCAGCATCACCTGCTCGATGACCGCGAAGTCGATGCCAGTGTTGGCCCAGTCAATGGCATAGATTTCGCCGAGCGCATCGCGATAGGTGGCGACGAACTGCTTCTTGAGGCGCTTCGCCTCCTGCTCCGTGAACACGAACCGGAGCTGTCGATGCACCAGCAGGTTGAGGTAGAGCTTCAGCGCGTCACTCAGGAGCGATACGCAGGAAATGCCGACCAGCTGGATCGAAGCGTCCGCATCGAACCATTCCTCCAGGAACGCCGGCTCGCCGTCCTCGCTGTATCGCGGATCGTCGAACGGCGGCTCCGCGCCCTCGATTAGCCGCTTCCGTTCATCGAACGCGGCGACGCACACGTCGTAGTGACGGCGGATGAAGGCGGTTCGCTGCCTGAGGAAGAAGTGAATGTCCAAGGCGGCTCCGTTCGTCTGCTGCTGTCCATAGACCTGCAAGTTGCGGCGGCGATACATGACCTTGCCCGCCGGCGCCGCCACCATCACCGCCAATGTCGTCCGGCTTGCGCGGCCGGACTTAGCGAGTTGTTCGCAATGCCTGAGATACATAGCCTCGATGTCGATCGAGGGGCAAAAGTTCTATCCGGGCGAGACGGCGACACCGCGGCAGATCGCCGCGCTAGCCGGCGAATACCGGCAGGCGGCGGACGCGTTGCTGAAGACTGGGCGTCGCGGAGCGCCGCTGTCCCGCGCGCCATACCGCTTCGTCGCGATCCACGCGATCGAACTCTACTTGAATGCGTTGCTGTTGGCTGGAGGCTGTCCTTCCGCCGACCTGCGCAGGATGCACCACGACCTCTCCTCGCGGTCACGGCTGGCGGTCGCCGACCGTCTTCGGCTGCGCAAGCGAACGCTCGCGCACCTCGCGACCCTCTCCGAACGGCGCGAATACCTGACGACGCGATACGCGCCCGAAGCGTCGGTGGTGTCCGAACTCAACCGGCTGGCCGCCACGCTCAGCGAGGTGGCGGAGAAGGTCACCACGTTCATCGAGCGGAGCGATCCGGAATTCCTGCCCGGCCAGAGGGACAGCAGCAGAGAGACCGGTTGACTCAGATAGGCGATCAGGAACAGAAAGAGAACGAATCATCCCGTTCCCGAGTCTGCTGATGCCATGCACCAATCCACCGTCCTCGGAGATCTGCGTGAGCGCATTGCGCGGATCGAGGGCGCAGGCGTGCGACACGGCTCGATCGCGTTCGGTCTCGACGAACTGGACTCGCAACTGCCCGGCGGCGGCATCGCCACAGGTGCGCTGCACGAGATAGCGGGAAGTCCCGACCTTGCCGACGACGCCAGCGCGACCATCTTCCTCGCCGGCATCCTGGCACGGATCGAGGGACCCGTGCTGTGGTGCCTGCGCTGGCGTGACCTATTCGCGCCCGCACTCCACTTGGCCGGCCTGCATCCCGACCGCGTCATCCACGTCGAGGCCGGCAGCGACGTGAACGTCCTGCTCGCCATGGAGGAATGCCTGCGCCACGCCGGGCTGGCGGGCGTCGTAGGCGAAATTGGCAAGTATTCGACCACGGCATCGAAGCGGCTCCAGCTGGCGGCCGAGGGCTCGGGCGTCGCGGCGTTCGTCTTCCGCCGCGCCTGCCGCTGCGAACAAACAGGCGAAGGCACCGCGGCCGTCACGCGGTGGCGCATAACGGCGGCGCCAAGCGAGGATCTCGGCATCCCCAGTCTCGGCCGTCCCCGCTGGCGGGTCGAACTCGAACGCGTGCGGGGTGGAAACCCGCATGCTTGGATAGTGGAGGGTTGCGATGCGCAGGGTCGTATCACTTTTCCTGCCGCACTGGTCGACCGACCGGCTGCGCAGGAAAAGCACTCAGCCTCGGCCTGACCGCGACGCGGTCCCAGCCAGCGGTCCGCTGGCGACCGCGATCCCCGACCACGGCCGCCGCGTCATCGCGGCGGTCGACGCGGCGGCACGCGCGCTCGGCGTGACGCCCGGCATGACCGTCACCAAGGCACGGACGTTCGCGCCGGAACTGCAGGTAGTAGACGCCGAGCCGAACGCGGACGCTGAGGGCCTGCGCCGGCTCGCCCTATGGGCCGGCACCCGCTACGCGCCGCTGGTCGCGCCCGACCCGCCCGATGGCATCTGGCTCGACGTCACCGGCTGCGCCGCCCTGTTCTCGACAGAGCGCGCGCTGCTCAAGGATCTGCACCGACGGACCGCCGCGTTCGGACTGACGATCCAGATCGCGGCCGCCGACACCGCCGGCTGCGCGCATGCGGTTGCGCGTCACGTTCCGGCAGGGCGGCCGGTGACGGTCGAGCCGGGCGACCACCGCAAGGCCATATCGCTGCTGCCGATCATCGCGCTCAGGCTCGAAGCGCGGACGGTCGAGGGTCTGCGCAAGCTCGGGTTCGAGCGCATCGAGCAGCTGATCGGCGCGCCCCGTGGCCCGTTGGCCAAGCGGTTCGGACGTGACCTCCACCGTCGCCTCGACCAGGCGCTCGGCAACCTGCCCGACCCGATCGAGCCTGTTTTCCCCGAGCATCTGCCCCGCGCACGGCGGGGATTCATGGAGCCTATCGCCACGCCCGAGGCGTTCGGCCGCGTCATCGGCCACCTCGTGGAGGACGCGGTCGGGCAGCTGGGGAGGATCGGCAAGGGCGCGCGGCGGCTCGACTGCCTGTTCCACCGTGTCGATGGACACGTACAGGCCGTGCGCGTGAGCACCGCGACGCCATCGCGCGACGCGGCCCACCTCGCCAAGCTGCTGCGCTCAAAGGTCGAGACGATCGAGCCGGGGCTCGGCATCGAGGCGATGACGCTGGTGGTGCCGCTCGCCGAACCGATGGCGGCGCAACAGGGCGAAGGCCTCGAATCCCTCGGCCTTCGCGGTCCCGACCTCGCCGCGCTTGTCGATGCGCTTACGAACCGCTTCGGCGGTGGCAGCCTGCACCGCACGGCGCCCAGGGCGGGCACGATGCCGGAGCGGTCGGTCGACCGTCCACCCGCACTGGCGGCGCCGCGCGATACGGCATGGGATGACGATCTGCCCCGCCCCGCACGCATGCTGGCGCGGCCCGAGCCGATCGATGTTATCGCGCTGCTGCCCGACGACGCGCCACGGTTGTTCATATGGCGCGGAAGGCGGTTCGCCGTGACCCGCGGCGACGGGCCGGAGCGCCTTCACGGAGAATGGTGGCGCGACGGCGGCGTCGAGGGCGAGCAACCGTATACGGTGCGCGATTACTACCAAGTCGAGATCGTGACCGGCGGGAGATACTGGCTGTTCCGACTCGGCGACGGGGTGAACCCGTCCACCGGCCCGATGCGATGGTTCATCCACGGGGCGTTCGCCTGATCCTGACCTGTCGACGCCTAGCGATGGCCCGCCCGACGGAATAAGTCGCCGCTCAATTCCTAGCTTCGTTCGCTCAAAGTCACGAGCGATACCATTGATCAGTTCGGGGTGAAGCACCTGCGCGCTTCAACGATGCGCAAGATGGTTACATAGCGAGGGCCTTGCACCCGCACGGCATCTTCGGCGACATCATTAACGACTCGCTCGATATGGGTGTGAAACAGGCGCTCATCAAACCGTTCGCGAGCCTGCTAGGAGGCGGTGGCAGTGGATCAGGTGGGGCTGCTGCTGGGCAGCATCTTGGGCGCGATCGGCACCGGTGTCGGGGGCGGTGCGGGCGTGCTCGGCTCGGGATTTGATGTTGGATCGATCGCGACCGACATTCCCTTCGCCTTTGCGCAGTTTGGCGCGGGCGACATCGGCGGCCGGCTAGGCGTCGACCAGAACCTATTGAGCATAAACAACACGCGGGTTGCAAGAGGGGGCGCGGGCGAACTGCTGTCGGTCATCAAGCCGAGCCTTGGTCCAATAAACTAACGCGTCGCAGCGTCGACGCCGCCGAATACCGTCTTTTTGTTCACCCGATCCACGCTGACCTTTCGGGCGCGCGGACCGACGATCAGACAATGCGCCAATTCACAGCTTACGCGGATGCCCGATCGAAGCAGGCCTATGATGCTGCCGTGGCGACGGCTGGCGCTCAGGCGTCGCCCATCATCCAGCGGAAGCAGACGCTGGATAGCTAGGCCTAGCCGTCGCGCTCTCAAGTCAGCGATCTCGTTCCCGCCAAGATTGCCTGCTTCCCGCTAGTAAATTCCTCCACGCTCAACGCGCCGGCTTGGTGCAGATCCCACAACTTGGCGATCCGGCTCTCTACCCCGTCACCGATCTGTGCAGGCTGCTGCGGCTGCTGGCTAAATGATCGCCGGTCGGCTCGGATCGCGTTAGAAATTAGGGCGTGATAGTGTTCTAGTTGGCGCGCCGGCTCCTTGAGCACAGCGCTCTTCGCGTCGATGCCACTTCCTTGCATTCTGAAAAAGACGACGCGGTGGACCGGCGCCAGCGGATCATCGATCATGATCTTTAGCGTGAGTTCGTTCACGCGCTCTTTATTGCGCTTCGAGCCCGTCAGCCCGCCCATCAACAGACCAACCGGTCCCAGAAGGACAGCGCCTACAGCGGCGCCCATCGCCTGCGACCCGCGGTTAGTCTGCGAGATGGTCTGGCCGTTTTTCTCGATCTCCACGCCGGTGATTTCGGACCAGGGCAACTGTCCGTGGTTCGTCACCTTGCCGACCACCATCTGCCGATTCTTGTGATCGAGCGCAACGACGCCGCGATCATGCGCCGAAACGTATATGTCCCAGCCCTGGTGTTCGCCGAAAAACGTATTGTCTTCAGCCTGTCGCTGCTTCTTCAGCTTCATTCCGACAACCGCCGCCCAGGCGATGCCAACAACGATGATGATGATTATAAATGTGCCCACGCGAAGCCCCCTCCGATTACCGCACATAGGGCAGGAAAAGATCCTGCCGATCAAGTCATAGATCTATAACTTCTTGACACTTAAGCAGAATTACAATCTGTTTGCCAGTCGGCTCGGGGGAGCTGAATTGGGGGGTATCATGAAATATGCTGCATTCGCGCTAGGCTTCGGGCTGTTGTTTGCGTCGCCGGCGGCAGCGGACGAAATGTTCGCCGTCATGCCCAGCGGCCAGCCAGAAATGGATTTCCCCGGCCAAACCCAGAAAGTGGTCGGGGAAATTTCGAGCAAATGCATCGACGCGCACTGGACCGTCATTTCTTCGACTGGGACGGACGTGACTTGCGAGGCGCCTTTGAATTTTGGCCAATCGGTGCTTGGCCAAGTGTTGATGGGTAACAGCTATTCGACCCCGCCGCGGCGCTTCTTCCGGTTTAATATCGCAGACGTGAATGGCATATCTCGCGTCGTTGCTTCGGGCTGGGTCGAGCTTCAGATGGCGTTCGGCCAGACGCGTCGAACCGACCTATCCGGCGCGACGTTCGATAATGACGTGATGGTTTTTCTGGCTGCGGCCGGCGGCAAATATCCCGTCGGCACCACCTTTCCCAATCACGCGGTGATCGGCGTCGATGGCAAGTCCCTGCAGGATGGCAAATATCAGGAAATTCAGGTCACATCGCTCCAGCCGGGGTCCGCTGCGGAAGCGGCGGGAATCCAGGTCGGCGATGTCATCATCGAGATCGATGGCAAGCGGTTCAAGAACAATAATGATTATCTCGATGCGACCGCTAAGGCGGCAAAAGGGTCGTCTTACCCCGTGGAATTCGAGCGCCAGGGCGAGAAGCAGACCGCGACTGTGGCGACGAAGTTTCGGCCCACGATCACAGAAGCGGTTGTCGCCTCGGGGCCGATCGATGCCCCGGCACCGATGGCACCGAGCTCCGCGGCCGCACCATCACTCATCGATCAACTTTCTAAGCTGGCGGAGATGCGGGATCACGGTGATTTAACAGCCTCGGAGTTCGAAGCTGCGAAGGCAAAACTTCTCAGCCAAAATTGACGCATTCGATCCGAGAGCGCTGGGCCTAGTAATTGCCACGGAGCGCCAGCACGGCTCCGGCAGACGATTGCCGCCACCGACCCACTGTGCCCCGTAACATCGCATGGAAAGCCAACGACAAGCCACCCGTGGGCTTCGAGTTCGACGAGATTGGCACCTTCCGCCCGTGGCTTGCCGCGGGCTAGCCTCGAGTCTAGCATTCTCCAATCGGACTGGCGGGGGCACTGCCGTTGAAAACAATCTTCGTTATCCTCGCACTGGTCGTAGTGCTGTTTGTCGCCGCCTACGCTGCTTCACCATTACTCGCGGTCCGCGGCTTCGTTGGCGCCGCGCGATCGGGCGACGCAGATAGGTTAGAAGCGAACGTCGATTTCCCCGCGGTGCGCGAAAGCCTCAAGTCGCGGCTCGGTGCCGCGCTCATGGGGCACATCCAAAACGATCCCGAGATGAAGGATAACCCCTTTGCCGGCCTAGCGACCATGATGGGTCCGGCGATTGTCGATCGCATGATCGACACGATCATCACACCCGACGGGATCGCCGCGATGGTGCGACAGGGCAAGCTCCATCAGGACTCGAGCGCAGCCAAGACGCCGGCAGAGCACGTCGACTATGGTTACAGTTATCTCAGCCTCGATCGCTTCCGCGTCACCCTGAACGGCAAAGATGCAGCTAACCCCCTAAAGCTGATTTTTGAACGGCGCGGGCTGTTCTCGTGGAAGCTCGTCAAAATCGACATCCCCGACAGCGTGTTCGACGAGAAGTCCGCGGCCGATGCCTCACCCTCGCCACCAGCCGGTGTGAGCGACCTCGACTACCAAGAGCCGCCAGCGGATCTTGCTAAAACGTCACCCGTATTCTTGATGCCGACGCTACCTACGCCGGTTGAGCAGGTTGATTGCCATATGGGTGAATGCACTTGGCAGCAGATCAATAGCATCTCGGACGTGAAGCAGGCCGGGGATATTACGTTGCGCGTCGTTCGATCGCGCATTGGCACGACGGAAACACCGGATGGGGAGGATTATCCTACCACCCTCACCCCGGGTGCTGAGGTTACTTGGCGTGACGATACCTCATACGACCTTTGCTCAATTGCTCATCCGGCATCACTTTCATGGGACGCCTCAGCTGGCAGTTATCTTGTTACTCCGCTCGATGTGGCGTCACCGGCCGGCTACCAGATGAGCGCCGTCGCCGAATACAAATTGGTTTGCCATAATCTGTCGTCGAACTCGTCTGGATACCAGCACCCTGAGCAGCTAGGTTACATTGATACGAGTGACTCGTCGGACCAGTACCACGTTAAGAATCCGGAACAGATCATCGCCAGCGCGGTGACGGGCGGATGATTGCCCTTTTGCCGCAGCGGCGTTCACCTGTTTCTCATCCTACGTCGTCGATAGCGACACGATCCACTGCGGCGAGGCGCGCGTCGGGCTCGCAAGAATCGATGCACCAGAGCTCGCCGGCCATTGCGCTCGTGGTCGACATTGTGCGCCTGGTGACGGCAAGGCGAGCAAGGCGGCGCTCACCCGGATAATCGCCGGCTAGACGCTCTCCTGCCAATTGGTGCCGGCGAGCCCCGAGGACGGATCGGTATACGATCGGTGGGGGCGGATGGTGGCGCGGTGCCGGGTGAACGGCCGGGACGTTGGCCAGGCGATGGTCGCCGCCGGCTGGGCTATTCGGTGGCCGCATCGACGATGAGGAGCGGCGGGATGCCAAATCAGTCGCCAATGCCGGACGCCCACTTTCGATCAACGGGACAATCGCTGTGTGGCAAGCGCGGCGCAGCGGCGAAGCTGCGAAGACGGCGTTGCACTGTTGGGGAAGCGGCCGGTCGGCAACCGCCCCAAAAGTGGACATCAATCAGGGAGGTGCTTTCAGGTCGGTTCCGCAGCTAGGACAGAAACGAGGCGGAAGCGCACGCACAAATGATTTTCCGAAGGAAGCGATCCGCCAGTGACATGTCGGACAACGGGCCAGAAATTGGGCATAGCAAAGCGACCCGATTAGAAGCGGAAAAACGAGCCAAAACAGGATCGTAGCTGCCACCTCGTTGAAACTGGCTACGAGCACGGTGAGTGCCACGATAGGCCAACACCCAAACGTCGCGAGATAGAATCGAGACAATGGGCTCATACGAACTGGGTAACGTCAACGAGACCGCCACGCAAACGGGCCAAGACGCGAACGGCAGCATTCCACCCGATTGTGCTGAAAAACTCGGCGCGCATTACTTGCTCGCCGATTTTGAGCAAGAATGATTCCGCGAGGCCAGAATTCTTGAATCATATTTGCGCCAGCAGACCCGCGCATATTCGATAATTACCCTCGAAAACCGCATCGGGAGTTTTTCAACACAATCCACCCAATCTCGGCCATCAAGCCGCCGCGCCGATAGCGGCCATTTTATGAGTTCACGGCCTAGCCCGTCATGCTTTGCTCGGCCTGTTCGGGAGTAAGATACCTCAGGGCTGAGTGCATGCGGGCGGAGCGCTGCCACACCTTTATCATTTCACGATCGATCACGGCACGCCGACAAGATGAGCTGGGCCGTTTCCGGATCGCTCGCACGCGCGATCGTCATCGCCCCTACCATCATCGCCAGTTCACGCGCGGCTTGCGCCTCACGCCCGGCAGCGTCCCCCGTCTTCGTTCGCGTCATGAGCTCCAGCATATTGCGAAAGCCGGTGGCAAAGACCTTTTTCGTCGGTTCGGTCGCGCGCGCGATTTCCCCGGCAAGCGCTGCTGCAGGGCACCCCAGTCCCGCGTTCTGCAGGTGCTCGTCCGATAGATAGAACGCCCTAAATTGCCGTCCGACGACCTCTACCGACTGCTCGGCCAGTCCGGCTTCAAGCGGTGCGACGATCTGTTCAAACGCTTCCTCCAACGCGCCGTCGAGCATCGCATCCTTGTTCGCAAAATGTCGGTAGAAGCCGCCGTGGGTCAGTCCTGCATCCTTCATCACCTCGCCGACGCTTGCGCCATCGATGCCGCGCTCCCGGAAGCGCCGTGCGGCACTGTGAACGATCCGCTCTCGGCTGCGTTTTTTTTCCTGCTGTGTAGCCCGTGCCACGATCATCTCCTCTTTTCGACTTGACAAATTAGATGATGGCTATCATCCATATAGATGTCAAACGTCATCTATATGCTAATCGAGCCAGGATGGAGAAGCATCATGATTCAACCGAAAATTCTCGTGACAGGCGCGACCGGCAAGACAGGGTCGGCAGTGGTCGCGCTACTGCGTCAGCGCGACGTTCCGATCCGCGCGGTCGTGCGGCGTCGCGACGACCGAAGCCGTGCACTTGAAGCCCAGGGGGTTGAGGTGGCGATCGCCGATCCGCTCGACCCGCAGCAGATGCGCGGCGCGCTGCGCGGGGCAACCCGCGCCTATTATCTGCCGCCATTCCATTCTTCGATGCTCGAAGCAGCGACCATTTTCGCGAGTGCGGCGCGCGACACCGGACTGGAGGCGATCGTCGCGCTCAGCCAGTGGCTCGCCAGCCCCGACCACCCGGCTTGGCTGACCCGACAATTGTGGCACATGGAACAGCTTTTCGGCCAACTCCCGGGCGGTTCGACCATCATCGCCCCGCCGTTCTTCGCCGACAATTATCTGCGGCTCATCAGCTTTGCGGCGCATCTGGGTGTGTTGCCGTCGCTGACGGGCGATAGCCGCAACGCGCCACCGTCGACCGAAGACATTGCGGCGGTCGCCGTTGCCGCGCTGCTCGATCCCGGTGCGCACGCCGGTCGTCATTATTGTCCGACCGGGCCCGCCCTGCTCTCGACCAGCGACATGGCGCGAATTCTCGGTCGAATATTGAACCGCCGGGTGCGGCGTTTCGAAATGCCGATGTGGCTGTTCTTAAAGGCGGCACGCATGCAGGGCGTATCGCAGGATGAATTGAGCGGATTTCGCTACTGGGTGGAGGATCATCGCCAGGGGGCGTTCGCCTTCAACCTGCCAATAGACGATGTGCTTCGGGTGACTGGCCGCGCGCCGGAAGGTTTCGAGACGGCGGCGCGCCGCTACGCCGCGCTTCCCGATGCTCGGCGCAGTCTGCGCGCCGACGCGAAGGCGTTCGCTGATTTCATGCGGACGCCGCTATCACCGGGCTATGACCTGGACCGGTTCGACCGCGAGCGAAACCTGGTTGCGCCGACAGATGCGCGGTTCGCGATGCAGAACCCGGAATGGCGAGCCGAGCGAACGCTGCAAGCGACGGGCGCCTATCGCGGTGTGCACCAGATGCTGGGAGAAGCTGCATGACCCGGTCGACACGTCTCGCTGGAGCCGCGCTCGCTGCGTCTGTCGTGGCAGCGGCGCTGCCGTCGGCGCGGGCCCAGTCCGCGCCCGGGCCGGCATCCCCTCCCGGCCTTCCATCCGTCCCGGTCACAAAAGTGATCGCGATCGGACACGTGACCGCGAAGTGGACGCCCGAAGCGCTGCAAACGGTCATGCCGCGTGAAGTCCGCGAGACAGTGGCGCTTTACCTTCAAGGTAAGCTGGACCAGTGGTTCGTCCGCAAGGATCAGCCCGGAGTGGTATTCGTATTTAACTCGTCTGACCCTCGCGAAGTCCACGAAATGCTGGAAGCCCTACCACTCGGACGTGAGGGAATGATGGACTTCGATCTGATCCCGCTTGGCCCGCTCGCGCCGCTCGGACTGTTGCTCGGCACGCAATATGAGTCGCAGACAAGCGATGTTGAGAGAGAATAGGGCTGCGATCGGACTATGGCGGGCAGGTCGAAAAGTGCTGGATTGCGGCCCAGCCGCTTGGGAGCGCCAAGCCTAATGAGCCAACGTTCGTCATCTAATCGCGTTGGTTGCAAGAGGTTTCTGAGATGCCGTTGCCGGGAGCATGGTCGTCTTCGCGGTCGACATGTGCCGCCGCATGAGGGGCTTCGCGGGCGGCCCTTCCAAGGTTCAAGACGCACTCCGGGTGCCATGAAGGCATTGGGTGCAACCAACGGCGCGGAATGGATCAGCCTACGTCCCGGCAGGACGTCACGTGGCGCCTTGCGACGCGGACGAGCTCGGGAAGTCAAGATGTTGCAGATTTCTCCCTGAACGGTTCACCGGTGATCAGCATGCTGTGCATGATGACCGCGAGCTTGCGGGCGACCGTGGCGCGTTTGAAGCCGAGCCTTTCTCGCAGCTGCAGCTCCCATTTGCGTAGATCGCATTCGGATCGGCTGCGAGTGAGGAGGACTACCTCGAAGCGGGTGTCCTGACAGTGCTGGTGCTGTCGGGCATGGCCCTCTCGCTCGCGAGCCGGTTCTGATGTGCAACCGCGCCCGCCTCGACGGTGACCCGGAAACGCTGCGCGAGCGGTTTGGCGCCAAATAGCGCGCCACGTCGCCAAACAGATGGCCGATCGAGCTCAACCCGAGATCCACGGGCGTCGTCATACGCGAGGCGGCCGGCGAGCGGGGGATCGACACGATGACGTGGGATGTGCTCGGCGGCCAAGCCGCGTGGTCGATGACGAACGTGCGTAACCTGTCGCTGCCGCAATGGAAGCGCCTTGCTGAGAAGCCGGAAAAGCGCTGCCTCGTGCCGCTGACTGAGTTCTGCGAGAGGACGCTGGAGAAGCACGACCTTGGCAATGGCAAAAAGCCGCTCAAGTGCGAGACGTGGTTCGGGGTCGAGGATCAGCCGACTTTCGCCGTCGCCGGCTTCTGGCAGCGCACTGCCAAAGGCGCTCGCTTCACGATGGTGACATGCGATCCGAACGAACTCGTAACGCCGATCCACCGCAAGGCGATGATTACCGTGCTCGCCGCCGACGATCACGACCGATGGCTGCACGGCAGCTATGACGACGTAGTTACGCTGCAACAGCCATCTCCCGCCGAGTGGATGACGACGCGGGGGCCGGTGTTCCAACGCGGGAGTAGTGGCCCTCAGAACCGCATGGTCCTCGCAAGCCTCACATCTTGCCCGTCTCGCGAAAATGGGTAGGCTCACTGCATGCAGCCGTTGCAATCCACGATCGAGCGCGCCTTCGAACTGGCCCGAACCAGACAATGTCGGACGATCGATGATATACGGCGCAAGCTGACTTCAGAAGGATACGAAGCGGCCAGTCAGCACCTGAGCGGAGCGACGATCAGGCGGCAGCTTCAGGCCGTCATCAATACTGCTGAGGGCGGGAGCGAAATCAACGAGCAACCGCGCGTGCGGCCGTGAAGCCGGACATTGGCCTTATCGCAGACGCGGCGCTCGGCCGGCTTCACGAGAATGCCAAGCGCATCGAGCGCGTCGCCATGCGCTTACCCGCCGGTCCCGATCGAGACGAACTGGTGTGGATCGTGGAAGCGATGATGGATGCCGGCGACAAGGGCCGGCGGGAGATTAGGGAGATCGCTCAAAGTAAGCGGTGACCTGCGCTATCCGGTTCGTGAGAGAGCAGGCAAAGAGCTAAGCTATTGCGATATCTCCGCCAGTCGAAATGGCGGGTTGCTGATGACCCAATCGACTGCGTTGGTCTCATATGGGTAATCGAGAAAATCACGCTCAAATTCATAGTCATAATCGAAGGCATCTGACGATCTCACCTCGCCGAAATACTCGCTGAGCACTTGCGACATATGACCGGCGCCACACGCTGGCTCCAAGCATGACATCGTCTGATAATCGTCTTTGATGATGTGCTCAAAAAGCGCACGTGTCGCCCGGGGAGGCGTTGGGAAATTGTCGGGCTATCCGCAGGTTCGGTTCGCTGGGCCATGACGGCGTGAGATGTGTTTTGCATATTCCCCCTGTCCACGGCCGATCAAGCGCTCCGTTTAAATTGAACGGAAGGATCGGGCGATGGTGCTGGACTCAGATTCGACTCGCCCTGTCGCAAAACGGTGGCCAGAATGGGTCGTTACCCATTTTCCCTGAGCCCTCCCCGGTCGGGCCGCACTGGCGTCATTGCTTGGCAAGATCATCGACGATCTCTGTCTCCCCGGCGATCGATCGTTCCAATCGGCAGTGCTCGTACGATCTAAGATGCGATCAACGAACGAGCCGGTTCGCCGCTTGACTGCGACCCGGTCTGGAACATAACATGAACATTGCTGGTTGTGTACGAGTCGGTACTACCGATCCTCACGCCCCAAACACGGTGCCATGGCCGACTACGTAGAATTGCAGGTGACGACGCACTTCAGCTTCCTGCGCGGCGCATCGAGCCCCGAGGAACTGTTCGCCGCCGCCGCGCTGCTCGGCCTGCCGGCACTTGGCGTGGTCGACCGGGGATCGGTCGCAGGCATCGTGCGCGCGTGGGATGGCGAGCGCACGACCGGCGTCCGGGCAATCGTCGGCACACGCCTCGACCTGACCGACGGCACCGCGCTGTGCATCTATCCGACCGACCGCGCCGCCTATGGCCGGATGTGCCGACTGCTCAGCGTCGGGAAGATGCGCGCGGGCAAAGGCGCGTGCCATCTCGGCTGGGCCGACGTCGTGGAATGGAACGAGGGCCTGATCGCCATGCTGGTGCCGGACCGCGCCGACGTGACGACGGAGCAGGCGCTGGCGACTAACAGGCGGGTCTTCGGCGACCGCGCCTACATGGCGCTCACCGTGCGGCGGCGCCCCAGGGACGCAATCCGCCTGCGCGACCTGGCGGCGATGGCGGTGGCGGCGCGTGTGCCGACCGTCGCCACCAACGACGTGCTCTACCACTCGCCCGACCGCCGTCTGCTGCAGGATGTGGTTACGTGCATCCGCGAGAAGTGCACGATCGACGAGCTTGGTAACCGGCGCGAACGCTTCGCCGACCGCCACCTGAAGACCGCGGCCGAGATGGAGCGACTGTTCCGGCGCTACCTCAAGGACGCCTCGCCCGTCGGCCGCAGCGTCGAGATGGCGGAGCGCTGCGCGTTCAGCCTCGCCGAGCTGCGCTATCAGTATCCCGACGAGATCGCCGGGCCCGGACGGACGCCGCAACTGGAACTGGAACGGCTGACGTGGGAGAAGGCGCCGATCCGCTATCCCGATGGGATCGAGGGCAAGATCCGCAGCCAGCTCAAGCACGAGCTGCGCTTGATCGGCGAACTCGACTACGCCCCGTATTTCCTGACCGTCAACTCGATCGTCGCCGAGGCTAGGCGGCGCGGCATCCTCTGCCAGGGCCGTGGGTCGGCTGCCAACAGCGCGGTCTGCTACGTCCTCGGCGTCACGTCGATCGACCCGGTGCGGTCAGAGCTGCTGTTCGAGCGATTCGTCTCCGCCGAGCGCCGCGAACCGCCGGACATCGACGTCGACTTCGAGCACGAGCGCCGCGAGGAGGTGATCCAGTGGATCTACGAGACGTATGGCCGCACCCGTTCGGCGCTGACCGCGGTCGTCACGCGATACCGATCGCGCGGAGCCGTTCGAGAGGTGGGCAAGGCGCTCGGCCTAAGTGAGGACATGACCGCGGGACTGGCCTCGTCCGTGTGGGGTTACAGCCGCGACGGGGTGGAGGAAAAGCACGCCGAGGAACTCAACATGGACCTCGGCGAGAGGCGCTTAGCGCTGACGTTGGAGCTTGCGCGCCAGCTAATCAACACGCCACGCCACCTGTCGCAGCACCCCGGCGGCTTCGTGCTGACCCGCGACCGGCTCGACGAGCTGGTGCCGATCGAGCCGGCCGCGATGGAAGACCGCCAGGTCATCGAGTGGGACAAGGACGACATCGACGCGCTGGGGTTCATGAAGGTCGACGTGCTCGCACTTGGGATGCTCAGCTGCATGCGCCGGGCGTTCGAGTTCCTCGAGAAGGACAAGGGCGTCACCCTCGATCTGGCAACGATCCCGGCCGAGGACCCGGCGACGTATGCCATGATCCGCAAGGCGGACACGCTCGGCGTCTTCCAGATCGAGAGCCGGGCGCAGATGGCGTCGATCCCGCTGATGGCGCCGACCACATTCTACGACCTCGTCATCCAGGTCGCGATCGTCCGGCCGGGCCCGATCCAGGGCGACATGGTCCATCCATACCGCCGCCGCCGCGCCGGACTGGAGGAAGTGACTTATCCGACCGAGGAGCTTCGACGGGTGCTGGAGAAGACGCTCGGCGTGCCCCTTTTCCAGGAACAGGCGATGCGCGTCGCCATAGAATGCGCGGGGTTCTCGGCGTCCGAGGCCGACCTGCTCAGGCGCGCGATGGCGACGTTCAAGCTCACCGGGGGCGTTAGTCACTTCAAGGACAAGCTGATCGGAGGCATGATCGCGCGGGGATACGAGCGGGCCTTCGCCGAGAAGACGTTCAGCCAGATCGAGGGCTTCGGCTCCTACGGATTCCCCGAGAGCCACGCCGCCAGCTTCGCCCTAATCGCCTACGCGTCGTCGTGGATGAAGTGCCACCACCCCGACGCCTTCTGCGCGGCGCTGCTCAATGCCCAGCCGATGGGCTTCTACGCGCCCGCGCAGATCGTCCGCGACGCACGGCAGCACGGCGTCGAGGTGCGCCCGATCGACGTGAACTCGAGCCGCTGGGACTGCACGCTCGAGCAGGCCAACGGGCGGTTCAAGGCCGTGCGGCTCGGCCTGAGGATGGCGCGCGACCTGTCGAATGCCGACGGTGCCGCGATCGCGATGGCGCGGGGCGAAGAACCCTACGTCTCGGTCGAGGAGATTCAGCGCCGCGCCGGCGTCGGCCGCGGTGCCCTCGACCGCATCGGTGAGGCCGATGGCTTCGGCTCGATCGGCGCGAACCGCCGCTCCGGCCTGTGGGAAGTGAAGGGGCTCGGAGACGCGCCGCTGCCGCTGTTCGCCGCAGCCGACGAACGCGACGGACGCCTGCGCCAGGAAGCGATCGAGCCGACGGTGGAGCTCGCCGAAATGGGAGAAGGCGCCGAGGTCGTCGAGGACTATCGCGCCTCGGGGCTGTCGCTGCGCGCACACCCGCTCGCGTTCCTGCGCGACGAACTGAAGGCGCGCCGGATGATCACGTGCGCGGAGCTGCGCGACGTGAAGGACGGGCGCTACGTCGAGCTCGCCGGCATCGTTCTGGTCCGGCAGAAGCCGGGGTCGGCGAAGGGTGTGATGTTCATCACGCTGGAAGACGAGACCGATGTCGTTAACTTGGTGGTGTGGACCAAGATCTTCGAGGCGAACCGCCGCACGGTGCTCGGCGCCTCGATGATGGGGGTGCGCGGGCAGGTCCAGCGCGAGGGCGACGTTATCCACGTCATCGCGCGGCGGCTCGACGACATGTCGGCCCTGCTCGCCAGCGTCGGTGGCCGCGCCGACGTGGCCGACGTCTACCGCGTCAGCCGTGCCGACGTAGTGAAGCACGGCATGGGCCCCGACCCGCGCGACCCCGCCGAGCGGCATCTCGGTAAGGGTGCGCGCGACATCTACATTCCCGACCTTCGCCTCGGGTCAGGCATCATCCCGGGCGAGCCAGTCGAGGGCATAAAGGTCCGAACGCGCGACTTCCGCTGACAAGCGCAGCGCCCCTGCCGGGGCCATGAAACCTTCAAGCAGCCGGCCTATCAACCTACCAGGTCTCGCCGGACGGGCGCGCCTCGACCTCGAAACTATATATGATGGCAAGACGTATCGTTTTCAATCGCAATAGTATCTTATATGATGATGTTTCACACCGTTGGAGCGATGCGCCATGAAGGCCGAAAAGGAATGGGAAACGCAGGTTAAGCAGATGCTGAAGGCAGAGCTAACCCGCCGGGGTATTACCTATGCGCAGCTCGTTGGAAAGCTGGCAGACATCGGCGTGATGGACTCCGAGCCGAATATCAGGAACAAGATCAGCCGGGGTAAATTCACAGCGGTGTTCTTGATACAATGCCTAGAGGCTATTGGCGCATCATCCTTGCGGTTGTCGGATTCCTGACGCTCGCCAACTCACAGCCAGAACAAAACACCAGTCAGCCCAAGAACAACCCCCAAGAGAAGATCGCCCAGGCCGATCCTACACCGGCCGCTAGCCCATCCCTCAAGGCGGTCAATCCCGCTAAATATAAACCTCCATGCGCTGAGCCACAGGATCACGACCGCTGCGATCTTGAAGCCCAGTGGAAGGCGGCGGATGCCAGCCGTAATGCCGCCGATTGGGCGTGGTGGCAGATGGTAATAAGCTCCTTCGGCCTCGCTGGATTGATCTATAGCTTGTATCTCACGCGAAAGGCCGTTGCCTCCGCTGAATCCGCTTCTAGGGATTCCGAAAAAGCGCTGAATATCACCAGAGAAAATGCAGAGCGAGAATTGCGAGCATATTTGGACTTTGAAAATCCCAAACCCATCCGTGATGACAATAGAGGAGATGCCAATATCACCTGTGGGGGGTTTTCGACCGATGTAACTAATTTCGGAAAAACGCCGGCTGAAATTAAACGGCGCGTGTTTACTGCCACGTGGGTCCATCCTGAGACCCGAATGACGGCTTATATGACTTTTTCCAGCGAAGGCGGGTTCATCGCACCGAACGACAAGCTGACGTTTAAGGATTTTGGTGCCTTCGATAGTGCCGACTGGGCGGATAATATCAAAATAAGCGGGCATATGACGATATCCGCTACCGTCGAATATCTCGATGTGTTCGACCAGTCCCACACTCTTGAGTGCAAATTCCTCACTGACCGGAATGAACCGGCCTCCATAATTCCGGGCACAAAGCGGGCTATTCAGGGCGAACGCCCCGAAAATGATGACAAAGGTGCATAGCCAACTACGCATTGGCCATCGCCTTGGTGCATTTGCTACATAATACCGGGCACGAGGATCGGGCATACCCTTGCCGACGCCTTCGGCAAAGGGACCGCGGCCGAGGTCGCGTCCGTCACCGAGGCGGCGATCATACAGCCTTCCCGGAACGGTCTGGGGATCGACGCCAGGAACTGCGAGGCCGGGCTGCCTGCCACGGCCTGGTGCGAGATCCGCCTTACTGGCGAAGGCGCAGCTGTCGGGTCGGTGGCAGGGGCCGCCGATCGAGCTCATCGTCAGGTGCGCGCCCGAAGGCGAGAGCGAGGCTCTGCGCGGCAAGCTGGTCGTAGGCGAAGGTGCCTGGCCTGAAGGCCGTTGTTCGACCGTTCTCCCCCGTCGCCGCCGAACTGGCCGCAGACTGCCGCCGTGCCAGCCTCGTCCTGATGCCCTCGCGAACCGAAGGCTTCGGATTGGTCGGGCTCGAGGCCATCTGCGCGGGCGTCCCCGGGCTGGTGTCGGCCGAGAGTGGCTTGGCCGATCTACTGGTCGAGAAGCTATCGCCTGAAGAAGTAGCTCGAACCGTTGTGGCCGTCACGAACGATGCCAAGTCCGACACTGACACGTGGTCTAGAGCGATCGAGCGGATCCTGCTCGACCGCGACACCGCGTTCAGCCACGCCAGACAGTTGCGATCCACGCTCAGTGTATCTGTGAACTGGGCGATGGCCGCCGCCAACCTTTTCGACCGAATGAACCAGGCAACCTAGCAGGCCGGTTCCTGGGCTTTCGAGACATGTTGGTCGATTGCATTCCGAATCTGCGGCCGTTGAATGGACACCTATCCAATTTTCCGGTCGTCGCGGTTACTTCCGCGCGCGCCATGCCCCATCTGGTGATGATGACGCCGCACCCCTCCCTTACCGCGCCGCTCGTCGACGTGCCCGTGATCAAGCCGGTCAAGTCGATGGACCCCTACAAGCCCTGCTGGTGCGGGTCGGATGCCAGATACAAGTGGTGCCATCACCGGCGCAGCGAGCAGGAGCCGATCAACATCTTCGAGATCGAGAAGAAGATGATGGACAAGCTGCGCGCCGGCTACTGCTCGTATCCAGACCCTGCAGCAGACCCTTGTGATGGCGGCGTGGTCAAGTCGCACACCGTGCAGCGCAAGGGAGGGCTGTCGGCGATCGCCGAGGATGGTCACGTCCTTACGGTGAAGCCGACGATGAAGGGGCTGCTGGACGAACAGGGGCAGTCGTGGCCCAGAAGGATCGGCACCAGCAAGGCCTCCGTCTTCCCAGGTTTCTGCGGTCGGCACGACACGAACATCTTCAAGCCAGTTGAGGGCGCCACCCTGACCCTCGACACCGATAACGCATTCCTGCTCGCATACCGCGCAATCGCTTACGAACGCTTCTCCAAGGAGCGGCAGTTGCGAGGCACACTTATTCAGCGCGACATGGACAAGGGCGAGCCGTTCGCGAAGCAGGCCATGACGCAGATTATCCTGAACAACCACCTCTTCGGCATTCAGATGGGGCTGAGGGACATCGAGCGTAGCAAGCAGGCGTTCGACGCGCGGCTGCTGAACGGGGACCGCAGCGGTTTCCACTACCTCGCGGTGCGATTCGACGCGTTGCTGCCGATGGTGGCGTGCGGGGCGTTCCACGTCGAATATGACCTGGAAGGAACTCCGCTTCAGCGGCTGGGTCATGGCGACGCTCCGTTCGAGGTGATCACGCTCACCGTCACCGCATTCCAGCAACAGACCGTGGCCGTATTCGGCTGGATGGGTGACATCGATGGACCGGCGGCTGCACTAGCGGCCTCGTTAGAGGCCGTGCCGGACGACGAAAAGGCTGACGCTCTGCTGAGGCTGCTGTTCGTGCAGACCGAGAATCTCTTCCTGCGGCAAAGTTGGTGGGATGGGCTGGAGCGTGCCGATCAGGAGGGTCTGGTCAGCCACGTCATGGCAGGCACCTCGATGAAGGCGCGAGCACCAGCCGACTTCGCGGAAGTGCGGCAGAAGTTGCTCATCGCCGCCGTGGTCGAAACCGTTAGCGGATAATGTGCCGAAGAGGGTGAAAGCACCCGATCGCGAATCTTTTCGATATCTCCGTGATGGCCGGGTGATGGACAGCATCATGGGTCCCGCAACGGGGAAAGTATAAGTCACTGATCTAACTGAAGAAAATGGTGCTGCCGGTGAGGATTGAACTCACGACCTCAGCCTTACCAAGGATGCGCTCTACCACTGAGCTACGGCAGCTTGACCCATGTCGGGGAGCGGCGCCTATGGCCGCGCGTGCCCTGGATTGTCAAGGCGCCCGGACCGGCATAATTGCGGACGGCATGGCGGACAAGGACGACAAGGCCGAACGGCTCGCGGCGGCGCTGCGCGAGAACCTGCGCAAGCGCAAGGCGCAGGCGCGTGGCGAACCCGCCGCACCGCCACCACCCAAGGCCGACGATTAACCGATCGGCGCGCATTTGGCGTCGAGCCAGACGCGATCGTCGCCCGACAGCTCGGGGCCGATCTTTTCCATCACCTTGGCGTGATAGGCGTTGAGCCAGGCAAGTTCCTCCGGCGTCAGCAATTCGGGCAGGATCAGGCTGCGCTCGATCGGCACGAAGGTCAGCGTCTCGAAGCCGAGCATCGGCATGTCGCCGTTCGCCACCTCGCGCTCGACGACCAGCACCAGCGTCTCGATGCGGATGCCGTATTCGCCGGCCTTGTAATAACCGGGCTCGTTCGACAGGATCATGCCCGGCTCGATCGGCACCGCGGGGCCGCCGCCGGGATAGGTCGGCTTGGCGATCCGCGCCGGGCCTTCGTGCACCGACAGATAGGCGCCGACGCCGTGGCCGGTGCCGTGCGCGAAATCGAGCCCGGCTTCCCACAGCGGACGGCGTGCGAAGACGTCGAGCTGGCCGCCATTGGTGCCGGGCGGGAACAGCGCGGTATCGAGCGCGATATTGCCCTTGAGCACGCGGGTGAAGCGGTCCTTCATCTCGTGGCTGGGCTCGCCGATCGGGATCACGCGGGTGACGTCGGTGGTGCCGTCCTCATATTGCCCGCCCGAATCGACGAGATAGAGCTGGCCCATATTGAGCTCGGCATTCGATTCCGGCGTCGAATGGTAATGCGGGCTGGCGCCGTGCGCGCCGGTCGCCGAAATGGTGTCGAACGACGTATCCTTGAGCAACCCGGTTGCCTCGCGGAATTCCAGCAATTTGGCGACGCAATCGAGTTCGGTGAGCCCGCCCTTGGGCGCGGTAGCCTCGACCCAGCGCAGGAAGCGGCTGAGCGCGGCGCCGTCGCGGATGCTGGCGGCGCGGTGGCCGGCGATCTCGGCGTCGTTCTTGATCGCCTTGGCAAGCACGACGGGATCGCGCAGCGCCAGCACGGTCGCGCCGCCGGCTTCCAATGCGTCGAAGATCGCGGCGACGGCATTGTCGGGATCGGCGGCGATGCGCTTGCCGGTAAAGCGGCCGAGCGCGGGCGCGAACGCGAGCCGATCGTGGACGCGCACGGCATTGCCGAGATGCTGGCGGACGGCGTCGGTCATCTTGTCCTCGGCGACGAACAGATCGGCGGTGCCGTCGGCCGAGACGATCGCATAGCTGAGCGCGACGGGGGTGTGCGACACGTCGCCGCCGCGCACGTTCAGCGCCCAGGCGATCGAATCGAGCGCGGAGAGCACCACCGCGTCGGCTTTCTTCTCGCCCAGCCAGTCGGCGATCGCCTGGCGCTTTTCGGCCGAGGATTTGCCCGCCGCGCTGTCCGGCTGGACCGACAGCTTGGCATCGGACGGGCGCGGGCGATCGGGCCACACCGCATCGACCGGGTTGGTGTCGATCGCGACAAGCTCGGCGCCGACCTCGGCGAGCGCCTTCGACGCTTCCTCGACCCACTGGCGGGTATGCAGCCAGGGATCATAGCCGATCCGACCGCCTGTTGCGGCATGCTCGGCGATCCAATCGGCGACCTTGACGTCGGGCACCGGCACATAGGCCCAATGATCGGCCGAGACCTGCTCGCGGACCTGCAGCGTGTAGCGCCCGTCGGTGAAGATCGCCGCCGCCTCGGGCATCACCACCGCGGTGCCGGCTGAGCCCTGGAAGCCGGTCAGCCAGGCGAGCCGCTGGGCATAATCGCCGACATATTCGCTCATATGCTCGTCGGTCAGCGGCACGACGAAGCCGTCGAGCCGGTCGCGCTTGAGCTGGTCGCGTAGTGCGGCGAGACGGGCGGCATGGGTCGACATCAGATCATCCTCGGGCAGGTGAAGTGGAGAAAGTGGAGAGCGTCGCGCGCTCGTCGCAAGGCCGGTCCTGCCACGGGAAAGCGCGGCGGAGGGATTCGGCGACGAAGCATGCGCGCGAGTGTGGCAGATTTCGCGCTTGTAGGACAGGGGTGGGGGCAGGAAGGCGGTCAAAACCGGGTCGATGGCGCGAGCCGGACAGGCCCGGCGACGAGGGCGGTGGGACGCAATCGCTGTGGCGTCGGTCCGCACCGCGCGGGGCTGAGCGTAACGCGCTAGGCGTGATGGCCGGACGCGGTGGGATCATCGGCATTGGGGTCCGCGCCGCCGCCGCCCATGCCGCCGCCACCGCCCATGCCGCCGCCCCCTATGCCGCCACCGCCACCGCCGCCGCCGCCCCTGCCGCCGCCGGTTTCCGCGCCGCGATCGCCTTTGCCGCGCGCGCCGCTCGACGGCCGCGTCGGGCCTTGCAGCGGGATCGCTACGTCGGGCGGGATCGGATCGAGATCGAGCGCCTTGCGGATGAAATCTCGCAGCGCGACGACCAGTTCGTGCGTGTGGACCGGGCGACCGGCGACAAGATCGTCGGCGGCGCGGGTGGCGAGGCGCACATGATCCTCGGCGCCGAGCAAGATGATGTCGGACAGCGCCGCCTCCACCGCGTCGCGGATGCGCCGCGGGCGATCCGATCCTTCGCCGCTCGTCGCCGTCAGATCGATCGGCGGGGCCGGCGCCGTTTCGTCGCTGGCCTCGCCGCGACGCCGCAAATCGCGCAGATGCGCTGGGTTGACCGCAAGATTGCCAGTGAACGAGCCGCCGAGCACCTTATACGCGGCGATCAGCGTGCGCAGCCGCTCGTTGATCTGGCGGTTCATCCGTTCGCGCCGCTGCTGGATCGTCACCATCATAAGCAGCCGCACGCCGACGCCGATCAGCGTGAACATCGCCAGGCCGATCAGTGTCGCCAACAGGCTGTGCCATGAACTGAAATCGAGATTGCGCAGCCACGCCTCCATCGCCGCGAGCGAGAGGTCCGCGGTGCCCCGACGCTAGGTCAATTCGGCCGGGCGATCCAGCGCGCACCCTCTCGACGCCGCGGCCCTTGCCGCGATAGGGCTGCGCGATGACCGATTTTCCCAAGCCCCCCGTCGCGCCCACGCGCCCGCACTCGTTCACCGCGCATGGCCACACCATCGACGATCCCTGGGCGTGGCTGAAGGATCCGAACTATCCCGACGTCACCGATACCGACGTGCTCGCCTATCTGGAGGCGGAGAACGCCTATTTCGAGGCGGTGATGGCGCCGCACCGGCCGCTGGTCGATCGGCTCTATGAAGAGATGAAGGGCCGCATCAAGGAAGACGAATCGTCGGTGCCGCAAAAGGACGGCGACTGGCTCTATTGGACCGCGTTCGAGACCGGCGGGCAATATCGCAAATGGTGGCGCAAGCCGGCGACCGGCGGCGACGATCAATTGCTGCTCGACGAGCCGGCGCTGGCCGAGGGCAAGGAATATTTCCGGCTCGGCGCCTTTTCGGTCAGCAATGACGGCAGGCTGCTAGCCTATGCGATCGACGACAATGGGTCGGAGCGCTTCACGATCCGCATCAAGAATTTGGAGACCGGGGAGCATCTGCCCGAGGTGATCCCGGGCATGCTGTCCGAGATCGTGTGGACCGCGGACGATTCGGCGTTCCTCTACGGCCTCGCCAATGCACAGTGGCGGACCGACAATGCCCGGCTTCACCGGATCGGCACGGCCGTAGCGGACGATGTCGAGCTCTATCACGAGGACGACGAGGGCTACCGCGTCGGCGTTTCCGAAACGCAGTCGCGCAAGTGGATCATCATCGCGACCGGCGACCATGTGACCAGCGAAATCCGGCTGGTGCCGGCGGACGATCCGACCGCCGAACCGATCCTCGTCGCAGCCCGCGAGGCGGGCCGCGAATATGATGTCGACGAGCATGACGGCACGCTGTTCATCCACACCAACGACACCGATCCGATGTGGCGGCTGTGCACCGCCTCGATCGACGCGCCCGGCGAGTGGCGCGAGTTGATCGCGCCGTCACCGCATTTCTACATGACCGGGGTGGCGTGTTTTCAGGACTATTTCGTCGTCGACGGGCGCGAGGACGGGCTCGATCAGGTCGAGATCCATTCCTATGACCCGCAAGTCGCGCCGCGCCGCGTGCTGTTTCCCGAGGCGAGCTATGCCGCGGGGCTGAGCAGCAATCCCGAATGGGCCATGCCGAAGCTCAGGATGGGCTACGAATCGATGGTCACGCCGGGGACGACCTTCGATTACGATGTCGCGACGGGAACGCTCGAAACATTGAAGGTGCAGGAAATCCCGAGCGGCTATGACGGCGCGAAATACGCCACCGAGCGGCTCAAGATCACCGCGCGCGACGGGACGCAAGTGCCGGTCTCGATCGTCTATCCCAAGGATTTTCCGCGCGATGGATCGCGGCCGTTGTTCCTCTATGCCTATGGCGCCTACGGGATGGCGATCCCGCCGGGGTTCTCGACCGGGCGGCTGTCGTTGCTCGATCGCGGCTTTGCCTATGCCATCGCGCATATCCGCGGCGGCGACGATCTCGGGCAGGACTGGTATCACCAGGGCAAGCTCGACAAGCGGACCAACACGTTCAACGATTTCGTCGATGTCGCGAAGGGGCTGATCGCCGAGGGGTGGACCAGCGCGGGCCGGATCGCAACAGCGGGGCGTTCGGCCGGCGGCGAGCTGATGGGCGCGGTCGTCAATTCCGATCCCGATCTGTGGGGCGCGGTGATCGCCGACGTGCCGTTCGTCGATGTGCTCAACACGATGCTTGATCCGGAACTGCCGCTGACGCCGGGCGAATGGCCTGAATGGGGCAATCCAATCACCGATCCCGCCGCGTTCGAGCTGATCCGCAGTTATTCGCCCTATGATAATGTGCGGGCACAGACCTATCCGCCGCTGTTCATCTCCGGCGGCCTCAACGATCCGCGGGTGACCTATTGGGAGCCGGCGAAATGGGCGGCGAAGCTGCGCGCCACCAAGACCGATGATAATGTGCTGCTGCTCAAGACCAATATGGGCGCGGGGCATGGCGGCAAATCGGGGCGGTTCGAGAGTCTGCGTGAGGCGGCCGAGGAGCACGCTTTCGTGCTTTGGCAGCTGGGCGTGGAGGGGTGATGCTCCCCATCAGAACCTCCCCGGCGAAGGCCGGGGTCCAGTTACGACCGGCCCGATGCTGGACCCCGGCCTTCGCCGGGGAGCTGCTGTTTTGAGAGCGATGGCGTGACGTTCACTCGCCCCTTCACCGCCACCGCGGCCGACATCGACATGCTCGGCCATGTCAACAATGCGGTGTGGGTGCAGTGGATCCAGGCATTGGCGACGGCGCATTGGGAAGCGGTCGCGCCTGCCGCGCACCAGGCGGCGCATATCTGGGTCGTGACGCGGCACGAGATCGATTACCGCGGCAACGTCCGCGCGGGTGAGACCGTCACCGGCGAAACCTGGGTGCTCGAGCCGCCCAAGGGCGCGCGGTTCGATCGGCATGTGCGGTTCACCGGCGACGACGGCAAGGTGAAGGTCGAGGCGGTGACGACCTGGGCGCTGATCGATCGCGCAAGCGGGCGACTGCTCAGGGTCCGCGATGAGATTGCCGCGCCTTTTCTCG
Source organism: Sphingomonas koreensis (assembly GCA_006438735.1). Lineage (GTDB taxonomy): Bacteria > Pseudomonadota > Alphaproteobacteria > Sphingomonadales > Sphingomonadaceae > Sphingomonas > Sphingomonas koreensis_A. The sequence goes on along the minus strand of RCZF01000003.1, from coordinate 253,264 downwards.
ATTCCCCTCCCGCTTCCGGGAGGAGTTAAGGGTTGAGTTCCTGTCCGCCGGACGACGACTTGTCGACAGGCCCTCCCCCAGCCCCTCCCATAAGGGGAGGGGAGAATCAGCCGCTATTCCGCAACGCCGTCGCGATCGCATTGATCGACAGCAGGATGCCTTCGCCGATCCGGTCGTCGGTCTCGCCGGCGCGGTGGCGCTTCATCAGCTCGATCTGGAGCAGGTTGAGCGGCTCGATATAGGGCAGGCGCAAGCGGATCGAGGTTTCCAGCTTGGGATGCTTTTCGAGCAGCCGTGACTGGCCGGTGATGTCGAGCAGCCCGTCATGGGTTTTCTGCCAGCCGTCGCGGATCGTGGCGAAAATGCCGTCGCGCAAGCCCTTGTCCTCGACCAGCGCGGCATAGCGTTCGGCGATGCCCATGTCGGACTTGGCGAGCACCTGCTCCATATTGGCGAGCGTGGCGGCGAACAGCGGCCACCCTTGCGCCATCTCGGCGAGCAGCGCCTTGTCCTCGAACGCCGCGATCGCCCGGCCGACGCCGTACCAGCCGGGCAGCATGACGCGCGCCTGCGCCCAGGAGAACACCCAGGGAATCGCGCGCAGATCCTCGATCGCGTCCGATTTCTTGCGGCTGGCCGGGCGCGAGCCGATCTTGAGGCCGGCGATCTCGGCGATCGGCGTCATCTCGCGGAAGAAGGTGGTGAAGCCTTCGGTGCCGTAGATGAGCCCGCGATAGGCCTTGAATGCGGTATCCGACAGCGCGTCCATCGCGCCCGAGAAGCGCGCGTAATCCGCGTCCGACAGTCGCTCGGGCTCGAGGCTGGCGAGCAACGTTGCCGAGGCCATCGCCTCGAGATTGGTCATCGCGGTTTCGGGCGTGCCGTATTTGCCGGCGATCACCTCGCCCTGTTCGGTGATGCGGATGCGGCCCTGGACGGTGCCGGGCGGCTGCGCGCGGATCGCGGCGAACGCCGAGCCGCCGCCGCGCCCGACCGCGCCGCCGCGGCCGTGGAACAGCTGCATGCGGACGCCCGCCTCGGCGAACACCGGCGCGAGCGCGCTCGATGCCTTGGAAAGCTGCCAGGTCGAGGTCAGGTAGCCGCCGTCCTTGTTCGAATCGGAATAGCCGATCATCACTTCCTGGTAGCCGCGCGCCGCGGTGATCGTCTTCACCTCGGGAAGCGCGAACCAGTCGGCCATGACCGCGGGCGCGGCCTCGAGATCGCTGACCGTCTCGAACAGCGGCACCGCCATGATGTCGGCCTCCGGCGTCGCTCCCGGACGATAAAGCCCGACTTCGCGGAGCAGCAGATTGACCTCGAGCAGGTCCGACACCGAGGTCGCCATCGACACGATATAATTGACGATCGCGGCCTTGCCGTAGCGCTGGTGCGCCCGGGCGGCGGCGGCGAGGATGGCGAGTTCGCTCTTCGTTTCGTCGGCGTAATCGCTGAAGCCGCTCATCAGCGGGCGCGGGCTGGCGAGTTCCTGGCGGAGCAGCGTGAGGCGCTGGCCTTCGGTCAAGCCGGCATAATCGGCCTCGACCCCGGCAACCTTGAGCAGATCGGCGACGACGCGTTCGTGGACCGCCGAATTCTGTCGCATGTCGAGCGTGGCGAGATGGAAGCCGAACGTCTCGACCGAGCGGATCAGCCGGCCGAGCGCGCCGCTCGAGCCGAGCGTGCCGCCGCCGGTCGCCGCCAATCCCTTGGCGATCGCGACGAGATCGGCGCGCAAGTCCTGCGGCGTGGCATACGGCTCGGCCGCGTGCGTGACGTGGCGCGGCGCGGGCTTGCCGGTAAAGCCCGTGTAGGTCGCGGCGAGGCGGGCGTAGATGCCGGTCAGCGCGCGGCGATAGGGCTCGTCGGCGCGGGTGGCGGCGTCATCGCCGCTGCGATCGGCGAGATCGGCGACCGCCGGATCGATCGCGGCGTGATCGCCGGAGATCGACAGCTCGGCGCCGAGCCGGTGGATCGCGGCGAGATAATGGCCGAGCACGGTTTCGCAGGCGCGGGCGAGCGCGGTTTCGAGCGAGTCGGCGGTGACGAAGGGATTGCCGTCGCGATCGCCGCCGATCCACGAACCGGGCTTGAGGAAACTCGGCAGCCGATCGCCGAGCGCGCGATCCCAGCGCTGGTAAAGCGCGGGCAGCGCGGGCAGGAACACGTCGCGCAGATAGCTGAGCGCGGTCTCGACTTCGTCGGTGACGTAGAGCTTTTCGCGGCGCAGCACGCGCGTCTGCCAGAGGAGCGCGATCTGGCGGGTGATCGCCTGATCGACGTCGTCGCCCTCGGGCGTGGCGGCGAGGCCGGCATCCTTCATCGCCATCAGCTCGGCGATCCGATTGCGGTGATCGATCATCGACTTGCGGCGGACTTCGGTCGGGTGGGCGGTCAACACCGGGGCTATCAGCCCGTGCGCGAGCAGATCGACGATCGCGGCACGGTCGATCCCTTCCGCCTCCAGCTTGGCGACCGCGGCGGCGACGTCAGCGCCCTTTTCGGCCGCGACGCCCTGGCGATCCTCGGCGAGATTGGCGAGCATCGAGAACAGCATGAAGCCGCGCGTGAAATCGAGCGTCTCGTCGAGGCTCAGCCGATCGAGCCCGGGATCGATCGCGTCGGCCCCGGCGACGCCGCGCGCGCGATCGACCGAGGTCGCGCGGATATATTCGATCCGGCTGAACAGCGTGTCGCCGCCATAAGCGCGAATGACGTCGCCAAGCAGTGCGCCTAGGAAGCGGATGTCGGGATTGTTGGTGATCGCGGGAAGGTCTGGCATCCGCCCTTGCTGCACTGCGGCAGGGGGCGGGGTCAACCGCCCACGGGGCAAATCATCCGCCGGCGGGGGTGTCCGTGCGCGCGCCTTCGCTGCTGGTTTCACCCAGACCCGCCGAACGCCGCTCTTCGCCGGTCAGCACTTCGTCCTGATTGCCATCGGCTTTGTCGAAGCGGGCAAGGCTGCCTTTGGTGAATTCGTCCTTGCTGATCGCGTGGTCACCGTCCTTGTCGAAGCCGGCGATGATGTCGTGATTGCGCAGCGGCAGCTCCGCCTGGCTGATCTTGGAATCGTGATTGACGTCGAGCGTCTGGAACCGCCGATCGACATTGCCGATGAAATCGGTGCGGTTGAGCGCGGTCGGCGGCACGAAGCCGGCGGGCGCGGTGGCGTTGGCGGCGACGTCGTCGCCCTTCGAGCAAGCCGATAGCGTCAAAGCGACCGACGCGACGGCGATAAGGGTCGAACGGCGGCGCATGCAATAATTCCCCGGCTAGATGCAGCTGAATTTGGCGTGGCGCGCGCGCGAATCAATATGCCCCGAATTTATTCGTTGCGGGTCAGGTTGGTTGGTGAGTGCCCGAAACGAGCATTTTGCCGGCACCACCTCCAACAAGCTCACGCCTCGAGTTCGATGTCCCAATAGAGCCAGTCGCGCCAGGTGTCGTGGAGGTAATTGGGCGGGAAGCTGCGGCCATGCTCCTGAAGGTGCCAGCTGGTCGGGCGGATCGGCGCGATGTGCAGTGGCATCTTGGCCTGTTGCGGCGTCCGTCCGCCCTTCTTGAGGTTGCACGGCGCGCAGGCGGTGACGACATTTTCCCAGGTGGTGCGGCCGCGCTGCGCGCGCGGCACGACATGATCGAAGGTGAGATCGCGGCCCGATCCGCAATATTGGCAGTTGAAGCGATCGCGTAGAAACAGATTGAAGCGGGTGAAGGCGGGAAATTGCGAGGGTTTGACATATTGTTTGAGCGCGATGACCGAAGGGAGCTTCAGCCTCGCGGTGGGACTTCGCACCTCGCGTTCGTAATGCGCGACGATATCGACCCGATCGAGAAACACCGCCTTGACCGATGTTTGCCACGGCCACACGCTGAGTGGATAATAGCTCAGCGGCGTATAATCGGCGTTGAGCACGAGCGCAGGGCAGCTGTCCGGATGCCGGATCAGATCGGGATGATACATAGGCACTCCCCCGCTGCTTACGGGCTCGCCTTCGCCGATCCCGATGACGCGGTGATGACAGCACAGGCCGCGACTCGCGGTCAAGAGTCGGCGTGAAACGAACGCGATGAACCGAATCGTCACGCGCTTCGCGCCGTCGCCGACCGGGCGGCTGCATCTGGGCCACGCCTTCTCGGCGATTCAGGCGCATGATCTCGCCCGCGCGCGCGGCGGCGCCTTCCTGCTGCGGATCGAGGATATCGACGGCGCGCGCAGCCGCCCCGAGCATGTGCAGGCGATCCTCGACGATCTGGCTTGGCTCGGCCTCCGCTGGGACGGCGCGGTGGTGCGCCAATCGGCGCGGCTCGACGCCTATCGCAGCGCGCTCGATCGGCTGAAGGCTGCGGGGCTGGTCTATCCTTGCTATTGCACCCGCGCCGAGGTGCTGCGCGAGATCGCCGCTAGCGGCGCTGCGCCGCACGGGCCGGATGATGCGCGCTATCCCGGCACGTGCCGCCACCTGGGCGCGGCTGAACGCGCCGCCCGGATCGGCGAGCCCCACGCGTGGCGACTGGATATGCGCCGGGCGCTGGCTGCCACAGGCGGCTTGGCGGCGACCGGGCGAGCGTTGATATGGCACGACGAAATCGCCGGCGATCAGCGCGCCGCGCCCGACGCGTTCGGCGACGTGGTGCTGGCGCGTAAGGATGCGCCGGCGAGTTATCACCTCGCGGTGACGGTGGACGACGCGGCGCAGGGCGTGTCGCATGTCGTGCGCGGGCAGGACCTGTTCGCCGCGACGCACGTCCACCGGCTGCTGCAGGCGCTGCTCGATCTGCCGACGCCGGTCTATCGCCATCACCCGCTGCTGGCCGACGCCGATGGCCGGCGGCTCGCCAAGCGGCACGATGCGCCGCGCCTCGCCGATATGCGGCTGGCCGGCGAGGACGGCGTCGCGCTCGCCGAGGCGCTGCGCGCCGGCCGGCTGCCCTCTGGATTTTCGCGCGCGAGCGCCTAGATTGCACGCATGATAGTTTTCTGGGGCATCGTGCTCGGCGCACTGATGATCGCGGTCCTCGTCGCGTTGGTCCGCGGCATCGTCAATTTCATGCAGACGACCGACGCCGAACTGCGCGGTGAAATGCCCAGCGCGTCGAGCGTGCGCTCCAACAAGCTGATGCAGCAGCGCATCCTATTCCAGGCGCTGGCGATCATCGTGGTGGTGATCATCCTGTTTTCCGCCGGACGAACCTGACCCCCCGCGCCGCGCGCCTTCGGCGAGGATAACCCCTGGTAAAGCTCACCAAAATTTACACGCGCACCGGCGATGCCGGCACCACCGGGCTGGTCGATGGCAGCCGCGTGTCGAAGGCCGATTCGCGGCTGGCGACGATCGGCGACGTCGATGAGGCGAACAGCGCGATCGGCGTGGCGATCGCCGCGCTCGACGAGGGCGCGCCGCGCGCCGCGCTGATTCGCATCCAGCACGATCTGTTCGATCTCGGCGCGGACATCGCCACGCCGGGCGACGATTTCGCGCCCGCCGCCACCGCGCTGCGCATCGTGCCCGATCAGGTGACGCGGCTCGAACGCGAGCTCGATGCGCTCAACGGTGATCTCGCGCCGCTGACCAGTTTCATTCTGCCGGGCGGCAGCCCGGCGGCGGCGGCGCTGCATCTGGCGCGCGCGATCGTGCGCCGGGCGGAGCGCACCGCCGTTGCGGCCAGCCAACAGGTGACGCTTAACCCCGCTGCGCTTGCCTATCTCAATCGCCTGTCGGATTTTTTGTTCGTCTGCGCGCGCTTCCTGAACCAAACCGCCGCCGGCGACGTTTTATGGAAACCCGGCGCGACACGCTGACCGCGATACGCTGATTGAGGTCAACGCGGCCCCTGCGTCTTCTGTAATAGCGTATCTGCGGACGATCGACCCGCGCCCACTGGCCCTGACGCCGCGTGACGAGAGGATGACGATGCCGAGCACTCCTGCCGCCGATGCGGCCCCATCAGCGCTCGGCGCGCATTTCGCCGATGTCCGCGCCCTGTCGGTGGCGCTGGTTTCGCGCCTGTCCGATGCCGATGCGACGGTGCAATCGATGGACGATGCGTCGCCGGCCAAATGGCATCTCGCGCACACCACCTGGTTTTTCGAAACCTTCGTTCTGCGCGATTTCGTCGCCGATTATGCGCTGCACGATGCGCGCTTCCCGTTCCTCTTCAACAGTTATTACGAGGCGGAAGGACGGCGGCATACGCGGGGCCGCCGCGGCATGGTGACGCGGCCGACGCTCGACGAAGTGGCGGCCTACCGCGCGCATGTCGATACCGCGGTGATTGCCGCGCTGCCGGCGCTGCCGGCCGACGCGCTGGCGTTGATCGCATTGGGCTGCCAGCACGAGCAACAGCATCAGGAACTGCTGCAGACCGACATTCTCCACCTGTTCAGCGAAAACCCGATCGAGCCCGCGCTGTGGCCGGCGCCGCGCAAGCAGCCGGTGGCGATGCCCGGCGCGATCGGCTGGATCGAGGGCGCCGAGGGTGTGGTCGAGATCGGCCATGCCGGCGACGGCTTCGCGTTCGATTGCGAGGGGCCACGCCACACCGCGCTGCTGCACCGCCATGCGCTGGCCGATCGCACCGTCACCAATGGCGAATGGACCGCCTTCATCGAGGACGGCGGCTACCGCGAGCCGCGCCACTGGCTCGCCGATGGTTGGGCCTGGGTGCAGGCCGAGGGCGTGGACGCGCCGCTCTATTGGCGCAGCGACGACACCGGCTGGAGCCGCTTCGGGCTCGACGGCCGCCGCGCGATCGATCCCGCCGCGCCGGTGACGCATATCGGCTTCTACGAGGCCGACGCCTATGCCAGCTGGGCCGGCGCGCGGCTGCCGACCGAGGCCGAATGGGAAGCCGCCGCGGCGCAACACGATCCGGCGCGCGGCAATCAGCTCGATACCGCCGGACCGATCGAGCCGCGCCCCGCCGGTGAAGGGCCGGCGTTTTTCGGCGATGTCTGGGAATGGACCGGCAGCGCGTACCGGCCGTATCCGGGGTTTCGCCCGGCTGAGGGCGCGGTCGGCGAGTATAACGGCAAGTTCATGAGCGGGCAGTTCGTCCTGAAGGGCGGATCGTGCGCCACGCCGCGCGGCCATGTGCGCGCGAGCTATCGCAATTTCTTCTATCCCCACCAACGCTGGCAATTCACCGGCGTCCGCCTGGCGAAGGATGTCTGAGATGCTGAAACGAGAGATTGAAGACGGTGAGGCAAGCCTGGCCGATCCGTCGTTCCGCGCCGACGTGCTCGATGGCTTTGCGGCGAAGCAGCGCGCGATCCCGGCGCGGTGGCTGTATGATCGGCGCGGATCGGAGCTGTTCGAGGGGATCACCGATCTGCCCGAATATTATCCGACGCGCACCGAAACGCGCATCCTCACCGAATGCGGCGCGGCGATCGGCGCGCGCGTCGGCAAGGGCCGCGCGGTGGTCGAATTCGGATCGGGATCGTCGGCCAAGACGCCGCTGCTGCTGCGCGCGATCGACCCGGCGGCGTATGTGCCGATCGACATTTCCGGCGATTTCCTGCGCGATTCGGCCGCGGGGCTGGCCGAGGGTTTCCCCGATCTCGACGTGATGCCGGTCGAGGCCGATTTCATGGAGCCGATCGATTTGCCCGAAGCGATCGACGATCTACCCAAGCTCGGCTTCTTTCCCGGATCGACGATCGGCAATCTGGTGCCGCGCACCTCGGTCGATCTGCTGCGGGCGATGCGCGAGTCGCTCGGCGACGAGGCGATGCTGCTGATCGGCATGGACCGCGTGAAGGGCGAGGACGTGCTGGTGCCCGCCTATGACGACGCCCAGGGCGTGACCGCGGCGTTCAACCTCAATCTGCTCGATCGGATCAACCGCGAGCTCGGCGGGACGATCGCGGTCGATGCATTCCGCCACCGCGCGATCTGGAACGAGACGCTGAGCCGGATCGAAATGCATCTGGAGGCGACGCGCGATGTGGATTTCACGATCGACGGCCGCTCGTTTTCGATGAAGGCGGGCGAGACGATCCACACGGAGAACAGCCACAAATATGGCCCGCGCGACGCGCGGATGCTGCTGCTGGCGGGCGAGTGGACGCCGATCGCCGAGTGGACCGATCCCGACGGGTTGTTTGCGTTATTGCTTGCCGAGGCCCGGCCGCGGCGCAAGGCGCCCTAGAACGCGCTGCGCCCAATCCTCCCCTGCAAGGGGAGGTGGCGCGGAGCGCCGGAGGGGTGTCCCGCTCTCGATAGGTGCGCCACGCCGCCGTCAGTGCTGCGCGCTGCCACTTCGCCTTGCAGGGGAGAATTGGCGAACTCGATCAGCGCCGCGCCACTTTGGTCCGCCAGGTGGTGATGTAATTGGGGTTGCCGCGGCAATCGCCCATCGCCGATTGCTCGCTCAGGCGCAGCCGCGCGCCGTCCCACACGAACTGCTGTTCGACGCCGCAATCGCCGAGCCCGCGGCCCTTGGCGTAGCTGGTCAGCACGCCGTTCGCGAAATCGCCGTTGACGACTTGCGGGACCGGCTGGATCGCGTCGCTTTCGGTGAAGCCGGACGGCGCGTCGATCTGCGCGGGCGCGACCTCGTCGCCGCGCATCACGAACAGCGCCGAGCTGACGTTGTACGCGCCGCTGCCGCACGGCACGAGCACCAGCGTGGCGGCGCCGCCCATCGCGAAGCTCTCAAGCGCGCCGCCGGGGCCGGCGTCATCGCAGCCCGCTTGTTTCGTCATTTTCGCGACGAGACTGGAGGACGGCGTTGCCGGCGGGCCGATCGGCACGACCGCGACGATCTGCGGCGGCACCGGCCCGGCGGGGACGCTCGATGCCGGCTGTGCGCCGCGGGCGACGAGCGCGGTCTGCGTGCCGACGCGGCCCTGCTGCGCATCGATATAGCGCAGCGCGGCGGACGCGCCCTTGAGCGACAGCGTGCCGACCGCAGCACCCGCTGCGTTGCGGATCGTCAGTGTCTGCGCAGCGGCCATCGCCGCGGCGATCGCGGTTGCGTCCGTGCCCGTCAGCGTCGGTTGATCGCCGGCGGCGAAGCGCCCGGCGACGGATTTGCCGTCGATCGCCAGCGAGACCGGGACCGGCGGCGGGCCATCGCCGAAATCGTTGGGCTGGAGCGTCAGCGTGATCGCGCCGACCGGCCCGGCGGCGCGCGCGAGCGCAAGGTTGACCTTGGGGAAATCGGCGCCCTCGCCAAGCGAGGCCATCGTGCAGCGAAGCGTATTGTCGCAGCCGGCGATCCAGTCGCCGAAAATCTTGAGATCGGATGGTTTTGGCGGCGTCGCAGGGGTAGCGATCGGGGCGTCCGTGGCGATCGTGGCCGCCGCAAGGGCAGGCGCATCGGCGGCGGCGGTGTTGTTGCCGGCGGACTGGGGAGAACAGGCGGCGAGCGCGACGAGCGCGGCGGGGGCGATCAAGCGGTGCATGGCGCGCCTTAGCGTGATAGGGCCGCCGGCAAAAGGCAAGGAGACCCGGATCATGGATACAATCGGCGTTATCGGCGCAGGGCAGATGGGCGCGGGGATCGCGCAGGTGTCGGCGCAGGCGGGCTATCACTTGCTGCTGAGCGACGTATCCAAGGAGCGCGCCGAGGCGGGCAAGTCGGGCATCGCCAAACAGCTCGGCCGGCTGGTCGACAAGGAGAAGATCGACGGTGCCGCGCGTGACGCGGCGCTGGCGCGGATCGAGTGCGTCGACGGCGTGCAGGACCTGGCGCCATGCGCGCTGGTGATCGAGGCGGCGACCGAGCGCGAGGAGATCAAGCGCGCGATCTTCGCCGAGGTCGGCAAGGTGCTGGCGGCCGACGCGATCCTCGCCTCGAACACCTCGTCGATCCCAATCACGCGGCTGGCGCAGGCGACGCCCGATGCGGCGCGCTTCGTCGGCGTGCATTTCTTCAATCCGGTGCCGGTGATGGGGCTGATCGAGCTGATCCGCGGCCTCGCCACATCGGACGAGACAGTCAGGACGGTCGAGGCTTTTGCGCAGGCGCTGGGCAAGCGCGTCGTCCATGCCAACGACGCGCCGGGCTTCATCGTCAACCGCGTGATGATGCCGATGCTCAACGAAGCGTGCTTTGCGCTGGGCGAAGGCGTGGCGACGATCCCCGACATCGACGCCGCTTGCCAGCTCGGGCTCAATCACCCGATGGGGCCGTTCACATTGGCCGATTTTATCGGGCTCGACACCTGCCTGGAGATCACCCGCGTGCTGTTCGAAGGCACCGGCGATCCCAAGTTCCGGCCGGCGCCGCTGCTCGTCAAATATGTCGAGGCCGGCTGGTACGGCCGCAAGACCAAGCATGGGTTCTACGATTACACCGGCGACGAGCCGGTGCCGACGCGGTGATTGCAATAAGCCATCGCCGTGATTAGCTTAGTCCGACTTAGCTAAGGAGCGACCGATGCCCAGCGTCAACATGCACGAGGCCAAGACCAACCTGTCGAAGCTGGTCGAGGCGTTGGTGTCCGGCAGCGAACAAGAGATTACCATCTCGCGCAACGGCAAGCCCGCGGTGCGGATGACGGCGGTGGCGAGCGAGCGGCCGAAACGGCGTCTCGGCCTTGCAAAGGGCAAGTTCACCTTCGACCACGACGAATCCGACCGGCTCGACGCCGAGGTCCAGAAGCTGTTCGAAGAGAGTGCCGATCCGTTTGGCGAAAAGCTCCAGCGGTGAGATTGCTGCTCGATACCCACGTCGCGATCTGGGCCGTATCGAGTGTCGAAACGCTGCCCGAATCGGTCGCGGCTATGATCGCCGAGCCGGCGAACGAGGTGTCGGTCAGCATGGCCAGCCTATGGGAAATCGCCATCAAGAACAGCCTGGGGCCGCGCCGCACGGCAATCGGCCTATCAACGACGCAGGCGATCGAAGAATTCACGGCCACCTCGTTCGAGGTGCTGCCGATCGAGGTTCGCCACGCGCTCGGCGTGGAACGCCTGCCGCATCTCCACGGCGATCCATTCGACCGGTTGCTCATCGCGACGGCCGAGGCCGACACCTATCGGCTGGTCACGCACGACCGCGCGCTCGCCGCCTACGGCGATTATGTGATATTGGTCTGACGATGAGCATCGACGACACCGTCATCGACACGCCCGACGGGCCGATGACCTATGCCGAGTGGAAGAAAAAGCACCCCGTGCAGCTTCCGTCGCGCCGCACCAAGGGCAAGACCTTGCCCAACAAGATCAAGCGGCGAACCGACGAGGCGTAGGACCCTCGGCCCTGGCGCCGATTCTCCCGATGACGCGGCGGGCGGGACTCGCTAAACCGCGCGGCCATGAATGGCCCCGCGCTCTCGATCGTCGTCCCGTGTTTCAACGAGGAGCCGTGCCTCGCGGCGCTGCATCTGCGGCTGTCCGCGGCCGCGCAGGCCGCGGTCGGCGGCGATTATGAGATCGTGCTGGTCAACGACGGATCGCGCGACGCCAGCTGGTCGATCATGCAGCGGCTGGCGGCGGCCGATCCGCGGCTGGTGGCGATCAATCTGTCGCGCAACCATGGCCACCAACTGGCGCTGACCGCCGGGCTCGATCTGTGCAGCGGCGATCAGGTGCTGATCATCGACGCCGATCTGCAGGATCCGCCCGAGCTGCTGATCGAGATGCGCGGGATGATGGCCGCCGAGCAGGCCGACGTCGTCTATGCCGTACGCCGCAAGCGCGAGGGCGAGACGATCTTCAAGAAGCTGACCGCCGCCGCCTTCTACCGGGTGCTCGACCGTGTGACCGACACGCCGATCCCGCTCGATACCGGCGATTTTCGCCTGATGAGCCGGCGTGCGCTCGATGCCCTGCTGTCGCTGCCCGAGCAGGCGCGCTTCATTCGCGGCATGGTCGCGTGGATCGGCTTCCGCCAGGTGCCGTTCGCTTATGACCGCGCCGAGCGGCTGGCCGGCGAGACCAACTATCCGCTCGGCAAGATGCTGCGGCTGGCGTTCGACGCGGTGACCGGCTTCTCGACCGCGCCGCTCCGCCTCGCCAGCCACGCCTCGGTGCTGCTCGCCGGCGCGTCGCTGCTGTTGCTGCTCTATATCGGCTGGGGATTCTTCGAAGGCGATCCCGTGCCCGGCTGGACGTCGACGATGCTGGTCGTCGTGGTGCTCAGCGCGATCCAGATGTTCGTGCTCGGCATGATCGGCGAATATCTCGGGCGGCTGTATGTCGAATCGAAGCGGCGGCCGCTGTATCTGGTGGCCGATGTGGTCGGCCCGATGCGCGGCGTCGCGACGCTGGGCTACCGCGCGGAACAACCGGCCGACGCGCTTGCCGAGACGCAGGCGGCGGCGGAATAGGTCAGCCGCTGCGGAGCCGGTCGCGCAAGGTTGACTCGAAGACGCTTAGCGCCGGGAGGCCAGCGTGATGATCGACAGGCCGGGCGGCAGCGGCACGCGGCCGACGAGGTGGCGTTCGAGGCCGAACAGCTTTTCGAACACGGCGTTGAGCGGCCGCGCCGGCGGCGAATCGTCGCTATCGTCCTTGCCGCTGAGCTTGCCGGCGATGCGGGCGGCGACTGCCGCGGGAAACAGCAATGAATTGAACCAGCGCAGGCTGTTGCTTTTCAAGCCGGCGGCCTGGATCGCGGCAGCCAGCGTCTTTTTCGAATAGCGGCGGAAATGGTGGTTTACCACGTCGTGCGCGCTCCACATCCACGGGTGCGCAGGCACGGTGATGAGGATCTTGCCGCCCGGCTTGAGGCAATCGGCCATTGCCCGAAGCGCGCCGACATCGTCCTCGATATGCTCGACCACGTCGAGCACCGCGATCAGATCATAGCCGCCGCGATCGACCCCGGTGAGTTCGGGCAGCGGCGCTTCGCCGATCGGCTTGCCCAGCCGCGTGCTGGCGATCGCGCGTGCGGCGGGATCGATCTCGATCGCATCCACGCTGCCGAACGCACCCAGCATCGGCAGATTGTGCCCGGTGCCGCAGCCGATCTCGAGAATCCGCGCCTCGTTCGGCAGGCCGCCGTAGCGCGTCAGATAATCAGCTAGGATGTCGCGCCGCGCGCGATACCACCAATGCGTCGAATCATGCGCCGCCATCCGATCATAAACGATGCGGTCCATGAGCTAGCCGAACACCCACAAGCGGTTGAGCGCGAAGGTGATCAGCGGCGTGACGAACAGGATCGGCGCCAGCGGCCACCACCACGGCCCCGCCATGATCGCGTCGTCGGTCAACAGCCACACCCAAAAGGTATTGAGACCGTAGCTGATCAGCGAGACGAGAAAGAAGCGCCAACTGGTCCGCGACGCGGTCGCGCCGTGGCCGCGAAAGCTCCATTTGCTGTGGAGAACGTAGCCCGAGGCGACGGCGACGAGATAGCCGCAGACATTGGCGACTTGTTCGGAGGTGATCTTGAAGCCGGCGAGCGGCGAATAAACAGCGGTGTAGAGCGCGGTCGCGATGCCGCCGGCAATGCCGAAACGGACGAGCTGGCCGAGCACACCGTTCGCCCGCCATTTATCGATCTGCCGCACCATCGCCGTCATGCCGAACCCTTGCCCTTTGCGCCGCTCGCACTAATGCGGCGAAGCGAGCGAGGGAAGCATTTTGAACGACAGCACCGGCGGCGCCTGGGCCATCAAGCAGGAACTCGATCGCCACTGGCTGCGGCTCACGCTGCTCGCCTGGCTGCTCGTCGCGATCTGGCTGCTGTGGGACAATTGGGGCCATGTCTATTGGTTTGCGCTCGGCGATACCGACGATAACATGCGCCTCGCCCAGGTCCGCGCGCTGCTGAACGGGCAGGGCTGGTACGACCTGCGGCAATATCGGATGAATCCGCCAGGCGGTTTCGACATCCATTGGACTCGGATTGTCGATCTGCCGATCGCCGGGCTGATCCTGGTCTTCCGCCTGTTCACGACCGACTATTGGGCCGAGCGATTGGCCTGCGGGATCGCGCCGATCCTGCCGATGGCGGTGGTGATGGGCGGGGTTGCGTTCACCGCGCGCCGGCTGGTGCATCCGCTTGCCTGGCCGCTCGCGCTGGTGCTGCTGCTGGTCGGCGCGCCGGCGACGATGCCGATGTTCGAGCCCGAGCGGATCGATCTCGGCGGCTGGCAGCTGGCGATGCTGAGCCTGATCATGGCCGGGCTGGCCGATCCCGAGCGCCGGCGCGGCGGGCTGATCATGGGACTGGCGACGGCCTGTTCGCTGTCGATCGGGCTGGAGCTGCTGCCTTATGCTGCGATCGGCGGCGCGATCGTCGTGCTGCGCTGGGTGTGGGACCGGGCCGCCGCGCCGCGGCTGACGGTCTATGCGCTGGCGCTGTCGGGCGGCACCGCGGTTGGCTTCGCGCTGTTCGCGTCGGACGCCAATCGGGCGCTGCGCTGCGATGCGCTGACCCCGGTCTATCTCACCGCGATGATCGCCGCCGGGCTGTTGATGTTCGCGCTGACGCGGCTCAATCCGGCCGCGCGCAGCCAGCGGCTGGCGCTGGCGGTGGTCGCCGCGGTGATCCTCGCCGGCGGCTTTGCCTTGCTGTTTCCGCAATGCCTGGGCCGGCCCGAGCAGGTGTCGCCCGAGCTCGCCAGGAACTGGCTCGACAATGTCCGCGAGGCCAAGCCGATCTACAAGCAACCGTCCAACATGATCTACGCGCTCGGCGTGATGCCGGTGATCGGGCTGTTCTGCACCGCGATCGCCGCCTGGCGCGCACGGCGCGGGCCGATCGCGGTGCCTTGGGTGTCGCTGTTGATCCTGGCGGCCTGCGCCAGCGGCATGCTGTTTTGGCAAGTGCGGGTCGGGCCCGATGCGCAAATGCTCGTGATGGTCGGCGTCACCGCGCTGTTGTGGGTGCTGGTGCCGGGAATCATGCGGCACAGCAATCCGTTCGTCCGCGTGCTCGGCGTGGTCGGCGCGGTCGCTTTCCTGTCGGGCGCGTTCGTCGGCATCACCATGCCGTATATGCCGTTTTCGAAACCCAACGCACGGCTCAAGACGGTCAATAAGGCCAGCCGCTTCTGCCCGACGGTGCCGGCGATGCAGGCGCTCGATCGCTATCCTGCACAGGTGGTGTTTACCTTTGTCGATCTCGGCCCGCGGCTGATCGCGACGACGCATCATGACGCGATCGCCGGCCCCTATCACCGCAACGGCGACGCCATTCTGGACGTGCAGCACGGCTTTCAGGGCAGCCCCGATCAGTTCCGCGCGATCGCCGCCAAGCACAAGGCGACGCTGCTGCTGATTTGCCCGAACATGGCCGAATCGACCAATTACCGCGCGCGCGCGCCGGGCGGCTTCTACGACCAGCTGGCGCACGGCAAGACGTTTCCCTGGCTCAAGCAGCTGCCGCTGCCGGCCAAGGATCCGCTGCGGCTGTTTCAGATCGAGTAGGGTTTTTTGGTTCAGCATAGCTGAAACGTGCGGCGCCGGCCCGCTCCCCCACCCGGCCACCCACAGGGTATCGTCAATGGGTGGCCGGGTGGGGGAGCGGGCCGGCGCCGTCTCAATCAAGTCAGACTAGCGCGAATCCCGTCGATCACGAATTGCGCGGCGAGCGCGGCGAGCAGCACGCCGAGCAGCCGCGTGATTACCGCCTCGATCTTCTGCCCCATGATCCGCATCAGCGGCCCGGCGAGCAGCAGCGCGATCAGCGTCAGCAGCAGGATCGATCCCATCGCGGCAAGGATTACCAGCGTGCGCTCGATCCCGTGCCCCTTCGACATCAGCAGCATCACCGAGGCGATCGAGCCCGGGCCGGCGATCATCGGCATCGCCATCGGGAAGATCGATACGTCCTCCTCCTCGGGCGTGTCGATGATCTTCTGCGCGCGGTCCTCGCGGCGCTGGGTGCGCTTTTCGAACACCATTTCGAGCGCAATCAGGAACAGCATGATGCCGCCGGCGATGCGGAAGCTGTCGAGGCTGATGCCGAGGCCGTGGAGAATATCCTGCCCGAACAGCGCAAAGACGACGAGGATGCCGGCCGCGACGAGCACCGCGCGCACCGCCATCGCGCGGGTGTGCTGGGCGGACGATCCCGCGGTCAGCCCGGCGTAGATCGGCGCGCAGCCGGGCGGATCGATCACCACGAAGAAGGTGATCAGCGACGATACGAAGAGGCCGGCAAGCCCGGTGGTGGGCATCACAAGGCGTCCTCGTCGAGCGTGAAACGATCGCGCCGCGCGGCGGAGACGAGCGTGTTGCGCAGCAGGCAGGCGATCGTCATCGGCCCGACACCGCCGGGCACCGGGGTGATCGCGCCCGCCACGCTTGCCGCGCCGGCGAAATCGACGTCGCCGACCAAGGCACCGTCGATGCGGTTGATGCCGACGTCGATCACCGTCGCGCCGGGCTTGATCCACTCGCCCTTGACCAGCCCGGCCCGGCCGACGGCGGCGACGACGATGTCGGCGCGGCGCACCACGCTCGACAGGTCGTGCGTCTTGGAATGCGCGACGGTGACGGTGCAGTTTTCGCCGAGCAGCAGCAGCGCCATCGGCTTGCCGACGATGTTCGAGCGGCCGATCACCACCGCGTCGAGCCCGGCGAGGCTGCCGCGCTGATCCTTCAGCAGCATCAGGCAGCCGAGCGGGGTGCAGGGGACGAAACCGTGCAACCCGCTGGCGAGGCGGCCGGCGTTGACCGGGTGGAAGCCGTCGACGTCCTTGTCGGGATCGATCCGGGTGATCACCTTGCGCTCGTCGATCTGCGACGGCAGCGGCAATTGCACGAGGATGCCGTCGATGGCGGGATCGGCGTTGAGCCGGTCGACCAGCGTAAGCAGCGCCGCCTCGCTGGTGTCGGCGGGCAGGCGGTGTTCGAAGCTTTCCATGCCCGCGGCGATCGTCGCCTTGCCTTTGGAGCGGACATAGACCGACGAGGCGGCATCCTCGCCGACCAGCACGACGGCGAGCCCCGGCTTGCGCCCGGTGGCGGCGGAAAAGCGCGCGACTTCGCCCGCGATCCGCTCGCGCAGGGACAAGGCGAAGGCCTTGCCGTCGATGATCGTCGCGGTCATCGGCGCCTCACATCGGCATGCCATAGGCGATGTTGAGCGCCAGGCGGTTGAGAATGATCGACAGGATGCCGATCAGCACCAGCACGACCATCGGCGAGAAATCGATCGCGCCGGTGTTGGGCAGGATGCGGCGGATCGGCCGGTATAGCGGCTGGCACAGCCGCTCGATGCCGTCGTAAAGCGAGCGGACGAAGCCGTTGTAGGTGTTGACGACGTTGAACGCGATCAGGATCGACAGCACGAAATCGGCGATGACGATCCACCACACGAGGTCGAGCAGCACCTGCAGGATCTGGATGACGGTAAGCAAGAAGGGTCTCCACGGCGGCGTAATCAGCGCGGTCTAGCGAATTGCGGCGGGTGCGAACAGGGGTGGGTTTGCGGTGTTGATCTTTGTCGCCGTCACTCCCGCGAAAGCGGGAGCCCATCTCCCTCGGTCAATGCTCGGTCAGACGGCGGGAGATGGGTCCCCGCTTTCGCGGGGATGACGAAGATTGTCATAATCGAATGGGCCTATCGCCCCACCAAGGTGCCTGCGCCGCGGCGGGTGAAGATTTCCAGCAGCATCGCGTGCGGCACGCGGCCGTCGAGGATGACGGCACCCTCGACCCCGGCGCCGACCGCGGCGACGCAGGTTTCCAGCTTGGGGATCATCCCGCCCGAGATCGTGCCGTCGGCGCGCAAGCCAGCGATCTGCGCGGCGTCGAGTTCGGTCAGCAAATCGCCCGCCTTGTCGAGCACGCCGGCGACGTCGGTCAGCAGGAACAGCCGCTTGGCGCCCAATGCCCCGGCGATCGCGCCGGCCATCGTATCGGCGTTGATGTTGTAGGTGTGGCCGTCGCCGCCGATGCCGATCGGCGCGATCACCGGGATCATGCCCGCGGCGGAAAGGGTGTCGATCACCGTGCGATCTATCGCTTCGGGTTCGCCGACGAAACCGAGATCGAGCGCGCGTTCGATATTGCTGTCCGGATCGCGCGTCGTGCGGGATACCTTGGCGGCGCGGACGAAGCCGCCGTCCTTGCCCGAAATGCCGACCGCGCGGCCGCCGGCCTGGCCGATCCAGCCGACGATTTCCTTGTTGATCGCGCCCGACAGGACCATTTCGGCAACCTTGGCGGTTTCGGCATCGGTGACGCGCAGGCCATCGACGAAGCTCGATTCGACGCCGAGTTTCTTGAGCATCGCGCCGATCTGCGGCCCGCCGCCATGGACCACGACCGGATTGATGCCGACCGCCTTCAACAGCACGACATCCTCGGCGAAATCGCGCGCCAGCTCGGGATCGCCCATCGCGTGGCCGCCGTATTTCACCACGAACGTCGCGCCGGCATAGCGCTGCAGATAGGGCAGTGCCTCGGTGAGCGTTTCGGCCTTGGCGAGCGTGGCGGGATCGGGCGCGTGGGTCATGCCCGCGCCATAAGGCACGCGACCTTCTTCGTCATCCCCGCGGAAGCGGGGACCCATCTCTTATTCTCTCCGCCAAAAAAACCGCGGTGGTGGCTGTCGAAAGTCCGGGAGATGGGTCCCCGCTGTCGCGGGGATGACGATTAAGCGCGATCCAGCCGCCGGCCGATCGCGACGAACAGATAGATGAACGGCGGCACCAGGATCGCCGAGAGCACCACTTTTACGATCATCTGGCCGATCAGCAGCGCGCCGATCGGGAACACGCCGGCAAAGGCGATGGTGACGAACAGCAGGGTATCGACGATCTGGCTGAGCATGCTGGCGATCGCCGCGCGCAGCCACAATAAGGCGCTGCCCTCGCGCCCTTTCAGCGCCGCGAAGATCGTCACGTTGAGCGTTTGCGACACGCCGTAAGCGACGATCCCGCCGAGCCAGATGCGCGGCGTGCCGCTCATCATCAGCGCGAAGGCGTCGCGCCGGGCCGGCTCCATCGCCGGCGCCGCCGGCAGCGCGAGCACCACCAGCGACAGCAGGATCGACACGATCAGCGGCACGAAGCCGATCAGCACCAGCCGCCCGGCGAGCTGTCGCCCGTGCAGCTCCGCCACCGAGCTCGAGGTGACGACGAGCAGCAGGAAGGCGACGATTCCGGCCTCGACCGCAAGCGGACCGACGCCGATCAGCGTGCCGAGATCGGACAGCGGCCCCAGCGCGATCTGCTTGTTGCCGAGCACGCCGGCGATGCAGACCATGCCGCCGTAGAAGATCGAAAAGGCGAAAAGCGAGCGCGGGATCGCGCGGACGGGATCATTCATCGCGGCGACGCTAGCTGGATTTGCCGGGGCGTCAACGGGGCTCGCCTCGCCGTGGAATTTTCGCCATAACCCGCCGTTTCGACAAAAGGCCGGCCGATCCGCCGGTGGGGTGGGGACGCAACCGAACGCATGGCACGTTTTCTGATCGGCATCGCCGGCATCGTGGTGATCCTGGCGATCGCACTCCTATTGTCGACCAACCGGCGCGCGATCCGCCTGCGCGTCGTCGGCGCCGCGTTCGCGCTGCAGGCCGGAATCGCGGTGCTGGTGCTCTATGTGCCGCAAGGACGCAGCGTTCTCGAATTCCTGTCCGGCGGCGTCGCCAATCTGCTCGGCTACGCCAAGGCCGGCGTCGATTTCATCTTCGGCCCGCTCGCGTCGCCGGCGATCGGCGGCAACAGCTTCGCGATCGCAGCACTTCCGGTGATCATCTTCTTCGCCAGCCTCGTCTCGATCCTCTATCATCTCGGCGTCATGCAGCTCGTCGTGCGCTGGATCGGCGGTGCGATCGAACGGGTGATCGGCGTGTCCAAGGTCGAGAGCCTGTGCGCGGCGGCCAACATCTTCGTCGGGCAGAGCGAATCGCCGCTGGTCATCCGTCCCTATCTCGCGGGTCTGACGCAGGCGCAGTTGTTCACGGTGATGACCAGCGGCATGGCCGGCGTCGCCGGGACGATCCTCGCGGCCTATGCGGCGATGGGCATCCGCATCGATTTCCTGCTCGCGGCGAGCTTCATGTCGGCGCCGGGCGGCATCCTGATGGCCAAGATCATCATGCCCGATCGGATCGGCGCGCCCGAGGGCGAGCTGCCGCTCGGCGATGATCCCGGGGACGAAAAGATCGCGCTCGCCGATGCCACGCATGACGAGGAAAAGCCCGCCAACATCATCATGGCCGCGGCGCAAGGCGCGCAGACCGGCGTCAAGCTCGCGGTCGCGGTGGGCGCGATGGTGCTGGCGTTCGTCGCGCTGGTCGCGCTGGCCAACGGCATCCTCACCGGCGTTGGCCATTGGTTCACGTCCGACGACATCACCTTTCAGGGGATCATCGGCACGATCTTCAAGCCGGTGATGTTCCTGCTCAACGTGCCGTGGAACGAGGCGGGCGCGGCCGGCGGCTTCTTCGGCGAGAAGATCGTGCTCAACGAATTCGTCGCCTATATCGATCTCGGCAAAATCCAGGCGACGCTGTCGCCGCGCACCGTCGCGGTGGTAACGTTCGCGCTGTGCGGCTTCGCCAATTTCTCGTCGATCGCGATCCAGATGGCGGTGACCGGCGGCCTCGCCCCCAATCAACGGCCGATGATCGCCAAGCTCGGCCTGCGCGCGCTGGCGGCGGGCAGCCTCGCCAATCTGATGAGCGCGGCGCTGGCGGGCTTGCTGATCGGCTAACATCGCTGCCGCCCGGCAGGCGCGGCTGGATAGGACGACGCTAACTCCGCTCGGCGCGGCTGACCGCGTCGGTGGCGCGCAGCGCGGCGAGGACGCGCATCAAATGGTGCGCGTCGTGCACTTCGACATCGATCGTGTTGGTGTGGAAAGTGGTGTCGCGGTTGTCGAGCCGCAGGTTGATGATGTTGGCGCGCTGCCCGCCGATGATCGTCGAGACGATGCCGAGCGCACCGGGCTCGTTCTTCACCTCGACCGAGATGCGCGCGGTGCCGCCTTCCGATTTGTCGCCCCAGGCGAGATCGACCCAATCGACGTCCTCGCCCTCCACCAGCTTGGGACAATCGATCGCGTGGACCTCGATCCCCTCGCCCGGCCGCCTGAGCCCGACGATGCGATCGCCGGGGATCGGGTGGCAGCATTCGGCGAGCGTATAGGCGACCCCCGGAGTCAGCCCCTTGATCGAGATCGCGCTCGATTGCGGCGGCAGCTCGTGCGCCGAATCGGCGCCGGCCGAGCCGGGCATCAGCGCCTCCATCACCTGCGCATCGGTGATCGTGCGGCGCGCGATGCCTTCCATCAGCGCGCCCTCGTCGGGGAGCTTGAGGCGCTTGAGCGCCGCGGCCAGCGCGCCTCCGGCGATCTGCGCGGGCAGGCGGTGGACGATTTCGTCATAGATCTTGCGGCCGAGCGCGACCGATTCGTCGCGTTCCTTGTGGCGCAGATGCCGGCGGATCGCGGCGCGCGCCTTGCCGGTGATCGCGAAGTTCAGCCAATTGAGCTGCGGCTGCTGCGCCTTGGAGCGCAAGATCTGCACCTGATCGCCATTGTCGATCGCGGTGCGCAGCGGCACGACGCGGCCGTTGATCTTGGCGCCGACCGCTTGGTCGCCGAGATCGGTGTGGACCGCATAAGCGAAATCGATCGGCGTCGCGCCCTTGGGCAGCTGGATCAGTTCGCCCGCCGGCGTGAAGGCGAAGATGCGATCCTGGTACATCGCCATGCGGGTATGCTCGAGGAGCTCTTCGGGGCTCGCGGCGGTATCGAGGATTTCGATCAGGTCGCGGATCCAGCGCACCTGCGTGTCGGGCCGCACCGCATCCTGCTTATAGGCCCAATGCGCGGCGAGGCCGAATTCGGCCTGGGTGTGCATCTCGAGCGTGCGGATCTGGATTTCGACGCGGGTGTTGTCGGCGTGCATCACCGTGGTGTGCAGCGAGCGATAGCCGTTGCGCTTGGGCGTCGAGATATAATCCTTGAACCGCCCCGGCACCATCGGCCAGCGGCGGTGGATGACGCCCAGCGCACGGTAGCATTCCTCCTCGGTGCCGACGATCGCGCGGAACGCCATGATGTCCGATAGCTGCTCGAGGCTGACGTGCCGCTCGGACATCTTTTTCCAGATCGAATAGGGATGCTTCTCGCGCCCCGAAATCTCCGCCTCGATGCCGCCACGCGAGAGCAGCAGCTTCAATCCCGAGGCGATCTTGGCGATGCGGTCACCGCCGCCTTCCTTCAGCGATTCGAGCCGCCGGGTGATCGATTCGGACGCCTCGGGCTCGAGTTCGCTGAAGGCGATGGTCTGCATCTCCTTCATGAATTCGTACATGCCGATGCGCTCGGCGAGCGGGGCGTAGATCTCCATCGTCTCGCGGGCGATGCGCTTGCGCTTCTCCGGCTTGGCGATGTGATGGAGCGTGCGCATATTGTGCAGGCGATCGGCCAGCTTGACGAGCAGCACGCGGATGTCGTCGGACATCGCCAGCAGGAATTTGCGCAGATTCTCCGCCGCGCGCTCATTCTCGGTCTGCGCCTCGATAGAGGAGAGTTTGGTGACGCCGTCGACCATCCGCGCGACTTCGCCGCCGAACAGCCGCTCAATCTCGTCGTGTGTGGCGACGGTATCCTCGATCGTATCGTGGAGGATCGCGGTGGCGATCGTCTTGTCGTCGAGATGGAGGTCGGTCAGGATGCCGGCGACTTCGATCGGATGGCTGAAATAGGGATCGCCCGAGGCGCGCTTCTGGCTGCCGTGCGCGTGCATCGAAAACACATAGGCGCGGTTGAGAAGCGCCTCGTCGGCGTCGGGATCGTAGCCGAGGACTCGATCGACCAGTTCATATTGGCGCAGCACCCAGCCAAGATGGGGCCGCGCCCTGCTGCTTTGCAATATAATTCCGGATGGCGCGCTGCTTTGACCGTGCGGTGGCGGCCCACTCCCCCTCCCGGACACCCATTCAGCATGATCCTGTGGGGGGCCGGGAGGGGAGCGGGCGGGCAGCGCCCCGACCAAAGATTGTTACTTGGCCTTGGCGTTGCACTTGTCGAGCGCGTCGGCGTCGAGCGCTTCGCCGCCGGCGGTGAAGGCGGTCAGCTTGCCGACCGATTTGGCGACACGCTCGCACATCACTTCGGGGCGCTCGCCGGCTTTGGGCGCAACGCAGGTGCCGCCGGTGCACGACCACAAGGTATCGCGCGTGACGAGGCTGGCCTTGGCCGGCGCGGCGGCGGGGATCGCGGCGTAATAGCCGGGCTGTTCGGCGCGGCCGACGGTGGGGGTGAGCAGCATCGCCGCGGTGGCGGCGGCTGCGGCGAGCGAGACGAAACGAATCATGGCGGGCCTTTCGAAACTAGGTTGCTAATCGCTACTTACATGCTGCACATGCGAGTTGCAACTCGAAACTTATATCTCGTTCCCAAAGGGCGATTTTTGCGATAGGCTCGACTGTTATGGATGTTAAACTGCGTGAACCTCTCCGCGATCTGGCCGAATGCAGCCTGCCGGCCGCGCTCGAGGCGATGGGCGAGCGCTGGTCGTTCCTGATCCTGCGCGCCGCGTTCAATGGGCTCGCGCATTTCGAAGAATTCCAATCCGAGCTCGGCATTGCCCGCAATATCCTGGCCAATCGGCTCGGCCGGCTGGTCGAGCATGGCATCCTCGGCCGCACCGCGCTCGCCGAGGATCGCCGCAAGATCGAATATAAATTGACCGACAAGGGCATGGCGCTGTTGCCGACGATGATCGCGCTTCGGCAATGGGGCGAGCGCTGGGAAACCGGCATGCCGGCGAGCCCGGTGCTGGTCGATGCGCGCGATCGTCAGCCGATCGCGCCGATCCAGGTCCATGCGCACGACGGCCGCGTGCTGACCAAGCAGGATCTGATCTGGTCGCTGCCCGAGGATGTCGCCGCCGTCGAGCCCGAGGTGCGCGCCGCCGAATAGAGTCCTCGCGCCCGCCGAACCGCGCTATGCTGCGCGCCAGGGGCATGCCGCCCCGGCAAAGGAACCGGCGATGGCGAAGAGCCAGAAAAAGTCGAACAAGGAAGTCCGCAAACCCAAGGCGGAAAAGGTCAAAACCAACGCCGCCAACCCCTCGACCAAGAACAAGGCCGTGGAGATGACGACGCTGAAAAGCTGATCGGCTTGGGTCGCGAGCCGGCCCGGCGGTCGCCTCGCCGGGCCAGCGGGCGATCAGGCGGGTTCTGCGACCGCCGCCGCCTTGGCGTTGTCCTTCGACGTGGCAAGCTTGGTCAGCTTGTCGTCGGTGGCATATTCCTCGTCGAGCGTCTGCTTGAGCACGCCGGCGGCGTCCTCGCGGCCGAGTTGCTTGGCCCAGGCGATCAGCGTGCCGTAGCGGGTGATCTCATAATGTTCGACCGCCTGCGCCGAGGCGATCAGCGCGGCGTCGAGCACGGCCTTGTCGGCGATGTCGCCGGCAACTTCATTGGCTTCCTTGATGATCCCGTCGATTGCCGGGCAGGTCGCCGCCTTGGGCGTCGCGCCGATCATCTCGAACACTTGCTCGAGCCGGGCGATCTGACCTTCGGTTTCGGTCAGATGCGTCTGGAAACCCTGCTTGAGCGCGGGATCCGTCGCTTTGTCGATCATCTTCGGCAGCGCCTTGGTGATCTGATTTTCGGCGTAATAAACGTCCTGCAACTGATGCAGGAACAGATCGTCGAACGTCTCGATATCCTTGGTGAACAAGCCCATCTCGGGTCTCCTGAACGATGTTGAGGAACGGCTCGCGCGCCGTGACTGCTTGAACGAAGCACCGGGGCCGTCGTTGCGCTCTGTCCGCCCAGAATCGTCACGACATGGATCAGTCGGCAAGCGTCAGGCGGGGGCAGGCGGGCGGATATCGCTTGCGGTGAACGCCGCCTCGATCGCCTCGGTCTCGCCGAATTCCGTCTCGTAACTCATCGGCAACGGCATGATTGCCCAGTCATATGCCGAGCGCGTGAAGATCTGCGCGACCGGGCGGACCCAATCCGATTGGTCGAGCGAGCTGGGCCGCACGATCGTCACGCCGGGCGCGCCGCTCGTCTCGGTATGCGTCCAGGTTGCGCAAAGCGGGCAGACGAAGCGCGTCGAGGTGCCGCCCGAATCGGCGCGCTTGTCGAGCGGCCGCGGCTGGATGTCGGCGGTGACGGCAAAGCCGTCGCGCGGCACGACGAGGCCGAGCGAATAGGCCGAGGCGGTCATCTGCCGGCAATCGGTGCAATGGCAAGCCAGCGTGAACAGCGGCGCGGCGCTGAGCCGATAGCGTAGCGCGCCGCAGAAACAGCCGCCGTCGAGCGGCAAGGGAAAATCGGTCATGCCGGGGCAACGCCTCGGCTGTCGCGGAAGTTGCCGCTGGTCGCACGATGGCGTCAATCGCGGCAAAAAGCAGGTGCGGGTCTGGACTTGCACGGCGCGTCGCGCCTAAGCCTCGCGCCGTCCTCCCCTCCGCCGAAAGGCCCTTTTCATGATCCGCACGCTCGCTGTCGCTTCGTTTCTGCTCGCCTCCACCGCCGCCACCGCGCAACTCACGCCGGCGGGCAATTCGAAGCCGCAGCCGCTGCCGTTCGCCGACACCATCCCCGCGCCGCAGGACATCGCCTATCCCGGCACGATGACGCTTGACGTCGACGCGTCGGACACCAGCCAGGGCATCTTCCGCGTGAAGCAGACGATCCCGGTGGAGAAGGCCGGCCCGATGGTGCTGCTCTATCCAAAATGGCTGCCCGGCAACCACTCGCCGACCGGCCAGCTCGATAAGCTCGCCGGGCTGACGATCACCGCCGCCGGCAAGCCGGTGCGCTGGGTGCGCGATCCGGTCGACGTCTATGCCTTTCATATCGACGTGCCCGAAGGCGCCAAGAAGCTCGATCTCGCCTTTCAGTTCATCTCGGCGACGGCCAAGGATCAGGGCCGGATCGTGATGACGCCGAACCTCATCAGCCTGCAGTGGAATTCGATGAGCCTGTATCCGGCCGGCTATTTCACGCGTGACATTCCGATCGCCGCGACGGTCCATTATCCCGCCGGCTTCAGCGCCGCCTCGGGGCTGCCGGCGAAGGCCAACGGCCCGATCTACAGCTATGACACCACGAGCTACGAGACGTTGGTCGATTCGCCCGTCGTCGCCGGGCGCTATTACAAGCAATGGGCGCTTTCGCCGCAGGTCGATCTCGACGTCTTCGCCGACAAGCCGGCCGATCTCGTCGCCACGCCGGCGCAGATCGATGCCCACAAACAGCTCGTCGCTCAGGCGGTCAAATTGTTCGGCGCGCAGCATTACGATCACTATCATTTCCTGCTGTCGCTCTCCTCGCAGCTCGGCGGCAACGGGCTCGAGCATCATCGCAGCTCGGAAGACGGCACCGACGAGGGCTATTTCACCGATTGGGACAATCAGGTCGGCAATCACAATCTGCTGCCGCACGAATACACTCACAGCTGGGACGGCAAATTCCGCCGCGGCGCGGACCTGTGGACGCCCGATTACCGCACGCCGATGCGCGACAGCCTGCTGTGGGTCTATGAAGGGCAGACGCAATTCTGGGGTTATGTCCTCCAGGCGCGCTCGGGGATCGTGTCGAAGGCCGATACGCTCGACGGCTATGCGATGATCGCGGCCTATTACGACAATATGCCCGCGCGGCAGTGGCGCGATCTCGAAGACACCACCAACGATCCGATCATTTCGGAGCGCCGGCCCAAGGGCTGGACCAGCTGGCAGCGCTCGGAGGATTATTACAACGAAGGGCTGATGGTGTGGATGGAAGTCGATTCGATGCTCCGCCAGCAATCGCACGGCGCCAAGTCGCTCGATGATTTTGCCCGCGCCTTCTTCGGCATCAACGATGGCGATTGGGGCGAAGTGACGTATAATTTCAACGACGTCGTCACCACGCTCAACCAGATCGAGCCCTATGATTGGGCGACCTTCCTCAACGATCGCCTCCAGGGGCTGTCGAAGGACGCGCCGCTGAACGGCTTCGTCCAGAACGGCTACAAGCTGGTCTATACCGACGTCGAATCCGGCGTGTTCAAGCAGGCCGAGACCAATCGCCACAAGATCGACGCGAGCTATTCGCTGGGCCTGTCCGCCAGCGACAAGGATGGCGGTGTCGAGGCGGTGATCTGGGACAGCCCGGCGTTCAAGGCGGGGCTGACTGTCGGCGACACGATCGTGTCGGTCAATGGCAAGGCATTCTCACCCGATGCGATGAAGGATGCGATCGTGGCGGCGAAGACCGACAAGAATCCGATCCACCTGAACGTCCAGCGCCAGGACGATTACCGCGATGTCGCCATCGACTATCACGGCGGGCCACGCTATCCGCACCTCGTCAAGACCGGCACGGGAGAGACCGGCCTCGACAAGCTGCTCGCGGCGCGCTGATTTTTTCGCTTCGGCTTGCGGCCGAAGCGCGGCACCGGCCCGCTCCTCCACCCTGCCATCCATTCAGGATATGATGTGGGTGGGCGAGCGGGCCGGTGCCGCACACTGACGAAGGAAGCAAAAATGCGTATCGATCTGATCCCGGTGGGCGACAATCCGCCGGAGAGTCTCAACGTCATCATCGAAGTGCCGGTCGGCGGCGAGCCGGTGAAATATGAGTTCGACAAGAAGTCGGGCGCGCTGTTCGTCGATCGTATCCTGCACACGCCGATGCGCTATCCGGCGAATTACGGCTTCGTGCCGCACACGCTATCGACCGACGGCGATCCGATCGACGCGCTCGTCATCGCGCGCTCGCCGTTCGTGCCGGGGTGCGTCGTGCGCGCCCGCCCGATCGCAGTGCTTAATCTCGAAGACGAGCATGGCGGCGACGAAAAGCTCGTCTGCGTGCCCGACGACAAGACCTTCCCTTATTACGCCAAGGTCGGCCACCGCGACGATCTGCCGCAGATCGTGATGCAGCAGATCGAGCATTTCTTCACCCACTATAAGGATCTCGAGGCCGAGAAGTGGGTGCGGATCGGCAAATGGGGCGACGCCGATGAGGCCAAGCGCCTGCTGATCGAGGCGATCGCCCGCTATGAGAAAAGCAAGGACGACTGAGCGGGGTTAGCGCTTCACCGGCACATATTTGGTGAAGCCGCCCAGCCGGCAATAAGCCGACGGGATCGTCAGTCCCGGCTCGCGCGTGCGGAAGCGATCGTTGCGGCACAATTGCCCGCCATAGACGTCGTTGATGATCGTCACGTCGTCGTCGAGCGAGGGGCAGGGGCCGATGACAGTGGTCTTCCAGATCGTCCCGCCCTGGCGATAGAGCAGCGTATCGTGGCCGATCACCTGCGGCCCGCTGACGAGGTGCGGATCGATGCATTGATCGGTCTTGGTGGCGACGTGCCCTTCCAGCGCCTTGGCGAGATCGCGCGCCGGATCGTCACGCGCGATCGCGGCGCTGGCGATCGAGGCGACGGCGAGGCCGAGCAGAACGTTCTTGCGCATGGATCACCTCTTGTAAGGGACGAAGGCATTGAGCGCGCAACTGCCGCTCGGCGTGTTGGGTCCGGGGGAGAAGGTGCGGATGATGTCGCCGCGGCAGAGCTGGCTGGTCACCGTGCGGCTGACGATCGGATCGCCGAAGCGCAGGCCCGAGCAGCCCGGCGTCACATCGTTGCGATAAATTTCGCGCGGCGAATATTGATAGAGGATCGTGTTCTCGAATTTCTTCACGTCGCGCACTCGGGTCTGATCGATGCAGCTGGTCGGCTCGCCGGGGGTCAGCCCCTTCAGCGCGTCGGCGATTTCGGCGAGCTGTTTGGGATTGGTCGCGCCGGAGGGCTCGGCGGAGCCGGCGCAACCGGCAACGATCAGTAAAAGGGCAGCGGCCAAGGCAAAGCGACGCATTACGAAACTCCTCGTCGTCATCCGCCCCCTGATCACCCTATATAAGCCGGTCAGCCGCGAAATGCATCCTTTGCCGCGCGGCGCTCGGCCAATTGTTCGGCGGACTGCGCGCGCATGAATGGATTGGTCGCGCGTTCGAGCGCGATCGTCGTCGGCAAGGTCGCCTCGCCGGCCGCGCGCGCGGCATCGACCTCCGTCATCCGCCCGGTGATCGCCGCATTGTCGGGCTCGGCGACCAGCGCATAGCGCCCGTTCGACTGGGTATATTCGTGCGCGGCATAGACCTGGGTTTCGCCGGGCAGCGCCGCCAGCCGCTGCATGTTGGCGAACATCTGCGCCGCGTCGCCCTCGAACAGCCGGCCGCAGCCCATCGCGAACAGCGTGTCGCCGACGAAGATGACCGCGTCGTCGGCGAGGTGGAAGCTGATATGCCCCGCGGTGTGCGCCGGTGTCTCGATCACGCGCGCGACATGGTCGCCGATTCGCACGGTGTCGCCTTCGGCCACGCCGTCGTCGAGCGTGGGAATCTTGCCGGCCTCGGCGGCGGGGCCGGTGACACGCGCGCCGGTCGCCGCCTTGATCGCGGCATTGCCGCTGGTGTGATCGGGATGCCAATGCGTGTTCCAGATCTGCGAGATCGTCCAGCCGCGCGCCGCGGCGGCGGCCAGCGCGGGCTCGGCCTCGCCGGGATCGATCACCAGCGTCTCATCGCTGGCGGTATCGTGGACCAGCCAGATGTAATTGTCGCTGAGCGCGGCGACGCGGACGATCTCCAGCGGCATCACCATTCGCCGATATTGGGCATCGATCGCCACGGTTCGGCCGGCTCGAGCACGCCGTTTTGCAGCAGCTCGATCGAGATGTTATCGGGGCTGCGGACGAACGCCATATGGCCGTCGCGCGGCGGGCGGTTGATCGTCACGCCGCCGTCCATCAATCGCTGGCAGGTCTCGTAGATATTGTCGACGCGGTAGGCTAGGTGTCCGAAATTGCGCCCGCCGGTGTAGCTTTCGGCGGGGCTGCCGTCTTCGGGCGGCCAGTTGTAAGTCAGCTCCACCTCGGCGTTGGCGCGTTCGCCGGCGCCGTTCATGTCCTCGGGCGTGGCGAGGAAGATCAGCGTGAAGCGGCCCTTCTCGCTCTCCATGCGGCGCACTTCCTTGAGGCCGAGCAGCTCGAAAAAGCGGATCGTGGCGTCGGGATCGCTCACCCGGATCATTGTGTGGAGATAATTCATCGCTGGGCTTTCACTCCGTTCATCGCTATCAAGTAACGGTTCATCGCTGTTAGGCGATCAGGGCTGCACCGCATATCGGGAGGATCGTCGGCAATGGAAGAGCGCGTGACACGATTCGGCGGGGGGCTCGCGCTCGCCGCGCTGATCCTCGCGATCGGCATGATCGTCGGCGGTTATCTGCTCGGCAACGGGCTGGTGCGCGCGCGCCATGCCGACCGCGCGGTGGTGGTGCGCGGCCTCGCCGAGCGCGACGTCACCGCCGATCTCGCCACCTGGGACCTGTCCTATTCCGAACAGGGCCCCGATCTCGCCGAGGTGCAGGCGCGGATCACCCGCGACACCCAAGCGGTGCGCGCTTATTTCCAGCGGCTCGGCTTTCCCGCCGATGCGCTGCAGACCGCCGGCGCCGGCGTCAATCAATTCTACGACAACGGCCAGCCGCGCGTGACGATCAACCAGCGGCTGCAATTGCGCACTACCGACATCGCCCGCGCGCGCGCCGCGGTCGCGCGCCAGTTCGATCTGGTCAGCGCCGGCGTGCAGCTGCAGGAAGGTTCGCGGATGGGCTATAGCTTCACCAAATTGAACGCGATCAAGCCGCCGATGGTCGCCGAGGCGACACGCGACGCGCGGGCGTCGGCCGAACAATTCGCCAAGGACAGCGGCACCGCGGTCGGCGGCATCAAGAGCGCGACGCAGGGCTATTTCTCGATCGAGGCGCGCGACGGAGACGGGGGTGGCGGCTTCGGCGTCGCCGACACGCCGTTCAAGAAGGTGCGCGTGGTGACGAAGGTGGAGTTCTACCTGGAATAGCGCAGCAATTCGAGCGCTACCGTTCGCCCTGAGCCTGTCGAAGGGCGCGTCTCGCGAGCAGGCGCTTGTGGATCGCGTGCTTCGACACGCTCAGCACGAACGGGATCCAAAGGATGATCCGCGCCTAGATCAGCCGACGCTTACGGCGCGACGCCGAATTGCTTGAGCGCCTCGGCGGCGTTCTGGCCGGCCGGGCTGTCGGGGGCGAGGTCGATCGCCTGCTGCCACGCCGCCTTCGCGCCCGCCTCGTCCTGGCTCATCGCGGCGATGTTGCCCGCTTCGAGCTGGACGGGCGCCTCGCGCGGCGCGCGGCTGAGTGCTTCGGCGATGTCCTTGTGTGCGCGCGGCAGATCGCCCATCCGCCGCGCCAGCGTCGCCGACAGCAGCCAAGCGAGCGAATCCTGCGGCACCACGATCAGCGCCGCGTCGAGATCGCTGCGCGCCGCCGGCAGATCGCCGGTCGCGACCAGCGCGCGGGCGCGATCGAGCTGCGCCTCGCCGCGCTGCACCGCGTTCAAGCTGTCCAGCGCCAGCGCGGCGTCGAGCGCAGCCTTGGCCTTGGCCGCGTCGCCGGCGGCGATCCAGGCGTTGCCGGCTTCCGCCCAATCGTTCGCCGCGCGATCGTCCTTGGCCAGCGTCGCCGCTTTCGCCGCGCCCTCGAATTCGCCGGCCGCATCGGCGAAGCGCTGCTGGTTGGCATAAGCGACGCCGAGGCATTCCTGTGCGACGAAGCCGCCGCCATCGAGCCGCCATTGGTTGGCGCGCGCCTCGCCCTGTTGCGGATCGTTGGTCGCGAGGCCGAGGCAATCGTGGAAGCGCACTTCCTCCGATGAAACCGGATGTCCGGTCGGGCCTTGCTGGGATTGCAACGCGGCGGCGGCGAGCAGGAACAGGATCATAAGCGGGCGAGCACGTCCTCGATGGCGCGGATCATGAGCGCGATGTCTTGGGGGCGCGACATCCGGTGATCGCCGTCCTTGACGAGCCATGTCTGCACATCGGCTGAACGGAGCCGCTCGGCGATCAGCGGCGCCCGCGTCCACGGCACGTCGGCGTCGGCCTGCCCCTGCACGATCCGCACCGGCCCGTCGAAGCCGATTTCCGTGTCGAGCACGTGGAGCGCCTCGCCGGCTTCCCAGAAGGCGCGCATCGTCACGATCGGCTGGTCCGCGTAGGGCGAGGCTTCGAGCACGCGGCCGTTGGCGATGAAATCGCGCTTCTGCGCCTCGGTAAATCCCCAATCGGTGAAATCGGGCGCCGGCGCGATGCCGATCAGCCCGGCGACCTGCTCGGGAAAATCGCGCGCGATCAGCAGCATCAGCCAGCCGCCCATCGATGAACCGACCAGCACCGCGGGCCCGTCGATCGTCGCCAGCATCGCCAGCGCATCGTCGCGCCAATCGGCCAGCGTGAAGTCCTCGAACGCGCCCGGGCTCGCGCCGCAGCCGCGATAGTCGAAGCGCACGAACGCGCGGCTGGCCGCCATCGCCCAGGCCTCGAGCGCGATCGCCTTGCTGCCGCTCATGTCCGATGCATAGCCCGGCAGGAAAACGATCGTCGGTCCCGCGCCCGGCGTGCGGTGGCAGGCGAGGTCGTAGCGCGGGGTCATCGGCGCTCGGCCGCCGCCGCCCAGGCGGTCAGCAGCGTGTGCGCGATCGCATAAGGCGGCGGCGGCAGGAACGGCGTGGTCGCTTCCCCCGCCAGCACCGCGCGAACCTCGTCGCGCGACACCCAGATCGCATCCTCCAGCTCGTTGGTATCGAGCGTGATCGTGTCGTCCTCGGCCTCGGCGACGCAGGCGATCATCAATTGCGATGGAAATGGCCACGGCTGGCTGGCGACATAGCGCACCCGCCGCACGCGCACGCCGGCTTCCTCGCCGATCTCGCGCGCCACCGCTTCCTCGATCGATTCGCCCGGCTCCAGGAAGCCGGCCAGCGCCGAATAGCGGCCCGCCGGCCAGGTCGCGCCACGCCCGAGCAGCGCGCGGCCGTCATGCTCGGCGATCATGATGACGACCGGATCGACGCGCGGGAAATGCTCCGCCCCGCAATTCGCGCACGACCGCGCCCAGCCGGCGCGGAAGATCCTGGTCGCATGGCCGCAATTGGCGCAGAAACGGTGGCGCGTGTGCCACTCGCTGAGGCTGCGCGCGGCGGCGTAGGTCGCGGCTTCCTCGGGGCGCAGCAGCGACAGCGCCTGGATCATTGCCGGCGATCGCATCGGCGTCGCCTCGCCGGCCGGCGCCTGCCGGTCCCAGGCGACG
This sequence comes from Sphingomonas koreensis, assembly GCA_006438735.1. GTDB lineage: Bacteria > Pseudomonadota > Alphaproteobacteria > Sphingomonadales > Sphingomonadaceae > Sphingomonas > Sphingomonas koreensis_A. The sequence goes on along the minus strand of RCZF01000003.1, from coordinate 220,247 downwards.
AAATGCGGCCGATCGCCGTCGAGCCCGAGCAGCAGCAAGTCGGCGTCGTCGGGCGCATCGGCCAGCGTCGTCCAGCCGAGCCGGCCGTCGTCCTCCACCGTTGGCGCCAGCGCGTCGAGCCGCAACAGCCGCGCGCGCCAGTCGCGCGTCGCCGCGGCGAACGCCTCGCTATCGTGGCGCAGATGATCGGCGCGGTCGAGCGTGCCGCCGGTGAAGCCGGGCGCGATCATCGTTTCCAGAACGCATAATCCTGGAGCAGGGCACGCACCGTTTCCTGCCGCAGCGGCCATTTGTCGGCAGGCATGTAATTGACCATGATCGTGCCGCGGGCATGATGCGCGCGATCGACCCAGGCGATCGTTCCGGCCGCGCCGCCCCAGGCATAGGTGCCCTTGCCGGCGCCGCTGGCGTCATCGGCAAGCGTCACCGATCCGCCCGCGCCGAAGCCCATCGGCTGGGCCGATTGCGTGCCGCCGGTCGCCCCGCCGACCCCGCCGAACGTGACCCCGGCGGGCAGCAGGTTCGAGGTTGCGAGCGCAACGGTGGCCGGCTTCATCACATGCGCGCCGTCGAGCGTCCCGTCGTCCTGCAGCATGTGGAGGAAAAGATCGTAATCGCGCGCCGACATCACCAGCCCGGCGCCGCCATAAGGGAAGCTCGGCGGCTGGAGGAACACCGAGGTCTTGCCGGGATCGAGCGGCGTGCGCGTGTCGCCGACGAACACGTAGTCGGTCGCCAACCGCCCCGCCTCGCCCGCCGGCACTTGCCAATAGGTCGAGCTCATCTTGAGCGGGGTGAGCAGGCGGCGCTGGACGAAGCGGTCGAACGGCTCGCCCGACGCCACCTCGACGACACGCGCGAGCACGTCGAGCCCGATCGAATAGCTCCATTTGGTGCCCGGATCGGCGATTAGCGGCAACGTCGCCACCCTGTCGGCGAAAGCGGCAAGCGTCTTCGGCCGCACCGCGCGTAAATTGGTCTCGATCTGCGCGTTAGCGGCGAACGGCACGATGCCGGCCTTTTCATAGGCCTTTTGCAGTGGCCCGGTGGTGACGATCGTATAGCCGAGCCCGGCAGTGTGCGTCAGCAGATTGCGGATCGTGATCGGCCGCTTGGCCGGCCGCGCGGCGAGGCTGTGGTCGGGATCGGTCAACACCGTCATATGCGCGAAGCCGGGGATGAAATCGCTGACCGGCTGGTCGAGCTTCAATTTGCCGTCCTCGATCAACAGCATCGCCGCCATCGCGGTGACGGGCTTGGTCATCGAATAGACTCGCCACAGCGTATCGGGGCCGGCGGCGGGCGCGCCGGGATCGTCGGAGAGATGCCCGGCCGAGACGAATACCGTCGGCAGATCGCCGACGCCGAACGCGCCGACGACGCCGGGCATCTCGTCCTTGGCGACATAGTCGTCGAACAGCGCCTGGACGTGCGGCAGCGGATGCGCGAGCGTCGGCGTGGCGATCGGTTGCGGCTGCGGCTGCGGCTGCGCCTGGGGCGGCGCCGCTCCCGCGCCGCTCGTCGCCGCCAGCGCCAGTGCGCCGCTCGCCAGCCAGAATCGCATCGCCTTCATCGCTCGCTCCCGATCGCTGCCGCCGCCTTGGCGAAAACCGTCGGCAGCCCCGCCGACTCGAGGTCGTCGATCGGCCACCATTCGCCCTCGGCCGCGCCTGAATGCCCCCCGGCACCCGCCACCGCAAGCGCGAGTTCGAGCCGAAAATGCGTGAATACATGCGTCACGGGCGGGCCGATCAGCCGCCAGTCGGCCGCGATCGGCGCATCGTCGAGCCCCGGCGCGGCGTCGCTCCAGCGCCCGGTCGGCAGCGCGCGCATCCCGCCGAGCAGCCCTTTGGGCGGGCGGCGGACGAGCAACACGCGGCCGTCCGTCTCGAGCCAGAAGATCGTGCCATAACGTTGCGGCTTGGCGGCCTTGGCCGGGCGGACCGGAAACGCCTCGGGCGCGGCCAACGCCAGCGCGCGACAGTCACTTTGCAGCGGGCACAGCAGGCATTTGGGGTTGCGCGGCGTGCAGATGCCCGAGCCGAGGTCCATCATCGCCTGCGCGAAATCGCCGGCGCGGTCGTCGGGGGTGATGCCGTCGGCGTGCGCTCGAATGATCGGCTTGGCGGCGGGCAGCGGCGTCTCGACCGCGAACAGCCGCGCGACGACGCGCTCGACATTGCCGTCGATCACCACCGCGCGCCGGCCGAACGCGATCGCGGCGATTGCCGCGGCGGTATAGTCGCCGATCCCGGGCAGCGCGCGCAGCGCCGCTTCGCTATCGGGAAAGCGCCCGCCGTGGACCTCGACGACGGCGCGCGCGCAGGCGATCAGGTTGCGCGCCCGCGAATAATAGCCGAGCCCCGCCCAGGCCGCCATCACCGCGCTCTCGTCGGCGGCGGCGAGCGCGGCGAGATCGGGCCAGCGCGCGACGAAATCGGCGAAGCGCGGGCGGACCGTCGCCACCGTCGTCTGCTGGAGCATGATTTCGGAAAGCCACACGCGGTAGGGATCGGGCGCGGCCGCGCCGGGTGGCGCGCGCCACGGCAGCACGCGGGCGTTTGAGTCATACCAGGCCAGCAGATCGTGCGCGATCGACGATGAAAGGTTGGCGGGCACGCCCCGGCTATGGCATGGGTTGCGGCATGAGCAAACCGCGCGATCCCGCGCCCCGATCCGTCAAGCCAGAGCCGCAGCGCGCCAACCGGCCGCGCGCGGTCGCCGAACTGCTGCCCGATGTCGGCCGCGCCGCGTTCCGGCGATTCGGCTTCGTGCAGAGCTCGATCGTCAGCCGCTGGGCGGAAATCGTCGGCCCGCGCTACGCCGGCGTCTCCGCGCCCGAATCGCTGCGCTTTCCGCATGGCAAGCGCGCCGAGGGCAATCTGACGCTGGTGGTGCGCGGCGCGCATGCCGCGATGATGCAGCACATCACCCCGGAGATCATCGATCGGGTCAATCGCTTCTTCGGCTACGCCGCCGTCGCGCGCGTCACGATTCGCCAGGGCGAGGTCGCCGCGCCGCGGGCCAAGGCGGCGCCGCCGTCGCTCAAGCCCGTGCCGATCGACCTGGGCGATAGCCTGCGTGCGATCGGCGATCCCGAACTCAAGGCCGTGCTGGAGGCGCTCGCCGCCGGCGTCGCCGCCACGCGCGGGCCTCCCGTGATCGATTCCAAGGAGCGTTGATGCGTTATCTGCTCGGCTTGCTGGCGCTGATCGGCGCTTGCTGCACTTTCGCCCTGGCCGCGCCGGCCGCTACGCGCAACTGGCCCGCCACCGTCGCCAAGACGCCGGCCGGCGCGTTCGTGATCGGCAATCCCGCAGCGAAGGTGAAGCTGGTCGAATATCTCAGCTACACCTGCCCGCATTGCGCCGCTTTTTCGAAGGAATCGGCTGCGGTGCTGCGCGGCCAGATGATCCGTTCGGGCTCGACCAGCCTGGAAGTGCACAATCTGATCCGCGATCAGCTCGATCTCGGCGCCGCCTTGCTCGCGCGCTGCGCCGGTCCGGCCGGGTTCGACAAGGTATCGACCGCGATCTTCGCGGCGCAGGACAGCTGGCTGCCCGCCGGCATCGATTTTCAGCAGGCCAATGGTCAGCGCATCGCGATGTATCCCAAGATGGCGCGGCTGAAGGCCTCGGCCGATGGCGCCGGGCTGACGGCGATTGCCCGCGCGAACGGGCTCAGCCAGCCGCAGATCGACGGCTGTTTCGCCGACGAGGGCAATCTCCAGCCGATCCTGGCGATGATGCAGCAGACGCCGGCCGGGATCACCGGCACGCCGGGCTTCGTCATCAACGGCAAGCTGCAGGACAAGATCTACGATTGGGCGCATCTCGAGCCCGCGCTGCGCGCCGCCGGCGCGCGCTGAGCCAGGGGAGTTGACCATGATCGTCCGCACCGCGCTCGCCGCGCTATCGCTGATCGCGCTGGCGGGATGCCAGCCGACCGATACCGGCGCCGCGAACAACGCCACCACCGCGCCCTCGCCTAACGCGGTCGCCAGCACCGCGCCCGAGGGCCGCGATTGGTCGAGCGTCGTCACCCGCACCGTCGATCTCGGGTATCGGATGGGCAATCCTGCCGCGCCGGTGCAGCTCGTCGAGTTCGGCTCGCGGACGTGCCCGCACTGCGCCGCCTTCGCCGCCAGCGCGATGAAGCCGCTGGTCGAAAATTACGTCCGCACCGGCAAGGTCAGCTACGAATTCCGCGATTGGCTGCGCGATGGCGGCGATGTCGCCGCGGCGCTGATCGGGCGCTGCAAGGGGCCGGAGGGCTTTTTCCCGCTGCTCGCAGCCGAATTTGCCGCGCAGCCGCAGATTTTCGCGCATGAAGCGAGCCAGACCAAGGCGATGGCGGCAGCCATCGACAAGGCGCCGGAGGCCGACCAGGCCTATGTCCTCGCCGGACAGATCGGCTATCTCGATTTCGCGAAAGCGCAGGGCATCGACGACGCGCAGGCGCACAAATGCCTCGCCGACATGCCCACTGCCGAGGCGATCGGCAAGATGAACGCCGCCGCGCAGGCCGAATACAAGCTCGACGGCACGCCGACCTTTCTGATCAACGGCAAGACGGTCGACGAGACCGGCTGGCCCCAGATCGAGGCCAAGCTCAAGGCGGCGGGCGCCTGATGGCCATTTGCTCACTTTCTAAGGATCGATCGATGATGTTACGCCTTGCCCTCGCGGCGCTCCCGCTGTTGCTCGTCGCCGGCTGCGGCGGCGGCGGCTCGGACACCGGCAATGCCGCGGCGCCGGCCGCGCCCGTCGCCGCGGTCGCGCCGCCGGCCGGCCAGCAATGGACCGATGTCGTCAGCGAAACGCCCGAAGGCGGCTTCCGCATGGGCAATCCCAATGCGCCGATCAAGCTGGTCGAATATGGCTCGCGGCTGTGCCCGACCTGCGGCAATTTCGGCCGCACCGGCCAGGAGCCGCTCGAGAACAATTATGTGAAGACCGGCAAGGTCTCCTACGAATTCCGCGAATTCCTCGTCCACGGCGCCCCCGATATGCCGGGCGCGTTGCTCGGGCGTTGCGGCGGGCCGGGGCCGTTCTTCCCGCTGCTCGAACAGATGTTCTTCGCGCAGGCGCAGATGGAGCCCAAGCTCGCCGATCAGCAGGCCACCGCCGCGCTCCAGCAGTCGCTGGTCGGCGCGCCGCCGACCAAAGTCGCCAACGCCTGGGCCGATTATCTCGGCTATGTCGATTTCGTGAAGCAGCGCGGCATTCCCGAAGCGAAGGCACGCGCCTGTCTCAACGACGCGAAGGCGCTCGACGCGATCACCAAGGTGATGCAGGACGCATCGCAGAACAAGAATGTCACCGGCACGCCGAGCTTCTTCCTCAATGGCGAACAGCTCGAAAATGTGCTGACATGGGAAGGCGTCGAGGCGCGGTTGAAGGCGGCCGGCGCATAATCGCGGCGGCGCGCCGCTGACCGGGGGCAAGCGGTGCAGATCAAGCGGCTGCGATTGTCGGGGTTCAAGAGCTTCGTCGATCCCGCCGATCTGCGGATCGAGCCGGGGCTGACCGGCATCGTCGGCCCCAATGGCTGCGGCAAATCCAATCTGCTCGAGGCGATGCGCTGGGCGATGGGCGAAAGCTCGGCGCGCTCGATGCGCGGCGCGGGCATGGACGACGTGATCTTCGCCGGCACCGCCACGCGCCCGGCGCGTGATTTTGCCGAAGTCTCGATCCTGCTCGATGCCGCCGACGACGAGACCGAGATCGTCCGCCGGATCGAGCGCGGCGCCGGCTCCGCCTACCGCATCAATGGCCGAGACGTCCGCGCCAAGGACGTCTCGCTGCTGTTCGCCGACGCCGCCACCGGCGCGCATTCGCCTGCGCTCGTCAGTCAGGGCCGGATCGGCGCGGTTATCGCCGCCAAGCCGACCGAGCGCCGCGCGCTGCTCGAGGAAGCCGCCGGCATCGCCGGGCTCCACGTCCGCCGCAAGGACGCCGAGGTGAAATTGCGCGCCACCGAAGCCAATCTCGTGCGGCTCGACGAAGTGATCGCCGATCAGGACGCACGCGCCGGCGCGCTGCGCCGCCAGGCCCGCCAGGCCGAACGCTACCGCGCGCTGTCCGATGCGATCCGCGTCGCCGAGGCGCGGATGATCTACGCGCGCTGGCGCGACGCCGCGGCTGCCGCCGATGCCGCCCGGGCCGAAGCGCAAGCCGCCGAGGCGCGCGTCGCCGACGCTGCCGAGGCGCAGCGCGCCGCCGCCGCGCACCAGCGGCAGGCGAGCGAGGCGCTCGCCGCCGTCCGCACCGCCGCGCTCGCCGCGCGCGACCGGGCGAGCGAGCTCGGCCACCGGCTCGACACGCTGCGCACCGAGCGCAGCTCGGTCGAGCGGCGGATTGCCGAACTCGCCGATGCGCAACATCGCATCACCGCCGATCATTCGCGCGAAGGCGCGCTGGCGCATGACGCGGCCGACGCGCTGGCGCGGCTGACCGAGGAGGCGAAGGCGCTCGAGGCGGCGATCGCGCGCGCCGCCGATCGTACGCCGCAGCTCGATGTCGCGCTGGCCGAGGCCGAGCGGCAGGCGCGCGACGCCGAGGTCGCGCTGGCCCAGGCGCTCGCCGCCCAGGCGAGCGAGGCGGCCGATGCGCGCGTCGCCGAAGCGGCGGCGGCGGCCGCGCGGCTGCGGCTAGATCGGGCGACGCGCGACCAACATCAGCTGAATGCCGAGCGCGCCGCGTTGGGCGATGTCGCGCCGCTCCAGGCCGAACGCCGCCAGTCGATCGCCGATCGCGCCGCCGCGGCCGAGGCGGCCGATGCCGCGCGCACCACGCGCACCCGCGCCGACAGCGAGGAGCGGGCGTGCATCGAGGCGCGTGACGGCGCGCAAGCTCGCCGTGCGGCGGCGCGCGCCGATCTCGCCGCGCTCGATAGCGAGGCGGCGGCGCTCGACAAGGCGGTCCGGCCGAGCGGACGCGATCGGCTGCTCGATCGGATGCGCGCCGATCCCGGCTATGAACGCGCGCTCGCCGCCGCGCTCGGCGACGATCTCGAGGCCGGGCTCGATACGACGGCGGAGCGCTTCTGGCAGGGCGCCGCGGCCGAGCCCGGCGATCCCGATGCGCCGGCCGGCACCGTCGCGCTCGGCCGCCATGTCGCCGCCCCGGCCGGGCTGGCGCGGCGGCTTGCGCAGATCTTCGTCGCCGAAAGCGATGCCGGGCAGCCGCTGGCGGCGGGGCAACGGCTCGTCACGCTCGCCGGCGTGCTGCGGCGGTGGGACGGGTTCGTCGCGAGAAGCGGCGGCGCGGCGGCGGCCGAGCGGCTCGAACGCGTCAATCGGCTGGCGGCGCTGGCCAAGGCGCGGCCGGCGGCGGCCGAGGCGGTCACGCGCGCCGACGCCGAGCTGGCCGGCATCGAACAGCGGATCGCCACCGCGCGTGGCGAGGCGCAGGCGGCACGCGGCGCGCTCGAACGCGCCGAGGCGGCGCAGCGCGAGGCGGCGCGGACCGAGGACCGCGCCACCGCCGCGCTCGAACGGATCGAGGCCAAGGCCGCCGATCTCGACGTTCGCGCCCACCGCGTCGCCGCCGAGCAGCAGGAAGCCGAGGGCGATCGCGCCCGCGCCGAAGCGGCGATCGCCGCGCTCCCCGATGGCCGCGCCACCGCCGAGCGGGTGCGCGGCTTCCAGCATCAGGCGGAGGCGCGGCGCAGCGGGGTGGCGCAGGCGCGCGCCGATCGCGCCGGGCTCGACCTTGAAATCGCCGGCCAGCGCGGGCGGCTCGCCGCCGCCCAGGCCGAGGCCAAGGGCTGGCGCACCCGCGCCGGCGAGGCCGCGCGCCGCATCGCCGATATGGCGCGCCGCGCCGCCGAGCTCGCCGGCGAGGCCGATGCGCTGGCCCCGCGCCCCGCCGCGCTCGATGCCGACATCGCCGCGCTCGACGGCGATCACGCCGCCGCCCGCGCCGCCGCCGATGCCACGCTCGCCGAAGAAGCGCGCGCCGGCGAGGCGCTCCGCGCGGCCGATGAGACGCTGCGCAGCGCAGGCGAAACGCTGTCCGAAGCACGCGAAACGCGCGCCGGCGCGGTTGCGCGCGCCGACAATCAGGAGCAGCGGCGGATCGAGATGGGCCGCGTCTCGGGCGAGCGCTTCGAATGCCCGCCGCCGGTGCTCCCCGAGCGCGTCGGCTTCCTCGCCGCCGAGGTGCGCACCCCCGCCGATGAATCGAGCGCCCACGAAAAGTTGTCGCTCGATCGCGAGCGGATCGGCCCGGTCAATCTCGTCGCCGAGGCCGAACTCGCCGAGCTCGACGCGACGCGCACCACCAACGCCACCGAGCGCGACGAGCTTGGCCAGGCGGTCAATCGGCTGCGCGGCTCGATCGGCAATCTCAATCGCGAAGGCCGCCAACGGCTGCTCGCCGCGTTCGAGGCGGTCAACGGCCATTTCCAGCGGCTGTTCGCGCATCTGTTCGGCGGTGGACAGGCGCATCTCGAACTGATCGATTCGGACGATCCGCTCGAGGCCGGGCTTGAGATCATGGCGCAGCCGCCGGGCAAAAGGCTGCAATCGCTGACCTTGCTGTCGGGCGGCGAACAGGCGCTCACCGCGGTCGCGCTGATCTTCGGCCTGTTCCTCACCAATCCCGCGCCGATCTGCGTGCTCGACGAGGTCGATGCGCCGCTCGACGACGCCAATATCGAGCGCTTCTGCGGCCTGCTCGAGCGGATGACCGAGGAAACCGACACGCGCTACCTGATCGTCACCCACAATGCCGTGACGATGAGCCGGATGCACCGGCTGTTCGGCGTGACGATGATCGAACGCGGCGTCAGCCGGCTCGTGTCGGTCGATCTCGGCGGAGCGGAGACGTTGCTGGCGGCGGAATGATCCGGCGCCGGGCGTGGGGCCGAAATGGCGGCTGTAAATGTTGGACATTAGCTGCCACACCGGCGCCATGCGCAGCCTTGTGTCTCTCGTTCGATGGTCGATCGCCGATCGCCGCGTGCACCCCGCTGGCGAAAACCGCGCGACACTCTCCACTTTCTCCACTTCACCCCGGCGCGCGGCATGACGATCCCGCGTATCCTGATCATCGCCGGCTCCGATTCGGGCGGCGGCGCGGGCATCCAGGCCGACATCAAGACGGTGACGATGCTCGGCGGCCACGCGATGACGGCGGTGACGGCGCTCACCGCGCAGAACACCTTGGGCGTCCAGCGCGTGATGCCGGTGCCGGCCGACATGGTGATCGCGCAGATCGACGCGGTGGTGCGCGATATCGGTGTGGATGCGATCAAGATCGGCATGATCGGCTCGGCCGAGACCGCGAATGCGGTGGCGGATTATCTCGCCGCCTCGTCGTTCGCCAATGCTTCGTCATCCCCGCGAAAGCGGGGACCCAGCTCCTATCCGGAGTCGCACGAGGAAGCGCCGGAGATGGGCCCCCGCCCTTCGACTTCGCTCAGGAGTGCCCTTCGCGGGGGTGACGAAGAATCTGATGTCCCCGTCATCTTCGATCCCGTCATGGTCGCCACCTCCGGGGCACCCCTCGCCGACGCCGACACCATCGTTGCGTTTGCGCGCCTGATGCGCCTGGCCACGCTCACCACGCCGAACCTCCCCGAGCTCGCCGCGCTCGGCGGCGAAGCGGCGGTGCTGGCCACCGGCACGGCGCTGCTCGTCAAGGGCGGCCACGGCGCGGGCGACACGATCGAGGATCGCCTCGTTACTCCGGCGGGCGCGTCGCTATTCGCCAACCCGCGGATCGATACGCGCCACACTCACGGCACCGGCTGCACGCTCGCCAGCGCGATCGCCACCGGGCTTGGCGCGGGACTGCCGCTCGCCGACGCGGTGGCACGCGGCATCGCCTATGTCCGGGCAGCACTTGCCAATGCGCCGGGATTGGGGGCAGGGCACGGTCCGATGGGACACGCCCTCGGAACCACGCCGTTCGACCTGATCGAGGCCAATCGTGCCTAGCCGCCGCCACGAAAAGCTCTACGCCGCGCCCGTTGTCGGCGTCGACGAGGCCGGCCGCGGGCCGCTCGCCGGCCCGGTGGTCGCCGCTGCGGTGATTCTGCCCGATCGCGGTGTCCCGCGCGGCATCAACGATTCGAAGAAGCTCCCGGCGGCCGAGCGCAAGCGCCTCCACGATCGCTTGCGCGCCTGCGCGATCGTCGGCGTCGGCATCGTCGAGTCGGACGAGATCGATCGGCTCAACATCTATTGGGCAACGATGAAGGCGATGACGCTGGCGGTCGATGCGCTGGCGGCGGCGCTGGGGCATGCGCCCGGCCATGTGTTGGTCGACGGCAACCGCCTGCCGCGCTGGTCGTATCCCGCCACGCCGATTGTCGGGGGCGATGCGCTGGCATCGTGCATCGCCGCCGCCTCGATCATCGCCAAACACACCCGCGACACGATCATGATCGCACACGCCGAATCGTATCCGCACTACAATTGGCATTCGAACAAGGGTTACGGCTGCCCCAAACATCTCGCCGCGCTGCGCGAAATCGGGCCGTCGCCGCTGCATCGCCGCTCGTTCGGCCCGGTCGCGCAGGCCGAATTGCCGCTTGTTTGTTCGGTTGCCGCACCGGCCAGTGTTGGGTGAACAGCATCCCGTGCTGTTCAGGCCATGCCGGGGGCATGGCCGACCCAACACTCCCCCACCCCACCACCCAGTCAGCATAATGTCTTGGGTTGTGGGGTGGGGGAGCGGGCCGGTGCGGCCTCAATCCAAACAGAGTGAGTCTTTCGAGTCACACCACTAGGGCTTGAGTCCGTTTGCGGCGGCGGACTCAACATCTGCCCGGGGTCGTAAAATGTTCCGCCGCGTTAACGATTTGGCAACCGGCATCGTTAACTAAACTGTGCTTGACCCAGCCGCGACGGTCCGCAGGATCGCGCGTCCAATCAAGGGGGGACACGATGGCGCTACTCGAAAAGGTTAAGGCGAAGCCGCGCGTCGCGCCGCCCGTCGTCCTGCCGCTCGACCAGATCCTCCGCGGCGATTGCATCGCGGCGATGAAGGCGCTGCCCGCCAAGTCGATCGACATGATCTTCGCCGATCCGCCCTATAACCTCCAGCTCGCCGGCGAGCTGTTCCGCCCCGACGGCAGCCATGTCGATGCGGTCGACGATGAATGGGACAAGTTCGACACCTTCGCCGCCTATGACGCCTTTACCCGCGCCTGGCTCGCCGAGGCGCACCGCATCCTCAAGGACGACGGCACGATCTGGGTGATCGGCAGCTATCACAACATCTTCCGCGTCGGCGCCGCGGTGCAGGATCTCGGCTATTGGATCCTCAACGACATCGTCTGGCGCAAGGCCAATCCGATGCCCAATTTCCGCGGCACCCGCTTCACCAACGCGCACGAGACGCTGATCTGGGCGTCGAAGGGCGAGAAGGCCAAATACACCTTTAACTACCGCTCGATGAAGACGCTCAACGACGAATTGCAGATGCGCAGCGACTGGGAATTCCCGATCTGCGGCGGGCAGGAGCGGCTCAAGAAGAACGGCACCAAGGTCCACCCGACGCAAAAGCCCGAGGCGCTGATCTACCGCATCCTGCTCGCCTGCACCAAGCCCGGCGACGTCGTGCTCGATCCGTTCTTCGGCACCGGCACGACGGGCGCGGTGGCGAAGCGCCTCGGCCGCCGCTGGATCGGCGTCGAACGCGAGACCGATTATATCGAGGCCGCCGAGGAGCGCATCGCCGCCGCGCTGCCGCTCGACGAATCAGCCCTGGCGACGATGCAGAGCCCGCGCTCGGCCCCCAAGGTCGCGTTCGGCGTGCTCGTCGAGAACGGCTATCTGATGCCCGGCGCGGTGCTCACCGACAGCAAGCGCCGCTTCCGCGCGACGGTCCGCGCCGATGGCTCGCTACTCAGCGATTGCGGCGCCAGCGGATCGATCCACAAGCTCGGCTCGATCGTGCAGAACGCGCCGGCGTGCAACGGCTGGACCTTCTGGCATTACGAAGCCGACGGCAGGCTCAAGCCGGTCGATGCGCTGCGGCAGACGTATTTATTGGCGACGCAGCCATGAGTCACGCGGGGGTGACGGAGGTCAAATGACCCTCCACCTCCGCCCGGTCCAGTTCGTCGATACGCCGATTGGCCGCGACGGCGCGGTCGCGCGACTGGCCGGCGGCATGCTGTGGTTCGCCGCTTATGAGGTGATCGAGAACGGCGCGCGCCGCACCGTGCCGATCGCCGAATTCGACACCGCGCTCGGCGGCAACGACCGCGCCGCCGCGCTCCATGCCGCGATTACCGCGGCACGGCCGCCGCTGATGTTCGGCGATCGCACGCTGCGGCTCGATCAGCCGCAGGTCGCCGGCATCCTCAACGTCACGCCCGACAGCTTTTCCGATGGTCGCGGCCGCGAAACCGATCCGGCCAGCGCCGCCGACGCCGGTTTCGACATGACCACGCGCGGCGCCGCGCTGATCGACGTCGGCGGCGAATCGACCCGGCCGGGCGCGCCGCTCGTTTGGGAAGGCGATGAGATCAAACGCGTTGTGCCTGTCGTCGAGCGATTGGCGGCGAGCGGCGCGCTGGTCTCGATCGACACGCGCAAGGCGGCGGTGATGCAGGCCGCGCTCGCCGCCGGCGCGCATATCGTCAACGACGTGTCGGCGCTGCTGTGGGATGATCGCTCGGCCGAAGTGGTGGCGAGCGCCGGCTGTCCGGTGATCCTGATGCACTCGCCCGATCCGAAAAAAGGGCCGCATGGCGGCAGCGGCTACGACAATGTCCTGCTGGACGTGTTCGACTGGCTGGAGGCGCGAATCGCCGCGGCGGTCGCGGCGGGGATCGATCGCGCACGGATCATCGTCGATCCCGGCATCGGCTTCGGCAAGTCGCTCGCCGACAATCTTACGCTGTTGAACGGCTTAGCGCTGTTCCACGGGCTCGGCTGCCCGCTGCTGCTCGGCGCGAGCCGCAAGCGCATGATCGGCGCGTTGTCGAACGAGGCCCCGGTTGGCGAACGGCTCGGCGGCTCGATCGCGCTGGCCATCAAGGGCGCGTCGCTCGGCGCGCAATTGATCCGCGTCCACGATGTGCCCGAGACCGTGCAGGCGCTGCGCGTCTGGCGCGGGCTGCAGGATCAGGCGCTGGTCGGGTGAGCCGGGCGTCGGGCTGAGCTTGGCGCTGCGCTTACGCCGCGTTGTCGATGCCGAGTTCGCCGAGCTTGCGATAGAGCGTCGAGCGCCCGATCCCCAGGCGGCGCGCGACTTCGGTCATGCGGCCGCGGTAATGGCCGATCGCGAGGCGGATGACGTCGGCCTCGATCTGCTCGAGCGCGCGCAGATTGCCGTCGGGCTGAAACAGCGTCACGCCGCCGCTCGCCGGCGTCGCCGAGGTGTCGGCGCTGCCTGCGCGCTTGGCGCCGAGCGCTTCGATCTGCGGGAAATCGGCGCGGGTCAGCGCGGTCGCCTCGCACAGCACGGCCGCGCGGAACAAGGCGTTCTGGAGCTGGCGGACGTTGCCCGGCCAATCGTAATTGACCAGCAATTGCAGCGCATCGTCGGTGATGCCGATCGGCCGCAGCCCCGGCTGCCGGGCGATCCGCGCGAGCAGATGGCGAGCGAGCGCGGGAATGTCTCCGGTGCGTTCCCGCAAGGGGGGGATCGTCACCTGGACGACGTTGAGGCGGTAATAGAGATCCTCGCGGAAGCGCCCCGCCTCGACTTCCTCGATCAGCCGCTTGTTGGTCGCGGCGATCACACGGACATCGACTTCGCGGGCATGGCGCGCGCCGATCGAATGAACCTCGCCCGATTGCAGCACGCGCAGCAGCTTTACCTGCGCCTCGAGCGGCATCTCGCCGATCTCGTCGAGAAACAGCGTGCCGCCATCGGCTTCCTGGAAGCGGCCGATCTTGCGCTCGAAGGCGCCGGTGAACGCGCCCTTTTCGTGGCCGAACAGCTCCGATTCGACCAGATTGGCGGGAATGGCGCCGCAATTGACCGCGATCATCGGCTTTTTGGCACGAGGAGAGGCGGCGTGGACCGCATCGGCGACGACTTCCTTGCCGACGCCGCTCTCGCCCTCGATCAGCACCGGCACACGCGCCCGAGCAGCCTTGGCGGCGATCGCGAGTGCGGCGCGGAACATCGGCTCGGAGCCGACGATCTCGTCGAACCCCAAGGTCGCGGGGATTTTTTCGGTGAGCGGGCGGAGCTCACCGGCGGTTTTGCCGCCGATCGCCGCCTCGAGCGCGGCGAGCAGCCGTTCGGGCGCGAGCGGCTTGACCAGAAAATCGGTCGCGCCGGCGCGCATCGCCTCGACGGCCTGCGCGACCGAGCCGTTGGCGGTGAGCATCAGCAGCGGCAAGGCCGGGCGGCGCGCGCGCAATTCGGCGATCAGCCCGGCGGCGTCCGCCTCGGGCGCCCAGTGATCGAGCAGGATCGCATCGAGTTGCATGCCGTCCTGCGTACCGAGCATGGCGATCGCCATCTCGCCATCGGCGGCGAAAACGGCGCGCCAGCCGGCACGCGCGGCCAGCGCCGCCACCAGCCGGCGTTGCGCGGGCTCGTCATCGATCAGCATCAGCAGGCGCTGGCCGTTGCGCGTCATCAAGCCACCCTCTTGGTCCCGGTTGTGGGGCAACCATAAGCATCGGGAGTAAAGGCGCTCTTAAGCGCGTTGCGATGATGCTTGAGCCTGGTCCGCCCGGCGGTTAAGGTTCGGCCGATTGGGTTTTCAGGGAAACGACAGCGATGGCCGAAAGCGGCGACATGAAGGCGCACGAAGCGACCTACAATAGCATTACCTGGCTGATCAAATGGGGCGCCGTGGCCTGTTTCATCATCGCCGCGATCGTCGTCTGGCTGATCTCTTGACCAGCCGCCGCGGGTGAAGATCGCGGTTCTCAAGGAAAGCGCCGAGGGCGAGCGCCGCGTTTCGGCTAGTGCCGAGACGGTCAAGAAATTCATCGGCCTTGGCGCCGACATCGCCGTCGAGCGCGGCGCGGGCGCGACGGCGTCGGTCAGCGACGGCGATTACGAAGCGGCGGGCGCGACGCTTGGTGATCGCGCGGAAACGCTGAAGGACGCCGATATCATCCTGGGCGTGCAGGGCCCCGATCCCGCAAGCCTCGCCGGCGTGAAGCCGGGCGCATGGCTCGCCGCGATCCTCAATCCGTTCGGCGCCGGAGACAATGGGGGACGCGCCCGGATCGACGCTTACGCCGCGGCGGGGATCGAGGCGCTGGCGATGGAATTCATGCCGCGCATCACCCGCGCGCAATCGATGGACGTGCTGTCCTCGCAATCGAATCTGTCGGGCTACAAGGCGGTGCTCGATGCCGCGGCCGAATATGGCCGGGCGTTTCCGATGATGATGACCGCGGCGGGCACCGTCAGCGCGGCGCGGGTGTTCGTGATGGGAGTCGGCGTCGCCGGCCTGCAGGCGATCGCCACCGCGCGGCGGCTCGGCGCGCAGGTCTCGGCGACCGACGTGCGCTCGGCGACCAAGGAGCAGATTCAGTCGCTCGGCGCCAAGGCGGTATTCGTCGAGGACGTGAAAGGCATCGAGGGCGAAGGCTCGGGCGGCTATGCCGGCGAGATGAGTGACGAGTACAAGAAGGCGCAGGCCGAACTGGTATCGTCACACATCGCCAAGCAGGACATCGTCATCACCACCGCGCTGATCCCCGGCCGCCCCGCGCCGCGGCTGATCTCCGACGCGCAGGTCGCCAGCATGCGGCCGGGCAGCGTGATTGTCGATCTTGCGGTCGAGCAGGGCGGCAATGTCGAGGGCGCCAAGCTCGGCGAGGTAGTCAGTACCCACGGCGTCACCATCGTCGGCCACCGCAACGTGCCGAGCCGCCTCGCCGCCGACGCCTCGGCGCTTTACGCGCGCAACCTGTTCAATCTCCTGAGCGCCTTCTGGGACAAGGAAGCGGGCAAGCCGGTGCTCGACGAAGAGATCGGCGGCGCCGTGCGGCTGACCAAGGACGGCAAGGTGGTGAATGCGAGGCTGATCCAATGATCGATCCTCCCCGGCACGGGGAGGGGGACCGCGACGCAACGCGTCGTGGTGGAGGGGCGTTGCCCCAGACGATGCCGCCGAATATACAGCGCGCCCGCAAGCTCCGCCGCGAAATGAGCTACCCAGAGGTGCTGCTTTGGCAGCGGTTGCGCGGTTCACCGATGGGTCTGCGCTTTCGCCGGCAACATCCGATTGACGACGATTATGTCGCGGACTTTTATTGTTCGGCGGCAAGACTTGTGGTCGAAGTGGATGGGGAAATCCATTCAACCCTGTCAGCTCGGCAGAAAGATCGAATCCGAGATTCATTCATGAGGGATCGCGGCCTGAAGGTCGTTCGCGTCGCGGCACGCGACGTGCTGGCCGATGCCGATCGCACAGCTGAGGCAATTGTATCGCTTGCGGCGCGGCCCCTCCACCGTCGCGCTTCGCACGACGGTCCCCCTCCCCGTGCCGGGGAGGATCAGGAGTAGCGTCATGGACTTCATCTCGATCCTGTCGATCTTCGTGCTGGCGGTTTTCGTCGGCTATTATGTCGTTTGGTCGGTCACGCCGGCGCTGCACACGCCGTTGATGGCGGTGACCAACGCGATTTCGAGCGTCATCATCGTCGGGGCGCTGATCGCGAGCGCGGCGGCGGGCAGCGCGACGTCGAAATGGCTGGGGCTGATCGCGGTGACGCTGGCCAGCATCAACATCTTCGGCGGCTTCGCCGTCACCGCGCGGATGCTGGCGATGTACAAGAAGAAGGAACGGCCGGCGGCCGGACAGAAATGAGCCCGACCGCCGTCATTGCGAGGAGCGACGCGACGAAGCAATCCATGATGCGGGCGGCATCGCTGGTTTGCTTCGCTGCGCTCGCAATGACGAATTTGGGGGACAAATAGCCAATGCATGAAGCCGCACCGGTAAATCCCTGGGCCGCGCTGGCCTATCTCGTCGCCGGCGTGTGCTTCATCCTCGCGCTGCGCGGATTGTCGTCGCCGGTGAGCAGCCGGCGGGGCAACCGTTTCGGGATGTTCGGCATGGGCGTGGCGATCGTCACCACGCTGATCGTCCATTCGCTGGGGCTCAACGTCGCCGCCGCCGCCAATTCGGTTTCCGCCGGGTTTAGCATCGACCTCGGATCGCTCGCCGAAGTGCTGATCGCCATCGCCATCGGCGCGGCGATCGGTATCACCACCGCACGGCGCATCGCGATGACGGCGATGCCGCAGCTCGTCGCCGCTTTTCATTCGCTGGTCGGGCTGGCGGCGGTGCTGGTCGGCTGCGCGGCCTATCTCAACCCGTCCGCCTTCGGGATCGCCGAGGCCGGCGTGATCTTTACGCAGAGCCGGATCGAAATGGGGCTTGGCGTCGCGATCGGCGCGATCACCTTTTCAGGGTCGGTGATCGCCTTCCTCAAGCTCAACGGCAATATGGGCGGCAAGCCGATCCTGCTGCCGGGGCGCCATGTCCTCAATCTCGGCGTGCTCGTCGGCATCCTCGCGCTGGTCGGCTGGTTCACGCAGGATCAGGCGGCGTGGGTGTTCTGGACGATCGTCGTGCTCGCCTTTGCGATCGGCTTCCTGCTGATCATCCCGATCGGCGGCGCGGATATGCCGGTGGTCGTCTCGATGCTCAATTCCTATTCGGGCTGGGCGGCGGCGGCGATGGGCTTCACGCTGCACAATTCGGCGATGATCATCACCGGCGCGCTGGTCGGCTCGTCGGGCGCGATCCTAAGCTACATCATGTGCCGGGCGATGAACCGCAGCTTCATCAGCGTGATCGCTGGCGGCTTCGGCGCGGTGGCGGACACTGGCGGCGGCGACAAAGTGGATCGCCCGTGGAAACGCGGCTCGGCCGAGGATGCCGCCTTCCTGATGAGTCAAGCCGAACAGGTCATCATCGTCCCCGGCTACGGGATGGCGGTCGCCCAGGCCCAGCACGCGCTTCGCGAGATGGCCGACAAGTTGAAGGCCGAGGGCGTGCGCGTGAAATACGCGATCCATCCCGTCGCCGGGCGCATGCCCGGGCATATGAACGTGCTGCTGGCCGAGGCGAACGTGCCCTATGACGAAGTGTTCGAGCTCGAAGACATCAATTCAGAATTCGCCCAGACCGACGTCGCTTTCGTGATCGGCGCCAACGACGTCACCAATCCGGCGGCGAAGACCGACAAGACCTCGCCGATTTACGGCATGCCGGTGCTCGACGTCGAAAAGGCCAAGACGGTGCTGTTCGTAAAGCGATCGATGGGCGGTGTAGGCTATGCCGGCGTCGACAACGACGTGTTCTACATGGACAACACGATGATGCTGCTCGCCGACGCGAAGAAGATGTGTGAGGAGATCGTGAAGTCTTTGGATTGATCCGGGGGATCAATCAATTCGCGATCTCGTCGCGGCGCTCGACGGAGATGAGCCGGCGCCGCGATGCCCGTCGGGCAATCTCGTCCGGAACGGAGCTTTTTTCCATTATATCGACTCGTGCCGCTTTGCGAACCGCAGTCCGATTGCGCGGGTCGATCGAAAATGGAGGCGATGCCGCGCGGCAATCGGCGCCGATTGCGTAAATGATGCTGGAACGAACGCTGAACTCCGGCAACGGGAATCAAGGATGATCAAGGGCGACTCGGCACCACCGGTGACGACCTTTTCGAGCGGCTGGCGCGATGGCTTCGCGCATGACGGCGCGGCGGCCGCGCGCGAGGCGAATGCGCTGATCATCGCCGACGATCCGGTAGCCGGGCTAACCGCGACCGATGCGGTGGCGCATGCCGGCGGCCGCGCGTTCGCGACGCTGCGCTGGCAAGACGCGGCCGACACATTGGGCACGCATGCCGTGATCGACTGGATCGTGATCGAGGCGCAAAATGTCGCGATCGACGATGTCGCGGCGGTGCTGCCGCGCATCGATACGCTGGCCCGCGCGACCGATGCGCGAATCGTCGCGGCGCTCGATTTCGAGCAGATCGATCTGTTCGCCGCCACGGTGCTGGCCGATCGCGCGGCGCTGCTGTGCGCACCGACGCTTGCTGAGCGCGTTGCGGCGCTGGCGATCGCCGCGCCGCGCGGCGCGGACGTGCAAGAGCGATCGCGCGAGGCGGAAACCGATCGGTTGCGCCGGCTGAACGAGGAAGTCGCGCGGATCGCCGAAACGCTGGCGCGGCTCACCCGCGACGACGCCGAGTCGGCCCCAGCTCCCGAAGGCGTCGGCGATCGGCGGCCGCCCTATGGCGCGGGGCCGGCCGAACCCGGCGAGCGCATCGCTGCGCGCGACATCCGCCAGGCGATCAAATCGCGGCGGCTGCGCGATCAGTTCTTTCAGCGCGGCCTGTTCGAGGATCCCGCATGGGACATGCTGCTCGATCTGTTCGCCGCCGAGCTCGAGGACGTGGCCGTGTCGGTCTCCAGCCTGTGCATCGCCGCCGCGGTCGCGCCGACCACGGCGCTGCGCTGGATCGCCAAGCTCACCGACGCCGGGCTGCTAGACCGCCGCCCCGATCCGTTCGACAAGCGCCGCGCCTTCATGGTGCTGAGCGACACCGCGCGGGCCGGGATCGTCGCTTATTGTGCCGCGATCAAGCAGGCCGGCCTCGCCATCGCCTGACGGTTGCGGTTCGCCCGCGCATCTGGCAAGCGCGGAGCCGCAAGGGCGGTTAGCTCAGTTGGTAGAGCATCTCGTTTACACCGAGAGGGTCGGCGGTTCGAGCCCGTCACCGCCCACCATTCTTTTTGACGGCTTTAGCCGGCCCGCTCCCCACCCGGCCACCCATTTAAGATACTTTCGTGGGTGGCCGGGTGGGGAAGCGGATCGGCGTCGCTTGTCATCATAGGCTCCGCACCAGCCGCACCGCGCTGGCGATCCACGGCGGATCGGCGACGACCTGCTGACGCGCGCCGGCGCCGGGCGGGAGCAGGTGGAGCTTGCCCGCTTCGCGCCCGATCAACCGGCCGAACAGAAAGCGGCCGGCGCTGCGCGGCACCAGCACGTCGCGGTTTAGCGCGCGGGCGAACGCCTCGGGCGCCAGCGTTTCGCACCACAATTCGTCACCCGCGCGGTAATCGCCCGCGCTCGCCGCGACGCTGACCGCGACCAGCCCGGGCGCAGGCTGCGGCGGTGTGACGGTGGCGGGACGGCGCGGCGCGTGCGCGCCGTTCGCATCGAGCACCGCGGCGACGGGCAGATCGGCGCGGCTCGGCAGCTTGACGAGATCGGCGGCGGCGACACCCAAGGCATCGGCGATGCGATTGAGCCAGCCGACCGAGACGGTGCGCGTGCCCGTCTCCAGCCGGCCGATCGTCTGCGCGGTGGTCGGCGGCGTGCAGCGGCGTGCGACATCTTCGAGCGTCAGGCCCTTGGCGCGGCGCACTTCGCGGATCGCGGTGATCATCGAACGCTTCCTTTATAACCAGATCGGTTTTTTCACTTTCCTACAAACATGACGTTATGGCAAGCCCCGTTACGACTCGAAACGGGAGAAGCGTGATGCGGGAACTGGTGGAACGCGGAATCGACGATCGCGGCGTGATCGCGGCCGGCGCGGGTGCTCGGCGGCGCAGCGTGACCGTCAACCTCGCCGAATCGCCGCTGTCGTGGCTCAAGGCGCGCGGCAAGGTCGATGCGCGGCAATATGAGGCGGGCGAACGGCTCCGCGGCGATTACGAGACGGCCGCGCTCGGTCCGCGCGTGACGATGCGCTGGGACACCGCGCCGGGGGGCACGCGCGGCAACCCGGCCGAGCGGCTCGACCCGACGATGGCGCAGATCGCCGCCAAGCGCCGGTTCGACGAGGCAGTGGGCGCGGCGGGGCCGGGCTTGAGCGACATCCTGTGGCGCGTGGTGTGCGCCGGCGAGGGGCTGCCGATCGCCGAGCGTGCGCTCGGCTGGCCGGCGCGGGCGGGCAAGCTGGTGCTGTGCCTCGCGCTCGATCGCGTCGCCGATCACTATCGTCTGCCGTGACGCGCGGCGCCCCGCCCGCTATGAGGGCGGCGTGACGAGCCGCATCGACAGCCTGCCGCAGCGCCGCGCGATCATCGATCGGCGCGCGATCGGCGACGATCTCGCGGGAATCGAGGCCGGTGACGCCGCGGCGCTGCGCCTCGCCGCGGCGCAGCGATTGAAGGCCGCGCTCGATGCCGGGCGGCAGGAAATCGAGCGGCGGTTGGCGGAACATCCATCGCGCGGACTGGAAGCGGCGGCCGGGCAGGCCTTCCTGACCGATCAATTGCTGCGCCTGCTGTATGATTTCGTCACCGGGCGGCTGCATCCCAACGCCAATCCGAGCAGCGCCGAACGCATCGTGCTGATCGCGGTCGGCGGTTACGGCCGCGGCGAGATGGCGCCTTATTCGGATGTCGATCTCGGTTTCCTGACGCCGTGGAAGCAGACCCCCTGGGCCGAGCAGGTGATCGAATCGATGCTCTACGCCTTGTGGGACATGGGGCTGAAGGTCGGCCATTCGTCGCGTTCGCTCGACGAGATGATTCGCCAGGCGAAGGGCGACATTACCGTGCGCACCGCACTGCTTGAGGCGCGCTATGTGTGGGGCGACGTGGCGCTTTACGACGAGGCGGCGCGGCGCTTCAAAACCGAGATCCAGGCCGATAGCGCGCGCACGTTCATCGCCGACAAGCTCGCCGAGCGCGACGCGCGGCACAAGAAAATGGGCGACAGCCGCTATGTCGTCGAGCCCAACGTCAAGGAAGGCAAGGGCGGGCTGCGCGATCTTCACACGTTGTTCTGGATCGGCAAATACGCCTACAACGTCCGCTATGTCGCCGATCTGGTAGACGCCGGGCTGCTGACCCGCGCCGAATACCGCCAGTTCCACCGCGCCGAGAATTTCCTGTGGGCGGTGCGCTGCCATCTTCATGCGATCGCCGGGCGGGCCGAGGAGCGGCTGACCTTCGACATGCAGCGCGAGATCGCCGAGCGGATGCGCTTCGCCGATCGCCCGGGCAAGGCGCCGGTCGAGCGTTTCATGCAATTCTACTTCATCCAGGCGAAGACGGTCGGCGATCTTACGGGCGTGTTCCTCGCGCATCTCGACGAGAAATTCGCCGCGCGCGGGCGGCGCTTTGGGCTGCCGAGCCTGCGGCGGCGGCCGAGCAAGCTCCACGGCTTCGTGCTCGATCGCGGCCGCCTGGCGATTCCGTCCGACGATTTCTTCGCGGCCGATCCGGTGCGGCTGATCGAGCTGTTCCAGCTTGCCGATCTACACAATGTGGAAATCCACCCGTTGGCGATGCGCGCCGCGGCGCGCGACGCGAAGCTCGCCGACGACATACGCCGCGATCCGCGCGCCAATGCCCTGTTCCTCGACGTGCTGACCAGCCCTCGCGATCCCGAGACGGTGCTGCGCTGGATGAACGAGGCGGGCGTGTTCGGGCGCTTCGTGCCCGATTTCGGCCGCGTCGTCGCGCAGATGCAGTTCGACATGTATCATCACTATACCGTCGATGAGCATACGATTCGCGCGGTCGGGCTGTTGGCGAAGATCGAGCAGGGCGTGCTCAAGGACGATCATCCGCTGTCGGCCAGCATCATGAAGCATATCGTGTCTCGCCGCGTGCTCTATGTCGCGGTGCTGCTCCACGACATCGCCAAGGGGCGCGGCGGCGACCATTCGGTGCTCGGCGCCGATGTCGCCCGCCAGCTCGCGCCACGCTTCGGACTGAGCGCGGCGGAGACCGAAACGGTCGCCTGGCTGGTGCGCTGCCACTTGCTGATGTCGGCGACCGCGTTCAAGCGCGACCTTTCCGATTTCAAGACGATCCTCGATTTCTGCGACGTAGTGAAAAGCCCCGAGCGGCTGCGGCTGCTGCTGGTGCTGACCGTCGTCGATATCCGCGCGGTTGGGCCGGGTGTGTGGAACGGGTGGAAGCGGCAATTGCTGACCAACCTGTTCGATGCCGCCGAAGAAGTCCTGCGGCTCGGCCACAAGCACAAGGGCCGCAGCGAGCGGATCGCCACCAAACAGGCCGATCTTGCAGCGGCGTTGGGGTGGAGCGACGCGGCATTCGCGCGGCTCGTGAAGCAATTGCCCGAAGCCTATTGGATCGCCGAGCCCGAGGATGTGCTCGAACGCAACGCGCGGCTGGTCGAGCGATCGGCCGAGGCGACGCTGGCGATCGAGGCGCAGGTCTATCCCGAACGCGGCGCGACGCTGGTGACGATCTACGCCGCCGATCATCCGGGGCTGTTCTACCGCGCGGCTGGCGCGATCCATGTCGCCGGCGGCAACATCATCGATGCGCGCATCCACACCACCCGCGACGGCATGGCGCTCGACAATTTCCTCGTCCAGGATCCGTTCGGGCGGCCGTTCGATCAGGGCGAGCAGCTCGATCGGCTCAAGCAGGCGATCGAGGATGCGTTCGCCAACCGCGGCAAGCTGGCCGAGCGGCTGAAGGCCAAGCCGCTGCCGCGCACCCGCGCTGAGGCGTTCGAGATCGAGCCCAACGTGCTGATCGACAATCTTGCTTCGAACCGCTTCACCGTCGTCGAGGTCAACGCCCGCGACGGGCCGGCGCTGCTCAACCGGCTGGCGCGCGCGCTGTTCGATTCGCGCGCGACGATCCATTCGGCGCATGTCGCGACCTACGGCGAGCGTGCGGTCGATACCTTCTATCTGACCGATCTGACCGGCGACAAGATCACCAGCCCGCAGCGGCTGCGGGCGCTTGAGAAGCGCCTGCTGGACGCCGCGGCGAATCGCGCGGACTATGCCACCGCGGCGTGACAGCCGCGAATCGCCAAGGAGACGACAATGCCCGTGCTCGGGATCGGTGGTTTGTTCTTTCGCGCGCGCGATCCGGACGCGCTGACGGCATGGTATCGCGATCACCTCGGCGTCGGCGCCGGGTGCGTGGCGACGCCGGGCGCGACGCCCGACGAATGGTCGTGGCAGACCGAGGGCGGGCCGGTGGTGTTCGCGCCGTTCAAGGACGACACCGATTATTTCGCCGCCGACAAGCAGTTCATGCTCAACCTGCGGGTGCGCGAGATCGATGGGCTGATTGCCGGGCTGGAAGCGGCGGGGATCGCGGTCATCACCAAGCCGGAATGGAACGACCCGTCGATCGGCCGCTTCGCGCGGATCCACGATCCCGAAGGCAATGCGATCGAGCTGTGGGAGCCGCCGGCGGGGTGAGGGGATGGGAGTTAGTCCACTGACACTTTCCCGTCACCCCGGCCTTCGAGCCGGGGTCCCGCTTCTCGACCCGCCGTCGAAGGTTAGCGGAACCCCGGGTCGAGCCCGGGGTGACGGGGAAAGGGAGTGTTTCTGCCGAGGAGTTTGCTGACACGCAGCGCCGCGGCGAAGCCGCGTCGTCGGCCGGTGCTGTAGCACCGCCGGCCGGGCGCGCCTTGCGGCGCGACGCAGCTTCTGCTGCGTCTTGCCCGGCGCGCCTTACTTTGGTGACAGCACCATCAGCATCTGGCGGCCTTCCATGCGCGGATAGGCTTCGACCTTGCCGTCCTCGGCGGTGTCGTCCTGGACGCGCTTGAGCAGCGCCATGCCGAGCTGGCCGTGGCTCAGCTCGCGGCCGCGGAAGCGTAGCGTGATCTTGACCTTGTCGCCTTCGCCAAGAAAGTCGTGGACCTTCTTCATCTTGGTTTCGTAATCGTGATCGTCGATGTTCGGACGCATCTTGATCTCTTTGATCTCCTGCGTCTTCTGCGACTTGCGCGCCAGGTTGGCCTTTTTCTGCGCCTCGTATTTGAACTTGCCGACATCGAGAAATTTGGCGACGGGCGGATCCGCATTGGGCGACACTTCGACGAGGTCGAGCCCGAGTTCCTGCGCCTGCTCCATAGCTTCCCGGGTATACATTACACCGAGATTCTCGCCCTCATGGTCGATCACGCGAACCTTGGGCGACTGGATGAATTCATTGAAGCGGGGGCCGTTCATCGGCGGGGCCACCGGGCGCCGGATCATGGGAGGACGGATAGGGGGAGCTCCTGGGTGTTGTTGACAAAGACAGGGTAGGATAGCCTTTAACAGTCCGCCGGGGAAGGGCGCACGGCAAGGCCGGTCGATTTCCGCGCACGCTGTGGCGCGGCGGTTACGCTGACATATCGGGCGGGCGGGCGTCGCGCGCAAGCCGCGCGACCAACTCGTCGAGGCTCAGTACCTCCTGGCGGGCGCCTTCGCCGAGCGGGCGGAGCGCGACGGTGCCTTCCTCCGCCTCGCGCTTGCCGACCACCAGCAGGTTGGGCACCTTGGCCAGGCTGTGCTCGCGTACCTTGTAATTGATCTTCTCGTTGCGCAGATCGGTTTCGACGCGCAGGCCCGCCGCCTTGAGCTTGTCGGCGACCGCGCGGGCATAATCGTCCGCATCCGACACGATCGTCGCGACCACCGCCTGAACGGGCGCGAGCCACAGCGGGAACTTGCCGGCGTGGTGCTCGATCAGGATACCGATGAACCGCTCGAACGTGCCGAGGATCGCGCGGTGCAGCATCACCGGCCGGTGCCGCTCGCCATCTTCGCCGACATAAGATGCATTGAGCCGTTCGGGCAGTACGGTATCGGCCTGGATCGTGCCGACCTGCCACGTCCGCCCGATCGCGTCGGTCAGGTGGAATTCGAGCTTCGGCGCGTAGAAGGCGCCTTCACCGGGCAGCTCCTCCCAACCATATTCGGGCGTTGCCCGGCCCGACGCGATCACGGCGTCGCGCAGCACCTGCTCGGCGGCGTCCCACATCGCGTCGTCGCCGAAACGCTTTTCGGGGCGCAGCGCAAGCTTGATGGCGTAACTGTCGAAGCCGAGATCGCGGTAGACCAGATCGAGCAAGTCGCAGAATGCCTTGATCTCGGGGATCAGCTGATCCTCGCGCACGAAAATATGCGCGTCGTCCTGCGTGAACTGGCGGACGCGCATGATGCCGTGCAGCGCGCCGTGCGGCTCGTTGCGGTGGCAGCAGCCGAATTCGGCCATGCGGATCGGCAGGTCGCGGTAGCTCTTGATGCCCTGTTTGAAGATCAGCACGTGCGCCGGGCAATTCATCGGCTTGAGCGCCATCAGGTCGCCCGTGCCCGACAGCACCGGGCCGTCCTCCTCGGCATTGGGGATTTCATCGGGGACGACGAACATGTTCTCGCGATATTTGCCCCAATGGCCGGACTGCTCCCATTGGCGCGCGTCCATCAGTTGCGGCGTCTTGACCTCTTCGTAATCGGCGGCGTCGAGCCGGCGGCGCATATAGGCCTCGAGCTGACGCCACAGGATGAAGCCCTTGGGATGCCAGAACACCGAGCCCTGCGCTTCGCTCTGGAGGTGGAACAGGTCCATCTCCGCGCCGATCTTGCGGTGATCGCGCTTGCCCGCTTCCTCGATCATGTGGAGGTGCGCGTCGAGCTGCTTCTTGTTGAGCCAGCCGGTGCCGTAGATGCGGCTGAGCATCGCATTGGCCTGATCGCCGCGCCAATAGGCGCCCGAGACGCGCGTCAGCTTGAACGCTTGCGGGTCGAGCTTGCCGGTCGAGGCGAGGTGCGGCCCGCGGCACATGTCGAGCCACGCGTCCTCGCCGCGGCCGGCGCGATAGACCGTCAGCTCCTCGCCGTCGGGCAGTTCGGCGGCCCATTCCGCCTTGAAGCTCTCGCCCTGCGCTCGCCAGCGCGCGATCAGCTTCTCGCGGCTCCAGACTTCGCGGATCAGCGGCTCGTCGCGCGCGATGATCTCGCGCATCTTGGCCTCGATCGCCGGCAAGTCTTCTTCGGTAAAGGGGCGATCCTTCGGCGCGAAATCGTAGTAGAAACCGTCTTCGGTCGAGGGGCCGAAGGTGATCTGCGTGCCCGGGAACAGCGCCTGCACCGCCTCGGCCAGCACATGCGCGTAATCGTGCCGCGCAAGCTCCAGCGCGTCGGCCTCGTCGCGGTTTGTCACCAGCGCGAGGTTGGCATTGTGCTCGAGCGGCCGATTGATGTCGCGCAGCTCGCCATCGACGCGCGCCGCGATCGCCGCCTTGGCCAGACCGGGGCCGATCGCCGCGGCGATGTCGGCCGGCGTCGTGCCGAGCGGCACCGCGCGGCTTGAGCCATCGGGCAGCGTGATCGAAAGCATCTCGTTCATTGGTCGTTCCTGTCTAACGCCCGCGCCTATGCACGGTCTCGCGCCCGGAGTGAAGTATCAGGAACGGGATCGCGGGCGCGGCCTCCCCGTTCTCCGGGGAGCTGGCCGGCGGCGTCAGCGGACGCGCGGGCCGAAGTCTCCCCGGGGGCGCCGGCTCGTGGTCGTGCTGGTCCGGGCGGGTTGGCGCTGCATCGTTCCGATATAAGGTGCGCTGCGTTGCGACGCCAGCGCCGGCTAATCGCGCGGCAATTCTCTGATTTCGACGGTGCCGCCGCATTCGAACACCGGATTGCCGGGGAGCAAGCCCTGCGCGGCGGCGATGGTGTCGGCGCGGATACGGATGTAGCCAGCGATCTGGTCACTGGCGGCGGCCGGCGCTGCATTTTGGCGAAAGCATTGTCCCGCGCCGATCGCGCTGCCGCCGACGAACGCGCCGCCCTCGCGCAATACCGCGAAATAGGCTGGCCAGCGGTCGGGCGCGGGCGCGGTGGTCGTGTCGCGGTGCATGAGCATAATGAAGTCCCGCATCGGCGCGGCCTGCGCTTCACTCACTGGTCGCGCCGATCGTCGGCGGCGCGGATCAGCGCGGCGATGTCGTGGCCGGCGATGGTCAGCCCCTCGATATTGGCGTCGTCGATCGTCACGCCCGCGAAATTGACGTTGGTGAATGACGCATTGCGTAGCGACACGTTGGAAAAGGCCGCGTCGGATAGATCGATATCGTCGAATTGCGCGCGGCCGAGCGCGCAATTGTGAAACACCGCGCCGGCCATGTTGCGGTTATCGAAGCGTTGATTGTCGTCCATCCTTGTTCCCTTCCCTCGCCCTCATATCACCAGCCGCAGCATCAGCGTCGCCGCCTTGATCAGCGTGGCGCGTTCGTCGTCGTCCAATCGTTCGGCCAGCGCCGCGGCGATCCAGGCGCGCCGCTCGCGCATCGCCTGGCCGAGCGCTTGCCGGCCGAGCGCGGTCAGCGTGATGATCTTGTGGCGGCGATCATCGCTATCGGCGGTGCGCGCGATCATCCCGCGCTCGTCGAGCCGGGCAAGCAGCCGGCTGAGCGATTGCGGCGCCAGCCCTTCCGCCTCGGCAAGATCGACCGCGGGCATCGGCCCGGCGCGGTGCAATGTGTTGAGCAGCCCCAGCGCGCCGCCGCCGAGCGCGCCCGACGGCGCCTCGATCCGCAACCGCCGCGCCAGCCGAAGCACGGCGCGAACGATCAACGCTTCATCCGAATCCCGATCGATCGCGCTTGGCATAATAATACGCATAGCGTATCAATTACGCCGACTCAATGGAGGAAGGCGCCATGCCCGATTATCCGCCGCCCGAAGGCCGGCCCAACACCGCAACCGCGATCATCCCCTGCAACGATCTCGATGCGGCCGAGGCGTGGTGGAACCGGCTGGGCTTCAGCCGCCCGGCCGATCAGGGCTATGACGACTATCGCATGCTGGCCGATGGCCGCGGCGGCGAGGTGCACCTCAACAAGGCGGTCGCGGGCTGGGTGACGCCGGGCGAAAACCCGTTCGGCATCTATCTCTACACGCCGCACGTCGACATGATCGCGGCGGCGATGCGCGATTATATCATCGAGCGCGAGAAGGCGGCGACCCACAAGGAGTGGGGCATGTATGAATTCGCCTTGCACGGCCCCGACGATCTGCTCGTCCGGGTCGGCTGGCCGAGCCGCTTGATTCGCGGCGAAAGCGCGGCCTGAACTGTCCGCTCTTTTTCCTGCCTGACCGGTCCGGCCCGTCACCGTTCGTGCTGAGCCTGTCGAAGCACGGGGTCTCAAACGGCGCGCTTGCGGCTCGCGCCCTTCGACAAGCTCAGGGCGAACGATCGGCAGGCTGTGACCGGACTCAGCGCGCCGACGCGGTTCTCGCTTCCGGTCGCGGCGCGCGAGCGAGCGAATTGGCGATCGGCAGCGGCGTCAGATCGCCGCGCCGCCAATAGCGCAGCACGAGCTGCTCGCGCTCGGCAAGGTTGAGCGTCGGTGCGAGTTCGGCGAGTTCGTGATCGGACATGGCGCGGTCTCCCTCGCGCATTGTCCTAGCGCCCGACTGTTACACCGCGTTGACAGCGTTGGTCACGCCACACCGAATGGCACCACGCAATTGTCGGCATCGTGGCCGATCGCCGCGCGCCCGAGATAGGGCACGCCCATCTCGCCGCACCAGCGCACGATCATCTCCTCCGGGCTTTCGCCGAACGGCGGATCGTTGAGCTGCACGTCGCGAATCGCACCGAGCCGGACGCCGGCGATGCCCTTCAATTGCGTCGCATGGGCAAGCTGGAACAGCATCCGATCGATTCGGTAGAGCGGTTCCGATACTTCCTCGATCATCAGCACATGATCGGTCAGATCGGGTAGCCACGACGTACCGATCATGCTGGTGAGGATCGCGAGGTTGAACGCCGCTGCAGGGCGCCCGGCGAGATCGGGCTCGAGCCCCTGGCGAGCCTGTGCCGTCAGCCATGCCAGCGCGCGCGTGACGGTGACGTCGCCGCCGGCGCGGTTGATGTCGATCACCATCGGGCCGTGCACCGGGCGGCCGATCCGCCGGGCGTAAAGCGCGCCGAGCAGGAAACCGCAATCCGAATAGCCGAGATAGGCCTTGTCGCGCGCCGCCGGGCCGAGTTCGGGCATCACCAGCTCGAGCAGGCGATTCGAGCCATAGCCGCCGCGGCCGAACCAGATCGCGTCGATCGCGGGATCGTTGGCGAATTCCAGGAAAGCGGCGGCGCGATTCTCGTCCGATCCGGCGAAATGGCCGTCGCTCAGGAAGCATTGCGGATGGACGACCAGATCGACCGACGGGAACGCGATCGCAACGAACGCCTCGGCCTTGGCCGCGGTGCCGCGATCGAGCTCTCGTGCGGGTGCGACGACCCCGATGCGCATGGCTTCTCCTTGCCCCCAAAATCGAAACCGTCGATAGCCCGGCGGCATGATTGACGGCAAATCCTACTTCTTCGTCGGCGTGGGCGGCAGCGGCATGATGCCGCTGGCGATGATCCTCGCCGGCCGCGGCGCACGCGTGGCGGGCTCCGATCGCACGCTCGATCAAGGGCGGCTCGCCGCCAAGTTCGCCGATCTCCAGGCGCGCGGGATCGCGCTGTTTCCGCAGGACGGCAGCGGCGTGACGTCGGCCGGGCAGATCGTCGTCGCCTCGGCGGCGGTTGAGGAGACGGTGCCGGATATCGTCGCGTCGCGGCGCGCCGGCGCGGCGCGGATGAGCCGCGCCGAGCTGCTCGCCTCGCTGTTCAACGTGAGTGCGCTGCCGATCGGCGTCGCCGGCACCAGCGGCAAATCGACCGTGACAGGAATGATCGGCTGGATGCTCCACGCGCTCGGCCGCGATCCGACGGTGATGAACGGCGCGGTCATGAAGAATTTCGCGAGCGCCGACGCGCCGTTCGCCAGCGCGCTGGTCGGGCAAGGCGACGTCTTCGTCAGCGAGGTCGATGAAAGCGACGGCTCGATCGCGCTCTATCGGCCGAAGATCGCCGTGCTCAACAATGTCAGCCTCGATCACAAGACGCTCGACGAGCTGCGCCAGTTGTTCGGCGCGTTCATCGGCCATGCCGAGACCGCGGTGATCAATCTCGACAATGGCGAAGGCGCGGCGCTGGCGATGGCGCTGCCTGCCGATCGCCGCTTGACGGTGTCGATCGAGGGCGATGCCGATCTGGTCGCGCGCGATCTGGCCTTGCGGCCGTTCGGGATCGATTTCGCGCTGTCCGAGCGCGGCGGCGCGGCGGTGCGCGTCACGCTCCAGGTGCCGGGTCGGCACAATGTGTCGAACGCGCTGGCGGCGATCGCCGCGGTGCGCGCAACAGGAGTGTCGCTCGAGCAGGCGGCGCGCGCGATCCGCGGATTCACCGGCCTCAAGCGCCGCTTCGAGCTGGTCGGCGAGGCCGGCGGCGTCGCGGTGATCGACGATTTCGGGCACAATCCGGACAAGATCGCCGCCACGCTCGACACGCTCCACGCCTTTCCCGGCCGGCTGCTGATCCTGTTCCAGCCGCACGGCTACGGCCCGCTCAAGCAGATGCGCCGCGAACTCGTCGCCAGCTTCGTCGAGCGGCTCGGCAAGGACGATCATCTGGTGCTGCCCGATCCGGTCTATCAGGGCGGCACGGTCATGCGCGAGGTGACAAGCGCCGACGTCGTCGCCGATCTCGTCGCGGCCGGCACCGACGCCCGCCACATTCCGGACCGCGTCGCCGCCGCCGCCCACCTCGTCTCACAGGTTCGGCCGGGCGATCGCATCGTGGTGATGGGCGCCCGTGACGACACGCTGAGCGTGCTCGCAGCGGACATGCTATCGACGCTCAAACGGAAAGCGACCACGACCAAATAGCAAGCACGCTTGACAGACAAGCGACCTTGACTGTAAAGCTCCCTTTACCGATTCGAAGGGAGGTTCAATATGCCTGCTGGCCAATTCAATCAAAGTCTTGCGGGGCGGCGATACATTTACCGCTTTCTGCCGACCATGACGCTCTACGTCGTGCTGTTGCTCGCTGCGCAACATCTGATCCGCGCCTGGCATCCGGAAGGGGCGGTGCTTGCATTGCTCGCCGTACTGCCTGCGCTGCCGCTGGCCGCCGTCGTGGTTATCATGGGACTCTATATCGCCGAGGAGAGCGACGAGTATCTGCGCCACCAGATGGTCCGCGCCGTCATGATCGCGACCGGCTTCATGCTGGTGGTGACGACGATCTGGGGTTTCCTGGAAGAAGGCGGCGTCCTGCGCCATCTGCCGCTCTATTGGGCGTTCATCATCTGGTGCATGGGCCTCGGCTTCGCCCAGGCGTGGAACTCGTGGCGCGATATCCTGCGGAGGGGGCAATGAACAATCGCCTCAAGGTGCTCCGTGCCGAGCGCGATTGGAGCCAGAGCGATCTCGCCGAGCGGCTCGAAGTCTCGCGCCAGAGCGTCAACGCCATCGAGACCGGCCGCTACGATCCGTCGCTGCCGCTCGCCTTCAGGATCGCCGAGCTGTTCGGCCTCGCCATCGAAGATATTTTCGCCAGTCCATCGAAAGGAGAATGACCATGATCTCGTTTCTCAAGACCCGTTTGCTCGCCTCCGCCATCACCTTGATGGTCGTGCTCCAGCCGGTGCACAGCCACGCGGCGCCCGCCGTGGCGGCGGCCGCCAGCCCGATCACGCAAATGGATCACATCTCGATCGAGGCGATCGGCAAGGGACCGCCCGTCATCCTCATTCCAGGGCTGTCGAGCCCGCGCGCCGTTTACGATGGCGTGATCGAACAGCTCGCCAAGAGTCACCGCGTTTTCCGCGTCCAGGTCAACGGCTTCGGCGGTGACGATCCCGGCGCCAATCTCCAGCCGGGACTTCTTGACGGCGTGGTCGCCGATCTTGACAGCTTTATCGCCAAGCAAAAGATCGCCGGCGCGGCAGTGGCCGGCCATTCGATGGGCGGGTTGGTCGGCCTGATGCTCGCCAAGGCGCATCCTGGCGATGTCGGCAAGCTGATGGTGGTCGATTCGCTGCCCTATATCGGCGACATCTTCATTCCCGGCGCAACCGTCGCGCAGGTCGAGCCGCAAGCGAAGCTGATGCGCGACAAGGAAATCGCCAGCTATGGGAAGCCCGCGGACGACGCTGCGGCAACGGCGACGGCCAACGGCCTCGCGCTCAAGCCCGATTCGCGTAGCAAGGTGATCCAGTGGTTCAAGGCCGCCGATCCGCGCGTGACCGGCGAGGCGCTCTATGAGGACATGACGACCGATCTGCGCACCGACATGGCGGCGATCACTACGCCAATAACGCTCGTCTATCCGTGGTCCGATCAGCTGCCCAAGGAAAAGGCCGATGCCTTCTACAAAGCCGAATACGCCAAGGCGCCGCACGTCACCTATGTGCCGATCGGCGACAGCGCGCATTTCGTGATGCTCGATCAGCCTGCCGCGTTCCAAGCCGCGCTGGATGCCTTCCTGGCGAAATGACCGTCGGCGCTGCCGTCATCCCCGCGAACGCGGGGACCCATCTCCCAACCGGTCCGCATGTTCGCACCGACACGAGCTGGGCCCCCGCTTCCGCGGGGGTGACGGTCCCAATGGGAAAGGGGCCTACTCTACCGCCGCCAGCGCGCCCAGATCGCGGTCGGCAGCAACAAGCCGCGCGCTTCCTCGCGCACCGCGAGCTCGCCCGCCTCGATCGTGCCGCCGAGATCGCCGAGCGCCTGGTTCAGCAACTCGCCGATCGCCAGCGCCGACATGCGCACCGCGTACACCGTCAGGAACAGAAAGCGCGACTCGGCATCGAGCAGCTTGCGGCAATCGGCGATCAGCCCGGGCAGGCCTTCCTCGAGCTTCCAGATCTCGCCGGTCGGGCCGCGGCCGTATTTGGGCGGATCGAGCAGGATGCCGTCGTAGCGCCGCTCGCGCCGCCCCTCGCGCGCGACGAACTTGGCGGCGTCGTCGATCAGCCAGCGCACCGGCGCATCGGCAAGGCCCGAGAGCAACGCATTGCCCTTGGCCGCCTCGACCGATTTCTTCGACGCATCGACATGGACCATCTTCACGCCCCGGGCGGCCATCGCCAGCGTGCCGACGCCGGTATAGCCGAACAGGTTGAGGCATTCGGGCGCGGCCATGCCGGCAACGCGCTCGCGCATCCACGTCCACACCGGCGCCATGTCGGGGAAGAAGCCGAGGTGGCGGAACGGGGTGGTCTGCGCGGTGAAGGTGACGTCGTCCCAACGCAGCGGCCAGCCGTCGTTGGGGACGGCGCGCGCGTAATCCCAGCGCCCGCCGCCCTCCTCGTCGGAGCCGGGCACGAACGCCGCGTCGGCGCGCCAGTCGTCGGATGCCGGCGCCCACATCGCCTGGGGTTCGGGTCGGATGAAGCGGAAGCGGCCGTAGCGTTCGAGCTTGCGGCCGTTCCCCGAGTCGATCAGGCCGTAATCCGCCCAGGGCTCGCCGATGAGGGTGTGAAGCTCCATCGTCAGCGCGCCACCGCCCGCTCGGCAATATAGCCGGTCACTGCGTCGAAGCTCGCCGGCAGCGTCGCATAGCGTTCCTCACGGTCGAACAGGTCGCCGAGCCGGCCGGGCAGCGCCGGCCGCACTCCGGTCGCGCGCTCGACGGCGTCGCGGAACTTGGCGGGGTGTGCGGTGGCGAGCGTCACTACCGGCACGTCGCCCAGATCGGCGCGACGCGCGGCGGCGAGGCCGATCGCGGTATGCGGATCGATCACTTGCCCGGCGCGGTCGCATGCCCAGCGCATCGCCAGCGCCATGTCGTCGAGATCGACCCGCTCGCTGGCGAACAGCGCCGCCGCGCCCTCACGCTGCGCATTGGTCAGCCGCATCGCCTTCGACGCTTCGAAGCCGCGCATCTGCTCGGCGAGCGCGGCGCCGTCGCGCGCGCCGACGTCGAACAGCAGCCGCTCGAAATTGCTCGATACCTGGATGTCCATCGAGGGTGATGGCGTCGGCGTCACCGTGCCGACCGAATAATCGCCCGCCGACAAGGCGCGGTGGAGGATGTCGTTGACGTTCGTCGCGACGATCAGCTTGGCGATCGGCAGCCCCATCCGGGCGGCGACATAGCCGGCGAACACGTCGCCGAAGTTGCCCGTCGGGACCGAGAAAGCGACTGGGCGATCGGGTGCGCCCAATCGCACCGCGGCGTAGAAATAATAGACCACCTGCGCCATCAACCGCGCCCAGTTGATCGAATTGACCGCGGAGAGGCGGAAGCGGCCGGCGAAGGTCGAATCGTTGAACATCGTCTTCACGAGGTGTTGCGCATCGTCGAAACTGGCGTTTTCGAGCGCGATATTGTGGATGTTGGGCGCAAGCACCGTCGTCATCTGCCGGCGCTGCACGTCGGACACGCGGCCGGCGGGGTGGAGCATGAACACATCGACATGCGCGCGGCCGGCGAGCGCGTCGATCGCCGCGGAGCCGGTATCGCCGCTGGTCGCACCGACGACCGTCAGATGATCGCTGGAGCCCGCCAGGAAGCGCTCGAACAACAGCCCGAGGAATTGCAAGGCGACGTCCTTGAACGCCAGCGTCGGGCCGTGAAACAGCTCGAGCAGCCAGTGATCGGCGTCGATCTGGACCAGCGGCGTCACCGCAGCGTGCGAGAACCGGCCATAGGCTTGGTCGCACAGTGCCTTGAGCGCCTCCCGATCGAGCACGCCCTCGGTGAACGGGGCCATGATCTCCACCGCCGTGTCGGCGTAGGAAAGGCCGCGCAAGCCGGCGATCGCCTCGCGCGACAGGCTCGGCCAGCTTTCGGGCAGATACAGTCCGCCGTCGGTGGCGAGGCCGGCGAGCGTTACCTCGCGGAAATCGAGCGCGGGCGCGCGGCCTCTGGTGCTGATGTAGCGCATGGGCGCGCGACCTAACCGCGCGAGCGCGGCGAGACAAGCGGGCCGCGCCACCGCCGGCGCAGCGCCAGGCCGTAGATCACTACCGCGACCGCCGCGAACAGGAACCATTGGATCGCATAGGCGAAATGGTTGTTGGGGATCGCCGACAGATCAGGCCCGGCGTTCGCCTCCAGCCCCGGCGCAGGCGTATCGGCGACAAGCATCAGCGCGCTTGGGGCACCCCCGCCGAACGCGATCTCGATCAACGGACGATGATCGGGGGCGTGGCTGATGAAGCCGCTCACCTTGCCGCCGCGCCACGCCGGATGCGCGTCGGGGTCTGGCGAAATGCCCAGCTGCACCGCGAAGCCGGGGCCTTCCGCGCCGGTTGCGCAATGGGCGATTTGCCGCCAGCCGACCGTGCCCGCGGCGTTGCGCCCCGCCTCGCTCGACCAGGAGACGGGCCGCAGGCAGAAGGCGCTGGCCTTGCGGAACAGCACGCTATCGTCGTTGCGGCCGATCGGCAGCGCGATCTCGGGCAAGCGCTCGTTGGCGGCGTAGCGGGCGAGCAGCGCTTCCTTCCAGTGCAGCCGCTGGATCTGCCACACGCCGAGCCACAGCATCATCGCCACCGCGATGGTGACGACGATCGTCGGCACGAGCGGCACGCGCTTCATCACCTGTCCTTGATCCGCCCTTCGCGCGCGGCGTTGCGATATTCGAGCGCGAGCAACGCGCCCTTGGCGAAGCGCAGCGATAGCACCACGCCGGCCGCGGTGACCGGGATCCAGATCGCCATCTGCACCCATAAGGGCGGGCCGAGCGTCAATTGCAGCGTCACCGCCAGCGCCACGACGATCGTGCCCAGGATCAGCGTCAGGAACGCCGCCGGCCCGTCCCCGACGTTGAACGCGGCGATATCGAGCCCGCAGGCGGCGCAGCGATCGGCGAAACGCGTGAAGCGGACAAAGGCAGTCTTGGCGCCACAGCGCGGGCACAGGCCCTGGAGGGCGACCTGAACGATCGCCGGTTCAGCGGCGGGCGTCGGCGTGCTGCCGCCGCCCGCGTCCATCAACCGGCCGCGATCGGCGCGCCCCAGCCGCCCCAAACGTAGATGGTGACGAACAGGAACAGCCACACGACATCGACGAAATGCCAATACCAGGCCGCTGCCTCGAAGCCGAAATGCTGCCGCGGGGTGAAGTCGCCTTTGTAGGCGCGGATCAGGTTCACGGTCAGGAAGATCGTGCCGATCAGCACGTGGAAGCCGTGGAAGCCGGTCGCCATGAAGAACGACGCGCCGTAATTGATGCCTTTGAAGGCGAACGGCGCGTGCGCATATTCATACGCCTGGATCGAGCTGAAGGTGAGCCCGAGCAGGATCGTGCACCACAGCCCCTTGAGCACGCCGTCGCGGTTGCCGACGCCGATCAGCCCCCACAGGCCGGTCTTCTCGCCGCCGCGCTCGCCGTGGATCAGCGCGTGGTGCGCCCAGGTGACGGTGGTGCCCGACAGCAGCAGGATCATGGTGTTGAGCAGCGGAAAGCGGAACGGGTTGATCACCTCGATCCCCTTGGGCGGCCATTGCCCCCCCACGGTGTCGACCACCGACGGGAACAGCGAGAAATCGAAGAACGCCCAGAACCAGCCGACGAAGAACATCACTTCGGACGCGATGAACAGGATCATGCCGTAACGGAAATGGAGCTGCACGACCGGCGTGTGATCGCCGGCATGCGCTTCCTTGATCACCTGATGCCACCAGCCGTACATCGTGCCGAGCACGCCGAACAGCCCGGCGAAGAACAGCCAGCCGGTGCCGTTGGGATGGCCGACGTGGCCGGTATGCATCCAGCAAATCGCACCGACCGCCATTACGAACGCCGAAAGTGAGCCGATCAGCGGCCAGGGGCTGGCCGGAAGAATATGGTAATCATGGTGTCGAACGCCGGCCATGCTGCTTCCCTGTCAAAGGCTGTTGGAGGGTCTGTAGCCCGGCGATTGTGCGGAATCCACCGGGTAAAAAGTGTAGCTGAGCGTGATCGTCTTGATGTCGCGCGTGTCCGGGTCGGTCAGCATCTTGGGATCGACGAAGAAGATCACCGGCATACGCTGCGTCTGGTGCGGCTGCAGCGTCTGCTGGGTGAAGCAGAAACACTGGATCTTGGTGAAATATTTGCCGACCTCGGTGGGGGTGACGTTGAACGTCGCGGTGCCGGTGATCGGATGATCGGAATTGTTCGTGGCGAGGAAGAACGCCATGTCGCGCGCGCCGATATCGACGGTGTCTGACGGGTTCTCGGGGCTGAACTTCCACGGCAGGGTCGGCGCGACATTGGTGTCGAAATCGACCCGCACTTGCTGATCGACCGCGCCGGGCGCCTGCACCGCGCGCTGCGTGGTGCCGTTGAGCCCGGTCGCCTGGCAGAAGATGCGGTAGAGCGGCACGCTGGCATAGCCGACGCCGACCATCGCGGCGACGCCGATCGCGGCATAGGTCGCGGTGCGCAGATGCGGCGTCACGGCGTGCCCGATCGGATCTTGACGATCGAAATGGCGAACAACAGCACCAC
Organism: Sphingomonas koreensis; assembly: GCA_006438735.1. Taxonomy (GTDB): domain Bacteria; phylum Pseudomonadota; class Alphaproteobacteria; order Sphingomonadales; family Sphingomonadaceae; genus Sphingomonas; species Sphingomonas koreensis_A. The sequence goes on along the minus strand of RCZF01000003.1, from coordinate 182,271 downwards.
CAGCGCGCCGAGCAGCAAGCCGGTGACGATCGCGCGGCTGCGCTGGCGGCGACGGATCAGCTCCTCGTCATCGTCATGCGGCGCGGTCACGCCAGCCACCGATCGACCACCAGCGCGCCGAACATGATGAACAGATAGGCGATAGAATAAGCGAACAGCCGTTTTTCCGGGCGCATGCGATCGTCGACGCCGGTCTGGCGCACCGCGACGCGAGCGGCGAGCAGCGCGAAGAATGCCGAGGCGGCGATCGCGACCAGGCCGTACAGCGCATGCGTCAGGCCGAGCGGCCAGGGCGCGATCGCCACCGCGACCATCGGGATGGTGTAGAGCCCGATCTGCGTCCGCGTCGCCTGATCGCCGGCGACGACCGGCAGCATCGGCACGCCGGCAGCGGCGTAATCGGGCCGCACGAACAAGGCGAGCGCCCAGAAATGCGGCGGCGTCCACAAGAAGATCAGGCCGAACAGCAGCACCGGCAGCAAGGTGACATGGCCGGTCGCCGCCGCCCAGCCGATCAGCGGCGGGAACGCGCCGGCGGCGCCGCCGATCACGATGTTCTGCGGCGTGCGGCGCTTCAGCCACACGGTGTAGATCATCACGTAAAACAGGATCGAGCCGGCGAGGATCGCCGCCGACAGCAGATTGACCGCCAGCCCCATCAGGATGACCGAAAAGAAGCTGAGGCCGACGCCGAAATGCAACGCCGACTGGCGATCCATGCGGCCGGCCGGCAACGGCCGATTGCGCGTGCGCTTCATCTTGGCGTCGAGATCGCTCTCATACCATTGGTTGAGCGCGCCCGCCGCACCGGCGGCGAGCGCGATGCACAGGATCGCGGTGAAGCCGATCACCGGATCGATCCCGACAGGCGCGGCGAGCATCCCGCATAGGCCGGTAAACACCACCAGCCGCATCACCCCGGGCTTGGTCAGAGCCAGGAAATCGCGCCAATCGGCAGGAACGGCAAGCGGGCGAGTCATGGTCGTCATCGATATGTTCCCCCCTCCCGCGGGCGGGAGGGGCCGGGGGAGGGCGTGTTAGTGAGGAAGCGCCGAACCAGGCCCTCCCCTAGCCCCTCCCGCAAGCGGGAGGGGGAATGGCTCAGTCGATCTGCGGCAGCGTCTCGAACTGGTGATAGGGCGGCGGGCTCGGCAAGGTCCATTCGAGCGTCGTCGCGCCTTCGCCCCACGGGCTGTCCCCGGCTTTCTTGCCGGCGGCGAAAGAGATGATCAGGTTGACGAAGAACACCACCATGCTGCCGGCCATGATCATATAGCCGATCGTGGCGACATGGTTCCACTGCGAGAACTGGTCGGTGTAATCCGGGATGCGCCGCGGCATGCCCTGCAGCCCCAGGAAGTGCATCGGGAAGAACAGCACGTTCACGCCGACGAAGAACACCCAGAAGTGAATCTGGCCGAGCGTCTCGTTGTACATCTTGCCCGACATTTTCGGGAACCAGTAATAGAAGCCGGCGAACAGGCTGAACACCGCGCCGAGGCTGAGCACATAGTGGAAGTGCGCGACCACGTAGTAAGTGTCCTGCATGTAATCGTCGATCCCGCCGTTGGCGAGCACCACGCCGGTCACGCCGCCGACCGTGAACATGAAGATGAAGCCGATCGCCCACAGCATCGGCGTCTTGAAGCTGATCGAGCCGCCCCACATCGTTGCGATCCAGGAGAAGATCTTGATGCCGGTCGGCACGGCGATCACCATCGTCGCGGCGGTGAAATACATCTTCACGTCGACCGGCAGCCCGGTGGTGAACATGTGGTGCGCCCAGACGACGAAACCGACCACGCCGATCGCGACCATCGCATAGGCCATACCGAGATAGCCGAACACCGGCTTGCGGCTGAACGTCGAGATGATCTGGCTGACCATGCCGAAGCCCGGCAGGATCATGATGTACACCTCGGGGTGGCCGAAGAACCAGAACAGATGCTGGAACAGGATCGGATCGCCGCCGCCGGCCGGATCGAAGAAGGTCGTGCCGAAATTACGATCGGTCAGCAGCATGGTGATCGCCGCGGCCAGCACCGGCAGCGCGAGCAGCAGCAGGAACGCGGTGACGAGGATCGACCACACGAACAGCGGCATCTTGTGCAGCGTCATGCCCGGTGCGCGCATGTTGAAGATCGTGGTGATGAAGTTGATCGCGCCGAGGATCGACGATGCGCCGGCGAGATGGAGCGAGAGAATCGCCATGTCGACTGCCGGGCCGGGCTGGCCATAGGTCGAGAGCGGCGCATACATCGTCCAGCCGGTGCCGACGCCGCCGAAGAACGGCGAGGCGAGTAAGAGCGAGAACGACGGAATCAGCAGCCAAAAGCTGATGTTGTTCATCCGCGGGAACGCCATGTCCGGCGCGCCGATCATGATCGGGACGAACCAGTTGCCGAAGCCGCCGATCATCGCCGGCATCACCATGAAGAACACCATGATCAGGCCGTGCGCGGTGATCAGGATGTTCCACAGGTCGCGCGCCTGATCGATCGTCGCCTGGCTGCCGAACAGCACATGCGCCCAGGCCGGCAGATATTGGATGCCGGGCTGCATCAGCTCGGCGCGCATCATCCCCGAAATCGCGCCGCCGATGATACCGGCGGTGATCGCGAAGATCAGATAGAGCGTGCCGATGTCCTTGTGATTGGTCGACAGGAACCAACGCTGGAAGAACGCGGGCTTGTGATCGGCATCGTGATGATGCGCGTCCTCGTGATGCGCCTCGAAGGCGTTGGCGGAGAGGGCGGTATCAGTCATGGCTCAAATATCCGACTTGGCTGCGCCAGGGGCGTTGCTGGTCGCGCCCTGAGAGGTGGTGGCGGGGGCGGCGACGCCCGGAACGACGGGCGGCTGGCTGGCGGCGGGAACCGACGGCGCCGCGGCTGCGTCGGCGCCGGGCTGCGCCGGGGCGGCCGTCGACGGCGCATTCGCGTCGCTTGGCATCTTGCCGCCCTTGGCGCGGATCCACGCGGCAAACTGCGCCGGCGGCACCGCTTCGACGGCGATCGGCATGAAGCCGTGATTGGCGCCGCACAGCTCCGAACACTGGCCGAAATAAAGGCCCGGCTTGTCGATCGTGAAGCTGGTTTCGTTGAGCCGACCGGGAACCGCATCGAGCTTGATCCAGAACGCCGGAACCGCCCAGCTGTGGATCACGTCGGCGGCGGTGGTGATCAGCCGAATCGGCACGCCGACCGGCAGCACCACGCGGTTGTCGACCGCCAGCAGGCGTGGCCCGTCCGAATCGGTGCGGAATCGCTCGCCGGGCTGCACCTCATCCTTTTCCTTCAGGATGTTCGAGGTGATCTGGACATCGCCGTCATCGGGATATTCGTAGGTCCAATACCATTGGTTGCCGGTCGCCTTCAGCGTGACCGCGTTATTCGGCGCCGGCTTGTATTGCGCCTGAAGCAGGCCGATCGAGGGCACCGCGATCAGCACCAGAATGACGACCGGGATCAGCGTCCACAAAATCTCGATCGTGGTGTTGTGCGAGGTGCGCGACGGCACCGGATTGGCGGCGCGGCGATAGCGAACCACACACCACAGCAGCAGGATCAGCACGAACACCGAGATCGCGACGATTACCGGCACCAGAATGACATTGTGCATCCAGGCGGCGCGCAGGCCATTGGGGCTGAACTGCGGCTGGAGCCCCAGCTTGCCGTCGATCGGTTGGCCGATCGACGGCACCGGGCTCATCGCCGGGGCGCCGTCTTCGGCGAGCAACGGGCTGGTCGGCGCAGCGGTCGCCGGCGCGGCGTTCGCGGTTGGCGCGGTGGCGGTCGCCCCCGCCGGCGCGGCCGCGGCTTGCTGCGCGATCGCCGGCCCGGCGCCTGCCAGCGCGAGCCCGGCCGCGATGAGGATCGTCTTCAATCCAGTCATGCGCATCGTCTATGTTCACCCTCTTCTGAAGAGGCGCCGGATTGCCCCCGCGCCGGCGCAGAACACGCCCTTTGGGCCGGCCTATACGCGGACGGCCCCCCCGCCTCAAGCACGGCGCGGTGCTTTTTTCCGCGCGCGCGTTGCGGAGCGGCGTGGCGAACCCTATCAGACGCGGATCAACCACCGGAGGCGCTGAGCGTGATGAGCGAAGACGAGGTGCTGGCCGAATTCCGCGCGGCGGATGCGCTGCTCACCGGCCATTTCGTCCTGTCGTCGGGGTTGCATTCGCCGGTTTTCCTGCAAAAGATGCTGGTGTTCCAGGATCCGCCGCGCACCGCGCGGCTGTGCGAGGCGCTGGCCGCCGCGATCACCGATCGCTTCGGCGCGGTCGATCTCGTCGTCTCGCCGGCGGTCGGCGGAATCATCCCCGGCTATGAAACCGCCCGCGCGCTCGGCTGCAAGGCGGTGTTCGTCGAGCGTGAGGGGGGCGAATTTCGCTTGCGCCGCGGCTTCGAGATTCCGCCCGGCGCGCGCGTCGTGATGGTCGAGGACATCGTCACCACCGGCCTTTCGTCGCGCGAGTGCCTGGCGGCGATCCGCGCGCATCCCGGCGAGCTGCTGGGTGCGGCGTGCATCATCGATCGGTCGAACGGCACGGCCGACGTCGGCGCGCCGCTGATCTCGCTGTGCCGGCTCGACATCCCGGCTTATTCCGCCGACGCGCTCCCGCCCGAACTCGCGGCGATCCCGGCGACCAAGCCGGGCAGCCGGGGCCTGACGAAATGATCCTTCGACAGGCTCACGACGATCGTCTGCGGCTCGGCGTCAACATCGATCACGTCGCCACCGTGCGCAACGCACGCGGCGCGGGCTATCCCGATCCGGTCCGCGCCGGCCTGCTCGCGGCCGAGGCGGGCGCCGACGGCATCACCGCGCATCTGCGCGAGGATCGCCGCCACATCACCGACGACGACATCGCGCGCCTCGCCGCCGAGTTGCCGATCCCGCTCAACCTCGAAATGGCGGCGACCGACGAGATGCTCGCGATCGCGCTGCGCCACTGCCCGCACGCCGCCTGCATCGTGCCCGAAAAGCGCGAGGAGCTGACCACCGAGGGCGGGCTCGACGCTGCCGGCCAGCACAATCGGCTGGCACCGCTGGTCGGCGCGCTTGCCGCGGCCAGCGTCCGCGTCTCGCTGTTCATCGAGCCCGACCCACGCCAGATCGACGCGGCGATTCGCCTCGGCGCGCCGGTCGTTGAGCTGCACACCGGCAAATATGCCGAACTTTCGGGCGCGGCGCAGGCCGAGGAGCTCCGCCGCCTGTCCGACGCCGCCGCGCTTGCTGCCAAGAACGGCATCGAGGTTCATGCCGGCCACGGGCTGACCTATGACAATGTCGCGGCCGTGGCGGCGATCCCGCAGGTGCGCGAACTCAACATCGGTCATTTTCTGATCGGCCAGGCGATCTTCGTCGGGCTGGCGGAAAGCGTCGGCCGGATGCGCGCGGCGATGGACGAGGCGCGGTGAAAGCGTTTTTGTCTTCTCCCCTTCCGCTTGCGGGAGGGGATGGGGGGGGGCCTGTCTCATCTGCCGACGCCATTTTTAGCGACAAGCCCTCCCTTAATCCCTCCCGCAGGCGGGAGGGGAATTTGTGATCATCGGCCTCGGTTCGGACCTGTGTAACATCGAGCGGATCGAGGCGTCGCTCGAGCGCTTCGGCACGCGGTTCGAGCAGCGCGTGTTCACCGATGTCGAACGTGCCAAGGCCGCGCGGCGGCCGTTCACCAAGGCCGGCACGCTGGCCAAGCGCTTCGCCGCCAAGGAGGCATTCTCCAAGGCGGTGGGCACCGGATTCAGGGCCGGCGTGTTCATGAAGGACATCGGCGTGGTCAATGCGCCGAGCGGCGCGCCGACGCTCGCGCTGACCGGCGGCGCGAAGGCGAGGCTTGACGCCATGATCCCCGAAGGCCACCTCGCCCGCGTGCATCTGACGATGACCGACGACCATCCCTGGGCGCAGGCCTTTGTGATCATCGAGGCGGTTCCCGCGGAAAGAGTGACGTGATGGCAGGCGAGGAGTTGGTGTTGGACGGCGAGGTTGAGCGTAAGGACGAGGCCGAGGCCGTTCCTGTCCCGAAAAAAAGCGGCACCAACTGGTGGGCCGAGCTCAAGGGCGTGCTGTGGCTGGTGATCGCGGTGTTCGCGTTCCAGAGCCTGGTTGCCAAGCCGTTCTACATCCCGTCCGAATCGATGCTGCCCGATCTGCTGGTCGGCGACCGGCTGGTCGTCACCAAATATCCCTATGGCTGGTCGTTCGTCTCGCCGATCTTCCATCCGCTGTCGTTCATCCACGGCCGGCTGTTCGGCCATATGCCGCAGCGCGGCGACGTCGTCATCGTCACGCCGCCCGGCAAGAAGGAAGATTACATCAAGCGCGTGATCGGCCTGCCCGGCGATCGCTTGCAGGTGAAGGACGGCGTCGTCATCCTCAACGGCACGCCGGTGCAGCGCGGGCCGCTGCATTATGTCGATATTCCCGATTACGGCGGCGTGCCGCTGCAGGAAGGCGGCGTCAGCTGCGATCCGTCGCAATATCCCGGTGCGCAGCGCATCGCCGCCGATGGCTCGCCGGTCTGCCACTTGCCGATCGTCACCGAGACGCTGCCGGGTGGGCGCCGCTACGACACCGTCGAGCTCGGCTACAGCCCGGGCGACGACTACGGGCCGGTGACGATCCCGCAAGGCGATGTGTTCCTGATGGGCGACAACCGCGATCGCAGCGCCGACAGTCGTTTTTCGCTGATCGAGGAAGGGCTCGGCGGGCCGGTGCCGTGGGAATATCTCGGGGGTCGCGCCGAATTCGTCACTTTCTCGCTCGATGGCAGCGCCAGCTGGAACCCGCTGACCTGGCTGACCGATTTCCGCGGCGGGCGCAGCGGCCTGTCGCTCCATCCTCATGAGACGGGATCGCGATGACCGAAAAGCAAGCCGCCGTCGTGGCCGAGCCCGGCCCCAATGAGATGCGCGACCCGCTGGTGCGCGCCGAGCTCAAGAAGGCGACGGTCTGGCTTGGGCTGGCGGCGGGAATCGCGCTGGTGGTGCTGTTGGTCCAGCCGCTGCTGATCATCTTCGCCGGGCTGGTGTTCGCCTCGATGCTCGATGGCGGCGTGCGGCTGCTCGGCAAGGTGCTGCCGATTCCGCGCGGCTGGCGGTTGCTGATCGTCGTCATCTGCGTGATCGCCTTCATCCTGGGCGTGTTCTACCTTACCGGTGTGCAGATCGCCGCGCAGGCCGAGCAGCTTCGCACGACGCTGGAGGCGCAGGCCAATCGCGTCGCGCAATGGGCATCCGAGCTCGGCCTGATGCCGGGCAAGGCGGACATCAACGGTCTGCTCAAACAGGCGCTGGGCAGCGTCGGCCGCGTCACTTCGGCGGTCGGCACCGCGTTCGGCGCGCTTGCCAGCCTGGTGATGGTGATGGTGATCGGGCTGTTCGTGGCGATGGAGCCGCGGCTCTACGATCGCGGGCTGCAATGGATGGTGCCGATCCGGCATCGCAGCGAATTCGCCAAGACGATCGATCGGATGGCGGCGACGCTCAGGAAGCTGCTCGCCGGCCGGCTGCTCGGCATGGCGTTCGAGGGGCTGCTCACTTGGCTGATCCTGATGATCGTCGGCGTGCCGATGGCGCTGGTGCTCGGGCTGATCGCCGCGATTCTCGCCTTTATTCCCAATATCGGCGCCTTCACCACCGGCGTGCTGATGACCGCGGTGGGCTTTTCCGCCGGCGTCGATAAAGGCATCGCTGCGCTGATCACCTATTTCGTGGTGCAGACGTTCGACGGCTATGTCGTCATCCCGATGGTCGCACGGCGCACCGTCGATTTGCCGCCGGCGCTGACGCTGTCGGCGCAGATCCTCGCCAGCACGCTGTTCGGGATCATCGGGCTGATGCTCGCCGATCCGATGACGGCGATGATCAAGGTCGCGCTCGAGCGCAAATCGGAAAGCGAGCCGGCCGATGGGCTGATCGGCAGCGCCGCTGCCGCACCGTGAGCATGATCCTCTACGATTACTGGCGCTCGTCGGCGAGTTACCGCGTGCGCATCGCGCTCAATCTGAAAGGCGTCGCCTACGAAACCCGCGCCATCGACCTCGTCGCCGGCGATCAGCGCGGCGAGGCCAACCGCCGGCGTAACCCGCAAGGGCTGGTGCCGACGCTCGAGATCGACGGCGTGGCGCTGACGCAGAGCCTGGCGATCATCGACTGGCTGGACCGGGCCTATCCCGCGCCGGCGCTGCTCCCCGCCGACCCGGTGGCCCGCGCGCAAGCGATGGCGCGCGCACTGACGATCGCTTGCGACATCCACCCGATCGATAATCTGCGCGTCCTGAAGCGACTCGAGACGCAATTCGGCGCCGATCAACCGGCCAAGGACGACTGGTATCGCCATTGGGTGGCGGAAGGGCTCGCCGCGCTGGAAGCGATGGCTGGCGAGGGCCCGTTCCTCGGCGGCGCCGCGCCCGATCTGTCGGACGCCTGCCTGGTGCCACAACTCTACAACGCGCGGCGTTTCGCCGTGCCGCTCGACGATTTTCCCAAGCTGTTGCGCGCCGACGCCGCGACCGCCGTGCTCCCCGCCGTTGCCGCCGCCCATCCGGACCGGGTCAGGCCCTAGCGCCGACCAGCCGGTCGAACAGCGAGAGATACGACATGGCCGCGTCCGCGCCCGGCTCGGGGACCGGCGTCGGCCGCGTCCGGCCCGGCGCGAGCCAATGATCGAGCGCCGCGATCAGCGCGTCGGGGTCGCCGATCGACACCACACTGCCGAGATCGGGCGTCGAAACGAGCTCTCGCACCGCAATGCTCGAGTCGGTCGAGACGACCGGCGCGCCGTGCGCCAGCGCCTCGCGCAGCACGCCCGGCACGCCTTCATAATCGGAGGTCAATGCCACCACCGCGGCGCGCGCCAGCGCCGGTGTCGGATCGAGGACATGGCCGGGCAGCGTCACCCGGTCGTCGAGGCTGAGCTCGACGATCAGCGCCTCGAGTGAGTGCCGCGCACTGCCGTCGCCCAGAATAACCAGCGATACGCCGGTATCTTTGAGCCGCGGCAGCGCCGTTATCAGTCGCTCCCACCGCTTCTGCGGCTCGAGCCGGCCGACGCCGAGCACGAAGCGACCGGCGGGCAACGCCGGCGCGGCGCCACCCGCAGCATGGCGCGCCGGGGGATTGGCGATCACGCTGATCCGATCAGGCGGAAAGCCCATCAGCGCCGCCGCTTGCGACGCCATCGCTGGCGACATCGCCACGCACTGATCGATGAAGCGCGGATGCCGGCGCAACCACCAGCGATAGCTCGCCGCTCCCACGCGCGACTGATCGGCGCGGAGCAGTGCGTTGGACACTTTGGCGATGATCGGCGGACAATCTGCGCCGAGCCGGAGCCGCGTCCAGGCGGCGATGCTGGTATAATAATTGCCCGGGCAGAAGATCACGTCGGGCGCCGCCGAGCGCACGTAGCGCGGCAACGCGAATAGGGCGGCGTAGGACGGCGCGCCGAACTCGATCGTCTCGATCCCCGGCGGCAGCTCGGCGGCGAGCGGGCCGGCGCGCGACCCCAGCACCAGCGTCACGCGCCGTCCCGCTGCCAGCCAGTCGCCGGCCAGCCGCAATTGCGCACGCTCGACCCCGCCGCCGGCAAGCGTTTCGGCATAGGTCAGGATGTGGCGCGCCGAATCGCGAGGCATGGCGCCCGGCCTAGCGCCATCGGCGCCGCCAGCGCCAGCCGTCGCCGCGGCTCGGCCCGTCGCGCCGCCGATTGCGAGGCCGTCGTCGGGACGCTAAGGGCGCGCTCGACGGCCGGGTCGTCGCCACATCAGCGCGGGGGCGCAGAGGATTTCCACCGTCGATGGATCGCAAGCGGAGGCATCGATGAGCAGCGGCGGCGCGCCGATCGCGCCGGTACCCGCCGCCGATCTGGCCGGGCTCGAGCCGCTGCAGGCGATCGGCCGGCGCTGGCCGATGCTGCTCGGCGGCGTGCTGACGATCGCGATGATCGCCGGGCTGGCGCACGAATTGCTGTCCTCGGGGCTCGACGGGCTCGGCCGACTGGTGCCGGCGAGCCCGCTGTTCTACCTCGCGTTCGCGGTGCTCTATCTGTCGCCACCAAGCTTCGACTATGTGATCTTTCGCCGGCTGTGGGCGATTCCGATCGACGGCCTGTTCGCGCTGATCCGCAAGCGCATCGCCAACGACGTGCTGTTCGGCTATTCGGGCGACGCTTATTTCTACGCCTGGGCGCGGCAGCGCGCGCATCTCGTCGCGGCGCCGTTCGGGGCGGTGAAGGATTCGACGATCCTCTCGGCGGTCGCCGGCAATATGATCACGCTGGCGCTGGTCGCCGTGGCGCTGCCGGTCGCATGGCCTCTGCTCGATGCTTCGATGCATCATCGGCTGCTGGTGTCGACGATCGTTATCCTGGCGATGTCGCTGCCGTTCCTGATCTTCTCCAAACGCGTGTTCTCGCTGCCGCGGCCGACCTTGTGGCGGGTGTTCGCGGTGCATTGCGCGCGGCTGATCACCGGATCGCTGGCGATCGCGCTGGCCTGGCATTTCGCGCTGCCCGGGGCGCCGCTCGGCATGTGGCTGTTGCTGGCCGCGCTGCGCCTGCTCGTCTCGCGGCTGCCGCTCGTGCCGAACAAGGATCTGCTGTTCGCCAATTTCGCCATCCTGCTGATCGGCCAGGCGCACGGCGTGACTGCGATGGTCGCCTTCACCGCGGCGCTGACGTTGCTCGTCCATGTCATTCTGATTGTCATATTCGGCGTGCATCAGCTGATCGGGCGCAAACGCCACCAAGGCTGAACAAACGACCATGCGGATCGTCGACGTCAACGATTTCTACACGCCGGCCGGCGGCGGCGTGCGTAGCTATCTCGATCGCAAGATGGCGATCATGGCCGAGCTGGGCCATGAGCTGATCGTCATCGCGCCGGGCTGCGAGGACCGGATCGAGCATCGCCCCAGCGGCGGGCGTGTGATCTATGTAAAGGCGCCGCGGCTGCCGTTCGATCGCCGCTATGGGCTGTTCTGGGACGGCGATCCGATCACCGCGTGGCTCGCTGAGCTCGATCCCGATATCGTCGAGGTCTCGTCGCCGTGGCGGCCGGCCTGGATCGTCGGCGCTTGGCGCGGGCGCGCCGTAAAGGCGTTCTTCATGCACAACGACAATGTCGCCGCTTATGCGTTGCGCTGGTTCGAGGGCGTCGCCCCGCCCGATCGGATCGAGCGCGCCTTCGCTTGGTACAGCCGCTACATGAGCCGTTTCCTCGCGCCGTTCGATACCGTCGTCACCAACGGCCCGGCGTTGCAGAAGCGGCTCGTGCGGCGTGGTGTGCGCGTCGATGCGGCGATGCCGCTGGGGATCGAGACCGCGCATTTCTCGCCCGATCTGCGCGACGAGGCGCTGCGCACCCGGCTGCTCGCGCAGTGCGATCTGCCGCCTTCGGGGCATCTGCTGCTCGGGATCGGGCGCCATCACCCCGAAAAGCGCTGGCCGCTGGTAATCGACGCGGTCGAGCGTGCCGGGGCAGGCTTGCCGGTCGGTTTGATACTGCTCGGCGACGGCATCGATCGCCGCGCGATCCAGCGCCGCATCGCCGATAGCCCGCACATCCGCGCGTTCCGCCCGGCTTACGATCGCGCCCGGTTCGCCCGCATCGTCGCGAGCTGCGACGCGCTGATCCACGGCGCCGAGGCCGAGCCGTTCGGGCTGGTCGCCGCCGAGGCGATGGCGTCCGGCCTGCCGTTGATCGTGCCCGACGAGGGCGGCTGTGCCGAAATCGCCGATCGCCACAGCGCCGAGCTTTACCGCGCACGCGACGCGCAGGCGGCGGCGGCGGCGATCGCGCGGCTGCTGCGCCGCGATCAGCTGCTGCTTCGCCGCGCCGCCCGGATCGCCGCCGCGAGGGTGCGCACCGATCGCGCCCACACCATCGATCTGCTCGATCATTACGCCGCGCTCGTTGCGCAGAAAGGCGACGATCGCCTGCTCAGCGCGGCCTGATCAGCAGCGCAAAGCGGCCGCCCGGCACCGCCACCCGCCGCCAGCCGGGCGCGACGCCGGCGAACGTCCGGTCGAGCGCGGGATCGCCACTGGTCCACAGGTCTTCGCCGCCGATCAACAGCGCGGCGGGCGGTTGCGCGGCAAACAAGGCCGGCCAAATGTTCGCCGAAACGAGCCCGAACGCGCGTTCCCGGTCGGCGTCGATCAAATCATGGCTGCGAAAATAGAACGGCCCGGCGGCGAAGCGCCGATCAATCGGCCGGCCGGACGCGATGGCGAATTGCGGCGACAGCGTCGCGATCTCACCGGTCACCCCCGCCGCATCGGCCGTCGCGCGCAGCGCCTGGCCCTGGATGATCGCCTCGGCGAGCGGCAAACCATGGATTGCGCCGGAAGCCAGCATCACCGCCGAGGGCGCGAGGCCGGCGCACAGAAAGACGACGGTCGCGATCCGCATCGCCCGCCCGGGCGGCGTCGCTTGCCAGGCGAGCGCCAGCCGGATGAACAGCGGCGGCAGCGCCGGCAGCAGATATTGCCGCCAGGTCGGCGCCGGCAGGATCGCGGCCGCCAGTCCCGCCACGATCAGCAGATCGAGCATCAGCAGCGTGCGGCCCCGGCGGCGATCGCGCACGATGACGGCTAGCGCAAGCAGCGCCGGGCCGAGCGCCAGGAATTTGACGACGTCGATCGCGCGGCCCCAGGGCGTCAGCTTCCACGCATTGCCGGTGGCATAGAATTGCGCCGGTGCGCTGGTGGGGAAACGAATCACCTCGAACAGGAAGGCGGCGGGCGCCTCTGCCCAGGTCCAGCCGACAAGCAGCGCCGGCGGCAGCGCGCCGAGCGCCAGCCATAGCGGCCGGTAGCGGCGGTCGATCAGCGCCAGTCCGCCGATCGCGATCGCGGGGAAGGCGTAGGACAGTTTCGCCGCCGTCGCCGCCGACAACAACAGCCCGATCGACAACGCTCGCGCCGCCGGCAGCCGCGGCTCGGCGCGGATTGCGAGCAGCCCCACCGCGCCGGCGAACAGCGCCGCCGGCAGCATGTCGTTGCGCGCCACGTCGGCGCTGAACAGAAAAGTGTCGCAGGCGGCGAACAGCCCAGCGGCGACCACCGCGTTGCGCTGCGAAGCGCCCGCCGCCCGCGCGCCGCGATAGGTCAGCGCGATCGTCACCGCGCCGAGCAGCGCATTGGCGAGCCGCAGCGCCGGAAAGCTCCCTGTCCCGGCCAGCAGTGTCAGCGGGGCGAACAGGATCGGCTGGAGCGGGGTCTGCAGATAGGCGAAGTCACGGTAGGGCATGCCGTTTCGCGCGAGCACCGCGGCGGCGACATATTGGCTCTCGTCATGATCGAGCGGCCGCGCGAAGGCGAGCAGCGCCAGCAGCACGGCGAGGCCGGCGAACGCCCACCAGGCGGAAATGCGGACATCGCGCATGGGCTTCCGTTCGGCCGAGGAATGCGACAGGTTCCTATCCGAGGCGTCGCCGCCTGTCACGAACCGGACATATCCCGGGCGCAGGGCGCGAGCGTCGCACAAAAGGGAGACTGTCCATGCCGTTGGTCATCGATCGCCGTTCGCTGCTCGTCACCGGAACGCTCGGCCTGGGCGCCTTCGCCATCCCCGGTTTTGCGCAGACGCTCGCCATCTCGGCGGCGCGCGGTTTCAGCCACGGCGTCGCCTCGGGTGAGCCGGCGGCCGATTCGATGCTGCTGTGGACGCGCTACGTGCCGGCCGACGGCGGCGCCGTCGAGCTGCGCGCCGAAATCGCCGAGACGCCTGATTTCGCGAAAGTCGTTTCCGGCGGCGCGCAGATCACCGGCCCGTGGCGCGATCACACCGCCAAGATCACCGTGGAGAATCTCCAACCCGGCCGCATCTATCATTATCGCTTCGTCGCGCCCGACGGCAGCTTCTCGCCGATCGGCCGCACCAAGACGCTGCCCGAGGGCGATATGGCCGCCAGCTTCCGCGCCGGCGTGTTTTCCTGCTCGAACATGCCGTTCGGCTATTTCAACGCTTACGGCCATGCCGCGGCGCGCGACGATCTCGATTGCCTGATCCATCTCGGCGACTATCTCTACGAATATTCGACGGGCGATTATCCCTCGCCCAAAGACGCCGTCGCCGGGCGGACGCCGCAGCCGGCCGGCGAGTTGCTCCATCTCGCCGATTATCGGCTGCGCTATGCCAGCTACCGCGCCGATCCCGATCTCCAGAAGCTGCATTCGCTATGGCCGATGATCGTCCAGTGGGACGATCACGAAACCGCCAACGACAGCTGGGAAGGCGGCGCCGAAAATCATCAGCCCGACGAGGGCGATTGGGGCACGCGCCGCAACGCCGGCATCCAGGCCTATCGCGAATGGATGCCGGTCTCCGACGAGCCGTGGAAAGCCTATGACATCGGCAGCCTCGCCACGTTGTTCCGCACCGAGACCCGCGATCTCGCGCGGACGCAGCAGCCGGATATCGCGCCGCTGTTCAAACAGGCCGATCCGATCGCCGCGCTGAAGGCGTTCCGCGACGGCCCATGGATGGATCCCGGCGCGACGATGATGGGCACGCAGCAGGAAGATTGGCTGTTCCACGCTATGCGCGCCTCGGTGAAGGCCGGGCAACGCTGGCAGGTGGTCGGCTTCGGCACGATCATGGGGCAGACGATCATGCCCGCCGACGCGGGGGGCTGGCTCGGCCCGAAGCCAAGCGCCGGCGCGAAGAATTACGTCGCGGCCGGCATCGCCGCGGCCAAGGTCGGCCTGCCGTTCAATTACGACAATTGGGGCGGCTATCCCGCCGCCCGCGCGCGGTCCCTGCGCGCGTCGCAGGCAATGGGCGCCGAGTTGGTGGTGCTATCGGGCGACAGCCACAACGCCTGGGCCTATGATCTCGGCCAGGACGGCGCGCCCGCCGGCGTCGAGTTCGCCGGGCATAGCGTCACCTCGCCGGGCTATGAACACGATACCGCGGCCAATCCCAGGACGGTCGCCGCCGGCCTGATCGGCGCGAACCCCGAGCTGAAATGGTGCGACACCAGCCGCCGCGGCTACATGGTGACGACGATCACGCCGGATCGCGTCGCCAACGATTGGGTGATGCTCGATACCGTCAAGACACCCTCGCGCACCGCCAGGATCGGCCACACCGCCAGCGTCGCGCGCGGGCGGCGGGTGATGGCGTAAGGGGCCGACTGGTAGAAGCGGCGGGCCAGCTTCTTCCCCCATTTGCCGACCTGATCTTCGTCACCCCGGCCTCGAGCCGGGGTCCAGCTTCTTCTGTCATTAAGGCGAAGCGCCGGCTGGCACCGGAAAAAGGTAGCGGGCCCCCGGATCAAGCCCGAGGAGACGATAGAGAGGGGGCGTCGGCTATTCCCCCAACACAAGCCGCTCCGTTCAATAATCCACGGCCTAGCCCAGCACCCAGCGCCACACCCCCGCCGCCCAGCCGGCGAGCGGGATGTGCGCCCAGGTCGCTGCGAGCCAGATGACGAGGCCGCCGGCCCAATCGTGCGGCCGGAACCCGCCAAGCCGGGCGCGGCCCGCGGCGATCGCGGCGAACGGCAGGTAGCTCGTCTTCGCTTCCCAGCCGCGCCATGCATGGCCGAGCAGCCGCTCCTTCTTGCGATCCTGCAGCGCGGCGCCGATCAGCGAGAGCACCACGATCCCAATCGCGACGATGATGTTCGCCGCCATCGGATAGACCGCGATATGGCATAGCCCCCACAAGGCGAAGGCCCATAGCATCGGATGCCGCGTGATCGTGAAAACGCCGCGCGCCGTTTCGGGCATGGTCGGCGTGCCGCCCGGATCGGGCAGCGCGGGATTGCCGATCAGCGATCCCATCAGCAACACGCTGGCGATCAGCATGATGATCGTGACGATCGCCGAGAGCCCGTCGCCGACCGGCCACAGCATTGGCGTCGCCGGTGCGGCACGGTAAGCGAGCGCCACCCAGCCGAGCGTCGCCAGCGACACCAGCGCATAGACGCCGGCGAACCCCCGCTCGCCGAGCGCGCCGACCAGCGAGCCGCGTAACGGATGCGACATCACAAAATGCGTACCGACGAAGGCGATCACCGCCGCCAGCACGATGCCCGTTCCGCTCATGAAAAAAGCTCCCCCGAACGCCTTGTCCGGGGGAGCTTGTATCATGTCGCCGGACGTGGCGACATCAATTCACGCCGTGCATCAGCTTCTTGAGCCACGGCGAGATCGCCAGCAGGATCACGCCCGCGCCCATCGTCATCTCGCCGCCGGTCATGAAGGTCGAGAGATAGGTGTGCAGCGCCACCTCTGGGTTGGTCACTTGTCCGCCGACGGTCTGCACCGCGGCGGCCTGCGCGGCCGCGCCGGCGAGATATTCGCCGATCGAGATCGACAGGAACCACACCCCCATCATCATCCCGACGACGCGTGCGATCGATAGCTTGGTGATCATCGAAAGCCCCACCGGCGAGATGCACAATTCGGCGATCGAATGGAGGAAATAGGTCAGCACCAGCCACCATAGCGAGACGCGGAACACCTCATTGGCGGTGCTCCCCGACAGCGCCAGGATCACGAAGCCCAAGCCCACCAGGATCAGCGCGATGCCGAACTTGACCTGGATCGAGGGTTCCCAGCCCTTTTTCGCCAGCTTGAGCCACAGCCAGCTCAGGATCGGCGCGAAGACGACGATCGTGATCGGGTTGAAATTCTGCGTTTGCGGCGCGGAGATCGGAATGCCGAACAGCTCCAGCGTGGTGCTGCGATCGGCGAACAGCGTCAGCGACGACGCCGCCTGCTCGAACAGCGTCCAGAAGGTCACGTTGAACACCACAAGGATGATCGCCGCAAGCATCATCTGGAATTCCTGGCGGTTGCCGACCTTGAACGACCAGACCGGGATGCCGATCACCGCCGCTAGGAAGGTGACGAACAGCACCTTGCCGAGGAACGGCGTCGCCAGGATATAGCCCCACAGCCCGCTGCCCGCCGCCGCTTCGGGCGCGTCCATCACGTTGCGGAAGATCAGCCAGAACACCGGCACCGACAGGATCGACAGCAGATAGATCAGCCACGCGCGATCGGGCCCGGCGCGTTCCGGCGGCTCGCCATAGCCGGCAAGCCTGCCGCCCTCGAACTGGATCAGCGCATAGCCGACGAGCATGCCGAGCGAGACCACCAGGAACCCTGCCCACCAGCCGAACCAATCGACGAAGAACGGGCACGCCACCTGCCCGCCGATCGAGCCGATGTTGATGCCCCAGTAAAAGATCGTGAAGCCGGAGTCGCGCCGCCTGTCCCCCGGCGCATAGAGATTGCCGACGATCGTCGAGATATTGGGTTTGAAGAAGCCGTTGCCGATCACCACCAGGCTCAGCGCGACGAGCATCAGCGAGAGATAGAAGGGCGATCGCTCGGCCCCCGGCGAGAACGATTCCTTGGCGACGGTCTGCGCGACTTGCCCGTTATCGCCAACCAACTGGATCGATCCGTCGGGCTGGCCGTGGATCGACAGCCGCTGGCCACCCACCGTCACATATTGCGGCGCGTCGCCGGTATCGAGCACCGATCCGGTCTGCTCGACGCTGACGTCGTAGCGCTGGCCGTCGATCGTCGCATAGGGCTTGGCCGTCTGGCCGCCGAAGCACAGCATGAAATAGCCGACCGCCATCACGATCGCGCCCCATTTCACCGATCGCTTCGATCCGAGATAATGATCGGCAAGCCAGCCGCCGATCACAGGCGTCAGATAAACGAGGCTGAGATACCCGCCGACGATGCCGCTCGCCTGATGATCGGCGAGCAGGAAATGCTTGACCAGATACAGCACGAGCAAGGCGCGCATGCCGTAGAAGCCGAACCGCTCCCACATCTCGATCGAAAACAGCCGCGCGAGCTGCTTCGGATGGCCCATCCAGGTGCTTTCGGCGACCGGATTGACGTGGCTGATGTCCGGCTCGGCCGGGCTGTCGGCCGTCGGCGTCTCTACCATGCAAACACTCCCTGAGGTTTCGTGCGCCGTCGAACGCGGCGATATGGCGGGCACCCTAGCGGCAACCGGCTGCGTGTAAATCCCGCAAGGCGGCGCGTCTTACTCAGCAGTCATGCCGGACTTGGTCCGGCATCCAACCCTCCCCAAGCGCTGGCGCCCGAGGCGCGGTGGACCCCGGAACGAGTCCGGGGTGACGCCGGAGCAGACATGGGCTTTCGATCCCGAACGACCGTCCCTAACTGACGAGCCATGTTCAACGATCTCTCCACCCCGCTCACCGCACTCGCCACCCGCCGCTCGGGCAAGCCGCGCGATCTCGTCGCGCCCGGTCCCGATGCCGCCGCGCTCGACGCCATCCTCGAAATCGCCGCGCGCACCCCCGATCACGGCAAGCTCGCGCCGTGGCGTTTCGTGGCGATCGATGATCGCGACGCCTTTGCCGCGCTGCTGCGCGAAGCGTTTCTGGCCGATCGGCCTGATACGCGGGATGCCGATCTCAGGGCGGTCGAGCAATTTGCCCATCAGGCGCCGACACTGGTCGTGGCGCTGTCGTCGCCGCGGCCCGACAGCCCGATTCCGCTTTGGGAGCAACAGCTCTCCGCCGGCGCCGCGTGCATGAACCTGCTCCACGCCGCGCACGCGCTGGGCTTTGCCGGCGGCTGGCTGACCGGCTGGGCGGCGTATTCGGACAGGGTCCGCGACACGTTCGGCGCCGCTCCGGACCGGATCGCCGGTTTCCTGTTCCTCGGCACGCCCGGCAACGACATGAGCGAACGGCCGCGTCCCGATCCGGCGCAGGTCGTGCGCTATTGGCCATAATGGTGCTCGACTCGCTGGGCCGTTGGTGTATTAAAGCAGCATGACGGTATTCAACAGCGACGATGGCCCGGTCTATCTCCGGCTCCGCGCGATCATCGCCGAGGCGATCCTGCGCGGCGATTACCGCGCCGGCGATCAGCTCCCCTCGGTCCGCGCCTTCGCCGCCGAGCACGGCGCCAACCCGCTGACCGTCGCCAAAGCCTATCAAAGCTTCCAGGATGACGATTACGTCGAGGTCCGCCGCGGCGTCGGCATGTTCGTCCTGCCCGGCGCGGTCGAGCGCCTGCGCGTCGCCGAGCGCGATTCGTTCGTCACCACCGTCTGGCCGCGCGTAAAGGCGCACATCGACCTGCTCGGCCTCGATGCCGGCACGCTGCTGGAACGCGAAGGGGCGTAGGTCAATCCTCCCCTGCAAGGGGAGGTGGCAGCGCGCAGCGCTGACGGAGGGGTATTTCCCTCTCGATAACAAAATACCCCTCCGACGCTATGCGCCATTTGCCCTTGCAAGGGAGGAGAACGCTTGGTCGCGCCCGACGCTAGAAAAGTCCCAGCGCGGCGATTTCCTCCGCTGACAGATCGATCCCGAACATCATGCTCAACCGCAGCCGATAAACGCGCGGATCGTCGATCACCGCGCTGACGTCGTCGCTCGATGTGCTGCGCCGATAGTCGCGGTTGGTCAGGCTGGCGAAACCCGCGGGCAGCACGATGCTGACCACCACGAGATCGAGGAAGCGGGTGCCGGGGCGTGTCGATGTCCAGTGATTGCCCATCTCGAGATCGGCCGGCGCGACCTCGGCCAGCGTGAAGCTGAATTGCGGCTGGAAGCCGGCGCCGCGACCACGGCCGTCGGTGGTCGCGGCGCTGCCCTCGCGCTCGAGCAGCCAGCCCAGCGCGCGGTCCTCGCGCAGCCGGAACCGCGCGCCGTCGGGCGCATCGGCTTCCGCGCCGTCGATCAGCGGCATCGCGGGCGCGTAACCCCCGCCGAAGCCGGCGTCGGCGATCCAGTCCTGGCCGTCGATCGTCACCAGCGAGAGCGTGTGCGTCAACGGCGGCGTATCGCTGGCGCCGAGCCACACGCGCGCGAGCAACGGGCGCACCTGAAATCCCAGCGCACCCAGCGCGTCGGCAAACAGCCGGTTCTGCTCGAAGCAATAGCCGCCACGCTTCGCCGTCACCAGCTTGGCGAATACCGGCGCGCTGTCGATCGCGATTCCACGTCCGAGCCTGACGTCGAGATTTTCGAACGGGATGGCGAGCCGGTGGGCGCGCTGCACCGCCGCGAGGCCGTAGCTGTCGACCGTCGGGCGCGCGGGCAGACGGATGCGGGCGAGATAGCCGTCGAGATCGAACATCAGCCCGCCAGCGCCTCGGCATCGAGCGTATAGAGCATTTCGGCACCCGCGTTGGCCGCCGCCTGCAACCCCAGCGCCTCGGGCACGATCTGCTCGACATAGAACCGCGCCACCGCGCGTTTCGCCTTGCCGAAATCGTCATCCCCCGCCGCGCGCGCCTGTTTCTCCATCAGCCAGCCGCACACCGCGACCGAGAGCATCGTCAGGAACGGCGTGCTCGCCGCCAGCCGGTCATCGGCATCGGCGCCCAACAGCCGCCGCGCAACGCCCTCGCACGCGTCGATCAACCCACGCAGCCCTTCGCCCTCCGCCTCGCCGCGCATATCGGCGATCAGGTTGGCGAGCACCCCGCCATTATCGAGCCCGAGCTTGCGCCCGACCAGATCGGCCGCCTGAATGCCGTTGGTGCCCTCGTAGATCGGCGTGATCCGCGCATCGCGGAAATACTGTGCGACGCCGGTCTCCTCGATGTAACCCATCCCGCCGAACACCTGCACGCCGAGGCTGGCGACTTCGCAGCCGAGATCGGTGCCATGTGCCTTGGCCAGCGGCGTGAGCAAATCGAGCCGCTCCTGCGCGCCCGCCTCGCCCAGCTTCGCGCGATCGACCTGCGATGCGGCGTAATAGACCAATCCACGCGCCGCCTGCGTCTGCGCCTTCATCCGCATCAGCATCCGCCGCACATCGGGATGCTCGACGATCGCCGCCGGCTGGCCGCCGCGCTCGCCCTGGATGCGTTCGCGGGCATAAGCGATGGCCGCCTGCGTCGCAGCTTCGGCGATCTGCACGCCCTGCAGCCCGACATTGAGCCGCGCATTATTCATCATCGTGAACATCGCGCGGATGCCGCCGAATTCGGCGCCGATCAGCTCGCCGATGCACTCCCCATTGTCGCCGAACGACAGCACGCAGGTCGGCGATCCGTGCAGCCCCATCTTATGCTCGATCGAAACGACGCGGACGTCGTTGACCTCGCCCGGATTGCCCGCGGCATCAAGCCGATATTTGGGCACGAGGAAAAGCGAAATGCCACGCGTCCCCGCCGGCGCATCGGGGGTGCGCGCGAGCACGAGGTGGACGATGTTCTCGGCCATGTCGTGATCGCCGAACGAGATGTAGATTTTGGTGCCGGTGATCGAGAAGGTGCCGTCGCCGCGCGGCGTCGCCTTGGTCTTCAATGCGCCGACGTCGGAGCCGGCCTGCGGCTCGGTGAGGTTCATCGTGCCGGTCCAGGCGCCGGTCGCGAGATGCGGCAGATAGAGGCGTTGCTGTTCGGGCGAGCCATGATGCGTCAGCGCCTCGATCGCACCGACCGTCAGCGTCGGCGCGAGCGCGAGGCTCATGTTGGCCGCGCCCAAAGTATCGAGCACCGCGGTCTGGATGACGAACGGCAGCGCCTGTCCGCCCCAGGCTTCGGGCACGCCGATCGTGCCCCAGCCGCCCTCGACATAGGCCTTGTAGGCGGCGGCAAAGCCCTCGGGCATCACCACGCCCTGATCGGTCCAGCGCGCGCCGACGGTGTCGCCGATGCGGTTGAGCGGCGCCCATTCGCCCGCGGCGAGCTGGCCGACGCCTTCGAGCACGGCATCGACCATATCGGCGGTCGCGGCCTCGGAAAGATGCGACACGTCGGCGATATGATCGAGCACGAAACGCTGGTCGGTGGTGGCGGGGGCGAAGGGCATGGCGTCCTCTCTTGTCCTGGGATGGCGCGCGCTATACCCCGCGCCGGTGACGGCTCCAAACCCTCCGCGCGCGACCCGCACCTTACGCTACGGCGACGCCGCGATCGCCGAAGCCGCGGCGCTGATCGCGGCCGGCGAGCCGGTCGCGGTGCCGACCGAAACCGTCTACGGCCTCGCCGCCGATGCGACCGAGTCGGCGGCAGTCGCGCGGATCTACGAGGCCAAGGGCCGGCCGAGCTTCAACCCGCTGATCGTCCATGTGCTGGATGTGGCCGCGGCCGAGCGGATCGCCGTTTTCGACGATCAGGCGCGGGCGCTTGCCGAAGCCTTCTGGCCGGGACCGCTGACGCTGGTGCTGCCGCTCCGCCGCAACGCCGGCATCGCGTCGCTGGTGACCGCCGGCCTCGACACGATCGCGCTCCGCGTCCCCGCCCACCGCGCGATGCGCGCGCTGCTCGCCGCGACCGGCAAGCCGCTCGCCGCGCCCTCGGCGAATGCGAGCAACGGCATCAGCCCGACCTGCGCGGACCATGTCATTGGTACCCTGGGGGGGCGGATCGCGCTGGTGATCGACGACGGCCCGACGAGTGCGGGGCTGGAATCGACGATCATAAAGGATGGCGAAGTCCTACGCCCCGGCCCGATTACGGCCGAGCAAATCCTCATGTTCCCCGGCGAAGGCCGGGGTCCAGTATCGGACCGGCCCGCGACTGGGCCCCGGCCTTCGCCGGGGGACAAGAAGGTGACGGCACCTGGCCAGCTCGCCAGTCACTACGCGCCGTCGAAGCCGCTGCGGCTGAATGCTACTAATGCGGCCGACGACGAATGGCTCATCGGTTTCGGGGCGATCACCGGCGACGAAACCCTGTCCCACATCGGAAACCTCACCGAAGCCGCCGCCAGCCTCTTCGCCGCGCTCCACCGCGCCGATGCATCGCCCAAGCCCCGCATAGCCGTCGCGTCGATCCCCGAAACCGGAATCGGCGCGGCGATCAACGATCGTCTGCGCCGCGCGGCGCATCGCTGAACCACCGTTCGCCCTGAGCTTGTCGAAGGGCGAGGCGCGGCAGTCGTGCTTCGACAGGCCCAGCACGGAACGGTCGTTAGGCTGTCGCCGTCTCGGCCTTCGACCGTGCTGCAAAGCTCTTGCGGAGCTTCTGCAGCTTCGGCGGAATGATCGCGAGGCAATAGGGATTCCGCTTCCCTTCGCCGTCCCAATATTCCTGGTGATAATCCTCGGCCGGCCACCATTTATCGTCGGTTTCGATCGACGTCACGATCGGCGCCGGCCAATTCGCCTGGTTGCGCTCGATCGCGGCCAGCGCGGCGTGATGGTGCAACTGATTCTGCGGGAAGATCGCCGAGCGATATTGCGTGCCAACGTCATTGCCCTGGCGGTTGAGCTGCGTCGGATCGTGCGTCGCGAAGAAGATGTCGAGCAGATCGCCGTAGCGCAGTTGATCGGGATCGTAAGTAATGCGGATCGCCTCGGCATGGCCGGTATTGCCGCCGCAGACTTGCTTATAGGTCGGATTGTCCTGCGATCCGCCGATGTAGCCGCTCTCGACCTTGCTCACGCCGATCACGTCGTTGAACACCGCCTCGGTGCACCAGAAGCAGCCGCCCGCCAGAATTGCGGTTTCGCTTGCCATAGTTCGCTCCTTTTTGTTTGGCCTCTAGATAGGGTGCGGCGTGATGAAAGGAAGACGATGGCCAAGGGCAGCGTGATGGTGACCGGCGGCGCCGGCTATATCGGCAGCCATGCCGTGCTGGCGCTGCTCGACGCCGGCTGGGACGTGGTGGTGATCGACAACCTCGTCACCGGCTTCGCCTGGGCGGTCGATCATCGCGCCACGCTGGTCGAGATGGCGGTCGAGGATGCACGCGTCCGCGATGTCATGCGCCAGCACAATGTGATCGCGGTGATGCACTTCGCGGGATCGGTGGTGGTGCCCGAATCGGTCAGCGATCCGCTCAAATATTATCGCAACAACACCGCCGCGAGCCGATCGCTGATCGAAAGCGCGGTGGCGGCGGGGGTGAAGCATTTCATCTTCTCTTCGACCGCGGCGACCTATGGCATTCCCGACGTCGTGCCGGTGGCCGAGGACAGCCCGAAACTGCCGATCAATCCCTATGGCATGTCCAAGCTGATGACCGAATTCATGCTGCGCGACACCGCCGCCGCGCACCCGATCAATTACTGCGCGCTGCGCTATTTCAATGTCGCCGGCGCCGATCCGCAAGGGCGTTCGGGCCAATCGACCGCTGGCGCGACGCATCTCATCAAGGTCGCGGTGGAAGCGGCGACCGGCAAGCGCGATCACGTCTCGGTGTTCGGGACCGATTTCGCCACGCCCGACGGCACGGGGGTGCGCGATTACATCCACGTCAGCGATCTCGCCGCCGCGCATGTCGATGCGCTCGACGCGCTGATCGCCGCGCCCGCGCGCAGCCTGACGATGAACGCCGGTTATGGCCGCGGCTATTCGGTGATCGAGGTGCTCGACGCGGTCGATCGCGTGACCAACATGACGGTCGAGCGCAAGATGGAGGGGCGGCGCGCCGGCGATCCCGACGCGCTGGTCGCCGACAACAGCCGCATCCTCGCCACGCTGCCGTGGCGGCCGCAGCGCGACGACCTCGACCTCATAGTCCGCGATGCGCTGGCGTGGGAGCGGACATTGGCGGAGCGGGCCAGCTAAGATTTCCTTCCCCGGCGAAGGCCGGGGCCCAGTTGGGATCGCGCTTGTCAGATCGCGTTACGCTCGATCGCGACCGTTCCGTAGCTGGACCCCGGCTTTCGCCGGGGAAGATGAATCCTCTAAAAATCCTTGGTCACGCCGAAGAACACGCCGCGCCGCGCGCCATATTCGGGCGCGCCGACGCCGACGCCCGATCCGTCGCGAATCTCGTAGGAATGATCGAGCACGTTGACGACATCGACCCGCACGTCGATCCCGGGGCCGGCGAAGCTGTGGCTCGCGGTGAGGTTGAACGTGGCGTAGGGCGAGAGCTTGCCGCCATTGGGCACATCGCCATCGGTGCGCAGTCCCGATCCGTAGATCATCGTCGCGCCCAGCTTGCTGCCCTCAGCGAAACGATAGGACGCGCCGGCCGATGCCGTCCAGGTTTGATCGTGGTCGAGGTAGATGTAATGGTTCGCGATATAGGCGAGATCGCTGGGATCGAAATTGAACTGTCCCGAATCGATGTCTTCTCCCTGCGCCTTGGCGTAAGCGATGTTGCCGTAAACCAGCCAGGCGCCGCGCTGATACGACGCGCTGCCCTCCACGCCATCGATCCTGCCGCGGCGATAATTGAACGGCGTGAGGATGATCGGCGCGCCGAACTGGCCCTCGTCGATCAGATTCTTCGAGCGACGGTGATAGGCGTCCAGGCCGAGCGTCAGCGCGCCGATCCTCTGCTGCGCGCCGATGTCGAAATAATCCTGCCGTTCGGCAAACGGCACCGTCGAGATCGGGCCAAGCGGTGAGACGCCGTCGTCGCCGGGCGCTTGCGCGCTGGTGCCGCGGAACTTGACGATGCTCGTTCCCGCCACGTTGGCGAATGGCGCGGGCGAGAAATAGCGCGCGTAGCCGGCGTGCAGCGTCAGCCCCGATGACGGCGTCAGCACCGCATTGACGCGCGGGCTGAACTGCGATTCGGCGCGAAAGCCGTCATAATGATCGAACCGCCCGCCGAAATTGATCGTCAGCGGCGCGAACGGCTTCCACTCGTCTTGCAGATAAGCCGAATAGGTCCATTCGCTCTTGGCGTAATCGTCATCGATGATGATCGGCTGGCCGCCCTGGGTGAAATCCCCAGCCTCGTCATAGCTGCCGGGGAAGACGTGGCTGGTGGTCTGGCTGTTGCTGCGATCACGCGTGATCGAAACGCCGCCGCGTATCGTGTGCGTCGAACTGACCCGGTACGCCGCGTCGATCTGTCCGCCGGCGGTGAAATCCTTTTTGTCGGCGCTTTGCGCAATGCCGTTGAACAGCAATTCGCCGGGCACGTCGGGCGTGTAGCGCAGCGACGAATAACGCGCGAACAGCGAGGCCTGGAGGGTGAGCGGCCCGGCGTCGTGCAGGAAGCTGGCGATGCCGAACGCGGTGCGCTCGTGCTGGCGCTCGTCGAGATCGTTGCTCAGGAAATCCGTCACGCCGCCGACATTGTAGCCGCTATCGGGATGCAGCCCGCGCGGATTGGGAATCTGGAACGTCTGGTCCGAATAGCCGCCGATCAGCGATACGCGGTTGTCGTCATCCAGCGTGTGATCGACATAGCCGAACGCCTGATATTGATCGGTCTTGTCGTGGATCGCATCATGGCCCGGATCGACCGCTTCGATGCCGAGATCGTTGTGGCGATAGCTGCCGGTCACGAAATAATTGGTGTCGCCGCTCGATCCGCCATAATCGAAGCTCGGCTCGATCGTGTCGTGGCTGCCGCCATACAGCGACACTTCCCCGCTATTGTCGAAGCTGTTCTTGGTGGTGATGTCGATGATGCCGGCGGTGCGCAGCCCGTATTGCGCGGGCAGCGCGCCGGTGCGCAGATCGAACTGCTCGACGAGCCGGGGCGACAGCGTCTGGCCGAATACCGCGACGCCCTCGGGCAGGATCGTGCCGTTGATCCGATATTGCAGATTGTTGTGATCGTCGCGGACGTGGAACTGGCCGAAGCCGTCCTGCACCACGCCGGGAAGCTGGAGCAGGATCTGGTTGAGCTGCTGATTGTCGCCGCCGGGCAGTTCCTGGATCGTCTCGTTGCTGATCGAATAGGTCGTCGCGCCGAGGCTCGGCTGGATCGAAGCGCGCGCGGCGTCGAGATGCCCGGTGACGACGATGTCCTTGCCGGTCGCCGACGGGGCGGACGCTGGCGCGGTCGAAGCGGATGGCGCGTCCTGCGCCAGCGCGGGCCGCGCCGCGAAGAGCGCCGAACCACCGAGAAGAACCAACCGAAATGTCATGCGCGCGCTCCCTGCGACCCAAGCTTGGTGCAGCGCAATATGTGTAATGGTATAATGTATCAAGAGCATTTGTTGGTTCCGTTGCACATTTCTGCCGCGGCGGTTAGCCGGGGAGCCGATACAAGTGCCGTTCGTCCTGAGGCTGTCGAGGATCGTTCGTTCTGCGACGATCAGATGACAAGGCGGCTTCGATACGCTTGGCACGAACGGCCTGATGGATCGCCGCAAGTCGAGCCGAGGAGACGATGATGCCCCGCCTGCGTTCCCTGTTGTTCGTCCCCGGCGATCGTCCCGATCGGATGGAAAAAGCGCTCGGTTCCGGCGCCGATGCGCTGATTCTCGATCTCGAGGACGCCGTCGCGCCCGCCGCCAAGCCCGCCGCGCGCGCCGCGGTCGCGGCGTTTCTTCAGCGTGATCGGGCGGTGACGCTCTTCGTCCGCGTCAATCCGCTCGGCGGCGGTCTGATCGATGACGACCTCTCTGCCGTGTTGCCCCATGCGCCCGACGGGATCGTGCTGCCCAAGGCGGAGGGGGGCGCGTCGCTCGCCGCGCTCGCGCGGCTATCGGGTGGGGCGAAAATTCTGCCCGTCGCGACCGAAACGCCGGCGGCGATCTTCGCACTCGGCAGCTACGCCGGCGTCACCGATCGGCTCGCCGGGCTGACCTGGGGCGCCGAAGACCTGCCCGCCGCGATCGGCGCGGCGACGTCGCGTGAAGCGGATGGCAGCTACACCGCACCGTATCAGCTCGCACGGTCGCTGACGCTGTTCGGCGCGCATGCCGCGGGCGTGCCGGCGATCGAGACGGTCTATCCCGATTTCCGCGATTTGGACGGGCTCGCCGTTTATGCCGCGCGCGGGCGGCGTGACGGCTTTACCGGCATGATGGCGATCCACCCCGCGCAGGTGCCGGTGATCAACCAGGCTTTCACACCCTCGGACGAGGAGATCGACCAGGCCCGCCGCGTGGTCGATGCGTTCGCGGCGAACCCGGGCGCGGGCGTGCTCAATCTCGACGGTACAATGATCGACGCGCCGCACCTCAAGGCGGCGCAGGCGTTACTCGCCCGCGCGGGCTAGCCGGACACGGGCGCCGATCGCCCACCACGCCAGCGCCCACAACGTCCCGAAACTCCAGCCGGCGAGCACGTCGCTCGGCCAATGCACGCCGAGATAGACGCGGCTGCAGCCGATCGCCGTCACCAGCAGCACCGCGACGATCACGACATACCAGCGCGTCGCGGCGCGCTCGATGATCTGCGTCAGCAGCGTCGCCATCGTCAAATAGACGATCGCGCTGTTTGCCGAATGCCCGCTCGGGAAGCTCGCCGACGAAATCTGCACGAGGTGATCGATCACCTGCGGCCGGACGCGCCCGACCGTCTGCTTGACCAGATCGACCGCGATCGAGCCGCTGATCGTCGCCGCTAGCACCAGCCCCGCCGTCACCCACAGCCGCAGCGTCGCGAGCAACCCTGTGACGACAGTGACGAGCAGCACCAGCACCGTCACGCCGCCAAGCGCGGTGATGTCGATCATCGCCTTTGCCACCCACGCGGGGCCGGTCGGCATGCCATTCCGCCGCATCGCCAGCAGGATCGCACGATCGAACTCGAACTGATGCCCGCGAGCGATCGTCGCCCCGAGCACGACGAGCAGCAGCACCGCCAGCGCCACCGCGCCGCCCGCCGCCATCAGCCACGGCGGATGACGCACCGCCTGGGATACTTCGCCCGGGGCATCGGGCCCTTCGGCGTCGGGAATGGGAAGGTCGTTCATCGCCGTGTTGATAGTCGGATCGTGGGCCACTGATAAAGCTCTTCCCTCCCGCACAGGAAGGGAAGACCATCTCATCCCGCCACCGCGTTCGCCAACGCCGCGTCGAACGCCTTGTCGAGCACGGCGCCTTGCTGCTGGATCGCGGTCAGCCGCGCCTTGGCCTCGCTCAGCTGATCGGTCGACAGCACCGCCTTCGCGTCGGCAATATTGGCGACGAGCTTGCCGATCAGATCGATCGCCAGATCCACGTCGGTCAGGATGTCGGATGCGGAAACGCCCATGATGCTCTCCTCAGTTGCCGGTTAGCGTGTTGATGTCGGTTAGCGCGCGATCGAGCGCCTCGATAGTCGCCGAGGCGTCACCGCCCGACGCGATCAGCCCGCGCGCCTGATCGCGGTAGCTTCGCGCGCGCTGAACGGCGTCGCCCAGCGCCTGATCCTGCGTCTTGGTGAGCGCGCCCGAGTCGAGCGCCGCGGTCGCCGTTGCCGCGCCGCTGTTATAGGCGAGTTCGGCGAGCGACAGCGCGGTCGTGCTTTTCAGCGCGACCTGTTCGGCCACCGCCGCCATGTCGCCATTGCTTGCCGCGCCGCCCGTCGCCGCTGGCGTGCAGCCGGCCAGCGCCAGCGCCGGCGCGGCCCAGATGAGATCGGTCAAACCACCCATTGTTCTTGTCCTCCTGATCGAAGGCCGGAACATAGATAGAACATTTTCCAACATTGCAACCGGGGGTCGGCGGACGTTAGGGTGCGGCGGTCAAGCAGGGGAGAGGAACCATGCAGAACGAACAGGAGCGTATCCACGCCAATCTCGAAGCGATCGGCATCCGCGCGTCGGGCGCGGCGATCGGCTTGTTTCAGCTGCTCAAGGAATTGCTCGACGCCGATGTGCTCGGCGCCGATGCGGTCAATCGCATCAAGGAAGCGGTGATCACCGATCTCGCCGCGACTCGCCCGCGCTCGCAGAGTCTCGCCGATTACGAGCGGCGCGTGCGCGAGCGGATGGACACGTTGTTGCCGGTGAGCGACGAAAAACCGTCGCCGCTGCACGCTTGAACGGAAGGATCGTGGTGGGCCCGTCGGGACTCGAACCCGAGACCTACAGATTAAAAGTCCGTTGCTCTACCAACTGAGCTACGGGCCCTCACCGCCGACCGCGCCCGGCCCTATTGGCGCACGCGCCGCCGGTCAACCGCCGCGAGGTGGCGCACCGTCTGCCCGGTGATCGGATCGCGCCAGTCGCCGGCGATCGTCGCCAGCGGTCGCAGCACGAAATCGCGTGTTCTGAACGCGGGGTGCGGGATCGTCAGCGTCGCGCTCGACCAGCTTCCGCCGGACCACAGGATGATGTCGAGATCGATCACCCGCGCCCCCCAGCGCCGCCCGCCTCGCCTCCCGAAATCGCGCTCGATGGTCTTCAGTCGCGCAAGCAGCGCCGGCGGCGATTCGGCGGTCTCGATCAAGCATGCCGCGTTGGCGAAGCGCCGCGATGACGGGCCGAGCGGCGCGCTGCCGATGATCGACGACACGGCGATCACGCCGCCCAGCGCGTCGATCGCCGCCGCCACCTCGCGTGCCGGCGGGCCGTGCCGGCCGGGCCGATTCGATCCGATTGCGATCGCGTAGCGATAGGGAAGGGTTGTCGCAGGCACCCTTAACTGCCTATCGAGGCGGCATGTTCGCGCCAAGCCCGATCCCCGAAACCGAACCCCCGCACGATTGCCCGCTTTGCCCGCGGCTGGTCGCTTTCCGCGAGGAACTCCGCGCCGAATACCCCGATTGGTGGAACGCCCCGGTCAATGCGTTCGGCGATCCCAATGCGTGGCTCGCGATCGTCGGCCTCGCGCCCGGCAAGCACGGTGCCAATCGCACCGGCCGGCCGTTCACCGGCGATTACGCCGGCGACCTGCTGTTCGCCACGCTCGCCAAGTTCGGTCTCAGCGAGGGCACCTATGAAGCGACTCCCGAAGACGACCTGCGCCTAACCGGCGCGATCGTCATCAACGCGGTGAAATGCCTGCCGCCGCAGAACAAGCCGACGCCCGAGGAAATCCGCACCTGCCGGCCGTTTCTCGCCGGTCAGGCGGCGGTGCTGCCCAACGCCCGCGTGTTCGTGGCGCTCGGCCAGATCGCGCATCAGTCGGCGGTCAAGGTGCTCGGCGGGCGGCTGCCCAAGGCGAAGTTCGGCCATCTGGCGGAACACCGCATGCCCGGCGGCGAGGTGCTGATCGATAGCTATCACTGCTCGCGCTACAACACGAACACCCGCCGGCTGACGCCCGAGATGTTCGAGGCCGTGTTCGAAAGGGCGCTCGAAATGCGGCAGGAGATCAGCGAATAACGCTGGTCTGCGATCCGCACGCGCCGTCAAATATCCTGCGTCAGCCGCCCGTAAAGCTCGGGCCGGCGATCGCGGAAGAAGCCGAAGGCGGCGCGGTGACGTTTGACGCGATCGAGATCGATCGTCGCGGTGATCACGCCTTCGTCTTCGCGGCCCAGTTCGGCCAGGATGTCGCCGCGCTCGTCGGCGATGAAGCTGGTGCCGTAGAAGGTCTGGCCGTGTTCGGTGCCGACGCGGTTGGCGGCGACGATCGGCACGACGTTCGAGACCGCATGGCCGATCATCGCCCGCCGCCACAGCCTTGCGGTATCGAGGCTGGTGTCGTGCGGCTCGCTGCCGATCGCGGTCGGGTAGAACAGCATTTCGGCGCCCATCAGCATCATCGCGCGCGCCGTTTCGGGATACCATTGATCCCAGCACACGCCGACGCCCAGCGTCGCGCCGGGGCCGTCCCACACCTTGAAGCCGGTGTTGCCGGGGCGGAAATAGAATTTCTCCTCATACCCCGGCCCGTCGGGGATGTGGCTCTTGCGATAGACACCGGCGATCCGTCCGCCCGGCGCGATCATCGCCAGGCTGTTGTAATGATGCGGTCCGTCTGCCTCGAAGAAGCTGGTCGGTATCCAGATGCCCAACTCGTCGGCGAGCAGCTGCATCGCCTTCACCGACGGATGCGCCGCAGTCGGCCGCGCGGTGGCGAACAGCCCCTCGTCCTCCACCCGGCAGAAATATTCGCTCTCGAACAATTCCGGCGGCAGCACGACCTGCGCGCCTGCCGCCGCTGCCTCGCGCACGCGCTCTGCGACGCGCGCGATGTTGCCGGCGGTGTCCGACGTAAAAGCGAGCTGCAACGCAGCGACGGTGATCTCGGTCATGGCTGATCCGTTAAAGATGGACGCCGAATCGCGCGGCGATGGCGATGGTCAGCAGATAGGCCGCAATCGTCAGCCCGCAACCGGCGGCAAGCGCCGGCCCGAAATCCACGCCGCGCCGCAGCAACGCCGGGATCAGAAGGAACATCGGCAGCGAGGGCAGCACATACCAGAAGGTCGCTTCGGCATGGGCGGCCATGTTGGCGGCGTCGGGCCGATCGTGCCACAGCCAGATCATGCCGAGGATCGACACCAAGGGCAACGAGGCGACCAGGGCGCCGGCCGCCGGATAGCGCCTGGCGATTGTCGAAATCGCAGCGACGATCACGCCCGACAGCAACGATCGGATGACGAACGCCAGCACGGCGCTCAGCCCGGAATCTGCTGGCTGATACAGTGGAAGCTGCCGCCGCCGGTAAGGATATGATCCGCGCGCAGCCCGATCGCCTGCCGGCCGGGAAACAGCGCCGCAAGCGCGTCGACCGCGGCGTCGTCGTTGGGCGCGCCATATTGCGGTACGATCACAGCGGCGTTGCCGATGTAGAAGTTCATATAGCTCGCCGGCACGATTTCCTCGTCGTGCAGGATCCGCCCGGGCGACGGCAGCCGGACCAGCTCTACGTCTTCGCCGAACGTCTGCGCCCGCGCGGCGGCGCGTTGATAGACCTGCCAGTTGGGATCGTTGTCCGTTGCCTCGGGGATCGCCAGCCGCCCCTCGCCGACGAACCGCGCGAGATTGTCGACATGGCCGTCGGTATGGTCGTTGATCAGCCCGTCGCCGAGCCACAGCACGCGGGAGAAGCCGAGATCGTCGTGCAATCGCTGTTCGATGTCCTCGCGGCTCAGCCACGAATTGCGATTGCGGTTGAGCAGGCATTGCTCGGTCGTCACGACCAGCCCGGCGCCGTCGCCGTCGATCGCGCCGCCCTCGAGAATCCAGTCGCAATCCTCGACCTCGAAGCCCCGGGTCCTGGCCAGTCGCAACCCGATATCGTCGTCGCCCGGCAGATCGTATTTGCCGCCCCAGCCGTTGAAGCGGAAATTGCGCGCTTTGTGGCGGGAGACGATGATCGGCGCAGTGTCGCGCAGCCAGATGTCGCCGAACGGCTCGATCGTCACCTCGGCGAACGGCGCGAGCTTGCGCGCGGCGTCGCCGCCTTCTTCGTCGGCGGCGACCAGGATCACGCGCTCGCCGCGCCCGCCGGCATGGACGGCGGCGGCGAACGCGGTGACTTCGTCGCGCGCCGGCTCGATATCCTCCGCCCACAGTTCGGGATGGCTCGGAAAGCCAATCCATACCGCCTTGTGATGCGCCCATTCGGGTGGCTGGATCAGCCTGGTCATGGCGTTGAACTCATTTACTGGCTTGGCGTGGCGCCCGCGCGGCTCTTGTCTCGAATCGCGCGGAATTCGGCGCCTTGATACCAGTTCGGCCAGGCATCGCCATCGGCGAGTTCGCGGCCCAGCCGGTAGTAGAGCGTCAAATCCTGCACCGCGCCGGACCAATCCCAATTGGGGTCATATTCGTCTTGCGGCTTGTGATAGCGATGCTCGATATAAGCCAGCGTCGCGGCGTGGCCGGCGGCCGCGCCGCCCTTCACCAGCGTCTCGCCGCTGCCGCCGTCGAGCATCGGCACGCCCAATTTGGCGAAGCTGAAATGATCGGACCGGAAATAGCCGCCGCGCTCGGGATTTGGTTCGGGCTCGACGACGCGGCCTTGCGCCGCCGCCAGCGGCTTGACGAGATCGTCGAGAGCGAACTTGCCATAGCCGGTGACGACGAAATCCTTCGTCGCGCCGTCGGTGTTGAGCACGTCCATATTGACCCCGCCGACCATCTTGGCGAGCGGGAAGATCGGATGTTCGGCATAATAGGCCGAGCCGAGCAGGCCCGCTTCCTCGGCCGTCACCGACATGAACGCCATTGTGCGGGCGGCGGGCCCGGCCTTGGCCTGCGCTTCGGCCAGCGCGACCAAGCCGGCGACGCCGCTGGCATTGTCGCGCGCGCCATTGCAGATGCCGTCGCCATCGACCGGATCGCAATGCCCGAGGTGATCCCAATGCGCCGTGTAGAACACCGTTTCGTCGGGCCGCTTCGTTCCGGGCAGAATGCCGATGACATTGTGCGACGTTTCCCGCGCGATCGCATTGTCGAACGAAACCGACGCCTTCAGCCCCAACGGCACCGCTCTGAAGCCCTTTTGCCCGGCGGCCTGTTCGAGCGACGCGAAATCCTTGCCGGCGCTGGCGAACAATTTCTGGGCGGCAGCGAGCTGGATCCAGCCGATCGCCTCGCTCTGGTCCAGATGGTCGCCCTTGACGTCCAACTCCTGCTGCGGCCCGGTCCACGACGATTGCACCACGCCCCAGCCATAAGCCGCCGGATCGGTCTGGTGGACGATGATCGCCGCCGCCGCGCCCTGCCGCGCGGCTTCCTCATATTTGTAGGTCCAGCGCCCATAATAGGTCATCGCGCGCCCGTCGAAGAGCCCGGTATTGCCGCTGGCTTGCCAATCGGGATCGTTGACCAGGATGATCACGGTCTTGCCGTGCACGTCGATCCCGGCATAGTCGTTCCACCCGCGTTCGGGCGCGTTGACGCCGTAGCCGACGAACACCACGTCGCTATCCTTGACCGCGATGTGCGGGGCGACGCGATAGGTCGCGATCACCATGTCCTTGCGGTAATCGAGACTTAGCGGGGTCTCGCCGCCGGTGAAGGTCAGCGGCGCGACCTTTTCGGCGGTGAGCTGCACCAGCGGCACGTCTTGCGTCCAACCGCCATGGTTGCCTGGCTCAAGGCCGGCGGCTTTGAAGCGCTGGATGATGTAGCCAACTGTTTTGGTCTCGTCGGGCGTGCCGGGCTTGCGGCCGCCATAATCGTCTCCCGACAGCGTCTTGGTGACGGTCTTGAGCGTATCGACCGAAATGTCCGGCGCCGGTGTCGTGGCGGCGAGCAAGGCAGGCGCGGCGAGCGCGAGACAGGCGAGGCGCATTGTCATCCTCTCAAATTTCCAAGACGTGAAGTGGAGAAAGTGGAGAGTGTCGCACGGGCCGTTTCCCTCGTGCGCGAGCGCAAAGGACAACTGTCGAATTGATTGATACCTGCGCCCCTCATCGAAATGGTGTGACAGGAAAAATCCAACATTGGTAGGCCGGTTGGCTTTCCGCATGCCGACGCAGAAAAGGCGGCCCCAACAAGTAAAGGGGCCGCCGTTGCCGGCAGCCCCTTTACTTGTCGATGAATCGACCAATCAGCGCGAGTAGAACTCGACGACCAGGTTCGGCTCCATCTTCACCGGATAGGGCACCTCGTCGAGCGTCGGCACGCGCGTGAAGGTGATCTTGGCGGCGCCGTCGGGCGCGACGTAATCGGGGATTTCGCGCTCGGCGAGGCTCTGCGCTTCCATCACCAGCGCCATTTCCTGCGCCTTCTTGCCCAGCGTGATCTCGTCACCGACGAAGCAACGGCGCGAGGCGATGTTGCACTTCACGCCGTTGACGCGGATGTGGCCGTGGCTGACGAGCTGGCGCGCGGCGAACACGGTCGGCGCGAACTTGGCGCGATAGACGATCATGTCGAGCCGCTGCTCGAGCAGGCCGATCAAATTCTGCCCGGTATCGCCCTTCATCCGCGACGCTTCCTGATAGCAGCCCTTGAACTGCTTCTCGGTCACGTCGCCGTAATAGCCCTTGAGCTTCTGCTTGGCGCGCAGCTGGATGCCGAAATCGGAGACCTTGCCCTTGCGACGCTGTCCATGCTGGCCGGGGCCGTACTCACGCTTGTTGACCGGGCTCTTCGGGCGGCCCCAGATGTTTTCGCCCATCCGGCGGTCGAGCTTATACTTGGCGCTGTTGCGCTTCGACATTTGAATTTCCTCAATTGCTAACGACGTTGTCTCCGGTATCGCTCTGATCCGATAGGATCGGGCAGGGCCACCGCTTCACCGGAATGCGGGGCCAATTGCGAAGAGGCCGCGTCTGGCAGAAACCACTTAGGCGGTCAAGTCAGCGGCTCGTGCCGAGCGGTGTTGTCATCCGGCCCGAGTTCTGGAGCGCCTGCGTGGCCGCATGTTCGTTTTGCGCGTCGATCGCCTGCCATTGTGCTTCGGATTGGCAGACACGTCGGTTCGGCATGATATCCGCCGTCTGATGTTCGACCCGGCACACGGGCCGGTCCGGTCCGTTCTTGGCGAGTTGCGCGCCGCTAGGTGATCTGGCCATGGGCGCAGCACATCCTGTTGCTGCGATTAGCAATAGCCCCGCGAAATATCTGATCATAGGCAACTCCTTCTTTAGGATCACCATTCCTTGCCGTGATAGATGAGTCAACCGCCGCGCCCCAGCGGATGGACTTCTCGCGTAGCCGGATTATCAGGACGGCCATGACAGACACCATCCTAGCCGGGCCCGATTGCACGACGATGGCCGAGGTCCGCGCCGGCGTCGATCAGGTGGATCGCGAGCTGATCGCGCTGCTTGCCCGCCGCTTCGCCTATATGGACGCGGCCGCCCGCATCAAGCCCGAGCGCGAGCATGTTCGCGACGAAGCGCGCAAGCGCCAGGTGATCGATAATGCGCGCGCCGGCGCTCGCGCGGCGGGCCTGCCCGACGCGGCGATTGCGGCGCTGTGGGACGATCTCGTCGAGGCGTCGATCGCCTATGAATTCGTGGCCTTCGACGAGCGCTAGACGCGCGGCAGTTTTTTCCCCGCCAGCGCGCTCAGCACGCCGCGAAAGGTGCGCACCTCCTGGCTGGTCCAGCCCGGCTTGGTCAGCATCGTGCGCAGCGTCCGCCGCGTCGTCACCGTTCGCTCGGGTGGATAAAAGAAGCCGGTCTGCTCCAGCATCGCCTCCAGCTGGCCATACATGCCCTCGAACTCGTGCTGCGGTGCCGGCGGATCGAGCGGCACCTCGGGCGGCGAGGCGAGCGCCTCCCCCTTCGACCATTCATAGGCGATCAGGATCACCGCCTGCGCGAGGTTGAGCGATCCGAACGCGGGATTGATCGGCACCGTCACGATCGTCCGCGCCAGCGCCACGTCATCGGTTTCCAGTCCCGATCGCTCGGGCCCGAACAGGATCGCCGATCGGCCGTCTTGAACGTGGATCTCGCGCGCCGCCGCTTCGGGCGTGAGCACCGGCTTGGTCACGCCGCGCTTGCGCACCGTCGTCGCATAGACATGCCCGCAATCTGCCACGGCTTCGGCGACGTTGTCGAACACGCGCGCTTTTTCCAGCACCACGTCCGCGCCCGACGCCGCCGGCCCCGCCGACGGATTGGGCCAACCGTCACGCGGGCTCACCAGCCGCATCTCGACAAGCCCGAAATTGAGCATCGCCCGCGCCGCCTTGCCGATATTCTCGCCGAGCTGCGGCCGCACGAGCACGATGACCGGCGGCACGCTCACCCCTTGCCGACCTCGGTCACGTTTCCCGCGAATTCCTCGAAATCGCGTGCCTCGCGGAAGTCCTTATAGACGCTGGCGAAGCGAATGTAGGCGACCGAATCGAGGCCCTTCAGCCCCTCCATCACCATCTCGCCGATCGTTTTCGCCGGCACCTCGGGATCGCCCAGTGTTTCGAGTTGGCGCTGGATGCCTGAAACCAGCTTTTCGATCCGCACCGGATCGATCGGGCGCTTGCGCGTGGCGATCGACACCGATCGCATCAGCTTTTCGCGATCGAACGGCTCGCGCCTATTCTCTCCGATGGCACCCTCGCTCTTGAGCACCCACAGGTCCCGTAGCTGGATACGCTCGAACGTGGTGAAGCGCGCCGCGCAGCCCTCGCATTGCCGCCGCCGCCGAATCGCCGCGCCATCCTCGGTCGGGCGCGAATCCTTTACCTGGCTGTCTTCATGACCGCAGAACGGGCAGCGCATCGCGGCTTACTTGTCCCGCTTGGCATAGGCATAGGCGGCGCCGGCGATCGCGCCGATCACCGGGCCGACGAACGGCACCGGAATCGCCACTACCGCGCCGAGCGCGCCCCATTTCGCCATGCTCTTGCCGAGCCCGGGCGTGGTCTTGATCTCGTCGCGCACTTCCTGCGCCTTCTCGTCGATCGGTGTCATCGTCTTATCCTTGGTAAATCGGGAAGCGCGCACACAACGCGCGCACGCGTTCGCGGACGTTGGCCTCTATCTGCGCGTCGCCCTGCTCGCCATTCTTGCGCAAGCCATCGAGCACGTCGGCGACCATATGCCCGATTTCGCGGAACTCGGCCGGGCCGAACCCGCGCGTCGTGCCGGCGGGCGAGCCGACGCGGATGCCGCTGGTCTTGACCGGCGGCAGCGGATCGTTGGGAATGCCGTTCTTGTTGCAGGTGATGCCCGCGCGCTCGAGCGCTTCGTCGGCGTCCTTGCCGGTCACGCCCAGCGGCGTGAGATCGACCAGCGCGAGATGGGTATCGGTGCCGCCCGAGACGATTGCCGCGCCGCGCTCCTTCAGCGTCGCCGCCAGCACCTTGGCGTTTTTCACCACCGCCGCAATGTAGCTGGTGAAATCGGGCTGCAGTGCCTCGCCGAACGCCACAGCCTTGGCCGCGATCACATGCATCAGCGGCCCGCCCTGAAGCCCCGGAAACACCGCCGAATTGATCTTCTTGGCGAGCGCTTCGTCATTGGTCAGGATCATGCCGCCGCGCGGGCCGCGCAGCGTCTTGTGCGTCGTCGTCGTCACGACATGCGCGTGCGGCAGCGGCGAGGGGTGCTGCCCGGTCGCGACGATCCCCGCGAAATGCGCCATATCGACCATGAAATACGCCCCGACCTTGTCGGCAATTGCGCGGAACCGCGCGAAATCGATCACGCGCGGATAGGCCGATCCGCCGGCGATGATCAGCTTCGGCTTGTGTTCGAGCGCGAGTCGCTCGACCTCGTCGTAATCGATCAGATGCGTGTCGGCGGTGACGCCATATTGCACCGCGTTGAACCATTTGCCCGACATCGCCGCCCGCGCGCCGTGCGTCAGATGGCCACCGGCGTCCAGGCTCATCCCCAGGATCGTCTCGCCCGGCTTGACCAGCGCGAGCATCACCGCGCCATTGGCCTGCGCCCCCGAATGCGGCTGCACATTGGCGAAGCCGCAGCCGAACAATTGCTTGGCGCGATCGATCGCCAGTCGCTCCACCTCGTCCGACGGGTGACAGCCCTGGTAATAGCGTTTGCCCGGATAGCCTTCGGCATATTTGTTGGTGAACACCGAGCCTTGCGCTTCGAGCACCGCCTTGGAGACGATGTTCTCGGATGCGATCAGCTCGATCTGATGCTGCTCGCGCTCCAGCTCATGTTTGACGCCGGCGAATACCGCCGGATCGGCGGCGGCAAGCCCGCGCGTGAAGAAGCCATCGGGCTGGACGTCGGATAGGGTGTGCGGTTGGCTGCTCATGCGGTTTCCTGCCTGGGATGACGAGCGCGCGGGGCGCCCCCGGTGTCGCCGCGCTCTCTACGCGCTGGCGCCGCGAAGCGCTACCTCCCATGTTGGCGACGAAGCGCGGTGAGGAGGATTTCGGAATGCAGCAAACGGGGGTGCCGCGGGCGGCGATGGTGCTGGGTCTGGCCGGACTCCTGCCCGCGGCGGCGGCGGTGTTGATCGAGCTGGACGGCGATCCCGCTCGGCTGTTCTCGGCCGAGGCGCTGGCGTTCGCTTATGCCGCGCTGATCTTCAGCTTTCTCGGCGGCATCTGGTGGGGGCTGGCGGCGCGGATCGATCCGGCGCCCGACTGGCTATACGGCGCCGCCGTCGCGCCGTCGCTGATCGCGCTGGCGACCGCCGCGCCCTGGGCGGTCGGCGCGCGGTGGCCGGGGCCGTCGCTGATCGTGCTCGGCGTCTTTATCCTTGCTTCGCTTTTGGTCGACCGCTTGCTCGTCGCGCGGGGCATCGCGCCGCCGTGGTGGATGCAGTTGCGCACGCCGCTGTCGGTCGGGCTCGGCGGGCTAACCCTGATCGCCGGGTTCGCCGCGCTTTGAGCCGAGCTTGGCGACCCGGGCGGCATGACGGCCGCCGGCGAAAGCGGTGGTGAGAAAGGCGGTGACGCAGGCCTTGGCCATCTCGTCGCCGATCAGCCGCGCGCCCATCGCGAGCACATTGGCGTCATTATGCTCGCGTGCCAGCGTCGCCGACACCGGCTCGGACACCAGGGCGCAGCGTGCCTGCGGATTGCGGTTGACCGCGATCGAGATGCCGATGCCCGATCCGCACAGCGCGATCCCGCGTTCGGCCGCGTCCGAAGCGATGGCGTCGCCCAGCGCGGCGCCGAAATCGGGGTAATCGACGCTCGCCGTGCCGTGCGTGCCGAGATCGGTGACATCGTGCCCGCTTTCGCGCAGCCACGCGGCGAGCGTTTGCTTGAGCGCGACGGCGCCGTGATCGGAAGCGATGGCGATGCGCATGCGGAGCCCTTCTCAAGAAAACGACGATCAACAATCCCTACGTTAGCCAAGACCTGCGGCGCGCGCCAACAGATCGATCCGCGATAATATCTAAGTGATTGTCGCGGCGGCGAGACCCGGCTAATCATCGCGCCGTGATCGAGCCGCCAATCGACGCCGCCCGCGCCCGGGAACGGCTTGCCGACGTGCTGATACGCACCGGCCGCGAAGATCGCGACGCGTTCCGCCAGCTTTACGATCTTACCTCGGCGAAGCTTTTCGGTATCTGCCTGCGTATCTGCGGTGAACGACAGGCGGCGGAAGACGTGTTGCATGAGGTCTATCTTACGGTTTGGAAGCGCGCTGGCGGCTATGAGCCTGGCCGCGCCAGCCCGATCACGTGGCTGGCGACGATCGCGCGCAACCGTGCGATCGATTGGCGGCGCGCCCACAAGGTGCGCCGCACAACGCCGCTCGATGATGTGCCGCCGATCCCCGATCTGGCGCCGCTCGCTCCCGATATGATGCTCGCCGACGAGGTCAGCCACCGGCTCCACGTCTGCCTTGAGGCGCTCGATGACGATCAGCGCAATGCGATTCGCACCGCCTTTTTCGATGGCGTCACCTATGCCGAACTGGCCGAGCGCCGCGCGGTGCCGCTCGGCACCATGAAAAGCTGGGTGCGGCGCGGCCTGAAGCGCTTGCGCGAGTGTCTCGATTCTTGACTGACGATCGCGCCTTGATTCCCGACGAGCCCGATCTGGCGGCGGCCGAGCTGGCGCTTGGCCTGCTCGACGGCGACGATCGCGCCGCGGCAATGCGGCGCGCGCTCGCCGAACCGGCCTTTGCCGCCGAAGTCGAAATGTGGCGCGATCATTTCGCGCAATTGTTCGCCGATTGGCCCGAAATCGCCGCCCCGGCCGAATCGTTCGAATCGATCGAGCGGATGATCGAGCGTGGCGATGCGCCGGTGACGACGCTGCGGCGCGGGCCGTGGCCTTGGGTCGCCGGGCTGGCGACGCTGGTCGCGGCGTGTCTTGCCGTCCTGCTGATCATGCGCCCCGGCCCCGCGCCGGTCGCGCCGCCGTCGTCTGCGCCCGCCGCCACCGCGCCCGCACACGTGCTGATCGCGCAATTGACGCCCGCCGAGAAGACCGCGGGGCTCGAGCCGGTCGCCGCGATCTACGATCCCGCGATCGGCGCGATGCGGATCGCGCCGGGCGCCTTCGCCAAGGCGGACAAGGACGCCGAATTGTGGGTGATCCCGGCCGATGGCACACCGCGGCCGATGGGCGTGCTGCGCAAGGGCGATGCGACGGCGCTGCCGATCGATACCGCCGCGGCGGTATTGCTGCGTCAGGGCGTCACGCTGGCGGTGTCGATCGAGCCGATCGGCGGCTCGCCGACCGGCAAGCCGACCGGCCCAGTAGTGGCGACGGGAACCCTCAGCTTCGTCTAGCCGCCGGGCTTAACCTGCATCTATCGATAAGCCGCGCCGTATCTCCGCTGCGCCCGTCCCCTTGGGCGTCAGCCAGGAGATTTCCCCATGAAGATCGCCATTCGCACGTCCCTGCTCGCCGCCGCGATCGTGTTCGCCGGCGCCACCGCGTCGATCGCCCAGAAGAACCCGATGGTCGGCGGCGCGGCGATGTATCCGACCAAGACGATCGTCGAGAATGCGGTCAATTCGAAGGATCACACCACGCTGGTCGCAGCGGTAAAGGCGGCGGGGCTCGTCGATACGCTGTCGGGGCCGGGGCCGTTCACCGTGTTCGCGCCGACCAATGAGGCGTTCGCCAAGCTGCCGGCCGGTACCGTCGACACGCTGGTCAAGCCCGAGAACAAGGCGACGCTGACCTCGATCCTGACCTATCATGTCGTGCCCGGCGCGATCAGCGCGGCCGACATCGCCGCCAACGCCAAGGCGCATGGCGGCACCGCGACCTACACCACCGTGCAGGGCGAGCCGTTGACCTTCAAGAAGGGCAGCGGCGGCTGGATGATCATGGACGGCAAGGGGGACAGCGGCAAGATCACCATCGCCGACGTCCGCCAGTCGAACGGCGTGATCCACGTCATCGATACGGTGATGATGCCCTGATCGCTGCGGTTCGTCGCACGCCCGGGTTGCTTGGCGGCATCGCCGGCATCCGGGCGGGGCTATCGTCCGTAGCTGTGCGCGTCGCTCTCCCAAGCGAGCAATAGCGGACCGCGCGATCCTCCTTTCACGCGCGTCCGCCACGGCCCTGTCGACCCCTCCGTCGGCAGGGCCGTTTGTTGTGGGGGAGGGCGCGCGATGGGATCGGTTCGGTTCGTCGCTGCGAGGAGCGGAGCGACGCGGCAGCCCAGTTGTTCTGGGGGCCTGGATTGCTTCGCTTCGCTCGCAATGACGGGAAGCGTGCTCCGCGCGCTGGCGACCTCGGACCAAGGCGAGTTTGGTTGGACGACAGAGCCGACGCGGGAGTAAATCCCGCGTCGTCGGTCGGCGCTGGAGCGCCGCCGGCCGGTCTTGCAGTTGCGGGCTGGCTTGCGCCGCCCGCACTGGCCGGTCAGCTTCGCTTCCGGCCTACAGCTTCGACGTCAGTTCCGGCACGATCTTGTACAAATCCCCGACCAGCCCGATGTCCGCGACCTGGAAGATCGGCGCGTCCTCGTCCTTGTTGATGGCGATGATGGTCTTCGAATCCTTCATGCCAGCAAGGTGCTGGATCGCGCCCGAGATGCCGATCGCGATATAGACTTCGGGGGCGACGATCTTGCCGGTCTGGCCGACCTGATAGTCGTTGGGGACATAGCCGGCATCGACCGCCGCGCGGCTGGCACCGACCGCGGCGCCGAGCTTGTCGGCGAGCGGCTCGATGATCGAGTGGAAGTTTTCGGATGATTGCAGCGCGCGGCCGCCCGAGACGATGATCTTGGCGCTGGTCAGCTCGGGGCGTTCGAGCTTGGCGATTTCCGAACCCGCGAAGGTGGACAGGCCCTTGTCCCCCGTCGACGCGACCTTTTCGAGTGTCGCCGAGCCGCCGTCGGGACTCGCCTTGTCGAACGCGGTGCCGCGCACGGTGATGACCTTCTTGGCGTCGCTCGATGTGACCGTGGCGATCGCGTTGCCGGCGTAGATCGGGCGCGTGAAGGTGTCGTCGCTTTCGACTGACAGGATATCGCTGATCTGCATGACATCGAGCAGCGCGGCGACGCGCGGCGCGATGTTCTTGCCGTTGGTGGTGGCGGGCGCGAGGAAGGCGTCGTGATGGCCCATCAGTTCGACGATGAGCGGCGCTACGTTCTCGGCCAGCGCATGGGCGTAGGCCGCGTCGTCGGCGACGTGGACCTTGCCGACGCCAGCGATCTTCGCGGCTTCGGCGGCAACGCCGTCGACGCCTTCGCCGGCGACGAGGAGATGGACCTCGCCGAGCTTCGCGGCGGCGGTGACCACCGCGAGCGTGGCGTCCTTGACGGACTTGCCGTCATGCTCGACCCAAACCAGTGTTTTCATCGTCTTTACCTTCCCTGGGGGCTTGCCCCTCAACCGTTCGAGCTGAGCTTGTCGA
Source organism: Sphingomonas koreensis (assembly GCA_006438735.1). Lineage (GTDB taxonomy): Bacteria > Pseudomonadota > Alphaproteobacteria > Sphingomonadales > Sphingomonadaceae > Sphingomonas > Sphingomonas koreensis_A. The sequence continues at coordinate 138,591 of RCZF01000003.1, read as the reverse complement.
AGCTCGTGCCCGCGACATGCCCTTCGACACGCTCGGGGCGAACGGACTTATCCGATTATCCTAGTTCGCGACGCCCATCGCCTTGAGTTTGGCGACAAGTTCGTCGACGTCGGCGACCTTGACGCCGGCGGTGCGCTTGGCGGGCTCGACGACTTTCACCGTCGTCAGCCGCGGCGCGACATCGACGCCGTAATCGGCGGGCGTCTTCTGCGCCATCGGCTTCGATTTGGCCTTCATGATGTTGGGCAGCGAGGCGTAGCGCGGCTCGTTGAGGCGCAGATCGGTGGTGACGATCGCCGGCAGCTTGAGGTCGTCGGTTTCCGATCCGCCATCGACTTCGCGGGTGATCTTGGCGCGGCCGTCGGCGAGTTCGACCTTGGAGGCGAAGGTGCCCTGGCCCCAGCCGAGCAGCCCGGCGAGCATCTGCCCGGTCTGATTGTTGTCGTCGTCGATCGCCTGCTTGCCGAGGATGACCAGATCGGGGCTTTCCTCCGCGACGATCTTGGCGAGAATCTTGGCCACGCCGAGCGGCTCGACCTTGTCGTCGGTCTGGACGAGGATCGCGCGGTCGGCGCCCATCGCCAGCGCGGTGCGCAGCGTCTCCTGGCACTTCTGCTCGCCGATCGAGACGACGACGATCTCCGTGACGCCCTTGTCCTTCAACCGGATGGCTTCTTCGACGGCGATCTCGTCGAACGGATTCATGCTCATCTTGACGTTGGCGAGATCAACGCCCGAGCCATCGGCCTTCACCCGCGGCTTCACGTTGTAATCAAGCACCCGCTTGACCGGGACCAGCACTTTCATCGATCATCCTTCCGCAATTCGATGGCCCGTTTCGAGCCCGCTATCGGCACGACACATGGCCGTTTCGCGTCGTTTTCGCAAGTCGGGTATGGAAACCCCCGGCTGCCGTAACGGCAGCGGCGGCCGCTTCCCGCGTTGCGCCTCACCCGCCCAACGAAAAGGGACCCGGACGTATCCGCCCGAGCCCCTTTTCGGTTCCGACGGCCGGCCCGGTCAAGCCGCGCTGCGGACCTCGGCGACGATCTTCTTGGCGGCATCGCCGAGATCGTTGGCGGGAACGATCGCCAGGCCAGAGTTCGCAAGGATCTCCTTGCCCTTCTCGACATTGGTGCCCTCGAGCCGGACGACCAGCGGCACCGACAAATTCACTTCCTTGGCGGCGGCGACGATCCCTTCGGCGATGATGTCGCAGCGCATGATGCCGCCGAAGATGTTGACCAGGATGCCCTTCACATTGGGATCGCCGAGGATGATCTTGAACGCTGCGGTCACCTTCTCCTTCGAGGCGCCGCCGCCGACGTCGAGGAAGTTGGCGGGAAATTCGCCGTTCAATTTGATGATGTCCATCGTCGCCATGGCGAGCCCGGCGCCGTTGACCATGCAGCCGATGTTGCCGTCGAGCTTGATATAGGCGAGGTCGTATTTGCTCGCCTCGAGCTCGGCCGGGTCTTCCTCGGTCTCGTCGCGCAGCGCCGCGAGATCCTTGTGGCGGAACATCGCGTTGCCGTCGAAGGCGACCTTGGCGTCGAGCACCATCAACTTGTCGTCCTCGGTCACGGCGAGCGGGTTGATCTCGATCTGCTCGGCGTCGGTGCCGAGGAAGGTGTCGTACAGTTTCGACGCGACGTTGGCGGCCTGCTTAGCGAGATCGCCTCTCAGGTCGAGCGCGGCGGCGACGGCGCGGCCGTGATGCGGCATGAAGCCGGTCGCGGTGTCGATGTCGATGCTGTGGATTTTCTCCGGCGTGTCATGCGCCACCGTCTCGATGTCCATCCCGCCCTCGGTCGAGGCGACCAGCGACACGCGGCCGGTTGCGCGGTTGACGAGCAGCGCGAGGTAGAATTCCTTGGCGATGTCGACGCCGTCGGTGACGTAGAGGCGGTTGACCTGCTTGCCGTGCTCGCCGGTCTGGACGGTGACGAGTGTGTTGCCGAGCATGTCCTGCGCCGCGGCGCGAACCTCGTCCTCGGTTTTGGCGAGGCGGACGCCGCCCTTGGCATTGGAGCCCAATTCCTTGAACTTGCCCTTGCCGCGGCCGCCGGCGTGGATCTGCGCCTTGACGACATAGAGCGGCCCGGGGAGCTTCTTCGACGCCGCGACCGCTTCCTCGACGGTCATCGCCGCAAAGCCCGCGGGCACCGGTACACCGAACTTGGCGAGCAATTCCTTGGCCTGATATTCGTGGATGTTCATGGGGAAACTCGCCTTCGTGTCGCGGGGTTTGCGCGGCGCTTAAGCACAGCCGGCGGGGCGAATCCACCCCCAAGCGCGGTTTCAGCGAGTGCGAATTAGTCGCAATAGAGTTAGCCGGCGAAGCCGGTAGCGCACAGCGCGGCGGCCTTGACGGTGACATGGACGGTCTGGCGATCGCCGAGTGCGCGGACGCGGTAGAGAAACTCGTCCACCGAATCGGCATGCTCGGCCTTGGGCAGGCTGGCGAGTTCATGGAGCTGCGCGCGCGACAGCCGATCGACCAGCCGCGCCGCCATGCAGCGCGCGAGATGCGGTTTGAGCCCGGCGTTCTCGAGTCCTGCCTGGACGCGCGCCTCTGGCGTCGCGCAGGCGGCCAGCGCGAACGCCAACAGCAGCGCGACTCTCGTCTTTGCCATGCGCTATCGCTATATCGCGCGCATGAGTCCTGCAATCGGCATCCTGCTGTTCCTCGCCACCGTGCTCGGCATGGAGGGCTTCGCCTATGTCATGCACCGCTGGGTGATGCACGGGCCGGGCTGGTTTCTCCACGCCAGCCACCACCGCGTGCGGCACGGCAATTGGGAGCTCAACGATTTCTATGCGGTGATCTTTGCGGTGCCGTCGATCGTGCTGATCCTCGGCGGCGTGCAGCTCGGCTGGTGGCCGGGCTACGGCTGGATCGGTGGTGGCATTGCCGCATACGGCGCGATCTATTTCGGCTTTCACGACGTCATCGTCCACAAGCGGCTGGCGACCGGCTATGTGCCGCGATCGACCTATATGAAGCGCATCGTCCAGGCGCACCGGCTTCACCATGCGGTCGAGACCAAGCACGGCACGGTCAGTTTCGGCTTCCTGTGGGCGCCCCGCCCCGACGCGCTGAAGCAGGAACTCGCCCGCCGCGGCCGCGCCGGCGTGCGCGCGCCGGCCGGCGAGCCGATCGCCGGGCGCGAGCTCGGCCAATGATCGTGCTGTGGTAATCGATCGTCGATCGCCGTAGCGGCATAGCCACGATGTCGACTCCACGTGCCCCCGTTACCCCGTTAGGTGATCACCGTCGCGCGCTGCGCAAGGCGGTCAAGCTGTCGGCCCAGTTGCGCGATCGCGGCACGACCAAATTCTCGATCGACGTGGTCGATCTGTCGACCAGCGGCTTTCGCGCCGAAACCAGCTTCACGCTCTACGAAGGCAATCGCGTGTGGTTGACGCTGCCCGGGCTTGCCGGGCTGGAAGCCACCGTGGCTTGGCGCGACGGCTACACCTGTGGGTGCGCGTTCGGCCAGCCGCTCCATCCTGCCGTGTTCGATCACATCGTCAGATTGTCCGAAGCCTAGCGGCCCGGGATCAGTCGAACAGGCTCGATACCGACGATTCGTCGGCGATGCGGCGGATCGCCTCGGCGAGCAACGGCGCGATCGTCAGATGACGGATGCGCCTGGCATCCTTGATGACCTCGTGGCTGCCGATCGAATCGGTGATGACCAGTTCGGACAGCTGCGATCCTTCGACGCGCGCGACGGCGCCGCCCGACAGCACGCCGTGGGTGCAATAAGCGACGACGTCCTCGGCGCCCGCTTCCTTCAGCGCGGCGGCGGCGTTGCACAAGGTGCCCGCCGAATCGACGATGTCGTCGATCAGGATGCAGAAGCGCCCTTCGACCTCGCCGATGATGTTCATCACTTCCGATTCGCCGGCGCGCTCGCGGCGCTTGTCGACGATCGCGAGCGGCGCGTTGTCGAGCCGCTTGGCAAGACTGCGCGCGCGCACCACGCCGCCGACATCGGGCGAGACGACCATCAGATTATGCCCCTCGAACCGCGCCTTGATATCGGCGGACATCACCGGCGCGGCGTAGAGATTGTCGGTTGGGATATCGAAAAAGCCCTGAATTTGCCCCGCGTGGAGATCGACCGAGAGCACGCGGTCGGCGCCCGCGACGGTGATCAGATTGGCCACCAGCTTGGCGGAGATCGGTGTGCGCGGGCCCGGTTTGCGGTCCTGCCGGGCATAGCCGAAATAGGGCACCACCGCGGTGATCCGCTTGGCCGAGGCGCGCTTGAGCGCATCGATGCAGACCAGCAATTCCATGAGATTGTCGTTGGCGGGAAAGCCGGTCGATTGCAGCACGAACACGTCCTCGCCGCGGACGTTTTCAAGGATTTCGACGAAGATTTCCTCATCGGCGAAGCGCCGCACCAGCGCCTCGGTCAGCGGCATTTCGAGATAGGCGGCGATGTCTCGCGCCAGCGGAAGGTTCGAATTGCCGGCCATCAATTTCATGTGCGTCGCTCCCCGCGGCGTGGTCGCTTCCCCTTACGGCGACAGATCGATGACAGGAAGGGGGCATTGCCGCGGACCTGGCGGCTGCTTAAGCGCGGACAGCATGACCATGCTCACCCGTTTCGCCCCTTCGCCGACCGGCCGGCTGCATGTCGGCAATATCCGAACCGCGCTGCATAATTGGCTGTGGGCGAAGAAGAACGGCGGGCGGTTCGTGCTGCGAATCGATGATACCGATGCGGCGCGCAGCGAGGAGCGGTTCGTCGAGGCGATTCGCGCCGATCTCGATTGGCTGGGGATGACGCCCGACGGCGAGGAGCGGCAATCGGCGCGCTTTGCGATTTACGAAAAGCGCTTCGCCGCGCTGGTCGATGCGGGGCGGATCTATCCGGCGTATGAGACGGCGCATGAGCTCGAACTCAAGCGCAAGATCCTGCTCGGACGCGGGCTGCCGCCGGTCTATGACCGCGCGGCGCTGGCGCTGAGCGAGGCCGACCGCGCGACATTGGCGGCCGAGGGCATCGAGCCGCATTGGCGCTTCAAACTCGATCACGACGCGATGATCGAATGGACCGATCTGATCCGCGGCCCCCAGCAGTTCGATCCCAAGACGATGAGCGATCCGGTGGTGCGCCGCGCCGACGGATCGTGGCTCTACATGCTGCCGTCGGCGATCGATGACGCCGAGATGGGCGTCAGCCATGTCGTGCGCGGCGAGGATCATGTCTCGAACACCGCGCTGCAATTGCAGATGTTCGCGGCGATGGGCGCTGCGCCGCCGGCGTTCGCGCATGAGGCGCTGCTGGTCGGCAGCGAAGGGAAACTCTCCAAGCGACTTGGCTCGGTCGGCGTCGATGCGTTTCGCGAGGAAGGGATCGAGCCCGAGGCGGTGCGCGCGCTGCTGGCGCGGATCGGGACGAGCGATCCGGTCGAACCGCTGATCGACACGCGCGCGCTGATCGAAAGCTTCGATTTCGCGCGCTTCGGCCGCGCGCCGGCCCGCTTCGACGAGGCGGAACTGGCGGCGGTCAACACGCGGATCGTGCACCAACTGCCGTTCGCGGCGGTCGCCGATCGGTTGCCGGCGGCGATGGACGCGGCGGCGTGGGAAGCGATTCGGCCCAATCTCACTGTCGTCGCCGACGCCGGCGATTGGTGGCACGTCGTCGAAGGGCCGATCGACGCGGTAATCGATCCCGCCGATCGCGATTTCCTCGCCCGCGCCGCGGCGATCGCCGTCGAGATCGATTGGGCGGCCGATCCGTGGCACGCGCTGACCGCTCGGTTGAAGGACGAAACCGGGCGCAAGGGCAAGGCGCTGTTCCTGCCGCTGCGCCGCGCGCTCACCGGCCGCGATCACGGCCCCGACATGGCCGCGCTGCTGCCGCTGATCGGCCGCGACCGCGCGACGGCGCGTCTCGCAACCGCCTGATCTAAATCCGCATTGCTCCCTGTTCCGTGATGTTGTAACATCGCTATCGACCCGACACCAAGCCGGGCGAAGGAGACGATGCAAGGAGACAGGCGATGTATGTGGACAGACATGCCGATCGGCCCGGGATCAATCCCGTCGGGCTCGGCGCTTCGCTGACGATCAACGCCGCGATCATCCTCGGCCTGATCTATGCCGCGCCCGAGGTGATGACGGTAAGAAGCCATCCGACGCTGATCACGCTCATCCCGATCGAGCCGCCACCGCCGCCACTGCCGACTCCGCAACCGCATCCCCGCAGCGCCGCCGCACCCCTGACCGCGCCCCAGCCGAAAATCGACGTGCCGCAGCCCGATCCGACCTTCGACACCTCGACGACGATCGACCTCACGCCCTTCCGAGGCGGTGACGGGCCGGACATCCTGCCGCTGCCGGAGCCTTCGGCGACGCCGATGCCGGCATTGATCGGCGCGAGCGTCGATCCGCGCCATGCGCGCGATTTCCAGCCGACCTATCCGCCGGCCGAGCGCCGCGCGAACCATCAAGGGCGCGTCGTCGTGCGCGTGCTGATCGGTGTCGATGGCCGGGTGAAGCAGATCGAGAAGATCAGCGCGGCGAGCGACGCCTTCTTCGCCGCGACCCGCGATCAGGCGCTGTCGAAATGGCGGTTCAAGCCGGCGACCCGCGGCGACGTGCCGGTCGAGCAATGGAAGCAGATGAGCGTCAGTTTCGTGCTGGACGACGGCTGACGATCGACGCCGACTCGCGCCGTTACCATCCGCCCGTCGGATCGGTGATGGCGCAGGCCGGCTGAGCCAGTGTGCCGCGGGGCTGGTGTCGCGGCGGGCAAACCCCTATCTTGGTGCTCATCATGTTCCTGCTGCGCTTCTTCTCGATCCGTCGTGCCTATCGCGATCTCAGGCGCTTCATGCTGACGCGCAAGCCCTATGAGCTGTGGTTTCTGGCGCTGGCGATGGCCATCACCTTGTTGATCCTCGCCGGCTTCGCCAAGGATTCGAACATCGAAGTGCCGTATCACGAGAACATCATCTACATGCAGAGCTGGCCGTCCGATCGCACCGAAGCGCAGATTCTAGCCCAGCAGAAGGTTGATGCCCTCGCGAAGGCCAAGGCTGATGCGATCCTCGATCAACAGCGGCGCGCGCGCCAGGCGCAGTTCAAGCAATTGGACGACAAGCTGACTTCGTGGGGCATCTGAGCGGCGACGTGCGCTGGATGGCGGCGGCGCTGGCCCTCGCCGAGCGCGGCCGCGGTCGAACCGCACCCAATCCCAATGTCGGTTGTTTGATCGTGGATCAGGGCCGCGTCGTCGGGCGCGGCTGGACGCAGCCGGGCGGGCGACCGCACGCCGAGGCGATGGCGCTCGATCAGGCCGGCACGGCGGCGCGCGGCGCGACGGTGTATGTCACGCTGGAGCCGTGCGCGCATGATAGCGCTCGGGGGCCGGCATGTTCGGCGCTGCTGGTGGAGGCGCAGGTGGCGCGGGTGGTGATCGCGCTGGGCGATCCCGACGCGCGGACCGACGGCGCGGGAATCGCGCGGCTGCGCCAGGCGGGCGTCGAGGTCGAGACCGGCGTGCTGGCAGGGGGGGCGGCGCGGGTAATGGCCGGATTCCTGACCCGGCAGGCATTGGGGCGGCCGCAGGTGACGCTCAAGCTGGCCACGTCGCTCGACGGGTGCATCGCGACGGCCTCGGGCGAGAGCCGCTGGATCACCGGGCCGGAAGCGCGCGCGCATGCCCATCTGGAACGCGCGCGGCACGAGGCGATACTGGTCGGACAGGGGACGGTGGACGCGGATGCGCCGGCGCTCGACGTGCGGTTGCCGGGGCTGGAGGGGAGGAGCCCGCGGCGCGTGGTGCTCACCCGCCGGAGCGCCCCAACCTTGCACCGTCACCCCCGCGAAAGAGCGCTGGGTCGGATCGTCCCCCGGACGATCCTTGAGCATGCGGGGCATGTTCAACCCGGTGCTGGCCCATCTCGCGAACCGTTCAGCGAGCCGGCCCCGCAGGAGATGGGTCCCCGCCTTCGCGGGGATGACAGAGAGTGGGAGGTGATCGCGTCGCCGACTGATATAGCGCCGCTGAGCGGCGTCGATCATCTGCTCGTTGAGGGCGGGGCGGCGACGGCGGCGTCCTTTCTCGCCGCCGATCTGGTCGATCGGCTGCTGCTATACCGCGCGCCGATCCTGATCGGCGGTGGCATGCCGGCGCTGGGCGACATCGGGCTTGCCAGCCTCGCCGAGGCGCATGGCCGGTGGCGGCTCGCCGACGCGCGAGCGCTTGGCAGCGACCGGCTCGAAGTCTACGAGCGCCAAAGAGGATAATATGTTCACCGGAATCATTACCGATGTCGGCACGATCGACCGCGTCGAGCAGCGCGGCGATCTGCGTATCGTCATCCGCACCAGCTACGATACTGCGGGCGTCGATCTCGGCGCGTCGATCGCCTGTTCGGGCGTTTGCCTGACCGTCATCGACAAGGGCGACGGCTGGTTCGCGGTCGACGTCTCGGGCGAGACCGTCTCGCGCACCGCGCCGGACCAATGGACCGCCGGGCGCCGGCTCAATCTCGAGCGCGCGATGCGGCTGGGCGATGAAATGGGCGGGCATATCGTCACCGGCCATGTCGACGGCGTCGGCGAGATCGTCGCGCTCACCGACGAGGGCGATTCGACGCGGGTGACGATCGCCGCCGGCCCCGACATCGCGCCTTATGCCGCGGCCAAGGGATCGATCACGCTCGACGGCATTTCGCTCACCGTCAATTCGGTCGTCGATACCGGCAGCGGCGTCGAGATCGGCGTCAACATCATACCGCACACCGCCGCCGTCACCACCTTCGACACGCTCGAGGTCGGCCGCGCGGTCAATATCGAGATCGATATTCTCGCTCGTTACCTCCAACGCCTGGAGCATTACCGTGCCAAAGCCTAACCTTGCGCATCTGCGCCACGCCTTCCTCTCCTCGCCCGAGGAAATCATCGATGAAGCGCGCAACGGCCGGATGTTCATCCTGGTCGATGACGAGGACCGCGAGAATGAGGGAGATCTCGTCATCCCCGCGCAGATGGCGACGCCCGATGCGATCAATTTCATGGCGACGCACGGCCGCGGCCTGATCTGCCTGGCGCTGACCAAGAAGCGCATCGATCAGCTCGGGCTCGATCTGATGAGCCGCAAGAACGGCACGCGGCACGAGACGGCCTTCACCGTTTCGATCGAGGCGCGCGACGGCGTGACCACGGGGATTTCGGCGGCTGATCGCGCGCGCACCGTGGCGGTGGCGATCGATGCGTCGAAGGGGCAGGACGAAATCGTCACCCCGGGGCACGTCTTTCCGCTGGTCGCGCGCGACGGCGGCGTGCTGGTCCGTGCCGGGCATACCGAGGCGGCGGTCGATGTCGCGCGGCTCGCCGGGCTCAACCCCTCGGGCGTGATCTGCGAGATCATGAACGAGGACGGCACGATGGCCCGGCTCGACGATCTCGTCGCGGTGGCGCAGCGCCATAACCTCAAGATCGGCACGATCCGCGATCTGATCGCCTATCGCCGGCGCTACGATCATCTCGTCGAGCGGCGCGCCGAAGCGCGTTTCACCAGCCGCTGGGGCGGCGAATGGAGCGCGGTGACCTTCTGGAACAAGGCCGAGGGCGGCGAACAGATTGCGCTGGTGAGGGGCAAGGTCGATCCCTCCAAGCCGACGCTGGTGCGGATGCACGTGCTGTCGCCGTTCACCGATCTATTCGGCGAGGGCGGCCCGCGCGAGGATTTGCTGCGGCGATCGATGGAAATCATCGGCGACGAAGGCGCGGGCGTGATCGTGGTGATTTCCAGCCGCCGGCCCGATAGTTTCAGCCGTGCGCTGCAGGCCAAGGCCGGGACGCTGCAGGAAGCCGATATGGACGAGCTGCGCGATTACGGCGTCGGCGCGATGATCCTCACCGAACTCGGCGTCGAGGAGATGGAATTGCTGACCAACACGCATCACACGCTGGTCGGGCTCGACGGCTACGGCCTGTCGATCGTCGGCGAGCGGGCGATTACAGGCGGCGAGCCCTGAAAAATCGTCACCCCGGACTTGTTCCGGGGTCCACCGGTCGGCAAACACGAACGGCTGAGGCTTGCGGCATGGTGGATGCCGGAACAAGCCCGGCATGACGGAAGGTTTTGATGGCGCATATCCTGATCGTCGAAGCGCGCTTCTACGAGCATTTGAACGACATGCTGCTGGCCGGCGCGCGCGCCGCGATCGAGGCGGCGGGGCATAGCCATGAGACGGTGACGGTGCCCGGCGCGCTCGAAGCGCCCGGCGCGGTCGCGCTGGCGAGCGAGAGCGGGCGGTTCGACGGCTATGTCGCGCTCGGCGTGGTGATCCGCGGCGAAACCTATCATTTCGAGATCGTCGCTGGCGAAAGCGCGCGCGGGCTGATGGCGCTGAGCATGGACGGCCTCGCGATCGGCAACGGCATCCTGACGGTGGAGAATGAGCGCCAAGCGATCGTGCGCGCCGATCCCGCGCAGCTCGACAAGGGCGGCGGCGCGGCCAAGGCGGCGCTGGCGATGCTCGATCTCAGGGCGAGGCTCGGCTGATGCTGCCGGTGCTGTTCACGCCAAGGTTGATGCTGCGGCCGCTGAACGGCGATGATTTCGACGCTTATGCCGCCTTTGCCGGCGATCCCGATCAGATGCGCTTTCTGGGCGGCGTGATGCCGCGTGAGCTGGCGTGGCGCGATCTGACGCTGCGCGCCGGCGCATGGCTGACGCGGGGCTTTTCGATGTTCTCGGTGATCGAACGCGCGACCGGCGCGTGGGTCGGGCGGATCGGCCCGTGGCAGCCCGACGGCTGGCCGGGCACCGAAGTCGGCTGGGGCGTGGCGAGCGGCTTCGCCGGACAGGGCTACGCTTTTGAGGCGGCTTCAGCGGCGATGGACTACGCCGTCGATGTGCTTGGCTGGACTGATATTGTCCACACGATCGCGCCCGACAATGTCCGCTCGATCCGGCTCGCCGAGCGGCTTGGATCGACGCATCGCGGGCCGACCCGGCTGCCGCCGCCGCTGCACGAGGTGCGTGCCGACCTGTGGGGCCAGAGCGCGGCGGCATGGCGCGCGCGGTGAAGCTCGAGGCGCCGCCGCCGCGCCAGCGCGTGATCGAGCGCGACGGCAAGCTGGTGGTGATCGACAGCGGCGCGCCCGATTCGCCGGGAACGACCGGCCCGGCGCCGTCCGGCTGGTTCCAGAAGACGGCGTTCGACGGCCGCGGCGTGCTGACCACGCGGCGCTGGTATGACGACAAGGGGCCGCGGCGGCTGACCGTCGGCGGCGACGTCGGGCGGGTGGCGCGCTGGGCGCCGGCCGCGGCGGTGGTCGCTGTGCTGCTCTTGGCGGCGGCGATGTTCTTCCTGCCGTGGGCGCTGATCGCGATTCCGGCACTCGTGCAGCCCAAGCTGTGGCAAAAGCAGCGTGCGCGGTTCACCGCCTGGCTCGATCGCTTCCCGGCCGCGACGTAGCCAAACTTTGTCATCCCCGCGAAAGCGGGGACCCAGCTCGCGAAGGCGCCGCAGATGGCACGGTGAGGAGATGGGTTCACGCTTTCGCGGGAATGACAATGGGGGGGCGCGGCAACGCAATTGCCCTTCCGCGATCGTCGCCGCTTACTTATACTGATGTCAATAAGGAGCGCCGATGCCGCACGCGAACACGATCGAAGCCAACCCGCACTGGCTGCCGCTCAATCCCGGCAGCGCGATCGCGGCGATTCCCGGTGAGAACGGGCTGCCGTTCTTCGGCAACACCTTCCGCGTGCTCAAGGATCCGCTCGCCTTCACCGCGCGGATGGCGGCGACCTATGGCCCGGTCTATCGCAACAATGCGTTCGGCGGTCCGTCGGTCGTGCTGCTCGGCGCCGAGGCCAATGAACTGGTGCTGTTCGATCGCGAGCACATGTTCTCCTCCGAACAAGGCTGGGGGCCGGTGCTCAACCTGCTGTTCCCGCGCGGGCTGATGTTGATGGATTTCGACAAGCACCGCGCCGATCGCAAGGTGATGTCGGTGGCGTTCAAGCCCGAGCCGATGCGGCATTATGCCGAGCAGCTCAATGCCGGGATCGCCGCGCGGGTCGGCGACTGGGCGGGCAAGGAGCTGCGCTTCTACGATGCGGTGAAGGCGCTGAGCCTCGATCTCGCCGCGACGAGCTTCCTCGGCGTGCCGCTGGGCGACGAAGCGACCCGCATCAACACCGCGTTCGTCGATGAGGTGCAGGCCTCGATCGCGCCGATCCGATCGCCGCTGCCGGGCACGGCAATGCGCAAGGGGGTGAAGGCGCGGCAGTATTTGATCGAGCTGTTCGAGCGCGAGATTCCAGCGCGGCGCACCGGCACGGGCGAGGATTTCTTCTCAATCTTCTGCCGCGCGACCGATGACGACGGCGCGCCGCTCGGCGCGGCGGCGATCGCCGATCACATGAATTTCCTGATGATGGCGGCGCACGACACGATCACCTCGTCGGCGACCAGCCTCGTCATGCTGCTGGCGCGTAATCAGGCGTGGCAGGCGCGGTTGCGCGACGAAGTGGCGGGGCTGGGCCTCAACAAGGACGAGGTGCCGCACGGCAAGCTCGATCAGCTCGTGCTGACCGAATATGCGTTCAAGGAAGCGCTGCGGCTGATGCCGCCGGTGCCGACGATCCCCAGGCGCGCGCTCAAGGACTTTTCGTTCGGCGGCTACGATATTCCCGCCGGCACCTTCGTCGGCGTCAATCCCGCCTACACGCATCACATGGCCGAGCATTGGCCCGAGCCGGAGACGTTCGATCCGATGCGCTTTGCGCCCGAGGCGAGCCGCGGCCGGCACCGCTTCGCCTGGGTGCCGTTCGGCGGCGGTGCGCATATGTGCATCGGGTTGCACTTCGCGACGATGCAGATCCGCATCCTGATCGCGCATTTGCTGCAACGCTACCGCATCGAGATTGCGCCCGGCAGCGGCGACGATTGGCAGGTCTTCCCGATTCCCCGCCCGCGCGACGGCTTGCCCGTCACCTTCGTGCCGCTTTAATCGCTCCCCAGCGGCCGGGCCGGCGGCGTTTCGGTAATCGGCAGCGCCGCCACGCCGGCCAATCGCGCCGCCACGAGCAGCGCGACCAGCGCGAGCGCGGCGCAGAACAGCGCCACGCCGCGCCAGCCGTCAGCCGTCCAGGCGACGCCACCCGCCGAGCCGAGCACGCTGGAACCGAGATAATAAAAGAACAGATAGAGCGCGGCGGCTTGTCCGCGGTTCACCGCCGCGCGCCGCCCGACCCAGGCGCTGGCGATCGAATGCGCCCCGAAAAAGCCGATCGTGACCAGCGCGATGCCGGCAATCACCAGCCACAACGGGGCAAGATCGGTCGCAGCCACGCCGGCGATCAGCAGCACGAGCGGCAGCCAGAACACCCTGCGCCGCCCGAGCCGGCCGGCCAGCCCGCCGAACCATGCCGAGCTGATCGATCCCAGGATGTAGAGCAGGAAGATCGCGCCGACCTCGGCCTGGCCCAACGCATAGGGCGGCGCCATCAACCGGAACCCGGCGTAATTATAGACCGTCACGAACACGCCCATCAGCACGAAGGCTTCGGCGTAGAGCAGCGGCAAGGCGGCGTCACGGAACAGTGCGGCGGCCCCGCGCGCGAGCGTGCCGATGCTGCCCCGCTGCGCCACGAAGGCGCGGCTCGGCGGGGCGAGGCGGCGAAAGCCCTCGGCCATCGCGATGCCCAGCGCGCCGTTGACGCCGAGCGCCCAGTGCCAGCCCGCCACGTCGGTAACGAGGCTGACGAACAGCCGCCCGGCCATGCCGCCGATCGCGCTGCCGGCGATATACAGCCCCATCGCCGATCCGACGGAATCGGCGTCGACCTCCTCGGACACATAGGCCATCGCCACCGCCGGCACCCCAGCGAGCGCGAGTCCGGTCAGCAGACGCAGCGCGAGGATCGCGTGCCAGCCCGGCGCGATCGCGGTGGCGAGCGTCAGCACGCCCGCGCCGTACATCGCCCATACCATGATCGGCCGCCGCCCGATCCGATCCGACATCAGCCCGGCGAACAGGATCGCCACCGCCAGCGGCCCGGTCGCGAGGCTCACTGCAAGGCTTGCGGCTTCGGCGGACAATCCGAAATCGTGCGCGAACAGCGGCAGCAGCGGCTGCACCGAATAAAGCAGCGAAAAGGTCGAAAAGCCGGCGAACAGCATCGCCAGCGTCAGCCGGCGATAGCCCGGCGCACCCTTGGCGTGGCCCGGCTGCGCCGGCTCATTCATCCAGCGGCCGTTTGAAATAATGGAAGATGAACCAGCTCGACACGTACTGCCATCCCTCGCGCTTCATCGCATCGCTGTTGGCGAGCACCGACGTCGTCCGGCGATAGTCCCATTTGCGGTCAGTCGGCTGAAAGACAAGCGTCAGGATGCCGGTGTCGACCAGTTCGTTGCCCTTGGCGCCTTCTTCGCGCAGCATCGCCATTTCGTTGAACGCGTTCGCGCCGAGCCGCACGACATGCTGGCCCGGTTCGGGGACCAGCGTGTCGCCGGCGCCGCCGAAGCGTTGCTGCGCCGCCTGCTTGCTGATCCCGATGAGCGCGCCGATCTCCGCCCAGCTCATTCCCGCGCGCCGCCCGGCATCGATCCAGCGGTGCAGCGACAAGCGGCTCTCGTCGGCGGCGATATGCGCGGCGACGATCATCGTGGCATAGTCTTCGGCGTCGCGGCCTTCGAACGGGCCGATCGCGTCTTCGCGCCAGGTCAGCGCGAGATGGGCGGCGCAGTGCCTGAGGGTGGTTTCCTGGGTCGGTGTCATGGCTGTCTCCCGTCAAGGCGATGTTGACGGTTCGTCAATGCGTGGTTGACGGTGGGACGTCAAGAAAAAGTTGACGTCCTCAGAATCCCGACAGAAAACTGGCGACGTTACGCCCGAGCGCATCGACCGCATAGCCGCCCTCCATTGCGATCAGCGTCGGCCAGCCGCACGCGGCAATGTCGCGCGCGATGGTGGCGTAATCATCGGTGCGGAGTGCGAAGCCGGAGATCGGATCGTCGACATAGGTGTCGGCGCCGAAGCTGACGATGAGGAGATCGGGCGCGAAGCCGGTGATCGCCGCCAGCGCTGCCCCCTGCGCGCGGCGAAACGCGTCGATCGCGGTGCCCTGCGGCAGCGGCAGGTTGAGCGTCCAGCCCTCGCCGGCGCCTTCGCCGCGCTCGTCGGCATGGCCCCAATAGAACGGATAATCGGTCGCCGGATCGGCGTGGATCGAGGCGTAGAACACGTCGCCGCGCGCCCAGAAGATGTCCTGCGTGCCGTTGCCGTGGTGATAGTCAACGTCGAGGATCGCGACGCGCTTCATGCCGCCGTCGATTGCCGCCTGCGCCGCGATCGCCGCGGTGTTGAGGTGGCAATAGCCGCCGAGATAGTCGGGCCCGGCGTGGTGGCCGGGCGGGCGGCACAGCGCGAAGGCGGCCGGATCGCCGGCGATGATCGCCTCCAGCGCGGAAAGCACGCTCTGCGCGCTCCAATAAGCCGCGCCCCAGGTGTCAGCGGTCAGCGGCGTCGAAGCGTCGAGGCTGTAGCGCCCGGCGAGCGCGTCGATCCGGTCGAGCTTGAGCGGCCGGCGCCCGCGGATCGGCCAGATATAGCCCATCACGTCGCCCGCCCGACCCGCCGCCGACCAGCGCGCGGGCGCGGTCTTGAGGAAATCGACATAGCCGGCATCGTGCACCGCGAGGATTGCCGCCTCACCGTGATCCGCCGGCGCTTCGACGAGGCTCCCTAGCGCGGCGACGATCGCCTCGGCGCGTGCCGGCGTCTCGGCATAATCGACGAAGCTGCCGTTGTGCAGCTCCTTCGCCGGGGCATGCGCGAGCTGACGCGGATCGAAGAAGCCGCGCATCAGCGCCGCGCCGGCTTGTGGGCGAGCCGCAGCACCACGAAGCCGCCGAGCGCCGAGACGATCGATCCCATCAAAACGCCGATCTTGACCGCGTCGATCGTCGCTGTGTCGTGGAACGCCAGCCCGCCGATGAACAAACTCATCGTAAAGCCGATCCCGCACAGCAGCGACACGCCGTAGATCTGCGCCCAGCTTGCCCCACCCGGGCGTTTGGCGAGGCCGAAGCGCACCGCCAGCCAGATGCTGCCGAAAATGCCGATCTGCTTGCCGAGGAACAGCCCGGCCGCGACGCCCAGCGGCAAGGGCGCGAATGCCTCTCGCAACCCTACTCCACCGAGCGGCACGCCGGCGTTGGCGAAGCCGAACAGCGGCACGATCGCAAACGCGACCCAGGGATGCAGGCCGTGCTCGAGCCGGTGGAGCGGCGAGGCGGCGTCATCGGGCGCGCCGGGCGAGGGGGTCAGCGGGATCGTCATCGCCGCGAGCACGCCGGCGACGGTCGCATGAACGCCCGACAGCAACACCAGATACCACAGCACGGCGAAACCGATCAGGTAGAGCGGCAACGATCGCACCCCGCTCTTGCCCATCACATACATCACGCCGAGCACGAAGGCGGCGCCGCCGAGCGCGACCGAATTGATGTGATCGGTATAGCCGAGCGCGATGATCGCCACCGCGCCCATGTCGTCGACGATCGCCACCGTCGTCAGGAAGAGCTTGAGCGCGGGCGGCGCGCGGCTGCCGAGCAGCGCGAGCACGCCGATCGCAAACGCGATGTCGGTCGCCGCCGGGATCGCCCAGCCCGCCTGCAAGCCGGCGTCGCCGCGGGTGAAGGCGAGATAGACCAGCGCCGGCACCGCCATGCCCGCGCCCGCCGCGATCACCGGTAGCCGCCGCCGTTCCCACGTCGCCAGCCGTCCGTCCATGAACTCGCGCTTGATCTCCAGCCCGACGAGCAGGAAGAACACCGCCATCAACCCGTCGTTGATCCACAGATGCAGCGTCATCGGCCCGAGCTTGGGCGCGAGCACCGGCCCGGTCGTCCAGTGCAGCAACTCGATATAGCCATGCGCGGTGGCGGGCAGATTGGCGGCGATCATCGCCACCGCCGCGGCGATGATCAGCACCACGCCGCCAATCGCTTCGCTGGCGAGAAACTCGCGCAACGCCGAGGGCAGCGGACGGGTCGAGGGACTGGGCATCGGCTTGTCCTAGCCAGTGGCGGCGGACGCGCAAACCCCTTAGGAGCCGTCACATGGCCTCCGCCCTTTTGCCCTCGCACAATCCGATCATCCGCTGGTGGCATGATCATGTCGTCGCGTCGGTCGAGCATGTCCGCGTGGTCGAGCGCATCCACGAGGAATCGGGCTGGTCGTCGCGCTATCTGTTCATGACGTTGATGTCGGCCGGCATCGCCGTGCTCGGGTTGCTGTTGTCGTCGCCCGCGGTGGTGATCGGCGCGATGTTGATCTCACCGCTGATGGGGCCGATCATCGGCCTGGGCTTTGCGCTGGCGACGTTCGATTCGGGCGAGATCCGCAAGAGCGCTGTGGCGCTGGTCGTCGGCACGGTGCTCGCGGTGCTGTTCTGCGCGCTGATCGTGCTGCTTTCGCCGCTGCAGAACGTGACGAGCGAGATCGCCGCGCGCACCCGGCCCAATCTGTTCGATCTGATGATCGCGCTGTTCTCCGCACTGGCCGGCGCCTATGCGATGATCCGCGGGCGCGAGGGCACGATCGTCGGCGTCGCCATCGCCACCGCCTTGATGCCGCCGCTCGCGGTGGTCGGCTTCGGGCTCGCCACGCTCAACTGGACGGTGTTTTCCGGCGCACTGCTGCTGTTCTTCACCAACTTGATGACGATCGCGCTGACCGCTGCGGTGATGGCGCGGCTCTACGGCTTCGCGCGCACGCTCTCGCCCAACCAGACGATGTTCCAAAGCATCGCGATCGCGCTGGTGTTCATCGCGCTGGCGGTGCCGCTGGGGATCACGTTGCGCCAGATCGCCTGGGAAGCGACCGCCGACCGCGACGTTCGCGACGTGATCGGCGGCATCTTCGGCGCTTCGGCGCGCGTCAGCCAGACCGACACCGACTATAAGGTCCGTCCGATCCGCGTATCGGCGACGGTGCTGACGCCGACCTATGTCGCGGACGCGCAGAAGAACGCGCAGGCGATGCTCGCCAAGCTACTCGGCCAGCCGGTGACGGTGTCGATCGAGCAATACCGCGTCGGCACCGGATCGGGCGACGCCGAGGCCGCGCAGATCGCCGCCGCCCAAGCCAGCGCGCAAAAGAAGGCGGCGGATCAGGCGGTCAGCATGCTGGCGACCGAACTCGCGCTGGTCGCGGGCACCAATCCGCAATCGGTGCTGGTCGATCGCGAGGCGCACCGCGCGGTGGTCACCGCCAAGTCGCTCGCCGGCGCCGATCTCGCCGCCTATCGCACGCTCGAGCAGCGCGTCGCGGCGACCGCGAGCGACTGGTCGATCAGCCTGGTGCCGCCCGCTGCCGCGCTCGAAGACGTCACCTTCCACCCCAATCCCGATGAGAAGGCCGACGGCGACGTGCCGGACGCCGACGGCCAGGCGGCGATCGCCACCGCGATCTGGGGCGCGCAGCGGCTCAACCTGCCGCTCGCGCTGGCCGGCCCTAAGGATCATGCCGATCAAGTCGCCGATGCGCTGACCAAGGCGGGCGTAACGGTGGTGCGCGACGGCACGAGCGGCGGCCAGGACGGCGCGGTGACGCTACGCTGGCAAGCGCCGACCGCGGACTGACTATTTCGCCAACGCCTCGGCGATCAGCTTGCGGCTGTTTTCCACCCCATATAGCGCGATGAAACTGCCCATTCGCGGCCCTTGCGAGGAGCCGAGCAGCGTCTCGTACAGCGCCTTGAACCAGTCGCGCAGCGAATCGAAGCCGCCGGCTTTGCCGACTTCATAGACGATGTTCTGAATGTCCTCGGCGCTCGCGTCCGCGGGCAGCGCGGCGAGATCGGCATCGAGCTTCTGGAGCGCCGCCACCTCGACGCCCTCGGGCGCGCGGCGGTGCAGCGTCGGCGCGACGAAATCGCGGGCATAAGCCAACGCGTAATCGATCAGCCGGTCGAGCTCGGGATAATGCTCCGCCGAGGCATCGGGCACGTAATTGGAGAGATAGCCCCACACCTGCTCCTTGGTCGCCTCGCCGCCCATCACGCTGACGAGGTTGAGCAGCAGCCCGAAGGTCACCGGCAATTCGCCTGCGGGCAGCTTGCCATCGTGGATGTGGTGGACCGGGTTGCCGAGCTTTTCCTTGGCCGGCTGGTCGGCGTAATTGCCGCGGAACTGCCAGTAATCGTCCACTGCCCGCGGGATCAGCCCGAGGTGCAGCGCCTTGGCCTTTTTGGGCTCGCGGTAGATGTAGAAGGCGAGGCTCTCGTCGGGGCCGTAGGTCAGCCAGTCGTCGATCGACAGGCCGTTGCCCTTCGACTTGGAGATTTTTTCGCCCTTTTCGTCGAGGAACATCTCGTAATTGAACCCCTCGGGCGGGCGCCCGCCGAGCACGCGCGCGATCTTGCCCGACTGGATCACCGAATCGATCAGGTCCTTGCCCGCCATTTCGTAATCGACGCCGAGTGCGACCCAGCGCATCGCCCAATCGACCTTCCATTGCAGCTTGGCCTGCCCGCCAAGCACCGATTGCTCGATTCGCTCACCCGCATCGTCGAACGCGACGATCCCGGCCTCGGCGTCGATTACCTCGATCGGCACCTGCAAGACGATCCCGCTCTTGGGGCTGACCGGCAGCACCGGCGAATAGGTCGCCCGCCGCTCGGCGCGCAGCGTCGGCAGCATCACGTCCATGATGCCCTGGTAATGCCGCAGCACGCTCTTCAGCGCGTCGTCGAATTTGCCGCCTTCATAATAGTCCGTCGAGGAGACGAATTCGTAGTCGAAGCCGTAGCGATCGAGGAAATCGCGCAGCACCTGATTATTATGCGCGGCGAAGCTGTCATGCGTGCCGAACGGATCGGGAATGCGCGTCAGCGGTTTGCCGAGATGCGCCGACAACATCTCCTTGTTGGGCACATTGTCGGGGACTTTGCGCAAGCCATCCATGTCGTCCGAAAAGGCGATCAGCCGCGTCGGCTGGTCGCTGAGCGTATGGAAGGCGTTGCGCACCATCGTCGTGCGCAGCACCTCGTTGAACGTGCCGATATGCGGCAGCCCCGAGGGGCCATAGCCGGTCTCGAACAGGATCGGCGCGTTGCCCGGTTTGCCCTCGGGGTAGCGCTTGAGCAGCTTGCGCGCCTCTTCATACGGCCAGGCTTTGGATTCGAGGGCGGCGGCGCGGAGATCGTCGGTCATGGCTAAGCGCCTTACCGTCTCCGCCGCGAAAGAAAACCGCCGGTTGGATCGCGCCGCGGTGCGCTGCTAAGGCTGGCGGCGTGACTGCTCTGCCAAAACCGACACCGCTGCCGGAATTTCACGGCGTGGATCGCGCCCGTTTCGAGGCGGAGATCGTCGGCGCCGGGCGACCCGCGGTGCTGCGCGGGCTGATCACCGACTGGCCGGTCGTCGCGGCGGCGCGGCAGTCGGACGCGGCGCTCGCGGATTGGCTGAGCGCGCGCGCGACCGATCAAGCCGGCGAATTGTGGGTTGGCGCGCCCGAGATCGTCGGGCGATTCGATTTCAACGCGACGATCGACGGCTATAATCACGATCGCAAGCTGGCGACGATCGCGCAGCTGCTCGATCTGCTGCTCCGTCAACGTGAGGATAGCGAGCCTTACGGGCTTTACGCCGGCGCCTTGCCGCTTAAGCGGCACATCCCTGATTTCCTCGATGCCAATCCGATGCCGCTGCTCGATGCCGGGCGCGAGATGCTCGTTTCGCTATGGCTCGGCAACCGTACGAAGACGGCGGCGCATTGGGATTTGCCACAAAATCTCGCCTGCGTCGTCGCCGGACGGCGGCGATTCACGCTGTTTTCGACCGATCAGATCGCCAATCTCTATGTCGGGCCGCTCGATTTTACGCTCGCCGGGCAGCCGTCGAGCTTGGTCGATGTCGACGATCCCGATCTGACGCGGTTCCCGAAGTTCGCCGAGGCGCTTGCTGCCGCCGAAACCGCCGAGCTCGGCCCCGGCGACGCGCTGTATATTCCCAGCCTGTGGTGGCATGCGGTGCGCGGCCTCGATCCGATCGGCGCGATGGTCAATTTCTGGTGGCGCGATGGCCCGGGCTTCACCACCACGCCGATGCTGGCGCTGCTCCATGCCGTGATGGCGATGCAGGCGCTGCCCGATCGCGAACGGGACGCCTGGAAGACGCTGTTCGATCACTACGCATTCGCCGAAGACGGCGATGCTGTCGCGCATCTGCCGCCGGCGGCGCGCGGGCTGCTGGGGGCGCCCGACGATGCCGTCACCGCGCGCACTCGCGCCCGCATCGCCCGCGCGCTATCGAGCTGAGCCACGGTTTCGCGTTTCCCTTTCGTTCCGCTCGGCTTATGGTGCCGATAATGACCCCCGCGTTGCCTTATCCCGCGCTTTACGCGAGCCACGCCGGCATCTGGATCGCGACGGCCGAGGAGACGCGGCAGATCGGGCGCGGGCAGGCGGTCCGCATGGCGGCGGACACGCCAATGATCGTGCTCAACGCGCCGCTGGTCGGGCAGCGGCTCGGCTATGCCGATCTGTCGGGGCTCGATCTGCTCGAGCTGTTCGCCTTCCTTCATCCGGCGCGCTTCATGGTGCCGACGCCCAAGGGGCTCGCGCGCGCCGCCGGGATCGATCCCCCCGCCAGCGACGCCGAGGTCGCGCCGTTTCTGCGCGATGCTGCGGCGGCGCTGCTGGCGATGACCGAGCGCGACTGGCCCGAGCGCGAGGGTGCGTGGACCGCGGCGCAATCACTGTTCCGGCTGCGCTGGCCGTGGGCGCCGATGCTCGCCGATCGGCTGAAGAAGCCCGAGCAGAACGAACGCTGGCTGTTCTCCAAGCTGCCCGAATGGTCCGAAACCGCGCCGCGTCCGGCGCCGCGCACGGTGACGCTCGATCCCGCCGAAACACAGGCGCGGCTGGCGACGCTGACCGGCAGCGCCGCCGAGCAGCGCGTCGGCCAGCGCGCCTTTGCCGAGGCGGCGACGCAGGCGTTCGCGCCGCGGATGATGCGCGATTCGCCCAATCTCGTGCTCGCCGAGGCCGGGACGGGAATCGGCAAGACGCTCGGCTATCTCGCGCCTGCTTCGTTATGGGCCGAACAGGCCGGCGGCGCGGTGTGGGTATCGACCTATACCAAGGCGCTGCAACGCCAGCTCGGCCACGAAAGCGCGCGCGTCTATCCCGACGAGACGGTGCGCCGCGCCAAGGTGGTCACGCGCAAGGGGCGCGAGAATTATCTGTGCCTGCTCAATCTGGAAGACGCGCTGCAGGGCGGGTTCGCCGGGCGTGCGGCGATCTTGGCGCAGCTCGTCGCGCGCTGGGCGGCGTATAGCGCGGACGGTGACATGGTCGGCGGCGATCTGCCGGGCTGGCTGACCACGCTGTTTCGCCGCGCCGGCGCCACCGCGCTGACCGATCGGCGCGGCGAATGCGTCTATGCCGGCTGCCCGCATTACCGCAAATGCTTCATCGAGCGCGCCGCCCGCGCCAGTGCCGAGGCCGATATCGTCATCGCCAACCACGCGCTGGTGATGGTCAACGCCGCGCGCGGCCGCGAAGCTGCGACCCGCCCGACGCGCTACGTGTTCGACGAGGGCCATCACTTGTTCGACGCCGCCGACGCGATGTTCTCGACTGCACTGACCGGCCAGGAATCGATCGAGATCCGCCGCTGGGTGGTCGGCCCCGAGGCCAAGGCGCGCGGGCGGCGGCGCGGGCTCGCCGCGCGGCTATCCGATGTCGCCAGCTATGACGAACAGGGCGGGCTGGCAATCCAGGCGGCGGGCGAGGCGGCGCGGGCGCTGCCGTCGGATGGCTGGCTGCAGCGGCTGGCGGAGGGTGATCCCTACGGCCCGATCGAAGCGTTGCTCGCGGCGGTGCGCGGCCTCGTCTATGCGCGCGACGACAGCAAGGGCGACAGCGGCTACGGCATGGAGACCGAGCTCGCCGCGCCGACCCCCGAGTTGATCGACGCCGCCGCCGGCGCCGGCCGCGCGCTCGATGCGCTCTATCGGCCGCTGGTCACGCTCGGCCGCCGCCTCGAAGCGGTGCTCGCCGAAGCGCCCGACTGGATGGACGGGCCGGCGCGGGCGCGGATCGAGGGCGCGGTCGCGTCGCTCGGCTGGCGCGCGGAGACGGTCGGCGCGTGGCTGGCGCTGCTGGCGCGGATCGGCGGGCCGGCCGATCCCGATTTCGTCGATTGGCTGGCGGTTGATCGCATCGAGGGCCGCGAATGGGATATCGGGCTGCACCGCCACTGGCTCGATCCGACCCGGCCGTTCGCCGAAACCGTGCTCAAATCGGCGCACGGCGCGCTCGTCACTTCGGCGACGCTGCGCGCCGGCGGCGACTGGTCGGTGGCCGACGCGCGATCGGGCGCGCCGCATCTCGCTCATCCGCCGGCGCATTTCGAAGCGCCGAGCCCGTTCGATTATGCGGCGCATGCCGAAGTGCTGATTGTCACCGACGTCAAGCGCGGCGATACCGCCAGCCTCGCCAATGCCTATGGCCGGCTGATCGTCGCGGCGGGCGGCGGCACATTGGGCCTGTTCACCGCGATCCGCCGGCTGCGCAGCGTCCACAGCGGCATCGCCGATCGGCTGGCGCGCGAGGGGCTGCCGCTCCACGCGCAGCATGTCGATCCGATCGACACCGGCACGCTGGTCGATATCTTCCGCGACGACAGCCACGCCTCGCTGCTCGGCACCGATGCGCTGCGCGACGGCGTCGATGTGCCCGGCCATTCGCTCAGGCTGGTGGTGATGGAGGGCGTGCCCTGGTCGAAGCCGAGCGTGCTCCACGCCGCGCGGCGCATGGCCGAGGGCGGCTCGGCCTATGAGGACCGCCTCGTCCGCGCGCGGTTGGCGCAGGCGTTCGGCCGGCTGATCCGGCGGGCGGACGATCGCGGCGCGTTCGTGCTGCTGTCCGCCGCGATGCCGTCGCGGTTGCTCACCGCGTTCCCGCCGGGCGTGACGATCACTCGGGTGACGCTCGACGAAGCGGTGGCGCGCGTCCAACATCGGCTTTCATCCGTAACAACCTTGGGGCAAGAGGCGCAGGTAGACGCCTGACGGAGCCGTGCGACGATGAAGACCTTGACGCTGCTGAGGCACGCCAAGTCGGGCTGGGACAATCCCGTGCTGCGCGATTTCGATCGCCCGCTCAACGCCAAGGGCGCGCGCGCCGCAGCATTGATCGGCCAGCATATGCGCGCGCTGGGCCTCGCGTTCGATCACGTCGTCGCCTCGCCGGCGCAGCGCGTGATCGAGACGGTGGAACAGATCGGATCGGGCTATGGCCGCACGATCGAGCCCGAGTGGGATCGCCGGCTCTATCTCGCCTCCACCTCGATGCTGCTCGATCTGATCCACGCGCTGCCCGCCGAGGTAGATCGCGTGATGCTGATCGGCCATAATCCCGGGCTCGAAGAACTGGTGCTGTTGCTCGTCGCCGACAATGATCTGCGCCGCGAGGCCGCGATCAAATTTCCCACCGCGACGATCGCCGAGCTGCAGCTCGACGGCACATGGTCGGCGCTGCTGCCAGGCGCCGCGACGCTGACGCGCTTCATCCGCCCGCGCGATCTCGATCCGGCGCTCGGCCCGGATCAGGACTGACGCTTCTCCAGCGCCGCCTTCAGCCCGGCGAGCGCGCCGAGCGGCCGCGCCTCTTCCTCGCTGATCACGCCGGCGTCGCGCAGCACCGCCTCGGCGCTGGGCGCGCGCGGGAAGGGATCGAGCGCCAGCGCCATCGTCTCCGCCGCCGCTTCGCCCAGATCGATCGCGCCGCCGTCGATCGGCATGGTATCGCAGTCCTGATCGCTGAGCTCGATCTCGTCCTGCTCGGGCGCCGCCGCATCGACGAAGCGCAGCGCCATCGGCTCGTCGATCGTGGCCGGCACCGGATCGTCGGTGATCGCGCACGTCTGGACAACCGACGCGGTGACCGGGCCACGCACGACGATCCCGTGGGCTTCGCGGCGAAGAGTGAGATCGGCGGCGAGGCAATCGATCGCGATCAGATCGAAGCGGCGGGCGAGCGCGGCGCATTCCTCGGGCGTGGCGGCGATCGAGATGCGCCGATCGCGCTCGCCGATCGAATCGAGCCGTTCGGGGCGGGAAAATTCCGGCGTCACGGCAGCTTTCCGGCCAGCAGATCGGGCGTCGGCGTCGCGGCGAGCGCGTCGCGGAACGTGATCAGCCCGTCGCGGACCTCGGCCAGCGCGGCGGCCGAGGGCGCGGCGCCGCGATAGATGTTGCGGGTGATCGCGCCATCGAGATCGCCGCCGGCCAGCCCGTCGCGATAAGCGCCGAGCCGCCCGCCGAGCATCCCCATCATCTTGCCGATATGCTTGCCGACGACGATGTCGCCGATGCCGAGCTCGCGCAATTGTCCGTCCATATCGCGGACGAACCGCTCCGCCAGCAGTGCGCTCGGCGCGGGGCCGTCCGGATCGCCTTCGAGCCGCAGCAGCACCAGTGAAAGGATCGCGGCGACCATGTCGAACCGGCCATCGACGCTGTCGGGCACGCCGCCGGCGAGATACCAGTGCGGCGCGCGGGCGCGGGCGACGATCGCCTCGTACAGCGCCGCGACCGTGGCCGCATCCCGATCCTTGAACAGCCTGGCGAACAATCCCACTCGACGCGTCCTCGCATTGCCTTTGCCGTCCGGGCCTTGTCTGCCCGGGGCGTCGCGCATATTGAGGCGATCGGCGCGCGATGCAATGTGCGCTCCGTTGGGGCGATGCAAGGTGCGCCCCGCCGGCCGTGCGCCTGGGAGAGTCGAATGCGTTTCAAGTCCGCCCCTACCCTGATCGGTCTCGCGGCCGGCGTCGCCGCAATCGGCATCGGGGGCTGCACGCCGCTGCGCTCGCACCAGGGCTATGTGATCGACGTCGATCTGGTCAATTCGGTGCAGCCGGGGGTCGATAACCGCCAATCGGTGCTAGATACGCTCGGCACGCCGACCTTCACCAGCCAGTTCGGTGGCGGCCAATGGTTCTATCTGGCGCGCGACAGCCGCAATTTTTCGTACAACAAGCCCAAGGCGGTCAATCAGATCGCGCTGCGAATCAGCTTCGATCCGCAGGGCAACGTGACGCGGATCGATCGCACCGGGCTCGATCAGGTCGTCTCGATCGATCCGTCGAAGAAAACCACGCCGACGCTCGGCCGCAAGCGCGGCTTCTTCCAGGATCTGTTCGGCAATATCGGCAGCGTCGGTGCGCCGGGCACCGCACCGCCGGGTGGGGCGGGCGGCAATCGCGATACGCCGTAATCCTCGGTTGTCCGCCGCGGGCATGCGATAAAAGCAGTCGATCGGCCGACTCGGGTCGAGTCAGTCGATGCCGATCAGCGCGATCTGGCGACCATAGCCTGGCGCGCCGCGATGCGTCGCGCGCCGATAGCTGAAAAAGCGCGATTCATCGGCATAGGTATCGAGCCCGAGCGTTTCGACGTGCAGCACGCCGGCGGCGGCAAGGCGCTGCGCGACATAGGCTTCGAGATCGAACAGGAAATGATCGGGGCGGCCGGGCGTGAAGAAGCGTTCGTTGGCCGGATTGGCCTGCTCGAAGCGAAGCGCGAAGGCTGCGTCCACTTCATAGCTCGCCCGCGCGATACAGGGACCGATCGCCGCGACGATGCGATCGCGGCGCGCGCCGAGCGTTTCCATCGCCAGTAGCGCCGAATCGGTGACGCCGGCGAACGCCCCCTTCCAGCCGGCGTGGGCGGCGCCGACCACGCCGGCGTCGCGATCGGCCAACAGCACCGGCGCGCAATCGGCGGTGAGAATGCCCAAGGCGAGCCCGGGGCGATCGGTGACCAGCGCATCACCGCGCGGCCGCATCGGGCCGGTCAGCGGCGCTTGCACCGTCAGCGCGTCGGCCGAATGGATTTGATAAAGCGTGACGAGCGCCGCCCCGGGCAGCACCGCCTCGGTCGCCCGCGCGCGATTTTCGACGACGGCGTCGGCATCGTCGTCGGAGCCGATGCCGACGTTCAGCCCGGCATAGTCCCCGGTCGAGACGCCGCCGCGCCGGCCGAGGAAGCCGTGCCTCACGCCGGCGAGCGCCGCCGCGCGGATTACCTCGACGCTCACAGCGTCAATCGCATGATGCGATCGTCGTCGATCGTCTCGCCGACGCGAAATTCGTATCGGCCGATCTCTTCGAAGCCATAGCGCTGGTAGAAGCGCCGGGCGCGGTGATTGTCGACATAGACGCTGAGCAAGACCGCGCTGCGCGCCGCATCCCGCGCCGCGGCGATCACCCAATCGAGCAAAGCGGGGCCAACAGCCGCGCCGTGCCAGTCGCCGAGCACGTAGAGCTGGTGAAGCTCGATCGCGTCCGCCGGCCACTCGCCTGGGAAGGCGACCGGGCCGATCTTGGCGAAACCGATGATCGCTCCCTCCTCGACAGCGACACGAACCTGATAGTCGGGATCGTCGAGCTGCGCGGGCAGGCCGGCGGGGCCGAAAGTCTTGTCGAGAAAGGCGGCAAGGTCCGACGCCGGGTAGAGGCTGCCGAACGTCTCGGTAAAGCAACGCTGCGCCATGTCGGCGAGCGCAGGCCCGTCGGCGGGCGTCGCGGCGCGGTAGGCGGTCATGCGAAGCCCGCCGGCGTCGGCCAGCCGGGCGCGTTAATCGCAACCGCCTTGAACAGGCTGCCCATTGCCTTTGCATTCACCAGGCGATCGCGGTCGGCGCGCACCGCTTCGCCCCGATCGGGCGCGGCCGCCGCCAGCGCCTCGGCCCGTGCGTCGATGCCGAGCGCGGTGAGCAGTGCACCCTGATCGACCGGGCCGTGAACCACCGCGCCCTCGGCCACCGCAGCGGCGAGCAAGGTCGCGAAATCGACATGCGCGGTGAGATCCTGCTCGCCCGGCGCCTCGAACGGATTGGCGTAGGCGTGGCCGCGCACCGCCTGCAGCGTGTCGCCGATCGCGGGGCCTTCATAGCCATAGTCGATAATGATCGCGGCGCCGCCCTGCGCCACCAGCCGCTGCGCCAGCGCGCGGACGATCGCGACGCTGGCCGGCGACGTCTCGATGATCGCCCCCGGCGGCGCATCGCGCAAAGCGGCCGGGATGATACTGTCCGGCAGCTGCGTGCCGGCGATCGGCAGGAACAAGGTGTCCTGACAGGCGACTAGCCGCTCGTGCCAGCCATCCGCAGCCCTGACCAGCTGGCGGATCGGCAGCGCATCGAAAAATTCGTTGGCGATGACGAGCAGCGCGCGGTCGTCAGGCAGGCCGGCCAGATCGTCGTGCCACGTCGCGCCGGGCAGCCGCTCGGCCTGGCTGGCGCGCAGCACCGGGCTGGTTTCGATCAGATGCACCGGCGGCGTCAGCTGCGCCTTCGCCATCGCTCGCATCGCGTCGGCGGCAAGCGTCCCGCGTCCGGGGCCGAACTCGACATAAGCGGCATCGGGCCGGCCAGCGCTGTGCCAGCTGTCGGCGAGCGCGAGGCCGAGCAGCTCGCCGAACATCTGGCTGATTTCTGGCGCAGTGATGAAATCGCCGCCCGTCCCCAGCGGATCGCGCGTCGCATAATAATGCGCGTTCGCCGCCGCCATATAGTGCGCGATCGAAATCGGCCCGGCGAGCGTGATCGCGCGCGCCAGGCGATCGGGCAGGGCGCCCGCGAGCGGGACTGGCTCAGGCGACGCTTTCACCACCGGCGATCGGCTCGACCCGCTCGCGCCTGCCCTTGGCGGTTGCCACCAGCCACAACCCGCCGAGGATCATCGGCAGGCACAGCACCTGCCCCATGTGGATCGTGTTGGCGAAGAAGGTGCCGGCGAATTGTGAATCGGGCTCGCGGAAAAACTCTACGAAAAAGCGGAAACAGCCATAGCCGATCAGGAAGATGCCGGTCAGTTTGCCCGGATCGTAGCGCGCCTTAGTGCGCCAGAAGAAGAACCACAGGATGCAAAACAGCACGATGCCTTCGAGTCCGGCCTCGTAGAGCTCGCTGGGATGCCGCGCCGGCTCGATCATGCCGGGGCCGACGGTATGCGGGAAGACGATCGCCCAGGGCAGATTGCTCGGCTTGCCCCACAACTCGCCGTTGACGAAATTGGCCAGCCGGCCGAAAAACAGCCCGAACGGCACGCAGCAGCCGACATAATCGTGGATACGCAGCCAGTTGAGCCCATTCTTGCGCGCCAGCAGGATGAGCGCGATCGACGTGCCGATCACGCCGCCGTGAAACGACATGCCGCCGTCCCACAGCCGGAAGATCTGCAAGGGGTGGATGAACATCTCCGGCGCGTAGAAGATCACATAGCCGATTCGGCCGCCCAGAATCACGCCGAGCGTGACGTAGAACACCAGATCGTCTGCGTGGCGCCGCGCCATCGGCGCGCCGGGCTGATCGAGCAGCTTGAGCAGATACCACCAGCCGACGACGATGCCGGCGATATAGGCGAGCGAATACCATTTCAGGCTGAAGAAGCCGATCTGGAAGATCACCGGATGCAATCCGAGATCGGTGAAGTGAATATGCGCCTGGCTGGCGGCGGCGGTCGCGAGTTGCGTCAGGATCAAGGCTTTTCCCCGGTGGCTGACGCTCCCATAAAGGCGGCAAGCGACAAGACCAAGAGGAGAGAGGCATGCCGACCACGCTCGACCGGCAAATGGATGCGGGAATCGCCCGGCTGACGGCGGAAGGCGGGCCGCTCGGCGTGGCGACGATCGACCGCGGCGGCGTTACGCTGCCGCTGATCGCCGCCGCGCCGCCGGCGCTGCCGCATTATTTCGCCCATTATTGCGCCGAACACGCGGCGGCGACGTTTCTCGTCGCCGGCGACGAGCGACTGACCTTCGCCCAGGTCCATGCCGAGGCGCGGAAAGTGGCTGCAGCGCTGGTCGAAGGGTTCGGTATCGCGCGTGGTGACCGGATCGGCATCGCGATGCGCAATTCGCCGTCGTGGATAGCGCTTTACATGGGCATCCTGATGGCCGGGGGCATCGCCACGCTGCTCAACGGCTGGTGGAGCGCCGAAGAGCTTGGCGAGGCGATCGGCGATGTCGATTGCCGGCTAATCTTCGCCGATCCGCCGCGCGCCGATCGGCTCGCGCAGATCGAGACGCTGGCGTGCACGCTGGTGGCGATCGACGATCGCCCCGCCTTGGCGCAGGCGCTTTCGCCGGTCACCGCGCGCGGCGGATCGACGGCGACGATGCTGCCGCAACTGACCGGCGACGACGATGCGACGATCCTGTTCACCAGCGGCTCGACCGGCCAATCGAAGGGCGCGCTGAGCGATCACCGCGCGGTGCTGCAGGGCGTGTTCAACTATCTCGCGCAAGCGATGGTGATGCTCGGCATTGCCACCGAGGCGGGCAATCCGCCGGTCGGTCAGCCGGCGACGCTGCTCAACGTGCCGCTGTTCCACGTCACCGCCGAAGTGCCGGTGATGCTGCAGAGCTTTGCGATGGGGCGCAAATTGGTGCTGATGCCGAAGTGGGACGCCGAGGAGGCGATGCGGCTGATCGAGGCCGAACAAGTCAGCTATTTCGTCGGCGTGCCGCTGATGAGCTACGAAATCCTCACTCACCCCAATCGCGGCCGATACGATCTTTCCAAAGTCACCGATTTCGCCGCCGGCGGTGCGCCGCGCCCGATCGAGCATGTCCGGCGAATCAACGAGGAAATGGGCGGCGGCGCGCCGTTGATCGGTTACGGTCTCACCGAAACCAACGGCGTCGGCTGCGGCAATTGGCGCGACAATTATCTCGCCAAGCCCGATTCGACCGGCCGCGCGTCGGCCCCGCTGGTCGAGCTCGCGATCCTCGACGGCGCCGGAAATCCCGTGCCGCAGGGCGCGCGCGGCGAAGTCGGCATCCGCTCGATCTGCAACTTCAAACGTTATTGGAACCGCGAACAAGCGACCGCCGATGCCTTCACCGCCGATCGCTTTTTCCTCACCGGCGACATCGGCTATTTGGATGAAGACGGCTATCTGTTCATCGTCGATCGCAAGAAGGACATCATCATCCGCGGCGGCGAGAATATCTCCTGCCAGGAAGTCGAAGCGGCAATCTATCGCCATCCCGCGGTGGCCGAATGCGCGGTTTTCGGGCTGCCCGATCCGCGCTACGGCGAAGTGCCCGGCGCAGTGGTGCATTACCGCGCAGGCGAGGCGCTGAGCACCGAGCAACTGTGCGGTTTCCTTGCCGAGCATATCGCCGCGTTCAAGTTGCCGGCGCGTCTATGGGTGGCCGATCGGCCGCTGCCGCGGCTCGGCACCGAAAAGATCGATAAGGTGAGTTTGCGCGCCCGGTATCGCGCCGAGCACGCCGCAACGTGAGCGAGAACTAGGCGAAAGTCGGCCGTTCGGCTTCGTTGTCGTCATGCCGGACTTGGTCCGGCATCCACGGTTGCGCGCAATCGACGGCGTGTAGCATGCATGCGCCGGTGGACCCCTGAACAAGTCCGGGGTGACGAACCCTTTGCAAGATTTCCACGTGGGCGTCCTTAACCCGGTCCTAAACCTTCTGCGTTAGCCCGGCGCCGATGATGGGGCGCCGGATCGGATCGAGACACCTGTTGATCGCGCTGCCTGCGCTGGTCAGCGCCGCCTCATGCGTGCCGCAACCGCCCGTCCGCACGGCCGCCGCAGCGCCCCGGCGGCCGGCCCCGTCAACGTTGCTCAAGCAACTCGATCTTGAAATTCCGGCGGATCTGGCGGCATCGACGCAGCCGCTGGCGAGCGACCTGATACCCGCCGTCGCGGTCACCGCACCGCCGTTCCTCGCTCAGGCGGCCACGCCCGATGATGCCCAGCGCGCGATCGATTGCCTCACGGCGGCGGTTTACTACGAGGCGCGATCGCAATCGGCGGACGGCCAGCGCGCGGTTGCGCAAGTGGTGCTCAACCGCGTGCGCGACCGCGCGTTTCCGGCGAGCGTCTGCGGCGTCGTCTATCAGGGCTCGCAGCGCCGTACCGGCTGCCAGTTCAGCTTCACCTGCGATGGATCGCTCTATCATCCGCGCGAGCCATTCGCCTGGGATCGCGCACGATCGATCGCCGCCGCGGCGCTGGCCGGCGCGGTCTATGCTCCGGTGGGCGCCGCGACATTCTACCACGCCGATTATGTCTCGCCCTGGTGGGCGGGTAGCATGGCGCGCGTTGCCACGATCGGCGCGCACATCTTCTATCGCTGGCGCGGCGCGATGGAGAATGCGTTGGCGTTCCGGCAGTCCTATTCGGGCGCCGAGCCGTTGGCGGCGGGCCGCTGGACGCCATCGACGGTTCCCGCAGTCGAAGTTCATTATGGCGGCGAGACGGCGAGCGGCGAGACGACCGTCGGCGTGATGATCCACCGCGGCGCGGCGACAATAGACGCTCCCGATGCGCCGCCCGTGCGCGCGACGGTGACCGCCGGCGTGCGAATCCACCGAACAGGGGGCGACTTGCCGCCAGTCGAGGCGGCGATCGACGATACGCTCGCCAAGAGCTGATCTGGCGCCGGCGCCAACGGCGCGATAGAGCCGCTCAATGGCGGCGAGCGACACCAGGCATATCGACCGACGGAGCTTGCTGATCGGCGGCGGCGCCGGGCTGGGTCTGATCTTGGCGTGGGCGGTCTGGCCGCGCCGTTACGCCGAAAACCTCACTGCAGCGAAGGGCGAGACGATCATGGGCGCGTGGCTCAAGATCGGCGATGACGGGCATATTACTGTGGCGGTGCCGCAGGCCGAGCATGGGCAAGGGGTCTATACGACGCTGCCGCAGGTCGTCGCCGATCAGCTGGGCGCGGACTGGCGGACGGTCGGCGTCGAGCCGGCCCCGCTCAACCCGCTCTACGCCAATCCGCTTGCCGCCGACGCATTGTTCGCCGGCGTGTTCGATGCGCTGCCGGAGGGATTTCGCCGCGCGCATGCCGAGCGCAGCGCGCTGGTGCTGACCGGCGGATCGAGCTCGGTGCGGATGTTCGCCGACGATCTGGCCCAGGCCGGCGCATCGGCGCGCGTGCTGCTGTGCAAGGCCGCGGCGCGACGCTGGGGTGTCGATTGGCAGGCGTGCAGGACGGCTGAGGGCTTTGTCGTCCACGGCCACGATCGGCTGCGCTTCGCCGAATTGGCGAGCGCGGCGGCCGGCGAAAAGCTGTCCGGCAGCGTGCCGCTGCGCAGCGATGCCGACGGGCGGCTGATCGGCCAATCGCTGCCCCGTCTCGACGTGCCGTCCAAAGTCGATGGATCGGCCAATTTCGCGGGCGACATCCGCTTGCCCGATATGGTTTATGCCGCGATCCGCCAGGGCCCGGTCGGCGACAGCCGCCTCGTCAGCACCGATCGCGCCGCCGCCGATCGCATCCGCGGCGTCGTGGAAGTCGTCGAGAACCCGCGCTGGGTGGCAGCGATCGCGACCAATTGGTGGGCGGCGAACCAGGCGCTCGACGCGCTCGCCCCGCGATTCGAGACCAAGGGCGCGATCGTCGATTCTGCCGCGATCGATGCGGCGCTCGACGCGGCATTTGCGGCCAAGGGCGAGCGGATGGCAGCGGCAGGCAATCTGTCGGCGGCATTCAACGGGGCTGAGGTGATCACGGCTGACTACCGCGTCGGCATGGCCGTCCATGCCGCGGTAGAGACGATGACGGCGACGGCGCATTTCCACGACGGGCGGCTCGAGCTGTGGCTGCCGACGCAAGCCCCTGGTCTGGCGCGCGCGGCGGCCGCCGCGACGCTGGGCATCGGCGTCGACGATGTGCTGGTGCATCCGATGCTGATCGGCGGCTCGTTCGGGGCGAATCTCGAACATCTCGTTGCCGAGCAGGCGGCGTTGCTGACGCAGCGGTTGAAGCGCCCGGTGCAGCTGGTATGGTCTCGCGCCGAGGATCTGCTGCATGATCGCTATCGCCCGGCGGCGGCGGGCAAGATGGCCGCCCGGCTCGACGCCAATGGTCGCGTGCTGGCGATGCAGACCAGGATCGCCGCGCCGCGCACCGGCCACGAACTCGCGCGGCGATTGATCGGCGGCGACGCGGCGATGGCGTTTGCGGCGGCGCTGCCGGGGCGCGGCGACGGCTATGCGGTGGCGGGCGCGACGCCCTTTTATGCGATCCCCAATTTCGCGGTCGATCATTATCCGGCCGAGATCGGCGTGCCGACCGGCCATTGGCGATCGGGCGCGCACAGCTACACCGCGTTTTTCACCGAATGTTTCATCGACGAGCTGGCGCACCGCGCCGGCACCGAGGCGCTGTCCTTTCGCATTGCCATGCTGGGCGACAATCCCCGGCTGGCGCGGTGCCTGTCGACTGCCGCGTCGCTCGGCGGCTGGGGCGGCGGCGTGGCCGGCAGCGGGCAGGGGATCGCCTGTCATGCGTTTCGGGGCTCGTATATCGCCGTGCTTGCCGAGGCGCATCTCGATGAGGCACAGCGCCCGCGGGTCGATCGCCTCGTCGCGGCGGTCGATTGCGGGCGGATGGTCAATCCCGATGTCGTCAAGCAGCAGATCGAAGGCGGGCTGATCTTCGGCGTGGCGCAGGCGGTGGGCGCGGCGACCGGCTTCACCGATAATCTCGCCGATGCGCGCGGCGTTCGCGATCTCGCCTTGCCCCGCCTGGCCGATTCTCCCGACATTACCGTCGAGCTGATCGCCAGCGACGCCGATCCCGGCGGCGTCGGCGAGCTGGCGGTGCCGCCGGTCGCGCCCGCGATCGCCAATGCGCTGCAATCGGGGACGGGCTTTCGTATTCGCACGGTGCCGCTATCAACGGTTCCTGCATGAACCTTCCGCCCGATCATCCGCCGATTCGCGCCCGCCGCATCGGCGTGTTGCTGACCAACCTCGGCACGCCCGATGGCCCCGATGTGGCGTCGGTAAAACGCTATCTGCGCGAATTCCTGTCCGATCGCCGGCTGATCGAAATTCCGTGGCTGATCTGGCAGCCGATCCTGCGCGGGCTGATCCTCAACACGCGCCCCAAGAAATCGGCGCATGCCTATAGCCAGGTGTGGCGCGAAGACGGCTCGCCGCTGGCGGTGTTCACGCGCAAGCAGGCCGAGGCGCTGGCCGAGGCGTTCGGGCCCGATGTGATCGTCGATTGGGCGATGCGGTACGGCACGCCGGCAATCGCTGATCGCATCGCCGCGCTGAAGGATGCCGGCTGCGATCGCATCCTGCTCGCGCCGCTCTATCCGCAATATTGCGCGGCGACGACAGCCACCGCCAATGACCGCGCGTTCGCCGCGCTCACCGCGATGCGCTGGCAGCCGGCGGTGCGCACGCTGCCGGCCTATCATGACGATCCCGGCTATATCGGTGCGCTGAAGGATTCAATCGAGGCGGCATTGGCCACGCTCGACTTCGAGCCCGAGGCGATCGTGACGAGTTTTCACGGCATGCCGCAGCGCACGCTGGAGCTGGGCGATCCCTATCATTGCCATTGCCAGAAGACCGCGCGGCTGCTGGGCGAGGCGCTGGGGCGAGAGGTCGTGATTTCCTTCCAGTCACGCTTCGGCCGCGCCAAATGGCTCGAGCCGGCCACCGACGATACGCTGGAGGCGTTGCCGGGCCGCGGCGTTAAACGCATCGCGATCCTCGCGCCGGGCTTTTCGGCCGATTGCCTGGAGACGCTGGAGGAGCTGGCGATCCGCGGACGCGAGAGCTTCGTCGAGGCCGGCGGCACGCATTTCGCCTATATTCCCTGTCTCAACGACAGCCCCGGCGGCACCGCGATGTTACAGCGTGTGCTGTCCCGCGAGCTTGAAGGCTGGAACACGCCGCGATAGCTCTGGGTTAAGAGACGATAACAAAAGCTAGGAGAGAGATATGGCACGCGTCGCGATCGTAACCGGCGGCACTCGCGGGATCGGCGAGGCGATCAGCCTCGCCTTGCAGGAGGCCGGCATGACCGTCGCCGCCAACTATGCCGGCAACGAGGAACGCGCCAAGGCCTTCACCGATCGCACCGGGATCAAGGCTTACAAATGGGATGTCGGCGATTTCGACGCCGCCCAGGCGGGCTGTCAGCAGGTCGCCGGCGAGCTTGGCGAGATCGATGTGCTGGTCAACAACGCCGGCATCACCCGCGACGGCACGATGCTCAAGATGACGCACGAGGATTGGGACGAGGTGATGCGCGTCAATCTCGGCGGATGCTTCAACATGGCCAAGGCGGTGTTCCCCGGCATGCGCACGCGCAAATGGGGCCGGATCGTCAACATCGGCTCGATCAACGGCCAGGCCGGGCAATATGGCCAGGTCAATTATGCTGCCGCGAAATCGGGCATCCACGGCTTCACCAAGGCGCTGGCGCAGGAAGGCGCGCGCGCCGGCGTGACGGTCAACGCGATCGCACCGGGCTATATCGATACCGACATGGTCGCCGCGGTGCCGGCCGACGTGCTCGAGAAGATCGTCGCGAAGATTCCGGTCGGCCGGCTGGGGCAGGCAAGCGAGATCGCCCGCGGCGTCACCTTCCTGTGCTCCGAGGAAGGCGGGTTCGTGACGGGATCGACGCTCAGCATCAACGGCGGCCAGCATATGTATTGACGGGCGCAGCGCGGCCACGCCCGCGCAGGTGAGCGCCAAGCGCGCAGCGCCCGGCACGGACGGCGGACGGGCTCAGCCCGATCCGGCCGACGACGGCTTTGCCGGCGTCGTCCGCTGATGGGTTTCGGCTACTCAGCGCCGGCGGCAAAGCCGCCGCCGTCGGCCGGGTTCGGCTGAGGCCGACCCGCCGGCCGTGTTTGGCGATGCCCGCTTTCGCGCGCAGCGGCGCGAGCGTGGTCGCACCTTCGCCAAACACAAGAGGCCGGCCCCTTTCGGGACCGGCCTCCGCCCTCGATACGCGACCGGAGGGAAGTGGTAGCCGCTCGCCTAGCGGCAATAACCGGGACGATCCGATCGATCGATCGCGCGGCCGGCGAGCGCGCCGCCGCCTGCGCCGAGGATCGTCCCCAAAGTCCTGTCGCCACGCCCGGCGACTTCGTGGCCGAGCAGGCCGCCGGCGATCGCGCCGACGATCGTGCCGCCGTCCCCGTCATGGCATTTCTGATAAGCGCGGTAGCGCGCGCGGCGGTCGGGCCGGCGATAGACCCGGCGCGGCGCATAATGCCGGCCGTGATAGGATCGGTGATAGCGCTGCGCCGCCGCCGGCGTCATCGGGACCAGCGTGGCGGCGCCCATCGCGAGTGCTGCGCCGACGAGCGAAAGTGTCTTAAACATTGTTCGTCTCCCTCTGGCGTCACTACTGCGTTCGACGCGTCACCCCGTTGTGGCCTGCAGCGTCGATGGAGAGCTTTTGCCCGAGTCGGATTGAGCCGTGGCTGAATGCGGTCGTTATCCGCGGTTCAGGCTGGGCATGGGTGGTGTGGCCGGACCACGCCGCTATAGCCGGCGCGTGCGTATGCTCCTTTCCGTGTTGCTGGTGCTGTTGTTGGTGCCGACATTTTCGACGGTCGCGCCCGGCCCGCGGCTGGGCAGCGTCGCGCGGATGGCGGCGACGCGCGTCCCGCTCGATGCCCACGATCCCACGGTACGGCGGGTCGGACGGTTGACGTTTCTCGGCGGCGTATCGCTGACCAGCCCCGATCCCGGCTTCGGCGGGTTCTCGTCGATGACGTTAGAGCGCGATCGTTTCACGCTGCTCAGCGACGGCGGCAATATCATCGATTTCAGGATGGATTCGCGAATGATTCCGCAAGACATGCATTTCGCCAATCTTCCCGATGGACCGGGGACCGGCTGGGAAAAGATCGATCGCGACAGTGAGTCGATGGCGCTCGATCCCGCAACCGGGGATCGCTGGGTCGGCTTCGAAAGTTACAACGCGATCTGGCGCTATGCGAAGGGCTTCGCGCGCGCTGAAGCCTCGGTGCGGCCAAAGACGATGGCGGATTGGCCGGTCACTGGCGGCGCCGAATCACTCGTGCGGCTGCCCAACGGCCATTTCCTGACGATCAGCGAGACCGGGCGGTTCCCGCATTCGGACGATCGCGAGGCGATTTTGTTCGATCGCGATCCAACGATCGATGGGCAGCACGGCTTTCGTTTCGCCTATCGTCCGCCGGCGGGATATGATCCGAGCGACGCGGCCGAGCTGCCCGATGGCGATTTGCTGGTGCTCAATCGCCGATTCGCGCTGCCGTATAATTTCACCGCGATCCTGACGATCGTGCCGCGTCGCGCGATCCGCCCCGGCGCGCCTGTCACGGGTCAGGAAATCGCCCGCTTCGCTGCGCCGCTGATCCACGACAATTTCGAAGCGCTGGCGGTTACGCGCCAGCGCGGCCAGATCATTGTCTGGATGGCATCGGACGACAATCAATCGATGCTCGAGCGGTCGCTGCTGCTCAAGTTCAGGCTCGAGCCCGCAAGCGCGGCAGACAAGCCAAAGGCCCGTACCGCCGATCGATAGCGGAGCGAGCCTTGGTCTTAATCAAACAAGCGTCGAGCGGCGGCCGATCAGGCCGCGGCGTTGCCCAGCTTCTTGGCGACGTCGCGCTTCAACCGGCGCGCCTTGAGCGACAGCTTCTCGTCCTTGGTCTTGACCAGCCAATTGTCGAGACCGCCGACATGCTCGACCGAGCGCAGGCCGTGCGTCGATACGCGCAGCTTGACGCTCTTTTCCAGCGACTCGGACATCAGCGTGACATTCTGCAAATTGGGCAGGAACGTCCGCTTGGTCTTGTTGTTGGCGTGGGAAACATTGTGTCCCACCTGCCGGCCCTTGCCGGTCAGCTCGCAAATGCGCGACATCGATCAAAATCCTGAATTCGGGTTTATCCGGAAAGGCGCGCCGATACCCCCCTCTTTGTGCGGCGTCAACCGATTCAACCGATCGAGCGATGCAACCGCAAGCGCCGCGCGACGTTATTACGGCAACGAACCGACCGGAGAATGCCATGCGTACCTTGCTTGCCCTGCTGGGCCTTGTCGTCATCATCGTCGTGGCGCTGATGGCGTTCGGCTTCATCAACATCGATCAGACCCGCCAGGGGACGCTGCCCTCCGTTCAGGTGCAGGCCGGTCAGGCGCCGGCGTTCCAGGCCGATGTCGGCTCGGTCGATGTCGGCACCGTCAACAAGACGGTCGCGGTGCCGCAGGTGCAGGTCAACAAGCCGGCCGACGCGCCGCCGGCGCAATGAGCGCGTCCGCCGGCCAGATCGTCGCAGCGGTGCTGCTGCCGCCGCTGGGCGCCTATCTTGCCCGCGGCGTCGGCGCGCCGTTCTGGATCGCCTGCGGCTTGACGATATTGGCCTATCTGCCGGGCGTCCTGTTCGCTTTGTATACGGTGCTCAGCCAACCTGCCGCTGGCATGGGAGCGCCCGCCGGGGCATAGGACACGGCGATGTCGCCGATCACTGCTCCGATGCGCGCCGCGCTCGACGCCGCCCGTGACGCGGCTGCGGCGGGCGAAGTGCCGGTCGGTGCGGCGATCGTCCATCGCGGCGCAATCGTCGCGGTCGCCGCCAATGCGCCGCGCCGGCTCAACGATCCCACCGCGCATGCCGAAATCCGCGCGATTCGCGCCGCTGCCGATCTTCTGGGGCGGGCAAGGCTGGAGGATTGCGACCTTTGGGTCACGCTGGAGCCGTGCGCGATGTGCGCCGGGGCGATCGCGCATGCGCGCATCGCACGGCTCTATTACGGCGCGGACGACGCCAAGGGCGGTGCGGTCGTCCACGGGCCGCGGTTTTTCACCCAGCCGACCTGCCATCACCGCCCCGAAATCTATGCCGGGATCGGTGATGGCGAGGCCGCCACGCTGCTCCGCGATTTCTTCGCGGCGCGGCGATAAGCCGGGCGGCGCGGCCTTAAGCCTCAGCCGAGATCGGTCTGCGGGATCGGGACGATCTTGATCTCGACACGGCGATTGGCGGCGCGGCCCTCGTCGGTGTCGTTGGTCGCGATCGGCTGCGATTCGCCGAAGCCGCGGGTGCCGATCCGCTCGTTCTGCACGCCGTGCGATTCGAGATAGCCCGCCACGGAGCGCGCCCGCTGTTCGGATAGTTGCTGATTATAGGCGTCGCTGCCGGTCGAATCGGTGTGGCCATACACATCGATATAGGTCTCGTTATATTGCGAGAGCACCTGCGACACCTGATCGAGCGTCGCGCGGAACTGCGGCTGCACCGTCGCGCTGTCATATGCGAAGGTGATGCCCGAGGGCATGTTGAGCACCAGATCGTCGCCCTGACGGATCACCTGGACGTCGGTGCCCGCGGTTCGCGCGCGTAGATCGCGCTCCTGCTTGTCCATATACGCGCCGATGCCGGCGCCGGCGAGGCCGCCGAGCCCCGCGCCGACGATCTTTTCGGTGCGATCGTGCCGCCCGCCGACGAGATCGCCGAGTAGATACCCGCCGACCGCGCCGCCGAGGCCGCCGATCGCCGCCTTCGAGACATGCTTCTCGCCGGTCACCGGATCGGTGACGCAGGCGGTGGTCGTCAACAGCGCGGCAAGCGCCGCTGCCATGGTCAATCGTGTCGGAATACGCATCGTTATGCTCCCTTTGCGGCGGTCTGCGCGAATCGATTTTCGTCACAGCAACCCTAGCCTGGCGTCTCTTGTTCCGCATCCGAATTGAACGCTGCATGATCGACTGGTTGTGAAGCGGAAAGAATCACGCCAAAGAGCCAGTCGACGCCATGTCACCGCTCCCCCCCTTCCCCTGGATCGACGTCGCGATCATCCTGGCGCTGGTCGTGCTCAACGGCGCGTTCGCGATGGCCGAGCTGGCGATCGTCTCGTCGCGCCGCGCGCGGCTGGAGGCGATGGCGCGCACCGGCACGCGCGGCGCGACGACCGCGCTTGCGCTCGCCGCCAGCCCGGGCAAGTTCCTGTCGACCACGCAAGTCGGCATTACGCTGATCGCGATCATCGCCGGCGCTTATTCGGGCGCCAACCTCGGCGAGCCGACCGCGCTTAGGCTGGCCCGGTTGGGCGTTGCCGACGACACGGCGAAAACGCTGGGCTTCGCGCTGGTGATCGGCCTCACCACTTATGCGTCGGTGGTGATCGGCGAGCTCGTTCCCAAGCAATTCGCGCTACGCTCGCCCGAGCCGATCGCGGTGATCGTCGCGCTGCCGATGCGCTGGCTGGCCGCCGCCGCGGCGCCGATCGTGTGGCTGCTCGATTCGAGCAGCGCGCTGCTGTTCCGGCTGATCGGGATGAAGCGCGAATCGGATCGTCACGTCACCGCCGAGGAATTGCATCTGATGGTCGCCGAAGCCTCGAAATCGGGGGTGATCGAGGAGCATGAGCGCTCGATCATTTCCGGCGTGGTGCGGCTCGCCGATCGGCCGGTGCGCGAAGTGATGACGCCGCGCACCGAGGTCGATTGGCTCGATGCCGATCTAGACGACGAGGGGATACGCGCGGCGCTGCTGGAAACGTCGCACACCCGCTTGCCGGTGGCGGAAGGATCGATCGACGGGGTGATCGGCGTGGTGCAATCGCGCGACATCGTATCCGCGCTGTTCCGCCGTGAGCCGCTCGATCTGCGCGTGCTGATGCGGCCTGCGCCGGTGATTCCGGATCAGCTCGACGCGATGGACGCGCTGGGCGCGCTGCGCCGTGCCGAGGTGCCGATGGCGCTTGTCCATGACGAATACGGGCATTTCGAAGGACTGGTGACGCCGGCCGACCTGCTGATCGCGATCGCCGGTGAATTCGCCTCCGACGCCGATCCCGACGAAACGCCCGCGATCGTGATGCGCGACGACGGCTCGTTGCTGGTATCGGGCAACATGGCCGCGGACGCGCTTGCCGAACGGCTCGACATCACGCTGCCCGAGGATCGCGACTATGCGACCGTCGCCGGGTTGGCGCTGGCGGTGTTTCGCCATTTGCCCGGCGAAGGCGAGAGCTTCGTCGAGCAGGGCTGGCGCTTCGAGATCGTCGATCTCGACGGCCGCCGGATCGACAAGGTGCTGGTCGCCCCGGCGCGCCGGGGCGACTGAGCGGCGTTAGCCGAGCTTGCCGAACTGCGCCTCGAAGCCGGCTGTGTCGCCGGCAGCAAGCAGTTGCGCCTGCTCGATCCAGCGATCGCGCGCCATCCGGCCGCTGAACGTTCCAAGCTGCGCATCGAGCGCCCCCGCCTCCGCCGGCGACAGCGCGGCAAGCTGATCGACATGGTGGACGCCGAGTTCGGCCAGTCGCGCCGCGACCTTGGGGCCGAGCCCCTTGAGCATCGTCAACGGCAGGCGCGCCCCGTCGTGCGGCGCGGGCGTCGGCGCGGGCGCATCGACCAGCGGGGGCGGCGCCGGTGTCGTGGGCGGCGCTTCGACGCGCGGCGGCGGGGCGGGCTCGTTCGCCGCCTCGCCGGTCGTCTTCAATTCGACGGGTGCATCAGTAACCTCATCGATATGCGTGCGGCGGTCCTCCGCATCGCGCGTCGCGTCAAGCCGCTCGCGGCGGCGACGCCCGCCCCACCAGATCACCAGCAGCGCCGCGATCGCCAGGATCACGATCACGATCAGGTGGGTCGTCGTGATCACCGACGTCACATCTGGCGCGGCTGCGCCTGCTTGGTTGGTCATGCGGTTCCTTCAGAAGGGGAAAAAGCGACCATAACCGCCAAAACGCCGCGCGCCAAACCGGCTCAACCCCGTTCGAGCTCGCGCCAGCCGATGTCGCGGCGGCTGAAGCCGGTGGGAAAGTCGATCGCATCGACGCCGCGATAGGCGGCTGCCTGC
Source organism: Sphingomonas koreensis (assembly GCA_006438735.1). Taxonomy (GTDB): domain Bacteria; phylum Pseudomonadota; class Alphaproteobacteria; order Sphingomonadales; family Sphingomonadaceae; genus Sphingomonas; species Sphingomonas koreensis_A. The sequence continues at coordinate 95,917 of RCZF01000003.1, read as the reverse complement.
GCGCCGGCGATGTCCGCTGCCAGCGCCGCGACGCCGAGCACGCGGCCGCCCGCAGCGATCAGCGCGCCGTCGGTCAGTTTGGTGCCGGCCTGAAACACACGCGCGCCGGTCGCCTCGGCGGCGTCGATCCCCGCGATCCCGCCGCCGGTCTCGGGCGTACCGGGATAGCCGTTTGCCGCCATCACCACGATCAGCGCGGTGTCTTCAGAAAAGCGCGGCGGCGGCATTGCGCCGAGCCGGCCTTCGCTGGTCGCCAGCATCAGCTCGAGGAGATCGCCCTCAAGTCGCATCATCAGCACCTGGCATTCGGGATCGCCGAAGCGGACATTGTATTCGATGAGCTTGGGACCGTCGGCGGTGAGCATCAGCCCGGCGTAGAGCACGCCCGAGAACGGCGTGCCGGCGCGAGCCAGCGCGGCGATGGTGGGTCGGATGATTTCGTCGATCGCGCGCGCGTCGAGTTCAGGCGTCAGCACCGGCGCGGGGCTATAGGCGCCCATGCCGCCGGTGTTGGGGCCGGTATCGCCGTCGCCGACACGCTTGTGGTCCTGCGCCGAGCCGAACGGGACGATCGCTTCGCCATCGGTGAGCACGAACAGGCTGGCTTCTTCGCCTTCGAGGAATTCCTCGATCACCGCATCGCCGCCGACACGCCCCGCCGACAGGATTGCATCGAGCGCGGCTTCGGCCTCGGCGCGGGTCGTGGCGATCGTCACGCCCTTGCCGGCGGCGAGGCCATCGGCCTTGATCACCACCGGTAGCGCGAAATCCTGCAGCGACGCGCGCGCGCCATCGCGCGAGGTCACGCGGGCGTAACGCGCGGTGGGGATGTTCTCGCGCGCGCACAGATCCTTGGTGAAGCCCTTCGATCCTTCGAGCCGCGCGGCATCCTTGTTGGGGCCGAACACGGCGATGCCCATCGTGCGGATGTTGTCGGCGAGGCCATCGACCAGCGGCGCTTCGGGGCCGATGACGACGAAGCCGATCGAATGACGCAGGCAGAAATCGATCACGCCGCGGTGATCGGCGGGGTCGATCGCAACCAGCTCGGCATAGGCCGCGATGCCCGGATTGCCGGGCGCGGCGTAGAGCTTTTCGAGGGTCGGCGATTGCGCCAGCCGCCAGGCCAGCGCATGTTCGCGTCCACCCGATCCAAGCAACAGGACGTTCATGGCCGATCTTTCCCCCGATGACGGTGCGCCCCGGCTCGTAGCCGAGACGCAGCCGGGCGACAACGCCGCGCCGGTCAGCGTCAGCGAGCTTTCCGGCCGGTTGAAGCGGATGGTCGAGGGCGAATTCGGCCATGTCCGGCTGCGCGGCGAAATCTCCGGCTACAAGCGCGCCGCCTCGGGCCACGCTTATCTGTGCCTCAAGGACGAGAGCGCGGTGATCGATGGGGTGATGTGGAAGGGGCAGGCTGCCACGCTGCCGTTCGCGCCGCAAGACGGGATCGAGGTGATCGCGACGGGGCGGCTGACGACCTATCCGGGCCGCTCCAAATATCAAATCGTCATCGAGCGGATGGAGCTGGCCGGCGAAGGCGCGCTGATGGCGCTGTTCGAGAAATTGAAGGCGCAGCTGGGCGCGGAAGGGCTGTTCGACAACGCGCGCAAGAAGAAGCTGCCGTTCCTGCCGCGCGTGATCGGCGTGGTGACCTCGCCGACCGGTGCGGTGATCCGCGACATCCTCCACCGGCTCGAGGATCGCTGCCCGACGCACGTCATCGTCTGGCCGGTGCAGGTGCAGGGCGCGACCGCGGCGGCGCAGATCGCCGCGGCGGTGCGCGGCTTCGATGCGTTGCCCGAAGGCGGGGCGGTGCCGAAACCCGATCTCGTCATCGTCGCGCGGGGCGGCGGTTCGATCGAGGATCTGTGGGCGTTCAACGAGGAAGTCGTCGTCCGCGCGATTGCCGATTGTTCGATCCCGATCATCTCGGCTGTGGGGCATGAAACCGATACCGGCCTGAGCGATTACGCCGCCGATCTCCGCGCGCCGACGCCGACCGCGGCGGCCGAACTCGCGGTGCCGGTGCGCGCTGATCTGATCGCGACGCTGCAGCAGATGGCAAGTCGCACCGAACGCTGCGCGCAGCGCTATCAAGAGCGCGGGCGCGAGCGCCTTGACGCGCTGGTGCGGTTGATGCCGAGCCGCGATCGGCTGCTCGGCCCGCAGCGCCAGCGCGCCGACGAGATGGGCGCGCGGCTCGATCTTGGGCTCGAGCGGCGCGTCGGCCGCGCGCGAACCGAGCTCGATCGCACCAGCGGCGCCTTGCGGCCGGCGATGCTCGACAGCCGGCTGCACGCGGCGCGCGATCGGCTTGAGCGGACCGGGCGGTTGCTCGAATCGCTCAATCCCAAGGCGCTGCTCGATCGCGGCTATGTGCTGGTGTCGGCGCGGCCGGCCGGCGCGGTGATCGCGTCCGCCGCCGACGCGCGCAAGGTGGCTGCGCTCACGCTGCATTTCGCCGACGGCGACGTCGATGCGCGGGTTGAGCGGGCGGCCGCCAAGACCTATGCTGCCGACAAACCGGAGCAGCCGACGCTGCTCTAGCCCGCACGCGTTACAGGAAATGGTCCAATGCTGATGTCGAACACCGCCCGGATCGCCCGGCTGCATTATATGGCGAACGGGTTTCGGGTGTTGACGCCGGGGGACCACGTCATGTGCGCCGCGTCGGGCGAAAGCATTGCGATCGAAGATCTGCGCTATTGGAGCGTCGAGCGGCAGGAGGCCTATGCCAGCGCCGCCATCGCGCTGCGGGCGTTTTCAGGACAGTGAGGACGGCGACACGCTGGCTCTACGCCGGCGCGCTGCTGCCGCTGGCGGCGAGTTGCGTCGGCCCGCCGCGGGTGGCCGAGCCGCCGCCACCGCCACCGCCCGCGCCGGCACCCGCGCCCCAACCCAGCGGCCCGGCCGCTTTCATCCTGTCCGGCGCGATCGAGCAGGGCGGGGCGGTGATCGGCGTCGCGCCCGGCGGGACGGTGGCGCTTCGCTTCGACGAGATGCCGATCCCGCTTGCGCCCGACGGCAAATTCCTGATCGCGTTCGACCGCGATGCCGGGCCGCGTGCGGTGTTGACGGCAACGGTCGCCGGCGGTGCAACGGTGAGCCGAAGCCTCGCCGTCGCGCCGCGAGACTGGGACATTTCCCGGCTGAATTCCCTTCCCAAATTCCCCGTGCCGAGCGCCGAATTCGCGCGGGTTCGCCCGCCCGAGCTCGCGCAGATCAAGGCGGCAAGGGCGATCGACAGTCATGCCGAGGGATGGCGCCAGCATTTCGCCTGGCCCGCGACCGGTCGCATATCGACGCTGTTCGGCTCGCAGCGCATCTACAAGGGTGGAGAAAAGGGCGCCTATCATTCAGGCATCGACATCGCCGTGCCGACCGGCACGCCGGTCAGCGCGCCGGCCGATGGCGTGGTGATCCTCGCCGCCGATCATCCCTTCACGCTCGAAGGCAATCTGCTGATGATCGATCACGGCATGGGGCTCAACAGCGCGTTCCTGCATTTGTCGAAGATCGAGGTCGCGGTCGGCGATCATGTCCACCAAGGCCAAGTGATCGCCGAGTCCGGCATGACCGGCAGGGCGACGGGGCCGCATCTCCACTGGAGCCTGGAATGGCGAGGATCGCGCATCGATCCGCTGCTGGTAGCGGGGCCGATGCCGCGGTGATGGTTCGATGAGCCCACTCGTTTCGTCGCATAAAAGTGGCTGAAATACGTCGAACTAGGGATCGGTTACTGACCTAAAATGACGATTATGTGTCATTTGGGATACAAGGTCCCGGAAAGTTGCAGCTGAAACTTGAATGCCGGGTTTACAGCACAGGTCCGTCGCTCCATCCAACGCGGCTATGTCTCCGGGGGCCGCAAAATGGCGGCCAAAAGGGGCTTGGCACTCATCCGGCGAAATCGCGCAGTGCGGATCGACCGGTTCAAGCGAGGGATCGTATCTTGACCACCACTACACCATTCATTCGGGCATCGCTCCGCAACGGATCGGCGCTCCGCGCGGTCGCATTGATGGGCGCTGGCCTGGTGCTGGGCTCCGGCTTCGCCGCGCCCGCTTTCGCGCAGGATGCGACCGCGCCGGCCGATGCGCCGGTCCAGGCCACACCCGCTCCCGCCGCCGCTTCTGAGGGGCAGGACATTGTTGTTACCGGTACGATTTTCCGCAATCCCAGCGCCGAGACCGCGTCGCCGACCACCACGCTGACGTCAGAGGATCTCGCGAATCGGGGCATCAACACAGTTGCGGATGCCATCCAGACCTTGTCGGCGACCAATGCCGGCTCGTTTGGCAGCAGCTGGTCGACTTTTGGTTTTGCGACGGGTGCGTCGGCGCCTTCGCTCCGCGGCCTCAACGACGCTTATACGCTGACCATTTTCGACGGCTTGCGCAGCGCTGTCTATCCGCTCGCCGATGACGGTTCGCGCAACTTTGTCGATATCAACACCATTCCGGATTCGATCGTCGATCGTATTCAGGTTCTCCAGGACGGCGCTTCGGCCACCTATGGCGCGGATGCCATTGCCGGCGTCGTCAACGTTATCATCAAGAAAGAAATCACCGGCGTTCACCTGAACGCATCGTCTGGTATTTCGCAGCGCGGCGATGCAGGCCAGCAGCGCCTCGATGCGACGCTGGGCTATGGCAAGCTTGACGAGCAGGGCTGGAACTTCTGGGTCAACGCAGAATATCAAAAGGATGACCCCCTGTTTTCTCGGCAGCGCGGTTATCCGTTCAATACTTCCGATCTGAGCAAGATTTGTGGGTCGAGCCTTGGCGGCGGCGGCTACAGTGCGGGCCAGACGACCTGCATGTACAATGGCATCTCCAACGGCATCCAGGCGAATGGCGATTACGGTGGCTTCGCGGCGACCAGCGTTCCGTTCGTTCGTCCGTGGGATCCCACCGGCGGTGAAGATGGCACTGGCGCCTATGCGGGCAACTATCAGTTGCTCGACAAGTCGCAGGGTTGTCGGAATCTTACTCCGATCACGCTGACCGATGCCCAGCAGGCGTCACAGTCCGCCACTGGCGCACCCTCGGTCGTTTGCCAGCAAGATTCGGTCAAGCAGTATCAGCAGTATAATCCTTCCATTCGTCGCCTCGGCGGGAACGCGCGCTTCACCGCGAACATCGGCTCGGACGCGCAAGCGTATGTCATGTTCAATTATTATCAGACCAAAACCGATTCGCAGGGGTCGCCGTATGCCTATGCTGGCCGGACGGCGGCCGGCGGCACTCAAGTCTCGACGTCGCCGCTGAGGCTGCCGGTTTTCGTGTGCCCGGAGCGGGTCAATTGCGACACGGCCGCGGACCGCGTTTTGAACACGAAGAACAATCCGTTTGCCGATCTGGGCCAGACCGCCCAGCTTAGCGCATTGTATTTGCCGACCCGCACGACGACTGACGCGCAGACCTTCCGCGTTACCGCCGGCATCGACGGCGGGATCGGCGATCTGTTCGACTATAATCTGAACTATACGGCATCGCGCGTCAATTTGGACGTCGATCAGTACAACAACCCCAATGCCCGCCATGTACTTGATCTGGTGGCGGACGGCACTTACGATTTCTCCGATCCCTATGCCAATTCGCAAGAGCAGCGCGACTATCTGGCACCGCCGAGCCACAACCACTCTGTGTCGATTTTGCAACAGGTGCAGGGAACGATTTCCAAGGACTTCTTCCAGCTCCCAGGTGGCGCGTTCCAGGTCGCTGTCGGTGGTGCGTATCGTTACGAATCGATTGACAACCCCAGTGCGAACCCGGCCAACGAGGCCGATCCCTATGACCGGTACTACGGTGGCATAAACGCGGTGGGCGTGCAGGGAAGCCGAAATGTGAAATCGGCATTCTTCCAGGCCAACGCGCCGATCTTCGATGCGCTGACTTTGTCGGCCTCCGGTCGTTACGATTGGTATTCGAGCGGTCAGAAGAATTTCTCGCCGAAATTCGAGGCGCAGTTCCGTCCGATCGAGCAGATCAAGCTGCGGGGTACCTATTCGAAGGGCTTCCGCATTCCGAGCTTCAACGAAGCCTACGGTCTGCCAACCACCGGCTACGTCAACACGACCGTCACCGCCGATACGCCGGGCGGCACCGCGTTCCTCACCGCACATGGCAACGACGCTTATGCAACGGGGTCTCACAGCTATGGTCTGACGGCGGTCGGAAACCCCAGCTTGGCGCCTGAGAAGTCGCGGTCGTTCACGCTAGGGGTGGTGTTTGAGCCAACTCGACAGTTCACGTTCACGGTCGATTATTGGAACATCAAGATCAAAAATCTGATCACGGGTGCAGATACGTCAGGTGTGGTTGATGCCTATTATGGCAACAACGGCGTCGTAAACATCCCGGGTCTGACGGTAACGCCGGGTGATATCGATACGGCTCATCCCGACGCCTTGCCGCTTCTCGGCAACGTCCAGTACTCGTTCCAGAATGCTGACTCGTCGAGGGCTTCCGGTCTCGATTTCACCGGCACGGCGCGTCTGCCGATCGGCAACAGCCTGCATCTCACCAGTACGATCAACGCATCGTACATCATCCATCTTGGCCAGACGATCGGTGGCAATTACCAGCAGTATGACGGCACGCTCAGCCCCTGCAACATCACGTCGTGCTCGGGTGCACCGAAATGGCGCGGGAATTGGCAGAACACGCTGGACTTCAGCGGCAAGACCACGCTGTCGGCGACGATTTACTACACCGGCGGATATGATCTGGCATCGACCGACTATGGTGGCGTTCCGGGCGATTGCTTGAACAACTTCGGCGCATCGGTTGTTGCATATGAAGATGGCGTAACGCCGGTGTCTTGCCACACCAAGAAGTTCATTGATGTCGATATGAGCGCGAGCACCAAGGTCACCGACCATCTGAAGCTCTACGTCGATGTGTTGAATGTGTTCGATGTCAAGCCACCGTTCGATCCGAGCGCGGCTTACAGCATTTATCAGTTCAACCCAGTGTGGGCTGATCGTGGCTTCATTGGTCGCTACTTCCGCGTCGGCGCGAAGGTCGATTTCTAAAGCGGCCTTTGTCGAAAAAAACTGGGGCGCTTCCAAGAGGGGGCGCCCCTTTTTTTTGAATGAAGTGGCAGGTTGGTCGACGCGTCGTTTGTAGGGTGCGTTCGAAAGATTCAGGCTATTTGCAAGCGCAGTTTGCCATCGCCCTCATCGACCGTCACACGCACGCCGGCCTTTGTGTCGCCGCGCAAGATCATATCGGCGAGCGGATCCTGAAGATATTTCTGCACCGCACGCTTTAGTGGCCGGGCGCCGTAGACCGGGTCGTAGCCGACGCGGCCGAGCCAGGTGCGGGCGGCGTCGGTTAGTTCCAGTTTCACCTTGCGGTCGGCGAGCAGCTTCTGGACGCGGGCGACCTGGATGTCGACGATCGGGGCCATGTGCTGTTCGCCGAGGCGGTGGAACAGGATGATCTCGTCGAGCCGGTTGAGGAATTCCGGGCGGAAGTGGGCGCGGACGATCTCCATCACTTGCGGCTCGACATCGCCGACCTGCTGGTCTTCGGTCAGCGTCGAGAGATACTGGCTGCCGAGGTTCGAGGTCAGGATGATCAGCGTATTGGTGAAATCCACCGTGCGGCCTTGGCCATCGGTTAGCCGGCCGTCGTCGAGCACCTGGAGGAGGACGTTGAAGACGTCACCGTGCGCCTTCTCGACCTCGTCGAACAGCACCACTTGATAGGGACGGCGTCGAACCGCTTCGGTTAGCACGCCGCCTTCTTCGTAACCGACATACCCTGGAGGCGCGCCGAGCAGGCGGGCGACCGAGTGCTTTTCCATGAATTCGCTCATGTCGATGCGGACCATCGCATTGGCATCGTCGAACAGGAATTCGGCGAGCGCCTTGGTCAGCTCGGTCTTGCCGACCCCGGTCGGGCCGAGAAACAGGAACGAGCCGAGCGGGCGACCCGGATCCTGCAAGCCGGCGCGCGCGCGGCGGACCGCGGTGGAGACGGCGTGGACGGCGTGTTCCTGGCCGATCACGCGCTTGCCGATCGCGTCCTCCATATGGAGCAGCTTCTCGCGCTCGCCCTCGAGCATCCGCTCGACCGGGATGCCGGTCCAGCGCGCGACGACGCCGGCAATATCCTCGGCGGTGACTTCCTCGCGCAGCATTGCGCCCTTGGTCGAACCTTGCGCGTCCTCGAGCTGCTTGGTGAGCTGCGGAATGGTGCCGTAGGAAAGTTCGCCGGCGCGCGCGAGATCGCCCGCGCGCTGCGCTTGTTCGAGTTCGAGCCGAGCGGCGTCGAGCCGTTCCTTGAGCTTCGATTCGCCGGCGATCTTGTCCTTTTCGCCCTGCCAGCGCGTGGTCAGTTCGGCGGATTGCTCCTCGAGATTGGCGAGTTCCTCCTCGATCCGGCCGAGCCGATCTTTCGACGCGGCGTCGCTCTCGCGTTTCAGGGCTTCCCGTTCGATCTTGAGCTGTATGATACGCCGGTCGAGCGTCTCGATTTCCTCGGGCTTGGATTCGACTTCCATGCGGATGCGGCTCGCCGCTTCGTCCATCAGGTCGATCGCCTTGTCGGGCAGGAAGCGATCGGTGATGTACCGGTTCGACAGCGTCGCGGCGGCGACGATCGCGCTGTCGGTGATGCGGACGCCGTGGTGGAGCTCGTATTTCTCCTTCAGCCCGCGCAGGATCGAGATCGTGTCCTCGACCGTGGGTTCGCCGACGAAGACGGGCTGGAAGCGGCGCTGCAGCGCGGCGTCCTTCTCGACATATTTGCGATATTCATCGAGCGTGGTGGCGCCGATGCAATGCAATTCCCCGCGGGCGAGCGCGGGCTTGAGCAGATTGCCCGCGTCCATCGCGCCTTCGGATTTGCCGGCGCCGATCAGCGTGTGCATCTCATCAATGAACAGCACGATTTGGCCTTCGGCGGCCTTCACCTCGTCGAGCACGCCCTTGAGGCGCTCTTCGAACTCGCCGCGATATTTGGCACCGGCGATCAGGCTGCCCATGTCGAGCGCCATCAACTGGCGATCCTTGAGCGTATCGGGCACGTCGCCATTGGCGATGCGCAGCGCGAGCCCCTCGGCGATCGCGGTCTTGCCGACGCCGGGATCGCCGATCAGCACGGGGTTGTTCTTGGTGCGGCGCGCGAGGATTTGGACGGTGCGGCGGATTTCCTCGTCGCGGCCGATGACGGGATCGAGCTTGCCGTCGCGCGCGGCCTGGGTGAGATCGCGGGCGAATTTCTTGAGTGCGTCGTAGCGGTCTTCGGCCGACGCGGTGTCGGCGGTGCGGCCGCCGCGCAGATTGGCGATCGCGGCGTTGAGGCCCTCGGGGGTTACCCCTGCAGCCTTGAGCGCCTTGCCGGCGGCGGTGCTGAGCGAGAGCGCCAGCGCGAGTAGCAGGCGCTCGACGGTGACGTAGCTGTCGCCGGCCTTTTGCGCGACCTGCTCGGCCTGATCGAGCATGCGCACCGCATCATTATTGAGCCCCGGCGGCTGCTGCGCGCCCGAGCCGGAGACGGCAGGCTGCTTCGACAGCGCCAGATCGGTCTCGCTGGTCGCACGCTTGGGATCTCCGCCGGCGGCCTGGATCAGCCCGGCGGCCATGCCCTGCTCGTCCTCGAGCAGCGCTTTGAGCAGATGCTCGGGCGTGATCTGCTGGTGATTATTGCGGATCGCGACGGTCTGCGCCGATTGCAGGAAACCCTTGGCGCGATCGGTGAATTTTTCGAGGTTCATGCCATCCCCTTTGAGAGCTTAGAGGGATGTAATGTTGCTTTTTTGCCACACAAGAGCGCGGGCGCTGTCGGCGTGAAGTGGAGAAAGTGGAGAGCGTCGCGCATGTTTCGCCCGGGCGGCGAAAGCCGGCGGCGGGGGAAACAGGAGAATCGGCGGAAAGCAACGCGTTGCGCCATCGATTGGAGGGTAAGCGAAGGGGAGGCTTGTAGGGAAGTGAAAAAATGGCCCGGGTTTTTCTTGGTGCGCGCCTCAATATTGTCGTTCCCCGGCGAAGGCCGGGGTCCAGTACCGCGGCGATTTTGATCGCGAGATTTGCGCGCCGTTTTGAGACCATCGTAACTGGACCCCGGCCTTCGCCGGGGACCGTGAAGGGCGAAACCCGCGCGGCATTGCTGACATGATTGTCAGCGTCGCGGCTTGCTGTAGAACGGTGACAAAGAGGGGGTTCGCATGGTTCGCAAGGCATTTGCCGGGGTGCTGGGGCTGATCGTGCTGATCGCGATCGGACTGGCGGTGTGGGAGCCGCTCGTCGCCACGCGCGCCGCGCCGCCGCCGGCGCATCATTACGACAGTGTGATCGTGCGCGACGATTTCGGCGTGCCGCATATCTATGGGCGGACCGACGCCGATACCGCGTACGGGATCGGCTACGCGCATGCCGAAGACGATTTCTCGACGCTGCAGGACGTGCTGGCGATGGTGCGCGGGCGGATGGGCGCGATCGACGGGGCGGACGGGGCGAAGGCCGATTACATCCTCCACCTGCTCGGCGCGCGCGCGACGGTGGACCGCGATTATATGAAGCAGCCCGCCGATGTGCGCGCGCTGCTCGACGGCTATGCCGCGGGGCTCAATCGCTATGCGGAGATGCATCCGGGCGAGGTGCGGCTGCGCAAGCTGTTTCCCGTCAATGGACCCGACGTCGCGACCGGCTTTGTGCTGCGATCGCCATTCTTCTATGGGCTCGATCAGGTGCTGGGCGCGCTCGCCGCCGACAAGCCGCTGCCGGCGGAAAGCGCGGGGCCGGCGCCGGATGCGGCCGATCCCAAGGCGTTGCCGCCGGCGGGGCCGGGCAATCAAAACGGCTCCAACGCGTTCGTCGTCGCGCCATCGCGTTCGGCGGACGGGTTCACACGGCTCGTCTCCAATTCGCATCAGCCATGGCGCGGGCAGGTCGCGTGGTACGAGCTGGTGGTGCATTCGGGGCAGGGCTGGGATTTCGCCGGTGCGACTTTCCCCGGCGCGCCCTATCCGCTGCTCGGCCACAATCGCACGCTTGGCTGGACCAATACGGTCAACCGGCCCGATCTGGTCGACATCTACAAGCTGACGCTCGACGCGGCCGGCACACACTATCGTTATGACGGCAAGTGGCGGCCGCTCGAGAAGCAGCGAGTGTGGCTGCCGGTCAAATTGTGGGGACCGTTCGTGTTGCCGGTGCCCAAGACGGTCTACCGCGCGGTGCAGGGGCCGGTGATCGAGAACAAATCGGGCGCCTATGCGCTGCGCTATGGCGGCGCCGATCAACTGCGGATGGTCGAGGAATATTATCGGCTGAACAAGGCGCGCAATTTTGCCGAGTGGCAGCAGGCGCTGGCGCTGCAGGGCGTGCCGGCGACCAATTTCCTCTATGGCGACGCCGCCGGCAACATCGCCTATTTCTACAACGCTTCCTTCCCCAATCGGAAGCCGGGGTTCGATTACGCGCATGTGCTGCCGGGCGACACGTCGCGTGATTATGCGCCGGGCACGGTGCCGTGGCGGATGGTGCCGAGGAACGTCGATCCGGGATCGGGCTTCCTGGTCAACGCCAATTCGACGCCGTTCGAATCGGCCGGCGCGGGCTATGAGATGGACCCCAAGGCCTGGTCGCCGCTGCTCGGAATCGAGACCGACACGACCAATCGCGACGTTCGCGCGCTGGAATTGATGGGGGCGAACCCGAAGATCAGCCGCGCCGATCTCTACCGGATCAAATACGACACCGCCGTCAGCAAGGCGAGCTATGCCGGGCCGTGGTTCTCCGCGGCGCTGGCGCTCGATCCCAAGGGCGATCGGCAGGTGGCGGCGGCGCAGGCGGTGCTGCGGCGATGGGACTGGAATTACGATGGGCGCGGGCCGGCCGACGCACTCGCCGCGTTGCTGCTCCACGACATCGGCTTGCCGCACTACAACCGCCAGCCGCTGCCCGACGTGCGCGCGACGCTGAAGGCCGATGCGGCGTATCTGCAGACGCATTTCGGGCGGATCGATCCGCCGCTCGGGCAAGTGCTGCGGCTGCGCCAGGGCAAGGTCGATCTGCCGCTCGACGGCGGGCCCGATGTTCTGCGCGCAATGGCCCTGTGGGACGAGGCGCCCGACGGCCATCTGCTCGCCAAGCACGGCGACAGCTTCATCATGTTCGCCGAATGGGACAAGGCCGGCCGCGTGCGCAGCTGGTCAGTGCAGCCGTTCGGCGCGGCGACGACGCGGCCGGGCTCGCCGCATTATACCGATCAGGCGGCGCTGTTCGTTGCGCATCGGCTGAAGCCGGTACGCTTCACCCGCGCCGCGCTGAAGGGCCATATCGAACGGATCTACCGGCCATGAGGCTTGTCCCACGACGAGGCGGTGTTATGCTGCGGTAAATCGGTTCAGAGGGGACTCACATGAAATTCAAGCTCTTGGCTCTTTCGGGCGCGGCGATTTGTGCGCTCTCGGTTCCCGCGCTGGCCAGGCCCGCCGCCGATACGCCGCTGCCGCAAGGCGTGCCGGTGTCGCAGCTGGTCGCCAATGTCGATATTCCGTTCACGCAATTCACGTTGGCCAACGGCCTGAAGGTCGTCGTGCACAGCGATCACAAGGCGCCGGTCGTGGCGGTGTCGGTGTGGTATCACGTCGGATCGAAGGACGAGCCGGCTGGGCGCACCGGCTTTGCCCATCTGTTCGAGCATCTGATGTTCGGCGGCTCCGAGCATAGCGACGTCAGCTGGTTTCAGCCGATGCAGGCGATCGGCGCGACCGACATGAACGGCACGACCGATTACGACCGCACCAATTATTTCGAGACGGTGCCGAGGGCCGCGCTGGAGCGCGCGTTGTTCCTCGAAAGCGACCGCATGGGGCATCTGCTGCCGGCGATCACGCAGGCGAAGCTCGATATCCAACGCGGCGTCGTCCAGAACGAGAAGCGCGGCGATGACAATCAGCCGGGCGGGCTGCTGCAATATTCGATCCAGCAGACGCTCTATCCCGAGAACAATCCCTATCACCACACCGTGATCGGATCGATGAGCGACCTCGATCACGCCAGCCTTGAGGTGGTAAAGGACTGGTTCAGCTCGCATTACGGGCCGAACAATGCGGTGCTGGTGCTGGCCGGCGACATCACCGCGGCGCAGGCGAAGCCGCTGGTCGAGAAATATTTCGGCGACATCGCGCGCGGGCCGCAATCTGTGCCCGCCGCCGCGACCGTGCCGACCCTGCCGAAGCCGGTGACGATGGCGTTCCACGACGAAGTCGCCAACACCACGGTTTCGCGGATGTGGGCGGTGCCCGGCATCACCGATCCCGATGCGCCGGCGCTCGACATGGTGGCGAGCGTGCTCGGCGGGCTGGCGAGCTCACGGCTCGACAATGCGCTGGTACGCGACAAGCAGACCGCGGTGAGCGTATCGGCCTATTCGCAAGGGCTCGAGCATGCTGGCGAGTTCAGTGTCGAGGCGGTCGTCAAACCAGGCGTCGATCCCGCGCTGGTCGGCCAGCAGATCGATGCGATCATTGCCGATTTCATCAAACACGGGCCTACCGGGGACGAGCTCCGCCGCGCCAAGACCGATGATGTCGCCTCGACGATCAAGGGATTGGAAGCGGTCGGCGGGTTCAGCGGCAAGGCGGTGACGCTGGCATCGGGCGCGGTCTATGCGAACGATCCGGGCTTCTACAAGAAGGAGCTGGCGGCCGAGGCGGCGTTGACCCCGGCGCAGGTGCAGGCGGCGGCGGCGAAATGGCTGTCGCGCCCGGCGTTCGCCTATACGCTCTCGCCCGGCGCGCGCGGCGCTTATGAGGAATCGACCGTCAATGGCGACAGCGCCGGCGGCGCGGGCCCGGCGACTACTGCCACAGCGTCGGCGACTGCCCAGGTGCCGACGACCGGCGGGATCGATCGCTCGCAGCTGCCGCCGGTCGGCACGATCGCCGATCTCGATTTCCCGACGGTCGAGCACGCCAAATTGTCGAACGGCATTCCGGTGGTGTTCGCGCAGCGCAGCGGCGTGCCGGTGGTGCGCGTCGCGGTCGATTTCGATGCGGGCAATGCCGCCGATCCGAGGAATGCGCTGGGCACCCAAGCGTTCATGCTGGGGATGCTCGACGAGGGCACCGACAAATATGGATCGGTGCAGATCGCCGAGGCCAAGGAAAACCTGGGCGCGGACATTACCGCCGCGCCGAGCATGGATCGATCGAGCGTCTATCTCTCGGCGCTGTCGCCCAATCTGGCGCCGTCGCTCGATCTGATGTCGGATATCGTGCGGCATCCGGCGTTCGCGCCGGCCGAGGTGGACCGCGTGCGCGGGCAGCAGCTCGCGTCGATCGCGGCGGAGAGCAAGGAGCCGGTCGGCCTCGCGCTGCGCACCTTGCCGCCGCTGCTCTATGGCAAGGACCATCCCTACGGCGTGCCGTTCAGCGGCAGCGGCGATCCCGCGGTGGTGGCGAAGCTGACCCCGGCCGAGCTGACCAAATTCCATGACGATTGGCTGCGGCCCGACGATGCGACGATCTTCGTCGTCGGCGATACGACGCTCGCGCAGGTAATGCCGCTTCTCGAGAAGAGCTTCGGCGACTGGACCGTGCCGGGCGCGGCTCCCAAGAAGAATTTCGACGTCGCCACGGCGCCGCAGAGCGGGCGCATCCTGCTGCTCGATCGGCCCAATACGCCGCAATCGCTGATCTTCGGCGGGCAGGTCATGCCGGTCAAAGGCACCGATGACCTGATCGCACTGACGCAGGCCAACGAGGTGCTCGGCGGCTCGTTCCTGTCCCGCATGAACATGGATCTGCGCGAGACGAAACATTGGTCTTACGGCGTGCAGGGCTTCATCAGCCGGGTGAAATACAACGTTCCCTATCTGGTCTATGCGCCGGTGCAGGCCGATCAGACCGGCCCCTCGATCGCGGCGATGCAAAGCGACATGCAGTCGTTCTTCACCGGCAAAGGCGTGACGCCGGCCGAGCTCAGCCGCACGATCGACGGATCGATCCGCGAATTGCCCGGCGAGTTCGAGACCGCCGAGGCCGTGATGGGCGGGATGGAATCGAACCTGCTCTACGGCCGGCCGGACGATTATTACGAGACGCTGGCGACGCGCTACCGCGCGCTGACCGGGCCCCAGCTCGACGCCGCGGCCAAGGCGGCGATCGATCCGGCGAAGATGACCTGGGTTGTGATCGGCGACGCTGCCAAGGTGAAGCCGCAACTTGACTCGCTCAAGATCCCGGTAGAGGTGGTCTCGACGACGCCTTCCGCGAGCGTCAAGCAGTAACGAGATACAGGAGACAGGATATGGCCGATGTCGATGGCACGTGGGAATGCGTCACCAAATCGCCGCTCGGTGACCAGAAGTCGACGCTGACCGTCAAGAGCGACGGCAGCAGCTTCACCGGCAGCAATTCGGGCGCGATGGGATCGGCCGAAGTGACCGACGGCAAGGTCGACGGCAACACCATCGCGTGGACGATGAGCATGACCGTGCCAATGCCGATGACGCTCGATTGCAAGGCGACGATCGACGGCGACACGCTGACCGGCACCGTCGGCGCGGGCGCGTTCGGCAGCTTTCCGATGACGGGCACGCGCGCCGCGTAACTCGCGAGCGACTTGCGTTCTGCAAGGCCCGTGTTCCGGCCGGAACGCGGGCCTTGTTGCGTGCGGCACGAACGCGCGGCATGCTCCCGATCGACTGCCGGAGTCGCCGGCGTCGAACAGGGGGAAATCGAGCATGCGCAAGCACTTGTGGGCGACCGCCGCGATAGCCGCGATCGTCGCCGCCGCGCCGGCATTCGCGCAGCAGAAATATGACGAGCGCCCGGCGACGCTCGACGTGCCGACCGCCGGTTTCAACTATACGCGCAAGGCCGTCGACATCGCGATGCGCGACGGCGTCAAGCTTCACACCGTGATCCTGATCCCGGTGGGCGCGAAGGACGCAGCCATCCTGCTCACCCGCACGCCTTATGACGCCGAGGGCATGACCGGCGACGGCGGCAAGAGCGGCGATCTCGGCACCGCGATCCATGGTTACGACAACGCGGCCGACGTGATCGCCCAAGGCGGCTACATCCGCGTGATCCAGGACGTGCGCGGGAAATATGGCTCGCAGGGCGTCTATATGATGAACCCGCCGCTCCACGGCACCGAGCTCAACCCGACCAAGACCGACGATTCGACCGACACCTACGACACGATCGACTGGCTGGTGAAGAACCTGCCGCAATCGAACGGCAAGGTCGGCGTGCTCGGGATTTCGTACGACGGCTTTACCTCGCTGATGCCGCTGATCGATCCGCATCCGGCGCTGGCGGTGGCGGTGCCGATGAACCCGATGGTCGACGGCTGGCGCGGCGACGACTGGTTCCACAACGGCGCGTTCCGCGAGATGAACATGTCGTATATCTGGGAGCAGGAAGCGACGCGCGGCAACACCGCGCCCTGGGTCGATCCGAGCTACGACACCTATGACGAGTTCATGCGCGCAGGATCGGCCGGCGCGCTCGGCACCGCGCACGGGCTCGATCAGATCGGCTTCTGGAAGAAGATCACAGCGCATCCGGCTTACGATCAGTTCTGGCAGGATCAGGCGATGGACCAGATTCTCGCCAAGCAGCCGCTCAAGGTGCCGACGATGATCGTCGCCGGGCTGTGGGATCAGGAGGACATTTACGGCGCGCCGGCGGTGTACAAGGCGCTCGAGCCCAAGGATACCGCCAACGATAGGGTCTATCTGACGCTCGGGCCGTGGTATCACGGGCAGGAGATCGCCGACGGCAATGCGCTGGGCGCGATCAAATGGGATGCCGACACCGCCAAATGGTGGCGCTGGCATGTGCTCGCGCCGTTCCTCGCGCATTATCTGAAAGGCGCGCCGATGGACGTCGCCCCGGTGACAGCGTTCCAGAGCGGGACCAACAAGTGGCAGAAGCTGCAGAGCTGGCCGACCGCGCCGGCAACGACGCCGTTGTATCTGAAGCCCGGCCAGCAGGCCGGCTTTACGGCGGATACCAGCGGCGCGCCGGCGGCGTCGTATCTCGCCGATCCAGCGCACCCGGTGCTCTATGAATCGCGCCCCAATCGGCCGACCTATGCCGACGATTCACCGTGGCATACCTGGCTGACCGACGATCAGCGACTGGTGTCGAGCCGGCCCGATGTGCTGAGCTTCACCTCCGACGTGCTGACCCAGCCGGTGACGATCGCCGGCGAGCCGGTAGTGCATCTGAACGCCGCGACGACCGGCACCGATGCCGATTGGGTGGTCAAGCTGATCGACGTCTATCCCGATCAGGTGGCGGGCGACGCCAAGATGGGCGGATACCAATTGTCGGTGGCAATGGACATTTTCCGCGGCCGGTATCGCCAGAGCCTGGCCAAGGCCGAGCCGATCCCGGCCAATACGCCGGAGGAGTACAGCTTCGCCTTGCCCAATGCGAACCATGTGTTCCTGCCGGGGCACCGCATCATGGTGCAGGTGCAATCGAGCTGGTTCCCGCTCTATGACCGAAACCCGCAAACCTTCGTGCCCAACATCTTCTACGCCAAGCCGGCCGATTACGTGGCGGCGACGCAGAGCGTGACGGTGTCGGGGCCCAACGAGAGCCGAATCGATCTGCCGGTGGTGAAGTGAGGCGATGAGCGCGCGGCCGTCACCGCCGGCGGTCCTGTTCGTTTGCCTGGGCAATATCTGCCGGTCGCCGTTGGCCGAGGCGGCGTTCCGGGCCGAGGCGGCGAAAGCGGGGATCGACGTTGAGGTGGATTCGGCCGGCACCGGGCGCTGGCATATCGGCGAGCCGCCCGACGCCCGCGCGCAAGCGACCGCGCGGGCGCACGGCATCGACATCAGCGGCTATCGCGGGCGGCAGGCGTCGTCGGCGGACTTTGCCCGCTTCAGCCACATCTTCGCGCTCGATCACGACAATCTCGCCGATTTGCGCGCGATGATGCCGGCCGACGCCACGGCAACATTGGGTTTGCTGCTCGATCTGGTGCCGGGCCGCGAAGGCGATAGCGTCATCGATCCCTATTTCGACAGGCAAGACGGCTTTGCCGCGACCTGGGCCGATGTCGCCGCCGCGGCGCGCGCGCTGGTCGCCCGGCTGACGGGTTGAGCGCTCTCGCCGACGCGGTCGCGCGGATCGCCGGCCGCCGCGTCGCGCGCGCCGAGCCGATGACGGGCGGCGATCTCTCGACGGTGTGGCGCGTGACGCTTGAGGATGGTGGCGCGTTGGTCGCCAAGGAAGGCGGCGGTGCAGCAATCGAGGCGGCGATGGTCGCGGCGCTGGCCCGGCGCGGCGCACCGACGCCGGCGGTGATCGGCCATGACGCGAATTGGTTGCTGCTCTCGCTGGTGCCGACGGGGGGAAGCCTGGCCGGCGCAGCGTGGGACGATCTGGCCCGCGTCCTGTCTCGGCTGCACGCGCCCGCGCCCGGGCGTTACGGCTGGCCGGCGGATCATGCCTTCGGCGCCGTCGCGATCGCCAACGACATGCGCGACGATTGGCCCGGCTTCTGGGCCGATCATCGCCTGCGCTGCCATGCGCCGCACTTGCCGCCCCCGCTCGCCGCGCGGATCGAGGCGCTGGCCGGCCGGATCGGCGATCTGCTGCCGGCGCGGCCGCCGGTCGCGCTGCTGCACGGCGATTTGTGGGGCGGCAATGTGCTGATCGAGGGCGCGCGGGTGAGCGCGCTGATCGATCCGGCGTGTTACTACGGCGACCGCGAAGTCGATGTGGCGATGCTCACGTTGTTCGATTCGCCGCCCGACGCGTTTTTCGACGCGCTCCAGCTGGCGCCGGGATGGCGCGCGCGACTGCCGGTCTATCGGCTGTGGCCGTTGCTGGTGCACGTGCGGCTGTTCGGGGGTGGTTATTTGGCATCGGCGGTTCGGGAGCTGGACGCGCTTGGCGTTTAGGATTCCCGCAACCCCCGTCATCTCCGCAGAGGCGGGGACCCGTCACCTGCCGCCGGAGATGGGTTACCGGTTTCGCGGGAATGACGGCTAGGGGATCGCCGCGGATAAATCCCATTCGGCGCAGACGCTGTCGTCCGGTTCGAGCTGGTATCGCGTCCTCCGCTCCACCGCGAAGCGCTCGGGATCGAGCCGCGCCAGCGCCCAGATCGCCGCGCCGCGCACTACTGCTGCGGGATCGTCGAGCAGCGCTGCGATCGGCGAGATCAGCGCGGCATCGCCGCTGTTGCCAGCGGCGATGGCGGCGTTGCGCACCATCCGATTGCGGCCGATGCGCTTGATCGGCGAGCCGGCGAAGACCTGACGGAAGCCGGCGTCGTCGAGCGCGAGCAGACCGACGAGCGCCGGCGCGACCAGTTCAGCGCGCGGCGCGAAAGCGCGGTTGGCGTGAGCTGTTTCAGCGAACTTGTTCCACGGGCAGACCGCCAGGCAATCGTCGCAGCCATAGATGCGGTTGCCGATGGCGGCGCGGAATTCGTGCGGGATCGCCCCGGCATGCTCGATCGTCAGATAGGAGATGCAGCGGCGAGCATCGAGGCGGTAGGGCGCGGGGAAAGCGTTCGTCGGGCAAGCGCGCTGGCAGGCGTCGCACGATCCGCAGGCGTCCTGGCCGGGCGCGTCGGGCGCGAGATCGAGCGTGGTGTAGATCGCGCCGAGGAACAGCCAGCTGCCGTGCGTCCGGCTGACGAGATTGGTGTGCTTGCCCTGCCAGCCGAGCCCGGCGGCTTCGGCGAGCGGCTTTTCCATCACCGGCGCGGTATCGACGAACACCTTGAGATCGCCGCCCGCCTCGGCGACGAGCCAACGCGCGAGCGACTTGAGCGCGCGCTTGACGACGTCGTGATAGTCGCCGCCTTGCGCATAGACCGAGATGCGCCCGCGATCGCCATGCGCGGCGAGCGCCAGCGGATCGCCGGCGGGCGCATAGCTCATGCCGAGTGCGATCACCGAGCGCGCTTCGGGCCACAGCCCGGCGGGCGACACGCGCTGATCGGCGCGCGCCTCCATCCAGATCATGTCGCCGTGCGCGCCCTCGGCCAGCCATTGCCGCAGCCGCTCGGCGGCGCGCGGCGCGGCATCGGCGCGGGCGATGCCGGCGGCGGCGAAGCCGAGTTCGGCGGCTTTCGCCTTCAGGCGCTCGGCGAGTGGCTTGTGCTCGTCCATCATCCCCCGCTACCACGGGGCCAAGGGTCAGCGAGGGGAAAAATTGGTGGCGAGCGAGCCGGCGGCCAGCGCATCGGGGCTGGTCAAGAAATTCGGCGATCGCCGCGTGGTCGACGGTGTCGATCTGGTGGTGCCGCGGGGGATGATCTACGGCGTGCTCGGCCCCAATGGCGCGGGCAAGACGACGACGCTGCGGATGCTGCTCGGCATCATCGAGCCCGATGCCGGTGACCGCCGGCTGCTCGGCCGCGATCGGCCGCGCGAAGCGAGCGATCAGGTCGGTTACCTGCCGGAAGAGCGCGGGCTTTATCCCGCGATGAAAGCCAAGGAAGCGATCGCCTTCATGGGCGCGCTGCGCGGGCTCGACTGGAAGACCGGCCGCGCCCGCGCCGTCGCGCTGCTCGAGGACGTCGGCATGGGCCACGCCGCCGACGAGAAGATCCGCAAGCTCTCCAAGGGCATGGCGCAACTCGTGCAATTGCTCGGCTCGATCGTCCACCAGCCCGATTTGCTGGTGCTCGACGAGCCGTTCTCCGGGCTCGATCCGGTCAATCAGGAAAAGCTAGAAAAGCTGATTCTCGCCGAGCGGGACCGCGGCGCGACGGTGATCTTTTCCACCCACATCATGGCACATGCCGAGCGGCTGTGCGACCGGCTGGCGATCATCGCCGGCGGCAAGCGACGGTTCGAGGGGACGGTTGCCGAAGCGCGCGGGACGCTGCCTTTCAAGGCGCATTACGTGCCGCATCATCCGGCGCCGGGAATCGCCGCGCTGCTGCCAGGCGACGCCGTCGAGGCGGCCGACGGCTGGCGCTTCACCGTGCCGGAAGAGGGAATCGAGAACGTGCTGACCAAGCTGATCGCCGCGGGTTACGGCATTTCCGGCCTGTCGATCGAACGACCGAGCCTGCACGACGCGTTCGTCCGCATCGTCGGCCCCGAAGCGCTGGCGGAGGCCGCGGCATGAGCAACGCCCGCCGCATCACCCGCCAGACGCTGACGATCGCACGGCGTGATTTCATCGCCACGGTGGCGACGCCGATGTTCCTTTTCTTCCTGCTCGCGCCGCTGATCATGAGCTCGTTCGGCTTGATCGGCGGGCTTGGCGCGTCGTCGGTCGCCGCGGGCTCTGCCGGCAAGGAGCGGATCGTCGCGATCGCGTCGGCCGCGGACGGCGCGACGATGGCGGCGATCGACCAGCGACTTCGCGCGCTGTTCCCTCGCGAGGATGCGCCCGCGACGCTGCAGATCGAGGCGCCGGGCGGCGATCTGCCGGCGCAGGCGCGCGCAGCGTTCGACGCCGAGGGGTATGACGTCGATGCGGTGCTTTACGGCCCGCTCGATCGGCCGCAGATCCTCTACAGCGGCCAAGCGACGCACAGCGCCGATTATCTTGCGACGCTCGCCGAGCAAACGCTGCGCGCCGGGCGCAGCGGCGGCGCGGCACCGCTCAGCGTGCCGGTGAAGACCGCGATCACCCGCGCCCGCGCGACCGTCAGCGGGCAGCACGCCGCTGGCTTCATCAGCGTGTTCGGCGTGTTCTTCCTGACGCTGCTGCTCGCCGGCCAGGCGGTCGGCACGATGGCCGAGGAGCGGGGCAACAAGGTGATCGAAGTGCTCGCCGCCGCAGTGCCGCTCGAATCGGTGTTCTTCGGCAAGCTGCTCGGCATGTTCGGCTCGGCCGTGTTGTTCGTGATCTTCTGGGGGACGATCGCGGCGCAGATCGGCCATGTGCTGCCGCCAACGGCGGTGCAGGCGATCCACGAGCTGGCGCCCGCGGTCGGCTTTCCGACCTTCGTGCTGCTGTTCTGCCTCTATTTTACAATGGCCTATCTGCTGCTCGGTTCGGTGTTCCTGATGGTCGGCGCGCAAGCCTCTTCGATCCGCGAAATCCAGATGTTGTCGCTGCCGATCACCTTCGTCCAGATCGCGATGTTCGGGCTGGCGTCGGCGGCGGCGTCGCATCCCGGCAGCTGGATCGCGACGGTGGCCGAGGTGTTCCCGTTCAGCTCGCCGTTCGCGATGGCGGCGCATGCCGCGAACACGCCCGGCCTCTGGCCGCACGTGGCGGCGCTGGCATGGCAGCTATTGTGGGTGTCGATCACCATTTCGATCGGCGCGCGCTGGTTTCGCCGCGGCGTGCTGCAATCGGGATCGGGCCGCAAATCGCGCAAGAGAGCGCTGGCAAATAACAGCTAGGCGCATCCACTATTGACACACTTGTCAGTTAAGGCTCTTCTTGCCGGCGAAGGAGAGCGACGATGGCGAGTGTTGCGCAGGATCGGCCCGACTCCGGTTCGCTGAACGTCGATCCGCTCGACGTCAGCCGCGCCGAGCTTTACCGCGACGACGTCTGGCAAGCGCCGTTCGCCACGCTGCGCGCGACCGCGCCGGTGCATTATACCGAGCAGTCGGATTACGGGCCTTACTGGTCGATCTCGACCTACAAGCCGATCGTCCATGTCGAATCGCTGCCGGAGATTTTCTCGTCCGAAGTCGGCGGGATCACGCTGGCCGATTTCATTCCGGAAAGCAGCGACGTGCGGATGCCAATGTTCATCGCGCGCGATCGGCCGGTCCATACCGGGCAGCGGCGGACGGTCGCGCCGGCGTTCACGCCCAGCGAGATGGTGCGGATGACGGCGAACATCCGGCAGCGCACCGCAGAAATCCTCGATTCGTTGCCGTGGGGCGAGCCGTTCGACTGGGTCGACACCGTCTCGATCGAGCTGACCACGCAAATGCTGGCGCTGCTGTTCGACTTTCCCTGGGAAGATCGGCGCAAGCTGACCTTCTGGTCCGATTGGGCAGGCGATATCGAGCTGGTCAAGACCGAGGAGCTGCGCAAGCAGCGGCTGGCGCACATGTATGAGTGCGGCGCCTATTTCCAACAGCTGTGGAACAGCAAGGTCGACAAGGAGCCGACCCCCGATTTGATCTCGATGATGATCCATTCGGATGCGATGGCGCACATGGATCAATTCGAGTTTATCGGCAATCTGATCCTGCTGATCGTCGGCGGCAACGATACGACGCGCAATTCGATGTCGGCGATGGCTTATGGGCTCGACCTGTTTCCCGACGAGCGCGCCAAGCTGGAAGCGAATCCCGAGCTGATCCAGAACACGACGCAGGAGATCATCCGCTGGCAGACGCCGCTGGCGCATATGCGACGGACGGCGACGCAGGATTACGAGCTTGAGGGGCAGCAGATCCGCGAGGGCGACAAGCTAGCGCTCTGGTATCTCTCGGCCAATCGCGACGCGAGCGTGTTCGGCGAGGATGCCGACCGAATCGTCGTCGATCGGCCCAACGCGCGGCGGCACCTGGCGTTCGGCCACGGCATCCACCGCTGCGTCGGCGCGCGGCTCGCCGAGTTGCAGATCAGCGTGCTGCTCGAGGAAATGGCCAAGCGGCGAATGCGGGTGAACGTCACCGGCGAGCCGACCCGCGTCGCCGCCTGTTTCGTCCACGGCTATCGCTCGCTGCCGGTCGAGATCAGCAAATATTGATCTTGCGCCGTGCGGCATCCTGAAACGGGGCGGCCGCGTAGCTATATCGGCGTGAGCAATATAGCCGATGAGGACCGACCATGACCCCCGACCGTCGCCAATTCCTGACTTTCGCCAGCATGGGCGCGATCGGCGTCGGGCTGCTGGGCTCGTGCGGCGGTAGCGGCGCTGAGGCGGCCGAGCATTACCCGGTGCAGATGAGCGAAGAGGCGTGGCGCAAGAAACTGGGGCCAGAGGCGTTCGCGATCCTGCGCCAGGCCGGCACCGAGCGGCCGTTTTCGAGCCCGCTCAACGACGAGCACCGCACCGGCATCTTTGCCTGCAAGGGCTGCGATCAGCATCTCTATTCATCGAAGACCAAGTTCGACAGCCACACCGGCTGGCCGAGCTTCTGGGCACCGCTGCCCCATGCGATCGAGACGCGGACCGATCGGTCGCTGCTGATGGCGCGAACCGAAGTGCGGTGCGCGCGGTGCGGCGGGCATCAGGGGCATGTGTTCGACGACGGGCCGCCGCCGACCGGCAAGCGTTACTGCATGAACGGCGTGTCGATGGTGTTCCACCCCGGCAAGGCGTGACGCGACGCCGGGAAGGCGATCAGAATTTCTGCGTGGCGGCGAGCGCGATGACATTGGCGATCGCGGCGCCCTTGCTGGCCATCTGGACGACGGGGTTGGCCTTGGCCGGCGCAGCGTCATCGGGGGCGCTGCCCGGATAGATGAAGCCCTTGACCGGATAGACCGTGGTGCCGAGCCCACCGGTCGGCGCGTACCAGACCTTGACCTGCGTCCAATCACCGTCCGGCGAGACATCGACGGCGCGAACATTGGTTTCGATCTGGCCGGGATGCGACCAATTGGCGTGGGTCAACAACACTTCGTGATCGCTGACGACCTTCGTGACGGTGGCGACATGGCCCAGGCGCATCCGGCCGCTGGCGGCGAACGCGAGCACCGCGCCGACTTCGGGGGCGTGACCGCGCTGATAATGGCCGGCCGCCTGGCGCCACCAGGTGTTGGCGTTGCCGTGAATATCGATTCCGGAAATCTTGCGGGCAAAAGTGACGCACTGCCAGAACTCGGCCATCGCCGGGGTGGCGACCATCAGGCCGCAAGATACCACCAGCGCGAAACGCGCTGCAAAGCCACGAAAATTCATGCGACCCCCCAAGGTCAATCTTATGCCGTGCAGCCTGCTAAGCAGGTCGATCGATCGGGGGAAACCCCAGTCCCGCGATCAAGGGAACCTTTTCCGATGAACCGTGTTGCGGGGACGGTGACCGGCGGAAACTTTTTAAAGTGCCCTCCTGACGCGCTGATTTTATCAGGCAATTTGCCGATCAATCGCGCGTGCGATGGCCGGAGTCGCGTCAGACAAAGCGATCAAATGCTATGCGGCGCGCCTTCGGCTTCCGCGCTGGCCGCGATCCGCGCCAGCCGCGCTTCGTGTTCGGTGCGGCCGAACGGGAAGCGGGAGAAACAGAGCGCGGCGATTGCGCCCAGCGTCAGGTAGATCACGATATAGATCAGCGTGAGCCGGTCGATCGTCGCGACCGGAACCGCACCGGGCGTCGCCTTGGCAGGGAAGCGCGCCAGCGACAGGATCGCACCGGCGAGGAAGATGCCGATCCCCGACGTGCATTTCTGGACGAAGAACGAGCCGGCGAAGAACACGCCTTCGGAACGGCGCCCGGTGCGGCTTTCCGATTCCTCCACGACATCGGCCATCATCGACGCGCCGAGGATGAAGCCCGAGACCAGCAACGCGTTGGCGGCGATCAGGAAAGCAAAATAGATTGCCAGGAAGTGCGGCGCGCCGGGGCTGGGAAACCGTCCCGACAGCCGAAGGACATAAGGCGTCATCTGGAGGATCGTGCCGAGCAAAGTCACGACCACCGCCGCGCGCGGCTTGCTGGTGCGGCGGCCGATGATCGGCGCCGCGGCGAAGGCGATCACCACGCTGACCATCAGCATGAACGGCAGCACGGTGAGCGCGCCATTGAGCTGCCAGACGTAGCTATACATGTAATTGGCCATCGCATAGCCGATGCCCTGATTGGTGTAGGCGGCGAGGCCGGCCAGCATCAGCACGACGAAGGCGCGGTTCTTCATCGTCTCGCCGAGTTCGCGGAAGTGGCCGCGAACGCTTTGGCGCGCGATCACCGGCTTGGGCAGATGCTTGATCTCGTGATGCGTGCCGAGCGCGGAAATGATGATCGCCGCAACCATCAGCACCGCGCCCGCCAGCGCCATATCGCCATAACCGGCGGCGCGCAGCAGGCCGTTGGGATAGCCGGGGCCGGGCGCGAGGAACACGCGGTAGGCGAGCAGCAGCATGAGCAGCCCGCCGGCCCAGCCGAGCAGATAGCGCCACGCGGTGATGCGGGTGCGCTCGTCATAATCGCCGGTGAGTTCGGGGGTGAGCGCCTGCGACGGCACTTCGTAACAGGAGACAGCACTGCGCACGATCACCGCGGTGACGAACAGCCACAGGCAGGTCAGCGGTTGCGACATCGCGGGCGGATGCCACAGCAGCAACCAGCCGACCGCGATCGGAATCGCCGAGGCATACATCCAGGGATGCCGTCGGCCCCATCGCCCGCGCGTGCGATCGGACAGCGCGCCGACCGCGGGATCGATTAGCGCATCGAGCACGAGCGCGGCCATGATGATCAGGCCGACGGTGCCGGGCGAAAGACCCAGCACCTGATTGTAGAACAGCAACAGGAAGGTGCCGAAGCCGGTATCCTTGATACCGTAGGCGATCGCGCCGCTGGCGTAGGCGAGCGTCGTCGGGGCCGAAACGCGGCGCGGCGGCGGCGCCAGCGGTGCGCTCACGCGGTGAACTGTTCGAGCGCGGAAAACAGCGACGGCATGGCGGGATCCCAGCTGTGGCGCGGGCCGATCGTCAGCCCGCCATCGACCAGAATGTGCGTGCCGGTGATGAAC
The DNA here is from genome assembly GCA_006438735.1 of Sphingomonas koreensis. Lineage (GTDB taxonomy): Bacteria > Pseudomonadota > Alphaproteobacteria > Sphingomonadales > Sphingomonadaceae > Sphingomonas > Sphingomonas koreensis_A. Next base: position 69,340 of record RCZF01000003.1, on the reverse strand, counting down.
GAGGCGTCGTCGCTGGCGAGGAAGGCGACCGCGGCGGCGATGTCCTCCGACCGGCCGGTGCGCTGGATCGGTTGCGCTTGCCCCGCCATGCCGGCGATCGCCGCATTGGCCTTGTCGCGCTTCTCGCCCGCGATGCCGAGCGAGGTGGTGAAGATGTTGGTGGCGATGAAGCCGGGGACGACCGCGTTGACGCGGATATGGTGGCGGGCGAGATCGGCGGCGGCCATCTTGGTCAGGTGCAGCACGCCGGCCTTGGCGGTGGAATAAGCGGTTGGCGCATAGCCCGAGCCGAGCGCCGAGACGCTGGAGGTGTTGACGATCGCGCCGCCGCCGCGCCCATCTTTGTTCCGGGCCATCAGGGGGGCTGCATAACGGATGCCGAGCGCGACCGAGCGCAGCAGCAGCGCCTGGGTGCGGTCCCAATCTTCCGGGCTGATCGTATCGATCGGATCGCGCGAGCCGCCGGCGCCGGCGTTGTTGAACAGGATGTCGAGCCCGCCGGCGGCATCGGCGGCGGCGATCAGCGCTTCGATGTCGGCGGCGTCGGTGACGTCGGTGCGCTGGAAGGTGATGCGGCCGTTCGAGGTGTCGGCGAGTTCGCGGCCGCCCGCTTCATCGATGTCGCCGATTAGGACCGCAGCACCTTCCTCGGCGAGCCGCAGCGCGGTCGCGCGGCCGATCCCGGAGGCGCCGCCGGTGACGATCGCCCGCTTGCCCGAAAAGCGCATCGTTCTCTCCATTTGCCGTTTTGGGCAGCATAGTATGGGGTTTGGAGCCGTCAATCAGCGACTTTGGAATTTCGGGTTTGGCTTGGGCGATATGACGGGGTAACAGGGCGGCCAACCGCAGGAGGCTCCGCGATGGCTTTAGATCCCGACACCTTCGACGCGCTGATCGATACCGTGCGGCGCTTCGTCAGTGAACGGCTGCGCCCGCTCGAGGCGCAGGTCGAGGATGATGACGCGATCCCGGCCGATGTGATTCAGGAGATGCGCGATCTCGGGCTGTTCGGGCTGTCGATCGCCGAAGACTATGGCGGGCTGGGGCTGACGATGCTCGAGGAAGCCAAGGTCGCGATCGAGCTGGGGCGGACGACGCCGGCGTTCCGATCGAGCTTCGGCACCAATGTCGGGATCGGCAGCCAGGGCTTGGTGATGGCCGGCTCCGACGAGCAGAAAGCGGCGTGGTTGCCGATGATCGCGAGCGGGGAAATCGTCACCAGCTTCGCGTTGACCGAACCCGATGTCGGCAGCGATTCCGGGAGCGTGAAGACGCGCGCGGTTAAGGATGGCGACGTCTACAAGCTCTCCGGCACTAAGCGCTACATCACCAATGCCGACAAGGCCGATCTTTTCACGGTGATGGCGCGTACCGGCGACGAACCGGGCGGGCGTGGCGTCTCGGCGTTTCTGGTGCCGCGCGATCTGCCGGGCGTATCGATCGGCGAGCCGGAGAAGAAAATGGGGCAAAAGGGCGCCAAGGTCGCCGACGTCAATTTCGACGAGGTGCCGGTGCCGGTCGCCAATCGGCTGGGCGAAGAGGGCGAGGGGTTCAAGATCGCGATGCGCGTGCTCGATCGCGGGCGACTGCACATCTCGGCGGTGTGCGTCGGCGTCGCGGAGCGGCTGATCGCCGATTGCGTGGCCTATGCCGGCGAGCGCAAGCAGTTCGGCAAAGCCATTGCCGAGCATCAATTGATCCAGGCGATGATCGCGGACTCCAAGACCGAGGCGCTGGCGGCGCGCGCGCTGGTGCTGGAGACGGCGGCCGCGAAGGACGCCGGCAAGGACGTCGTGATGGAATCGGCGGCGGCGAAATATTTCGCCAGCGAGATGGTCGGCCGCGTCGCCGATCGTGCGGTGCAGATTTTCGGGGGCGCCGGGTATATCGCCGATTATGGGATCGAGCGGCTGTATCGCGACGTACGGCTTTTCCGCATTTATGAGGGCACCAGCCAGATCCAGCAGATCATCATTGCCCGCGAGACGATGAAGCGGGGCGGGTAATTTCTCCCCTCCCGTTGGCGGGAGGGGTTGGGGGAGGGCCTGTCTCAGACGACGGCTCTGCGGACATGCCCTCCCCTAACCCCTCCCGCAAGCGGGAGGGGAACATCAGGAGAAGAGTAATGGATACCACCAACCTCTTTCGGCTCGACGGCCGCGTGGCGCTGATTACCGGCGGATCGCGCGGGATCGGCAAGATGATCGCGGCGGGCTTCGTCGCGCAGGGCGCCAAGGTCTATATCTCGTCGCGCAAGGCCGAGGCGTGTTTTGAGACTGCCGAGGAGCTGGGCGACAACTGCATCGCGCTGCCGCAGGACGTTTCGACCGTGCCGGGCTGCAAGGCGCTCGCCGCGCAATTCGCCGAGCATGAGGACAAGCTCGACATCCTCGTCAACAACGCCGGCGCGGCATGGGGCGAGCCGTTCGAGGTGTTCCCGGAAAAAGGCTGGGACAAGGTGATGGACCTCAACGTCAAATCGCCGTTCTTCCTGACGCAGGCGTTGTTCGAGGCGCTGAAGGCCGCGGGATCGGCGGCGCGGCCGGCGAAGGTGATCAACATCACCTCGATCGACGGTCAGCGGCTCAATCCGTGGGACACCTATTCCTATCACGCGTCGAAATCGGCGCTGATCTATCTCACCAAGCGGATGGCGGCGCGGCTGGTGCGCGATCACGTCAACGTCACGTCGATCGCGCCGGGCGCGTTCGCCAGCGAGATGAACCGCGCGGCGCGTGACCACGGCGATGCCGTCGCCAAGGGGATTCCGGCGGGGCGCGTCGGCGTCGACGAGGATATGGCGGGCGCGGCGATCTACCTCGCCAGCCGCGCGGGCGATTATGTCGTCGGGGACACGATCACGGTCGATGGCGGGCTGGTCAATGCCGCGCTGGGAACGAGCATCGACGCTTAGGGAGGCGGCGCGGGCCAGCGCATCCGGACGTCGTCGCCGGCCGTTATTAGCGTGTGACCGACGCCCAGCCGCAAGTGCAAGACCTGACGATCCGCTGTGATGCGGCGCCGGTCATGGATGCTCCGACGGTCGGCTTGATCGAGCCCGAGCCGACGTCGCTCGGCATGGTAAGCACCGGCGCTGTTCGTAGCGCGTCGATAAGCAGGGGACCGCGGATCGCTGTCGTCACGATGCTGTCGATCGCTTTGATGGGCGTAAGCTTGTGGCTGGTCGGTCGGCGCGGCGACGCAGCCCCGATCGGCAATGCGCCGAAGCATGCCATGCCGCCAGCCGAACCGCCAAGAGCTGCCGCTACGCCGCGCACTAAGCGGCTACTGCCGCCGGCCGCTCCTCCTCTTGTGGCAACCGTCGAAAATCCCAAGCCTGCGAACACCCAGGCTGCCGCAATGGTGTCCAGCTCTCCAAAGCAGTCCTCGACCAAAAGCGCATCCGGTGCGATCGCGGTGCCGCTTTACGGCGAGGCGCTTCGTCTGGCGCTGATCGAGGACCGCAAGCAGACGCAAGCGGCGAACCTTGTCCAGTCGGCGTCGTCGGTCGCGATCGGCGCCGACAGCGCGACCGGGCCGCCGTCACCGCAGCGCTGATTACCGCGCGATGCCGCCGGCCGCGAGGACGGCGAGCGTCACCAGATCGCTTGCGCTCGACGTCATCGGCGCGATCTGCACCGGCTTTTCCATGCCGATCAGCATCGGGCCGATCATCGAATCGCCGCCGAGTTCGCGCAGCAGCTTGGCCGAGATATTGGCCGATTGCAGCCCCGGCATGATCAGGACATTGGCCGGGCCGGAGAGGCGCGCGAAGGGATAATTGGCGAGCTGGCGCGGGTTGAGCGCGACGTCGGGCGCCATTTCACCCTCGAATTCGAAGCCGGGCTGGCGGCGTTCGAGCACCTTGACCGCGCCGCGCAGATTTTCCAGCCATTTGCCCTCGGGATTGCCGAAGGTCGAATAGCTGAGGAACGCGACGCGCGGTTCGTGGCCCATCCGGCGGGCGACCTGCGCGGTCTGCTCGGCGATGTCGGCGAGCTCCTCGGCATTGGGGCGCTCGTTGACCGTCGTGTCGGCGATGAACACGGTGTGGCTCTGGCCGACCAGGATGTGGATGCCGAACGCGGTGCGGCCGGCCTCGATGTCGATCACGCGGCGCACTTCGCGCATCGTGCGGGCATAGGTGCGGGTGACGCCGGTGATCATCGCATCGGCTTCGTTGATCTGCAGCAGCAGGCTGCCGAAGATGTTGCGATCCTGATTGACCATGCGCTCGCAATCGCGGCGCAGATAGCCGCGGCGCTGGAGCCGGTTGTAGAGGAAATCGACCATCTTGGGGACGAGCGGCGAGTTGCGGCTGTTGTGCAGCTCGAAACTGTGCGGATCATCGACGCCGAGCGCGGCGAGCCGATCATAGACGTCGTCGCGGCCGACCAGCACCGGCGTGCCATAGCCGCCGTCGCGAAAGGCGATCGCGGCGCGCAGCACGACTTCCTCCTCGGCCTCGGCGAAGACCACGCGCTTGGGCTGCGCGCGCGCGCCTTCGTAAGCGAGGCTGAGCACCGCGGTGGTCGGGTTGAGGCGGCCACGCAACGTCTGGCGATAGGCGGCCATGTCGAGGATCGGTTTGGTCGCGACGCCCGAATCCATTGCCGCCTTGGCGACGGCGGCGGGGATTTCCTCGATCAGCCGCGGATCGAACGGCGCGGGGATGATGTAATCGGGGCCGAAGCTGTGACGCGTGCCGTAAGCGGTGGCGACTTCCTCGGGCACCTGCTGGCGGGCCAGGCGGGCGAGCGCCTCGGCAGCGGCGACCTTCATTTCCTCGTTGATCGTCGTCGCGCGTACGTCGAGAGCGCCGCGGAAGATGAACGGAAAGCCGAGCACGTTGTTGACCTGATTGGGATAATCCGATCGGCCGGTGGCGATGATCACGTCCGGACGCGCCTTCTTGGCTTCGGGCGGCGAGATTTCCGGATCGGGATTGGCCATGGCGAAGACGATCGGCTTGGGCGCCATCTTCTTGAGATATTCGGCCGGCAGTGCGCCCGCCGCGGACAGGCCCATGAACACGTCGGCGCCGTCGAGCGCTTCTTCCAATGTGCGGCGATCGGTTTCGACCGCGTGGGTCGATTGCCACTGGTTGACGCCTTCGCGGCCGACATGGATGACGCCGGTGCGATCGAGCATCAGCATGTTCTGCTGCGGCAGGCCCATCGCCTTGATCAGATCGGCGCAGGCGATCGCGGCGGCGCCGGCGCCGTTCATCACGACCTTGGTGTCCTTTATGTCGCGCCCGGTGAGGTGAAGCGCGTTGATCAGGCCGGCGGCGGCGATGATCGCGGTGCCGTGCTGATCGTCATGGAACACCGGGATGTTCATGCGTTCCCGAAGAGTCTGCTCGATGATGAAGCATTCGGGCGACTTGATATCTTCCAGGTTGATGCCGCCGAAGCTCGGCTCCATCAGCTCGATCGCGTCGATCAGCCGGTCGACGTCCTCGCTCTTCAGCTCGATGTCGATCGCATCGACATCGGCGAAGCGCTTGAACAACACCGCCTTGCCTTCCATCACCGGCTTGGAGGCGAGCGCGCCGAGGTTGCCGAGGCCGAGTATCGCGGTGCCGTTGGAGATGACGCCGACGAGATTGCCCTTGGCGGTATAATCGTAAGCGGTCGCGGGATCGGCGGCGATCGCGCGGACGGGCACGGCGACGCCGGGAGAGTAAGCGAGGGCCAAGTCGCGCTGCGTCGCCATCGGCTTGGAGGCGATGATCTCGATCTTGCCGGGGCGGCCTTCCGAATGGAACAACAGCGCCTCGCGCTCGGAAAACTGGACGTTGGATTCGTCGGCCATCGGGTTCCTCTCGACGCGGTCGTTGGGTGACCTTTAGGCAGGCTTCGCCGCTACGTCACCCCGGCACTGGAGCGATCTCGCGAAACTCGCTACCGACGCGGACGATGTCCACCGCTCCTACTCCGATGATGGCCCAGTATCTTGCCCTCAAGGCAGAGGCCGAGGATTGCCTGCTGTTCTACCGGATGGGCGATTTCTTCGAATTGTTCTTTGATGACGCCAAGATCGCGGCGGCGTGCCTCGATATCGCGCTGACCGCGCGGGGCGCGCATGATGGCGAGAAGATTCCGATGTGCGGCGTGCCGGCGCATTCGGCCGAAGGGTATCTCGCGCGGCTGATCAAGGCCGGGCACCGCGTGGCGATCGCCGACCAGACCGAGAGCCCGGCGGCGGCGAAGGCGCGCGGCGGATCGAAGACGTTGGTCGCGCGCGGGATCGTGCGCGTGGTGACGGCGGGGACGCTGACCGAGGAGGCGTTGCTCGATTCGCGCGCCGCCAATTGGTGCGCGGCGGTCGGCGAAGCGGGCGGGCAGGTGGCGATCGCCGCCGCCGATATTTCGACCGGGCGGTTCGAGATCATCGAATCTAGCGCGGGCGGCTTGGCCGCCGATCTGGCGCGGTTGTCGCCGGCGGAGACGATCGCCGCCGAGGCGAGCGATCATGCCGCGCTGGCGACAACCGAGCGACCGCGCGCCGAGTTCGACAGCGGGCGCGGTGAGGAGCGGCTGAAGTCGCTGTTCGGCGTGGCGACGCTTGATGGCTACGGGCAGTTCTCGCGCGCGGCATTGGCGGCGGCGGGTGGGCTGGTCGCGTATCTCGATCACACCGCGCGCGGATCGCTGCCGTTCTTGCGGCCGCCGCGGCTGGCGCGCGCGGCGGAAGCGATGGCGATCGACCAGGCGACACGCGAGAGCCTGGAATTGACGCAGACCACCGGCGGGCAGCGCAAGGGCAGCCTGCTCGATGCGGTCGATCGCACGGTGACGGGGGCGGGCGCGCGGTTGCTGGCGGCGGATGTGTCGGCGCCGTTGATGGAGCGGGTGGCGATCGAGGCGCGGCTCGACCTGGTGTCGCTGTTCCATGACGAGCCTAGCCAGCGTGAGACGGTGCGCGCGGCGCTGCGGGCGCTGCCCGATATCGGGCGCGCGCTCGGGCGGATCGCGGCGGGGCGCGGGAGCCCGCGCGATCTCGGGCAATTGCGCGACGGTCTCGACGGGGCGTGGCGACTGGGCGAGCGGCTCGATCGAATCGAGCAACCGCCGGCGCTTCTCGCGGATTTGACCCCGCAGCTGCGCGGGCACGGCGCGCTGATCGATCTTTACACGCGGGCGCTGGTGCCGACGCCGCCGATCGATGCGGGCGACGGCGGCTATATCGCGGAAGGCTATGACGCCGCGCTCGACGATCTGCGCGCGACCGGCGCGGGCGGGCGGCGGGCGATCGCGGCGCTGGAGGCGGACTATCGCCAGCGCACCGGGATCGCCGCGCTCAAGATTCGGCACAACGGCGTGCTCGGCTATCATGTCGAGGTGCCGGCGAAACACGGCGATGCGCTGATGAAGCCCGACAGCGGGTTCACGCACCGGCAGACGCTGGCCGGGGTGGTGCGGTTCAACGCGCCCGATCTGCACGACGCGGCGCTGAAGGTGACGCAGGCGGGCGCGCATGCGCTGGCGGCCGAGGCGGCGCATCTCGAGGATCTGACCGAGGCGGCGCTGGCGGCGCGCGAGGCGATTGCGGCAACCGCCGATGCGTTGGCGCGGCTCGATGTGGCGGCGGCTTTGGCCGAGCGAGCGATCGAGGGCGGGTGGGCGCGGCCGGCGCTGGTCGATCACGCCTGTTTCGAGATCGAGGGCGGGCGGCATCCGGTGGTCGAGGCGGCGCTGGCGAAGTCCGGCGAGCGGTTCGTCGCCAATGATTGCGTGCTGTCGGAGAGTTCGCGGCTGTGGTTGGTAACAGGTCCGAATATGGGCGGCAAATCGACCTTCCTCAGGCAGAATGCGCTGATCGCGGTGCTCGCGCAGGCGGGGAGCTATGTGCCGGCGGCGCGCGCCAAGCTGGGGCTGGTCGACCGCTTGTTCAGCCGCGTCGGCGCCTCGGACAATCTCGCGCGGGGGCGATCGACCTTCATGGTCGAGATGGTCGAGACCGCGGCGATCCTGGCGCAAGCGACGGCGCGGTCATTCGTGATTCTCGACGAGGTCGGGCGCGGGACATCGACCTATGACGGGTTGGCAATCGCCTGGGCGGTGGTCGAGGCGATCCACGAGGATAACCGGTGCCGCTGCCTGTTCGCGACGCATTATCACGAGCTGACTAGGCTCGCCGAACGCTGCGAGGCGCTGAGCCTCCACCACGTCCGCGCGCGCGAGTGGAAGGGCGAGCTGGTGCTGCTCCACGAGGTCAGCGAGGGGCCGGCGGATCGCAGCTACGGGCTGGCGGTGGCGCGGCTCGCCGGGCTGCCGCCGGTGACGGTGTCGCGCGCCAAGGCAGTGCTGGCGAAATTGGAAGCGGGTCGGGCGAAGACCGGCGGACTGGCGGCGGGGCTCGACGATCTGCCGCTGTTCGCCGCGGCGCAGGAAGCCGAGGCGGAAGCGGTCGATACGCTCCGCGCCGAAATCGAGGGGCTCAATGTCGATGCGCTCAGCCCGCGCGACGCGCTCGACGCGCTCTACAAGCTCAAGGCGCTGGCTCGGGAGGCGTAGCGGCGCGGGTCATGCGGCCATAGGCCCAGCCGATGCCGATCAATGCGACGCCCAGCCCCAGGAACGAGAGGATGCGCAGCACGCCTTCGAGCGCGGCGGCATCGACCAGGAACACCTTGAGCGTCACCAGCGTCAGCAGCGCAAGGCCGGCAAGGCGGAGATCGGCGACGCTGGCGGTGATGCCGCGATATAGCCAGACGAGCGCTAGGCCGAGGCCGGCGGCGGAATAGAGCCAGTTCTCGGTGCGCCAAAGCGGGCCGGTGAGGATCGCGCCGTGGGCGAGTTGGCGGACCGTTACCAGTACCATGACGAGCATCGCGGCGAGGCTGGCGCGATACCAGCGCGGATCGGCGCGGCGTTGCCAGAGCCAGAAGGCGGTGAGGCCGGCGCCGATCGTCGCGGCGTTGGCGACCGGCCAGGCGCCGACCGATTGGCGGACCCACAGGGGATCGAGCAGCAGCAGATCGAACCAGACGATGCGCCCGAGCGCGATCCAGAAGAGCGCGCGGGCGATCGTCGGCTGGCGGTCGCGTGAGAGCCAGGCGGCGAGGAAGAACAGCTGTGTGATGACGGTGCGCTCGGTGAAGCCCTCGGCGACGAAGCCGGCGGGCGTGGCGATCGCCAGCGGCGCCTTGGCCAGCGCATAGACGCTCGCGACGGCGGCGAGGACGATGATGGGCCAGACATAGCGGCCCAACCGAAAGGGGCGGTAGCGAAGCGCAGCGGCGATCAGCACGGCGGGGAGGGCGAGATCACGCCCGACCGCTGCGACCGGCGGGAGCAACAGGTAGGGCAAGCGATCGCCGCTGAGCGCGAGGATCGCGACGCGCAGCATCGCGAGAGCTTGCGGTAACGCGGCCGCGGCGGTGGCGATGAGCGCGAGCTCGGCGAGGGGAAACGCGAGCGCAAGGACGGTCGCTGCAACCAGCGCCAGGCCGGCGGCGCGCCACGGCGGCGGCAATATCTCGATCACGATCGCGCAGGCGAGCAGGATCGCGACCGCACTGCCGCCGGCCCGGGCATCGGAAGCAGCGTCGTTTCTGGCGCGCCAGCTCAGCGAGGCGGCAGCGGCCACCGCGACGAGGAGCAGCGCGGCCCAGCCTGCTGACGGTAGCAGCGCGTGCTGCTCGATCTCGACCAGCAGCAGCGGCGCAGCGGTGGCGCCGAGCGCGATGCCGGCCCAGATCGGGGCGTGGCGCGCTCGCCAATGGCCGATGCCGCCGAACAGCAGCGCCGTCCCCAGCGCGGCGAGCGGTGCGCTGGCGTTGCCGCGATCAAGCGCGACCGCCAGCAGCAGCACGATCAGTAGCAAGGCGGCGGCTGCCCCGGGAGCGAGCGTTTCGTCGCGGATCGCCAACACCAGCGCGGCGGCGCTGAGCACGAGATAGAATCCCCAGGCGAGCGGGCTGAAATCGAGCGCGGGTGCGAGGATCATCAGCTGGACCAGCCCGACGACCAGTGGGGCGAGGCGCAGCCAGCGGCGGGTGGGGGCGGTCGCCGGAAGCGCCAAGGTCGCGCCGATCGCGAGCAGCAGCACGAAGGCGCCGACGCCGGGGAGCTTGTCCGTCGAGACGAGCGCGATCAGCACGTTGATCCAGAGGAAGCCGCCGGCGCAGGCGGCGAGCGCCAGCCACGCCCAGCCGCGGCGGATCGCAAGGCCGAACAGGGCGGTGACGAGCAAGGCGAGATAGACCAGCAGCGGGCCGACGCCGGTCGCGTCCACGCCGGCGACGAGCGGCGCGACGAAGCCGCCGACCAGCGCCATGATCGCGGTCGGCGGGCCGTGCCGCAGCGCCAGCGCGAGCGCGCCGAGCGTGACGAGGATCAGGAGGCCGAAGGCGGTGCCGGTGCCGATCAGATGATAGAGCGCGGCAGCGACGTAGAGCGTGCCATAAAGGCTGGCGACGCCGGCGCCGGCGAGCGCCTGGGCGATGCGCGGATCGTCGCGCGTGAGGCGGTGGCGGCGGGCGGCCTCGCTGGCGGCGATCAGCGCGAGCCCGAACAAAGCGGCGATGACGGTGCGCGCAACAGGGCCGAGCAGTCCGAGCTCGATCGAATAGCGCACCAGGAAAAAGCCGGCGAGCACCAGCGCGGCGCCGCCGATCCAGATCGGCAGCTTGCCGCCGATCAGCTGTTCGAAGGTCGGACGCGGTCGGGGCGTCGGGCGCGGCGGAGGCGGGGTGGCAACGCTCGTTGCCGGGGGCGGCGCGATCGTCGTGGCAACAGCGCGCGGGCGTGCCGCCATCGGCGTTGCGGGCGCTTCGCCGCGCTCGAGCTCGGCGAGCCGCGCCTCGAGGGTGGCGACCTGGCGGCGGAGATCGCCGAGCCATTGGAACAGCTTGGCGAGGCCGACCAGCACGGCAAGCAGCAACAGGAGCGTCAACGTCGTCACGCCGGCCTTGTGGCACAGCCGTGCGGCGCTGTCGCGGTGGCGTGACGAAGCCGGCTGGGGCGGCTAGACTGGCGGGCATGCGGTTCGATTTCATCAAATGTCATGGGTCGGGGAACGACTTTCCGCTGCTCGATGCTCGGGCGATTGCGCTCGACGATGCAGGTTGGGCAGGGGTAGCGCGGGGGCTGGCCGATCGCGCCGGGCCGGTGGGGGGCGACGGCTTGCTGTTGCTGACGGCGGGCGACCCGGATCACGCGTTCGGGATGCGGATGTTCAATTCGGACGGGAGCGAGGCCGAGACGTGCCTCAACGGACTGCGCTGCGTGGCGCGCGCCGGATTCGAGGCGCTGGGGATCGATCGGGCGCGGGTGCGGTTGCAGACCTCGTCGGCGGAGGTGGCGCGTGATGCCGATCTGGCGCCGGGGGTCTATACGGTGCGCGAGGTGGCGGGGCCGGCGACGACCGACACGACGACTTGGCCGCTGCGAATCGAGCGCGCCGAGACGATCGATCAGGTGATCGCGCCGCTGTCGGCCGACAGGCTATTCACCGCGGTGGCGATGCCCAATCCGCATCTGGTGTCCTTCGTCCACGCGGTTGATGAGGGTGAATTGGTGCGGCTGGGGCAGCTGTGCGAGGCGGCCCCGGCGTGGTTGCCCAACCGCGCGAATGTCAGCTTCGTCGAAGTGCGTGGGCCGGCGGCGCTGTTCGTGCGGACCTTCGAGCGCGGCGTGGGGCTGACCGATAGTTGCGGCAGCGCGATGGCGGCGTCGGTGGTCGCTGCCGGGCTGACCGGGCGGATCGGCTTCGGGACCGAGATCACCTTGTTCAACGCCGGCGGGCTGGTGCGCGGGCAGGCCGAGGCCGACGGGATGGTGCGGCTGTCAGGCAACGCGACGACCGAATGGGCGGGATCGGCCGAGGTCGATTTTGCGCATGGCCGCGCCGGCGACCTGACGATCGCACGGCATGCCAATGAGGAGATCGCCGCTTGGGCCGCACTCATCGATCATGTCAAATAACCAAATGGGATAAAATGACTTGACATCGTCACGCTGTTTAGGTACATAACAGGAACGCTGAAGAATTGCGAGTCGGGGAGGACGGCGCGGCGAAGCCGCACCGTCGGCCGGGCTGACGCCCGCCGGCCGCGCGAACGGCGAGTCCGCCGGTAGCTTCGCTGCCCGGCGGCCGCCTTCGCTGAAGAATGGCGAGTCGGGGGTGGCGGCGCGGCAAAGCCGCACCGTCGGCCGGGCTGACGCTCGCCGGCCGCGCGAGCGGCGAGTCCGCGGGTAGCTTCGCTGCGCGGCGGCCGCCTTCGCTGAACAAGTGCGAGTCGGGCCGGGGTGGCGGACAGCCGCCGACCGGCCCTTGTTGTGTGACCAAGCGGGGGCGGGGATCATGAGCAAACGAAAGCCGGCGGCGGCCCGCAAGCTGCCGTCGATCGCGGTGCGCAAGGCGTGTTTTCTCGAAGTGCTGCGCAAGACCGCCAACGTTAGCCGGGCGGCGCGCGAGGCGGGGCTGTCGAGCTCCACGGTTTACGAGCACCGGGCGCGCCACGCCAGTTTCGCCGCCGATTGGGATGCGGCCGTGAGCGAGGCGCTCGACGAGCTGGAGGACGCGCTGATCCAGCGCGCCAAGCATGGCGTGGAAAAGCCGATCTATTTTCGCGGCGAGCAGGTTGGCGCGGTCAAAAGCTATTCGGACGCGCTGGCGATGTTCATCCTGCGCGCGCGGCGGCCGGAGATGTACGCCCGGCTGCAGGCGGCGGCGGGCCCGAGCGATACCGACGAGATGACGCAGGAGGAGGCCAAGGCCGAGGTGATGCGGCGGCTCGACCGGCTGAGCGCGGCGGATTTCCTCAGCGATGCGGAGAAGCGGTCGATCCTGGGGCTCGATCCGCGCTGATCGCGCAGACGCGGGCGCCCGATTGCCATGTGCCGCCGGCGTGCGCGCATTTGGTTTTGAGCACCGCATCGGTGTCCCACAGGACGAACACGGCGAACGCCAGCGTGGCGATGAGGCCGAGCAACAGGGCGGCGGTGCGATCGCGCATCGCCGCCGGGTAACGGGCGCGGGCGCGCCGGGCAAGGTGAGCGATGATGGAAACGAACGTGCTGGCGCAGCTGCTGGCGCAGGCGGAAGGATCGCGCGGCGACCTGACGACGCTGCGCGCGATCGTCGAGGAAGCCGGCGAGCTGGGCGCGACGCGCGCGCTGACGCGGCTTGGGCTCGCCGACGACCGCGCCGAGCGCGACGTGGCCGAGCTGCGCGAGCTGCTGGGGGCGTGGCGCGACGCCAAACGATCGGTGTGGAAGGCGGCGGTGGCGTGGGTGGTGCGGTTGCTGAGCGTGCTGCTGCTCGCCGGGCTGGCGGTGAAACTGGGGTTTGCGGATTGGGTGAAGTGAGCGCGGGTGACATGCCCTCCCCCCACCCCTCCCGCAGGCGGGAGGGGAGTCTCAGGTTTGCCGGTTATGCGGCGGTGTTCGATCGGGTCGATCGCGGCGGCGACGTGGTGCGCAGCGGCGCGTTTGGCGGGGCCGGCGCGGTGCCGTTGCTGTGGCAGCATGGCGGGCCGCCGGTCGGCGTGATCGAGGCGATCGGCGAGGATGCGCGAGGGCTGCGGGTGATCGGGCGGGTGGATGACGCGCGGCTCGCCGGGTTGGTGAAGGCCGGCGCGGTGAGCGGGCTGTCGTTCGGCTATCGAGTGAAGGGTGCACGAACCGGACAGGTTCGTGAGCTGACCGCGGTCGAGCTGGTCGAGGTCAGCCTCGTCGCGCAGCCGATGCAGGCGCTGGCGCGGATTCATGCGGTGGAGAGTGGTTAGTGGATCGGTGGGGGACAGGCCCTCACCCTCCCATGCTTCGCATGGGCCTCTCCCCCGCGGGGAGAGGGTTGTTTTTATATGCGGGAGACGGACATGACGGACACGGTTGATGCGCTCGAGGCGAGCTTCGGGCAGGTGACGATGGCGGCGCCGGTGACGCGGCCGATGCTGGCGGGCGGACGCGATCCCTCCGGCGCGGCGTTCGAGGGGTTCCTGCGCAGCGGCGCGAGCGTGGAGATGAAGGCGTTTACCGGGGTAAGCGGCGATAGCGGCGGTTACGCGGTGCCGCGCGAGATCGATGCGGTGATCGATGCGACGCTGAAGAGCATCTCGCCGATTCGCGGCATCGCCAATGTCGTGAAGGTCGGCTCGGCCGGCTATCGCAAGCTGGTGACGAGCGGTGGGACGCCGTCGGGCTGGGCGGGCGAGACCGGCGACCGCGACGAGACGAATACGCCGGTGTTCAGCGAGATCGCGCCGCCGATGGGCGAGCTCTACGCCAATCCCAGCGCCAGCCAGGCGATGCTCGATGATGCGATGTTCGACGTCGAGGAATGGCTGGCGGGCGAGATCGCGCGCGAGTTTGCCGCGGCCGAAGGAACGGCGTTCGTCAAGGGATCGGGGACCAACCAGCCCAAGGGCTTCCTGACCGCGCCGACCGGCACGGCGGGCGATGCGACGCGCAGTTTCGGCACGCTGCAATATATCGCCTCGGGCGCGTCGGCGGCGTTCGGCAGCAACCCCGACGAGCGGCTGATCGATCTCGTCCAGACGCTGCGCAGCCCCTATCGGCAGGGCGCAGTGTTCGTGATGAATTCGAGTGTGCTGGCGGTGATCCGCAAGTTGAAGACCGCTGACGGCGCGTTCCTGTGGCAGCCGAGCCTGGCGGCGGGGCAGCCGGCGACGCTGCTCGGCTATCCGGTGGTGGAAGCCGAGGATATGCCGGATATCGCGGCCAATTCGCTGTCGATCGCGTTCGGCAATTTCACCGCCGGCTATCTGATCGCCGAGCGGAGCGAGACGGCGATCTTGCGCGACCCGTATAGCAACAAGCCGTTCGTCAATTTCTACGCAACCAAGCGGATCGGCGGCTGCGTATCCAACAGCGAGGCGATCAAGCTGATGAAGTTCGCCGCGAGCTGATTGATTGCGGTGCCGGCGCGCTCCCCCACCCGGCCACCCACAGGGTATTCCGAATGGGTGGCCGGTTGGGGGAGCGGCCCGGCACCGCAGACAAATTCGCCGCGTCGCAAGCGACGCTGGCGAGGCGGGGACGGGATGGGCGTGGCCCGTCCCCGCCGAATGTTGCGCCGGGCCCGAGCGACGGCCGGGCCGATTATTTTCGGAGAGATCATATGGCGAGCGAAGGCGGCGCACCCGGCGTGGTGACGCTGGGGGTGGACGATCGCGCCGTGGCGCTGGCTGTGGTCAAGGCGGTGCTGCGGGTCGCCACGAGCGAGGAGGATGCGCTGATGGTCGGTTTCGTCGAGGCGGCGCTGGGGCTCGGCGTGGCGACGCAGCTTACCGCGACGCGCTGGCGCGTGTCGTATTTGTGGCGGGGGCGGCGGGGGACCGAGGCGGCGATCGGCGGACACGCGCCGGGGGATCGCTTCGTGCTGATCGCAGCGGACCGTGTCGCGGTCGCCGAACTACCGGTGTCGGCGATCGGATCGAGCGTGCGCGTGCTCGCGTCACCGCAATCGGCGTCGATGATCCGCCAGCGGACGCCGAGGTCGGCGATTGTTGGATCGTGGGCGCGGCGCCGACCGGCGACTGGGCGGGCATGACGGATGCAATCGCAGGCTGGACCGCCGACGGCTGGCGATTCGTCGCACCCGGCGAGGGCATGATGGCTTGGGTCACGACTGACGCGGCGACGGCTCGCTATCATGACGGTGTTTGGGAACTCGGCGCGGTTCGGGCCGACCGGGTGCTGATCGGCGGACGCCAAGTGCTCGGTGAGCAATGCGCGCCGATCAT
The DNA here is from genome assembly GCA_006438735.1 of Sphingomonas koreensis. GTDB lineage: Bacteria > Pseudomonadota > Alphaproteobacteria > Sphingomonadales > Sphingomonadaceae > Sphingomonas > Sphingomonas koreensis_A. The sequence continues at coordinate 53,619 of RCZF01000003.1, read as the reverse complement.
GGGCGCCGAGGGCGGTGCGGTGATCGACGATGGGGTTCGCGCGACTGTTGCCCAAATTCTCGTGGCGTTTCGGAGTCATGGACTGATCGCGACATAGCCGGATCGGGCTGATTGTGGCGTTTCGGCAACATGATAATCTTTAGTTTCGCTTGCGCGGAAACCTTCCTTTCTATAGTGAGTTTGGGCTGTCCGTAGTGACAACTCAGAAAGGGGATTATGATGCGAAAGCTTGCCGTCGCACTGGCACTTTCCACAACCGCACTCGCTTCGCCCGCCCTCGCCCGCGATCATTCGTGGTACGTCGGCGTCGAAGGCGGTGCGAGTATTGTTGAAGACACCAATTTTGATATCGCTGGCATCAAGAACGCTGCCCGCGTCGATAACAAATATGGCTATGACGTCGATGGCGTGATGGGCTATGATTTCGGGGCGTTCCGCCTTGAGACGGAAGTCGGCTACAAGCATGCCAGCCTCAAGGGCTATTCGTCGTCGGTCGGCACGCCGTATTACACGGGTTCGGGTCTTCTGGCCGATGCCCCCGCTGGCGATTATCGCAATGCGGATGGCGATACGTCGGCGCTGAGTTTCATGGTCAACGCCTTGCTCGACTTCGGTCCTGATGACGGCATCCAGGGCTTTATCGGCGGTGGTGCCGGTGTCGCTCGCATTAAGGCTTCCAATTATGCCTTGACGGCCGGCGGACCGTTCCTCGACGATTCCGACACTGTCTTTGCTTGGCAGGGCCTGGCGGGCATTCGTGCGCCGCTGAGCGATCATGTCGATGTCACGCTGAAGTATCGTTTCTTCAATGCCGACAACGTCAAGATGTTCGACATCAACAATGACCAGTTCAAGGGTCGTTATCGGTCGCACAGCCTGCTCGGTGGCCTGACGTACAACTTTGGTACGCCGACGCCGCCTCCGCCGCCGCCGCCTCCTCCTCCGCCCCCGCCTCCTCCGCCGCCGCCGCCGCCGCCGGTGGTGCAGTGCTCGCCTGGTCCGTTCATTGTCTTCTTCGAATGGGACAAGTCGAATATCACGCCGGAAGCGGCGTCGATCCTCGACAATGCGATCACCGCCTACCAGAGCTGTGGCAACGCACAGGTCATGTTGGCCGGTTATGCGGATCGTTCGGGTTCGGCCGATTACAACGTCGGTCTCTCGCAGCGTCGTGCGGATTCGGTGAAGGCCTATCTGGTCGATCACGCGATCCCCGATGGCGTCGTGACGACCCAGGCGTTTGGCGAAACCAACCCGCGCGTGGACACCGCCGATGGCGTCCGCGAGGTGCAGAACCGCCGCGTGGAAATCACCTACGGGCCGGGTTCGGGGATGTAATCCTCGAACACTGTTCGACGAAAAGAGAGGGAGGTCGGTTCGCCGGCCTCCCTTTTTCTATGGGGTGCCCGAACTAGACGCGGTCACCACTGTCGATGGTTGCGAGCGATAATTGAGCGGTCACTAGGTGTTTTCCACCCGATCGCGTCTGTTCCATAGGGTGGCAATATTCTGTCGCGGCGTTACAGGAGCGCCATTGCTGCTCGCGTGACGCGGGCCTGTTGAGGGATGAAGACGCCGATGCGCATCACGATGATTGGTTCGGGCTATGTCGGGCTGGTGTCCGGCGCGTGCTTTTCGGATTTCGGCCATGACGTGATCTGCGTCGACAAGGACGCGAGCAAGATCGCGGCGCTCGAGAACGGCCGGATGCCGATCTACGAGCCCGGGCTCGATCAGTTGGTGGCGACCAATGTCGAGGCGGGGCGGCTGTCGTTCACGACCGATCTCAAGGCCGCGGTTGCCGGCGCGGACGCGGTGTTCATCGCGGTCGGCACGCCCTCGCGGCGCGGCGATGGCCATGCCGATCTCACTTATGTGTTCGAAGCGACCAAGGAAATCGCTGCGGCGATCACCGGGCCGACAGTGGTGGTGACTAAATCGACCGTGCCGGTCGGCACCGGCGACAAGGTCGAGGCGATCCTCAAGGAAACGCAGCCGGGCATCGATACGGCGGTCGTTTCCAACCCCGAGTTCCTGCGCGAAGGCGCGGCGATCGGCGATTTCAAACGCCCCGACCGGATCGTCATCGGCACCGACGACGAGCGCGCGCGCCAAGTGATGCGCGACATCTATCGGCCGCTTTACCTCAATGAGAGCCCGATCCTGTTCACCGGTCGGCGCACCGCCGAGCTGACCAAATATGCCGCCAACGCGTTTCTGGCGACCAAGATCACCTTCATCAACGAGATCGCCGACCTGTGCGAAGCGGTTGGCGCCGACGTGCAGGACGTGTCGCGCGGAATCGGCCTCGACAAGAGGATCGGCGCGAAGTTTCTTCATGCCGGGCCGGGCTATGGCGGCTCGTGTTTTCCCAAGGACACCTTGGCGCTGCTCAAGACCGCGGAGGACCATGAGAGCCCGGTTCACATCGTCGAGGCGGTGGTCAAGGTCAACGACAGCCGCAAGCGCGCGATGGGCCGCAAGGTGATCCATGCGCTCGGCGGTGAGGCCAGCGGCAAGACCGTCGCGCTGTTCGGACTGACGTTCAAGCCCAACACCGACGACATGCGCGACGCCCCGGCGATCGCCATCGTCCAGACGCTGCTCGACGCCGGCGCGAAGGTGCGCGCGTTCGATCCCGAGGGTATGGACATCGCCAAGACGATGATGCCCGAGGTGACCTATTGCGCCGACGCCTATGAGGCGGCGACGGGAGCCGACGCGGTGGTGATCGTGACAGAATGGGACGTGTTCCGCGCCCTCGACCTCAAGCGCCTGCAATGTGTGATGGCAGCGCCGGTGCTGGTCGATTTGCGCAATGTCTATGCGCCCGAGGAAATCGCGCGGACCGGCTTTGCCTATTCCTCGATTGGGCGCTGAACGAGCGCGTCGGCGAGCCAATCGGGAATGATCGCATCGCCCAACGTCTCGACACGGCGGAACTCGACCATCAGACCGAGCTCGGGATAGCGCGCGCGGGTGCGATCGGTCGGCTCGGTTAGCGGGGGGACGACCAAGCGGCGGTTGACCTTGGCGCGATAGTGCATGCGCGCGGTGTTTTCCTGGCCGACGTAGCAGCCTTTGGCGAAGCTCACGCCGTTCAACTCGGCCGCGTTGCATTCGAGCCAAAGCGTTTCGCCCGAGCCGAGTTCGGCGACGCCCTCTGCGACGCCGAGACGGAGGCGGTGTTCGCGCCAGCCCGCCGCTGGCGGGGCCGGGGGGCCGAGCCAGCGGCGGCCGAGCGCCGCGAGCCGGGGATCGGGAGCGCCGCGATCGCCGTCCGGCGACCAGTGGACGAAAAGGTCGCTTGGTTCGATCGTGATCGCGCGGCGGAGGCGATAGAGCGACAGGCGCTTGGTGAGTGCGTCCGCTTGTGCGGCTTCGCAATCGATGAGGATCGCGTCGCCGTCGGCCCATAGGATGAAGTCGAACAGCGCCTTGCCTTGTGGGGTCAGCAAGCCCGCCCAGCGCGGCGCATCGGGCGACAGCGTGAGTACATCTTGCGTCACCAGGCCTTGCAGGAAACCGCGGACATCGTCGCCGGCGAGGCGGATCAGCGCACGGTCTGCGAGCATCGTCGGGGTGGTTTCGGCCATGACGAACAGGTAGGGAGGCGAACGACATGGCGAAAGGGCTGGCGATGGCGACGTTCGATCTCAAACTGACCGGCGGGACGGTCCATACGCCCGGCGGGCCGGTGCGCGCCGATGTCGGGGTGCGGGATGGCAAAATTGTTGCGATCGGTGGCGCGGGCGATGCCGGCGAGACGATCGATTGCACCGGGCTCGACGTGCTGCCCGGCGTCATCGACACGCAAGTGCATTTTCGCGAACCTGGGCTGGTCCACAAGGAAGACCTCGAGAGCGGGAGCCGCGCGGCGGTGCTCGGCGGGGTGACCGCGGTGTTCGAAATGCCCAACACCAAGCCCAACACCGATAGCGCCGAGGCGATTGGTGACAAGCTGGCGCGGGCCAAGGACCGGATGTGGTGCGACCACGCTTTCTATGTCGGCGCGACCAACGCCAATGCGGCGAGCCTCGCCGACCTCGAGCGGTTGCCGGGAACGGCGGGGGTCAAGATTTTCATGGGCGCCTCGACCGGCGATCTGCTGGTATCGGAAGACGCCAATCTGGCGGCGGTGCTCGCCTCGGGGCATCGGCGGGTGGCGGTCCATGCCGAGGACGAGGATCGCATGAACGCGCGCAAGGAGGCGCGGGTAGCAGGCGATCCGGCATCGCATCCGGTGTGGCGCGACGATGAGAGCGCGATGCTGGCGACGCGGCGCATTCTGAAGCTGGCGCGGGAAGCGAAGCGGCGCATTCATGTGTTGCATGTGACGACGCCGGCCGAGCTTGAGCTGCTCGGGCAGAACAAAGACATTGCGACCTGCGAGGTGACGCCGCAGCATCTGACGCTGGCGGGCGAAGACGCCTATCCGCGACTGGGAACGCTGGCGCAGATGAACCCGCCGATCCGATCGGGCGCGCACCGCGACGGCATTTGGCGCTGGCTCAGCCAGGGCGTGCCCGACGTGATCGGCAGCGATCATGCGCCGCACACGCTGGAGGAAAAGGGCAAGCCTTATCCCGACAGCCCGAGCGGCATGCCCGGCGTGCAGACACTGCTGCCGTTGCTGCTCGATCATGTCGCGAACGGCCGGATGAGCTTGCAGCGGCTGATCGAGCTGACCAGTGCGGGCGCGCAGCGGATTTTCGGGATCGTCGGCAAGGGGCGGATCGCGGCGGGCTATGACGCCGATTTCTCGATCGTCGATTTGAAGGCACGCTGGACGATCGACCAAGATTGGCTGGCGTCGCGGTCGGGATGGTCGCCGTTTACCGGGATGGCGCTGACCGGCAAGCCGATCGGCACGATCATCCGCGGCCGGCGGGTGATGTGGGGCGGCGCGCTGGCCGAGACGGCGCACGGCGCGCCGATCCGGTTCGAGGCGGTCGATTTCGGGTGACGCAGGCGCAGACGCCGCGCGGCAACCGAATGCTGCGGCACGATCTGCGGGTGATCTGGCGCGAGGGGACGAGCATTCTGGCGCGCTGGAGCGACGCCGCGCTGTTGCTGATCGGGGCGGCGGTGATCGTTGTGATGGCGCGGGGGGCGCTGGCCGATGCTGCGCCTCGAATCGTTGGGATCGCCGGCTTGATCATTGGCCTGTGGTCAGGGTGGTCGTCGGAGCAGATGATAGCGCGACGGCTGCGCTTTCACGCCGATGCCTATGTGTTCGCGACCGACGCGATCCAGCGGGACACGCGGCTTGGCTATCGGGCTGCGCTGCACGGCGCGATCGGGGGGCTGTTGTTGGGCGCGGCAGCGATCGCGGGCGTTTGGCCGCTGTGGTCTTTGGCGGGCGGTTATCTCATCGGCGCGGTGATAGCGGGAGGCATCGACGTTGCACCCAGGTGGGCTGGCGCCGAATGCTTATTTTCGGAGAATAAAGAGCGGGTGCGCCTAGTTTCGGTGGCCGCTTTGGCGCTCGCGGCTGTCGTCACCTCCGGTTTGATGGGCAATCAGCCTGGCGCGATCGCGCTGCCGGTGGCGCTGACCGCGCTCGCGGCGGCGGTTTTGACGCCGATCGACGCCGCAACCGCGCGGTTCGAAGCGATTGCCGGCCGCGATGCGGCGTGGAGCATCGCGCGGCATCTGCGCGGGGCAGCGATTATAGTTTTGGCGACTGCGGGGCTGATCGCGATCGTCGCTGGCGCGTCGCTCGCCGGCATGGCTCTGCTGGCCGGCGCGGTTATGCTGGTGGCCGCTGTCGTTCGCGTTCTGGCGTATCGCGCGCTCGATCGCCGCGCTGCCGATCTAGTGCTCACGGCAGGGATCGCCGTAGTAGCGGTCGGGGCGATGGTCGCGGTGGTTCTCGCGCCGGTGCTGGCGATCGGCATGGCTGTCGGCCTGTATCGGCGATCGCAGCGCGCGCGGTGGATTATCGCATGAGTATCGCGATCGACCGGCTTCGCGTCGAGCGTGGTGCGGCGGTGGTGGTCGATGAGGCGACGCTGCGCATCGAGGCCGGTGCATGGTTCGGGGTGATCGGCGCTAACGGCTCGGGCAAGACGAGTTTGCTGCGGGCGCTTGCCGGGCGACTGCCGATCGTGAGCGGCGCATGCGTGATCGATGGTATTTCGTGCGCGGAAGATCGCGCGGTGCGGGCGCAAATGATCGGCTTCGCGCCGTCGATCGAGACGTTGCCGGGAGCTTTGCTCGCTCGTGATCTGCTGGAGATCGTTGCGGGGCGGAGCGACGATGCGCTGGTATCGATCGGGCCGTTGCGCGTTGCGCTGGCGATCGATCGATTGCTCGATCGGCCGATCGGCACGTGTTCGGCGGGGATGCGACAGCGGATCGCGCTGGCCTGCGCCTTTGCCGACGGCAAACGAATCGTTGTGCTGGACGAGCCCTTCAACTGGCTCGATCCGGTCGCCGCTTATGACGTCCGCATGGCGCTGCGGGTGATGGCCGATGACGGGCTGACGCTGGTGACGGCGTTGCACGATCTGACCACCATGGGGATGGCATGCGACGCCGCCGCGCTTCTCAGCAGCGGGCGGGTCGCGCTGGGCATTGATGCGGCGATGATCGCCGAGGCGCGCCGCGATCCGGCCACGTTCGAACATCGCACGATCGCGCTGCTGCGTGGCGGCTGATCGTCAGCTGCGTCTGATTCGCGCGCGGGCGAGGCGGCGGTCTTCGAGCGAGTAATAGAGCCAGGTCTGATCGTCGCGGACGATGACCGAGGCGGCGAAGGCGATGTCGGTGGCGGTGCGATCGTCGACCGGGGGCGGGGTGATCAGCGGTTCGATGCCGCGATCGACGACGTGGCGGCAATCGCGATCGAACGCCACCCAACCGATCCGCCAGCGCGCGTCATGCGTCGCGCCATTGTAGAACATCACCGGGAAATCGGGATCTGTCATCAGCATCGGGCCCGTCGAGAGGTGCCAATTATCCCACGATTCCTGGCGCGGGAGGAAAGGCGTGGGCTCCTCCTCCCACGGGCCGGCGACGTCGTCGCCGATCGCGAGGCCGACGCGCGAGGCGTTGTCGGCGGCATATTCGTACCACAGCCGCCAATGGCCATCGGCGGTGCGGTTGACGGTCGCTTCCTTGGTGTTGCCCATCGTCTTGGTCGAGGCCAGCGCGACGCCCTGTTTGGTAAGCGCATCGAGGCTCGGGCCGGTCGCGTAGAGCATGTTGCCGTGCGCGAAATCGGCCGTGACGCCGGTGTAATAGACGACATAGCCGTCGTCCTGGCGGATGACGGTCGGATCCTCGACGCCGCCGACATCGAGATCGCTGGAGCCGGGGGTGATGGCGGGCGCGTCTTCCATTTCGAAGATCAGGCCGTCGTTGCTCCAGCCCGCCCAGATCACGCCGGTATCGGTGCGGTCGCCCCCGACGGCGGGAACGGCGCGGACCATGATCCCGAGCCGGCCATCGGGTTCGGTCCAGACATAGGGGCTCATCAGATCGCGTTCGGCGAGATCGGACGGGCCGTGGAGCGTGACGGGCTCGAGCGCCTCGACGTTGAAATCGATACGGTGACGGCGTTGCTGGTTCATGCGCCGACGCCGAGCAACAGCGAGAGGCCGCCATCGATCGTGAAGGAGGCGCCGGTGACATAGCTCGCTTCATCGGAGGCGAGCCAGCGCGCCATCGCGGCGACCTCCTCGGGCCGGCCGGCGCGGCGTATCGGGATGTTGGCCTCGAGCTTGTGGCGATAGGCGGCGTCTTTGACGGCGTGCTCGTTCATCGGCGTCAGGATCATGCCGGGGCGGATCGCATTGACGCGGATGTTGTTGGGTGCTTCTTCGATTGCCAGCGTCTCGACCAGGTTGGTGAGCCCGCCCTTGGCCGCGCAATAATCGCTGCCGCCGGCACGGACGACCTCGGCGTGGATCGACGAGATGTGGATCAACGCGGCCGGCTCTTTTGAGGCGGCACGGCCGCGCACGAAGCGGCGCGAGACAAGGAAGGCGCCGGTGAGATCGGTGCCGATGGTGCGGTGCCATTGCTTGGCTTCCATGTCGCGCACCGCGACGCCGGCCATGTTGACGCCGGCCGAATTGACAGCGACCGAGGCGTTGCCGAACGCGGCCTCGGCGGCGGCGAAGGCCTTGTCGACAGAGGCTTCGTCGGCAACGTCGCACTGGATCGCGGTCGCGCGGCCACCGGCCTTTTCGACCGCGGCGACCGATGTCTGCGCGGCCGCCTCGTCATTGAAGTAGAAGATCGCGACGCTGTCGCCGAGTGCGCCGAAGGCGGCGGCGCAAGCCGCGCCGATGCCTGATTCCGCGCCGGTGACGACGACGCAGCGTTGATTTGTCATGTGGGTCTCCCTCGCTCGCCGGGTCAACGCGAGGCGGCTCCACGAAGTTGCGTGAAAAATCTGTCAGAATTGGGGGAGAGGCGGCATGGGCGTGGACGCATTGATCGACGCGGTGATCGCGCGCGAGGGCGATTACGTCGCTAATCTGGCCGATCCGGGCGGGGCGACGCGCTTCGGCATCACCGAGGCGGTGGCGCGGCAGCAGGGCTATGCCGGCGACATGCGCGCGCTACCGCGGCGCGAGGCGGCGGCAATCTATCGGCGGCTTTACTGGGTGCGGCCGGGGTTCGATCAGGTCGCGGCGCGGGCGCCCGATCTCGCGGCCGAGCTGTTCGACACCGGCGTCAACATGGGGCCGGCGGTGGGGGCGGGATTCTTGCAGCGTGCGCTCAATGCGCTCAACCGCGGTGCGAGCGATTATCCCGACATCATCGTCGACGGACAGATCGGGCCGAGGACGCTCGCCGCGCTCGACGGATTTCTGGTGCGGCGCGGCGCTGCCGGGGAGACGGTTCTGACCAAGGCGATCGATGCCTTGCAAGGCGCGCGCTACGTGAGCCTTGCCGAGACGCGGCCGGCGGACGAGGCGTTTCTCTATGGCTGGCTGGCCAACCGGGTCGGCAGCGATGGTTGATCGTCAAAGCGACGAATGGACGCGGCGCGCGCGGCCGAGCTTTCTCTATGTGATGTATGCGCTGTTGTTGTGGTCGATCCCGATGGGTGTGGTTGCGGCGATCGACCGGGCGACGGCAGAGGCGATGATCGCGGCAATGCGCGCTTATCTCGATGCTATCCCCGAGCCGCTCTACGCGCTCTTCGGCACCGGCTACCTCGGCTACACCGCGGCGCGGCAATGGGGGAAGGTGAAGGGCGTCGAACGCTGAGCGCGCTTGCCGGGGGCGTCGTTCGCGGCCATGCCCGGTTGCGAGACGCCAGCGGGAGCGATGCGGGATGACGATCGGGCGCGGGATATTGGGGCTGGTGATCGCGGCGATCCTGGTGATCGGCGGCTATATCGCGTTCGGATCGCCGCCGGCGGTGCTCGATACGATCAATTCGCTGACGCCCGGCGATTCCGACGCGCGGCTGGCGGCGCGCGGGATCGATTACGGCGCGGCGCCGCGCCAGCAGCTCGACGTGTGGACGCCCAAGAGCGCGCACGACAAGCCGTTGCCGGTGCTGATCTTCTATTACGGCGGCGGCTGGGTGAAGGGATCGCGGCAATCCTATGGTTTTGCCGGTCGGGCTTATGCCGCGAAAGGCTTCGTCGTCGTCGTACCCGATTACCGCTTGGTGCCGGGGGTGCGCTTTCCGGTATTCGTGCAGGATTCGGCGCTGGCGGTAAAATGGACGCGCGATAACATAGCGCGGTTCGGCGGCGATCCGACGCGGATCACCATCGCCGGGCATTCGGCGGGCGCCTATAACGCCGCGATGCTGGCGGTGAACGGGACATATCTCAGCGCCATCGGCGTCGATCCGAAGATCATTCGCGCCGCGGCGATCCTTGCCGGCCCGCTCGATTTCTATCCGTGGGACGACAAGCGCGCGGTCGACGCCTTCGCCAATTGGCCGAGGCCGGCAGAGACGCAGCCGATCAGCTATGCGTCGAAGGACGATCCGCCGCTGTTCCTGGCGTTCGGATCGGCCGATACTGTGGTGAAGCCGCGCAACAGCCGGAAGATGGCGGCGGCGTTGCAGAAAGTGGGCGCGCCCTATGTGCTCCGCGACTATCCCGGCAAGAGCCATAACGATCTGGTGATGGGGCTATCCAAACCGTTCCGCGGCAATGCCCCGACGCTGGCCGAGACGGTCGCGTTCCTCAAGGCCAACTCGCGCTGAGCGAGCGGGATTTGCGCGCCGGCAAGCGCTGCCCCATATGGCGGGGATGAGCGATACCGACATGACATGGCACGGGACAACAATCGTCTCGGTGCGCAAGAACGGCAAGGTCGTCATCGCCGGCGACGGCCAGGTGACGATGGGCCAGACGGTGATGAAGCCGACCGCGCGCAAGGTGCGCACGCTGGGCGACGGCAAGGTGATCGCGGGGTTCGCCGGCGCGACCGCCGACGCGTTCACCTTGCTCGAACGACTGGAGCGCAAGCTGGAGCAGCATCACGGGGCGTTGCTGCGCGCCGCGGTCGAGCTGGCCAAGGACTGGCGCACCGACAAGTTCCTGCGCAATCTGGAGGCGATGATGATCGTCGCCGACAAGGACGTGACGCTGATCCTGACCGGCAATGGCGACGTGCTCGATCCCGATGGCGGCATCGCCGCGATCGGATCGGGCGGCAATTACGCACTGGCGGCGGCGCGGGCGTTGGCCGAATATGAGCCCGACGCCGAGACGCTGGCGCGCCGCGCAATGAAGATCGCGGCGGAAATCTGCGTCTACACCAACGACAATCTGACGGTGGAGACGCTCGATACCGGTGCGTGATTTTCGAGGGGGGACGGTCAGTCGTCGATCGGTGATCGCCGCGACCGGCGCGCTGGCACTGCCGGGCTGCGCGGCGGGCGTGCGGCCGGCGCTGGCCGGCGCGGGGTGTTTGCCGCGCGTCAATGTCGCGTCCGATCGGCTGATCCGTACGCTGGTCGGCTTGCGGCCGTTCCGTCCGTCAGGTTTCGTGGTTCGTGCCGAGACGCTCGGCGACAAGCGGCTGGTGCACAATTACGGGCATGGCGGCTCCGGCATCACGCTCAGTTGGGGAACGTCGCGGCTGGCGACCAATCTCGGGCTGCCGGGCTATGCCGGATCGGTCGCGGTGATCGGATCCGGGGTGGTCGGGCTGACGACGGCGCGGCTGGTGCAGGAAGCGGGCTATCCCGTTACGATCTACGCCAAGGCTTTGCCGCCCGAGACGACGTCGAACATTGCCGGCGGGCAATGGTATCCGTCGATCCTGTACGATTCGGATCGGTTGACGCCGGCGTTCGAGACGCAGCTCGTGGCCGCCGCCTCCTATGCCTACCAACGCTTCCAGATCATGATCGGCGAGGAATACGGCGTCCGCTGGATGACCAACTACCTGCTGTCCGATCATCCGTCGGGTGACAGCGACACCGATCGGCTGCTTAAATCGATGCTGCCCGAGGCGCGCGATCTCGGCGCGGGTGCGCACGGCTTCGATTATGCCTCGGTCGGGCAGTTCGACGGGATGCTGATCGAGCCGCCGCGCTTCCTGCGCGCGATGCTGCGCGACGTGCGCGTGGCTGGCGGCAAGATCGTGGTGCGCGATTTCCGAGATCCCAGCGAGATCGCTGCCCTGCCCGAAGGATTGATCTTCAATTGCACCGGGCTCGGCGCGGCGCAATTGTTCGGCGACACCGAACTGGTGCCGATGCGAGGCCAGCTCGCCGTGCTGTTGCCGCAGCCCGAGATCGACTATGCGATCGAGACGGGCGGCGGTATGTACATGTTCTCGCGCAGCGACGGCGTGATCCTTGGTGGCACCGCCGATCGTGGCGATTTCTCGACCGAGGTCGATCCCAGGACGACGCAGCAATTGCTCGCGCGCCACGCCGCGATCGCGCGGCGGCTGCGCTGCGGTTGATCGCGGCCGCGCGCGCGCCATATCCTGCGCCATGAACGATCAACTGACCCCCAAGGCCATCGTCGCCGCGCTCGACGCGCACATCATCGGCCAGCGCGACGCCAAGCGCGCCGTCGCCGTCGCGCTGCGCAACCGCTGGCGGCGCCAGCAACTCGGCGCCGAGTTGCGCGACGAGGTGACGCCCAAGAACATCCTGATGATCGGCCCCACCGGCTGCGGCAAGACCGAGATTTCGCGTCGGCTGGCCAAGCTTGCCGATGCGCCGTTCGTCAAGGTCGAGGCGACCAAGTTCACCGAGGTCGGCTATGTCGGCCGCGACGTCGAGCAGATCGCGCGCGATCTCGTCGAGGAAGCGATCCGGCTCGAGAAAGAGCGCCGGCGCGCGGCGGTCAAGGACAAGGCCGAGGACGCGGCGATGAACCGGCTGCTCGATGCGCTGACCGGCAAGGACTCATCGACCGCGACGCGCGAAGCGTTTCGCCAGCGCTTTGCCGACGGGCATCTCGACGACAAGGAAATCGAGCTCGATCTCGAGGCGGCGCCGCAGATGCCGTTCGAGCTGCCCGGCGGCGGCGGGCAGGTCGGCATGATCAACCTGTCCGACATGATGGGCAAGGCGTTCGGCGGCGGGCAGAAGAAGCGGCGCAAGCTGAGCGTCGCCGCGGCGTGGGAGAAACTCGTCGAGGAAGAGGCCGATGCCCGGCTCGATCAGGACGAGGTCAGCCGCGTCGCGCTTGCCGATGCCGAGGCGAACGGGATCGTGTTCCTCGACGAGATCGACAAGATCGCCATGTCCGAACATCGAGGTGGCGGATCGGTTTCGCGCGAGGGCGTGCAGCGTGACCTGCTGCCGCTGATCGAAGGCACGACGGTCTCGACCAAATATGGGCCGATGAAGACCGACCATATCCTGTTCATTGCGAGCGGCGCGTTCCATGTCGCCAAGCCGAGCGATCTGCTGCCCGAGTTGCAGGGCCGTCTGCCGATCCGCGTCGAATTGAAGGCGCTGACCGAGGATGATTTCGTCTCGATTCTGAGCGATACGACCGCCTCTTTGCCGCAGCAATATAAGGCGCTGATCGCGACGGAGGGCGTGACGATCGACTTTACCCAGGACGGCATCAAGGCAGTCGCCCGCATTGCCGCCGAAGTGAACGGCGAGATCGAGAATATCGGCGCGCGGCGTTTGCAGACGGTGATGGAAAAGCTGCTCGAGGACGTGAGCTTCGAGGCGGAGGACCGTCAGGGCGAAACGCTGACGATCGACGCGGCCTATGTCGACAAGCAATTGTCCGAAGTGGCGCGCAACACCGATCTCAGCCGCTTCGTGCTCTGATTATTTCCCGCCCTCGCGGCGGATCAGCGCGGCGACGCAGCTGGCGCGGTCGATCGTGCGGCCGTCCGACTGGCGGGCATCGAGATAGCTGACGACCGGATCGCCGCCGCTTTTGGGATAGAGATAGGTGTCGAGCACGCAGATCGGCCCTTGGAATTGCAGCTTGCGCGCGTCGCCCTCACGGACATCGGCGTCGGGCTGACCGAACAGCCCGATCAACGCCGGCGCGGTTTGCCCCATCACGCGCTCCAGCCCGAGGCCGGTAAAGGGTGCGGGCGCGGGGCCGGGCACCAGCGTTGGGCGTGCGGTGGGGCCGCTGACGCAGCCGGCGAGCGTTGCGGCGAGACCGCCGATCAGGAGCGCGCGTTTCATCTGCGCCCTCCTGCCGGGCGCCGCCGCCGACGGCAAGACCGCTCGGCGCGTGGCGGGCGCGGCTTGGCTCGGTTGCACGGCCGCGCCCGGCGCTCTACGGGGGCGCATCCGGCCGCTTGGCCGCTTTCCCGTCACCGCCAGGAGATTTGCGTGACCACTGCCCGTTATGATGTTGTCGCGATCGGCAACGCGATCGTCGATGTGCTCGCCCAGGCCGATGACGGCTTTATCGTCCAGGAGGGCATGACGAAGGGCTCGATGCAGCTGATGTTCTCGCCCGAGGACGCCGATGCGCTTTACGCCAAGATGGGGCCGGGGCAGGAAGTCTCGGGCGGATCGGCGGCCAACACCGTCGCCGGCATCGCCGCGCTCGGCGGGCGTTGCGGGTTCATTGGCCAGGTCGCCGACGACGAGCTCGGCCAGATCTTCGCGCACGACATCCGCTCGGCCGGCATCCATTACGATACCGAAGTCCGCGCCGGCGATCCAACCACCGCGCGCTGCCTGATCTTCGTCACCCCCGACGGGCAACGGACGATGAACACCTTCTTGGGCGCCTCGCAATTCCTGCCCGAAAAGGCGCTCGACCGCGATCTGATCGCGGCGGCCGAGATCCTCTATCTCGAAGGCTATCTTTGGGATCCCGAAGAGCCGCGCCAAGCGATGCGCGCGGCGATCGAAGTGGCGCGCAAGGCCGGCCGCAAGGTGGCCTTCACGCTCAGCGACGTGTTCTGCATCTCGCGCCACGGCAACGATTTCCGCAAGCTGATCGCCGACGGCATGATCGACATCCTGTTCGCCAACGAGAACGAGCTGACCGCGCTGGCCGAGGTCGAGGATTTCGACGCGGCGGTCGACAAGGTGGCCGCCCAGGTGCCGACGCTGGTCGCGACGCGCAGTGAGAAGGGCGCGATCGCGGTATCCGGCGGACGGCGCGTCTCGGTTGCGGCCGAGCCGATCGACCGCGTCGTCGATACCACCGGCGCGGGTGACCTGTTCGCGGCGGGCTTCCTCCACGGCCAGGCGCAGGGGATGGATTCGGAGAAATCGCTGAAGCTCGGCGCGATCTGCGCGGCCGAGATCATCAGCCATGTCGGCGCCCGGCCGCAATGCGACATGAAGGCGTTGATCGCATCGAAATTGCGATAGCAAACAGCTGATTGGATCAAACAAAAAGGGGAAGGTCGAGGCCTTCCCCTTTTCGTATCAGGCGTTCTTGCCCCCCGGGGTTGGCGCGCCGGGCAGCGGCGGCACCGGCAACGGCGGGGCGTCCGCATCGGCGCTGGGTAGATCGTCCAGCCCGCGGCCGACGTGGCTGCGCGAGCGGCTGTAGCTGAAATAGACCAGCAATCCGATCGCGCCCCAGCCCGGTAGCACGAGCTTCGCCAACAGCGGCAAATACCAATAAAGCGCAACGCAGCCCGCGATCGCCAACGGCGCGACGATCTTTACCGCCGGGGTGCGAAAGGGCCGGTGGCGACCGGGATCCTTTTGGCGCAGCACGAGCACCGACACCGCCACCATCGCGAATGCAAACAGCGTGCCGGAATTCGAATAGTCCGCCAGCTGACCGACCGGCAGGAACGCCGCCGCGAGCGTGACGACAACGCCGGTGAACGCGGTGACGACATGCGGCGTGCGCCACCGGGGATGAACGCTGGCGAGCTTTTCGGGCAGCAGGCCGTCACGCGCCATCACGAAAAACACGCGGGTCTGGCCGAACATCATCATCAGCACGACCGACGGCAGCGCGATGAACGCGGCCAGGCCCATCAGATTGCCGATCTTGGTCCAGCCGATCACGCGTAGCACATGCGCCAGCGCTTCATGGCTGCAGGCGAGCGGCTCGGTCGCGCCGCTGGCGACGATCTGCGCGCAGCGATCGGCAAGCTCCGACGAACCCGGCGCGAGAATCTGGCCGGCCAGGCCGGTGACCGGCTGAGCGCCGATCGATCCGATCGCGCCGGCCGAAACGAGCAGATAGAAAACCGTGCAGATCAGCAGGCTGCCGATCAGGCCGATCGGCACGTTGCGTTGCGGATTCTTGGTTTCTTCCGCCGCGGTCGACACCGCGTCGAAGCCGACATAGGCGAAGAAGATCGACGAAGCCGCGCCGATCACGCCGATCGTGCCCCAGCCGTTGGGAATGAACGGCTGAAATTGTGGCGTGTGCATCACCGGGATCGTCAGCGCGACGAACAACGTCAGCGCGGCGACCTTGATCGAAACGAGAATGGCGTTGACCCGCGCACTTTCGGTCGTGCCGATGATCAGCAGCCAGGTGACCAGCAGCGATATGACGACGGCGGGGAGGTTGATGAAGCCGTTCTGGCTGGGCCCGACGGCGAGCCATTGCGGTATGACGATGCCAAAGGTGTTCTGCATGAACCCGACGAAATAGCCCGACCAGCCGACCGCGACCGCGCTGGCACCGACCGCATATTCGAGGATCAGGGCCCAGCCGACCATCCATGCGAACAGCTCGCCGACCACCGCATAGGTGTAGGTATAAGCGGAGCCCGCGACCGGGACCATCGAGGCGAGCTCGGAATAGCACAGCGCCGCGACCGCGCAGACAAAGCCGGCGATGACGAAGCTGATCATCATGCCGGGGCCGGCCTTTTGAGCGGCTTCTGCGGTCAACACGAAAATGCCGGTGCCGATCACCGCACCGACGCCGAGCATGGTCAGTTGGAAGGCGCCGAGCGAGCGTTCAAGGCCCTTTTTCTCGGCGGTGGCGAGAATAGCGTCGAGCGATTTGACGCGTCCGAAAATCATTTACGGATCCCCCGTTGAACGACGCCAAGCGCCGCCGGTTACATTGGGCGCGAACCTAACCGCAAACGCGAGAGGCGCAATGCTCTTTGTTTTGCGGCGTCACCCCCTCAGCGCGCCAGCATCGGGCCGAGCGGCTTGCCGGCGAAAATATGGACGTGAAGGTGCGGCACTTCCTGATGTCCGTCCCGCCCGGTGTTGGCGAGCAGCCGATATCCCGGCTCGACCAGCCCGGCGTCGCGCGCGACCGTGCCGACGGCGCGCACGAAGCCGGCGATTTCCGCGTCGCTGGCGCGTGCGCTGAAATCGTCCCAGGAGACGTAGGCGCCCTTGGGGATCACCAGAACGTGCGTCGGCGCCTGCGCGTTGATGTCATGAAAGGCGAGTGCGTGACCGTCTTCATAGACCTTGTTTGCGGGAATCTCGCCGCGCAGGATCTTCGCGAAGACGTTCTGATCGTCATAGGGCTGGGTGGCGTCGATCGGCATGGTCACTCCGTGCGCTGGCGTTTTTCCTCGAGCCCCGACAGCCCTTCGCGCCGCGCGAGCTCCACGCGCACATCGTCGAGCGAAAGCCCGGCGTCGGCGAGCAGGACGAGCAGGTGGAAGACGAGATCGGCCGCCTCGGGGACGATGCTCGCGTCGTCGCCCGAGGTGGCGGCGATGACGGTTTCGACCGCCTCCTCGCCGAGCTTCTGCGCGATCTTGGCGCGGCCCTTGGCGAATAGCTGCGCGACATAAGACGTGTCGGGATCGCTTCCTTTGCGCGAGCGGATCAACGCTTCGAGCGTATCGAGTTGGTCGGCGGCCATGCCCAAGCTGCTTACGCGGGGCAGCGGCGGCGTCAATCCTCGCGGCGCTTGATTGCCCGCCGGATCATCGCGCGGCGCGCAAGCCACACGCCGATCGCCGCCATCACGAACAGCGCAATGTCCGACGCCGCCGGCCCGGTGCGCGCCTTGGCAACCCCCGAATGCGCCGCCGGATCGGCGAGCGCCGGGGCAGCGATCAGGGCAAGGAGAAGAAGCGCGCGCATGACGTTGTTCTAGCAGACCGGAGTTAACACCAGCCGAATCCTCCCCTGCAAGGGGAGGGGGACCGCCGGCTAGCCGGTGGTGGAGGGGTGTCACCATCCAGACGGCGCGACACCCCTCCGTCAGCCCTTCGGGCTGCCACCTCCCCTTGCAGGGGAGGATCGATTTGAGGCGACTGGCCTCCGCACCGGAATACCCGCCCGGGCCAGCGCGGCATGGGCGTCGGCGATGCTTGCCTCGCCGAAATGGAAGATCGACGCGGCGAGGACGGCCGAGGCGCGGCCGTCACGAATGCCGGCGACGAGGTCCGACAATCCGCCGACCCCGCCCGAGGCGATCACCGGCACCGACACCTGGTCGGCGATCGCGCGGATCAGGTCGAGATCATAGCCGTCACGCGTGCCGTCACGGTCCATCGAGGTGACGAGCAATTCGCCCGCGCCCAAATCAGCAAGCCGCAGCGCATGCGCGACCGCGTCGATCCCGGTTTCGCGGCGGCCGCCGTGGGTGAACACCTCCCAGCGCCCCGCACCGACGCGTCGCGCATCAACCGAGGCGACGCAGCACTGGCTGCCGAACCGCTCGGCGATGTCGGCGACCAGTTCGGGCCGCGTCACCGCAGCCGAATTGACTGCGACCTTGTCGGCCCCGGCGAGTAGCAAGGCGCGTGCGTTCTTGGCCGAACGCACCCCGCCGCCGACGGTGAGCGGCATGAAGCACACTTCGGCGGTGCGGCGGACGACGTCGATCAGCGTGCCGCGCGCCTCGTGGCTGGCGGTGATATCGAGGAAACACAGCTCGTCGGCCCCGGCGGCGTCATAAGCGCGCGCCTGCTCGACGGGATCGCCGGCGTCCTTCAAATCGACGAAGTTGACGCCCTTGACGACGCGGCCGTTGGCGACGTCGAGACAAGGGATGACGCGGGCGCGGACGGTCATGCACCGCTCTCGGGGTGCAACCAATCGGACCGGCCAACAGCCGTCACCCCCGCGAAAGCGGGAACCCATCTCCTGATGGTCGATCGTGGCGAGCCGTTGGAGATGGGCCCCCGCTTTCGCGGGGGTGACGGAATAAGCACGCTCACGCCGCCGCGGCCACGCTAAGCGCCGCCGCGAGATCGAGCCGGCCGTCGTAAAGCGCGCGGCCGGTGATGACGCCTTCGACGCCGTCCTGCGCATGAAGCGCCAGCATGTGGATGTCGGCGATCCCAGCCACCCCGCCCGAGGCGATCACCGGCAGGCGGGTTGCGCGGGCGAGATCGACGGTCGCCTCGACATTGACGCCCTTCAAGAGTCCGTCGCGGCCGACGTCGGTGAACAGCAGGCTGGCGACGCCGGCGTCCTCGAAGCGGCGCGCCATATCGACGATCGAGACGTCCGACACATCGGCCCAGCCGGCGGTTGCGACCATGCCGTCCTTTGCGTCGACCGCGACGACGATGCCGCCGGGAAAGTCTCGCGCGGCCGTGCGGACGAGATCGGGATCGTTCAGCGCGGCGGTGCCGATCACGACGCGGGCGACGCCGAGATCGAACCAGCGCTCGATCGCGGCGCGATCGCGAATGCCGCCGCCGAGCTGGACATAGCCGGGGAACGCCGCGACGATCCGCTGGACGGCCTCACCGTTGACCGAGGCGCCGGCGAAGGCGCCGTCAAGATCGACGACATGGAGATGCTGCGCGCCCGCCTCGGCGAAGGCGAGCGCCTGCGCGGCGGGATCGTCGCCGTAGATCGTCGCGCGGTCCATGTCGCCCTCAGCGAGTCGGACAACCTGGCCTTGCTTGAGATCGATCGCGGGGAACACGATCAAGGCCGCCATGCCAGGAACCTTTCCAGCAGCGCCAGGCCGTAGCGTTGGCTCTTTTCGGGATGAAATTGTACGCCGAGCATGTTGTCGCGGCCGATCGCGGCGGTGACGGGGCCGGCGTGGTCGGTCGTCGCCAGCACCGCGTCTCCGTTAAAGGCGTAGCTGTGCAGGAAATACGCCTCGCCCGGCGCGATCAGCGCGTGCGGGCGCGTCGGAGCGACGCTGTTCCAGCCCATGTGCGGCACTTTCGCGGTCGGGTCGGTCGGCTCAAGTCGCCGAACAGTGCCGGCGATCCAGCCGAGGCCGGCGTGCGTGCCCATTTCCTCGCCGCGGTCCGCCATCAGCTGCATGCCGACGCAAATGCCCAGGAACGGCGCGCCGTCGCGGCGCACGCGCTGCTCCATCGCCTCGATCATCCCCGGCACGCCGCGCAGCGCCGCGGCGCAGGCGCCGAACGCGCCGACGCCGGGGAGAACGACGCGATCGGCCTTCGCGACGACATCGGGATCGGCAGTGATCGCCAGATCCGTTGCCCCCGCCGCCGTCAGCGCGTTGGCGACCGAATGGAGGTTGCCCGCGCCGTAATCGATCAGCGCCAGCGTCACTGGAGGAGCGCGGCGAACCCGTCGGCCGCGAAGCTGGCGACGAACTCGATCACCTCGATCGTCGCTGCGCCGTTGGTGACGAACGGATCGCTGTTGGCAAGCGCCTCGACTTCGGCCTTGTGCCCGCGGAAAATCAGCACACCGCCGACACGCGGCGCCTGCCGCCCGCCGACCAGCAGCAGATCGTCGGCGATGCAGCGCTCAAGCCACGCGGCATGCTCGGGCATCAGCCGATCGAGCGCGTCGGCCGGCTGCCGATAGGTCAGCCGCACGAGGCACAGCGGCGATTTGGTGCGGGCCAGCTCGGCCATCACAGCGTTCCCTTGGTCGAGGGAATCACGTCTGCCTTGCGCGGATCGATCTCGACGGCGATGCGCAGCGCCCGCGCCAGCCCCTTGAACGCCGACTCCGCGATATGATGGTTGTTCTGCCCGTATAGTGTCTCGATGTGCAGGGTGATGCCGGCGGTCTGCGCGAAGCTGTGGAAGAAATGCTCGAACATTTCGGTATCCATCTCGCCAAGGCGCTTCTGCGAGAACGCGGTCTTCCAGACGAGGAACGGCCGCCCCGAAATATCGAGTGCGACGCGGGTCAAGGTCTCGTCCATCGGGCTCAGCGCCTCCGCATAGCGCCGAATGCCGCGCTTCTCGCCCAGTGCCTTGGCCACCGCTTCGCCGATCGCCAGGCCGGTATCCTCGACGGTATGGTGCTGATCGATATGCAGATCGCCCTGGGTGCGCACGGTGAGATCGATCAGCGAATGCCGCGACAATTGCTCGAGCATATGATCGAAGAAACCGACGCCGGTCGATACGTCATAAGCGCCGCTGCCGTCGAGATTGACGGTCACGTCGATCGAGGTTTCGCTCGTCTTGCGGGCGATGCTGGCGGTGCGCATCCCCGCCACATAGCGCGTCCGTGCCGCCATGCAATCTTGACCGTCGGCCAAACTCCGCTAGTCCAAGGGCATGACCGATGGCCTGCCCGATAGCCTGATTCCCTATGACGAGATCGTCCAGGAGGCGTTGCGCGCCGTCGTCGGCCGTGTGCTCGGCTCGGTGGCCGAGGGCGGGCTGCCCGGCGACCATCATTTCTACATCACGTTCAAGACGCAGGCGGCCGGTGTCGATATCCCGCAGCGGCTGATCGAGCGCTTTCCCGACGAGATGACGATCGTCATGCAGAATCGCTATTGGGATCTGGTCGTCGATGAAGAGCGCTTCTCGATCGGCTTGAGCTTCAACCAGATTCCGTCGACGCTGGTGATCCCTTATGCGGCGATCACCGGCTTCCACGACCCAGCGGTCAATTTCGAGCTGCGCTTCCAGGCACAGGAAGTGGAAGCCCCCGAACCGCACGACGACGCCGAGAACGACGGCCCCGTGGCGGAGCCGATCGAAGACGGCTCGAACGTCGTCGCGGTGGATTTCAAGCGGAAGAAGTAAGGAGCAAGCCGCACAGCCACGCTGTGCGGCGGTCGCCAACGGCGATGCGAACTGCCGGCCGGGCCCGTCGCAGCCGGGCTTCGACGTCACGGGATTTACTCCCGTGGCGGCATCAGCGCTCTTGTCGCATCATTGACCCTCCCGCATAGGCAGCGGCCAATGAGCTTGTTGCGCGGTGGATGCCGGAACCCCGGCCTCCGCCGGGGCAGGCAAGTCCGGCATGACGGAGGGATTGTGAGCAAAGATATCCGCACCGAAACCGATTCGATCGGCGCCGTCGAGGTGCCTGCCGACGCCTATTGGGGCGCGCAGACGCAGCGATCGATCGAGAATTTCCCGTTCGGCGTGAGCGAGCGGATGCCGATCGACATCGTCCATGCCCAGGCGATCGTGAAGCAGGCGGCGGCGCGGGTGAACCGTCAGCACGGACTCGATGCAAAAATCGCCGACGCGATCGAGGCGGCCGCGCAGGAAATCATCGACGGGAAGCTCGACGATCAGTTCCCGCTCGTCATCTGGCAGACCGGCTCTGGCACGCAGACCAACATGAATGTCAACGAGGTGATTGCCGGCCGCGCCAACGAGGTGCTCACCGGCACGCGCGGCGGCAAGTCTCCGGTTCACCCCAACGATCATGTCAACATGAGCCAGTCGTCGAACGACAGCTTCCCGACCGCGCTCCACGTCGCCGCCGTGCGCGCGACGCGCGATGCGCTGGTCCCCGCGTTAGACCGGCTGGAGGGCGCGCTGGAAACGAAGGCGCGCGATTGGGATCACATCGTCAAGATCGGCCGCACCCACACCCAGGACGCGACACCGCTGACGCTGGGGCAAGAGTTTTCCGGTTATGCCGCGCAGCTGATCAGCTGCAAGATGCGGCTGCAGGGCGCGCTCAACGGCAATCTCAAGAAGCTCGCGATCGGCGGCACCGCGGTCGGCACCGGATTGAACGCGCCCAAGGGCTGGGCCGAAGATATGGCGGCGGCGATCTCCGACATAACGGGAATCGATTTCGAGCCCGCACCGAACAAGTTCGAGCAGCTCGCGGCAAAGGACGGGCTCGTGTTCTTTTCCGGCGCACTCAACACGCTGGCGGTCGCGCTCAACAAGATCGCCAACGACATCCGTTTCCTCGGCTCGGGCCCGCGTTCGGGGCTGGGTGAACTGTCGCTACCGGCGAACGAGCCGGGCAGCTCGATCATGCCCGGCAAGGTCAATCCCACGCAGTGCGAATCGCTGACGATGGTTGCCGCCCAAGTGATGGGCAACAACCAGGCGGTGACGATCGGCGGCGCGCAGGGGCATTTCGAATTGAACGTGTTCATGCCGTTGATCGGCGCGAACGTGATCCGTTCGATCCAGTTGCTCAGCGTCGGCATGGCGAATTTCGCCGAACGCTGCGTCGATGGGATCGAGGCGAACGAGGATCGCATCGCCGAGCTGGTTGGCCGCTCGCTGATGCTGGTCACCGCGCTCGCCCCCGAAATCGGCTACGACAACGCCGCCAAGATCGCTAAGCACGCGCATCAGCATGGGCAAACGCTCAAGGAGGCTGGGTTCGACCTCGGGCTGGTCGACGAGGCGACGTTCGATCGCGTCGTGCGCCCCGAAAACATGATCGGGCGCTGACGGAACCCGACGGCGGTTGAAGCGCTTTCCTCCGCGAACGGAGGAGCTTTCAACATGGGTGTAACGACAATCGGCGCGCTGGTCGGCGCGGCCATCGACGGCATGAGCGGTGACGACGGCGAGGTCGATGGTGCGATCATCGGTGCGATCTCGGCCAACGTCCTGAAGGTGGCGGTGCCGGTGGTCGCAACCTATGCGATCGGCTGGCTGGTGCTGCGCGGGCTCGGTGCGGCGTGGGATCAGGTCGCCGGCGACGATGCGGGTGACCGCGCGTGATCGGCAAGATCATCGGCGCGCTGGTCGGCCGCGAAATCGATCGCCGTGACGGCGATAGCGGCGCCAAGGGCGCGGCGTTCGGCGCGGTCGCCGCGGGTGTCATGCGGCGGCTTGGGCCGCTCGGCCTGGTCCTCGGCGGCGGCTATGTCGCCAAGCGCGCTTATGATCGCCGCAGGGCGCGTCGCGCCTAGCCAACGGTGCCCGTTCGAGGCGCGCATTGTGTTTTGCCGGCAATTGGTCCATAAGGGCGGTGCTACAGTCGCAAATTGACGGTCTCTGGCGCTTTGCGGCTCCTCTTTCCTTCTTTCCCTGCTGCCAAGGCACCGGGCGCGCCGACCGTCGGTCCGCCCCCCAAAGAAGGAATACCCCAATGGCCACCACTGGCACCGTCAAGTTTTTCAACGCCGACAAGGGCTATGGCTTCATTGCCCCCGATGGCGGCGGCAACGACGCTTTCGTTCACATCACCGCCGTTGAGCGCGCCGGCATGCCGACGCTCAACCAGGACCAGCGCGTTTCGTACGAGCTGGAGCAGGACAAGCGCGGCAAGATGAGCGCCGTAAACCTCCAGCCGGCTGACTGAAGCTGACGAGACGGCGGCCCTTCGGGGCCGCCGTTTTCGCATTTCGTCCACCCGCTGCGAGGAGCCGCCTACATGGCCGACATGCCAGAATTCTACCGCTCACGCGCCGCCGCCGAGCACGCCAACGCCGAAGCCGCCGTGCTGGACAATGTCCGAGATCGCTGCGAGCGCGCCGAAGCCGCCTGGACGCAAATGGCCGAGCGCGCCGAACGCACCCAGCAACAACGGCAGATCCGCGAAGCCTCGGCCGGCAGCCATGCCACCGTCAGTCTGGCCGACCCTGTTCTCGCCGACTGATTGCCCGCGCCCTTGCCGCTGCGCGCGCGATCGGGCAGTCGGTCGGGCATAGGCGCTGGCAGCAAGGAGCAAGACATGATCTTATCGAAACCGACAATCGCCGCCGTGGGTATCGCGGCGCTGGCGCTTTCCGGCTGCGCGACCGTCGCCGGCACGATCGGCGAAAGCTGGCAAGCGGCGTTGACCGGCAATCAGGAAGTGCCCGGCCCGGGCGATCCCGATGCGACCGGGACGGTGAAGGTGACCGCCGATTCGGCGACCAACCAGATTTGCTACGATCTCACCGTCCAAGGGCTCGCCGCGCCGACGATGGCGCATATCCACAAGGGCGCGCGCGGGGTTGCCGGGCCGCCGGTGCTGACGATGGCGCCGCCGGTCCAGGGCGCGTCGAAGGAATGCCAGACGGTCGATCGCGCGCTGGCGGCGGCGATCATCGCCGATCCCTCGAGCTTCTACGTCAATGTCCATACCGCGGACTATCCGAAGGGCGCGATCCGCGGCCAGCTGCCGCCGCGCTGATCGACGCGGGCGCGGGACCGCGCTGCGGCGTGGCCCAAAACGCCAAAAGGGGCCGACATTGCTGTCGGCCCCCGGTCGCCTAGCTTCGATCCACCTGCGCGGCCCGAAGGCTGCGCCCGCGCATCTGATTTCGGCGGCTGCTCGGCCAGAGCCGCGAGGGCGCCTGGCGTCGCATTTCGGTCACCGGGGCCGGTCGTCTGCATCCCGTGAGGAACGCCGCGTTTCCGGCCTCGGCGGCCAGCTCAGCATCGAACCGAAGCCCGAAGCATCGCCTGGTCGCGCTTCCCCGAACCCGCTATCGCCCTGTTACAGGCGATGCGCCTTCCGGCTCGTCACGGCCCGCCTCATGGGCATCCCGAAGGACACCAATGCTGCGTCTGGATGGCGTCTTCCGCGCTTTCCTCCGGCGTTCGCTTGCGCGACCGCGGACAGAGGCGCCGCGTGACTTTCATCCGCCCGGATCGACCATCGGTTCCTTGCGGTTCCAGCGCTCAAATCCTGGCATAAGTGATCGACTGTCTTGCGATTTCTCGCCGGCTCGTCATCTGCTTACAAGTCGGATGCTGTCATCGATCGCGAGTCGCGACAAGGCAGGAATCGCGGCACCGGCCTGTGGATAACGTGGATATCGTGGATAAAGCTCGAAGACCTTCCAGGCTGATCAAGCATCGGGCGAGGCGATATATACTTTGGGCTCGATTCCAGAGGCTTAATGGGATCGTATCACCGTTGTTTTGTGTTCATGCAACCGGTTAGGCCGACGCAGCGTTACGCATCCGGTATTAATCGAGTAAAGGGAGTATCTCATGCGTAAATTGATGATGGCGCTCGGCGCGGCGTCACTGCTGGTGCCGGCGATGATCGTGCCGGTAACGAGCGCGCAGGCGCAGCACCACCGCACGCGCCACCACTATTCGCATAAGGAATGGCGCGGCCGTGACGGCCGTCGTTATTGCCGCAAGTCCGACGGCACGACCGGAACGATCGTTGGCGGCGTCGCCGGCGCATTGCTCGGCCGCACCGTCGATACGCGCGGCGACCGCACCACGGGCACAGTGCTCGGGGCAGCCGGTGGCGCGCTGGCGGGCCATGCGCTCGACAGCAATACGCACTGCCGCTGACGAAGACGCGGGCCGGACGCGGCGCATTGCCGCGTCCGCCAGGCCCGCCAACAACAGGGATGTCTGATATGAACACGATGATCATGGCGCTCGGCGCCGTATCGGTGCTGTCGCTCGGCGCTTGCGCCAACGACAGCTATGGCAACCGCGGCCCGGGCTACTACAGCCAGGCGCCGGCCGGCAATTACGACGCCTATCGCAATTATCGCAGCGGCCCGAACTATCATCGCCGCCACCTCAATCGCAACGATACGGTGTATCGTGGCTCCGACGGCCGCTATTATTGCAAGCATAACGACGGCACGACCGGCTTGATCGTCGGCGGTGTCGCCGGTGGCGTGCTTGGCAATCTTATCGCACCGGGCGGGTCCAGCACGATCGGCACGCTGCTCGGCGCGGCCGGCGGCGCGGTGCTTGGCCAGTCGATCGACAAGGGCGATGCCGACTGCGAATGACCTGAACGGACGACAATCGGGAGCAACTGGCATGACGAAACGCAGCGGATCGGCGCGATATGAGGGCCTTGGCAAGGATGGGCGCGGCCACGTGTCCACCCAGTCCGGCGTTCTCGCCGACCAGTTCTACGGTTTCGGCACCCGCTTCGGCGACGAAAAGGGCACCAACCCCGAAGAGCTGATCGCGGCGGCGCATGCCAGTTGCTTCACGATGGCGCTCAGTTTCGCGCTGGCCAAGGCCGGATTCGAGCAAGGGACGCTCGAGACCGTCGCCAAGGTGACGCTCGACAAGGAAGGCGACGGCTTCGCCATCACCCGATCCGATCTCGAATTGACGGCGACCGTCGCCGGCATCGATGCCGACAAATTCGTTGAGATCGCGGCAGACGCCAAGGCGAATTGCCCGGTGTCCAAGGTGCTCGATTGCGAGATTACGCTGACGCACACGCTCAACGGCTGACGCGCGGATCGGCGATCAAAGCAGGCTCGGCAGCAATGCCGGGCCTTTTTTGTCAGAAAATGCCGCCGCCGAGCATCAGCCGGATCACGCCGATCACGATCACCACGATGTTCAGGTTGCGCCCGCTGTTGTGCGACGACAGGATGCCGATCACCAAGCCGACGACGGCGATCGGGATGATGATCCAATTGAGCGCGCCGAGAAACGGAATGAACGCCGGGATCGCGCAGAGCAGCGCGAACAAGCCGATCAGGATCGAGAGAATGTTGAACATCGCGATTAGATGATATGGGCTGCGGTCGAGCGCAAGCCTTTTGCGTGCCGTGACGGGACAAGGTCAACAAAGCGTTTACCTTCACCATCATCGTCAACACTTTGTTAACGCTTTGCCGCGATCCCCTTGGCGCAAAGGGGACCCGTATGACGCTCCGCTCGCTGTCGCCGTTGCTGTTGATCACGCCGTTGCTGCTGGGCGCCTGTCATTCGCGGCAGGACGCGCGCAATCTAGATAGCCTCGACAACCAATTGACCAGTGCCAATGCCGCCGATCCGGCGCTGGCCGGCGCGCTCAACGATCAGATCATGGTCGATCCGGCGCTGACCCAGCAAGCCAACGGCGTCGCCGTGCGGCCGCCGGCTAAGCCCTATTCGGCCGAAGTGCCGCCAGATGCGACCGCCGCGGGCGGCGGCGATGGCGGCGGCCGGTTGCGCCAAGCGCCCGAGCCCAAGGCCGGCGCGGCTTGCCCGGGATGCGCGACGACCAAGGGCGCGATGACGCTCGGCGCGCTCGCCGCCCGTCAACAATCGCCACGCACCGGCGCGTGCGCCGCCAACGTCCACTATTCGGCCGCCTGGGCCGCCCGGCTGGGCGATCTGCCGGTCTATCCCGGCGCCAATGTCAGCGAAGCGGCCGGCGCGAACGGCAATGGCTGCGCGCTCCGCGTCGTCAGTTTCACCACGCCGCAGCCGATCACGCGCGTCATCGATTGGTATTATACGCAGGCCACCAAGGCCGGCTATTCCGCCGATCAGCAGAGCGACGGCAGTCAGCGCGTGCTCGGCGGCACGCGCGCGCGCGACGACGGCGCTTATGTCCTGTTCGTTCGTGCGCATGCCGGCGGCGGCTCGGACGTCGATCTCGTGGTCAACAACGGGCGCTGATCCGGACCGTTTCAGCAAAGCAGTTCTCAAGCGGCGCGCTTCGCGCTAGGGCGGCGGCATGCCCTTGCTTCTCGTCATGCTGGGCGGCGCGCTCGGTTCGGGCGCCCGCTATCTCGTCGGCAAAGCCACGCTTGCCTGGCTCGGCCCAAATTATCCGTGGGGAACGCTGACGGTCAATCTCGTCGGCGGGCTGCTGATGGGGCTGGTGATCGGTATTTTGACTCGGATGTCGGGCGGCCAGGATCCGGTTCGGCTGTTCGTGGCGGTCGGCGCACTTGGTGGCTTCACGACCTTTTCCTCGTTTGCGCTCGATGCGGTCAACATGATTGAGCGCGGCGACGTGGTGACGGCGCTGGTCTACGCACTGGTTTCCGTGATCGGCGCGATCCTCGGCGTGCTCGCCGGGCTCCACCTGATGCGCGCGCTGGCATGACCGATCCGACCGTCCGCCAATTTACCGTCGGCGAGGATGACGACGGCATCCGGCTCGATCGCTGGTTCAAGCGGCATCTTGCCGACGCCAATTATACGACGGTCGCCAAATGGGCACGCACTGGCCAGCTTCGCATCGACGGCAATCGCGCGACGCCGGGCGATCGGCTGGCGGTCGGTCAGGTCATCCGCGTCCCGCCGCTCGAGCCCCCCAAGCCCGATACGGCGAAGCCCAAGCGCGAACGCCCGGTGCTGACCGAAGATCAACTCGATTATGCGCAATCGATGGTGATCCACCGCGATGCGCAGGCGATCGTCATCAACAAGCCACCGGGTCTGGCGACGCAAGGCGGCACCAAAACGCACGATCATGTCGATGGTCTGCTCGATGCGCTGCAATTCGAGGCCGATGGGCGCCCCAAGCTTGTCCACCGGCTCGACAAGGATACCTCGGGCGCTTTGCTGCTCGCCCGCACCTCGCGCGCCGCGGCGTTCTTCGCCAAGAGCTTTTCGGGACGCACCGCGCGCAAGGTCTATTGGGCGCTGATCGTCGGTGCGCCGTCGATCGAAGACGGCATCGTCGATCTGCCGCTCGGCAAGCAGCCCGGCACCGGCGGCGAGAAGATGCATGTCGACGAGGAGAACGGCCAGGCCGCGCGCTCGCGCTACCGTGTGATCGAACGCGCCGGCAACCGCGCCGCCTGGGTCGAGCTTCAGCCGTTCACCGGCCGAACGCATCAGCTGCGCGCGCATATGGCGGCGATCGGCCACCCGATCGTCGGCGACGGCAAATATGGCGGGCAGGCCGCGTTCCTCACTGGCGGGGTGAGCCGCAAGATGCACCTCCACGCCCGCCGCATCCGGATCGATCATCCCGATGGCGGCAAGGTCGACGTCGTCGCCGAACTGCCCGATCATTTCGCCGAAAGCCTGAAGCTGCTCGGTTTCGACGTCGCGCTCGGTGACGCGCTGAAGCTCGACGACGGCCCACCGCCGCCGAGCCGCGCGGTCGTCAAGCAGCAGGCCAAGGCGCATGCGAAATCGTTCCGCAAGGAGCGCCGCGGCGAGCGCGGCCGGCGGCGCGGCTGATGGCCGACACGAAAGCGCGCAACCGCTATTTCGCAATGATCCTGACGCGTCTCGTCGGCGTCGCCGGAGCGGTGTTCGGGCTGGTGCTGATCGCCCGCGGCGTGACCGGCGGTCAGCGCATTCTGGGCACCGCGATCGTGCTTGCGGCGATGGTGATGATCGCGGTCGTGCCGCGCTCGCTCGCGCGGCGGTGGCGGACCCCGCCCGAGCAATGAAGCGCTTCTGGCGGGACGTGACGATTGCCGACGGCGCGATCCGGCTCGATGATCGGCCGGTGCGGACGCCGGGCCGCACGCCGCTCGTCTTGCCAAACGCGGCGCTGGCCGAGGCGATCGCCGACGAATGGCGCGCCGTCGAAGGCGACATCGATCCACGGGCGATGCCGCTGACCGGGCTGGCGAATGCTGCGATCGA
Organism: Sphingomonas koreensis; assembly: GCA_006438735.1. Classification (GTDB taxonomy): domain Bacteria; phylum Pseudomonadota; class Alphaproteobacteria; order Sphingomonadales; family Sphingomonadaceae; genus Sphingomonas; species Sphingomonas koreensis_A. The sequence goes on along the minus strand of RCZF01000003.1, from coordinate 23,910 downwards.
CCGAATCGCCAGCGATCCCGCCACGTTCGCGGAGGGTCTCGCTGCGTATGGCGAGAGCGATTTGCTGTGTTACCGGGCGGAGGCGCCGGAAGGGCTGGTGGCGCGGCAGGCGGCGGCGTGGGATCCCTTGCTCGATTGGGCCCGGGCAAGGTTCGATGTGCATATCGAGGTGACGACGGGGGTGATGCACCGGCCGCAGCCGGCGGCGACGGTGGCGCGGCTGGCCGAGGCGGTGGCGGCGCGGGGACCGTTTGAACTCGCCGGGCTGTCGCCGATCGTCACCGTCACCGGATCGCTGATCGCCGGGCTGGCGCTGATCGAGGGCGCGGCGGATGCCGAGACGGTGTGGCACGCGGCGCAGATCGACGAGGACTGGCAGGCCGAGCTGTGGGGCCGTGACGATCTGGCGATCGCGACGACAGCGGCGCACAAGGCCGAATTCGACGCCGGCGCGCGCTTCCTGACGCTTATTTGATCAGCTTGCGAACGAAGCCGATCAGCCCGGTCTGGCGTGAGCGGCGGAGCCGTTCGGCCTCGAGGATGGTGCGGACATCGCCGAAACACGCCTCGACATCGTCGTTGACCAGCACGTAATCATAGCCGTCCCAGTGGCTGACTTCATTTGCGGCGCGTGTCATGCGGGCGTCGATCACCTCGATCGGATCGGTCGCGCGGCGGATCAGGCGCTGGTGGAGCTCCTCCATCGACGGCGGCAGGATGAAGGTGCGCACGACATCGCCGCCGGCGATCTGAAACAGCTGCTGCGCGCCCTGCCAATCGATGTCGAACAACACGTCCTTGCCCTCGGCGAGCATCCGTTCGACCGGCGCGCGCGGCGTGCCGTAGCGATGGCCGAAGACATGGGCCCATTCGATGAACTCGTTGTTCGCGACCGATTCGCGGAACTGTTCGAGATCGACGAAATGATAATCCTCGCCATCGACTTCGCCGGGGCGGATCGGCCGGGTGGTGGCGGACACCGACACGCCGAGTTCGGGGTGCGCCGCCAGCAGCTTGCGGGCGATGGTCGATTTGCCCGCGCCCGACGGCGACGACAGCACGAACAGGACGCCGCGGCGCTTGAAGCCGTGCGGATCGGACGGGAGCGGGGCGACCATGCGCGCTACTGACGCAGAGCGCGCCGCTTCGTCAAGCGCGCCGCGCGATTTAGCCGCCGAGGCCAGCCGCGCCCCGGCGGCGCAGGCGCCACCGCATCGCCATCGTGATTAGCGCTTAGTCGATTCCGCTTGTTCCGCCAGCGGCTTTGGCGGAGATTGCCGGCGCTTCGCCGCCTCACAAGGGTCGCGGTCGAGCGGATGCGAGTGATGCGTGCCTCGCCCGGGGGAAGCCGGGTCTCGCATTGAAGGTTCGAAGGCCATGATAAAATTGCCGTTTTTCGCGGGGCTTGCCGCCGCGTCGCTGTCGCTTGCCGTCGCCATGCCGGCGCCTGCGCAAGACCTGCCGTTCAGTTACGGCGATTATTGGGAAGTTTCGTCGATCTCGGTCGATGACGGCGCCAACGCGACCTACATCGATTATCTCGCGTCGCAGTATAAGAAGAGCCAGGAGTTCGCCAAGTCGAAGGGCTGGATCAAGGAATATCACGTCCTCGCCAATCTCAACAAACGCGCCGGCGAGCCCGATTTCTACCTCGTCACGCAATTCAGCCACATGGCCGACGCGACCGAGGCCGCGGCGCGCGACAAGGCCTATGCCGATTACATGAAGGCCGACATGCGTCAGATGGATGCCGAAAGCGGCACGCGCTCCAAATATCGCCACGTGATGGGCAGCGAATTGCTCGGCGAAGTGCTCCTCAAATAAGCGGGCCGGGCGGGTCGTCGCGGCCCGCCCGCCATTACAGGCTGCGCCCGATCAGTTCCTTCATGATCTCGTTGGTGCCGCCGTATATGCGGCTGACGCGCGCGGCGCGCCAGGCGCGGGCGATCGGATATTCGTTCATATAGCCGGCGCCGCCGTGGAGCTGGAGGCATTTGTCCATCACTTCCCACTGCAGCTCGGTATGCCACAGCTTGGCGGCGGCGCCCTCGGTGGCGGTCAGCTCGCCGGCCAGATGGCGGCGGATCGCCCAATCGAGATGCGCCCAGCCGACCTGGAGCTTGGCCTTCAGATCGGCCAGCACGAAGCGCGTGTTCTGGAAATCGAACACCATGCCGGCAAACGCCTTGCGCGATTTGGTGAACTCGACCGTCTCGTCGAACGCCTTTTGCGTGCTGGCCTGCACGCCGACCGCGATCGACAGCCGTTCCTGCGGCAATTGGCTCATCAGATAGATGAAGCCCTTGCCCTCTTCGCCCAGGCAGTTGGTGATCGGCACGCGGACATCGTCGAAGAACAATTCGGACGTATCGGCGGCATCCTGCCCGATCTTGTCGAGCTTGCGGCCGCGGCGGAAGCCCTCGCGATCGGCCTCGATCAGGATGATCGACATGCCCTTGTAGGCGGGGGTCGCGGCGGGATCGGTCTTGGCGACGACCAGGATCAGATCGGCGTTCTGGCCGTTGGTGATATAGGTCTTGGAGCCATTGACGACATAATGGTTGCCGTCCTTTTTCGCCGACGTGCGGATCGCCTGGAGATCGGAGCCGGTGCCGGGCTCGGTCATCGCGATCGCGGTGATCGTCTCGCCGGAGACGAGCCGGGGCAGCCACTCGGCCTTCTGCTCTTCGGAGCCGTAATGGACGATATAATCGCACACGATGTCCGATTGCAGCGAGAAGCCGGCGGGCACGCCGTTGTAGCTCAGCTCCTCGTTGACGACGGCGTTATAGCCGAAATCGAGCCCGAGCCCGCCATACGCCTCGGGCACCGTCGGGCAGAGCATGCCGATGGCACCGGCCTTGCGCCAGAACGCCTTGGGCACCAGCCGGTTGGCCTCCCAATCGGCGACGTTGGGGACGCCTTCCTTTTGCAGGAAGCTGCGCACCGTCTGGCGGAACGCCTCATGATCCTCGTCATGCGCGAACCGGCCGGGGACATCGTCGAGCGTCATGTGCCTCTCCTGTGCTTTTGCCAGAGCGTGCGAGCGATTGACGCGGGCGTCAAGCGGCGGCGCGAGGTGGCACGAAAGTCTCGGCATGCCGCGCGAGGATCGCGTGCTCGTAGAGGTGAAGTGGAGAAAGTGGAGAGTGTCGCGTGGGTTTGGCCGGGCTGGCCCGAACGAGCCTGTCCGCGCGCGCCGGGCGCGGTCCCGAGCAGATCGACGGACTCAAAGAGCGAACGGGATTTATGGCATGGATCGGGGGCTGTAGGAAAGCGACAAAGGGAACAAAGGGTGAATATTTGCGCTTTAACGCCGGCAACAGGAGACGAACAATGAGCGAGCGTGAACTCAACCAGCCGCATGAGGGCGACAAGCGGTATCAGCGCCGCAACGACGACGGGACGTTCAGCGAATCTGACGACTAATCGAAATCGTTGCGCCAGGACGTTAAGCAGCACGCCGAGCACAAGAAGTCGCGCAACGAGGGCGACAAGGGCGATTAATCCGCGTCTTTCGCCTTGCGCCGCGCGACGCGGCGGTTGGCCTTGACGCCGCTCGTCGCGAGCGGGTTCACCAGCGCCTCGTAACGGCCGAACAGATGCTCGACGCGGTCGCGGTCCGACGCGAAGGGGGCGGCGCGGTAGAGCTTGTCGACCGCGAGATCGAGCGCGTGGTGCGCGCGGCGCAGATCGCCGGGCATGGTATCGGGATCGTAGAGATCGGCGAGGCTGGCGGTGGGATGCGCGGCGCGCGCGTCGAGTACGGCTTGCGCCAGCGCCTCGATCCGGGCGCGCTGCGCGGGCGTGGCGTCGGGCCAGGGGAAGGTGTTGTAGACGATGCCAATCCCATATTGAAAACGGCTTTCAAGCCGTCCGCCGACGTGACCGAGCCAAGCATTGTGAGCGCGGCTCGTTAAAACCCCGAACTCCCAGAGACTCGCTGTGGGCAACATCCGAAGCTTGTTACTCGGAATCATCGAAGCCTTTAGCCACCCGAAAGGTATGTATTCGCGTCTCTCCGAGCTAACTTCAGGAATGGCGAGAAATGGCTTTGTCGGCAAAACTTCAACGTTAAACCGGGTCGGCTGATCTGCGATTGCCAACGTGCTTTTTCGCTGGCTGGCACGGCGAAATTCTCGCACCAATTTCAAGCGTTTTAAAACCTGCGGCATAGCGCGCAGTTCAGATGGCGTTGCTTTTTGGAGTGCCAAAATCCAGCGCTTGCCACCGTTTATGAAGTCTTCCGCGCCGACATAGCGGCGCATAAACATTTTGGCTGAAGGCTCTGATTCGAGGAAATCACGTCGAGCCGCCCAGTCAAAGATTAGATGGCCCCCGTCGATTGGCTGGCTCCCGCTAGCTAATTTCCGCGCACCATTAATGGCGCTCCCTTCCTCCTTCACCACAAGATGCCGGTTCGTCACGCCCCGCGCATCGAAAAGATACGCCGTCAGCGCCTCATGCCGACTCTCGATCGGCTCGCCGCGAATATCGGGATAGCTGAACAGCCGCTTCTCGGTCGGCTGGTCGTCGCGGTGCGTCAGCCCGATCACGACGACGTGGACGTGCGCCTTGCCGCGCGCCTCGCTGCCCCAGCTGAAGGTGCGATGGGCGAAGGCGATCTCCAAGTGGAAGCGATCGAACAGGATCGGCCAGAGCTGCGCGACCTGCTCGCCCTGGCTGATCGAGTTGGTCGCGACGAAGGCGATGCGGATGCGGTGATTGGTGGCGACGAACTGCCCGGCCTTGATGAACCACGCCGCGACGAAATCGAGCGTGCCGCCGCTGCCGCCGAGCTGCGCGATGGCGCGGACCTGCGCGCGCTGCTCCGCCGTCTGAAACTTGGCGACGACGAATGGCGGATTGCCCATGATATAATGCAGCTTTTCCGGCACGATCAAGCTCGACCAATCGGTGTCGAGCGCGTCGGCATGGAGAATGTGTGCCGAGTCCCTCAACGGAATGCGCGCGTAATTGGTCGAGAACGCCTCGCCCAGCGCGTTGTTGGCGAGATGATCGGCCATCCACATCGCCACCTCGGCGATCGCGGCGGGAAACTCCTCGACCTCGATGCCGTAGAACTGGTTGACCTGAACGCGGCTCAAGAGGCCGGGATCGATGATGCCCTGGCGCCGCTCCTCGCCGGTGTCGGTCATCGCCCGGGGCCAGCGCGCCTCCAGCGCGGCGAGCTCCAGCCGGCGCAGCTCGCGATAGGCGATGACGAGGAAATTGCCACAGCCGCACGCCGGATCGAGGAAGGTCAGCCGCGCGAGCTTCGCGACGAAGGCGTCGAGCAGTTTCTCACGCTCGGTCTTGCGCGCCAGGATGCGCTCCAGCTCGGCGGTCAGATCGTCGAGGAACAGCGGGCCGATGACCTTCAGGATATTGGCTTCGGAAGTGTAGTGCGCGCCCTTCGCGCGGCGCTCCTTGGCGTCCATCACCGATTGGAACAGCGAGCCGAAAATGGCGGGGCTGACGCCGCTCCAATTGTGGCGGCAGGCATCGATCAGCAGGCCGCGCATCGCCGTATCGAACACCGGCGTGCGCAGCCGCCCGGTGAACAGGTTGCCGTTTACATAGGGGAAGGCGTTGAGTTCCGCCGACAAGCCCGATTGGCGCTGGTTGACGGTGCCGTTCTGCCCATCGGGGGTATCGAGAATGTCGAACAGCTCCATCAGCACGCGGCCGGTGTCATGCCCGTCGTCCGCGGTTTCGCTTTCGAGCAATTGCAGGAAAATCTGCGCGGGCTGGAAGATGCCGGTATCGTCGGCGAAGAGGCAGAACAGCAGGCGGACGAGCAAATGCTCGAGATCGTGGCCGGCATAGCCCGACGCTTCCAGCGCGTCGTGCAGCTTGCCCATCAGCTCCGCCGCCTTGATCGTGACGGTCGCCTGCGTGGTGAAGCTGCGCTGGCGGCCGAGGACGAAGGCGAACGCCTCGATATGCTTGTGCAGATCGCCGAGCGCGAAACGCCATTCCTGATTGGTATCGAGATCGATCAGATGCCAGCGTTGGAAATCGCACGTCAGGATGTAGCGCGGCTTCTGATTATCGGGCAGCCAATCGAAATATTCGAGCGCCTGACCCTGCGCCTTGAGCAGATCGCGCCCGCCGCTTTTCTGTTCGACGATCAGGATGCCCGGCCAGAAAAGATCGATGAAGCCGCGGCGATTGGCGTCGATGCTCTCGACGCGGCGTTCATAGCTGGCGACGGTGCGTCGGCGGACGCCGAAGATTTCGAAGAAATCGTTGTAGAAGCTTTGCGTTTCGCCCTTTTCGTAATGGGCGTCGCGCCATTCCTCGCTGAACGCGCGGGCGCGGCGCTTTATCTCATCCCAACCGAGCCGCATGCCTTCCCCCGTTCAATCAACGCCATAGTGGCGGGCGGGGCGGGGAAAGGAAAGCCCCGCCCGGATCGCTCCCGACGAGCCTTGAAGAAGTCAGTTGGTCAGCGCCGCGGCAAAGCCGCGTCGTCGGACGGATCGGGCGGGAACGTGTCCCGCCCGTCCGCCGGCCGGGCTCTCCTCTGACCTCCTCTCAGCCCGCGACGCCCGAATGGGCGGCGAGGGCTGCGAGAAGGAGGAGAGCCACGATATTGGTGATCTTGATCATCGGATTGACCGCCGGGCCCGCCGTGTCCTTGTAGGGATCGCCGACCGTATCGCCCGTCACCGCGGCCTTGTGGGCTTCGCTGCCCTTGCCGCCGTGATTGCCGTCCTCGATATATTTCTTGGCATTGTCCCACGCGCCGCCGCCCGAGGTCATCGAGATCGCGACGAACAACCCCGAGACGATCACGCCGAGCAGCATCGCGCCGACCGAGGCGAAGGCGCTTGCCTGGCCCGCCACCGCGGCGATGACGAAATAGACCACGATCGGCGACAGCACCGGGAGCAGGCTGGGCACGATCATCTCGCGGATCGCCGCCTTGGTGACGAGATCGACCGTCCGGCCGTAATTAGGCCGGCTGGTGCCCGCCATGATGCCGGGATTATCGCGGAACTGGCCGCGCACTTCCTCGACCACCGCGCCGGCCGCGCGGCCGACCGCGGTCATGCCGAACGCGCCGAAGATGAACGGGAGCATCGCGCCCAATAGCAGCCCGACGATAACGTACGGATTGCTCAGCGAGAAATCGACGACGAGATCGGGGAAGTCGGTCTTGAGGTCGCTGGTATAGGCGCCGAACAGCACCAGGGCGGCAAGCGCGGCGGAGCCGATCGCATAGCCCTTGGTCACCGCCTTGGTGGTGTTGCCGACCGCATCGAGCGCATCGGTGCGGCCGCGTACATCCTCGGGCAGGCCGGCCATTTCGGCGATGCCGCCGGCATTGTCGGTGACCGGGCCGTAGGCGTCGAGCGCCACCACCATGCCGGCGAGCGCCAGCATCGCGGTCGCGGCGAAGGCGATGCCGATGACGCTGTTGGTCAGGATGTAGCTGGCGACGATGCCGACGACGATGACGAGGGTGGGCAGGGCAGTCGATTCAAGGCTGATCGCGAGGCCCTGGATGACGTTGGTGCCGTGGCCGGTTTCCGAAGCCTTGGCGATCGAGCGCACCGGGCGGTGGTTGGTGCCGGTGTAATATTCGGTGATCCACACCAAGAGCGCGGTGACGACCAGGCCGATCATCATGCAATAAACGAGGCTCATGCCGGTGATGCCGCCGAGGCCTGAGGCGGTCTGGCCGATCGCGCCGCCGGGATCGAGGAAGGTGTTCGTCCCGATCGGCGCATTGAGATCGCCGAGCACCCATTTGGTCGCGCCGAAAATCGCGACGGCCGAGAGGATGAGCGTGGTGAAGAAGCCCTTGTAAAGCGCGCCCATGATCGAGCCGCCGCCGAGCCGCACCATATAGGTGCCAATGATCGAGGTGATGATGCACACGCCGCCGACGACCAACGGCAGCGCCATCAGTTCGAACAGATTGTCGGCGTGCGGCAACAGCAGCGCGATCGAGATCATCGTCACGCCGAGCGTCACGACATAGGTTTCGAACAGATCGGCCGCCATGCCGGCGCAATCGCCGACATTGTCGCCGACGTTATCGGCGATCGTGGCGGGGTTGCGGGGATCGTCTTCGGGGATGCCGGCCTCGACCTTGCCGACCAGATCGGCGCCGACGTCGGCGGCCTTGGTGAAGATGCCGCCGCCGAGGCGTGCGAAGATCGAAATGAGCGACGCGCCGAACGCCAGCGCGGTGAGCGATTCGGTGATGATCCGGTCATTGGGAGCATGGCCGGCAGGGCCGGTCAAATACCAGAAGAAGCCCGAGATCGCGAGCAGGCCGAGCCCGGCGACGAGCATGCCGGTGATCGCGCCCGAGCGGAAGGCGATGGTGAGCCCGCCCTGCAGCGAGCTGCGTGCGGCCTCGGCGGTGCGGACGTTGGCGCGCACCGAAATGTTCATGCCGACGAAGCCGGCGACGCCCGAGAGGATCGCGCCGATCGCGAAGCCGACGGTGGAGATCAGGCCGAGCGTCAGGAACAGGATCACCGCGACGATCACGCCGACGATTGCGATGGTGGTATATTGCCGGCTGAGATAGGCCTTGGCGCCTTCCTGGATGGCGGCGGCGATGTCCTGCATCCTGCTGTCGCCGGCGGACGCGCGCAGCACCTGCTGACTGGTGATAAAGCCGTAGACTACCGCGATCAGGCCGCAAATTATGGCGGCATAGACAAACGTCATGCGCAATCCCTTCCTGCTTCGTCCGGAGGACTGGTGCTCGCAAACGCCTCCGTGACTTGTGCGGCGGACGCTATCGGCGGCGCGGAGTTAGCGCAAGCGGCTCAAGCGCCGTGGGTAAAGCCGAGCGACGCAGGAAGCGCGATGGCTTCGCCGGCATCGGTGAGCGTGAGGCCGTCGCCGGGCGCAAAGCGGCCGATGCAGGTGGCGGCAACCGGCGGCGTGAAATCTTCCGGCGCGGCGAACAGCAGCTGGTAATCGTCGCCCGCGGTGGCGGCGGCAAGGCGGGCGGGGCGGTCATCGCCGGCGAAGGCGCGGTATTCCGCCGACAGCGGAACGGCGGCGAGATCGATCGTCAGCGCGAGGCTGCTCGCCTCGGCCATGCGCGCGGCGTCGATCAGCAGCCCGTCGGAGACGTCCATCATCGCGTGGGCGACCGGCGTGAGCGCGCGGCCTTCGGCGAGGCGCGGCTGCGGCCTTCGATAGGCGCAAAGCAGCGCGGCCGGGCCGGGCTCGCCGCGCGCGATGCGCAGCCCCGCGCCGGCGTCGCCGATCGTGCCGGTGACGTAGAGCGCGTCGCCGGCCTGCGCTCCGGAGCGCGCGGGCGGTGCGGCGGCGCGGCCGATCGCGGTGAGTGTGATCACGCGCGGTGCGTCCGCCGGCAGCGACACGGTATCGCCGCCAAGCAGCGGGCAGGCGAAGCGGGTGAGAGCGGCGGACAGGCCGGCGAGGAAAGCGGCGTCCCAGCCTTTTGATATGTTCCCCGGCGAAGGCCGGGGCCCAGTTGGGAAGGCCGAGGTAACGGCGTGCTGCCCTTCACCATATTCGTCCCCCAACGGGGCCCCGGCCTGCGCCGGGGAACTGGCCCTGAGCGGATAGTTGAGCAAGACGCCCTCGGCCACCGCGCCCTTGGCGGCGAGATCGGAGAGGTTCACTGCCAGCAGCTTCCACGCGACATCGCCCGACGGATCCCCGGCGAGGTAATGCACGCCCTCGACGATCGTATCGGTGGTTAGGACCAGCTCGCCGAGCCGCGCGCTATCGTCGCGCAAGTCCTGCGCACCGGCATGGAGCGGCAGCGTGCGCAGCGCGGCGAGAAACTCGGCTTCGGTCATGCGCGTCGTTTAGGCCGAGTCGGCGCGTGATTGCTATCGCTCGTCATCGTCTCCGAACAAAACCCAGCCGGCTCCGTGCCTTGGCACGGCTCCTCAAGCGATCGCGATCGTGCTATAGCCTGCCGCAACGCGCGCAGACGCACAGGGCCGCTCTCTCATGGGCAAGGAACTGGGCATGGCGGCAATCGATCAGGACAAACTCCACGCGTTCGTCGGCAAGATGCTCGGCGATCTCGGCGGCGCGATGAGCGTGCCGACGGTGCGGCTGGGCATGCGGCTGGGCCTGTTCGTCGCGCTCGATCAGGGGCCCGCCACCGCGGCCGAGCTCGCCGACCGCGCCGGCGGCCTGCACGAACGCTACGTCCGCGAATGGGCGATGGCGCAGGCGGCCAATGGCTATGTCGATTTCGATGCGGCGAGCGGGCGGTTCAGCCTCAACCCCGAACAGGCGATGGTGTTCGTCAACCGTGACAGCCCGGTCTATCTCGCCGGCGCGTTCGAGATGGCCGCGGCGATGGTCGAGGCCGAGGACAAGGTGGAGGAATGCTTCCGCAAAGGATCGGGCGTGCGCTGGGGCGATCACGCCGGCTGCCTGTTCTGCGCGACCGGCCAGTTCTTCCGGCCGGGTTACGTCAACAATATCGTCCAGGCCTGGATTCCGGCGCTCGACGGCGTCGAGGCGCGGCTCAAGGCCGGCGCCAAGGTGGCCGACGTCGGCTGCGGCGTCGGCTTTTCGACGCTGCTGATGGCGACGGCCTATCCCGACAGCGAATTCGTCGGCTTCGATTTCCACGAACCCTCGATCGAGCAAGCCCGCCGCCACGCCGCCGAGCATGGGCTGAGCGACCGCGTCCGCTTCGAGGCGACCCCGGCGAAGGAGATCGCCGAGAAGGATTTCGATTTGATCACGATGTTCGATTGCCTGCACGACATGGGCGATCCGCGCGGCTGCGCGCGCCATATGCGCAAGATGCTGGCGCCCGAGGGCAGCTGGATGATCGTCGAGCCGATCGCGAGCGACGATCCGCAAGGCAATCTGAACCCGGTCGGCCGGCTTTACTACAACGCCTCGACGATGATCTGCGTGCCGACCTCGCTCGATCAGGAAGTCGGCGAAGCGCTCGGCGCACAGGCGGGCGAGACCAAGCTGCGCGCGGTGATCATGGACGGCGGATTCGAGCGCGTGACGCGCGCCGCGGAAGGGCCATTCAATATGGTGCTGCAGGCGCGGTGAGCGGCTGGAATTGCGTGGTTAGCGGACGGGCAGGTTCCAGGAGACGGGGGGCGCTAGCTGCCATCGTGACGCGTCGGCATCCTTGCTCAACGATAATGGTGAAGAAACGGTCTTACCCGATTAATGCCCTGGCCTCGTATGGAGCAAGGCGGCGTCAGCGCGCTCGACAGCCAATACGAATGCCCGCAACTTGGCAGAATCGAGTTGTCCGTCAGTGCGAACCCCGGAGCATAGATCGAGACTGTAAGGGCGAACCTGCCTGATCGCTTCGCCTACATTGTTGGGGTAAAGCCCCCCGGCCAGAAAAACCGGCTTTTTGCTTGCTTGCACGAACGCGGCGCTGATCTCCCAATCATGCGATCGGCCCGTTCCGCCAAGCTCCGCGATCACGGCATTGGGCCTGCCTGAATCGAGCAGGAACGCGTGTACATGAGGACTGTAGGCCGGGATCATGCCCAGCGCGTCCCGTCCCTCAACGTGGATGACCTGAACGCGGCGCACATGCGGTTCAAGCAACGCCAGCTTCTCGGATTCCGCAGGATCAATGTGGGACACGACTTGGACAGTTGAAGGGTTGGTTGCCCGGACGTGTGCCGAGATAGCCTCGGCTGTTGTCTCGGAGGTGAGAAGAAAGGTCGCCACTGGCGGCGGAACGCTCGCAGTTATCTCGGCGATCATTTCGTCGGGAATGGGGCCGGGTCCGGACGGCATACGCGCCACCAGCCCCAAGGCATCGGCTCCCGCCCTTACCGCTATTTGCGCCTCCTCCGGGGAGGAAATGCAGCACACTTTGATCCTTGTTCGCATGACAGGATCATGCCTCCGCCCCGTGGACCTGGCAATCTTCTCACGAACGCCGAACCGGCTTAACCGGTAAAGGCCGGCGCGTAATCGACGCGACCTGTCGGCGTCTCACCTGCAGCGAGGTTCATACGCATAAAGTATTCCGGTGGTGGTCCCTCATAACGCAGGCCAACGTCATGCTCGAAACCGAAACGACGATAGTAAGCGGGATCACCTAGAACCACGCATCCGGCAGCACTTTGGGAACGCAGTTGCTCAAGCCCATGTTCGATCAAAGCGGTGCCAATGCCCTTTCCCTGTTGGTCGGGTTTGACTGACACCGGACCAAGCCCGAACCAACCGCGATCGGCGCCGTTGATCGTCACAGGTGAAAAGGCGACGTGTCCGGCAGTGGTATCGCCTTCAATCGCTACCAGCGAAATCGTGAGGGCGCCGGCCGTGCGCAATCTCGCGATGATTTCCGGTTCGGACTGGTCGCTATGTTCCGCACCGGCGAAGGCTTCCGCCGTGACGTAAGCGATTGCGTCATGATCGCTTTGTTGTTCCTGTCGTATCAACATCATCCAGATTCATAGCTTAAGACCGCTATCAGGCGTCAAGGAAACGGTTTCAACGTCCGATGTCGGAGGCGTCAGCCGTCGTCGCGGCGGTGGTCGCGCTTCGCTCCATCCAGGAGACTGGCGTTTCGCTGCGCCTCGATCGTCGCGGCGCTCTTCTCGGCCTTGGTCCGGCCGAACGCCGCGCGGTTGGTGTTGGCTTGCGCCTCTTTCGCCGCCCGCGCCTTGACCTTGCGCGCCAATCGGAGGTTGACGACTTCAGCCATGGTTACGCCCGCACGTCCTTCGCCAGCGCGTCGAGCAGCCCGTTGACGAAGCCTTTTTCCGGCTTGTCGTAGAACGCGTCGGCCACGTCGAGATATTCGCTGATCACCGTCTTGGTCGGCACGTCGGGCCGCGCGATCAGTTCGTAGGCGCCGGCGCGCAGGATCTGGCGCATCGGCTTGTCGAGCCGCTCGAAGCTCCAGCCGCGCGCGAGCTTGCCGGTAATCAGCGCGTCGAGCTCGCCGCTTCGTTCCATCGCGCCGCTGACGACATCGTCGAAGAAGTCGATGTCGGCCTCGTGGAATTCGACATCGTCGATCGTCGCGCCGAGGCGGTGATTGTGGAATTCGTGGAGCAACGGCGCCATCGCGGTGCCCTCCATATCGTGCTGATACAGCGCCTGGACGGCGGCGAGGCGCGCGGCGGCGCGGGCCTTGGAGCGGGCGGCGGTTCGGGCGGTCATAGGTTCAATTCCGGTTGGTCTCCCGCCAGCCGCAAGGCGACCGATCGGGCGTGAGCGGGGAGCCCTTCGGCTTCGGCGAGCGCGATCGCGGCGGGGCCGACCTCAGCGAGCGACGCGGGATCGAGCGCGAGAAAGCTGGTGCGCTTCATGAAATCGAGCACCGACAGCCCGCTCGAGAAGCGCGCGCGGCGGCCGGTGGGGAGGACGTGGTTGGGGCCGGCGACATAATCGCCGACCGCCTCGGGGGTGTGTCGGCCGAGGAACACCGAGCCGGCGTGGCGGACCTGATCGAACAGCGCCTGCGGGTCGTCGACCGCGAGTTCGAGATGCTCGGGCGCGAGCCGGTTGACGAGCGGGATCGTCTCGTCGAGCGTGGCGGTGACGATGATCGCGCCATTAGCATCCCACGCGGCGCGGGCGACCTTGGCCGTATCGAGGCTGCCGATCTGGATATCGACCGCGTCCGCGACGGCGCGGGCGAAGGCGGCATCGTCGGTGAACAGGATCGACTGGCTGGTCGGATCGTGTTCGGATTGGCTCAAGAGATCGGCGGCGATCCATTCGGCGTCGTTCCTGCCATCGGCGATCACGACGATCTCGGACGGGCCGGCCACCATGTCGATGCCGACGACGCCGTAGAGCTGCCGCTTGGCCTCGGCGACCCAGGCGTTGCCGGGGCCGGTGACGACATCGACCGGCTTGATCCGATCGGTGCCGTAGGCGAGCGCGGCGATCGCCTGTGCGCCGCCGACGCGCCAGATCTCGTCGATCCCGGCGAGCTCGGCCGCCGCGAGCACCAGCGGGTTGATCTCGCCCTTGGGCGTGGGCGTGACCATCACCAGCCGCTCGACCCCGGCGACGCGCGCGGGGATCGCGTTCATCAGCACCGAGGAGGGATAGGCCGCGCGGCCGCCGGGGACGTAGATGCCGGCGGCATCGACCGCGTTCCAGCGCGCGCCGGTGCGCACGCCGGCGGCGTCGGTGGCGTCGCTGTCGGCGGGGCGCTGCTTCTCGTGATAGGCGGTGATGCGGGCGTGCGCGAGTTCGAGTGCGGTGCGGAGGTCGCTGGGAAGCGCGTTCAGTGCCGCGACGCAGTCGCTGCGCTCGATCCGCCAGCCGGTTTCGGCGAGATCGTGCTCGTCGAACTTCTCGGTGAACGCGCGCACCGCGCCGTCACCCTCGTCGCGAACGCTGGCGACGATCAGGCGCACATCGCGGGCGACATCGGCGTCGGCTTCGCGACGGGCGTTGACCAGCGCGGTGAAATCCTGCGCGAAGCCGGGAGCGGAAGTGGAGAGGGTGATCACGCGCTTCTCCCCTCCCGTTTACGGGAGGGCTTGGGGGTGGGCTCGCGCGGTCCACGCTCGGTGCGCTCGCCGTGGTCGAGAGCCCACCCCCCGGCCCCCCCCCGCACGCGGGAGGGGGAGGTGCTCACCGCCCGCCGGAACGCTTCGACCAGCGGCACCACTTCGCCGCGCGTCTTGAACGCGGCGCGGTTGACGATCAGGCGGCTGGTGATCTCGGCGATCACCTCGACTTCGACGAGGCCGTTTTCCTTGAGCGTGCGTCCCGAGGACACGAGATCGACGATCCGCGGCGCGAGGCCCAACGTCGGCGCCAGTTCCATCGCGCCGTTCAGCTTGACGCATTCGGCCTGCACGCCGCGCGCCTCGAAATGCGCGCTCGTTACGTGGGGATATTTGGTCGCGATCCGAACGTGGCTCCAGCCGCGCGGATCGTCGGTCTGGGCCATATCGGCGGGTTCTGCGACCGACAGGCGGCAATGCCCGATGCCGAGATCGACCGGCGCATAGAGCTCGGAATAGTCGAATTCCATCAGCACATCCGATCCGACGATGCCGAGCTGCGCGGCGCCGTGCGCGACGAAGGTCGCGACATCGAACGCGCGGACGCGGATCAACTCGATATGCGGCTGATTGGTGGCGAAGCGCAGCGCGCGGCTGGCGTCGTCCGAGAACGCCGCTTCGGGCTCGATCCCGGCGCGCGCCAGCAGCGGCAGCGCCTCATCGAGGATGCGTCCCTTGGGGACGGCGATGATGATCGGATCGGGCATGGGCAGCGGGGCTTTACTTGGGGGTTCGCTGCGGAGCAACAAGCGTCGGCCAAAGGGAGACAGACATGGCGAGCGAAGAGAACAACCGCGGCGCGTTCGCGATCCAGGAGTATTATTGCGCGCGCAACGCCGCGCCCATCTATGGCCGGATCAACGCGGCGCTGGCGGCGGGGCTCAATCGCGACAGCCGCACCGGCGCGCGCGTGCTCGATTGGCCGGGCGAACCGACCCGCGATGCGCTGCCGCTGCGGCTGCTCGGCGGGCTCCATGCGCTGGTGCTGGCGGGTGCGGACGATGGTCTCGCCCGCGTCTTTTCCGGCACCGTTACCGATCCGGCTGAGGTGTCGAGCACCCTGCTGAGGGTCTTGCAGCGGCACGACGATGCCTTGCTGCCGTGGCTCGACGGCCCGCCGCAGACCAATGAGCCGGGCCGATCGGCAGCCTTGATGCTCGGGCTGATCGAGCTGGCGCGGCGCTTTGGGCCGAAGCTCGACATCCTCGAAATCGGATCGAGCGCGGGATTGAACCTGCTGATCGATCGCTACCGAATCGATCTGGGCGGGACGGCGGTTGGCCCGGTCGACGCGCCGGTGACGATCACACCCGAATGGCGCGGGCCGCCGGCCGCGGCGTCGATCGAGATCGTCGGTGTGCGCGGCTGCGACATTCAGCCGATGGACGCGACCGATCCGGCGGTCGAGGCGCGGCTGGCGGCCTATATCTGGCCCGAGGCGCCCGAGCGGCTGGTCCGCGTGCGCCGCGCGATCGCGATGATGCGCGAGAAGCGCGTGCGGCTGGAGCAGGCCGACGCCGCCGACTGGCTCGACGCGCGCCTCGCCGAGCCGCAGGCCGAAGGCGTCACCCGCGTGCTGATGCATTCGGTGGTCTGGCAATATTTGCCCGAGCCGACCGCCGGGCGGATCAGGGCGGCGATGGCCGCGGCAGGCGCGCGCGCCAAGCTCGATCGCCCACTCGGCTGGGTATCGATGGAGCCCGATCGCAGCCTGGGCGAGCAGATCGTCAGCGTGCGGACCTGGCCGGGCGACGCCGAACGCAGCGTGATCGCCACCGCGCATGCCCATGCACAGTGGATCAGGCCGGGCGCGCCGGAAGCGCAGAGCGGCATTGCGCTGCCCGAAAGCGCAAGGGTAACGCTATAAAAATGGCTGAGCGGAGCGTGTCGCCGAGAAAACGGTAGAGGCGATCGACCCGTGCGCCGCAGTGAGCGACTTTGTCAAAACGATCCCCTCGCGGGACGCATATAATGCCGTGCTGCCCGGAGGCCCTGAAGCAATCTACTTCGCCAAGCCAAGGCGTGGTGCCCCATAGGGGACAAAAATGGGCACTCAGATCATTGGACAATTTCCGTGTTCCGCGGCTGACACGGGCCGTTAGGGCGTCGTAGCCGCGACCGCCGGCCGGTCTGCGAATGGTTCAGCGCGTTGGACGCGACGCTTGCTGTCGCTTCAACACTTCGAGCGAGCCCATTGCCTTGGCAAGAGCGACTTCAACTGCGTGGACGTCGGTGGAAAGCGCGAGTTCAGGCCGACCACTCAACGCCAGCATCGCCGCTAGCACTGCGTTCGACTCGCGGGCAAGACAGATGAGATGGTAACCACTTGGTCCGGCGGCGCCGCTCATCCAGTTGCGCGCGGTCCGATCCGACGCGCCGGTCCAGCGCATGATGATTTTGGTCGCGCCGCCGGCTCCGCCAAATTCGTCACGTAGCGCCTGAAGAATTTCGGCCAAGTAATCGTCTTCCGAAGGACGTGCTATCACTTTCGGAACTTTTGTGCCGCTTTTAGGAAACATGTTGCCGCCCTTTGCCAATTATAGAGTTCGAGCAGAAATGTTTGTTGTAAGGACGACGTTCGGCGATGATGGTAATCAAGTGGGACGAACCAGTTGAGGGGCATTCGCCACCGCCCAAAATACGGGCGGCGCAATATGTCCGAATGTCGACCGAGCATCAGCAGTTTTCGACCGACAACCAAGTCGTCGCAATCGCCCGCTACGCCGACGAAAATGGCTACGAGATCGTTCGAACCTACGCTGATGAGGGCAAGAGCGGACTCAATCTCGGTGGGCGTGCCGGTCTTCGGCAGGTGCTCAAGGATGTCGAGGAGGGTCGCGCCGATTACAAGGCATTATTGGTTTACGACGTCAGCCGCCTCGGCCGTTTTCAAGACACCGACGAAGCCGCCACTTACGAGCTAAGGTTGCGCAGCGCTGGCGTAGAGGTCCAATACGCTTCCGAGCAATTTCGCAACGACGGCAGTATTGGCTCTTCGATCATTAAGACTGTCAAACGGGCGATGGCAGGCGAATATAGCCGTGAGCTGTCGGTCAAGGTGTTCGCCGGACAGTCCAACCTGATCAGGCTGGGATTTCGGCAGGGCGGCGCAGCGGGTTTCG
Source organism: Sphingomonas koreensis (assembly GCA_006438735.1). Taxonomy (GTDB): domain Bacteria; phylum Pseudomonadota; class Alphaproteobacteria; order Sphingomonadales; family Sphingomonadaceae; genus Sphingomonas; species Sphingomonas koreensis_A. The sequence continues at coordinate 6,293 of RCZF01000003.1, read as the reverse complement.
GGCTGCGCCGCCTTCTCGTCGACCAAGGCGGATCGCCCAAGAGCGAACTGGGCCACGGCGAGCAAAAGAGCATCGCCACCGATCGCGTCATTCTCGTCCCGGGCCCTGCCGAAGAGGTGAAGATTGTTCGCGAAGTTTACGCCTTGTTCGTCGAAAAGGGTCTGGCCGAACGCGAAATCGCGATACTGCTGAACGAACGCGGTGTCCTAACCGATCTCGGGCGCGCCTGGACGCGCGGCACCGTCCACCAGTTGTTGATCAATGAGAAGTATATCGGCAACAATGTCTGGGCGCAGACCTCGTTCAAGCTCAAGCAGCGCCACGTCCGCAATGGCCCCGAGGACTGGGTGCGGTCGGACGGCGCGTTCGCGCCGATCGTCGACAAATCGATGTTCGAGCGAGCGCAGGCCATCGTCGCGGCGCGATCCGAGCGACTGAGCCAAGACGAGATGCTGGATTTGCTGCGGGCGGTCCTCGCCGGCCACGGCACGCTGTCTGGCCTGATCATCGATGAAGCCGAGAACGCACCGTCGAGCAGCGCTTACCGGTCACGCTTCGGCAGTCTGTTGCGCGCCTATGCCTTGGTCGGTTTCGCGCCTCAGCACGATTATCGCTATCTTGAGATCAACCGGAAGCTGCGTCAGCTTCATCCGACCCTCATCGCCCAAGCAATCGGGGGGATCGAAGCCGCCGGCGGCACTGTCTTTCAGGACGCGGTCACAGATCTTCTCACCATCAATGGCGAGTTTACCGCGTCGGTCGTTGTCGTGCGCTGCTTGCAGACTGCGGCGGGTTCGCTCCGGTGGAAGCTGCGTCTCGATACAGCTCTTAATCCCGATATCACCGTCGCCATCCGGATGGATGCCGGCAACATCGACACCCATGACTTTTATGTCCTGCCCCGGCTCGACATGCATGACGCGGTGCTGCGGCTGGCGGAATATAACGGGCTGTCGCTCGATGCCTATAGGTTCGACACCCTCGACGCCTTCTATGCCTTAGCCGCCCGCCAAACGTGGCCAGAGGCAGCATGACCGGCGCCAAGCCTTCACAACGCGTCGAGTGGGTCGCGATCGATCGGATCACGGTGGTCAATCCGCGACTTCGAAACAAGAAGGCGTTCAAGGAGATCGTCGAGAATATCGCCCAGATCGGATTGAAGCGGCCGATCACGGTGACTAGGCGGATGGAGGCGGACGGCCCCTTTTATGATCTTGTCTGTGGCCAGGGACGGCTGGAGGCATATCAGGCGCTCGGGCAGCTCGAGGTCCCGGCGCTCGTCGTCTCGGCCGATCCGGAGGACTGCTTGATATCCAGCCTGGTCGAGAATTGTGCACGGCGTCAGCACAGCGCCTTTGATCTGCTTCAGGATATCGGCGGCATGCGCGATCGTGGCTATTCAGTCGCCCAGATCGCGCGAATGACGGGGTTGTCGGCGGAATATGTTCACGGCGTCGCGCGACTGCTGGAAAAGGGCGAACAGCGCCTGCTGCGTTCGGTCGAGTCGCGGACCATCCCGATTAGTGTCGCCGTTGAAATTGCCGAAGCCGACGATCACGAGGTCCAGCGCGCATTGCAGGGCGCCTATGAGAAGGGCTTGCTCCGGGGCAAGAAGCTGCTGGCGGCCAAACGCCTGGTCGAAGCGCGCCGGCGCCGAGGAAAGACGCTGGGGTCCCGCGACGCCCGGCCATCGGAAAAGCTGTCGTCAGCGGCGCTCGTCCGCGCCTATCAGGAAGACGCCGGGCGCAAGCGTGACATGATCCGACGGGCAAATGCCTCCAAGGACCGGCTAATGCTGATCACAGAAGCGTTCCGCCGGCTGTCGGGCGATGCGTCGTTCATGGCTGTGCTTATGGACGAGAAGCTCGATAAGATGCCGGAGAAGATGGCCGCGCGGCTTGCTGCTAATGGCCCGACATCGTGAGCGCCAAGCGCCCGATCATCCCGGTAAAGCTCGGATTCGAGGAGACGACGGTCCGTATTCCCATCGAGGCGATCATGCCGCTGCGGGATGTTTCCGCGGCAGTGCGCAAATCGGTCAAATACGGCCAGATCGCAGCGTCGATCGCTGAAGTCGGAATCATTGAGCCGCCGGCGGTGGCACGAGATGCCGAGAAACGCGAGCGCTTCCACCTGTTGGACGGCCATCTGCGCGTCGAGATCTTGCGCGAGCGCGGCGAGACCGAAGTCGTGTGCCTGATCGCAATCGACGACGAGGCCTTCACATATAACAAGCGGATCAGCCGTATGGCGACGATCCAAGAACATAAGATGATACTGAATGCTATTAAGAAGGGTGTGTCGGAGGAGCGCCTGGCACGCGCTCTAAACGTTAACATCGGCAACATCCGTGCCAAGCGGAATCTGCTGGTCGGCATCTGTCCCGAGGTCGCCGAGTTGTTACGCGACAAACATGTGCCGCTGAACGTGTTCACCGAGCTGCGATTTCTGAAGCCACTCCGGCAGATCGATGCGGCGCAATCGATGATGCTAATGAACCGATATTCGCTTGCTTATGCGAAATCGCTTGTCGCATCGTCGTCGGCCGACGAACTTGTTGAGGGGAAGCAGCGACGCCAACGAGGCCTGACCGAAGACCAGATTGCGAGAATGCAACGCGAGTCCGAGAATCTCGATCGCGAGTTCAGGTTGATCGAACAGGGCTATGGCGCCGACCATCTCGATCTTGTGATTGCAACCGGCTATGTCGGGCGCCTGCTTGGTAACGCCCGCGTCGTGCGCCATCTTGCGCAGCACCATGCGGGTATACTCGCCGAGTTTCAGAAGATCGCTGATCTACCAAAAGCTGCATAGACACCAGCCTGCTGATGCAGCTCTCAGACGGTCCTCTATGGGGTCAGCCGAAGGGCTGCTTTTCTGCGGGCATAGGAAAATGCTGCCCAGCAGAAGACAAAGGTGGGCACTCGAACCGTTGGAGAACTTGTATGCCGCGACGCAACTGATTGCTGGCGCGGCTCTCGGGTGGCTACCTGGTCCTCCCCTGACCACGTCGCATTTCGGCAGTTGACATTTACGGCCGCGCTTGACAAATCGATTAAAAAGCCCGAAACGCAGCTGAAGGGGGCCTCATATGCGACCGTTCGATTATCATCCCGACCTTAGCGAAGAACGGCTCACGAAAGTCGCACAACTGCTTGCGTTGGGCCGCGGTGCGGCGGTCGATCGGTTCGATCCGACAATCGGCGACGATAATTGGACGCTTGGGGTTTGCGCCTACAACTACGGTTGCTTTCAGATCGCGCAGGCGGCCGGCAAGCCCGACTTTGAATGGCTCGGCGTAATTGATCCCGGTAAGCATTTCCAATTTAGTATTGGCGGCGTGCCTATGCGTTTCTGGCGCGGAGACCCAGCCGATCCCACAACCAAAATCTCCGTTGCGACACCGTTCGAGCAATTGCTGCTAGACCTTGAACCAGAAAAGCCCACAGCCGGCGTCCTGTTTCGCATTGGGATCACAACCGATATCGACGGCGCGTTGCTGACAGCTAGCTTCGTCGCGCTTAGAAATGACGAGCCCGAGACGGTCTGGCGCCTGCCGCTGGCAGATGCGGAACCGTTGATCGTGCCGATTGACGATGAGCGGCCCGAAGGTCGCGACCTACCGCCGCCGCCGGTCGGCGACCATCAGGATGATGATGACGAGCAGGACGGCGAGGCAGACGCTCCCGACGGAGTCTGATCGTGATGCGAAATGGGGATATACCGGGTCGCCGCCCGGCCGATGGTGCACGCACGTTCCACGGGGACAAACTGCGGCTGGCTCGCTTGCTATGCGGATTGTCGCTCGAGGAGTTGGGTGGAGCAGTCGGCAACAGTCGACAGTTCATTCACCAACTCGAAACAGGCGCCAAGGAGCCGACTGACGAGTTGCGCGATGCGCTGGCGTCAGTTTTGTTGGTTACGCCAGCTTTTTTCGCCACCGCGGCGGCAAATCCTGTGCGCGAAGAGGACTGCCATTTTCGCCGGTTGACCAGCGCACCCCGCGGCCTGATTGCGCAGACGGTGGCAAGGGGCACCGCGGTAGAGGCCTTAGTTAACGCCATCGAAGCGCAGGTCCGTCTACCGATTGTCGATTTTCCCGAAGAATCGCGCCCTGCCAGTATCGAAGGGGTCGAGCGTATCGCCGAAGCCGCCCGGCAGCACTGGGGTCTTGCTCTTGACGGTCCGATCACCAGCATGATGCGGGTCGTGGAGAATGCCGGCGCGGTTGTGGTGCATTTCGACGATCTCACCGATCGTATTGACGCGCTGTCGATGGCTCGGCGACGGCCAATCATCGTGCGATCGACAGCCAAGGCCGCGGCGGTTCGGTTGCGATTTGATTTGGCTCATGAGGCCGCCCACCTCATCATGCATCAAGGCATCGTAACTGGCGACAGCGTCACCGAAGGCGAAGCGCATCGCTTCGCCGGTGCATTCCTAATCCCGCGGGCCGCGTTCGCGAAGGAATTTCCTCGCAGCCGGCGCTGGTTGGATTGGGGTGCGCTGGCCGCGATGAAGCTGCGTTGGAAGGTGTCGATGCGGGCGATCGTGCGCCGCGCCTTCGACTTGGGGCTGATCGATGCCGCGCAGTATCGCACCGCGAACATCCAACTAGTCAAAACGGGGCAGGCCAAGGCTGAGAAATACGATGACCGGATCGTGAGCGAGGAGCCGGAACTGCTACGCGCGGCGGTCAGCTGGCTGGCTGGGCGCGATAAGGTCAGTCTCCATTATCTGCTCGCTGAGCTTGGCATTGTGCCCGCATTGTTTACCCGCCTGACTGGCGAGGAGGTTCCCGCCTTGCCAGACAATGTTGTGCCGCTGCGTTTCGTCGAGCGTTCGTGATCCGATGACCACCGGCTTCATCTCTTACACGCACGCTGACACAGCGCTGAAGGAGCAGTTGGTCAGACACCTCGCGCCACTGCGTCGCGAAGGGCTGATCGACCTTTGGCACGACGGCATACTGCGGCCAGGCGATCATCTCGATCCCGCTGTGCAGGCGGCGCTAGCAGCCTCCGACCTAGTGATTCTGCTCGTGTCGGCAGATTTCATCGCGTCCGAATATTGTTACGAACAGGAGATGCTGCGCGCTTTCGCTCGTCAGCGTCAGGGCACCGCGCGGGTCATCCCAATCATTCTGCGGCCATGCCAGTGGAAGGGGGTGCCAATCGGCGAAGGCCAGACGCTATCAGACTTCGTGGCGCTCCCCAAAGACGGCGAGCCCGTCATCAGCTGGTCGGACGCCGACACTGCGTTCGATAATGCCGTGGGCGCGATCCGCGATATGCTGAAGGTCGGAACGCAAGGCTCGCTCAACGCCACCTCGGCGTCAAACCCCGCGCCGGTGTCATCTCGCTCCGCCGGCGCAACCAACTTGCTCGGTATCGCCGTCAAACCGACCGACCTCGACCGTGATCGCTTTCTGCGCAGCGGCTTTGCGACTACCGCCACCCTGTTTGAGGTGAAGTTGGCCGAATTGAAGAAGTCTGATCCGCGGATCGACACCCACTTTGAGCGTGTCGACAGCCGCTCGTTCGCGGCCAGCGTCTATCTCGACGGCAACCGTGTCGGCCAGATCAGCATCTGGCACGGCAGCGACACTTGGCGGAATGCTCTGTGTCTCAGCTACGATGCGGCAACCAGCAGCCGCAATTCGATGAACGATTGGCTGCCGCTCGAGGACACGCCGCAGGGACTCGCCTTCGCAGCGGGCAACGCGATGTCGCTAGTGCGGAGCGACGGGCCGCTCGACGCCGATGGCGCCGCCGCCTATTTTTGGGACAGTTTCCTGGCCCAGGTCCGCAGTCGTATTCGCTAAGTTTGGCTTGGTCCTGGCGAGGCGCCGATAAATTTGGCTAAATTCGCAAACCGCTGACTGTCTGCGGTGACCTGAGTTCGCTTATTCTGAGGGGCAACAAATCGCCGAGCTCACCGAACGAAGTCCCAATTGCTTCCAAATCAGGAGATAGCTGCCTCGCGGCTTTCAGTTATACCAAAGAGCATTGATCAGAACCCATGGGCCCATTGGCGCATGCCGATCGACATGATGCGCCAAGGTTGATCGACGAGGTTGTTCCAGGCGAAGCAGCAGTGATCGACGATGTCGTCGTATGATGAGAAGATGCGGTTCGACAGCCAGTTGTCGCGCATGAACTGCCAGACGTTTTCGACGGGGTTCAACTCGGGGCATCTGGGCGGCAGCGGCATGAGGGTGATATTGGCGGGCACGATCAGTTCTGCCGAGCCATGCCATCCGGCTTGATCGAGCAGCAGAACGGCATGTGCTC
>RCZF01000002.1:67500-509682 GCA_006438735.1 Sphingomonas koreensis | reverse complement strand
TCGTGGGACGTTTCTGCCGTTCCAAAGCGACACGTCGAACGGCAGATCCTTCCAGAAGCCGACATTCAGCGTTCACCCGACTAGCATAGCAGAACGACGGAAAGTGGTTTTCTGCCTGTCGGCTTTGGAGCGCGGGATCGACCAAAGCGGTCATGCGTCGCCAACCGAAGAGAACCGGGAACGACCCACTTCCGTTCAATCATCCGTTGGAGAGCGCGGGCTCCTGACAGAGGCTGGTGCTTCGCCGATGAGAATTGCCGGGGGCAGCGTCGCGCCAGGCTCTACTGCCCAAGTCGCTCGCGCCGGTCGCGAAAACCCACCATTTGCTGAGCGCGGCAGGCAGCCATGGTTCGACCGTCGCAGCATAGGCGATCACCAGCGAATTTTTTTTTGGCTCAATTTCATGGGATCGAATTGCGCACGACATCGCTTGGGTTTCTGGCGCTGGCTGATGCGCCATAACGAGGAGTGTGACGGGGATGATTGCGGCCGAGGTATTTACCACGCTTGACGTTGAACTGAAGCCCGATCCCTCCCGCACCGTGATCCGTCCCTTCAGCTTCGATTATCCGGAAGCCTTTGCCGACGGCCGGCCGTCGCGGGCGATCGAGGTGGTCAGTCGCGTGCTCGCGCTCGATCCGGCGATGCGCGCGCGCATGCTTCGCTTGCTCCGCGAGGCGATGGCCCCGCGCCACCGCAACGTAGAGGCGTTCTTCGCGCGGCGGTTTGAAGAGGTGAAGGACCAATTCTCCGATATCACCATCGATGATGAGAGCGACCGGATCCTCATCGGCGCTTATTTCAGCCAGGAATTCGCGTTCGAATCGGCGGCTTTGTTCAATCCCAGCATCGTGTCGCTCGACGCGAAGGGCGAGCGGGTCCGCTTCATGCTGTCGCTGCGCGGCGTCGGCGAAGGGCATGTCTCGTCGGTCACGTTCCGCACCGGCTCGTGGGATGGCGAGCGCGACCTGGTGATCGATCCGGCCAGCCCGCACGGCGTGCCGCCACGGATCGACAGCGACAATGAAGGCTGGGTGCGGATGAGCGCGGCCGACAGCGAAAGTCTGTCCGAAACCGTGATCTTCCCGATCCTGCCGAGCCAGCGCCAGGGGGTCGAGGACGTCCGTCTGGTTCGCTTTACCGATATGGACGGCACGCAAAGCATGATCGGCACCTATACCGCCTATGACGGCAGGACGGCGCGCGAGGAACTGCTGCGCGGCATCGATGCGCGCACCTATGAGATGCGCGCGCTGCAGGGCGCGATGGCCGGCTACAAGGGCATGGCGCTGTTCCCCCGCCGCATCGATGGGCGTTTCGCGATGATCGGGCGGCAAGACAATGAAAGTCTGTGGCTGCTCTATTCCGACGATCTCTACACCTGGGAGACCGGCGAGCGGCTGATGATGCCCAAATACCCCTGGGAGATCGTCCAGATCGGCAATTGCGGCTCGCCGATCGAGATCGACGAAGGCTGGCTGATGTTCACCCACGGTGTCGGCATGATCCGCGGCTATTGCGTCGGCGCGTGCCTGCTCGACAAGAACGATCCGTCGAAGGTGCTGGCGCGCACCCCATCGCCATTGTTGTTTCCCAGCGGCGAACATCGCGGCGGCTATGTCCCCAATGTCACCTACACCTGCGGCGCCCTCGTCCATGGCCGGCGCGTCTTGCTGCCCTATGCGATCGGGGACGAATATACCGCCTTCGCGGTCGGCGACCTCGACGACCTGCTCGGCGTCATGGAGCCCGCATGAGCGCGATCGGGCCAGCCTAGGCTCTTGGCGCGGCGCGGCGGCGGCCCTACCGTTGGCCGATGCTTGACCGGATCCCGGCGTGACCCTCGCGCAGATCGCGACCCTCGCCGTTTTGATCGGCGTCGTCGCCGCGCTCGCCTCGGAGCGGGTGCGCGCCGATCTCGTTACCCTGATCGGCGCCGGCGCCTTGTGCCTGCTGGGCATCGCGCGGACCAGCGACATCCAAAGCGGGTTCGCCAGCCCGGCGATCATCGCGCTCGCCTCGCTGTTCGTGCTGGTCGAGGCGCTGCATGTCACCGGCGCGATCGGGCTGCTGTTCGGATTTGCCGAGGCGGCGGTCGAGCGGATGGGGAAGCGCGCGCTGCCGCTGCTGATCGGCGGGGCGGGCGTGATGTCGGGATTTCTCAACAACACGCCGCTGGTGATGCTCGGCACGTCAGTGTTGCAACAGACCGCCAGCCGCAAGGGATGGGACGTGCGGCGCCTGCTCATCCCGCTGTCCTATGCGACGATCCTCGGCGGCACCTGCACGCTGATCGGCTCCTCGACCAATCTGCTGGTCGATGAGATGGTGCGCAAATCCGGGCTGCACGGGTTCGGGCTGTTCGAGATGTCCAGCGTTGGGCTATGCATGGCGCTGGTCGGCGCGCCGTATCTGGCGCTGGTCGCGCCGCGGCTGCTGCGCGGCGCCGGGCGCGAGGATGACGGCGATCACGATCTGCCGCGCGAGGCGCTCGATCTGCATCCGGTCAAGGCGTTCGTCGCGCTTGCCATCCTGGCGATGGTGATCGGCGGCGCGGTCGGCGGGCTGCCGATCGCGATCGCCGCGTTCGTCGGCGCGATCGTGCTGATCACGGCACGCGTGCTGACCCCCGAACAGGCTTACGGCGCGACCAACCCGCGGCTGCTGGTGATGATCGCCGGCATGCTGGTGATCGGCGGTGCGATCGATCGCACCGGGCTCGGCGGGCTCGCCGCGCAATTGCTGTCGGATCTGACCGAGCGGTTCGGGCCGCGCACCGCGCTGGCGATCATCTACGGCACCACGCTGATCCTCACCGAATTGATGTCGCATGCCGGCGCTGCGGTGCTGCTGACCCCGATCGCGATCGGCATCGCGCAGGATATGGGGGCCGATCCGCGCCCCTTCGCGGTCGCCGTGATGATGGCGGCGAGCGCATCGTTCGTCACCCCGTTCGGCTATCAGACCAACACGATCGTCTATCAGGCCGGCGGCTATCGCTATGGCGATTTCGTGCGCGTCGGGCTGCCGTTGACGGCGCTCACTGCGACGGCGGCGCTGTTCGCTATCCCGCGGTTTTTCCCGTTTTAGCCTGATCGCCCTTTGGCGGCGGCGGTTGGATGGTCAGCGTGAGCGCCACGCCGCCGCGATCCACCGCGAGTTGAAGCGGCTGGTCGCCGTCGAACGCGGCACCGTCGAGATCGCGGGCGCGCGCAATCGGGCGCTTGTCGAGGCTGACGGCAATGTCGCCGACGCGCACGCCGGCATCGTCGGCGGGCGATCCCGGCACGACCAGCGCGACATAGGCGCCGCGCCGATCGTCATCGATCCCGAACCGAGCCGCCAGCGACGGCGTGAGATCGTCGGCGACCAGGCCCAGCGCATCGGTCGTCGGCTTGTCATGCGCCAGCGCGCCGATCTGACGTTGCGCCAGGCTGGCCGGCAGTGCGACGCGCGCGGTGCCGCCCGAGAAGCCGGGCGGCACCCCGATCCCGCCGACGGCGACGACGCGGCCTTCGGCGTTGAACACGGGCGCACCGGCATCGAGATCACTCGCCAGTTCGAGGTAATTCGCGGTGTCGTCGCCCAGCGCCAGCGAATCGGCCGCGACCGTGGTGACGGCGGCGGTGCAGCCGCGTGCCGCAGGCGCCGCGACGGCGACCAGCCACTGCGCAGCGCGCGGGAAGGTGGCCGTAGCGAAGCGGGCGAACGGATAGTCCCCGCCAGCGGCGCGCAACAGGCTGAGCCCCGTCGCCGCATCGTCGCCGACGCGCTGCGACGCCACCGGCTTGCCGCTGCTCAACCGCACGGTGAAGGCGTCGCCGGCGGGCAGGCTGGCCGTCGCCGCGACGATCGATCCATCGGGATCGACGAAGAAACCCGTCGCAGGCGCGCTCGCCTGGGCGTCGCTGGCAGCCTTGCCCTTCGATTTGTCGGCGGGCTCGTCATTGCTCGCTTTCGTCGGCGTATCTTGCTTGTCGCCCGCCACGGCGGCGGGTTCGTCCTGACTCTCGGCCGCGACGATGCTGACGACCGCGGGGCACGCGGTTGCGACGAGATCATCGAAATCCTGCAGGCCCGGTCGCGCCGCGACCGCCCCGCCGGGTTGCGCGACCGACTTCTGCTCCACAACCACGACCCGCGGCCACAGCACCGACGCGAGATAGCCGGCCAGCGCGATCAGCCCGATCAGCACCACCGCGCCGATCGCCATCGTCCAGTTACGCCTGCTGTCTGCCTGCATCGTTCATGCTCCCCGCGTCTCGCCAACACCCACTGTCGCGACATCGCCGCTGCGGTTCAACCCGTTGCAGGGCGATCTTGCGGTTGGGCGTGCGTGTGCCCTCCTGCGCACTTTCGGCGAACGTTCGATAACAACGATTACCGCTCCCATCCCGCAATTTGGCGTTCTGCGAAAAAACATCAGTAAATATCGGAACAATATCGGCATCTCGCGTTCTATTATAGGTAGGGCTGCTCACTGTGCCGGCCCCCCATCATCGCTAATCGAATCGCGTAACTCGCTCGCCTCGAGCTGATGATTCGCGCAACTGGAGAATATAATGTTTAAATGGGCTCTTATCTTTCTGATAATCGCCGGAGTCGCCGCTGTGCTGGGTTTTGGCGGGATCGCTGGCGCTGCTGCCGGTATCGCCAAGATACTCTTCTTTATCGGACTGGTGCTCGTTGCACTGTTTCTCGTGCTGGGCTTCGTCGCCGCCAAAAAGGTCGTTTAGCGACGCGCCCCGGCCCCGGGGTTGGCCGACGCATGACAATGGCAATCCGTCTCCGGTCCCGGCCGGGCGACATCACTCACTTGAAAGGACAGTCGAATATGACTCATGGTGACAATGACACAGCGGTGCTGAAACGGGACGAAACCTCGGAACTGATTTCATCGGATAAGGTCGAAGGCACAGCCGTCTATGACCGCGATTCCGACAAGATTGGATCGATCCATCACCTTATGGTCGGCAAGCGCGATGGGCGCGTGCGCTACGCCGTCATCGGCGGCGGGGGCTTCTTGGGCATGGGCGAGGATTACTACGCCGTGCCGTGGGATATCCTGACCTATGGCATCGATCGCGACGGATACATGCTCGACATCGACAAGGATCGGTTGAAGGATGCCCCACGCTTCGCGCTCGATCGCGAGCCGATTTACGATACGGACTATGACCGTCGGCTTACCGGTTATTACGCTGGCGCGCGCGCCTGACGGTGCACCGCCGACCAGCCGCGATAGCTGATCGCGCGCTCGTTTCTGTGACCGGTTTGCTCAGCCCGCCGCCGTGTTCGGCGCCGGCTGAGCGCGCCGGTCGCTCGACGATGGCATGGGCCAACACACTGTGGCGGTGGCTGTCGTTGGTAACGATCGCCGTGGGCGTATGCGCCACGCCAGCGTCGGCACAGAGCGACCTCGCCACCGTTCGTCTCGATGGTCGCGCCATCTTCCAGGTCGGGTCGGGCACGCCCGGGACAAGCCCTGCCGAACGGGTCGACACCATCGAGGGCCGGCTCAACGGGCTGTTGCGTAATATCGACGCGATCAGCCCCGCGGTGGCGCGTCAGACGCCGTCCGGTTGGGCAGTGACGGTTTCGGGCGTCCCTGTCGTCACCGTGACGGCGCGCGATGCCGAGGACAATGTCACGACGCCAAAGGCGCTCGCCACCCAATGGGCAGAATCGCTTGATGGCGCGCTCGACCGCGCGCGCCAGCGTCGCCTCGGTTGGGGAGGCCGGCTCGGCGCTGAAACTAGCGCCTCGGTCGAAGCGGCGGTCGGGCGCCTGGGCGAAGGCGCGATCCGCATCATCCCGCGCGCGGTCGCGGCAATTTTGGTGCTCGTCGCTTTCTGGCTGCTGGCGCGCGCGGTCCGCTGGATGCTGCGTCTCGCCTTTCGTCGCCGGGTCGACGACCTGACCACCGCCAGCCTGTTCAAACAGCTCAGCTATTATGCAGTTCTTTCGGTCGGGTTCTTTGTCGCGCTCGACGCGCTGGGGTTCGATCCGGGGACGGTGGCCGCCGGCGTCGGGCTGACCGGCGTCGTGTTGGGGTTTGCGCTCAAGGACATTCTATCGAATTTTGTGTGCGGGTTGTTGCTGCTGATCCTGCGTCCGTTCGAGATCGGCGATCAGATCGTGGTCGGCGATCTCGAGGGCAGCGTCGAGCGGATCGAACTGCGCGCCACGCGGCTGCGCGCCTATGACGGGCGGGTGCTGCTTGTTCCCAATGCCGAGGTGTTTACCTCGCGCCTCATCAACAACACGGCCGATCCTGTCCGGCGCGGCAAGGTGACGGTGTGGATCGGCTACGATGCGGACATTGCAGCTGCGGCGAGCGTCGCCCGCGAGGCGGCTGGCGCCGCTGACGAGGTGCTCGATACGCCGCCGCCGCTCGTCCGCATTGACGATCTCGGCGCGTCGGACATTGCACTGGAAGTAACGTTCTGGACCGATTCGCGGCGCTCCGACTTTAAGAACACAGCGTCGGCCGTCCGACAGCGGATCATCGATAGCTTTCGATCGCATGGGATCGGGCTGCCGACACCCGACCGGTTCCGGTTGGCGCCAGCGGGGGCGTGGAAGCAGGTGGCAGAGGCCGCCGGCGTGGCTCCTGTCGATCCCGAAAGCTGATCGCCGCCGAACGGGCAACGTTAGTCGGGGTTGAAGCCCATCAGGTCGGTCTCTTTGCGCAGGATTTCGTCGAGCTGCCGCGCGAGGCTTGGTTCGAGTGAAGTCAGCCGGCCGCGAAGCGTTTCCAGAGCCTTGTTCAGCCGCAACGTCGGGATATGCTTTCGCAGCGCGGCGAGCGACAGCCCGATCGAAGAGACCAGCAGCTTGCGATCGTCTGTCGTCAGCTTTTCGGCCAGCGAAGCATAGGTCTGATAGACTTCGGCGAGCGTTTGATGCTGCATCGCTTCGGCAGCCGCGATGGCGATCGATTCCAGACCGTCCAGGGCGCTCGCGACGAGCGAGTCGGTGTAGATGACGCGGCTGTCCTCGCACGATGGCCGGTCGCCGTCGCTCCATTCGAAAATCACATCGTGCAGTGCCCGGCAAACCGCGATCGCGGGATGAGGGTTAGACCGCGCGCTCGAGGCAGACGTCCATCCGATCGTCGCCAGCTGCTCGACCCCCAACGCCGGGCTCTTCGAGATATCGGGGTTCGCGCCGAGACGATAAGCGCCGTTGATGGCGTCGCCGATCGCGTCGAGCACTTCGGACGACACATCATCCTCGTAAAGGATAGACGCGAGAGTCGCCCCGCGTGCCACGTGGCTGCCTTGGGTCACGGCGAGCGCCACCTCGACTCGTTCCGCGCCATTTTGCTCAAGCGCCTGTTCGAGTTTGCCGATCTCGATTTTTCCAACCGACCCCTGACGGTCCGACACAACCTCGCGATGATTCGCGAACTGGCGTGACGGCGTGCGGCGGGTGCGGCTCAACAGCTTGTCGTGATCCGCACAGGCGGCCAGGGTCAGCCGCTCAATCTCGCCGATGACGTTGGTCCCGCGTATCTGGCCCAGCGTCGAGTGGATCAGCACCAGCATCGCACATAGCGCGACGATGGTGAGAATGATCGCGACGATCACCGCGATGAGCGGATGGTGGGTCGCGTTGGTCGTCGCCAGCGAAAGCAACGTATAAAGGCTGAGCCCGACGAAATAACCGAAATAGACCTGGTTGGCGCGCCTCCGCATGAACTGATCGAACACTTGGTTGCTGAACGCCGCAGCCCCCTGCTGCACTGCGAGCAGCAGCAAGGAAAAGATGATCGACGTAATGGTGAGCAACCCTGAGGCCAGCGTCGACAGGACGTCCTGTGTCGCGCCGCGGTCTCCGAACAAATCCTCGAGCAGGCTGAGCGAGGGTGAATGCTTGATGGTCGTTTTGGTCAGGTGTGCATCTAGCAGATACATGCCAATCGCGAGCGCGAGGAAAAGCACGACGATCGTTAGCGGCAGCCACAGGAACGTAGCCAGCTCGCGAACATTTTCGACCAACTTTGGCCGCTTGGCGGCGGATTTTGGACGGGTCATTGAGGTCCATGTCCAGTTGCGGCGGCGTCGGCCGCCGCGTGCTCCCGGCGGGCGCCGCACCACCCTTGCTTCGGCGCGAAATAATTTTCCATTGCACGAGGATCGTGACGACACGCCAACTGGGCATTGGCAGGTCTTCGCATTCCTTGGAGATGGAAGCGCGGTCGGCGTTTCGACCCTATGACGGAGCGGGAGCTAGTGGATCTGCCTAATTTCATTTGCATGAAGGGCAAACGTGACGAACCTTGAATTCGATCCGTTCGATCCCTGCTCGAGCTGCTGCGGCTGTGGTGGCGCGAAGGCAAGCGGCGCAGTGCCCTGCTGCCGCACGGATGGCTGTCCCGGGACGCAGCTACACCGATCCGAGCTCGACCCGGCAGCCCCACCTTGCGGTCTGCGAGGCGGCCGAGGCGGTGGGGGCCTTCGCCGACAACGACCTCCCTCAGCGGCGAAGCCAACCGCGCCTGCCAAAGAGGATCATGCGCCGCGCCTACGGCCCGAGATCGATTGCGCCGGCCTGCGCCTTTCTCGATGCCGTGCCGCTGAAACCCAGCGCCTTGGCGACAGCGTCGTTCCAGCCATAAGGATCGGTGCGGAACACGACATCACCGCCGCTGTCGACGAAGGCGTTCCAATAAAGCAGCCGCACCGGAATCGGCTTCGGCAGCGGGACGAACGTCTCGTCACCGGTCTTGCGCGCCTTTTGCCACTTGTCCTCGACGCCTTCCTGCTGCGCGATCATTTTGGCGAAGCCGAGGGCATCGTCGACGCGCACGCAGCCGTGGCTCAAATGGCGCTGCGTGCGGCCGAATAGCGAGCGATCGTCGGTATCGTGCAGGTAGATTTCCTGGTCGTCCTGAAGGTCGAACTTGACCAGTCCGAGCGCATTGTGCGGTCCCGACGGCTGGACTAGAAAGCCGTTCTTGCGGTGCATGTTATCCGCACGGATCGTGGCTGCGGAAACGGAGATAGACTTGGGCACCGTCCACGTCGGGTTTGCGACCAGCCGGTAGAGCGGCGCGAGGAGCAGTGGCGTCTCGCGGCCGGGCTCACCGACGATCACCTTGCGCTCATCGACCCGCTTGCCGTCGCGGAAATAGCTCAGCGTCGCGGCCGCAGTATTGACGTCGATTCGCGTCGCCGGCGGATTGCGTGTCAGCCAGCGCCGACGCTCCAGCGCGACCGCTAGCTGGCGCGCCTTGTCGTTGGGGCCGGCATTGATCACCGCCAGCGTATCGCTGCCGATCACGCCATCGGTCTTTATCCCGTAATCGGCCTGCAAATGCTTCACCGCCACGGCCAACTGCTGCGCGTATTGCGCCGGTTGTCCACCGCTCTCGTTCGGCACCGCTTCTTGCGGCAGATAGCCGTTCGAGGCAAGCTGGCTGGCGATCTGGACGACGCGTGAATCGCGATCGCCGATGTGGATTGCGGCCTTGTCCGGGATCTGCGCGCCGGACGTGTCGGACTGCGCGGTGGCATAGTGGACATAGGCTTTGGACAGGCGTTGATAATCCTGATCCTGCGGCACCAGGCCGGCGAAAAACCCCTCGATCTTCCCGTCTTGCAACGCCTGCGCGAGCCCTGTCGCGATATCAGTCTTGGGGCGCGGGAGAGTGTAGACGTCGTGCAATGCGGCCGGATCGACCACGCCGTTGGCCAGCGCCGAGGCATAAGCGAGCGCAGCCTTGGTGCGCGCAACGTCGGCGGCAGCGGGGCTCCCACCCGCATCGATCTTGCCGAAATCGACATGGTTGAGCCCGTTCTGCTGCCGCGCGGCCAGCACCTTGTCGAGCGCCGCCGCGTTTGCATCGGACCAGACGGCATGCCAGCCCAACCGTTGGTAGAAGGTCTTGACGGCGTCGCCCGAAGCGGCCGACTTCAGCGCGTTGCTCGGGATCGAAGGCGGCGCGGCGTCGCGTCCTGGGTCGACAGCACTGCTTGCGTTGGTCGGCGCCGCGCCCGGCGCGTGGGTGCTGTTGCATCCGGCGAGGCTCGTCGCCGCCATCAGTATGGCGGACGAATGCAGCATAGAAGTCTTCATGAAAATAACTACCGATCGACAGGACTGCAGATAAAGGAGAGTTGGTGCCGCGGGACCCGCGCGGGCCGCCCGATCAGTCAATGCCGATGCCGCTCGCTTGTTCCTAAAGAATTTTCCGATGGAAGTTCGGTCAGTTCCTCAAGCACACCCGACACGCACCTTGCGTCCCTAGCCGCAGCACGCCATTCGCACGGCATGATGGACGACAAGAACGAGGAATACTCGACAGCGCCGTTTCTTCGGCCGGGACACAATTGCTGGCGCGTTGAGGAGGCCGAACGTTTTTCCCTGATCGTAGATGCGAACGCCTATTTCACGGCCGCCCGCCAGGCGATGATGGGCGCGCAAAAGCGCATCGTGCTAATTGGCTGGGACTTCGATGCACGCATCCAGCTGGTAGATTCGAGTAAATGCGATGGGAAACCCGTCCGGCTGGGCTCGTTCCTCCTGTGGCTGGTGAAGCACAATCCCGAACTGGAAATATTCCTCCTCCGGTGGGACATGGGCATGCTCAAGACGCTGCTACGGGGCACCACGCTGCTTACGCTTCTACGGTGGAAAGCGCATCCACGCATCACGGCCCGGCTGGACAGCACACACCCGGTTAATGCGACTCATCACCAGAAGATCGTGGTCGTGGACGACGCCGTTGCCTTCTGCGGCGGTATCGACATGACATCGGGCCGCTGGGACACCCGGCGCCACGCTGATCGCGAAAAGCGCCGAACAAACGGGCACGGCCGCCCCTCCAAGCCTTGGCATGACGCCACCTGCGCGGCAGCGGGCGCTGCCGCCGCGGCTTTGGGAGATGTCGCGCGTGACCGGTGGCAGGCCGCCGGCGGAGCGAGGCTCGATCCAGTTCAGGACACGCATCCCTCGTGGCCCGCTGTCCTGACCGAGCCGCAGCGCCAAGTCGCGCTCGGGATCGCCCGCACCTATCCCAAGATGAAAGACCGCGACGAGATCCGGGAGATCGAATCCCTCTATCTCGACATGATCGCAAGCGCGCGTGACGTCATTTACGCTGAAAGCCAGTATTTCGCGTCTCGCCGCGTAGCCTTAGCGATCGCGAGGCGGCTTCGCGAAGCGGACGGCCCCGAGGTCATCATTGTCATGCCGCGCCATGCCGAAGGATGGTTGGAGCCGATCGCAATGGACAATGCCCGGGCCCGGCTGGTGCAGGCTATCGCCCGCGCCGACACACATGACCGATTCCGAATATATCACCCCGTCACCGCTGGCGGAGCTGATATCTACGTCCATGCCAAGATCACCATAATCGACGACCAGCTTCTGCGCGTGGGCTCATCGAACTTCAACAATCGCTCTCTTGGACTCGATACCGAATGCGACGTGGTTCTCAGCGCGACCGACTCACCGGGCCGCTCGGTTGCACGGGCCATCGCGAAGGCGCGGCACGATCTAATCGCCGAGCATCTTGGCGTTCCGGTGGAACAGCTGCAGCGCCGTCGCCAAGAGAAAGGTTCTTGGATAGCCGCCATCGAAACCCTTCGCGGCGAAGGTCGCAGTCTGATCCGCTATGCGATGCCTGAACTGAACGACGTGCAACGGGGGCTAGCTGATAGCGAGCTCCTCGATCCGGAAGAACCTGACGAATTTGAACCTGGGCGGCGGCCGCTCCTGGGCGGACTGCGAGAATTTCTGCGGCGAGCATAGCGCAAACGTCGGCAAACGAGATGTGCCGTGAGCGGTCGACGCCAAGCCTCGCTGTGCTCGGAGCGCGAGCGCGTGTAAATGAGGGTCCGCCGTGTGGATCAGCACTCTTAGGCTGTTGAAATGGACGAGAAGCCCGACCGAACAGATCCAAGATGCAGCGACCTGCATTTGCTGTTGATGCGCTGAGGAGTTGGCGATGGCGACTATTCTTCCTGCATGGCTCTTTTGGGCATTCCTGTCGGCCGCATTCGCGGCGCTAACCGCGATTTTCGCAAAAGTCGGCGTGGAAAAGATGGATTCCGACCTTGCGACATTCATCCGCACGATAGTGATACTTGTCGTACTGGGTGGAATGCTGGGATGGATGCGCAAGTTCCAGTCGCCAGATGCCATATCATCGCGCAGCTGGCTGTTCCTCGTTCTCTCCGGACTTGCCACCGGCGGCTCCTGGCTTTGCTATTTCCGCGCGCTCAAGCTGGGAGACGCGGCGCGGGTGGCGCCCATCGACAAGCTGAGCGTTGTGATGGTTGCAATACTCTCGACCGCGTTCCTTGGCGAACACCTCACGGGTAAGGGCTGGCTCGGGATCGTCTTGATCGCAGCGGGCGCTACGCTGGTAGCCTTGCAATAGGGTGCTGGTTGATTTGCAGAATGTCACCCTGTTCGGAGAGGGCGTGGCAGACAATCCAGCGAGCGCCGGCTAGAAAACTACCTGCAGACGCCCGGAGTGTCGGACTCTTTTAGCGGTCGAACAAACGATGAATCGCGCGAAACCATTGATCGACACTGCGATGCGCGACATGATCGCTGACACGGCGATGGACTCTGCCGGGCCATATGGCCGACCCGTCTGCAAGGGCTGATGATTCCTGCGTCGAGCTTCCCTTGGCCGAGAGGCGACGGTTCCGCAGGGTCTTCGCTTTGATCTGCGGCGGTTTGGTCGATCGCTTCGGGGCCCTGCGCCTCCTGCCGTTATTCCTGATCCCGCTTGCCATCGCGTCGGCTGCGGTCGGGCTGATCACGCCCGTCTGGGGCGTCTACGTCTTCATGTTCCTGCTCGGCGTCAGCAACGGTTTCACCTCGACGCTGATCGGCGCGCTATGACCAGAAGTTTACGGCGTGGCCAACCTCGGCGGCATACGGGCCATCATCGTGTCGGTGATGGTACTGTCCAGCGCGGTCGGGCCGGGCCTGACCGGCGTGTTGATCGATTGGGGCGTCCGCCTGCCGATCCAGATTCTGTGGCTGGCGGGCGGGCGCGTGCTCGCCTGTTTCGTGCTCGCTTAAGCCGCGGAGCGGGTGCGCTTGCGCGAGGGGCAGCGAGCAAACATCGTTTCGCACTTGCAGCAATAATTGTTCCGGGCTAGAGGCCGGGGTGCTTTAACCGGACCCGGCTCGCCTGGGTGGCTCGGCCCGGCGCCTATCCCCGGGACAACCCATGCATCGACGTCGTCATGTGCGACCCACGCCAGGCAATGAGCCTGTGCGGGCGATGCCTGTCGAAGATAGAACCAACATCATGCTCAATCCCGCCGCGATCAAACGCGACTGGTTTTCCAATGTGCGTGCCGACGCGCTCGCCGGCATCGTCGTCGCGCTCGCCCTGATCCCCGAAGCGATCGGCTTCTCGGTCATCGCCGGGGTCGATCCGCGCGTCGGCCTCTACGCCTCCTTCTCGATCGCAGTCATCATCGCCTTTGTCGGCGGACGGCAAGGGATGATCTCCGCCGCGACCGCCTCGGTCGCTGTCATCATCATTCCGCTGGTCAAGCAATATGGCGTCGAATATCTGTTCGCTGCGACCATCCTGATGGGCGTCATGCAGGTGATTGCCGGGCTGGTGCGGCTCGACCTGCTGATGAACTATGTCTCGCGGTCGGTCATCACCGGCTTCGTCAACGCGCTCGCGATCCTGATCTTCATGGCGCAGCTCCCGCAGCTGACCAATGTCGCGCCAGTCACCTACGTGCTGGTCGCGGCGGGCCTGGCGATCATCTATCTGTTCCCGCGCCTGACCAAGGCCATCCCGTCGCCGCTGGTTGCCATCGTCGTGCTGACGCTTGTCACCATCTATGGCCATATCGATGTCAACACCGTGGGCGAGATGGGCCAGCTGCCGACGTCCTTGCCCTCATTCCTGATCCCCCATGTTCCGATGACGTTCGAGACGCTCAGGATCATCGCGCCTTATTCGCTGACGATGGCCGCGGTGGGTCTGCTCGAATCGATGCTGACCGCACAGATCGTCGACGATTTTACTGATACGCCGTCGAACAAGGCGCGCGAGATGCGCGGCCAAGGCATTGCCAACTTCTTCACCGGCTTCCTCGGCGCGATGGGCGGGTGCGCGATGATCGGCCAGTCTGTGATCAACGTGAAATCGGGCGGCAAGACCCGGCTGTCCACGCTGATCTCGGGCGTGTTCCTGCTGTTCCTGCTCGTCGTGCTCAATCCGCTGGTCGCGATCATTCCGATGCCCAGTCTGGTCGCGGTGATGATCATGGTCTCGATTGGCACCTTCTCGTGGCGCTCGATCAAGGACGTAAGGCATCATCCCTGGCAATCGTCCTTGGTGATGGTCGCCACCGTCGTCATCGTCGTGTGGAGCGATAACCTGGCAGCAGGCGTAATCGCGGGAGTGGTGCTGTCGGGGTTGTTCTTCGCCAGCAAGGTGCGGCGGATGTTCACCGTCGATTCGACGCTGTGGGTCGATCAGCGCACCCGCACTTACTGCATCACCGGCGAGATATTCTTCGCCTCGGCCGAGCGGTTCGCGGATGCGTTCGACTTTAAGGAGGTGCTCGACCACGTCGTCATCGACCTGAGCGAAGCGCATTTCTGGGACATTACCGGCGTGGGCGTACTGGATAAGGCGGTGATCCGCTTCCGGCGCGAAGGCACCTCGGTCGAGATTATTGGGCTCAACGCCGCGAGCGCCTCAATGGTCGAGCGGTTCGGCGTCCATGACAAGGCCGATGCCGACAAGCTGCTCGCTGCGCATTAAGGAGAGAAACCATGGAAACCATTCTCGCCGCGATCGACGCCTCCGGCTATGCGACCAGCGTCTGCGATCTCGCCGCCTGGGCGTCACCGCGGCTCGGCCTGCCGGTGGAATTGCTTCACGTCGTCCAACGCAAGGATGCGGTGGCCGAGCGGCACGACCTGTCGGGCGCGATCGGGCTCGGCGTCAAATCGAGCCTGCTTGAGGAGCTTACTCGGCTCGAGGAAGCCGATGCGCGCCTCCAGGTCGAGCGGGGCCGCGTGCTGCTCGCCGCCAGCGAAGAACGGCTCCACACCGCCGGCGTCGATGACGTGCGCGTGCTTCATCGTCACGGCGGGATCGTCGAAACGATCCTTGAGCGCGAAGCAGATGCGCGCGTCGTGGTGATCGGCAAGCGCGGCGCCAGCCACGAATTCGCCATCGATCATATCGGCTCGAAGATCGAACGCGTGGTGCGCGCGAGCACCAAGCCGATCCTGATCGCCGCACGCGCGGTCGAGCCGCCGAAGGTCGCTGTGCTCGCTTACGACGGCAGCCCCGCCGCGGGTCGGGCGCTCGAGCGTTGCGCGAACTCGCCGCTGTTCGCCGGCATGCCAGTGCACGTCGTGGTCGCCGGCCCGGACGATGCGCGTCACCGAACGTTGCTCGACGATGCCGCCGACGCGCTTGCCGGGCATCCATTTTCGAAGGCGCTGCGGCAGGGGAAGCCAGAGGCGGTAATCGCCGACGTAGTCGCCGCCACACCGAGCGCAATCCTGGTGATGGGAGCCTATGGCCATTCGGCCCTCCGCACGCTGATCGTCGGCAGCACGACCACCGCGTTGATTCGCACCGTGCAYGTGCCAGTGCTACTKACGCGTTGATGGCGCTCGATCTGGACCTTTACCGCCAGAAGTTGCTCGATCGTCGCGCCGAATTGCGGCGCGAGGACGAGCTAGCGGCAGCCGACCGTGCGCCCGTTGTCCTCGACCAGGAAAGCGTGGGCCGCCTATCCCGGATCGACACGATGCAGGTCCAGGCGATGGCAATGGCGCAGCAACGCCGCCGCCAATCCGAACAGATAGCGATCGATGCTGCGCTCAAGCGCATCGATGCGGACGAATACGGCTATTGCCTGACCTGCGGCGACGAGATCGCCGAGGCCAGACTCCTNCGACCAGGAAAGCGTGGGCCGCCTATCCCGGATCGACACGATGCAGGTCCAGGCGATGGCAATGGCGCAGCAACGCCGCCGCCAATCCGAACAGATAGCGATCGATGCTGCGCTCAAGCGCATCGATGCGGACGAATACGGCTATTGCCTGACCTGCGGCGACGAGATCGCCGAGGCCAGACTCCTAAATGCCCCCGCTGTCACGCAATGCATTGACTGCGCTCGGGACCACTCAGCCAATTAACTCACCATCAGCGGCGGCTTTTAGGCTGCAGAAAATTAGCCATTGAACGGCAATAGCAGATTTTGGCAGGAGCAGCCATTCACGCGCCCGACTGGGAACGGCTTGAGTTGGTCGCTAGCCGTCATCGACACGGTCAACCACTTTACGTCCGCTTATGCACTCGCGCCGCTTGAAAGCTGTAAATCCGTTCCCCACCCAATCTCCGCCATTCAGCCGCCATGCCGATAGCGGTCGATTATGAGCTCACGACCTAGTCACGTGAATCTAAAGTTCGTCGCATAAGGTCTGATCCGTTTTCTGGCAGAACCGCTTGACCGAGGCGAGGATTTCGTCGGCAGATTTTGTCCATCTGTATGGCTTCGGGCTTTCGTTGTGTCGTTCGATGAAGGTGAGGATGTCGGCTTCGAGCTGACCGGTCGAACGGTGGACACCGCGCTGGAGCTGCTTTCTGGTCAATTCGGCGAACCATCGCTCAACCTGATTGATCCATGACGCCGATGTCGGCGTGAAGTGCACGTGATAGTGCGGACGGCGGGCGAGCCAGGCCCTCACTTTGGCGGTTTTGTGGGTGGCGTAATTGTCCATGACGATGTGGACGTCGAGCCCGTCAGGTGCCGCCCGGTCGATCTGCTTGAGAAAGTCGAGGAACTCTGTGGCGCGGTGCCTTTTGTAGCATTTGCCGATGACGAAGCCCGATGCGATGTCGAGCGCTGCAAACAGCGATGTGGTGCCGTGCCGCACATAGCTGTGGGTCCGACGCTCGGGGATACCAGGCATCATAGGTAGCACTGGCTGCTCGCGGTCGAGCGCCTGGATCTGGCTCTTCTCATCGACGCTGAGGACGATCGCGCGGGTCGGCGGCGACAAATAAAGCCCGACGATATCGCGTACCTTGTCGACGAACAGTGGGTCGCTCGATAGCTTGAACGTCTGGCTCCGATGCGGCTGCAACCCAAAGGCGTTCCACATCCGGCGGATCGTCGTGTGCGAAAAACCCGTCTCTGCCGCCATCGACCGGATCGACCAGTGGGTCGCATCAGCAGGCGTCGTGCGAAGTGTCCGCTCGATCACGGCGGCGACTTGGTCGTCATCGATCGTGCGCGGCCTGCCGGGGCGAGCTTCGTCCAGCAGCCCGTCGATACGATCGGCCAAGAAGCGCCGACGCCACTTGCCGACCGTATGCTCGTGAACGCCAAGCTCTGTCGCGACAACCTTGCTCTGCAAACCCTCGGCACAGCGCAGAATAATCCGGCATCGTTCCGAAAGCGAGCGCGACACCCGGTGCCGCCGCACCTGTCGCTCAAGATACGCACGCTCCTCCGCCGTCACCACCAACGGCTCAATCGGACGACCCTTCGAAAATGCGTTAGCCATCAACGCCTCCCTCTCGGAAAACGCCTTATACAATGTAACTTACTTCAGTTCCAGATGACTAGTTAGCATGATCCCGCCGTGGTCGGCGACGGCGCCGCGACCGGGTGCGCCGTGCAGGGTCAAGCGCGCGAATACCGGCGATGTCACCCGCAGAGAAGCAAGCGACCGCCTTCTCGATCAGCTCCCCCCATCGAGCCAGCGCCTCCGCCTTCTCATCATAATAGTCGTGGAGGAGGTAGACCGGGGCGACACCCGACAGCGTCTTGCCAAACGCGTGGTTCAGGATTGCCTCCGAGTGGGTCAGGTCGATGCCGAGCCCTTGGCAGCCGGTGGCGAGCGAGCGCCGCAGGTCGTGGATCACCCAATCGGCGATTCCATTTGGGGCGAGTTCACGAGCCAAGGCGTTCTCGCGCAGCAACCTATCGATCTGGTCGCCGATCTGCTCCTTCAGCTTGCTGAAGCCGCTGATCCCAACCTTGCCATTGGTGGTGAATACGTGACCCCGCCGCTTGCTGGGATCGGGCTGCATGTCCTCGAGCAGCTCAATTGCCTGCTCGGACATGGGGACAAGGTGGTCGCGGTCGGCCTTGGTGCGCGCCCTCGGCAAGAACCAGTCTCCGGCCTCGATGTCGAACTCGCTCCACGGCGCGTTGGCCGCCTCGCGCAGTCGCTGCCCCAGCAGGATGAGCAGCCGGTAGAAGGAACGGAAGGGATCGGCCAACCCCTCGAGCGCCACCCACAAGACGACGAGTTCGGGTAGCGACAGGACGCGCGTGCGGCTGGGCTCGGGATAGGGCCGCGTCACCCCGTCGACCGGCGATTGCTTGATCTCGCCGCGTTCGTCCTTGAGCCAGTTGAAGATCTGTCTCACCCATTTATGGGATTTGTTGGCTGCGGACCCGCTGCGATTTCCAATCACATCGAGCGCGTCGGTAACGTCCTTCTTTGTGATCTCGTCGATGCTTTTGCCGGCGAAGGCCGGCTTGAGGTCACGGTCGAGAACGCCGCGGATGTCCTTGTGGCTGCGCAGGCCCTCCCGCTCGACGTGCTTGCGGAACCATTCGTCGGCCTTGACCGAGAACATGCGCTCCTCGCGCGCACCTGCGTCGGCTTCGGACCGCTGAGCCTCCGCAGCGCGCTCGGCGACGGGGTCGTGGCCCAGGCGCACCTGCATCAGGATCTCGGCCGCGCGCCGGCGGGCCTGGTCCACTGTCCACGGCGAACCGTGTTGCCCGAT
Source organism: Sphingomonas koreensis (assembly GCA_006438735.1). Taxonomy (GTDB): domain Bacteria; phylum Pseudomonadota; class Alphaproteobacteria; order Sphingomonadales; family Sphingomonadaceae; genus Sphingomonas; species Sphingomonas koreensis_A. The sequence goes on along the minus strand of RCZF01000002.1, from coordinate 490,913 downwards.
CGTGATCTCCCGGATCGGGGTGCCGCGTCCACCCATGCGGTACCTAAGGATGTATGTGCGCGTGCCGCTCGCGATGATCCGGACGCCGAACCCCTTCAGCTCGCCGTCCCAAAGCATCGTGCGCGCGCCTTTTCTCGGCAGCGGCTCGGCGTCCATCATTGACTTCGTGATGCGGGCCGTGGACCTATTCCTCCGCCCGTCGCTATTCTTGTCGACCACGTCCGTTACCTCACGTTAGGTGCAGCCGAGGGCCATCACCGAGCCATCACGCGAAAGTTGGGTGCAACCTCCTGTGATTAGCTATGATTGGGAATAAACCAATGGCGTCAGCGGGTTAAATCCCCGCTGATACGCTATGATGAGCTATGAATAGCTATGGGAATCAATGATTATCTATGCGGCCATTCTTGGTAAGGCTGAGGTCGTGAGTTCAATCCTCACCGGCAGCACCATTTTCCCGCTTCCTCAGCGGCGTTAGCGCTTGGCGACCGGCCGCGCTTTGGCTAGCTCAGGCGATCATCCGCCAAGGGGGACCCACGCCATGCGCCGTCATCTGCTGTTCGCCACCATCGCCCTCGCCCCGCTGCTGATCGCCGCGACCGATACGCATCCGCGCTACGGCACCTGGGGCGTCGCGACGACCGACATGGACCCGCAGGTCAAGCCGGGCGACGATTTCTTCGATTATGTCGAGGGAAGCTGGCTGCGCGACCATCCGATCCCCGCCGACAAGGTCGGCGCCGGCTATAATTACGAGCTGCCCGACGAGATCGAGCAGCAGGTCCGCACCATCGTCGAGCACGAAGCGGCGCAACCGACCGATCCGATCGCGCGCAAGGTCGGCGATTTCTACGCCGCCTGGATGGACGAAGCCGGCATCGAAGCGCGCGGGACCGCGCCGCTCAAGCCCTACCTTACGAAAATCGACGCCGTCGCCAACCGCAAGACCTTGGTCGAGCTGATGATGCAGCCGGGCTATGCCGGGCCGATCTATCTCGGCATCACCGCCGATCAGGACGATCCGACGCGCTACACCGCCGCCGCCGGCCAGGCGCGGCTGGGGCTGCCGACGCGCGATTACTATCTGCTCAAGGGCGAGAAATACGATACGATCCGCCAAGCGTATCACGCCTATATCGTCCAGATTTTGACGCTAGCCGGGATCGACGACGCCGACGCCAGGGCGACGCGCATCCTCGCGCTCGAGACGCAGCTGTCGCAGGATCAGTGGACGCCCGAGGCGCGGCGCGATCCGATCAAAACGCACAATCCGATGACGCGCGTGCAGCTGATGAAGCTCGCGCCCGAGTTCGACTGGGGGACGACGCTCGATTCCATCGGGCTGAGCGCGGCGCAGAGGGTCGACATCGCCGAGACGACCGCGGTAACCGCGGCGGGCAAGCGGCTCGGCGACGTGCCGCTTCAGACGTGGAAGGACTGGCTCGCGTTCCGCTTTGTCAGCGATCACGCGAGCTTCCTCCCCCACGCCTTCGATCAAGCGCATTTCGATTTCTATTCGAAGACCTTGAATGACGTGCCCGAACAGCGCGCGCGGTGGAAGCGCGGCATGGCGCTGCTCGACGGCAGCCTGGGCGAGGCGGTCGGGCGGATCTATGTTGACGAACATTGGGCGCCCGAGACGCAGGCCAAGGCCGACGAACTGGTGAACGATGTGCGCGCCGCCTATGCGAGCAAGATCAGCCACGCCGCATGGATGGACGCCGCGACGCGCCAGGCCGCGCTGGTCAAGCTCGGCACCTTCGATCCGCGGATCGGGCATCCCAAGAAGTGGATCGATTATTCGGGCCTCGTCGTCAGCCGCAGCGATCCGCTCGCCAACGACATGGCCAGCGACCGCTTCGAATGGCAGCTCCAGCTCGCGCGTTTCCCGCATCCGGTCGATCGCGGGCTGTGGGACATGACGCCGCAGACGGTGAATGCCTATTACGATCCGACGATGAACCAGATCACCGTGCCCGCGGCGATCCTGCAGCCGCCGTTCTTCGATCCCAACGCCGATCCCGCGGTGAACTATGCCGAGACCGGCGCGACGACGATCGGCCACGAAATGGGCCATGGCTTCGACGATCAGGGCCGGCAATATGACGAGAAGGGCCGGCTGCGCGACTGGTGGACCAAAGAGACGGCGGCGAAATATACGGTGAAAGCCGATCGCCTCGCGGGGCAGTTCGATCAGTACGAGCCAATCCCTGGCGTCAACATCAAAGGCAAGCTGACGCTGGGAGAGAATCTCGCCGATCTCGGCGGGCTGGAGACCGCGTACGACGCCTATCGCCGCTATGTCTCGCGCCACGGCGAGCCGCCGGTGATCGGCGGCTACACCGGCGATCAGCGCTTCTTCATCGCCTATGCCGCGGCGTGGCAGGGCAAGATGCGCGAAGGCGCCGAGCGCGCGCAATTGCTCAGCAATCCGCACAGCCCCGACAAATACCGCGTCGATGGCATCGTCCGCAATTTCGATCCCTGGTACAAGGCGTTCGACGTCAAGCCGGGCGACAAGATGTACCTCCCGCCTGAGCAGCGCGTGCACATCTGGACGGATTGAGCGGGGCCGTCGAGGAGCAACGCGATCCTCCCCTGCAAGGGGAGGTGGCGCGGAGCGCCGGAGGGGTATCGCGCTCTCGATAGGACCGTCACCCCTCCGTCAGCCCTACGGGCTGCCACCTCCCCCGCAAGGGGAGGACGTTCGGGCGAAAGTGCGTTAGGCGGCACCGCTCAATCATCCTCGTCTTCGAAGCCGACCAGCGCCAGCGCGCGCGCCTTGATCTGATGCACGCTGCACCAATGCACCAGCGCGTCCTCGCGGCCGTGCGTCACCCACACTTCCTTCGGCGCGATCTCGCGGATCGTGTCGGTCAATTCGTCCCAATCGGCATGGTCGGAGAGGATCAGCGGCAGCTCGACGTTCCGCTGCCGCGCGCGCTGGCGCACGCGCATCCAGCCGCTCGCCATCGCGGTGATCGGATCGGGCAGCCGCCGCGACCAGCGATCGTTGAGCGCGCCGGGCGGCGCGATCACGATATGTCCCTGCATCTCGGCCTTGGGAACGCCCGTCGCCGCACGCAGCTCGCCGAGATCGACGCCCTGCTCGACATATAGATCGCACAACCGCTGCAGCGCGCCGTGGATGTAGATCGGATCGTCATGCCCCATGTCGCGCAGCTCGCGGATCACCCGCTGCGCCTTGCCGAGCGCATAAGCGCCGACCAGCACGCAGCGCGTGGGATTGGCGTGCAGGCTGCTCAGCAACTTGTCGATCTCGTCATGCGTCTCGGGATGGCGGAACACCGGCAGGCCGAAGGTCGCCTCGGTGACGAACACGTCACATTTTACCGGCACGAAGCGCGCACAGGTGGGATCGGGGCGGCGCTTGTAATCGCCCGAAACAACGATTCGCTCACCGCGATAATCCATCACGATCTGCGCCGATCCAAGGACATGGCCGGCCGGCACATACCCCACCTCGACCTCGCCCAGCGTGATCGTCTCGCCGTAATCGACCGGTACGCCGGCTTGCGGGCCGTAGCGCGCCGCCATGATCGCCAGCGTCCCCGGCGTCGCCCACACCGCGTCGTGGCCGCCGCGCGCATGATCGGCATGGCCATGCGTCACCAGCGCGCGCGGGCTCGGGATCGACGGATCGATCCACGCGTCGGCGGGCTTCACGTAAATGCCGTGCGGATGCGGTTCGAGCCAGTCGCCGAGCTTGGTCATGCTCCCTATATGGTTGGAATGCCCGCCGGTTCCATCATCCCCAGCCGCCACCCCGGACTTGTTGTGCGGATGCGCACCGCCGCCAATGCCCATCTCGTCATCGATTTTGCAGTAAGGTCGCGCGCGCTCGAAATGGCTCGCCAGCTGAATCTGAAGTCCCGCAGCGGCCCGCCACCCCGTTGAACCTGCCCCAACCCCTCATCGACTGGTTCGCCGCCCGCGTCTGGTCGCCGCGGCGGCACCAGCGCGACATGCTTTCCGAGGCGCACGCCGGCCGCCACGCCCTGCTCGTCGCCGCCACCGGCGCGGGCAAGACGCTTGCCGGCTTCCTGCCGACGCTCGCCGATCTGATCGAGCACCCGGCCGACGGGCTCCACACGCTCTACGTTTCGCCCTTGAAGGCCTTGGCGGTCGATGTGCAGCGCAATCTACTGACGCCGATCGACGAAATGGGCCTTCCGATCCGCGTCGAGACGCGCACTGGCGACACGCCGTCCGATCGCAAGGCGCGCCAACGGCAAAAGCCGCCGCAGATCCTGCTCACCACCCCCGAATCGCTGTCGTTGCTGCTCAGCTATCCCGACAGTTTCACGATGTTCGCCGGGCTGAAAACGATCGTGATCGACGAGGTCCACGCCTTCGCGACGCAGAAGCGCGGCGATCTGCTCAGTCTTTGCATGGCGCGGTTGCAGCGGATCGCGCCGGCGATGCGCCGCGTGGCGCTGTCGGCAACCGTCGCCGATCCCGACGGCTATCGCGCCTGGCTTGCGCCCGATGGCGACATCGATGCGGTATCGCTGGTGCTCGGCGAGCCCGGCGCCGATCCGCGGATCGACATCCTGCTGCCGCAGGGCCGCGTGCCGTGGTCGGGCCATTCGGGGCGCTATGCCGCCGAACAGGTGATGGCCGAGATCGAGACGCACCGCACCACATTGGTGTTCTGCAATACGCGTAGCCTCGCCGAGCTGATCTTCCAGGATTTGTGGAAGGCCAACGCCATGAGCCTGCCGATCGGCATCCACCACGGCAGCCTGGCGCGCGAGGCGCGGCGCAAGGTGGAAGGCGCGATGGCGGCGGGCAAGCTGCGCGCGCTGGTCGCCACCGCCAGCCTCGATCTCGGCGTCGATTGGGGCGACGTCGATTGCGTCATCCAGATGGGCGCGCCCAAGGGCTCGTCGCGGCTGTTGCAGCGGATCGGCCGCGCCAACCACCGGCTCGACGAGCCGAGCGAGGCGGTGCTGGTGCCGGGCAACCGCTTCGAATATCTCGAGGCGCGCGCCGCGCTCGACGCGGTGATCGCCGGCGAGCTTGATCCCGACATCTTCCGCATGGGCGGGCTCGACGTGCTCGCCCAGCATGTCATGGCCTGCGCCTGCGCCGCGCCGTTCCGCGAGGAGGAACTGCGCGACGAAATCCGCTCGGCATTGCCCTATTCGGCGCTGACCGACGAGGCGTTCGCGCGCGTGCTTAGCTTCATTCGCGACGGCGGTTATGCGCTCAAGGCCTACGAACGCTTCAAGCGGCTGACGCAGGAGGCGGACGGCGCGTGGCGCGTCAGCCATCCGCGTTTCGTGACGCAGCACCGGCTCAACGCCGGGATCATCGTCGAGGCGACGATGCTGACGGTGCGCTTCAAGAACGGCCGCAAGCTCGGCACCGTCGAGGAAGGCTTCGCCGCCTCGCTCAGCCACGGCGACACGTTCTTCTTTGCGGGCATGAGCCTGGAGGTGGAGAAGATCGACACCGAAGACCTGATCGTGCGCGCCACCGCGCGGCCGGCGCGCATCCCGACCTATGGCGGCGCGCGCATGCCGCTATCGACCAACCTCGCCAGCCGCGTGCGCGGGTTCCTCGCGAGCTCGGCCGACTGGCACCGCTTCCCCAACGACGTGCGCGAATGGCTGGAGATGCAGGCGCGGCGCTCGGCGTTGCCGCGGCCCGATCAATTGCTCGTGGAAACCTTCCCGCGCGAGGGGCGCAACTATATGGTCGCGTACAGCTTCGAGGGCTGGAACGCGCATCAGTCGCTCGGCATGCTGGTGACGCGGCGGATGGAGACGCAAGGGCTGAAGCCGCTCGGCTTCGTCGCCAGCGATTATGCGATCGCGACCTATTCGATCGATCCTGTGACCGATCCCGCCAGCCTGTTCTCGCCCGACATTCTCGAGCATGAATTCGTCGATTGGGTGCAGCAATCGCATCTGCTCAAGCGCGCGTTCCGCGAAGTCGCGGTGATCGGCGGGCTGGTCGAGCGCCAGCATCCCGGCAAGCGCAAGACCGGCAAGCAAGTGACCTTCTCGACCGATCTGATCTACGACGTGCTGCGCAAATACGAGCCCGATCACATGCTGCTCGACGCCGCCTGGGCCGACGCGCGCGCGCGGATGACCGACGTCGGCCGGCTTGCCGATCTGCTCGATCGCGCCGCGGCGACGATGGTTCATGTCGATACCGACCGCGTCACCCCGCTGGCGGTGCCGGTGCTGACGCTGATCGGCCGCGAGCGCGTTGCGACCGGGCTGGCCGACGATGCGCTGCTAGCCGAGGCCGAAACCCTCGCGGCGGAGGCGATGCGCGCCGATTGATCCGCTCGCGTAATCACTTGCCGTGGGTCCGGAACGGGCGTATTATCGCATTATGAACGGGCTGTTGCCCTTGGCGCTTTCAGCGCTTGTTTCCGGCGGCACCATGCCGGCACAAAGCGTGCCCCCGATCCCATTGATCATCACCGAGCAGCCGCCGTTGCCCGAGGAAGCGTTCGGCTTCGGCACTGTCGCCGCGCGAATGACGGTCCCGGTGTCGATCGCTGGCCGCGGGCCTTACGAATTCGTCGTCGATACCGGCGCCGAGCGGACCGTCGTTTCGCACGATCTCGCCGGGCTGCTCGGCTTGAGCAACGGCCGGCGCGTTCGCGTCACCGCCATGACCAATACGGCAATGGTCGATACGGTCGTTGTGCCGTCGCTCCACCTCGGCAAGACCGCCACCGCCGCGATCGAATCACCCGCGCTTGATCAAGGCAATCTGGGCGCGCCGGGGATGCTCGGCATCGATGCTCTGCAAAATCACGCGGTATCGATCGATTTCGATCGCCAGGAAATGGTTGTTCGCCCCTCGCGGCGGCGGTTTCGCGAAGCGCCGCGCGCCAACGAGATAATCGTCACGGCCAAAAGCAAGTTCGGGCAGTTGATTGTCACCGATGCCTATTATCACGGCCACCGCATTTCGGTGGTGATCGACACCGGCACCGCGATCACGATCGCCAATCCCGCGTTCCTGCGCATGCTCGGCAAGCCGCCGAAATCGCTGGGAACCGTATCGATGGTGTCGGCACTGGGCCGGCTGCTGGTTGCCGATTCGATCGAGGTCGATCATCTTCAGATCGGCGATGTCGGCTTCAACCATGTGCCCTTGGCCGTGGCTGACGCCGAACCCTTCAAACGCTTCGATTTGACCGACCAGCCAGCGTTGCTGCTGGGCATGGACACATTGAGGCTGTTTCGCCACGTCCAGATCGATTTCGCCAACCGCGAAATCCGTTTCAGTTTGCCGAGTTCGCCGCTGATGGGCTGAGGCAGCGAGTTAAACCGTCACCTGCTCGCCGAGCTCGAGCACCTTGCCCGGCGGGATCTGCAGGAAATCGGTCGGGTCCGATGCGTTGCGCTGCAGGAACATGAAGATGCGGTCCTGCCACAGCGGCATGCCTTCGTCCTTCGACGGCTTCAGCGTGTTGCGGCCGATGAAATAAGAGGTCTTGTTGGCCTCGAGCTCGACCCGGCGCTCCTTGGCCTCGAGGCCGAGATCGCGCGGCACGTCCGGCGCTTCCATGAAGCCGTAGGTCAGCACGACCTGAGTGAAGGCCCCGTCGATGCGCGTCACTTGGGTGCGCTCGGCGGGCGGCACGATCGGGCGATCGGCGGTGCGCACGCTGACGATCAGATTCTTCTCGTGCAGCACCTTGTTGTGTTTGAGGTTGTGGAGCAGCGCGCCCGGCGCGCTCGCGGGATTGGAGGTGAGAAACACCGCGACGCCTTCGACGCGCTCGGGCGGGCGGCGCTCGAGCGCGGCGGCAAGATCGGCAAGCGGCACGCTGTGACGCTGCTCGAACACTTTCACGATGCCGCGTCCGCGCACCCAGATGCTGATGACCAACCCGATCACCGCGGCGATCGCCAGCGGCACCCAGCCGCCCTCGATCACGCGCAGCAGGTTGGCGGCGAAGAATATCGCATCGAGCGCCACAAACGGCGCGATCAGCAGCAATGCGCGGGGCCGGCTCCAGCGCCAGCGATGCCGCACGACGATATAGGCGAGGCAGGTCGTCACCAGCATCGTGCCGGTCACGGCGATGCCGTACGCCGCCGCCATGTTGGACGAGGTGCGAAACTCGACGATCAGCATCAGCACGCCGACCATCAACAGCCAGTTGACCGCCGGAAGATAGATTTTCGGCGCGTTGGCGGCGAGGCTGCGGCGCACCTTGAGCCGCGGCAAGAGCCCGAGCTGGATCGCCTGCTGGGTCAGCGAGAAAGCCCCGCTGATCACCGCCTGGCTGGCGATGATCGTCGTCAGGATGGCGAGGCCGATCAATGGAATGCGCAGCGGCACCGGCGCCATCAGGAAAAACCAGTCGGCGTTTAGGAAGCTGCCGTCCTTGGCGGTCGCGCCGCTCAGCGCATCAAGCGCGACGGCGCCTTGGCCAAGATAATTGAGCATTAGCGCCGGCAGCACCAGCGCGAACCAGCCGCGCCGGATCGTCGCGCGGCCGAATTGGCCCATATAGGCGGTCATCGCCTCCGCACCCGCCACCGTCAGGCTCATCGCACCGAGCACAAACAGCCCGGCGAGCCCGTGATGCGCGAGAAACACGATGCCATAGACCGGCGACAGCACACGCAGGATGCTCGGATCGTCGACCGTCTGCCACAGGCCGAGCGCGGCGATGGTCACGAACCAGATCAGGCAGACCGGCCCGAACAGCCGCGACAATCGCTCGGTGCCGCGCGCCTGAACCGCGAACAGCGCGATCAAAATGACGATCGTCAGGAAGAAGATCGCATGCTCGCTGACCGCGGTCTTCGCGCCGGGCAAGGTGCGCAAGCCTTCCGAAGCCGCGAGCACCGACAGCGCCGGTGTGATCAGCGAATCGCCGTAGAATAGCGCTGCGCCGGCCGCGCCGAGGATCAATGCCGGCCTCGCGCGAATGCCGCGCCCGCGCCGCGCGATCGCGGTGAGCGCGAGCACGCCGCCTTCGCCCTGGTTGTTGGCGCGCGTCAGCAGCAGCACATATTTGATCGACACGACGATGATCAGCGACCAGATCGCCATCGACAGCACACCGAGAATCTCGGGCGCGCCGATACCGCGCGTGCCGGCCTGCGCCAGCGCCTCGCGAAAAGCGTAGATCGGGCTGGTGCCGATATCGGCGAACACGACGCCGAGCGCGCCCATGCCGATCGCCAGGGTCGATCGGCGGTCGCCGCTATCGGGCGTGTCGGGAGATGTCGCCATCGGGGGGGGTGCTGCGTTGGCCATGCTCTGTGGAGCGCGCGCTTACGCGCTTCGGAGCGCAATGCCAACGCACCTTGCCCGATAGCGCGATTGATCGGGCGGCGCGAACGCGGCATAGCGGCGGCATGGTTCCCTTTTCGTTCGCTGGGCAGTCGTTGCTCGCGCTGCCGCAAGGCGCGCTGTTCTGGCCGGCGCGGCGCGCGTTGCTGGTGGCCGATCTGCATCTTGAGAAAGCCAGCTGGTTCGCGCGCGGTGGGCAGATGCTGCCGCCCTATGATTCGATCGCGACGCTGGCCGATCTGAGCGCGCTCGCAGCGGCGACGGCGCCGGCGGAAATCTGGTGCCTGGGCGATAGCTTCCATGACGTCGGCGGCTGCGATCGATTGCCGCCGCAGGCGCGCGCCATGCTATTGGCGCTGACCGCCGCGCATCGCTGGGTGTGGATCACCGGCAATCACGATCCCGAGGTCGTCGATCGTTGCGGCGGCGCGGTGATGCGCGAGGCGCAGGTCGATGGGCTGGTGCTGCGGCACGAAGCCGATCCGGCCGAGCGCCGGCCCGAACTATCGGGGCATTTTCACCCCAAATTGCGGATAACGGTGCGCGGCCGACGGGTCGCGCGGCGCTGCTTTGTCGCGACCGACCGCAAGCTGGTGTTGCCGGCTTTCGGCGCGCTGACCGGCGGACTGGACGCTGATCATCCCGAAATCGTTCGCGCGGTCGGCGGCCAGGCGCAGGCGCTGATCGCGCTGCCCGATCGGCTGCTGCGTTTTCCGATCGCCGCCTGAGCTGGCGTCGTCAGCCCGAATGCCGGACTCGTTACGCGACGATCGATCTTGCCGATCGGCCTGTTAGGCCGCCAGTTTCGGGAACGCCGCGCGGAACGCCGCGACCTTCGGCTTGTCCCATTGAACGATATACGGATGGTAGGGATTACGATCGAAGAAATGCTGGTGATAGCTTTCGGCCGGGTAGAAGGTGCCGCTTTCCAGCTTGGTGACGATCGGGGCCTTGAACGCGTGCGCGCTTTGCAGCTGCGCGATATAGGCCGCCGCGACCTGTTTCTGCGCGGCGTTCTGCGGGAAGATCGCTGAGCGATAGCTCGGCCCGCTGTCCGGTCCCTGGCGGTTGAGCTCGGTCGGATCGTGCGCGATCGAGAAATAGACGCGCAGCAGCGTGCCATAGCTTACCACTTGGGGATCATAAGCGATGCGGATCGCCTCGGCGTGTCCGGTGCGCTCGGTGCTGACCGCGCTGTAGGTTGCATCGGCTTGGCGACCGCCGTCGTACCCGGCGGTGACCGATTTGACGCCCTTCACATGCTCGAACACCGCTTCCATGCCCCAGAAGCAGCCGCCGGCGAGAACCGCCGTCTGCGTGCGGGCGGCCGCGGGCACATCATGCGCCGGCATCGGTATCGGCACGGCATGCTCGGCATTGGCGATGCCGGTGGTCAGCGCAATCGCGGCAAGCCCGCCAAGGCCGGCGGCGGCAATGATCAAACGGGTCATGTAATCCCTCGCTTTGCGGTCGGCCGTGCGGGCCATACGTCATTCGGCGACAGGAATAGCGTTAGCCCGATGAACCTGCGCTGAGCAGCGCTCAGGATTGGGTTGTTGCGGGCGCCGCTGCGTGATGGCCGATGTTATGCGCAATCGCGCCGGGATGCAGGCTGACGACGCCGATCGCGCCGAGCGCGAAACCGCCTAGGAACTGCCAGAAGAAACCCGATTTGAAAAGCGTGCGCATACCATTGGTCCTTGAGGGCCGCGCCGCCTCGAAACAGGGCGGTTACGGCGACAACGTCAGCCCACAGATCGGAAGCGACCGATCCGAGGACAAGACAAGAATTACTATCGGCCGTGTTAACGGCGGCTGGCCGGCTCGTTCATCGAAGCGCAGCACAGGCCGTCTGGATTCGCTCGCAGGCCTCGGCGAGCAATCCTTCGGAGGTCGCGTAACTGATCCGCATGGCAGGCGATAGGCCGAATGCGACACCCGGCACCGCCGCGACCCTGGCGTCGTCGAGCAGATAGGCGACCAGCGCCGAATCGTCGGCAATCACGCTGCCGGATGGCGTCGTCTTGCCGATCAGCCCGGCGAATTCAGGATAGACGTAGAATGCGCCTTCGGGCCGCGGGCAGCTCATGCCATTCACCTGATTGAGCATCGAGACGACGAGATCGCGGCGCGATTGGAAAGCGGCGGCGCGGTCTTTCAGGAATGCCTGATCGCCGGTCAACGCGGCGACCGCGGCGGCCTGCGCGATCGAGCAGGGGTTCGAGGTCGATTGCGATTGCAGCTTGGAAATCGCCTTGATCAGCCATGCCGGGCCGCCGGCGAAACCGATCCGCCAGCCGGTCATCGCATAGGCCTTGGAACAGCCGTTGACCGTCAGCGTCCGCTCGCGCAGCGACGGGCAGACCTGCGCGATCGTGGTGAAATCGAAGCCGTCATAGACGATATGCTCGTACATATCGTCGGCCATCACCCAGACGTGCGGATGCCGCTCGAGCACCGCGCCGAGCGCTTTCAGTTCGTCAGCGGTATAGGCCGCGCCGGTCGGGTTCGAGGGTGAATTCAGCACCAGCCACTTGGTTCGCGGCGTGATCGCCGCGTCGAGCTGCTCGGGCAGCAGCTTGTAGCCCTGATCGGCGCCGGCCGCGACGAACACGGGCGTGCCGCCGGCGAACTGGACGACGTCGGGATAGCTCACCCAATAAGGCGCCGGCACGATCACTTCGTCGCCAGCCTCGACCGTCGCGACGATCGCATTGAACAGCGTGTGCTTGCCGCCGACGTTGACGGTGATTTCGGCCGGGCTGAAATCGAGCCCGTTGTCGCGCTTGAACTTGGCGACGATCGCGTCCTTCAGCTCGGGCGTGCCGTCGACATTGGTGTATTTGGTCTTGCCCGCGCGGATCGCCTCGATCGCGGCGTCCTTGATGAAATCAGGCGTGTCGAAATCGGGCTCGCCCGCGCCCAGGCCGATGACGTCGACGCCGGCACGTTTCAACTCCATCACGCGCGAGGTGATCGCGAGCGTGGGCGACGGCTGGATGCGGCCGAGCGCGGCGGATGTCTGCATGGTTGAGCGCCTGTCCTTGAGGGGGAGCGCCGCGCGCTATAAACCGCCCGTGTTCGCAACTGCAACAGCGGGAATGAGTCCGCGCAGCGCATTGCCGATAAAAAAGCCGTCGCGAAGGTCGTCGGGCGTCAGATCGCCCTCGATCGCACGGCCGGCGGCGATAAAATCGGCGCGCAACACGCCGGGCAACAACCCGCGTGACAGCGGCGGCGTGACGAGCCGGCCTGCGCGCTCGACGAACAGGGTGGTGAAGCTGCCCTCGGTCAGAAAGCCTTGGGCGTCGGCAAAGACCACTTCGAACGCGCCGCTTGCGCGCCGCGCGTCGTCATAAAAGCCGCGGTTGCTGGTCTTGTGGCGCAGGCGGAAATCGCTGGCGGCGACCGGCAAGGGGACGAGCGCGACGGTCACAGGCGCGTCGCACGGGGCGGGCGGCGGCGACGCGTGGATGGTGATCGCGCCCGATGGCGCCAGCAGCAGCCGGATCCGCTGCGGCCGGCGCAAGCGGAAGGTCGCCGCCTGAAGCTCGTTGCGCACCGCGTGGCGATCGAATGGAAAGCCGAACGCGGCGGCGCTGTCCTTCATCCGCGCCAGATGCCGGTCGAGCAAGGCGATGCCGGTCAACGGATCGAATGCCATGGTTTCAATGAGATCGAACGGCCGCTGCCCGGCGGTGACAAACGCGCCCTTGGCGAGGCATTCGGCCCATTCCTCGCCGCTCAACGAATCGGCGACGATCCCCGAGCCGAGCCCGAGCGTCGCCGCGCCCTCGCCGCGAATCGTCAGCGTGCGAATCGCCACGTTGAACGCGGCGTCGCCGCTCGCGTCGATCCGGCCGATCGCGCCGGTGTAGATGCCGCGCGGGGCCTGTTCCACCTCGCCGATCACTTCGCTCGCGCGGATTTTCGGTGCGCCGGTGATCGATCCGCACGGGAACAGCGCTTCGATCACGTCAATGGCATCGCGACCCGCGGCAAGATCGGCGGTGACGTCGGACACCATCTGATGGATCGTCGGATAGCTTTCGACCGCGAACAGCCGCGGCGCGGCGACGCTGCCGGGCGCGGCGACTCGGCTCAGGTCGTTGCGCAGCAGATCGACGATCATCAGATTCTCGGCGCGCTGCTTGGGATCGCCGGCGAGCCGCAGCGCGGCGGCGCGGTCCTCGTCGGCGGTTACGGCGCGAACGGCGGTGCCCTTCATCGGCCGAGCGAGCAAGTGCGCGCCGTCGAGGCGAAAGAACAGCTCGGGCGACAGCGACAGCAGCAGCGCGCGCCCGGTATGCACGATCGCGCCATAGGACGCCCGCGATCGCTCACGCAGCCGCGCATAAAGCGCCAGCGGATCGCCGGCGAAGGCGACGTCGGCGGGGAAGGTGAGATTGGCCTGATAGATGTCGCCCGCGGCGATCAGCGCGAGCACCCGGGCAAAGCGGGCGTCGTATCGGGCGCGGTCGATCGCCGGTGCGGGTGGCCCCGCCCAGGCGCCGGCCGGATCGGGCAGCAACGCGGCGACGTCGTCGGGCGCGATCGTCTCGTAACGGTCGAACAGGCCGAACCAGGCGAGCGGTGTCGCGGCGTCCGCGGCAGCGAGCCGCGGCTCGATTCCCGGGCCGGCTTCATAGGCGAGGAAGCCGGCGGCGTGGAGACCGGCGGCGCGCGCGGTGCGCAGTTCGGCGAGCAGCGCGCCGATCTCGCCGGGCCGATGCGCCTCGATCACGCGCACTGGCGCCCGGTACAGCCGCGCCGGGGCGCCGCCGGGGCCGGCGTCGTCGAGCAGGACGAAGGGAGGAGGCGTGTCGGCGAGCATGAGCTAAGCGCCAGATGCAACCGGCGGGGCTGGAAGAGCAAGCCCCAGCTTGCCGCTCGCGCACGCGCCGCCTATTTCAGCCGCCATGCCGAACCCACCGCTCAGGGCCGCCATCGTGCCGGTCACGCCGCTCCAGCAGAATTGCTCGCTGATCTGGTGCACCGCCACGATGCGCGGCGCGTTCGTCGATCCCGGCGGCGATCTGCCCAAGCTCAAGGCGGCCGCCGCGCAACACGGCGTGACGATCGAGAAGATCATCCTCACGCATGGCCATATCGATCATTGCGGCGAGGCCGGCACGCTGGCGAAGGACCTTGGCGTGCCGATCGAGGGACCGCACGAAGCGGACCGTTTCTGGATCGCGCGGCTGGACGAGGATGGCCGGCAATATGGCATTCGCGGCGTCGTGTTCGAGCCCGACCGCTGGCTGGTCGATGGCGACACGGTGAGCGTCGGCGATCTCCGCTTCGATGTTTATCACACGCCCGGGCACACGCCGGGGCACGTCATTTTCCATCACCCCGAGTCGAAGCTCGCGCTGGTCGGCGACGTGCTGTTCGCCGGATCGATCGGCCGCACCGATTTTCCGCTCGGCGATCACCAGGCGTTGCTGACCTCGGTCGCGACCAAGCTGTGGCCGCTCGGCGACGACACCGCATTCATTCCCGGCCACGGCCCGACGAGCACGTTTGCGCACGAACGCCGCCACAATCCGTTCGTCGGCGACGCCGCGCTGGCGCGCTAACCCTGCGACGGGGCCAGCTCGATCGGCGCGCTGGACGGCCTGGCATAGCCAAGCCCGAACGGCAGCAGGACCGCGTAGATCGCGAGGCCGAGCATCAGCAGCATCGTCACCAGCGTGCCGACCATCCGGCAATAGCGCACCCCGTCCATCCCCAGCGGATGGGCGATTCGCGAGAGCAGAAACGCGGCCGCCGCGAGCCACAGCCAGGTCGAGGGGCCCTGCGCCAGTTCGATCAGGCCGATCAGGATCAGGATGAAGGGCGCATATTCGACGAAATTGGCCTGCGCACGCATTCGCGCGATCAGGCCGGCGTCGCCGCCGTCGCCGATGCTGACGCCGGCGGCGCGGCGGACCGCACCGACCCGCATCGCCAGCCAGACATTGATGATCGCCGCGGCGCCCGCGGTCGTCAGCGTAATCGGCAGTTCGACCAGTCCCATGCGCGCCTCCCTCGCCGACCATCGGCGCGCCGCGTCGTCGCATGCCGCCGCACGGGTTGCAACGCCGCACGAAACCGCTATAGCGCCACGCTTCGCGATGTGTCCGGCCGCTGGCGCCTTCCGCGGCCCCCGGGCCACGGTTGCCTCCGCCGCCAGCCGGGCCTATCGCGGTCCTGATCCAGATTTAGACTTTTAGACAAGGTGCCGAAATGGCCGTCCCCAAAAGAAAGACTACGCCCTCCAAGCGCGGCATGCGCCGGTCGCACGATTCGCTGAGCGTTGCGGCGTTCCAGGAGTGCCCGAATTGCGGCGAGCTCAAGCGCCCGCATAACCTGTGCGGCTCGTGCGGCCATTATAACGGCCGCGAGATCGTCTCGGTCGAAGGCTGAGCCAACCGTCGAAACGGAGACCAGCGCGCGTGCCAGACAGTTCCCGAATCGCCGTCGACGCAATGGGCGGTGACAAGGGGCTGGAGGTGATGCTCGCTGGCGTTGCGCGTGCGCGGCGCCGTTTCGAAGGCATGCGGTTCATCCTCGTCGGCGACGAATCGAAGATCGCCGACGGGCTGAAAGCGCACCCCAATCTCACTGCGCATTCGGAAATCGTCCACGCGCCCGATGTCGTCGGGCCGAGCGACAAGCCGAGCCAGGCGATCCGCCGCGCCAAGACGACATCGATGGGCGTCGCGATCGACATGGTCAAACAGGGCCGCGCCGGCGCTGCCGTCTCGTCGGGCAACACGGGCGCGCTGATGGCGATGGCCAAGCTGTCGCTGCGCACCATGCCCGGCATCGATCGCCCCGCGCTCGCCGCGCTGCTGCCGACGCTCGGCGAGAATGATGTGGTGGTGCTCGATCTCGGCGCCAACACCGAATGCGATGCGCGCAACCTCACGCAATTCGCGGTGATGGGCGCCGCTTATGCGCGCACGACGATGGACCTCGATCGCCCGCGCGTCGCGCTGCTCAACATCGGCACCGAGGACCAGAAGGGCACCGACATCATCCGCGATGCCGCGGCGACATTGCGGGACGCCAAGCATCTACCAATGGACTTCACCGGCTTCATCGAGGGCGACCGGCTGTCGCGCGGTGACGTCGACGTGATCGTGTGCGACGGCTTTTCGGGCAATATCGCGCTGAAGACCGCGGAGGGCACCGCGCGCTTCGTCGCCGATCTGCTCAAGCGCGCGTTCAGCAGCTCGGTCCGCTCGAAGCTCGGCTTCCTGATCTCGCGCCCGGCGACCGAATTGCTGCGGCATCATCTCGATCCCAACAACCACAACGGCGCGGTGTTTCTGGGGCTCAACGGGCTGGTCGTCAAAAGCCACGGCGGCGCGACCGAACTCGGCGTGGCAACCGCGATCGGCGCGGCGGCGAAGATGGTGCGCGATCAGCTGACGCAGCGAATCATCGACGATCTCGGCAATATCGAGGCGGCAGCGGCATGATTCGCGCGGTGATTACGGGCACCGGATCGGCGCTACCGGCGCGCCGCGTGTCGAACGCCGAACTGGCCGAGACCGTGGATACGTCCGACGAATGGATCGTCGAGCGCACCGGCATCCGCTTTCGCCACATCGCCGGGCCCGATGAAACCACCGCGACGCTCGCCGCCGACGCTGCCCGGGCCGCGCTCGCCGCGGCCGGCGCCGAGGCAGCGACGATCGACCTGATCGTGCTCGCCACCGCGACGCCCGATCAGACCTTCCCCTCGTCGGCGACCAAGGTGCAGGCGATGCTCGGCATCGACGATTGCGTCGCCTTCGATGTTGCCGCGGTCTGCTCGGGCTTTCTCTACGCGCTGCAGGTCGCCGACAGCATGATCCGCGCCAGCGCTGCCAAGCGCGCGCTGGTGATCGGCGCAGAGACGTTCACCCGCCTGCTCGACTGGGAGGATCGCGGCACCTGCGTGCTGTTCGGCGACGGCGCCGGCGCGGTCGTGCTCGAGGCGCAGGACAGCGAGGAAGCGACCGGCCGCGGCATCCTCGCGACGCGGCTCCACGCCGATGGGCGCCACAACGACTTGCTCTATGTCGATGGCGGGCCGTCGACCACCGGCACCGTCGGCAAATTGCGGATGAAGGGGCGCGAAGTGTTCCGCCACGCCGTGGTCAATCTCGCCGCGGTGATGACCGAGACGCTCGATGTCGCGGGACTGGCGATCGACGAGGTCGATTGGGTGGTGCCGCATCAGGCCAATGCCCGCATCCTCGACGCGACGGCGCGCAAGCTCGGGCTTGAGCCCGGCCGCGTCATCGTGACGGTGGATCGTCACGCCAATACCTCGGCCGCCTCGGTGCCGCTCGCGCTCGACACCGCGGTGCGCGACGGGCGCATCAAGCAAGGCGATGTCGTCGTGCTCGAAGCGATGGGCGGCGGCTTCACCTGGGGGGCGGCGGCGTTGCGGTTCTGAAACCGGCGCGTCGTCCATGGCAATACATCTGACACAAAGGCCATTCCCGTTGGCTGGCCAGCGTGTTACATTATTCGACGCGAGAACAGGGAAGGGCTTTCGCATGGCAACCGCCGGTACACTGACCAGGGCCGATCTGGCCGAATCGCTCCACCGCAAAGTCGGGCTGTCGCGCGCCGAATCGGCGACGCTGGTCGAGAAGATTCTCGATCATATGTGCGAGGCGCTGTCGCGCGGCGAGAACGTCAAAATCTCCGGCTTCGGCACCTTCGTGCTGCGCGACAAGGGCGAGCGAATCGGCCGCAATCCCAAGACCGGCGTCGAAGTGCCGATCGCGCCGCGCCGGGTGCTGACGTTTCGCGCCAGCCAGATGATGCGCGATCGCATCGTCCGCGCAGGATAACGGCGTTGGCGGCCGGCGTTCCCGAAAAGGCCGCCAGCGCATTCCGCACGATCGGCGAAGTCGCCGGCGAGACCGGCTTGCCCCAGCATGTCCTGCGCTATTGGGAAACGCGTTTTGCGCAATTGCGCCCGCTGAAGCGCGCCGGCAACCGCCGTTATTATCGGCCTGATGATGTCGCCTTGGTGCACCGCATCCACACCCTGCTCAACCGCGACGGCTATACGATCCGCGGCGTGCAGAAATTGCTCGATGGCGCGAAGCCGTCGCCGGCAAGCGCCGTCGGACCATCGGCGCCTGCCGACTTGGCCGCGGTGCGCGACTTGCTGGCGCAAGCGCTGGCCGATGATCGCTGAGATGCGGCGGGCCGCGACGATCGCCGTCTTGGCGATGACGGCCGGCTGTCACCCGGCCGGATCGGATGGCAATGAAAGCGTTTCAGCCCCGGCGGCTTCGGCCTCGCCCATCGCCGTTGCGACCCCCGCGGCCGTCGCAATCCCGGCGGTGCGTGAATCGCTATCCGGCTATATCGGCAAATATCCCTTCGACGCCGTCGATGGCGTGACGTTCCTGGCGAACCCCGCGGTGACGCACGTCGTCGATACGCTTGCCCCGGGGCCGGCCGTTCGCGCGCTCGTGCTGGCGGGTGACGGGCCGGGCGCGCCGATCGCCGCGATCGGCGGAAAACTCGCCGCCTGGGGGTGCGAAACGCACAATTGCGGCGATCATAACTGGACGATCCTGATCGCCCCCGATGGCGGCCAAGGCCAGCTTTGCTATCACGACGCCGCCGCCATGCACGATCAATCGCGCTGGTATGTCGCGGCCGATAAAGCCGAAATGCGCGACGGGGGCTGCCCCAGCGCCTGAAAGCGCGGTATAAGAGCGCGGCCACGATAAGGACAAAGACGATGCTGGAACACGTCCCGCGCTGGTTGGGCGCGGCGATGAAAGGAATGCGCGCCGGCGGTGACAAGCTGGCGATCGTCCAGCCGGCGCTGGGCGGCCGATTCGATCCGATCGAATTGATGAGCCCCGCCTTCGCGCATGAGGCGCGGTTGCCGCCGCGGTTCACCGCCGACGGCGCCGGCGTCTCGCCGCCGCTCGTCTGGGGCAATGTTCCCGAAGCGACCGCCACGATCGCGCTGTTGGTCGAGGATGCCGACGCGCCGGCCCCCGCGCCGCTGGTCCATGCGATCCTGTGGGATTTGCCGCCGGGCGAACGCCGCCTGGCCGAAGGCGCGATCGTTGCCGACGGCGCCGGGGCTGCGGACGGACGCGATGTCGGCCGTAATTCGTTCCTGCGCGAAGGCTGGCTGCCGCCCGATCCGCCGACCGGACACGGCGAGCACCGTTATGTCTTCCAGTTGTTCGCGCTCGACGACGGCGCCGCCGATCCCGGCGAGACGCCGCGGCGATCGGCGTTGATCAAGGCGATGAGCGGGCATGTATTGGCGGCGGGGCTGCTGATCGGCACCTATTCGCGCGGCGATGCGGCGCGGCCGCCGGGGGCCGGAGCGCTGCTCCGGCCGGCGTAAGGCTCAGCCGAACATCCCGATACCGAGCGCGGCGTTCTGCCCGATCAGAAGCAGCGCGGTGGTGGCGAAGGCGGCGATGCCGAAAGCGAAACTGCGGATCATGACGACGATCCTTTCTCTAAGAAAGGTGCGGGATCAGGCGATCGGCACGACGGGAACGGCGGCGCTGACCAGAACGGCAGCGAACATCAGCGCGGCGGCGAACGAGAAAGCGACACGCTGGGCGGAAGCGAAATTGACGGACATTGGAACGTCTCCTTGTGAAAATCGGCGGATCGGACCATCCGATCGTCGATGCCAACAGCTTTGCAGAGAGCGTGCCAAAATCGTAAGTACTTGATTTATAACAGGCCAATCCGGACGGCTATCAGGAGTTGGGATTTACCGCCAGATCGGCCCGGTAGAATTTACCGAAAGATGGCGTCAACCCGCCTTCAGGCAATTCCGTCCATCGGCCTTGGCGGCGTAGAGCAGCCGATCGGCGCGCGCGAACAGATCGCCGAGCGGCTCGCGCGGCGCGGCGGCGGTGATGCCGGCCGAAAAGGTGATCTCGCCGATCGGGGCGTTGGTTTCGCGCACACGGTAACGCTTGGCAGCGACCGCCATGCGCGCGGCGTCCAGCGTGTCGATCGCGTCGTTGAGCGGTACGCCCGAAAACAGCACGGCGAATTCCTCGCCGCCATAGCGCGACACCAGATGCCCGGCGCAGCTGTCCCCCAGGATATCGGCGATTGCCTTGAGCACGCGGTCCCCTACCAAGTGACCGAAACTGTCATTGAACGCCTTGAAGCAATCCACATCGCAGACCGCGAGGCACAGCGGCTCGCCCGATGCGCTCGCCGCGGCATAGCTTTCCTCGAGCGCGCGGCGGTTGGACAGGCCGGTGAGCGCATCGCGGCGGGCATTGTCACGCGCCTCCTGCAATTTCTGGCGCAGTTCGCTGGCCTCGTTGGTCGCGGCTTGGAGGCGTTGCTCCGCCGTTCGCACGCGCTTCACCATGGCGCCGGCGATATCGACCATTTCGTCGATCCGCACGCTATCGCGGGTCGCGCGGATAGCATTGGCGCCGGCGGCCAGATTGTCACCGAAATCGGCGGTTTCGGCGCGCATCGACGCGACCATCGATTCGAACCCCTCGACCTGCGCCTGGGTCTGCGCCACCAACGTCTGCGAGGCGGCAAGCTGCCGGGCGGAATCGTCTGCGTCGCCGATATCGCCGCCGAGCGATTCAAGTGCGGCCTGCGTCAGCCGCACGCCGCCGTCGATCAGCTCGGCAACGGCGACCGCAAGCGGCCCTTGCGGATCGGCGACGACGCGATAGGCCAGCGCGTAATTGGCCGGCGTCGGCGGCAATTGATGATCGGACAGGAACCCGCCGATGCGCGAGAACAATCGTCTCGACGCCTCCCGGGTTATCATCGTTCCTGCCGGATCACCCCCAGCCATGTCCTCTCCGCCCGTCCCACAATCACGCCGCACGATTGGCGAAACGCCGCGTGATGCGCAACCACATCTTGATCGACGTTAACAATAATCCACAACTGCTAATATCCGGTGACTGCGTCCGGCGGGCCCGCTTGCGTCAATGACGGTGGGTCAGCGCGCGCACCGCCGCCAAGCTGCCGCTGATATGGCTTTCCGGATCGGGATCGCTGTGCGCGTAGACGATCCGGCCATCAGGCGCGATCACATAGCTGGTGCGCGTGGTGATCTGGCGGGGCGCGGCGCCGTTGATCGGCACGAGCTTGCCGTAATCGACGTCATATTGCGCGACGACGCGCGGCCCCGCGCTCGCCACAGCGAACTTGCCTGCGCATTTCTGTGTCGAGAAATCGGCGAGCACCGGCACGGTATCGGCCGACATGCCGATCACCGTCGCACCGGCTTGCTTGAACGCATCGATCTGCTCGGCAAAGGCATGCGCCTCGGCGTTGCAGCCCGAGGTGAAGGCGGCGGGAAAGAAATACAGCACCACCGGCCCCTTCTTGAGCTGATCGGCGAGATGGAGCGTGAACACCTTGCCGGCGATTGCGCCGCGCGTGGTGAAATCGGGTGCGGCGACGCCGGTCTTGAGCGCGGCGGCGGCGGGCGCGGCGAGCAACAGGGCGACGGTGGCGGCAAGCATCGGCAAACGCATCGGTGAAGCTCCTCGATTGGATGACGATGCGAACGCTACGCGCAAGCCGCGCCGCCGTCCATCGGCGTCGGGTCTGGCGGCAACGCGCATCTCGCGCTAGGCGACGCTGATGCGCGTTTCCCCTTCCGACATCGATTTCGCCGGCCGCCTCGCCGATGCCGCCGGCGTGGCGATCCGCCCCTATTTCCGCGCCGATCACGGCTTGGAGACCAAGCCCGATCAATCGCCGGTGACGCTCGCCGATCGCGCGGCGGAGCGCGCGATGCGCGATCTGATCCGAACCGAACGCCCCGATGACGGCATCATCGGCGAGGAATTCGGCATCCACGAAGGGACCAGCGACCGCGACTGGGTGCTCGATCCGATCGACGGCACCCGTGCGTTCATTTCCGGGCGGCCGATCTTCGGCACGCTGATCGCGCTGATGATCGAAGGCTGGCCGATGCTCGGGGTGATCGATCAGCCGATCCTGCGCGAACGCTGGCTCGGCGAGGTCGGTCGCGAAAGCCTGTTCAACGGTGCGCCCGCGACGACGCGGCGCTGCCGTGACCTCGGCGGGGCGCTGCTCGCGACGACCTCGCCGGCGCTGTTCGACGACGGCCAGCTTCACGCCTTCGAGCATCTCGACGCGGGTGTGCGATCGACGGTGCTGGGCGGCGATTGCTATAATTACGGCTGCCTCGCCTCCGGGCATCTCGACATCGTCGTCGAGGCCGGGCTGAAGATCCACGATTTCGCCGCGCTCGTCCCGATTGTCGAAGGCGCCGGCGGGCGGATGTGCGATTGGCAAGGCGAACCGCTGACCGCCGCCAGCAAGGGCGAAGTCATCGCCGCCGGCGATCCCGCGCGGATCGACGACATCATCGAGGCGCTGGGGTGCCGCGGCCACTGAGCGTCACGCGGGCCGGCAACGCCAATTTCGCTGGTGCGTTTAGATGCCCAATCTATAGGTAACCACCATGCTCGACATTCAGAACGCGCCCGCCCTGCCCGCCGTCACGCGCCGCGAGGATTATCGCGCCCCCGACTGGCAAGTCCCCAATCTCGCGCTCGATTTCGATCTCGATGCACAAACGACAAAAATCCGCGCGACGCTGTCGGTGACGCGGAACGGCGCGCACGATCGCCCGCTGCGGCTCGATGGCGCGGGGCAACGCCTGCTATCGGTTACGGTCGATGGCGTTGCCGTCAACGATTGGCGGATCGACGACGATCAACTCGTCATTCCGCTCGGCGGGAGCACCCACACGGTGGAAACCGAAGTCGAGATCGCGCCCGATCGCAACACGCAATTGATGGGCCTTTATGCCTCGGGCGGTCTGCTGTGCACGCAGTGCGAGGCCGAAGGCTTCCGCCGCATAACCTATTTCCCCGATCGGCCCGACGTGCTGACGCGCTACAAGGTGCGGATGACCGCCGACAAGGCGCGCTATCCGGTGCTGCTGGCGAACGGCGATCCGATCGGCGCGGGCGATCTGGAGGGTGGCCGGCACTGGGCCGAATGGAACGATCCCTTTCCCAAGCCGAGCTATCTGTTCGCGCTCGTCGCCGCCGATCTGCAGCCCAATCGCGCCAGCTTCACGACGATGTCGGGGCGCGCGGTGCAATTGGCGATCTGGGTGCGCGCCGCCGATCTCGCCAAGACCGATCACGCGCTCAAGGCGCTCAAGACGGCGATGGCGTGGGACGAACAGACCTATGGCCGCGAATATGATCTCGACGTGTTCAACATCGTCGCGGTCGATGATTTCAATTTCGGCGCGATGGAGAACAAGGGGCTGAACATCTTCAACAGCCGCTACATCCTCGCCGATCCCGACACCGCGACCGATTACGATTTCGATGCGATCGCCGCGGTCGTCGCGCATGAATATTTCCACAATTGGTCGGGCGATCGCGTCACCTGCCGCGACTGGTTCCAGCTTTCCCTCAAGGAAGGCTTCACCGTCTACCGCGATCAGAGCTTTTCGGCCGATCAGGGCTCGGCCGCGGTCAAGCGGATCGAGGATGTGCGGTCGCTGCGCGCCGCGCAGTTTCCGGAGGACGCCGGCCCGCTGGCGCATCCGATCCGCCCCGACGCCTATCTCGAAATCTCCAACTTCTACACCGCGACGATCTACAACAAGGGCGCCGAAGTCATCCGCATGATGGCGACGATGCTGGGCGCCGCGCGTTTTCGCGCCGGCACCGATCGCTATTTCGACCGCTTCGACGGCACCGCGGCGACCTGCGAGGATTTCGTCGCCTGCATGGAAGACGGCGGCGGGATCGATCTCGCGCAGTTCCGTTTGTGGTACAGCCAGGCCGGCACGCCGCGCGTCGCCGCGACGCTGACGCACGAGGCGGATAGCGATCGCGCCACACTGACGCTGACGCAGACCGTGCCCGCAACGCCGGGTCAGCCGACCAAGCAACCGATGGTGCTGCCGCTGCGGCTCAAGCTGTTCGGCCGCGACAGCGCGGCGGCGCTCGCCCCCGAGCAAATGGTGATGCTGACGCAGGCGACCGAGGAACTCGTCTTCGAGGGCGTTTCCGAACGGCCCGTGCTGTCGATCAACCGCGGCTTTTCCGCGCCGGTGATCGTCGAGACCAATCGCTCGCCGGCCGATCTCGCCTTCCTTTCGGCGCATGATGACGATCCGTCCGCGCGCTATGAAGCGATGCAGCAACTGATGCTCGATACGCTGGTCGGCGCCGCCGGCCATGGACGCGCCGATCACGCCGCCGTCATTGAGGCGGTGCGCCAGACGCTGACCGACGGCGACCTCGATCCTGCGTTCGTAGCCGAGGCGGTGCTGCTGCCGTCGGACAGTTTCATCGGCGATCAGATGGCGGTGGTCGATCCAGATCGCATCTTCGCGGTGCGCGAGGCGCTGCGCCGCGATCTCGCCCGCGCGCTCGCCGGCGAATGGCACGCGGCCTATGAAGCGGGCGCCGATGCGGCTTATCAATACAGCCCCGACGCCAAGGGGGTCCGCCGGCTGAAGAATGTCGCGCTCGGTTATCTCGCCGCCGGCGATCCGGACGACGCGGCAAAGCGCGCCTTTGCGCAATTTGAGACATGCGACAATATGACCGATCGCCAAGCCGCGCTGACGACGCTGGTCAACGGCGACTCCGATCTGCGCATCGCCGCGCTCGACATCTTCTACAATCGTTATTCGGACAATCCGCTGGTCCTCGACAAATGGTTTTCCACGCAGGCGCTATCGACTCGCGCCGATACGCCACAGGCGGTCGAGGAGCTAGCGCGCCATGCCGATTTCACGCTGGCCAACCCCAATCGCGCACGCTCGCTGGTCGGCGCGTTCAGCGTCAATCAGCGCGCGTTCCATGCGGCATCGGG
This sequence comes from Sphingomonas koreensis, assembly GCA_006438735.1. Lineage (GTDB taxonomy): Bacteria > Pseudomonadota > Alphaproteobacteria > Sphingomonadales > Sphingomonadaceae > Sphingomonas > Sphingomonas koreensis_A. The sequence goes on along the minus strand of RCZF01000002.1, from coordinate 465,752 downwards.
GGGCGGTTATCGCTTCGTCGCCGATCAATTGCTCGCGCTCGATCGGCTGAACCCGCAGACCGCTGCCAAGCTGCTGCCGCCGCTCGGCCGCTGGCGCCGGTTCGACGAAGCGCGGGCAGCGACGATGCGCGCCGAGCTCGAACGGATCGTCAGCGCGCCGGGGTTGTCGAAGGATATGTTCGAGCAAGCGTCGAAAAGCCTCGAAGGCTGATCGTCACGGCTTGATCAGCGGCTTGCCTCGAAAAGACCGCGTCGCTCAGAAATCGTGATTGGCGTAATGTTTGGGCGGGCCGATCACTTCCATCCGCTCTGACAGCAAGGGCTGGAAGCTCGGACGGCTCTTGAATCCGCCGTACCAGCTGGCGGTCTGCTCATGGCCCTTCCAGTCGATCCCGCCGAGATAATCGGCGACCGAGATCTGCGCGGCGGCGGCAAGATCGGCCAGGCTCATCGTCGCACCGGCCAGCCAATTGCGATGATCAAGCAGGTAATCGGTATAATCGAGGTGGCGATCGGCCGCCTTCATCGCCTCGCGCAGCGCCTTGGCGTCGGGCGCGGCGCGGTGGACGAGCCGCTTGACCATCCGTTCGTGGAGTAACGGCGCGGTGACGTCCTGATAGAATTGCGTGTCGAACCAAGTGACCAGCCGGCGAATCTCGGCGCGATTGGCGGCGGTGCCGTTGATCATCGCCGCCTTTTCGATGGTTTCTTCGAAATATTCGCAGATCGCCATCGAATCGATCAACAGCAGCCCGCGCGCGGGGTCGGTAATGACCGGCGTCTGCCCGGCAGGGTTCATATCGACGAACTCGTCGCGCCGCGCCCAGGGCGATTCGCGTACCAGATCGTAACCGACGCCCTTTTCGCCGAGCAGCAGCCGGACCTTGCGTGAGAAGGGACAGAGCGGGAATTGATAGAGCTGCCACATGGCGACGCTGTTACGTCAGCATATGGCGAAGCGCAAAGGGCCTGTTACTCGGCGGCTTCCAATGCCTCTGAATCGTCGAGCGGTTGGGGAAGGCGGCTGAGCATTTCCTTGGGCACGACTTGCCAAAAGCGGCTGCGCACGCGGTCCCAATCGTCGAGCAGGCCGGCTGCCCATTTGCTGTCGGTCGCCTTGGCATGCGCGCGAACCAGATTGTGCAGCACCGCCTCCCAATGCGTCGAAGCCAGACGCTGCCAGACGATGCTGTCGGGGTTGGCCTTCCGCGCGAAGCTGTCGTCCGCGTCATAGACGAACGCCATCCCGCCGGTCATACCGGCGCCGAAATTCGCGCCGATCTGCCCCAGCACCACAGCAATCCCGCCGGTCATATATTCGCAGCCGTTGGCGCCGCAGCCCTCGACGACAACGCTCGCACCCGAATTGCGCACCGCGAAGCGCTCGCCGGCGCGACCCGCGGCATAGAGCGCGCCCGCCGTCGCGCCGTAGAGCACGGTATTGCCGATGATCGTATTGTCCTGGCTGGCGAGCGGCGACGATACCACCGGGCGCACGACGATGATCCCGCCCGACAGCCCCTTGCCGACATAATCGTTGGCGTCGCCGAACACTTCGAGCGTCACGCCCTTGCACAGAAACGCGCCGAGGCTCTGCCCCGCCGATCCGCGCAGTCGCACCGTGACGTGCCCGTCGGCAAGCTTCGACATGCCGATCGTGCGCGTGATCTCGCTCGACAGCCGCGTGCCGACCGCACGGTGCGTGTTGCGCACCGAATAAGTCAGCTGCATCTTTTCGCCGCGCGAGAACACCGCGGCGGCATCCTTGATGATCTGCGCGTCGAGGCTGTCGGGGACTTCGTTGCGCCACGTCTTCAACGAGAAGCGGCGCTGATCATCATCGGCATCGACCTTGGCGAGAATCGGGTTGAGATCGAGATCGTCGAGATGCTCGGCCCCGCGGCTGACCTGGCGGAGCAATTCGGTGCGACCGATCACCTCGTCGAGGCTCTTGACGCCGAGCCGCGCGAGGATGTCGCGGACCTCTTCGGCTATGAAGGTCATCAGGTTGATGACCTTTTCCGGTGATCCGGAGAACTTGGCGCGCAACTTTTCGTCCTGCGTGCAGACACCGACCGGGCAGGTGTTCGAATGACATTGCCGCACCATGATGCAGCCCATCGCGACAAGGCTTAGCGTGCCGATGCCGAATTCCTCGGCGCCGAGGATCGCGGCGATGACGATGTCCCGCCCGGTCTTGAGCCCGCCGTCGGTGCGCAGCTTGATTCGCCCGCGCAGGCCGTTGAGCGTCAGTGTCTGATTGACCTCGCTCAAGCCCATTTCCCACGGCGTGCCGGCATATTTGATGCTGGTCTGCGGGGACGCGCCAGTGCCGCCGACATGGCCGGCGACCAGGATCACGTCGGCATGCGCCTTGGCGACGCCCGCCGCGACTGTGCCGATGCCTGCCGAGCTGACCAGCTTGACGCACACCCGCGCGCGCGGATTGATCTGCTTGAGATCATAGATCAGCTGCGCCAGATCCTCGATCGAATAGATGTCGTGATGCGGCGGCGGGCTGATCAGCGTCACGCCCGGCGTTGCGTGGCGCAACTTCGCGATGAATTCGGTCACCTTGAAACCGGGCAACTGCCCGCCCTCGCCGGGCTTGGCGCCTTGCGCGACCTTGATCTCGATCTCGTCGCAGGCGTTCAGATATTCCGCGGTCACGCCGAAGCGGCCCGAGGCGATCTGCTTGACCCCCGAGTTGGCGTTGTCGCCATTGTCATAGGGCGTGTAGCGCGCCTTGTCCTCGCCGCCTTCGCCCGACACCGCCTTGGCGCCGATCCGGTTCATCGCGATCGCCAGCGTCTCGTGCGCTTCCGGGCTCAGCGCGCCAAGCGACATGCCCGGCGTAACGAAACGCTTGCGGATTTCGGTGATCGGCTCGACCTGATCGACCGCAACGCCCTCGACCGGGAAATTGAACTGCAGCAAATCGCGCAGATAGACCGGCGGCAGATCGGCCACGCCGCGCGCGAATTGCAGATAGGTCGAATAGCTGTCGGTCGCGACCGCGGTCTGCAACAAATGCATGAGCTGCGCCGAATAAGCGTGCGTCTCGCCGGTATGCCGCTGGCGGTAGAAGCCGCCGATCGGCAGTGTCACCACGCCGCGGTCGAACGCCGCCTCGTGCCGCATCGCCGCCGACAGATGGAGCGACGCATAGCCCTCGCCCGAAATCTTGGTCGGCATCCCCGGAAACAGATCGTTGACCAGGCTGCGCGACAGCCCGACCGCCTCGAAATTATAGCCGCCGCGATAGCTGGAGATCACCGCGATCCCCATCTTCGACATGATCTTCAGCAGCCCTTCGTCGATCGCGGTGCGGTGCCGCGCGAGGCACTCCTCCACCGACAGATCGCCGAACAACCCGCGCGCCTGGCGATCGAGGATCGCGGCCTCGGCGAGATAGGCGTTCACCGTGGTCGCGCCGACGCCGATCAGCACCGCGTAATAATGCGTATCGAGGCATTCCGCGGTGCGCACGTTGATCGAGGCATAGGAGCGCAAGCCCCGGCGTACGAGATGCGTATGAACCGCGGCGGCGGCCAACACGCCGGCGATGCCGACGCGGCTTTCGCCGATTGCCTCGTCGGTGAGGAACAGCTCGCTCTTGCCCTGGCGAACGGCTTGCTCGGCCTCGTCGCGGATGCGCTGGATCGCGGCGCGAAGCATTTCGGGACCGCCGCCGGTATCGAAAGTACAGTCGATGGTCGCGGCCGAGCCGCTGAAATGCGCCTTGAGCCGATCCCAGTCGGCGCAGCTGAGCACCGGCGATTCGAGCACCAGCACGCGGCTTTGCTGGCCGGCTGGATCGAGGATGTTGGCGAGATTGCCGAAGCGCGTCTTGAGCGACATCACATGACGTTCGCGCAGCGAATCGATCGGCGGATTGGTGACTTGCGAGAAATTCTGGCGGAAGAACTGGCTGATCAGCCGCGGCTTGTCCGAAATCACCGCCAGCGGCGTATCGTCGCCCATCGAGCCAATCGCTTCCTTGGCCTGTTCGACCATCGGCGACAGGATCAGCTCCATGTCCTCGAGCGTCTGTCCGGCCGCCACCTGCCGCCGCGCGAGCTCGGCGCGATCGTAGCGGCACCCCGGCACATCGGGCGCGACGGGCAACGCGTCGATCGTCAGAAAGTCGGCCGCCATCGCGGCGTAATCGGCCTCCGCCGCGATCCGGTCCTTGACCTCGCGGTCGTGGAAGACGCGGCCCTCGTCGAGATCGACCGCGATCATCTGCCCCGGCCCCAGCGCGCCTTTCTCGACGATCGAGGTTTCCGGAACGACGACCATCCCAGTCTCCGAACCGACGATCAGCAAGCCGTCGTCGGTGCGCGTGTAGCGCAAGGGGCGCAGTGCGTTGCGATCCATGCCCGCGACCGCCCAGCGGCCATCGGTCATCGCCAGCGCGGCGGGGCCGTCCCACGGCTCCATCACGCTGGAGAGATAGCGATACATCGCCAAATGCTCGGCCGGCATGTCGGACGCTTCGTGCCAGGCCTCGGGCACCAGCATCAGCTTGGCGGTCGGCGCGTCGCGGCCGGCGCGGCAGATCGTCTCGAACGCGGCGTCTAGCGCGGCGGTGTCGGAAGCGCCCGCCGGGATCACCGGCTTGATGTCCTCCGATTGCTCGCCGAACGCGAGGCTCGCCATCTTGATCTCGTGGCTCAGCATCCAGTTCTTGTTGCCGCGGATCGTGTTGATCTCGCCATTGTGCGCGAGGCAGCGGAACGGCTGCGCCAGCCACCATTGCGGGAAGGTGTTGGTCGAATAACGCTGATGGAAGATTGCGACGCGGCTGGTGAAACGCTCGTCGCAGAGGTCGGGATAGAAAACCGACAGCGATTCGGCGAGAAACAGGCCTTTGTAGATGATCGAGCGGCACGACAGCGAACAGACGTAGAAGCCCTGGATCTGCGCTGCGATCGCGCGCTTTTCGATCCGCCGGCGGATCAGATAGAGGTCCTTTTCGAATTCGGCAGCCGACTGCTCGTCCGGCAGCGGACCGGCGATCATGATCTGCTCGATCTCGGGCCGCGTTGCCTGCGCTTTCTGGCCGATCACCGAGACGTCGACCGGCACCTGCCGCCAGCCATAGATTGTATAGCCAGCCTCGATAATCGCGGTCTCGACGATGCCACGGCACGTTTCCTGCGCGCCGAGATCGGTGCGCGGCAGGAAGATCATCCCCACCCCCAGCCGGTTGGGCAAAGCGGCATGGCCCGACGACGCGATCGCATCGTCGAAAAAGGCGTGCGGCAGATCGACATGCAAGCCGGCGCCGTCCCCGGTCTTGCCATCGGCATCGACCGCGCCGCGATGCCACACCGCTTTGAGCGCATCGATCGCCGACTGCACCACGCGTCGGCTCGCCACGCCATCCGTCGCCGCGACGAGCCCGACACCGCACGCATCGGACTCGAACTCAGGGCGATACATGCCCTCGGCGGCGAGGCGCGCGCGCTGGTCTTCGCCGCGCATGGTCATGCCGCCTTCCGCTCTTCGAGCGTCTTGGCTTTGAGCCAGGCGTGCATGGTTTCGGCGACGTCCTGCCCGTCTCGGATCGCCCAGACGACCAGGCTTGCGCCGCGCACGATGTCGCCCGCGGCGAACACGCCGTCGAGATTGGTCATCATCGCCTGATCGACCAGCAGCGTGCCCCAGCGCGTCACGCCGAGGGCCTCCGATTCAAACAGCGCCGGCAGATCCTCGGCGTCGAAGCCTAGCGCCTTGACGACAAGATCGGCCGCTTCGACGAAATCGCCGCCGGGATCGACTTCGGGGGCACGTCGCCCGGACGCGTCGGGCTGGCCGAGGCGCATGCGGTGCGCGCGGACGCCGGTCACGCGATCCTCGGCGTCGAATCCGGATGGCGCGGACAGCCACACGAACTCGACACCCTCCTCCTCGGCATTGCCGACTTCGCGCTGCGATCCCGGCATGTTGGCGCGGTCGCGGCGGTAGAGGCATTTGACCGAGGTCGCGCCCTGGCGGATCGCGGTGCGCACGCAGTCCATCGCCGTGTCGCCGCCGCCGATCACCACCACGCGCTTGCCGGCGGCATCGAGCGATCCGTCGTCGAACGCCGGCACGGCGTCGCCGAAGCCCTTACGGTTCGAGGCGATGAGATAATCGAGCGCCTCGACCACGCCGCCGCTGCCGACGCCCGGTGCGGCGATGGCACGGGATTTGTACACGCCCGTGGCGATCAGGATGGCGTCATGGCGCTGTCTCAGGTCATCGAGGCTCGCCTCGCGGCCGACCTCGAAGCCCTCGTTGAAGACGATGCCGCCCGCCTTCAGTCGCTCAACGCGGCGCGTCACCACATGCTTTTCCAGCTTGAAGCCGGGGATGCCGTAGGTCAGCAGCCCGCCGGCGCGATCGTGCCGATCATAGACATGGACGTCATACCCCAATCTGCGCAGCCGATCGGCCGCCGCAAGCCCCGCCGGACCCGATCCGACGATGCCGACCGATTGCCCGCGCGGCGGTCCGGGCTGAAGCGGCTCGACCCAACCTTCCTCCCACGCGGTATCGGTGATGAACTTCTCGACCGCGCCGATCGTCACCGCGCCGTGGCCGGAGAATTCAATCACGCAATTGCCTTCGCACAGCCGATCCTGCGGACAGATCCGGCCGCAGATCTCGGGCATCGTCGAGGTGGCGTTGCTCAACTCATAGGCCTCGCGCAGCCGCCCTTCGGCGGTCAGCCGCAGCCAGTCGGGGATGTGGTTGTGCAGCGGGCAATGCACCGAACAATACGGCACGCCGCATTGCGAGCAGCGCGCGGCCTGTTCCTCGCCGGTAACGACGGCGTAGCGATCGGCGATCTCGCGAAAGTCATCTGCGCGCGCGTCGGCGGCACGTTTGGCGGGATAGGCCTGCGTCCGATCGACAAATTTGAGCATCGCGTCATTCGGCATCGCCGGCTCCGTAAAGGGTCGGCGCAGCTTTAGGGCCTCAAAGGTCCGCTGTCACGCAAAAATCAATCCTTGTGACAGTATTAGTTACCTATTATGATGACTTATCGCTTCATGGGTTTGTGGGACTAATCGTAATTGCTATTATACGTCCGCTTCGGACCTACCGTCCCATTAGCCAGATCAGCGCCGCGCCGCCAGCGATGATGCGATACCAGGCGAACGGCTGAAACCCGTGCTTGCCGACCACGCCCACGAACCAGCGGATCACCACCAGCGCCACGAGAAACGCGACGACGAAGCCCACCGCGATCAGACCCCAGCTGACCGTCGCGCCGGTCAGCACATGGCGGTTCTTCCATAGCTCGACGGCGGTGGCACCGAGCATCGTAGGAATCGCGAGGAAGAAGCTGAACTCCGCCGCGGTGCGGCGCTCGACACCGAGCGCCAGCGCCCCCATGATCGACGCGCCCGATCGGCTGACGCCGGGGATCATCGCCAGACACTGGATGAAGCCGATCGCGATCACCCGGCCGATCGGGATATCGGCGACGCCAACGACGTCGTGGTTCTTGATCATCCGCTCGAGCGCGAGGATCGCGACGCCGCCGACGATCAGCGCCACCGCCACGACCTTGGGCGCGCCGAGCAGTTCCTCGATATAGCTGTGCAACGCCAGCCCGATCACCGCCGCGGGGATGAACGCCACCACCACGTTGCGCGCGAATCGCCAAGAAACGGCCTCGCGCTTGAGCATGCCTTGCCCGACCGCCCAGAACGTCCGCCAATAGAGCACGATCACCGCGAGGATCGCGCCCAATTGAATGACGATATTGAACACCGCCCATTCGTCGGCCGAATAACCGAACAATTCGGATGCAAGGATCAAATGCCCGGTCGAGGAGACGGGCAGGAATTCGGTCAGCCCCTCGACGATGCCGAGCAGGATGGCGGTGATCAGCAACGGCATCGATCAGCCTTTACGATAGGGAGGGAATGATGCGCGCAGCCGCTTTGGCGATCAGGCGGCGCGGTCCATGTCGGCGAAGCGGCCGTTGCGGCGAAAGCGCACCAGCCATCCGGGCGCGACGCTCGCCATCGGCGTCGGCGTGATGCCCAGCGCGGCGAAGCCGTCCGCGCCGTCGCTCACCACATTGTCATGCTGAAGCATCCGCCACTGATCCTTGGTGATCGGCGCGCCGGGCAGGAAGCCCGCGCCGGCAATCATCCCGCCGACCGCATCGGGCAGCTCGACGAACGCCGGATCGCGGCCGATCTCCTTGGCGATCCAGCGTTGCAGCGCGCCCATCGAGATGACGTCGGGCCCGCCGAGCTCGAAGGTTTTGCCGCCGAACCGCGCCGGATCGCCGAGCGCGGCGACCGCCGCCTGCGCCACGTCGGCGACGAACACCGGCTGGAACTTCACGCCCGCGCGCAGCACCGGCACGATCGGCGCCTTGGCGATCATCCCGGCGAAACGATTGATGAACTGGTCCTCGCGGCCGAAGATGATCGACGGCCGCAGGATCGTCGCGCCCGGAAAGGCGGCGTGCACCGCGGCCTCGCCCTCACCCTTGGTGCGGCCGTAAAGCGAATCGGACGCAGCGTCGGCGCCGATCGCCGAAACGTGAACCAAGGCAGCCACGCCCCCCGTCGCACACGCCTCCGCCACCGCCTTCGCGCCGGCGACGTGCACGCCCTGCAAATCGCCCGACAGCAGCCCGACCAAATTGACCACGCCGTCCGATCCATGGACCGCGCGCGCGACCGTCTCCGGCTTGCGAATATCGACCGCGACGAACTGCGTCTGGCCGAGCCCGCCGAGCGGGCGCAGGAAATACGCCTGGCGCGGATCGCGCTGCGCGATGCGGACGCGCGCGCCGGCCGTCAGCAGCGCCTGCGCGACATAGCGGCCGACGAATCCGCCGCCGCCGATCAGCGTGATCACCTTGTCCTTCATCACGTTTCAGCCCTTGTCCTGGATCGGCCTGCCGTAGACCCCAGCTCGCCTCGGCTCAAGGCTGCTTACGCGCCCCCGAGCGCCTTCTGCCGGCGGCGCTGCACCGAGCTGCCGATGCCCATCGCCTCGCGGTATTTGGCGACCGTCCGCCGCGCGATGTCGAAGCCCTTGGCGTTGAGCAGATCGACCAACGTGTCGTCGGACAGGATCTTCGCACCCTCGCCCGCGATCAGCCCGCGGATCGCGTTTTTCACCGCCTCGGCCGACACCGCATCGCCGCCGTCGGCCGATTGGATCGCGCTGGTGAAGAAATATTTGAGCTCGTATAGCCCGCGCGCGCAGCTGAGATATTTGTTGCTGGTGACGCGGCTGACGGTCGATTCGTGCATCTCGATCGCATCGGCGATCTGCCTGAGCGTCATCGGCTTCAGATGCGCGACGCCTTTCAGGAAAAACGCTTCCTGCTGCTTCACGATCTCGCTCGCCACCTTGATGATCGTGCGCTGGCGCTGATCGAGCGCCTTGACCAGCCAGTTGGCGCTGGCCAGGCAATCGCTCAGCCACGCCTTCGACGCCTTGTCCTGCTTGCCCGTTGCCAGTTCGGTATAATAGCTGCGGTTGACGAGCACGCGCGGCAGCGTCGCGGCATTGATCTCGATCGCCCAGCCGGTGGCGCGGCGCGCGACGAACACATCGGGCGTCACCGCCTGCGCCGGCTCGCCGCCGAACGCACACCCGGGCCTGGGATCGTAATCGCGCAGCTCACGGATCATGTCCGCCATGTCCTCGTCGTCGACGCCGCAGATGCGCTTCAACCGCGCGAGATCGCCGCGCGCGACGAGATCGAGATTGTCGATCAGCCGCGCCATGCACGGATCGTAGCGATCGGCGTCCTTCGCCTGGAGCGCGAGGCATTCGGCGAGATCGCGCGCGCCGACCCCGGTCGGATCGAACGTCTGGATCACGCGCAACATCGCCTCGACGCGGACCAGCGGCACGCCGAGCCGATTGGCGATGTCAAGCAGCGACGCGGTGAGATAGCCGCATTCGTCGATCTGATCGATCATATGCGCGGCAATGAACATATCCGCGCCGTCGACCACCGCGCCGGCCTGCGCGAGCAAATGATCGGCGAGGCTTACGCCCGCGCTGGCGAAGGCGTCGAGATCGGGGCCGTCCTCGCCCGCCATGCCGCCGCCGCCGAGCCCGCTCATGCCCAGCGAGCCGTCGAGCCCGCCGATCGAATCGACGGCGCTGTCATGGTGAAAGCTCTCGGCCGTAAAATCGACGTCGAGCGCCGCCTCGCCCGCGCCGCCGCCGCTTTCGAGCAGCGCGTCCGCGCCCGCCGGTTCGGCGCTCGTCTCGGGCTGCGGCTCGGCCGCGCCGCCGTCATCGTCGCCCCCGCCGCTCTCGAGCAGCGGGTTCTTCTCGATCTCCTCAGCGATGAAGCCTTCGACCTCGAGGTTGGACAGCGCCAGCAGCTTGATCGCCTGCTGCAATTGCGGCGTCATCACCAGCGATTGCGTCTGCCGTAGATCGAGGCGGGGCGCGAGCGACATAACGCCTTCCGTCATTCCCGCGAAAGCGGGAACCCATCACCGACGGCTGCAACACCGTCGAGCAGCGGGAGATGGGTCCCCGCTTTCGCGGGGATGACGCGCCAGAAAGCGATCACAGCGAGAACCCCTCGCCCAGATACAGCCGGCGGACATTGGTATCGGCGACGAGTTCCTCGGGCGAGCCGGTGAACAGCACGCGGCCATCGTAGATGATGTAGGCGCGATCGACGATGTCGAGCGTCTCGCGGACGTTGTGATCGGTGATCAGCACGCCGATCCCGCGGCGCTTCAGATCCTTCACCAGATCGCGGATATCGGCAATCGAGATCGGATCGATGCCGGCGAACGGTTCGTCGAGCAGCATGATCGAGGGATCGGCGGCGAGCGCGCGGGCAATCTCGGCGCGGCGCCGTTCGCCGCCCGACAGCGCCATCGCCGGCGACGCGCGCAGCTTGGTCAGGCCGAATTCGTCGAGCAGCTTATCGAGCCGGGCTTCGCGCGCATCGCGGTTCGGCTCGGCCAGTTCGAGCACCGTCAAAATGTTCTTCTCGATCGTCAGCCCGCGGAAAATCGAGGTTTCTTGCGGCAGATAGCCGAGCCCCAGGATCGCGCGGCGATACATCGGCAGATGGGTGATGTCATCGCCATCGAGCATCACGCGGCCCGAATCGGGTTTCACCAGCCCCATCACCGAATAGAAACAGGTCGTCTTGCCCGCGCCGTTCGGGCCGAGCAGCCCGACCACCTCGCCCCGTCCGACCGATACCGACACATCGGACAGCACCGGCCGCTTGTCATACGCCTTGGCGATCGAAATCACCGCCAAGCCGTCGCCGACCGGCGGCTCGATGATCGGCTCGATCTCGGCGAGGGTTGTCACGTCGTCCATCATGGTCCTCGTGCTCGCACGTCATGACCGGCGAACCCCAGCCAGCCAATCAGTTGGCAGGATTCGTGCATGGCGTTTCGCTTGGGGCCATGTAGGGCATGGGGGCGGCATGCGCCAAGCCCCGCGCGGCGCAATGCCGTATATTTTCGTTTATTTGCTCGGGTTGCTCTGGTCGCCGCCGCGATCGGGCACCGAGAACCGCCCGGTCACGCGCCCGCCCGAGGTGGTGACGTCGCCCGGCGCGCCGCTCGCGCTGCTCGATCCGCCGACCGACGAGCCATCGATCACCGCGCGGCCGCTATCGAGGTTGATCGTCAGCCGCCCGCCGTTGACGGTGTTGCCGCCCTGCAGCAGCGACACCGCGCCGAGCATGGTGATCACCCGCTTGTTGAGATCGTAAACGGCATATTGGCTGCGCGCGGTCTGGTTCGGCCGCGTGACGGTGACGCCGCCGGCCGCGTCGAAGCGCGATACCTGCGGCGATCCGTTGATCACCTGGCCGGTGTAGGACACCGTCATCCGTGCCGCCTTCAGCGTCATTTCCGCCTGGCGCAGCGAGACGTTGCCCGACAGGATCGCGCGGTTCGCCTTGTCCTGAAGCTCGATATGGTCGGCCCCGAAATCGACCGGCGCGCGCGAATTATGCGCCTGCGCCAGCACCGCCGCGGGCGCCAGCGTCAGCAACAGGGCGAGGGTGATGGCGCGGGGCGACGGCATGGCCCGCTATTTCGTCCTTCCCGGCACGATCCGCAAGCGGGCATTGCCATCGAGCGATACGCTGTGGCTATCGAGATCGGCCGACATATGGTTGGCGCTGAACGATCCCTGCGGCACCACGCCCGTCACCGCGCCGGCGCTGCGCATCTTGCGCGTCTTGAGGTCGAGCGTCGCGTCGTTGGTGTCGAGCTTATAGCCGTTGGCTGCACGAAATTTAATCGGCCCGTCGAGCGTCACCTGCTCGTTGTCCATATTATAATGGCCTTGATTGGCGACGATATTGGCCGGGCCGTCGGTCAGCCCCAGGCTGGCGGACAGCGCGTTGAGCCGGACGATCGGCTCGGCCGAGCTCTTCTGCAGCGCCGAGCCCGCGCGCAATTCGAACGGCCGGCCGACGCTGTCCTCGCCGCGGTAGGTCGCCGCCTCGATCTTGAGCCGATCGTGGGCGATCGCGACATTGTCCTTGGCGAGCAGGAAACTGGCGTCGCCGCTACGCGTCAGCGGCGCCATCACCAGGAACGCGGCGAGAATGCCGATCGCCACCGGCAGTGCGAAGCCGAGGAAGCCGATCAGCCGATCATGTCGTCCGCCCGGCGCCGCCCAGATTTGCCGCGCCGTGCGCATGCCGCGCGCCGCATCAGACATTTTTAAGGCCTTCGGCGGGGCCGCACCAGCCCGCTCCCCCACCCGACCCCCCATTCAGGATACGCTGTGGGTGGCCGGGTGGGGGAGCGGGCTGGTGCGGCGCGAAATCACACATGCGCGAAAATATCGACTTCGGGCCAGCCGGCGAGATCGAGCGCGGCGCGCGCCGGCAGGAAATCGAAACACGCCTGGGCGAGCGCGGTGCGCCCCTCGCGCGCCAGCCGGCGATCGAGCTCCTCGCGCATCGCATGCAGGAACCGCACGTCGGAGGCGGCATAATCCTTCTGCGCCTCGCTCAGCACCGGCCCGCCCCAATCGGACGATTGCTGCTGCTTCGAGATATCCTGGCCGAGCAGCTCGCGGACGAGTTCCTTCAGGCCGTGACGATCGGTGTAGGTGCGTACCAGCCGCGAGGCGATCTTGGTGCAATAGACCGGCGCCGCGACGACGCCGAGATAATGCTGGATCGCGGCGAGATCGAACCGCGCGAAATGATAGAGCTTCAATCGCGCCGGATCGGCCAGCACCGCCTTGAGGTTGGGCGCGGCATAATCGCTGTCGGGCGCGAAGCGGACGAGATGCTCGTCACTGCCGCCGTCGGATAATTGCACGAGACACAGCCGGTCGCGCGGCGTCAGCAGCCCCATCGTCTCGGTGTCGACGGCGATCGGTCCGGCAGCGAGCACGCCTTCGGGCAAATCTTCTTCGTGGAGAAATACGGTCATGCCCCGCGCCTAGCCCCGTTCGCGGCCGCGCTCAATGGCGCGCGCGCTCGCGCCGTTTGCGCGCGGCGATGTTGAGCGTCTCGACCAGCGCGGAGAACGCCATCGCGGTGTAGATGTAGCCCTTGGGCACATGCGCGCCGAAGCCGTCGGCGATCAGCACCACGCCGATCATCAGCAGGAAGCCGAGCGCGAGCATCACCACCGTCGGGTTGCGCGCGATGAAATTGGCCAGCGGATCGGCCGCCACCATCATCACGCCGACAGCGACGATCACCGCGGCGAACATCACCGGCAGCTGATCGGTCATGCCCACCGCGGTCAGGATCGAATCGATCGAAAACACCATGTCGAGCAGCAGAATCTGGAAGATCGCGGCGGCCACGCCGATCGACGCGCCCGCCGCCGGCGTCGCGGCGGCGGCGCCGTGCCCCTCGCCCGACATCGTCTGGTGGATCTCGCTGGTCGCCTTCCACAACAGGAACAGGCCGCCGGCGATCAGGATCAGGTCCCGCACCGAAAAAGCGGTCTCGAAGCTCGGTGCGCCGTGGGCGCCCGGCGCGCCGGCCAGCCCCAGATCGATCACCGGCGCGGTCAGGCCGACGATCCAGGCGATCATCGACAGCAACACAAGCCGCAACCCAAGCGCCAGGCCGATGCCGATTCGGCGCACCTTCGATCGATTCGCCTCGGGCAACTTGTTGGTCAGGATCGAAATGAAGATGAGGTTGTCGATGCCGAGCACCACTTCCATCACGATCAGCGTCACGAGCGCGGCCCAGACGGCGGGATCGGCGAATAGAGCGAGGGCGGCCATTGCGGTGCTGTGCCGTCTCGGCAACTATCGCGCAACTATTGTCGTTGGAACAGAATCGGCTGCGCCGAATTTGTTCGCGAAACATCGGCTTTTACGGTATAGCGAATCCGAGGCGCGAGCGGTTGAGCGCCCGAAGGCCTGCGTTTTTCGTCCGACGCGTTGGTTCTTGTGGGATGAATCTGGACGGACCGGGAAGACGAACAGGGCATGAGTTTCGATAAGGGACGCCGCGGTGAGCGCGGTGGGCGCGGCAGGGACAAGCGCGACAGTTTCGGCGGCGAGGGCGGTTTCGAAAGCTTCGAGGATCGTGGCAGCAGCTTCGGCGGCGGTGACCGATTCGGCGGCGGTGGCGATCGCTTCGGCGGTGGCGGCGGCGGCGGCGGCGGTGGTTTCCGCAGCGGCGGCGGCTTCGGCGGCGGTGCGGGCGGCGGCGGCGGCGGCGGATTTTCCGGCGGTGGCGCGCGCGGCATGCCGCCCCAGGTGGTCGGCGAGGGCTCGGGCACTGTCAAATTCTTCAACAGCCAGAAGGGCTTCGGCTTCGTCGTTCGCGATGACGGCGGCGAAGACGTGTTCGTCCACATCAGCGCGGTCGAGCAGGCCGGGCTGACCGGCCTGGCCGAAGGCCAGCCGCTCAGCTTCACGCTGGTCGATCGTGGCGGCCGCGTCTCGGCGACCGATCTCAAGATCGACGGCGAGCCGTTGCCGGTGACCGACAGTGGCCCGCCGCGCGATCGCGATGCGCCCCGTGGCGGCGCTGGCGCGGGCGCAGGTGGCCCGCAGCGTCAGCTGACCGGTGAGAAGGCCAGCGGCACGGTCAAATTCTTCAACGCGATGAAGGGCTTCGGCTTTATTCAGCGCGACGATGGACAGCCCGATGCATTCGTCCACATTTCCGCGGTCGAGCGCGCCGGCATGCCGACGCTCAACGAAGGCGATCGGCTCGAGTTCGAGCTCGAGGTCGATCGTCGCGGCAAATATGCTGCGGTGAACCTTCAGCCCGGCAGCTGATGGCATCATCCAAGTGATTCAAGCGGCCCGTCCGGAGCGATCCGGGCGGGCCGTTTGTCATTCTGGCTTGGCCTGCAACAAGCACGACTTGCTGGACTTCGCCGCCGGTCCGGCCAACATGACGGCAGGATCGCTTTAGAACAGGAACCGGCCGATGCGCCTGATTGCCGCCGCTTTTCTCGCCCTGTCGCTCGCGGGCGCCGCCTTTGCCGCACCGAGCCGCGCGCCGGCGCCGCGCGTCGCCGCGGCCAGTTTCGATCAGCTCGCCCAGCCGTTGCCGCTACCCTATGACGAAAGCGCCAACGCCCTGAAAGTGGTCGCCGCCGCCAAGGCGCGCGCGCGGGCCGAGCACAAGAAGCTGCTGATCGATCTCGGCGGCAACTGGTGCCTCGATTGCCGCATCCTCGCCGGCACGATGGACTTGCTGCAATTGAAGCCGTTTCTCGATCGGCATTACGTCACGGTGACGGTCGATATCGGTCGCTTCGACAAGAATCTCGCGGTGCCGCAGCATTACGGCATCGCCAAGCTCGCCGGCGTACCCGCGGTGCTGATCGTCGATCCGCGCACCGACCGCGTCGTCAACGCCGGCCGCGCCGAAGCGCTCGCCGACGCCCGCAGCATGAACCCGCAAGCGCTCGCCGATTGGCTGGCGCAATGGGCCTGAGCTAGGCGGTCAAAATCAGCGCCGCGCCAGCCAGGATGCCCAACACGCCGGCGATTCGGCCGGCCGACGCGCGCTCCTTCAACGCGAAGATCGAGATCAGTAGCGCGGTGACCATGCCGGTTTCGCGCAGCGCGGCGAGCGGCGCGGTCGGGCCGAGCGAGAAGGCCCATAACGCCATGCCATAGGTCACGATCGACAGTGCGCCGGCGATCACGCCGGGCCGCCACTGCTGGATCGCCGCGGTGAACACGCCCCCGCGCGTCGCCACGCCGAACATCGCCACCACGACGACGCCCATGATGACGAACAGCCAGACGATATAGCTCGCCGGCGATCCCGCCGATCGCACGCCATGCGCGTCGATCACGGTGTAGCTGGCAATGAACACCGCGGTCGCCAGCGCCCAGCCGAGCGCGCTGCGCGCCAGATGCCGCCCGGCGATCATCACGAACATCGCCGCGCCGATCAGCGCAATGCCGATCACTTCCCGCGCGCTGGCCGGCTCCCCGAGGACACCAAGCGTTACGAGCGCGGTCAGCAGCGGCGCGGCGCCGCGCAGCACCGGATAGACCGCGGAAAGATCGCCGACCTGATAAGCGCGCACCAACGCGAACAGATAGAAACCGTGCAACACCGCGCTCGCCGCCAGCCAGCCCCAGGCGCCGGTGGGAAGCGGCACGATCAGCGTCGCGGGCAGCATCAGCAGCGCGCTCGATCCATCGGTCAGCGCGCGCCCCGCCATCTTGTCGCGCCCACCCTTGACGATGGCATTGACGACGGCATGGATGGAGCCACTGGCGATCATCAGGACAGCGGCGATCGCGAGCGGCGTCATGCCGCCCGCTTGCCGATTCGCGCGCACCATCGCAAGCGGGTTACACGATCATCCGCTCCAGCGTTGCGATCTGATCCGCCTCGGCGGCGGGTTTGTCGGTGCGGATGCGGTTGATGCGGGGGAAGCGCATCGCGACGCCCGATTTGTGGCGTTTCGATTGGTGAATCGAATCGAACGCGATTTCGAGCACCAGCGTCTTCTCGACCTCGCGGACCGGCCCGAACCGCGCCAGCGTGTGGTTGCGCACGAACTTGTCGAGGAACTTCAGCTCCTCGTCGGTGATCCCCGAATAGGCCTTGCCGACCGGCAGCAGCTCGCCGTCCGCAGTCCAGCAGCCGAAGGTATAATCCGAATAAAAGGACGAGCGGCGGCCGTTGCCGCGCTGCGCGTACATCATCACGCAATCGGCGACGAGCGGATCGCGCTTCCATTTGTACCACAGCCCGGCGCGGCGGCCGGCGACATAGGGCGAATCGCGGCGCTTTAGCATCACCCCCTCGATCGCAGCGTCCCGCGCCCCGCCGCGAATATCGGTCAGCGCTTCGAAATGCTCGGCTTCGATGACGGTCGACAGATCGAAACGATCGGGATCGAGCTGCGCCACGAAGGACTCGAGGCGCTGGCGCCGCATGGTCCACGGCAGCTCGCGCAGATCCTCGGGCCCGTCGAACAGGATGTCGTAAAGCCTGACGAACGCCGGATAATCGGCGAGCATCCTGGCCGACACCTTCTTGCGCCCGAGCCGCTGTTGCAGCGCGTTAAAGCTCGCCGCGCCCTCGCCTTCGCCGAGCGTTCCGCCCTGATCGCCACCCTTTACCAGCAATTCGCCGTCGAGCACGCCCGGCGTGCGGAACGCGGCGGCGACATCGGGGAAGCTGGCGGTGACGTCATCACCGGCGCGGCTGTAGAGCCGGGTGTCACCCGCGACATGAACGATCTGGACGCGAATCCCGTCCCATTTCCACTCGGCGACATAATCCTGCAGATCGACCTGCGTGTCCTCCAGTGGATGCGCCAGCATGAACGGGCGGAACACCGGCACGTCGGCCGGCGTCGGCTGTGCGCCGCCCGCGGCCCAGCCGAACAGCGCGTCATACGGCGGATCGATGCCGTGCCAGACCTCTTCGACGGCATCGACATCGAGATCGAACGCCTGCGCCAGCGCGGTCTTCGCCAGCCGGGCGGAAACGCCGATACGCAGCGCGCCCGTCGCCATTTTGAGCAATGCGAATCGCTCCTCGGCGTCGAGCCGATCGAGCATCGCCGCGAGCACGCCGGGCGCATCGGAGCGCGACAGCGTCGCCAGCCGATCGACCACTGCCGACAGCGGCAAATCCTCGCCCTCACCCTCGAGCTCACCGGGCCACAGCAAGGCCACCGTCTCGGCCGAATCGCCGACATAATCGCGACTCATCCGGTAGAGTACCGGATCGACCCGCGCCTCGATCAGCGCGCGGATCATCGCCGGCTTGATCGCCGGCAGATCGAGATCGCCGGTCAACGCCGCCATCGCCCAGCCGCGGTCGGGATCGGGCGTGGCGCGCAGATAATCGCCGATCAGCTTCAGCTTGGCGTTGCGCGACCGCGTGTAGATCAGCGAATCGAGCAGCTGGGAAAAGGCGCGCATGGCGCCCTAACGCGCCGAAGCCCCGTGAAGCTCCGGCCGCGTTACGCCGCGATCAAATGCCTTCGGGTGCACCGACCTGAACGATCGCGTCGATCTCGACCGCGGCGCCGAGCGGCAGCACCGGCACGCCGACCGCCGAGCGGGCGTGCTTGCCGGCATCGCCGAACAGCGCGACCATCAGCTCCGACGCGCCGTTGGCCACCTTGGGCTGATCGGTGAAGTCGCTTGCCGAATTGACGAACACGCCGAGCTTGACGATGCGTTCGACGCGGTGGAGCCCGCCGAGCGCCGCCTTCATCTGCGCGACCAGCATCAGCGCGCAGCGGCGTGCAGCGTCCTGGCCGTAATCGACGTCACGGTCGGCGCCCAATCGGCCGGTCATCAGCTGGCCGTGATCGAACGGCAATTGGCCGGAAATGTGGAGCAGCCCGCCCGCCTCGACAGCGGGGACATAGGCGGCGACGGGGGCGGCGGGCTCGGGCAAGGTGAGGCCGAGCTCGGCGAGTTTGGTGTCGATTCGATTGGTCATGCCCGCGGGTTGGCCCATCGCGGGGCGGGCGGTCAAGCCTCGGCGGGCCGGCCTGCGGCGAAGCGCGCGGCGATCCATGCCTGCGCCTCGCGCCAATCGTCGATGCGGACATGCGCGGCCGGCGCCGGCGGCACATCGGGGGCGAGCGAGGGCTCCGAAATCATGTGCAGCCGGTGAACCTGCGGCGCATGTTTGGCGACCGATGCGTGGTGGACCGCGAGATCATCGACGAACACGGTGACCGGATCGCCATGTTCGGCGACCAGCCGCGCAACCGGATCGCCCTTGCCGCCCTGATTGCATTCGACGCGGTGGACAATGCCGAACGCGGCGAGCTGATCGATCCGCGCTGCGCGGCACGCGTCGCCGAGATTGGTGAGGATGACGATCTCGGCAATCTCCGACAGCGCGGCGAGCGCTTCGCGGGCGTGCGGCACCAGCGTCTGGCGCTCCATTTCGGCGGGGAAGAACTGATCGAGCAGCCCCCACATCTCGTCGCGCGACAGCGTGCCGCCACCCGGCCGCGTCATGCTGGTGGTGAAATCGCCGCCGTTGGGCGCAAAGGCGATGTCGTGCGTCTCGCGCAGCCACACGCCGAAATGCCGCACCATATGCAGCAGCACTTCGTCGCAATCACAGATCAACAGCGCTTTCATGCGGCCTCCAATGCGCGCCGGGCGGCGACGAGATCGACCGGCCTGACGTCGAGCGCATCGGCGCAGGCGATCAGATCGGGCTCATGCGCTTCGAGAAAGCCGAGCGCGGCGGCAAGCACCTCGGGATCGCCCGCGCGCGTTCTGAGCGCGGTGGGATCGAGGCCGGTCAATGACAGCAGCCGCAGCGCGCGATCAGGCTCGGTGAGTGTCCAGACGAGCGCGCGCAGCGCCAGCGCGGCGGCGGCATCCTGTTCGATTGTTTCGCGCGGCTGCATCGCCTAAACGTCGCCCGTGACAGAGGAAGCGCAGGCCGTGGCAAAAAGGGTGCTGGTTGTCGAGGACAACGAGCTCAATCTCAAACTGTTCTGCGATCTGCTGCGCGCACACGGCTTTGCCGCCGAGCCGGTGCGCGACGGCCGCGAGGCGGTGACGCGCGCGCGCGATTTCGCGCCTGATCTGATCGTGATGGATATCCAGATGCCGCATGTCACCGGCTATGAATTGATCGTCGAACTGAAGGGCGACGCGGCGCTGAAGGCGATTCCGATCATGGCGGTGACCGCTTATGCCGGGCGCGACGACGAAGACCGCATCCGCACGGCGGGCGCCGACGCCTATGTGTCCAAGCCGATCAGCCTGGTGCGATTCGTCGGCGAGGTGAATGCGTTGTTGCCGGTGGTTGTAGAGTCCTGATCCGGCCGGGACGGCGCTTAAGCCGTCAAAAGTATCGCCAAAACGAGATCAAGTCAGCCGTCACCGGCCATCATTGCGAGCGAAACGACGCAATCCAGGGGCCAGCTGGGCTGCCGCGTCGCTTCGCTCCTCGCAGCGACGGGCGGTCAGACAGTTCGCCGCGTTGGCCCAACGATGCTCACGCGATGGCGGACACGACAAGAACCGCAGGCGGATTGCGCTTGCGGCTCCGAATCCCGCTTTCGCGGGGATAATGCGGCGGCGGCTTACACCGCCGGCGGCATCACTTGATCTTGGCTTCCTTGAACTCGACATGCTTGCGCACGACGGGATCGTATTTGCGGTAGCTGAGCTTGTCGGTCTGCGTGCGCGGATTCTTCTTGGTGACGTAGAAGAACCCGGTGTCGGCCGAGCTGACGAGCTTGATCTTGACGGTGGTCGGCTTTGCCATGACCTGAAATCCTGCGTATCTGAAATTGAAAAAGCGGCGAACGCGAGTCCACCGCTCAACAGGGTGCGGCGGATGCGACAGATCGCCGCCAAAGTCAAGCCGCGCGCCCTTAACCGCTTGTTTACCATTCGCAGCTCACGCTGGATGCCTACAGGTGGGAGGGGGGAACCATGGGGGACAGCAGCAACCGCGATCCGGCAGCCGAGGGCGTCCGCGCCGATCTGGCGCAGCGCATCGCCGCGCTCGACAATCGCGCGGCGCGGGGGCTGCCGCGTGATCTGGCGCAGGATCTGGATGCGATTCGGCGAATCGCGCAGGCTAACGGCATGCAGCCGGCGGTATCGGTCGCCCATGTGCTCGATGCGGCGCTGGCGCGCGGCGAGCGCGGCGCGCTGATCCACGGCTGGCTCGACATCCTGCGCGATGCGGTCGGCTGCGACCGATTCGACGGCGCGACCTGCGACGCTTATCTCGCCGCTTGTTCGGTGCGGCTGTCGAACTGACGTGGATGCGCTGATGGCCGCGCTGGTCGCGGCGCTCCTCACCCAGGCAAGCGATCGCACCGCATGGCTGGCGGCGATGCTCGGCACGCGATTCGCCAAACCGGCGACGACCATCGTGGCGATCGCCATCGCCCTGGCCGTCGTCAATGCCGTCGCCGCGATCGGCGCGGCGCTGATCGCGCCGATCCTGACGCCCAATGCCAAGTCGTTGCTGCTCGCCTTCGCCCTGCTATCGGCGGGCGGCGCGGCGCTGTTCACGATCAAGCCGCCCAAGGTGAGCGATGCGCGCGCCGGTGCGTTCGTCGCCAGCCTCGCCGGTGCGCTTGCGCTCGGGCTGGGCGATCGCACCCAATTCATCACTTTCGCGCTCGCCGCGCGCACGCCGATCCCGGCGCTCGCTGCGATCGGCGCGACGATCGGCGCTCTGGTGATCGTCGTGCCATCGGTGCTCGCCGGCGAAGCGGGCCGCGCGGCGCTGCCGGTGACGGCGATCCGAATCGCCGCCGCCGCTTTATTACTGATCGTCGGGGTGATCGCCGGGTTGAGCGCGCTTCGGCTGATCTGATCGATCGATCCGGTCGATCCCGCTGATCGGGATATTGCGGATCGCCCGGCCGGACCCAATCTGATGTTGGTCCGTTGATGTAACGAACCCGACATTTGCAGGAGCCGCCAGATGGCCAATCCCAACGCCTCGCTCAAGACGCCGACCGACCTCACCTCGAACGCTGCCAAGACGGTGGCCGAGGCGCTGAACGGCATTCTCGCCGATTCGTTCGCGCTCTATCTCAAGACCAAGAATTTCCACTGGCACGTCTCTGGCCCGCATTTCCGCGATTACCATCTGCTGCTCGACGATCAGGCCGCGCAGATCTTCGCTACCACCGACGCGATCGCCGAGCGCGTGCGCAAGACCGGCAACACCACGCTGCGATCGATCGGCGACATCGCGCGGCACCAGACGATCAAGGACAATGACGCCGCGTTCGTGAAGCCCGAAGACATGCTGAAGGAGCTGCACGAGGACAATCTTAAGCTGGTCGAGTCGCTGCGCGAGGCCAAGGACATCGTCGACGAGGCCAAGGACAACGCCACCAGCGGCATCCTCGACGATTGGACCGATCAGGCCGAGGAACGCGCCTGGTTCCTGTTCGAGGCCAGCCGCAAAGCGTGAGGAACCGGCCGCCGGCCTGCCCGTTGACGCGATGTCGCATGCAGGAGGGCAGCCATGCTGAAATGGGCGTTCGTATTTCTCATCATCGGGATCGTGTTGGCGGTTCTCGGCTTCGGCGGCATCGGTGGCGCGTTCATCGGCATCGCCAAGATCCTGTTCTTCATCGCGATCGCGGTGTTCGTCGTTCTGCTCGTGCTCGGGTTGATGGCGGGCAAGGCCGTCAAGGACGCGATCGACTGACGCCCGACTGCGCCGCGCGATGAGCGAATCGATCAGCGCGCGGATCGAAAGCGGCGTATCCTCGATCGCGCCGGCGGCGTGGGATGCCTGCGCGGGCCGCGACAATCCGTTCGTCAGCCACGCCTTCCTGTCGATTCTCGAAGCGTCGGGCAGCGCGGTGGCGCGGACCGGCTGGCAACCGATCCCGATCATCGTCGACGGCCGCGACGGCGTGCCCGCAGGGATCGCGCCGGCCTATGCCAAGAGCCACAGCCAGGGCGAATATGTCTTCGATCACGCCTGGGCGGACGCCTGGGAACGCGCCGGCGGCGCTTATTACCCCAAGCTCCAGATCGCCGCGCCGTTCACCCCCGTTCCCGGGCCGCGGCTGTTGCTGCGCGACGAGAGCGCCGGGCCGGCGCTGATCGCCGCGATCGAGGCGGTGACCGATCAGCACGGCCTGTCGTCCGCCCACGCCACCTTCGTCGCGCCTGATCAGATCGCGCTGTTCGAACAGGCCGGCTGGCTGATCCGCACCGGCACGCAATTCCATTGGCGCAATCACGGCTACGCGCGCTTCGACGATTTCCTCGGCGCGCTGGCGTCGCGCAAGCGCAAGGCGATCCGCAAGGAGCGCGCCGCCGCGATCGAGGGGCTCACCGTGCGCCACGTCGCCGGCCGCGACATCACCGAGGCCGATTGGGATGCGTTCTGGGTGTTCTATCAGGATACCGGCGCGCGCAAATGGGGGCAGCCCTATCTGACGCGCGCGTTCTTCTCGATGCTGGGCGAGAAGATGCCGGACCGGGTGCTGCTGATCCTCGCCGAGCGCGACGGCCGGCCGATCGCGGGCGCGCTCAACCTGATCGGCGCCGATACGCTTTACGGGCGCTATTGGGGCTGCACCGAGGACGTGCCGTTCCTCCATTTCGAGCTGTGCTATTATCAGGCGATCGACGCCGCGATCGCGCGCGGCCTGGCGACCGTCGAGGCCGGGGCGCAGGGCGAGCACAAGCTGGCGCGCGGCTATGAACCGACGCCGACCTGGTCGGCGCATTATATCCCCGACGCCAATTTCCGGCGCGCGGTGGCCGGGTTTCTCGAGCGCGAGCGCGAGTCGCTTGCCGCCGATCGGGAGTTTTTGAGCGAAATGACGCCGTTCAGGAAAGCCTGAGCGCTTTCGCCTCGCGCTCGGCGAGCGGGGCCTGCTGCTCGGGCACCTTGAACAGCACCGACGCGCCGGCGCGCCATACCGGCTGGAGATCGCTGACCAATGCCGGATCGTAACGCGGCGGATTGATCAGCCAGACGTAATCGAACGCGCCGCGCGGAAATTCGGCGAGCGACTGATCGACCGTTTTCCACAATTGCCGCGGGCATCGCCGCTCGGTGACGATCTCCGACGGATCGTGCGCGAACGGCATCGCCGCGCGGTACGTCACCGACATCAGCTGCGCGCCGGGCATTTCCCATTGATCGTTGGAAAAACCGCGCCGGCGCACCATCGTCATCGCCGGCAAATGCTCGAGCCGCGACATCGCCCACACGTCCTGGCAATGCCCCCCGACCATGCCGAGCACGCGCGCACCCATCGGCACGTGATCGAGCGCGGCGAGCTCGGTCTTGTAGCTCTGCGCGTACATCGCGAAGCTGACGGTGGTGGCGGTCAGCCGGACCAGCGTAAACGCCAGGCCGAGCGCCGCGACCATGCTCGCATCGCGCATGTGCCGGCCGGGGCGCTCGCGCAAGCCGATCACCAGCACCGCGAGCATGAACGGCGCGAGCCGCATATCGGCATAGGCCGATCCGAACACGATCCGCGGCAGCACCAGATAGACCGCGAACAGGAACAGCGCCGACAGCGTGAGGTTGCGCGAATAAGTGATCGTGCGGTCGCGCAGGCTCTTGACCAGCAGCAGGCCGATCACCGCGAGCGAGGCGAGATCGAAGGTTTTCCAGCGATCGCGCAGGATGTCCTTCACCCAGCGCCATTTGAGCGTCCAGTTGAAATAATCGGCGGTCTGCCCGCTGACATGCTGGCCGCCGCGCCAGATCACCATCATCACCAGCGGCAGGCACAGCGCCAGGCAATGCGGGATCGCCAGCACCCAGGCCTTGGCCCAATTGTGCCCGCGATCGCGCTGGCGGACGAGCTCGGCGGAAAAGGCCAGCACGCCGAGCACGCCCCACCCATAGGTGTGGCAAACCCAAAGCAGGCACGACAGCGGCACGAAGATCGCCGCGCGCAGCCTCAGCCGATCGAGCCGCGCGAGACGCAGCCACAAGGCGAAGGCGTTGAGCGCCAACGCCATCGCCAGCGCAAAATTGACGAAGCCGAAATGGAACGGATAGCTATAGGCGAGCGGCAGCGCGAACAGCGCGGTCGCCGGGATCCGGCCATGCACCTCGCGCGCGATCCACAGCAGCCCGGAGACGGTGAGCAGCGGGATCGCCATCACGATCAGCTTGACCGCCGGCTCGAGCCCGAACAGCTTCGACAGCGGGATGACGAGCAGATCGATGCCGAGATTGCCGATCAGCCGCCACTGGAAATGATACCACTGGCTGAACCAGGGATCGCGGGCGAGATCGAGCTGAACGCGGTATCGCCCCATATGGCCGGGCAGATCGACCATCGGCGGGATCGTCGGCCAGATCAGCGGCACGATCGAGGCAAACGCGATCAGGGCGACGAACCAGCGCGTCTGCCACCAATGGATCGGGTCTGCACGGTAATCCCCCATCCGCAGGGCTTTACCGGCGAGCGGGGCGCCTAGACAAGCGTTGCCGCGCGTAAAGCCAAGCGGCTCATCGCATCACGCGGTATAACGACGACCGCTCGTTGCGCCATATCAGCCGCAAATCGGGCGCGCGCGCCGCGCCCGGCGGAAAATCCATCGTCCAGACATAACCGAAGGTGCCGCGATCGAAATCGTGCACCGCATCAGCCAGTCGCGTCGTGTAACGTTCGCAGATCGGCGGGTAGGCGAGTTGCGAGGGATCAGCCCGGTAGGGACCAGCATGGGGATGCCGCGGCTCGATCAACTGCTGACCGGCGAGCGCCCATTGGCCGTTGTCGAAAATATCCCGCCGTGCGATCGCAATGCCATCGACATGCTCCAGCCGATCGCTCGCCCAGGTCATGCCGCACGGCTCGTTGACGATCACCAGCACCGCCGCACCGCGCGGGATCGCCGCGACGACGTCGAGCGCACGCGCCTGCCCCTGCGCGAAGCCGAGCAGAGCGACCACGCTGGTCGTCGTGCGCATTAGAAAGAAGGCGGTGGCGAGCAGCGCGATCGTCCGTTCCTGCCGCGCCGCGACCGGCTTCACCCGGATCGCGAGCAGCGCCAGCGCAACCGCGACGCCGAGCATCCGCGCATCGACATAGGCGCCGCCGAGCAACAGCCGCGGCAGCGCGATAAAGGCGGCGAACGCGGTCAGCGCCAGTGCGCCGAGCATCGGATCGAAGCCGAACGTATCGCGCCGGCGCAACGCCACGACGATCATCGCGATCAGCGCGACGCCCGAGATCATGTCGTAATATTGCCACCTCTCGCGGAACAGCGTCAGCAGCCAGAACAGTTTGGCGAGCCAGTTATATTCGATGCCCAGCCCGGCCCCGCCATTTGCCCCGCCCATTGCGAATAGCGGCGTCGCGAGAAGTGTGCAGAGCGCACCGGCGCGGATCACCGCGCCAAGCCAAGGCGCGCCGTCGCGCCGGAGTCGGACCAGTTCGGTTGCGAAGGCGAACAGACCGAACATGCCCCAGCCGAAGCTGTGCGCGATCCACAGACCCCATGAAATCGGCACGAAACACAGGGCACGCGGCACCAGCCGGCGCTGCCGCCCGAGCCGGATCCACCACGCCAACGCCAGCAGCGCCAACGCCGCCGACAGCATGAAATTGACGAAACCGAATTGCAGCGGGAAGCCGTAAGCGAGCGGAAACGCCAGCGGCGCGGCGGGCGACAGCCGACCGTCACATTCGTAAGACAGCCAGATCAGCCCGCCGACGAACAGCGCGGGAATGCTCAGCACGACCAGCTTGGCGGCGAGCACGACGCCGACCAGCGGCGTCAGCGGGATCACCAGCAGATCGACGCCGAGATTGCCGATCAGCTGCCAGTGAAATCGCCAATGCCGCTGAAGATCGGCCGACCGCGCCATGTCGATGGCGACATGATAGCGGCCGATATGCCCGGGCATATCGACCAGCGGCGGAAACGCCGGCAGCAGCAACGGCGCGGTCGACACAAGGATCGCAGCGAGCGCGAACCAGCGCGATTGCCACCAGCACCGCGCCGCCGCATGCTGCGGCGCCCTCCTCGCGAGGGCATCCCTCATCGGCGGTGAAGGCTGGCGTGTTGTCATCGCCAACGCCTAGCCGGACAGGGTTAACGCCGCGTTAGGGGCGATCGCGCCGCCCGAGAAGCCGCAGCCGCAGCGCGTTCAATTTGATGAAGCCGGCCGCGTCGCGCTGATCATAGGCGCCCTGATCATCCTCGAAGGTAACGACTTTTTCCGAATAGAGACTGTTCGTTGATTTTCGGCCGATCACCTGCACGCCGCCCTTATAGAGCTTCAGCCGCACGGTGCCGTCGACCTTTTCCTGGCTGTGATCGATCGCCGCCTGGAGCATCTCGCGCTCGGGCGAGAACCAGAGGCCGTTGTAGAGCAATTCGGCGTAGCGCACCGCGAGCTCGTCCTTGAGGTGCGCGGCGCCGCGATCGAGCGTGAGCTGTTCGATGCCGCGGTGCGCGAGATGGTAGATCGTCCCGCCCGGCGTTTCATACATCCCGCGCGACTTCATGCCGACGAAGCGGTTCTCGACCAGATCGAGCCGGCCGATGCCGTGGGTGCGGCCGAGCTCGTTGAGCGCGGCCAGCAGCGTCGCCGGCGACATCGCTTCGCCGTTCAGCGCGACGCCGTCGCCTTTCTCGAAATCGATCGTGATGATTTCGGGTGTATCCGGCGCGTCTTCAGGATCGACGGTGCGCGAATAAACGTAATCGGGCACCTCGTCCCACGGGTCCTCGAGCACCTTGCCCTCGGACGAGGTGTGCAGAAGGTTCGCGTCGGTCGAGAACGGGCTTTCGCCGCGCTTGTCCTTGGGCACGCTGATCTGATGCTTCTCGGCGAAATCGATCAGCGCGGTGCGGCTGGTGAGATCCCATTCGCGCCACGGCGCGATCACCTTGATGTCGGGCGCGAGCGCGTAATAGCCGAGCTCGAAACGGACCTGATCGTTGCCCTTACCGGTCGCGCCGTGCGCCACCGCGTCGGCGCCGACTTGGCGGGCGATCTCGATCTGGCGCTTGGCGATCAGCGGCCGCGCGATCGAAGTGCCGAGCAGATACAGCCCCTCATAGAGCGCGTTGGCGCGCATCATCGGGAAGACGTAATCGCGCACGAACTCCTCGCGCAGATCGTCGATGAAGATATGCTCGGGCTTGACGCCGGCCGCTTCGGCCTTGCGGCGTGCGGGTTCGAGTTCCTCGCCTTGACCCAGATCGGCAGTGAAGGTCACGACCTCGCACCTATAGGTCTGCTGAAGCCATTTGAGGATCACGCTGGTGTCGAGACCGCCCGAATAGGCCAGGACGATTCGGTTGATGGATTCGGTCATGGAGCCTCCGCTGATCGGCCCCGCGCTCTAAGGTCGCCATCGGCCGAGCGCAACAGCGCCGGCACGTGCGCGCCCAGCGTCAGCGCGCGGTAGAGGTAGCTCAGCACTAAGGCGAGCCACATGCCGGCGGCGCCGATCGGGCGGAGCAGCAGATCGGTGGCGATATAGAGCGCGGTGGCGAGGATCGCGGCGTTGCACAGCGCCTTGCCGCGAGTCGCGCCGATGAAGACGCCGTCGAGTAGCCACGCCGGCGCGCCGACCGCCGGCGCGATCGCCGCGAACGGGAGCAGCGCATAAGCCACAGCGCGGACATCGGCGTTGCTGGTCAGCAGATTGATCACCGGGCGGCCGGCGATCCAGAACAGCGCCGCGAAGACGAGCCCCGAGCCGAGGCAGAACTCGCCGGTCAGGCGGATCGCGCGCCGCAGCAACGCCGCCGAGCCGCTGCCGATCGCCTGGCCGATGCGCGATTCGGCGGCGAAGGCAAAGCCGTCGAGCACGAACGCGGAGACGCTGACGAACTGCATCAGTACCTGATTTGCGGCGAGCGTCGTCGCGCCCAACCGCGCGCCGGCGTTGGTGAACCAGCCGAACAAGAGCAGCAGCGCGAGCGTCCGCACCATGATGTCGGCATTGACCGCGAACAGCCGCCCAATCGCGTCGCGCGCGAACAGCGCGCCAGCGGAGAAGCGGCGCAGCACGCCGAGCCCGCCGGTGTAGCGGCTGGCGATCAGCACGCCCGTGACGAGCGCGATCCATTCGGCGGTGGCGGTGCCGAGCCCGACGCCGCGCGCGCCGAGGCCGAAATGCCCGACGAACAGCAGATCGAGCCCGAGGTTGACGACATTCATCACGATCTGCAGCGCCAGCGCAGCCCGGGTGCGTCCGAGGCCGAGCAGCCAGCCGTTGATCGCGAACACGCTCAAGGACGCCGGCGCGCCGAGGAAGCGCGCCGCGACATAGCCGCTCGCCGCGGCATCGAGCTGGTCGCCGCCAGCGAGCAGCGCAAAGGCGAGCGGGATCAGCACGATCTGCAGCACGAATAACGCAAGCCCCAGCCCGAAGCCGAGCGCCAGCCCGCGCAGCAGCATCGCTTCGACCTCGGCGGCGTCGTCGGCGCCTTGCGCCTGCGCCGTCATCCCGGTCATCCCCATGCGCAGGAAACCGAACGTCCAGAAGATGAAATTGATGATCGTCGTGCCCAGCGCGACCCCGGCGAGCGCAGCGGCGTCCCCGGTGCGGCCGATCACCGCGGTATCGACGAGACCGACCAGCGGCACCGTCGTCTGGCCAAGCATGATCGGCCAAGCCTGGGCAAAGATCGATCGGCGGGTGAGCGGGGCGGCGGTCATCGCCGCCGCCCTAGCGCGGCGGCGCGCCGGCCTAAAGGCCTTCGCCGCCAACCCATTGCGCGTTCGACAGGCGGCGCGCGAGCGTCCAGGTCTGGGCACGGATATCGGGCACCGCGACGATTTCCCAGAACGCGCCGCGCGTCATCGGGCCGAGCGCGAAGAGATCGTCGTTGCTCGTGCCATCGGCGGCGATGGTCCGCGCCTCGCTATCGACGTCGATGCCGAGATGCGCCGAATCGGGGCGGATCCGCCCGCGCGCGACGAGCCGGCGGAGCAGTGGCTCTTCGGCGCGGGCGAGATCGCCGAGCGGCCCGGTGCAGTTGATCACGCGGGCGACGGCGATCGTCTCGGCGGCCGCTTGGCCGCGCCGTCGCCACGTCAGCGCGACGCCGTCCGGCACGGCGCGAAACGCGATCGTCTTACCGGCGACGATGTGCAGCCGCCCGCCGGCGAGCAGCGCCTCGATACGATCGGCGACGGGCGGGGCGAGCCGGTGGCGGTGGACGTCCCACCACGGCCGCAAGTGGCGGATGAAGCGGCGGCGCTGCGCGGGCGTGGCGTTGCGCCACATCGATTGCGTGAACGGCCGCAGCTCGTCGACCGCCGATCGCCAGCCGACCGTATCGGCGCGCGCACGAATCTCGTGCACCAGCGTTGACGCTTCCGCAGCGGGGCGCTCCTCGATCCGGTCCCAATCGGCCGCGCCGCCGGCGTGGCGCCGCGGCAGCAGGCCGCGCCGCGACAAGGCGATGATGCGCCCGCCAAAGCCGCTCGCCTCGAGCGACAAGGCAACGTCGACCATCGTCAGCCCGGTGCCGACGATCAGCACGGTATCGTCTTCGTCAAGCCCGGCGGCGATCCGCGGGTCCCACGGATTGCCGAAATAGCGCGACGGCGGGAGCGTGGCCGCATCGAGCCCGGCAGGATCGTGCGGCGGGAGATTGCCCACCGCCAGCACCGCGGCGTCGGCCGCCAGCGCGTCGCCGTTCGCCAGCGTCAGCCGGACGCCGCCCTGGGCGCGATCGAGATCGACGACTTCGCCCGGCAGGATCGTCAACCGGCCGGCCGATTGCGCCACCGCGGCATCGAGCAGCTCGCGCAGATACGCACCATAAGTCAGCCGCGGCGCGAACGCGCCGGCCGCATCTGCAACGCCGCGCGCCGCCAGCCAGCGGACGAAATGCCCAGGATCGTCGGGGAAAGCGCTCATCCCGCCGGCGCGCACGTTGAGCAGATGGCTGGGGTGCGCCGCGCCGTACGCCAGCCCCTCGCCCGGCGTCGCGCGCTCGATCAGCGTCGCGCGCGGGCCATCGTGGCGCAGCAGGTTGATCGCCTGCAGCGTTCCCGAAAATCCTGCGCCGATGATCGCGACGTGGCGGATCACCCGCGCGCCGCCCCGCCCTCAGATCTCATAATCGAGCTGCCACGCCTCGTTCGCGGTATCGCCGTGGCGCGCAAGCATGCGGGCGTGGAGCGCGGCGACCGTGCCGCTGGCGGTGCGCGGGAACAGCGCCGGCACCACGGCATGGACGAGGCAGGCGGCGCCGCCGACGATCATCGCCGCGCCGAAGCGCGCCGCCACCCGCGCATGCTCGGCATAGCTTTCGCCGACCGACTTGGGATGCAGCAGGAACCAGCGTTCGATCACCATCGCCCATCCCTATCAATCGAGTAGGGAATTGCCAAGCGTTGCTCGACCAGCCGGTGATTCCGTGCGGCGCGGCGGTCAGGCCGTCTCCCGGGCGCGAACCGACGGCGCGTCGGGTGCCGCCAGCGCGCGCTCGGCGTCCTGGATATAATCGCGCGTGATCGGCAGGGTGAGGCGATTGCGCGCGATCTGGACCTGGTAATTGACCAGCCCGCCATAACGGAACGCCGCGTCCGCCCCGGCGAGATAGAATTGCCACATGCGGTAGAAGCGCTCGTCATACAGCGCGACGATCTCGTCCTTCACGGCGACGGTGCGCTTGTACCAATGCTCCAGCGTGTAGGCGTAGTGCAGCCGCAACACCTCCACGTCGGTGCAGAACATCTTGAGCCCTTCGTAGCCGCGGACGATTTCCGACAGCGCCGGGTTATAGCCGCCGGGGAAGATATATTTGGTCGTCCAGTCGTCGGTCACGCTCGGCGGGCCCTGGCGGCCGATGGTGTGGAGCAGCATCACGCCCTCGGGCGTCATCAGCTCGCGGCATTTGCGGAAAAAAGTGCGATATTGCGGCGGGCCGACATGCTCGAACATGCCGACCGAGACGATGCGATCGAACTGGCCCGTCACGCTGCGGTAATCGATCAGCTCGAACTTTACCTTGTCGGCGACACCGGCTTCCTCGGCGCGGCGGCGCGCGACCTTGATCTGCTCTTCCGACAGGGTGACGCCGAGGACCTCGGCGCCGGTCTTGGCGTGGATATAGAGCGCCATGCCGCCCCAGCCGCAGCCGATATCGAGCACGCGCATGCCGGGCTCGATGGCGAGCTTCGCGACGATATGCGCCTTCTTGTCGAGCTGCGCCTGATCGAGACTCTCATATGCAGGATCGGTGAAATAAGCGCAGCTATATTGCCGGTCGGCATCGAGGAACAGATCGTAGAGCCGATCGGACAGATCGTAATGATGCGCGACGTTCTTCTTGGAGCGACGCGCCATGTTGATGCGATCCAGCCGGTGCTTGACCGAGCCGAGCGCACGCAGCGGCAGAACCGGATCGAGATTGTTGCCGCCGCCATAAGGCGAATTGGTTTTGAACAGGCGGACGAGATCGTAGACGTCGCCTTCCTCGACCACCAGGCGCCCGTCCATATACGCTTCTCCGGCGCCGAGCGCGGGATGCATGACGATGTCGCGGCCGACCTTGCTGTCGGTCATCCGCACCGTCACCGAGGGGAAATCGGGGCTGGGATCGGGCGATCCGAAAATGCGGCGGTTGCCGCGGTAATCGATGAAGGTGAGTTGGCCGCGCTTGATCGCGCGCGACAGCAGATGATCGATGAGCGCCATATGCGCTACTTACAAATCAGATGCCGGCATACCAGTCATAATTTACATTATCTTCCCAATAGCCGCCCTTGCCCTTGCCGATTCCGGCGAGACTGGCGACCGCATCGACCGCCATGACGTATTTGGCGTGCTTATAGCCGAGCTGCCGCTCGACGCGCAGCCGCACCGGCGCGCCGTGCGGGACCGAAAGCAAATGACCGTTCATCGCCCAGGCGAGGATCGTCTGCGGATGGAAAGCATCGATCAGATCGATCGATTCATAATAATTCGAGCCGTGGTAAAGGTCGGCGCAGGTGAACACGATATAGCGGGCGGCACGGCTGATGCCCGCCGCCTTGAGTAGCGTGCCGAGCATCGGGCCATGCCACTGGCCGATCGCGCTCCAGCCCTCGACGCAATCGTGCCGGGTGATCTGCGTGCGCGCCGGGATCTGCCGCAGCTGATCGAGCGACAGCGACAGCGGCCGGGCGACCATGCCGCCGACCTTGAGCCGATAATCGGCAAACTTGCCCGCGACGAGCGCATTGTAATCGGGCGTGTTCGGATTGGCGGTGCCGTTCGAGCGGAACACCGGCGACATGTCGGCGGCGGTAAATTCGGGGGCGAGCGCGCCGCGCGCGCTGAGCGCGCGTTGCAGGCCGCGCTGCATGTCCTCGCCCGAGAATATGATCTTGCGGATCGCCGGCTGCTGGATCGCCTTGTCGCATCCCGCCAGCAGCGTGCCCGCGCCGAGCGCCGCGCCGGTCATCATGCCGCGCCGGGTGAGGAGGCCGGTCATGCGTCATCCTCCGGCAGCCGCGAGCGCCCGGTAATCATCGATCGAACTTCGTCGATCGGCCCCGCGAGCACAACCAGCACGAGATGGACCAGGATGAAGCCGGCGATCAGCGCCATGCCGATGAAGTGCAGCGAGCGCGCCGATTGCCGCCCGCCGGTGATCGCCAGCAGCCACGGCCACGCCGCGTCCATCCCCGGTGACATGGTGAGGCCGGTGACGATCATCAGCGGAATGAGGATGAAGATCGTCGCGACATAGGCCAGTTTCTGCAGCGTGTTGTAAGCCCCCGGCTTGTCGGGATCGTGGAACCGCAACGCGAGATGCGCCTTGACGTCGCCCCACAGGTTGCGCGGCGCGACTTCTTCGGCGCCGACACGCAGATCGCGCTGGAAGTGGCGATTGATCAGGCTGGCGATCATGAAGGCGAGCAGCGCGAAGCCGAGCACCAGCGCGAAGAACAGATGCCAGCGCCGCGAGAGCGCGAGATTGTAGCTGGCGGGAATCGTCAGCCAAGACGGCCAATGCGGCAGGTTGAGCCACGGATGATCGGCATTGGCGCCGAACTTGCCCCAGTAGAGATGCGGATGCGCGTTGAGGATGCCGAGCCCGCTGCCGATCATGATGAAGATCGTGAAGGCGTTCAGCCAATGCCACAGCCGCGTCGCCAGCCGGTGACGGAAGATCGATCGGCGCGGCGGCGGGGCGGGCCGGGAGAAATCATCGGTATCGGCTGTCGCGGCGTCCATGGCGTCCTCCGTCGCGCCATCCTTAGCGATTCCGCGCGACTCTGCTAGGGACTGAATGGGCATAAATGCCATGCTTCGCGGGAATGAATATGGACCGGATCGATCGCCTGCGCAGTTTCGTCCGCACCGCCGACCTCGGCAGCTTCACCGCCGCCGCCAAGTCGTTCCGCGTCACCCAATCGACCATTTCGAAGCATATCGCGGCGATCGAGCGCGATGTCGGCGCGGCGCTGTTCCGCCGCACGACGCGTTCGCTGGTGCTGACCGAGGCGGGGGCGACACTGATCGAGCGCGCGCGCGCCGCGATCGCCGCCGTCGAGGCGCTCGAACGGCCGCTCGGCGATGTCGATCCGCTGGCCGGGCGGATCAGGCTGACCGCGCCGCCCAATCTCTTCCTCGCGCGGATGATGCCGATGCTGGCCGCGTTCCGCGCCGCCTGGCCGCAAGTCGCGATCGATGCGCGGCTGCACGACGACCGGGTCGATCTGGCGCGCGAAGAGATCGATCTGGCGGTGCGGGTCGGCGCGCTGGGCGTCGCCCAGGGCCGACGGATCGGCACCGCCCGGCGCATCCTGGTCGCCGCGCCCGATTATCTCGCCCGCGCGGGGACGCCGCGCGCGCCGGCCGATCTCGCCGATCATCAATGCCTGTCCTACGCATTGCTCGAAAGCGGCGGCAGCTGGCGCTTCGAGGACGGCAGCGTGGTATCGGTCTCGGGCCGGTTCAGCGCCAACGATCCGTCGGCGCTGCGGCTGGCGGCGCTCGCCGGCATGGGCATCGTCCAGTCGGCCGCCTGGATGTTCGAGGGCGATCTTGCCAGCGGCGCGCTGATCCGCGTGCTGCCAGATACCGCGCCGCCCGACATGCCGATCCACCTCGTCCTCCGGCCCGGCGCGCCGCCGGCGCCGCGGATCGGCTTGTTCGCCGATTTCCTCGCCGAACACTTCGCGCGCGACGCGTTGCTCACGCCTTGATCGCGCGGGCGCGGGGCGGCATGGCCGGCCGATGAGCGATTTCCATTTCTACGAGCCCGCGGCCGGCCATGGCCTGCCGCACGATCCCTTGAACGCGATCGTCGCGCCGCGGCCGATCGGCTGGATCAGCACCGTCAGCGCGGCCGGCGTGCGCAATCTCGCGCCCTACAGTTTCTTCAACGTGATCAACTACAAGCCACCGCTGGTCGCCTTTTCGTCGATGGGGTGGAAGGATTCGGTCGCCAATGTGAAGGAGACCGGCGCGTTCGTCTGGAATCTCGCGACGCGCGCCCAGGCCGAGGCGATGAACGCGACGTCGGCGAGCGTGCCGGGCGATGTCGACGAATTCGCGCTGGCGGGGCTTGCCGCGTTGCCCTCGGCGCGGGTCAAGCCCGATCGCGTCGCCGGCAGCCCGGTGCAGTTCGAATGTACATTGACGCAGCTGATCCGGCTGGAGACCAAGGAGGGCCGCGCGCTCGATCAGTGGCTGGTGATCGGCGAGGCGATCGGCATCCACATCGACCGCGCGATGCTGCAGGACGGCGTCTATCAGACCGCTCGCCCGCACCCGATCACGCGCGGCGGCGGCCCGGCCGATTATTTCGAGATCAGCGAAGACGCCCTGTTCAAGATGCACCGGCCGGCGTGATCAGCCGTAGGCGCGCCAGAAGAATATCGCGGTGGTGGCGATGCTGACCGTCAGCGTCCAGCTGCGGACCACCTTCGCCGAGAGCCGCTTGCCGAGCGCCGCGCCCGCCCAGCCGCCGATCACCGCGCCGATCAGCATCGGCAGGCACGCCAGCCACGAAACCAGCCCGGCGACGACGAACACCAGCGCCGCGGCGGTGTTGGCGATGGCGAGCATCAGCGTGCGCGGCGCGAACAGGCCGCGCGGCGCGATGCCGGCGAGCAGGCCGTAGGTCGCGGTCAGCATCAGCCCGACGCCGCCGCCGAAATAGCCGCCGTAAATGCCGAGCACCGCCTGCGCGACGATCAGCGTGCGCCGGCCGATCGTCACCCGGTCGTGCAGCCAGGCTGCGGCGGGCTTGCCGAAAGCGAGCACCAGCGATGCGGTCAGCAACAGCCAGGGAATGATGATGTCGAAGGTGCGGCTCGGCGTCGCCACCAGCAGCACGCTGCCGGCGAGCGCCGCGACGAAGGTGACGATGCCGAGCCGCCTTACCGGGACGCCGCCGAGCGGCGCGAGCTCGCCGCGAAACGCCCAGGCGCTGGTCGCCGCGCCGGGCAGTAGCGCAACGTTCGAGGTGGCGTTGGCGGCGGTCGACGGCAGGCCGATCGCGATCAGCGCAGGTAGCGTCGCGAAGGTGCCACCGCCGGCGAGCGCGTTCATCGCGCCGCCGATCAGCCCGGCGCCGGCGGCGAGCAGGATCGAGCCGGCGTCGAGCCCGCCAACCGTCATGCCGGACTTGTTCCGGCATCCACGGTTGTGCCTGATCGTCGGCAGTTTGGCTTGCGGCACGGTGGCCCCCGGAACAAATCCGGGGTGACGGCCGGGCGGTCAGCCAAGCGCGGCGAGCTTTTCTTCCGCCAGCCGATCGAGTTCAGCGCGGCTTTTCTTTTCGGATGCCGTCTTGAGCTGGCCGCAGGCGGCGTCGATGTCGCGGCCGCGCGGGGTGCGCACCGGCGCGGAAATGCCGGCTTCGAAGATGATGTTCGAAAAGGAGCGGATCCGCTCGGGCGTCGAACATTCATAGGGCGCGCCGGGCCACGGGTTGAACGGGATCAAATTGACCTTGGCGGGCAGCTGGTAGTGACGAAGCAGCCGCACCAGCTCGTGCGCATCGGCGTCGCTGTCGTTCTTGTCGCGGAGCATGACATATTCGAAGGTGATCCGCCGCGCGTTGTTCGCGCCTGGATAATCGGCGCACGCCTGGAGCAGTTCCTCGATACCGTATTTGCGGTTGATCGGGACGATCTCGTCACGGACCTCCTTGGTGACGGCATGGAGCGAAACGGCAAGGTTCACCCCGATCTCCGCGCCCGCGCGCGCCATCATCGGCACCACGCCCGAGGTGGAAAGCGTGATGCGGCGTTTCGACAGCGCGAGGCCGTCGCCATCCATCACCACCTTGAGCGCGTCACGCACCGCATCGAAATTATACAGCGGCTCGCCCATCCCCATCATCACGATGTTGGTGAGCATGCGTCCCTCGGGCATGGACGGCCATTCGCCGAGCGAATCGCGCGCGAGCATCACCTGGCCGACGATCTCGCCGGGGGTGAGGTTGCGCACCAGCCGCATCGTGCCGGTGTGGCAGAAGCGGCAATTGAGCGTACAGCCGACCTGGCTCGACACGCACAAGGTGCCCCGATCGGCATCGGGGATGAACACCATCTCATATTCTTGCCCGTCGTCCGAGCGGAGCAGCCATTTGCGCGTGCCATCCTCCGACACCTGCGCCTCGATCACTTGCGGGCGGCCGACGACGAAACGCTCGGTCAGCCACGGATGCTGCGCCTTGGCGATGTCGCTCATCATCGTGAAATCGATCTGCCCGCGGTGGTAGATCCAGTGCCACAATTGCTTGCCGCGCAATTTGGCCTGTCTGGGCTCCATGCCGGCCGCGGCCAGCGCCTCGCGAATCTGGTCCTTCGACAGCCCGAGCAGATCGACCTTGCCGTCGGCACGCGGCGTCACCGCGCGCGGCACGGGCACGGGATCGATGTGCCCGGGTATGGGCATGGTCAGCGGCTCAGCGGTCGGCATGGGCGCGCCTATAGAGTGAAACGGCGACGAGCGCTAGCGCGACACGCACGCCAGCGCGGCGGCGTCGATCGCGGTCGCCGCGCCGCCCAGCGCATAGGTGTCGGCGAACGGGCGGCCGCCGGCGGTGACGGCTGAGACGCTCATGCTGCGTGCCGATCGCATCGCCGCGACGATCGCGGCGTCGGTGCGCGCATCGGGCGCCCAGGCGTGGTCGCCCTCGGCGATCAGCGCGAAGCGGCGATCGTCGATGCCGAGCGTCACCGGCGTATCGGCGCGCACCGCATTGCTCAGCTGGAACGCGATCTGATTGCGCACGCCGCGGTTCGGGCGTGTCGTCACGCTGGCGAACGGGTGCGTGCGCCCACGGCGGACCGGCTCGGCCAGCGCGAAGCAGCGAAGCGGCGGCCCCTCGCGAAACGCGCCCCAGCTTTGATAGACGCCGATCGGCTGGCGCGCCGCGCCGAGCAGCAGGGCGAGCAGCAGCATCATGCCGGCGCATGCCCGTCGCCGTGGTGGACGATCGTCTCGACGCCGCGCTCGATCAGCGCCACCGATCCCTGTGTCAGCCCCGGCGCGATCGGCGTTTGGTACAGCGGATCGGGCGCCGCACCGGTCAGCACGCCGCGCAGCACCCGGCTGGAGATGCCGTGCATGATCACCAGCCGGTCGTCGGGCG
Organism: Sphingomonas koreensis; assembly: GCA_006438735.1. GTDB lineage: Bacteria > Pseudomonadota > Alphaproteobacteria > Sphingomonadales > Sphingomonadaceae > Sphingomonas > Sphingomonas koreensis_A. The sequence continues at coordinate 427,274 of RCZF01000002.1, read as the reverse complement.
CGTCGCTGTCGGCCGCCCAGTCGGCGACGCGCGCCGCGACCTGAAGATAGGTTTCGCCATCGGGCGCGGGCTTCAGCAAGCCGCTGGCCGGATCGATCACCCGGCCGACATCGGCAACCACATCGGCGTAATAGCGCCCGCCCCACGATCCCATGCCGATCTCGATCAGCCGCGGATCGACGCGTGCCGCGTGCCAATCGAGCTCGAGATGCTCGGCGATCACCGCCAGCGTCTGCAAGGCGCGGCCGGTCGGCGACGCCCATAGGCTCAGCGCCGGCTTCGGCCCGAACGTCGCGCGCAGCGCACGCCCCATCTCGTCGGCCTGCGCGAAGCCGGCGCGGGTCAGCGGCGTATGCGCCGCATCGCCCTGCAATCGGCGGGCTGCGTTGAACACGGTTTCGCCGTGTCGAGCGATGAAATCGCGGCCGCTGCGCGTGGAAATCATCGCCGCGCTTTCAACCCCCTGTGGCGCAAAAGCAACGGAAAACCGCGTTTATCTGAGGTTCATGCAACGTCATTGCGGCCCACCCATTTACGCCATCCGCCCTCGATGAGGGGCGCGATCAAGAAGTGAAAGTGGAGTTTGTTATGCGTAAGCTTGTTCTGACCGCTCTGGCCGCCACCGTCGGCGCCGCCGCGTTTGCCGCCCCTGCCCTCGCGCAATCCACCGGGCCGTTCGACGGCCCCCGGATCGGCGTGATCGCCGGCTATGACGGCCTTCGACCCGGCCGCGGCCCCGCTTCCGACATCGGCAGCAACAACGGCGCGGATGGTTTCCTCTATGGCGCCGAGGCCGGTTACGACCACCAGATGGGCCGCTTCGTGCTTGGCGCCGAAGGTGAAGTCGCCGGATCGACCGCCAAGGCGGACAATGATCCGAGGGACCCGCAGGAGCTCGGCTACGGCCGCGTCAAGGCCGGCCGCGATCTCTATGCGGGACTGCGCGCGGGCTATCTCGTCACCCCGACGACGATGATCTACGCCAAGGGCGGCTACACCAACGCCCGGCTCGATCTGACGCATAACGACGGCACGACCAACACCGGCGAGCATTTCAACCTCGACGGCTACCGCGTCGGCGCCGGCGTCGAGCAGGCGATCGGCCGCAACACCTACGCCAAGGTCGAATATCGCTATTCGAACTATGGCGATGCGCGGCTGGAATATGCCAACGGCGTGAACACCAACAATTTCGACGTCAATACCGACCGCCATCAGGTCGTCGCGGGCGTCGGCTTCCGCTTCTGATCGGGTAGCCGATCAACAAGCGTAACGTGTTGCGCAGAAGAAGGGCCGGGGCGCTTGCTCCGGCCCTTTTTTGCGTTAAGGAAAGAGAAGACTGCCTCCGGCATCCAGCCCGGTGGAAACGATAAATGGGGCGGCGGCCCCGGGGGAATGTGATGAAGGCGACGATCGAACGCGCGACCCTGTTGAAGGGCCTCAGCCACGTCCAGTCGGTGGTCGAGCGGCGCAACACCATCCCGATCCTGTCCAACGTGCTGATCGAGGCGACGGCCGAGGGCACGCTCAAGCTGATGGCGACCGATCTCGATCTGCAGATCAACGAATCGGTGGCGGCGGCGGTCGATCAGCCCGGCGCGACGACGGTTTCGGCGCACACGCTGTTCGATATCGCGCGCAAGCTGCCCGAAGGCGCGCAAGTTCAGCTAGCGGCGGCGGAAGGCCGCATGTCGATCATCGCCGGCCGCGCCAAGTTCAGCCTGGCGACGCTGCCGCGCGACGACTTCCCGGTAATCGCCGAAGGCGAATTGCCGACCAGCTTCGAGCTGCCGGCGGAAACGCTCAAGCAGATCATCGACAAGACGCGCTTCGCGATCTCGACCGAAGAGACGCGTTATTATCTCAACGGCATCTTCTGGCATGTCTCGGACGATCCACAGCCGGTGCTCAAGGCCGCCGCGACCGACGGCCACCGCCTCGCGCGCGTCACCGTCACGCGGCCCGACGGCGCCGAGGGCATGCCCGACGTGATCATCCCGCGCAAATGCGTGGCCGAGCTGCGCAAGCTGCTCGACGAGATCGACGGTTCGGTCGGCGTGTCGCTGTCCAATACCAAGATTCGCTTCGATCTCGGCCAGGCACTGCTCACCTCGAAACTGATCGACGGCACGTTCCCCGATTATTCGCGCGTCATCCCGACCGGCAACGACAAGATCCTCAAGATCGATCCGCGCAGCTTCGAAGAGGGCGTCGACCGCGTCTCGACGATCGCCACCGAAAAGACCCGCGCGGTGAAGATGGGGCTCGATCGCGACAAGATCACGCTGTCGGTCACCAGCCCCGAAAACGGCACCGCGGCCGAGGAAGTGCCCGGCGAATATACCTCGCTGCCGTTCGAGATCGGCTTCAACTCGCGCTATCTGCTCGATATTCTCGGCCAGGTCGAAGGCGACACCGTCGAAGTCCACCTCGCCGACGCCGCCGCCCCGACGCTGATCCGCGAGAACGACAAGGCCCCGGCGCTCTACGTGCTGATGCCGATGCGGGTATAGCCGGAACGTGAGCCGTTCTTGACTTCGTAATACGCAATCCTTACTAACACTCTTGTCAGTAAGGATCGACTCGATGGCCAAGCTTCCGCCCTTTCCCGGTACGACCGGCCGCCGCGACTGGCGGACCGCGTTCGATGCGATCAAGAAGTTGATGGCGAACGGCGACGACACCACGCAGGTGTTCCGGATCATGCGGGCCTTGAACGTCGGCAATGCGCCGATGAATTACGCACGGCTGATCGCGACCGAGCAGGGCGGGCGGCTCGCTTATGAGCGCACCGAGCTTGCGCAGCGGCTGACCGACAAGGCATTCGTCGGGCAATTCGCCACCGGCACGGTCGGCGCGACGTATCGCGCGTTCCTCGAAAGCACCGGCTATTCGGCCGACGGCCTCGCCGAAGTCTCCCGCATCAACCGTGAGGAGGACATGATCCATCCCTACGCGTGGTTCGGCAGGCGGGTGCGCGACACGCACGACATCTGGCATGTGCTGACCGGCTACAAAGCCGACGAAAGCCTTGGCGAGGCGTGCCTGGTCGCGTTCAGCTATGCGCAGGTCGGCGGGCTCGGCTGGGCGCTGATCGCTAGCGCAGCGTCGCTCAAGAGCCTCAAGGTGACGGGCAACCGGCTGTTCGCCAAGGCGGTGTGGGAAGGCTATCGGCACGGCAAGAAAGCCAAATGGATTTCGGGCGAGGATTATGAGGCATTGCTCGCCGAGCCGATCGATGCGGCTCGCCGGCGCCTCGGGATCGCCGAGCCGGTCGCCTATCGCAAGGCGCAAGCCGAGCTTGGGCCCGAACTCGCCTCCTATCTGTCGGAGCAAAAACAGAAAGCGCAGGTCGCCGCGGCCTGACGCGGGTCATCGCGTCGCGCGAGCAAACCCGCTAAGCCCGGGCGCGCATGCTGTCGCGCCTCGTCCTCACCGATTTTCGCAACCACGCCGAGGCGGTGCTGACGCCCGGCCCGGGGTTCGTCGTGCTGACCGGCGACAATGGCGCGGGCAAGACCAATGTCTTGGAGGCTGTCTCGCTGCTCGCGCCCGGCCGCGGGCTGCGGCGCGCGCCGCTCGCGGAGATGGCGCGGCAGGGCGGTAGCGGCGGGTTCGGCATCACCGCGACGCTGGGAGGCGACGTCGATCTGGCGACCGGGATCGAGCCCGGCGCGGCCAATCGCCGGCTGGTGCGAATCAACGGCGCCCCGGCCGCGGCCAACGCGCTGGCCGATTGGCTCACCGTACTGTGGCTGACCCCGGCGATGGACCGGCTGTTCGTCGAGCCGGCGAGCGAACGCCGCCGCTTCCTCGATCGGCTGACGCTGGCGCTGTCGCCCGCCCACGCCACGCACACGACGCGCTACGAAGCGGCGATGCGCGCGCGCAATCGCTTGCTGGCCGAGGCGCGCGATAGCGGCATCGCGCCCGATGGCCAGTGGCTGACGGCGCTGGAGGCGCAGATGGCCGAGCATGGCGCGGCGCTCGACGCGGCCAGGCGCGCGACCGTCACCGCGCTGACCGAGGCGATCGCGAGGCAGCCCGAGGGGCTGTTCGCGCGCGCCGGACTGGCGCTCGACAATCCCGACGGCGACGCATCCGATCTGGTGGCCGCGCTCGCCGCCGGTCGCCGCCGCGACGCCGCCGCCGGACGCACGCTAACGGGGCCGCACCGCGCCGATCTCGCCGTCACGCATCTCGCCAAGCAGCAGGCAGCCGCACTGTGTTCGACCGGCGAGCAAAAGGCGCTGCTGCTCGGGCTGATCCTCGCCCACGCCGATCTGGTCACCGCGCGCACCGGCCGCGCCCCGGTGCTGCTGCTCGACGAGGTTGCCGCGCATCTCGATCCGCTGCGCCGCGCCGCGTTGTTCGATCGGCTCGACGGGCGCGGCCAAGTGTGGCTCACCGGCACCGAACGCGCGCCGTTCGACGCGATCGGCGCGGCGAGCTGGTATCATCTCGGCCCGGGGGCCATTCAAGGGAGCTGACACGATGCGGATCGATCCGATCAAGGCGCTGATCGCCTATGCCGGCGTCACCACGGCGGCGATCGCTTACGCGCTGGTCACCGCCGCCGCCCCGCTGGCGACCGCCAGCTTCGCCTCGATCGACGTCGGCCGGATCAATGTTCGCGAACCCGACGGCACGATCCGCATGATCCTTTCCAGCGCCGCGCAAGCGCCGGGGATCATCGTCAGGAACAAGGAACATCCGCATCCCACCCGCCAATCCGCCGGCCTGCTGTTCTACAATCAGCAAGGCAGCGAAAACGGCGGGCTGATCTTCGATGGCAAGCTGCAGAATGGCAAACCGGTCGGCGGGGGCAGCCTGACGTTCGATCGCTACGAGCAGGACCAGGTAGTGCAGATGGTCGCCGACGAGGACGGGGCGAAGCGCACCGCCGGGTTCAAGGTATTCGATCGGCCGGACAAACGGATGGATTTCGACATGATCGATCGGGCAGCAAAACTGCCAGCCGATCAGCGCGCGGCCTTCTATTCCAGGGCCGGGGTCGGCGGCCACAACAGGTTGTTCGCCGGCCGCAGCCCCGATGGCAGCTCCACCGTTGCACTGCGCGACGGGGCCGGGCGCGAACGGCTGGTGATGGCGGTGAGCGACGCCGGCGCGGCGCGGATCGATTTCCTCGATGCGGCCGGCGAGGTGGTCAAATCGGTGACGCCTTAACGCACGCCATCGAGCAACATGGCGTTGAGCGCGTCGCCATGCAGCACCGAAATGTCGCCCGTCGTCTCCAGCACGACAGCGCGAATCTCGGTCGGATCGAGCACATTGGCGGCGCGCAGTTTGGCGACGACGTCCGATCGCGACACGCGGCTTTCGGCCAGTGCCGCGTCGATAAAGGCGCCGTCGCGCATCAGCAGCAAGGGCCCGTTCTCGATCGCATTCCTGGCCTGTCTCGATTCGCGGCGTAGCAGTGCGGCGCCCACTTTGACGGCCATGATGGCCCCGATTGCGACGATCGCCTGGAGATAGGCGTTCCAGCTCGTCGCCGCCGCGGCCGTCGCCAGCAATGATCCGGTTGCCAGCGTGATGACGAAATCGAACGCCGTCATCTTGGAAAACGCGCGCAGCCCGACCAGCCGGACCAGAATGACGACCCACAGCACCCCGGCGACGCTCAATACGAAGCCGCGAACGACCGCGTCGGGAAAGGAGGTTAGGCCGAACATGGTTTCCTGATGCCGATCTCGCTGCCGCTCCGCAACCATCGCGTGCTACGCGGCCATTTCGCTTCCGTTTCGGAGCCCCAAACCCTATATGATGATCCATGACAGACACCCCCAAGCAGAATGACTACGGCGCCGAATCGATCAAGGTGCTGAAGGGCCTCGATGCCGTGCGCAAACGCCCCGGCATGTATATCGGCGACACCGACGACGGATCGGGCCTCCACCACATGGTGTTCGAGGTTTCCGATAATGCGATCGACGAAGCGCTGGCGGGGCATTGCGATCGGATTCTGATCACGCTCAACGCCGACGGATCGGTCTCGGTCGAGGATAACGGCCGCGGCATCCCGACGGGCATTCACAAGGAAGAGGGCGTCTCGGCGGCCGAAGTCATCATGACGCAGCTTCACGCCGGCGGAAAGTTCGACAATACCTCGAACGACAATGCCTATAAGGTCTCGGGCGGGCTGCACGGCGTCGGCGTCAGCGTCGTCAACGCGCTCAGCGATTTCCTCGATCTCACCATCTGGCGCGACGGCGAGGAGCATTACATGCGCTTCCAGCGCGGCGATGCGGTCGCGCCGCTGAAGCGCGTCGGCCCGTCGGACAAGAAAGGCACGCGCGTCACCTTCATGCCGTCTGCCGAGACGTTCAAGATCACCGAATTCGACTTCGAAAAGCTCGAGCATCGCTACCGCGAGCTCGCCTTCCTCAATTCGGGGGTGCGGCTGTTTCTGGTCGATGCGCGGCACGATGAGCGCGTCGAGCATGAGCTATATTACGAAGGCGGGATCGCCGCGTTCGTCAAATATCTCGATCGCAACAAGACGCCGCTATTCCCCGATCCGATCGCGATCCACGGCCAGCGCGACGATATCGGCATCGACATCGCGCTCGAATGGAACGACAGCTATTACGAGAACGTCCTCGCCTTCACCAACAACATCCCGCAACGCGACGGCGGCACGCACATGGCGGCGTTCCGCGCGGCGTTGACGCGCACGCTCAACAATTATGCCGAGAAATCGGGGCTGTTGAAGAAGGAAAAAGTCAGCCTCACCGGCGACGACATGCGCGAGGGGCTGACCGGGATCGTCTCGGTCAAGCTGCCCGATCCCAAGTTCGGATCGCAGACCAAGGACAAATTGGTCTCCTCCGAAGTGCGCCAGCCGATGGAAAGCCTGATGGCCGACAAGATGGCCGAGTGGCTCGAGGAAAACCCGCAGCACGCGCGCTCGATCGTCGGCAAGATCATCGACGCCGCCGCCGCGCGCGAGGCCGCCAAGAAGGCGCGCGAGCTGACCCGGCGCAAGGGCGTGATGGACATCGCGTCGCTGCCCGGCAAACTCGCCGATTGCCAGGAGCGCGATCCCGCCAAGTCCGAACTGTTCCTGGTCGAGGGCGATTCCGCCGGCGGATCGGCCAAGCAGGGCCGCGATCGCCATTTCCAGGCGATCCTCCCGCTGCGGGGCAAGATCCTCAATGTCGAGCGTGCGCGGTTCGATCGCATGCTCTCCAGCCGCGAGATCGGCACGCTCATTCAGGCGATGGGCACCGGCATCGGCCGCGACGATTTCAACATCGAGAAGCTCAGATACCACAAGATCGTCATCATGACCGACGCCGATGTCGACGGCGCACACATCCGCACGCTGCTGCTGACTTTCTTCTACCGCCAGATGCCCGAGATCATCGAGAACGGGCACCTCTTCATCGCCCAGCCGCCGCTCTACAAGGCGACGCGCGGTCGCAGCGAAGTGTATCTGAAGGACGACGCCGCGCTCGATCAATATCTGGTCGAAAACGGCGTCGCCGGCACGCTGCTGGAGACCGCCGGCGGCGCGCGCTCGGGCGCCGATCTGCGCGGACTGGTCGATCATGCTAGGCGGATGCGCACGCTGATGCGCTACGTGCCGCGGCGCTACGATCCCGAGATCATCGAGGCGCTGGCGATGGGCGGCGCGCTCGATCCGGGCGCCTCGCGCGACGACAAGCTGGCGCGCGCCGCGCAGGTCGCGCAGCGGCTCGATCGCGGCGACGAAGAAGCGCGCTGGACGGTCAGCCTCAGCGAGGAAGGCGGCTATCATTTCGAGCGGCTGTGGCGCGGCGTGACCGATCACCACATCGTCGAGGCGAGCTTCATCGCCTCCGCCGAGGCCCGCAAGCTCCACACCCTCGCCGCCGAGCAGGCCGACAGCTACGCCGCCGCCGCCAAGCTGGTCCGCGCCAGCGCGGTAGTTGCCGAGGAGGCCGCGGCGGAAGAGGATGAAGACGCGGAGGCCGAAGCGGTGACGGTCGGCAAGGGCGAAAGCCTGGTTGCGCGGCCGAGCCAGTTGCTCGACGCGATCCTCGCCGCCGGCCGCAAGGGTCTGTCGATCCAGCGCTACAAGGGCCTGGGCGAGATGAACGCCGAGCAATTGTGGGAAACCACGCTTGATCCGCAGGTCCGCTCGATGCTCCGCGTCGAAATCCAGCAGGCCGACATTGCCGACGAGATCTTCACCCGCCTGATGGGTGACGTCGTCGAGCCGCGCCGCGAATTCATCCAGGACAATGCGCTGAGCGTCGCCAATCTGGACGTGTGACCGGCAACAGCCGGCGCCGATTTTTTAGACAAGGGAGAAGGACATGATCGCAGGCTATCGGACTCGCTGGGCGATGATCGCCTCCGCAACGGCGCTCGCCGCCTGCGCGCAATCGCCCTCGAACGCGCAGGACACCGCCGCGCCGGCCACGCCCCCGGCGTCGAGCCCGGCCTCGACGCTGCCGCCTGCGATCACCGCCGCTGCCGCCGACCCAGCACGGGGGGCGGACGCCGCGACGACCGACGCGCGCCGGCATGGCCCCGAGATTCTCGCCTTCGCCGGGGTCAAGCCGGGCGACAAGGTGATCGATCTGATCCCGGGCGGCGCTTATTGGACCAAATTGTTCGCCAAGACGGTCGGCGCGAGCGGGCATGTCTATGGCATCTGGCCGACGCCTTATGCCGGCGAAGCGCGCACCAACGTGATCGATTACCAGAAGCTCGCGGGCTCGGCCGATTTCGCCAATGTCAGCACCAGCATCGAGCCCGCCAATGAGATCAAGGCCGCCGAGCCGGTCGATCTCGTCTTCACCTCGCAGAATTACCACGATTATCTCGACAAGTTCATGGGCCCGGTCGATCCCGCGGTATTTAACAAGGCGGTGTTCGACGCGCTCAAGCCCGGTGGCATCTTCCTGATCGTCGATCACGCCGCGCCCGCGGGCTCGGGCACCGCCGATGCCGATACGCTGCACCGCATCGATCCGGCGACGGTCAAGCAGCAGGTCACCGCCGCCGGCTTCGAGTTCGTCGGGTCGAGCGATCTGCTCGCCAACCCGGCCGACGATCACACGCTCAAGGTGTTCGATCCCGCGATCCGCGGCAAGACCGATCAGTTCATCTACAAGTTCAGAAAACCCGGCTGAGCGGCGGGTCCCACGGGCTTGGCACGGCTCGGTCGAACGGCCGCCTTAACGCCGCTCGACCGAGCTGGCCGACGTCCTGAGGCCGCGGAAGCGCCCTTCGACAGGCTCAGGGCGAACGGATGAGGTCGGCGGGTCGTTCTAATCGACGGCCGCGCGGAGGACGGCGCGGACGCCGCGGTGGCCAGCGTCATATTCGACCGCGCTTTGCAGGCTTTGCGCCATTGCGCGGATGACCCGGGTGCCGAGCCCGGTGCCGCGCGCCGGCGTATCGGCGACGATGCCGCAGCCGTCATCCTCGACCGCCAGCACGAAGAAATCCGCGTCCTCGCGGTGCAGCGCGATGCGGATTTCGCCGGACGCACTCGGCGCATAAGCGTATTTGCAAGCGTTCGAGACGAGCTCGTTGACGATCACGCCGAGTGAGACCGCACGGTCGGTCGGCAGCCGGATCGGATCGGCGACGAGCTTCAGCGCGCGCGGCGCGCCTTCGCTCGACCAGGTCTGCGCGAGCTCGTCGACCAGCGCCCCAAGATATTCCTGCATATCGACGCTCTCGACGTCGTTGGCGCTATAGAGCCGGCGGTGGACCTGGCCGATCGCGGCGATGCGGCGCTGCGTATCCTGCAGCGCCAGCCGCGCGCCCTCGTCGGTCACGGCGTTCGATTGCATCTGGACCAGGGCGGAGACGAGCTGCAGGCTGTTGGCCACGCGGTGATTGACCTCGCGAAGCAGCGTTTCCAACCGGGCGTTGCTTGCGCGCAGCTTGGCTTCGGCGTCTTCCTTGGCGGCTTCGAGCGTGCTGCGCGCGACCACCTGATCGATGGCGTTGGCGAGCAGATCGAAGAAATCGTTGCCGACCGTCTTGACGACATAATCGGCGGCGCCCGCCTTCAGCGCGGCGACGGCGATGCGGCCTTCTTCGGAGCCTGTCACATAGACGACCGGCGGCGGCGACGGCAGTGCGCGCAGCTTCTTCAGCGTATCGAGGCCGTCCATCCCCGGCATGTAATGATCGACCGCGACGAGATCGAACGGCTCCGCCGCGGCCAGCGCAACGCCGTCCGCGCCGCGTTCGGCGAGCGTGACGGCATAGCCCCGGCGCCCCAGCGAGCGTTCCGCCAGCCGCCGCAGACCGGCGTCGTCGTCGATGTACAATACGCGGATAGGCTCAGCCACTCAGCCCTCGATTTCAGGAACCTGGATCACCGAGAGGAACAGGCCGAGCTGTCGGATCGCCTGGGAAAAGCTCTCATAATTGACCGGTTTGGTGATGTAGACATTGCAGCCGAGATCGTAGCAGCGCTGAATCTCGATCTTATCGTCGGTGGTCGTCAGCACGACGACCGGGGTGCGCTTGAGCGGCCCCTCGCCCTTGATCTTGGCGAGGATATCGGTGCCGCTCATATCGGGCAGGTTGAGATCGAGCAGCACCAGCGCCGGCCCGTTGAGCGCGGGGCCGTCCTTGTGATTGTAGAGATATTCCAGGGCGGTCGTACCGTCGACGAAATGCTTGATGTCGTTGAGGATGCCCGCGCGCCGGATATTCTTCTCGATCAGTCGGGCATGGCCCTCGTCGTCCTCGATCATCACGATCGACACGGAGCGGTGGTCGTTCATTTCGGCTCGTCCTGCGGTTTGGTGTAGTGCGTCGGCAGCGATAAGCGGAAGGTCGCCCCTTTGCCAAGCTCCGACGATACGTCGATAATCCCGCCAAGGCGATAGGCCAGCGCGCGGACGTGCGCCAGCCCGATGCCTTCGCCGGGCTGATCCTGCGTGCCCGAGCGCCGAAACAGATCGAACACGCGCTGGTGATCGCGCGGATCGATGCCGCGGCCATTGTCCTCGATTTCGAAGATCGCCCGGCCCTGCTGCTTGTGGCCGCGCACCTCGATCCGCCCGGGCCGGCCGGGCTGGAGATATTTGACCGCATTCTCGATCAGATTGGAGAAGATCTGATCGATCGCCAGCCGATCGCTGACGATCTCGGGCAGCGGATGCGTGACGAGCAGCGTGGCGTCGCGCTCGTCGAGCCGGTGTTGCAGCGTGTCGCGGATATTCTCGACCAGCGCGTCCATCTTGAGCGGCTCGGGCGCGATGACACGTCGGCCCTCGCGCGAGAGCTTGAGGATCGCATTGATGAGCGCGTCCATCTTCTGCGTCGAGGTGCGGATGAAGCCGATCGCCTCGGGCAGGTCCTCGTTCGCGGCCAGGCGCGCGTCGTCGGTGAGCAGATCGGGCGCTTCGGTTTCGGCGCGCGCGATCAGATCGGCGATCACCTTGGCGGCGGCGTCCAGCTCGGCGGTGAAGCCCATCACATTGACCAGCGGCGAGCGCAGATCGTGGCTGACGATATAGGCGAAGCGCTGGATCTCCTCGTTGGCGCGGCTGAGATCGGCGGTGCGCTCCTCCACCGCGTCCTCGAGGCTGTCGGCGAGATCGCGCAGACTGTCGGTCGCCGCGACGAGATCGCGGGTATAGCGCAGCACGGTGACCAGCGAGAGCAATGCAACGAGAACCAGCAGCGCCCCGGCACCGGCCAGCACGATATAGAAGGTTCGCACGCTGGCGCGCTGCCGCTGGTTGCGAAGCTGCAGCAGCGCGTGCTCCGCGTTGGTCATGTCCATCGTGATCGCGCGGATACGCTGGAGCGTATCGACGCTGTCGTCGGTGTGAAACAGCCTTGCGGCGGTGCCGAGCCGGCGGGACGCGACCAACTCGTTCGATCGCGCACTGAGTTCGGCGACATGCGCCGTCAGCGTGCGCAGCGTCGCGATCCGCGATTGCTCCGACGGGTTGTCGGCGGTGAGCCGCTGCAACCGATCCAGCGAGGGGAGGATGCGCGCCGCCATTGTTTGATAGGTCGCGATGAAGCGCGGGCTGGAATCGACGATATAGCCACGCCGCGCGGTTTCGGCGCGCTCGATCGCGATACGCAGATCGGCGACTTGCTGTTCCACCTCATAGGTGTGGTTGACCGCGGCGATATGCGCCTGGTTCTGCGACACCAGCCAAGCGGCAGCGCCACCGGCGGCGATCAGCGCGGCGAAGCCGATCACCATCGCGGCGAACAACAGCCGGCGAACGAACGTGTTCGAGGAAGGACTCCGGCCGAAAAACGCGACGAACATGTGCTGCCGCTAGGTCATTTCGCTAACGTTGCAAAGTGCGATCCCGTTGACCCAAATCAAGAGTTCGCCAAAAACGGGCGGTTCGGCGCCTAAAGCAGCGCGCCCTGCAGCGTCTGCCGTCCTACGCTGCCACCGCCCTGCCGTCGCGCCAGCTCCTGCTCGGCAGTATAGCGGACGTCGGGATCGCGATCGCCGGTGAAGCCTTCGACGACATAATCATCGACCTCGCGCCAATCCTTGCCGCGATCGGGGCCGGTGCGCACGTGCGGCAGCAGGCCGGGCAGGTTCGACCATTCGATCAGCTGCGCGAGGCTTGCCTCGTTAAGCATGTCGCGCAAATGATGCGCGGTGACGTAGGAATCGGGAAAGGCGCGGTGGATCGGCAGGCCGCGCTCGTGGATCATCCCCTCGGGCTTTCGCCAATAACGCAGCACCTGATTGGAAAAACTCGGCGAATCGGGCCACAGCCGCATCGCGCATTTCCAGGTGCACAACCACTGCGCGCCGCGGGTGAGCGGCGCGGTGCAGAATTTCTGCTCGAAATCAGCGCGGTGCGCGGCGAGCGCGAGACGGCGCGGCCACGGATCGAGCACTTGCCGCGCGACATCGTGCCACCACGGCGCGTCCGCCACCTGCTCGTCGAGGATGTGGTGGATCGCCTGGGTGATCGGCGGGATCGGCCGGCCGGGATTGACCAGGATCGATCCGCCATCGCCCTCCAGCGTCCAGCGCCCGTCGTCACCCAGCGCCACATCCTGCCAGCCGATCTCGCACACGCCGTGCGCGGGCGGGGCCTGGCCGGTGGTTTCGAGGTCGACGACACGGATGATCTGCGGGGAAGACATGCCGGCAAAGTGGGCGCTTTGGTGGTGGATTGCCACCCCATACCGTCATGCCGGACTTGTTCCGGCATCCACGCATCAACGACCTGTGCCGGAGATTGCGGCACGGTGGACCCCGGAACAAGTCCGGGGTGACGGGAGTGTCAATGCCCCGCTTGGGCCCCGCGCACCACGCCCGACTTGCCGAGCTGATCGTCGATCTGCGCGACGAGCCGATCGAGCCCCTCCTGCGAGGTCGATTCGGCGCGCGCCACCAGCACGTCCTGCGTGTTCGAGGCGCGCAGCAGCCACCAGCCGTCGGGGGTGTTGACGCGGGCGCCATCGGTGCGGTCGACCTCGGCGCCGTCGGTCTCGAGCCTGTCGAGCACTTCATCGACCACTGCGAACTTGCGGCTTTCCTCGACCTGGAAGCGCATCTCCGGCGTATTGACGAGCTCGGGCATCGCGCTTCTGATCTCGGTCATCGACTGGCCGATCATATGCACCGCGCGGATCAGCCGGACGGCGGCATATTGCGCATCGTCATAGCCGTAATAATCGTGCGCGAAGAAGATATGCCCGCTCATCTCGCCGGCGAGCGGCGCGCCGGTTTCCTTCATCTTGGTCTTGATCAGCGAGTGGCCGGTCTTCCACATCACCGGATTGCCGCCGAGCTCGGCGATGCGATCATAGAGCATCTGACTGGCCTTCACGTCGGCGATGATCGTCGCGCCGGGCTCTTCGCGCAGCACAGGTACAGCCAGAATGGACAGAAGCTGATCGCCCCAGATCACGCGGCCCTGGCCGTCGATCGCGCCGATCCGATCGCCGTCGCCATCGAAAGCCAGTCCGAAATCGAGCTTCTTCTCGGCGACGAGCCGCTTCAGATCGGCCAGATTCTTCTCTTCGGTGGGATCGGGATGATGATTGGGAAAATTGCCGTCCACGTCGGTGAAGATCGTGTGATGCTCACCCGGGAGGAGCTTGATCAGCTTCTCGATCACCGGGCCGGCGGCGCCGTTGCCGGCGTCCCAGCCGATCCGGTAGCTGCCGCCGGCATAACCGACCATCAGCCGATCGACATAGGCGTCGACGATGTCGTAATCGGTGACGTCGCCGGCGCCTTCGTCCCAATCGCCGTCCGCGGCCATCTGCCCCAGCTTCTGGATGTCCTCGCCGAAAAACGGGCGATGCTGCAGCACCATCTTGAAGCCGTTATACTCGGCGGGATTGTGACTGCCGGTTATCTGTATGCCGCCGTCCACCTCTAGCGTCGCCTCGGCGTAATAGAGCATCGGCGTCGGCCCCATGCCGACCCGCACGACGCTGACGCCCGCGGCGGTGAGCCCGGCGATCAGCGCGCGTTCGAGCTCGCGAGAAGAGGTGCGGCCGTCATAGCCGACCGCGACGCGCGTCCCCCCGGCGCGCCGCACGCACGTTGCAAAGCCGCGTCCGATCGCTTCGGCGTCGGCGGGGCCGAGCGTCTTTCCGACGATCCCGCGGATGTCATATTCACGAAGCGAGGTAGGATCGAAACGATGCGTCATCAAAAGGCTCTCCGGCACGAACGGATGAAGGGTGATCGACGTGTTAATCGGCAAGCGCGACGAAAGTTCAATCCGGCGCCTGCTTGAGCAGGACATCGCGCGCCGCGTTGATCCTTCGCGCAAGGTCGGCCGATCCGCCGCGATCGGGATGCACGGCGGCGATCAGCCGGCGATGCGCGCTGCGGATGTCTTCGTTGCTGGCGCGTTCGTCGAGCCCGAGCACCGCGAGCGCATCCGCCTCGCCTGACGCACGCGGCGCAGGCGCGTGGGTGCGCGACGGCCGCCGTTTCGGCCCTTTCCACAATCGCCAGCCGAGATAAGCGACGGCGATCGCAATGACGAGATCGAGCATCAGGCGAACAGCGCCATGGTCGGTTCGGGCAGCGCGAGGCCGTTCATCATCTCGCGCAGCTCCTGCCGGGCGGCAACATGGCCGAGGCCCATCTCACCGAATTCCTTCGAATCGATCATCGTCAGCCCCTTGGGAAACAACTCGCGGTAGATCACGCGCTCGCCGAGCCCCGGGATGATGCGGAAGCCGACGCGCTTGGCGAGCTGATCGAGCGCGCCCGCCACGCGGCGCATGTTGCGCGCCTCGATATGCTGGAGGCGGTTCCTGAGCACCACCCAGTCGATCGTCGAGCCGTCGGCCTTGGCGCGGGCCTTGCGGGCGTCCCAGATCAGTTCCGAATAGAAGCTCGGCCGCGTCACCTTGAAGGTTTCGGGATCGACCTGGCCGATCAGATCGAAATCGACGAAGCTGTCGTTCATCGGCGTGACGAGCGTATCGGCGCGCTGCGCGGCGGTGCGCGCGAACGGATCGTCGCGGCCGGGCGTATCGATCACCAGATAATCGGCGCCGTCGGACAGCTCGGCGAACAGTTGCTCGAACCGTTCGTCGGTCACGCCGTCATGCGTTTCGTGGCGCGGCATCGGCAGATCGCGGCCGGCACGCGCGATCGTCGCCGCGCGATTGTCGAGATAACGCCCGAGCGTGCGCTGCCGGTGATCGAGATCGAGCGCGGCGACGCGCGCGCCCTTCGCCGCCAGTGCGATCGCGACGTGCACCGCGGTGGTCGATTTGCCCGTACCGCCCTTTTCGTTGGCGAAGACGATGACGTGGGTCTTTTCCTGGCCGTGCGACAAGCCGCGTGATCCCCTGTTGATCGGTTGAGATACGCCCCATAGAAGGCCGCAACGTCTGTATCGAAGGGGTTCAACGCGTGCAAACCATCCGTGAGATCGGTCCACTTAGGGACGCGATCGCCAGTTTTCGCGCCACCGGCGAGCGCGTCGCGCTGGTGCCGACGATGGGCGCGCTCCATGCCGGCCATATCGCGCTGATCGAGGAAGCGAAGCGCGTCGGCACGCGGATCGTCGCGTCGATCTTCGTCAATCCCAAGCAATTCGGCCCCGAGGAAGATCTGGATCGCTATCCGCGGCGCGAGGGCGCCGATGCGCGGATGCTCGCCGATGCCGGCTGCGACGTGCTGTGGATGCCGCCGGTCGAGGTGATGTACCCGGCCGGCTTCGCGACCAATGTGTCGGTCTCGGGGATCAGCGAAACGCTCGATGGCGCAGCGCGGCCGGGGCATTTCGACGGCGTCGCCACGGTCGTCGCCAAGCTGTTCAATCAGGTGCGTCCCGATGTCGCGCTGTTCGGCAACAAGGATTTCCAGCAGCTCACCGTGATCCGCCGGATGGTGATCGACCTGGATTTCGACATCGAGATCGTCGGCGTGCAGACGCAGCGCGACGACGACGGCCTCGCGTTGTCGTCACGCAACTTGTATCTCTCCGACGAGGACCGCGCCCGCGCCGTCACGCTGCCGCGCGCACTCGGCGTCGCGGCGCGCGCGATCGGGCGGGGCGACGATGCCGGCGAGGCGCTGGAGGCGGCGCGCGGCGCGCTGATCGCCGGCGGCTTCGATACGGTCGATTACGTCGCGATGGTCGACGCCGAAACGCTGGCCGATATGCCCGCGGCGGATCGACCGCGCCGGCTGCTCGCCGCCGCCCGGATCGGCGGCACCCGGCTGATCGATACGATCCCGATCGAGGACGCCGAACAAGGTTAGACGCGCGTTAACCATTTGTTGAGGCCGTCGCGCCAGAGTGTTCCCAACAGGTGGGCAACAAAGGGGTGCGACATGGGCAATAGCCTCAAAAGCGCGACGTTCCTGATCGAAAGCCGGCTCCGCGATGCGGCGCGGGGCGACGCCAGGGCGTATTACGATCTCGGCATGATCTATTCGAGCGGCTCGTGCGGCGGCGCGGTCGATCTGGTCGAAGCGCATAAATGGTTCAATCTGGCGGCGGTCGCCGGCAGCGAGGACGCGCAGCATTGCCGCGCCGAAATCGCCGAGGATATGTCCGCCCGCGAGATCGCCGTCGCCCAGCGCGCCGCGCGCGACTGGCTGAGCCTGCCGACACGCCAGGCGGCCTGAGCCGAACCCAAAAGCCGAACCGTCACCCCGGACTTGTTCCGGGGTCCACCGTTCCGCAAAACAAATGGTCGCCGTTCCTGCCGCCCGGTGGATGCCGGACCAAGTCCGGCATGACGGCTATTTCTTTGCCGCGACCTTCTTTTTCACCGGCGTCTTTTTCGCCGCCGGCTTCTTGCCCTTCTTCTTCGCCGGCCCCGCCGCCGCGCGCGCGTCGATCAGCTGCGCGGCTTCCTCGAGCGTCAGTTGGTCCTTGTCGATCGACTTGGGCAGCGTCGCATTGGTCTCGCCGTCGGTGACATAGGCGCCGTAGCGGCCCTCCATCAGCTTGATCTCGGCTTCCGACCGGGGATGCTTGCCCAACACCTTCAAGGGCTCGCGCGCCGCGCCGCGCGCCGGGCGGCCACCGTTCGCCGCCGCTTCGGCGAGCTTGACCACGGCCGCGTTCATGCCCGTCTCGAACACCTCGGCGGTCGAGCCCAGCCGCGCATATTTGCCGTCATGCTTGAGATAGGGGCCATAGCGCCCGATCGCCGCTTCGATCGGCGCGCCGGTCTCCGGATGGTTGCCGATCGTGCGCGGCAGGCTCAGCAGCTTGAGCGCCCATTCGAGATCGAGGTCAGCCCCCAAGGAATCGAGAACGTCCTTGGGGATCGAAGCGCGCTTGGCCTCCTTGCCTTCGCCGAGCTGGATATACGGCCCGAATCGGCCGGATTTGCGCTCGACCGGCAAGCCCGTCTCGGGGTCGTTGCCAAGCGTCTCCGGCCCGGTCGATTCGCCCGTCTCACCGCCCGGCTGCGCGAACGCGCGGGTATATTTGCATTCGGGGTAATTCGAGCAGGCGACGAACGCGCCGAACTTGCCGCCGCGCAGCGCCAGCTTGCCGGCGCCGCAATTGGGGCACAGCCGCGGATCGCTGCCGTCGGCCTTGGCGGGAAACAGATAGGGTTCGAGGAAGGTGTCGAGCTCGGCCGTTACTTCGGACGGCTTGAACTCCATCACCTCGGTGGTGCGCGGCTTGAAATCCTTCCAGAAGGATTCGAGCACCGATTGCCACTGCGCGCGCCCGCCGGAAATCTCGTCGAGCTCGTCCTCGAGCCCCGCGGTGTAGCCATATTCGACATATTTCTCGAAGAACCGTTCGAGGAACGCCGTCACCAGCCGCCCGCTTTCCTCGGCGAAGAAGCGGTTCTTGTCGATGCGGACGTAATCGCGGTCCTTCAGGACCTGCAGCGTCGAGGCATAGGTCGACGGCCGGCCAATGCCGAGCTCCTCGAGCCGCTTGACCAACGAGGCTTCGGAAAAGCGCGGCGGCGGCTGGGTGAAATGCTGCTCGGCATCGACGCCTTTCTTGCCCGGCGCATCGCCCTCGCGCAGCCGCGGCAAGCGGCGCGATTCCTCGTCGGCGGAATCGTCCGTGCCTTCTTCGTAAAGCGTGAGATACCCGGCGAACAGCACCACTTGGCCGGTCGCCCGCAGCGCGGTCTGCCCGCTGCCATCGACCAGCTCGATCGACGTGCGCTCCATCCGTGCGGAGGCCATCTGGCTGGCCAGCGCGCGCTTCCAGATCAGCTCGTAGAGCCGGGCGTGATCGCCCGAGCCGGCGCGGTCCTTGGTGAAATCGGTCGGACGGATCGCCTCATGCGCTTCCTGCGCGTTCTTCGCCTTGGTCTGATAGAGCCGCGGCTTATCGGGCACGTAGCTGCCGTCATAGCGATCGGCGACGGCTTTGCGCGCGGCGGAAATGGCGCTCGAATCCATCTGCACGCCGTCGGTCCGCATATAAGTGATCGCGCCGTCCTCGTAGAGCCCCTGCGCGATCCGCATCGTGTGGCTGGCCGAGAAGCCGAGCTTGCGCGCCGCTTCCTGTTGCAGCGTCGAGGTGGTGAAGGGCGGCGGCGGGTTGCGCGTCGCGGGCTTGGTCTCGACCGAATCGACCGCGAAACGCCCGTCCTCGACTGCCTTCTTCGCCGCCAGAGCATCGCCCTCATTGCCGATCGTCAGCCGATCGATCTTGCCACCCTTGAAGCGCGACAGCCGCGCGTCGAAGCCGGTGCCGTCATGCTCGAGATGCGCGATCACCGACCAATATTCTTGGGGGCTGAACGCCTCGATCTCGCGCTCGCGCTCGACGATCAGCCGCAGCGCGACCGATTGCACGCGCCCCGCCGATTTCGCGCCGGGCAGCTTGCGCCACAACACCGGCGACAGCGTGAAGCCGACCAGATAGTCGAGCGCGCGCCGTGCCCGGTAAGCGTCGATCAGATCGGTATCGAGTTCACGCGGGTGCTTCATCGCCTCGGTCACCGTCGCCTTGGTGATGGCGTTGAAGGTGACGCGCTCGACTTCCTTGGGCAGCGCCTTGCGCTTCGCCAGCACTTCCTGGACGTGCCACGAAATCGCCTCGCCCTCGCGATCGGGGTCGGTGGCGAGGATCAGGCGGTCGGCGGTCTTGGCGAGATCGGTGATCGCCTTCAATTGCTTCGCCTTGTCGGCGTAATTTTCCCAATCCATCGCGAAGCCGTCATCGGGGTTCACCGATCCGTCCTTTGGCGGCAAATCGCGGACATGGCCGTAACTGGCGAGCACGCGGTAATCCGAGCCGAGATACTTCTCGATGGTTTTGGCCTTGGCCGGCGATTCGACGATGACGAGCTGCATAAGCGAAAATCGGTCCTTACGTGTACACGCGCGAGGATGCGGGGGCGGCCGGCGGCGTCAAGCGGAAGTAGCGTGCGGCGGCGAAACCGCAAGCCGCTCAGGTGAGGCTGACGCGCCCGCCAGCGTGGCGCTCGATCCGGCCGGCGAGCTCGAGTTCGAGCAGCACCGTCTGAACCACCGCCGGCGCAAGACCCGATTGGCGGATGAGTTCATCGACCGCGACCGCGACGGGGCCAAGCAGCGTTTCGATCACGCGGCGCTCGGCGTCGCTGGCGTCGGCCGGCTGCGCGCCGTCGAAGCCCTGGGCCGGCGAGCGCACCATCCGCGCGTCGATCGGGCGGATCTGATCGAACACGTCCTCGGCCGACTGGACCAGCGTCGCGCCCTCGCGGATCAGGCCGTTGCAGCCCTGCGCGCGCGGATCGAGCGGGCTGCCGGGCACCGCCATCACTTCGCGCCCCGCCTCCCCGGCCAGCCGCGCGGTGATCAGCGAGCCCGATTTGGGCGCCGCCTCGACGACGACGGTGCCCAGCGCCAGCCCGGCGATGATGCGGTTGCGATAGGGGAAGTGGCGCGCGCGGGGCTCGGTGCCCGGCGGCATTTCGGCGATCAGCAGGCCGTCGCGCGCAATGCGCTCCTGCAGCTCGGCATTCTCGGGCGGATAGGCGACGTCGATGCCGCCGGCGATCACCGCGATCGTGCCGCCCTCCAGCGCGCCGACATGCGCGGCGGTATCGATCCCGCGCGCCAGGCCCGAGACGACCGCGACGCCGTCACCGGCGAGGCCGTGCGCCAGTTGCCGCGCGAAGCGGCAAGCCGCCGCCGAAGCATTGCGTGCGCCGACCATCGCGACCGTCGTGCGCCTGAGCAGCGACGCCTCGCCGCGCACCGTCAGCGCGACGGGGGCATTTTCGAGCTCGGCAAGCAGCGGTGGATACTCGGCGTCGCCAAGGAAGAGGTAACGCGCGCCGAGCTTCGCGACCGCCGCCATCTCGCGTTCCACCGCGCGCGTCTCGGCGATAGCCGGCGGCTTGCCGCCGCCGCGCGCCGCGAGCATCGGCAGTGCCTCGATCGCCGCGGCGGCATCGCCGAACCGCGCGATCAGTTGCGCATAGGTGATCGGCCCGATCTTGGGCGTGCGGATCAGCCGCAGCCGAGCAATGTCGGCGCTACGGCTGCCTTCGCGATCAGCCACGCGCCTCGCCGCCGATCCGCGGCTCGGCGCCCTGCAGCAGCCGATCGATATTGCCGCGATGCTTCCACACCACCAGCAACGCGAGCGCGAGCAGCACCGGCACCGCATCGAACGCGCCGAACAACGCCGCGCTGACCGGCGCCGATAGCGCTGCCGCCATGCCCGCGACCGACGAAATACGCAGCGCTGCGAGCATCGCCAGCCAAACCAGCGCGAACACCAGCGCGCACGGCCAATAAAGCGCGAGCGCGATTCCCATCAGCGTCGCCACCCCCTTGCCGCCGCGAAAGCGCAGCCAGATCGGATAACAATGGCCGAGGAACACCGCCGCCGCCGCGGGCATTTCATTGCCCGGAAAGATCAGCCCGGCGAGCTTCACCGCAGCGAACCCCTTGGCGAGATCGAGCAGCAGCGTCGCCGCCGCCAGCCCCTTGCGCCCGGTGCGCAGCACATTCGTGGCGCCGATATTGCCAGAGCCGATCTGGCGCAGATCGCCCGCGCCGAACAGCCGCGTGAGGATCAGGCCGAACGGGATCGAACCCAGCAGATAGCCGAGCAGCAATGCGCCCGCCGGCGCCATCCACAGTTGATCGGTCGACACGTTATCGCCCCCTGTCGGCGGCGATCATAGCGGGTGGTTGGGGCTGCGCAACAATCTGCGTCAAGCTCAACGCTGCTGCTCTTCGTCGGGGGCGCTTGGTGCTGCGCGCCCCTTGAAGCCTTGCGCGACGACATACCATTCGGACGAATCCTTGCGGCTCGCCGGCGGCTTGGCGTGCTTCACCGCGGTGAAATTGCGCTTCAGCTCGGCGACCAGCTCCGAATCGGCCCCGCCGGCCAGCACCTTGGCGACGAATGCGCCACCCGGACGCAGCACTTCGCAGGCAAAGGCGACGCCGGCTTCAACCAGTCCCATCGTGCGCAGATGATCGGTCTGCGGATGGCCGACGGTGTTCGCCGCCATGTCCGACAGCACCAGATCGGGTGCGCCGCCGAGCGCCTCGACCAACAATTCAGGCGCACGGTCGTCCATGAAATCCATCTGCAGAATGGTGACGCCGTCGATCGGATCGACCGGCAGCAGATCGATCCCGACGATGGCGCAGTCGGGCCGCTGCTTCTTGACCACCTGGCTCCAGCCGCCCGGCGCGATGCCGAGATCGATTACGCGCTTGACGCCGCGCAGCAGCATGAAGCGCTCGTCGAGTTCGATAAGCTTATAGGCGGCGCGGCTGCGATAGCCCTCCGCCTTGGCGCGCCGCACATACGGATCGTTGAGCTGGCGTTCGAGCCAGCGGACCGATTGCGCGGTCCGCCCGCGACCGGTTTTGACGCGGACGCGGCTGCCGGAACCTCCCCTGCTCATGGCCGGGGCGCCCCCATCAGGCGGCGCAAAATGCCTTCGCGGATGCCGCGATCGGCGACGCCGAGCCGTTCGGCCGGCCACAGATCGAGGATCGTCTCTAGGATGGCACACCCGGCGACGACGAGATCGGCGCGCTCCGCCCCGATGCACGAGACCTTGGCGCGCTCGGCCAGCGTCATGCGCGAGAGATCGCTGCTGATCCGCCGCATCGCCGTGGCCGGCACGATCAGCCCGTCGACCGCCGAGCGATCGTAATGATCGAGCTCGAGATGGACGCTGGCGAGCGTCGTCACCGTGCCGCTGGTGCCGAGCAGCCGCGGCCGCTGCACCGTGCGCGGCAGCCGGCTGGCAAAGCCGGCGAAGCTTTCCGCGACCAGCGCGCGCATCCGCGTATAGGTTTCCGCCAGGCTGTCGCCGTCGCCCTGCCCGGCGCTTTCGGTCAGCGACACGACGCCCCAGGGCGCGCTGTGCCAATCGAGCACCGTCGGCACCGGCGTCGACGTATCGATCAGCACCAGCTCGGTCGATCCGCCGCCGATATCGAACACCAGCGCCGGATCGTCGCCGGGCTCGATCAGCGCGTGGCAGCCGAGCACCGCAAGGCGCGCTTCCTCCTCGGCGGAAATGATGTCGAGCACGATGCCGGTCTCGGCCTGCGCGCGGGCGATGAACTCGGCGCCGTTCGACGCGCGGCGGCACGCCTCGGTCGCCACCGCGCGCGACAGCGTGACGTTGCGGCGGCGCAGCTTGCTCGAACACACCGTCAGCGCCGCCAGCGTGCGCTCGATCGCGGCATCGGAAATGCGTCCGCTCGCCGCCATACCCTCGCCGAGCCGGACGATGCGCGAAAACGCGTCGATCACCGCGAAACCCGCGCCCTGCGGCCGCGCGATCAGCAGCCGACAATTGTTGGTGCCGAGATCGAGCGCGGCATAATGCTGCGCTTGCGGCCAGCGGGGCCGTGTCTGGATGCCGGCTGCCGGGCGATGGTTCGCTGGACCATGCCGGTGCGGCGTATTGGCGGAAATATCCCCCATGTGGCCGTCACTCTCGTTTATGTTCTTTCCGTCGCGGGCAAGCCCGTTCGGCGCTTGACGCCAAGGTAGCGCATGCCGGGCCAAGCGACAAGCGAGGCACCAGCCACGTTGACAGCCCCCGCCGCCCCGCTTAGATCGCGCTCCGCGTTGCCCCGTCGTCTAATGGTAAGACTACGGACTCTGACTCCGTCTATTGAGGTTCGAATCCTCACGGGGCATCCAGTTTTCCGGCATGAGCCGCGAGCCGCCCCGCGGCCGCCGTCAATAGCCCAGCGTCAGCCCCAGCGCGTAATATTTAGGCCCCAGATTCCCTTTGACCATTACTTTGGGCAACAGCGGCAACGCCGCGGTGCCATAGACGCGGCTGTGATCCTCGGTGAAGCGCACGCCCGCACCGATCTTGACCGACAGCGGAATCTGATAGGCCGCCTCGACCCGGCCGTAGAGATGGGTGTGATGATCCGAAATCTGGGCGCCGAGCCCCGGCGTCAGGCTGAACCCGGCGAGACCGACGGCATAGCCGGCGCCGAGTTCGGCGCCGTTATGGCCATCGGCATGATCGATATTGGCTTCCGCACCGATCTGCGCGAGCGCGGGCGACGCCACGCTCATCACCGCAAGCGCGCCGAGCGCAGCCATAGTTCGCGCGATCCTCATAACGTCTCCCTTTTTCGGCGCAGCTAAAGCAAAGCGCCGCGCCGGCAAAGCGCGACTTGCCGAACCGAGTCGCCGCTGCGACCGGCCACTGCGAACCGGTTCGAAATGCGGTTCAGCCCGCCGCGATCAGCTTCGCCGCGTCGGCGCTGGTCCAGTCATAGCCGCCGACCATCCGCCACACTTCGCGGCCCTCGGCGTCGTAGAGGATCGTGGTCGGCAGATTGGCCTGGAGCGCAAGGCTGAGCCCGAGTTGCGGATCGAGATAGCGTTTGAGCGCCTTGAAGCCGTGCGCCTGGAAAAACGGATCGACCTTCGCCGCACCGTCGAGATCCTGGCTGACCGCGATCACCTGCACTGGGCCGTGTTCCGCCGCCAACGCATCGAGCGTCGGCATCTCGGCGACGCACGGCGCGCACCAGGTCGCCCACAGGTTGAGCAACAGCGGCTTGCCGCGGAACGCCGCCAGCGTCACCGGCTTGTCGTCGGGGCCGAGGAAGCTGGCGGTCGGCGCGGGCGCGCCCTTGTGGCTGCGATCGATCGTGCCGGCGGCGGTCGCCGACGGCGCGGCCGGCGCGGCCGTCACTTCATCGGGGCTTTGCCCGGCGACGGCATTGGCGACGTTGGTGTCGAGCCGCGGCGCGGCTGCTTGCTCCGAACCCGGCGATTGCCTATCGCAACCCGCGATCACGAGCGGCAGGATCAGGAGACAGGCGATCGACGGGCGCAAGGATAGCTCCAATGCCATGTGGGGCGGGCGCTTCGCCGAAGGCCCGGCTGCGGTGATGCGCGAGATAAACGCCTCGATCCCGTTCGACAAGGCGTTGTGGCGGCAGGATGTCGCCGGCTCCAAGGCGCATGTCGCGATGCTGGCCAAGCAGGGCATTGTCTCGGCCGACGACGCCAGGGCGATCGGCGCCGGGCTCGACGCGGTCGCCGCCGATTACGCGGCGAATGGCGTGCCCGAGGATCTGACGCTCGAAGACATCCATATGGTCACCGAATCGCGGCTGGCCGAGAAGATCGGCGCGGTCGCCGGGCGGCTCCACACCGCGCGCTCGCGCAACGATCAGGTAGCGACCGATTTCCGGCTGTGGGTGCGCGACGCGATCGATGCGATCGACGGGGGGCTCGGGGCGTTGCAGGACGCGCTGATCGCTCGAGCCGAGGAGCATGCCGACAGCGTGATGCCCGGCTTTACGCATCTACAAAGCGCGCAGCCGGTGACGCTCGGCCATCACCTGATGGCCTATCACGAGATGATCGCGCGCGATCGCAGCCGCTTCGCCGATGCCCGCGTGCGGCTCGATCAATGTCCGCTCGGCGCCGCCGCGCTCGCCGGCACCGGCTTTCCGATCGATCGCGAGGCGACCGCCGCCGCGCTCGGCTTCGCCGAACCGACGCGCAATTCGCTCGATTCGGTCAGCGACCGCGATTTCGCGCTCGATTATCTGATGGCGGCGACGCAAGCGGGGCTGCACCTGTCGCGGCTCGCCGAGGAATTCATCATCTGGGCGTCGCAGCCGTTCGGCTTCGTATCGCTGTCCGATCAATGGTCGACCGGCTCGTCGATCATGCCGCAGAAGCGCAATCCCGATGCCGCCGAGCTCGTTCGCGGCCACGCCGGGCGGATCGCCGGCTGCATGACCGCGCTGGTGATGACGATGAAGGGCCTGCCGCTGGCTTATTCGAAGGATATGCAGGACGATAAGCCGCCGGTGTTCGAGGCGCACGGGCTGATCGGCCTGTCGATCGCGGCGATGACCGGGATGGTCGAAACCGCGACCTTCCGAACCGGGCGGATGCGCGCCGCCGCCGAAGCCGGCTTCGCCACCGCCACCGATCTCGCCGATTGGCTGGTGCGAGAGGCCGGGCTACCGTTCCGCGAGGCGCATCACGTCACCGGCCGCGCGGTCAAGCGCGCCGAGGAGCTCAGCGTTGCGCTGGATGCCGTGCCGCTCGCCGATCTGCAGGCGATCGATCCGCGGATCGATGCGCGGGTGTTCGACGTTCTCGGTATCGACGCCTCGGTATCGAGCCGCACCAGCTTCGGCGGCACCGCGCCGGCGCAGGTCCGCGCCGCGATCACCGCGGCGAAACAGCGCCGCCAAGGAGAACGGGCATGACTCGACCCCTCCCCCCCTTCATCATCGCGCTGCTGCTCGCCGGCTGCGGCTCGGCCGCCAATCTCAAGCCCGCGGCAGGCGACTCGCTGCCGGTCGCGCCTTATGGCGCCACCGCTACGCCGACGCCGAAACAGCTCGTCACGCCATCGACCCAGGCGCGGCCCGATCGCGACGACGAACTGCTCAAGGAATCGACGCCGCGTGCGCCCGATCCGTTCGATCTGCCGCCGCCGAACTAAGCCGGTGGATCATTTCTCGCTGATCGACGGCGTGATGCACGCCGAACAAGTGCCGCTTCCGGCGATCGCCACGGCGGTCGGCACGCCGGTCTATGTCTATTCGACCGCGACGCTCAAGCGGCACGCCCAAGTGTTTCGCGCCGGCCTCGCGCCCGCCGGCCGCGTCCATCTCGCTTATGCGATCAAGGCCAATCCCAATCTCGCGGTGCTGCGCGTGCTGGCCGACGAAGGTTACGGCGCCGATGTTGTTTCGGGTGGCGAGATGCGCCGTGCGCTCGCCGCCGGGATGGCGCCCGGCGACATCGTCTTTTCCGGCGTCGGCAAGACCCGCCGCGAGCTCGCCGACGCGCTCGACGCCGGTATCGGGCAATTCAACCTCGAACTCGAGGAGGAAGGCACGGTCCTCGCCGCGCTCGCCGCCGCCAAGGGCCGGACCGCGCCGGCGGTGCTGCGCGTCAACCCCGATGTCGATGCCGGCACCCACGCGAAGATTTCCACCGGGCGCAAGGAGAACAAGTTCGGCGTGCCGATCAGCGAGGCGCGCGGCATGTTCGATCGGCTTAGCGGCTTGCCTGGGCTCGATCTGCGCGGCGTCGCGATCCACATCGGCAGCCAGCTCGCCGATCTCGCGCCGCTCGAGGCAGCCTATGCCCGGATCGGCGCGCTCGTTGCCGAGCTCCGCGCCGCCGGCCACACGATCAGCCGCGTCGATCTCGGCGGCGGGCTCGGCGTACCGTACCGCCCGGGCGACGTGCTGCCGAGCCCGGCCGAGTACGGCGCGATGGTGGCGCGCGCGACGCAGGGGTGGGACGTCGAGCTGATGTTCGAGCCCGGCCGCGTCATCGCGGGGAACGCCGGGGTGCTGCTGACCGAGGTGATCTGGGTCAAACCCGGCGTCGTCCATCCTTACGTCATCGTCGATGCGGCGATGAACGATCTCGCCCGGCCCGCGCTTTACGATGCGTGGCATGATTTCGCCGCGGTGCGCCCGACGGGAGAGCGCATGACCGCGAATATCGCCGGCCCGGTTTGCGAAAGCGGCGATACCTTTGCGATGGGCCGCGAGATCGATGCGGTGCGATCGGGCGACCTTGCGATTTTCCGCACCGCCGGCGCGTACGGCGCGACGATGGCCTCGACCTACAACAGCCGCGGCCTCGTCCCAGAGGTGCTGGTCGATGGCGATCGCTTCGCCGTCGTCGCCGATCGTATCGAGCCGGCGACGATCATCGCCGCCGAGCGCGTGCCCGAATGGTTGGGCCGGTGATGCTGCACAGCCTGCCGGTGTTCATGCGGCTGGCGGGCAAGCCTGTGATCCTGCTCGGCAACGGGCCCGCCGCCGACGCCAAACGGCGGCTGCTCGAACGCGCCGGCGCGGCGATCGTCGGCGAGGACGCGGACGCGCGGCTGGCGATCGTCGCGATCGAAGATGCGAGCGAGGCCGAAGCCGCGGTCGCGCGGCTCAAGGCACGCGGCGTGCTGGTCAATGCGGTCGATCGCCCGGCGCTGTGCGATTTCACGTTGCCGGCGATCGTCGACCGCGATCCGCTGCTGATCGCGATCGGATCGGGCGGCGCGTCCGCCGGGCTCGCCGCCGCGCTTCGCCAGCGGCTGGAGACGCTGCTCCCGGCAACGCTGGGCGCGCTGACCCGCCGGCTCGCCGCATCGCGCGCCGCGATCCGCGCGCGCTATCCGGATGGCGACAGCCGCCGCCGCGCGCTGGGCGCCGCCTTCGCCGCGGGCGGCGCACTCGATCCGCTACGCGCCGATGCCGACGCCGTTTCGCGCTGGCTTGGGGAGGACGGCGAGGAAGGCGCGCAACTCATCACGATCGGGCTGCGCTCCGGCGATCCCGACGATCTTACGCTCCGCGAGGCGCGGCTGCTCGGCCAGGCCGACCGCATCTTCCACCGCGCCGGCGCACCCGCCGCGATCCTCGATCGCGCGCGCGCCGACGCCGAGCGTTTGTGTTGCCCCGCGCCGGCTGAGCCCGGGCCGGGCCTGTCGATCGATCTGGAGCTGCCGGCATGAGCCATTTCGCCTATCACGTCACCGGCGGCAAGGGATCGCGCATTTCCGCCGAACAGGCGCTCGAGGCCGACGGGGGGCTGGTGTGGATTCATCTCGCCACCAACAATGCCGAGGCGCAGCAATGGCTCGCCGACAAGGCCGGGCTCGATGACTATATCATCGATTCGCTGACCGCGACCGAAACGCGGCCGCGCTGCGACGCTGTCGGCGACGGCGCGTTCCTCAACATGCGCGGCCGCATCGCCGAAAATGGCGACGAGGACGACGCCGACGCGCTCGGCTCGGTGCGCATCTGGGCGACCGCAGGACGCGTGATCTCGGTCACGCGCAAGAAGCTTACCGCGCTCGAGCAAGTGATCGCCGCGGTCGAATCCGCCGAGGCGGACGATCCCGGCGACCTGATCACCGAATTCGCCACCGCGATCACCGAGGAACTTGATCCCGAGGTCGCCGATCTCGGCGACGAGCTCGACGATTGCGAAGCCGATCTCGACGCCGATCGCGTGTTCCAGCTGCGCCGCGCCGTCACCCATGTCCGCGTCGTCGCGATCCAGTATCGCCGCTTCCTCACCCCCCAGCGTGCCGCGCTTGAAAAGCTCGCCGCATTGCCATGCGACTGGCTGGAGGACGACGATCGGCTGCACCTCGCCGCCGCCGCGGACCGCGCCGCGCGGATGGCCGAGGAGCTCGAAAGCATTCGCGAGCGCGCCGCGCTGATGCACGAGGCGCTGACCGATCTCCGCGCCGAACAGATCGACAGCCGCGCGCTGCTGATCTCGATCGTGGCGATGATCTTCCTGCCGTTGACCTTTCTCACCGGGCTGCTCGGCATGAATGTGAAGGGCATTCCTTATGCGCAGGAGCCCTGGGCGTTCGACGGCGTGATGGGCGTGTGCGCGGCGATTGCGGCGGGCATCACGATCTATTTCCTGCGCCGCCACTGGTTCCGCTGACGCGCGCCACGGCGGCGCGCGTTCAGCTGCCGCGAACGCTACGCCACGCCTCGGCGATTTCCTCGAGCGTGGCGGCGACATGCAGGAACGGCTTGGGATCGCGCCCGACGCTCGCCTCGATCACCGTCTGGCGCGCGCCGCGGTAGAGCCGCGACAACGTCTTGGCGACATCGCCGCCCTGATCGAAATCGAGCCCCGCCTCGAGCGCGAACAGGATCGCCGTCGCCCGCGTCGCCTTCTCGCTGCGCACCGCGAACTGGCGATGCTCGGTCGCCCAGGCGAGCGTCCGCAGCGCGTGGACCAATTCCTCGTAGAGCAATTCGACGAGCCGGTGCGGATCGGCCTCGGCGGTGCGCCCGGCGACATCGATCTGGCGATAGGTCGCCGCCGGGTCACGGCCCAGCCTGGTCGCGTAGCGGACCATGATCAATTATTACCGCTGGTGCCGTTCCAGGCGTCGATCTGTTGTTTCAGGAAATCCTGCGTCGATTTGTACGAAGCGACCTTGGCATCCATGCTGGCATATTGCTGGGTCAGCCGCGTGCGCATGTCGTCTTCCTGGCCTTGCAGCGTGGTCTGCTGATCGGCGAGCGTGGTCTGCGCCTTTTGATATTTGGTCAGGCTGGCGCCGAAGCCGTAGGTCGCGCTGCTCGCCGCGGTCGAAATGTAATTGAGCGCGCCGAGCACGCCGTTGCCCGTCATGATATAGCTGTTCGAGCTGGTGCCGGTGGTGTTGGCGAACATCTTCTCGATCTGATTGGGCCATTGCGACAGCGCGGTGGCGAGCTGATCGGCGTCGACGCTCAAGCTGCCGTCGCGATTGGTGCCGATGCCGATCTCGGCGAGCGTGGTCGGCGCGCCGGAGCCGTCGGGCGCGATCAACTGGGTCAACGTCAGCTTGCCGAGCGAGCGCTTGAGCGTGCTGGCGGCCGAATCCTGGTTGAGATCGCCGGTCTTCGGATCGGTCGCCGCGTTGACCTGGGCGAGCAGCTGATTGAACGTATCGACGAAGTCGGACACCGATTGGCTGAGCGCCGCGGTCGGCCGGCTCGATCCGATCGTCACCACCGTGCCGGGCTGCGCCGACACCAGGTCCATCTGCACCCCGGTGATCAGATCACTGAACGAATTGGTCAAGCGTTTAAGCGGCACACCGTCGAGCGAGACGATCGCATCCTGCGCGGTCGAGCCGATCGTCGTGCCGCTCGCGCCGACGCCGACGTTCAGCGCCGAAAGTCCGGGCGCGCCGCTATCCTCGGCGGCGGTGAGCGTGAACGCCTGCGCGGCGCCGGTCGCGCCTTTCAGCAACAGCCGCGAACCGTCGCTATCGGTGACGATCGTCGCGGTGACGCCGGCCTTCGCGGCATTGATCGCCTTGGCGATGCCCTGCAGGCTCGAATTCGACGAATCGATCGTGATATCGACGGGCGTGCCGGCGCCGGCGGTGAAGCCGGTCATCTGGCCGTTCGCCACCGTCGCGCTGCCCAGTGTCAGCGTCAGCTTGCCGGTGCCGATCGCCGCGGTGGGATCGGCGATAATGCCGGTCGCGGCGGATTGCGCGGCGGCGAGCTGCTGCACCTCGATCTGCGCCGACAGCCCCTGCAATTTGGCGCCCGACAGCCCCGAGACATTGAGGATGCCGCTGTTCGAACTGGTCGGCGCGGTCGATAGCGAGCCGCCCTTGACCAGCGTCGACAGCGCCGAGGCGAAACCGGTGATGCCGCTTTGCAGGGTGCCGACCGAGCTGATCTCGGCGGTCAGCGTGTTACCCTGCGTGGTGAGCTGATCTTCCTTCAGCGCATATTGCGCGCTGACCAGCGAATCGACCAGCGTCGCGGTGTCGATCCCCGAGCCGGCGTTGAGCGAGGTCAGGATCTGGGACGTGGCGCTCGCGGTGCTGGTGGTGCTCGTCGAACTCGTCGTCGCGCTGGTCGTCGTCATCGCCCGTGTCCCCTTTCCAAAGAAAGCGACCGGATGGCGGCAAGCTTTAGGGTTTTGTCGCGAGCTTTTCGCCGTTTTCGTCGAACCAGGCGGTCGCCGGCAGATCGATCGGCGGCGGCGCGCCGCCGGCCTTGGCGTTGAGGTTGAACACGAACGCCAGCACCGTCGCGATCGCGAGATAAAGGTCGTCGCGAACCTCCTGCCCCTCGCGGCTGGTGTAGTAGATCGCGCGGGCGAGCGCGGGATATTCAAGCACCGGCACCGCCGCGCCGCCGGCGACGTCGCGGATCGCCAGCGCGGTGACGCCGCGGCCCTTGGCGACCACCACGGGAATCTGGTCGTTCGCCCGATCATAGCGCAGCGCGACCGCGAAATGCGTCGGGTTGGTCAGCACGACATGCGCCTCTGCAACCGCTTTCTTCACCGATCGCCGCGCCATCTCGCGCTGGCGCTGGCGCAGCGCACCCTTGGCCTCGGGCGAGCCTTCGGTTTCCTTATGCTCGTCCTTGATCTGCTGTTTCGACATGCGCAGCTGGCCGAGCAGCCGGATGATCTGGATCGGCACGTCGACGCCGGCGATCAGCACCAGCCCGCCGGCCATCGCGAACAGCACGGTCATCAGATTGTCGCCGAGCAGCGCGATCGCGCCGTGAATATCGGTGCCGGCCAGCCCGATCGATTGGTGCGAGACGCGCCACAGCATCCACGCGCCGATCGACGCCAGCAAGGCGACCTTGAGCAGCGATTTGCCGAGCTCGACCCAGCCTTGCGGGCCGAAGATACGTTTGAGCCCCGACCCCGGGTTGATCCGGCTGGCCTTGGGCTGGAGCAATTTCCCGTTGAAGCGCACGCCGCTCAAGCCGGCCTGGCTGGCGATCGCCGCGACGATGACGATCGCGAACAGCGTGGCGAGCGACGGCGCGAGCCGCCAGCCGGCCTCGGCGAGCGGGCGGAACGGGGAGAAATCCTCGACGTCGCCGCGATCGAAATTGAAGCTTGCCGTCATCACCGCGCCGCACGCGCGCATCAGCGACGGGCCGAACAAGGCGAGCCAGCCGCACCCCGCGAGCACGCCCAGCGCAGTCGCGAATTCGCGCGATTTGAGCAGCTGGCCGTCGTCGGCGGCCTCGCGCTTGCGCTTCTGGGTTGGCGCTTCTGTCTTTTCGCCGGCTTCGTCCGCCATCAGCCGAACACCAAGCGCTGCGCGGCTTCAAGACCTTCGTTGACGATCACCAGCATGTAATCGCCCATCGCCGGAAAGGCGATCGCCAGCGCGATCACGCCGATCGCGAGGCTGGCCGGCAGCCCGACCGCGAACAGATTGAGCGCGGGCGCCGATCGCGACAGCATGCCGACGATCAGGTTGAGGCACAGCAGCAGGAAGCCGACCGGCAGCGCCAGCAGGAAGCCGGCCGAAAAGGCATAGCCGCCGAACAGCGCGATGTCCTTCAACCGCTGCGGCGCGACCCACGCCGCGCCCGGCGGCATGGCGTCATAGCTTTTCACCACCATCTCGACGAGCATCAGATGGCCGTTCAAGGACAGGAACAGCAGCGTCAGCAGGATCGACATGAACTGGCCGACCGCCTGGCTCGATTGCCCGGTCTGCGGATCGTTCATCGAGGCAAAGCCGAGCCCCATCGAATTGCCGATCACCTCGCCGGCGATCAGCGGCGCGGCGAAGGCGATCTGCAACACGAAGCCGATCGCCAGCCCGACCAGCGCTTCGGCGGCGACCGACATGATCGTCGCCAGCGAGAACACCTCGGCCGGCGGCGTTACCGGATGCGCGGCGAGCACCAGTACGCCGATCGCGCCGGACAACGTGATCCGCACGGGCAGCGGCACCGACACCGCGCCGAACACCGGCGCCGCGATGAACGCCGCGCCGATCCGCACCATCACGAAGATCAGCGCCCACAGTTGCGGTTCGATCGAGAGGCCGAAGCCTAGCATGGCGCAGATCGCGAGAGCGCGCACGCTGCGCGCCACGCGACCGAGCCCGGCCGGCGGGCGTCCGACGCCCGACCGACGCGGCTTTGCCGCGGCGCAACCCTCCACACCACAGTCGTCACCGCACCAGATCCGGAATGCGTTCGAAGATGCTCGTGGTGAAATCGGTCAGCAGCCCCATGATCAGCCCGCCGAAGATCACCAGCGAGATGCCGACGACGATCAGCTTGGGGACGAACGACAGCGTCTGTTCGTTGATCGAGGTCGCCGCCTGGACCATGCCGAGGATCAGCCCGGCGAGCAGCGCCGGGATCAGGATCGGCGCAGCGGCGAGCGCCAGCACCCACAGCGCCTCATGCGCGACCGTCAGGAAATAATCCGCGTCCACCGTGCCGGTCCTCAGCTCATGAAACTATTGGCGAGGCTGCCCATCGTCAGCGCCCAGCCATCGACCAGCACGAACAGCAGCAGCTTGAATGGCATCGAGATGATCGTCGGCGAGAGCATCATCATGCCCAGCGACATCAGCACCGTCGCGACGACCAGATCGATCACCAGGAACGGCAGGAAGATGAGAAAGCCGATCTGAAACGCAGTCTTCAATTCGCTGGTGACGAACGACGGCAGCAGCACCGAATAAGGCACGTCGGCGCTGTTCTGATACGGGCCGGAATGCGCCATGCCGGCGAACATCGTGATGTCCTTCATCCGGGTCTGCTTGATCATGAAATCGTGGAGCGGCACGCCGGCGGTCTTGATCATGTCGGTCGCGCCGATCTGCCCGGCCGAATAGGGCTGGATCGCGGCCGCGTTGATCTTGCTGATCACCGGCGACATGATGAAGAAGCTGAGGAACAGCGACAGCCCGATCAGTACCTGGTTGGGCGGCGTCTGCTGCAGGCCGAGCGCCTGGCGCAGGATCGACAATACGATAATGATCCGGGTGAAGCTCGTCATCATCAGCAACAGGCCCGGCAGGATCGTCAGCAGCCCCATGATGATGAGGATCTGCAGCGAGAGCGCCATCTGCGAATTGCCGCCGGCCTGGCTCGGCGTGCCCGAATGGCTGAGATCGCCGAGCGCGCGATCGATCGCATCGCCGACGCCCGGCGTCGCGGGTGCCGCGATCGGCGCCGGCGCCGGCACGCTTTGCGCGAACGACGGCGCCGCGATCACCACGCACAGCAGCAGCGCGAGCAGAACGAGGACGATCTTCGCGCCTTTGCCCGATCGCGGCGCGGCCGGGGCTTGCGCGAACAGCGAGATGCCCGCGTCTCCGCGAAGGCGCCGCACGACCGGCTGGCTCATGCCTCGCTCCGGTCAATCAGATTGACGCCGCCGCGGCCGACCGCGACGAGCAGTTTCTTGCCCTCGAACTCAAGCACCGCGAGCCGCAGCCCGGGCGAGATCATCATCGTTTCCGAGACCTTGAGCATCCGATTCGCCGGTTGCCCCGGCATCCGGCCCTCGAACCGCCGCCACAACCACAGGCAGCCGATCATCAGCCCGCAGACGAGCGGCAGCAGCACGATCAGCTTGAGGATATAGGACCACATCATAGCGGTTTGGCGCGCTTGTCGGGGCTCACCAGCTCGGTCATCCGCACGCCGAAGCGCTCACCGACGGTGACCACCTCACCGCGCCCGATCAGCGTGCCGTTGACGAACACGTCGAGCAGCTCGTTGGCCTGGCGATCGAGCTCGATCACGCTCGATTCGCCGAGCGCGAGCAGATCGCGCAGCGTCAATTGCGTCGAACCGATCTCGACCGTCAGCTTGACGTCGACATCCTGCAGCAACCGGAAATTGGCCGCCACTGCCCCGTCAACCGGGATCCCCCCCGTCATGTCGTTCATCGCCTAAAAATCCTCGTGTTGAATACGTGCGAGCGAGCTCAATTTGATCGCGGCCTTGCCGTTCGACGTGCCGACGGTGCCGGTGCCGAGACGATCGCCGCCGACCATCACCGGCACATCGGGGCCGAACGAGATCGGGATGACGTCGCCGGTCTTGAGCTCCATCAGCGTGGCGAGCGAGATCGTCGGCTCGGCGAGCACCGACCGGATCGGGAACTTCACCGCCATCGCCGCGCGCGTCAGCGCCGAGCTCCAGCTCGGATCGGGCGCCGCGGTCTTGCCGTGGACCTTGCCCTTGAGCGACATCGTGTGCGGCCGCAGCGCGGCGACCGGATAGACGATGTCGACGAAATCGGGATCGTCATTGCCGGTGGCGATGCCGAAGCGGGTGACGACCATCGCGTCGTCGCTGTCGAGATCGGTCAGCATCGCCGGATTGGCCTCGACATGGCCGGGCGTGAAATCGATCCGCGCCAGCGGCTCCCAGGCCGATTTGAGCGGCCCGCCGAGCATCATCGCCACGCGCGCGACCATCGCCTCGGCGGCCGGCGAGAATTCGCCCGGCAGCGCCTTGGGCGTATCGCCCGCGCCGCCGAAGAACAGATCGAGCATTTCGAGGACGAAGCGCCCGTCGATCACAACCAGCGCCTTGCCCGGTGAGGACGACGGCGACGGCGTCATCGTCAGCGGCATCCAGGCGGTCAGCCCTTCGGCGCGCTCGGCGCGGTAATCGGCGAAGCGCTGGACGACCAGCGGCTCGGCCCAAATGCGCAGCTCGCGCCGGAGGATGGGCTCGAATACGCCGCGCATCGATCGCGCCAGCCGCGCCGACAGATGCTGCACGGTATGCAGATCGCCGAACGGATTGAGCTTGGGCGCACCGAACGCGGTCGCCGCCTCCACGCTCCCGCGCGGGCGATCGCGCCGGTCGGGCTTGGCCGAGGATGAAGGGCTGTTAACCATGTCCTCACTGAACGACGAAATTGGTAAAGTAAACGTTACCGATGCCGCCGAAGCCTTCCTTTTCCTGCAGAACCTGGTTGATCGATTTGGCCAGCCGGACCTGCAATTGCTTCTTGCCGTCGGAAGTGAACACCTCGTCCTCGGAGGTATCGCCGAGCGCCATCAGGATCGCCGATCGCACCGCGATCTCATGCGTCTTGAGATTGTCGATGACGCGCTGATCGTACGGCGTCGACACCGCGATGCCGACCTGGACGTAGTGCACGCTGTCCTGCAGATTGGCGGTGAAATCCTTGTCGAGCTCGTAATAGGTCGAAGCGTATTTCGCCCCGCCTTCGCCCGGCGGCGTCGCTTCCTTCTTGCCGTCGCCGCTGGTCTCGCTGCCCGATCCGCCGGCGGCGCTCACGCGCACTTCCTCGCTTTTGGGCACGAGCCGCGGCTGATTGTCGGGCGCGGCCGCCTTGGCCGATCCGCCCATCGATCCGGCGAAATACATGCCGGCGCCGACGCCGCCGCCGATCAGCAGCAGCAGCACGACGACAAGGCCGATCAGCTTGACCAGCTTGCCCTTCTTCTTCGGTGGTTGTTCAACGCTATCGGCCATGTCGAGGCTCCTTCAAAATCAGGCGAGGCGGGTGTCGGCATCGGCGCCGGCGATGGTCGCCGCTGCCGATGCCGGCCGGGTGAACTGGGCAGGGGGCGGTGTCGCCGCGCCCTGGTGATGCTGGCCGGTGTTGCCGGCGTCGCTGGCGATGCCGCCCTGGCCGAGCCGCAGCCCGCGTGCCTGCGCCAGCTCGGCGAGCTTGGGCTGGGCGTTCGTGAGCAGCTGCTGCGTCGCCGGCATCTCGGCGGCGAAATGCACGCGCACGCCGTCGCTGTCGTGGCGCAGCGAGACGTCGATCTTGCCGAGCGCGTCGGGCACCAGCCGAATGCGCGTATCGTTGGCGTCGGCGGCGTCGCGAAACGCCTCGATCCGGTCGATCATCGCTTGCGGCCAATCGTCGCGGTGCATGTCGAGCGGCGCCTGCTGCGCGCCCGACAGCGCCGCGACCGCCGCCATCGGCTGCGTGGCGAGTCCGGCGCCGGCGAGGCCGGCATTCGGCAGGATCGGATCGGCGTCGTCGAGCACGGGCTTGGCGCGGCGTTCCTCGGCGATCACCGTGGCGATCGCCTGGCCGAACGCGATCGCCGCCGGCTGCGCCACGCTGCGCGGCGCGGGCGGCGCAGCAACCGGCACGGTCTGCGCCGCCATCGGCGTTGCAACCGCACCCGCCGCATCGCGCACCACGGAAGCCACCGGACGCGCTGGCGGCGTCGGCATCCCGACGGCCGGCAGGGCGATGTTGAGCGGCGCGGCGGACAGCGGCGCAGGCGCACTATTGCTCGTGAGCGGTGCCGCTGCGGTCGTCACCGTCTGAATCGGTGCCGCTGCCGTCTTCTCGGCCGGTGGAGCGTCGTTCGCCGCCCGATCAGGGGCGATTGTCGGCGCGGCCGGGCCCCCCTTTATCGTTATCGTCGCAAGCGTCTCGTGCGCAGGCCGCGACGAAGTGTCGGCGGGCGCCAACACGACGCTGACCGGCGCGATGAACTGCGGCGCAGGCACGCTGTTGATCGTGAGCGGAGCGGCTACGACCGTATTGGGTTGAATCAGCGTCGCAGCCGTCAGCACGCGGGGTGGAGCGTCAGCGCGAGTCGCGCGATCGGCGGCGATTGTTGGAGCGGGCGGGGCTCCTTTGGCCGCGATCGTCGCAAGCGGTTCCGCCGCGGGCCGGTCGGTCGCTGACCTGGGCTGCGCCGTTTGCGCAGGCACGAACCGCGTCGTTGTAATGGCGTCGACGGGCACCAGCGTCGCCGGCTCCAGCAAATCGGCGCGTTGAAGCGGCGATGCCGGCTGCGGCAGCGAGCCCGAACCGGACGCGAGTGTCGGCTGCGTATTCGCACCGATTGTCGAAAGCTGGACATCGCTGCTCATTGAGAGCGGGGTCGCCATCGACGGCGTCGGCGCCGCCGTACCGCCAAGCTTGGATGGAAAGGACACGGTCAGTAACGGCGGCTTCGGCGTCATCGGCGCGAGCCGTGGATGCGTCATGCTACTCGCTAGCGGCGTGACAGGCAGCGCGATCGCGTCGATCTTCGGGGCCTGCGCGATCGCCTTATCGACCGGCGCCGCAGTGGTGGCGTTCTGCATTGGCAGCGTTACCGCTGCCGAGGACAACAACACGGGCTTGCTCGTCGTCGTGATCGACCGCGACGGCGTGGGCGAGGCGCTTGGCGGCGAGGCGGCATCTACCGCGACATGCGGAACGGCGGGCGACATCATCGCCGCAATCTGATCCGGCGTCAGCTTGCCGGGCGCGGCGGCGGCCGGCCGGCCCGCGCGCGGCGCATCGGTCGCGATCGGCGGCATCGACACCAGCACCGGCGTCGGCGTCGCCAGCCAGGCGAAGGCCGGGTCGATGCGGTCGCTGTCGGTCGCGTCGTCAGGGCTCGCGTCGGCATCGGCCGGCAAGGATTTGCCGTCGTCGGCAGTGTCTTGCCGTTCGCCGGCGGCGCTCGCCTTGCTATCGGGTGGTGGGGCCGGCAGCGTCAGCGCATCGGCCATTGCCGCCGAAAACGCATCCGATGGCGCGGGGGACGGCCCCGCGCCCGGCGTCGTCGCGGGCGGCAAGATGGTCGAAAGCGAAAGAGGCAACATCGGCGATCCCTGTTCGGCGGCAAGCCATCAGGTGATCAGCAAGGATCGTGCCGGAATTTGCGCACCGGCGGCGATTCCTCGAGCGCGCGGATCGCCTTGACCAGCTGGACGGCGTCCTCGCGCGCGATCAGCTTCTCGATCGCGGCGTGATCGCGCTTGGCGTCGCGCGTCGCTTCGCCGGCGCGCGCGGCGAGGCGCTGCGCCGCGATCACGCGCGCATCGGCGGTCTCGGCCGATCGGTGCAGCCGATCGCGAAAATGCGCCGCGGCGATCAGGCTGAACGCGGAACCCGGCGGCGTCGCCGGATCGACGCTTTCGGTGAGTTGCATGATGCGGTTGCGCAGCGCCGCTTCGCTCGCGAGCTTTTCGTGCGCGCGCGCTTCCTCGGCGCGGACCAGCCCCAATTGCAGCGTGCGGACGCGCAGCAGCCGATCGAGCGTCTTCGCTTTAGCCATCGCCGAACACGCCGATCAATTCGGCGACCGCGGCGTCCAGCGGCACGACATCGTCGGCATCCTGGCGGATATATTCCATCACCGCGCCGTGGCAGGCGATCGCCGCGTCGATCGCGCGGTCGGCGCCGGGGCGATAGGCGCCCATCAGCACGAGATCGCGGTTTTCCTCATAAGTGGCGAGATGGCGACGCAGCACGCGCGCGGCCTTGATGTGATCGGGCGCGGCGATATCGGTCATCACCCGGCTCACCGACGGGCCGAGATCGATCGCCGGATAGACGCCGCGCTCGGCGAGCTGGCGCGACAGCACGATATGCCCGTCGAGGATCGATCGCGCCGAATCGACTACCGGATCGTTGCCGTCGTCGCCATCGGCGAGCACGGTGTAGATCGCGGTGATCGAGCCGCCGGTGTGCACGTCGGTGCCGGCGCGTTCGATCAGGCTCGGCAGCATCGCGATGGCGCTCGGCGGATAGCCGCGCGCCGACGCCGATTCGCCCAGCGCCAGCCCGATCTCGCGGCCGGCGTGCGCGACGCGGGTCAGCGAGTCCATGATCAGCAGCACCTTCTTGCCCTCGGCGCGAAATCCTTCGGCGATCGCGGTGGCGCGCAGCGCGCCGCGGATGCGCAGCACCGGCGAGTGATTGGCCGGCACCGCCACCACCACCGATCGCGCGCGCGCCGCACCGGCGACCTTGGTCTCCAGAAAGTCGGCGACTTCGCGCGAGCGTTCGCCGATCAGCCCGATCACGATCACGTCGGCTTCGGCGGCGCGGACGATCATCCCGAGCAGCACCGATTTGCCGACGCCGGAGCCCGCCATGATGCCGACGCGCTGGCCCTGGCCGATCGTCAGCAGCCCGTTGATCGCGCGCACGCCGACGTCCATCGGCTCGAGCACGCGGCCGCGATCGAGCGGCGATTGCAATTTGCCGGCGAGCGGCCAGTGTTTCGCGCCGCGGATCGGGCCGAGCCCGTCGATCGGCTTGCCGGCGCCATCGACCACGCGGCCGAGCAGCGCCGCGCCGACCTCGGCCTCGCCCGGCGCGCCGACCGGGCGGACCGGCGATTGCGGCAGCAACGGCGCGGGGCCGCCCAGGTTCATCAACAGGGTGCGCTCGCCCCGAAAGCCGATCACTTCGGCCTCGACGCGCGCCGAGCCGCCGACGCCACCGACCGCGCACACCGTGCCGACCGGCAGCGACAGCCCGATCGCTTCCATGAGCAAGCCATCGAACGAGGCGAGCCGGCCGGAAATCTTCGGCTTGGGCGTGAAATCGGCGCGCCCGATCGTTTCGAGATAATCGCCGGTGAAGCGGTTGAGCATCGCTATCAGTCGCGCGGCACGGCGATACGATCGATCGCCTGGGTCAATTGTTCGAGCCACAGCTCGGGGCCGTCCTCGACGATCGTCGAGGCCGATTCGAGCACGAAGCTGCCGCGCACCACGCTCGCATCGCCGGCCGCGAAGATCGTCTTGGGCAGCTTGCCGTCGAGCAACGGCACATCGTCCGGGTGGACATGGAGCAACGCCGATTCGGCGCTGTCGGCGAGCATTTCGGCGGCGACGGTGATGCGCTTGGCCAGTAGATCGGGCGCAATGCCGACCTCGCCGACCAGCCGCCGCACCAGATGCAGCACGGTCTGGCGCAATTGCCCCGCCATCTTCTCGCGATCGAGCTGACCGCCGGCGCGCAGCGCCGTGGCGAGCCCTTCGAACAACGCCCGGTCGCGCGCCTGCGCCTCGGCCGCCGCGGCCTGGCCGGCGACCATCCCCTCGGCATAGCCCATGTCGTGCGCTATCCCCTCGGCATAGCCCATGTCGTGCGCCGCCTTGATCGGATCGATGAAGCTGCTTGCGCCGGCCGGCGGTTGATCGGCGTTGGCGGCTGCGAACGGATCCCAGCCCTCGGTTGGATTGGCCTGCGCGTCGGCCGGGCTGAAATGCTTCGGCTTGCCGTCCTGCGGCGCGAACGAGTTCGGCCCGCGATTGCCCGCGCGCGCCTTCAGATCGGCAGGCGAGAAGTCCTGGCCCTCGACGTGGAAGGCGTGGTGCAGCGCTTCGGCGGCGGCGTTGTGGCGCGCGGTGAAGCCGGCGGTGAAGCCCGACAGCTCAGACATAATCGTCCTCGCCGCCGCCCATCATGATCGTGCCGTCCTTGGCGAGCGTGCGGGCGATCTGGATGATCGCCTTTTGCGCATCGAGCACTTCGGTGAGCCGCATCGGCCCGCGCGCTTCCATTTCGTCGCGAATGCCGTCGGCGGCGCGCGCCGACATGCAGCCGAGGAAGCGTTCGCGGGCGGTCTCGTCGACACCCTTGAGCGCGCGGCTGAGCAGATCGCCATCGATGTTGCGGATCAGCGTGCCGAGATTCTTGTCGTCCATGTCGAGCAGATTATCGAACACGAACATCGCTTCCTCGATCGCCTTGGCGGTCTCGCGGTCGATCTTGGCGAGCTTGGGCATGACGCGCTGTTCGGTCGCCTTGCGCGCGCCGGACATGATCTTGGCCGCCTCGCGCGTGCCGCCCAGCGACATGCCCTGCGGCTGCTTGGCGGTGCCGACGCGGCCGGTCACCATCGTCTTCAACGTCTCGACCGCCTCGGGCGTGATCGGGCCCAGCCGGGCGATGCGGTGGAGAATATCGGGCTGCACGACATCGGGCAGCAATTCGAACACTTGCGCGGCGACCACCGGATCGAGATTGGCGATCAGCAGAGCTGCGACCTGCGGATGCTCCTTCTCGATCATCGCGGCGATATCGGGCGCTTCCATCCAGTCGAGCAGATCGATCGCGCAGGCGTCCTCGGTCGGGGTGATCCGCGCCAGCACGCTATCGGCCTTTTCGGGGCCGAGCGCGCGGTTCATCACCGCGGTGATGCGCGGCCGCGGATCGAAGCCGATCGCGGTGCGCTCGCGCGCGCGGCCGACGAAATCGTCGAGCACATGCTCGACGTCGCCCTCGCCGACATCGGCCACCGCGAACATCGCCGTGCCGAGCTGGCGGACTTCCTCGGGATCGAGCTTCTGGAGGATCGCCGCGGCTTCCTCCTCGCCGACCAACATCATCAGCACCGCGGCGCGTTCGACGCCGGAAAAGCTCTTGGGGGCCGCGTTGATCATTGGCCGTCCGATCGGATCATGTCGCGCACCGCGAGCGCGGCGCGGGCGGGATTGTCGCGCGTGAAGCCGCGCACCAACCCGACGCGGTCGTCATAGCCGCGCCCGCTTTCGAGCATGTCGAGGCTCACCGCCGGGCCGCCGTCGGCCGGCAGCGCGCCGTCCTCGCGGCCTAGCGCGAGCCGCGGCTGCGCCACGTCCTCGCGCTTCTTGAGCAGGCTCTTGGCCAGCGGCCGCACGCCGAACAGCAACACCAGCAGCGCGACGACGATCGCGGTCAGGTTGCGCAGCACCATCGGGATCCAACTCGCCTGATACCAGGGCGTCGAGGCGGCGTCGGCATCGGCACCGGCGAATTTCGACGCGATCACCGTCACCTGATCGTTGCGGCTCTGATCGTAGCCGACCGCGGCGCGCACCAATTGGGTGAGCTGATTGAGCTCGGCCTGGCTGCGCGGCTTGCCGGTGCCGGGATCGCGCAGCACCACCGCCACGGACAGCCGCTTGACCGCGCCCGGCGTCGCCTGCGTCACCGAGACTTCACGGCCGAGGTCGTAAGCACGGGTGAAATTGTCGCTGGCCTTTTGCGCATCGGGCATCGGGCCGGTCGCCGGCGTTGTCGCGCCCGCGGCGGGTGCCGCGCCGGGGGCAGCGGCGCCGGCGGCCGGCTGCGCGCCCGGCGCGGTAACGATGCTCGCCGGCGGCGGCGTGTTCGACAGCGCGCCGGGGATTCCTGCGGCCGGCTGCGCGTCGCCGGCATTGGTCGTCCAATTGCCCTGCTCGGCGCGCAACACGCCGTCCTTGTCATAGCTTTCGCGCGTCGCCTGCGTCTGATCGAGATCGACGTCTGCTTGCACTTCGGCGGAGAAATTGCCGGCGCCGACGATCGGCGTCAGCAGCGTCACCAGCTGCGTGCGATATTTCTCCTCGACGCGGTTCTGGAAGGCGATGCGATCGTCGCTCGCGACGGTCGCCGGATCGGCGCCGCCGGGCTTGCTCAGCAGATCGCCGGTCTGATCGACGATCGTCACCGCATCGGGCTTCATGCCCGGCACCGACGAGGCGACAAGGTTGACGATCGAGCTCACCTGCGCGTCGTCGAGCGTGCGCCCCGGCTGCAGCTTGAGCACCACCGAGGCCGATGGCGAGGCGTTGTCGCGCACGAATACGGTCTCTTCGGGCATCGCCAGATGGACCCGCGCGCTATCGACCGCATCGATCGCCTCGATCGATTGGGCAAGCTCGCTTTCGCGCGCCTGGCGCAGCCGCTCGCCTTCGACGGCGCGGCTCGTGCCCATCGGCATATTGTCGAGGATCGCATAGCCGCCGGGCGCCGCCTTGGGCAGATCCTGGCTGGCGAGCAGCATCCGCGCCTTCGAATAATCGTCGCGGCTGACGGTGATCGCGCCGGTATCGGCGTCGAGATGGTTGGCGATGCTCGCCTGGCTCAGCGCCGCGGTCACCGCCGCCTTGTCCGAATCGGCGAGATTGGGAAACAGCGTGCGTTGCGGCGGCGTGCTCAGCATCATCCAGGCGAGCCCGGCGGCGGCGATCAGGCCGATCATCAGGATCATCGGCAGCGAGCGGCGCACCGCCGGCTGCGCCATCAGGCCGCCGATCTGCTTCAGCGGGTTGGCGAAACGTTCGGGCAGGGCGCCGGACGCGGTTGGCGTGAGTGAGGTGCTCATCGGATTATACCGGCATGCTCATGATGTCCTTATAGGCGGACAGGAGTTTGTTTCTGACTTGCAGCGTGGCTTCGAAGCCGACCTGCGCCTGCTGACGGGCGAGCATCACCTTGGCGATGTCGATCGTGTCGCCGCGCTCGTAACTGTCGGCCAGCTGGCTCGCCTGGTTCTGGCCGTCGTTGACGCTTTTCAGCGCCTGGCTCATCGTATCGGCGAAGCTGGCCGGCTTGGCCGCCGCGCCGCCGATCCCGCCCGGCGCGCCCGGCGGTGTCGCGTTGGCGCGCTGCAGCGCCTGATTCTGCTCGAGGATCTGCGCGCGCAGCGCCATCACCCGGTCGACGCCCATCGCGC
This sequence comes from Sphingomonas koreensis, assembly GCA_006438735.1. Lineage (GTDB taxonomy): Bacteria > Pseudomonadota > Alphaproteobacteria > Sphingomonadales > Sphingomonadaceae > Sphingomonas > Sphingomonas koreensis_A. The sequence goes on along the minus strand of RCZF01000002.1, from coordinate 382,907 downwards.
CGCCGACGCCCCCAACGCCGCTCATGCCGACGCCGCCCGGAAGACGATGTCATCGCCCTGTTCGCGCGCCTTGGCGAGGCGGTAGCGCAGGGTGCGTTCGGAAATGCCGAGCCGCCGCGCGGTTTCGGTGCGGCTGCCGCCGCACGCCGCCAGCGTCTCGCGGATCGCCTGGAATTCGGACATCTGGACGATGTTGCCGAGCGTCGCGGTCGGCGATTCGGACGGCCGAATCGCTTCGCGCGGCGCATCGGGTGCGCGGTCGAACACGATGTGCGAGGCGTCGATCGTGTCGCCGGCGGCGAACAGCAGCGCACGCTGGATGACGTTTTCGAGCTCGCGGACATTGCCCGGCCAGCGATGCGCGATCAGCAGGTCGAGCGCTGCCGCATCAGGCCAGGGGATCGTCTTGCGCGAACCGGCGTGGCGCAGGATCAGCGTCGCGGCGAGCGCGGGAATGTCCTGCGGGCGATCGGCGAGCGGCTTGGTTTCGAGCGGGAACACGCTCAGCCGGTAATAAAGATCGGCGCGGAAGCGGCCGGCGGCGACTTCGCCCTGCAGGTCGCGGTTGGCGCAGGCGATCACGCGGACGTCGATCGCTTGCGCCGCGGTGGCGCCGATCGGGATCACTTCGCGCTCCTGAAGCGCGCGCAGCAGCTTGGCCTGGAGATTGATCGGCATCTCGGCGATCTCGTCGAGCAGCAGCGTGCCGCCATTGGCGGCGCGGAAAAAACCTTCGCCGCCCGATGACGCCCCGGTGAAGGCGCCCTTCTGATGGCCGAACAGCAGCGCCTCGAGCATCGTCTCGGGCAGCGCCGCGCAATTGACCGCGATGAACGGGCCGGCTGCGCGGGCCGAATTGAGGTGGATGGCGCGCGCCAGCACTTCCTTGCCGGTGCCGGTCGGGCCGTTGATCAGCACGGTGATGTCGGCGGCGGCGACGCGCTCGGCCAGTGCGTAAAGCGCCAGGCTTTCCGGATCGGCGGCGGTCGGCACTTCGGGGCCGGCGAGCATGGCACGGGCAAAGCCGTTGCCGATCGCGGCGTCGGCTGGGCCGAACGCGATTCGCGCCGGGTTGCCGTCGTGGCTGGGCTGGATCACCCGGCCGTCACTGCCGACGATGATCGTGCGCGCGGCGGCCGGCGGCGTCTCTCCCTCGGCGACCAGGAAGAGATCGCCCGGTGCCGGGCGGCCGTCCTCGAACGAGCCGATCGTATAGCCCTGAGCACGGAGCGACGAAACGAGCGCGTATTTTTGACGCAGCACCGCGGCCGACGGAAAAATCGATGGCATTGCAGACCCCCCAATGGCCGGGAGGTTCCCCCCTCTCGGCAACACCGCCAATGCCGCACCTGTGGTAAATGAATCGTGAAGAATTGCCGGCGACCGGCAAATTTTTGCCTTCGCTGCCGTTGCATGGCTGCAACAATCGGCCGATCCCGCCCGCATCCGCGCCTGAATCGGAAAATCGCTTAAGCCGGCCGGCAAGCGGTCGTTACCTCCTTTGGCGGCTCGGCCCTTCGCTTTGGGGGCGGCGGGGATCGCCAGCTACGAATGGAGATCGGACAATGACTGTTATCGGAACCAACATCAGCGCGCTGCGCGCTTCGAACGCCAACACGTCGGCGTCGATGAGCCTGCAGACGAGCATGGAGCGCCTGTCGACCGGCAAGCGTATCAATTCGGCAGCCGACGATGCCGCCGGCCTGGCCATCTCGAACTCGATGACCTCGCAGATCAATGGTATGAACCAGGGCATCCGCAATGCCAACGACGGCATCTCGATGGCGCAGACCGCCGAAGGCGCGCTCGACGAAGTCGGCAATATGTTCCAGCGTATGCGCGAACTGACCGTCCAGGCGTCGAACGGCACCTATGCCGCGGGCGATCTGACGAACATGCAGTCGGAAATGAGCGCGCTCAGCACCGAGATCGGCAGCGTCCTGGCCAACACCCAGTTCAACGGCCAGAACCTGTTCGACGGCACTGCCGGCGCTGGCGGTGACGGTTCGGTGACGATCCAGGCCGGCGCGAACGCGTCGGACACCGTGACGCTCGACCTGTCGGCCGATCTGACCACCGACTCGACGATCACCGACGCAACCTCGGTCGATGTGACGGCGCTGGCCGGAGACGGTTCGGAACTCGGCACGTTCGACACCGCGATCCAGACAATCAACAGCACGCGCGCCGGGCTCGGCGCCGCGCAAAACTCGCTGCAATCGTCGGTCAATAACCTGACCAGCGACGCGACCAACCTGACCGATGCGCGCAGCCGCATTCAGGACGCTGACTTCTCGGCCGAGACGACCAATCTCGCCAAGGCCCAGATCCTGACTCAGGCGTCGACGGCGATGCTCGCCCAGGCGAACCAGAGCCAGCAGAACGTGCTGAAACTGCTCCAGTAATCCGGCAGTTCGGCTCCGGCGCCGCCCCCCAAAAGGGTGTCGGGGCCGCCCAGCTCTCCGGCGCGAGCGGGAGTGCAAAGAAAAACCCCGGCAGCCAGAAGGCCGCCGGGGTTTTTTGATTCGGATCAGAGTCCGTTTGGAAATTCGCAGAAATGCGAATTTCGAGGCGCGCCATCAGCGCGTTTCAAACAGACTCTCAGGCGTCGACGCGCTCGAGCGTCGGGTAATCGGTGTAGCCTTCGGCGCCGCGGCTGTAGAAGGTCGCCATATCCGGCGCGTTGAGCGCGGCACCTGTGCGCAACCGCTCCGGCAGATCGGGATTGGCGAGGAACGTGCGGCCGAACGCGATCGCATCGGCCACGCCCGAATCGAGCGCCGCTTGGGCATTGTCGCCGACGAAATCCTGGTTGAGCACCAACGGCCGCGAGAACACGTCGCGCACCGCCGGCGACACCTTGGGCTGATCGGTGCGACCGAAGGTCCCTTCCGGCCCCGGCTCGCGCAGTTCCAGGAAAGCGATGCCGATCTCGTCGAGCGCCTTGGCCGCCGGCACGAACACGCTTTCCGGATCGCTGTCCTTCACGCCCTGCGTATCGCCATTGGGCGAGAAGCGCACCGCGGTGCGATCGGCCCCCGCCACCGAGGCGATGCGCTCGGTCACGTCGCGCAGCAGCCGGATGCGGTTCTCGGGAGCGCCACCGTATTTGTCGTCGCGGAAATTAGCGCCGTCGCGCAGGAACTGGTCGATCAGATAGCCATTGGCGGCGTGCAACTGCACCCCGTCGAAGCCGGCGGCGAGCGCATTCCTGGTGGCGCGCTCGTAATCGTCGAGCAACCGCGGGATTTCCGCCACGTCGAGCGGCCGTGCCTCGCCATAAGGCTGCTTGCCATCATAGGTATGCGCATCGCCCGGCGCGGTCGTGGCGGAGGATGACACCGGCTTCTCGCCGCCCAGGAACGACGGATGGACGATCCGGCCCATGTGCCACAATTGCGCGAAGATGCGGCCGCCGGCGTCATGCACCGCCTTCACCACGGGCTTCCAGCCCTCGGTCTGCTCGTCGGTCCACAGTCCCGGCGCAAACGGCCAGCCGAGCCCTTCGCGGCTGATCCCGGTCGCTTCCGAGATGATCAGCCCGGCGCCGGCGCGCTGCGCATAATAGTCGCCCATCATCGCCACCGGCACATGCTCGCGGGTCGATCGGCCGCGCGTCAGCGGCGCCATCAGGATACGGTTGGGGGCGTGGACGGCGCCGAGGTCGATGGGATCGAAAAGGCTTGGCATCGGGTTTCCTTTTGCTACGCGAATCCTCGCCAGATAGGGGTCAGGGGACCGAGATGCATCCCGACGCGGGTTCAAGAAAATCTTCCGGGCGCGAAACCGACACGCTGGCGCTTGCCGCGCTGATCGTCGCCAACGTCGCCCTCGCCTTCGGGCCGTGGTTCGTCCGACTCGCCGATGTCGGCCCGGTGGCGACCGGTTTCTGGCGGATCGCGCTGGCCGTCCCGCTGCTGCTCGTCGCCGCGTTCGGCACCGGCTGGCGGCCACACGGGATCGGCCGGGCGTTGTGGGTTGCGCTCGCGCTGGGCGGGGTCTGCTTCGCCGCCGATCTGGCGAGCTGGCACATCGGCATCCTGCGCACCACGCTCGCCAACGCCACGCTGTTCGGCAACTCGGCGACGCTATTCTATCCGATCTACGGCTTCTTCCTGGTCCGCGCATTGCCCAGCCGGGTTCAGGCGCTGGCGCTGGTGCTCGCCGCGATCGGCGCGGCGCTGCTGATGGGCAAATCCTACGAGCTGTCACCCAAGAATCTGGTCGGCGATCTGCTCTGCCTGCTCGCCGGGCTGCTCTATACCGGCTATTTCATCCTGATGGCGCGCGCGCGGCTGGTGCTCGCGCCGCTCCCCGCGCTGGCGCTGTCATCGCTGGCGAGCGTGCTGCCGTTGCTGCTGTTCGCGCTTGTCCTCGGTGAGCGGATCTGGCCGCAGCATTGGGGGCCGCTGATCGGCGTCGCGCTCGCCAGCCAGGTGCTGGGCCAGGGCATGATGATCTATGCCCTCGGCAAATTGTCGCCGCTGGTCGTCGGCATCGCGCTGCTGACGCAGCCGATCGTCGCCGGCGCGATCGGCTGGCTGGTCTATGGCGAAACGCTGGGGATGACCGATCTGATCGGCGCCGTGCTCGTCGCAGTGGCGCTGGTGCTTGTGCGCCGACGTGTGCCCGCGCTTGCGCCGCCGCCGGGCGAGACTAGAGTGGCCGCATGATCGCCCAGGACGCCACGCTCGATGAAATCCGCGCCGGCCTCGCGCCGCGCCTCGCCGAAAACGCGGCGTTCGACGGTTGGGGGGACGCCGCGATCGAGGCGGCGGCTGCGGCCGAAGGCGTCGACGCCGATGTCGCGCGACTCGCCTTTCCCGGCGGCGCGATCGACATGATCCAGGCCTGGTTCGCGTCGATCGACGCCGCGATGATCGCCGCTGTCCCCGACGACGCGCTCAGGGGGATGAAGATCCGCCGGTGCATCGCCGCGCAGATCGAGGCGCGACTCGATGTGCTCGCGCCCGACCGCGAGGCACTGCGCCGCGCATTGACGCTGCTCGCCATGCCGCAGAACGCGCTGCGCGGCGTAAAGCTAGGCTGGCATGCCGCCGATCTGATGTGGCGCCGCGCCGGCGATACCGCGACCGATTACAATCATTACACCAAGCGCGGCATTCTCTCGGGGGTCTATGCGGCGACAATCACCGTCTTCCTCGACGACGACAGCGAAGGCCATGCCGACACGCGCGCCTTCCTCGATCGCCGCATCGACGGCATCCTGCGCTTCGAAAAGGCAAAGGCGCAGCTGGTGAAGCGCCGCGAACATATGCCCAGCCTGTCGCGCTTCATCGGCCGGCTGCGCTATCCGGTGGTGTGACGATTACAGACTGACACTCCTCGTCCCGAATAGCGCTTTCTGCGATTGACTCGCATTTCCCCTTCCCATCGCGCCGAGTTATTGATAATCACTCGCAGCATGGACATGTCGGCCCCTGTAAGAGTCCCGGTCAGCCTCGAAACCTTGCCGCAGCGGCAGCACGCAACTGTCGCTGCGATCGATTGGGATCGGCTCGCGCTGCCCGAAGCGCGGCGCTTGCGCGAACTCGGCTTCGATGAGGGCGTCGGCGTCGAAGTGCTGCACCGCGCGCGACTCGGCGGCGGGCCGATCGCCTGTCGCATCGGCCGCATGACCGTGGCGCTGCGCCGCGCGGTCGCCGGCGCGATCCACGTCTCGCCGCTCACGAGTTAGATGCACCCGACACCGCTGGTCGCGCTGGTCGGAAACCCCAATTCCGGCAAAAGCGCGCTGTTCAACGCGCTAACCGGCGCGCGGCAGAAGGTCGGCAATTATCCCGGCGTCACTGTCGAGCGTCACGCCGGCCGCACCAGCCTCGCCGATGGCCGCCCGATCGAGCTGCTTGATCTGCCCGGCGCCTATAGCCTCGATCCGTCTTCGCCCGACGAACGCGTCACCCGCGATGTCATCACCGGCACGCAGGCCGGCGAGCGGCTGCCCGACGCGCTGATCGTCGTCGTCGATGCCGCCAATCTCGACAATCACCTGCGCTTCACGCTGCAATTGATCGCGCTCGGCCTGCCGATGGTGGTGGCGCTCAACATGATCGATCTGGCGACGCGCGACGGGCTAACGCTCGATCCGCAGGCGCTCGAACGCGCGCTCGGCGTGCCGGTGGTGCCGACCGTCGCGGTCCGCAAACGCGGCATCGACGAGCTCAAGGCGGCGCTGGGCGAGACGATTCGCCGCGGCGCCGCAATCAAGCTGCGCTCCGCCGACGGCAGCCTCCAGGAAGATATCGTCACGCTGCAGCGCCGCGCGCGCGCCATCGCGCTCGCCGCCACCGTCTCCGAAACGCCGGTGCGGCGCTGGACACACGCCCTCGATTCGGTCGCGCTCCACCCGGTGTTCGGCCTGATCCTGCTGGCGACGATCCTGTTCGTCATGTTCCAGGCAGTGTTCGCCTGGGCGCAGGCACCGATGGATCTGATCCAGGCCGGCTTCGATTGGCTCGGCGCCGCGGTCACCCACAGTTTTGCGCCGAGCATCCTGCGCTCGCTGGTGGTCGACGGCGTCATCGCCGGCGTCGGCGCGGTGATCGTCTTCCTGCCGCAGATCCTGATCCTGTTCTTCTTCATCCTGCTGCTCGAGGCGTCGGGCTATATGGTCCGCGCCGCCTTCCTGATGGACCGCATCATGGCCAGCGTCGGCCTGTCGGGCCGCGCCTTCATCCCCTTGCTTTCCTCCTTCGCCTGCGCCGTCCCCGGCATCATGGCGACGCGCACGATCGAGGATGAGAAGGACCGCCTCACCACCATCCTGATCGCCCCGCTGATGACCTGCTCGGCGCGGCTGCCGGTCTATACCCTCATCATCGGCGCGCTGATTCCCGATACCCGGGTCTTGCCGTTCGTCGGCATGCAGGGGCTCGTCATGTTCGCGCTCTACCTGCTCGGCGTGGTCGGCGCGTTCGTCGTCGCCTTCGTGCTGCGGCGGACGGTGACCAAGGGCGCGTCGTCGGGCTTCATGATGGAAATGCCCAAATATCAGATGCCGCGGCTGCGTGATATCGCGCTCGGCCTGTGGACTCGCGCGATGATCTTCCTGAAGCGCGCCGGCACGATCATCGCGACGACGACGATCGTCTTGTGGGCGCTCTTGAGCTTCCCGCAACCGCCGGCGGGCAGCCCCGTCTCCAAGGTCGATTATTCGATCGCCGGGCGAATCGCCAACAATGTCGTCGAGCCGATCGTCCGCCCGATCGGCTTCAACCGCGACATCGCGCTCGCGCTGATCCCGGCGATGGCGGCACGCGAAGTGGCGGTGGCGGCGATCGGCACGGTCTATTCGGTCGACAATCCCGATAGCGACAACGGCAACCGCGCGATGATCGAAAACCTGCGCCACCGCTGGAGCCTTGCCACCGCGCTCTCCTTCCTGATGTGGTTCGTGTTCGCGCCGCAATGCATCTCCACGATCGCGATTACGCGGCGTGAGACGAACGGCTGGAAATGGCCCGCGTTCATGGTTGGCTATTTGTTCGCGCTCGCTTACATCGCTGCTGGAGCGACCTATTGGGTCGCAACGGCAATCGGTTTGTAGATCACGGGAGACGACATGGCCGGCAGCGTGAACAAGGTGATCCTGGTCGGCAATCTCGGCCGCGATCCGGAGAGCAAGAGCTTTCAGAACGGCGGCAAGGTGGTCAACCTGCGCATCGCCACATCGGAAAGCTGGAAAGACAAGAACAGCGGCGAGCGCAAGGAAAAGACCGAATGGCATTCGGTGGCGATCTTCAACGAAGGTCTCGCCAATGTCGCCGAGCGCTACCTGCGAAAAGGCTCTAAGGTATATATCGAAGGTGCGCTGCAGACCCGCAAATGGCAGGACGCCCAGGGCAATGATCGTTATTCGACCGAGATCGTGCTGCAGGGTTTCAACAGCGTGCTGACGATGCTCGATGGCGCACCCGGCGGTGGTGGCGGCGCAGGCGGCGGCAACGTCGGCTCGGGCCGTGACGATTGGGGCGGCGGCAGCGACGATTTCGGCGGCGGCGGTGGCGCGCGCGGCGGCGGCAGTCGCGGCTCGAGCGCTCCCTCGGGCGGCGGCGGATACGCCGACGATCTCGACGACGACGTGCCGTTTTAGACTGGGACCACGGGCATGACCGACAAGACCGTCGCGCCGGGCTGGCGCATTGACGAGGCCGCGCGCGCCGAAACGATCGCCGCGCACGACATCGACGCGGTTCGCGATGATCCGGCGCTGCGGCGGATCACCGATTTTGCGGCGGCGCTGTGCAGCACGCCGGTCGCGCTCGTCACCCTGGTCGAGGAGAGCTGCCAACGCTTTCTCGCCAGAACCGGCACCGATCTCAGCGAAACGCCGCGCGCCGTGTCGTTCTGCCAGCACGCGATGATCGAGCAGGAGATCATGATCGTGCCCGATGCGGCGCTCGATCCGCGCTTTGCCGATAACCCGCTCGTCACCGGCGATCCGTTCATCCGCTTCTACGCCGGCGCAGCGATTACCGCGTCGGACGGTGTCCCGCTCGGCTCGCTGTGCGTGCTCGACAGCAAGCCGCGCGCCACGCTGACGCCGCTGCAGCGCCAGGGGCTGATGGTGCTGGCCAATGACGTCATGCAGCGCTTTGATCGCAACCGGCGCTTGGGCTAAGCCGGGTCCGGCGGTGACGCCGAACCCGGCTCCTCCTCATTCGGCGAAGCGGCTCGCCTGCTGGCCGATCAGCGTGACCGATACGCGGCGGTTCTGCTGGCGGCCCGCGGCCGTCGCGTTGGTCGCGACCGGCTCGTTCTCGCCGTGGCCTTGCGCCTGCATCCGCTGCTCGCTGACGCCCATGCCCGCCAGCGCGCTTTCCACGCTCTGTGCGCGGTGCTCGGACAGCGTCTGGTTATGCGCATCGGAGGCGCGCGAATCGGTATAGCCGTCGATCCGCAGTCGGACAGCGGGATTAGCCTTCAGATAGCCGCCGAGCGGCCGCAACTTGTCGATCGCCGCCGGGCGCAGCGCCGCGCTGTCGGTCTCGAACAGCACGTCGGAAAGATCGAAGGTCGCGCCGTAGCGCGTTTGCCGCATGTGATAGTCGCGCATACCGCGATGATCCCAGCCGCCGCGTTCGACCGGCACCGCCACGACATGGTCGCGCGCGTCCCAATCGAAGCGATCGCGCCGCGGCCCGGCAATCTGGATGAACGCGCGATTCGCCGCATCGGCCTCGCGCCGCTCGATCAGCCCGTCGCGATTACGATCGAAGTTGCGGACGACAAAGGCACGGCCGCGATTGGTGGCGCGCAATTCGGGAACCAAAAGCCGCACGCCGGGGCCGCGCAGCGCGTAATCCCGGTCGCCGCGAAACCCGCCATGCCAATCCCAGCGCTGCTGCGCCGATGCCGGCGTTGCCGCAATCGTCATTGCCGTGGCGAGCCCCAGCACGGTCTTGTGAAATACCATCATCATCGATCTCCTGTCGGCCCCGCCGGCTGGGGACGCCCTCGCCGACTCGGCTTGAACGGCGCGTGAGCCAGCGCGAAAGCTGGCGTTCAGGCGGATCGCCGACGCAACAGGAACACCGCATGCTCCGCGCGAACGTTCGCCGCGGCAGCGCCGATCGGCCGCCCGCGCGACAGGAACCAGGCGTCCTCGACGACGACGCTGCGCTCCTTCATCATCGCCCGGAAATCGTCGATCGTAACGTGATGGATGTTGGGCGTGTCGTACCAGCGTTCGGGCAGCAGCTCGGTTACCGGCATGCGACCGCCCCACAATAGCGACGCCCGCACCCGCCAATGCGCGAAATTGGGAAAGGAAACGAACGCCTTGCCGCCGATCCGCAGCAAGTGATCGAGCACCAGATGGGGCGCGCGCGTCGTCTGCAGCGTCTGGCTTAGGATCGCATAGTCGAAGCTATGATCGGGATAATCGGCGAGATCGGTGTCGGCGTCGCCCTGAACCACCGATAGCCCCCGGCCGACTGCCGCCGCGACATTGCCCGGATCGAGCTCGAGCCCGCGCGCATCGACCGCCCGGTCGTCGCGCAGCGCGGCCATCAGCGCGCCGTCGCCGCAGCCGATATCGAGCACGCGCGATCCGGGCGCGACGTGGGTCGCGATTACCGCGAGATCGGGACGCAAGCTCATGCGCCCGCGCTCAGGAAGCCATCGACGACGCGGTTCATTTCCGGGCTGTCGAGCAGGAAGGCGTCGTGGCCATAAGGGCTCGACAGTTCGACGAAGCTCGCCCGCGCGCCGGCGGCGTTGAGCGCATGGACGATGCTGCGCGATTCCGCGGTCGGATACAGCCAGTCGGTATCGAAGCTGATCAGGCAGAAGCGCGCCGCGGTGCCGCGAAAGGCGCCCGCGAGCTTGCCGCCATGCTCCTCGGCCAGGTCGAAATAATCCATCGCCCGCGTGATGTAGAGATAGGCGTTGGCGTCGAACCGATCGGTGAAGCTGATCCCCTGGTGGCGCAGATAGCTTTCGACCTGGAAATCGGCGTCGAAGCCGAACGTCTTGGCGCCGTCTGGATGTTCCGGGCGCGCCTGCAATTTTCGGCCGAACTTCTCGGTCAGCCCCGCTTCGGACAGATAGGTGATGTGCGCGGCCATCCGCGCGACCGCGAGCCCAGCAGTGGGCGTCGCGCCCGATGCGTAATAATCGCCGCCCCGCCAGTTCGGATCGGCCATGATCGCTTGCCGCCCGACCTCGTGAAAGGCGATGTTCTGCGCCGAATGCCGCGCGGTCGAGGCGATCACTACCGCCGCGGCGACGCGGTCCGGATAGGTCGCCGGCCACGACAGCGCCTGCATCCCGCCCATCGATCCGCCGACCACCGCCTGCAACCGCTGGATACCGAGATGATCGAGCAGCATCGCCTGCGCCCGCACCATGTCGCGGATGGTGATGACGGGAAACGCCATGCCAAACGGCTTGCCCGTCGCCGGATTTACGCTGGCCGGGCCTGAAGAGCCCATGCAGCTGCCCAGCACATTGGCGCAGACGATGAAGTGCCGCGCCGGATCGATCGGCTTGCCCGGCCCGATCATCCGCGTCCACCAACCGGGCTTGCCGGTGATCGGGTGCGGCGATGCGACATGCTGATCGCCGGTCAGCGCGTGGCAGATCAGGATCGCATTGCCGGCATCCTTGTCGAGATCGCCATAAGTCTCATAGGCGATCTCCACCGGCGCAAGCGACGCGCCGCTGTCGAGCCGCAGCGGCCCCGGCAGGGTGATGCGGCGATCGAGGCCGAAGCGGCTATTCATGCACGTTGCGCTAGCGGAACCTCCGACAAAAACAAATCCGTTCGTGCTGAGCTTGTCGAAGCGCGCTTATGACAGGACGCCCTTCGACAGGCTCAGGGCGAACGGAGTATTTGCCAGTCCCGGCCCACGGCGGCTATGCGGCTCGCCATGATTGGACCCAGCCCCAAACCCTGGATCATGGCGATCGCGCCGTACATCCCCGGCCGCTCGACCACCGACGACGGGCGCAAAGTCGCCAAGCTCTCGTCGAACGAGAATCCGCTCGGCACGTCGCCGGCTGCCCGCGAAGCGTTCGCCAGCGCCGCCGGACGGCTCGAACGCTATCCCGACGCCAGCGCGACCGAACTACGTGATGCGCTGGCAGCAAAGCATGGGCTTGATCCGGCGCGGATCATTTACGGCAACGGCTCGGACGAAGTGCTCCACCTCGCCGCCGGCGCATTCGCGGGGCCGGGCGACGAGGTGATCTTCGTCCGCTACGGCTTTGCGGTGTACGAGATCGCCGCACGGCGCGTCGGCGCGACGCCGGTGATCGCGCCCGATACCGACTATGCGGCCGACGTCGATGCCGTGCTCGCCTGCGTTACTGACAGGACGCGGATCGTCTATATCGCCAATCCCAACAACCCGACCGGCACCTATGCCACCAGGGAGGAGATCGCGCGGCTCCACGCCGGGCTGCCCGGCCACGTGCTGCTGGTGCTCGATCACGCCTATGCCGAATATATCGACGGCGACGCCGAAGATGGTGGCATGGCGCTGGCCGAGACCGCGTCCAACGTGCTCGTCACGCGGACCTTCTCGAAAATGTACGGGCTCGCCGCCGAACGGATCGGCTGGGGTTATGCCTCGGCCGAGATCATCGCCGCGATGCACCGCATCCGCTTGCCCTTCTCGATCACCATCGCGGGCACCGCGGCGGCGATCGCCGCGCTCGGCGACACCGGCTTCGTCGAACACACCCGGGCGCATAATGCGCAGTGGCGGGCATGGTTTACCCAGGAGATCGGCAAACTCGGCAACGCCGGGCTGCGCGCGGTGCCGAGCCAGGCCAATTTCGTGCTCGTGCTGTTCGAGGGCGCGTTGACCGCTGAAACGGCATACAAGGGCCTCATGGACAAGGGCTATATTGTCCGCTGGCTGCCCGGCCAGGGCCTCGCCAACGGCTTGCGCGTTACCATCGGCACCGAAGACGAGACAAAGGGCGTCGCAGTCGCGCTGCGCGAGTTGGTCGAGGCGACGGGATGACATTAACCATACGCTGCCACTCGTCACCCCGGACTTGTTCCGGGGTCCACGGCGCCGCAAAACAAGCGGCGACGGCGCTTGCTGGCCGGTGGATGCCGGAACAAGTCCGGCATGACGAGCTAGGCTGATGCTCCCCTTTGCCCACGTTACGATCATCGGGTTGGGGCTGATCGGCTCGTCGATTGCCCGGGCGACGCGCGCGACGATGCCGACGGTGCGGCTGACCGGCTATGACGCCGATCCCGACGTCCGCGCGACCGCCGATCGCATCGATTTGTGCGACGACATCGCCGACACCGCCGGCGCGGCGGTGATCGACGCCGATCTCGTCATCCTGTGCGTGCCGGTCGGCGCGATGGGCGCGGCGGCGGCCGAGTTCGCCGACGATCTGCCCGCCGAGGCGATCGTCAGCGACGTCGGCAGCTGCAAGGAAGCGGTCGCACACGCGCTCGCCGTCGCGTTGCCGGGCGCGACGATCGTCCCCGCGCATCCCGTCGCCGGCACCGAACAGAGCGGGCCCGAAGCCGGCTTCGCGTCGCTGTTCCGCGGCCGCTGGTGCATCCTCACCCCGGCGCCCGACACCGATGCCGCCGCGATCGAGCGGGTCGCCGAATTCTGGCGACGGCTCGGCGCCGATGTCGAGCGGATGGCCGCCGATCATCACGACCGCGTGCTCGCCATCACCAGCCATTTGCCGCATCTGATCGCCTATACGATCGTCGGCACCGCCAGCGATCTCGAGGAAGTGACGCAAAGCGAGGTCGTCAAATATTCCGCCGGCGGCTTTCGCGATTTCACCCGCATCGCCGCTTCCGATCCGACGATGTGGCGCGACGTGTTCCTGACCAATCGCGAGGCGGTGCTGGAAATGCTCCAGCGCTTCTCGGAAGATCTAACCGCGCTGCAACGCGCGATCCGCTGGGGCAAGGGCGACGAATTGTTCGAGCTGTTCACGCGCACGCGCGCCATCCGCCGCGGCATCGTCGAACAGGGCCAGGACGACGCCGCGCCCGATTTCGGCCGCACGCATAATTAGATTGGTAACGTCGGCGCCAGCCCACGCCCACGCCCGGCCACCCATAGGATAATCGCAATGGGTGGCCGGGCGGGGGAGCGGGCCGGCGCGGTATCGCAGACTAACCTTCCAGCGCGTTCATTTCGGCATGGACGCGGGCTTCGGCTTCCGCCCGGGGCAGCCCCGGCGGCACCGGCTCGCCAAAGCGAAACGTAACGACGCCCGCGCGTTTCGGCCCCTTGTGCGGCCACAGCCGGCCGCTATCGAGCGCGACCGGCACCACCGGCACGCCGAGCGCGCGATAGAGACCGGCGAATCCTGCGCGGAGCGGCGGCTGTTCGCCAGGGCTGACGCGCGTGCCTTCAGGAAAGATCACGATGCTGCGGCCCGCCTCGATCGCGGCGCGACCCTCGCGCATCATCTGCCGCATCGTCTGGCCCGAGCCGGCGCGATCGACGACGATCACGCCGTAACGCCGCGCCGCCCAGCCCCACACCGGAATCCGCGCAAGTTCGGCCTTCATCACCGGCTGCGGCCCATCCAGCAACAGCGCGAGCTCGAGCGTCTCGAACATCGACTGGTGCTTGGCGGCATAAAGCGCAGGCTCGGCCAGCGGACGCCCCTCGATCCGCGTCTCGATCCCCAGAATCGCGCGCGTCGCCCAGCGGTGAAAGCGCGCCCATACCAGCGCATGCGCGATCACCGCGCGCTGGCCGAACAGCGCGCTGATCGGCACCGCCAGCACGATCAGCGCCGATATGCCGTAGAACACAACGCTGAACAGGATCGTCCGCGCCCAGGCGCTCATCCGCCGATCCCCAGCCACAGCGCCACGCGCCGCAGCAGCAGCTTGTTATATTCGGCCAGCAGCAAGGTGAGGCCCGGCTCACCCTTCACGCCGTCGCGCAGGATCGTGACGTCGTCGTCGAGCGCGTTGCCGAGCTCCATTCGCGCGCGCGCCATGTGCCAGTCCGATGTCACCAGCCGCACCGAGCGATAATGATGCGCCCGCACCCAGGCGGCGGTTTCCTCCGCGTTCGAGCGCGTATCGACCGCCTCGCGGCCAAGATCGATGCAGCACTCGAACAGCGCCGGCGCGGCGTGATATTCGAGCGCGAGATCGATCGGGCGGACGGTCGGCGCGACGCCGGTGATCAGCAGGCGCTTGGCGTCATGGCGCTCGATCAGCGCGATGCCGCGATCGATCCGCCCCGCCGCGCCGGTCGGCACGACGATCGCATCGGTCTTCTGCTGCGCCAAGGGCGACGGCAGCGTCAGCATGAACAGCGCGAAGCCCAGCGCCCAGGCCAGCACGACAAAGGCGATCGTCCGCGCGATCACAGCGTTTTGCCCAAGGCGCGCAGCACCGCCAGCCGCGCCGCCAGCGTCGCCAGCAGCGCGAAGGTGAGCGGCAGCAGCGCGAGCAGCAGCCAATCGCGCAGGCCCAGCGCAACGCCGCCGAGCAGATCGGAGCCGAGGCTGGCCAAGCGCATGCCGATGAAGCCGACCACGGCGAGCGCCGCCACCGTGCCGATCGCGCCGCCGATCGCCGTATCGCGCGCAATCCGCCGCTGGAACAGCCGCGCGACCTGAACGTCGGTCGAACCGAGCATGTGCATCACCTCGATCGTGTCGCTATGCGTTTCGAGGCCCGAGCGCGCCGCCAGAATCACCACCGCGCCGGTCGCCAGCGCCATCAACAGGACCAGCCCAGCGCCGAGCGCGGTCAGCACGTCCATGAAGCTCGATACCGGCGACATCCAGCGCTGCCGCCGATCGACCCGCGCCGCCGGGCTGACCCGCGTCACCGCGCGTTCGATCGTGGCGACCGAGGCGTCGCCGGCATCCTTCAGATCGACATCGATCAGCGCGGGCATCGGCAGATCGGGATCGTCGCCGGCGCTGCCGAGCCACGGCTTGAGCAGCGCGGCGAGCTGCGCGCGATCGACCTCGCCGGCGTGCGCGACCGCAGGGTCGGCGCGCAGCACCGCGAGGATGCGCGCGGCGTCGCGCTCTCGCGCCACGGCATCGGCCTCGATCACTTGCACCGTCAGCCGTCCGGCCAGCTCGCGATCGAGCAGATGCGCGGCGCTGAGCGTGCCGAGACCGAGCGCCGCGGCCAATACCGTCAGAAACAGCATGATCGCCATGATCCACCGCATCGTGCGGGTTTGCCGGCTCTGATCGAGCAGCCGGCGATCGGAGGCGGCGCCGCCCGCGCTCATGCCTCGGGCTGCCGCGGCGGGAAGCGTAGCGATCCGGTGGGATCGAGCAGCCGCCCGCGATCGAGCCGCATCATCTGCGCTGTCGGAATGCGGCTGATCAGATGGAGATCGTGCGTGGCGACGACGACGGTGGTGCCGAGCCGGTTGAGCGAATCGAACAGATGCAACAGCCGATCCGCCATGCCGGGATCGACGTTGCCGGTGGGCTCGTCGGCCACCAGGATTTCGGGCCGACCGATCACCGCGCGCGCGATCGCCACGCGTTGCTGCTCGCCGCCCGACAGCGTCGGCGGCTTGGCGTCAACCCGCTCGGAAAGGCCGACCCAGGCGAGCATCTCGCGCACCGGCTCGTCGATGTCGCTTTCCGGCACGCCGGACACGCGCAGCGGCAACGCGATATTGTCATAAGCCGAAAGATGCGGGACCAGCCGGAAATCCTGGAACACCACGCCGATCCGGCGGCGAAAGCCGGGCAAGCGGCCGCGCGGCAGCGTCACCGCGTCCTCGCCGAACAGCCGGATGATTCCCCGGCTCGGCCGCTGCGCAAGATAAAGCAGCTTGAGCAGCGAGGTCTTGCCCGCGCCCGACGCGCCGGTGAGGAAATAGAACGCGCCGGTCGACAGCGTGAAACTGACGTCGGACAGCGTCTCCTCGCCCGTGCCGTAGCGCAGACCCACATTCTCGAACTGGACGATATTCGCCATTGCCGGCGTCAGCTCGCTTCAACCCATGCCCCGGCCTCCGCCATCGCATGCGCCGCCAGCCGCTTCAAGCGCGCCGACGGCTCTTGCCACCGGGGAGTCGCGGGCGCGAGGTCCCAGACCCATGAACTGCAATGATCGGGACGGAGCTTCGCGGTCGCCGGAGCAGGCCGCCGGACGGCGTCGCTTGCTTGCGCGTAGCGTCAGCTACGCGACTGCGCCGCGCTCCTTGCCGGCGGCCTGCTCCGGGCGATCACGATCGTTGCAGTTTATGGGCCTGGGCCCTAGATTCCTTCCGGGCCGCACCGGCCCTGGTAGAAGCGTCGCGCATGATCCTCGAATGTCCTGAATGCCGCACCCGTTATCTGGTGCCCGACACCGCGATCGGGGCGGACGGACGCACCGTGCGCTGCGCCAATTGCCGGCACAGCTGGTTCCAGACGCCGGCGCTGGCCGATGCGCCGCCGCCGATCGACCGGCCGCTGGCGCGCGATCCGGGGCCGACCCCGCCGCCGATTGCCCGGCCCGCGCCCCAACCCGATCCGCCGCCGACCGTGGATGCGCCGCCAGCGTCGTCAGCCGGCTATGACGCCTTCGCGCATGCGCCGCCGTTCCGGCCGCGGCGCAATCCGGCGCGGATGCAGACGATCGCGGCGATCGTGTTCGGCCTCCTCGTCCTCGCCGCGGCTGGCGCGCTGATCTATTCGGGCGGCCCCGGCTTCGCGACGCGCTTCGGACTGGCAAGCGCGGCCGAGGCCACGCCGCTGCGCTTCGACAACAAGGCGATCGACCGCCGCGAACTCGCCAGCGGCAGCGAATTGTTCGCGATCAGCGGCCAGGTGGTCAACCCGACCGGCGACCGCCAGCGCGTGCCCGACATCCGGGCCGAGCTGCGCGATGCGCAAGGGCGGCTGGTCTATAGCTGGACGATCACGCCGCAGCAGCGCTGGCTCGGCGCTCGCAAGGCGCTCGATTTCAACAGCGCGCAATTGGACGTGCCGAGCAATTCCAAGATGCTCGAACTCAGCTTTGCCGGCGGATCCGCCGGCTGACCACCGCGAAGCGGCCGCCGTGGAGCAGCGCGGCCGCGACCATCCCGGCGCCCGAGGCATAAACGAGGCCCATCGAGCCCGCGCCGTGATGGACCAGCCACCAGCCCGCGCCGCCGGTCACGATGAAATAGGCGATGATGCTGTTGATCCCCGCCGCCACCTGGTCGCCGAGCGAACGCAGCACATACACCAGCACGACCTGGATGCCGTCGAACATGATGAACGGTGCCCACACCGGCACGATCGATAGCGCGAGCAGATGCACCGCCGCCTCGGCCGGAAACGCATCGACGAGGCCGCGCCGCGCGACGACGAGCAGCGCGGCGAGGCCGGCGGTGGCGATCGCCGCCAGCGTCACCGCGATCACCGCACGCGGGATCGCGGCGGCCGGCGCGCCCTCGCCGACGGCGTTGCCGGTCCGCACGCCGGCCACCGAGCCGAGCCCAAGCGCGACCCCGAACGTCACATTGTGGATCGAGAAGACGATCTGAAACGCGTGTGCGGTCACATCACCAAGACCCGTCGATAGCGCGATCAGGATCGCGAAGCCGGCAAGCTCGAGCCCGGAGGCGATCGCCGGCACCGCGCCGAACCTCGCCAGCCGCCACGCGCCCGCGCCGATCCCGGCCCAGGCCGCGCGCGACAGATCGTGCACGCCGCGTTCGATCGCGCGCGGCAACGTCCACACCGCCACCAGCATTGCCGCCGCGCCCGCCACCGCTGCGATCGCGGTCGCCATGGCGGCGCCGGCCGCGCCGAGCCCGGGCAGGCCGAGATGCCCACCCGACAGCGCCCAGGCGAGCACGCCGTTGATCGGCAGGATCGACAGATTGACCACCATCACCCGGCGCGGCCGGCTAACGCCTTCGAGGAAATAGCTCAGCGCGATCGTCAGCAGCTGGAACGGGTAGGATAGCGCCATCACTTGCACGACTCGCGTCGCATCGGAAATCAGGGCCGCGGCGACGCCGATCCCGTGCAGCATCGGCGCCGCGAAGCCGAGCAACAGCAGCGCGGATACGCCGCCGACCACCACCGCCAGCACCAGCCCCTCGCGCAGCACGCGCCCCGTCGCCGCCAGATCGCCGGCGCCATCGGCGCGCGCGGCGAACACCAGCACGCCGGACATCGCCGCCAGCGCCGCGACGATGACGATATAGGTCAGCGTCCGGCTCGCACCCAGCGCGGCGACCTGCTCGGTCGAGACCAGCCCGACGACCACGACATCGGTGACGTGGAGGATCGTCCAGTTGAGACTCGTCAGCATCACCGGCCAGGCGAGCGACAGGATACGCCGCGTCTCGTCGGGAATCGGGCGCGCCGCGGTCATCGATCAATCAGTTGCACGCGCCATCCGGCTTTGCTAGGGGCGACCGCCTGCCAGCCTCCGGCCCAAACCGGAAGCAGTTCACGTGCGGCCGTGGCGGAACTGGTAGACGCGCAACGTTGAGGTCGTTGTGGGCGAAAGCCCGTGGAAGTTCGAGTCTTCTCGGCCGCACCACTCCCGATCAAAGATGGGCACTCCTCCTGTTGGGGTGTCATCATCTTTGATCAGTGTCGCTTCGGCACGATCCCGGCGGCATTCGGCGCAGAGTATTTTCTTCCAACCAGTGATCGCGAGCATATCGGCAGGCCCTGCGAACTGAAATCACTTCGGCAGGAGCGCGACGGGTTGATAGGTGTCGCGATTCCGCGTCTAATCGGTAACGGGGGGAACCGATCAACTTGAGATTCGTACCGACTCCACCGGACGCGGCCGCGGTGATGATGTCTGCGCGCAGCTTCGGCAACTATGACCTGCCGAGTGCTCTGGCCGACCTCGTCGACAATAGCCTCAAGGCGCGGGCGCGCACCCTCCATGTCTCGCGCTTTCGCTATGACGCAGGCGTCGAGGTGCGGATCCGCGACGATGGCGAGGGCATGTCCGTGAACGCGCTCGCTTCGCGTCGAAAACGGAAAAACTATGTTTGTATCGAACTTCGATGAGTGATCGGATGCCGGCTTGTCGCTATACGATGGGAGCCGAAGCTCAGCCGCTGTGCGTGTTCGAAGAATTTGCAACCGATCCCGAAAAGTTGCGCTACGTCGCTGCGGCCTCGGTGTTCGAACCTGGCCGTCATCATTATCCAGGTATTCGGGCGGCGGTTCCACCAGACTATTTGGCCAGCCGATTGCCGGAGATTGGCGAAGCGATCACACAAGCCTTCGGACTGACCGGTGAGATCGCCGTGATCGACGCGAGTTTCTCGATCGTTACCAGG
Organism: Sphingomonas koreensis; assembly: GCA_006438735.1. Classification (GTDB taxonomy): domain Bacteria; phylum Pseudomonadota; class Alphaproteobacteria; order Sphingomonadales; family Sphingomonadaceae; genus Sphingomonas; species Sphingomonas koreensis_A. The sequence goes on along the minus strand of RCZF01000002.1, from coordinate 363,159 downwards.
GCGCCGCAACACCTCACACTGCCGCAAAGGCTTCCGCATTGCGACGCATTCGCGCCGAACCGTATCGCCTTGATCCATTACCTTTCCCTCGACGATGGCGACGGCACCGCGTTTTTCCGCCATCGGTCGACAGGGTTCGAAACGGTGTGCGAGGAACGCCGTTCGATCTATTTCGGCCAGCTTGAGGCCGAGCTTCGTCGTGGCGCGCAACCAGAACCGGCCTATATCGCCGGAGACACCGGTTTGTTTGAGCGCATCTGGCTGGCCGAAGCGCGCTTTAATCGTGCCCTTTTGTACCAAAGCTGGAACCTGCATAGCGGCGCGATTGCACCAAGCGCGGCACTTTCGCCGGATCCCGCGAAAGGGCGTCTTACGGTGACCGCGTTCCTGTCCGTTGGTTGAACGACACCGCTTGCATAACGCCTGAAGGTGGCTGAGAACGTTCCCAATGTCGGGAGAGGGCGATGAACGGCGACAAAAAGGGCGGGATCACCCGGCGCGGCATCCTGGCGGGATTGGCCGGATCAGGGATGTCGGCCGCCTTCGCGACGCGGGTTTCCGCAGCGTCCGTCACTGATCCGGATTTCGGCCCCAATGTGGTAATCGTCGATCCCACCGTGCCGGCGAATATCGTTCAGCGCCAAGTCGACACGATCTTCCATCAGCAGGAACGCGCTCACTTCGCCGATGCCCGCTACGCGGTTCTGCTCAAACCCGGCCGCTACGCGCTCGATGTCAATGTCGGCTTTTTCACGCAGGTCGCCGGGCTTGGGGCGCTGCCGGGCGACGTGGTGATCGACGGCCATGTCCATGCAGAGGCCGATTGGAACAAGGGCATGGCGCTGGTCAATTTCTGGCGCGCCGTCGAAAACATGACCGTGCGACCGCCGGATGGCGCGGATCGCTGGGCCGTCTCGCAGGCAGCGCCCTATCGCCGAATGCACCTGCGCGGTGATCTCGCGCTTGACGATGGCGGCTGGTCGAGCGGCGGGTTCATGGCCGATTGCCGGATCGAGGGTACGATCCGATCGGGAACCCAGCAGCAATGGTTCACCCGCAACAGCGCGATCGGCGGCTGGAAGGGGTCGAATTGGAACATGATGTTCATGGGGGTCGAAGGTGCGCCCGCGACCAGCTTTCCCGAGCCGCCCGACACGTCGTTGCCCGCCGTGCCGGTGATCCGCGACAAGCCGTTCCTGCACGTCACCGCATCGGACGAATGGCAGGTATTCAAGCCCGCCGTCCGCCGCGACACGAACGGACCGAGCTGGCAGGGCAGCATGCCCGATGGCCGATCGATCCCGCTATCGGATTTCCTGATCGCCCGGCCGGATATGCCGGTGAGCCGGATCAATGCCGCGCTCGCCGGCGGTCACCACCTGTTGCTCACCCCCGGCGTCTATCGACTATCCGAGCCGTTGCGGATCACGCGCCCCGACACCGTCGTGCTCGGTCTCGGCCTGGCCACGTTGCTTGCCGAGCGCGGCGCAAAGGCGATGACCATCGCCGACGTGGCCGGCGTCGCGGTCGCAGGGCTGCTGTTCGACGCCGGTCCCGAAGTGTCACCGGTGCTGCTCGAGATCGGGCCGCGCGGTTCCAAGGGCGATCACCGCGGCAATCCCGTGTCAATGTCCGACATCTTCTTTCGCGTCGGCGGTGCGGCACGGGGACGGGTCGAGACCTGTCTCGAGATCAACAGCCATCATGTGATCGGCGATCACCTGTGGATTTGGCGCGCCGACCATGGCGACCGGGCGGAAGGCCGCGTTCATGTCGGCTGGAACGAGAACACCGCCAACCAGGGGCTGGTCGTCAACGGCAACGACGTGACGATCTACGGTCTGTTCGTCGAGCATTTCCAGAAATACCAGACGCTATGGAACGGCGAGCGCGGGCGAACCTATTTCTACCAGAACGAGCTGCCCTATGATCCGCCAAACCAGGCCGCGTATATGGCCGGCGAGACGCGTGGGTGGGCGGCCTACAAGGTCGCCGACCACGTCGATGACCATCTGGCGGTCGGCATGGGCATCTACGCCAATTTCAATGCCGACCCTTCGGTCGTCCTCGAAAGCGCGATCGAGGCGCCGCGCAAGCCCGATGTGGTGTTTCGCGATGTCACCACGATCTCGCTCGGCGGCGGCAAGGGAACGATCGCGCACATCGTCAATGACGCGGGCGCCGCCGCGAAGGAGGGCGCGGTCCGACAGACATTGATGCGCTATCCGCCGGATACGCGATCATGATCCTGGCGGCGCTGCTCGCGCAAGCGGCCGGGCTTGGAGCGACCAATTACACCGTCGATCTCCCTATGGTCGCGCCCGATCGACGCCCGAGCGTTGCCGACGAATTCGATAAGCGCACGATCGATCGATCGATCTGGCGCTTCGATACCGCGCGTAATGCACAAGGCTGGTCCAATCACGAGCTGCAATATTACGCCGCGGCGCGGCTTAGCAATGCGCGCATCGAGCACGACATGCTGGTGATCGAAGCGCGCCGCGAAACGCTCGACGGAAAGCGCTTCGCCGATTGGAGCGGGCAGCGGTACAGCTCGGCCCGGCTCGTCAGCCGCAAGGCGTTCGAATACGGTTTCTACGAGATACGCGCAAAGCTGCCCTGCGCGCGCGGCACATGGCCGGCGATCTGGATGCTGCCGTCGAGCGGAACATGGCCCGATCAAGGCGAGATCGACGTCATGGAAATGGTAGGCTGGGATCCCAATGTGGTCCATGCGACGCTCCACACCGGCGCGTTCAACCATGCCCAGGGAACGCAACGCGGCGCGGCATTACGCGTGCCGAGCGCGTGCACTGCGTTCCATCGCTACCAACTCGACTGGCAGCCCCACGCGATACTGGTCGGCGTCGATGGCCGCGCCTATTTGCGCGTGCGCGACGACCAGCCGGGCGGCCACGCCGCGTGGCCGTTCACGCGCCCGTTCCAGATCATCCTCAATCTTGCGATCGGCGGCGATTGGGGCGGCAAGCAGGGTGTCGATGATGCCGCGCTGCCGCAACGGATGACGGTCGATTACGTGCGCTACTGGAAGAATTAGCGCCGGCCGCGCACGCCGAGGACGAGCAAGCCGCCGCATAATGTCAGCCCGGCGAGCGCCAGCAGCGCGGTGTCGAAATCACCGGGCGTTGCCAGCAACCAGGTGAGGAGCGGGCCGACCAGCGACGGCAGCGTGTTAGTGAGATTGAGCAGGCCGAGATCGCGCCCGCGATGGCGCGGACTGGGTAGCAACTGCATCGCGAACGCTGCGTGGAGCGCGAGGAAGACGGCGCTTCCGGTCGCATAGGCTGCAAATGCCGCCGCACCCGCATTCGGGCTGCGCGCCATGGTCATGCCGACCAGCCCGAGCACCGCGAGCATGGCGATCCCGACCAGGAACGGCTTACGCCGCCCCAGCCGATCGGACAATCGGCCGATGGCGATGGCGATCGGCACGGGCACCAGATAGGCGATCGTCAGGACATGACTGACATGCGCAGCCAGGCGGGGCTGCGGCGCGTGCGAGAGGCTCTCGAAATAATAAAGCAGGTACAAGGAAAGCACCGCGCCCGCGATCTGGACAAGGATGCGCGCGCCCCATGCGACCGCCAGGTCATGGCCGAGCACCTGACGACGCAGCGGCGTGTCGGGCGGCTCTTCGATTCGCCGCGCCCGGGTCAGTAGCAGCGGCGCAATGCACGCCGCGACCGCCAGCATGACGATCCCCAGCGGTAGCGCCTCGGATCGGAAATCCACGCTCAGCAACCCCGCAGCGACGGCGCCCGCGACGGGATACCCCAACGCCAGCAGGCCGCCCACGGTGCCTTTCTGGGCATCGGGAACCTCATCGGCCATGATCGCGATGAGCGGCGCCAAAGCCATGTTGATCGCGGCCTGGAACGCCATCACCGCCAGCACGATCGTCGCAGACGAACTGGCGGCGGCGAACCCGGCATAGGAAAGCGCGGTGGCGACCAGCCCGCCGACCACCCAGCGCCGCCGCCCACCGCCGCGTGCCAGCGAACGATCGCTCAGCCAGCCGAACAGGATATTGGACAAGCTGGCGGCGACCGCACCGGCGATGACACAGGCGGTAAAAACGCCGAGCCGCGCATCGCCTGCGATCGCCTCAACCTTGATCGGCAGCAGGAAGGTCAGCAGCGGCAGATAGCCGATCACGCCGCCGGTATAGGCCAACCCGTAGAACAGCAGGAACGCGGCCGGCTGGCGTCCGACGATGGGCGGTTCCACTTCGTGGCGCCGCTGCGTATCGTTGAGAAGCCGGGGCCACATGCCGAAGTCATGCGCGCGGCAGCGGCGATCAGCAACCAAGCAATCGCCGCGGGTCAGGGCTTCATCGTCGATCGCTCCAGTGTCGCATCGAGCAGGATCGCGCGGTCGGTCGCATCGTGCGCCAGCGCGACCGTGTATTTTCCGCCGGCGATGCGCCAGCCCGGCAATGACGTGTCGTAATCGGCGATGATACGCGGAGCCGCGGTCAGCGTGATGCGGCGCGATTCGCCGGGTCTCAGCGTCACCCGCTCGAACGCCACGAGCCGCATCGGCGTATTAGATCCGGCACGCGTAACATATAGTTGCGGCACGTCGGCGCCGGCGCGCTTGCCGGTGTTGACGATTTCAAACGAGACGCTGAGCGACGTGCCGCCCGTTACCGCGGCGTTGCGATAAGCGAAACTCGTGTAGCTGAGCCCGTGACCGAAGGGGAAAAGCGGCTTTTCGCCCTTCTCCTCGTACCAGCGATAGCCGACGTTGCTGCCCTCGACATAGTCGATCGGAAAGCTCTTCAGCTGATAGTCGGAAGCGTTGGCCGGATCGGCCGCCGCCTGCGCATCCAGCTTGTCGAGCGTGTCCATGCCGACCGGTGCCGGCCGCGGCGCCTGCGCGGCCGCCGCAGGAAAGGTGATCGGCAGATGCCCGGACGGATTGACCCGGCCGGTGAGTATATCGGCGATCGCCTCTCCGCCGCGCTGTCCGGGATACCAAGCCTGCACCACGGCGGGCACCTTGTCGATCCACGGCATCAGCACCGGCCCGCCGGTTTCCAGAACCGCCACCGTCTTCGGCTGAACCGCGGCGACGGCGGCGATGAGGTCGTCCTGGTGATGGGGAAGCGAGAGATCGACCACATCCTGCGCCTCGGTCGCCCACTGCGTCGCAAAGACGATTGCGATGTCTGCCCCGCGCGCAGCCTCTACCGCACCATCGACATCCTGCTGATCGACGAATTCGATAGTCGCGTTCGGCAACGCCGCCCGCAGCGCCTTGAGCGGCGAAGATGCGTGGTAGGTGATCCGCGCGAACGACGATGCGGCGCCCGAGGTCAGCGGGATTTCGATCGGAACGCCGCCCACCGAACGCACTTGGCTCGATCCGCCGCCCGACAGAACGCCGACGTCGGCGTGGCCGCCGATCAAGACGATCTTCTTCGCCGTCGCCAGCAGCGGCAGGATGTCACCGTCGTTCTTCAGCAGCACGATCCCGGCCTCGGCAGCGCGCTGCGCGACCTTTGCGTGCGCGGCATAGTCGATCGGCTGCGCGGTGGACGGCGCCGGCGTGTCGTACGCGCCGGTCTCGATCAGCCCGGTCAGATACCGCGTCACCATCTCGTCGAGCCGGCGCATCGGCACCTTGCCCGATTGGACCGCGGCCTTGAGCGGTGCATCGAAAAAGAGCGCGCTGTCGAGTTCCTGGCCGGACTGCTGATCCAGCCCGGCGTTGGCCGCTTTCGCCGTCGAATGGACCGCACCCCAATCGCTCATCACCCATCCGCGATAATCCCAGTCGCGTCGGAGTATATCGGTGAGCAGATGCTTGTTTTCGCATGCCCAGTCGCCGTTTACCTTGTTGTAGGCGCACATCACCGAACCGGGCTGGCCCTCTTCGATCGCGATCTGAAAGGCCAGCAGGTCGCTTTCGCGCAGCGCCGCTTCGCCGATCCGCGCATCGAGTACGTGCCGCCCGGTTTCCTGCGAATTGAGCGCGAAATGCTTGATCGTCGAGACGATGCGATTAGACTGGATACCGGCAATGTGCGCGCCTGCCATCTCGCCGGCGAGCAACGGATCTTCGCCGAAATATTCGAAATTGCGGCCGTTCCAGGGATCGCGCGTCAGATTGACGCCGCCGCCGAGCATCACGTTGAAGCGCTTCGCGCGCGCTTCCGATCCGATCATCGCGCCGCCGTCATGCGCGATGGCCGGATCGAACGTTGCCGCCGTCGCCAGGCTGGAGGGAAGCGCCGTAGCGACGTCGCCCTTACGCTGTTCGATCTGGTTGGCGACGCCGAGCGAGGCATCGGTCTCACGCACCAGCGGCACGCCCAGCCGCGCGATGCCGTCGATGTGGCCGGCGGACGGGATCAGCTCATGGGTCGTCTTCCCCGCCGCCTGTGGCGGGAACAGGCCGTGAGCGAGCGCGATCTTCTCGTCGAGCGTCATCTTCGCGACGATCCCTTCGGCGCGCGTACGCGCATCGGTCGCAGCCAGTTGTTGCGCGACCACCGCTGTGCCGGCCGCGCTCGCGAGCAACACCGAAACGGCCAACGCCGCCGCCAATTTCTTCGCCATTCTTGCTCCCCCTTGCGCGTCGCGCTCGGCGCTGATTTCCTGGCCGCCGCTTGCCATTATTGTGTCGCGGCAGCATTCGCCCTTTAGTACGAATCACGCTCTTGACAGCCATTCATAAACCTACGAAGTGAACGTTCTCAATCAAAAACGAGCGGGTTGGAAAAATCCGCCGGTGGGAAACGGAGGGGACAAAGATATGCATCGGTCGAACACGCGCGCGCTTTCACATTTGCTTTTGGGCGTTTCAGCGCTGGCGGTCGCCGGCTTTCCCGTCGCGGCCCTGGCCCAAGGTCAAGGCCAGCAGCAGACCGGCGATCAGCCTCAAACCTCCGACGCCGCTGACACGATGGGTCAAACCGGTGATTCCACGATCCGCGGTGATCAGGCGGCCGCCGATCAGGGAAGCGATGCCAGCGACATCGTCGTCACCGGCATCCGCGCGAGCTTGCGCGAGTCGATCAACATAAAGCGCAACAGCCAGGGCGTTGTCGATGCGATCTCGGCCGAGGACATCGGCAAGTTCCCCGATACCAACCTTGCCGAATCGCTACAGCGCATCACCGGCGTGTCGATCGATCGCTCGAATGGCGAGGGCCAGTTCGTCACCGTCCGCGGCTTCGGCCCAGAATACAACCTCGTGACCCTTAACGGCCGTCAGCTGGCGACCTCGACGATCGGCGACGGCAACAGCGCGCCGGCATCGCGCTCCTTCGACTTTGCCAACTTGGCTTCGGAAGGCGTCGCAGCGCTCGAGGTCTATAAGTCGGGTCGCGCCACGGTCCCATCGGGCGGCATCGGCTCGACCATCAACATCAAGACTCCGCGGCCGTTCGACAAAATGGGGCTGCGCGGCTCGATCCAGGCGCGTGGCGTCGATGATCTGTCCGAGAACGGCAAGAACCACATCACCCCTGAAGTGTCGGGGATCATCTCCGATACGTTCGCCGACGGCAAGATCGGCGTGCTTGTGCTCGGATCGTACCAGAAGCGCGATTTCGGCGCTAACCAGGCCAATGTCGGATTCCGCGACGGTTATCTCGGCGACGAGAACAACTGGGGTTCGCTCGCCCAGCCGGGCGATCCGCGGTACGACAACATCACCAACCACCCCGGCGCGACCGACGTTTATCAAGTTCCGCAGAACGGCGGCTACGATATCGTCAGCGGCAAGCGCGAGCGCATCAACGGCCAGGCCGTGGTGCAATTCCGCCCGACCGATTCGCTGACTGCGACCTTCGATTACACCTATTCGCGCAACACGGTGGAGATTCGCGACAACAGCGTCGGCATCTATTACAACCACAGCGACACGGTCAGCGCCTGGACCGATGGCCCGGTCGCCGGCCCGATCTTCTACACCGAGCGTTTCGGTCTACCGGCGCGCGCGCCCGGCCAAACGGACGCTGAATATGCAGAATCGGTCAACGGGGCCTACAAGGATCTGTCCTATTCGGCGGCGCTGACCTCGGCGCAGAGCGAAAACAAGGAATTCGGCGGCAACCTCGTCTGGGAAGGGCCGGGCGGCGTGACTATGACGCTCGATGCGCAGCATTCGACGGCGGTATCGAAGCCGGACAATAAATATGGCAACAGCAACTCGCTCGGCACCGCGATCTTCGGCGTGCAGAGCCAGACGCTCAACTTCGATCACGATCTGCCCGCGCTGTCATTCTCGATGTATCCCGGCATCGATCCGCTCGACGCGTCGCTGATCGTGCCGACCGGCAACGCCTTCCGCAATTCGTATTTCCGGGACCGGATCAACCAGGTCCATCTCAGCGGTCATTACGACCACGGCCATGGTCTGATGGACTCGCTCGACTGGGGCTTCGAATATACCGACAACAAGGTGCGATCTGCCTACAGCGTGCTCCAGAACGATACGTGGGGCGGCACCGGCGGCGCCAGCATTGCGCAGCGCGCGGCGGCGGCGGAGCTGCTTCCGGACGACCTGTTCAAGCTGGTCGGCATCCCCGGCGCCTTCAAAGGGATCGACGGCGCCAACGATCCGTCGATCGTGCAGCAGTTCTACAGCTTCAATTTCGAGAGTGTCGTCGGCCTGCTCGATGGCGCCTACGGCATCTGCGGCGGCGACGATAACTGCCTGACTCCCTACACTACCGACAGTCGCGTCCGCGAGAAGACGGTGGCGCCGTATTTCCAGTTCAACGGCAAGTTTCACTTGTTGGCTGGTGACGGTCACCTGATCGCAGGTCTGCGCTACGAAAACACCGACGTGTCTGCGTCGGCGCTGGTCCCGATTCCAGTCGGCGCACGGCAGAACTCGCAAAACGAGTTCAACGTACTCTACGAGGGCAGCGGCTTCACCACGTTCAAGGGCAGCTATCACAACTGGTTGCCGTCGGTGGACGTCGACATCTCGCCGTTGACCGACGTGAAGCTGCGCGCCTCGTACAGCCACACCATCACCCGCGCCGACTATGGCAGCCTGCAGGGCGGCCGCCGACTCGATACGCTATTCCGCCCCGGCAGCGCTGGGGGCTTCTTCGGCAACGGCACCGGCTCGGTCGGCAACCCGGGGCTGGTCCCGTTCAAATCGAAGAACATCGATCTGTCGGCCGAATGGTATTACGGTCCGGAAAGCTACATCTCCGTCGGTTTCTTCCACAAAAACGTGTCGAACTATATCGGCCAGACCCAGATCAACACGACGATCCCGGGTGTGACGACGCCACTTGGCGGCCCGCGCTATCAGGCGGCGATCGCGGCATTGGGTACAACCGCCGGCTACGGTGATATTCTCACATATATCGCCAACAACTACCCGACCACGGTCGGGCGGGACGCGAATGGCAATCCGACCACGATCACCGCTCTACCCGAAGATCCGGCGGTGAATTTCGTCATCTCGACGCCGTTCAACAGCGACGACACGGCGACGGTGAACGGTTGGGAGTTCGCGGTTCAGCACAATTTCTGGAACACCGGCTTCGGCACGATCCTCAACTACACGATCGTCAATGGTAATCGCAATTACGACAACACGCTGCCGTCGAGCGTCGCGCAGTTTGCGATCACCGGTCTGTCGGACAGCGCCAACGCGGTTCTGTTCTTCGACAAGTACGGCATCAATGCGCGTGCGGCTTATAACTGGCGCGACGGTTACCTGTCGGGGGCAGGCACCAATCCCTACTACATCAACACCTATGGCCAGCTGGACGTTAGCGCCAGCTACAACTTTACGCCTAGCCTCGCGGTGTTCGTCGAGGGTATCAACGTGCTCGGCGAGGATCGGAGCGGCCATCTTCGCTCGGATCGCAATATCACGTTCGTCACGAAGCAGGATGCGCGCTACTCGGCGGGCGTGCGCTTCACCTTCTGATTTCGGCCGGGGAAGGTCGCGCTTGAGAAGCGGCGACCTTCCCCACCAACCAAGGGAGCGCTGAAGCGCGGCTCGGCTGCGAAGAATGGAGCGTGACGCTTGGAGGGTTGCGCCTTGACGTCCGGCTTGCCAATGCAGCCTCCTCTTCTATCGAGTTCGCCGATCACCATGTCGTCGCATGAAATCCTGACCGCCGAAGCGCACCGAAACTTGCGCGTCCGCATCGATCGCGGCGTCGAGCTGGGTGACGGTGTCATGTCCAGCCTGGTGGTGCCAAACGAGTTCCGCGCGGTGCAGGACGAATATCCCATCCTGTTCCGTCTCTCTCCAGAGCGGGACAGTTTCCAGGCGTTCGCAATCTTCGGCTTCGAGACGGGCGAGAACCTGTTCCTCGACGGAGACCGCTGGGACGCGTCCCGCCGCCCGCTCTCGATGGACATCCAGCCCTTCCTGATCGGCCGCGATGGGGGCGAGAGCGGGGACGAGCCGGCACAGGTTCATGTCGACATGGCCAGTCCGCGGCTCGACCGATCGGGCAAGGGTGTCGCTTTGTTCGACGACCTGGGTCGCCCCACGCCCTTTCTCGACATGGTCGCCGAGCAACTCGGCGCGCTCGACGCTGGGTATCGTGAGACGGGCGCCTTTTTCGACGCGCTTCGTCGCTATGACCTGCTCGAGCCGATCGTGTTCGATTTTACGCTCGCCGACGGCGCGTCTCACCGCTTCGTCGGGTTTCACGCGATCAACGAGGATCGGCTGCATGCGCTCAGCGCCACCGCGCTCGGCGACCTGCATGACAATGGGCATCTGATGCCGATCTTCATGGCGGTCGCGTCGGTCGGTCGTTTCCAGGCGCTGATCGATCGCAAGAACCGGCGATTGGCGGGTGCCTGAGGCCGATCCAGGCGTTGCGGGATCGATCCCGGCAGTTGCCGAGGTGACAGTTGCCGACGCGGCCGATCTGGATCGCCGGCTGCGCGAAGCGGATCGCCCGTTTGTGGTGCGCGGGCTGGCGGCGGATTGGCCGCTGGTCCAGGCGGGGCGTCGCTCAGCGCGCGATGCGCGCGATTACCTGCTCGCCCGGCGCAAGGACGTGCCCTTCACCGTCGCGGTCGGGATGCCGGGTGACGATGGGCGGATGTTCTACGACAAGGAGATGCAGGTCAATTTCCGCACGCTGGAGGCAAAGCTTCCCGAGATCTTCGCGCGGATCGACGCGCTGGAGGCGAAGGGCGAGGTGCAACCGATCTATCTCAGCTCGATCGACATGCACCAGTTCTTCGACGGGTTGTTCGAGCCGAACCATATCGATCTGGGCGACCGTTCGCTGATGTCGAGCGTCTGGATCGGCACGCGCACGCGCGTCGCCGCGCACAACGACTTTCCGGACAATCTCGCCTGCGTCGCGGTCGGTCGCCGCCGCTTCACGCTGTTCCCACGCGACCAGTTTCGCAACCTGTACCTGGGCCCGGTCGACAATACCCCCGGTGGTCGTGCAATCAGCTTGGTCGACTTCCACGCACCCGACCTCGACCAATATCCACGTTTCGCCGAGGCGCTCGCGCATGCACAAGTGACCGAACTCGAGGCAGGCGACGCGCTCTACATTCCCTCGATGTGGTGGCACCACGTCGAGGGGCTGGCGGCGTTCAACGTGCTGGCCAATTTCTGGTGGCGTGAGTCTCCGCGCTGGCTCGGTCAGCCGCAGAATGCGCTCAACCTGGCGATGATGGCGATTCGCGACCTTCCCGACGACGAGAAGCGCCACTGGCGCGACATGTTCGATCATTATGTCTTCAGCAACGACGAAGAGACGGTGGCGCATATTCCCGAAGACGCGCGCGGCGTGCTTGCGCCGCTGACGCCGGAAACGGCCTCACGACTGCGCAGCTTCCTTCTGCGGCAGCTTAGCCAATGACGGACAAGCGGCTGCGCCGGATCGTGGTGGCCGGTGGCGGCACCGCCGGCTGGATGTCGGCCGCCGCCATCGCGCATACGATGGGCGATACCGTCGACGTCACGCTGATCGAATCCGATGCGATCGGCACGATCGGCGTGGGCGAAAGCACGATTCCGCCGCTGGTCAACTTCAACCGTATCTTGCAGGTCAACGAAGCCGATTTCATGCGGGCGACGCAAGCGACGTTCAAGCTCGGCATCCTGTTCGATGGCTGGAAGAACGGCAACGACCGCTATTTTCATTCCTTCGGACTGACTGGGAAGGATCACTGGTCGGCGGGGTTCCAGCATTTCTGGCTCCGCGGCCGCGAAAAGGGCCACGACGCTTCATATGACGACTATTGTCTGGAGCTTGTCGCAGCGCTGAAGGGCAAGTTCGCGCATTTGCCCGAGGATCGCATGAGCTATGCGTATCAACTCGATTCCACGCGCTATGCCGCGTTCCTGCGCGCCAAGGCAGAAGGCGGCGGCACCAAGCGGATCGAGGGCAGGATCGCCGAGGTCCAACTCGACAGCGAAAACGGCGACATCACCGCGCTGGTGCTCGAATCAGGCCAGCGGATAGAGGGCGATCTGTTTCTCGACTGCACCGGTTTCCGCGCGCTCCTGATCGAAGGCGCACTGCACGCCGGCTATGACGACTGGACGCATTATCTGCCATGCGATTCCGCGATCGCGGTGCAAACCGCCAACGTCCAGCCGCCAGTGCCTTATACCCGCGTGATGGCGCACGATGCCGGTTGGCAATGGCGCATCCCGCTCCAGCACCGCACCGGCAACGGTATCGTCTATTGTAGCCGCTATCTGTCGCGCGAAGCCGCGCTGGAACGATTGCTGGGCAATATCGAGGGAGAGGTATTGACCGAACCCAACAATTTGCGTTTCACCGCGGGCACGCGGCGGCGGCAATGGTATCGCAATTGCATCGCGATCGGGCTGTCGGCGGGGTTCATGGAGCCGCTCGAATCGACCACCCTCCACTTGGTTCAGCGATCGGTGCTGCGGCTCCTGCGGATGATGCCCGCCCAGACGATCAGCGAACGCGACACTGCCGAATTTAACGATCAGCAGCTGACTGACATGCTTCAGATCCGCGATTTCCTGATCCTGCACTATAAGGCGACCGAACGCCGCGATAGCCCGTTCTGGCGGCAATGCGCAGATATGCCGATTCCCGACACGCTGGCGCAGAAGATCGAGTTGTTCCGCGAAACCGGCCGCGTCTTCCGCCGCAACGAGGAGCTGTTCGCCGAAAATAGCTGGGTGCAGGTGATGATGGGTCAGGGGATCATGCCGCAATCCTATCACCCAATTGCCACCAAGCTGCCCGACGACGAGCTCGATCGGCTCTTCACCGGCATCCGCGGTACCGTCAATCGCACCGTCGCGTCGCTTCCCGCCCATGCCGATTATGTCGCGCGCTACTGCGGCGCCAAGCGCGCCGAAACCGCCTGAGCGAGAGCAGATGGCGCGACGCAAACAGGCGGTTACGATCAAGGACGTCGCGCTCGATGCAGGCGTGTCGCTGCAAACCGTCAGCCGAGTTATCAACACCGAGCCCAACGTCCGCCCGGCGATGCGCGACCGGGTCCAGGCGTCGATCGAAAAGCTTGGTTACGTGCCGTCGATCGCGGCGCAGCGGATGAGCGGATCGCGTTCCTATCTGATCATGTCGTTGAACGACCGCGAGCGCACGATCGCCGATTGGGAAAAGCGCGAGGGCACCGACTGGGTCGACCAGATGCTGCTTGGGGGAATGCTGAAATGCGCCGAGCACGGGTATCGCCTGATCGTTGAACTGGTCGATACCCATAGCGATCACATCGAGCGCGAACTGCTGGCGGCAATCGCTGCGCTGCAGCCTGATGGCATCATCCTAACGCCACCGCATTCGCAAAATCTGCGGATCGTCAACCTGCTCGATGAGCACAAGATCAGCATTGCCAGGATTGGCTCGCTGACCGCCGGACCGGGCTTGCGTCTGACCATGGATGACGAGCGCGCCGCCCGGCTGGCGACCGAGCACCTCATAGCGTTAGGTCATCGCCGCATCGGCTTCATTGCCGGGTCGCCTGAATATGAACTGAGCGCCTGGCGCATTGAAGGCTGGCGAGCCGCGATGCGGGAGGCGGGATGTGCAACTGCGGGGCTATTGGCGGAAAGCGATTTCAGCTTCGCATCCGGTCGAGTAGCGGCAGCGCTTTTGTTAGGGGGGCGGGCGCCTGCCACCGCAATCGTCGCCAGCAACGACCAGACGGCACTTGCCGCGCTTGAAGTAGCGCGAGCTCGCGGGCTTGATGTGCCCGGTGATCTCTCGCTGATCAGCTTCGATGACACACCCGTAATCCGCTTCGGCAACCCGCCCATGACAGCGGTAGGGCAACCGATCGCTGCCGTGACCGCCAAAGCTGTCGAATTGATCATCGCCGACCGCACTGAATCGCGGCCGTCTATCGATCCGACTATCGTGCCAGCGCATCTGGTAATCCGCGAGTCTACCGCGCCGCCATGCCAGGCGTCGTGGACAAAAGGGTATCCAGAGTTTGATTGAGGCGAGAGCGCCGAAGCCGAGGTAAAACGGGGACCCTCAAACAATGCCCGGTCTCTGGTTGCCGCTGGATGAGGGGCGGAGGTCCCGTAATCCGGCTCACGCCCAGATCATCGGCGATTTCTTCCGGCCTGATGCTACATGTAAATAGCTGAGCCTCAACGGACACGCCTCCAACGCAACTTATGTCCGTTATCGCCGGCGGCTCATCCGCAAGTTGCCAGCCGCACAGGCCGCGTGAGTCATGAGTGACCAAAATTGCCCAATAATTCGAGTGCCCATCGATGTCGTCTATGGGGCACCACTTTTTCATAGACGCGGGATGGCGACGCCGTCTCAAGCCGGCAGCGGAACGATTGGCTGGCGTAAGCGCTTTTACTGGGTTAGTTGCGGACAGGCGCGACCCGGCTGTCGGGCGGCTTCGTTCGTCCTCTCGCCCGAAAGCGTGTCCTGCGTGCCCCCTGCCTCCCAGGCCTATCTCAATGCGATCGGAACCGCGGTTCCAGGGCATGACGTGCATGACGCCTTTATCGGCTGGGCGCAGGCGCAGCTGATCGACCCGCGCGCGCGCAAGCTGTTCGATCGGATGGCGGCGCGCTCCGCGATCGGGCACCGCTGGTCGGTGCTCGACGTCGCGCCGGATGGCGGCTCGCCGGTCGATCGCGACGGTTTCTATCACGGCGCCGAGCTGCCCGGCACGGCGGCGCGGATGGCCGTCTATGCCGAGGCAGCACCCGCGCTCGGCCGAACGGCTATCGCCGCGTTGCAGGCGCAGGCTCCGCTCGACGGCATCACCCATTTCATCGTCGCGAGCTGCACCGGCTTCGTCGCGCCGGGAATCGATCAGATCATCGCCCGCGAGATCGGGCTGGCGAGCGACGTCGAGCGGCTGCTGATCGGGTTCATGGGCTGCTATGCGGCGATCACCGCGCTGCGCAGTGCACGCCACATCATTCGATCCGAGCCCGAGGCGCGCGTGCTGGTGCTGTGCATCGAATTGTCGTCGCTGCATCTGCAATCGACCCAGGAACTCGAATCGCTGCTGGCGATGCTCCAGTTCGGTGACGGCGCCGCCGCGGCACTGGTAACTGCCGATCCGACCGGGTTCGCGCTCGGCCAGCCGTTCGCGACGACGCTGCCCGATTCGCACGAATTGATCCGGTGGGGAATCACCGATCAGGGCTTCGCCATGCATTTGTCGGGCGAAGTGCCCGGCCGGATCGCCGCCGGCCTCGCCGACCCCGCGTTCGCCGCCGCGGCGCTCGGCGGACGCGACGCGGACGAGATCGACGGCTGGGCGGTCCATGCCGGCGGCCGATCGATTCTCGACGCAGTCGCGCACAGCCTGGCGCTCGCGCCCGATGCGCTTGCCGCCTCGCGCGGCGTGCTCGCCGATTTCGGCAACATGTCGTCGGCGACGCTGATGTTCGTGCTGGCACGGCTGCTCGCGGGCGACCCGGTCGATAACGGCGTCGCGCTCGCCTTCGGCCCCGGGCTCGCCGCCGAGGGATTCGGTTTCCGGAGCGCGGCATGAACCTCGCCGTCCGCGCCATCGCCGATGAGCTGATGGACGCCGACGATCTCGATACGGCGACCTACACCGCGGTGGTCGGCGATCTCGCCAAGGTCAACGCGGTGACGATGGCGGCGCGGCCGACGCTCGCGTTTCTCGAGCGAGCGACCGCGGGCATGACCAGGTTTCGACTGCTCGACGTCGGCTTCGGCGATGGCGACATGCTGCGCCGGATCGCGGCCTGGGCGGCGAAGCGGGGGCTCGCTGCCGAGCTGGTCGGCGTCGATCTCAATCGGCGCAGCGAGGCAGCAGCCGCCGCGCATACGCCGCCGGGGCTGCCGATCCGCTATATTACCGGCGACTATGCCGATCTGGCGGACCAGCCGTGGGATTTCATCGTCTCGAGCCTGGTCGCGCATCACATGACGCCGGCGCAACTCGTCGCCTTCCTGCGCTTCATGGAGGCGCAGGCGCGGCGCGGCTGGCTGATCAACGATCTCCATCGCCACGGTTTTGCGCATCGGGGCTTTCCGATCCTCGCGAGCGTCATGCGCTGGCACCCGATCGTCCGGCATGACGGCACGCTGTCGATCGCGCGGGCGTATCGCCCCGGCGAATGGCCGGCGATCCTCGCCGCGGCGGGCATTGCCGACGCGCGCGTCTACCGCGCTTTTCCGTTCCGGCTATGCGTCGAACACCGGCGCTGATCGTCGGCGGCGGGCCGGCCGGCGCCAGCGCGGCGACGCTGCTGGCGCGCGCGGGACGGCCGCATCTGCTGATCGAGCGCAGCGTGACGACCGGCGACGCGCTGTGCGGCGGCTTCCTCAGCTGGCGCACGCTCGGCTCGCTCCGCGCGCTCGGGCTCGATCCGAACGCGCTCAATCCGGCCGACGTCACCCGCGTGTGCCTGTTCGCCGGCGATCGCCGCGCCGAAGCGCCGCTGCCCCAAGCCGCCAAGGGCGTGTCGCGCCACCGGCTCGATACGCTATCGCTCGATCTGGCAATCGCCGCGGGCGCCGCGGTCGAGCGCGGCGTGACCGCGACGGCAATCGAGGGCGATACCGTGCAGCTGCGCGGGGGAGACGCAATCACCGCCGACGCGCTGTTCCTAGCCACCGGTAAGCACGATCTGCGCGGCCTTGCCCGGCCCGATCGCGCGCGCGGCCCCGATCCCGCGCTCGGCCTGCGCATCCGGCTCGGCCCGGCGGCGGCGCTTACGCGTCTGGTCGGCGATGCGATCGAGCTGCACATGTTCGATCGCGGCTATGCCGGCATCGTTCTTCAGGAAGACGGTGCGGCCAATCTGTGCATGGCGGTGCACCGCTCGCGGCTGGCCGAAGCCGGCAGCCCCGAAGCGTTGCTCGCCGCGCTTGCCGGCGAATCGCCGCAGCTCGCCGAGCGACTCGCCTGGCATGACGGCGGCGCGATCGATGCCGTCGCCAACGTGCCTTACGGCTGGCGGGCACGGCACGGCATATCGGGGCTTTTCAGGCTCGGCGATCAGGCTGGCGTCATTCCGTCATTGGCTGGCGAAGGCATGGGCATCGCCATCGCCAGCGGAATCCGCGCGGCCCAGGCCTATCTCGCCGAGGGGCCAGCCGGAGCACAAACCTATCAACGCGCGCTGGCGCGCGATCTCACGCGGCCGCTCGGTATCGCCGGGCTGGTGCGCGACGCCGCCGAATCGCCGGGCGCGGCGCCGTGGCTGCTGCGGATCGCCGCGACCGCCCCCGGGATGGTCGGCGCGGTCGCGAGTTTGACACGGATCAGGCATTCACGGATTGACGCCGGCCCTGCGGCGACCGAAAGCTAGGCGCCATGGATACCGTCAACCTCTCCGAAGCCGAATGGCGCAAGAAGCTTTCTCCGGCGCAATATCATGTGCTGCGCGAAGCCGGCAC
Source organism: Sphingomonas koreensis (assembly GCA_006438735.1). GTDB lineage: Bacteria > Pseudomonadota > Alphaproteobacteria > Sphingomonadales > Sphingomonadaceae > Sphingomonas > Sphingomonas koreensis_A. The sequence goes on along the minus strand of RCZF01000002.1, from coordinate 345,311 downwards.
CGAGCCGGCGTTTTCCGGCCGCTACAACGACAACAAGGCGGACGGCGTCTATCGCTGCGCCGCGTGCGGCAATCCGCTGTTCGACAGTGCCGATAAATACGAATCGGGTTCCGGCTGGCCGAGCTTCACGCAGCCGATCGCCGCCGATCGCGTCGTCGAGCATAGCGACACCAGCCACGGCATGACCCGCACCGAGGCGCGCTGCGCGCGCTGCGATGGCCATCTCGGCCATATCTTTCCCGATGGCCCGCCGCCGACCGGCCTGCGCTATTGCATGAATTCGCTGTCGCTCGATTTCCGGCCGCGCGGTCACGGAGATGCGGACCAGGCCTGACCGCTGGCCGCTTGTGAGCGGCCCGGTTAACGGCTATCCCGCCTGCGTTTCATGGCCCGCGCGTCGACCTCCCGAAAGAAAAAGCAGCCGGCGGCCGGGTGGCGTCGCTGGCTCGTCCGGGCGCTATGGGCATGCGGCGCGCTGGCGTTGCTGGCGGTCATCAGCCTGTTCGTAGCTGTCTACGCCACGCGCAACGAGATTCCCAGTTTCGATGAGCTGAAATCGTCGCCCAACGGCCAGATGATCCGCGTCCATGCCGCCGACGGTACGGTGATCGCCTCACTCGGGCCGAGCTACGGCGAATGGCTGAGCTACGATCAGGTGCCCCAGGTGATGCGCGAAGCCACCGTCTCGGTCGAGGATCGCCGCTTTCGCGATCATATCGGCGTCGATCCGGTCGCGCTGGTGCGCATCGCCTGGTTTGCGATCAACAATTACGACACCGGGCGACGCCTGCAGGGCGCCTCGACGATCACCCAGCAGGTCGCCCGCACGATCTTCCTGTCGAACAGCTATTCGGTCAAACGCAAGCTGCGCGAAGCGATCGTCGCGCTGGCGCTGGAACGCAAGTTCACCAAGGACCAGATCCTCGAACTCTACATGAACAAGGTCTATTACGGCGGCGGCGCTTACGGGATCGACGCTGCTGCACGTAAATTCTTCGGCCATTCGGCGACGCATCTGACGCTCGGCGAGGCGGCGGTGATCGCCGGGCTGGTCAAGGCGCCGTCGCATTATTCGCCGACGGCCGACGCCGAGGCCGCGATCGGCCGCGCCGGCGTCGTGTTGCAATTGATGCAGGAAACCGGCGCGATCACGCCGCAGCAAGCCGCCGAGGCGGATATTTCCGCGGTCAAGCTCGCGCCCGAGCCCAAGCAGAACAGCGTGCGCTATTTCACCGATTGGGCGCTGCCGCAGCTCGAAACGCTGATCGACGAAAGCAGCCGCCCGCTCGAAGTCTATACGACGCTCGATCTCAACATGCAGCGCGCGGCGACCAGGGCGGTCAACGAGAATGTGCCGGCCGGCGCACAGGGGGCGCTGGTCGCGCTCGATCAGGACGGCTCGGTTCGCGCGATGGTCGGCGGCAAGGATTACGTCTCATCGATCTACAACCGCGCGACGCAGGCGGTGCGCCAGCCGGGCTCGTCGTTCAAGCTGTTCGTCTATCTCGCCGCGCTCGAGGCCGGGATCAAGCCCGACGATCCGATCGTCGACGAGCCGGTGACGATCAAGGGCTGGACGCCGCGCAACGATTCGCGGCGCAACATCGGCCAGACGACGATCCGCACCGCCTTTGCCTATTCGATCAACACCATCGCCGCGAAGCTCGGCCTGCAGGTCGGCTTCGACACCGTCGCCGACATGGCGCGGCGTTTCGGCATCACCACGCCGGTATCGACCTATCCGTCGATGGTACTCGGCACCTCGGAAGTGCGGCTGATCGACATGACGCGCGCGTTCGCCTCGGTCGGCGCGCAGGGCGTCGCGGTAACACCGTTCGGCATCACCAAGGTCACCGCCGACGGCGTGACGATCTATCAGCATCAGGTCGATCGCAGCCATGTGCTGGTCGCGCCGTACGTCGCGCAGGAAATGACCGATCTGCTCGCCAGCACCGTCAACATCGGCACCGGGCGCGCCGCCGACATCGGCCGGCCGGTCGCCGGCAAGACCGGCACGACGCAAAACAATCACGACGGCTGGTTCCTGGGCTTTTCGAGCGGGCTGACCACCGGCGTATGGATGGGGCGCGACGATAGCAAGCCGATCCCCGGCCTGTTCGGCGGCCGCGGACCGGCGCGCGCTTTCGCCGATTTCATGCGCCCGGCCGTCGCCAACCGCCCGATCCAGCAATTCCAGACGACGGTGACGGTGCCCGATTGGCAGACCGAGGACGAGAATTCCTATTTCGGCGAACCCGACAACGGCCTGTTCGTCGATGAGAACGGCAACCCGGTCCAGCCCGACCAGATCGCGCCGGATGAACAAAGCGGCGCGCAGCCTTACGACGACCCCGGCTATCCGCCCGACGGCTCAGCCCCGCCGGTGCGCGAACAGCAGGCGCCGCCCCCGCCGGCCCAAGGCGAACAGCTCAATCAGGACTGGATGGACCGCGTGCTGGGCCGATCGCCGCGCGATCGCCCGCGCAGCGCGCCGATGCCGCAACCCGACGACCGCTCGCCCGATCAGGAGTCGCGGCCGAACCAGTGAAGCGCGGCGCCGTGCGTGCGCAGCCAATGTCGCGCCGGCGCCGGGTCGGTTCCCAACAAGGTTTCGACCAGCGCGTGAAATGCCGGCGCGTGGTTCATGTGGACGCGGTGGGCGACTTCATGCGCGACGGTCGCGCGGCGAACCAAATCGGGGGCGAGGATCAACCGCCAGCTGTAACGGATCGCGCCGCGCGTCGTGCAGCTACCCCACCGGCCCCGCGCATCGCCGACGCCCACTGACGCGATGCTGACGCCTGCCAGGGCGGCGAATTCGGCGGTTTCCTCGGTGAGCAGCGCCAGCGCCTGGCGACGCAGCCACGCCTCGATCCGCCGGCCGAGCCCGTCGATCGGCCCGCCGCACCGTAACGATGCGCCCTCCCGCGTCACGCGTCGTGGGTCGTGCGCGCGCCAATCGATCGTCAGGCCTTCGCCACGAAACGGCAGCGTTGCGCCGGGCGCGAACGGGATCGCCTGCGGCAATCGCGCGCGCTGTGCGTCGATCCAGGCCTGCTGTTCTGCAGCCCAGCGCAGCGCCGCCTTCAACGGCGTTCGTGGCGGCAGGGTCAGCCTAGCGCGCCCGCTCGCGGGATCGACGCTCAGCCGCGCCCGGCGCGCGCGCGCATGGCGCACCACCTCGATCGCCGCTTCGCCCACAGGGCTCACAAGGCGCGATCGATCATGTGATGTTCGAGGTCGCCGGCATCGTCTTCCGAGATCGTCCAGCCGGCAACCGATTCGCCCGCCCGGCGCACGGCATCCCGATCGCCGCAGACGAGATAATGCCAATCGGGCAGCGGTCGCCCCTCGAACCGCAGCCGATAGGCGCAGGTGCCCGGCAGCCAGCCGTTCGTCCGGATCGATCGCGGGGTCAGCCGCACGCAATCGGGCACGAAGGCATGGCGATGACGATAATCGGAACATTGCGCGGTGGTGCGATCGAGCAGCCGGCACGAGACATTGGTGGCGGCGAGCTCGCCGCTATCCTCATCCTCCAGCTTGTGCAGGCAGCATTTTCCGCAGCCGTCGCACAGCGCTTCCCATTGCCCGCGGTCGAGCTTGTCGAGCGGCGTATCTTCCCAGAACCGATCGCTCATCGCGCCCATCGCTCGATTTCGGCGACGATCGGCCCGGGCGGCCCCTCGACCGGCAACAGCGCCATCGGCTTGCCCGCCGGGCTGAACAGATAGGCCTGCCGGCTGTGCTGGACCAGATAGCCGCCATCGGCCTCTGGCGGCTGTTTCTGATAGAAAATCCGATATTCGTCGGCGACCTGCTTGATCGCCGCCGGGCTGCCGGTCAGCCCGATCAGCCGCGGATAGAAGGCACTGACGAATTGCTTGAGCACTGCCGGCGTATCGCGCTCGGGATCGACGCTGATGAAGATCGGCGCGATCTTCGCCGACAGCGTGGGGTTGTCGCGATCGAGCAGCCGCATCGCCGCGCCGAGATTCTGCATGTCGACCGGGCAGACGTCGGGGCAGAAGGTGTAACCGAAATAGATGATGCGGTATTTGCCCGCGAAATCGCGGTCGCTGACGGTCTTGCCGTCCTGATCGATCAGCGTGAACGGGCCGCCGATCGAGGCGCCGGCCAGCGGCGGCGGCAACGGCTGCGCGCTGCTGTTGGCGTCGGTCGAGGATGCGTGCGGCGAGCAACCGGCCAGCAGGGCCGCGGCGACGGGCGCGGCGAACGCGCGAAGGGTCTCGTTCATGGCGCCGCCAGCCATGATCTGTTAGGGGCTTCGGCGCAAGTTCGTCATGCCTCACCAAGCCACGATCAGGGATCGACAATGATGATTTCCCGCCGCTTCCAAAGCGCGCTCGCCGCCGCCTCGATCCTCACGCTCGCGGCGCCCGCCGCCGCCCAGCTCGGCGGATCGGACAGCAGCAAGTTCTTTTCGGCGATCAAGGACGCCAAGGGGCAGGACGTTCTCGATATTCTGGCCAAGCCGGGCACAACGATCATCGACAGCCACGATCCCGCAAGCGGTGACGGCGCGCTGCACATCGTCGTCAAGCGTGGCGACGCGACCTATACGACCTTCCTGCTCCAGCACGGCGCCGATCCCAACATCCGCGATCGCAGCGGCGCGACGCCGCTGATCGTCGCGGTCAACCAGAACCAGGAAGCGTGCTTGCAGATCCTGATCGACGGCAAGGCCGATGTGAACCTCGCCAACGATCGCGGCGAAACACCGCTGATCCTGGCGGTTCAGCTCCGCAACCTGCCGATCGTGCGTGATCTGCTCAAAGCCGGCGCCGATCCCGATCAGGCCGACCACATGGCGGGCCTGTCCGCGCGCGCCTATGCCGCGCGCGACAAGCGCTCCCCGGCGATCGCCAAGGCCCTGGCCGACGCGCCTAAGGGACACGCCCGCGCCGCGGTGCAAGGTCCGCAACTCTAGGTGAAAGCGCCCGCGTCGGGATCGAGCGTGCCGATCAGCCGCCGCCCGGCGCGCCGGGCGAGCGCCAATGTGCAGCGCCGGCGTATGGCGGCGGCGAGATCGACGCTGTGCGCCTCGCGCACGATCGCCGCGTCATAGCGATCGGCGACGATCACGCCGGTGCGATCGGGCAAAAACGCCTCGCGGTCGAGCGGGCTCGCGTCGAACCCGGCCGGCACCGCCCAGAAAAAGCGATCGCAATGATCGAGATAGTCGAGCCACTTGGCGTCGCCGAGCAGATCGCTCCGCGATACCTTAATCTCGACGATGACGATGCGGCCCCGCGCATCGAGCGCCATGAGATCGGCGCGCCGGCCGCCTTCGAGCGGCACTTCGCCGATCGCCACCAGATCGTGGCGCAACAACATCCGTGTCACGCCCCGCGCGACATCGGCCGCACACATCGGCGAGTGTGGATCATAGAGGCAGGATTGCGGCGGAACAGGATTAAGCATGCCGCCGCTATAGAACATTAGCGGAACGGAATAAAGACCGAGCCGCCGGATCGTCGCTCAGCGATAGAAGATATGATGCCCGATCGCGGCGACCTTGGTCTTGCCCCAGCCCGGCGACACGCGCGCGGCGTGGAAGAACAAAGCGGCCGGCGCCGGATTGTGCCAGTCCTTGCCGAGCGCGACCTGCGCGACGGCGAGCGCAGTGCGATAGGCTGCGCGGCTTGTGTCGATGCTCGGAATGTGACCGTGCCGGACGAAGGAGAATTGGCTCGGCTGGGTGACGACCGAGCAGATCGACGTCGGGAAGCGGCCCGATTGGGTGCGATTGATGATCACATTGGCCACGGCGAGCTGGCCGGCGAGCGGTTCGCCCTTCGATTCGAAATAGATCGCGCCGGCGAGACAGGCGAGATCGCCGTCGACGGCAGCGGGCGCGTCCTGCGCGGCGACGGCCGCGGACAGGCTGGCGTATTCGGCAGTCTCATCGGTATCGGGGTCATCGCTTGCCGCGCTGTCGTCGGGAAGCTTCTGGACGGTGACACCGGGTATCTCGGGCGTCGGCGTAGTCGGAACCTGAACCGAGGCCGAGGCGTTGAGCGCCTTGAGCGTGAGAGACGTCGTCGAAACAAACGGCGCATTCAGTTCCGAGGCGAAACCGGGGGTGCTGACCCCGACGGTGCCCGCCACAAAGAGAAACATCGCCGCGATGGTCGCGGCGCGCTGGCTGAACGTCATTGATACTGCTGTAAATGCGGTTGAGGCGCGATCACGATCGGCTGAAAATCGATCGTCCGGACCATCCCCCGACTGCGTAACCGTTCGGTCTCTGACCCCGTCGCGGCACAACGCACTTCGTTATGCTGGGCTGTTTATGGTGCAGCGCAAAAGAGTCAATCGCCCAAGATCGTTTCAGCGGCGAACCGTTCGGCGAACGCGATGTCCAGTTCGATCACCCACAAATCGGGATCACGGGCGCGGCGCCGGCGCCAATAATCGGTCAGCGACTCGGCATCGGCGGTGGCCGACGGCCCCGCCGGGATCAACGAATCCGATCCATCGGGGCCAATCCCACGTTCGAGCAGGCGTGGATTTTGGCCTCTTTCCAACGTGATGATCAGTATCGATCCGGCTTGCGCATCGCCCCGCGCCAGCACCATAGCGGAACCGCCGGCATCGTTCACTCGGCGCAGCAGCGCGCTGACCAGCACGCCGCTGGGCAGTCGGTCGCTCATGGCGCGGCCTGATATCCGGGGAGTCCCGCCAAGGGAATCCGCGAGCGCATGAAGGTGCCGGTGCCGCGCGCCGCTTCCTCGCCATCGCCGTCGATCAGCCGGGCGTCGGCGATGAACACGCGGCGCTGGCCGCTGATCCAGCGCCCTTCCGCGATCACCGGCCCCTGTTTGAGCGGGCGAGTGAAAAGCAGATTGAATGCCGTCGTCAGCAGAAAGCGATCGGTGACGAGACTGTTGGCGGCATAGAAGGCGGCGTCGTCGAGCATCTTGAAATAGCTCGTGCCGTGCGCTGCGCCGGCGGCATGATAATAACGCTCGCCGACGGTGAAATGGATGCGCGCGACGCCCGGGCCGGTGATTTCCAGCCGGGATTCGAACAAGGCGTTGATCGGCGCTGTGGCGTAGAGCGATTCGAGCGCCCGGAAATGAGCCTCGGCGCCCTGCGCCGCCGGCTCAGGCGGCATCGCGCGTTTCGGCGGCGGCGAACAGCGCGAACAGCGCATCGGTCGATCCCGCGCCGCGCAGCTTGGCGACGAAGCCCGGATCGCGCAGCGCACGCGACACCCGCGCCAGCGCCTTCAAGTGATCGGCGCCGGCGTCGGGCGGCGACAGCAGCATGAACACCAGATCCACCGGCAAGTCGTCGATCGCCTGAAAATCGAGCGGCCGCGCGAGCCGCACGAACGCGCCGACGATCCGATCGAGCCCGGCGAGCTTGCCGTGCGGGATGGCGACGCCGCCGCCAAAGCCGGTCGAGCCGAGCTTTTCGCGCTCGGCCAGGCACTCGGCTATGGCGCGGGGATCGAGACCATGCTCGTTCGCGACTGCGCCGGCGAGCAGCTGGAACAGCGCTTTCTTGCTGGAGACGGTGGCGTTGGCGAGAACGGTTTCGGGACGAAGCAAATCATTGAAGTCGGTCATTATCATTCCTGGAGCGCGCGGGGCTATGCCCACGCCATCAATGGCGCGCGCATAGCCCTTTTCAGCGCCGACGGAAAGTTCAGCCCTGCCGATGCGGCTCGACCCAGCCGATCGTCCCGTCACCCCGCCGATAGACCATATTGTAGGCGCCGGTGCCGCTGTTCTTGAACAGCAGCGCCGCGGTATTGCGCAGATCGAGCATCATCACCGCATCGGACACGCTGGCGTCGGGCACATCGACGCGCGTCTCGGCGACGATCAGCGGGTGATCGCCGGCATCGTCATCGTGGCTGTCCTCGCGGAACACGGTGTAGCCGGCGTTGTCGAACGCGCCGTCATAGCCGCCGTCAGCAGCTACCACGGCGCCTTGGCCGGCGTTGCGGTCCTTCAACCGGCGGGTGTAGCGGCGCAGCTGCTTTTCGATCTTTTCGGCCGTCCCGTCGAAAGCGCCATGCGCCTCCATGCCGTGATTGCTGCCCTTGAGCACCAATCCCTGCGTGACGTGCGCGACGATGTCGCAGGTGAAGCCGGCGTCATGCGGCCCCTTGCCGAAGGTGACGTGCGCGGAAATCGCCCGCGCGAAATATTTGTCGGCAATTCCCTGGAGACGATTCTGGACGTGGGTCTTCAGCGCGTCCCCGACATCGACCTGATGGCCCGAAACCCGGATATCCATGCTCGTTTCTCCAATTCAAAAAAGAGCGCGGCGCCTAAGCACCGCGGGGGCGTTGCGTCAACCGGCCACGCCGGCCAGCCAGAGCGGATTGACCACCTCCTTCAAAAACGCGGCGTGCGCCGCAAGTTCCGCGTCGCTCGGCAAGAACGTCCGCGGCGCGCGCGGGGCGGCGGTGGCGACGAAGGCGGGCGAGACCCGCGATTCCGCCGCCGCCTCGCTGACCAGCGTCAGCCCGATCTGCCGTCCGCCGGTCAGCTCGACATAGACCTGCGCGAGCAATTGCGCGTCGAGCAGTGCGCCGTGGAGGACGCGGTGACTGCGATCGACGCCGTAGCGCGAGCACAAGGCGTCGAGGCTGTGCTTGGCGCCGGGATGCCGCTGTCGCGCGATCGCCAGCGTATCGACCATCCGCTCCATCGCGATCCGCATCCGGCCACACTTGCCGAGCTCGCCGTTGAGGAAACCGAAATCGAAACTGGCGTTGTGCGCAATCAGCGGCGCATCGCCGAGAAACTCGATCAAGTCCTCGACGACGTGGGTGAACAGCGGCTTGTCGGCGAGAAAGGCGTCGCCGAGCCCGTGGATCGCCTGCGCCTCGGCCGCCATCGCGCGTTCGGGATTGAAATAGGCGTGATAGGTCCGTCCGGTCTCGACCCGGTTGATCAGCTCGACGCAGCCGATCTCCACCAGCCGGTCGCCGTTCGAGAAGCTGAGCCCGGTCGTTTCGGTATCGAAGATGATTTCGCGCATCGCGCGATTATTCACCCGCGGCGGGGCGGAGGCAAGCGATCACATCACGGACGCGCGCCCGCGTGGCGGTGATCGACCCGCCGGTGTCGATCACCACGCCGGCGCGCGCGCGCTTGTCGGCGTCAGGCATCTGCCGCGCGAGGATTGCTTCGAAGCGCGCCGCCGTCATGCCCGGACGCGCAAGCACGCGGGCGCGCTGAACATCGACCGGCGCGGAAACCACCGCGACCTTGTCGAGCGCCCCCTCGCCGCCGGTTTCGAACAGCAGCGGGATGTCGAGCAGCACCAGGGGCGCATCGCGATGCTGGTCCAAAAACGCCGCGCGCGCCGCGCCAACCGCGGGATGGACCAGCGCCTCGAGCCGCGCGAGCGCCGCCGGATCGCCGAGCACCGCCTCGCCGAGTGTCGTCCGATCGACCCCGTCCGGGCCGGTCGTATCGGGGAACGCCGCCTCGATCGCCGCGACCAGCGCGCCGCGCGGCCCCTGCAACTGATGAACCACCGCGTCGGCGTCGAACACCGGCACGCCTTCGTCGGCGAACATCTGCGCGACGGTCGATTTGCCCATTCCGATCGAGCCGGTGAGCCCCAAAAGCACCGCGCGCCGGCTCATGACGTCAACAGCGCGCGCAGTTCCTCGTCGGCATCGCGCGGCGGCGCGGCGCCGAAGAACAGCTCGAACGCCAGTGCCGCCTGGCCGACCAGCATCTCAAGCCCATCGATCGTCGCCAGCCCGCGGGCATCGGCGGCCTGGAGCAACTCGGTTTCGAGCGGCGCATAGACCACATCGTAAACGATCGCGTCGTCGGGCAGCGGCGACAGATCGAGATCGAGCGGCGCTTGCCCGGTCATGCCCAGCGAACTCGCGTTGACCAGCAACGCCGCCGGCGGCAACGGCGCGGCGAGCGGCTTGACGCTGCCGGCCAGCCCGAAGTGCGTCAGCAGCGCGGCGCCTTTCAGGGCACTCCGCGCCAGCAAGGTGACGGGCCCGACGGTGCAGCGCGCGAGCGCGAACAGGATCGCGCGCGCCGCGCCGCCGCTGCCGATCACCACCACCGGCTTGCCGGCGAGATCAACGTCGGCGATCGGCGCGTAGAACCCGGCGGCGTCGGTATTGGTGCCGATCAGCGCGCCGTCCTCGCCGCGGATGACGGTATTGATCGCCCCGATACTGTCGCGCACGCCGCCGGGATCGCCGACCAGATCGAGCGCGGCCTGCTTGTGCGGCAGCGTGATGTTGCACCCGCGCCACGCCGGATCGTCCCCTCGCTCGGCAATATAATTGGTCAGCCCGTCTGCGGTGACGTGGCGGCGCATATAATCGGCCTCGATACCGAGCTTATCCAGCCAGAAGCGATGCAGCATCGGCGACTTGGACTGCGCGATCGGATCGCCGATCACCTCGGCGTAAGGCCTCGTCATGACGCCAACACCCCGCGCACCCGCAGATAATCGAGCACTTGGAGCAGCGGCATGCCGAGCACGGTGAACTGGCTGCCCTCGATGCGGCTGAACAATTGCGCGCCCAGCCCCTCGATCCGATAGCAACCGACGCAGCCCGCGATCGCCGGCCATTCGCGATCGAGATAGCTTTCGATAAAGGCCTCGCTGAGCGGCCGCATGATCATTTTGGCTCGATCGACCACCCGCCACACCGGCCGGCCGTTTTCCGCGATCACCGCAGCGCTGATCAGATCGTGGCGCCGGCCCGACATCCGCCGCAGATGCGCCGCGGCATCGGCGCGATCGACTGGCTTGTCGAGCACGGTGCCGTCCTCGAGCACGACGAGCGAATCAGACCCCAGCACCAGCACGCCCGGTGCGCTTGCCGACACTTTCACCGCCTTCATCTCGGCCAGCGCATCGGCGAGATCGCGCGGCGACACGCCCTCGCCGCGCAGGCTGGCCTTGGCCGCCGCCTCATCGACCCGCGCCGGCACCGCCTGATAAGGCACGCCGGCGGCATCGAGCATCGCCCGGCGCGAAGCGCTTTGCGAGGCGAGCACCAAGACAGTCATGCGCTCGCCCGTTCGGTGACGAGCGCGATCACCGCGGCGGCGGTCTCCTCGATCGATCGCCGCGTCACGTCGATCACCGGCCAGCCATTGTCGGCGAACATCCGGCGCGCATAGGCGACTTCGCGCGTCACCGCTTCGGGATCGACATAAGCGGTTTCGGGCGCCTGATTGAGCGACAGCAGCCGGTTGCGCCGCACCTGGACCAGCCGATCGGCGCTCGTCGTCAGCCCCACCACCATCGGATGCTTCAGCGAGAATAACACGGAGGGCGGCGGGCTTTCGACAACGATCGGGATGTTGGCGGTCTTGTAGCCGCGGTTGGCGAGATAGATCGAGGTCGGCGTCTTCGACGATCGCGACACGCCGGCGAGCACGATATCGGCCTCTTCCCAATTTTCGGCGCCGATGCCGTCGTCGTGCGCGATGGTGAAATGGATCGCATCGACGCGCGCGAAATAGGCCGCGTCGAGCACATGCTGGCGACCCGGCCGGGCCTTGGCCTGCTGGCCGAGCAATTCCGAAAGCGCATCGTTGACTGGATCGAGCGGCGCTACCGCGGGCAAGCCCAATGCGCGGCAGCGTTGCTCGAGCGCGGCGCGCGTGGCAGCGTTGACCAGCGTGAAGATCACCAACCCCGGGTTTTGGGCGATTTCCTGGAGGATGCGATCGAGATGCGCCTCGGTGCGCACCATCGGCCAGAAATGCCGGATCGTCTCGACATCGTCATATTGCGCCAGCGCCGCCTTGGCGATGTTCTCCAGCGTCTCGCCGGTCGAATCCGACAACAGATGAAGGTGCAATCGCATCAGCGGGATGGATCTGTGGACAACATGGCTCAAATCGCTAGCGCAACCGCGCCGCGCCGCCAAGCCGACGATCGCCGCGGCAAAACTGGCCAGTCATCCACAATCCCATCGACAGCCCGCGGTTTGCTCAACAGGCTGTGGATAACGGGGAGCGTTGATCCGAATCGCCCGCGTTGTCGCGGCCCGTCGCGGTCAAGCTGTTGGCATTTGCGGGGCGAACGCATAAACCCCGGCTTCCACGCGCCTACTACCTCTACAACCTCTTTTAGACTCTTCTTTAGATAGAAGAGGGGAGCGCCCACCCTGACCGGATCGATCAACGCGAAGCCCTTGCTCTCAACGCTGCGGGGGAAGAAGCTTGCCGTGCCGCCGATCTGGCTGATGCGCCAGGCGGGGCGCTATCTTCCCGAATATCGTGCGCTTCGTGAAGCCAAGGGCGGCTTTCTCGATCTCGCCACCGATGCCGAAGCGGCGGCGACGATCACGCTCCAGCCGATCGAGCGGTTCGGCATGGACGGCGCGATCCTGTTTTCCGATATTCTGATGGTGCCCTGGGCGCTCGGCCAGGATCTGCGGTTCGAGGCGGGTGAAGGACCGCGCCTGTCACCGCCGCTGGTCGATCACGCGCTCGGCGCGCTCGCGGCGGTGCCGGACCGGCTTGAGCCGGTTTATGAAACGGTGCGCCGCGTCGTGGCGGCGCTGCCCGCGCACACCACCTTCCTCGGTTTTGCCGGTAGCCCGTGGACTGTCGCCACTTATATGGTCGCCGGTCAGGGCAGTCGCGATCAGGCGGAAACCCGGCGGCTCGCCTATCGCGATCCAGCCCTGTTTGCTGCGATCATCGAGGCGATCGTTTCATCGACCGTCGATTATCTCTCCGGCCAGATCGAAGCGGGCGTCGAGGCGGTTCAACTGTTCGATAGCTGGGCCGGCAGCCTGTCGCCCGCCCAGTTCGAACGGTGGGTCATCGCGCCCAACGCAGCGATCGTCGCCGCGCTCAAGGCGCGCCATCCGGCGACGCCGGTGATCGGCTTCCCGAAGGGCGCCGGGGGCAAGCTCGGCGCTTATGCGCGGGAAACCGGCGTCGATGCGATCGGGCTCGACGAGACGGTCGATCCGGCTTGGGCAAATGCGGTGTTGCCCGGGGGCGTGCCGGTGCAGGGCAATCTCGATCCGCTGGCGCTGATCGCCGGCGGCGAAGCGCTCGATGCGGCGATCGATCGCATCCTTGCAGCGTTCGCCGATCGGCCGCATATCTTCAATCTCGGCCACGGTATTCTGCCCGATACGCCGATCGCCCATGTGGAGCGGTTGCTCGACCGGGTACGGGGGAAAAACGCATGATCGGTCTGCTCGGCGCTGCCTACCCCTGGGTAAAAGCCGCTCACCTTATTTTCGTGATCTTCTGGATGGCGGGGCTGTTCATGCTGCCGCGCTTCATCGTCTATCATCAAGAAGCCGGCGTCGGCACGCCCGAGGCGGCGCAGTGGATCGAGCGCGAGCATAAGCTGCGCAAGATCATCCTCACGCCCTCGCTGATCGTCGTCTGGCTGCTCGGCCTGTTGTTGGCCGCAAATATCGGCCTGTTCGATGGCCAAGCTGGCCTCGGCTGGCTGCATGCCAAGCTGCTGCTCGTCGTGCTGCTGTCGGGCTATCACGGCTGGGCGGTGAGCTATTCCAAGAAGCTTGCGCGCGGCGCGCCGTCGCTGTCGGGCAAGCAATTGAGAATGCTCAACGAAATTCCGGGCATCGCGGCCGCGCTGATCGTCATTTTGGTGATCGTCAAGCCGTTCTGATCGCTTGGCGGACTGCGCGCCGGCTGCATCGTCGCGGCTTGACTTGGCCGTGGCCGCGACTTAATTCGCCAGATAAGACAGCGCACGGGTCGCGTGTAGCCGTCCTCTCCCTCCAGCTTCATCCGCGTGTTCCTTCCCGCCGATCGACGCTCATCTCCCCCGACTCCATAGCTCGCGGAAATTCCCATGCATCTCAAAGACCTGAAGAAGAAAACGCCGGCCGAACTGGTCGAGATGGCCGAGACGCTGGGCGTCGAGGGCGCCTCCACGCTGCGCAAGCAGGATCTGATGTTCGCGATCCTCAAGGTCCAGGCCGAGCAGGGCGAGCAGATCATGGGGCTGGGCACGATCGAGGTGCTGCAGGATGGATTCGGCTTCCTGCGCAGCCCGGAGGCCAATTATCTCGCCGGCCCGGACGACATCTATATTTCGCCCAACCAGGTTCGCAAATTCGGCCTTCGCACCGGCGACACCGTCGAGGGCGAGATCCGTGGTCCCAAGGACGGCGAGCGCTATTTTGCGCTGACGCGGCTCACCAGCGTCAATTTCGACGATCCGGACGCCGTGCGTCACCGGGTCAATTTCGATAATTTGACGCCGCTCTATCCCGAGCAGAAACTGACGCTCGATCCCGAGGATCCGACGGTCAAGGACAAGTCGGCGCGCGTCATCGACATCATTTCACCACAGGGCAAGGGCCAGCGCACGCTGATCGTCGCGCCGCCGCGCGTCGGCAAGACGGTGATGCTGCAGAATATCGCCAAGGCGATCACCGACAACCACCCCGAAGTGTTCCTGATCGTGCTGCTGATCGACGAGCGGCCCGAGGAAGTCACCGACATGCAGCGCTCGGTCAAGGGCGAGGTCGTCTCCTCGACGTTCGACGAACCCGCCAACCGCCACGTCCAGGTCGCCGAGATGGTGATCGAAAAGGCCAAGCGCCTCGTTGAGCACAAGAAGGACGTCGTGATCCTGCTCGATTCGATCACTCGCCTCGGCCGCGCCTACAACACGGTTGTCCCGTCGTCGGGCAAGGTGCTGACCGGCGGCGTGGACGCCAACGCCTTGCAGCGTCCGAAGCGCTTCTTCGGCGCCGCGCGCAACATCGAGGAAGGCGGCTCGCTGTCGATCATCGCCACCGCGCTGATCGATACCGGCAGCCGCATGGACGAAGTGATCTTCGAAGAGTTCAAGGGCACCGGCAATTCCGAAATCGTGCTCGACCGCAAGGTGGCGGACAAGCGCATCTTCCCGGCGCTCGACGTCGGCAAGAGCGGCACGCGCAAGGAGGAGCTGCTGGTCGACAAGGGTAAGCTCTCCAAGATGTGGGTGCTGCGCCGCATCCTGATGCAGATGGGCACGATCGACGCGATGGAATTCCTGCTCGACAAGATGAAGGACTCGAAGACCAACGAGGACTTCTTCGATAGCATGAATCAGTAGCCGAATGCGGCCTGCCGCAAGCTGCGGCAGGACTCGAATCGGCTCGGCCGGCGGGCCTCAAGGCCCGGCCGACGGCGCGGATTTAGTCCGCGCCGTTTTTGTTTCCCCCGGTCGCCCTGCTATCGCACCCCGTCACGGCAAAGCCGCGCCGTCGGACCTCGCTGTAGCGAGGCCGGCCGATGCACGCTCGAGCCTCGCTTTAGCGCTGCTAAAGCGGTAGGCCGCGTGCATGCATGATTTCAGCATCGCCGACGTGTTCACTGCCGCGGGGCTCGCCACGCTCGGTCAGGTGATCCTGATCGATCTGATCTTTTCCGGCGACAATGCGATGGTGCTCGGCACGCTGACTGCCAGCCTGCCGCCCAAACAGCGCAAGCAGGTGCTCGCGCTCGGCGTGGTGATGGCGATGGTCTGCCTGATCGGCTTTGCGCTGATCGCGACGCAGCTGCTCCAGGTCGTCGGCCTCCTGCTCGCGGGTGGTCTGCTGTTGCTATGGGTGGCGTGGAAGCTGTTCCGCGAAATCGGGCCGCAACACGGGGCGGATAGCGCGACGCTGGACAAGGCCGAGGCCGTCCGGGGCAAGAGCTTCGGCCAGGCTGCGCTGCAGGTGGCGGTGACCAACCTGTCGCTCAGCCTGGACAATGTTCTCGCCGTCGCGGGCGCAGCGCGCGAGCATCCCGCCGTGCTGCTGTTCGGGCTCGGGCTATCGGTGACGCTGATGGCGATCGCCGCCAATTTCCTCGCGCGCGTCATCCAGCGCTATCACTGGATCGCCTATATCGGGCTGGTGGTGATCCTCTATGTCGCCGGCGGCATGATCTACCACGGCTTGGTCGATCGCGACGTTGGTGTGCTTCAGCTGGTGGGAATGTAGCGGCACGCCAAGGCGCCACGGATCAGAGCGTCGTGGCGAAGAAATCCGCGGTGCGCTGATCGGCAAGATCGGCCGATGCGGCGGAGCGGCGCTTGCCGAATTCGGTGGCGAAGCCGTGATCCTCGCCCGGATAATCGTAAAGCGTCACCTTGGGATGATCGTCGAGGCCGGCGTGCATGCGCGCCTGAGCGTCCTTGTCGACGAAATGATCCTCCTGCGGAATATGCAGCAACACCGGGCGGGCGATCGCGTGCTTCTCGCCGAGCAGTCCGTCGATGCCGACGCCGTAATAGCCGACGCTGGCATCGGCATCGGTGCGCGCCGCAGTCATGAAGGCGAGCCGCCCACCGAGGCAATAGCCGACCACACCGACCTTGCCGCCGCCGATCCGCGCGCGTGCCGCCTTGATCGTCGCTTCGATGTCGCGAATCCCGGCATCCTGGTTGAACTTGCCCATCAGGCCGAGCGCGCGCTGGAATTCGGGTTCGATGTCGGGATTGAGCTCGATTCCCGGTTCGAGCCGCCAGAACAGATCGGGCGCGATCGCCAGATAGCCGTCCTCGGCGAGCCGATCGCATTTGCGGCGGATGCCGGCGTTGATACCGAAAATCTCCTGGATGACGATGATCGCAGCGCGCGGCGTTTCCGCCGGTTCGGCGCAATAGGCAGCGAAGGCGCCGTCGCCGTCGAGCGTGTCGATCGTCATCATGCTGGTCATCGGCAAATCCTTTTCGATATGTCGCCAGCCATAGCGCGGCTTGGCGCAACACGCGAGGCGGATGACCGCCAACGCCGATTTTGCTGCATCGCAGCATGTGTTTCACGTGAAACAGGTCGATTTGCGATCGTCGTTGCGGTGTCGGACGTATCACGCGCATAAAGGGATAGAGGCTAGCAGCGCGACCATGCGCCCGACGGAGGACAGAGCGATGAAGATCAACGTCGAGATTGACTGCACGCCCGAGGAAGCGCGCCGAACCATGGGGCTGCCCGATCTCACGCCGCTCCACGACCAATATGTCGCCGCACTGTCCGACATGATGGACCCC
Source organism: Sphingomonas koreensis (assembly GCA_006438735.1). Classification (GTDB taxonomy): domain Bacteria; phylum Pseudomonadota; class Alphaproteobacteria; order Sphingomonadales; family Sphingomonadaceae; genus Sphingomonas; species Sphingomonas koreensis_A. Next base: position 328,301 of record RCZF01000002.1, on the reverse strand, counting down.
AAGGCGCATCCCGAATTAATCGAGACGATGATGAAAAGCTGGTCGCCGATGGGCGAAGCCGGGATGAGCTTCTGGCGCCGCATGTTCGATACGATGGGCAAGACCGACTGAGCCGATGGACACGATTTTTGCCGTGTCGAGCGGCGCGCCGCCTGCGGCGATCGCCGTGCTGCGGATCAGCGGGCCGGGCGCGTTCGACGCAGCCGCGGCGCTCGCCGGCACTCTACCGCCGCCGCGCAAGGCGGCGGTGCGCCCGCTTCGGGACGACCATGGCGCGTTGCTCGATCGCGCGCTGGTCCTGGTCTTCGCCGGGCCACGGAGCGCCACCGGCGAAGACCTGGTCGAGCTTCACCTCCATGGCGGACGCGCCGTCGTCGCCGCGGTCGAGTCGGCGCTGGCCCAGCGGCCCGGGCTGCGCCGCGCCGAAGCTGGGGAATTTACCCGCCGTGCACTGATCGCGGGCCGGATCGATCTCGCCGAGGCGGAGGGGCTCGGCGATCTGCTCGCCGCCGAAACCGAATCGCAACGCCGCGCCGCGATCGCCGCCGCCGAGGGCGTCGTCAGCCGATCAGTCGGCGCTTGGACCCAATCGCTGCTCGTGCTGTCGGCGCGGACCGAGGCGCTGCTCGATTTCGCCGATGAGGATGACGTTGTCGATGACCGCCCGGCGCTATCGGCGGTTAAAGCGGAAGCTGCCGCGCTGCAGGAGGCAATCGTCGACGCGCTCGCCAACCCGCCGGTCGAGAGGCTGCGCGACGGCATTCGGGTGGTGCTCGCGGGCCGGCCCAACAGCGGCAAGTCGACGCTGATCAACGCTCTGGCCGGGCGCGACGCGGCGATCGTCTCGCCGATCGCCGGGACGACCCGCGACCGCATCGAAGTGCCCGTGACGCGCGACGGCATCGCTTACGTCTTGACTGACACCGCCGGCCTTGCTGCGAGTACCGACGACCCGATCGAGGCGATCGGCATCGCCCGCGCACGCGAGGCCATCGCTGACGCCGATCTCGTGCTGTGGCTCGATGATCAGCCGCACGAAACCGGGCTGATCGTGCACGCCCGCGCCGATCTCGCCGAGGTTCGGCAAACCCCCGCGGATGTCAGCGTGTCAACCATGACAGGTGCCGGGCTATCGACGTTGTGGACGGCGATTGCGACCGCGGCGCAAGCGCTCCTCCCGCGGCTCGATCGCTTGACACTCAACGCTCGACAACGGTCGCTATGCGGGGAAGCGGCTCAGGCGCTAGCAGGCGTTTCCGGTACCGACGACCCCCTGATCGTCGCAGAACATCTTCGGCAAGCGCGCGCGGCGCTCGATCGGGTCACCGGTATCGCCGACACCGAAGCCATGCTCGACGCGCTGTTCGGGCGGTTTTGCATCGGCAAATGAGCCGTTTCACGTGAAACACTTTTGACTTCGTGCATCCAGCGCCATAGCGAGGCAACCATGCACCGCTTCGACGTTATCATTGTAGGCGGCGGCCATGCTGGCACCGAAGCCGCCGCAGCGGCGGCGCGGCGCGGCGCGCGGGTGGCATTGCTCAGTTTCGATCCTTCCAAGATTGGCGCGATGTCCTGCAACCCGGCGATCGGCGGGCTCGGTAAGGGCCATCTCGTCCGCGAGGTCGATGCATTCGATGGTCTGATCGCGCGCGCGGCGGATAGCGCCGCCATCCATTACCGAATGCTCAACCGCAGCAAGGGCGCTGCCGTCCAGGGTCCGCGCGTTCAAGCCGATCGGAGGCGTTACGCCGCCGCCATCCAGGCCATGCTCGCCGCGCAGCAAGGCCTATCGATCGTCGCTGGCGAAGCGGCGGCATTGGTCGTCGATGGCGCGGGCGTCGCCGGCGTCACGCTGGCTGACGGCAGTCTCTTGCTGGCGCGCTCGGTGGTTCTCGCTACCGGCACTTTCCTCGGCGGCCGCTTGTTCTGCGGCGAGGAGCGTAGCGCCGGCGGTCGCATCGGCGAATCGGCGGCGACCGCGCTCGGTCGGCAATTGCGCGATCTCGATCTGCCGATTGCGCGGATGAAGACCGGCACGCCGCCACGGCTCGACGGCCGCACGATCGATTGGGCATTGCTCGAGGAGCAGCCCTCGGATCGAGACGAATGGACGATGTCACCGGTCAGCGCCGGACGCGCGCTGCCGCAGCTTGCCTGCGCGATCACGCGGACGACGCCACGAACGCACGACATCATCCGCGCCGCGCTCGATCGCTCGCCCTTGTTCACCGGCGCGATCGCGGCGGCAGGTCCGCGTTATTGTCCGTCGATCGAAGACAAGGTCCATCGCTTCGGCGATCGCGACGGCCACCAGATTTTTCTCGAGCCTGAAGGCCTCGACGATCCGCTTGTCTATCCCAACGGAATTTCGACCTCGCTGCCGCGCGATGTTCAGCAGGCGGTGATCGGCAGCATCCCCGGGCTCGCGGACGCACGGATCGTCTCCCCCGGCTATGCCGTCGAATATGATCATATCGATCCGCGCGCGCTGACCCCGCAACTCGGCGTCGCCGCCCTCCCCGGATTGTTCTGCGCCGGGCAGATCAACGGCACGACCGGTTATGAGGAGGCCGCGGCCCAGGGTCTCGTCGCTGGGCTCAATGCCGCCGCTTATGCGTGCGATCTCGCGCCCGCGCTGTTCGACCGTGCCGACAGCTATCTCGGCGTGATGATCGACGATCTGGTGCTGCAGGGCGTCACCGAACCCTATCGAATGCTGACCGCGCGCGCGGAATTTAGGCTTCGGCTTCGCGCCGACAATGCCGAGACGCGGCTCGCGCCTTTGGCAAAGGCGCTGGGTTGTCTCGGGCCCGAGCGGATCGCGCGGCTCGATCGTCGAAGCGAACAGCGCAGTAAGATCATGGCAATGCTCAGGGCTGAGCACACATCGTCGGCCCTCGCCACCCGCGGCGCACCGGTCGGCCAGGACGGCGCTCGACGCAGCGGCGCCGATTGGCTGCGGTTTGCCGGCGTCGAGATAGGCCATGTCGCGCCCGAAGGATGGTCGATCGATGATCACGACCTTCTCGCGGAGATCGCCGAAGATGCGCGCTACGCGCCCTATATCGAACGACAGGCCGCCGAAGTCGCCGACTTGCGTGGCAACGATCGCATCGGCCTGCCGCTCTCGCTGGAATATCGCGCCATTCCCGGGCTGTCGTCTGAAATGATCGAGCGGCTCAGTGCGGCGCGGCCGACGTCGCTCGGCGCGGCTAGCCGGATCCGAGGAATCACGCCGGCGGCACTGTCCGCGATTCTCCTGCACGTTCGCAAGATTGCGGCGTGACCGAAGACGAGGCTCGTCGCTGGATCGGCGCTCACTGGGGTGTTTCACGTGAAACACGTTTGGATGCGCTGGCAACGCTTGTCTCTATAGAAGCAGCAAACCAGAATCTCATAGCGGCGAGCACGATCCCGGAGATTTGGAGCCGCCATATTCTCGATTCGGCGCAGTTGCTGCAAGCGATCGATCCCGCTGACACTAGCGACTGGCTCGACATCGGCACAGGTGCTGGCTTTCCCGGCCTGGTCATCGCCTGCCTTCGCGACTTGTCGATCACCTTGGCGGAGCCGCGTCGCCGCCGCGTGGAGTTCCTCGAATCGGCGATCTCGCATCTTGGCATCGGCGGCCACACGTCGATTGCGCCCGTAAAGGTGCAGCATGTCGACGGCAATTTCGGCATCATCTCCGCCCGAGCTGTCGCGCCGATGCCTCAATTGTTCGACGCAGCCGCGCATCTGTCCGATCGCAAGACGATTTGGCTGTTGCCGAAGGGGAAAAGCGCGCGCGAAGAGGTGGCGACCGCGCGCAAGTCGTGGCATGGTTCGTTTCACGTGGAACAGAGCTTGACCAATCCCGACGCCTTGATCGTCGTCGCTACCGGTGTGGCGCGGCGATGACCTGCATTGCGGTCGCCAACCAGAAAGGCGGCGTCGGCAAGACGACGACCGCGATCAACGTTGCGACCGCCCTCGCCGCAATCGGCATGCGCGTCCTGTTGGTCGATCTCGATCCCCAAGGCAATGCCTCGACCGGGCTCGGCATCGGTCAGGCCGATCGCAAGCTATCGACCTATGATTTGCTGATCGACGGCGCGAAACTCGAAGACGCTTATATCGCGACGCGCGTGCCGCGGCTGGACATCGTTCCCGCGACCGTCGATCTGTCCGGCGCCGAAATCGAGCTGGTCGAATATGATAATCGCACGCATCGGCTCGATCAGGTCATTTCGCGCAGCGATGGCCCATGGGACGTCATCATCATCGATTGCCCGCCCTCGCTCGGGTTGTTGACGCTCAACGCGATGGTTGCGGCGCATTCGCTGCTCGTGCCGCTGCAATGCGAGTTTTTCGCGCTCGAGGGGTTGAGCCAACTGCTCAGTACGGTCGAACGCATCCGCACACGCTTCAATCCAGGCCTGTCGATTCTGGGTGTAGCGCTCACGATGTACGATCGCCGCAATCGCCTGACCGAGCAGGTGTCGGACGACGTCCGGGCCGTGCTCGGGCGCGTCGTGTTCGACACCGTCATCCCGCGCAACGTCCGGCTGTCGGAAGCGCCGAGCCACGGCGTCCCGGCACTGATCTACGATCACCGCTGCGTCGGCTCGCAAGCCTATATCGCGCTCGCCCGAGAATTGATCGCTCGTCTCCCCAAAACAGCGCAGGCCGCATGACCGATCCCGCCCCGCCCTTGCCCGCCCGCAAACCCCGGCCGGGTCTCGGCCGCGGGCTCAGCGCCTTGATGGGCGATATTGCGCGCGAACAGCCGGTCTCGCCGGGTGCGGCGGCGTCCAGCGGCGGCATTCGTACGCTGCCGGTGGGTTCGCTATCGCCTCACCCCGATCAGCCGCGTCGCCACTTCGACGAAGATGCGCTCGAAGAACTCGCCAAATCCATCGCCGCCCGCGGCTTGATCCAGCCGATCGTCGTTCGGCCGCACGGGCATGATTATCAGATCGTCGCCGGCGAACGCCGCTGGCGCGCTGCGCAACGGGCTAGGTTACATGAAGTCCCCGTAATCGTTCGCGATTTCGACGATACCGAGACGCTCGAGATTGCTCTTGTCGAAAACATCCAGCGGCAGGATCTCAACGCGATCGAGGAGGCGCAGGCCTATCACCGTCTGATCGGCGATTTCGGCCACAGTCAAGAAGCGCTCGGCAAACTCGTCCACAAGTCGCGTAGCCATGTCGCCAATCTGCTGCGGCTGCTCGATCTGCCGCAGGGCGTCCAGCAGCAGGTGATCGATGGGCGGTTGAGCATGGGCCACGCTCGCGCGATCATCGGCGCCCCCGATCCGCAAGCGCTTGCCGATCGTGTTGTGGCGAACGGGCTGTCGGTGCGCGAAACCGAGCGGTTGGCCCGTGACGCGAAGCCGGGCAAGGTCGCCAACGGATCGCGGCGCGATCCCGGCCCTGGGCCCGATACCGATATCGCCGCGCTCGAGCACCAGCTCGGCGATCTGCTCGGCCTCAAGGTCCACATCGCGCACGGCGCCAAGGGCGGTACGCTTGCGCTGCATTATTCGACGCTCGATCAGCTCGATATGGTCTGCCAGCGCCTCAGCGGCGAGAATATCTAGAAACCATAAAGGCTTAGCGGCCCCTAGCCGCAATCCGAGCGACGGTAACGAACGCCGCTTCGGCGACGATCGCGCCGGCGCTCGCCGATCCCATCATACCGCGTTCGGCTTGGCGGACACGGTCGATCGCGCCACTCAGCGCCGCGCTGTTCCATTGCCGCAGCGCTCGCGCGGTTGCCGCCTTTTCGCGGAAGAAGACGCGGTGGCGCTCGATCGCTTCGCTGCCCGAAGCCCCGGCATCCATGTCGGCGCGCATGTCGGCCAGCGTCATCAGCCGGCGGACCAGCCCGCGGAGTACCGGGATCGGCGACACGCCGGCCTCGGCCAGCCGCGCCAATTCGGCACCGACTTCGCCGACCCGCCCGTCGACCGCGGCCTCGATCGCCCGGCCCATCTCCGCGTCGCCGAGATCGGCGCCGACCGCATCGAGCGCGGCGTCGTCGATCTCGCTCGGCCGATCGGGCGCGGCGTCGAGATAGAGCGCCAGCTTCTCGATCTCGCGCGTCATTACCGCGCGGTCGCCGCCGCTCGCCTCGGCGATGCGGTGCGCGGTGTCGCCGGTGGTGCGCAAGCCATGGTCGCGCGCGATCGTCGAGGCGAGCCGGTCGGCGGTCTCGCCCTCCGGCACGTAGCAGGCGAACGCCATCGCGCGCGGCGAGGCGGTGGCGAGCTTGACGATCTTGCCGCTCGATTTGATCGTGGGCGCGATCGCGACGACCGGATTGCCGGCGCGCTCGGCGGCGAGCAGCGCCTCGAACGCGTCGTTGCACTCTTCGCCCGCGGCAGTGACGCGGATGTAGCGCGCCCCGCCGAACAGCGACAGCGACGCCGCCTCGTCGGCGAGCCGCGCCGGGTCGCCGCGCAGCGTCGATCCGTCGAGGTCGATCCGCTCGGCGTCCTGCCCCATCGTCCGCCCGAGCCGCTGGGCGAGTTCGGCCGCGCCCGATTCGTCGGGGCCGTGCAGCAGATAGAGCCGAATGTCGGGGCTGGGCGCGTCGAGCGCAGCGCGAATCTGGTTGAAATTCGCCTTCACGGCGCGGCGGTTAGATGGTGCGCGTAGAGCGCGACGCGCGCGACGATCTGATCGGCGACGGTATCCGACAGATTCTCCAGCGCGGTGTTTTCCGCGGCGATCGTGGCATATTCGGAGCCGACGACATCGACGCCGGCGTCCGATCCGGCAGTGGCGTCGAGCAGCACCGTGCCCTTGGCGAGATCGATCAGTTGATAGCGCGCGCGCAGCGTGCGGCGCTCGCGGGTGATCGTGTCGTTGCGGCTCACGCCCAGCCCCGCGATATTGTCGTCAAGCACGATGTCGAGCCGGTAGCGCGCGTCGCCATGCCCCGTTTCGGACAGCCGATCGCGCACCGCATTGCCGACCAGAAAGCCGGCCTTGCCCTGAATCGGGCCGACATCGATGTGCGACAGCGTCGTCGCGACCGGCCCGGCGCTGCCGCCGGCGTAAAGCGGGTGCAGCCCGCAGCCTGCAACCAGCAGCGCCAGCGGCGCAAGGGCCGCGACGCGATTCATATCACGAGATTGATGAGACGATCAGGCACTACGATCACCTTTTTCAAGTACTTTCCCTCAAGGGCTCGGTGAACCTTCTCACTTGCTACGGCAGCCGATTGAATTACATCGCGGTCAGCGCCCTTGGGCATAGTTAAAGTATCGCGCAGCTTGCCGTTGACTTGGACCGCAATCGTAACTTCATCGTCAACGAGAAGCTGAGGATCGACCGCCGGCCAAAACGCATCGGCTATGAGGCCCGCCCCTCCGTTCGCAGCCCACGCTTCCTCTGCTAAATGGGGTGCCATCGGCGCTATTAGGCGCATTAAAGTAAGGACTGCAGTGTGCCGTGATCTGGAGGGCGGTGCCAATACGATCGCCGCGGTCAGTTCGTAGATTTTCGCGACCGCCTTGTTGAACGACAGCGCCTCGATGTCCTCGCCGACGCCGGCGATGGTCTGGTGCAGCTTGCGATCGAGCGCGGCGTTGCGGCCCTCGCCCTTTTCCAGTCCTTCAAACAAGCGCCACAGCCGCTGGACGAAGCGCCACGATCCCTCGATCCCGGCCTCGCTCCACGGCAGATCGCGTTCGGGCGGCGAATCGGACAGCATGAACCAGCGCGTCGCATCGGCGCCGTATTGATCGACGATCGGCTCGGGATCGACGGTGTTCTTCTTCGATTTCGACATCTTCTCGACGCGGCCGACCGCAACAGGCTGACCGGTCGCGGTTTCGATGCCGTCCGTGACGTCGTCCGGCGACAGCCAGCGGCCTTCCGCCGACTTATACGTCTCGTGTGTCACCATGCCCTGGGTGAACAGCCCGGCGAACGGCTCGGCCACATCGAGCAGGCCGATGTGCTTCAGCGCTCGGGTCCAGAAGCGCGCGTAGAGCAGATGCAGGATCGCATGCTCGACGCCGCCGATATACTGGCCGACCGGCAGCCACTTCTCCGCCTCGGCGCGGTCGAACGGCTTGTCGTCGGGCTGACTGGCGAAACGGATGAAATACCACGACGAATCGACGAACGTGTCGAGCGTGTCGGTCTCGCGCCGCGCCGCGCCGCCGCAGCTTGGGCAAGCGATGTGCTTCCACGTCGGATGACGATCGAGCGGATTGCCCGGCACGTCGAAGCTGACGTCTTCGGGCAGGATCACCGGCAGCTGATCTTTGGGCACCGGCACGACGCCGCAGGCATCGCAGTGCACGATCGGGATCGGCGTGCCCCAATAACGCTGGCGGCTGACGCCCCAGTCGCGCAACCGGAACACGGTCGATCCCTTGCCCCAACCGTCTTGTTCGGCGCGGCGAATGACGATGCGCTTGGCGTCCTCGACGTCCATCCCGTCGAGGAAGTGCGAATTCACGATCGTCCCCGGCCCGGTATAGGCCTCGTCGCCGGGAAACTCGGGCGCGGTTTCGTCGCCGTCGGAAACGACGCGGCGCACCGGCAGACCGTATTTGCGCGCGAAATCGAGATCGCGCTGATCGTGCGCGGGCACGCCGAACACCGCGCCGGTGCCGTATTCCATCAGCACGAAATTGGCGATGTAGACCGGCAGCTCGATCGACGGATCGAGCGGGTGGATCGCCTTCAACCCGGTATTGTAGCCGAGCTTTTCCTGCGTCTCGATCTCGGCCGCGGTCGTGCCGCCCTGCTTGCAGCGCGCGATGAACGCGGCGACCTCGGCATTGTCGGCGGCATGGGCCTGCGCGATCGGGTGATCGGCGGCGACCGCGACGAAGCTCGCCCCGAAGATCGTGTCGGGCCGCGTCGAGAAAACCTCGACCTGTTCGCTGCCGCCTTTGATGTCGAACCGGAAGGTCAGCCCCTGGCTCTTGCCGATCCAGTTCTCCTGCATCAGCTTGACCTTGTCAGGCCAATGGTCGAGCGCGTCGAGGCCCTCCAGCAATTCCTCGGCGAAGTCGGTGATCTTGAGGAACCACTGGCTCAGCTTGCGCTTCTCGACCAGCGCGCCCGATCGCCAGCCGCGCCCGTCGATCACCTGCTCGTTGGCGAGCACGGTCATATCGACCGGATCCCAATTGACCGCCGATTCCTTGCGGTAGACCAGGCCAGCGGCGAACAGATCGAGGAACAGCGCCTGCTCGTGGCCATAATAATCCGGCTCGCAGGTGGCGAGCTCGCGCGTCCAGTCGAGCGCGAAGCCGAGCCGCTTCAGCTGCGCCTTCATCGTCGCGATGTTGGACCGCGTCCAGCCGCCCGGCGCCACGCCCTTTTCCATCGCCGCATTCTCGGCCGGCATGCCGAACGCGTCCCAGCCCATCGGATGGAGCACTTCATGGCCGGTCATCCGCTTGTAGCGCGCCAGCACGTCGCCCATCGTATAATTGCGGACGTGCCCCATGTGGATGCGCCCCGAAGGATAGGGAAACATCTCCAGCACATAGGCGCGGGGCTTGGGCGAATCGCTACGCGCGGCGAAGGTGCGGCGCTCGTCCCACACCTTCTGCCATGCCGCGTCGGCCTTCAGCGCGTTGAAGCGCGACGCCATAAGCTGCTCCGTCCTAGCCGGCGGCGGCGGAAGACTGGCGCCGCAGATCGCGGGCACGCGTCAGGATGATGTCTTCCAGCTTCTGCACCGTCGCCGCCTGGACGGGTGCATCGACCCATTGGCCGTTCTGGTTGATCTGGCGTAGCGCGGCGACGCGCACCGCATCGGCGCGCAGATCCTGGTCGAGGATCGTCACCGTCAGCTTCATCCGTTCGGCCGGTGCATTGGGATTGGCATACCAATCGGTCACGATCACGCCGCCGTTCGAATCGGTCTGCACCAGCGGCATGAACGACAGCGTGTCGAGGCTGGCGCGCCACAGGTAGGAATTGACGCCGATCGTCGTCACCTTCGACGCGGCGAGCGCGGTGTTGGGGCGATGATGGCCGGCGCAAGCGGCGATCGGAAGGGCGAGCGAAACCACGATCGCGGTGCGCAACAGGCGGGTCATTGGCGGTTCCCTGGACGATGAATGCGTTCGGTTCGCATCTATAGAGAGACTCGCGCTCGCCGCAAGCGCGCTTGGCTGTGGAGATAGGGCAACAGTCGGACTTAAAGTGCACCGAACTGCTGGAATCAGGGCGCAGAATCATGATATTTGCGTTAGCGCAGGAGTCGAAGAGGATTCCATGAAGGGTATGAGGGCCATCGCGGGAGCGGGATTGGGGGCGATTGTCGCCGCCGCTATCGCCGTGTCTCCTGCTTTGGGCTTCCCTGGGCAGGCCGGCGACAAGGCGTTCGCCGCCCGGCCGATGACGTTCGGCTTCGATGGCGGCATCGGGTCGTTCACGCCGGCGTCGGCCGATCCGCGCCTCGCCGCCGCGCTTGCCAAGAGCGGTCTCGGCGCCAGCGGTTTCCGCTTCACGCCGTCCGACAGCCGCGGTGACGGGCATCATAATGTGAGCATCGCGGTGCAGGCGCGGTCGTCGCAGGTCGCGTCGAACACGCCGGCGCGCGCCGCAGCCGGAGCCGACGATTCGCTGCGGCTCGCGCCGATCGCCTATAATCTCGGCGTCGCCGTCGGTTGGAAGCGCTTTGCGCTGTCGGGTGACATGACGCATCTCGATCTTGCCGGCCAGCCGGGGAGCCGCCAGGCGGTCGATCTTGGCCTCAGCTATACCGGCAAGCGACTCAGCGGCCGCGTCAAGGTCGGCGAAGACAAGCCGCTCGCCGATACGCCGATGCTGATCGCCGAAGCGCCGAGCCAGATGATCGATGTCGGCGGCTCCTATTCGCTGACCCGCAACCTCGATGTGACGGCCGGCGTCCGCTACAAGTCCGAACAGACGCGTGATCGCCTGCAACGGCTCGAGGACACTCGCCGCGACAGCCAGGCGGTCTATATCGGCACCGCCTTCCGCTTCTAGGTCGGCCCGGCTTCGGCCAGCCACGCATCGATCGCCGCCCAGCCGTAGAATCCTGATCGCATGGCGGCACCCCCGCGCGCCGAGGTCATCCCGCCGAGCGCGATGGCGGGGACGCCCACACCACGAACGATTGCCCGCGCGCGGCGGAGGCCCAGCGGTCGCTTGGCGGCGTGCGACCGCGTCGCGTAAAGCGGAGACACGAACAGCAGATCAGCGCCGGCGCGAGCCCCGGCGATCGCCTCGCGCCGCGAATGCGCCGGCCATGTCCTGATGCCGCGCGTCGCGGCGCGGCCGTGCACGCCGTCTTCGCCGCGCCCCAATCCGGTCGCGCCGGCGCGGATCAGCGTCAGCCGCCGCCGCCGCGCGATCCGCGCCACCCGCGCGAACAGCGCCCGGCGTTCGGCCGGCGGCGTTGCATAATGGCGGAAGATGACGCCGGCGCCGGCCGGCAAGGCGGCGATTGCCGGCAGCAACGCGTCGCCCATCCGTTCGTCGGTCATCAGCCATAGTCGCGGCAGGCGATCGAGGCGGGGGCTGGGCTGGCGGCGCGTCACGCCGCTCCCTATAGCAGCGCGCATGACCACCGACGATCCCGCCCAGCGCCTCGCCGCGATCCGCGACCGTATCGCCAAGGCCGCCCGGCTTGCCCGCCGCGATCCCGCCGATGTCACGCTGATCGCGGTCTCGAAGACGCATCCGCCCGAGACGATCGTGCCGTTGATCGCCACAGGCCAGCGCGTGTTCGGGGAGAATCGCGTGCAGGAAGCCGAGGCGAAATGGCCGGCCTTGCAGGGTGCGACGCCGGGCATCGTGCTTCACCTCATCGGGCAACTTCAATCGAACAAGGCCGAAGACGCCGTTGCGCTGTTCGATGCGATCCATTCGGTCGATCGCGCCTCGCTCGTCACCGCGCTCGGCAAGGCGATCGACAAAGTCGGCAAGCGGCCGGCGTGCTTCATTCAGGTCAACATCGGCGCGGAGCAGCAAAAAGGCGGCGTCGCCATCGCCGATCTGCCGGCGCTGCTGGCCCAGGCGCGCGACGCCGATCTGCCGATCGCCGGGCTGATGGCCATCCCGCCCGCCGAGCTCGAGCCCGCGCCCTATTTCGCGCTGCTCGCCAAGCTCGCGCGCGACGAGGGCGTGTCGGCACTCAGCATGGGTATGTCGAGCGATTACGAAACTGCGGTGACGCTCGGCGCGACGCATGTTCGCGTCGGCTCTGCGCTGTTCGGCGAACGGGCATGACCGCGCCGCCGGCCGCCGTCTTGGCGCCGATCCGGTTCGATGCCGTTATTTTCGATTTCGACGGCGTACTGCTTGAAAGCGAATATGCCGGCAATGCTCAGATCGCGCGCACGCTGACGGCGCTCGGCCATCCCACCAGCGTCGAGGAATCGATGCGCCATTTCATGGGACTAGCGGGCGACGACTTTATTGCGGCAGTCGAGGCGCGGATCGGGCGGACGCTGCCCGATGCGTTTCACGCCGCCCGCGCCGAGGAAGACGCGCGCGTGCTCGCCGACGGCATCGATCCCGTCGGCGGCGCGATCGCCTTCGTCCGCAGCCTGCCGCCTGCGTTGCCGCGCGCGATCGCCTCGTCGAGCACGGTGCGCTGGATCGAGACGCATCTCGATCACCTCGGGCTGCGCGCCGATTTCGGGGACATGATCTTCAGCGGGCATGAGCATGTCGCCAACGGCAAGCCCGCGCCCGACATCTATCACCACGCCGCCGCCGCGCTCGGCGTGCCGATCGAGCGCGCCGCGATCATCGAGGATTCGCCGGTCGGGGCGACCGCGGCCGTCGCCTCGGGCGGCTATGTCATCGGCTTGGTCGCCGGGAGCCACTGTGCCCCCGATCACGCCGATCGTCTGCGCGCGATCGGCGTCGATGCCATCGCCACCGATTTCGCCGAAGTTGCCCGCCTGCTGGTCGGCTGACCGCACTCGGTATGTTCGCTGAATCGGAATCACGCACCTGCGCAAGGCGCCAACTTCGGCGCGCGTTTAGAGCTGATGCCCGGTGCGATCGCGTTTGGTCGCCAGATAGCGCTCATTATGTCGATTGGCCGGCAAATGGTGCGGAACGCGCTCGATAACGTCGATCCCCGCCGCTTCGAGCCCCGCGACCTTCGCCGGGTTGTTGGTCAGCAACCGAATCCGATCCTGCGCCAACAACAGCAACATCCGCGCCGCCACTGCAAAGTCACGCGCGTCGATCGCGAAGCCCAGCCGCGTGTTGGCGTCGACCGTGTCGAATCCCTGATCCTGCAGCGCATAGGCGCGCAGCTTGTTGATCAGCCCGATGCCGCGGCCTTCCTGGCGCAAATAGAGCAATATTCCCCAGCCGCTCGCCTCGATTTCGCGAATCGCGGCGTGGAGTTGCGGCCCGCAATCGCATTTGAGGCTGCCCAGCACATCGCCGGTCAGGCATTCGCTGTGGAGCCGGACGAGCGGCGGCTGGCCGTTGGGCTGGCCGATCAGCAGCGCGACATGCTCGCCGGGCATTTCCGGCGTGCGAAACGCGACGATTTCGGCGTCTTCAGCCCCCGCCACCGGCAGCCGCGCGCGCGCCGCGATCGTCAGCCGCGTCGCATCTTCATGCGCCGCGATGTCGGCGGGGGTCAGCACGGTATCGCCGCCGCCGCCGGGCAGCGCGAAGAAAGCCGGCAGAATCCCGGCGATTCGGGCGAGCTGGAGCGCCGCCGCCGCGAGCCCGCCGGGCGGGACGGGAACCGCGCGGAAGGGACCCTTCAACGGCGTCGCGAGATCGAGTTGCGGATCGGCGAGCGCGGTTGCCGTCGCCATGTCGAGCCACGGCGCGCGCTCGATCATCACCGGCGAATCGGGGATCGCCGCCTCGCGCTGGTTGGCCAGCTTGAGGGTCGCCGCCCGCCCCGCCGACAACAAGATCGGCGCTTCACGGCCGGGATCGAACGCGGCGAGCCGAGCCGGATCGGCGGTCTCGATCGCCAACAGCGCTAGCGACTCGCCATCGCCGCGCAGCGTCACCGGCCAGCCGCGCCGCACTGCGTCGATCGCGCGGGCGGCGGCGCGCGGATCGGTATCCGCGTCGGTCATTGGACAAATTCGGTCATGATCGGCACGTGATCGGACGGCTTGAGCCAGCTTCGACAGTCCTCGAACACGGTGTGGGACACTGCCCCCGCGGCGACATCGGCGGTCGCCCACATGTGATCGAGCCGCCGCCCGCGATCGTTCTTGGTCCAATCGGCCGAGCGATAGCTCCACCACGTATGGAGGCGCGCCGGCGCGGGATGGAAATGGCGGCCGAGATCGACCCAGCTGTTGGAGTCTCTGAGCGCCGCCAACGCATCGACCTCGATCGGCGTATGGCTGACCACTTTCAACAGCTGCTTGTGCCCCCAAACATCGCTCGGCAGCGGCGCGATATTGAAATCGCCGACCAGCAGCGTCGGCACATCGAGCGTTTCGGACCAACGCGTCATCCGTTCGACGAAATCGAGTTTCTGGCCGAACTTGGGATTCAACGTGCGATCGGGGATGTCGCCACCGGCGGGGACGTAAACGTTTTCGACACGCATGCCGTTCTCGAGCCGCACGCCGATATGCCGCGCTTCGCGATTGGCCTGCCAGTCTAAACGGTCGTCTTCCACCAACGGCAGCCGCGAAATGATCGCGACGCCGTGGTGCATTCGTTGGCCATGAAGAGCGATATGCTTGTACCCAAGCTTGCGGAATGCAGCCTGCGGAAAATCGCCGTCGATCACTTTGGTTTCCTGCAGGCACAGGACGTCGGGCTGTGCTTCCTTAAGGAACCGCTCGACGATCTCAATGCGGAAGCGCACCGAATTGATGTTCCAGGAAACGATTTTGAGCGTGTCGGCCATGCTGCGAGCATGTAGCCACCACGCCGCGACCGCGCCAGTGCGGGGAGACCTTCAAGCGGTCGTGCTAGAAAAAGGAAAGGCCCCCGCTCCGGGGGCATGGAGCGAGGGCCAACCTAGCGTTCGTCACGCAGGCGGGAATTGGGGTTGAGCCCGGGTAACAGGGGGAAAATCCCGAACGCCCCAAATCCGCGAGGGCCGTATTAGGCCCGCAAACCTGTCGCCAATATGAATGACTTCGTCAGTGTCGCGCCGAATTCGGGCGTGGATCGTTCCAGCGGAACGTATTGTCGGATACCGAGCCGTTAAAGCGCTGATTCGACAGCCGGATCGATGTGCGGTTGTTCTGCGCGTCGAGCGAAACCCACCCTTGCAGCATCAGTCCGGCCGGCGCGCTGGGATTGCGGGCGAACACCATCGTGATGCGGCCGAACTCGGGATGCTTTGGGTCGCTCGCCTCGATCGAGACGATTCGCGGATCGCCGCCCGGCACGACATGGGCGTATTTGCTGATGTCCTTCGATGGATCAATCAGCACGCCCAGCGGCGAATTGCCGATCGGCCAGCGGGACACCTGCTTGACCGAATAATCGATGAAATTGAGCGAATTGCCGTCGCCCACGATCAGGATCGGCACGCCTTGCTGATATTGGAAACGGATCTTGCCCGGCTTCTTGAGCGTCAGCGTGCCGGTTAGCGTCTTGCCGCTGCGATCGGTCTGCGTGAAATTCGCGGTCATGCTCTTCACCGATCGCAGATGCTGCTGCACCAGCGCGAGATCGTCGCTGGCGGGCGCGGCGATCGCTGCGGCCGGCACGACGAATACGGCCGGCGCCGCAGGCGCGACGAAAAGCAACAGAGCGAAACGGGCAGTCACGAGGGCGATCTCCTGGTCGTTGGACAGCGGTCATTACAGGGCCGCATTGAACGCATGGTGAACCCGGCGGAACGACGCCGTTCAGCTTTGGTTGCCGGGATCAAAGCGGGCGGCCGTCGCGATCCATCAGCACTTCGCGGCGCCCGACATGGTCGGGTTTGGAGACGAACCCTTCCTTTTCCATCCGCTCGATGAGGCGCGCGGCGGAATTATAGCCGATGCGCAATTGCCGCTGCAGCCATGAGGTCGATGCCTTCTGGCTTTCCGCGACCAGCTGGCACGCCGATCGGAATTGCTGTTCCTCGGGTGAATCCTCGCCATCGGGCGCGCCGTCGAGTGCGAAGCTTTCCTCGGGCTCCTCGGTGACCGACGAGATGTAATCGGGTGCTCCCTGCGAGCGCCAATGATTGGCCACCGCCTGCACTTCCTCGTCGCTGACGAACGGGCCGTGGACGCGCGCGATCTGCTTGCCGCCGGGCATGTAGAGCATATCGCCCTTGCCCAGCAGCTGCTCGGCGCCCTGTTCGCCCAGGATCGTGCGCGAGTCGATCTTCGAGGTGACGTGGAAGCTGATCCGCGTCGGCAGATTGGCCTTGATCACGCCGGTGATGACGTCGACCGAGGGGCGCTGCGTCGCCATGATCAGGTGGATGCCCGCGGCGCGCGCTTTCTGCGCCAGCCGCTGGATGAGGAATTCGACTTCCTTGCCCGCGGTCATCATCAGATCGGCGAGCTCGTCGACGATCACCACGACTTGCGGCAGCACCTGATAGTCGAGCTGCTCCTCCTCATAGACCGGCTGGCCGGTCTCGGGATGATAGCCGGTCTGCACCTTGCGCCCGAGCGGCTTGCCCTTGGCCTTGGCGGCGCGGACCTTGTCGTTGAACCCGGCAAGGCTGCGCACCCCGACCGAGGCCATCATCCGGTAGCGGTCCTCCATCTGCTCGACCGCCCATTTCAAGGCGCGCACCGCCTTGGCCGGCTCGGTGACCACGGGCGCGAGCAGGTGCGGAATGTCCTCATACATGCTCAGTTCGAGCATTTTGGGATCGATCATGATCATTTTGCACTGATCGGGGCGAAGCCGGTAAAGCAGCGACAGGATCATGCAGTTGAGTCCGACCGATTTGCCCGATCCGGTCGTGCCGGCGATCAGCAGATGGGGCATCGGCGCAAGATCGGCGATGACGGGATCGCCGGCGATGTTCTTGCCGAGGATGATCGGCAATTGCGCCGCCTGGTCCTCGAAGCTCTGCGACGCGACCAGCTCATGCAGGCTGACCGGCTCACGCTTCACGTTGGGCAGTTCGATGCCGATGACGCTGCGCCCCGGGATCGTCGCGACGCGCGCGGAAATCGCCGACATGTTGCGGGCGATGTCGTCGGCCAGCGCGATCACGCGGCTTGCCTTGATGCCGCTCGCCGGCTCGAGCTCGTACATCGTCACGACCGGGCCCGGCCGCACTTCGACGATCGCGCCACGCACGTTGAAATCATCGAGCACGCTCTCGAGCAAACGCGCGTTGCGCTCGAGCGCGGCCTTGTCGATCGCCGCGTTGGGCGACGGCGGCGAGGGGGTCAGCAAGTCGAGCGGGGGAAGCTGATAGTCGTCGCGCAGGTCGAGCGATGCCTGTGTCACCTTGGGCTTGGCGATCGACGGCGCGATCGTGCGATCGGCTATAACCGGCGCCGGCCGATTTTCGGGTACCGCCACCGGGCGCGGTGCGGGGCGGCGGAGCGGCTCGCGCTCGCCGTCGTCGGCAAACGCGACGACGTCATTCTCGCGCTGGTCGGTCAGCCGTTCGGTGCGGGTAAACCAGTCCCGCTCGCTCAGCGACAGATCGAGGCTGCGTAGCCATACCACCAGTCCGGCAAGTCCTGCGACAAGGCCGACGCCGCGCTCGGTCCAGGTGATCGCGGTGGGATCGCCGATGAAGCCGATCGCCCAATCGAGCGCCGAGGTCAGGCCGAGCCCGACCAGCCCGCCCCACCCCGCCGGCAGCGTCATTACCGCCGAATCGGAAATAAAAGCGATCGCGGTGGCCAGCAGCACGATCCCGATCAGCGTCCCGCGCAGCATCCGCCGCCAATCGCCGACCGGTCGATCGCGCCACAAGCGGCCGCCCCAGATCAGCCCGAGCGGCAGCGGCAGCGCGATCGCGGGCCCCGCCAGGGCGAGCAGCAGATCGGCGATCGCCGCGCCCGGCGCGCCGAGCAGATTCTTCGCCGGCCCGCCCGCGGCGGTGTCGAGCGAGGGATCGCCCGAGTGATAGCTCGCCAGCGCGATCGCGATCAGCAGCGTCGCCACGAGCAGCGCCACCGCGCCGAACATCGCGCCGCTGCGCACTGCGCCTGCCTTGACCGTCTGCCGCCACATCGACGGCTGCGCCCGGCTCGCCATCATAACCCCCGAATGTACGCTGGATGTTCTGGAATCATCGTCTTTGGCGAGTCCGCCGTCAAGACGGCACGGTATTCCAGCCATCGCTGTCACTTCGTCCGTCAGCAGCGATGGCGACGGAAGGTGCTTCTCGCCGAGCGCCCGACGTTCTACATCGGCGTCCATGACCCAGGCAGATGTCCTCATTCTCGGCGGCGGGCTGGTCGGCGGCGCGCTCGCCGTGGCGCTCGATGCCAATGGCCTCAGCGCGATCGTCGTCGATCCCGCTGATCCGGCGGTGATGCTGGCGGCAAGCTTCGACGGCCGCGCTTCGGCGGTGGCGAGCGCCAGCGGGCGCATGCTCGATGCGATCGGTGTCGGTGCGCGGATCGCGGGGCAAGGCTGTGCGATCCGCCACATTCGCGTGAGCGACGGGCTTTCGCCTGGCAAGCTCGATTTCATTCCCGCCGCCGATGACGATGCGCTCGGCACGATGTACGAGAACCGCCTGCTGCGCCGCGAGATCTTTGCAGCAGCGGAGGCCGCGCCCGGCGTCGATCTGCGCATGCAACGCCGCGCCGTCGCCGTCGATCGCAGCGGACCGCGCGTCACCGCGACGCTCGACGACGGCGCGGTCGTCACTGCGCCGCTGCTGATCGCTGCCGAGGGGCGCAACTCGCCGACTCGCGAGGCTGCCGGCATCACTGTGGCGCGCTGGTCCTATGATCACGCCGCGATCATCAGCGCGTTCAATCACGAACAGCCGCATGACAATGTTGCTTATGAAATTTTCTACCCCAGCGGGCCGTTCGCGCTACTGCCGCTGCCCGACGATGCCGCCGGCCACCGCTCGGCGATCGTCTGGAGCGTGCACGCCAAGGACGGCACCGGCATGCTCAAGCTTTCCGATCGCGGTTTCCTGGCCGAAGCCGAGAAGCGCATGGGCGGCTTCCTGGGCGCGCTGTCCAATCTGGCGCCGCGCGCGAGCTACCCACTCGGTTTCCACCATGCCGCACGGATCACCGCCGATCGCCTCGCGCTGGTCGGGGATGCGGCGCACGGCATCCATCCGATCGCCGGTCAGGGCCTCAATCTCGGCTTTCGCGATGTCGCGACACTCGTGCAGGTGCTCGTCGAAGGCAAGCGGCTCGGTCTCGATCTCGGCGATCCACAGGTGCTCGCGCATTATCAGCGGTGGCGCGGTCTCGACACGCTGATGGTCGCCGCCGCGACCGACGGGCTGACCCGGCTGTTCGGCATTCCCGGCCAGGCGGCGAGCGCGATTCGCCGCTTCGGCATCTCGGCGGTCGATCGGATCCCGCCGCTCAAGGAACGTTTCATGGCCGAAGCCCGCGGCGAAAGCGGCGAACTGCCGCGGTTGTTACAGGGCGAGCCGGTTTAGCGCGTATGGGCAGGCCCGGTCGCTGCGCCCCTTTCAACGGCGTCACCGATCTGGTCGTGCTTTTGGATATGTTCGATCGCCGCGGCCTTGCTGGGCTCGAACAGATTGGCGAAGAACAGCCATACCATCATCGCCGCTCCGCCAGCGCGACCCTTGTTTGTTCGCCTCATTGGCCTCCTCCAACGGTCGAGCTTCTTCGGCCAGCATCACCGGCACGCCGTCGCGAATCGGATAAGCGAGCCGCGCCGCTTCCGAAATAAGCTCCTGTGCGGCCGCGTCATAGCGCAGCGGCGTGCGCGTCACCGGGCAGACCAGGATCGACAGCAGCCACGGATCGAGCGGGGCGCTCATTGCAGCGTCACCGAGTCCTCGCCGTCATGGCGACCGAAGAATTGCATCAACTGGACGAGCAGCTCGGCGCGGTTATCGAGCGCGGGCGCTTCGAGCAGTGCCTGTTTCGCCGCGACGTCGAACGGCGCGATCTGCGCAATGCCGTTGACCAGCGCCTCGTCATCAAGCCGGCCGACCGCGTCCCAATCGACCGCATAGCCCTGCGCGTCAGCGAAACGCCGTGATTCGAGCTCGAGCGCGGCGCGCTCGCTGAGCGCCAGCACTTCCTGTTCGCTCGGCCGGGCAATGAGTTCGGCCTCGACCTGACGGAACGGCGTCGTCACGTCGAGTTCGCCGGTGACGCGGAACAGCGAGACGCCGTGGAGCACCAGATTGTAGCGGCCATCGTCGAGCGCTTCGAACTCGGCGATCTTGCCGACGCAGCCGATCTCGAACAGCGCCGGCGCATCGCTTGGCCGCTGCCCCGGGCGCGGCTGGATCATGCCGATGCGGCGATCGCGCGCCATCGCGTCGGAGATCATCGCCCGGTAGCGCGGCTCGAAGATATGCAGCGGCAAGTGCATCCCCGGGAACAGCAAAGCCCCCGGCAGCGGGAACACGGAAAGCCGTGTCGTCATCCGAACAGCACGGCCGATAGGCGCCGGCGTTGCGCCGCCACCCACGGATTTTCGAGCCCTGTGACGTCGAACAGCTTGAGCAGCCGATCGCGCGCCGCGCCCTCGTTCCAATCGCGCTCGGCGGCGATGATCGCCAGCAGATTGTCCGCCGCGCCGTCGCGATCGCCCGCCGCCATTTGCCCGCCGGCGAGACGGTAGCGCGCGTCGAGATCGTCGGGCTTGCCCGCCACCTCGGCCTCGAGCCCGGCGAGATCGTCGACCGGCTGCGCCTCCTGCTTCAGCGCCAGAGCGGATTTGGCACGCTCGATTTCGGGCAGCTTGGCCAACTCGTCGGGCAATGCCGCGATTGCCGCCGCCGCATCGTCGTCGCGGTCTGCGGCGACCAGCGCGCGAATCAGGCCGGACGCCACGGCGGGATGCGCCGGCGCCATCTCGGAGAGCTGTTCGAACACCGAAAGCGCGCGCGTCGCATCACCTTGCGCCAAAACCTGCTCGCCCATCTCGATGAGTGGCTCAAGCTCGGCCTCGGCGCTTTTCGCCTCGCTTTCGATCGGCAGCTGGCCGAGCAACTGATCGAGCATCGCCTTGAGCGCCGATTCGGTTCGCGCGCTGGTCAGATCGCCGACCAGCTGCCCCTGGAACATCGCATAGACCGTCGGGATCGACTTGATCTGAAATTGCGCGGCAATGAACTGGTTCTTGTCGGTATCGATCTTGGCGAGCAGCACGCCTTTGTCGGCGTAATCGGTCGCGACCTTTTCCAGCACCGGCGACAGCGCCTTGCACGGCCCGCACCATTCCGCCCAGAAATCGATGATGACGAGGCGCGTCATCGACGGCTCGACGACGTCGCTCCGGAAGGTCTCGATCGCTTCCTTTTCGGCAGGGCTCATTCCAAGCGTGGCCAATGCGTGCTCCTGTGAGTGGCGGTTACCGGCCTTATGTGGGCTCGGGCCTCGTGAAGCCAACCCTTTTGATGCCGCGATAGGGCTTGCCGACCCCAAGAGCCGATGCTAACAGCCGCCGCCTTACCCGGGTCCATCGCGACGGACCGGCGCCAGAGCGGGCGTAGCTCAGGGGTAGAGCACAACCTTGCCAAGGTTGGGGTCGAGGGTTCGAATCCCTTCGCCCGCTCCAGTTTTTCGAGATTAGTTTTCCCTTCGGGGTTACGCCGCGGGTTACGTGCCTCGGGGCGGCAAGCGCAGGGGACGTATTCGCTGAGCAGCCGGAAACCCTATCGCGCTGCGACTATCACCACTAAGCTAGACTCGGAACATCATCTGTGATTCAAGGGCCGGGTATGGGCGAACTTCCCAAAAAGCTGTCGCGCGACGCTATCTTGGAAGCGCTCCTAGAGATTCGCTTCGACACCAAGCAGGTTGGCGAAGTTTTGGTGGGACGTCTCGCTTCCGCTGCGCTTTTCGAAGGGTATAGCGTAAGCAGATTACCGATCTCGGGAATTCCAGCCGAGGCGCGAGAAGCCGACGAAAATCTTCGGTTCCAACCAACCCTCCAAATGGCGAGCCCGTCGCCCGGAGAGTTAGTTAAGATCGGTTCACATGTGATCTCGCTTCACGTGGTAGCTCCATATCCCGGCTGGGACGCGCTTTCCGAGCGCCTTAAGCTGATGATTGAGACATTGTTTGAGGCAGTTCGTGACGTATATATATCGCGGCTAGGACTGCGGTATATCAATGCCATTACGCCTCATCACGGGGTCAATCGGATTTCGGACTTGCAGTTTAGGGCCGAGCTCGGGGGGAAACAGGTAAATTCGGAGATGGTCGTTTCGCACCGCTTCGAGGTCGACTCTGAAAGCCAAGGAACGATTTCATTGGCAACTCCCAGTTTCGTAAGCGGGCCTAACCTGCCAACCGAATGCGCTGCCTTCGTAGATATAGATATCTTTACGACGCGCGCTTTAGGTAGGACTGAGCCCGAGAGGGTTTTTGATTGGGTAGAGAAAGCGCACGACGCCGAGAAAACGGCCTTCTTTGGTTTGTTTTCGGACGCACAGATTGAGAAACTGAAAGAGGAATGAGCATGGAACCGGCACTGGTTATTTCCGCCGCCTCGGCTCTCGCTTATGCGTCAGTGGGCGCAAGCGGTGCCGTTCCTCCGTATTCGTACTCGCCGACCCCGCAGGCGGTTCAGACGGTTCGAATTTTGGCGCCCGTGATTGAGCTTAGCTCAATGCCGGTTGAGGTTAGCCCGGAGCTAGAGAAGATCATCTACTCGTCGATGTCGCGGGATTTCGAGCGGCGTTACGCTCTCTAACCACGTGGATATAGCCGAGGCACATTCTATCGCAGCGGCCGCAGCTCGGGATGATCCTGGGACATTCTATGGCACGCCCGACGGATTGGCCCTCGGCGCTGGCCTAGGTCTAGCTGATGTAGAATTTCCCGCATATCAGCCGGACGAAGACCGATTTGTGGCGTGGGCAGGGCTAGTCCTCGTCCTTTCGCACGAATGTGATCTCGATCAGGACAACCAGCGATTGCTCAATGATCTTGCGCTGGTTTGCCCTGTTAGGCGCTTAGACGCGTTGGTCGAGATGGCCGCGGAGGCGGGATATTCAGACAACGCGCTTACGACCTTTCTAGGCAATCTTGCTGCAAGACGAGTCAGCCGCGCGGTCTATCTGCCGCCGTTGGCAGACTCCCTGCCACACGGTGGTTTTCTTTATCTAAATCAATTCACACATACTTCCGTGAAGCGCTTAACGGCGAAGGACGCGAAACCAGTAACCGCATTATCAGCCTTCGCCATGCGGTCGATCGACTACGCTTTGGCGGAGCATCTCTTTCGCGACAAAGCCGACCAACTCCCCTTAGCGTTGGCAACAGTTCGAAGAGGATACAGTATCACCACGCCGCGGAATGCTCATGACTGGTCTCCCTGAGTGCCGTCGCCGACCGCGCGCAGGTCGAGCGCCGAGGTGTGAGCGATGTAGTCGATGAACGGCATGACCTGCGTTGGCGCGACGCGAACGTTGAGCGCCCGCGTCAGCCGCGGTGCCTCGGCCGTGACTTCCTTCGCCAGCATGAATGCGAACATCCGCTCGCGCGTTCGGCGCAACTCTTTCAGTGCCGCCCGCTCGCTCTGGACGTCGGATTGATAGAGCCGGTCGTTGGCTGCCTTCATCGCTTCAAGCGCGGCCTCGGCCTCGCGGATTGCGGTGACGAAATCGCGCGCGGCGCGGGCGCGCTCGGGCACCGACTCCTCACGTTCACGGGCGATCTTACGCCGCTTCAGACTGCCCAACATGCTCGACTCCCTCTGTGATGGTGGTGGTGCCGGTCTCGACGCGCTTGCGGACCTCCGCGATGATCAGGCGGGCCGCCTCGGCACTGAATCCCGACCTTGCGAGGTCGGCGGCGCGCATCGCCCAGAACGCCGCCGAGAAGGGCGGCTCCGCACGCTCGCGCTCGATGCGCTTGAGGTCCATGCGGTCCTGCAAGGTGTTCGGGATGCGGCGACCGGTGGCGAGGTCGTCAAGCCGTTCGACGGCCTCGATGTCGAATCCCGGATGGCCGGCCTGCGCGGGATCGCGACCAAGCGCGATGCGCAACCGGCGGCGTTCGTCCGGGCCGATAAGCCGCAACCCGACGCTGAACGCCAGCTCGTCGAGGGCGGCGTCGCTATTCATCCAGCGTCACCGCGGGCGTCGCGTCGATAAGGTTCGCGGGCTGGAAGGTATGGGCGAGCTTCATCGCGACGCTGGCGACCGCGTTGCCCAACAGCCCGACATCGACGTCGTGCGTGACGCGCTTGTTCACGTTGAGCGCGGCGGCGTCACGATAGGCGGGCAGCACCGCCCGGGCGCGCAATTCGAGAAGGCGGTCGCTGTACCTGCGGACGGTGCCGACGACCTGTTCCTTGTATCGACCGCCGAAGACCGGCTCGTCATATCCTTCCGTCGAGCGGCGGTAGATTTCGTGCTCGATCTCAGCGTGCGCCTCCCCGATTGCCTCGGCCCAAGCTGCGGCGAACGCGGGATCGCGTTGGCGCTCGTCGGCGAAGGTTGAGAGGCAGCCCGTCGGGCTGTCGCTGTGCGGGGAGGCGGCGCGGGCGGCGCGGTTGGCGATGCCGTGGCGGGACAGCTCGACAAGGAATGCCGCCTTGCGCTCGGCCGAGAGGGGGACTCCGTTTGCCATGCAGCAACGATAGCCGGCTACCGGTGCGAGCGCGCCGGTTAAGGCTTGTGTTATCCCCGCCTAAGCCGCAGCCTTATGATGGCGAGAGGGCATCACTGGCCTAACTCCCGCTCGCAATAGGGTTCTAGGAGCTGGTGCGCCGAGATCATCGGGATAGTCGGGCGCGAGGTAGAAGGGGAATTTGAATGATCGCGCTGGCGCTGGCAATTGCGGCGGGTATGCAGAAGCCCGGTCAAGTTATGGGTTTCGGATTTACAACCTGTGGGTCATGGACAGCAGACGAGCATTCTAACGATGGCGAATCACAGATTCGCTTTTTGGCTGCGGAATCTTGGCTCGGCGGATTTCTCTCCGGCGAGAACGCCGTTTTGGCGTCACAAAACGCTGTTGATTTGCTTGACGGAACCGACGTTCCGGCGACAGTCGGCTGGGTTTCCAATTATTGTAGAACACGCCCTTTGGAAACCATAACCGAAGCTGCGAAAGCTTTAACCGTAGAGCTCCTGAAGCGATCTAAGCGCTAGTTACAGCACGCCAGAAGAACTACATTTAGTCGAGGCGGACAGTGGGCGAGGCCTAAGTCGGTCCAATTTCTGAATTAAGCAGATCGACGACTCGCCATCAGCAGCGCGGTTTCTACTATAGGAGCCGAGAAACTCGCCCGTCTCCCACGGCTGACCGCTATTAAGCCACGGTTCGGCTATGGACTAAAGGTGAAGATTGCATATTGGGGCAGGCTAATCATTCTCCCTCTTGCGGCAATACTGACCGCATTGGAGTAGAACGATGAGCAGCGATACAAAGAAGCACGATTGGAATAAGGCACAACCTCACCACGTCGATACGGGGCGCTTTACGAAGAAGGACTACGCGGACAAGCACCCCGGGAAGGTCGAATGGGTTAAGGAAAAGAAGTAGGAATCCGCGCCGGCCAAAGCTGGCGCGGATACTGTCAAATCTTCCAACCCTCAGCGGTGTTGACAATGGTACGAAGAGCGGCCGCCTATTCTTCGGTGGGGGCTGTTGTCTGGAGGTAAGCCGCAAGCTGGCCGACTTTTTGAAGGATGCCCGCGATCGTATCTATCGGCGAGCGCCCCTCATCGGCGATCACTGCTATGTCCAGCCCAGCGCTCGCAGCGACGAAGCCGCCGAAACGTTCACCCTCGTCCTGCAAGTGCCCACGGGCGAACTCCCTCATAATGTAGATGGCCGCCGGTCGCGTGATGTTCCAATCCTCGAAGCGCCCGAGCGGGGCGGTGAAGTCGGTTGGTGTTTGCATTGGTCTTGTCCTTGCGATTGTCCGGCACTGTGCGCCGGTGCCCCAGCAGTCGCAGAGACAGACAGCCGCGACGACGCGGTTGGGCGAAGGGGCGGTATTCGTCCCCCTTTCCCCGCAGGGCGGCCGTGGCGCGCCCAAGGCAACGACCGTCAAAGATGGTGCAACCGCTGCCTCGTCTGTGTCACAAGGCGCGTGACGAAAGGGGAAGCGCTTGCGCCATCAACTGACCGGCAACGCTGGCCTGTATCACGTCGCGCGGGAGCTCTCCCGGCGCGGCTGGCACGTCATGCCCACGGTGCGGAATGCGAGGGGCGCTGATCTCTACGCCGCCAGCGACGACGAGGCGACGGTCCTGCCCATCCAGTCCAAGGCCCTGTCGAAGCGCGACCCGGTGCCGCTGGGCGGATCGCTGGACACTCTCCGTTCCCCTTGGTGGATCATCACCATCCGGGCGAACACCGCCATGCCGACCTGCTACGTCCTTACACTGGACGAGGTGAAGGCCCTTGCCCACCGGGGCGTCAGCCCGGCAAACGGCAAGGTCTCGTTCTGGCTACAGCCCAAGGCCTACGCCCTGCCGGAGTACGAGGAGGCGTGGGATAGGCTCGGAAACCCGGCAGGCAGCCCCCTCCCGTAACCCTCGCACGGAGCTAGACCAGACAAATCCACGAAAACCGAGCATCTACGACGACAGGGCTGGACCTGTTGGAGGTTAAGCTGCCCTTCCGGCTGTCGCGCCCGCGCGCGTAGGCGCACCGGAAGAAGCGGTTCGGCGATGCGTCACCGCGCCAAGCGCTCCACATCCAGCGCACCAGCGTAACCCCACAGTTCGGCAATCGTAACCCCGTGGGGTTACGCGAAAACCCATGATTTCCGCCCATCTCGGAGCCGTAACCCCTCGTAACCCCCCTCTCTAAACAGGTAAGGAAAGAGGGGACGGGGCAGCGCCACCGCGCTGGGCTCTGCTGCAGGGTTAGGGAATATGGGGTTACGGGCCGTAAGTGGGGTTACGGCCAGACAAAACGCCACATTTTCTGGCGCTTAGCCGTAACCCCACACCATTACGCCGACCAGCCACCTGGGGTTACGGCTCAATACGGGCCGTCACCGGGGTCAAGGCTCAACGCCGCTTGCCGGCCGGGCAGGTCATCGCCCTCAAGGTAGGCCTCCCAAGCGCCGCCAACGCCGTTCTCGTCCGGTACCCGGAGCGTCAGGATGCGCCGCTTTCGCTCGACTTCGTCGCCGCGCCGGTAACAGTGCTCGGGGTCACCGCCGAAACGCGCCTGCGTCCGCTCAAACCCGAGATCGCGCATGGCGACCCCAAGCCGCCGCTCTTGCTCAGGCGTCCGCTGCCCGATTGGCGTGCCGATCACCTGCCAGACGTCGCTACTGCGAACCTTGCCTTGCAGGCCGCGGAACACGTCCGCCAGCGGAGCCACGAACGGATCAACCGTTCGACGTTCGTCTTGTTCGAGGGCAGCGGCCTGCCACAACGCGCGATCGAGGCGGATGCTCTCGCCCGCCGCCTCCCGCGCCGCCGCCTCGGCCCATAGCTGGTCGCGGTCGCGTGCCAGCGCGTCGAGGTCGATGTCGCCGACCCGCACCGGCCAGAACCGGCGGTTTCCCGTGTTATCGACGAGGTATCTGTCATCGTTGGTCGTGCCGACCACGATGAAGTGCCGCGGCGCGTCGCGTGTCAGCCGACCATACGCCATCCGCGAGCTGTCCCGCCGCCGCGACAGGAACCCCTTGAGGTGTTCGACGCCCTTGGGACTCATGCCCTTCAGCTCGCCAGCCTCGATGATCCAGCGCCCCTGCGTGCGCTCGATTACCAGTTTCGCTTCCGCGTTTAGGGGCAGGTCGTCACTGAACCAATCTTCATGCACGGCGAGAACGGCGAGCGCGCTCGACTTCGCCTTGCCCTGCTCGCTCTCCAGCACGACCATCTCGTCGAACTTGCACCCCGGCTGGCGAACGCGCCGCACGGCCGCGACCAGCATGATGGTGCCGACGTGCCGCGTATATTCGCTGTCGTCGGCTTGGAAGTAGGCATTCATCCAGCCGTCCAGCCGAGCTATGCCATCCGAAGTCAGTCCGTCGAGATAGTCAACCACGGGGTGGAAGTCGTCCCGACGCGCGGCGTCCTCCACCACGTCGCAGAAGAACTCTTTGCCGATCTTGAGCTTGTGTTCCTCGTCGATTCGGAGACGCATGCGCGTCATGGCCGCGTCGTCCAAGTGCGGGCCGAAGCCGTCCAGCCCGATAAGTGCCGCGCGGTCCGCAAAGCGATCGTAACGCACGCGCACGCCCAGCTTGGACAGCGCCAATCTGATGTTGTGCTGGTTGGCGTAGGGCTTGCCGTCCTTATCGGTCTGGAATGGCTCGCCCTCCGCCGCAACCTCTTCAACCGCACGCTCGACCTGCCGCCAAGCGTAATCGAGAACGTTGCCCTTGCCTTTGTCGATCACATGCTCGGAAATGGGCCAAGCCGGGTCGCTGATGATGCCGACGATCAGCGCGGCAGGAACGCCGCGCCGATGCAGGTGGCAGCACAGGTCGAACACGACACGCGAACGATCGCCATCGAACTTGTCGGGGTCGCGGCCCTGCACGATCAGCATCCGCAGCCGGTCGGCTTCGCCTATGCCCCATTCCGCCAGCTCGTCGGGGTGGGCTAGGCGGCGCACATCGCCGCGCTCGACGGCCGGGGCCGCACCCGCGGCCCGCGTCGGCTGGGCTTCCACCACGCCGAAATCCGCGAGCGCGTGGGCGCTGTCGTTCATCTCGATCAGGCGCGTCTGGCGTGGGACGCGCCCGGCCTTCCGCTTCTTGTCGTCGGGCACGTTGATGCTGCCGTAGAGCTTAAGCAGCCTGTCACAGTTCCACGTCGAGCCGTCCCCGCTCAGCTCTCGCACGAGCCACCGGTTGCGGCTCTCAACCTCCTTCCAGCGTTCTTCCGTGCCGCCGATGAACAGCGGTTCGTCCAAGGTCGCGCGCGCTATTCAGGTCGACGTGCGGATACGCGCCCAGCGAGGCGCGGCGCGGCTTGCCCCGGCTTCGCCCGTCGGGAGCCTCGCCGCGGACGCGGTATACGACCGACCACGTCTTCGCGCCGTGGGCACTGACGCGGAGGCGCAGGCCCGCGCAACCGGTATCCGCGACCTCAAGACGCTGGCCGGCCGGGGGCGCGCGCAGCGCATCAACCGTCTGTGAACTAAGGCGGGTACGCCTCGATTTGTGCTGGACTGATTGGCTCGGCGCTGTGCTGGCCATTCATGCTCTCCTGTTCGGGGGTTACGGCTAGGGGTTACGGCGCGAGGGTTACGCGGCGATCCTAACCGATCCCGAGAGAGACGAACGATAGGTCCAACTTGCTCAAAAAGCTATGGTTTTAAGAGGATCGATCAACGCTTTTAGGCCTTCCCGATCCGCCAAGACTCTAACAGGCGTAACCTTGCCAAGGTTGGGGTCGAGGGTTCGAATCCCTTCGCCCGCTCCAGGGCGTTGCCGAGAATTTGGCAACGCCAAATTTGCGACCAGCAACGCCCCCGGACGGCGCCGCATAAGCGGCGACCGACGGCATGGCTTTGCCATGCTGGAACCGACCACGCGCCCGACCACCATCCGATCCGGAACATTCTCCCCGCCTGCGCTTTGGTTTCCGTTCAACGATGTCCAAGCCAGGAGAGTTCCTATGCGCGTTCTTGCTTTCGCGACCGCCGCTTCGCTCGCAGCGCTCAGCGCCTGTTCCTCCCCTTCGAACGACAGCGGCAATAATTCCAACGTGATGATGGCGAATGATACGCTGATGGCCAACGATATGGCCGCCAACGATGTCGCGGCCGATCCGGCTGCAGCGAACACAGCAGCCCCCGCCGCGACGCCAACCGACGCCGCCGGCGTCATCAAAACCGCCGCCGCCAGCGATCTCTATGAGACGCAATCCTCGCAGCTCGCGCTCGATACGTCGAAGAACAAGGACGTTCGAGATTTCGCGCAGATGATGATCACCGATCACGCCAAAACGACGGCCGGTGTCAAAGCAGCGGCCGCCAAGGCCGACATCACCGTGTCGCCCCCCACGCTGAGCGCGGATCAGCAACAGATGCTCGATACGCTCAAGCAGCTTAGCGGCGATGCGTTCGACAAGGCTTATCTGTCGCAGCAGCTGCCCGCGCACCAGCAGGCGCTGGCGCTCATGCAGAGCTATGCGGCGAGCGGCGACACGCCCGCGCTGCAGGATGCGGCGAAGACCGCGATTCCGATCGTCCAGAAGCATATCGCGCGGCTGCAGGAACTGACTAAATAAGCTGCATGACAAAACAGCAAGGAATGATCCGCGTCGGCATCGGCGGCTGGACCTACGAGCCGTGGCGCGGATCATTTTATCCCGGCAAATGGCCGCAGAAGCGCGAGCTCGAATTCGCCAGCCGCGCGGTCACCGCGATCGAGATCAACGGCACCTATTATTCGAGCTTCAAGCCGGCGAGCTTTGCCGGCTGGGCGGCCACGGCGCCCGACAATTTCGTGTTCGCGGTCAAGGCGTCGCGCTTCTGCACCAACCGCAAGGTGCTGGCCGAGGCCGGCGAATCGGTCGCCCGTTTTGTCGGGCAAGGGATCGTCGAACTTGGCGACAAGCTCGGTCCGGTGCTGTGGCAGTTCATGGCCACCAAAAAATTCGACGTCGAGGATTTCGGCGCTTTTCTCAATTTATTGCCGGCGAGCCATGACGGCGTCGCGTTGCGGCACGCGGTGCAGGTCCGCCACGAAAGCTTCGCGGTGCCGGAATTCGTCGCAATGGCGCGCGCCGCGGGTGTGGCGATCGTTTACGCCGATTCGGCCGATTATCCTGCGATTGCCGACATCACCGGCGATTTCGTTTACGCTCGGCTCGAAAATGCCCGCGAGGACGAGCCCGCCGGTTATGCGCCGGCCGAACTCGACAGATGGCGCGATACGGCGCGGCGCTGGGCAGCGGGCGACAGCCCGGATGGCCTGCCCTACGCGAGCACCGAGCAAGCGCCGACAGTCACTCGTGATACATTCGTGTTCTTCATCAACGGCGCCAAGGTCCGTGCCCCGGCCGGTGCGCAGGCACTGATCGAGCGGCTGCGCTGACGCCTCAATTCGATGTCGGGGCGGCGTCCGGCTCGATGATCTCGTAGTTCGGCGGGCGCGCGGGCGTCTGCGCGGTCGCTGCGATCGACGCCTGGCCGATGATCGCCGCGGTTTCGATCACGTCGAGCGCGCGGCGCGAATCGATGTAGCGGCGCGCCGCCAGCGTCCAGCGCTGCGCTTTCGAGGCGCCGGGCAATTGCGAAATTTCGGCCAACGCCGCCTCGACCTGCCCGCCTTCGAGCAAGTGACGCGCCTGCGTCAGCCGATCGGACGGGCGCGGCGACGGCGTGCCTTCCTTGTGCAGGACGATCAGGTTGGACAGCGTGTTGCGCAGGCTCGGCCACCAGGCATCGCGCGTGCCGCTATTGACGATGTCGGGCGCGATCGAATCGAGCCCGAGCCGCAAATCCTCGATCGTCACCGGCGCGCGAGATGCCTGGATCACCGTCGCCACGGCGCGCGGCTGGGTGGCCCCGAAGCGCTCGCGTAGCTGCCCTTCGATATAGCCGAGCCCCAGGCCGCGATCGAGCGCGCGGCGCGCGGCGAAGGCGATCAGCAGCCCTTCGGCCCTAGTGGCGTTGCCCGATGCCGCCGTCGCTTGCGTATCGACGGTGGCGATCCGGGCCTCGAGATCGGCAACGCGCGCTGCCAGCGTCGCCTCGCGCGCCGCGAGTGCGTCATAATCGGCGCCGCCGAGCACCTGCGGGGCATTGGGATTGATCGGTGCGCTTACGATGTGCCGGACGGCCGCGGACTCGGTCGGGGCGGTAATCCCAGTCCAGGCAAGCCACCCGCTTTCATAGCGCACGATCAACGCCATCGCCGCCAACCCAGCAACGAAAACGAGCACCGCCAGCACGAGCGGGCCGGTCCAGCGCGAACGGCGGCGCGGCTGCCTTATCGAAAAGGGATCATCGGTGGCCATGGCTGCTTATCCTCGCGCCCGCGACTCGGGTCAATCGGCCAGCTGTTGCGCTGCGGCGATCAAGGCGGTGTCGGTGGGGACGCTGGCGATGGCGACGCGCGCCCAACCTTCGCCAGCGGCCACGGCGACAGCCTCACTGAGCGCGGCGATGCCGATCCGGTCGCGACGAGCCGCAGCCAGCGCCGCGAAACGCGCCGCGGCGCGCGCGGAATGGAGCAGCGCTACGCCCCCGTCGATGTCGGCGATCCGCGCGTCGCTGATCGGGCGGGGCGTGCTTTCATAGACCGTAATCGTACAGGTGACGCCGCCGCCCGGCGAGACGTGATCGCGGCCTGTCACGTGAACGATCCGACGATAGCCGAGCGAGGCTGCTTCGGCCGCTGCCGCTGCGGCATTGGTGGTGCCAACCAGCGCCACAGCGAATCCCGCCTTGCGCGCCGCCACCGCAGTCGCTGGGCCGACGGCAAGAACCGGCAAGCTCGCCAACCGATCCAAATCAGGCCCGCCCAGCCGCACCGCATTGGCGCTGGTGAACAACAGGGCGTCGTGATTGCGCGGATCGGGGGGCGTCCAGTCGATCGCGCGGGTCTCGAACAAGGGCAGGGCGATCGCCTGCAGCCCTGCAGCGGTGAGCAGCGCCACGGTCGCGGCATTGCCGGGTTCGGGCCGCAGCACCGCTATCGCGCGCGTCACCCCGCGAACAGCTGGCGGATTTCGGCCGGCGCGCGATCGAGTAGCGTGCGCGCCAGCCGCGGCGCCAGCGTCTCGTCGTCGGCCGGGCCCTCCGCTTCGTCCGAGACGTGCGCGCTGCCGTCTTCGTTATAGAGCGCCGCGCGCAGCCGCACCCGGTCGCCCGTCACTTCGGCCAGCGCGGCGACCGGCGAGTGGCAATCGCCGCCGATCGCTTCGAGCAGCCGGCGCTCGATCCGTACTGCTGCCGACGTCGTTCGGTGGTCGATGGCGCCGAGCAGCGCCCGGGTGGCGTCGTCGTCGGTGCGCGCCTCGATGCCGACTGCGCCTTGCGCCGGCGCCGGCAGCATCACGTCGATCGGCACCGCCACGCCGACATCGCGCCCAAGCCGATCGAGCCCCGCCGCGGCGAGCAACGTCGCTTGAACCTCGCCTGCCGCCAGTTTCGCCAAACGAGTATCGACATTGCCGCGAAACAGCACAATCTCGAGATCGGGTCGTAGATGCCGCAGCTGCGCGCCGCGCCGCGGCGAGCTGGTGCCGATCACCGCTCCTTCGGGGAGCGCCTCGATCGAGTCCACGCCGATCAGCCGATCCCGCACGTCGGCGCGCGGCAGCATCGCGGCGATGGTGATCTCGACCGGCCGGATCGTCTCGACGTCCTTCATCGAATGCACCGCGCAATCGATCTCGTGCGTCAGCAGCGCGCGGTCGAGCTCCTTGGTCCACAGTGCCTTGCCGCCGATGTCGGCGAGCGCGCGATCCTGGACGATGTCGCCGGTGGTCTTCACCGTGACGATGGCGATGTCGTCGGTCGCCCAGCCATGCGCGGCGGCGAGCGCGTCGCGAACGAGATGGGCCTGGACGAGGGCGAGCGGCGACCCGCGGGAGCCGATGCGGAGGCGGTGTTTCATCGGCGCTTGTGCTAGCGCGCGATCGGGCTAGTGGAAAGGGCATGGCGCTGATCCTTGGCCTTGAATCGAGTTGCGACGAAACCGCCGCGGCGCTCGTTCGCGACGATCGCACGATCCTGTCGCACGCCTTGGCGGGGCAGGAGGCGGCGCATCGCCCCTATGGCGGCGTCGTGCCCGAAATCGCCGCGCGCGCGCATGTCGAGATGCTGGCGCCGCTGGTCGAACAAGCGCTCGCCGAGGCGGGCGTGGCGCTGGCCGACGTCGATGCGGTGGCGGCGACCGCTGGGCCGGGGTTGATCGGCGGCGTGATGGTCGGTCTGATGACCGCCAAGGCGCTCGCGCATGCCGCGGGTAAGCCATTGATTGCGGTCAATCATCTCGAAGGTCATGCGCTGTCGCCGCGGCTGGCCGATCCCGATCTCGATTTTCCCTATCTGCTGCTGCTCGTCTCGGGCGGGCATTGCCAGTTGCTGTTCGTCGAAGGCGTCGGCCGCTACCGCCGGCTGGCGACGACGATCGACGACGCCGCCGGAGAAGCGTTCGACAAGACTGCCAAGTTGCTCGGGCTGGGCTTTCCCGGCGGGCCACGCGTCGAGGCGGCGGCAGCGCTTGGCGACGCCAAGGTTGTGCCATTGCCCCGGCCCTTGCTGGGCAGCAGCGATCCGCATTTCTCCTTTGCGGGCCTCAAAAGCGCGGTGCTGCGCGCGCGCGATGCCGGGACATGGTCGGCCGAGGACATTGCCGCCTCATTCCAGCAGGCGGTGGTCGATTGTCTGGTCGATCGCACGACGCGGGCGATCGCGGCGGCGGACGGCGCGACGGCGCTGGTGGTCGCCGGCGGCGTTGCGGCGAACGGCGCGGTGCGCGCGGCGCTGGCGGATCTGGCCGCCGCCAGTGGGCTGCGCTTCGTCGCCCCGCCGCTGTGGCTGTGCACCGACAATGCCGCGATGATCGCCTGGGCGGGCGCCGAGCGCTTCGCCGCCGGGCTAACCGATCCGCTTGACGTGTCTGCCCGCGCGCGCTGGCCGCTCGATCCGGCTGCCGAGCCGGCGCGCGGCGCGGGGGTAAAGGCATGAAGCTGGGGGTGATCGGCGGCGGCGCCTGGGGCACCGCGCTGGCGCAGGTGGCGGCGCAGGACGATCGGCCGGTTTCGCTGTGGGCGCGCGAACCCGAGGTCGTCACCGCGATCAATCAGCGCCACGAGAATGCGATCTTTCTGGCCGGCGTGCCGTTATCGCCGAGGATCGTCGCGACTGCCGCGCTCGCCGACCTCGCCCATTGTGATGCGTTGCTCGTCGTCGTGCCGGCCCAGCATGTCCGCGCCGTTTTGTCGCAGCTTCCGGACGGTGGCACGCCGCTCGTCCTGTGCGCCAAGGGCATCGAAGCGGGGTCACGCCAGCTCGTCGGCGAAGTCGCTCACGAAGTCCGGCCGGACGCGCCGATCGCGGTGCTATCGGGCCCGACCTTCGCGCACGAAGTCGCCGCTGGGCTACCCACCGCGGTAACGCTCGCCTGTGCCGACGAGATGCTGCGCGATCGGCTGGCCGAGCGGCTCGCCAGTCCGGCGTTCCGCCCTTATGCCTCCTCCGACGTGATCGGGGCGGAGATCGGCGGCGCGGTCAAGAATGTGTTGGCGATCGCCTGCGGCGTCGTCGAGGGCGCCGGGCTCGGGCAAAACGCGCGCGCCGCGCTGATCGCACGGGGCTTCGCCGAAATGACGCGCTTCGGCCTCGCCAAGGGCGCGCGGGCCGACACGCTCGCCGGCTTGTCGGGGCTCGGCGATCTGGTGCTGACCTGCTCGTCGACCAGCTCGCGCAACTTCTCGCTTGGCGTCGGCCTCGGCCGAGGCGAAGCGGCGCCAGTCTTGCTCGCCGATCGCAAGACCGTCGCCGAGGGCGCCTTCACCGCCCCAGTGCTGCGCGAGGCAGCGGCGGCAATCGGCATCGATATGCCGGTTACGGAAGCGGTCTGCTCTCTGCTCGGCGGCGCCAGCGTAACAGGTGTTATCGAGGCGCTGCTCGCCCGCCCGCTGCGCGAGGAGCACCTGTAAACCGTCAATCGCCGGTGGCTTCGCCGTCTTCTTTCTGCGTCAAGCCGAGCTTGCTGATCAGCCACGGCATGGTCAGCCCCTGAACAAAGATCGAGAATGCAACGACCGCAAATGCGACCACGATGATTTCCCCGCGCTCGGGGATCGAGGCCGGGAGTGTCAGCGCCAACGCCAGCGCCAGCGCGCCGCGCAGCCCGCCCCAGAACAGCACATGCTGATAGCGCGCCGGCACCGCGAGGTGCGAGCGCGCAAAGGCGGCGACCACCGGATAGACCGCCGCGGCGCGCCCGGCGAGCGACAGCAATGTGGCGATCGCCGCCGCCTCGATCACCGCCAGGATCGGCATGGTCGCCTCGAGCCCGCCGATCAGGATGAAGATCAGCGAGTTGATCAGAAAGGCGGAAAATTCCCAGTGGTGGAGAACGCCCGCGCGGCCGTCGTCCGAAATCGAGCCGAGAAAGCCGTAATTGCCGACGATCAGCCCCGCCGTCAGCGTCGCCAGCACCCCCGATGCGTGGAAATGCTCGGCCAGCAGGAACGCGCCATAAGCGATCAGCATCGTCAGCGTGATCTCGACCAGCCGATCGCTGGTGCGGCCCGCGATCACGATCAGCGGCAGCGCGACGATCGCGCCGCTGGCGAGGCCGCCGACGATCGTCACCAACAAATTGAGGCCGATCGCGCCGGGGTCCGCCGGTCCCAACGCGGCGATGCCGAGCAGCACGGCGAAGCCGACGGCCGCGACGCCGTCATTGAGCAGGCTTTCCGCCTCGACCAGCAAATGCAGCCTCGGCTCGACCTTCATCGCCTTGAACGCGGCGATCACCGCCACCGGATCGGTCGCTGCGATCAGCACGCCGAACAGCCCCGCGCCGATCCAGCTCCAGCCCTCAAGCCAGTGCATACCGATCGCCACCACGCCGGCCGCTAGCACTACGCCGAGCGTGACCAGCGCGAGCAGCAGCGGCATTTCGCGGCGGAGCGGCTGCCACGGAATCTGGATCGCCGCTTCGAACACCAGCGGCGGCAGGAACACGTAATAGATCAGATCGTGCGTCAGCGGCGGCGAAACGCCGGGCGCCAGCAGTGCCAGCGCGATGCCGGCGGTGACCAGCCCGACGCTGTACGGCAGATCGAGCCGGCGACTGGCCATCGCCACCAAGGCGGCGACGAACAGCAAGGCGCCGAGCGTCTGAAAATCAAAGCCTTGCATCATCATCCTCGATTCGCCGCATCAGCGGCGTCGTTCGTCGCAGCGATCCAGCCCGGCTCTATCCTGTTCATCCGCAAACCCGCATGAATCAGCCAATTAAGCGGGCGGGGCGTGTGTAGCGTGATACGGGTCGATAAACATAGACTAAGGATTGCCGCAGGATTGGCCGGTCTGGCGATGGCGTCGCTGCTGATCGGCTGCAAGTCCGACAGCCTGGTGGGCGGCACCGGTATGGCGACAATGGCGCCGCCGCGGCAATCCTATGGCGTGGCGATGGCGGTGCCGGCGGCGCGGCCGCGTCCGCGGCCGCCGCAGGCACTGCAGGCCACACTGACCAGCCTTACCGCACAATTCGGCGGCCGCGTCGGCATCGCGGTGCAAAGCGTCGGCGAGGGCTGGACCGCGCACAGTCACGGCGATCTCTACATGCCGCAGCAGAGCGTCAGCAAATTGTGGGTGGCGTTGACGATGCTCGACGCGGTCGATCGCGGGCAGCTGCGGCTCAGCGATCCAATCACCGTGACGCGGAACGATCTTACCGTCTTCCACCAGCCGATTGCGGTGCTGGCGGTGAAGGGCGATGGCTATCACACCACGATCGGCGATCTCGATTACCGCGCGCTGACGACCAGCGACAACACTGCCAACGATCGCATCCTCAATGCCGCCGGCGGCGGCCGCGCGACCGAGGCGATGTTCGCGCGCAAGGGCATCGTCGGCATCCGCGTCGGCCCCGACGAGAAATACAAGCAGGCGGCCACCGCCGGGCTCGCCTGGCGGCCCGAATATTCGATGGGTATGGCGTTCGAGGATGCGCGCGCGCGGCTGTCGCCTGCGGTGCGCGAGGCGGCGTTCAGTGCCTATGCCGCCAATCCCTCGGATGGCGCGCAGCCCGATGCGATCGTCGATACGCTGGCGCGGCTGGTGCGCGGCGAATTGCTGTCGCCGGCCTCGACGCAGTGGATGCTGGCGACGATGGGCGATTGCAAGACCGGCTGGGCGCGGCTCAAATATCCGCTGCCCGATAGCTGGCAGATCGCGCACAAGACCGGCACGGGGCAGGATTGGGGCCGGCGCACCGCGGGGTTCAACGATGTTGGCATCCTGACGGCGCCGGACGGGCGGATCTACACCGTTGCGGTGATGATCGGCGACGGCACCCAGAGCGTGCGCGATCGGCAGAAGCTGATCCAGGATGTCGCCCGCGCGATCGTCGTCTCGCATGACGAGCGGCCTATGGCCATTGCGCAACAGGACGCACGCGCAATGGCCGGGCACGGCGCAAACTAGTTTCTCCTTCGCCCGCCGTGCGCTAGACCGCGCGGCGACATGCCCAACCATCTCTATCTGGTCGACGGCTCCGGCTATATCTTCCGCGCCTATCACCGCCTGCCGCCGCTGACCAACAAGCACGGCGAGCCGGTCGGCGCGGTGTACGGCTATACGACGATGCTGTGGAAGCTCGCCGACGAAGTGCATGCGGCCGACGGCCCGACACACATGGCGGTGATCCTCGACAAATCGTCGAAGACCTTTCGCAACGACATGTACGACAAATACAAGGCGCAGCGTCCGCCGCCGCCCGAAGACCTGATCCCGCAATTCCCGATGATCCGCGACGCCACCCGCGCCTTCTCGCTGCCGTGCATCGAGGAGGAGGGCTGGGAAGCCGACGACCTGATCGCGAGCTATGCCAAGGCGGCGCTGGCGCAGGGCTGGCAAGTGACGATCGTCAGTTCCGACAAGGATCTGATGCAGCTGATCGAGCCGGGGCTCGATCTCTACGACACGATGAACAACCGTCGCCTCGGCGCGGAGCATGTCGTCGAGAAGTTCGGCGTCGGCCCGGACAAGCTCGGCGAAGTTCTCGCGCTGATGGGCGATAGCGTCGATAACGTGCCCGGCGTCCCCGGCATCGGCCCCAAGCGCGCGTCTGACCTGATCAACGAATACGGCGATGTCGAAGCGGTGCTCGCCGCCGCGCCGGGCATGAAACCCTCCAAGATGCGCGACAATCTGATCGAGCATGCCGAGATGGCGCGGCTGTCGCGCAAGCTCGTCGCGCTCGCGTGCGACGTGCCGCTGGAACATCCGCTCGAGGAACTCGAGCTCCAGGGGATTCCCGAGGCTCCCCTCAAGGCGTTCCTCGATCATCATGGCTTCAAGTCGCTGCTCGCGCGCTTGGCCGCGGTCGCCGACGCGCCGGTCGAGACGCCGAAGACCGACGCCGTTATGCCCGACGAGCCGCCGTGCGATCATGACGCGTATGAGACAGTTGTCGACGAAACCGCGCTCGATCGCTGGATCACGGTCGCGCGGCATCAGGGCTGGATCGCCATCGACACCGAGACAACGGGCGTCGACGCGACGCGCGCGGAGCTGGTCGGCGTATCGATGGC
The DNA here is from genome assembly GCA_006438735.1 of Sphingomonas koreensis. GTDB lineage: Bacteria > Pseudomonadota > Alphaproteobacteria > Sphingomonadales > Sphingomonadaceae > Sphingomonas > Sphingomonas koreensis_A. The sequence continues at coordinate 289,079 of RCZF01000002.1, read as the reverse complement.
GCTCGCGCCCAATCTCGCCTGCTACATTCCGCTCGCGCATGGCGGCAGCGACATGTTCGCCGAAAAGCCCGATCAGCTCGATCGCGACGTCGCGCTGGCGAAACTCAAGCCGTTGTTCGAGGACGAAAGCGTCCTCAAGATCGGCCACAATCTCAAATACGACATGATCGTGCTCGGCCGCTACGGCGTCGGCGTCGCGCCGCATGACGATACCATCGTGCTGAGCTTCGATCTCGACGCCGGGCTGCACGGCCACGGCATGGACGAACTCGCCGCGACCCATCTGGCGCACAGTTGCATCGCCTATAAGGACGTCGTCGGCACGGGGAAGAAGCAGCTCGGCTTCCACGAAGTCGATCTCAAGACCGCGACACGCTACGCCGCCGAGGATGCCGACGTGACGCTCCGGCTGTGGCGCCGGTTCAAGGCGCGGTTGCCGGCCGAGGGCGGCACGCGCGTGTATGAAATGGTCGATCGTCCGCTGGTCCCGGTGATCGCGGCGATGGAAACCGCCGGCGTCAAGGTCGATGCCGAGGCGTTGTCCAAATTGTCGACCGAGTTCGCGCATCAGATCGCCGGCCTCGAAATCGAAATCCACGCGCTCGCCGATGGGCCGTTCACGATCGGCAGCCCCAAGCAATTGGGCGATGTGCTGTTCGAACGGCTGGGGCTGAAAGGCGGCCGCAAGGGCAAATCAGGCGTCTATTCGACCGACGTCAACGAGCTCGAGCGGATCGCGGCCGACAAGGAGCAGCCGCAAGGCGCCGCGATCGCACGCAAGGTGCTCGACTGGCGGCAATTGTCGAAGCTCAAATCGACTTATACCGACGCGCTGCAGGCGCAGATCAACCCGGCGACGGGGCGCGTCCACACTAGCTACAGCCTCACCGGCGCGCAGACCGGACGACTGTCATCAACCGACCCCAATCTCCAGAACATTCCGATCCGTACCGAGATCGGCCGCCAGATTCGCGACGCTTTCGTCGCCGAGCCGGGCAACGTCATCCTCGCCGCCGATTATTCGCAGATCGAGCTGCGCCTCGCCGCGCACATGGCCGATGTGCCGGCGCTGCGCCAGGCGTTCGAAAATGGCGACGACATCCATTCGATGACCGCGACCGAGCTGTTCGGCGAGGTCAATCGCGACACCCGCGCGCGCGCCAAGACGATCAACTTCGCGATCCTCTACGGCATTTCGCGCTGGGGCCTCGCTGGGCGGCTCGACGTCACAGCGGACGAAGCGCAGGTGATGATCGACACCTATTTTCAGCGTTTCCCCGGCATCAACAACTATATCGCCGCGACGATCGAACAGGTCCGCGATCGCGGCTTCACCGAGACCTTGTTCGGCAGAAAGACGCATTTCCCGCGGATCAAATCGAAGGTCCAGCACGAGCGCCAGGGGGCCGAGCGCGCCGCGATCAATGCGCCGATCCAGGGCACCTGCGCGGACATCATCAAGCGCGCGATGGTCCGCATGCCGGCGGCGCTCGCCGAGGCGGGGCTGTCCGAGGTGCGGATGCTGATGCAGGTCCACGACGAACTGGTGTTCGAGCTCCCCGAAGGCGACGCCGACGCCGCGCGCCCAGTGATCGAGCGCGTGATGGCGACTGCCGCCGAACCAGCGGTGACGCTGTCGGTGCCGCTTGGCATCGAGATCGGCTTCGGCAAGAGCTGGGGAGCGGCGCATTGAGAGGGGGGGACTGGTGTTGTACAGGGACAAGCTTCAGCTGTGGGTCCGCGAGGCACTAGGTAAGCTAGGCGGCCAAGGGCTAGTGAATGAGGTGGCCCGTCAGATTTGGCTGGACCACGAAACGGATTTGCGGGGCTCTGGAGAGCATTTTTTCTCTTGGCAATACGATATGCGCTGGGCCGCGCAGCGTCTCCGTGAAACGGGCAAATTGGGGCTGCGGAAGCAGGGCTCAAAAAGCATATGGTTCTTGAAACAATGATGTCGGATGCCTGAATCTTCTAACGACGACATCGCCGCGCTGGCCAAAGGGGGGCGAACCAACGTCCTTGGCTTCATCATGCGACTTGTCGCGCGGATGCCGTTCCTGTTCGTCGCCGGGCGCATCTACGGGCCGGATCTCGTCGGGCGGTTCGCGCTCGCAGTGGTGGTCGTCGAGTTGGCCGCTTTGGTCGCGACGCTCGGGCTTAAGCGGGGGCTGGCGCAGGCGCTGAGCGACACCGATCGCCCGCACGTCCATGTCGTATGGGATGCGATGGCGGTCGCCTTCGTCGTGTCGATGATCGCCAGCGCGGTGCTGATCGCCTTTCCGCAGGTGATGTATCCCGACAGCGACATCCACGGGCTCGATCGCTTCCTGCCGTGCATCATCTTCGCCACCGCCTGGTCCGACGTCAGCCTCGCCGCGCTTGCCTACAAGCACAATGTGAAGGCGACGGTAACGGCGCGCGCGGTGGTCGAGCCGTGGACGATCAGCATCGCTGCCTGGGGCATGTCCTATGTGTCGTTCCACGACGGGCTGGTGTTGTCGTATGTCGTGTCGATGGCGGCGGCGATGATCGCCTCGCTGATCCCGTTCGTGAAAAGTTACGGCCTGCCACACGGCTGGAGCCCGCGCATCCGGCCGCTGCTTGCGCTTGCCCGGCACAACATGCCGCTTGCCGGCGCCGACGCGATCGAATGGGGCACACGCAACGTCGATCGCTTCATCCTTGGGCTGATGTTCGCGCCCAAGATCGTCGGCATCTATTATATGGCGCAGCAGGTCGCGAGCCTGCCGCAGAAGCTGAAGACCAGCTTCGAGCCGGTGATGGGCCCGGTGATCACCGCCAGCCTCGCCGAGGACGATTACGCCGCGGTCGCCAATCAGGTGCGCCAGGTCGGCTTCTGGACGATCGCGGCGCAGGCGGTGATCGCCTTGATGGGGTCGATCCCCGGCAAGGCAGTGATGGGCGTGGTCGGCCCGCAATTCGTTGCCGGCACCGCGGCGATGGCGTTCCTGCTGATCGCCGAGGTGCTCGCCTCGACCGGCACGGTGTGCGAATCGGCGCTGGTCTATGTCGCGCGGCACCGCAATCTGATGATTTCGCTGGCGATGCTTGGCGTGCAGATCATCCTGAGTTTCACGCTGATCGTGGCGATGCGCGCGGCACACTGGCCGGTCAATTTCCAGGCGGCGGGACCGGCGGTGGCGCTGATGGTGTCGGTGCTGGTGACATCGGTGCTCAAGGCGCGGCTGTTGCGTGGTATCGTCCATGCGCCGGTGACGGGGTTCCGCTGGCCGCTCGTCTGGGCGGCGCTGGCGGCGGTTGCGGCGGGAACGATCTTCACCTCGCTGCCTCACCGATACGAATGGACCGAGCTGGTGTTCGGCATCCCGGCGATCGCGGGGGCGTATATCTATGTGATCTGGCGCTGGGCGTTCGGGCCCGAAGACCGCACGCTGTTCAAAAAGATGCCGCGCGCCGAGGAAGCGACGCTGACGGTGTAAGTCTTTGTACGGAAGGCCGCACCAGCCCGCTCCCCCACCCGGCCACCCACAGGATCATACTGAATGGGTGGCCGGGTGGGGGAGCGGGCTGGTGCGGCGCCAAATATCAGTGCCGGAAGTGCCGCATGCCGGTGAACACCATTGCCAGACCGGCGTCATCCGCCGCTGCGATCACTTCGTCGTCGCGGATCGATCCGCCCGGCTGGATTACCGCCGTCGCGCCGGCCTCGACCGCGGTCAGCAAGCCATCGGCGAACGGAAAGAACGCGTCCGACGCGACCGCCGAGCCGATCGTGCGTGGTTCGCCCCAGCCGGCCTTGTCGGCCGCATCCTTCGCCTTCCACGCGGCGATCCGCGCCGACTCGACACGGCTCATCTGCCCCGCGCCGATGCCGGCGGTGCTGCCGCCATTGGCATAGACGATCGCGTTCGATTTGACGTGTTTGGCAACGGTCCAGGCGAAGCGGCAATCAGCCAGTTCCTGCTCGGTCGGCGCGCGTTTGGTGACGACCTTGAGGTCGCCCTCAATCAGCGCGTTGTCGCGCGATTGCACCAGCATCCCACCGGCGATGCTCTTGAGCTGCAACCCAGGCCGCGCTGGATCGGAGAGCTCCCCGGTCAGCAGCAGCCGCAAATTCTTCTTCTTGGCGAACACCGTCTTGGCCGCGTCGGAGGCCGCAGGCGCGCACACCACCTCGGTGAAGATGTCGCCGATCGCCAGAGCCGTTTCTTCGTCGAGCGGCCGGTTCAGCGCGATGATGCCGCCGAATGCCGATACCGAATCGCACGCCAGCGCGGCCTTGTACGCGTCGAGAATCGTGTCGGCGCTGGCGACGCCGCACGGATTGGCGTGCTTGACGATCACGCAGGTCGGCGGGCCGTCGCGAAACTCGGTCAGCAACTCGAGCGCGGCATCGGCGTCGTTGAGGTTGTTGTAGCTGAGCGCCTTGCCCTGGACCTGCTCGGCCTGCGCGATGCCGCGCGCCGCTGGCCCCATCGGCAGATACAGCGCCGCCGATTGATGCGGGTTTTCGCCGTAGCGCAACGTATCGGCGCGCTTGAGCGGCACCAACAGTGTCTCAGGAAGTGCCTCGCCCTGATCGGCGAAGGCGAACCACGATCCGATCGCCGCATCATAAGCCGCCGTCGCCGCGAACGCCTTGGCGGCGAGCCGCTTGCGATCCTCGAGCGTCGTCGTCCCGCCCTCGACCAGCGCATAATCGGCCGGATCGGTGACGATCGCGACATAGGCATGGTTCTTCGCCGCCGATCGCACCATCGAGGGGCCGCCGATGTCGATATTCTCGATCACCTCGTCGCGCCCGGCGCCCTTGGCGACGGTGGCAGCAAAGGGATAGAGATTGACCACCACCAGATCGATCGCGCCGATGTCGTGCTCGGCCATCGAGGCGGCGTGCGCGGGATCGTCGCGCACCGCGAGCAGCCCGCCGTGCACCTTGGGGTGGAGCGTCTTGACGCGTCCGTCCATCATTTCGGGAAAGCCGGTGAGGTCGGAAATGTCGCGCACGTCGAGGCCGGCGTCGCGCAGCGCCTTGGCGGTGCCGCCGGTCGATACCAGCTCGACGCCCTTGGCCGCCAGCGCGGTGCCGAGCGCCGCGATGCCGTTCTTGTCGGATACCGACAGCAGCGCGCGCTTGATCGTGATCTCGGTCATCAGGAGGGACTTTCGCTCATGGCTGGACGCCGCCCCTCTGGCCCGTCAGGTCGCGCGCTTCAAGACCCAGCTGACGTTCGCACCCCCGGCGGGCGCTTCGCCCGACACGACGAGTTGCTGCGTCGGTTGCGGCCGGCCGTCGGCGTCGATCCACAAGCTCGATTCCACCGCCAATGCGCCGCCGCGGCAGCGAAATTGCCAAGCGACGCCGCCCGGCAGCCGCAACAGCGCCGCCAAGCCATCGGCGGTCGGCGATACCTGCACGCCGAGCCCGAGGTGAAAGCGCACGGCGAACGCGGTCGCCGCCAGCTTCCGCCGTCGGCCCGAGGGGAGTAGCATGTCTTCGCCGCGCACTTCACGGCCGTCACTGGTCATCACCAGCTGCCGGCGGTGGACGAAGCCATAGCGCCGGGCATAACCGTCATGGCTCGCCTCGATCCGGCTCGCGCCATCGCTTTCCTCGCGCGTCAGCTCGATCTCGGCGACGCCCTTGCCGAGCGTGCCGTCGGGCATCACCGCGGTCGAATTGCTGTCGGCAAGGGTCAGCGTCGAATGCGCCGCTGTGCTGCGCAGCCCCGCGACCAGCCCGGGCGGGACTTGAGCTACGGCGGTGCGCGCGCCGCCGCAATTGACCACGATCCGCGCCGGCCCATCGGACAGTTCGAACGCCAGCGTCGAGGCACAGCCGCTGCGCACCAGCCGCGAGATCGGCGGCGGCGCGGCGTCGATGATCAACACCGCCTTGCCCGCCGCGAGCCGCTGATAGCCCCAGTCGCGCGCCTGGCGCAGCGGGCGGGTGCGGATGCCGGTCGCTTCGACGATCTGGTCGATCCGCTCGCCCGGCACCGGGCCGCCGCCCTGCCAGCTCGAAAGCCCGCGGTCGCCATGCGTCAACCCGAGCAGCGCCGGCACCATCCGCGCCAGCACCGTCTCGATCGCCGTCGGCGTTTCGATCCGCCGCGCGGCATAAGCGGCGCGCAGCATCGTCAGCAGCATGATGATGTCAAGCTGCGCGATCGGCGAGCGCGAGACGGTGCCGCCATCCTCGAACACCGACGCCTCGATCGCCTTGGCCAGTCCCGCCTCGCCGACGATCCGCCGCGGCTCGCCGCCCGGAATCAGCAGCCCGGCGGCGACGACGCCGCACCAGGTTGCGATCCGCGGCACGCCGACCGGCATCTTCTCGGCGCCGCGATCGATATGCCGCGCGCCGCGCGCGAAGCTGTTGAGCACCGCCGATCGGTAGATCAGATCGGTCGACGACAGGATCAGTGGTGCATGCGCGGCCCACATCAGGATTCGCCGCCCGACCAGATCGGCGCGCCACGCCGGCTCGCCGACATGATCGGCATGCGCATCTAGCCATTTCTGCGTGAGATATTCGGCGATCGGCGCGCCCTGCGCGCGCGTCGCCACGCTCGACAAGTCACGCAGCCAGGCGAAGCTGTGCAGATGCTCGGCGAAGCGCGGCGACCAATCGGGCTGGGCCAGGTTGATCCGCTCGATCGGCCGCCCCTCGCCGGCGATCGTCAGCATGCCCTTCATCAGTGCATTGCCGCGGCGCACGTCGCCGAGGAACGGATCGTCGGGCACCGCGATCAGCTTCAAGGGATAGCGCCCGCGCAGCCGCAGCGTGTGGATCGGCGTCCGCCAGGTCAGCCGCGCGAAGCGCTCGGACAGGCGCTCGGCCAGCGACAACCCCTTATCGCTGCCGAGCCGGATAAGCCGCTTGCCCTGCTCGATGCCGTCAGCAGCGGTGTCGGGCGTCTGCTTCTGGCTCACCCGCCCCTCAGGGCGCGGATATTGGCGGCGTAACGATCGGGCCCGCCCTTGAACGTCGCGGTGCCGGCGACCAGCGCATCGGCGCCCGCCTCGATCGCTTGCCGCGCGGTCTCGGGATCGATGCCGCCATCGACTTCGAGGTCGATATCACGGCCCGATTTGTCGATCATGCTGCGAATTGCCGCGATCTTCTTCAACTGGCTGGGGATGAAATGCTGCCCGCCGAATCCGGGGTTGACGCTCATCACCAGCACCAGATCGACCATGTCGATGAGGTAATCGAGCATTTTCGCCGGCGTGCCGGGATTGAGTACCACGCCGGCGCGCTTGCCCAGCGACTTGATGTGCTGGAGCGAGCGGTGGATGTGCGGCCCCGCTTCGGGATGGACGGTTATCGTGTCCGCGCCGGCCTCGGCGAAGGCGTCGAGATAGGCGTCGATCGGCGAGATCATCAGATGGACGTCGAACGGCAGCGCCGTCACCGGGCGCAGCGCCTTCACCACCACCGGCCCCATCGAGATGTTGGGGACGAAATGGCCGTCCATCACGTCGATATGGATCCAGTCCGCCCCCGCTGCCTCGATCGCGCGGACTTCCTCGCCCAGCCACGCGAAATCGGCGCTGAGGATCGAGGGCGCGATGCGGACGGGCTTGGTCATGCGTCCGCATGTAGCACGGCGCGATAGGCCCGCAAGCTGTGGCGTCAGCCGATGCGACGCAGCCGTGCGATGAAAAAGCCGTCGCAACCGCCTTGTGCCTCGAGCGCGCCGGGCAGGAGGCGCAGCCAGCCGCCGTCGTTTGGCGTCAAGCCTTCGGGCAATTCATCGTCGCGCACCGGATCGATCGTGAAATCGGCATGGCCGGTGAGGAAGCGATCGAGCTGGCGCTCGCCCTCTTCGGGTTCGAGCGAGCAGGTGGCGTAGATCAGCACGCCGCCCGGCTTCACCCAGGTCGCGGCGCGCGCCAGAAGCAGCGATTGCAGTGCCGCCGCCTCGGCGATCACCGACGGGCGGACGCGGTGAAGCACATCGGGATGGCGGCGGAAGATGCCGGTCGCGCTGCACGGCGCGTCGAGCAGCACGGCGTCAGCCGGGGCCGGCGGCGACCAGGCGAGCGCGTCGGCGGTGACGACCTTTGCCGCCAGCCCGGTACGGGTGAGGTTGTCATGAAGTCGCGCCAGACGACTTTGCGAGATATCGACCGCGGTGACGTCCCAGCCCGCCGCGGCGAGTTGCAACGTCTTGCCGCCCGGCGCGGCGCATAGATCGATCGCGCTGCCCGCGCTCTTTCCGATCAGCCGCGCGGGCAGCGAGGCGGCGATGTCCTGCACCCACCACGCGCCCTCCTCGAACCCGGGAATCTCGCGCACCCCGCTATGCCCCGCAATCCGCACATGGCCGGGCATCAGACTGATCCCGCCGGTTTCTTCGACCCACCGCCCGGTTGCCTCGGCATCGGCGAGCGTCAGGTCGAGCGGTGGCGGCGCGGCGATCGCGCGCGCGGCGGCCTCCACCACAGCGTCGCCCCACGCCGCCTGCCAGCGGAGCGCGGTCGTCGGCGGTAGCGTCGGCACTTCGGGCAGAGTCGCGTGCCCGCGCATCAGCGTGCCGAACACGCCGTGGACCAGCTTGCGCGGCCCGCCGTCGACCAGCGGCAGTGTCGTCGCGATCGCGGCATGCGGCGGCGTGCCCAGCGCGAGCGCCTGAACCAGCGCGATGCGCAGCGCGAATCGGGCCTTGGCGTCATCGGGCAAATTCTGGCGCGTCGCCGAATCGATCAGCGCGTCGAGATCGGCCAGCCGCCGCAGCGTCTCCGCGGCGATGGCATGCGCCAGCGCGCGGTCGTCGCCGCGCTCGATCCCGCGCGTTGCCGGGTCGAGCGCGGCTTCGAGCGCCTGGCCGCGCCGCAGTACGGCATCGAGGATGCGCATCGCTGCGCGCCGCGCAGGCACACCGGGGCCATCGTCATTCGGCGCATCGCGCCTTGATCCGCCGCGGCGCTGCGCCGATCTAGGGTTTTCAGTCATCATCGGAGAGAGCCAATGGGCCGCCGTCCGCCGCACGTAAAGCCGCCCGCGCATCTTTCGAAGAGCCCGCCGGTGCCCAAGCCCGATCCCGTCCACGCCAAGGCGGACGACTCCAGCGATCCGCTCGGCCTCGATCCGACGCGCTATGGCGACTGGAACCTCAAGGGAATTGCCGTCGATTTCTAAGTTATCGGAACGAGTCGCGCGCCCAAGCGTCGCATCGGGGTGACAGCACGCGAACTCGTCGCCGATCGGCGCTTCCGCTGGACGGCAATCGGCCTGCTGGTCGTCGCGATCGTGCTGCTGATCGTCGTCGCGATGTTCCCCTGGGGGCTGTTAAAGCCCACGATCGAGCGCCGTCTGTCGGCCGCGGTCGGCAAGCCCGTGACGATCGCCTCGGTCGAGCGCCGCGACGCCTTCTCCTTCACGCCGAAGATCGCGATCCGCGGCGTCCGCGTGCCGCAACCGGCGTGGGCGGGCAGCGGCGATCTGGCGGTCATCGATACGGCGACCGTCCGATTCAACGCTCTCGCTGCGCTGACCGGGCATTTCTCCCCGACATCGATCGAGGCGAGCGGGCTGCGCATCGCGCTGGTCCGCGACAAGGATCGCCGCGAGAACTGGCGGTTCGGCAGCAAGCGCGGCGGATCGGGCCGGCTCGCGCTCGATCGGCTCGCGATCACCGACGGCATCGTCACCTACAAGGATGCCGTCCAGCAGCGCAGCTTCACGCTCCAGCTAGCGGCCGACGCCACCAAGGGCGTGCGACTTGCAGGATCGGGCGCGATCGCCGGCCATCCGGTGACGCTCGCCGCGCACGCCCCGCCGGTCGCCGCGACGGGCAAGCCGTGGCCGTTCACCGCGACGATCGCCGGCGACGCGGTCGGCATGGCAATCAAGGGCACGATGGATCACCCGCTCGATACCGGCCACATGAGCCTCGACATGACGACGCACGCCAGCGACCTCAAGCTTGTCGATGCGATCATCGAGGCCGGTCTGTTCGGCACCCAACCCGTCAAGCTCGCCGGCCATGCTCGGCATGACGGCGAGACGTGGACGCTGACCGATCTCCACGGCACGATCGGCCGTTCCGATGTCGCTGGCCATGCCGTGGTGAAAAAGGTCGATGGCCGCACCAGGATCGACGGCGCGGTGGTGTCCAACACGCTCGATTTCGATGATCTCGCGTCCAATGCGGGCCTCGCCAAAGGGCGCGCGCTCGAGGCTGCTGAGGGGCCGAAGATCGTGCCCAACACGCGGGTCAACCTCGCGCACGTCGGCGATACCGACGGCCGGTTGACCTTCGAGGTCCGGCACATCGTCAGCCGCAAGGGCCCGTCCACGCTGGCCGCAGCGAAAGGCGTGGTGACCATCGACCACCGGCTGGCAACGCTGTCTCCCTTCACCTTGCGGCTGACCCAAGGCGCGATCACCGGCAAGGTGACGATCGACCAGCGCGACGGCGGGCCCGAGCCCAAGGTAACGATCGCGCTCGATCTCAATGGCGGCACGGTGCCGGCGCTGCTCGGCGGCGGCGGTGAGGTCAGCGGGTCGGTGTCGGGCCGCGCACGGCTGGTCGGCCGCGGCAGCACGATCCGGGAAGCGGTCGGCGCCAGCGACGGGCATATCGGCGCGGTCGCGCGCGATGGCGCGCTGCCGGCCAAGATCGCCTCGTTCCTGGGGCTCGACGTCGCGCGCGGCCTCACTACCGATGACGACACGCGCGCCGGGTTGCGCTGCGCGGTGCTCCGCCTCGATATGCGCGGCGGGCGCGGGGCGATCGATCCGATGGTGATCGATACCACCCGCTCGCAATCGCGTGGCAGCGGGGCGATCGTTTTCCCGGCGGAGACGCTGGCGATCCGCCTTATCGGCGCGCCCAAGGAGAAAAGCGTGCTGCGGCTGCCCGGCGCGCTGATCGTCTCGGGCACGGTGCGCGCGCCTTCGGTGCAGGCGCAAAAAGGCACCAAGTCGATCGGCAATATCTTCAAGGCGATCGGCCGATCGATCAGCGGCAACGAACCGCCCAAGGCGACCGACGCCGATTGCGCGGCCCTGGCGGCCAAGGCGCTGGGCTGACCCGCCTTACGGCACCAGCACGGTATCGATGGCCTCGGGCAGCGTCTCGGGATAATCGAGCGTGTAATGCAACCCGCGGCTTTCGTGGCGATGCAGCGCCGACTTGACGATCAGATCGGCGGTCTGGAGCAGATTGCGCAACTCGATCAGATCGGGCGTGACGCGGAAATGGCCGTAATAATCGGCGATCTCGCCCATCAGCAGGTTGATGCGGTGCTGCGCGCGTTCGAGCCGTTTGGTGGTGCGAACGATGCCGACGTAATTCCACATGAAGCGACGGATTTCGGTCCAGTTCTGCTTGATCACCACCTCTTCGTCCGAATCGGTGACGCGGCTTTCGTCCCACGGGCGGATCGCCGGCGGCGGCGGCAGATCGCCCCAGCGCGCGGCGATATCGCGGGCGCACGCCTCGCCGAACACGAAGCATTCGAGCAATGAATTGGACGCCAGGCGGTTGGCGCCGTGCAGGCCGCTTTGCGTCACCTCGCCCGCCGCATAGAGCCCGGGCAGATCGGTGCGGCCGTCGCGATCGATCATCACGCCGCCGCAAGTGTAATGCTGCGCCGGGACGACCGGGATCGGCTGCCTGGTCATGTCGATGCCGAGGCCGAGCAGCTTTTCGTGGATCGTCGGGAAATGATGGCGGACGAAATCGGCGCCGCGGTGGCTGATGTCGAGATGGACATAATCGAGCCCGAGCCGCTTGATCTCATGATCGATCGCGCGGGCGACGATGTCGCGCGGCGCTAGTTCGGCGCGTTCGTCGAAATCAGGCATGAAGCGATAGCCTGTCTCGGGAATGAGCAAGTGCCCGCCTTCGCCGCGCACCGCCTCGGTGATCAGGAAGTTCTTGACCTCGAGATTGTACAGGCAGGTCGGGTGGAACTGCATCATCTCCATGTTGGAGATGCGCGCGCCCGCGCGCCACGCCATTGCGATGCCGTCCCCGGTCGCGCCGCGCGGCGCGGTGGAAAACAGATAGGTCCGCCCCGCACCGCCGGTGGCGAGGATCGTCGCGTTGGCGGTGAACAATTCGACATGGCCGGTCGCGCGGTTGACGGCATAGACGCCCCAGACGTTCCCCGCGCCCGAATAGCGCTCCTCATGACGGCTGGTGGCGAGATCGATCGCCACGCGGTCAGTGACGAGGGTGATGTTGGGATGCGCCTCGGCGGCCTTTTGCAGCGCCTCCTGCACCGCCCAGCCGGTCGCATCGTTGACATGGACGATGCGACGGTGGCTGTGCCCGCCCTCGCGGGTGAGGTGGAGCGCCTCGCCCTCCATGTTGAACGGCACGCCGAGTTCGACCAGCCGCGCGATCGCACGCGGCGCATTTTCGATGACGAATTCGACGATCGCGCGGTCGTTGAGGCCCGCGCCCGCGATCATCGTATCCTCGATATGGCTGTCGAAGGTATCCCCGGGTTCGAGCACTGCGGCGATCCCGCCCTGCGCCCAGGCGGTCGATCCTTCGTTCAATTGCCCCTTGGCGAGAACGGTGACGCGAAAGCGATCGGCAAGGTTGAGCGCCGCGGTCAATCCGGCCGCGCCCGAGCCGATGATGAGGATGTCGCTGGTGGCGGTCATCGGCGGACACCGAAGTGGAGAAAGTGGAGAGCGTCGCGCGGTTTCGCCGGGGTCGGGGCGAGAGCCCTAAGAAGGGCGATCGGAAGGTAGCGCGACGGAACCGGCATCTTATCGGTCTGGCAGCAAATTTCCAACATTCCTAGAGGGCCACGTTCATCGGCATGACTCGCAACAGGCGACTTGCTAGATGGGTTGGTTGTAGTCAGTGAGAATTATGATCGGTCTCATAATTGCAGCGATTGCCGCCCAAGCGCAGCCAGCAGATAGGGCGCACGAGGGTAATTGGTACGTCAGCGACGATACCAACAATAATACGGGCGAGCGCGAGGTCTATGCATTTCAGATTTATCTCAAGCGAAACGATGCTAACTTTGTTACCCTCACGATGCGTTGCTCTGGCGGAAAACCGACCTTATTTGTTGATTGGCAGGACCTTATCTTTCCGGACCAATCGGTGCTGACGATTGGTCCAGTAGCCAACCCGGACTCCGAACCGGCGGAGGAGCAATACGTTTTTGAGAAGTCCGAAGAAGTTACCGAGCCTGGACTGCGTGCGTCGCCGGAGACATCCGCAAAGATCATTTCCGCTATCAGCCATGCAAAGTATGCCACGATCACTGCGCATCTTCCATCGGGCACGAGGACCGTCGGCATAGACATAGATGGGACCCAGCAGGCTTGGAGTCGTGTCGTGCGGCACTGTCCAGCTCAAATTATGCCGCAGCCGCCCTTATGAAACCAGAGACCGCCGCCCAATAATATTGAGCCAGCCGGTTATCAATTCGCCGCGCGCGTCAAATTCAGGAACACGTCCTCCAGATCGGCCTCGCGCGTCGAGACGTCGACGATGCCGTAGCCGTCGGCCTGCACCGCGGCGAGGACTTCGCCGGCGTTGACCTTGTCCTTGGCGTAGGTGATCGCCAGCACGCGGTCGCCTTTCAGCTCGATTTTCTGGAAGCACGCGGCCTCGGGCGGCGCGGTCACGTCGCGATCCACCGTCACCTCGACGAGCTTCTCGGTCGCCATGCTGAGCAGCTCGCGAGTCGGCTTATTGGCGATCACCTTGCCGTGGTTGATGATCGCGATGCGGTCGCACAGTTGCTCGGCTTCCTCGAGGTAGTGCGTGGTCAGCACGACGGTGACGCCGGCGTCGTTCAAGCCGCGGACATAGCGCCACAATTGCTGGCGAAGCTCGATGTCGACACCGGCGGTCGGCTCGTCGAGCACCAGCACGGGCGGCGAATGGACCATCGCCTTGGCGACCATCAGCCGGCGCTTCATGCCGCCCGACAGCGTGCGGGCATAAGCGCGCGCCTTGTCTTCGAGATGGACCGCGCGGAGCAGCTCCATCGTGCGGCGCTTGGCCTTGGGAACGCCGTACAGCCCGGCCTGGATCTCGAGCGTCTCGAACGGCGAGAAGAACGGATCGAACAGGATTTCCTGATTGACGATGCCGATCGACACCTTGGCGTTGCGCGGGTGCTGGTCGATATCGAAGCCCCAGATCGAGGCTTGGCCGCTAGTCTTGTTGACGAGGCCGGCGAGGATATTGATCAGCGTCGATTTGCCGGCGCCATTGGGGCCGAGCAGCCCGAAGATGCTGCCGCGCGGCACATCGAACGAGACGTCCGATAGCGCCTGTTTGCCGCCTTCATAGGTCTTGTTGAGCTTGGAGATGGCGATCGCGGCGTCGGTCATGGCGCTGCATCTAGGGCGCGGCCGGATGCTAGCCAACCTCCTTTCGTCATGCCGGACGTGTTCCGGCATCCACGGGGCGGGAAACATGCCGGTCAGCGGCGCGGCACGGCGGACCCCGGAAAACGTCCGGGGTGGCGGCTTTTCGTTGGTGATTGCCCGTCGCCTGCACCCTTGCTATCGGCGGCGCATGATCCCGCCACCCGAAACGATCCGCGTCACGCATCGCCGCATCGCTTGCGACGGCAGCGGCGAAGGCATCCCCGCCGCGCTCGGCCACCCGCGCGTGTTTCTCGAGATCGACGAAACCGGCTACGTCGATTGCGGCTATTGCGATCGGCGGTTCATCCTGGCCGGCGGGCCGGCCGATGGCGTGGATACATCCCAGCTGCCCGATCATGGGGATGGCGCGGGGCGCTGACCCTCCTATATTCGGCGGCATGACCCTTGCTGCCGATCCCCGCGCCTTCCTGTACGCTTCCGGCGGACTCGATCCCGATACCGCCAAGGCATTGACCGCCGAGACGTTGGCCAAGGCCGACGACGGCGAGCTGTATCTGCAATATCGCAAGACCGAGGCGTTCGGCTTCGACGACGGGCGGCTGAAGACCGCGAGCTACGACACGCAGAGCGGCTTCGGGCTGCGCGCGGTGTCGGGCGAGACGACCGCCTTCGCCCACGCCAACGAGCTCAGCGCGGCGGCGATTCGCCGGGCGGGCGAGACGATGGCGCTGATCGATCCGTCGGCGCGGCCCAAGGCGAGCGCGCCGCAGCACACCAACCGCCATCTCTATACCGATGCCGATCCGATCGATCTGGTGCCGTTCGCCGACAAGGTGAACCTGTGCCAGGCGATCGACGCCGCCGCGCGGGCGCGCGATCCGCGCGTCGCGCAGGTGTCGGTCGGGCTGTCGGGATCGTGGAGCGTGGTCGAGATCGTCCGGCCCGACGGCTTCGTCGCGACCGACATCCGGCCGCTGGTGCGCCTGAACGTGTCGATCGTGGTCGAGGCGAATGGCCGGCGCGAGACGGGGACCTTCGGGATCGGCGGGCGCTATCTCTACGATCAGCTGATGGGCGAGGCGGTGTGGAACCGCGCGATCGACGAAGCGCTGGCGCAGGCGCTGGTCAATCTCGAGTCGGTCGATGCGCCCGCCGGTGAGATGACCGTGCTGCTCGGCCCCGGCTGGCCCGGCGTGCTGCTCCACGAAGCGGTCGGCCACGGGCTCGAGGGCGATTTCAACCGCAAGGGCACCAGCGCCTTTTCGGGCCGGATCGGCGAGCGTGTCGCGGCAGCCGGCGTGACGGTGGTCGATGACGGATCGATCATGGATCGCCGCGGCTCGCTGTCGATCGACGACGAGGGCACGCCGACGCAGGAGAATGTGCTGATCGAGGACGGCGTGCTCAAGGGCTATATGCAGGATCGGCTCAACGCGCGGCTGATGGGCGTGGCGCCGACTGGCAATGGGCGGCGCGAATCGTTCGAGCATGCGCCGATGCCGCGGATGACCAACACCTTCATGCGCGGCGGATCGGACGATCCCGCCCAGCTGATGAGCCGCGTGAAGAAGGGCATCTTTGCGAAGTCGTTCGGCGGCGGACAGGTCGATATCGTGTCGGGCAAGTTCGTCTTTTCGTGCACCGAGGCGTACCGGATCGAGAATGGCAAGCTGGGCGCGCCGATCAAGGGCGCTACGCTGATCGGCGACGGGCCAACCGTGCTCACCAAGGTCACTGGCATCGGCAACGATTTCGCGCTCGACGAGGGCATCGGCATGTGCGGCAAGGCCGGGCAGGGCGTGCCGGCCGGCGTCGGGCAACCGACCTTGCTGGTGAGCGGCCTGACGGTTGGCGGGACCGCCGTGGGATGACCGACGCCCGCGCCTGGCCCGAGCTCGATTGGCCGGCGTGGCGCGAGACGGCGATCGCCCTGCAACTCCGCTGCCAGATCGTCGGCAAGGTGCGGCTCGCGCTGGCGCCGTGGCTCAACCATAGCTGGCATGTGCCGTTCTACCTCACCGCGCGCGGCTGGACGACCTCGGCGATCCCGGTGGGCGACCGCATCCTGCAGATCGATTTTGATTTGCTCAGCGACGGGGTTGTCCTCACCACCAGCGACGGCGGAGAGAAAGCACTGCCGCTCGCCCCGGGCGGCATCGCCGATTTTCACGCCAGCGTGATGGCGGCGCTGCACGAGCTCGGCATCGACTGCCGTTACGATCCCAAGCCCAGCGAAATGCCCGATCCGGTCCCGTTCGCCGAAGACCTTGCCGAACGACCCTATGACGCCGATGCCGCGCGGCGCTTCTGGCGCGCGCTGATCCAGGTGAGCCGCGTGTTCGGCGCGTTCCGCACCGGCTTTCTCGGCAAGGCGAGCCCGATCCATTTGTTCTGGGGCAGCTTCGATCTCGCCTCGACGCGCTTTTCCGGGCGAGTCGCGCCGCGCCATCCCGGCGGGATGCCGGGGCTGCCCGACGCGGTGGCGTGCGAGGCGTATAGCCATGAGGAAGCGAGCGTCGGCTTCTGGCCGGGCAGCGACGCCTATCCGCACGCGGCGTTCTACGCTTATGCCTATCCCGCGCCCGGTGGCTATGCCGAGGCGAGCATCGCGCCGGCGGATGCGGCATGGAATGCGGCGATGGGGGAGTTCATATTGCCGTATGAAGCGGTGCGGCGCGCGGCCGATCCCGATGCGGCGCTGCTCGCCTTTTGCCAGACGACCTATGATGCCGCCGCCGATCTCGGCGAATGGGACCGCACCGCGCTCGAATGTCCCTTGGGTGAACCGGGTAAGCCGCGTATCGTGTAGTCGCAGCCGGAGCGATACATGGCCGACTTTTTCTCATCGATCGGCGACGATCACCGCGCCTTCATCGAGCGTGCGCCTGTGTTCTTCGTCGCCACCGCCGCCGCGAGCGGACGGATCAACCTCAGCCCCAAGGGCATGGACACCTTCCGCGTGCTCGACGCGCGTAGTGTCGCCTATCTCGATCTCGGCGGTTCAGGCAACGAGACGCAAGCGCATCTCGCCGCCGACGGGCGCATCACCATCATGTTCTGCGCGTTCGACAACCCCGCGCTGATCCTGCGGCTCTATGGGCATGGCGAGGCGATCCTGCCGCAGGATGACGGGTTCGACGCGCTGGCCGCCGATTTCCCGCGGCTGCCCGGCGTGCGCCAGATCTTCCGCATTGGGGTCGATAGCGTACAGACGAGTTGCGGCTGGGGCGTGCCACGGATGACGCTGGACAAGGAACGCGCCACATTGGTCAAATATCACGCGCAGCAGGATCCGGCAGAGCGGCTCGCCAAGCTGGCCGAGCGAACCGCCAGCATCGACGGTCTGCCGCTGCGCGTACAGGCGTTCATCCCGCCGGCCGAGGTGCGCGGCTGATGGCGCTCGTCGAACTCGGCAAATTCGGTTTTCCCGAAGGCGAGATCGTCGCCGGGCGGTTGCGCTCCGAGGGGATCGAAGCGATCACTTTCGATACCGGCACGCATCTCGTCGAGGGGGCGTTCCGGCTGGTTCCGATCCGCGTGATGGTGGATGAAGACGATGTCGCCGCCGCCCGCGCGATCCTGGCAACACCGGCCGAACTGCCCGATTTTTAAGCAGTCGTTCGCAACTGCACAAAAATTTACCGCTTCGTAATATTTCCTGTCGCGAAACCGCGCGTTTTCGCGTCGTTTCGACTCTGGCACGACAGTTGCTGATGTTCCGTTTGGATCACCAGGCGTCTCGCTTGGACAACCAAGGGGGGCGGCATGAAGCTGATCGTGGCGATCATCAAACCATTCAAGCTCGATGAAGTACGCGAGGCGCTGACCGAGATCGGTATCGCCGGTATGACCGTCACCGAGGTCAAGGGGTTCGGCCGCCAGAAGGGCCAGACCGAAATCTACCGCGGCGCCGAATACACCACCAGCATGGTGCCCAAGATCAAGATCGAGATCGTCTGCGCCGCCACGCTCGCCGACCGCGTGGTCGAAACGATCCAGGCGTCCGCCAACACCGGCGCGATCGGCGACGGCAAGATCTTCGTCCTCGAGGTCGGGCAGGCGGTGCGCATCCGCACCGGCGAAACCGACGATACCGCCCTGTGAGCGCCGCGCACCGACCGTCCAACGTGAAGGGGGAAATGATGAAGCTTGGAGTCAAGATCGCCGGCGCCGGCGCGAGTATTGCCGGCCTGTTCGCGGCGATGCCCGCATTCGCGCAGGCCGCCGCGGCCGCTGCCGCACCGACCGTCGACAAGGGCGACACCGCCTGGATGATGACCTCCACCGTGCTCGTGCTGATGATGATCGTGCCGGGCCTGGCGTTGTTCTACGGCGGCCTCGTCCGCACCAAGAACATGCTGTCGGTGATGACGCAGATCGGCGCGATCGCGGCGCTGGCGATGCTGGTTTGGGTGATGTGGGGCTATAGCGAGGCGTTCGGCGACGGCGGCAATGCGATCATCGCAAGCTTCTCCAAGGCCTTCCTGATCGGCGTCACCCCGGCGACGACCTCGGCGACCTTCACCGCCGGCGTCGCGATCCCCGAATATGTCTTCATCTGCTTCCAGATGACCTTTGCCGCGATCACCGTCGCGCTGGTGCTGGGATCGGTGGTCGAGCGGATCAAATTCTCCGCGGCGATGGTGTTCGCGATCGTCTGGCTGACGATCGTCTATTTTCCGATCGCGCATATGGTGTGGGCGGGCAACGGGCTGTTCTTCACCAAGGGCGCGCTCGATTTCGCCGGCGGCACCGTGGTCCACATCAACGCCGGCGTCTCGGCGCTGGTCGCGGCGCTGATCCTCGGCAAGCGGATCGGCTATCCGGCCGAACGCATGGCGCCGCATTCGCTGACGATGACCGGGATCGGCACCGGGCTGCTGTGGGTCGGCTGGTTCGGCTTCAACGCCGGCTCCGCGCTGGAGGCCAATGGCTCGGCGGCGCTGGCGATGATGAACACCTTCGTCGCCACCGCTTCCGCCGGCCTGTTCTGGATGCTCGCCGAGCGGCTCAACGGCCATAAGGGATCGGCGCTGGGCTTCTGTTCGGGCATCGTCGCGGGACTGGTCGCGGTGACGCCGGCGGCGGGCAATTCGGGGCCGTTCGGCGCGATCGTGCTCGGCGCGATCGCCAGCGTGGTGTGTTATTACGCGGTGTCGGTGCTCAAGCCCAAGCTCGGCTATGACGATGCGCTCGATGCGTTCGGCGTGCACGGCATCGGCGGCATGATCGGTGCGCTCGGCACCGGCGTGGTCTATGCGCCCTATCTCGGCGGCCCCGGCGGGGCGGACTGGCAGATGGGCCACCAGCTCTGGGTGCAGCTGCAGACCGTCGTCACCACCATCGTATGGGCCGCGATCGGCACGACAATCGCGATCTTCATCGCCAAACTCGTCACCGGCCTGCGGGTCAGCGAAGAGGTCGAGCGCGAAGGGCTCGATCTCGGCGAGCACGGCGAGCGCGCCTATAACTATTGACGCAATCGGGGCGTCGCCAGGCGACGACGGCGCCCCAACCGAGGTTCCTCCTGCGGACCACCTAAGGCCGGTGCGGCGACGCACCGGCCTATTTTCATTCCGGTTCGCGGAGCGCCGCGTCGTCGGCCTGACGCTTGCGCCAATAGTTCGCCGCGAGCCCGGCGCCGAGCACGAAGCCGCCGGGGGCGAGCAGGATGACAGCGGCGAGGCCGACGCGGTTCCAGGTCTTGCGTTGCATGTCCTCGCTTTAGCCGATTGGGATCAACCGGGGCTATAGCCTCGTCCTTGCGAGCGTAGCGACGAAGCAATCCAGCGCTCCGCGCGACGCCCTGGATTGCGTCGTCGCTACGCTCCTCGCAACGACGGGACGCGCGACCGCCTCGCCTAGCGCAAATCCGCGCGCACGAAATCGGCGCAGCGTTCGCCGATCATGATCGACGGGGCGTTGGTGTTGCCCGACACCAGCTTGGGCATCACCGAGGCGTCGGCGACGTAGAGACCGTCGATCCCGCGCACGCGCAGCTGCGGATCGCACACCGCTTCGGCGTCCGATCCCATCCGCGCGGTGCCGACCGGATGATAGACCGTGTCCGCCCGCGCGCGGATCAGCGCCTCCAGCGCTTCGTCGTCGGCGAGGTCGATCGGATAGCGATCGCGCCCGCGGTGCCGCGTCATCGGCGGCGTTTCGAGAATGCGATACATCTGGCGCACCCCCGCCTTCATCACGGCCATGTCGCGATCGTCGGTGAGAAAGCCCGGATCGATCAGCGGCGCGGCATGCGGATCGTTCGACGCGAGCGTGACCGACCCGTGGCTTTCGGGGCGCAGCACGCAGACGTGGCACGAAAAGCCGTGCGCCTTCACCGCGACGCGGCCGTGATCCTCCAGCGGCGCGATGACGAAATGGAACTGCACATCGGGTGCCGGCGCGCCGGGCGTCACCGTCAGGAAGCCGCCGGACTCGGCATAAGGCGTCGTCATCATCCCCGATCGCGAGCGCATCCAGCGGCCGATCGACCTGGCGACGGCGAGGCTGCCGCCGAGCGATCGCCCCATGAACGCCTTGTCCGGCGTTTCGAAGCTGGCGACGTAATCCACATGGTCCTGCAGATTCGCGCCGACGCCGGCGCGATCGAGCCGCACCGCGACCCCCCGCTCGGCGAGATGCGCGCCCGGCCCGATGCCTGAGAGCATCAGCAATTGCGGCGTGCCGAACACGCCGCCGGCCATCACCACGGCGTGCCGCGCCCGGATCACGCGCGCTTCGCCGCCGCGCGAATAAGCGACGCCCCACACCCGGCCCTCATCGAACAGCACGCGCTCGACCAGCAAATCGGTCAGGATGTTGACGTTTTCGGGCGGCTTGCCGTCGCCGAGATAGGCGCGGGCGGATGTCCAGCGCTCGCCGTTCTTCTGCGTTACCTGATAGACGCCGAGCCCCTCCTGCCGCGCGCCGTTGAAGTCGTCATTCTCGGGGATTTGCAACTGCCGTCCGGCCTCGACGAAATCGCGGCTGCCCTGGTTGGCGTAATGCTGATCGCTGACCCATAATGGTCCGTTGCCGCCGTGATAGCCGTCGCCGCCGCGCTCATTATGCTCGGAGCGGATGAAATAGGGCAGCACATCGTCATACGCCCAGCCGGTCGCGCCGAGCGCGGCCCAATTGTCGTAATCCCATTTGTTGCCGCGGATGTAGATCATCGCGTTGATCGCCGACGATCCGCCCATGCCTTTCCCGCGCGGCTGATACCCGCGACGGCCGCCGAGCCCGGGCTGCGGCACCGTTTCATACTGATAATTGGTCGCCGGCGTCTGGAACGCCATGAAGCCCGGGCAATGCGTGCGGATGCCGCGATTGGCGCCGCCCGCCTCGAGCACCGCGACGGTATATTTGCCGCCTTCGCTCAGCCGGCCGGCGACCGCACTCCCGCCCGATCCGCCCCCGACGACGACGATGTCGGCTTCTTCCACGCATGCTCTCCTTGTAATGTTCTCGCCGTACCGGCCCGCTCCCCCTCCCGGCCACCCACAGGATCACACTGAATGGGTGGCCGGGAGGGGGTAGAGCCCCGCAAAGTACTACTTTGCGGGGACCCCGTGGGGGCGCGGGCCGGCGCGGGGCCGACATCAGATTGCCGCTGTTGCCAGCGCGCCTTTATCGTTGCACTCGTATCGCGGCTGCCGTCGTGGCTCCAGCCGGGTTCGCGGATCATGTAGTTGATCTTGTTGGCGAGCCCGGGCGCGCTCCACACGTCGCGCGCCATGCCGACCCATTCGTGGAACGCCGCCCACACCAGATTGAAGCTGCCAAGATTCTTGACGATGCCGTAGCGCGGACGATCGTCGTCGCGTTCGGGCTCGAAGGTGCCGAGCCATTTGTCCCAGACGATGAACACGCCCGCATAATTCTTGTCGAGATAACGCGCGTTGGTCGCGTGATGAACGCGGTGGTGCGAGGGGGTGTTCATGACGCTCTCGAACCAGCGCGGCATCCGCCCGATCACCTCGGTATGGATCCAGAATTGATAGATCAGGTTCACCCCCGCGACGAAGAACACCAAGGCGGGCGGAAAGCCGATCAGGAACAGCGGCAGCCGGAACAGGAAGGCGATCGAGATGAAGCCGGTCCAAGTCTGCCGCAGCGCGGTCGACAGGTTATAATGCTGGCTCGAATGGTGGATGACATGGCTCGCCCAGAACCAGCGGACGCGGTGCGCCGATCGGTGGAACAGGTAATAAGCGAAATCGTCGATGACGAAGGCGACGACGAACCACCACCACTGATAACCGATGTCGAACAGCCGAAACTGCCACAGCCATGTCGCGAGCGCGAACACCGCGCCGGCGGTGAGCACGCCCGCAATCGTGCTGCCCAGCCCCAGCGCGAGCGACGTCAGCGTGTCCTTCGGCTCGTAGCGCCGCCGGTCCTTTGCCCAGGCCGCCACCATCTCGGCGAGCACAAGCAGCACGAAGCCGGGAATCGCGTAAGTGACGGGATCGGGCAGCGTCATGCCCGCTTGTTTACACCGATGTCAGCGAGGGCGCCAGACGGCGGATGTCGAGCACGTCGACTCCGACCACGGTGACCGCGCCGAAGCGCCGATCGCCGGTTTCGACCAGCATGCCCTCGTGCGTCGCGCGAACCCGGTCCCAGCGCACCTCGCGCGCCGCCAGCCGCGCGCCGTGGCGTTTGACCACCGCGACGCGGCCGTGATGCCCGGCGACGATCGCCGCGGCGCGATCCTCGCCGACCAGCGCGCCGAACGACTGGAACCCGGGCAGTGCCTCTTCTGCCGCGTTCGCGGCGCTCTCGGGATCCTCGATCGCCGCGGCATGGCCGCCGCGGCCGAGCTTCAGCGCCCAGGCGATACCGGCGAGAATCAGGATCGCGGCGAGCGACCCCGCCAGTTGCAACCAGTTCATGGGCTTGGGATCACGCCTTGCCGGACAGCGCGTCGAGCAGCGGGCGGATGCCGCGGATATCGTACCCCGCGGCGGCCGCCTTGGCGGTGATCGCGTCGGGATCGCCGCCGGTCTTGGCCTCGGCGAGCGCCCACAGGTTGGTCGAGCGCGTGCCCGATCGGCAGAACGCCAGCACCGGGCCTTGTGCCGCATCGAGCGCGGCGCGCATCGCATCGATCTGCGGATGCGAAAAGCCCGCGCCGGTCACCGGGATCGCGGTGTAATCGAGCCCCAGCGTGTCGGCGACGATGCGGATCGGTTCGCCTTCGGGCTGGCTGCTTTCCTCATGGTCAGGGCGATTGTTAATCACCGCCGTGAAGCCTTGCGCAGCCAGTTCGGTGACGTCGGCGGGATCGATCTGCGGCGAAACCGAGAAGCGGTCGTCGATTGTGCGAATGTCCATCACGCCGCGTCCCGGATCACTTGGAGGAAAGCGTCGCCATAAGCCTCCAGCTTCTTCGCGCCAACACCCGAAATGTTGCTCATTTGCGCGAGGCTGCCGGGCCTGAGCGCGGCCATCTCGCGCAGCACCGAATCGTGAAAGATGACATAGGGCGGCACCTGCGCTTCCTTGGCTAGATCGCGGCGCCGCTCGCGCAGCGCCTCGAACAGCGGATCGCCGGTCGGATTGGGCGTGCCCCCGCCGCGTCCGCGGCGCCGCTCGCGCTTCGGCGGCAGCACCAGCGCCAGCTCGGCCTCCCCCTTGAGCAGGCCGCGCGCGCCGGGGCCGAATTCCAGCCCGCCATGATCGTTGGTCCGAAGCGCGTCCTTGAGCAACAGCGCGCGCGCCACCGGCTTGAGCATCGCCGCTTCGTCGCCGCCGACGATCCCCCACACCGACAGTTGCTCATGCCCGTTCATCAGGCTGCGCTCGCTCGATTGGCCGGTGAGGATGCTCTCGATATAGCCGACGCCGAACATCTGCCCGGTGCGGAACACCGCCGAGAGGACTTTCTTCGCCGTCTCGGTCGCGTCGATCGCGGCGGGCGGATTGAGGCAATTGTCGCAATTGCCGCAGGTCTCTGGCGGATGCTCGCCGAAATGCCGCAGCAGGATCGCGCGCCGGCAGCCGGCCGTTTCGACCAGCGCGCCGAGCGCGGTCAGCCGCGCGCGCTCGCCCGCTTGGCGCTGCGGCTCGACCTCGCCGATCCGCTGCCGCGCCTTGGCGAAATCCTCCGCGCCCCAGAACAGATGCGCCACCGCCGGATCGCCGTCGCGCCCGGCGCGGCCGGTTTCCTGATAATAGGCCTCGATCGACTTGGGCAGAGCGGCATGCGCGACGAAGCGGACATCGGGCTTGTCGATGCCCATGCCGAAGGCGATCGTCGCGCAGATCACCATGTCCTCGCTCGCCACGAAATCGGCCTGGTTCTTCGCGCGAACTCTCGGCTCCAACCCGGCGTGATAAGCGCGCGTCGGCCGCCCGGTCTTCGCCAGCGCCTCGGCGAGCTTCTCGGTCGCCGCGCGGGTCGGGGCATAGACGATGCCGGGGCCGGGCGTGTCGCGGATCACGTCGGCGATCTGCTGCGTCGTGCCCGCCTTTGGGCTGATCAGATAGCGGATGTTGGGCCGATCGAAGCCGGCGACGATCAGGCCGTCGTGCGGGATGCCGAGCTGTTCGAGGATATCGGCGCGCGTGTGCGCGTCGGCAGTGGCGGTGAGCGCGAGCCGCGGCACTTGCGGAAAGCTGTCGAGCAGCGGCCGCAGCAGCCGGTAATCGGGGCGGAAATCATGCCCCCATTCGGAAACGCAATGCGCCTCGTCGATCGCGAACAGCGACAGCCGCGCTTGCGCCAGCAATTCGCGGAAATGCCCGCCCGAGGCGCGTTCGGGCGCGACATACAGCAGATCGAGATCGCCGGCCTTGAACCGCGCGATCGTTTCGGCGCGATTGTCGTCGACCGAGGTCAGCGTCGCCGCGCGGATGCCGATCGCCTCGGCCGCGCGCAACTGATCGTGCATCAGCGCGATCAGCGGGGAGACGACGACGCAGGTCCCGTCCATCGTCACCGACGGCAGTTGATAGCACAGCGACTTGCCCGCGCCGGTCGGCATCACCGCCAGCGTGCGCTCGCCCGCCAGCACGCGATCGACCACGCGCGCCTGGACGCCGCGAAAGTCGCCAAAGCCAAAGGTTTCGCGCAGGATTTGACGGGGATCGGCGGTCATCGGTCTAGCCTCTTGCGCCGATCGCCCCCAGATGCGCAAGCCAAGCCACCGACCGGGAACGCGAAAAGATGAGCCAAAGCAGCGTCCGCGACAATCGCGCCGAGCAGGAATTCGAGATCGAGGTCGGCGGTCACCGCGCGATCGCCGCCTATCAGCGCGAGGGCGATACGATCACCTTCACCCACACCCAGGTGCCACCCGCGATCGAGGGCCGTGGCGTCGCCACCAAGCTGATCCGCGCCGCGCTCGATGCGTCGCGCGACGCTGGGCTCAAGGTCGTGCCGCAGTGCCCGTTCGTGGCGACCTTCATCGATCGCCATCCCGAATATCGCGGCCTGCTGGCACGTGGCTGATCGTCGTCACGCCTCAAGCGCGAATAAGGCCTCGACCGGCTTGCCGATCGCCTGCGCCAGCTTGAGCGCGAGGAGCGTCGAGGGCACGAACACGCCGTTCTCGACGGTGTTGATCGTCTTGCGGCTGACGCCGACGCGATCGGCCAGCTCGGCCTGCGTCCAGCCGAGCCTTGCGCGCTCGTCCTTCAGGCGATTGCTCAGCCGCTCCGCCATCAGCTTGCCTTGAGCGCTTGCTTCTCGAGCGTGCCGAAGCGCAGCAGCGCAAGCACGATGCCGGCGGTGATGATCAGCCGCGCCGCTTCGCGCACCGTGATCTCGGCAAAAAAGCTCGCAATATAAACGGTGAGCGCCGCGCCGAGCGCGGCCCAGAACCCCAGCGCCATCGCCCGCCGGCGGTGATCGAGCGTCGTTTCGTCGTTGAGCAGCGCGCGCACCCGTCGGCCGCGCAGCAGCCCGCCGCCGACGGCGAGGAACACCAGCAACGCCACCGCCCACAGCAGCCACGCTGCGAGGTGCAGCCTCTCCGGGCGATTCAGCGGCAGTTCGTCGTGAAAGCTGGTGGCCTGAGTGGCGACGAACACCATCGCCATGGCGGTTGCCGCACGGGCGCGGCCCCAAGCGATGCGGTCGGCGAGTTGAGTGGTTTCGGCGGACATGGCGGCGGCCTTTCGATGTAACCTACAGGTTATATGTAACCCCTGGGTTACATATTGGTCAAGAGGCTTTCGCTTGATCGATCGGACCTATCCGCTACACGCCCGAACCGATGGTTAACCCCGCGCCCGATCAGCCTGTTTCCGGCCGCTTCGACGGGCGCGCGCATCGCTATCCGGTGCGCGTCTATTTCGAGGACACCGATCTGTCGGGCGTCGTCTATCACGCCAATTACCTGCGCTTCATGGAACGCGCGCGGAGCGATATGCTGCGGCTCGCCGGCGCCGATCAACGCGCTGCTTTCGATGCGGGGCAGGGCGCCTATGCCGTCAGCGATCTCGCCATCCGCTACCGTGCGCCGGCCCGGCTCGACGACGCGTTGGTCGTCGTCAGTCGACTCGTCGCGGTGAGAGCGGCGTCCTGCCGCATTCATCAGCGAGTCATGCGCGATGACCTGTTATTGGCTGACGCCACCGTGATAGCGGCGTTCGTCGCGCCCTCGGGACGACCGGTCCGGCAACCCAAACACTGGATCGACGCCTTTACGGCGCTGATCGACAACAAGGAAACCGACGCCCGATGAAC
Organism: Sphingomonas koreensis; assembly: GCA_006438735.1. Taxonomy (GTDB): domain Bacteria; phylum Pseudomonadota; class Alphaproteobacteria; order Sphingomonadales; family Sphingomonadaceae; genus Sphingomonas; species Sphingomonas koreensis_A. The sequence continues at coordinate 262,068 of RCZF01000002.1, read as the reverse complement.
CTGTTCGTCAACACCAACGCCGCGACGCTGTCGCCGATCGCGCTGTTCCTGCAGGCCGATTGGGTGGTCAAATTCGTGATGATCGGGCTGCTGTGCGCCAGCATCGCGACCTGGGCGATCATCTTCGGCTTCTGGCGCAAGCTCGGCCGCACGCGCCGCGACACCGAAAAGTTCGAGCGCGATTTCTGGCGCGCCGAGGATGTCGATGCGTTTCACCGCATGCACAAGGACAGCGATCTTGCCGCCGCGCGCGTGTTCGTCGCCGGTGTCGGCGAATGGCGGCAATCGACCCGCGGCAAGGCACTCGATCGTTCGGGCACGCGCGAGCGCCTGGCGACGACGATGGGCGCCGCGGTCGCCAATGAGATCGATCGGCTGTCCGATCGGCTCAACGTGCTCGCGACGATCGGCTCGGTCGCGCCGTTCGTCGGCTTGTTCGGCACCGTCTGGGGCATCATGCGCAGCTTCACCGGCATCGCGCAGCAGCAATCGTCGAGCCTCGCGGTCGTCGCGCCGGGCATCGCCGAGGCGCTGTTCGCCACCGCGATCGGGCTGTTCGCGGCGATCCCCGCGGTGATCGCCTACAACCGCTTCTCGCACGGCGTGAACAAGGTCGAAGCACGGCTCAACCGCTTCGCCGACGGCTTCCACACCACACTGAGCCGCCAGCTCGAGGGCGCGGCCTAACATGGCGATGAACCTGCCTTCGAGCCGCGGTCGCGGCCGCCGCGCGCCGATGGCGGAGATCAACGTGACGCCGCTGGTCGACGTCATGCTGGTGCTGCTTATCATCTTCATGGTCACCGCGCCGCTGCTCACCGCCGGCGTGCCCGTCAATCTGCCCGATAGCGCGGCCAAGGCACTCGATCAGGACAAGAAACCGATCGAGGTGTCGATTGACGACAGCGGCCATGTGTTCATCGACAAGGAGGCGGTGGCCGACGAGGTGCTGCCCGATCGGCTCGATCAGATCGCCGCGCAAGCCGCTGCCGATCAGCCGCCGCAGGTATTCCTGCGCGCCGATCGCGTGCTCGATTACGGCCGCGTGATGCAGGTGATGGGCGAGCTCAATCGCGCCGGCCTCAACCGTGTCGCGCTGGTGACGGTGGGCAAGGACGCCAAGTGAGACGTCGCGTGAGACGCCAGCTGATCCGGGGCGTGACCTGACATGGATCGGAGCGAAAAGACCGGCATCGGCGTCGCCATCGCCGGCCATGTCATCCTGTTCGGCCTGCTGTCGGTGGGCTTCCTGGCGACGCCCAATCCGATGAAGCTGCGCCACGATCCGATGGACGTGACGCTGGCGACCGAGGCGGCGCTCGAATCGGCCGCGCCGCAGATCAGCCAGAGCCCGGCGCAATCGCAGGCGCCCGATGTCGGCGCGCCCGAGGAAGCGCCGCCGCCGGCGCCGCAGCCCATCGCCAGGGACGAAGCGCAGCCCGCGCCGCGGCAACCCGCCGCCGCGCCGCCGCCCAAACCCGCCGAGGTGGCGAAGCCGCAGCCCAAGAAGACCGCGCCGCCCGCGCCCAAGGCCGCCAAGGCGCCGGCCAAGCCCGCGCCGGCCCCCGCCAAGGCCGCCCCCGCGCCGACCAAGGCGCAAGGGAACAACGCCGCGGCGGCCAAGCCGCGAACGCGGGGCTCGCATCTCGGCCCCGATTTCCTCAAGGGCATCAGCGCGCAAGCGTCGAAAAGCCAGGATCAAGCGCCTAAGGCGGCGACTGTCGGCGCCCAGGATTTGGCGAGCATCGCTGGCCTCATTCGTCGACAGGTCCTACCATGCTACGATCTTGGATCGCTCAAAGGGACTTCGGCGATGCAGATCGTGACCATGTTGCGATTACAGTTCCGGCGCGACGGTTCGATCTCCGCAGTTACTGTCGGCGATCAGTCGGGCGTCAACGCCGATAATCGGTCCTATGCGCGTCAGATCGGCGAGCTGAGCCGCCGCGCGGTCCTCCGCTGCTCGCCGCTTAAGGGATTGCCGCCGGCGCTATACACCGGCGGATGGGACGATTTTGACATGCGATTCACGCCGAGCGATTTCGGATAGAAATGATGGAGAGAGCAATGCGCTTCGCTAGATTGTGGCTGTCCGCGATGCTGATCGGCGTGGCGGCGCCGGCCCTTGGCCAAACTCAAACAATGCCCGCGTCCAACGCACCGCAAGCGACCCCTGCGGGGCAGGACGGCCAGCGGATGGTCGTCGATATCACCGGCGGCATCGGCGCGCCGACGCCGATCGCCATCCCACCGATGCCGACCACCGCTGTCGCCAACACCGCCGCCGGGGCAACCGACGTGCTCGGTCGCAAGCTCGCCGGCGTGATTGCCGACGATCTGCGCAATTCCGGGCTGTTCTCGCCCGTCGCCGCCAATCTGCTGCGGCCGGTAAGCGTGCCCGAAGTCACCGCGCCGGCGTTCGATTATTGGGGCACGACCGGCGCGCAGGTGCTCGTCGAAGGCTATGTCCGCGCCAATGGCGACGGCACGCTGACGGTCGGCTGTTATCTGTACGACGTGTTCGCCAAGACCGAGCTGACCCGCCAGGGCTTCGTCGTGCCGCCGGCCGATTGGCGCCGCGCCGCGCACAAATGCGCCGATATGGTCTATTCGCGGCTGACCGGCGAAGGCCCGTATTTCGACAGCCGCGTCGCCTATGTGTCCGAGACCGGGCCCAAGGCGCACCGCATCAAGCGGCTCGCGATCATGGATCAGGACGGCGCCAATCATCGCTTCCTGACCAACGGCCAGTCGATCGTGCTGACGCCGCGCTTCGCGCCGAACCAGCAGTCGATCGTCTATATGAGCTATCTCAACAAGCGGCCGGCGATCTATGTCTACAATATCGGATCGGGCGCGCAGCGGCTGCTGGTGTCTAACCAGAACCTGACTTTCGCGCCGCGCTTCTCGCCCGATGGCCGCTATGTCCTGTTCTCGATGGCGGTCGGCGGCAATACCGACATCTACCGCGTCTCGGCCTCGGGCGGATCGCCGCAGAAACTGACCAATTCGCCCGGCATCGATACCGGCGGCAGCTATTCGCCCGACGGCGGGCAGATCGTGTTCGAAAGCGATCGCTCGGGCGTGCAGCAAATCTATGTGATGAACGCCGATGGATCGAACCAGCACCGCGTCAGCTTCGGCGGCGGGCGCTACGCCACGCCGGTGTGGAGCCCGAAGGGCGATCTGATCGCCTTCACGCATATCGGCGGCGCGTTCCGGATCGGCGTGATGAGCCCGTCGGGCGGCGGCGAGAAGCTGCTGACCAACGCCTGGCAGGACGAGGGGCCGAGCTGGTCGCCCAACGGTCGCGTGATCATGTTCTTCCGTTCCGGCCAGGGCGGCGGCGGCACCGCTGATCTATGGTCGGTCGACAAGACCGGCGTCAACGAACGGCGCATCCCCACGCCGCTCGATGGATCCGATCCGGGTTGGGGACCGTTACGCCCCTGACATTTGACTCTGCCCGATCACCGGGCGATGTCTCGCTCCGTCGGAGCGAGGCCGTTACGACCACAATCGAGGAGTATCGATCATGGCCACATTGAAGACCACGCTGATTGCCGCCACCGCTTTGATCGCGGTTGCGGGCTGCTCGAAGAAGCGGCCCGAAGTCCTGCCGCCCGCGCCAAGCGACACCGCGCCGCAAACCATGCCCGAGGGCCCCAGTGGCCCGGTCGGCACCACCGTCGTGCCGGGATCGGCCGCGGATTTCCGCCAGTCGGTATCGAGCGACACGGTGCATTTCGGCACCGATCAGTACGATATCGATCCCGAAGCGCGCGCGATCCTCGATACGCAAGCGCAGTGGCTGGCGAAATATCCCAATGCCCGCATCACTATCGAAGGGCATTGCGACGAACGCGGCACGCGCGAATATAACCTCGCGCTCGGCGATCGCCGCGCCAACGCCGCGAAGAACTATCTCGCCGAACGCGGCGTCTCGGCCGATCGCATCAGCACGATCAGCTACGGCAAGGAACGCCCGGTCGCGATGGGATCGGACGAAGGCAGCTGGGCGCAGAACCGCCGCGCCGTCACCGTCGTCATCGAATAAGGGTTGAGCACGGGCCGGCTCGTCTCGAAAGCGAGCCGGCTCTGCCTTTCGCGCTTGCTCTCATTGTAACGATTTTCGTGCGTGCTAAGACGGCGGGCCGCGAGCAAGTCCGCGTGACGTTCACGGCCGAACGGGCAACGCCAGCGCCGCCAATTCCCGCCGCAGCGCGCGCTCATCGGTAAAGTGGATCGCCGCCATCCCGACCGCTTCGGCGCCAGCGACGTTATCGGCATTGTCGTCGATGAACACCGCCTCGTGCGGCTCGAGCCCGAATCGCGCCAGCGCGAGCCGGTAGATCGCAGCGTCGGGCTTCACCAATTTCTCGTCGCCCGACACCACGACGTCGCGGAAGCGATCGAACAGCGCTGCCTCGCGATCGCGGAACGGCGGCCAGAACTCGCCGGAAAAGTTGGTGATCGCATAAAGCGGCACGTCGGCGGCATCGAGATCGGCGACTAGTTCGTTCATACCCGGTATTGGGTCGCCGATACTGTCGTTGAACCGCGGGCCCCATAAGCCGATCAGCGCGGCGTGCTCGGGAAATTGCGCGATCAGCTCGGCAGAGGTCTCGGTGAACGGCCGGCCCGCGTCATGCTGAAAATGCCAATCGGTGGTGACGACATCGCGCAGAAATGCATCGAGCGCCTGATCGTCGTCGATCAGACGCTCGTACAAGAATCGAGGGTCCCAATCGAACAGGACCCGGCCGACATCGAAAACGACCGCGCGGACGCGGGTCACCTCAGCCCTGGCGAGCCTTGAACCGCCGATTGGTCTTGTTGATCACATAGGTGCGGCCGCGGCGGCGGATCACGCGGTTGTCGCGATGCCGGTCCTTGAGCGACTTCAGTGAATTGCGGATCTTCATGATCGATTCGCTTCTCGAAAAATATGGATGCTGGAAAGCGCGTGCGCCTATAGGGAGCATCGCATCAAGTCAAGCGGACCCGCCCCGGGTCGCAGGCGTTATGCACATGAAACGATCGAGACAGGAAACACTATGCGCGCCACCACCCTGATGCTCACGACCCTCGGCGCGCTTGCGCTCAGCGGCTGTGCGACGACGCCGCCGGTTGAGGTCACGCGCTTCCACTTGGGCGAGCCGCTCGCGCGCGGCACGATCGATGTCGAGCCGTTCACCAGCGCCGGCCCGGCAAGCCTCGAATACAAGACCTATGCCGCCGCCGTGCAGGGTGAGTTGCTGCGCGTCGGCTATGCCGCGCCGCCCGCCGGGGCGACCGCACAATTCCTCGCCACCGTCACCTTCCGGCGCGCCTCGCGCGGCGTGATCGACGAAGGACCGCCCGTGACCCTGGGGCTCGGCGTCGGTTCATTCGGGCGGCATGTCGGCGGTGGCGCGGAGGGTGGCATCGGCATCGGCAAGCATCGCATGAAGGAATTGATCGTTTCCGAACTGTCGGTGCGCATCACCGATCGCGCGACCGGCTCTGCGGTGTGGGAAGGCCGCGCCCAGCGCAACGGCGCGATCGGCACCGAAGCGGCCAACCCGGCGGTAACTGCCGCGAAATTGTCGAGCGCGCTGTTCCAGGGGTTTCCCGGCGAATCGGGGCGCACTATCAGGGTGAAATGACACTCAGCATCACCAGCGCCTTCGATGGCGGCAACATCCGTGTCGTCGCCATCGACGGCCCCCGCGCGGACCTTGAAATCGTCAAGGACCACCAGTCGGACTTCTATCAATGGTTCTATTTCCGCGTCGCCGGCGCGCGCGGGAAGACTATCACCTGCCGTATCCTCAACGCGGGCGGGTCGGCCTATCCGGACGGCTGGCCGGGCTACATGGCGCGCGTCAGCCATGATCGCGAGACGTGGCGGCAGACCGATACGCGCTATGCCGATGGCGTGCTCGAATTCAGTTATGCGTCGGACACCGATCTCGTCTGGTTCGCCTATTTCGCGCCCTACACGATCGAGCGCCACAACCAGCTGATCGCCGATTACGCCGCCATGCCGGGCTTCACGCACCGCGAGCTCGGCCAATCGCTCGACGGCGAATCGATCGATTGTCTCACCGTCGGGGAGGGGGCCAAACAGGTATGGCTCTACGCGCGCCAGCATCCCGGCGAGAGCATGGCCGAATGGTGGATGGAAGGCGCGTTGGAAAAGCTCGCGCGGACCGACGATCCCGTCACCAATGCGCTTCTGGAAAAGGCGACCTTCCACATCGTCCCCAACATGAACCCGGACGGTACGCGGCGCGGCCATCTGCGCACCAACGCCGCGGGCGTGAACCTCAACCGCGAATGGCACGCGCCGTCGCTGGACAAGAGCCCCGAAGTGTTCGCCGTGCGGGGTGCGATGGACGAGACCGGCGTCGCCTTTGCGATGGATATTCATGGCGACGAGGCGATCCCGGCCAATTTCCTCGCCGGGTTCGAAGGCATTCCGTCATGGACCGATGCACTCGGCGACAAATATTATCGCTTCGAAAAGGCGCTGGCCGAGAACACGCCCGAGTTCCAGCACGAAAGGGGCTATGCCAAATCCGGCGCGGGGCGGGCCAATCTGTCGATGTCGACCAACCAGATGGCGGAGCGCTTCGGCGCGGTCGGCATGACGCTGGAAATGCCTTTCAAGGATCACGATCCGCATCCCGATCCGGTCCACGGCTGGTCGCCCGATCGCTGCAAGAAGCTGGCGCAGGCGATGCTGGAGACGCTGGCGCAGCAAATCGACGACGTCTGATGGAGATCCGCGCCGGAGGACTGGGCGATCCGCGCGTCGAGGCGCTGCTCGCCCATCACCGGGCGGAATCGCGCGCCTCGACCCCGGCGCACAATGCGCATTCGCTCGATTCGGCCGGTTTGTCGGCGCCGTCGGTGTCGTTCTTTTCGGCGTGGGACGGCGACACATTGCTGGGCATCGGCGCGATCAAGGCGCTCGATGATGATCATGCCGAGCTCAAGTCGATGCGCGTCGCGCCCGATCAGCTCCGCCGCGGCGTCGGGCGCGAGATGCTGGCGCATCTCACCCTGTTCGCCCGCGAGCGCGGTTTTACCCGGCTCAGCCTCGAAACCGGCACTGCGGCCATGTTCGCCCCCGCGAACGCGATGTACGAAACCGCCGGCTTCGTAGACTGCGCGGCGTTCGGCGGCTATCCGGCCAGTCCGCACAACCGATTCATGACATTGTCGCTGACGGAGTAGCCATGCCGACCCTCGTCCTCCTGCGCCACGGGCAATCCGCCTGGAACCTCGAAAACCGCTTCACCGGCTGGTGGGACGTCGATCTCACCGATCAGGGCGTCGCCGAGGCCAAAGCGGCGGGCGATCTGCTGGCCGAAAAGGGGCATGATTTCGATCTGACCTTCACCAGCCTGCAGACCCGCGCGATCAGGACGCTGAACATCGCGCTCGAGCAGATGGGCCGGCTGTGGCTTCCGGTCGAAAAGGACTGGCGCCTGAACGAGCGGCATTACGGCGGGCTGACGGGGCTCAACAAGGCCGAGACCGCGGAGCGCCACGGCGACGACCAGGTTCACATCTGGCGCCGCAGCTTCGATACCCCGCCGCCGCCGATGGAGGCCGGCAGCCGCTACGATCTGTCGGCCGATCGCCGCTACGCCGGCATCGCCATCCCCGCGACCGAAAGCCTGAAGGACACGATCGCCCGAGTGCTGCCTTATTGGGAAGCGCGCATCGCGCCCGAACTCAAAACCGGCAAGCGTGTGCTGATCTCCGCTCACGGCAATTCGCTGCGCGCGCTCGTCAAGCACCTCTCGGCGATCCCCGACGACGACATTACCACCCTTGAAATCCCGACCGGCCAGCCGATCGTCTATGAGCTGGACGATGATCTCAACGCGACCGATCGCTATTATCTGAGCGAACGGTGAGCGGCGGCGTTTGCCCCACTTGCGGACATTGAACGTCCGTCGCATTCTCCCACCGTGAGCTATCGTCAGAGAAATGGCAGGAATTGGGGCGCGGCAATCGCTTGTTTCATTGCGGTGCCGCTAGCGCTCGCGTGGACCGCGATCAGCATAGTGGGCGGTAGTCTGATTTGTGCGGATGAATCTGCCCATTGTGCTGGTGTGGCAGAGCCGCTCGTCTTAGGCATCGTTATTATCGCTGCCGCCGCTACGGCTCTGGGTTACGCAATCAACCTAGCTATTGGTGCGATTGCGCGAGATCGCTAGCGGCTACTTCCCACTCATTGTTCGCCATTCGACAGCCATGCCGGAATGCATGTCAGGCGGCACGGCGCGATCGAATCGCCCGAACGGTTGCCCTCCTTCACCGCCCCCGCTAACGACGCATTCCACTCGGGCGACAGGCGGGGCGATGGCGGAAGCACTGGTCGGCATCATCATGGGCTCGCAGTCGGATTGGGAGACGATGCGCCATGCCGCCGAGACGCTGGGTGCGCTCGGGATCGCGCATGAGGCCAAGGTCGTCTCCGCGCATCGCACGCCCGATCGGCTCTACGATTATGCCAAGCGCGCGAACGACCGCGGGCTCAAGGTGATCATCGCCGGCGCCGGCGGTGCGGCGCATTTGCCGGGCATGGCGGCATCGATGACGGCGCTGCCGGTGCTTGGCGTGCCGGTGCAATCGAAGGCGCTCGACGGCATGGATAGCCTGCTGTCGATCGTCCAGATGCCCGCCGGCGTTCCTGTCGGCACGCTGGCGATCGGCCGCGCCGGCGCGGTCAATGCGGCGCTGCTTGCCGCCGCGATCCTGGCGCTGTCCGACGACGCGCTGGCCGGCCGGCTGGCGGCATGGCGGCAGGCGCAGACCGACGCGGTCGGCGAGCAGCCGGCATGACGATGCTGCCGCCCGGCTCGACCATCGGCATCCTCGGCGGCGGCCAGCTGGGCCGGATGATCGCGATCGCCGCTGCGCAGCTCGGCTATCGCACGCACGTGCTCGCGCCCGATGCCGAAAGCGTCGCCGCGCAGACCGCCTCCAGCTTCACTCGCGCCGATTATCACAGCCGCATCGTGCTCGATGAAATGGCGGCGAATTGCGACGTCGTCACCTATGAGTTCGAGAATATCGCGCTCGAGCCGATCACCTATCTCGCCAGCCAGGTGGCGGTCTATCCGCCGCCCACCGCGCTCGGCGTGGCGCAGGACCGCGCGTCCGAAAAGCAGTTCGTGGGCGATCTCGGTGGCCGCACCGCGCCGTGGCGCAAAGTGACGAGCCGCGACGAACTGGCCGATGCGCTGGCCGCGATCGGCGCGCCGGCGATTCTCAAGACGCTGCGGCTGGGCTATGACGGCAAGGGGCAAGTGCGGCTTTCGACGCTTGCCGAAGCCGATGCCGCGTGGGAAGCGATCGGCGGGCGTCCGGCGATCCTCGAAGGCCATGTCGCCTTTTCCCATGAATTCTCGATCATCCTCGCGCGCGGGATCGACGGCGCGATCACCAGCTATCCGCCGCCGTGGAACGAGCATGTCGAGGGTATCCTCGCACGCTCCTCGCTCCCCGCCCCGGCAGAGATCGCCGCGCAGTGGACCGAGGCGGCGGCGCTTGCCGGACGCATCGCGGACAAGCTCGATTATGTCGGCGTGCTGGCGTGCGAATTCTTCGTCGGGCGCGATGGCCCGGTGTTCAACGAAATGGCCCCGCGCGTGCATAATTCGGGGCATTGGACGATCGAGGGGGCCCTCACCTCGCAGTTCGAGAACCACGTCCGCGCGATCTGCGGCCTGCCGCTTGGCGACACCGCGCTTGCCGCGCCGCGCGTCGAGATGGAAAATCTGATCGGCGCGGCGGCGGACCGCTGGGCCGATATCCTTGCCGAGCCGGGCGCTCACCTGCATCTCTACGGCAAGCGATCGGCGCGCGCCGGCCGCAAGATGGGCCATGTCACGCGGCTTGCGCGCTAAACTGCTCAGTCGCGGCAGCGCCAGCGCCAGCCGCCATCGGTCTTGCGCGCGGCGATCACGCTGAATCCGATCAGCAGCGCGGCGGCGATCACCCAGCGCGGCGCGACCGGCTCGATCATCCTGAAATCGAGCACCAGCAAGGCGGCGAAACCGATCGTCAGCGCCCAGCCCTGCCACGTCACCGGCGTTGCGCCCAGGCCGAACAGCTTGGGGACGAACCAATAGCCGTCGCGCGGCCGATCGGCGCGCTTCACCTCATCGCTCTTCATCGTCGCTCTCCGTCTTGGGCGGTCGGCCGCGCTTCGCCTTCACCGGCTCGGCCAGCTTGACCCCGCGCTTGCCCAGCGCCTCACGCAGCAGGCATTCCACTTCGGCGTTGACGCTCCGCAGATCGGCCGCCGCGGCGCGCTCGATCGCGGCATAGAGCCCGCGATCGAGCCGCAGCGGAAACGCCTTCTTGGGAGGAACCGCCAACCGCTCGTCCTATTGATACAGCGTGCCGGCGTTGACCACCGGCTGCGCGTCGCGATCGCCGCACAGCACGACCATCAGGTTGGAGACCATCGCCGCGCGGCGCTCGTCGTCGAGCTCCACCACGTTCTTGGCGCTCAACTGGTCGAGCGCCATTTCGACCATGCCGACCGCGCCCTCGACCAGCGTCTGCCGCGCCGCGACCACCGCCTGCGCCTGCTGGCGGCGCAGCATCGTTCCGGCGATTTCCGACGCATAAGCGAGATGCGTGAAGCCGCATTCGTCGACGGTGATGCCGGCGACGGCCAGCCGCGCGATCAGTTCGCTGCGCAACTCGGCGCCGACCTGATCGTGATTGCCGCGCAACGTCATTTCCTGATGCTCGAAATCGTCATAAGGATAGCGCGATCCGATCGTCCGCACCGCCGCCTCGATCTGCACCATCACGAACGCCTTGTAATCATCGACGTCGAACAGCGCCTGCGCGGTGTCGGTCACGCGCCACACCACCTGCGCCGCCATTTCGATCGGATTGCCGCGCAGATCGTTGACCTTGATCTTGTCGGAAATGATGTTGTTGGCGCGCACCGACAGCTTCTTGCGCATCATCCACGGCAGCACCCAGCGCAAGCCGGACTGCCGGTCGCTGCCCTTGTAAGAGCCGAACAAGGTAATGACGACCGACTGATTGGGCTGGATCATGTAGAAGCCGATCACGACGAACACGAACACCACCGCTGCCGCCGCGATCAGCCCGCCGCCCAGCACCGGCGCGGAAGACGCCTGCGTCGCCCCGAACACGGCGACTCCCAGCGCCACCGCCGCGATCAGCAGCATCGCATAGCCATTGGCCGATTGCGCCGGCTGTTCCTGCGACCTGTTGAGTGTGCTTGAAACCGACTCGGCCATGATCGTCACCCCTATTAAAGATGATATCATCATTATATCGAGTCGCGGTGCTGTGCAACGGAAAATCGGATCGCGAACGGCGTCAGCCTTCGTCGGCCGGTTCGGGAGGCGGCGCCGGCCGCGCCCGGCGGCGCGGCTTCGGCGGCGCCTTGCCCGCCGGCCAGCCCTCGCGCTGGGCGGTACGATCGCCGTCGGTTTCCTCGGTCTGGTCGTGGAAAAGGACGACCGTGGTCGGGAACGGCAGATCGATGCCCTTCTCCGCGGCGACCTCCCAGATCGCCAGCACGACCCGCGAGCGGGTGTGGGTGACGCTGGTGCGTTTCGAATCGCTCCACCAGCGCGCGCGCAACGTGATGAAATTGTCGTCCAGACCCCACGGCAGCACCTCCGGCGCGGGATCGGCGACGACGCCCTCGACCTGCTCGATCGCCGCCAGAAATGCCTCGGCCGAGGCGGCGGGCTTGTCGCCATAGCCGATGCCGATGTCGAACTGATCGCGCGTCACCGGGAACGCGGTGTTGACCTGCACCGGCGAGGTATAGACGTCCGAATTGGGGATGATCACGCGCTTGCCGTCATAGGTCTTGATCAACGTCGCGCGGCTTTCGATGTGCTCGACCGTGCCTTCGAAATCCTTGACGATAATCTGATCGCCGCGCCGATACGGGCGATTGATCAGCAGCAGGATGCCGGCGAGCAGGTTTTGCAATATGTCCTTGAAGGCGAAGCCGATCGCCACCGAACCGATCCCCAGCGTCGAGATGATGCTGCCCGGCTTGACGCTGGGAAAGATGATCGCGGCGGCGATCAGGAATGCCAAGACCATCAGCGCGACGAACGTCAGCGAACCGAGCACGTCGCCGAGATCGTGGCGGCCACGGCGGTGGAACAGGCCCCGCATGCCGCGGCGGACAAGCCTGGCGATGAACCAGGCGAGCAACAGGAAAACCAGCCCGCCGACGATGTTGGGCAGCAACAGGAAGAAGCTGTTGCTGGCGACATGCAGCTTGGCGATGACCAGGTCGATGGGGTTCTTGACCGGCGGCGGGGTAACGTTTTGAACCTGCATCGAGTTGAAACGCCGCCGTAATCACCCCGGTTCCGGCCGCTACCTCAAGCCGCGAACAGCTCCAGCTGCTTCGCGCGCGGCGCCACCAGCGGGCGCAGATCGGCGCGTTCGGCGAGCGCCACCGGCCGCCAATCCTCGGCGATCAGGAACGGCCGGAGCTTGGCGATCGAGACCGTCAGCCGCGCGACATCGGCAAGCCGCAGCCGCCGCCAGCGCCGCGCCGACAGGATCGAACCGACCGCCTTCACGCCGAGCCCCGGCACGCGCAGCAGCGCCTCGCGCGGCGCGACATTGACGTCGACCGGAAAGCGATCGCGAAACTTGAGCGCCCAGGCGAGCTTGGGATCGATATCGAGTGGCAGCATCCCCGTCGCCGCATCGGCCGCCGCAACAACCTCGGCCGGGGTATAGTCATAGAAGCGCATCAACCAATCGGACTGATAGAGCCGGTGCTCGCGCATCAACGGCGGGCGCGACAGCGGCAGCACCGCGCTGGCGTCGGGGATCGGGCTGAACGCCGAATAATAGACGCGCTTGAGGCTGAAGCGATCGTAGAGCGTGGAGGCTTTCAGCACGATGTCGCCGTCGGTCGCCGCGTCGGCGCCAACGATCATCTGTGTCGATTGCCCGGCCGGCGCGAAGCGCGGTGCCGATTTGAAGCGTTTGCGCGCGTCGCCCGTCTCGGCGATTGCCGATTTCATCCCCTTCATCGCCCCTTCGATCCGGCCGCCGTCCTTGTCGGGCGCGAGCCGCTTGAGCCCGCCCGCGGTCGGCAGTTCAACGTTGATCGACACGCGGTCGGCATGCAGCCCGGCCTGATGGATCAGCTCGGGATCGGCATCGGGGATCGTCTTCACATGGATGTAGCCGCGAAAATCATGGTCTTCGCGCAGCGACCGCGCGACCTCGACGATCTGCTCCATGGTATAGTTGGACGAGCGGATGATGCCGGAGGACAGGAACAGCCCCTCGATATAATTGCGCTTGTAGAAAGCGATCGTCAGATCGACGACCTCCTTCGCCGTGAAGCGCGCGCGCCGCACGTTCGAGCTCTTGCGATTGATGCAATACTGGCAATCGAACACGCAGCTGTTGGTCAGCAGGATCTTGAGCAATGAAATACACCGGCCATCGGGCGCATAAGCGTGGCAAATGCCTATCCCCTGATCGGTCGAGCCAATTCCCTTGCCGCCCACCGACGTCCGCTTGACCGTTCCCGACGACGCGCACGAGGCATCGTATTTTGCCGCATCGGCAAGGATTTCGAGCTTTTCGCGGACATCGAGTTGCGCCATGCGTTCCTTGTATGTTCCAGATCGCGCAAAGGCAATGGCGCGGTCTTCTTATTCGCGCTGATCCTCGTTAGGGTCGCCCAAACCGATAAGAGAGACCGAATGGCGATCGAGGAAATGGAAGCCCTGCCGGCGACGGCGTCGATCGATCATCAGCCGCATTTCATGGGCCATCCGATCGGGCTCTATTTCATCGCCTTCACCGAGGCGTTCGAGCGGTTCAGCTATTACGGCATGCAGGTGCTGCTGGTGCTGTATATGGCCAAGCAGCTGCTGCTCAGCCCGCATGTCGAGAATATCGCCGGTTTTGAGGGCTTTCGCACCGCGCTCAGCTATCTTTACGGCTTCGCGCCATCGAACGAAGCGCTCGCCTCGCACATCTTTGGGCTCTATACGAGCCTCGTCTATCTCACCCCGATCCTCGGCGGGATCGTCGCCGACAAATGGCTCGGCAAGACGAAGACGGTGACGCTCGGCGCTTTGCTGATGGCGATCGGCCATTTCGCGATGGCGTTCGATTTCTCGTTTCTGATTGCATTGCTGCTGCTGGTGATCGGCGTTGGCTGCCTAAAGGGCAATCTCGCGAGCCAGGTCGGCTATCTCTATCCGCCGGGCGACAACCGCACCGCCGATGCCTTCCAGATGTATTATATCGCGATCAATGCCGGGGTGATCATCTCGCCGCTGATCTGCGGCACCTTGGGCGAAAAGGTCGGCTGGCATTATGGTTTCGGCGCCGCTGGCGTCGGCATGGTGATCGGCCTGTGCATCTATCTCAGCGGCCGGAAATATCTGCCGCCCGATCCCCGGATCGAAGCACGCAAGACGCCCGCCGCAGTAAAGCCGGCGATGACGCGGCGCGACTGGCGTGTGCTAATCCTGCTGGTGCTGTTGATCCCGGTGCTGGCGATCGGATCGATCGGCAACCAGGAGCTTTATAACGCTTATCTGCTGTGGGCCGATCGCAGCTATGATTTCTTCCTGTTCAGCGTTCGGCTCCCGACCACGTTCCTGGCGACGATGGACGCGGCGACCGGCGTTGCGACGCTGATCGGCGCGGTCGCTTTCTGGCGCTGGTATGGCCGCAACTGGAACGAGCCCGACGAGATCACCAAGGTCGCGCTCGGCTGCTTCATCTCGTCGGTCGCCTTCATCATCCTGGCGGTTGTCGCGACGAACGCCGCGGCGACCGGAACCAAGGTCAGCTTGTGGGTGGCGCTGGCGATCCACATCATCAACGGCATCGGTTTCGCCAACGTCTTTCCCGTCAGCCTCGCGCTCTATTCGCGCGCCGCGCCACGCCCGATCGCGGCGACCATGCTCGGCATCTATTATCTGTTCCTGTTCGGCGCGAACACGCTTGTAGGCTGGGTCGGCGCCTGGCTCGATCAGATGCCGCCGACGCAATTCTGGGGGCTGCACGCCGGGCTGATCATTCTCGCTGGCGTTATCTTCGTCGCGGTGCGGGTCGCGTTCGGCGGTCTGCTCCGCCCAGCCATCGCAGAACCATCCGAGGCCGAGCCAACCGGCGCGCTTCAGCCGGCGGGTTGATCCGCCAGCCGCGCGGTCCGCAGCGTCCACAGCATCGCCGCGCCGAGCACGGCGGCGATGCCGAGATATAGCCACAGGCCGTGCCACACGCTCCAATGCCACTGTTCGGCAGGGAAATCGCGCATCTGGCCCTGCAAGAACACCCGCCGCGCGATCCATGACGGCGGGAAGGCGACGCTGCCCGGTGCGGCGATCTCGCTTGCCGCGAAGATCAGGTTGAGCGTCGCCGACAGCGCGAGCAGCATCAGCGCCGCCGCCCGGAGCGCCCAGTGCCGGCACAGCACCCACACGGGCCCCAGCCCGATTGCGAGAAAGCCGATCGCCGGCACCGACAGGCGCGGGCCGGTCGACGAGCCGCCGTCCCAATAGACGTAGGACGCGTTGATCAGCACCACGATCACCACCGCGACCACCGCCAAAAGCCCCAAGCTGCGTGTCGCCCGCCGCCACATGAGCAGCGACAGCCCGATCGGCGCGAGCAGCAGGATCGGCGCGACCCACACCATCCCGCGCCGCAGCCCGCCGACGATCTCCCACACCACGTCGGGCTTGGGATAGGTCAGCCCGAACAGCCCCTCCTGCATGCCCGAAAAGCCGACCACGCCTTCATAGCCGAGCTTGAACACCGTGCCGAACGCGACGAGATTGTAGAGCACCAGCGGCACGAGCGCGATCACCGCGCCCGCCGCGGCGATGCCGATCGCGCGCCAGCGCTCGGCGGCGGGATAGCGCCACAACAGCCACAGCGCCCACAGCCCGATCGCGACGCCGGTCAGCGCCGCCTGATATTCGACGACGATCGCCCAGCCGAGCGCGAGCCCGGCGATCAGCGCCTGGCCGCTCGCGGGCCGCCCCTCGCGGGTGCCGCGCCACACCGCGATCGTGCCGATCAGCAGCAGGGCGGCGGCCGCGGCATGGCCGAAGATCGTCGTCGACCATCCCCAGATCGGCGTGCCGAGCGCATAGCCCAGCGCGGCGAACAACCCCGCCGCCGTCCGCCCGGTCAGCTCGATGGTGACGCCGAACAACATCGTCGCGGCGATCGCGGTGAGCAGCGCCGAGCTCAGCGCCGCTGCCAGCCGCACGCGCGGTTGCAGCAGCCCGCCGATGCCCAGATCCTGGAACAGAATGCGCTGCGCCCGCGCGCTGGAGCCCGTCAGGCGATTGACCGCGGCGACGACCGGCACCGCCATCAGCGTCATGCCCGGCGCTTTGTCCATATAGAAATGGCCGCCGAACTGCGCCTTGTCGATCGTATCGCCGGCGAATTCGTCGATCGTCGCGTCATGCTCCTCGACCAGCGAGATCGCCGCGAACATCCGCGTCGCATTGTTTGGATTGAGCTCCCAAGAGCCGAACCACGCGCCCGAAAGCCACACCAGCACGAACAGCAGCGCCGCCAGCCGCGCTCGCGCCAGCCGGCCGCGCGACAGCGCAGCGACGGGCTCGACCCGGGTCAGCACCGGCGCATCGTCCGGATCACGGAATGTCGGATTGCGCCTCGGCCTTGGCCTTGCGATCGGCCTTGGCGGCGCGCGCCTGCTGCGCGAAACAGCCGCTCGCCCCGCCCGGGCCGTTGACCGAGCAACTGCCGATCCCCGAGGCGCCGGCGTCGAGCACGTCGCTGCTGCGCGCCGCCCAGCTCTGGTTGTCCGGCGTCACTTCGAGCTCGCGCAGCTCCTTGGGGATGCGATATTGCTCGGCGGCGTCGCGGCGTTTGCACACGACGATCTCGTTGCCATTGGTGTCGGTCGGGCATTTCTGGTTGCCGTAAATCACCAGGATGCCGTTCTGCGGGGCGTTCTGCGCCGCCGCCGGGCTCGCCACCGCGGCCAGCCCCGCGATCGTCGCCGCCGCCAGCGTCATCCGCATCAGGATCGTCGCCATCACCTCACTCCTTGGACGCCTATAACGCAACAGGGCGGGTGAACGCGCCATGACCGGGGTCAAATCCGCTTCGCCAGCCCGATCGCGACCTTGCAGCCGAGCCGGATCGCCGCCGACATCAGCGGATAGCCCGGCGCATCCTCGGCGCCGTGCGCCAGCGCGGTATCGCGGTGCTCCAGCTCCTCGGCCTGGAACTCGGCGATCGCCGCCGAAAGTTCGGGATCGCTGTCGCCCAGCTCGGCGAGCTGATCGGCATAGTGTTTGTCGATCTCGGTCTCGACCGCGGCGGTGCACGCCATCGCCGCTTCGGGGCCCATCGCCGCGGTCACTGCGCCGAGCGCGAAGCCGGCGATATTCCAGAACGGCTGAAGCACCGTCGGCCGCACCCTGCGCGTGTCGATCATCGCGTCGAAATAAGCCTGGTGCCGCTCCTCCTGTCGCGCCATCCCGGCGATCAGCCGCGCCGCCGGCGTGCGATCACCCATCACCGCCAGCTGGCCGGCGTAGATCCGCGTCGCGCCATATTCGCCCGCCTGATCGACGCGGATCATCGCATCGGTCGCGCGCTTCGCGTCACCGGGCCGCCAGCCGTTCATCAGCGTTCCCTTCGCATCAGCAGCGCGATCACCAGCGCCCCGCCGAGCGAGAAGATCGCGTTGAACCCGGCGAGCGAGATGCCGGCCAGCGTCCATTGCGGCTGATCGCAGCGCACGATCGGCGCCGCCATGATCTCGTTCAGGATGTCGGCGCTGTTGCCCGCGCCGATCGTGGTGCTGGTGCACGCGGTCATGCCGTTCCACCAATGATATTCGGTGCCGGCGTGATAGACGCCGATCCCGCCCGACACCGCGATCGCCAGCGCGGCGAGCCACACCAGCGCGCGCCGGTTGCTCATCCCCGGCACGAAAAAGGCGAGCGCGGCGAGCGGCACGGCGGCATAATGCGGCCAGCGCTGCCAATGGCACATCTCGCACGGCACCAGGCCGCCGAACACTTGCGATCCCCACGCGCCCGCCAGCAGCGCCGCCGGCAGCAGCAGCGCGATCCACCGCGCGGTCGTGAAATCGCTGTCACGCATCGCCGGTCACTTCGCCTTGGGCACGGGCTTGGCCGCCGGTGTCGTGCCGGAGGACACGGCAGCCGCCGGCTTCTTGATCAGCGCGGCGACCTGCGCCGGCCCGCCGAGCCGCGCGATCGTCTTCGCCGCATAATAAAGCTGGAAATCGTCGATCCCCTGCTTTTTCAGCTGATCGGCGCTTTCCGAAAAGCGCGGATCGTCCTTGGCGTCGGCCTCGATCGCGGCGTCGTCGGCCTTCACTTCGTTGATCAGATGCTGGCGCAGATCGTCTTCGCGGAACACCGGGCGATCCTTGTAATCGGGATCGCTGATGTCGGGCACGGCGATGTCGGGCTGGATGCCGCCTTCCTGCACCGATCGGCCGGACGGGGTGAAATAGCGCGCCGTGGTCAGCCGCAGCGCGGTGGTCGGGCCGAGCTGGATCAGCGTCTGCACCGATCCCTTGCCGAAGCTGCGCTCGCCCATCACGATCGCGCGGTGCTGATCCTGCAGCGCGCCGGCGACGATCTCCGACGCCGAGGCGGTGCCGGCGTTGGTCAGCACGATCACCGGCAGGCCGTGCGCGTCATCGCCTGGCTTCGCGTAATAGCGTTCGATGTCGGTCTTCTCGCGGCCGCGCTGCGAAACGATCTCGCCGTGATCGAGGAAGCTGTCGGAAACCGAAATCGCCTCGGTCAGCAGCCCGCCGCCATTGTCGCGCAGATCGACGATATAGCCGAGCGGCTGATGCCCGAGCGCTTTTTGGATCGACACCATCGCCGCGCGCGTATCGGCGCCGGTGTTTTCCGAGAAGGTGTTGATGTTGAGCACGCCGACATCGCCCATCACCGACCATTTCACCGGCTGCTGGACGATCACCTCGCGCACCAGCGTCACGTCGATCGGCTTGTCCTTGCCGGGGCGGAGCAGCTCGAGCGTCACCTTGCTGCCGGCCTTGCCGCGCATCTGCTTGATCGAATCGTCGAGTGGCACGTCGTAAACCGATTTGCCGTCGATCCGCGTGATGTAATCGCCCGCCTTGATTCCGGCGCGATCGGCCGGCGTGTCTTCCTGCGGCGCGATGATCTTGATGAGGCCGCTGTCGGCGGTGACGGTCAGGCCCAGCCCGCCGTAATTGCCCTCGGTCTGGATCTGCAGATTGTCGTAATCGAGCCCGTCTTCATAGCTGCTGTGCGGATCGAGCGCGGCGAGCATGCCGTCGATCGCGCCCTTGACCAGCGTCTCGTCGCTCACCTTGTCGACATATTCCGCCTTCACGCGGGTATAGACGTCCATGAACTTGTCGAGCTCGCGATAGGTCTGGGTATCGACCTCGGCCATCGCGCCGGCGCCGATCGGAACGAGGGCCAGCGCACCGACGATCGCGGTGGCCTGAAGCAGGGAACGGTTCATCAAGCTCAACTTTTCCAAAAGACGCGTCGCGGCGCACGATAGCGGCATTTTCGCGCGGTTCCTAGCGGTTCACGGCCACTCTCATCCCAGCAGCGGGATCATGTCGATCGGCCGTCCCCGGCGGCGCAGCTCGACCGTCACCTGGGCATCGTCGCCGCGTCCCGCGCGCCCGATCGCTTGCCCCTGGATAACGCGGTCGCCGCGCCGAACGGTCGCGCCGACAAGCTGCGTGATCAGCGTCGTCCAGCCGTCGCCATGCGCGATGATCACGATCGTGCCGTAATCGCGAAACGGCTGCGCATAAGCGATGCGCCCGGCCGCCGGCGCGCGGACCACCGCATCCGGCGCGACCGCGATGGTCAAGCCGCGCGCCCGCACGCCGGCCGGCGACACCTCGCCGAGGCCGGTCACCAGCCGCCCCGCCACCGGCAGCGCGTAAGGCGCGTCATTGTTCGGCCAGCGTAGCGCGTCGATCGCGCCGCTTCCCGGCCGCGGCGCGGGGTCGGCGAGGCCGGCCAACGCCGCACGCGTCGTCGCCGCGTCGCCGATCACGTCCATCCGGTCGACGATGTCGCGGGCCTGCTCGCCGAGCGCGATCGCGCGGTCCGATTCGTGGAGCGCGGTGCGGCTGAGTGCCGCCGATCGCGCGCGGTGCGCGACTTCGAGCCGCGCCAACGCCAGCTGCTGCCGATCGAGCGCGGCGCGGCCGTCGGCCAGGCTTTTCACCGCCAGCGCCGCATTCGCCTCCAGCGCGCGGGTTCGCGCCAGGTCGCCGCGCAGACCCTGCGTCCGGCGCGCGATCGCCGGCGTCACCGTGCCGAGCACCGCGCGGACATGGACGAGATCATCGACCGATCCGGGTTGCACGACGCCGATGATCGCCGGCCGCCGCGCGAAGGATTGCAGCGCCGCCATCAGCCGCACGATCGGGCCCTGTTGCTGCGCCAGGCCGCGGCGTTGCTCGGCGAGCATCGCGCGGACGATCGCGATCCGCGCTTCGGCCGCGGCAATGTCGGCCTCGGCCTGCTCGATCCGCGCCGCCACCGCCGCCTCCTCGCCACGCGCCTTGGCCGCGCGGTCCTGCTCCGCCGTGGCCGCGGCGTCGAGCTGCTGGGAGCGGGCCGCGGCCAGCGCCGACTGCCGCTTGGCGACGATCAGCGCGCGCTGCTCGGCGGCGATCGGATCGGTGGCTTGGGCGAACGACACGGCAGCGGGTGCGGCGACGGCCACCGCCATCGCCGCCAGCATCGCTCCGCCCAGGGCCCGTCGCCGCGCCGTCATCGGCGCTATCCTTCGCGGTGATAGGGGTGGTTGGCAAGGATGCTGGTGGCGCGCCACAATTGCTCGGCGAGCATCGCGCGGGCGAGCAGGTGCGGCCAGGTCGCGCGGCCGAACGACAGCAGCAGATCGGCCTCGGCGCGCGCCGCATCGTCGAAGCCGTCGGCCGCGCCGATCAGGAACCGCGCCTCGCGCACCCCCTCGTCGCGCCAGCCGCCCAGCGTCGCGGCAATGTCGCGAGAGGGCAGCACCTTGCCCGTCTCGTCGAGCATCACGATCCGCGTCTGTGGTTCGATCGCGGGGAGCTTGCCGCCCGCGTCGGGCAATTCGGTGACCTTGAACGGCCAGCTCAGCCGCTTGGCGTAGCGCTGCACGAGATCCGCCTCGGGGCCCCGCCCGATCCGCCCGCGCGCGACGATGTGCAGGAGCAAAGTCAGTTCTCCCCAGCAGTACCGTTCCGGCTGAGCTTGTCGAAGCCTGCGCGCCAAGGGAAACGCCCTTCGACAAGCTCAGCGCGAACGGAACGGCGCTTGCCAGCTACAGCGGGCGCCGCAGTGAACCCCTATCGACCTACGCCTCAGGCGTCGGCATCGCCGGCGGCGTCGGGGCATCGCCGAACTGCCACATCCGCTCGAGATTGTAGAAGCTGCGCACTTCGGGCCGGAACAGATGGACGATCACGTCGCCGGCGTCGATCAGCACCCAATCGGCGGTCGGCAGCCCCTCGATCCGCGCAACGCGGCCGTATTGCGCCTTGATCTTCTCGGCCAGCTTCGACGCCATCGAGGCGACCTGGCGGGTCGAACGGCCGCTGGCGATCACCATGTGATCGGCGATCGACGATTTGCCGGCGAGCGGGATCGAGATCGTATCGACCGCCTGGTCGTCGTCGAGCGACGTCAGGACGAGACGGTGCAGCGCCTCGGCGCCTTCGGCGTCGGACGAGCGCGATACTTGCGGGGATGAAGCCAAGGGAACTCCTAGGGTGATGGCGCAACACGCGCCGGGTTCGGCAGAAAACGGCGCTGCCAAGCGGGATCGGCCTGTCTGAGGCTTGTGGCGGAGGTCTGATCGAGGCGGAAGCGCAACAGCACGAGCGCCGGCAATCTCCACTGCGTCCAACAGCTTGCCTGGTCTGCGGGCCGGACGAAGCGCCGCAGCCAGCTCATCGCGACAGCCGCGTGAGCAGCGCCATCATAACCCGGGCGCGCGATTACCGCAATCGGAACCTCGCGCGCGAGTCCGCGCCAGTCGTGCCAGCGGTGGAACTGGGCGAGATTGTCGCCGCCCATCAGCCAGATGAAGCGCTTGTTGGGATAACGCCGCTGGAGCGCGGCGATCGTATCGACGGTGTAGCGCGTACCCAACCGCGTCTCGATGTCACTCGGCCGGATCCGCGCGCGCCGCGCCATCGCCCGGGCCGACGCCATCCGCACCGCGATCGCCGCCATGCCCTTCGCCTCTTTCAGTGGATTGCCCGGCGACACCAGCCACCAGACCTCGTCGAGCCCCAGCGCCGCGATCGCCGCCAGGCTGATCGCGCGGTGCCCCGAATGCGCCGGATTGAACGATCCGCCGAGCAGGCCGATGCGGCGAGTCACGGCGCCATAAACCCGTCGAGCCGCTCCAATCGATCATGCACGACGCGCCTGATCTGGATGTCATCGCCGTGCTCCGCGTAGAACAGCACGAAAGGCGTCTTGGGCACGCGCCATTTGCGAACGCGGTCATTGCGGGTTGGACTTCCCACCTTCGGAAAATCGAGCAACACCAACGGTGCTTCCTCGATACGCTGGAGGATGAGGTCGGGGAGCGTGGGATCGATTCGCCCGTAATAAGCGGCAATCGAAAACAGGTCGCTCCGCGCTGGACCTGACCAGATCAGCCGCTTCAAGCGGCGTCCTTGCGCTGACGCCTCGCTCGGATTTCTGCGACGAGTTCCTCGTGCGTCACGAAGTCGCCGCGCGCGATCGCCTCTTCGCCTTCTTGCAGAAAGGCGAGAAAGTCGCTCTCCTCACGAACATACCGCTCGATCGCCTTGCTCGCCAGCCACGCTCGCGACCGATCCTGACGTTCGGCCAATCGCTCCAGATCGGCGGCGACATCGGGCGTAACGCGCGCGGTAATGACAGACGATTTCCTCATGCATCAAATGTATACATTCGATACACAGTCTTCAATCGCCGCGCTTGCCCTGTTTGAGCACATCGTTGCGGTACGAGCTTTGCAGCGCCAGCATCCAGCCGGGATACTCGCCGGGCAACGCGCTTGCCGCATCCAGCGCCGCCAGATCATCCTTCGACAACACGATATCGACCGCGCCCAGATTGTCGGCGAGTTGCTCGGGCTTCTTCGCGCCGAGGATCACGCTGGTCACCACCGGCTGGTGCAGCAGCCACGCCAGCGCGATCTGCGCGACCGACGCGCTCTTCGCCGCGGCGATCGTGCGCATCGCCTCGACGACGGCCTTGCCGCGCGTTTCATCGACCGGCGGGAACGCACGTTCAGAACGCCGCCCAGCTTCGCCTTCCTGATATTTGCCCGACAGATAGCCGCCTGCCAGCGGGCTCCACACCATCAGCCCAAGCCCTTCGGAGGCGAGCATCGGCACGATCTCTCGCTCCAGCTCGCGCCCGACCAGCGTGTAATAGGCCTGCAGGGACTGGAAGCGATGGAAGCCGCGCCGCTCCGAAATGCCGGTCGCCTTGGCAACCTGCCACGCCGCCCAGTTCGAGCAGCCGATATAACGGACATGGCCATGCTGGACGAGCGTATCGAGTGCCGCCAGCGTCTCTTCGATCGGCGTCGCCGGATCGAAGCCATGGATCTGATAAAGATCGATATGATCGACGCCGAGCCGCTGCATGCTCGCCTTGGCGGCTTCGATGACGTGATAGCGGCTTGCACCGCGCTGGTTCTGCCCCTCGCCCATCGCGCCGTAGAATTTGGTCGCCAGCACATATTGGTCGCGCGCGATGCCGAGGTTCTTGAGCGCTTGCCCGGTGAACTCCTCCGACAGCCCGTTCGAATAGACGTCGGCGGTATCGACGAAATTGACGCCGGCGTCGAACGCCGTCTTCATCAGCCCATCGACCGCGTCCTGCTTCAGGCCGCCCATATATTCGAAAAAGCCTTCGCCGCCGAAGGTCATCGTGCCGAGGCACAATTCGGAGACGAACAGGCCGGTGCGGCCGAGCGGGTTGTAGCGCATGCTGGATTTCCTTGGTCGAACAGCCCCCGCCACTCCTGCTCGCATATGGGGCGCGCCGCGCGTGTCGCAACGCCGCGACGCGCGATTAGCTCACGGCCGCGCCTGGCCGGTCCCGCGCACGATCCATTTGTAGGTCGTCAGCCCTTCGAGCGCGACCGGGCCACGCGCGTGCAGCCGCCCGGTGGCGATGCCGATCTCGGCGCCCAGCCCGAATTCGCCGCCATCGGCGAATTGCGTCGAGGCGTTCCACATCACGATCGCCGAATCGACTGCGGCCAGGAAGCGCTCGGCGACGCCCTCGTCGGCGGCGACGATCGCATCGGTGTGGCCTGACGAATGCGCCGCGATATGGCGGAGCGCGCCGTCCAGCCCGTCGACCATCGCCACCGATGCGATCGCCTCGAGATATTCGGTATCCCAATCCTCGGGCGTGGCCGCCGCCATCGATCCATCGAGCGCCTGCGCCGCCGCATCGCCGCGCAGCGCGCAGCCTGCCCGGCCGAGCGCCGCGATCAGCGCCGGCGCGGCGGCATAGTTTCGATCGATCAGCAACGTCTCCATCGCGCCGCAAATCCCGGTGCGGCGCATCTTGGCGTTGACGACGATCGTCTCGGCCATCGCCGGATCGGCCAATGCGTCGACATAGACATGATTGATCCCGTCGAGATGCGCCAGCACCGGCACCCGCGCTTCCGTTTGGACGCGTGCGACCAGGCTCTTGCCGCCGCGCGGCACGATCATGTCGATCAGCCCGTCGGCGGTGAGCATCGCGCCCACCGCGGCGCGATCGGTGGTCGGCACCAGCTGCACCGCGTCCGCCGGCAAGCCGCCCGCTTCGAGCCCGGCGACAAGCGCTGCATGGATCGCGCGATTGCTCTCGATCGCTTCGGAGCCGCCGCGCAGGATCGCCGCATTGCCCGATTTGACGCACAGCGCCGCTGCATCGGCGGTGACGTTGGGCCGGCTTTCGTAGATGATTCCGATCACCCCGATCGGCACCCGGACACGCCGCAGCACGAGGCCATTCGGCCGTTTGTTCTCGTCGATCACCGCGCCAACCGGATCGCGCAGATTGGCGACCGCCTCGACGGCGTCGGCAATGCTGGCGACGCGCCCCTCGTCGAGCGCGAGCCGATCGAGCATCGCCGCCGAAAGCCCGGCATCGCGCGCGCGCGCCATGTCCCGCGCGTTGGCGGCGAGTATCTGCGGCACCGCCGCGCGCAGCGCCGCCGCCGCCGCCGTCACGCCGCGCGCCTTTGCGCCCGACGAAAGCCCGGCGAGCGTCCGCGCCGCGCCGCGTGCCCGGGCGCCCATGGTGGCGATTAAAGTAATCGGATTGGGGGTCATCATGTCAGCCATGGTCGCCACCCTATCATGGCACGCCGCGCAACCCAAAAAGGGATGACTTTATCCGGGTAAACGATACCGTCACCGCCGATGACAGGGGGATTCGAAGCAGCCGGCGATATCGCCACGGGCGCGTTCATCGGGCGCAGCGTCGAGCCGCGCGCCGGCGAGCATGCCAGCGGCGCGCACGGTGACGGCATCTGTCTCAATTGCGGGACGGCGCTGATCGGCGAGTTCTGCCACGCCTGCGGCCAGAACGGTCATGTCCACCGCACACTCGGCTCGATCGGCCACGATCTGCTCCACGGCGTGTTTCATTTCGAAGGCAAGATCTGGCGCACGCTGCCGATGCTGGTGCTTCATCCCGGCGCGCTGACTCGGCGCTACATCGCCGGCGAGCGCGCCCGCTTCGTCTCGCCGCTCGCGCTGTTCCTGTTCTTCGTCTTCCTGATGTTCGCGGTGATCCACGCGATCGGCGGCGAGTTCGACGGCGAGGGCATGAACCCCGCCAATCGGCAGGAAGCGATCCATCAGCTCGATCTGCAAACCGGCAAAGCGAAAACCGCCCTGGCGAAAGCGCAGCACGATCTGGCAGCGGCGAAGACCGCCGACGACAAGAAAGACGCGAGCGCGGCAATCGACACGCTGGATACCACCCTATCGGGAATCGGGACCGCACGGCGCACGCTCGCGGGCGGAGACGGCACCGCGGCGACGTTTACCGACATCAAGACCGGCTGGGCTCCGCTCGACAAGGGCATCGCCAAGGCCAACGCCAATCCCGGCCTGGCAATCTACAAGCTGCAATCGAGCGCCTATAAATACAGTTGGGCACTGATCCCGATCTCGGTGCCATTCGTTGCGCTGCTGTTCGTCTGGCGGCGGCGTTACCACCTCTACGATCACACCATCTTCGTGATCTATTCGCTCGATTTCATGACCATGCTGGTGACGGTGCTGACGTTTGCCGGCGAGATCGGCGTATCGAGCGCGATCATCGCCATCGTCGGCACGTTCGGCCCGCCGGTGCACCTCTACAAACAATTGCGCGGCGCCTATCAGTTGCGCCGCATCTCCGCCCTGTGGCGCACCTGCGCGCTGGTCGTTTTCGGTTTCGTCGCCCTGCTGCTGTTCCTCGGGCTGCTGCTCGGGCTCGGCCTGATGGGGTGATGGTCAAGCGCGCCAATATTCCCAATCGCCGCGGCTGTTTAGCCTTGCGTTAACCCTTATCGCTTACCTCGTCCTTCTGAAGCCGGCCTGATTCCGGGCGGCGAAGGGGGTTTCCGATGCGCGTATCGCTTGCCATACTTTCCTTGCCGCTGCTGACGCTTGCCGCGTGCGGCGGCGGGGCCGTCAACACGATCGGTTCGATCACGCCGCCAGCCTCGACCGAGCCGGCCGGCGACCAGACCTTTCTCGACGTAACGTCAGCAACCACGTTCAATACGGCGGCCGGCGTGCAATCGCTCACCGTCGATGCCGACACCGGCAGCGCCCTATACGCCGGCGATGCCAGCACCGCGACGAGCCCGAACGGCACCGTCACCTACGATCCGCGCGACGGCATCTTCACGCTGGTGTTGAGCGACGACGCTGCCAACGTCTCACAGAATCTGCGCTATCAGGATCCGGCGCACCGCACCGATTTCGCAGATCGCGAGGTTCCGGACTATGACGGCTACAATTATCTGACGAGCGGCTCGGCCACCGACAGCAGCAGAACTGCCGACACCTTTTTCTATCAGCGCCCTGGAACGACCACGAGCTATGTGACGCTCGCCGGTTTCGTCCATACTGAATATGACTCCGACAAGAAGGTTCTGACCAATGTTCAGAACGGCGCGATGGTGTTCGGTAGCGAGACGCCCTTGCTGCAAGTGCCCACCAGCGGCGGCGGTCATTTCGATGGCGATTTCCTCGCGACGATGGTCAATGGCCAGACCTTTTCCTGGCTGAACGGCAGCAGCTCGATCGACGTCGATTTCGCCAAATCGACCGTCGGGCTCAGCCTCGACGGCATCGTAGGGTCGTCGTTCAACAACGGCGTGCCGGTCGCTGGCGCGCTGGACGGCGCGACGTTCAACGCGACGGGGTCCGCGTCGATCATCACCACCGGCGGGTTTTCGGGCCAATTCTCCTCCGCCTTCTTTACCGCTGGGGGCACCAAAGTTCCGGTCGATTTCACCTCGGTCAATCCCGCGACCAATGTCGCCGGCGGCAGCTCGATCGATGGCGGTTTCTACGGTCCGGGCGCGAAGGAAGTCGGCGGCAATTTCCGTATCGTTGGCGGTGTGCCCAATCAGCGGGTCGATATTCTCGGGGCGTTCACCGGCGCCAAGAAGTAACGCCGAACCAGCGGGAGGATAACGATGCCGCGCGTGGGGCTGGCGGGGGCGATGGCGCTCGCCGCGACGATCATCGCGCATCCGGCCGCCGCGCAGTCCGCGCCGGTCGATTGCGCTAGCGGGGCCTGCCGCGTCCGGCTGACACCCGATCAGCTCGAGGCCGCGGTCGAACGGCTGATCAAGGCCAAGCGCTTTGCCGAGGCGGCGCCGTTGATCGAGGCGCTCCGCAAGGCGCCGGGTTATCTGATGAAAAGCCGCTTTCTCGCCGGCTATGTCGCCGAGCAGACCGGCGATTACGGCCATGCCGCGAGCTACTACCGCGCGATCCTTGCCGACGATCCGCGGCAAACCGGCGTCCGGCTCGAGCTCGCCAAGACGATGCTCGCGTTGCACCAGCCGCAAGCCGCCGATCGCCAGTTCAGGATCGCGGCGCAGGACGATCAGCTGCCGCCCGAAGTGTTGCGCACGATCCGCACCGTGCGCGATACGATCCGCGCCGCGCGGCCGTGGCAGATCGATGTCAGCTTCGGCCTCGCGCCCGACAGCAATATCAACAGCGCCACCTCGGCCGATTCGGTCACCGTGCTGTTCGCCGGCACGCCCATCCCGCTGCAGCTCGACGATCGCGCCCGGGCGCGATCGGGCGTCGGCGAAACCGGCCGGCTATCCGCGCGGCTGCGATTGCCGGTCGCCGGCAAGCTGTCGGCGCTGGTCGATCTCGATGCTGCCGGCACCAATTATGCCGGCGACGATTTCGACGATTTCACCATCCAGGGTGCCACCGGCGCCGATTATGCGGTGTCCGATCGTGCCAGTGTGTCGCTGGAAGGCGTTGCGGCGCAGCGCTGGTATGGCGGAAACGTCGTCAGCCGCCAGGTCGGGGTCAAGGGCGGTGCACAGCGGCTGATCGGCGCCAAGCGCCAGATCGGGCTGCAGATCGATGTGCGACACAGCGATGCGCTGTTCAATCACGGCTATGACGGATGGCAGGGCGGGCTTTACGCGACCTACGAACAGGCACTGTCGCCGGCGGTGGTCATCTCGGCCAGTCCTTTCATCCGCCGCGACTGGCTCGATGAGCGGGCTTATTCGAATACGGAAATCGGCGCCAATGTCGGTATCGGCGGCGAACTGCCGAAGGGGCTCGATTTCGGCCTCAGCGCCGGCGGCTCGCGCGCTGTTTACGATGCGCCGATCGCCTTTTTCGACTCCCACCCGCGCAAGGATTGGCGGCTCGTCGCCCGCGCCACGCTGGGTGATCGCAAGATTCGGGTTCTGGGTCTGTCGCCGCAGGTCAGCTGGTCGTTTACACGGATCGCGTCGTCGATCGGCCTCTACGACACCACACGCAGTCGTTTCGAATTCACCTTGGCGCGCTATTTCTGAAGGGTGACTGCAGTCGCTCCATCGCAACCGCGACGAGCGAAGCGAAGCGGCGGCCAGCTTGGCCCCTCGGTCGCTAACTGCTCGGCTGCGCTTGCAATGACAGAACTGTCGTCAGGCGTTGACGGCCTCCGGTCGCGTTAGCGCCGCTACGCTCCCAGCGGCTTGGGTGTGCCGAACGGCCCACTCGGCCGCCGTGTCTTGGGAATCGACGTTCCCGCCGCCGGCACCGCCGCCGCGCCCGCGCTCGGGCCGTCGCCGCGCTCGATCGTCTCGCCGGCGATCAGCCGCTTGATTTCGTCGCCGGTCAGCGTCTCATATTCGAGCAGCGCGCCAGCCAATTGGTGAAGCTGATCGATATGCTCGGTCAGCACTGTCCGCGCCTTGGTCAGTCCGCCTTCGACCAGCTTCTTGATCTCGTCGTCGATCAATTGCGCGGTCTGGTTCGACATTTGCGCTGGGCGCGACATGCCATAGCCGAGATAGCTCTCTTCCGAATCGCCATATTCGAGCGGGCCGACCGCGTCGGACATGCCCCACTGTGTGACCATCGAACGCGCGAGGCGGGTCGCCATCTGGATGTCGCCCGATGCGCCCGAACTCACCCGGTCATAGCCGAAGATCAGCTCCTCGGCGACGCGCCCGCCCATCGCGATCGAGAGATGCGCGTACATCTGGTCGCGGTGCATCGAATTCTGGTCGCGCTCAGGGAGCCGCATGACCATGCCCAGCGCGCGGCCGCGCGGGATGATCGTCGCCTTGTGGATCGGATCCGACGCCGGCTCGTGCAGCGTGACGATCGCATGGCCCGCCTCGTGATAGGCGGTCATCCGCTTTTCGTCCTCGGTCATCAGCATCGATCGGCGCTCGGCGCCCATCATCACCTTGTCCTTGGCCTCCTCGAACTCGGCCATCGCGACCAGCCGCTTGCCCTTGCGCGCGGCGAGCAGCGCCGCCTCGTTGACGAGATTGGCGAGATCGGCGCCCGAGAATCCCGGCGTGCCGCGCGCGATCGTCCGCGCATCGACGTCGGGCGCGATCGGCACCTTGCGCATATGCACTTCGAGGATCTTGATCCGGCCCTCGATATCGGGCCGCGGCACCACCACCTGGCGATCGAACCGGCCCGGCCGCAGCAGCGCGGGATCAAGCACGTCGGGGCGGTTGGTCGCGGCGATGATGATGATGCCCTCGTTGGCCTCGAAACCATCCATCTCGACCAGCAGCTGGTTGAGCGTCTGCTCGCGCTCGTCATTCTGATTGCCGAGGCCCGCACCGCGCGAGCGACCGACCGCGTCGATCTCGTCGATGAAGACGATGCACGGCGCGCTCTTCTTGGCCTGTTCGAACATGTCGCGCACGCGGCTCGCGCCGACGCCGACGAACATCTCGACGAAATCCGAACCCGAAATGGTGAAGAACGGCACGCCCGCTTCGCCGGCGATCGCGCGGGCGAGCAACGTCTTGCCAGTGCCGGGCGAGCCGACCAGTAGCGCGCCCTTGGGAATCTTGCCGCCCAGTCGCGCGAATTTGGTCGGGTCCTTCAGGAACTCGACGATTTCCTCGAGCTCTTCGCGCGCCTCGTCGATGCCGGCGACGTCCTGAAAGGTCACCTTGCCTTCCTTTTGCGTCAGCATCTTCGCGCGACTCTTGCCGAAGCCCATTGCGCCGCCGGCGCCGCCGCCCTTCTGCATCTGCCGAACGACGAAGAAGGCGATGCCGAGAAACAGCAGGAACGGCAGCGAATTATACAGCAGATAGACCCAGACCGACGGCTCGTCCTTGGGCTGCGCGGTGATCGTCACGCCCGCCTTGCGCAGTCGATCGGTCAATTCCGGATCGGCCATCGCATAGGTGCGGAACTTGGTGTCGTTGGAGAACGAGCCGGTAATCACATTGTCGGCGACATTGACGTCCTTGACCGATCCTTCCTGCACCTTGTCGAGGAAGGTCGAATAGGGGATCGATCCCGTCGCGCCCTGCGTCGTGCGCCCGTCGATCACCGCGACGAACAGCGCCAGCGCGACCAGGATGCCGACCCAGATCATCAGGCTCTTCATCCACGGATTGCCGCCGCCGCCGTTTTCCGGGCCGGGCTGCTTGTCGTTGTCGTTCATGGGCGCATGATACCTTTCAGCGCACAAGATAAGCGCATGCAGGTTAATGGCAATGGAACAAAAACGATCAAGCTGATCGGTTGTGGTTGGGGAGCGCTATGTCGAGCCGCCTCGGCGGCGATTCATCGAATACGCCGGGGCGGTGCTGGCTTGAACAGCCACGTCTCGCCTTCGTGGCGCACCAGCACGCCGGCGTGCGTCGCCGCCTTGCCGCGATCGAGCGCGTCGAGCAACGGTTCGATATTGGCCTCGGCCGACCAGTCCGGCGCGGTGATCCCGCCGGCCCTGCGCACCGCGCCGATCGCGCGCGCCGCCAGCCGCCGCCGGATGCCGCGCGGTGCGCCGCTCATGTCGATACGGACCGCCGCTCCGCCGACGGTGCGGCGTCTGTCCCACAGCCAATCGGCGACGTGGCGCAGATCGGCGTCGGCATCGGCCAGGTGCGAGGCAGCGCGCGCCAGCCGCGGCGGATCGAGCCATTCATTGTCGCCGAGCAGCCGCCGAAAGCGCGTGCGATCGTGCCGCGCGTCGTCATTGGCGGGATCATCGACGAACGGCAGCCCTGCGCGCCGCACGATCGCGCGCAACTCCGCGCGGCGCCACTCGAGCAGCGGTCGCACCAGCAGGATCGGCGCATCGGCGTCATCGATCAGCCGCGCGGCGCGGACCCCGGCGAGGCCCGACAGCCCGGCGCCGCGCGCCGCGCGCATAAGAAAGGTTTCGGCTTGGTCGTCGGCCTGGTGCGCGGTCGCGAGGAGCGTCGCAGCGTTTGCGCGCGCCCAATCGGACAACAGGCCGTAACGGATCCGCCGCGCTTGCGCCTGCAGGCTGGCGCCGGCGATCGGCTCGTCCGTCGTCAGCGTCGTATGCGGCACATCGAGCGCGGCGCAAACTTCGCCGACCATCGCCGCTTCGCCCGCCGCCTCGGCGCGCAGACCGTGATCGACGGTTGCGGCAATCACCTGCCCTGGAAACGCCGCCGCGGCGAGCGCAAGCATGGCCATGCTGTCGGCCCCGCCGGAAACCGCCAGTGCGATCCGTCTCTCGCTCCCGCCCGGGTCGAACAGCCGATCGAAAAACGTGGCGAATCGCCCGACGAGCGGCGAATCGGGCGGCGTCACGCCGCGGCGGTCACTGGCACCGCGCGGCGCTGCGGCCCTGCGCGATGTCGGCCTTCATGCTTGCCGAGATCTTGTCGCCATAAACGTCGGTCAATTCGCCATAGACCTTGCAGGCGTCGGCCGGCTTCTTGAGCTGGATCAGCGACTGCGCGAGGAAATACAGGCTGTCGGGCGCACGCTCACCGTCGGGCATCTTCTTGTAATTGTCGTAAAAGGCGATCGACGCAAGTGACGGCTTGCCTTCATCGAGGTAGGATCGGCCAAGCAAATTCTGCGCGAAGCTCGCGCGGCGACTGTCCGGATATTTGCTTACATATGCCTTCAACTGCGCTTCCGCAGCCGGATATTGCTTCGCCGCCCACAAGCGATAGCCATAGATATAATCGTCTTCGGCGGCATCGCCGGTGCTCGGCTTGTCGATCCCGCCGGCCGCGATCGGATCGGGCCGGCGCGGCGCGGTGTCAATCGGCGCGGGCGTGGAAATCGGCGGCCCGGCGTCGCCGATCGGCCCGCCGACGCCGGCCGGCGCATTGCCCTCGAGCGTCGCCAGCCGCGCGTCGGTGCCACGCTTGTAGGCGGCGAAATCGCTCTCCAGCACTTGCAGGCGATGCTGCGTTTCCTCGATCGAATTGGTCATCGAGCTCATCTGCTGCTCGAGCGCGCCGACGCGGGCGCCCAGATCGGTGATCGGGCTCGACGCCGGGGTGCCGTAAGCGGGCGCTTCGGGCGAAATGCCGGGTGTGATCTGCGGCTGGACATATTGCCCCGCGCCGCCGGGGAAGACCTTGCGCTGAACCGCGTTCATCTCGCTCTCGAGCCGATCGACGCGCCCTGCGATGTTGGATTGGGCGAGCGCCGGCGCGGCGCTGCTGAACAAGCCGACGATCAGCACGGCGGCGAAGAAGTTACGCATGGGTTGACCCCCCGGGAAAGCATTGCATGGGCCCGTATAGCTGACACAGCGATGCTGTCGCCAGCCTTAAGCTCTTGCCCGAGCGGGAGACGTGAACGCGGCCGCGCGGCTCAATAAATCCCGGTCGGCGCGGCGAGCGGCGGCGTGGTGCTGGGCTTGGACTCGGTCGATGACGGCGTCTTTCTAGCGGCCGGCGTCTTGCGCGCCGCCGGCGTCGGGCGCGCGCTCGGCCGGCTGGTCGGTATCGCTGCCGGCGTGGTCGCAGCGATCGGCGTCGTGGCAGCCGGCGTCGAGGTGGTGGTCGGCGTCGTAGACGGCGTCCTCGCCGCGCCGGGCGTTGCCGCCGTTTGCCGCGCGAGCAACGTGGCCGGGTCGATCGGCGCATCGGTCACGGCACGGGCGCCGGTGCCCAGCGGCGGCAACTGCGCGCCATTGAGGCTGAGCTGCAATTTGTCGGGCCGGCCGACGCTAAGCACCGGATGATCGGTCCCGCTGGGCACCTGGAACTGATCGCCCTGGTTCATCGTGTTTTCGAACAGCGTCTTGCCGCCACCATCGCGCACGCGCACCCAGACGCGGTCGAGCGCGGTCAGCGTTACCTGGCCGGTGGTGGCCGGCGCGGCCGACGACGGGGGCGGGGCGGGCGCCGGCACCGGGAGCTGATCGGTCGCCGCGCTCTCGCCGGCCGCTGGCTGATCGCCGCCGCCGAACCAGCCGCTGCCGAGCCAGATCAACGCGCCGATCGCGATCAACACCGCGATCGCCGCCGCGACCAACGCGACGCCGCGCGGCGGCACGCGGGTGGGATCGTCCATCTCATAGGGCTGATATTCGTGACGCTCGCGTGAGGTTGCCGCGGTCTGGCTGCGCACGTCGCGCGCGATCGCCACCTCGTCCTCGCCGACCGCGCGGGCATAAGCCTTGGCGAAGCCGATCGCATAGGTCGGCGTCGGCATCGACGAATAATCGCCGGTCTCGATCGCTTCGAGATGGCGCAGCGGCACCCGCGTGCGCGCCGCGACATCGGCCAGCGACAGATGCTGCGCCTCGCGCGCCGCGCGCAAGCGCTCGCCCGGCGCGCCGGGGAATAGCGATTCGTCGTCGCGGGGGGCGGGCCCGGGAGCGGGCTCGGTTTGATCCATGCTGGTCTCCGGCAGGAGGGTTGCGGCCCGATTATCTCCTGCAGTCGCTGCGCGTGTGTCCCAAAGGCCTGCGGCGCTGTCAACGCCCGTGGGCGCCGGCCGTCACGCTGTCACGCCAGTTCGACGTTCGTCTCGATCGCCCAACGGTTGAGCGCAGCGCGACAGTCGCGCGGCGGCGCGGCGAGCAAGCTGGCCATCCGTTCCATTAGCGCGCCGCGATCGAGCGAGCGGATCATCGCCTTGATCGGGCCGACCGCGGCGGGGGTGATCGACAGCCGCTCGATGCCGAGCCCGATCAGCGCCATCGCCTCCAGCGGCCGCCCACCCATCTCACCGCACACCGCCAGATCGACGCCCGCCTCGCGCGTCGGGCCGACGACGCGGCGGATGAAGCGCAGGATCGACGGGCTCAGCCAATCATAGCGTTCGGCGAGCTTGGGGTTGGCGCGATCGGCGGCAAACAGGAATTGCGTCAGATCGTTGGTGCCGATCGACAGGAAATCGAGGTTGGGGAGCAACAGATCGAGTTGCTCGGCTAGCGCCGGCACCTCCAGCATCGCGCCATATCGGATTTGCGCGGGCAACTTTCGGCCGCGCGAGTTGACCCAATTGCGCTGCTCCTCGAACAGCGCCCGGGCCTCGTCGAACTCCCAGCTTTCCGACACCATCGGGAACATCACGTTGAGCGTGCGGCCCGCCGCCGCCTCGATCAGCGCGCGCGCCTGCGCCTTCATCAGCCCGCCGCGCTCGAGCGCGAGGCGGAGCGCGCGCCAGCCCATTGCCGGATTCTCTTCATCGGCATCGTTGCCGTTGAGATAGGGCAGCGCCTTGTCGCCGCCGATATCGACGGTGCGGAAGATTACTGGCCGCTCGCCGGCCGCTTCCAGCACATCGCGGTAGAGCCGCTGCTGGCGTTCTCGCTGCGGCAGCGTGGCGGATACGAGGAACTGGAATTCGGTGCGGAACAGCCCGATTCCGTCGGCGCCGGTCACGTCCAGCGCGGCGACATCGTCGCGCAGTCCCGCGTTGACCATCACCGTCACGCGGTGGCCGTCGCGCGTCACCGGCGCTTCGTTCTTGAGCGCGGCGAACACGGCGCGACGCTTCTGGCGCAATTCGAGCTTGGTCTGGAACGCTTCTTCGATCGCCGGGGTCGGCCGCACGAACACGTTGCTCGACGCGGCGTCGACCAGCAGCATGTCGCCCTCGGCGATTTCGCGCCGCACATCGCGGACGCGGCCGAGCACCGGCACGCCCATCGCCCGCGCGACGATCGTCACATGCGCGGTGAGCGATCCTTCCTCGAGCACCACGCCCTTCAGCCGCCGCCGATCATATTCGAGCAGTTCGGCCGGGCCGAGATTGCGCGCGATCAGGATCGTGTCCTGCCTGAGCCCCATTTGCGCCGCGGTGCCCATCTGGCCCGAGACGATCCTGAGCAGCCGGTTCGACAGATCCTCGAGATCGTGCATGCGATCGGCGAGCAACGGATCGTCGATCTGCCGCATCCGCATCCGCGTGCGCTGCTGGACGCGCTCGATCGCCGCTTCGGCGGTGAGCCCCGAATCGATCGCCTCGTTGATCCGCCGGCTCCAGCCCTCGTCATAGGCGAACATCTTGTACGTCGCGATGACATCGTCATGCTCGCCGCCGGTGCCGAATTCGGCCTGGCTGGCCATCCGGTCGATCTGCTCGCGCATCTTGTCGAACGCGGCATAAACGCGGTGGCGCTCGGCCTCGACGTCTTCGGCAACGGTATGTTCGATGGTGATGCGCGGCTGGTGATAGACCGCGAAACCGCTCGCCATCCCTTCGACCAGCTTCAGCCCCGGCAGCGTCGTCGCGGCGGTCGATTGCGGGCGCATCGTTGCGGCGCCGGCCTCGTCGATCAGATCGGCGTTGGAGATCAGTTCGGACAGCACCATCGCCACCGTCTGCAGCGCCTCGATCTCGATATCGGCATAGCGCCGCGGATCGGCATGCTGGATGCATAGCACGCCCACCGCGCGCTCGCGCCGGATGATTGGCACGCCGGCGAAGCTGTGATATTTCTCCTCGCCGGTTTCGGGCTTGTAGGCGAAATCGGGATGGCTGGCGGCTTCGTCGAGATTGAGCGTCTCGACATCCTTGGCGATCGTACCGACCAGCCCTTCGCCCATCGCCAGCTTGGTGACGTGGACCGCCTCTTCCTTCAGCCCGCGCGTGGCGAACAGCTCGAGCAGCCCGTCTCGCAGCAGATAGATCGAGCAGACCTCGCTATCGAGCGATTCGCCGATGATCTGGACGACCGCGCTCAATTTGGCCTGCGCGGCGCTGCGCGAGCCCATCACGTCGTGCAGGCGCACGAGGATTTCGCGGGCGGAGGCAGCGGCGGAAACGGGCATGACCTGGCGGTATCAGATTGCGGGCGCGCACGCCAAGCGCGATCGGCTCGGCTTTGACTATGAAGAGCGGCGCCGGCCCGCTCCCCCGCCCGACCACCCACGAGAGCATCCTGAATGGGTGGCCGGGTGGGGGAGCGGGCCGGCGCCGCTCAAAAAGCGCGTCGGCGCATTTTACAAAGACGCCTTAGGGCCGGCGGAAAATCGCCGGATCGACGCTGAGATGCGGCACGGCGGCGCTTGCCGCGGCATCGCCGCGAATCGCGGTCGGCGCCGAAACCGCCATGGCGACGCGGCGCTGCTCGGTGACCGGCTGCATCGCCACGCGCAGCCGCGTGTTCTGCCAGCTCGCCAGTTGCACGCGGTACGAGTCGTAGTCGCGATAAAATTGCACGAACGGCGCATCGAGCCGCGCCAGCGCGGTAGTGGCGAACGTCGCCAGCCCCGCCGCGGGCACGCTTGCCGCATCGGTCGTCACCGCGGCGGCGGCGGCGCAGAAGCCGGCTTTGGCGGCGGGCTGCGCAAAGAAATTGTAGAGCCGCGTCATCGCCGCGTCATAGCTCGCCTGTCCGCCTTCGGCTTTGATCGTGTCGGCATTGGCCTTGGTCAGCACCGCTTTGCCCTTGCCGAGCATCGCATTGTAGCCGGCGGTGATCGCATCGCCATCGGCGCCGCGACAGCCGAGCGCGGCGACATTCAGGGCGACGCGCAGATGCCACAGCGTGGCGGCCTCGCCGAGATGCTGGTTGGGCGTCGGATAGCTGCCATCGGCGAGCCGCGCCGGGATCGTCATGCCGGCATAACCGCCGGCGGGCGGCTGCGGCATCGCGCCCAGCACCGGTGGCGGCGGCGTGGCGACGGCGACATGCGCCGGCTTGCTCGCGCATCCGTTCAACAGCACGACGGCGGCAAGCGCCGCGCACAGCCCCGAACGATCGATCGGCATCGGACTCGAACTCCTCATCGCCCCCCCGGCGACATGGACCATCGGCCGATTTGGTTAAGAAGCCGTTAGGGACCGGGGCGTCCGCCTCACGCCGCGCGCTTCTCCAGCGCCGCGGCGGCCTCGTCGATCAGCGTGGCGATGATCTCGGCGACCGGCTCTTCCTTCGTCACCATGCCGACCGACTGGCCGGCCATGACCGAGCCGTGCTCGACATCGCCGTCGATCACCGCGCGGCGCAGCGCGCCGGCCCAATAATGCTCGATCTGCAATTGCGCCTCGGCCATTTCGATGCCGCCGGCGTCGAGCGCCTGGGCGACTTCGCGCTGCTTGGCGGTGAACAGCTCGCCGCCGGCGTTCTTGAGCGCGCGCACCGGGATCACCGGCAGCCGCGGGTCGATCTGCACGCTGGCAGTGGCGTCGCGGGCGGAGGCGCGGATGAACGCCTTCTTGAAATTGGCGTGCGCGATCGATTCGGTCGCGCAGACGAAGCGCGTGCCAAGCTGGACGCCGGCCGCGCCCATATCGAGATAGCCCGCGATCGCCGCGCCGCGCCCGATCCCGCCGGCGACGAACACGGGGACCTGCTCGGCCACCTCGGGCAGGATTTCCTGCGCCAGCACGCTGGTCGACACCGGGCCGATGTGCCCGCCGGCTTCCATGCCCTCGACCACCAACGCATCGACGCCCGATCGGATCAGCTTCTTGGCGAGGCTCAGCGCCGGCGCGAAGCAGATCAATTTCGCGCCGTTCGCCTTGATCGCCTCGATGCTGCCGCGCGGCGGCAGGCCGCCGGCGAGCACGACATGGGTGACGCCGTGGCGATTGCATACCTCGATCAGCTCCGCCAGCATCGGGTGCATGGTGATCAGATTGACGCCGAACGGCTTGTCGGTAAGCGTCTTGGTCGCGGCGATTTCGGCATCGAGCAGCTCGGGCGTCATCGCCCCGCAGGCGATCAGCCCGAACCCGCCGGCGTTGGACATGGCGGACACGAGGTGGCGCTCGCTCACCCACGACATCGCGCCGCACATGATCGCGACCTCGCTGCCGAGGAAGGCGGCGCCGCGCGCCATGCGGCGCTGCAGGCGCTCGGTTCCGGAGGTGCTGGGCTGGTTCATCACCGGGCGTTAGCCGCAAGCCGCGCGCGCGCGCAAGTCAGCGCAGGCCCGCGGCGAGCTGCGCGCGCAAATTGGCGAGCGTCGTCGCCGACACGTCGGGCAGCGGCCGCGCGGGCTTGCCGTCGCGCAGCCGCTTGGCGTCGGCGGAAGCCGGATCGACGACGCGGACGCGCACCGGCGCGACGCCGCGCTGGCGGATGCCGAGCAGCTCGGCCGCCCCGCGGCTGAGATCGAGGATACGCTTCTTGGCGAACGGCCCGCGATCGTTGACGCGGATGATCGCGCGCCGCCCGGTATCGAGCACCGTCACCTCGACATAGCTCGGCAGCGGCAGCGTGGTGTGCGCGGCGGTGATCCAATCGGGCCGGAAATGCTCGCCATTGGCGGTCTGCGAGCCGGATTCGGCGCCATACCAGCCGGCATAGCCGAGCATGTCGTAGCTCGGATCGGGCGCGGGCACATATTGCACGCCGCGCACCGAATAGGGTGCGCCGACCCTGACCGGCGTGTCGCTGACCGGCCGATAATGCACACCCCCGCCGCAACTCGCCAGCAGCGCCGCGAGCGGTAGCGTGAGCGAGGCGCGGCGTGATTTGGGACGGCCACGATCGGGGCCGGCGATCCGCTGCGATGGCGGAGGCGTCACCGGCCGAAACCGGGTGAAGTGTAGAAAGTGGAGAAAGTGGAGAGTGTCGCACGCTTTTCGCCGGCGGGGCAGAAAGGACGGATCGGCGATCGAACGTCGAGGGAGGTAAGGCAACGCAAACATGGCCCTCGGTGTGGCAGCTAATATCCAACATTTACAGGGGTGAGTTTTGGCGGGTTTCGCCCCAGTTTCTGCCACTCGTGCGAAGGGTCGAACAACCCGAAACCTGCCGTTCTATTGTGAGATGGCCGCAA
This sequence comes from Sphingomonas koreensis, assembly GCA_006438735.1. Lineage (GTDB taxonomy): Bacteria > Pseudomonadota > Alphaproteobacteria > Sphingomonadales > Sphingomonadaceae > Sphingomonas > Sphingomonas koreensis_A. The sequence continues at coordinate 222,306 of RCZF01000002.1, read as the reverse complement.
GCCTTACCATTCGCGCAACTCATCCATTTCATCGACCAGAACCTTCTGTCGCGCCACATGCGCCATATCTTCCAGCACGGCGCATATGTCCTCGCGCTCCTCGGTCTCTATGACGCCTCCAGCCTTCTCGTCCGCTTCGTTGAACCAGATTACTGTCTTTTTCAGGATCGCCCGGACATCCGCCCGGCGAGGTTTCGTCCCAAGCTGTTCAAGAGCATCGCAAGCACTGCGGATCGTTGCCCGCGCAGCCATGGTGAAATCTTCTGGTGGGAACGGCGGCGATGGGTTCCATCGCTCAAAGGGCGTTTCGGATCGAAGCTGCGCCCATGTCAGCTTGCTCAACCGGGTGCGATACCTTTCCTCCTTGGCCGCATGCTCGGCCTCATTTTTGGCATTCTTCTTCTCGGTCTCGACGATAAACGCTTCTCGATCATTCGCCCAACGCCACTCCCCTTCGGCGGCGTGATTAGCCGCACGCAGCGTGGAGAATCGCGAACCCGGCGCGTAGCTCGCAACCGCATCGACATGCGACTGCTCCGCGCTGGAAACGGGTAGCGTTCCAACGAAGTTGAACTCGTCCAGATCGCTCTCCGGCTTCCACCAATCGCGATTCACACCGAACACGGCGGGCCTGCCCGTATGCGCAAACCGATGCTCATTGATTATCGAGACGCCACGGATGTCTTTGCCGGTCGGAGCATCGGGCCACACGCGATCCAGAACCGCGACAACGACATGCCGGTCATCAACGCCGAGAATCTTGATGGCCGCAAAACGGCCCGTGTCGGCTGGACCGAACTCGGAATAGGGACGAGTTTGGAATGAGTAGACCTGCCCCGCTTCCATTGAGTTAGGCAGTGAGTTTGCGCCTGCGGTGGGATCAGTCAGCTTGCGCCCGAACGCCCATTTCACAATCCCCTTCACCGATCATCCCCTACCCACCGATGCTTAGAAATAGGGGCAGCTTTCCGAGATTGAAAACCCAAAACCTGCCCGTCGGCAGTCCACCCCGACAGCGGACATCGATCTCCCCTCCCTGGAAGGGAGGGGTTGGGGGTGGGTGGACGCTGGCGCCGCGCTCGTTAGATTTCACCGCATGCAGCGCACCGCGCCCGAACTGACCGCCAATGCCCGACGTCTGCGACGGGACGCCACGCCGGCCGAACGCCTGCTATGGCACGCGCTTCGAGGCCATCAGCCGCGCTTTACGCGGCAATTGGTGATCGGCGATGTCATCGTCGATACCGCTTGTCGTTCCGCGCGGCTCGCGATCGAGCTGGACGGTGGGCACCATGCCTTGCAGACCGATAAGGATCAGGCGCGCACCGAGTATCTCGAAGCGCGTGGGTGGATTGTGATGCGGTTCTGGAACAACGAGGTGATGGATAATGTCGAGGGGGTGGTTCGGGTGATTCTCGCAGCGGTGGCGCGAGCGTCCACCCACCCCCGGCCCAGTGTCAGGTCGGCCATGCTCCCAGCATGGCCTGAACAGCGCGGGGCGCTGTTCGCCTGACACTCTTCCAGGGAGGGGAGATAGTGCGCCCCTACCCCACATCCTCCGCGTCCAGCCCGTAAGCCGTGTGCAGCACGCGCACCGCGAGTTCGGTGTAATCTTCCTCGATCAGCACGCTGACTTTGATCTCGCTGGTCGTGATCACCTGGATGTTGATGCCGCGCTCGCCCAGCGTCTTGAACATCGTCGCGGCGACGCCGGCGTGGCTGCGCATGCCGACGCCGACCACCGAGACCTTGCTGACGCGGGTGTCGTGGGTCAGTTCGCTGAAGCCGATCGAGTCCTTGGCCGCGGTCAGCACTTCGATCGAGCGCGCCAGATCGGCGGCGGGGACGGTGAAGGTGACGTCGGTCGAGGTGCCGGTGTGCGCCACGTTCTGGACGATCATGTCGACGTTGATATTCGCCTCCGCCAGCGGGCCGAAGATCGCCGCGACCGAACCCGGCTGATCGAGCACCGAGACGAGCGTGATCTTCGCCTCGTTCTTGTCGTGCGCGATGCCGGTGATGAGTTGCCGTTCCATCTCGTCCACTTCCTCTTCGCCCACGATCAGCGTCCCCGGCTCGCCGCCGCCATCCTCATCGAGGAACGACGACAGCACCTGGACGCGGACCTGTTCCTTCATCGCGAGGCCGACCGAGCGCGTCTGCAGCACCTTGGCGCCGACGCTGGCGAGCTCGAGCATTTCCTCATAGGTCACGCGCTTCAGCTTGCGCGCGCGCGGCACGATCCGCGGATCGGTGGTATAGACGCCGTCGACATCGGTATAGATGTCGCAGCGATCGGCCTTCATCGCCGCCGCCATCGCCACCGCGCTTGTGTCCGATCCGCCGCGCCCGAGCGTCGTCACGCGCTCGCCCGCCGCAACGCCCTGGAACCCCGGGATCACCGCGACTTCGCCGCTTTCCAGCGACGCGTTGAGCGTGGCGGTGTCGATGTCCTCGATCCGGGCCGAGCCGTGACCATCGGACGTGCGGATCGGCAGCTGCCAGCCCATCCAGCTCCGGGCCTTCACGCCGACTGCCTGGAGCGCGATCGCCAGCAGGCCGCTCGTCACCTGCTCGCCGGCCGAAACCACCACGTCATATTCGCGCGGATCGTACAGCGAGCTTGCCTCGCGGCAGAAATTGACCAGCCGATCGGTCTCGCCGGCCATCGCCGAGACGACGACGGCGACCTGGTTGCCGGCATCGACCTCGCGCTTCACGCGCGCGGCGACGCTGCGGATGCGCTCCATGCCGGCCATCGAGGTGCCGCCGAATTTCATCACGATACGCGCCATGCGAGACGGATTTCCTTGGGTGGGAACGGGCGTCCTGATAGGTAGGCGTCATGGCCAGCGCAACTGTAACGATTGATACGACCATCGACCCGGCCGAGGCCGCGCATTTCGGCGGGCTTGCCGCCGATTGGTGGGATCCCAAGGGTTCGTCGGCGATGCTGCACCGGCTGAACCCGGCGCGGCTCGGCTATATTCGCGACCAGATCGATCTTCATTGGCAGGGCGACGCGGCGGGTTTCACGCCGCTGGCCGGCAGATCCGCGCTCGATGTCGGCTGCGGCGCCGGGCTGTTGTGCGAGCCGCTTGCCCGGCTGGGCGGCGCGGTGACGGGGATCGACGCCGCGCCGGAGAATATCGCCGTCGCGCGCGCTCATGCCGCGGCAGCGGGGCTGGCGATCGATTACCGCGCGATCGAGCTCTCGACGCTCGCCGGGCAGCGGTTCGATCTCGTCACCTCGCTCGAGGTGATCGAGCATGTCGCCGATCCGGCGCGGTTCGTTCGCGGGCTTGGCGCCGTGCTGGGCGAGGACGGGCTGCTGGTGCTGTCCACGCCCAATCGCACCGCCTTCTCGCGCCTGGCGCTGATCACGCTGGCCGAAGGGACCGGCCGCATCCCGCGGGGCACGCACGATTGGGAGAAATTCCTCACTCCCGACGAGCTGACCGCGCTGATCGAGGCCGCCGGCCTGCGCGTGACCGACGTGCGCGGCCTGAGTTTCTCGCCATCACGCGGCTTCACCGTCAGCGAGAATGTGGCGCTCGATTATTTCGTGACCGCGGTGAGGGGCTGACGCGCAACCAAACGGCATTTCTACTTCCTTTTCATCCCCGCGAAAGCGGGGACCCATCACCTGCCGTTCGAGATGGGTCCCCGCCTTCGCGGGGATGACGGGAAGGGGCTACAGCCGCGTCATCGCCAGCATGCGGGGGTCGGCATAGCGCGGGCCTGCGGTTGCGCCGCGTGGGGCGGCGCGGTCGAGCTCGTCGAGATCGTCGGCGCTGAGCGCGACATCGACCGCCGCCATGCTGTCCTCCAGCGTGGTGCGGCGCTTCGAGCCGGGGATCGGGACGATGTCGTCGCCCTGCGCCAGCAGCCAGGCGAGCGCGATCTGCGCGGCGCTGACGCCGTGGCGCGCCGCCACCTGTCGCACGATTTCCACCGCGGCCATGTTCCTGGCGAAATTTTCCTCGGAATAGCGGGGGTCGCCGCGCCGGAAGTCGCCTTCCTCAAGGTCGTCGCGGCTGGTGATCTGCCCGGTCAGGAAGCCGCGGCCGAGCGGGCTGTAGGGCACGAAACCGACGCCGAGCGCGCGGCAGACCGGAAGCATGTCTTCCTCGACGTCGCGCTCCCACAGCGAATATTCGGATTGCAGCGCGGCGATCGGATGCACCGCCGCCGCCTTGCGCAGCGTCTCGGCGCCCGCTTCCGACAGGCCGATATGGCGGACCTTGCCCGCCGCGATCAGCTCGGCGACCGCGCCGACCGTGTCCTCGATCGGCGTGTCGGGATCGACGCGGTGCTGGTAGAACAGATCGATCGTCTCCACGCCGAGCCGCTGCAGCGATTCGTCGCAGACCTTGCGGATATTGGCCGGCGACGAATCGACGCCGCGCACGCCGTCGCCGATCCTGAAGCCGAATTTGGTGGCGATCACCAGCCCGTCGCGCCGCCCCGCGATGGCGCGGCCGAGCAGCTTTTCATTGGCATAGGGGCCGTAAACCTCAGCGGTATCGAAGAACGTCACGCCGAGATCGATCGCGCGGTGGATCGTCGCGATGCTCTCCTCGTCGTTCGCCGCGCCGTACATGCCCGCGGTGACGCCGGCCATCGGCATGCAGCCGAGCCCCAGCGCGGAAACCGTCAATCCGTCTCCCAGCGTGCGATATTTCATGGCGCGTCCTCCATCAGCAATGCGTCCGAGGGCCCCAAGTGGGTGGCGCCCCCGCGCGCCGCAACCGTCGCCGTCACCGCCATGTCCATCGCGACATTGCCGACCGTGCGGATCAGATCGGGCAACGTCTCGACCGCGACGAGCAGCCCTAGCGCCTCGATCGGCGTGCCCATCGCGATGCAGATCGGCGCGATCGAGGTGATATAGCTCACCTGGCCGGGCAGGCCGACCGCGCCCATCGTCGTCACCGCCGCGACCGCGACGCCGGCGAGCAATTGCCCCGGCCCGAGCGCGACGCCGTAGATATGCGCGACATAGATCGCCACCGCGAGGTTCATCGGCGGCCCGGTCACGCGGAAGATCGCGACTGCCAGCGGCAGCACCACGCCCGAGCTGGCCGCCGGCACGCCGAGGCTCTCGACGCCCTTGAGCATCGCCGGCAGCGAGGCGAGCGACGATTGCGTGCTGATCGCCACGGCGTGGCTCGGCCCGGTCGCGCGGGCGAAGCGGCGCAGCCCGATCCGCCCGCCGATCGCGCCCATCGGAAACGCCAGTAGCCACACCACCGCGCCGACCGCCGAGACGATCGCGACATAATGGACCAGCGCGCCGAGCGCCGCCGTCCCGGCCTTGGCGCCGACCACCAGCGCCAGCGCGAACACGCCGATCGGCGCGAGCCACAGGATCCAGTTGATCACGATCAGCATCGCATCGCCGACCGCCTGGAACAGATCGGTCAGCTTTTGGCGCTGCTCGGCGGGCAGCCGGGTGATCGCGAAGGCGAACACCATGGTGAAGACGATCAGCGGCAGGAACGCGTCATTGGCGGCGGCGGCGACCGGGTTGGTCGGCACGATCCCGGCGATGAACTGCGAAATCGGGGCGATCTCGCCGACCGGCTTGCCGTGCGCCAGCGCCGCGCGCAGCGCCGCCGCCGAATCGCCCGGCAACGGCCACAGCTCGAGCAGCAGCGGCGTCAGCACCGCGGCGAGCGCCGAGGCGATCGACAGCAAGATCATGAACAGGATCAGCGCACGCGCCGTCATCCGCCCGGCGCGCGCCGCCTTCGCCGTCTCCGCGACGCCGGTGATCAGCAACGAGACGACCAGCGGCACGATCGTCATCTGCAGGCCATTGAGCCACGCGGTGCCGATCGGCTGCGCCACCGCGCTCGCCCGCAACGCCCAGGCCGGCGCCAGGCTCGCGCAGCCGATGCCGATCAGCAGCCCCGCCGCCAGCGCGATCAGAATCCGGGTCGCTTGGGACATGCTCGCGCTTCTCCGCATCAGCCGCTATCAATCGGGCACAGTGGATCGGCATAGCGGAACGGACGGCGCGCAATGGCAAGAAAATATTTCGGCACCGATGGTATCCGTGGCCTCACCAACGTCGCGCCGATGACGGCGGCGATGGCGATGAAGGTCGGCATGGCGGCGGGCGCGCATTTCGTCCGCGGCGATCACAAGCACCGCGTGGTGATCGGCAAGGACACGCGGCTGTCGGGTTATATGATCGAGAACGCGATGGTCGCGGGTTTCACCGCGGTCGGCATGGATGTCGTGCTGGTCGGCCCGATGCCGACGCCCGCCGTCGCCATGCTGGTCCATTCGATGCGCGCCGATCTCGGCGTGATGATTTCCGCCAGCCACAATCCGTTCGCCGACAATGGCATCAAATTGTTCGGGCCCGACGGCTACAAGCTGTCGGATGCCGACGAAGCGAAGATCGAGGCGCTGATCGACGGCGACATCCCGCTCGCCCCCGCCGCCAATATCGGTCGCGCCCGCCGTGTCGAGGATGCGCGCGGCCGCTATATCCATTTCGCCAAATCGACCTTTCCCGCCTCGCTCCGGCTCGATGGCCTCAAGGTCGTCGTCGATTGCGCCCATGGCGCGGCCTATCAGGTCGCCCCCTCGGCGCTGTGGGAGCTGGGCGCGGAAGTGATCGCGATCGGCGTCGAGCCCAATGGCGTCAACATCAACCAGGGCGTCGGCTCGACCGCGCCGCAGGCGATGTGCGAGACGGTGGTCGCCTCGGGCGCCGCGATTGGCATCGCGCTCGATGGCGACGCCGACCGGCTGATCGTCGCCGACGAGACCGGCCGCATCGTCGATGGCGATCAATTGATGGCGACGATCGCGACGAGCTGGGCGCGCCGCGGGTTGCTCACCGGCGGCGGGCTGGTGGCGACGGTGATGTCCAACCTCGGGCTCGAACGCCATCTGCACGCCGAAGGGCTCGGCCTGCTGCGCACCGCGGTCGGCGATCGCTATGTGCTCGAGGGCATGCGCAGCGGCGGCTATAATGTCGGCGGCGAGCAATCGGGCCACATCATCCTCAGCGATTACGCCACCACCGGCGACGGCCTCGTCGCCGCGCTGCAGGTGCTCGGCGAGCTCGTCCAGACCGATGCGCCGGCCAGCGAGATGCTCCACCGCTTCGATCCGCTGCCGCAGCGGCTGAAAAGCGTGCGCTATACCGGCACGCCGCTCGAGAACGACCGCGTGAGGGCGCTGATCGCCGAGGCCGAGGCCGAGCTCGACGGCAAGGGCCGCCTGCTGATCCGCCGATCGGGCACCGAGCCGGTGATCCGCGTGATGGCCGAAGGCGACGATCCCGGCCAGGTCGAGGCGGTGGTCGATCGCATCTGCGCCGCGGTGGTGGCGGCCTGAGGGTTTCCGCGAGCTTTTCGCGGGGCCTTGGCGACGTGGTCAGGGTTGCGGTAGACTGCGGCTGCGCCTGGGCCGTCCCTTGCAAGCGAAAGCCGCGCCATGAGCTCGATTCCCCCGATCACCATCGCCTTCCTGCTGTTTCCCGACGTCACCCAGCTCGATCTCACCGGCCCGGCGCAAGTGCTGTCGCGGCTCGGCAACGCGCGGATCGATCTTGTCGCGAAAACGCGCGATCGGGTGCCGACCGACGCCGGCTTCGCGCTGCTGCCGACCGCGACCTTCGATGAGCTGCACGCGGCCGACATCCTGTGCATCCCCGGCGGCATCGGCACCAGCGACGCGATCGAGGATGCCGCCACGCTCGATTGGGTGCGAAACACCGCCGCGCGCGCCACATGGATCACCAGCGTGTGCACCGGATCGCTGGTGCTCGGCGCGGCCGGCTTGCTGCAGGGCTACCGCGCGACGACGCATTGGGCGGCGCATCATCTGCTCGCCGGCTTCGGCGCAATCCCCGTCAACCAGCGCGTGGTGTTCGATCGCAACCGCGTCACCGGCGGCGGCGTTACCGCCGGGATCGATTTTGCGCTGGCGCCACCGCCGCGATCCGCGGCGAGGAGCATGCGAAATTCGTCCAGTTGAGCCTAGAATACGATCCCGCACCGCCGTTCGACGCCGGCTCGCCCGAAGCGGTCGGCGCAGCGATGCAGGCGCGCTACCGCGCGATCGCCTCGGCGACGTCGCAGGACCGGGACGTGCGCATGGCCAGGGCGGCCGCTGCGCTGGGGCCTAGCCCCGCTTGAGGCCGCGCACCCGGTGCCACACATAAAGCGCCACCGCGATCACGATCAGCGCACCGATCACGACGTCGGCGGAATGGAAGGCGGTCTTGATCCGCGGATCGCTGTCCCACGCCGCGCCCAGCTTCATGCCCACCCAGGCGAGGCCGAAGCACCACGGCCATGAGCCGATGAAAGTGTAGAGGTGGAACCGGCCGAGCGGCATCCGGGCGATGCCGGCGGGGAAGGCGATGAACGATCGGATCACCGGCAACAACCGGCCGATCAGCACCGCCGCCGAGCCGAACCGCGCAAAAAAGCGATCGGCGGCGTCGAGCTCGCCCGGGCCGAGCAGCACATAGCGCCCCCAGCGCTCGATCGCCGGCCGCCCGCCGCGCTTGCCGACTTCATAGGCCACCGCCGATCCGATGTTGCAGCCGATCGCGCCGGCGGTCGCGACCAGCCACAGATCGAACCGCCCGGTCGACACGAGATAGCCCGCGAACGGCATGATGATTTCGGACGGCAGCGGAATGCACGCCGATTCGATCGCCATCATCAGCGCCACACCGAGATAGCCGGTGGCGGAGATCACGCCGACGATGAAGCCCGCCAGCGCGGTGAGGATGCTCTCGATCATGCCCGCGCCATCGGGGATGCCGCGGCGAGACGCCAGATAAAAAATGCGCCGTCATTGCGCCAAGCCGACCCCGCCTTCGCGGGGATGACGATCAAGCAAGACATCAATCTCGGCCGGCTTCGATCAACGCCCGCGCGCCCTTCAGATCCTCGACGAACCGCGCGAACTCCTTGTCGGCCTTGGCCTTGTCCGGGATGCGCAGCAGATAGCTCGGGTGCACCGTCACCCACGCGGTCCCGCCACCCGGCAGTTCCTGCGGCCGCCCGCGCTCGCGGCCGATCGTCATCACCTTGCCGAACAGCGACCGTGCCGCGGTCGCGCCCAGCGCCACTGTCACCTCAGGTTTGACCAGCATCGTCTCCTGCTCGATCCACCAGCGGCACGCCTCGATCTCGCCGGCCTCGGGCTTCGAGTGGATGCGCCGCTTGCCGCGCTGCTCGAACTTGAAATGCTTGACCGCGTTGGTGACGTAGGTGCGCGCGCGGTCGATCCCGGCCTCGCCCAGCGCGCGGTCGAGCACTTGCCCGGCCGGCCCGACGAACGGCCGCCCGGCCAGATCCTCCTGATCGCCGGGCTGCTCGCCGACCAGCATCATCGCCGCGTCGATCGGCCCTTCGCCGAACACCGTTTGCGTCGCGTGTTTGTAGAGCTGGCAGCGCGTGCAGCCCGCCGCCTCGTCACGCAGCGCCGCCCATGCCGCCTGGATATTGCCGCCGACGCTCTGCCGTGCCGTATCGATCATACCGCTCTCCCGCGCCTGCGCGCGCGCGATCAGGCCCGGCACCAACGCGGTTTCGGGCATGTTCTTCCAGTATTTCTTGGGCATTTCCTTGAGCATCGCGCCGATCTTGACGCGCGCCGGATTGAAGATCGAGGCATAATAGGTCTTCCACACCTCCTCGATCGGATCGCCGTCGGGCGCATCGCCCTTCTGCGCGCCCGGCCCTTCGCTGAGCGTCGCGCCGTCCCAATGCAGCGACACCTCGGGCGTCAGGATCGACCACCGCATCGACGCGAACCGTTCGACGAAGAAGCCGGCGTTGGCGCGAACGATGTGATGATCTGGCTCGAACCACGCCACGTAGCGCGACCCCTTTTGGTCAGGCACTTCACGAAAGCGCAGGAACGCGCGCATCTTGTGGATGTCGCGGCGCACATCCTTGGCTAGCGCATCGAGCCGCCGCACCAGCGGATCGGCGCGGTCCTCGAGGAGTTTCGGTGTGTCCTGAAGCCGCAGCAGCAGCGTGTAGAGCAATGCGAACCGCTCGGGATCGCGATTGAGGATCGCGTTCTTCGCGAGATCGAGGAACACGCGCGGCACCGACAGCCGCGCGCTCGGGCTCACCTGGTGCGACGCGCTCTGCCCGGCGAACAGATCGCCCGGCGCGTCGCCGACCTGCCAGACGATCGCCTCGGGCGGCACGCGGTTCAGCGCCAGCGGCCGCACCGCCTCGCGCCAGCCATCGAAATCATCGGGTTGCTCGATCGTGACGGTCTGCATCCCGTCACTACGCGCGTCAGCCCGGATGGTTCTTCAATTCGTCGCCGATGATGCGCACGACGTGGATCACATTGGTCGATCCCGGTGTCTTGAACGGCACGCCGGCGATCAGGATCACGCGGTCGCCGGCCTTGGCGATCTGGTGCCGCAGCGCCATCCGCTTGGCCTTGGCCACCATGTCCTCGAACGAATCGACGTCGCGCGTGTGGACGGCATAAGCGCCCCACAGCAGCCCGGATCGCCGCGCGGTCTCCATCTTCGGCGTCAGCACCATGATTGGCACCGACGGCCGCTCGCGCGCGACGCGCCGCGCAGTCGATCCCGACGCGGTGAAGCAGATGATCGCCGCCGCCGAGACGGTCGTGGCGATCTGCTTGGCGGCCTCGGCCAGCGCGTCGGCGGTGGTCGGATCGGGCCGCGTCACGGTGAAATGCACGCGGTCGCCGTGGCGCGGATCGCGCTCGACCGCTTCGCCGATCGAGTTCATCATCGCCACCGATTGCACCGGCCAGTCGCCCGCCGCGCTCTCCGCCGACAGCATGATCGCGTCCGCCCCGTCATAGATCGCGGTCGCGACGTCGGACACTTCGGCGCGGGTGGGCGAGGGCGAGTGGATCATCGATTCGAGCATCTGCGTCGCCACCACCACCGGCTTGCCCTGACGCCGGGACACCTCGACGATGCGCTTCTGCAGCGACGGCACGTCTTGCGGCGGCATCTCGACGCCGAGATCACCGCGCGCGACCATCACGCCGTCGCACATCTCGACGATTTCCTCCAAGCGGTCGATCGCCGCCGGCTTCTCGATCTTGGCGAGCAATGCCGCCTTGCCCTGGATCAGCTTGCGCGCCTCGGCGAGATCGTCGGGCCGTTGCACGAAGCTCAGCGCGATCCAATCGACATGCTGTTCCAGCGCGAAGGCGAGATCGCTGCGGTCCTTCTCGGTCAGCGCCGCCATCGGCACCACCACGTCGGGCACGTTGAGGCCCTTGTTGTTCGACAGCATCCCGCCGACCTCGACGCTCGCCTCGATCCAGTCGGGCCCGTGATCGGCGACGCGCAGCACCAATTTGCCGTCGTCGAGCAGCAGCCGCGCGCCGGGCTCGATCGCCTCGAAAATCTCGCGGTGCGGCAGCTCGACGCGGGTCGCGTCGCCCGGCGTCTTGTCGCGATCGAGCCGGAAGGTCGATCCGCTTTCGAGCATCACCTTGCCGCCCTCGAAGCGGCCGACCCGCAGTTTGGGGCCCTGCAGATCGGCGAGGATCGTCGTTGGCCGGCCGAATTTCTTCTCCATCGCCCGGATCGCCTCGATCACCGCGACTTTCGAGGCCTGATCGCCGTGGCTCATGTTGATGCGGAACGCGTCGGCGCCAGCAGCGTAGAGCGTCTCGATCATCTCGGGCGAATTGCTCGCGGGGCCCAGCGTCGCGAGCACGCGCACCTTGCGCGAGCGGGGGGCGGTGGCCTTGGTCATGTAAATCCCCGTGGGTTGTGCGCGCTCGTCCCTAACCCCTATCTCGGCGCGATCAACCGTTGGAGGCACAAAATGGCGACATTGAGCGAAATCGACGATGCCGTAGCGGCCAAGGCGTTCCGCCGGCTCGTGAAACACCTGCGCCACAGGAGCGACGCGCAGAACGTCGATCTGATGGGGCTGGCGGGCTTCTGCCGCAATTGCCTGGGCGATTGGCTTTCGGAAGCGAGCGACGGCGTACTCGACAAGGACGCAGCGCGCGCGGCGGTGTATGGCATGCCCTATGCCGAGTGGAAGGCGACCCACCAGCAAGCGGCGACGCCCGAGCAGCTCGAGCGGATGCAGACGAGTGTCGCCAAGAACGCCGTTGACGACGCGCTGGATGAGGCGCTCGACGAGTCGTTTCCCGCCAGCGACCCGCCGTCGATGACCGATCCGGCGCGGGGTTGAGCCGCGCCGCCGATCGCCCTAGACGCTGGCGCGCAGCCGCCGGTCACGGGGGCGTATCCAACAGCAGCAGGAAGAACAGATGGCGGAAGAGCGCGCAGAGGGCATGGGCGGCGGACACGTTGCGGCGGACGAGCTTCGGCTCCTGATCGAGCGCGCCGAGCGGCTCGAAGAGGAAAAGAAGGGCATCAGCGACGACATCAAGGACGTGATGGGCGAGGCCAAGAGCCGCGGCTACGATCCCAAGGCGATCCGCAAGATCCTGTCGATCCGCAAGAAGAAGAAAGAGGAATATCAGGAAGAGGAAGCGATCCTCGAAACCTACCTCCACGCGCTCGGGATGATCTGACCGGGGGCGGCCGCCACTTCTCCGTTATCCCCGCGTTCGCGGGAATGACAATTGGCGGAGGCGGTGTCAGTCCCCGCTCTGGCGAAGATGGCGCGCAGAGCCTAAACCCGCCCAATCAAATTCCGCAGAGGCAGTTCATGGCAGGCCATTCCAAGTTCAAGAACATCATGTATCGCAAGGGCGCGCAGGACAAGAAGCGCTCCTCGCTGTTCTCCAAGCTCAGCCGCGAGATTACCGTCGCGGCGAAGATGGGCACGCCCGATCCGGACATGAACGCGCGGCTGCGCGCAGCGGTCAACGCCGCCAAGGCGCAGTCGATGCCCAAGGACAATATCCAGCGCGCGATCGACAAGGCATCGGGCGGCGATACCGAAGCCTATGAGGAAATCCGCTACGAAGGCTTCGGCCCCGGCGGCGTCAGCCTCATCATCGAGGCGCTGACCGACAACCGCAACCGCACCGCTACCAACGTGCGCACTGCGGTCAGCAAGAACGGCGGCAATCTCGGCGCCAGCGGCTCGGTCAGCCACGGCTTCGATCGGCTCGGCCTGATCACCTATCCGGCCGGCGTCGGCGGTGCCGATAAGGTGTTCGAGGCGGCGCTGGAGGCCGGCGCCGAGGACGTTTCCTCGAGCGACGACGGCCACGAAATCTGGACCGCGCAGGAAGGGTTGCACGAAGTTGCCGCCGCGATCGAAAAGACCCTCGGCGAACCCGAAGGCGTCAAGCTCGCCTGGCGCCCGCAGGTGATGGTGTCGGTCGATGAAAGCGACGCCGAAACGCTGTTCAAGCTGATCGATACGCTCGACGACGACGACGACGTCCAGACCGTGTGGGGCAATTACGACGTCTCCGACGAAGTGATGGAGAAGCTGGGCTGACGTTGATCCTCGGCCTCGATCCCGGGCTCGGCACGACCGGCTGGGGGCTGATCGAGGCGCAGGGCAATCGCTTGTCGCACCGCGCCAACGGCCGGTTGAAGACCGACACCGCCGCGCCGCTGCCGCGGCGGCTCGCGCATCTCGATGCGATGCTCAGCGCGCTGATGGTCGATCATGCGCCGGAAGCGGCGGCGGTCGAGGAAGTGTTCGTCAACGCCAACCCGCAATCGACTTTGAAGCTCGGCCAGGCGCGCGGCGTCGTGCTGTGCGCGGCAGCGCGCGGCGGGATCGACGTCGGCGAATATGCCGCGCGGCTCGTCAAGAAAGCGGTGGTCGGCACCGGCACGGCCGAAAAAGCGCAGGTCCACGCGATGGTCGCGCGACTACTGCCGGGTGTGAAGATCGACGGCGCCGACGCCGCCGATGCGCTCGCCGTGGCGATTTGCCATGCGCATCATCTCGCCAGCGCGCGGCGCACCGCCGGCTGATCGTTGCGGCCGCGCAATTGATTTGCCTGACCGCGCCCGGAGGCGTATTCTTGGTGCCTTATCGTGGGAGGACGGCATGAGACGGCTTCTTCTGATTGCCACCAGCGTGCTGTTGGTGCTTCCCGACATGGCACTTGCCGCGCAGCAGACGCAGGTTCGTCCCAGGCCCACCGCGACAAAGACCGCCAAGCCGAAACCAGCGGCGAAGCCAGCCGCGCGGCCCAGCCGCCCGGCGGCGGCGCGGCCTCGGCCGAACCCGGGCGCGCAGCGGCCCGCCGTTCGACCGACGCGCCCCAACCCCGGCGGCGCCCATCGGCCTCCGCAACGTCCCAACCCGGGCAATAGCCACCGGCCGCCGTCACGGCCCAATCCGGGCAACGCACACCGTCCGCCGCCGCGCCCCAATCCCGGCAACAACCACCGGCCGAACCGGCCGCGCCCGCCGCACAAATGGCCGATCTGGCGTCCCGGCCAGGCGCGCCCGCCGCACTTCCGGCCAATCCACCGGCCCGGCTGGAATTATCCCCATGGTTATCGTTATCGCCGCTGGACGATCGGACTGATCCTGCCCTCGCTGTTTCTCAACCAGCATTATTATTACACCGACTACGACGCGCTCGGCGTCGGCCCGCCGCCTTACGGCTATCGCTGGGTGCGCTACGGCCCCGATCTGCTGCTGGTGCAGCGCGCCACCGGGCGGGTTGCCGATGTGATCTACGGCGCATTCTACTGATCGATCGGATCGGGGCGGCGCGCGGCGCCGCCCCGATTTCGCTTTCCTAGACGTCGTCGTTCCGCTTATGTACCGGCCATGACCGCCGGACGCTCTTCGCCGCCGCTTTTCCACGGCCTCGAGGGGCAGGCTGACGAAGCGCGCGACACAGGCCCCGTTCGCCCCCTCATCATCGGCAACACGGCGGCGCGGCGATGATCGCGCATCTCAAGGGGCGTCTCGCCACCACGGGAATCGATCATGCGGTGATCGATGTGAATGGCATCGGTTATCTGGTCGCCGCCTCCAGCCGCACGCTTGCCGCGCTCGGCCCGGTCGGCGAGGCGGTGACGGTTCACACCGAGATGCTTGTGGCCGAGGATTCGATCCGCCTGATGGGCTTCGCCGATGCCGACGAGCGGGACTGGTTCCGGCTGCTGACCGGCGTGCAGGGCGTCGGCGCGCGCGTTGCGTTGGCGATCCTGTCGGTGCTCGAGCCCGTCGATCTCGCCCGCGCCATCGCCAGCCAGGACAAGGCGATGATCGGCCGCGCCAACGGCGTCGGCCCCAAGCTCGCCGAGCGCATCGTCCGCGAGTTGAAGGACAAGGTCGGCGGAATCGCACTAGGCAGCGGCGCAGCGGCGGCGCCCGTGATCGGCGTTTCGGCCGATGCCGTCTCCGCGCTGCTCAACCTCGGCTTCCGCCCCGCGGAGGCGAGCGCCGCCGTCAAGGCGGCGGACGACGAGCTCGGCGCGGGCGCGACGCTGGACGCCTTGGTGCGGTTGGCGCTGCGCAAGGCCGCGAAATAGCGTATTCGCGGGAGCGAGGAGATCAGCCATGCAAGTCACTGCAATTCTAAACCATGTCGAGGACGGCAGCTATATCGCGCTCAATCCCGAGACGGGCTGCACGACGCAGGGCGAGACGATCGATGCGGCGCTCGCCAATCTGCGCGAGGCGGTCGAACTGTATCTCGAGGAATTTCCGATGACGTTCGGCGCGGCTCCCTTGGTGACGACCTTCGACGTCGCGGTGCATGCCTAGGCTGCCGATCCTCTCGGGCGACGATGTGGTGAAGGCGCTGGAACGTCTGGGCTTCGAACAGCGACGCCAGCGCGGGAGCCATGTCGTGTTACGCCGCGGGTCGCTCGGCTGCGTCGTGCCGTTGCACAAAGAGGTGAAAGCGGGGACGCTCGCCGGCATCCTGCGCCAGGCTGGCCTGACGACCGACGAGTTCATCGATAGCCTCAAATGACTGACGCAGACCGCATCCTGACCGCGCAGCGCAAGCCCGAGGACGTCGACGCCGCGCTGCGCCCCAAGACGCTCGACGAGTTCGTCGGGCAGAAAGGCGCGCGCGAGAATCTGCGCGTATTCATCGCGGCAGCGAAGACGCGCGGCGAGGCGCTCGATCACGTGCTGTTCTTCGGCCCGCCGGGGCTCGGCAAGACCACGCTGGCGCAGATCATCGCGCGCGAGATGGGGGTGGGTTTTCGCGCAACCTCGGGTCCCGTAATCGCGAAATCGGGCGATCTCGCCGCGCTGCTGACCAATCTCGAAGATGGCGACGTGCTGTTCATCGACGAGATCCACCGCCTCCAGCCGGCGGTCGAGGAAGTGCTCTATCCGGCGATGGAGGATCGCGCGCTCGATCTGATGATCGGCGAGGGGCCCTCGGCGCGCAGCGTGCGGATCGATCTGCCGCGCTTCACGCTGGTCGGCGCGACCACGCGGCAGGGCTTGCTGACGACGCCGCTGCGCGATCGCTTCGGTATTCCGGTTCGCCTCACCTTCTACACCGTCGACGAGCTCGAACGCGTCGTCACCCGCGCCGCCGGATTGCTCGACCTCCACGTCGCGCCCGACGGGGCGCACGAGATTGCTCGCCGCTCGCGCGGGACGCCGCGAATCGCCGGGCGGCTGCTGCGCCGGGTGCGCGATTTCGCGAATGTCGCCGGCACCGACATCGTCGATGCCAAGGCGGCCGACGCCGCGCTCAACCGCTTGGAAGTCGATTCGCTCGGGCTCGATGCGATGGACCGGCGCTATCTGATGATGATCGCCGACATCTATCGCGGCGGCCCGGTCGGCGTCGAAACGCTTGCCGCGGGCCTCAGCGAGCCGCGCGACACGATCGAGGAAGTGATCGAGCCCTATCTCATCCAATTGGGCCTGATCGCGCGCACCGCGCGCGGCCGCTGCCTCAACGCCGGCGGCTGGAAGCATCTCGGCATCACCCCGCCGAACGACGTTCAGGACGGGCTGTTCGACTGACGATCGCTCAGATCATGCCGATTTCGGCGATCAGATAGACCACCACCGCGGCGACCATGCCGATAATCGCGGTCACGATCAGCGTGAGGATGCGCGTCAGGAACGATCCGGGCGGCCGCCGATTGAACTTCGCGCGCTCGACCGGTTTGCCGAGCTTGAGCTCGATCCACCCGGCCAGCCCGCCGGCGGCCGCGGTGAACAGCAAGGTGGCGAGCGCGCCGACCACCGTCTCGGTGGCGATCGCGATCGGCAGTAGCACGGCGAGCGGCGTCGCCATCGCCATCGCCGCCATCAGCTTGGCCCAATCGACCTCATCCTTTTCGACCGGCGCGACGGCGATCAGATCCGGCGCATCTTCGGCCGAAACCGTGATCCAGGCGAAACTGCCGACCAGCTGGCCGGCGATCGCCACGCTGACGAAGGCAAGCGACGGCGCGAGCGGCAGTCCGTTTGTCGAACGGAAGCCGAGCGCGAACAGCGGCACGAGATAGATCAGCCGTAGCACGATGCGAAAGGCGAGCGCCGGATCGCGCGCCAGCAGCCACCATTCCTTGCGAAAGATCGTGCCGAACAGGCTGGCGCGGAAATGCCGCGCGATCGCCTTGTTGGACGCGGTGCGGCGCGAAAGATGCTGCCCGGCGTCCTGCACACCGCTGCGAAACAATCGGCGGAACAGCGTCGCGGTGATCCAGAACAACAGCCCCGCGCCGCCGAGCAGCACGAGGATCGCGAGAGGATCGCCGAACGCCGCCTTACCCGGCAAACCGCCGATCCATGTCCGGGCGACGCCGGTATCGCGAATGCGGTCGAAAATCACCACCGCGCGCGATTGCCGATCGGCGTCGCCATTGAGGAATTGCGAGCCGAGGAACACCGCGCCGCCCAGGATGCCGGCGACGATTTGCCCGGCGGTGCGCGCCGCGCGCGGGCCGGCGATGCGCGCGAGCAACAGCGTTATGGCCAAGCCGATGCACGCCGCGACCAGCGCCAGCGCGGCGAGCAGCGCCGTCACGCCGAGCAGGCCGGGATGCCCGAACACCGCGACCGGGACGACGATCGGCAGTAACAGCACCGCGAACGACAGCACGATCGTGCCGGCGATGCCGCACAATTTGGCGAGCAGGATCGTCCGACTGTCGAGCGGCGCCGAAAACAGCAGATCGAGATCGCCGCTTTCGTAAAGCGTGCGCTGCGCGCCGAGCATCGCCTGGGTGGCCATGAAACTGAGCAGTAGCAGTGCGCCCGTCAGCGCCACGATCAGCGCGATCGGGCTCGGCGCGATCGGCGTATGCCGCAATCCCCAGCCGGTGTAGCAGCCGAACACGATATAGACGGCGGCGAGCGCATAGCCGACCCAGCGGCGTATCGATTTCCGCGCGCGCGCGCGGATCGATACGCGGATTTCGTGGAACAGCAGCCAGCCGAACGAGCCGGGGGCGAAGCACCGCATCGCCCAGCCCATCGCGCCGCCGCCCGATGTCGCGCCCCTCATGCCGGTTGCGTCAGCCGGATGAAGGTATCCTCCAGCGTCATGTCGTCCGATCCGGCCATGCCGCGCAGCTCGGCCAGCGTTCCCTCGGCGTGAAGCTTGCCGCCGGAGATGATGCCGATGCGATCGGCGAGGCGCTCGGCGACTTCGAGGATGTGGGTGGTGACGATCACCGTCGCGCCGGCGTCGGCCTGGGCCCGCAGCACGTCCTTCACGCTGCGCGCCATCGCCGCGTCGAGCCCAGTCAGCGGCTCATCGAGGATCAGCAGCCGCGGCCGGTGGATCAGCGCGCCGGCGAGCGCGACCTTTTGCTTCATGCCGCGCGAAAAGCCCTCGCAGCGCGTGTCGCGCACGTCCCACAGTTCGAGCCAGCGCAACAGCCGCTCGGCTTCTTCGGCGGCTTCGCGCGGCGCGATCCGCCACAGCCCGGCGACGAACGCGAGATATTCCGACGGGCTCAGCTTGTCGTAGAGCATCGGCTCGTCGGGCAGCCACGCGGTGATCGCCTTTGCCGCATTGGGATCGCGGCGCGTGTCGATGCCGTAGATTTGGATCGTCCCGGCGTCGGGCGGCGTCAACCCGACGACCATGCGCAGCGTCGTCGTCTTGCCGGCGCCGTTGGGGCCGAGCAGCGCATAGAGCTGGCCCGGCGCGATATCGAGATCGAGGCCGGTGATCACGGGCTTGTCGAACGCCTTGGTGACGCCGGTGAGGCGGAGCGCTGAGTCGGTCATGGCTGCCTTGGTAGGATAAGACGCCGGTGCGTCAAACCGTTAGATGATCCATCATGGCCTTGCCCCGTCGGGCCTCGCGCCGCGCTGCGCATTGCTCTAGGGCCGGGCCATCCAGCGCGCCCGACGCGCTTAAACCGATCCGAGAGGCCCGACATGACCGACATCACCAACGAAACCGAAGCCGATCTGACCGGCACGACGCCGCGGCGCAATCCCAAGCCCGAGGTCGACAAGATCGGCGGGCGCAAGCTCAAGCCCTCGACGCTGATGATGGGCCACGGCTTCGAGCCGGCGCTGTCCGAAGGCTCATTGAAACCGCCGATCTTCGCCACCTCGACCTTCGTCTTCCCCAACGCCGCCGCGGGCAAGCGCCATTTCGAGGGCATCACCGGCAAGCGCCCGGGCGGCGCCGAGGGCCTCGTCTATTCGCGCTTCAACGGCCCCAATCAGGAAATCCTCGAGGATCGGCTGGGCGTTTGGGAAGATGCCGAGGACGCGCTGAGCTTTTCCAGCGGCATGTCGGCGATCGCCACCTTGTTCCTGGCGATGGTCAAGCCAGGCGACACGATCGTCCATTCAGGCCCGCTTTACGCCGCCACCGAAACGCTGATCGCGCGCGTGCTCGGCAAGTTCGGCGTGCATTTCCTCGATTTTCCCGCCGGCGCCAGCCGCGCGGAGATCGATGCGGTGCTGGCCAAGGCCAATTCGGGTCGCGTCGCGCTGATCTATCTCGAGAGCCCCGCCAATCCGACCAACGCGCTAGTTGATATCGAGGCGGTGCGCGCCAGCCGCGACGCGATCTGGGGCGATAGCGAAGACAAGCCGCCGATCGCGATCGACAACACCTTTTTGGGGCCGCTGTGGCAGCAACCGCTCAAGCACGGCGCCGAGATCGTCGTCTATAGCCTGACCAAATATGCCGGCGGACACAGCGATCTGGTCGCGGGCGGCGTGCTCGGCACCAAGAAGCATATGGACGTTATCCGCGCGATGCGGAACACGATCGGCACGATCACCGATCCCAATACCGCGTGGATGCTGCTGCGCAGCCTCGAGACGCTCGAACTGCGGATGACGCGAGCGGGCGAGAATGCCGCCACGGTGTGCGAATTCCTCCGCCAGCATCCCAAGATCGAAAAGGTCGGCTATCTCGGCTTTTTGAAGGACGACAGCCAGGCCGACATCTTCAAGCGCCATTGCACCGGCGCCGGCTCGACCTTCTCGCTCTACATCAAGGGTGGCGAGAAGGAGAGCTTTGCGTTCCTCGACGCGCTCAAGATCGCCAAGCTCGCGGTCAGCCTCGGCGGCACCGAGACGCTCGCCAGCCACCCCGCGGCGATGACGCACATTTCGGTCGCGGACGAGCGCAAGAAGGCGCTCGGGATCACCGACAATCTCGTGCGCATCTCGATCGGCGTCGAGGATCCCGACGATCTGATCGCCGATTTCGATGCGGCGTTGAAGACCGTCTAAACGATCGCGCCCTCTCCCGTGGCGGGAGAGGGCGCGTTTTCGCTTACGCCAGCATGCGCACCTTGGGCTCGCGGTCCCAATAGCGCTTATTCGCCGCCGCGACGAAGCCGGCGAGATCGGTGACGCCGTCATCGGGCTCGACCCCGGCTTTGTCGAGCAGCGGTTTGGCCGCATCGGTTGCGCCGATCGCCTTCAGATGCCCGAAGGCGTCCATCACGAACTGCACCGCCGCGGCTTCCTTCAGCAGCGCCTGGCAGCCCTCTTCGGACAGCACCAGCGCCACCGCATCGACCATCACCGAAGGCGTGCCGGCGAGTTGACCGTCGGCCTTGATCGCCGATCCGTCCTTGGCCTTGGCCGCGCCGACCTTGGGCGCGATCACCATCGGGTGCGCACCGGCCTTCTCGATCGCCGCCTTAACCTTGTCGAGCTCGGCCTTGTCGGTGCCATCGGCGATCAAGATGCCGATCGTGCCGCCCTTGACGGTATCGCGCTCGCGCGGACCGCCGATGATGCGCAGCGCCGGCGACGGCTCCATATCGAGCACCTTGGCGGCGGCCGGCGAGGCCTCAGGCAGGTCCATGCCGAGACCGTCGGCAACGCGCTGCGCGAGGTCTTCGTCGACGTTGCGCAGATTGGCCATCACCGCGATGCGGATATGCTCGAGGCTGACCTTGGACAGTTCGAAGGTGAAGGCGCTGGCGATATGCGCCTGCTCGGGCGTGTCCATCGACCGCCAGAACAGCCGCGCCTGGCTGTAGTGATCGGCGAAGCTTTCGGCGCGAATGCGGAGCTTGTCGCCTTCTTCCTCGGCGGAGAAGCTGGCGAAACCGTCGTCGGCATTTTCGCGGTAGCCGGCGGGTTCGCCCGCCTTGGCGAGGCTGTTGGGCTCGTAATTGGCGCGGCCCTTGAACTGCTGCATCTGCATATGGCCGTCGCGCTGCTGGTTGAGGAACGGGCAGCCGCCGTCCTGATTCTTCGGCTGGTTGATCGGGATCTGCGCGAAATTGACCCCGCCCAACCGCGACAATTGCGTATCGAGATAGGAGAACAAGCGGCCCTGCAGCAGCGGATCGTTCGAATGATCGATGCCGGGCACGACATGGCTCGGGCAAAATGCGACCTGCTCGGTCTCGGCGAAGAAATTGTCGGGATAGCGATCGAGCACCATGCGGCCGACGATCTTCACCGGCAGCACTTCCTCGGGGATCAGCTTGGTGGCATCGAGCACGTCATAAGGCTGCGCGTTGGCGAAGTCCTCGTCGAACAGCTGGACGCCCAATTCCCAGGTCGGGAAATCGCCGCGGCCGATCCGCTCGAACAGGTCGCGCCGCTGATAATCGGGGTCGCCGCCGGCGATCTTCACCGTCTCGTCCCAGATCGTCGAGGCGAGCCCGGCCTTCGGCTTCCAATGGAATTTGACGAAGGTCGATTTGCCCTCCTTGCTGACGAAGCGGAAGGTGTGGATGCCAAAGCCCTCCATCGTCGCGAAATTGCGCGTCAGCGTGCGATCCGACATCGCCCACATCGCCATATGCGTCGATTCGGGCATCAGCGAGATGAAGTCCCAGAAGGTGTCATGCGCTGTCGCCGCTTGCGGATAGCCGCGATCGGCCTCCATCTTGGCGGCATGGATCAGATCGGGGAATTTGATCGCATCCTGGATGAAGAACACCGGGATGTTGTTGCCGACCAGATCCCAATTGCCCTGCTTGGTGTAGAATTTGACGGCGAAACCGCGCACGTCGCGCGGCGTATCAACCGAGCCTGCGCCGCCCGCGACGGTGGAGAAGCGCGCGAATACCGGCGTCTTTTCGCCAACGCGCTGGAAAATATCGGCCTTGGTAATGTTGGACAGCGATTCGGTCAGCTCGAAATAGCCGTGCGCCGCCGAGCCGCGGGCGTGGACGATGCGCTCGGGGATACGCTCGTGATCGAAATGGTTGATCTTCTCGCGGTAGACATGATCCTCAAGCAGCACCGGGCCGCGATCGCCCGCCTTGAGCTGATTCTGGTTGTCGGCGACGGCCATGCCCTGGTTGGTCGTCAGCGTGGGATGATCGCCGTCGGCGCGCTGGTGCGTCTCGCCGCCGTTGCCGGGGTTGAGGGGATTGTCGGTCATGGTCGGATACCTTCGGGTCGGAGGAACGCTATGCGTCGCCAACGCGCCCGGTGGTCGGTGTGTCCGCCGATAGATTTCGATCAGGCCGATTTGTCCAATCGATCACCTCATCGCGCGTCAGCCGTCGGAAACGCGCTCGATATCCGCGCCGACCGCCGACAGTTTCTCCTCGAGCCGCTCATAGCCGCGATCGAGGTGATAGACGCGGCTGACCTCGGTCTGACCCTCGGCGGCAAGCCCCGCGAGGATCAGGCTCATCGACGCGCGCAGATCGGTCGCCATCACCGGCGCGCCGACCACCGTTTCGACGCCGCGCACCACCGCGGTGCGGCCGCGTACCTGGATGTCGGCGCCCATTCGCGCCAGCTCGGGCACGTGCATGTAGCGGTTTTCGAAGATCGTCTCGGTCAGCACGCTCGCGCCGCCCGCCTTGCACAGCATCGCCATGAACTGCGCCTGCATGTCGGTCGCGAAGCCCGGATAGGGTGCCGTCGACAGCGTCAGCGGGCCAATGCCGTTGGTCGCCTCGACGCGGATCGCGTCCTTTTGCTCGGTGACGGTCACGCCCGCCTCGACCAGCGCGTCGAGCGTCGCGCGCATGTCCGACGCCTTGGCGCCGACCAGATCGAGGCTGCCGCCGGTGATCGCCGCGGCGCAGGCGTAGCTCCCCGCCTCGATGCGATCGGGCATCACGCGGTAGGTCGCGCCGTGCAGCCGGTCGCGGCCCTCGATCTCCAGCGTCTCGGTGCCGATCCCCGAAATCGACGCGCCCATCGCCACCAGGCAATTGCACAGATCGACGATCTCCGGCTCGCGCGCGGCATTCTCGATGATCGTGCCGCCTCTGGCCGTCACCGCCGCCATCAGCGCATTCTCGGTCGCGCCGACCGAAACGACCGGGAACGACACCCGCCCGCCGGGCAGCCGCCCGCCCGGCGCGGTCGCCTTCACATAGCCGGCGGCGAGCTCGATCTCGGCGCCCATTTCCTCGAGCGCCTTGAGATGGAGGTCGATCGGCCGGTTGCCGATTGCGCAGCCGCCGGGCAGCGACACGCGCGCTTCGCCACCGCGGCCGATCAACGGGCCGAGCACCAGGATCGAGGCGCGCATCTTGCGGACGATGTCATAGGGCGCCTCGGTTGCGGTCAGCTTGCCGGCGCGGATCGTCATCACGCGGCCGAAATCCTCGGGCCGCGCGCCCTCGATCTGCGTCGAGGCGCCGAGCTGGTTGAGCAGATGGCCGAAACTGTCGACGTCGGCGAGCCGCGGCAGATTGCGCAGCGTCAGCGGCTCGTCGGTCAGCAATGCGCACGGCATCAGCGTGAGCGCGGCGTTCTTCGCGCCGGAGATCGGAAGGCGGCCGGCAAGGCGATTGCCGCCGCGAATGAGGATACGGTCCATGCCTGGGCTTCTAATCGGTGCGCTCGCGCGCGCAAGGTCGCGCATAATGCGCTCAACCCATTGATCGATTTTAATGCGGCCCGGCGCGCGCCCTGCTTTGACGCTTGCGTCAAATGGGGGTGTTCACCGCGTGCCGGCAAGTTGCTTCGCTGATCGACTCAGCGACCTGATCGAGTTGAGCCCGGCCGAGCGGCAAACGCTCGACAAGCTGGAGGACCGCGAGCGCCATCTGAAGCGCGGCGCGATCCTGCTGCGCGAGCGCGATCCGGCGAACGAACTGTTCACGCTGCGCTCGGGCACGATGATGAGCTATGTGTTGCTCGACAACGGCAGCCGCCAGATCCTGCGCTTCCTGTTTCCCGGCGATCTGCTCGGCATTTCGAGCCTGGTCTACCGCGACGCGCCCGAGAATATCACGGCGCTGACCGACTGCACCGTTTGCCCGTTCGAGAAATCGGCGCTGACCCGCCTGGTCGTCGATCACCCGCGGCTGGCGGCGCTGATCGTCGCCTACAACCAGATCGAGCGGATGATGCTGACCGATCGGCTGGCGGCGCTCGGCCGCACCTCGGCCAAGGCGCGCGTCGCCGCGCTGCTGCTCGAAATCCGCAACCGCCGTCGGATGAGCGATCGCACGATCGGCGACACTTTCGCGCTTGGGCTGACGCAGGAGGAGATCGGCGACGCCACCGGGCTCACTTCGGTCCACGTCAACCGCATGTTCCGCCAGCTTCAGGAGGACGGGTTGATCGCGCGCGATAACGGCCGGGTTACGATCCGCGATGAACGTGCGCTCGCCCGCGCCGCCAATTTCGTCGATCGTTACAAGAATCTGGATTTGAGCTGGCTGCCGCCAGCACGTTGACGAGCGTGACAGGGAGGGCGGCTTTGCCGCGCCGTGGAACGACCCTCAGGCCTTTTCCAGCGTGCATTGCAGCGGGTGCTGGTTCTGCCGGGCGAAATCCATCACCTGGCTGACCTTGGTCTCGGCGACTTCGTAGCTGAACACGCCGCACACGCCGACGCCCTTCTGGTGGACGTGAAGCATCACCCGAGTCGCATCCTCGATGCCCATGCGGAAGAAGCGCTGCAGGCACAGAACGACGAATTCCATCGGGGTGTAATCGTCGTTGAGCATCAGCACGCGGTACGGCGTCGGCTTCTTGGTGCGCGTCAGCGTCCGCGTGGCGAGGCCGGTGCTGGCCGCGTCATCGTCGTCATCGCCAGCGTCCGTGCCGGCCGCCAGAGGGGTGAGGGGATCGATCAACATCGTGAGACTGAAAATATGGCAAGCCGGCCGCGAAGGGCAAGGGGCGATCACGCGCCGACGCCGTTTTCGTGCGAATCGCGGTTAACAAAAAGGGCGGCCGTCCCTAAAGACGACCGCCCCGATCAGCGCCCGAACACGGGGCACTCGCCAAATTACGCGGCGAGCTTGATCTTTTCTGCAGCAACCGCGGCGCGGCTCGACAGCGGCTGGGCGACGTCGCCAGCCAGCTTGAGCATCGCTTCGGTGTTCTTCGAGGTCTCGGCGACCAGCGAATCGAACGCCGAGCGCAGGTAATCGCTCTGCAGCTTGAACAGATCGGTCGGCGACTTGACGCTGGCGAACTGCTTCATCGCGGCGGTCGCGCTCTCGAAATGCTTGCGGCCATATTCGGCGGCGTCCTGGCCGATCGTCTCGAAGCCCTTGGCGGCGATCTTCGACGATTCGACCATGGCTTCGATGTTGCCCTTGGCGAAATCGTTCATCTCGGCGACCATCTTCGAGCTCTTCTCCATCGCGCTCTTGGCGCGATCGTTGACGTCGGCGAACATGGTTTCAGCCTGGGCGGCGGTCTTCTTGACGGTATCTTGCATGATCTGGGTTTCCTTGATGGTGGGCGCCGCGGCGGCGGCGGTAATGGTTTCGATCGGGTCTGCGGGCGCGGCGGCTTCTGTCGGTTGCGGGGCAACCGGGGCCGGTGTGCGCGGGGCAACAGGCTTGGCCGCGCGGCGCGCGACAGGTGTCACGGACTTGTTCGGCTGGGGTTTGCGGCCCTTGCTCGCCATGATCGACTCCTTGCTCATTGCTGCGATGCACAATAATCCATCGCAACCGCGATTTCAAGGAATATTGTGCACTGCAACATTACGGAGCCGAAACGCGCTAATACTCAGCGATTACTGCTGAAAGTCAGCGCTGGCGAACGTAACTGCCCGGCGCATCCTCAATCGCCTTGAGCTTGCCCTTGCCCGGCTTGCGCGCGCCCTTTGCGGCCATCGTCTCGTTGTCCTGCCCGCGGAGCCAGTCGATCCAATCGGGCCACCAGCTGCCCTTTGTCTCGGTCGCGCCGGCGAGGAATTCGTTCAGCGATTCGGCGGGCGCTGCATTGGTCCAATATTGATATTTGCCCGCCGCCGGCGGATTGACGACGCCGGCGATATGCCCCGAGCCGGCAAGCACGAATTTCATCGGCCCCTTGAAGTGATGGGTGATGTTCCACACGCTTTCGGGCGGCGCGATATGATCCTCTCGCCCGGCCTGGATATAGCTCGGCGTGGTGACCGTGGTGAGATTGAGCGGGGTGCCCGAAATCGCCAGTGCGCCCGGCGTCACCAGCAGATTGTCGCGGTACAGATCGGTGAGATAGCTGAGATGCCATTTCGACGGCAGATTGGTGGTGTCGCCGTTCCAGTGGAGCAGATCGAACGGCGCGTAATCCTGGCCAAGCAGATAATTGTTGGTGACGTAATTCCAGATCAGATCGCGGCCGCGCAGCAGGTTGAAGGTCGCTGCCATGTAGCGGCCGTCGAGAAACCCTTCGGGCGAGATCGTCTCGATGAGCTTCAATTGCTCGTCATCGACGAACAGATTGAGCTCGCCGGCGCACGAAAAATCGACCTGCGCGGTAAAGAAGGTCGCGCTCTTCACCTTGGCCGCTTCGCCGCGCGCGGTCAGCACCGCCAGCGTCGCCGCGAGCGTCGTGCCGGCGACGCAATAGCCGATCGCATGGACACCCTCGACGCCGAGCCCGTCGCAAATCGTGTCGATCGCGTCGATCTGGCCGCGCTCGACATAATCGTCCCACATCACGTCCTTCATCGTGGCGTCGGCCGATTTCCACGACACGACGAACACCGTGAGCCCCTGATCTACCGCCCATTTGATGAAGCTCTTCTCGGGCCGAAGATCGAGGATGTAATAGCGGTTGATCCACGGCGGGAAGATCACCAGCGGCGTGGTCAATACTGTGTCGGTGGTCGGTTCGTATTGGATCAGCTCATAGAGCGGCGTGCGTTTGACGACCTTGCCCGGCGTCGTTGCGATGTTGCGGCCGACCTCGAACGCTTCGCTGTCGGTATGGGTGAGCTGGCCCTTGCCGAAATCGGCGAGCATGTTCTGCAGGCCCTTGAGCAGATTTTCGCCGCGGGTCTCGATCGTCTTCTGGATCACCAGCGGGTTGGTGCCGGGGAAATTCGTCGGGCTCATCGCATCGATGAAGCCCTTGGCGGCGAAGCGCAGCTTCTCCTTTTGCTTGGGTTCGAGCCCATCGAGCGCATCGACGCCGCGCAGCAGATGATCGGCGATCAGCAGATAGCTCTGGCGAATCCAGTCGAACACCGGGTTTTCGCGCCATTCGGGGGCTTGGAAGCGCTTGTCGGGCTTGCCGCCGTCGCCTGCCTTTAAGCCGGCCGGATCGAGGAAACGCTGCCACAGCTTCATGCTGTCGGCCCAGAATTCCTGCGCGCGCTCCATCGTCGCCTTGTCGGTGAAGCCGGGAATGATCGGCATCGCCGGCGTCTGCTGCAGCGTCTCCAGCCCATGTTCGAGCATCATCTGCTGCGCCCGCCCCATCACCCAGGTCCAGTGCTGCATGTCCTCCAGGCTGGGGATCGGCGAAGGATCGGGGTCGTCGGCCAAGCTCATCTCCTCTGGCAAGCACCGTAATGCATCCATATACCAACGCACATGCGCCGCGCGATGTCCGCGTGGGCGCCGGAGCCTTGTCGCATGTCCGATGACTTCTACCGCATCAAGCGTTTGCCGCCCTACGTCATTGCCGAAGTCAACGGCATGCGGGCGGCGGCGAGGGCGGGCGGCGAGGACATCATCGATCTCGGCATGGGCAATCCCGATCTGCCGCCGCCGCCGCATGTGATCGACAAATTGTGCGAAGTCGCGCGCAAGCCCGATGCGCACGGCTATTCGCAGTCGAAGGGGATTCCCGGGCTGCGGCGCGCGCAGGCGGGCTATTACGCCCGCCGCTTCGGCGTCGATCTCGATCCCGAGAGCGAAGTGGTGGTGACGATGGGATCGAAGGAGGGGCTCGCCAGCCTCGCCACCGCGATCACCGCGCCGGGCGACGTCGTGCTCGCGCCCAACCCCAGCTATCCGATCCACACCTTCGGCTTCATCATCGCCGGCGCGACGATCCGCGCGGTGCCGACGACGCCCGACGATGCCTATTTCGAAAGCCTCGAGCGCGCGATGGCGTTCACCGTGCCGCGGCCGAGCGTGCTGGTGGTCAATTATCCGTCGAACCCGACCGCCGAAGTCGTCGATCTCGCCTTTTACGAGCGGCTCGTCGCCTGGGCGCGCGACAATCAGGTCTGGATTCTGAGCGATCTCGCTTATTCCGAGCTTTATTTCGACGGCAAGCCGACGCCGTCGATCCTCCAGGTGAAAGGCGCGAAAGACGTGGCCGTGGAATTCACCTCGCTCAGCAAGACCTATTCGATGGCGGGCTGGCGGATGGGCTTTGCGGTCGGCAACAAGAAGCTGATCGCGGCGATGACGCGCGTGAAATCCTATCTCGACTACGGCGCCTTCACGCCGATCCAGGCGGCCGCCTGCGCCGCGCTCAACGGGCCGCAGGAGATCGTCGAGCGCAACCGCCAGCTTTATCATAAGCGCCGTGACGTGCTGATCGAAAGCTTCGCCCGCGCCGGCTGGGATATTCCCGCCCCGGCTGCCTCGATGTTCGCCTGGGCGCCGCTGCCGCCGGCCTGCGCGCATCTAGGCAGCCTTGAGTTCACCAAGCAATTGCTTACGCACGCGCATGTCGCCGTCGCCCCCGGCGTCGGCTATGGCGAAAACGGCGAGGGCTATGTCAGGATCGCAATGGTCGAGAACGAACAGAGGTTGCGGCAGGCGGCGCGCAACGTGAAGCGCTATTTGCAGTCGATGGGCGTCAACACGCCCGCGTCGCAGACGGGCTGAGCGGCGTGTTCCTGTTCCGCGGCGTCGAAAGCCATCCCCGGTCGTTCGTCAAGGCGGTGTCGTGGCGCGCGCTCGGCAGCATCGATACGTTCGTGCTGAGCTATATTTACACGGGCAGCACGGCATCGGCTGGCGCGATTGCCGGCACCGAAATGTTCACCAAGATCTTCCTTTTCTATTTTCATGAGCGGATTTGGTCGGTGGTGCACTGGGGTCATCTGCCCCCGGCCGAAGCGGCCGAAGTCGCCGCGGAGGACCCCACGATCAAGGCCAATCGGCCTTAGCCGAAGCGCAGCGGCGCGCCGGTCGCTCGGTGCGTTTGTCGCTCCGTCGATCACGGCGATCGGGCTGTGCTTTCTGATCGTCGCCGATATCGACGGGCTCGTCGAGAAACAGCGCCAGGGCGCGCGTCCATGCCATTTGTGAAATCCCCACTCGCTTTACTCTAGCGGGGTCTCGAACGTCCGCTGCCGCGAATTGATCCGAACCGGATCGGGAAGGCGGCTACAGTCGAACGATCGTCGCGGCTCAGAACCTCACCAAGTTGCTCTATCTCTTCGACGCACAGGGATCTCACACGTCGGCAACAGGCAGACCGATTCTTGCGGCGATCCGCGCACCGGAAGCGCGACGCTGGGCTTCCGCTTCTCAGCCGAGCCTATAAGGTGATGCGCGAGCCGGGCGGGACCCACCGCCCGGCCGCAGCCTGGGAGAGCATGCCGATGACCGAGCCATCCGCCCGCCGCGGCTACCGCGGTCTCGTGCTGGCGATGCTGCTCCTGGTCTATACCTTCAACTGGATCGATCGGCAGATCCTCGGCATCCTCGCCAAGCCGATCAAGGACAGCCTGCACCTCACCGACGCGCAGCTCGGGCTGCTTGGCGGCACCGCCTTTGCGCTGCTGTACTCCACGCTCGCGGTGCCGCTCGCGCTGCTGGCGGACAAGACCAGCCGCAGTTGGGTCATCACCATCAGCCTGGCCATCTGGAGCGCGTTTACCGCCTTGTGCGGCTCGGCCACCGCGTTCGGGCATCTGTTTCTCTACCGCTTCGGCGTCGGCGTCGGCGAGGCGGGGGGCGTTGCGCCGTCCTATGCGCTGATCGCCGATTATTTCCCGCCCGAACGCCGTGCCCGCGCGCTGGGCATCTATTCGATCGGCATCCCCGCCGGCCTGGCGATCGGCACGCTGTTCGGCGCGCGGATCGCCACCTCCGTCGATTGGCGTGTCGCTTTCTATTCGATCGGCATCGCCGGCCTCGTCATCGCGCCGATCTTCCGGCTGGTGGTCAAGGAGCCGGTTCGCGTCGCGCCGCCCGCCGGCCGCGCGCCGATCGCCGCGGTGTTCGCGATCCTGGCGAAGAAGCCGAGCTTCTGGCTGATGGCGTTCGCCGCCTCGATGAGCTCGATGGCGGGCTACGGCCTCGCCTTCTGGGTGCCGTCGATCATCATCCGCACTTATCATTTCGATCTGGTGACGACGTCCTACTATTTCGCTTCGCTGCTGCTGATCGGGGGCTGTTTCGGCGTGTTCCTCGGCGGCGCGCTGGCCGATCGGCTGGGCAAGGCCGATCGCGGCAATTACGCCAAGCTGCCCGCGATCGCCTGGCTGATCACCGCGCCGCTGTTCATCGCCGGCTTCATGGCGAGTAGCTCGCCGGCGCTGGCCTGGGCGTGCTTCCTGATCCCCAACGCGCTCAACATCCTGTGGCTCGGCCCGTTGACCACCGCGACGCAGAATTTGGTGCCGGCGCATATGCGCGCGACTGCCTCGGCCAGCTTCCTGTTGATCAACAATCTGATCGGGCTCGGCGTCGGCTCGTGGTTGATGGGCCAGATGTCCGACACGATGACGCCGCTCTATGGCGATCAGGCGCTGCGCTATTCGGCGATCATCATCGTCTGCGTCTATTTCGTCGCGGCGGCGCTCGGCTTCCTCGCGGTCAAGCCGTTGCGGCGCGATTGGGTGGGAGAGGGGACGCCAAACTCGTCGTTGCGAGCGTAGCGAAGCAATCCAGGTCACACGCGCGTCGCTGGATTGCCGCGGGCCTGCGGCCCTCGCAATGACGATGCGGGGTTACCGCTCGCGAGTCGCGGCGAACACCACCTTGGGATAGCGATCGGCGACATAGCCGACATCCCAATTGGTCTTGGCCAGATAGACCGGATTGCCGTCGCGATCCTTGGCCATCGCGCTGCGATTGACGTCCATGAAAGCCTTGAGATCGGCCGGATCGGCCGCCGACACCCAGCGCGCGGTTTCGAACGGCGCCATCTCCAGCCCGGCGGCGACCTTATACTCCGCCTCCAGCCGCGAGATCAGCACCTCGAGCTGCAATTGCCCGACCACGCCGACGATCCAGTTCGCCCCGATCTCGGGATAGAACACCTGCGTCACGCCTTCCTCGGCCATGTCGTCGAGCGCCTTGCGCAGCTGCTTGGTCTTGGTCGGGTCCTTGAGCTGGACGCGACGCAGGATCTCGGGCGCGAAATTGGGCAGGCCGGTGAAGCGCACATCGGCGCGCTCGGAGAGCGTATCGCCGACGCGCAGCGTGCCGTGATTGGGAATGCCGATGATGTCGCCGGGATAGGCCTCGTCGGCGAGCTCGCGTTCGCGCGCGAAGAACAGGATCGGCGAATGCACCGCGATCGGCTTGCCGTGCCCCGTCGGCGTCAACTTCATGCCGCGCTTGAACACGCCCGAGCACAGCCGCATGAAAGCGATGCGATCACGGTGCTGCGGGTCCATGTTGGCCTGCACCTTGAACACGAAGCCGGTCACCTCGTCGCCGTCGGGCGAGACCGGCGCGGGCTCGGCCGGTTGCGGGCGCGGGCCCGGGGCGTAACGGGCCAACGCCTCGATCAGCTCGGCGACGCCGAAATCCTTGAGCGCCGAGCCGAAATAAACCGGCGTCAGATCGCCGTTGCGATAGGCTTCTTCGTCGAACGCGGCATAGCCCGCCTCGGCCAACTCGATCTCGTCGCTAATATCCTGCGGCAACGCCGGCGCGTCCTCGACCGTGCCGAGGAACTCGCGGCTCGGTCCCTCGGGCCGCGCGATACGATCATTGGCGATGTCATAGACGCCCTGAAATTCGCCGCCCATGCCGACCGGCCAGCTCATCGGGCACACGTCGAGCGCGAGCACGTCGGCGATCTCGTCGAGCAGTTCGAACACCGCGCGCCCCTCGCGATCGACCTTGTTGACGAAGGTGATGATCGGCACGCTGCGCAAGCGGCATACCTCGAACAATTTGCGCGTCTGCGCCTCGATGCCGCGCGCCGCGTCGATCACCATCACCGCCGAATCGACCGCGGTCAGCGTGCGATAGGTGTCCTCGGAGAAATCCTCGTGCCCCGGCGTGTCGAGCAGGTTGAAGGTGATGCCGTCGCGCTCGAAGGTCATCACCGAGCTCGTCACCGAAATCCCGCGCTGCTGCTCGATCTTCATCCAGTCGGAGCGCGCGCGCCGCGTCGCCCCGCGCGCCTTGACCTCGCCGGCGAGATGGATCGCGCCGCCGGCGACGAGCAGCTTTTCGGTCAGCGTGGTCTTGCCGGCGTCGGGGTGCGAGATGATCGCGAAGGTGCGGCGGGGGGAGGGGGTCATGATCTTCTTTTCGTCATGCCGGACTTGTTCCGGCATCCACCGGGCCGCAAGAACGGACGGCGGAGCCTATGCGGGACGGTGGACCCCGGAACAAGTCCGGGGTGACGCGGTGGACCTAAGGCACCAGCGTCACGCTCATCTCGATCCGCTTGTTCGCGCCGGGCGCGACCTCGAAAACGCCGGGCTTGTCGCGATAGTCGCCCGCGAAGCCGACCGGATCGGCGATCCCATGCCACGGCTCGATGCAGACATAATGCGCGCCGGGCTTGGTCCACACGCCGAGCCGGGGCGTATCGGGAAAGCGCACCACGAGGCTCGGCCCCTCGCTCGCGCCGTATCGGACGTGATCGGAGGCGACCGGGTCCCAGATCAGCGCGTCGTCGGTGAACAGATCGTCGGCGAGGGGCAGCACGCGCCCGTCGAGCGGCGAGGCGCGCTCGCCGGGCATGACCAGCCCGGCGGGCGTCAGTTCGCGCAAGGCCCCCGACTCGTCCGACCCGAAGGTGATGCGATGATCGCCACGGTCGCGCCCATAAGGCAGTGGCCAGGCGAAGGCGGGATGGAAGCCGAAGCTCGCCGGCAGCGGGTCCGCGCCGGGATTCTCGATCGTCGCGGTGACGCTCAGCGTCGCGCCGTCGATCGCGAAGCCGATCTCCAGCGCGAAGGCGAACGGATAAACCGCGCGCGTCGCCTCGCTGTCGGTCAGCCGGAAGCGTACACGGTCGCCGGCGTGTTCGACGCAGTCGAACCGCGAGCGCCGCGCGAAGCCGTGCTTTTCAAGATGATACGCGCGGCCATCGACCCGATAGGTATCGTCACTCACCGCGCCGACGATCGGGAACAGGATCGGCGCATGCCCGGTCCAGAACACCGGATCGGCGTCGGTCATCAGCTCGCGCCCTTCGGCGTCGCGCAGATGCGTGAGTTCCGCGCCGAGCGGATTGATCGCGGCGCTTAGCGCGCCCGAGCCGATCTCGATCAGCTCGCTCATGCGCCGCGCGCCACCTGGAAACCGGCGAACGATTGACTCACCGGCATCAGCTCGAGCGTGTTGATGTTGAGATGCGGCGGCAGGCTGGCGACCCACAGCAGCGTCTTGGCGATGTCCTCGCCGGTCATCGGATCGGCGCCGGTATAGAGCTTGTGAGAGGCCTGCCGGTCGCCGCCGGTGCGCACCACCGTAAATTCGGTCTCGACCATGCCCGGCTCGATCGAGGTGACGCGCACGCCCGTCCCGTGCAGATCGGCGCGCAACCCCAGGCTGAACTGGCGGACGAAAGCCTTGGTGCCGCCGTAGACGTTGCCGCCGGTATAGGGATAGCTCGCCGCGACCGACGACAGGTTGATGATCGCGCCTTTGCGGTCGATCAGCGTCGGCAGCAGCTTGCGCGTCAGCGACACCAAAGCGACGACATTGGTGTCGATCATCGTCTTCCACTGATCGAGATCGGCGTCCTGCGCCGGCGCGGTGCCAAGCGCGAGCCCGGCGTTATTGACGAGCAGATCGATGTCACGAAAGTCCGCAGGCAAGGCCTCGATCGCGGCGTCGCGCGCCGCCTCGTCGCGCACGTCGAAGTGCGCACCGTGGAATGCCGTGTCCAGCTCATCAGTCAGCGCAGCCAGCCGATCGGCCCGCCGCCCGGTGCCGATCACCCGCCAGCCGCCCGCGACGAACGCCCGCGCCGCCGCCTCGCCGATGCCCGAAGTCGCTCCCGTAATCAGCGCCGTGCGTATCATCATTCGTCCTTTTGTTCAGCCCCGCAGGGTCGCGCCGAGCTTCCCCGCCGCGGCGACGACCTTGTCGGCGACCATTTTCAGATCGGCGTCGGTGAAGCTCTTGTCCGCCGGTTGCAGCACCAGCTCGATCGCCATCGAGCGGACGCCGTCGCGCTCGAACAGGTCGAACACGCGGGCGGCGACGATCGCCTGCTTGTCGGCGCCCTTGACCGCGCGGGTCAGCGCGTCGGCGGACAGATCGACCGGCACGGTGAAGGCGAAATCGCGGCGCACCGGCTGGAGCGCGGGCGGGGCATAGGCCGGGCGCATGAAACCCACCGCGCGCCTGGCCGGGATCGCATCGAGATACAGTTCGATCGCGGCGACCATGCCGTCGAGGTCGAACGCCTTGGCGACCAGCGGATGGACGATGCCGAACGCAGCAAGCACCGTCTTCGGCCCCAGCCGCAGCGTGCCCGATTGGCCCGGATGCCAGGCGTCGCCCGCGTCTCCCATTACTTGCAGATTATCGACCGGCGCGCCGGCGGCGGCAAGCAGCGCGACCGCCTCGGCCTTGGCATCGAAGGCGTCGAAGGCTTGCGCCTTGCCGCTCACCCAATGGCGCGGCCGGCGGTCGCCCGTCAGCACCACCCCCAGCGTCGCTCGCTCGCGGTCGGCAAGGTAGCGCCGTCCGATCTCGAAGAGCCGCACGCTCTCCGCGCCGCGCTTGGCGTTGCGCGCGGCGGCCGACAGCAGCCCCGGCAACAGCGACGGGCGCATCACCTTCAGGTCCTCGCTGATCGGGTTGGCGAGCGTCCATGCGCCGCCGCCGAACGGCCCGGCCTCGGTCTCCGAAACGAAGCTCCAGGTCACCGCCTCGTCGAGCCCGCGCGCGGCCGCCGCGCGGCGCACCCGGCGTTCGAGCTTCTGCTCAGGCGTCGCGGTCGGCGGGGCGACACCCGGCGCGCGATCGAGCGGGACCGGGAGCACCTTGTCGATGCCCTCGATGCGGACGACCTCTTCGACCAGATCGGCGACGCCATCGACATCGCGCCGCCAGCTCGGCACCGTCACCTGCCAGTCGGCCGCGACCGCGAAGCCGAGGCTTTCGAGGATCGCCTTCTGACGGTCGGGCGCGACGCTGAGCCCGCCGAGCGTCTCGACGCGGTTCGGATCGTATTTGATCGTCCGCGCCTCGACCGGCGGTTTGCCCGCGCGCGTCACACCGCTGGCCGTGCCGCCGCAATGATCGAGCACCAGCTTGGTGGCGATCGCCAGCCCGTCGTCGAGGAACGCCGGATCGACGCCGCGCTCGAACCGCTGCCGCGCGTCGCTGGTCAGCGTGAGTTTCTGTCCGGTGCGCGCGATATGGTCGGGATCGAAATAGGCGCATTCGATCAGCACGTCGGTGGTGGTCTCGCTGACGCCCGACTCCTCGCCGCCCATGATCCCGCCGATGTCATGGACGTGGGCGTCGTCGGCGATGACGGTCATGCTCTCGTCGAGCGTATAGGTCTTGCCGTTTAGCGCGAGCACGCTCTCGCCCGCTGTCGCCCGCCGTGCGACCAGCGCGCCCGAGAGCTTGGCGCGATCATAGACATGGAGCGGCCGGCCGAGATCGATCATCACGAAATTGGTGATGTCGACCAGCACCGAGATCGGCTTTTGCCCGATCGCGGTCAGCCGCCGCGCCATCCAGTCTGGCGCCGCGCCGTTGGTGACGCCCGACACTTCCTGCGCATAGAAAGCCGGGCAGCCCGCGGGATCGTCGGTGCGGACGTCGGGGCCGGTGCGCTCCCCGGCGATCTCCGGAACTTCCGTTCGTGCTGAGCTTGTCGAAGCACGGGGATCCCCACCCCCTTCGACAGGCTCAGGGCGAACGGATGGATAGCGATACACCTCGGCCAGCGGCCTCAGCGTCCCCAACCCCGCCGCGGCGAGATCGCGCGCGATGCCGCGCACGCCCATGCAATCCTGGCGGTTGGGCGTGATCGAGACGTCGATAACCGGATCGTTGAGCCCTGCGTAATCGGGATAGGCGGTGCCGACCCGGGCGTCGGCGGGCAGCTCGATGATGCCGTCATGGCCGTCGCCGATCTCCAACTCGCGCGCGGAGCACATCATGCCGTTGGATTCGACGCCGCGAATCGCCGCGACCTTCAATTCGAATCCGCTCCCCGGCACGAACGCGCCCGGCGGGCCGAACACGCCGACCAGCCCCGCGCGCGCATTGGGCGCGCCGCACACCACTTGCAGCGGGCCGTTGCCGGCATCGACCGACAGCACCTGCAGCTTGTCCGCGTTGGGATGCGGTGCTGCGCTCAGCACCTTGGCGACGGTGAACGCCTTGAGCTTCTCGCCCGGATTGTCGACGCCCTCGACCTCGAGCCCGACGCGCGTCAGCGCCTCGACGATCTCGTCGAGAGTGGCGTCGGTATCGAGATGCTCCTCGAGCCAGCCGAGCGTGAACTTCATGCCCCCACTCCCCCCGAAAGCGTGGGCACGTCGAGCGCCGAGAAGCCGTAATGTTTCAGCCAGCGCAGATCGCCGTCGAAAAACGCGCGCAAATCGTCCATCCCGTATTTGAGCATCGCCAGCCGATCGATTCCGCAGCCGAACGCGAAGCCCTGCCATTCGTCGGGATCGAGCCCGCACGCGGCGATCACCTTGGGATGAACCATCCCCGAGCCGAGCACCTCCATCCAGCCATCCGAACCACCGATCACCCGCTTGCCCCTTTCGACGGTGAAACCGACATCGACCTCCGCCGACGGCTCGGTGAACGGGAAATAGCTCGGGCGCAGCCGCAGCACGATATCGTCGCGCTCGAAGAACGCCTTCAAGAACGTCTCGAGCGTCCATTTGAGGTGGCCGAGCGTGATTCCCTTGTCGATCACCAACCCCTCGACCTGGTGAAACATCGGCGTGTGCGTAGCGTCCGAATCCGATCGATACGTGCGGCCGGGCGCGATGATCCGGATCGGCGGCTTCTGGTTGAGCATCGTGCGGATTTGCACCGGCGAGGTGTGCGTCCGGAGCAGCATTCTTTTCCACTCCGAGGGGTCGACTGACCAATCTTCAGGCTGGCAATCGTTCTGGACATAAAAGGTGTCGTGCATCGCGCGCGCGGGATGGCTCTCGGGGATGTTGAGCGCGGTAAAATTGTGCCAGTCGTCCTCAATCTCCGGCCCGGTCGCGACCGCGAATCCGAGATCGGCGAAAATCTCGGCGAGCTCGTCCATCACTTGGCTCACCGGATGGACAGTGCCCGAAAGCGGCGCTTCGGGCGGCAACGTCATGTCGATCGTCTCGGCCGCAAGCCGCGCATCGAGCAGCGCGCGCTCGAGCGCCGCCTTGCGCGCGCCGATCGCCTCGGTCACCGCCTCGCGCAGGCCATGGATGCGCGGCCCCTCGCTCTGCCGCTCCTCGGGTGTCATGGCGCCCAACGTTTTCAACAGCGCCGTCACGTCGCCCTGTTTGCCGAGAGCGCCAATCCGAAGATTTTCCAGCTCAGTTAAATTCGCTGCCGTTGCAATCTTCGGTAAATATGATTCGACGTAGTTTAGGTCTGTCATGGCGTCCTCGTGCTCAGGTTGCCGATAACGAAAAGGGCGCCGGTGGCAAACCACCGACGCCCCAATTTCGGATCGCTACAGGTCGCTTCAGGCGGCCTGGGGCAAGGCCGCCTTCGCCTGCGCGATGATCGCGCTAAACGCTTCGGCTTCGTGCATCGCGATGTCGGCCAGGACCTTCCGGTCGAGTTCGACACCCGCCAGCTTCAGCCCGTGCATGAACTGGCCGTAGGTCAGCCCTTCGGCGCGAGTCGCGGCGTTGATGCGCTGGATCCACAGAGCCCGGAAGCTCCGCTTTTTCACCTTGCGATCACGATACGCGTACTGGCCGGCCTTTTCGACCGCCTGCCGCGCGACGCGGATGGTGTTCTTGCGACGGCCGTAATAGCCCTTCGCCTGTTCGAGAATATTCTTGTGCTTGGCGCGGGTGGTTACACCCCGTTTGACGCGTGCCATATGCTAATTCCTTTCCGCTCAGCCGAGACCGTAAGGCGCCCACGCCTTGACGGTTGCAGTGTCGGACTTGGCCAACACCTTGGTGCCGCGATTCTGGCGGATGTATTTGCTGTTATGGCTGATCAGCCGGTGGCGCTTGCCGGCAACGCCGTGCTTCAGCTTGCCGGTCGCCGTGAGCTTGAAGCGCTTCTTCACGCCGCTCTTGGTCTTGAGTTTGGGCATTTTCGTCTCCTCGTGTTTCGCGACGATTTATGAACGGCCACGGCAGCCCATACCGGCCGGGCAGTTCCTCTTACTCGCGGGAAGGCGGGCGCATAGCCGAGCGTCGGTTATATTGCAACCGCCCGGAACGACTCGGGTGGCCGGGGATTGAGAGGCGATGGCGGATGCCGATGCGCCCGTAACGACCCCGCTTCCGCCCCGGCCAGACCCGGCGCGCGACGCAGCATCGACGCGCCCAACGCAGACCATCACGACGCCGATCGCCGCGGTGATCGCGGTGGTGACCACGATTGTCGGGCTGATCGTGCTCGCCTGGGGCGTGCTCTATGTCACCAAGGGGCGCTTCCTAAAACATCCCTTCGAACATATCGTCGGCGGGCTCACGCACCGCGACGTCAGCGTGAAGGGCGATTTCCAGCTCTATTTCGATCCGTTCGACATCAAGTTCGTCGCGCAAAGCATGCGCGTCTCGAACCCGGCCTGGGCGACCAAGCCCGATCTGTTCAAGGCCGATGCGATCGACGCGCGGATCGCGCCGCTTTCCATGCTGTTCGGCAAGCGCCACTTTCGCTGGCTGACACTGGCCAATGGCGCGATCGATCTCGAATGGAACGCCGCGCACACCACCAACACCTGGACGTTCGGCCCCGCGACCGGCGGCAAGCCGCTTGATTTCCCGCGGATCGACCGCGCCGTTGCCGCCGGCACGACGGTGCGCTACCGCGATCCGCGCATGCAATTGCTCGCCGATATCGGCATCGAGACGATCAAATCGACCAATGCCCGGATCGGTGACGCCGTGCATTTCTCCGGCGGGGGCATGCTGCGGACGACGCCGTTCACCGTCAGCGGCGCGCTGCTCTCGCCCGATGCAACAGTCGCGCGCGGGCATAACCGGCTGGAAATGGTCGCCGACGCCGCGCACAATCATATCACCGTCTCCGGCGACCTGCCGAGCCTCGCCGACGTCGAAAACGTGCCGCTGCAAACCACCGCCAAGGGCCGCAACATTGCCGATCTGCTCGGCATCATCGGCGTCGTCGTGCCGCAGACCCGCGCTTACAGCCTCAAGGCGCGGATGGTGAAGGACGATACGCTCTATTCGTTCACGCACATGACCGGCCGGTTCGGCGACAGCGATCTCGCCGGCAGCTTCAGCGTCGATAACGTCCGGCCGCGCATCCAGCTCAAGGCGAATCTGACGACGCGCACGCTCGATATCGTCGATCTGGCGCCGTTCATCGGTTACGATCCCAATGCCATCGCGAGCAAGGGAAAGGCTGGCGCGATCGTTCAGGTCGGCGGGCATCCGCGGCTACTGCCCGATGCGCCGCTGAAGGTGGAGGCGCTCAAGAATTTCGATGCGACGCTCGATTATACCGCGCGGACGTTGCGCGCGAAAAGCCTGCCGATCTCGAACATCGCGCTCAAGCTCAGCCTCGACAACAGCCTGCTCAAGCTGTCGCCGCTGACCTTCGACATGGCGCGCGGTCATCTGTCGTCGGACATCACGATCGACGCGCGGCGCAATCCGGTTTTCACCGATTACGACATTCGCCTGTCGCCGACGCCGATGGGCGTGCTGCTGGCCGGGTTCGGCGTCGAGCAATCGGGCACCAGCGGCACGCTGTCGGCACGGATCAAGATGAGCGGATCGGGCAATTCGCTTCATGATTCGCTGGCCAGCTCGAACGGCCGCATCGCGATCGTCATTCCGCAGGGCACGTTCTGGACGCGCAACGCGCAGCTCGCCGAACTCGATCTCGGCACGTTCGTGCAAAAGATGTTCGAGCATGAGCTGAAGAAGCCGGTCGAGATCAACTGTGGCTTGATCGGCTTTACCGTGCGCAACGGCGTCGCTGCTGCCGATCCGATCCTGATCGACACCAGCAAGAATGTCATGCTCGGCCGTGGCGGCTTTTCATTCCGGAACGAGGCGCTCGATCTCGCCTTCCGCGCCGACGGCAAGAAATTCAGCCTGTTCTCCGGCCAGTCGCCAGTGGGGATCGCCGGTTATTTCGCCAAGCCGAGCATCGACGTCGTCAGCCCGCAATTGATCGGGCGCGCCGGCGCCGCGCTGGGACTCGCGCTGGTCGCGACGCCGATCGCCGGCGTGCTCGCCTTCGTCGATGTCGGCGACGCCAAGTCCGCCGCCTGCGGGCCGGTTCTGGCCGGCGCCACCGCCGCGGCGCAGCGCACCACCAAGGGCCAGCCGCGCGACGACGTCGGCCACGGCACCACCGCGACGGCTGAAAACGGCAAGCAATCCAAGGGCGACGCGGAGAAGCAGCACAAGAAGTTCCTCGGCATCTTCTAACCGCCGAGGATGCGGCTCAGGGCACCGCGATCGTGCCCTCGATCGTGTTCGGAAATTGCGGGATCAGCGCATCGGCCAATTTGCCGGCGACAGCGGCGGGCGCGCCGGCCCGCGTTCCGTCCACTTGCGCGGTCATCGCGCTGCCGCTCCAGATCGGTCGATCGGCACCGCGCAGGCGAATGTGCACATCGAGCTGCGTGACGATCAGCCCGTGGAGCTGGGTTTTGCGCGAGGGCAGCGTGACGCCCAGTCGCACCGTCCAATCGCCGGCATCGGCCGTAGCGGGCGGCTCGTCCGCGTCCGAGGTCACCGCGCCGCCGGCGCGCCGCGTCA
Organism: Sphingomonas koreensis; assembly: GCA_006438735.1. Classification (GTDB taxonomy): domain Bacteria; phylum Pseudomonadota; class Alphaproteobacteria; order Sphingomonadales; family Sphingomonadaceae; genus Sphingomonas; species Sphingomonas koreensis_A. The sequence goes on along the minus strand of RCZF01000002.1, from coordinate 180,759 downwards.
CCGTCACGTCGGCGACGTACCGGCCGTGACCGTGACCCGGCAAGGGCATGAAGTTCGCCGCGGCAAGCGCGCTGCTGACGGCATCGGCGAACGCCTGGTCGGCGGCCCCGGCCTCATCGGGCTGGGGAGCAAGTTCGACATCGATCGTGCCGGGCGTCCAATCAGTGGTCGCGCTGTTCCCCGCCGCAGCCTGCGCCGCCAGAATCACCATTGCCGTCAGGATCATCGCGCTGCGCATATCGACGCTCTCCGGCGGATCGGCAGGCACGCCGTCACCGCTCGGGCGATGCTATCCGCCGTGCGCGCCGGCGGCAAGGCAAGGCGGCCTTTTGTCGGTCGGTCGAGCGCGATACAATCGCTGCCCCAACGACTCGGGAGACAGGCGATGGCCGATACCAACCCGAATGCGACGCTGACCGGCGTCACGCCGCATCTGATGATTCCCGATGGCCGCGCGGCCGAGGCGATCGACTTTTACGCCGCCGCGTTCGGCGCGCGAGAAGTCGCGCGGTCGCCGGCGCAGGACGGCAAGCGGCTGATGCACGTCCACCTCGCCGTGAACGGCGGTGCGGTGCTGCTCCATGACGATTTTCCCGAGATGAACGACGGCAAGGCATCACCGCCGCCGAGCGGCACCGTCCTTCACCTCCAGCTCGCCGATGCCGATGCCGCGTGGGCCAAGGCGCTCGCCGCCGGCGCGACCGTGCGCTTTCCGCTCGCCGATCAGTTCTGGGGCGATCGCTACGGGCAGGTGCGCGATCCGTTCGGGCACATCTGGTCGATCGCCGGCCCGCAGCAGGGCGGTCAGTGAATGCGGTTCGGCGTTAGGGGCGATCGATAGCGCGCCTCCTCATCTTCGGGCTCGGCTATACGGCGACGCATTTGGCCGATCGACTGCGCGGCGAGGGCTGGCAGGTCGGCGGGACGACGCGTGACGGGCGCGGCGGCACGATCGCGTTCGGCGATGCGGCGCGCATCGACAGGGAGATCGGCGCGGCGACGCACATCCTGTCGTCCGCGCCGCCGGCCGAAGAGCGCGATCCGGTGCTCGACGCTTACGGCGCGGCGCTCGGTCGTGCGACCGCTTGGATCGGCTATTTGTCGTCGACCGGCGTCTATGGCGACGCCGGCGGCGCCTGGGTCGACGAAAGCGCGCCGATCGGCAGCGGGCGTCGGCAGGCGCGGGCGGTAGCGGACGCCGCGTGGCTGGCGCTGGGCGCGCGCGTGTATCGGTTGCCCGGCATCTATGGCCCGGGCCGCTCGCCGCTCGACCGCGTTGCCGACGGTCGCGCGCACCGCGTCGATATGCCCGATCAGGTGTTCAGCCGCGTGCACGTCGACGACATCGTGTCGGGCGTTATCGCCGGCTTCGACGGACCGCCCGGCGCGTACAATCTCGCCGACGACCGGCCCGCCAGCCAGAATGCCGTCACCGAATTCGCCGCGCGCCTGCTGGGCGTCGCGCCGCCGCCATTCGTCGGGCTCGACGCGCTGTCGCCGATGGCACGCGGCTTCTATGCAGAAAACCGGCGGGTGGCGAACGGCAAGGCGAAGCGCGTGCTCGGCTGGACGCCGGCTTATCCCGATTTCCGCGCCGGCCTGCGCGCGCTCAACGCGATCACCAGCCCGATCAGCGTCAATACGCCGCCGCCGACCGCCAGCGGTGTCCAACGATAGCCCTCGAACGCGGTCGACAGCAGCATCGCGATTACCGGCACGATGACGCTAGAATAGGCCGCCTTGGCCGGGCCGATCACGCGGATCACGCCGAAATAGAGCGTGAAGGCGATCGCCGATCCAAACACGCCGAGATAGACGATGCCGAGCATATAGACCGGCCGCGCCTCGATCACCGGCGCGCCGTTCAGCGCCAGCGCCAGCGCGGCGTCGAGCGCGGTGCCGATCAGCATCGCGACCGCGAGCATCGGAATCATCGGATAGCGCCGCGCGGTTTCGGTCGCTTGCAGCACATTGGCGCTCGATGCCGACACGATCGCAGCGAGCGTGATGCCGATGCCGATCAGCGCTTCACGCGGCCCGTTCGGATCGACGCGCGCTTCGTGGAGGAACAGCAATACCACGCCTGCCATTGCCACCGCCGATCCGATGAGCAATTGCCGGCCGAGCCGCTGCCCCAGGAAGAGGCGGGCGAGCAGCGCGTTGGGCACCAGCAGCAGCGCGAACACCACCGCGACCAGCCCCGACGTGATATGCTCCTCGGCGCGGTAGACGAAGTTGAAGTTCATGCAGAACTGGCTGAGCCCGACCGCGAGCGCAAAGCCCCAACCGCGCGCATCGAGCGCGAGCCGCTCGCGCCGCACCAGCGCGACCGCCAGCATCGTCAGCCCGGCGACGAGAAAGCGATAAGTGACCGACCAGCTTGCCGGTACGACGCTGACCTGATCGCGGATGACCAGCCAGGTCGATCCCCAGATCAGCGTGACGATTGCGAACGGGATGAGGATCGCGAGCCGGGTCGATTGCGGCGGCGCGCCGGCCGCGTCAGCCATGACGCCGGCTCACAGCGCGGTGATCGCCTCGGCGAGCGGGCGGATCTCCTCCTCGGTCTGGTCCCAGGAGATCACCAGCCGCGCTTCGCCGACGCCCCAATCGTAGAAATCGAAGCCGAGATCGCGCAGGCGCTTCGCTTCGTCCGCGCTCACCTTGAGGAACACCTCATTGGCCTCGACCGGATAGACCAGCCGGTCGCCCGCCGCCTGCGCCAGCAGCGTCGCGCCGGCGTTGGCGGCGCGGGCGTTGGCGAGCCACAGGTCCTCGTCGAGCATCGCCAGGATTTGCGCGGCGAGATAGCGGCCCTTCGACAGCAGATGCCCGGCGCGTTTGCGGCGATAGAGCGTTGCCTCGGCGAGGTCGGAGCGGAAGAACACCAGCGCCTCGGCCGACATGCCGCCGTTCTTGACGAAGCCGAAGCTGAGCACGTCGACGCCGGCGCGCCAGGTCAGCTCGGACGGCTTGCAATCGAGATGCGCCACCGCGTTGGCGAAGCGCGCGCCGTCCATGTGCAGGCCGAGATCGTGCTTGTGGGCGAGCTTGCCCAGCGCGGCGACCTCGTCGGGGGTATAGACGCAGCCATATTCGGTCGCGTTGGTGATCGAGATGGCGTGCGGCTGGACCTGATGCACGTCGTTGCGGATCGCGCTGGTGATTGCGGTCACGCTGTCGGGCGTCAGCTTGGCCTCGGGGCCGTCGGCGAGCAACAATTTGGCGCCGTGGGTGTAGAATTCCGGGGCGCCGGCCTCGTCGTTCTGGATGTGCGCCTCGCGGTGACAGATCACCCCGCCATAAGGCGGGCAGAGCGCGGCGAGCGCGAGCGCGTTGGCGGCCGTGCCGGTCGGCACCCACAGCACGCGAACTTTGGTGTCGAACAGCGCCGAGAAGCGATCGTCGAGCTGCGCGCTCCACTGATCGCCGTCATACGCGGTGTCGAGGCTGTTGGCGTCGGCCAGCGCGGCGAGCACCTGTGGGCAGACCGGGGCGGCGTTGTCGGAGAAGAAGCGCATGGGCTGCGCCTTGCGTCGCGGCGATGCGCGCGTCAACCGGGCAGCCGCGTGCTATTGTTCGTCGTCGTCCGGCGGCATCGGCGGCGGCGCTGATGGGGCGTCGCCGCTCGCGCCGTCTCCCGGCTGGCGCTGCGGCGAGCGCGAGAGCTGGATGTCGCCGTCCTGGCCGATCTTCAGATCGAGCCCGAGCCCGGTAAGATTGCCCTCGAACGCCATCGGCGCGGCGTCTGGATCGGTCACCGATCCGTCGTCGCCCTCGTCGTCGGCGGGCGCGGGCGGCGGTGCAGCGCGCGGCGCGAGACCGAGCGCCTGGGTCATGAAATCGTGCCAGATGCGCGCCGGAATACCGCCGCCGGCGAGGCCGGGATTGGGGCTGTCGTCGTCATTGCCCACCCACACGCCGCACACCAGCCCGTTGGCGAAGCCGACGAACAGCGCGTCGCGGCTGTCCTGCGTCGTGCCGGTCTTGCCGAAGGTATCGACCGACAGCGCCGCTTGGCGGCTGGTGCCATCCTCCACCGAAGCGGCAAGCAAGTCGCGCATCTCACCCTGGATGCGGTTCGACAGCGGATGCGTGCCGCCGGTGAATTGATCGAGCCAGCCCTTTTGCTCCGGATCGGCGAGCCCCTTGGCGCCGACCGGATAGTCGCCGGCGGCGATCGCGGCATAGGCAGAGGTCAGCTCGAGCAGCGACACATTGGCGGTGCCGAGCGCGATCGTCGCCTCGTTGGGCAGCGGCGTGGAGATGCCGAGATCGCGTGCTGCGCGGATCACGTTCGACACGCCGACCTTCTGGATTAACCGCGCGGCGGCGACGTTCGAGGAAATCGCGAACGCCTCACGCAGCGGGATCGTGCCGCGATAGCGTTTTTCGGCATTTTGCGGCGACCAATCGCCGATCGTCACCGGCTTGTCCTCGATCATGCTGTCGGGCGTCATCCCGGCGCGCATCGCCGCGAGATAGACGAACAATTTGAAGGTCGAGCCCGGCTGGCGCAACGCCTGCGTTGCGCGGTTGAACGGGCTGTCCTTGTACGATTTGCCGCCGACCATCGCCACGATCGTGCCGTCGGGCTTCATCGCCACCAGCGCGACTTGCGCCTTGTGCAGCCCGGCGCGCCCGATCGCCCGCTCGGCGGCCTTTTGTAGCCGCATGTCAAGCGTCGTCCTGACGGTGGTTTCGGCGCGGACCTCGCCGGCATTGTCGCGCGCTTGCGGCAGCACCCAATCGGCGAAATAGGTGCCGTTGGGCAGCTCGCGCGTGCGGCGGACGTCGAGCACCGCGGGCTTGGCGCTCGCCGCCTGCGCCTTGGTAATGAACTTGCCAGCCGCCATCGCGCCGACGACGACCTTTTCGCGCGCCCGCGCGCCCTTCAGGTTGCCGGTCGGCGCCAGCGTCGAGGGCGCCTTGACCAGCCCGGCGAGCATCGCCGCCTGGCCGACGGTCAGGTCGCTCGGCTCGCGATCGAAATAATGTTCGGACGCAGCGGTGAGCCCGTAGACGTTGTCGCCGAAATAGACGTTCGACAGATAGCGCGACAGGATCTGGTCCTTCGACAGCCACGCCTCGAGCCAGAAGGAGATCAGCACCTCGCGCAGCTTGCGGCCCATCGTGCGATCGGCGTCGAGAAAGGCGTTTTTGGCCAGCTGTTGCGTGATCGTGCTGCCGCCCTCGCGCACGCCGCCGGCCGCCATGTTGTGGAACGCGGCACGCGCGATGCCGCGCGGATCGACGCCCCAATGATGATAGAATCGCCGGTCTTCGATCGCCACGAACGCGTTTGGCACATAATCGGGCAGCTTGGCGGCATCGACGGGCTTGCCGATGATCGCGCCGCGCCGCGCGATCGGCGTGCCGTCGGCGGCGAGCAATGTCACCGAGGGCGGCGTCGGCGGCTGAAGCGATTTGGATAGCGGCGCGGTGATCGCCAGCCAGGCGACTACAGCCACGAACAGGATGACCAGCGCTGCCAGCCCGCGCATCGCCCAGCGAAGTTTGGAGGTGCGCGGCTTCGGGGGCGCCGCCGGTTCGCCCCAGGCGGCATCGTCGTCGCCATAGCCGACCGCCTCGTCGGCGCGCTTGAGCAGATCGTCGATGTCGAACCGCTCGGGGCGATGCGCGCGCGAAACGGTGTCGGAATCGAAAGGGGTCAAGCGCATCGTCTCGGTCTGGCGGCCCGCGGGGGCGGAGGAGCTGTGTTATCACCGCAACACAGTTCGCACAAGCATCCGCGTTTACACCTGTCGGCAGGGCGACGGCAAGGGACGCGGCATTGAGCCGATCGGCGCGCGCGGCTATGCGCAGGAAATGGCACCCCCCTCATCCCAGCCGCTCGTCGTCGGCATCGGCGGCACGATCGGCGGCATTTCCTCGACCGAGCGGGCGCTGCGCATCGCGCTCGACGCCGCCGGGCGCGAGGGCTTCCGCACCCGCCTGTTCGCCGGCGAGGACATGGCGCGCCTGCCGCTCTACGATCCGCGCGCGGCCGAACGCACGCCCGACGAGCGCGCCTTCGTCGACGCGGTGCGTGACGCATCGGCGCTGATCATCGCCAGCCCGGGCTATCACGGCAGCATTTCGGGCGTGGTCAAGAACGCGCTCGACCTGCTCGAGGAGACTGCAGGCGACGACCGGCCGTATCTCGCCGACATGCCGGTCGGGCTGATCGCGACGGCCTATGGCTGGCAGGCGACCGGCAGCACGATCGCGGCGCTGCGATCGATCGTCCACGCGTTGCGCGGCTGGCCGACGCCGTTCGCCGCGGCGATCAACACGCAATTGACCAAGTTCGACGACGAGGGCGGCTGCACCGATCCCGCGGTGCTCGAGCAACTCGCGCTGATCGGCCGGCAAGTGGCGCGCTTCGCGCCGTTGGCGGCTCAGGGCTGACGGAGACGTGTCGCCGCCATCAGGCCGGCGCTGAGGACGACGCAGAACGCGCCGAGCCATAGGGTCGGCCGCACGTCGGTATCCGATACCAAGCCCGACGCGGCGAGCGGGCCGAGGCTCGATCCGATCAGCTGCGCGCCGGCGATCAGCACGGCGGCGCGGCGGCTGGGATCGGCGGCGATCACCAGCGGCACCTGGAACGGCAGGACGAACAGCCACAGGAAGCCGAAGCCCCCGGCAAGCGCGAGGAAAGCGGGCGGCGAGGGGGACGCGCCGAGCAGCGCCAGGATGGCGAGATCGAGCAGCGTCGCGATCAGCACCACGGGCAGCGGGCGAACGCGTCCGGCAAGCGCCGCCGCCGCGCTCGCGCCGATCACCTGCGTCGCCAGCGACAGCGGCACGGCATAGGCGAGCGGGCCGGGGCCGATCCCGGCCTGCCGCCCGAGCGGCTCGAGATAGACCCACACGCCGACGACGAACGCGAGATAGAGCAGCACGCCGGCGAGTGCGACGAGGCCGGGCAGGCTCGGCAGGCCGCCGGCGGCCTGCGTCTCGTCGAGCGGCGGGTAGGCCCGCGGCAACCACGGCAGCACGGCCAGCGGCGCGAGGCTGATCCCGGCAAGCATTGCGAACCCGCCGGCGCTACCGCCACGCGCCAGCACCACGCTCGCCAGCAGCCCGGCGAGCGCGAGCTGGGCGAGCGTCTGGGTGAGCAGGTAAATCGCCGCCCAGCGCGCGGGATTGGCGGTGCGCGCAATGAAGCCGATCGCCAGCCAGATCAATACGCCCTCCGGTACGCCGGCGGCGGCGCGCACGGCGATGATCGCGCCGCCGCTGGCCAAAGGGGTCGCTGCATCGATCGCAGCGAGCGAGAGTGCGGCGACGATGCAGACCGGCCGCAGCCGGGCGATACTCAGCACCGCGCCCGCGCCGCCGGCGGCAAGCCCCATCGCCAGCAGCTCGACCGTCGCCGCGAGCCCGAGCTGCGCGGCGCTCAGCCGTCCCTCGAGCGCCATCGCGCCGAGCAATTGCGGTTGCAGCCCGGGGATCAGCACGCCGATCACGCCGACGAACAGGATCGCTGCGATCGCCGGCGCGCGGATCGCCGGCGGCTCGCTCAACGCGATCGCCCGCGTGCGGAGACCGGCCAGATGTCGATCAGCGTGTCGCCGTCGACGACATGATAGCTGTCGTAGAGATTGACCGTCGGGTCGCAGTGCGGCGCGGCGAGCATAATGGCGTCGCCGATCGCATGGCGCGTATCGGCGGCGGGGCCGATGATCGCGCCGTGCTCGTCGCCCATGAATATGAAGGTCGCGCCGTCGGCGCCGCCGACGATCTTGGGCGTGCCGCCATCGGTCGCCATCGCCTTGAAGCCGGCGTCGAGCGTGGCCATGCCGGGGCCGTTGGCGCTGACCACGCGGGTGTCGATGAACAGGGCGGTTTCGAACGGCGGTGCGCCGTCCCCGGTCAGGTCGCAATCGAGATATTGGCGGTCCATGAACACATAGGAGCCGACCTGAAGCTCGGTGAAGACGCCGAGATCGAGGTCGATCGCGTGGGTGCCGGTGCCCGATCCGGTGACGATACCGGGCGCGAAACCCGCGTCGGTGAGCGCGGCGATGACGGTTTGCAGATACGCGGTGCGCTCCTCGATCGCGGCGCTGCGCTGGCCGTAATCCTCGATATGCTGCTGCATGCCGCAATAGAATTGCACGCCGCGATAGACGAGCTTCGGCTCGGCGGCGATCGCGTAGGCGAGCGCCACTGCGGCTTCGGGCGACGCAACGCCCGTGCGGCGGATGCCGGGGTCCACATCGATTATTACCTGAAGCGGTTTGTCAGTGCCCGCCAGCGCGCGACCGAAGGCGGCGACATTGGCGGGATCGTCGACGACCGTCATCAAGCCCTCGGCGCGGTCGTTGAGTGCGACCAGCCGCTCGATCGCCGGCGGCGAGACGACTGGGGAGGTGATATGAAGCCCGGTAATGCCGCCCTCGGCGAGCACTTCGGCTTCGCCCAATTTGGCGCAGCAGAGCCCGATCGCGCCCGCCGCGATCTGCCGCTGGGCGATATCGATGCTCTTGTGCGTCTTGGCGTGCGGGCGCAGCGCCACGCCGCTAGCCTTGGCCAGACCGGCCATCGTGGCGATGTTGCGATCGAGCGCGGACCGATCGAGCACCAGCACCGGCGTGTTGAGCGATCGCCGCGATCCCTGCTGGCCGATCAGATGGGCGTGGAGGCGGCGGTCATCGCTCATGCGAACAGCCCTTCGAGATGCGGGTTGAGGAATTTGCCCGCCGGATCGTGTGCGCGGCGGACGGCGCGGTAGCGTCCGGCCATCGGATAGAGCGCATCGACATCGTCGCGGGTCAGCGTGTGGCGCTTGGCCCAATGCGGGCGGCCGCCATGCGCGCGAAAGATCGCCTCGGCCTCGGCGAACAGCGCGCGCCACGGCATCTTGTGGAACTGATGCATCGAGATCGACACGCAGTCGCCGCGGTTCATCGGGCTCATCCAGATATCGTCGCCGGCGACGAGGCGATATTCGAACGGAAAGGCGACCGGCAGCTTCTTGGCGCGGATCCAGTGCAGCACTTCGCGGAGCGCCGCCATGCCGGCATCCTTGGGCAGCTCATATTCCATTTCCTCGAAGCGCACCGTGCGATCGGACGGGAAGATCGCATAGGCCGGCCCGGCCCGCCGGCTCGCCATCGGCGTCGCCATCATGCCCTTTTGCATCGTCGGGATCAGCCACGGCGCTTTCGCGCCGACCTCGCAGACGCGGCGGAAGGCGGTTTCGCCCATGTCGGTGGTCGAGACGGGCGGGTCGCAGGGGTCGGTCAGCGACAGCGTCTTGAGGATCGCGGTGTCACTGTGCGGGAACAGCCAGAACTCGATGTGGCGGTGGCGCTCGGTCAGCGCGTCCCACTCGGCGGCGATGTCGGCGAGTTTGCGTTTCTCGATCCGCTCTTCGAGGTAGAAGGCCGGGATCACGTCGATTTCGATCTCCAACGTGATCCCGAACAGGCCGAGTGACAGTCGCTGCGCCTCGAACAAGTCGCTATTCTCGCTCGCCGAGCACGTGATGATCGAGCCGTCGGCCTGCATCAGCCGGAAGCCGCGGCAAATCGTCGCCAGGCTGCCGAGCCCGCGTCCGGTGCCATGCGTGCCGGTCGAGGTCGCGCCGGCGAGCGATTGCGGGTTCACGTCGCCCTGATTGATCAGCGACAGGCGCTCGTCCCACAGCGCCGCGGTCAGCCGCTTGAGGCTCCAGCCGGCGGGCGCGGTGACGGTCCTGCGATCGGCGGCAACGCGCAGGCGGCCGGCCATATGCTCGAGCGAGACGAGCAGCCCGTTGGTTTCGCACAGCGGCATGAACGAATGTCCGGCGCCGGTTACGCGCACCTTGGCGGCCGCGGCAACGGCAGGGGCAAGACTTGCTTCATCGGTCGGGCGCATAATCGCGCGGGGGTGCGCGGGGACACTGCCCGACCAATTCGCCCAGCGTTCCGCCACGTGCCCGTCCTCCCGACCGTCGTCGAGCTGACGATAACGTCAATCGCCGGCAAGTCGAGCCGGCAACGCCGCCATGCTCAGCTGCCGAACGCGCCGCGGCGATAGAGCAGGGTGATCGCCACGCGGCGGTTGCGCGGATCGGCGGGGTTCTGCTCGATCATCGGCTCGCGGTCCGCCACGCCTTCGATTCGGTCGAAGCGATCCTCGGGAATACCGCCGGCGGACAGCCGCTGGCGGGTCGCCTCGGCGCGGCCCGATGACAGCATCCAATTGTTCATATTGGCCGGATCGCCGTAGCTCAGGCTATCGGTATGGCCGCGGATCATGATCGGGTTGGCGGTCGCCTTGATCGATTGCGCGATCAGCCCGAGCAGCTTGTCGGCGGCCGGCTCGAGCTGCGTCGTGCCGAGCGAGAACATCGAATAATCGGCGTCGTCGAGCAGGTCGATCCGCAAGCCGTCACGCGTGCGCACGAAGTGGACGTGCTTGGCGAGCCTCGCGAGCTTCGGGTTGCCGGCGATCTCGGCTTCGACCTGGCGGTGCATCCGCTCGAAATTCTTCATATCCTCGGCGGCAAGCTGCGCCTTGTTCTTGAGCGTGCCCTTTTGCCCGGTGCCGACCTGATTGCCGCCCGAGGCGTCGGCCGGGATCGTCATCGACCGGGTGCCGGTCTGCTGCGCCTTATGGGGATAATTGTCCTTGTCGGTCAGCGACGATCCGCCGAACAGGCCGTTCGAGCCGGCGCTGTTTTCCTTCATCTCGATCAGCGTCGGCGAGAAATAATCGGCCAGCGACTTGCGCTGCTTCTCGGTGGTTGCGCCGAGCAGCCACAGCAGCAGGAAGAACGCCATCATTGCCGTCACGAAATCGGCATAAGCGACCTTCCACGCGCCGCCGTGATGCGCGCCGTGAGCCTCGATGTAGATTTTCTTGTAGATGATCCGCGGCGGCTGATTGGAACCGTGCGGCGCGCGCGCAGCCATCTATTTGGCTCCCTTCGGTCGCGCGGCGCCAGCCCGCTCCCCCACCCGGCCACCCATGCGAGTATCCTGATTGGGTGGCCGGGTGGGGGAGCGGGCTGGCGCCGTCTTGGCGAAGCCGACAAACATCAACGTCCTCTCAGGCCGTCGAACACCTCGGCGAAGGCCGGCTGGTTCGAATGGGCGATGCCCGATCGCGCCGCTTCGATCACCAGCGGCTGCGGGTGGCCGTGGAGCGAGGCGATGATGATCTGCTTGACGGTGTGGTAGATCGCCGCGTCGGCGTCGATCACCTGCTGCAGCCGATTGGCGAGCGGGCCGACCAGGCCGTAGGCGAGCAGCACGCCCATGAAGGTGCCTACGAGCGCCGATCCGATCATCGCGCCGAGGATCGCCGGCGGCTTGTCGATCGAGCCCATCGTCTTCACGACGCCGAGCACCGCGGCGACGATGCCGAGCGCGGGCAGCGCGTCGCTGAGCGATTGCAGCGCGGTCTGCGGGCCCTGCACTTCGTGGTGGTGGGTCTTGATGGTATTGTCCATCACCTCTTCGACGGCGTGGACGTCGAGCGTGCCCGACGAGACAACGACCAGGCGCAGCGTATCGGCGATCAGGTTGATCAACGCGGAATCGGCGAGCAGGCGGGGATATTCGGCGAAGATCGCGGAGGATTTCGGATCCTCGACATGCGGCTCCAGCGCGATCGGCCCGTCCATCCGCAGCATCTTCATGAGCTTGGAGACGAGGAAGATCGTATCGAGATAATCCTGCTTTTTGTATTTCGGGCCCTTGAAGACCTTCTTCAGGCCGCCGCCGAGTGCCTTCAGTTCCTTCATCGAATTGCCGATGATCAGCGAGCCGATGCCGGCGCCGCCGATGATCAGCATCTCATGCGGAATCGCCTCCATCACCGGGCCGAGTGCGCCGCCGGTGAACACGAAGCCGCCAAACACCATCAGCAGGAGAACGACAAAGCCGATAACCGGAAACATCTTTGATCTTTTCCCCCTGCGGCGCGTCGGCGTGCTGACTCAAGTAACGACCGTTCGCCCTCGGGTTTCAGTCATTTTCGTCGCCATATGGTTAACGGCGCGGTGATTATTTGAGATAATCGAACAGCGAGAGCGAGGTGAGCTTGGTGAAGCTCGCCTGCGTGGCCTGCAGGATCGTCATCGTTTTCTGCAGATCGGTGATCGCGGCGGTGACGTCGGTATCCTCGAGCGACGATCGTTCGGTTTCGCGCGTCACCGCGGTGTCGGTCATATTGCTCGTCACCAGATCGAGCCGGGCACCGCGCGCGCCGACCGACGCCTGCGTGCTGCTGACCTGATCGGCCGCCGCACTCAGCGCATCGCCGGCGGTCGAGGCGGCAGCGGTGATGTCGCCGCCCGAATCGAGCGCGGTGACGAGCGTGTTGATGATCGAGAACAGATCGGTGGTGCCCGATGCGGTCTGCACGCCGCCGAACACGCGCGCCGCGCTGTCGGTGGCGACGATGCTCTGATCGTCGCCGATCGGGATCGCCGCCGGTTGGCCGGTATCGTTGATCGTGACGGTGCCGTCGCTGTTGAGCGTCACCGGGTTGCCGCCCTGCGTGCCGCCGAACAGCGCGCCGCCGCGCGCATCCTTGGTATTGGCAAGCGAGGCGAGCGTCTGCACGATCGATTTGAGCTCGGTCGAAATTGCCTGCCGGCCGCTATCGGACAGCGTGCCGCTGTTGGCCTGGACGGTCAGCTCCTGCGCGCGCTGGATTTGCGCGGTGACGCTCGACAAAGCGGTGTCGCTTTGATCGACCAGGCTTTGCGCCATGCTGATATTGCCGGTGTAGGCGCTGTCGTTTGCCTTGGCGCGCGAAAGAGATTGCAGCCGCTGATAGGCGACCACGTCGTCGGACGGCGCGAGCAGCTTCTTGCCCGTCGAGATCTGCGTCTGGAGCAGATCGGCGGCGTCGGTCAGCGCCGACATCTGCGCGTTCGACTGGCTGTAGAACTGGCTGGTGCTGATCTGCATCGCGCTCACCGAATATCGAGGATGGACTGGAAGATGTCGCGCGCCGCCTGAATCACCCGGCTCGACGCCGAATAGGCCTGCTGGAAGCGCAGCAGATCGACCGCTTCGCTATCGATGCTGACGCCGGACACGCTGTCGCGCGCGGCGATCGCATTGTCGTGGATCGAGCCTTGCGCCTGGGCGATCGTCTGCTTCGAGGCGAGCGCGGCGGCGTTGGTGCTGACCATATCGGTCACCGCGCCTTCGAAATTGCCCGATGTGCGCAGCGCGCCGAGAGTGGCGAGATTGCTGTTGTCGCGCGTGCCGCCGCCGGGCGCCGCGGCGGCGATGCCGCGCGGATCGTCGAGCGCGAGGCTGATGTCGGACGGATCGGCGCCGGCGCTGAACAGCGCCGCGCCGGGATTGCCGTTCAGATCGCGGCCCTGTGCCTGGACGGTGTTGACGCCGTCGACGAAGCTCGCTGCGGTTTGATCGAGCTGGTTTTGCGCATCGGCCAGCCGCCGCGCGCCATCGGCGACGCCGGCGAGCGCGCCGCCGGAGATTTGCGCGGTGGTGATCGCGCCGCCGAAGTGAACCGCATAGGACACCGCGCCGTCGGTGCCGCGCGCATAGGTCAGCGAGCCCGAGCTGTTGCCCGAGACGATCGTCGGCCCCGCGGTGCCGCCGAGCTTCACGGTCGCGCGGCCGGCGTCGTCGGTCGTCACCGATACGTCGGCGATGGCGCTCATCTGTTCGAGCAATTGATCGCGCTGATCGAGCAATTGCGCGGTGCCGTTGGTGCCCGGCACGTTGCGGCCGATCGCATCGTTGGTCTTGGCCAGCGCGGTCGCCAGATCGTTGAAGGTGGTCGCCGCATTCTGCGCGGTCGCATCGAGCGCGCCGGCAACCTGATCGAGCGCCGCGCCGGTTGCGGTGAACGCCCCGGCGACGCTGTCGGCAGCGCTGAGCATCGTTGTGCGCGGCGCATTGGCGGACGGATCGGCGGCGACCGCGGTGGCCGAGGTGAAGAAGCTGCCGAGCCGATCGGAGAGATTGTTGCCGGTCAGCGCGGTCTGGATCTGATCGAGCCATTGCACCGCGCTGTCGCTGCGCGCGAGATCGGCGCCGGCGCTGCGGACATCGGCTTCCTTGAGCGGATCCGACGCGCGGCTCACGCCGCTCGCGACGACGCCGCTGGCGGCATTGACCTCGCGCCGCGTGATCGTGCTGCTCGAGGCGGCGACCTCGCTGAGATTGGTCGTGCGCTTCGAATAGCCATCGACGCCCGAATTCGCGATATTTTCCGAAACCGTGCTGATCGCGCTCTGATAGGCGCGAATCCCGCTCGCGCCGATGTTGAGGATGTCGCTCATGAGCCGTCGCCGATCGGCGTCATGCCGCCGGTCGCCGGCGTGCCGACGGTCGCGCTGGGCGCCGCCGGCGCTTGCAGCGCGGTCTGCGATTTCGAGAGGAAATCGACCATCGCCTTGCCGATCCCGAGCGGGGCATGTTCGGACATGGTCTTGGCGACCTGCTGGTCCTGCATGTCGCGAAAGGTGTCGAGCGCCTTCGAATCGAATAGATCGTCGGCGAGCTTGGTCTGCCGCATCGATTTCAGCATCATGCCGTCGAATACCGCTTCGAACTGCTTGCCCGCCGCTTCCAGATTGGCGCGATTCGACAGCCGGCTCTTGTCGGTCGAGACGTCGGCCGCGCCGAGCGCGGGGCTGGTGGGCGCGACGGGCTGGGTCACAGCACGATCAGATCGGCTTGCAGCGCGCCGGCCTGCTTCAGCGCCTCGAGGATTGCGACGAGATCGGCCGGCGACGCGCCGATCGCATTGACCGCCTTGACGATGTCGGCCAGCTGCGGCCCCGGCGCGAGCAGGAACATCGGCTTATGCTCTTCGTCGACCGAGACGGCGCTGTGATTTTCCAGCGCGGTCTGGCCCTGGCTCAGCGGCGCGGGCTGACTGACATGCTGGTCCTCGTCGATCCGCACGGTCAATTTGCCGTGGCTGACCGCCGCCGGGCCGACGCGGACCGCGGCGTTGATGACGACCGTGCCGGTGCGCGCGTTGACGATCACGCGCGCCGGCGGATCGGCGGTGGCGACGTCGAGATTCTCGATTTCGCTCATCAGCGTCGCGCGGACGTCGGCGCCGATCGGCGCGCGGACCTGGACCGACACGCCGTCGGTCGCATCGGCGACGCCCGCACCGAAGCGGCGATTGATCGCCGCGGCGACGTTCTGCGCGGTGGTGAAATCGGCTTGCTCGAGATTGAAGGTGAGATTGGGCGACGAGGCGAAGCCGGTATCGACCGCACGCTCGACCGTGGCGCCGCCGGGGATTCGCCCGCTCGAGGGAATGTTGACGACGATCTTCGAGCCGTCGGCGCCTTCCGCGCCCAATCCGCCGACCGCGAGGTTGCCCTGCGCCATCGCATAGATCTGGCCGTCGGCGCCCATCAGCGGCGTCATGATCAGCGCGCCGCCGCGCAAGGACTTTGCCTTGCCCATCGACGAGACGGTGATGTCGAGCGTCTGGCCGGGCTTGGCGAAGGCGGGCAGATCGGCCGTGACCATTACCACCGCGGCGTTCTTCAACGCAGGATTGACGCCGGGCGGCAGTTGCAGCCCGAAGCGCGAGGCGACCGACTTCATCGACTGGACGGTATATTCCAGATTGTCGTCGCCGGTGCCGGGCAGGCCGACGACGATGCCGTAGCCGGTCAGCTGGTTGTTGCGGATGCCCTGGAACGCGCCGAGATCCTTGACGCGGTTGGCCAGCGCGGGCTGCGCGGCGACCAGGGCGACGAGGCAGGCGATGATGATGCGGCGCATGGGAATCGCTATCCTGGTTAGAACGGGCTGACGGCGGAGAAGAAGCGGCTCAGCCACCCCTGGCGGCTGGCGCGGGCGACGTCGCCCTTGCCGGTGTAGGCGATCTGCGCATCGGCCACGCGGGTCGACAGGATCGTGTTGTCCGATGCGATGTCGGCAACGCGGACGACGCCCTTGATCGTGATCGTCTCGTCGCCGCGGTTGAGCGTGAGCTGCTTCTGGCCCTGCACCAGCATCGTGCCGTTGGGATAGACCTGCGCCACGGTGACGCTGATTTCGCCCGACAGCGAATTGGATTGATCGGCGGTGCCCTTGCCATCGAAACCGCGATTGCCGCCGAGGCTGGCATCGGTCGATTTGAACAGCGCCAGCGCGCCGGTCGATGGCGGGGTAATGCCGGCGCTGCCGCTCGAATTGAGCTTCGAGCTGGCCGATTTCGACGCCTGCGTGCTTTCCACCAGCACGATCGTCAGCGGGTCGCCGACGCGGCGCGCGCTCCAGCCGGCATAGAGCGGCGCATAGCCGTCGGCCGCCTGGAAGATCGATCCGTTCGACGGCGGCGGCGGCGGCGGCGGCGGCAGCGTGAGACTGTAATCCTCCGCCACGTGCTTCTTGTTGCCGGCCTGCGCGGCGACGGGCGCGATCAGCGCTGCGACGAGCGCGGCCGCGAGCGGCATGGTTAGCGGGCGGTTCATGATCCGCACCATCAGACGTTTTGGTTAACAAATTTGAGCATGTCGTCGGTCGCGGTGATCATTTTCGAGTTCACCTCATAGGCGCGCTGCGTCTCGATCATGTCGACCAGCTCCTCGACGACGTTGACGTTCGAGGCTTCGAGCATGCCCTGGCGGATGTTGCCGCGGCCGTCCTGCCCGGCGATGCCGAGGTTGGGCTCGCCCGACGCGGCGGTCTGCACCAGGTAATTGTCGCCGACATCCTGCAGGCCGGCGCCGTTGGCGAAGCTGGCGACCTGAATCTGGCCGAGCTCGGACGGTTCGGCCTGGCCGGGGATCGTCGCCGAGACGGTGCCGTCGGTGCCGATGGTGATCGCCGTCGTGCCCTCGGGAATCGAGATGCCGGGCATCACCTGATAGCCTTGCGAGGTGATCAGCTGGCCTTCGGGCGAGCGCGAGAAATTGCCGGCGCGGGTATAGCCGAGCGTGCCGTTGGGCATCTGCACCTGGAAATAGCCGTCGCCGTCCAGCGCCATGTCGAGGCTGTTGCCGGTGGTGGTCAGTTCGCCTTGGGTGTCGAGCCGCGAGGTGCCCTGGATCTTGACGCCGGTGCCGAGGTTGAGCCCGGTGGCGTATTTCGATTCCTGCGTGCTGGCCGCGCCGGGTGTGGTGACGACCTGATAGGCCAGCGTCGCGAAATCGGCGCGCGCCTTCTTGAAGCCCGTCGTGTTGACGTTGGCGAGGTTGTTCGAGATCACCTGCATGCGGGTGTCCTGGGCGTCGAGCCCGGTCCGCGCGATGTGCATGGCTGCGCTGGTCATCGTCTCTATTCCTTAGCTGGTGAGGCTCATGACGGAGGCGCCGCCTTCGTCCATGTCCTTGGCGTCCTTGAGCAGGTTCGCCTGCACTTCGTAGCTGCGCTGGTTCTCGATCATGTCGACCAGCGCCTGCGTCATATCGACGTTGGAGCCTTCGAGCGCGCCGGTCTGCACCGAGGCGTCCATATCCTCGGGCAGCGTGCCGCCGCCCTTAACGTAAAGCAGATTGTCGAGCCCCTTGACGGTGCTCGTGCCGGTCGTGCTCGCCAGCTTGAGCCGATCGAGCTGTTGCATCTCCGCGCCCGGCTGCGAGCCCAGCGGCAGGATCGAGATCGAGCCGTCGCTGGCGATCGACACCTTGTCGGCGGGCGGCACGGTGATGGGCCCCCCCGAGCCCATCACCGGGAAACCGTCGCCGGTTTCCAACACGCCCGACGGAGCGATCTGAAGATCGCCGCGCCGTGTGTAAGCTTCACTCCCGTCCGCGCTCTGCACCGCCAGCCAGGCGTCGCCGGACATGGCGACGTCGAGCGGGCGGCCGGTCTGCTGCACCGTGCCGGGCTTGCGATCGGCGTCGGTGACTTCTTCGGACGTGGGCTGGCGCGTCTCGAGGCCCTGGCCGGTCAGGCTCAACCGGTCGAACACCACGCGATCGGCGCGAAAGCCGGTCGTCGAGGCATTCGCCATGTTGTTCGCGATCGCCGCCTGCGCTGCCATGTGCGCTTTCAGGCCCGATGCCGCGGTATAGACCAGCTTGTCCATCTATCGCGCTCCCCCCGCTATCCCGATCACTGGATCTGGAAGATCGTCTGAGTGATCTGCTTCGACGTATCGAGCGCCTTGGCGTTGGCCTGGAAGCTCTGCTGCGCGGCGATCAGATCGACGAGCTCCTGCGTGATGTCGACGTTCGATCCTTCGATCGCGCCGGACATCAGCGAGCCATAGCCATTGTCGCCGGCCTGGCCGTATTTGACGTCGCCCGACAGGCCGGTCGCCTGCCAATAGCTGTTGCCCATCTGGCGCAGCCCGGTCGGGTTGTTGAAGTTCGCGATCGCGACCTTGCCGAGGATCTGGCTGTCGCCGTTCGAGAAGCTGGCTTTGACCATGCCGGTGTCGTCGACCGTCACGCCGGCCAGCTGGCCGACCGACTTGCCGTCCTGCGTGCGCGAATTGACGTTGAACGGCGAGGTCAGCTGGGTCGAGCCGGCGAGATCGAGCGTCAGCGCCTGTGCGGTGGTCGATCCGGTCGGCGTGAACGCATCGAAGCTGGTCGGGCCGCTCGGCGAGGTCATCACGCCGGTCGAATCGAAGGTCAGCGTGGTCGGCGCCGTGCTGCCGCCCGAGGTCAGCTGCGTGTCACCGACATAGGAATAGACCGACCAGCTGGTGTTGCCGCTCGCATCGGGCTGGCCGTCGCGAACGTAATAATTGGTCATCGTCTGCGCGTTGCCGCTGCCGTCGTAGATCGTGGTCTGCGTCGACTGGTTGTAGGTGGTGGGATCGAAGCGATCGAACGCATAGGGGTTGGTCGAATCAAATGCGGTCGAAGCGGACGGAACGATCGAGCTCGAGTTGAAATTGACGTCGAGGCCGACATTCTGCGTCGCCACCGGCGTGCCGCTGGTCTGCGGCAATTGCAGGCTGATCAGCGAATCGGCGCCCGACGCGACGACCGCGCCCGAGCCGTCGACCGGATAGACCTGCAGATGGCCGCCCTGCGCATCGGTCACATAGCCCGAAGCATCGACCAGGAAGCTGCCGTTGCGCGTGTAATCGACGACATTGCCGTCGGTCTGCGGCTTGACCGCGAAGAAGCCGTCGCCGGTAATCGCGAGATCGAGCGACGATTGCGACTGGATCAGATTGCCTTCGCTGAACTGCTGGCGCGTGTCCTTCACCGCGACGCCCGATCCGATCATGTGATTGGGGCTGACGGTGACGCTCGAGGCCATCACGTCGGCGAACTGCGTCGTCGAGCGCTTGAAGCCGCTGGTCGCCGAGTTGGCGATGTTGTTCGAGATCGTGGACATATCGGTCTGCGATGCCTGCAGGCCGCTGAGCGAAGTATAAAAGCTCATCGCATTGCTCCTTGAAGAATGATCAACCGACTTGAACGACGTCGGAAACGGGAACCTGGCCGATGCCCGGCAGGGTGAGTTGCGCCTCGCCGCCCGACGGCATCGAGACGGCGGCGACCGGCGCCCAGACGAGCGCCTGGCTGGTGACGGTCGCGCCGTTGTTCTGCGCGTAGGTGGAGACGGTGAACGGCCCCGCGCCGGCGTCCGCGCCAGCATCGGTGGTGCCGTCCCAATCGTAATTGACGGTGCCGGCGCTCTGCGCGCCGAGCGACAGCGTCTTGAGCACGTTGCCGCTGGCGTCCTGGATCGCGACCGTCACGTCGCTGGCGTCGCCGCCGAGCTGGACGGCGCCGGCGATCCCGCCGGAGGTCCGCGCATAAGCGGTGTTGCCCGCAGTCAGCACCGTGCGGCCGACATAGGACAAGGCGTCCGATGCGCTGCCCGAGCCGAGCTTGTCGGCGATCGACGACAGCGTCGTGTTCATCTGGCTGATGCCCGCGACGCTGGAGAATTGCGCCATCTGCGCGACCATCTGCGTGTTGTCGACCGGGCTGAACGGATCCTGGTTCTTGAGCTGCGCGGTCATCAGCTGGAGGAAATCAGACTGGCCAAGCGTCTGCGACTGCGCCTGGGTCTGCACCGTCGGCGTCGCGGCGGTGCCCGAGCGGCCGATACCGAGATCGGCGAGAGTGGAATCGAAGGTGGAGGTCATGGCGGTCAGCTTCCGAGCTTGAGGGTGTCGAGCACCAGCGACTTCGCCGTGTTCATCACCTGGACGTTGTTCTGGTAACTGCGCGAAGTCTCCATCATGTCGACGAGCTCGCGCGTCTCATCGACGGCGTTTTCCCACACATTGCCGTCCTTATCGGCCTGCGGATTGGTCGGGTCGTAGCGCTTGGTCGGCTCTTCGCCGGCGGTGACGACCTGCTTGACGTTGACCGTGGCGAGGCCGCTGGCCTTGTCATATTCGGTCTGGAACACCGGCTTGATGGTGCGATAGGCGGCGGCCGCGCTGGAGGCGACGCCGCCGGCGTTGGCCAGGTTCGACGCGGTGGTGTTCATCCGCACCAGCTGCGCGGACATCGCGCGGCCGGCGACCTGGAAGATGGTGAGCGCTTCGGCCATTCTATTCGCCCTTCAGTGCGCGGGTGATCTGGCTGATCCGCCCGTTGAGAAAGGAAAGCGTCGTCTGATAGGCGATCGCGTTTTCAGCGAAGGCGGTCTGTTCGGTCGACAGATCGACGGTGTTGCCGTCGAGCGACGGCTCGAGCGGCACGCGGTATTTGCTCGACGCCTGCATCGACTGGCTGTCGAAGCTGTCGCCGTTGCTTTCGGCCGCGCCCAGCGCCTGCTGAAAGTCGATGTCCTTGGCCTTGAAGCCGGGCGTCGAGGCGTTGGCGATATTGGAGGCGAGCAGACCCATGCGCTGCGAGCGCACTTCGAGCGCTGCTGCGTGCACGCCGAAAAGAGGGTCATTGGCCACGTGTCGGTCTCCCGCACAAAAGTATTGCGCGAGAAGCTAAGCAATCGGCGTGCCAATTTTTGCCAGAGGCCCTGAAACTGGCGGATCGCCGTCGATCGGCAGGCGGAGCGGCAAGTATTTGCCGGTTGCCGGCAAGGTCGTTGCCGCTTTCGGCTCGAATCCCTTGCCGTCACGCCGAGCTTGTTGGGGCATCCACTGCGCCGCAGGCATCGCGGTCGCTGGATTGGCGGCCCGGTGGAGCCCGGAACAGGTCCGAGGTGACAAGGGTGCGGCATTTGGCCCGGCCCTTGCAAAGCTTCGCGCATGACCAACGCACCCGATCTGGCCCAGGCGCTGGGCCCCTATCTCGATCCCGCCGCGATCGGCATCGTCGTCGGCGGCACCATTCTCGCCGTGATCCTGCGCACGCCGCTGCGCGATGTCGGCCGCGCGCTCTCGGCGCTCCGCACGCTCGGGCGAAAGCGCTTCGACGCCGAGCCGATGCTCGAGCAGATCGCCGCGCTCGGCCGCATCGCGCGCCGCCACGGCACGTTGGCGCTCAATCGCTCGGTGATCACCGATCCCGATCTCGCCGCCGCGATCGCCGACATTGTCGACGTCAAGAGCCCGGCCGAAGTGGCGACCGCGATCGCCGATCGCCGCCGCGCGCGGATCGAGCGGCACGCCGCCGCCGCCGATATGTGGGCCGGCGCCGCCGAAGTCGCGCCGGCGATGGGCATGATCGGCACGCTGATCGGCCTTGTCCGCATGTTCACCGCGATGAACGATCCGCAGGCGATCGGCGGCGCGATGGCGATCGCGCTGCTGGCGACGCTCTACGGCGCAGCGCTGGCCAATCTCGTGGCGATGCCGATCGCCGCGCGGCTGCGGCGCCGCGGCCGCGAGGAAGCGGTCGGCCGCGCCCGCATCGAAGGCCCGCTGGTCGCGCTCGCCGAGCGGGAACGCCCGCGGCTCCACGCCGTGCGCGAGGCGAATGCGGCATGACGCTCGACGACTTTCCCGAAGCGCCGACCGGACGCCCGATCTGGCTGATCACGCTGGCCGATCTCGCCTTGTTGCTGGTCGGCTTCTTCGTGTTCGTGCAAGCCAACAGCCATCTCGACGGCGGCACGCTCGCGCGCGGCATCCGCGCCGGCTTCGGCGCCGATACGCCGGTCGCAGCACCGCCCGAGCCGATGCCCGTTGCCGCCGCCGCGATGCTGGATTTCGCAGCCGGATCGAGCCTGCTGCCGCAATCGCCCGCCGGGCTCATCGCCTGGGCGCGCGAAGCGACGCGCGATCCGCGCGTGACGCTCAAGGTCTCCGGCGAAACCGACGGCAGCCGCGCCGACGTGGACGCCGCGACCGGCAACGGCGCGGTGCTCGCGGCCGATCGCGCGCGCGCCGTCGCCGCTGCGCTGGCCGGCGCCGGCGCGGTTGCGCCGGGCCGCCTGACCATCGTCAACGCGGCGGATCGACCCGGTCACGGCCGCCGCGCCGTGCTGATCACCGTCGGCTTTGCCGGCGACCGGCCGATCGATCGGCCCGGCAACCCGGCCGGCAAGCGGCAATGACTTGCCGGCAACAGGCAGGCGCTTGCCGCCGCCGCGCATCCAAGGAGACGATCATGTTCCGTATCCTCACCCCCGCCTTGCTGCCCTTGCTGCTGATCCCGGCGCCCGCCGCGGCGCAGTCTGCGTTCCAGGACACCGCCGGGCTCGACCGCGCGGTGGCGAGCTTCACCGGCCACGGCGTCGGCGAGACCGGCGGCGCGCGCACCGCGATCGATGGCCGGCTGAAGCTGGCGCAATGCCCGACGGTTGCCTTGTCGTGGCACGGGCTCAATCGCGATTCGGTGATGATCACCTGTTCCGGCCCCGATTGGCATATCTACGTCCCGGTTCAGCAGGCCGCGGCGACGCCGATCAGCCCGAGCATCTCGCCGGCGGTGACGCTGCCCGCCAAGGCCGAAATCGTCATCAAGCGCGGCGATCCGGTGATGGTCGAAGCGTCGGACAGCGGCTTTTCGATCTCGCGCGAGGCGATCGCGATGGGCAATGCCGCGGTCGGCGATCGCTTCATGGCGAAAGGCGATGGCGACAAGGCGCCGTTCCAGGCGGTCGCCGTCGAATCCGGCCGCGCCACGCTGCCGGGCTGGAGCGCGAAATAACTTCTAAAGGAAGTACGGCCGCGGTCGTTATCTCCTCTGTAGATGCAATGCAGAGGATCGCGACGTGGTCGACCCCGTGGGTGCAAAGCCGGTAAGTTCGCTCGACAGGCGCATCGCGCCGGTCGCGCCGAGCGCCGCTGCAGCCGCCGCCGATCCCGTCACCGAAACGCCGCTGCGCGCCGCCTCGGTCGCCAGCGTGGCGCACGACGCCGCCGTCGCCGCGCCGATCGATCAGGACCGCGTCGCCGCGCTGCGCGCTGCGATCGCCGCCGGCAGCTACCGGATCGACCCCGAAACCGTCGCCGATCGCCTGATCGGCCACCAGCACGAATGGACCGCCCGATGAGCCGCCGCGACGCCCTGGTCCGCGTGATCGACGCGCTACACGCCGAAATCGCCGCGCTGAAGGCCAATGACATCGTCGGCCTCGAACGCGCCACTGCGATCAAGCTGCAAGGCATCGAAGCGGTCGCCGCCGGCGACACTGAGATGACCGCCGAGATCCGCGAGCTCGCCGAAGAGGCCAACCGCCTCAACGAAACCTGCCGCATCTATGTGAATCTGATGGCGGCAAATGTTCGCCGCCGCCTGCAACAATTGACCGGCGCCGGCGGCAACGCCTACCGCCCCGGCGTGCCGACCGGCGTTTTCGCCTAAGGCCCACTCGCCAAGCTATTCGTGGCCTTGGCCGGTGTTTCGCGTGCACCAGCAACCCGTCATCCCCGCGAAGGCGGGGACCCATCTCGGAAGGCAGGTGATGGGTCCCCGCTTTCGCGGGGATGACGATTTAGTGTCCACGGCGGTGCGCAATCACTTACCGTCGGGTCGAGGCGCGGTGGATGCCGGAACAAGTCCGGCATGACGGGACATGGCACGTCATCATAACGCCGCTCTTCAACAAAAATGGCACGGTCCTTGCTGAATGACCCCTGAAACAAGGGGGCAGTCAGCCAGCGATCGATGAGCGTCAATCCGATCACGACTTCGACCGGAAGCATCCAGGCGGCGATTCAATCGGCGGCGGCGAAGACCGGTATCGACTTCAATTATCTGCTCGGCCAGGCCCAGGTCGAAAGCGGCATGCGCGTCGATGCCCGCGCGCGGACGTCGAGCGCGTCGGGGCTTTACCAGTTCATCGATCAAAGCTGGCTGTCGGTGGTCAAGCAGCACGGCGCCGCCAACGGCCTGGGCTGGGCAGCCAATGCCATCACCACCAACGCGAGCGGCCATCTCAGCGTCAGCGATCCGGCGACGCGCCAGGCGATCCTGCAGATGCGCAACGATCCGACCGTCGCCTCGCTGATGGCGGCCGAGCACGCCGCCGACAACAAGGCGCAGCTCGAAGGCTCGCTTGGCCGCGCGGCGACCGGCACCGACCTCTATATGGCGCATTTCCTGGGGTTGGGCGGCGCGCGATCGTTCCTCAAGACGATGAGCACGAGCCCAACGACCAGCGGCGCGGCGCTGTTTCCGGCTGCCGCTCGCGCCAACCGCAACGTCTTTTACGAAAAGAACGGTCAGCCGCGCACGCTCGCAGCGATCTACGGCAGTTTTTCGTCGCGGCTCGATCGCGGCGCGGCCGCGGTCGGCGGCTCGGCTGCGGCGTCCGATGTGATGCAAGCGTCGGCGACCAATCCGCTGGCGGCGATCGCGATGGCCGATGGCGCCACCGTGATTCCCGGCGCCGGCCAGAGCGCCGGCGACGCGACCGATTGGGCGCAGGCGACGCTCGACCAGATCAACGGCGCCACCCGCGCCACCACGACAACCGCATCGATGATGCGCCCGACCCCGGCGACCGCGCGGCTCGCCTATCTGATGCTTGCGAGCCTGGGAGCCTGATCGAATGGCGAGTGCCCCGTTGACGATGACGACCACTGGCCGCGGCGGCATCCTGCCGCTGTTGCGCAGCTCGGCGTTGCCCGTCGCGATCCTGCTGCTGGTGGTGCTGATGGTCGTGCCGATCCCGGCGGCGATGCTCGACATCTTCTTCATCATGAACATCACGATCAGCCTTGCCGTGCTGATGGTCGCCTTGAACGCGCAGAAGCCGCTCGATTTCTCCGCTTTCCCGACGGTGCTGCTGTTCGCCACGCTGTTCCGGCTCGGCCTCAACGTCGCCTCGACGCGCGTCGTGTTGGTGCACGGCAATGAAGGCGAAGCGGCGGCGGGCCATGTGATCGAGGCGTTCGGCACCTTCATGATCGGCGGCGATTATGTCGTCGGCCTGTTCGTCTTCGCGATCATCGTCATCATCAACCTGATCGTCGTCACCAAGGGCGCCGGCCGCGTCTCCGAAGTTTCCGCGAGGTTCACGCTCGATGCCTTGCCAGGCAAGCAGATGGCGATCGACGCCGATCTCAATGCCGGGTTGATCACGCCCGACGAAGCCAAGGCGCGCCGCGTCGAAGTGACGACCGAAGCCGATTTCTACGGCTCGATGGACGGTTCGTCCAAATTCGTGAAGGGCGATGCGATCGCCGGGCTGCTGATCCTCGGCATCAACGTGATCGGCGGGCTGATCCTCGGCCCGGTCAGCCACGGCATGTCGCTGTCCGACGCCGCGCACGACTACGTGATGCTCGCGATCGGCGACGCGCTCGTCGCGCAGCTGCCGTCGCTGATGCTGTCGATCGCCGCCGCCGCGATCGTCACCCGTGTCACTTCCTCGCAGGATCTTGCCGGCCAGATCGGCAGCCAGTTCGGCTCCGCCAAGACGTGGACGCCGGTCGCCTGCATTCTTGCGCTGCTCGGCGTGATGCCGGGCATGCCGCATCTCGTGATCCTGCCCGCCGCCGCGATCGCCGGCTTCGCTGCGTGGAAGCTCGCGCAGATCGCCCGGCGCCCCGCCGTCGTCGCGCCGATCAAGGCCGAGCCGGTCGATCTGTCGCGGATCGGCTGGGACGAAGTCGCCGACACGATGCAGGTCAATCTCGATATCGGCTACGGCCTCGTGCCGCTGGTCGACGAGCGCAAGGGCAGCCCGCTGATGGGTCGCATCACCGGCGTGCGCCGGCAGCTGTCAAAGGAGCTCGGCTTCGTCGTGCCGCAGGTCCGAGTGCGCGATGACATCAACCTTGCGCCTTATGCCTATCGGATCGTCGTCGGCGGTGTGGTGATGGGCGAAGACAGCGTGTCGCCCGATCAGATGCTCGCGCTCGATACCGGGCAGGCGGTCGGCGGCCTCGCCGGCAAGAAGACCAAGGATCCGACCTTCGGGCTCGATGCGGTGTGGATCGCGAACGGCGACGCCGATGCCGCGACCGGCCAGGGTTATCTCGTCGTCGATCCGGGCACGGTGATCGCCACGCATCTCAACCATGAACTCGGCCAGCATTCGGCCGAGCTGCTCGGCCCCGACGAAGTGCAGAGCCTGCTCGACGGATTGAAGGATCGCGCCGGCCAGCTCGTCGCCGCGTTGTCGCCGCAGCCGTTGCCGCTGACAACGCTGACGCAGGTGCTGCGCGGCTTGCTTGCCGAGGGCGTGCCGCTCAAGGAATTCCGCCGCATCGCCAGCGCGATCGCCGTCGCCGCGCAGAAGACGCTCGACGCCAATGAGATCATCGAGCTGATCCGCCCCGAACTCGGCGCGCTGATCATCCAGAAATTGTGCGGCGTGCGCGAGCCGCTGCGCGTGATGACGCTCGAGGGCCAGCTCGAAGGGCTACTCGGCCAGGCGATGCGCAGCGATCCGTCGCAACGCCACACCATCGAGCCCGATCTCGGCCGCCGCATCGTCGATGCGTTGCAGCAAGCCGCCAAGCCGCTGGTCGCCGACGCGAAGCCCTTTGCGCTGGTCGTCCAGCCGGCGATCCGCGTCGCGATTCGCAAGCTCGTGAAGACCGTGCTGCCCGATACGCCGGTGATGAGCTTCTTCGAGGTGCCCGAGGATAAATCGGTCGAAGTCGTCGCGGTGATCGGCGCGCCGGAGGCTATTCCCGCATGAACGCGCTGCCCAATTTCAAGGCGAGCTTCGCCACCCGCACGCCGGCCTCGCTCAGCGACGCACCGCTGGTCTATGGCCGCGACGGCCACACGCCCGGCGAGCTCGAGGCGTTGGCGCGCAAGCATCTGCCGCTCGTTCGCCGCGTCGCGTGGCACGTCCACGGCAGCATGTCGTCGGCGGTCGAGGTCGAGGATCTGATCCAGATCGGGCTGGTCGCGCTGGTCGAGGCGGCGTCGAGCTTCGAGGATCGCGGCCAGGTGACCTTCGAACAATATCTGCTGACCCGCGTGCGCGGTTCGATGATCGACGAATTGCGCCGCCAGGCGACGCTGACGCGCGGCGCGATGCGGCGGCGGCGCGCCTATAACGAGGCGGTCGCGGCGCTGACCAATGCGCTGGGCCGCGCCCCCAGCGAAGCCCAGCTTGCCGAGCGGCTCGGCGTCACGATCGAGAAACTCCGCGCCGATTTCGCGACGGCAGAGGCGCTACGCTTCGAGCCGATCGACGAAGTCTATGCCGACGATCAACCGTGGTTCGCGAGCCAGGACGCCGACGCCTTCGAGCAACTCGCCGAGGCCGATCTGCGCGGCGCGCTGGTCTCCGCCATCGGCGCGCTGCCCGAACGCGAAGCGCAGGTGATCCAGCTTTATTATGTCGAAGAATTGAACCTCGAGGAGATCGGCCTGGTGATCGGCGTAGGCGCCGCGCGCGTCTGCCAGATCAAGGCCGCCGCCCACGCCAGACTCAAGAAGGCGCTCGCCCGTAAAACCGGGTGAGATTACCGCGTCGCGCGCGTCTCGAACCCGCTAAGCGTTTCGGCCGGCGCGTCGTCGGTGACGACGACGTTGGCCACGCGCGCCGCCGGCGATCCTTCGTGGGCGCGGGCGACGATCGCGTTGATGCTCTCCGCCGCGCCGGCCACCACCGCTTCGACGCTGCCGTCGGCGCGGTTGCGGACCCAGCCGTCGAGGCCGAGCGTGCGCGCTTCGTCGGCGAACCAGGCGCGGTAGAATACGCCCTGCACACGGCCGGTGATCACAAGGCGGCGGCGGATCATGACGCGGCGCCGATCTGCTCGAGGACGAAGGCGACCCGCGCCGATACGGGCACTCGGGGCAGCTCGATCAGCGTATAGCCGTAATCGCGATAGGTCCCGACCATCACCGCGAAGGTCGCACGTGCCTCTTCGGGGGTTTGCTTGCGTTCGGCATCGGTGGTGAAAATGTCTTCCCACCACGGCGCGATGAACACGCGGGCATTGTAGCGGCAGGCGCGTGCCGCGGCGTCGATCGGCGGCGGCGCGCTCAACCCCGAGGCGCGCAGGAAACCGATCACATCGGGCACGCCGCGATCGAGCACCACGGTCTGCCGGCGGGCGAGCGCGGCCTCGTGCGCGGCGATTTCGCGAGCGACCATCTTGTCGGCGAACGCATGGTGATCGGCCCAAGGCAGCGCGCCGCCGCCGCTCGCCAGCTCTTCCTTGATGATCGCGCGGCCAACCTCGGCGCTGGTCGCCACGCCGTGCCGGGCGATCGCCTCGATCAATGTCGACTTGCCCGATCCCGGTCCGCCGGTGATGACGTGGAGGCGATCGCTGTCCATCGCCTTCCCCGCAAGGCTCAGGCGGCCTTGCGCAGCTCCAGCCGGCTCCAGATTTCGACCAGTGCCTCGGTGAGCTCGCGCATCATCGTTTCGTCATGCGTCGGCCCGGGCGTGAAGCGCAGCCGCTCGGTGCCGCGCGGCACCGTCGGGTAATTGATCGGCTGCACATAGACGCCATATTCGGCCAGCAGCACGTCGCTGATCTTTTTCGCCTTGATCGGATCGCCGACCATCAGCGGCACGATATGCGTGGTCGAATTCATCACCGGCAGACCGGCTGCGCGCATCATCGCCTTCAGCGTCTCGGCGGCGGCCTGCTGCCCGTCGCGTTCGACTGAGGAATGCTTGAGATGCCGCACGCTCGCCAGCGCGCCGGCGACGAGCACCGGCGACAGCGAGGTGGTGAAGATGAAGCCGGGCGCGTAGCTGCGGATCACGTCGATCACGGTACGATCGGCAGCGATATAACCGCCCATCACGCCGAACGCCTTGCCCAACGTCCCCTCGATCACGTTGATCCGCGCCGCGACGTCGTCGCGTTCCGAAATGCCGCCGCCCCGCGCACCGTACATGCCGACGGCGTGGACCTCGTCGAGATAGGTCAGCGCGTTGTAGCGATCGGCGAGATCGCAGATCGCGGCGATCGGCGCGACGTCGCCGTCCATCGAATAGACGCTTTCGAACGCGATCAGTTTCGGCGCGGCGGGGTCTTCGGCGGCGAGCAGCTCTTCGAGATGCGCGAGATCATTGTGGCGAAACACGCGCTTCTCGCATCCCGACTGGCGGATGCCGGCGATCATCGAGGCGTGGTTCATCTCGTCGGAGAAGATCACGATCCCCGGAAACAGCTTGGCGAGCGTCGATAGCGTCGCCTCGTTCGAGACATAGCCGCTGGTGAACAGCAGCGCGGCTTCCTTGCCGTGGAGATCGGCGAGCTCGGCCTCGAGATCGACGTGATAATGCGTGTTGCCGCCGATATTGCGCGTCCCGCCGGAGCCGGCGCCGACGTCGTGCAGCGCTTCCTCCATCGCCGCGACGACCGTGGGGTGCTGGCCCATCGCAAGATAGTCGTTCGAGCACCAGACGGTGATCGGTTTGGGGCCATTATGCCCGGCGAAGCAGCGGGCGTTGGGAAACGCGCCCTTGTTGCGCAGGATGTCGATGAACACCCGGTAGCGCCCTTCGGCATGCAGCCGATCGATCGCCTGGGTGAAGACGCGGGAATAATCGACCGTCCGCGCTACGCTGCCGTCGCTGTCCATCGCCGCTCCCTACCGTCTCGTCGGCGCGATTTCCAGCGGATTTCCGCGCGCTCGTCCAGCCGTTCCCGTAGCACGGGAAAATGACTCCGTATTTTGCTCCAGATCAATACGCGGCGGCCATATCATGATATACTGAATCATCGGCGCTCTCGCGAGGAGGCGGGGCGGCGATGACAGGGGTGTTCCCGCTTGGCGAGAAAAGGAGCACGTTATCATGGTGAACGCGGTCAGACCGCCCGACAGCCCGGATTATTTCATCAAGCGCGAGTCGCAGGAGCGAACGCTGGCGGAACGCGCCAAGGATCGCGCCGTGCGCAATGCGCATTTGACGATGGCGGCGCGCTACGCGGCGTTGGTCCGCGAGCAGATGCCGCAGCAGGCGACTCAGCAGCCCGCTTAAAGCGACTCGATTCGGCCCAATCCAAAACGCGCTAGCGCCGCCGCCGATTCGCGCGCGCGGTCGTCCAGCCGGGTGAACACGGCGCGCCCCTCGGCGCGCGTGGGCCAGCTTTGGCCCTGGGTGAGCGCGGCGATCCGCCGCGCGATGCCCGCGCTGCCGTCGACGAAGCGCACGGGATGTGGCGCAACCGCGGCCAGCCGGTCGGCCACGAGCGGGAAATGGGTGCAGGCATTGACGATGACGTCGAGCGCGTCGCCGCCGGCCTGGTCGAACAGCCCGGCCAGCACCGCGCGAAAGCGATCGTCGGGTAAGGTCTCGCCGCGCAACGATGCTTCGGCGAGATCGACGAGCTCGGCGGATCCGTGGCGCAGCACCGTGCAGTCGGCGGCGAATTCGGCGGCAAGGCGATCGACATAGGGCTGGCGCACCGTGGCATCGGTGCCGAGCACGCCGATCACGCGCGTACGGCTCAGCGCCGCCGCAGGCTTGATCGCCGGCACCGTGCCGACCACCGGCAGATCGAGCGCGGCACGCACCGCGGCGAGCGCGATCGTCGAGGCGGTGTTGCAGGCGATCACGATCAGCCGCGGCTGATAGCGCTCGGCAAGCCGCCCGAGCAGCGCCGGCACGCGCCCGGCGATCTCCGCTTCGCTGCGCGTGCCATAAGGAAAGCCCGCCGAATCGGCGACATAGACGATGCTTGCCTGCGGCAGCAGCGCGCGCGTTTCGGCAAGCACCGACAGCCCGCCGAGCCCGGAGTCGAACACCAGGATCGGCCGCGCGTCGGGGATCGGATTGGTCATCGGGCGCCCTTCAATGCAAAAAGCCCGCGGATCGCTCCACGGGCTCTTTGAACGTCGTGTCGCGCGACGGGCTCAGCCCTCGTAATCGCCACCGACATTGGTGTTGCGCGGCGGTGCGGCGGCGGTGAGGCGGAGCGCCTCGGCCGACGCGGCCAGGCTGCCGACGTCATCGGGCGCATCTTCGTCGTCGATCTGCACTTTCTGCAGGCCGGAGATGAGCGCTTCCTCGAGATGCTTGGGCTTCACGTTCTGCTCGGCGATCTCGCGCAGCGCGACCACCGGATTCTTGTCGCGATCGCGATCGAGCGTCAGATCGGCGCCGCCGGAAATCTGCCGCGCGCGCTGGGCGGCGAGCAGCACCAGATCGAACCGGTTGGGGATCTTGTCGACGCAATCCTCGACAGTAACGCGCGCCATACAACGCTTCCTTCGCAACGACGATGAAATGAAGAGCCGGCGATCTAGGCCGCGGTGGCGCGAAAGTCAAGGAAAGCGGGGTTGCCGCCGGCCCGAGCAACCGGCACAGCGCGGATCATGGAGAAACCGACCGAGCAACCGACCTTCACCGTCGACGGCAACGCGCTGACGCTGATCGACAGCGGGCCGCAGCGGCTCGACGCGCTCGTCGCGCTGATCGATCGCGCCAAGGCGACGCTCAGGATCATCTATTACATCTACTCCGACGACGAGTCGGGTCGACGGGTGCTGGCGGCGATGATCGCGGCGCAGCAGCGCGGCGTCGCCGTGTCGTTGCTCGTCGACGCGTTCGGCAGCGATTCGGCGGACGACGAGCATTTCTTCAAGCCGCTGGTCGATGCCGGCGCGACGGTCTGCCGGTTCGAGCCCAAGTTCGGCCGCCGCTATCTGCTGCGCAATCATCAAAAGCTGGCGCTTGCCGATGGCGACGGCGATCAGCCGCGCGCGATCATCGGCGGCTTCAATGTCGATGACGGCTATTTCGGCACGCGCGCCGAACAGGCCTGGCGCGATCTCGGGCTGATCGTCGAGGGCCCCGCCGCGGCGCGGATAACCGGCTATTTCGACGCGCTATCGGCCTGGGTGCGTGAGCCCAACGGCCGCATCCGGGCGCTGCGGCGCGCGCTGTTCAGCTTCAGCGAAGCCGACGGCGCGACGCGCTGGCTGATCGGCGGGCCGACGCGGCGGCTTTCGGCCTGGGCGCGCACGGTGCGGCAGGATCTGCGCAGTGCGCGCCGCGCCGACATCATCGCCGCCTATTTCTGCCCCAGCCCGGGGATGCTGCGTCGCTTCGACAAGACCGGCAAGCGCACCGGCGCGCGCGTTCGCATCGTGACGGCGGCGAAATCGGATAACAATGCGACGATCGCCGCGGCGCGCTTCACCTACGCCGGGCTGCTGCGCAAGGGCGTCGAGATCTACGAATATCAGCCGACCAAGCTGCACACCAAACTCTATGTCATCGATGACGCCGTGCACATCGGCTCGGCCAATTTCGACGTGCGCAGCCTGTTCCTCAACCTCGAGGTGATGCTGCGGATCGAGGACAAGGCGTTCGCCGATCACGTCCGCGGCTATGTCGACGGCGAAGTGGCCGACAGCAAACCGATCACGCGCGATGGCTGGCACCGCGAGGCCGGGCCGTGGCGGCGGACGAAGCAGGCAGCGGCGTATTTCGTCGTCGCGGTGCTCGATTACAATGTCACGCGCCGGCTCAATTTCGGCGCCGACGGAAAATAGCTTTTTTGCTGAAGAGCGGCACCGGCCCGCTCCCCCACGGGGTCCCCGCAAAGTAATACTTTGCGGGGTTAGACCCCCACCCGGCCACCCATCCAGCATGATCTTGTGGGTGGCCGGGTGGGGGAGCGGGCCGGTGCCGTCAAACGCGCGTCGGGCGCCTCGAGAAACTCAGTCTTTCCACGCCCAATAGAGCTGCGCCGGCGGCACGTTCCACCATTCCATGTCATGGTCGATGCGGTCGGCATGCGGGGTGAGGAAATCCTTCACCTTGGGCGAGAATTGATAGACCAGGAAGGCGCCGCCGGGGCGCAGCGCCGCGAACGTCTCCGATGCGATCTTGGGGCCGACGCCGTCGGGCAGCGTCGAGAAGGGCAGGCCCGACAGCATGTAATCCGCATTCTCATGGCCGTGATCGGCGATGATCTGGCGCACGTCGGCGGCCGAGCCGAGCACCGCGAAGAAGCGCGGATCGGTGATCGTGTGGCGCAGGTAACGGATGAAATCGGGGTTGGTGTCGATCGCGATATAATGCGCGTCGGGGCCCATCTGATCGAGGATCGTCGGGCAGAAGGTGCCAACGCCCGGGCCGTATTCCACGAACAATTTGGTGTTTTCCCAATCGACCCGGCCGAGCATCTTGTCGATCAGCTTCTGCGAAGACGGCATCACCGATCCGACCATCACCGGATGCTTGAAGAAACCGCGCAGGAACATACCCCAGGGAGACGGCGTGCCGGCGGGACGGCGGGTGCGGGCGCGCCTGGCAGCGGTGGTCGTGCTGGGCATGAAGATCCTATCGAGCAAGTGAATGGTCGGAACTGACCCCGATCGCAAAGATGCAACGAACATTCAAGCGCCGGGGTTGCAAGGCGCGTGCGCCATACCGGACTTGCGCCGCGACGCAAAGAACCTAATGGCCGCGGTATGCAGCGCGAGCGGACGGGGCAGACCGCGGTGATCTTCCTGTCGGTGCGGACGGGTGAGGACGAGGCGGGATACGACGCCGCGGCGGCGGCGATGGACGCGCTTGCCGCGGAGCAGCGCGGCTATCGCGGCATGGCGAGCGTGCGCGGCGGCGACGGCATCGGCATCACCGTCAGCTATTGGGCAGACGATGCGAGCGCGCGGCGCTGGCGCGATCATCCCGAACATGTTCGCATCCGCAACGCCGGCCGCGGCATCTGGTATACGCGCTACGAGATCAGCGTCGCCACCGTCACGCGCGGTTATCAGTGGAGCCGGCCGTGAAGGCCGCGCCCGCGGTCAGCCGCGAATTCGCGCTGCTGTTCGTGGTGATGCTGACGATCGCCGCCGGCAACACCGCGCTGCAATCGGTGCTCCCCGCGCTCGGCCGCTCGCTTCATGTCGCCGACAGTGCGGTGGCGGCGTGCTTTTCGGTGTCGGCGCTGTTGTGGGTGATCGCCGCACCGATCTGGGCGAAACGATCCGATACGCGCGGGCGCCGGGCGATGATCCTCACCGGCGTCGGCGGCTTCGCGATCTCGCTCGGGACTTGCGGCGTGTTCCTCGCCGCCGGCATCAACGGCTGGATCGCCGGATCGACCGCGTTTCTGCTCTTCATCCTCGGGCGGCTGATCTACGGCACGTTCGGTTCGGCCGCGCCGCCGGCGGTGCAGGCGCTGATCGCCGGGCAGACCGCGCGCGAGGAGCGCACCCGCGCGCTGACCTTGCTCGCCTCGGCGACCGGGCTCGGCACGATCCTGGGCCCGGCGATCGCGCCGTTCCTGATCCTCGGCTCGGTCGCCGGTGTCGAGATCGGGCTCGCCGGCCCGGCCTTCATCGCCTGCCTGTTCGGCGCCGCCGTGTTCATTGCCGTGCGCGCGACTTTGCCTCGCGACACCGGCTATCACGTCGATGGCGGTCACGCTGATGGCGGTCACGGCGCGGCGATCGGCTATCCCTCGATCGGCGGCCAGGCGACCGGCGCGAGCGTCACCGCCGCGACCGCCGAGGGGATCGAACAGGTCGGTTATACCGATCCGCGCATCCGCCAGTGGATGATCGTCGGTTTGGTGCTTGGTCACGCCCAGGCGATGACCGGCCAGGCGATCGGTTTCCTGGTGATCGATCGACTCCACGTCGCACCGGCCGATGCGCTGCAACCGACCGGCATCGTGCTGATGATGGGCGCGGGCGCGGCGCTGCTGGTGCAATGGGGGATCATCCCGCTGCTCAATCTCGATCCGCGGCGGCTGGTGCTCGTCGGCATGGCGCTGGCCGCGGTTGGAACGGCGCTGACCGGGCTCGGCACGTCGCTCTATGCGATCGCGGTCGCTTATGGGCTGGCGTCGATGGGCTTCGGATTCAGCCGCCCCGGGTTCACCGCCGGCGCGTCGCTCGCGGTCGGGCCGGGGGCGCAAGGCTCGGTCGCGGGCAAGGTGACGTCGATCAACGGCGCCAGCTTCGTACTCGGCCCGTCGATCGGCGTCGGCCTATACGAGGCGTCGCACGCGCTGCCCTATCTCGTCGCGGGCGCGGCGTGCCTCGTGTCGCTCGGCTTTGCGTGGGTCGGATTGCGCCGGCCGGCCGATTAGCCGTCACCCCGGCTTGCGCCGGGGTGACAGTGTCGGTCAGCTCGTCCGCTCGTTCGATTTGAGCATGCCCGGCGAAATGAAGCCGATCGGCTGGATCGCCGCCGCGTCCTGCTTCAGCCGCGCCGCCATCTGCTCATATTCGCTTTCCATCTCGGGCGTCACCGAAGCGCGCGATTCGGTCAGCGCCTCGTCGAAATCGGCCATCGTCACTTGCTCGGTCGAGATCGATCGCCGCATCGCGACGAGCCCGGCGCGGCGCACCAGATCCTCCAGATCGGCGCCGGTGAAGCGATCGGTCCGCTCGGCCAGATCGTCGAGATCGACGTCGTCCGACAATGGCATCTTCTCCGTCTGGATCGAGAGGATGCGCCGCCGCCCACCCTTGTCGGGAACCGAGACGTAGATCAGCTCGTCGAACCGCCCCGGCCGCAGTAGCGCCGGATCGATCAGATTGGGGCGATTGGTCGCGCCGATCACCACCACCGATTGCAATTCCTCGAGCCCGTCCATCTCGGCCAGGATCGTGTTGACCACGCGCTCGGTGACTTGCGGCTCGCCCAAGCCGCCGCCGCGCGCGGGGACCAGCGAATCGAGTTCGTCGATAAAGATCACGCACGGCGCCACCTGCCGCGCGCGGGCGAACAGCTTGGCGATCTGCTGTTCGCTTTCGCCATACCATTTGCTCAGTAGATCGGACGATTTGGTGGCGATGAAATTCGCCTCGGCCTCGCGCGCCACCGCCTTGGCGAGCAGCGTCTTGCCGGTGCCCGGCGGGCCATAGAGCAAAAAGCCCTTGGCCGGCCTGATCCCGAGCCGGCGGAACGCGTCGGGGTTCTTGAGCGGCAGTTCGACGCCTTCCTTCAGCCGCGCCTGCGCCTTGTCGAGCCCGCCGACATCGTCCCAGCGGACCTGCGGCGCCTGCACCATCACTTCGCGCATGGCGGACGGCTGGACGCGCTTGATCGCCTCCAGGAAATCCTCGCGGGTGACCGACAGATCGTCGAGCACGTCGGGCGGAATCGTGCCTTCCTCAAGATTGAGCCGCGGCATGATCCGGCGGACCGCCTCGATCGCCGCCTCGCGGGTCAGCGCGGCGAGATCGGCGCCGACGAAGCCATAGGTCGTGCGCGCCAGTTCATCGAGATCGACCTTGTCGCCGAGCGGCATGCCGCGCGTGTGGATGCCGAGAATCTCGCGGCGTCCGCGCTCATCAGGCACGCCGACGATGATCTCGCGGTCGAACCGGCCGGGGCGGCGGAGCGCTTCGTCGATCGCCTCGGGCCGATTGGTGGCGGCGATGACGACGAGATTGGCGCGCGCTTCCAGCCCGTCCATCAGCGTCAGCAACTGCGCGACGAGGCGCTTCTCCGCCTCGCCCGATACTTGCCCGCGCTTGGGCGCGATCGAATCGATCTCGTCGATGAACACGATCGACGGCGCCGCCTTGGCGGCTTCCTCGAACACCTGGCGCAACCGCTGTTCCGATTCGCCGTACGCCGATCCCATGATTTCGGGGCCGTTGATCAGGAAGAATTCTGCGGCGCTTTCGTTGGCGACGGCGCGCGCGAGGCGCGTCTTGCCGGTGCCGGGCGGGCCGTGGAGCAGCACGCCCTTGGGCGGATCGACGCCCAGCCGCTGGAACAGCTCGGGATAGCGCAGCGGCAGCTCGACCATCTCACGCAACTGATCGATCGTGCCGGCCATGCCGCCGATGTCGTCATAGGTAACGTCGGCGCGGCGCGCCTGCTGCGGCTCTTCATATTCGGCGCGCAGCTCGACCTCGGTGGTCTCGTCGATATGGACGACGCCCTTGGGCGTGGTGGCGATGACGGCGAGACGGATTTCCTGCAGCGCATAGGCCGGCGCGCGCAGAAATTGCTGCACGTTGGGCGGAATGTTGTCGACGCGCTGCTGGCCGGCGGTGGCGACCACATCGCCCTGGCAGATCGGCCGGCCGACGAAGGTGCGCTTCAAGGCTTCGGTCGATCCCTGCAGCCGCAGATTCTGCTGCGCCGGCGCGAACACCACGCGCGTCGCCGCCTTCGATTCGACCTTGCGGATTTCGACATGCTCGCCCGAGCCGGCGCCGGCATTGGCGCGCTGCAGCCCGTCGAGCCGGATGATCTCCAGCCCTTCGTCCTCGGGATAGGGATAGACCGCGCGCGCCGGTGTGGTGCGCTTGCCGACGATCTCGATGACATCGCCCTCGGCGACGCCCAGCGCGCCCATGATCGCGCGCGGCAGATGCGCCAGCCCGCGGCCGCTGTCTTCGGGGCGCGCATTGGCCACCTGGAGCTTGCGCGCCGGCGTTTCGCTATCGGCCATGATTGGGAATCCCCTCGAGCGTTGGACCGTGAAGTGCGCCAGATAGGATTGCGGTTCCGCCATTGCGAGGGCAGTGTTGTTCTGCCCGCACCGGCCCGCTCCCCCATCTGGCCACCCACCAGAGTATCCTGATTGGGTGGCCGGGTGGGGGAGTGGGCCGGTGCGGCAACAAAACCGGAAAACCGGTTACGAATGAAAAAAGGGCCAGCCCCGAAGGGCCGGCCCATGAAAGTTTTAGGAGAGGATGCCTGAAAGGCTTGCTCTATGTGCGGCGCAGCGGTTTATTGTGCAAGTGCGAAAAGAATCAATGCGAATGCAATTTTTGCAATTCGGGGGTGGCGCAATCCCGCCAATGCCGCATATTTGTCTGATCAGGACTCGTCATGACGCGTTGCACAAAAGGATGAGCGAATGCGCCGGCTTCCCCCACTGACCGCGATCGAGGCTTTCGTCGCCGTCGCGCGATTGGGCTCGATCAAGGCGGCGGCGCAGGAACTCGCGCTGTCCGCGCCCGCGCTGAGCCGGCGGATCCAGGCGCTCGAACGCTTCATCGATCGGCCGCTGTTCGATCGCCGCCATCAGTCGATGGTGCTCAACGAGGATGGCGAACGCCTGCTGTCGCACGTCTCGCCGGCGCTCGACAGCCTGTCCGACGCGGTCGAGGCGATGACCAGCCCGGCCGAGGTGCTGCGGCTGCGGCTCAGCATCCTGCCGCTCTATGCTTCGCAAAAACTGTTTCCGCGGCTCGGCGAGCTGCGCGCCGAACATCCCGAGCTGCATCTCGATATCGATACCGCGGGCCACGGCATGAGCCGGCTCGGCGAGGGCGTCGACGTGGCGATCGCGCTCGCCCGGTCGATCGATCCCGCGCTTTATGCCCGCCGGCTCGATCGCAACCGCGTCTATGCGATCGGTCCGCGCGCGCTGCTCGATGGCCCCGATCCGGTGACGCGGCCCGAGCAATTATCGGGGCTGACCGTGCTGCTCCACCGCGACATGCCCGATACCTTCACCGCCTGGCGTCGCGCCGCCGGGCTCGACGAGATCGAGCCGGTGGCGATCGATCATTTCGATTCGGGCGCGCTAATGCTCGAGGCGGCGGCGCAGGGGCTGGGCGTCGCCTTCATGCACGAAAGCCATTTCGACGACGCCAGCGATCCTCGGCTTGTGCGGCTGTTCGGTATCGAAGTCGACAGCCCCTACAGTTATTGGTTCGTCTGCCGCCCGCGCGCGCTGATGCAGCGCCCGGTTCGCCTGTTCCACGATTGGGCGATCCGGACGCTGGAGGAGAAGTGAGCGTTTTTGATTGCTCGGTTCAGCGAAGCTGAACGCGAATCACGCCGCGCGCATCTTGACGATCTTGCCCGGCTCGCGCGGCGGCTCGCCCTTGGGGAGCGCGTCGATCAGTTCCATGCCGTCGGTCACTTCGCCCCACACGGTATATTGATTGTCGAGGAAGCGCGCGTCGTCGAAGCAGACGAAGAATTGCGAATTGGCGCTGTTCGGATTCTGCGACCGCGCCATCGAGCAGACGCCGCGGACGTGCGGCTCCTTCGAGAATTCGGCTGGCAGATCGGGCTTGGGCGATCCGCCCATGCCGGTGCCGGTGGGATCGCCGCCCTGCGCCATGAAGCCCGGGATCACGCGGTGGAAGACGACGCCGTCGTAAAAGCCGTCATTGGCCAGCTCGACGATCCGCTCGACATGCTTGGGTGCGAGATCGGGGCGCAGCTTGATGGTGACGTCGCCGCCGTCGAGCGTCATCGTCAGCGTTTCGGGGGTATCGGCCATGAACGGAACTCCTGAGATTGATTGCGCGCCGCCCTAACCGGGCAGCAACGCGCTGGCAAACGCGCGGGAGGTCGGAAGGGTGCCCGATCGGCGTTCGCCCCGCTTTCCCTTCTCCCCCCCAGCGGCTAGAGCGGCCGAATCGCAAACAGCCAGGGCCGGAGGTCGATCGATGAGCGAGACCGAACTCTCCGCCCTCCCCGAAGTCGAATCCACCCAGCTCGACGAGGATGATCGGCTCAAGCCCGAATTCGTCCGCGCCGTGCTCGATGCCGTCGAGGAGGGCGACGCCGAACAGGCGCGGGCGCTGGTCGAGCCGCTCCATCCCGCCGACATCGCCGATCTGTTCGAGCTGGCGCCGGGCGACGAACGCGCCGCGCTGGCCAAGGCGATCGCCGATCTGCTCGACGGCGACGTGTTCGCCGAGATGAACGATTATGTCCGCGAGGATCTGATCGATGCGCTCGAGCCGCACCAGGTCGCCGATCTCGCGTCCGAACTCGATACCGACGACGCCGTCGCGATCATCGAGGATATGGACGCCGCCGATCAGCGTGAAGTGCTGCGCGCGATGGAGCCCGACGATCGCGCCGCGATCGAGGAGGCGCTGAGCTATCCGGAGGAGACCGCCGGCCGCCTGATGCAGCGCGAGCTGATCGCGGTGCCCGAGCATTGGCATGTCGGCGACGTCATCGATTATCTGCGCGCCGACGACGCGCTAACCACCGATTTCTGGGAAATCTTCGTCGTCGATCCCGGCCACAAGCCGGTCGGCACCTGCCAATTGTCGTGGATCCTTCGCACGCCGCGCGCGGTCGCGCTCGCCGATGTGATGCAGCGCGAGCAAACGCTGATTCCGGTCGATATGGATCAGGAAGAAGTCGCGCTGCGCTTCCAGAAATACGCGCTGATCTCGGCCGCGGTGGTAGACGGTAGCGGCCGGCTGGTCGGCATGGTCACCGTCGACGATATCGTCCACATTATCTCCGAAGAGGCCGGCGAAGACATTCTGCGGCTGTCGGGCGCGGGCGAAGGCGACATCAACGAGCCGATCCGGCTGACCATCCGCACGCGGCTGCTGTGGCTTGTCGTCAATCTCGGCACCGCGATCCTCGCCGCCTCGGTCGTCGGGCTGTTCCAGGGCGAGATCGCGCAATTCGCGCTGCTCGCCGTGCTGATGCCGATCGTCTCGGGCATGGGCGGCAATGCCGGAACGCAGACGCTGGCGGTGGTGGTGCGCGCGATCGCCACCAATCAGCTGACCGATTCGAACACCTGGTGGATGATCCTGCGCGAATTTCGCATCGCCATCGCCAACGGCCTGTCGCTGGGCGTGCTGATCGGCCTCGGCACGTTCGTGATCTTCCACAATCGCGATCTGTCGCTGGTGATTGCGCTGGCGATGGTGATCAACAATCTGGTCGCCGGGCTCGCCGGCGTGCTGGTGCCGATCACGCTCGATCGCGCGCGGATCGATCCGGCCGTCTCGTCGGCGGTGTTCGTGACGACGATGACCGATTGCATGGGTTTTTTCTCGTTCCTCGGCCTCGCGCTGGTGTGGGGCCTCGCCGGCTGACTTGCCGCGCACGGTCCGCGCGCCCAAATTGGCGGCATGGCGCTCCACATCACCAAGGTCGCGTTCGGCGCCCCGAGCCTCGAGCATCTCGCCGACCGCCTTAAGGCGCGCGCCGCCGACGGGCCGGTGTTCCTCACGACGCGCTATCTGCCCAAGCGTCACGTCGAGATCGCGGGGCACGGCTCGCTGTTCTGGATCATCAAGCACCAACTCGTCGCCCGTTCGCCGATCCTGCGTTTCGGTGAGGCCGAGGGCGGGCGCGTCGCGATCCATATCGATCCGGCGCTGGTGCTGGTCCAGGCGCGGCCCAAGCGCGCGCATCAGGGCTGGCGCTATCTCGAACACGCCGATGCGCCGGTCGATCTCGGCGCGGGCGCATCGGGCGTGGCGGACCTGCCCGCGGCTCTGATCGGCAAGCTCGCCGAACTCGCGCTGATCTAGCGTTGACAAGCGCGCTTGCGCTCCCCTAGACGCGCCGGCCTACCCCGTGCCCGGATGGCGGAATTGGTAGACGCACCAGCTTCAGGTGCTGGCGCTCGCAAGGGCGTGGAGGTTCGAGTCCTCTTCCGGGCACCACGCGCTGGCCACGTGCGCGGCGTGTCGCGAGCGTGGTTCACCGGCTGCTCGGGCTCCCCGCCCGTCGCGTCCGAAGGGACGCCCCACGCGCCTCGCTCAAATCGCGTCGAAGACGTATCCCGCCGCCTGAAAATCGCCGCGCATCATGTTGTGGAT
The DNA here is from genome assembly GCA_006438735.1 of Sphingomonas koreensis. Lineage (GTDB taxonomy): Bacteria > Pseudomonadota > Alphaproteobacteria > Sphingomonadales > Sphingomonadaceae > Sphingomonas > Sphingomonas koreensis_A. The sequence goes on along the minus strand of RCZF01000002.1, from coordinate 139,109 downwards.
GCCGTGCTCCATCCAATACCGGCCGCTGGCGACCTCGGGCACGCGCGGCTCGATCGCCCCGCCGCCGATCCGACTGATCCGGTAGCGCTTGTCCGGATCGAGGCCGCGCAGCCGCACAAGCGGGCTACCGTCTAGTTCGCTGCTGCTGTGGATGAAATCGAACAGCACCGCCTGGCGCTTGTCGTCGGAGACCGACAGCGTCACCGAGCGGCCATCGGCGTCGCCCGGCGGATCGAGCCGATAGAGGTCGCCCTGCTGGACGGTCTTGCGGAACGTCTTGTATGCCTCGACCATCCGGGCCGCGGTCGCGACATCGGCGTCGGACCAGGTGTTGAGATCGGCGCCGATGCCCAATCCGCCCTGCATCGCCGACAGGAAGCGAAAGTCGAGCGAAGTCGCGCGGTCGTTGACCCAATTGGGCGAATCGGTCACCCAGGCCATCATCGCGGCGGGCGTATAGGCGTGGCTGAAGCCGTCCTGGATGGTCAGCCGGTCGAACGGATCGGTATTGTCCGACGGCCAGACCTCGTCGGTCAGCGCCATGATGCCGAGATCGACGCGGCCGCCGCCGCCCGAACATGATTCGATCTCGAGTCCGGGGTGCCGCTCGCGCAGCTTGGCGATGATCCAGTAGAGATTGCGGACATAAGCGACGTAGATCTTCTGCTGATCGGCAACGTCCGCTTCGGGCCATCCCGGCTCCGACCAGTTACGGTTGTAATCCCATTTGAGGAACTGGATGTCGTTCTCGGTCAACATCGCATCGAGCGCGCCGAACACGTAATCGCGCACATCGTCGCGCGCGAGATTGAGCACCAGCTGGTAGCGCCCCTCGGTCCGCGGCCGCCCGGTGAAATTGATCACCCAATCGGGATGCGCGCGATACAGCGCGCTGTCCGGATTGGTCATCTCGGGCTCGACCCACAGGCCGAACTGCATGCCCAGGCTATGGACCTTGTCGATCAGCGGCTTCAGCCCATTGGGAAATTTCTGCGCATTGACGGTCCAGTCGCCCAGCCCGGCATGCTCGTCGTTGCGCGCGCCGAACCAGCCGTCGTCCATCACGAAGCGTTCGACGCCGATCCGCGCGGCTTTTTCCGCCAGCGCCATCTGGCCGGGTTCATCGACCGCGAAATGCGTCGCTTCCCAACTGTTGTAGAGCACCGGACGGAGCGGCAATTTGCCGTCCTTGTCGTGCGGCAGGATCGAGTCGCGCTCGAACCGGTGGAGCAGCCGCGATGCCTCGCCCATGCCGGCATCCGAATAGCCCGCGTAGAACACGGGCGTATCAAGGCTTTCGCCGGGCTTGAGCCGATAGGCGAAATCGAACGGATTGTAGCCGCCGACGACGCGCACCTCGCCGGCCGGATCCTGGTTGACGCTGATCCGCCACGATCCGCTCCAGGCGAGCGCGCCGAACCACACCGGGCCATGCTCCTCGCCGGCGTCGCTATCGCGGCTGATCGCGAACCAAGGATTGTTCTCCGAGCCGGTCGATCCGCGCCGGCTTTCGAGCACGGTCGCGCCCGGCGTCAGCGGTCGATCCTGCAAGGTCCATTCCGCCGCCCAGCGGCCGGTCAGGAAATGCAGCCGATAATCGTGCGCCACGGGAAGCGTGTAGGAGGCGGCTTGGGCGCTGTCGATCCGGACGTCGGTCGCGCCGCGATTCTCGATCCGGGCGGACCGGCCGACGATGCCGGTATCGGGATCGATGCTGTAATCGAGCGTGACGAACAGCGGCCGCAGAATATCCTTCAGCACCACCTCGACGTGGTTCTTGGATAATTTGTGCGACACATAGATCAGCACGGCGTCGCGGTTGCCGTCGGGATAAGCGACCTTCAGCGCAGGCTCCGCAAACTGGCCGCCGCCCTGCGCCGGAAATTCCTGCGGCATGATCGAGCTTGCCAGATCGAAGCCGCTCAACCCTTCGGCCGGCAGCGGCGCGATGGGATCGTGAGAATCGATTCGCCCTCCCCAATAAGCCGATTGAAGAGAACCGTCCGCGGTCACCCCGAAGGCGTAGGTGACGCCGCCGCCGTCGAGCCGAAAGACATGCGTGGCGGTGTCGTAGCTCGACGAGGCGATCGCCGGCCCGCCCGACGCGAGCGTCCAGGCCAGGCCGGCCGCCGCCCAGGCGCGCATCGAACGTCGGAGCTGAACCATGGAAATCCCCAAATTGTTATAATATATTTCGGCGTCCGATATGTGCTGTCAAGCCGCCAGTATCGGCCGAACAGCGCCTTGTTCGGCTCTTAATGTGCGTCCCCGCTCGCGCCGACAAGACGGACGCACCAAAAAAATCTGGACGAGGCGACATTAATATCATATTTGTTATTCAGCCACTCAAGTGGCGGGGAGCTAGGTTCAGGAGAGGGCAATGATTTCCACAAGGCGTAGCATCAGATGGCTGGCGGGCGCGGGCGGCATGGCTTTGCTGGCCGGCGTGGCGCAGGCGCAGGACGTCGCTCCGGCGCAATCGGCCCCCGCTGCCGATCCCGTCGTCACGCCCGATCCGGCCGGCGCGCAGATCGATCCCAATGGTGTTGCCACCGGGCAGGATATCATCGTCACCGGCACGCGCGCCGCACTGTCCAAGGCGCTCGATCTCAAGCGCAAGACGATCGGCGTCGTCGATTCGATCGCCGCGGAGGACATCGGCAAATTCCCCGATCAGAACGTCGCCGAATCGCTGCAACGGATCACCGGCGTCTCGATCGACCGTTCGGGCGGCGAAGGGCGGTTCATCACGGTGCGCGGCTTCGGCCCGCAGTTCAACACCGTGCTGCTCAACAACCGCCTGCTCGCGACAGAGAATTCGGGCCGCGAATTCAGCTTCGATGTTCTGCCGTCCGAGTTGCTCAGCGACGCCGAGGTGTTCAAGAGTGCGACCGCCGACCAGCAGGACGGCGGCATCGGCTCGACCGTGATCCTGCACACCGTGCGCCCGCTCGATCATCACGGCTTCCATCTCGCCTCGAGCTTCGCCGCCAAGATCGACAGCACGGCGGACAAGGCCGCGCCGGTCGCTTCGGTGTTGATCACCGACACCAACGCCGACGACACGTTCGGTGTCGCGCTCGGCGTCGATTACGACAAGCGTATCTCGCGCTTCACCAACGTCAACACCAGCGGCTGGATCTCGGGGCAAGACCTCGATTTCAACGACGACGGCGTGACCGATCTCGCCAATGTCGCACTGCCGCGCACCTACAACACCACGGTCGAGCGGAATACGCGCACCCGCTTCAGCGCCGATCTGGCGATCGACTGGAAGGTCAGCGACGTCCTCAAGTTCGAGCTCGACGGGCTTTACACCCAGCTCAAGGTCAACAGCTGGTCGAACCAGATCGGCTTCTATACCGATCCCGCCGATGTGATCGACGCCACCGCCAACGATGAGGGCACGGTGACGCACTTCGTTCGCTCGACCGGCGGCGGCCTCGCGACCGATAATATCGTGTTCAATTCGCCGCGCGACGCGCAGACCTATCAGATCGGCTTCAACACCCAATATACCCCGTCCGATCGCACCGCGTTCAACATCGATTTGTCGCACTCGCGCGCGCACGAGCGCGTCGACCAAGTCTATTACGTCGTCGGTGAGAAGAACGGCGGCGTCAATCCGACCTTCGATCTCAATCCGGGCGGCTTGCCGACGATCACCAACATCCTGCCGACCGACGATCCCGATCGCGCGGTGCTGCACTGCTGCTCCGAACGCGGCAGCGGCGTGAGCGACGACATCTATCAGTTTCGCATGGACTGGACGCAGAAGTTCGAAGGCGCGCTCAACGACATCAAGGTCGGCATCCTCGGCACGCGGCGCAAGAAATCGATCCTCGCGGTCGAATCGCCCGAGCCCGAGGGCTGCTTCTATTGCGGCTATTTCGCCAAGGCCGATCCGTCGCTGTTCAGCACGTTCAACGATGGCGGCGTACTCGGCGGCGCGCCGATGAGCTGGCTGAGTTACGATCCCAAGGCGCTGGCGGCCTATTACGGCACCGACGCGGCGGTCAGCCAGAAGAACGATCCGGCGGCCGAAGCCGCATTTCTCGCGGTCTATGCCGGCAACGGCTACAGCCTCAAGCCGGTCTATGTGCCGCGCGGCTCGGGGTCGGTGCGCGAGATCACCGAGGCGGCCTATGCCCAGGCCGATCTTGGTGGCGATTTCGGGCTCGGCCATTCGTGGAGTGCGCTCGCCGGCGTCCGCTACGTCTATACCGACACGCTGGCCAAGGGGAATTCGGTCGAGCTGCTCGGCATCACCCAGAATCCGGGCGACCCGACCGCCGCGGTGGCGCATTTCAGCCCGCCGGTGCCGGTCTCGCAACTCCATCACTACGGTTATTTCCTGCCGTCGGTGACCGGGCGGATCAACTGGACCAGCAAGTTCGACGTGCGCGCCGCGGTTTCGCGGACGCTGACCCGACCGACGCTGTCGCAGCTCACGCTCAGCGACAGCTATACCTTCCGCCCGCCGCAATCGAGCACGATCAGCGGCGGCAATCCAGGGCTCAAGCCGTATCTCGCGTGGAACGCCGATCTGGCGGCCGATTACTACATCGGCAAGGCGAGCTACATCAGCATCGCCGGCTTCTACAAATGGATCGACAATTTCGTTTCGTCGGTGACGATGCCCGAGGAGCTGTACAATTTCCCATTCCTCGTCACGCGCCCGGTCAACGCCAACAAATCCAAGGTCTATGGGTTCGAGGCGGCGGTACAATATACGTTCGATAGCCTGCCGGCGCCGTTCGACGGGCTCGGCTTCTCGGCCAATTACACCAAGGTCAACAGCTCGACCAGCTTCGATCCGTCGCTCAGCACGCAGATCTTCAACGTCGAGGGGCTGTCGGACACCGCCAACGTCGTGTTGTTCTACGAAAAGGGGCCGATCCAGCTGCGCGGCGCCTATAATTGGCGGGCCAAGTTCCTGCAGAGCACTTTTGGCCTCAATGGCGAGCCGACCAATGTCGGTGGCTATGGCCAATATGATCTGAGCGGCAGCGTCCAGCTGACCAAGAACTTCGCGGTGTTCGCCGAGGCGGTCAACCTCACCAACGAGCATCAGCGCAGCTATTCGCGCTACGAGGACCGGCTCATCGAGCTCGACGATACCGGCCGCCGCATCTCGGCAGGCGTTCGCGCCACCTTCTGAGTCTCCCCTCATGGCCGCGGAATCACCTCGATTCCGCGGCCAATTTTTTGCATGCCACCGGCCATGATCCAACTCTCGACCGCGCCACTCCGTTTGCATGACGGTCGCGAGGCGGCCGCGCATGTGCTGCACGCCGATGCCGGCATCACCGTTCGGCTGAGCAGCCTCGGCGCGACGCTGATGGCGATCGGGGCGCCCGATCGTCACGGCGTGCAGGCCGATGTGCTGCTCGGCTGGGCCGATCCGGCGCGGTACGATGCGGCGTGCTATCGCCGCGCCGCTCCCTATTTCGGCGCGACGGTGGGGCGATATGCCAATCGCATCGCCGGCGCCGGCTTCACGATCGATGGCGAGCGCTTTGCGCTTAGCGCCAACGAGAACGGCAATCACCTCCATGGTGGCAAGCATGGCTTCGATCGGCGGATCTGGTCGTCCGAACCGATCGCCGACGGCATCCGTTTCAGCCTCGTCAGCGCGAACGGCGATCAGGGCTATCCCGGGCTACTCTCGGCATCGGCCGATTTCGTGCTGAGCGCGCCCGACGAATTGACGATCCGCTACATCGCCCGAACCGATCGGCCGACGCACGTCAATCTCGTCAGCCATGGCTATTTCAACCTGGCCGGCGTCGCCGGATCGTCGATCGCCGGCCATATCCTTTCGGTCGATGCCGATCGCTACGCACCGATCGACGCCGCCGGTCTGCCGCTCGGTCAGCTCGCCGACGTGACGGGCACGCCGTTCGATTTCCGCGCGCCGGTGCGGCTCGGCGACGCGCTCGACGTCATCGATCGGATCCGTGGCGGCGGGCTCAACCATTGCCTTGCGCTGACCGCGTCGGGCCGCGGCGCGCGACTCCACGATCCGTTCAGCGGCCGCATCCTCGAGATCGCGACCGATCAGCCCGGCCTCCAGCTCTATTCGGGCGATGGCCTCGACGGGACGCTCCGCGCCGCCGACGGCGCGCCGTTCGCGCGGCGCAGCGGGCTGTGCCTCGAGGCGCAGCATTTCCCGGACAGTCCGAACCAACCGGGCTTCCCGTCGACCCGGCTCGATCCCGGCGCGCTTTATGTATCCGAAACGCGGCTGCGGTTTTCCACCGACGCGGCGTGAGCGATCACAATCGTCCCATCCGGCCGCCATCGGCGACGATGTCCTCGCCGGTAATGAAGCGCGCCGCGTCCGATGCGAGGAAACAGGTCAGCGCGGCGACATCGACGGGATCGCCGATGTCGGCGGGATCGATCACCTCGGCGCCCGATCGGATGTTGGGGCTGTTCCGCAGCATGGCGGTGTCGATCGCGCCGGGCAGCACCGCGTTGCAGCGGATGCCGCGATCGCGGCCTTCGATCGCGGTGCTGCGCGTGAGGCTGACGAGCGCGGCTTTCGACGCGGCATAGGGCGCGACCAGCGGCGAGGTGCGCCGGGCATGGACCGAGGCGACGTTCACGATCGCGCTGCCCGCCGGCATCACGCGGAGCGCATGCCCCGTGAACAGCGCCGGCGCGATCAGATTGACGCCGAGCACCGCGCGCCACTCGGCCGCGGTCAGTGCGTCGATCGGCTTGAACGGCATCATGCCGGCGACGTTGACGAGCACATCGAGCCGGCCAAACCGCGCCGTCGCTTGCGCGGTGACGGCCGCGACCGCATCGGCATCGCCGACGTCGCACCCCGCCAGCGCGACGTCACCGGCGCCGGCCGCGGCCAGTTCGGCGACGAAGCCGTCATCATCGGCCCGCTGGTCGATCAGGAACAGCGATGCCCCGCCGTCGGCGAACGCGCTGGCGACCGCGCGTCCGATGCCGCCCAGCGCGCCGGTGATCATCACCACCTTGCCCGAGAAGGGCCCTACCATTCCTGCAGCCCGCCGTCCGGCCCGCGCCAGACCGGATTGCGCCAGTCGTGCGGCGTCCGCGCGGCCTCGCGCACCGCGGCTTCGTCGATCTCGACGCCGAGCCCCGGCCCCTCGAGCACCGCGACGCTGCCGTTCTCGACACGCAGCACTTCGGGATTGGCGAGGTAGGTGAGCAGATCGGCGTCGGGCTGATTGTAATGGATGCCGATCGACATCTCCTGGATCACGAAATTGAGCGTCACCGCCGATACCTGGAGACAGGCGGCGAGCGCCAGCGGCCCCAGCGGGCAATGCGGCGCGAAGCCGAGATCGTAGGTTTCGGCCATCGTCGCGATCCGCCGGCATTCGGATATGCCGCCGGCGTGGCTGAGATCGGGCTGAATGATGTCGATCGATCCGTTCTCGAAGAACGGCAGGAAATCCCAGCGCGAATACAGACGTTCGCCGAGCGCCAGCGGGATGCTGGTCTGCCCGGCGATCTGGCCGATCGCCGCGATATGCTCGCTCGCCAGCACTTCCTCGACGAACAGCGGCCGCAGCGGTTCGAGCGCGGCGAGGCATTGCCGCGCGATCGGCTTGTGGACGCGACCGTGAAAATCGACCGCGACGTCGATGCCGATGTCCTTGACGAGCGCCAACCGCTCGACCGCGGCGTCGACCAGCGACGGGCTGTCGAGCCAGCCCATCCCTTCGGTGCCGTTCATCTTGACCGCGTCGAATCCCTGGTCGCGCCGCACCCGCGCCGCCTCGGCGACCTGATCGGGCCGATCGCCGCCGATCCATGCATAGACGCGCAGCCGATCGCGCACCCTGCCGCCCAGCAGATCCGCCACCGGCACACCCAGCGCCTTGCCCTTGATGTCCCACAACGCCTGGTCGACGCCCGACAGCGCCGACATCAGCACCGGGCCGCCGCGATAGAAGCCCAGCCGATATAGCGTCTGCCAGGCATCCTCGATGCGCCCGGCGTCCTGCCCGATCAGCCGGTCGCGAATGCCGGCCATCGCCCCGGCGACCGCTTCGGCATGGCCTTCCAGGCTCGCTTCGCCCCAGCCGACCAGCCCGTCGTCGGTTTCCACCCGCACGAACACCCAACGCGGCGGCACCAGGAAATGCTCGATAGTCGCGATCTTGCGCATGATCGTCTGTGCCCTTTAGCTAGCTTCGTTGGGGGAACGGCGTCTGGCGAACGCCCGCGACAGCGCGCCGGATTGCCGCAGCCGATCGAAGATGATCGCCAACAGCAGGATGCCGCCACGCACGACGAATTGATAGAAGGTCGGCACGTTGAGCAGGTTGAGCGCGTTCTGCGCCGCGCCCATGATCAGCACGCCGACGATCACGCCGGTGATCGAGGCGATCCCGCCCATCAGCGAAACGCCGCCCAGCACGCAGGCCGAAATGACCGCGAGTTCCAGCCCGACGCTGGTATTCGGCTGCCCGCTGGTGATGCGCGCCGCGAGGATGATTCCGGCGAGCCCGGCGATCAGCCCCTGGAGGGCAAACACGGTGATGCGCACCCGCGCCACCGGCACGCCGGCCAGCCGCGCCGCTTCCGGATTGCCGCCGATCGCCAGCACGTTGCGGCCGAACACGGTGCGATTGAGCACCACGCCGAAGATCGCCATGCACACGATCATCACCCAGATCGGATAATTGATCCCCAGCAGCGCGCCCGAGCCGATCCGGTAGAAGCGTTCGGCCGGAATCGACACCGCCTCGCCACCCGACACCAGAAAGGCGAGCCCGCGCACGATTTCCATCGTCGCCAGCGTCACGATCAGCGAATTGAGCTTGAACCACGCCGTCACCATGCCGTTGAACAGGCCGACCATCGCGCCGGCGAGCAGCCCGGCGACGACACCGATGAAGACGCTGCCGGTCGCGCCGATCACCACCGCGGTCAGCACGCCCGACAAGGCGGTGATCGAGCCGACCGACAGATCGACTTCGCGCAGCGCCAGTACCAGCATCATCGTGGTGGCGATCGTGCCGACCAGCGTGACCGACAGGATCAGCCCGCGCATGTTCCGCAGCCCGAAGAAATCGGGCACGAACACCGATAACAGGCCGAACAGGATGAGGAGCACCACCAACGGCCCGGTGCTGCGCAGAAGTCGCGGCGCGTTCATCAAAAAATTCTCCAGCAGCGGTCGGTCATCGCGTCACCGCGAGTCGGTCGGGCAACGCCAGCTTCAGCAGCTGGTCGGGCGTCGCGTCGGCCCGATCGACGATGCCGGCGATGGCGCCTTCGCGCATCACCACGATGCGGTCGGCCACGCCGATCACCTCGGGCAGGTCGCTGGAGGCGAACAACACGGTCGCGCCGTCCTCGGCCAGGCGATAGATTTGCGCGTAGATTTCGCTGCGCGCGCCGACGTCGATGCCGCGCGTCGGCTCGTCGAACAGCATGATCCCGGCCTTGGCGGCGAGCCAGCGGGCGATGATCACTTTTTGCTGATTGCCGCCGGACAAGGTGGCGAGCGCGGTCTCCGCCGACGCCGTCTTGATCCGCATCGCCTCGATCAGCTCGCGCGCCTCGTGCTGCTCGGCGCGGCGATCGATCAGCGCCGTGTTGGCACCGAGGTTGCGCCGCGCGATCGCGATATTCTCGCGCACCCCGGCCAAGGGCACTATCCCCTCGTCCTTGCGGTCCTCCGGGCACAGCGCCATGCCCGCGGCGATCGCCTGTCGCGGCGAGCGAAGCGACAATCGGCGACCATCGACCGCCACCGTTCCGGCCGTCGCTGCCGCCGCGCCGTACAGCAGCTTGAACAATTCGGATCGGCCCGCGCCGATCAGGCCGAAAAAGCCCACGATCTCGCGCGCTTTCACCTCGAGATCGATCGGTGCAGACAGGCCCGGGCCGCGCAGGCCGCGCACGCTCAGGATCGCGTCGCCGGTCGCGCGCGATCGATAGCCGTAGATGTCGCTGATCGTTCGTCCGGCCATCGCGCTGACAAGCACATCCTCGTCGATCGATCGCATATCCGCCCAATCGCCGACATGCCGGCCGTCGCGCAGCACCGTCACCGAATGGGTCAGCGCGAAAACTTCCTCCATGCGGTGGCTGACGTAGAGGATCGCGCAGCCGTCGTCGGCCAGGCCGCGGATGATCGTCATCAGCGTATCGGTCTCGCGCGCGCTGAGCGAACTGGTCGGCTCGTCGAACGCGATGATGCGGGCGTCGCGCAGCAGCGCCCGGCCGATCTCGATCATCTGGCGCTTCCCGATCGGCAGATTGCCGACCCGGGCCTCGGGATCGATCGCTTCGCCGAGCCGCGCGAGAATGCCGCGCGCCTTGGCCATCAGCGCCGCGCGATCGACGAAGCCGCGCCGGCTGGGCAAGGCGCCGAGCAGCAGGTTCTCGGCGACGCTCAGATTGGGGGCGAGTTGCAGCTCCTGATGGATGATCGCGATGCCGGCGGCGGCGCTGTCGCGCGGCGTGCCGAAGCGCGCGTCGCGGCCATCGATCAGCAGCCCGCCGTCGTCGGCGACATATTGGCCCGACAGGATTTTCAGCAGCGTCGATTTGCCCGCGCCGTTTTCGCCCATCAGCCCGCGGATTTCCCCGGGTGCGACGCTGAAGCTGACGTCGTCCAGCGCGACGACGCCGGGGAATCGCTTGCCGACGTCGCGGAACGACAGCAGCGCGCTCATGCCGCCTCGCGCGCGACGACCGCGCGGAAATTGGCGCGGGTGATCAGCGTGCCGGTGGTATATGTCACCGGCGCCGGGCGGCGGCCGTGCGCGATCCAGTCATACATCGCCACCGCGGTGTCATAGCCATGCGCACGCGGGCTGAGCAGCACCGAGGCGTAGAAACCGGTGACGCCGGCTTTCGAGAATTCGGCGATCGCCGTCTCCGATCCGCCGATGCCGACGCCGATCACGTCGCGGGCGGCGATGCGCAGCCCCTCGGTCGCGCGCACGCCGCCCAGCACGGCTTCGTCGTTGAGGCCGAGGATGATCCAGTGCGCGATTGCCGAATGCGCGGTCAGCAGCGGATCGGCCGCGGTGAAGCCGCCTTCGGTATCGGTGGTGCGCTGCGGCGCATCGAAGATGTTGGCCGCCGGAACCCCCGCGGCGATCAGCGCGTCGCGCCCGCCGATCGTGCGCTCGCGGCCCGTCTCCAGGCTGTCATAGGCGATCCGCAGCACGCCGATGTCCGCCTTGTTCCAGCCGCGGCGCACGGCTTCCTCGGCCGCCGCGGTGCCGGCCAGCGTGCCGACCGCGATTGCCGAAATGCCGACATGCGGGATTGCCGTCACCGGGTCGCCATGCGCGCCGATCAGCCGGTCGTCGACCGACATCACCTTCAGCACGTCGGCATCGGCGCGTTCGAGGATTGCCGGCCCCAGCCGCGGATCGGGCGCGCAGATGATGAAGCCCTGGGCATATTTCGCATACAGCGTATCGATCGCCGCCAGCACGCGGTCGCCGTCCTCGGCGCCGATGCGGATCAGATCGAACCCCTTCGCACGCGCGGCTTCGCCCGCGAAGGTCCACTCGTCCTGGAACCATTGCTCTTCCGGCTGCTTGACGATGAAGCCGATCCGCACGCCGTCGCGGTGTGGTGCACAGCCGGGCAGCGCGGCGACCGCCGAGGCGCCGATGCCCGCCAGACAGTGACGCCGCGTGATGATCATTTTCCTCCCCGCCCGGCGCATGATTTACTCGCCGTTTGCATTCGATACACGTAAAGATGAAATGCGGTCAATTTATTATCATATATGTTTTTGCAAGGACGACCCATGGTGAGGTATGGCATTATCGATCGGGCCGCGCGCGATTGGCTTGGCGAGGGGCCGCTCTGGGTAGCGCGCCTCAATTGTCTGTTCTGGGTGGATATTCTCGCGCCGAAACTCTGGTCGTTCAGCCTTGCGACGGGCGCGATCGAAAGCTGGCCGATGCCCGAGCCGATCGGCTGGATCGTCGAACGCGCCGACCGCGAGGATTTCCTGATCGGCCTGGCCAGCGGTGTCGCCCGCTTGGCGCTCGATCCGTTCGTGATCGAGCCGATCGTCGATCCCGAACCCGATCGCCCCGACAATCGCCTGAACGATGCCAAGGTCGATCATCGCGGCCGGCTGTGGCTTGGCACCAAGAGCGACGGGTCGCCCGAATCGAAGGGCGCGCTTTATCGGCTCGATCCCGATCTGTCGGTGTCGCGCCACGATGACGGCTATGGCGTCACCAACGGCCCTGCCTTCAGCCCGGACGGCGCGCATTTCTATCATAGCGACAGCGCGATCCGAACGGTCTATCGCTTCACGCTCGAGGCGGACGGTGCGCTTGCCGACAAGCAGGCCTTCATCCGCTTCGAGGAGGATTGGGGATTTCCCGACGGCATGACGGTGGATCGCGACGGCGGGTTATGGATCGCGCATTGGGCGGGCGGCCGCGTCAGCCGGTTCACGGCCGATGGTGCGCTCGATCGATCGATCGCGCTGCCGGCCGCCAATATCACCAGTTGCTGTTTTGCCGGCGTGGCGCTCGACCGGCTGTTCGTCACCTCGGCGGCGATGGACGATGGAGCCGGCACGGCGGCAGGGTGCCTGTTCGAGGTCGAAACCGGCCAGACCGGGCTTGCCGCCCGGGCATTCGCCGGATGACGCCGCCAACCGGCAAGAGCACGACGTCCGCCACGCGTCGCAAGGCGAAGGCCGCGTCGCCGCCGCCGCAGCCGCACGCGGCCGACGCCGCCGCCGCTGCGCCCAAGGATCGCAATCTCACGGCGCGGATCGTCGATGATCTCGGCCAGGCGATCGTTACGCAATATTATTCGACGCAGCGGCCGTTTCCGGTCGAGGCCGATCTTTGCCGGCAATATGAGGTCAGCCGCCCGGTGCTGCGCGAAGCGGTCAAGATGCTGACGGCAAAGGGGCTGCTGCTCGCGCGCAAGCGCGCCGGCACCGTCGTCCAGCCCGAGGAAAACTGGAACCTGCTCGATCCCGATGTGCTGCGGTGGATGCTTCAGCGCGAATTTTCGATCGATCTGCTGATCGATTTCACCGAAATCCGCATGTCGATCGAGCCGCGCGCGGCGACGCTGGCCGCTTATTGCGCGACGGGGCCGCAGCGGCAGAAGATCATGACGGCGATCAAGCGCATGTATGCGGCGGACGGCAGCGCCGGCGATGCGCTCGATGCCGATATCGCGTTTCACGTCGCCGTGCTGGAGGCGAGCAATAATCGCCTGATGCGGCAATTCACCGATCTCACCGAGACGACGCTACGCTTCTCGATCCGCCGCACCAACGAATATAAGGGCGTGCCGCGGGCCAGCGCGGACGATCACAAGGCGGTAGCCGATGCGATCGTTGGCGGCGACGCGGCCCTGGCCGGCACGCTGATGCGCCAGCTGATCGAAGGTGCGCTCGAACTTCTCCTACAAGCCGGCCATCACCCCATGCGCCCCTGATCAGGAAAGCTCGGCCGGGCGGCGGGCGAACAGGCCGAAGGCGGCGATCGTCGCATAGCAGGCGGCGGGAAGGACAAGCGCAAAGTGCAGCCCGCTGAGATCGGCGAGATGGCCGGTCAACGGCGGGATTACCGCGCCGCCGACGATCGCCATGCAGATGATTCCGGAGCCTTCGGCAGCGCGCTTGCCGAGCCCTTCGCTCGCCAGACTGAAGATGGTCGGGAACATGATCGAGTTCATCAAGCCGATCGCCAGCAGCGACCAGCCCGAAACCAGCCCGGTGGTGTTGGCGGAGATCAGGATCAGCGTGATCGATCCCGCGGCGACGGTGGCCAGCAGCTTGCCCGGTGACACGAGGCGCAGCAGGCCGGCACCGATGAACCGGCCGATCAGCGCGCCACCCCAATAGAACGGCACGTGCTTGCCCGCGGCCTGCTCGGCGAGACCGAGCGTATCGGCCTGCATCAGATAATTGACGATCAGCGATCCGATCGCGACCTCGGCGCCGACATACAGGAAGATGCACAGCGCCCCGAACGAAAAACGCGGGCGTTTGAGCAGCGTGAACGACCCCAGGATATTCTCGCGGACGAGATCTTCCTTCAGCCGATTGCGACGCAGCCAAACGACCGCTGCGACGATAATGAGCGCGGCGGCGAGCCCGAGATAGGTGTGGACGACGGTACGCGTTTCGGCGGTGCGGTAGGCGGCAAGCGCCGCGCTATCGAGCGCGCCGGGATCGATCGACTTGAGTTTCCCAAGGATCAAGATCGAGCCGACGAACGGGAATATGGTGGTGCCGAGCGAGTTGAACGCCTGAGCGAAGGTCAGCCGGCTATGCGCGGTCGCCGGCGGCCCGAGCAGCGAGATCAGCGGGTTGGTGACGACCTGGACGATGGTGATGCCGGCCGCGAGCACGAACAGTGCCAGCAGGAACAGCGCGAATATGCCCAGGCTCGAGGCGGGCACGAACAGCAGGCAGCCCACCGTCATGGTCGCCAGGCCGATTGCCGCGGTGCGCAGATAGCCGCGGCGCTGGACGATCGCCGCGGCCGGCAGCGACAGGATCAGATAAGCGCCGAAGAACGCCGATTGCACCAGCATCGCCTCGGCATAGCTGAGCGTGAACAGCCCCTTCAGCTTGGGGATGATGATGTCGTTCAGGCTGGTGATGCCGCCGAAAATGAAGAACAGGATGAACACGAACCAGCGCAGATCGGGCGCATCGACGCCGTGCGCCGCGGCGTTCGCAGGCATCGGATCGCTCGAATTCAGGGTCGTGGCATCAACGTGCATATCATCGGTCTTTCTTCGGCGCGAAAACGTGCATCGCCTTCAGCGGAAACGCGCCGCTTAATCGAACGCGATCAACTTGTCACAGGATAGCCAGAGCGGCGCAAGACACATCGGCGTCGATGACAAGGGCAGGACGCAATCGGCCACGGCGATGCCGAGCACGTCGCGCATGAACGCGCGTCGTCGGTCGATCCGCGCCGCGACCTGCGGATGACGCGATGCAAGATCGTCGCGCAGTGTTTCGTCGGCGAACACGATCACGTCCTCGCAATTCAACGCCCAGCCATCGGGCATCGGCGTCGGGATGATGTCGACCTGCATGTGCATGCCCGAACGGATGCGGTCGGCTGAACCCGGGCGCATCGGCGAGCTCGACCATTCCTCGTGCCCGGTAAGATGGCCGGGGTTGAGCAGCGATCGCAGGCCGCCCCGGCCGAGCGTTTCGGCGACGGCGGCGACGATCGTCCCGCCGGTCACATCGAGCGACGCGGTCGCATACCAGCACGCCAATCCTTCGTAATAGCGTTGGGCGATCGCCACGAACTCGTCGTTCTCGGTGGCCACCAACCCGGCTCGCGCCGTCAGCCCACCCCATAGGCCGACCGCCGTCGTCGCGCCGTCGCCGTGCGCGATCCGCCGCCCGGAGGGGCTCGACAAGCCGATTATCGGACCATCGCCCGTGCCGCCCGACGCGAACATCATATGGACATTGAACGGATCGCCCTGATAGCCCATCCGGCCGGCAGCCTCCCGCTCGGTATCGCCGACGCGGACCTGCGACAGGATCCGCCAAACCATCTCCGATCCGCGCATCGCGGCGTGTTCGAAGACCGCGATCTGATCGGCATCGACATAGGACCGCAAGCCCGTTTCGGGGTGAAGCATCAGCTCGGTGCGGTCATGGAGCTGATCCGCGCCGACCACGGCGCGGAGTGCCCGCACGAAAAAGTCGGGAACGTAGAAGGGCCGATCGTCGTCATCCCACTCCTCGGGCTCGAGATATTTCCAACCGATCAGCCCGACGCTGTCGCCGGGGGTGAGGCCGACACCGCGCAACACATCGGTCAGCCGAGGGTGGACGGTGCGATCCTGGCCGAGCAGGCTCAGCGACTGACTAAGCCGCGCGTCGAGCGCCGGCAGCGGCGATTTCACGGTATAGGAAAGGCATTCGTTGCCGGTGACGATGACGTGGCGATCATCGGCGCCGATCAGCATCAGCGCCTCTTCGAAACGGGGTTCGAATCCGCTGAGATACATGATGTTGGCGAAATGCTCGCGGTCGGCATAGACGGCGAGCCACGTCGTGCCCGCCGCGGCATAAGCGGCGCGGCAGCGCGCCAGATAGGTCGATGCCGGGATCGCCGGCGGGTCCGCCGTGGCGCCGAAATCGGGGATCGCGATGCTGCGCAGACCAATACCCATAGACAGCGCTGCTCCCCGATGCGCGACCGTGACGTGGGCCGCTTAGTGACGTCGGAATATATATGACTTAATTTGACAGCGAACAAGTTTCTTCTATCGTCGGCACGTCAGCTGTTGGGAGGAGCTATGATCGACGCCGCGCAGCGGGGGCATTACGGCGTTGCCGCGCAGTGCGCCGACGCGAGATCGATCGGCGGGATGCTGATCCGTCTTGTGATGGCTTGCGCGCTTGTCGGCGTCACACTCGCGCCGGCGCGCGCATCGCGAGCGGATGTCGATCGCTGGCGCGCGACGGCGGCGCGCGTCTCGATCATCCGCGACGACTGGGGGATCGCCCACGTCCACGGCAAGACCGATGCCGACGCGGTGTTCGGCATGATCTATGCCCAGGCCGAGGACGATTATAACCGCGTCGAGACCAATTACCTCAACGCGTTGGGCCGCGCCGCCGAATATGAGGGCGAGGACGCGGTATGGCGCGATTTGCGCCAGCGGCTGTTTCTCGATCCCGCCGAGCTGCAGCGCGATTATGCGCGCAGCCCCGCCTGGCTCCGGCAATTGATGGATGCCTGGGCCGATGGGCTCAACTACTATCTCGCCACGCACCCCGCGGTGCAGTCGCACGTCATCACCCCTTACCAGCCGTGGATGGCGCTGGCCTTCTCCGAAGGCAGCATCGGCGGCGACATCGAGCGCGGTGTGCCGCTCGATCGGCTGCGCGCCTTTTATGACAAGGCCGCGCCCAAGCTGGCGATGCAGCAGCCGCGGTTCTTCGCCGAGCCGACGGGATCGAACGGAATCGCCATTGCGCCCGCGCGCTCGGCCGACGGCCATGCGCTGCTATGGATCAACCCGCATACCTCATTCTATTTCCGCTCCGAGCTTCAGATGTCGAGCGATGCCGGGCTCGACGCCTATGGCGCCGTCACCTGGGGCCAGCTCTTCATCTACCAGGGTTTCAACCGCCATGTCGGCTGGATGCACACCTCGAGCGGGGTCGACAATATCGACGAGTTTGCCGAGACGATCGTCAGCAAGGGCGACCGCCTGTTCTATCGCTATGGCGACGATCTGCGCCCCGTGACGACAAAGACGATCGACATCGCCTACCGCCGCGCCGACGGCACGGTGGCGACGCGAACCTTCACGACCTATGCCACCCACCACGGCCCGATCGTCGGCACCGCGGACGGAAAATGGATCGCGCTCGCGCTGATGAACCGCCCGATCGCCGCGCTGCAGCAATCTTATCTACGCACCAAGGCAAGCGATTATGCCGATTATCTGCGCATTGCCGATGCCAAGGCCAATTCGTCGAACAACACGATCTTCGCAGACGACAAAGGGGAAATCGCCTATCTCCACCCGCAGTTCGTGCCCATCCGCGACGACCGATTCGACTACACCCGCCCCGTCGACGGCAGCGATCCGGCGACCGACTGGCGCGGTCTGCATCCGCTGTCGCAAATCCCCGACATCCGGTCGCCAACCAACGGCTGGGTGTTCAACACCAACGATTGGCCATGGGTCGCCGCCGGCGCACAAAGCCCCAAGGCGCGCGATTTTCCGCGCTACATGGATCAGTTCGGCGAGAATCCCCGCGGCACGCACCTGCTGTCGCTGCTGCCCGATACCCGCGAGATGACGCCGAAATCGCTGACGGCGCTTGCATTCGATTCGTATCTGCCGTTCTTCGATCCGCAGATCCCGGCGCTCACGGCGGCGCTCGCCCGGCTGCCCGCCGGCGATCCGTCGCGCGTCAAGCTTGCGGCGCCGGCAGCGATGCTGGCGGCGTGGGATCGGCGCTGGTCGATCGATTCGCAGCCGACCTCGTTGGCGGTGTTCTGGGGCGAAGCGATGTGGGATGCGGTCGCCGATGCGGCGGATAAGGCGCATGTCTCGACGTTCGAGTATCTGGCGCAGCGGACCACCGACGCCCAGCGGATCGCCGCACTCGATACTGCGGTCGATCGGCTGACCCGTGATTTCGGCGGCTGGCGCGTGGGCTGGGGCCGCATCAATCGTTACCAGCGCACCACCGACAGCATCGACGAAACCTTCAGTGACGCGCGGCCGAGCCTGCCGATCGCCTTCACGTCGAATCGTTGGGGATCGCTCGCCTCGTTCGGCGTCGAGAAGGACACGCATACCCGGTGCCACTATGGCACCAGCGGCAACAGCTTCGTCGCGGTCGTCGATTTCGGGAAGAAGGTGAGCGCCTGGGCGGTATCGGCGGGCGGCGAAAGCGGCGATCCGCGCTCATCCCATTTCGACGATCAGGTGGCGCGATATGCCCGGGGCGATCTGCGCAAAGTGTATTTCTATCCCGAAGATCTCGCGGGGCATATCGAGCAACGCTATCGGCCGGGGACAGCGCGGACAAGCGCCGCGGCGGCCCCGGCAGTCCCGTCATCGACCGGCCATTGCGGCGAACTGGATCGCGCCCCGGCGCGCTGAGCGTCCCCGGCTGTCGGACGGCATATTTACCGACGGTGCTACGCCAATCGCGCATCCAAGGTCAGGGCAGACCCGTCGCCCTGCCTCTCCTCGAGCTGCCTGAGCCGCTCGAGCTGGCCGAGCGAGGCGACGATCAGGCTGGCCGCAGCGAGATGGCCCGTGCGAAAAAGCGCAACGACCTGCTCGTCGGACAGTCCCGCCAATGCGTTCCCATCGAGGCTGTAGAGGCCCTCGACATCGTGCGGCGGCCGACCGTCTCGGCGAACCGCCAGCGCGAGGGGGCGGATGAGCGCCAGGTCGGCGAAGCGTGTCGCCATCGACCGGGCAGCCGCGACGTCTGCCACCAGATGCTGCAAACGATCGCGCATGGTCGTCGCGACCACGGTCGGCGCGCCGGCGTCGTCGAATAGCCGGTGCCCGCTCGCGCCAAGGCGCGGGTTGTCCTCATCGACCGCCAGTCCGATCGCGCTTCCCGGCGACAACCGAAATGGTGCGACCACGATCGATTCAGGCACATAGATCGCGCGCCATTGCTCGTTTCGCCAAAAGACGTTTCGCCGATCTGAGAAGCCAAGGAGGACGACGACGTCGAATGCACCCGTCGTGCGATCCTTCGCGAAGCAGATCGGATAGTCTGTCACCGCGAGCGGAATTTCGGAAAGACCGAGAAGCGCCAGGTTCTGATCGGCGCCGGTGGGCTCGGGCGAAAGACAAAGGTGACCGTGCCTGGGCCCGCTAAGATCGACGATATTGGTCATATGCGTTGCAGCCCGTGCTCGCGGACGGCACGAATCAAGTCGCGATGCGAGGGCATTTGAGCGAGCGCTTGAACGCGAGCGGTCGCGGCGCGGTCGAGCCACTGCCGTTCGGCCGCCTGACCGGCCGCGGTCCGTGGTGAGCGCCCATAGCGGGTCGGATAGCGCATGCCATGAATGACATACTGATAGCTCGGCCAGGAGAACACCTCCGGCGAATGCGCGAAATCCTGGACACCCGGCGATACGTCGCGCCACATCGCCAAGCGCTCCTGGAGCGAATCGGGGATGGATGAAGGCTCCAGATTGTCGCGCCAAAAGGCGGTGTCTGTCCGTTGCGTCAGCACATAGTGGAGCTTGAGGAATTCGATCACTCGGTCCCAATGATGATCGAAAGCGGCGTTGAACTGTTTCGCGGCGACCTTCATCGCGCTGCGGGAGCGCGGCAGTCGGTCCGCGATCGCATTCAGGGCGACCTCGACGAGCACCAGCGACGAGGCCTCCAGCGGCTCGAGGAAACCGCTGGAGAGGCCGATCGCAACGCAGTTGTTTTGCCAGAAGGATCGACGCTGGCCGGCATTGATGTCGAGCCGCCGGCAATTCAGCCCGCGCGCTCGCGGCCCCACATAGCGCCGCAAAGTGTCTTCGGCCGCCTCATCGCTGGTGTGGGCGTTCGAATAGACGTAGCCGACGCCGCGCCGTGACCACAGGCCGATGTCCCAGATCCAGCCGGCGTCCTGCGCCGTCGAGATCGTCTGGCAGGCGATCGGCGCATCGTCGGCGTCGTAGGGAACCTGCATCGCGAGCGCCCTGTTCGGAAACAGGATGGTGCTTCGATCGATCAGCGGCACACCGTAAACCTGCCCGATGAGCCTTGCCCGGAAGCCCGAGCAATCGACGAACAAGTCGCCTTCGATCTCCCTGCCGGACGCACATTTCAGACGAACCACGTCGCCATCCTCGTTCTGATCGACGTCGGCGACGTCATCGACGATATGCTCCACGCCGAGCTGACCGACGGCATGATCCTTGAGCAGAATCGCGAACTTCGCAGCATCCAGATGGTACGCATAATTGGCGATGCCGCGGAATTGCGGGCTGGTGATCGCCTTGGGCGCCAATCCGGCATCGCAGAGCGCCGCTTGAAAATCCACGCTGTGCGCGAAGTCGGAGTCGCGACCCGTGTCGTGCGCCTGCCAATGAGCGCCGAGATCGACCTCACCCGCGCCGGCGGGCGGATTGAGCGGGTGGTAATAGGCATCGGCCGCGGAGCCATCCGTCCAGCCGACGAACTTGGCGCCTTGTTTGAACGTCGCGTCGGCCGCGCTGATGAAGTCGGCTTCGGCGATGCCGATGCGGGCGAGGGTGTTGCGCATCGTCGGCCAGGTGCCCTCGCCGACGCCGACCGGGGCAATAGCGGCGGACTCCACCAACGTAATCGAGACATTGCCCGTGCCGGCGGGATTGCTTGCCGCGATGCGCGCCGCGGTCAGCCATCCCGCCGTTCCGCCGCCCACGACGACGACCCGAAACGGTGGGCTGCGGTCGTCATCGCCAGCATCTGAAGGCATCGCTGTTTCTCTCTCCATCGCCGGCTTGGGCGGCGCCACACGATTTCGGCCGTCTCGTGGCGGCTGGCAACCGCAAATTAGCACTTGATCACTCGATCGAGAGTTTAGTATGACAAATAATGTCAGTCGGTCAAATCAGATAAGCCGACGCATACATGGGGAAGGGGAGGCATGATGAAACCCACAGGCCGCGCCGTTTATAAAGCCAACATCCGGCTCGCCGCCAGCGCCGTGGCGCTCGGCATCGCGATGCTCTCGACCAGCGCGCTCGCGCAAACTGACGACACCGATGGTCAGGCGACGCCCGACGCAAGCGCTTCCGCGCCGGCAACACCCCAGGCATCGGTGCCCGTCCCCGGCGAGCAATCCCAGGACATTGTGGTGACCGGCATCCGGGCCAGTCTCGCATCGGCGGCGGCGCTCAAGCGCAACGCCGACATCGTGCAGGATTCGATCACGCAGGAGGATCTTGGCAAGTTCCCCGACGCCAACGTCGCGGAATCGCTCCAGCGCATCCCCGGGGTGTCGATCGATCGCAACAACGGCGAAGGCCAGTTCGTCTCGGTCCGCGGTCTCGGGCCCCAGTTCAACACCGTTCTCGTCAACGGCCGCAGCCTCGCCTCGGATAATTACGGCCGCGAATTCTCGTTTGATCTGCTCGCCGCCGAGCTGATCAGCGGCGCCGATGTGTACAAGACGTCGCTGGCGCAGTTCCAGGACGGGGGAATTGGCGCGACGATCAATCTACACACGCTGCGCCCGTTCGACTTGCACGGATTCAAGGGCATCGTGACGCTCAAGGGTAATTATGAGCAGAACAACAAAGATGTAACGCCACAGGCTTTCGGCTTGCTCAGCGATACCTTCGACGATGGCCGCTTCGGCTTGCTGGCGTCGCTATCCTATCAGAAGCGCATCGCGTCGATCAACAGCGTGACCTCCGACGGCTATCTTCCGCATGTCAATGTCGGTCCGGCCGACGATCCGATCTACAGCGACGTCACTGCCTCGCAAAACATCAACGTCAACAACTCGCGTGACGTGCGGACGCGGCTTGGTGCGACGCTGGTCGGGCAATTCAAGCCGACCGAGGATTTGGTCTTCACGCTGGACGGGCTGTACAACAAGTTCAAATCGGATGCGGACAACCACTCGCTCGGCTTGTGGTTCGAGCCGTCGCAATACACTGCCGCCACGATCGACGACAACCGCACCGTGACGTCGCTGACGACCAACGGCAACGCCGATATGATCAATTCGTCGGGCGTTCGCGATACGACGACGTACGAAGTCGGCTTCAATACCGACTGGCATCCGAGCGATCAGATGCACATCGTCCTCGACGCGACGACATCCAGGGCAAAGAACGCCGGCGCCGGCAAAAGCTTCTTCACGGTCACCGGCGTCCCGACGACCTACAGCTACGCCGCGCCGGAAGGAAATGGCCTGCCGACGATCTCCGGATTCTCGCCTGACGCGTTGACCGATCCCAGCCTGGCCCGCACCCATCTGGCGCAACGCGCGGGCAACGATGTCTCCGAACGGGTTTATGAGCTCAAGCTCGATACCGAATGGAAATCCGACGGCGGCTTGCTCGACGCCATCCGCTTCGGTCTCGACTATTCGAGCCGCCGGCGTGTCAACACCAGCGCCAGCACGTTCGGCGTCAGCAACTTCTACGGCGGCTATATCACTGCTACCGATCCGTCGCTGCTCAGCCCGTTTACGGTTGGCAGCATCGGCTCGGGCGGAGATGTGCCTCACACATTCTTCCAATACGATCCTAACGCGTATCTGGCGTTCCTGGCGAGCCCCGAAGAGCTTGCCGCACGCGACGTTGCGCTAGGCTTGCCGGCGGGCACATCGGCTGCCGACTTCGCCGATCAATCCGATGGCCACG
The DNA here is from genome assembly GCA_006438735.1 of Sphingomonas koreensis. Lineage (GTDB taxonomy): Bacteria > Pseudomonadota > Alphaproteobacteria > Sphingomonadales > Sphingomonadaceae > Sphingomonas > Sphingomonas koreensis_A. The sequence goes on along the minus strand of RCZF01000002.1, from coordinate 116,265 downwards.
GCTATGACGCCGTCCGCAATCCCAGCGATTCCGTTCAGGAACAGGTCTATTCGAGCTATGTCGCCGCCGATTTCAAGGGCGACGTGGCTGGCGTTCCCTGGTTCCTCAACATCGGTGGTCGTTACGTTTATACCGAGCTGAAATCGCACTCGCAGCAGCGCGCGCTGCTGGACCTTCTGTCCGTCCCGGGTGATCCGACGATCTACAATGCGGTCTTCCAGAACGACGGCGAATATGTTCCGGTCGATGCGCGCGACAGCTACAGCGAGTTTCTTCCCGAGTTCAATCTGAAGTTCAATCTCGGCCGGACCGTGGTCTTCAGGTTGGCCGGATCGAAGACCTTGACGCGGCCCGAGCTCAACGATCTGCGACCCGTTACATCCTATGACGTGACGCGTCCGGCAAGTCTTCAGGCGAGCGGCGGCAATGCCGATTTGAAGCCCTACAAATCGACCAACTTCGATGCCTCGATGGAATGGTATCCAACGCGCACCACGACCTTGTCGGCGGCGGTGTTCTTCAAGCACATCGACGACTTCATCGTTACCACGATCGAAAACGAAGTCGTGCCGATCGCCAACGAGAGCGGTCTGCCGGTCGGCGGATTCATCACGGGGCCGAATGAGGCGACGTTCGCCACGGCCCGGCCACGCAACGCCGATGCCGCCAATGTGCGTGGGATCGAGCTCAGCGCGGTCCATACGTTCGATTGGCTGCCCGGCTTTCTCAGCGGCTTCGGCACCCAGCTCAACGCGACTTTCGTGAAAACCAATCGCACGTTCGCCAATGTTTCACCCGAAGAGCGGTTCGCCGTCGTCGGTCTCAGCAATTCGCAAAACGCGACGCTGTTTTACGAGAAATACGGCATCTCGGCACGGATCACCTACAACCACCGCGATCGCTTCCTCTCGTCGATCGCGCAGGGCTATGGCAGCGAGCCGCTGTTCGTGCGCGGTTATGGCCAGTTCGACGCCAATATTTCCTATGACGTCACGCGCAACGCCCAGATATTCGTCGAGGGGACGAACATCTTCAATGCGAAATACATGACCGAGGCCTGCTACAGCAACGAGCTGAGGGCCTATGACAATTATGGCTCTCGCTTCGATGCGGGTGTGCGTTTCAAGTTCTAATCTAACGCGCGCTCGTATGTGAGCGAGCACCAGGGGCGGGACGGGCCCGGCTGTGTTGACGGCCGGCTCGTTCAGTTCATGCCGCCGGCGCGTCTTCGTCGGACGGCTTCGCGCGCGTCATTTCGCCTGCTCGATCGTGATCGGAAAAAACGGCGACAGCGCTCGCGGAGCTGCTGGCGGTGGCACCGTATCGCGCCCGGATGGAGTCCGCCGGAGCGGGTGCAAGCACTGCTGCTCTTTGCCCGCGTGGGGTCCGGCTATTTCTTGCGAGCTCGGGCGATCCATAGCTCCCGTAGTTGACCAGCGACACGGCGCCGAGACCGCCGGTGGTATCATCGGTCTTCCACACGGCGATCGTAATGCTGTTCTTGCCGTGCGGATCGATCACGCCGTTGGGAACCGGAAAGCTGTGCTGGGGGCCGAGATCAGCGATGTAATTGCCCATCTGCCAGCCATTGACGAAGATCGTCGCACGGTAATGGCGGCCGGGCGGATCCTTGATTTCGAGGCCGAGCGAGCTGTCTTGTCGCTCAGGCAGATCGAGCGTCACATCGGTTCGATACCAGGTCACGCCGGCCGATCGCAATGCGTTAGCGGGCAGCGTGGCGGACTTCCAGGCGGCGTTGCCCGGTGTGCCGGGCCAGCCCTGTCGTTCGCCGTAGAGGCCGCCGAGATTATACGGTCCGCGCTGTGGATCGGTGCCGACGATCGCTCCCTGAAGGCGCCACGTGATCGCCGTGGCGTCGGCGCCGAGCGGTTTTGCTGCAACGATGCCCCGGGCGGTGCGGTTCTCGCCTTTGGCGTTGTAATCCTCCTCATGCCCCATATCGACGGTGAGCACCGATACGACATTGTCGCCCTTGGCGATCATCTCGGCGGGAAAGCCGAACGACCCGCTTTCGTTGCCCGATACGCTGCCCAGAAAATGGCCGTTCAGCCACACCGAGAAAGCGCCGCCGTTGGCACCGCTGATCACGTTGAGCTTGACGCCCGCCGGCGCGTTACGGCCGGCGCCGACCGTGAAATGGCCGCGATACCAGGTGTTGCCGGTGTGGAAGCCATAATCGTCGGCGAACAGCACCGGCATCGAGCCCGGTTTCGTGATGCTGGCGGTCGTTGTGCGATCGGCGAGTCGCCAAGCGCGATCGTCGAAGCTGTGGTCGATCTCCGGTGCGCCGGCCCGGCTGGTCCAGCGATCGAGCGCCGGCAGCGTGATCGGCTGCGGCGACGGCAAGGTCAGCGCCAAACTGCCGGATGCGGTTTTGGCGGTTGCCATGGACTGCCCGTTCCAGCTTACCTGCGCCGCGTCGGCGAACAGCTCGGCGCCGGTCTGCGAATCCGTATCGCCGGTCAGGGCCAGCGCGCCGCCATCGTTATGCGCACTGCGCAGCAGGTGCGAGCCGAGCAGCAGCACGGGGCCACGATCGGTGTCCTGCCGCCACACGCGCTCCGTCGCCTGGTCGTCGCCGATCAGCAGCAGCAACGGGCGCGCGCCACCTTCGATCAGAACGCGCGCCAGCCCGTCATGCCGATAATTCAGCCGCAGTCCGTCCTTTCCCCAATGCTGATCGATGCGTCCCGACAGCACGGAGACCTTGGGCTGGCGGGTAAAGCCGAGCAGCGTTTCGCCGTCGGTCCCTTGCCGTCCGTAGAGCACGGCGATGTCGCGATCGGCGATCGTCGCATCGGTCATCAACTCGGACGTCGAATACACCAGCCGATTGGCGCCGATCGCATAGTCCGCAACCAGCATCCGGCTCTCGCGGCCGTCGATGGTGATCGCGGTGCCGGGCTGCTGCGGCACGCTGGCGAAGCGGCCCTCCTTGAGCGCCAGCGCGATATGCCCGTGCTCGACGGACGACGATGTCGTGTCGCCATGGCGGACGAGGTGGAATTGCGTGCCGGTGTCGGGATTGATCCGCGCGCGATCGAGCAGGCGGGGATTGTCGAGCCGCGCCGGCGCCAGCAGTTCGGTCTTGGTGATCGGCGTGGTGCTGTCGAGGAAATAGCCGATCCGTTTGTCCTCATAATATTTCGGATCGAACTGGCGTGCCTCGGTGATCGCCGCGCCATAATCGTAGGAGGTGTAATTCTCCGGAATGGCTTGCCATCCCCACGAGGTGCCGCCGAACAGCATGTAGAAATTCTGCGCGGTCGCGCCGGCGGTGATATTCTCCTTGTAGAAGACGTTGGCGAACCGATCGTTGATCAGCGTCGCACATTTGGCGTAACCGGGGCCGCCCCAGGGATCGAATGCGCCGCCCTGGAATTCGGCGGTGAACAGCGGCTGATCGGCGAAACGGTGCTCGGCCATGTCGGGGGCGGGTTTCCACCGCGACGGATGCGAGCAATCGAAGCCTTGCGGATAATAGTCCCAACCGCTGACGGCGACCTTGCCCTTGCCGGTGACGAAGGTGTCGTTGTGATTGCCGACGAGCGGTATGGTGATGCCATCCCCATGCGCCTTTTCCTTCAGATGTTGCATGTAATCGCGGCCGGCATCCGAGCCGTTATAATATTCGTTCTCGATCTGATAGGCGATCACGCTGCCGCGCCCGTCGCTCATTTGATGGCGGGCGATGATGCGGTCGATCTCGGTCAGCCACGCATCGGCGAGCTTGAGATAGGCGGGATCGGGACTGCGGTTCGCGACCGGCTTGTTGGTCAGCCACAGCGGGAAGCCGCCGCTATCGACCTCGGCGTTGATATAGGGGCCGGGCCGCGCGATCACGTAAAGTCCCGCATCGCGGGCATCGTCGAGCAGGCGATCGAGATCGCGCACGCCGCTGAAATCGTATTCGCCCTCGCGGGACGAGTGATACCCCCACGAGAAATAGATCGAAACGGTGTTGAACCCGGCGGCCTTCATCTTCTCGAAGATGTCGGGCCACAATTCGGGGCTGGGCAGGCGATAGGGATGAAATTCGCCCGACCAGAGATAGGTTCGCTGGCCGTCGATCAGGAAGCTGTATTGGTCGAACGCGATGTGATGCGCGCGCGCCGGCGTGTCAGCCGCGGCAGTCGGGGGCGGCGCGGCCGCAACAAGCGACATTGCGATCACGATCGGCGCGGCCATCCCGGCAAGGCGCTTGGTCAACATGACGACTCCTGTTCCAATAAGGCGCTTAAGCTAACGGTGGCGAGCGTTCCCGGCCGACACTCGGGCGCGATGCGGGGCATCGGCACGCCGATGAGGACTTCGGAGCTGCGAAGCACGGCGAGATCAAGACGGAACGTTGCGGCGATGCCTTGCTGCAAAAAGCCCGCGTCTTGCGTGCAGGGACGAGCGGCCGCGTCGCTGCGTGCACGCCTTTTTCGGATGCTGCCGATAGTCGCCCCCTCCTATGCACTCGGTTCGAGCCACACCCAGCCGAGCCTGGCCAAAAATATAATCTGACAAAACAGATAAAATCAAGGTGCGGGCCGCAACGATGAGGCGGCATGGCCGCTCAATGTTTCCGGGCAATGCGATAGCGAGATACCGGCGGCCTGGCGCTCGCGAGCTATCGCTTGCCCCGCGTTATTCCCCGATCAGGTGCAGTGCGATTTCGCGGCGGTGGGGGCGGAGGCGGTGTTCGAACAGATAGATGCCCTGCCAGGTGCCGAGCGTGAGCGCGCCGTCGATCAGTGGGATCGTCAGCTGGATCTGGGTCAGCGCCGCGCGCAGGTGCGCCGGCATATCGTCCGGGCCTTCGTCGTCATGCGCATAACCCCGGCTTTCCGGCGCGATGCGGGCGAAATAGGCTTCCAGATCGGCGCGCGCGGCGGGCGCGGCATTTTCCTGGATCAGCAGCGACGCCGAGGTATGGCGACAGAACAGCGTCAGCAGCCCGGCGCGCATGGCCTGATCGGCGGTCCACCGCTCGATCCGGTCGGTCACCTCGATCAGCCCTTGTCGATCGGTCGCGATCGTCAGGATCGTCATCGCCTGGCGCATCATCGCTCGCTTCCCGGCAGCCGATCCGCCGCTTCGCCGATCGCTGCATAAATGGCGTCGAGATCGTCGTCGCCGATACAATAAGGCGGCATCACATAGACGGTGTTGCCGAGCGGCCGCAGCAGCAGATCGCGCGCGCCGAAGAAGTCGAGCAGCGCCGGCCCGCGCGACGACAGATAATCACTCGCGCCCTCGCTCAGTTCCATCGCCGTCACCGTGCCGATCGCCCTTGCGTTGCGCACGCCCGGATGCGTTTCCAGCGCCGCCAGGCGCACGCGTTGCCGCCGCGCCAGATCGTCGATCCGCGCCAGCACCGGCTCGTCGCGCCAGATCGCCAGATTGGCGTTGGCGGCGGCGCAGGCGATCGGATTGGCGGTGTAGCTCGACGAGTGGAAGAACATCCGCGCGCGATCGGTCGACAGGTGCGCATCGTAGATCGCATCGCTCGCCAGCGTCGCGGCGAGCGGCACCGCGCCGCCGGTCAGCCCCTTCGACAGACACAGGATATCGGGCGTCACTCCGGCATGCTCGCAGGCGAGCAGCGCGCCGGTGCGGCCCCAGCCGGTCATCACCTCGTCGGCGATCAGCAGCACGCCGTGGCGCGCGCAGATCGCCGCCATCTCGGCGAGGACCGCCGGCGGATAGATTAGCATGCCGCCTGCGCCGAGCAGCAGCGGCTCGACGATCAGCGCCGCCGCGCCGTCCCGGCAGGCGGCGTCGAGCGCGTCGAGCGTCGCTTGCGCCGTTTCGGGCGCGGGAAAGGGGATCGTGCCGACATCGAACAGCAAGGGCGCATAGGCGCGGTTGAACACGCCGCGCGCGCCGACCGACATCGCCCCGATCGTATCGCCGTGATAGCTGTGCTCGAGCACCAGGATGCGATCGCGCGGCTCGCCACGGTTGAGCCAATAGCCGAGCGCCATTTTCAACGCGACCTCGACGCTGGTCGATCCCGAATCGGAAAAGAACACGTGGTTGAGCGTCGGCGGCATGATTGCGACGAGCCCGCGCGCGAGCGTTTCGGCCGGCTCGTGCGTCCAGCCGGCGAAGATGATCTGATCGAGCCGCTGGGTCTGCGCGGCGATCGCCGCCATGATCCGCGGGTGGCAATGGCCGTGCGTCGTCACCCACCAGGACGAGATCGCATCGATGATCCGCCGCCCGTCGTCGGTGTAGAGCGCCGCGCCCTCGGCACGCGTGACCTGCGGGATCGGCTCGCCCAGCCCGTGCTGGGTGAACGGATGCCACACCGGCGACGCGCTCATGCGAAATCACCGAGATCGAAGTGCGCGGCGAAGGCGGCCGCCAGCGTGTCGCGATCGAGCCGCGGCAGCATCGGCAGACGGCCGAGCCGGCGGACGCCGCCGATCGCGGCGATCGTCGCCTCGCTGTCCTCCACCGCGTCGCCGATGAAGGCGATGCCGCGAATAGGAACGCCGCGCGCGCGCAGCGCCTCGATCGACGCCAGGCTGTGATTGATCGTGCCCAGCGCAGTCCGCGCGACGAGCACCACCGGCGCGCCCCACTGCGCGAACAAATCGCCGAACAGCAAGTCACGCGTCACCGGGACGAGCACGCCGCCGGCGCCCTCTACAACCAGCGGCCCGGCGACGGCGGGCAACGCCAGCACGGCGGGATCGATCGTCACGCCGTCGATCTCCGCCGCACGGTGCGGTGAGCAGGGCGTCGTCAGCCGGTAAGCCTCGGGCAGCAGCTGCGCGTCGACGAGCCCGGACAGCAGCGCCACCCGCGCGCGGTCGCCGCCGTCGTCGAGCCCGGCCTGGACCGGCTTCCAATAATGCGCTCCGAGCGCACCGGCGAGCGCGGCGGCGAACACCGTCTTGCCGACATCGGTGTCGGTGCCGGTGACGACGATCGTGCTCATCGCAGCGCCTCGCCGAGCGCCGCCGCCAGCGCGGCAAGATCGTCCTCACTGGCATTGAGCGTCAGCGACAGCCGCAGACGCGCGGTGCCGGGCGGCACCGTTGGCGGGCGAATGCCGCGCACGTCGAAGCCCGCCGCCTGCAAGCGCGCCGCGACGCTCATCGCCCGCGCGTCGTCTCCGAGGATCAGCGGCGCGATCGGCGAGCCCGTCGCGGTCACGCCGAGCGGCGTCAACAGCGCGGCGGCGCGCGCGATCAGCGCGTGGAGCCGGGTGCGGCGCTCCGGCTCGTCGGTGAGGATCGCCAGCGCCTCGCGCACCGCGACTGCGATCAGTGGCGACGGCGCGGTCGAGAAAATGAAGCCGCGCCCGCGGTTGATCAGGAAATCGCGCACCGCTTGCGGGCAGCACAGCAAGGCGCCTTCGCAGCCGAGCGCCTTGCCGCAGGTATGCAGCGTCACCAGCCGGTCGCGCTGCGGCAGCGCCTCCGCCAGGCCGCGGCCGTGCGCGCCGAACACGCCGGTGGCGTGCGCTTCGTCGATCACCAGCACCGCATCGTGCCGCGCGGCGATGTCGGCGAGATCGGCCAGCGGCGCCTGGTCGCCGTCCATGCTGTACAGGCTCTCGACGGCGATCCACGGCGTGCCAGCGCCGCCCTCCCGCCGCCAGCCGCCGATCGCATCGTCGAACCGCTGGGCATGGTTGTGCGGCACCGATCGGGCGGTGGCGCGCGTCAGCCGCAACCCTTCGTGGACACTGGCGTGAACGCGCTCGTCATAAACGATCAGGTCGCCGCGCTGCGGCACGGTCGCAAAGAAGCAGCTGTTGGCAGCGAAGCCGGTGGCGAAGAACAGCGCCGCCTCGCTGCCGAAAAACGCCGCGGCAGTATCTTCCATCGCGACATGCTCGTCATGGTTGCCGCGCAGCAGCCGCGATCCGCCCGATCCGATCGGCACGCCCGCCGCGATCGCTCGCGCTACGGCGGCGGCGATGCGCGGCGATCCGGCCAGCGCGAGATAATCGTTCGAGGCGAAGTCCACGCCGCGGCGCGGCGCCAGCGCCCGGCGTCGCGACTGGCGATCGAGCGCATCGAGATCGGCGGCAAGAGCGGCGAGCGACATGAGCGCTCCCCTAGCGCGTCTTGTGGCGATGGTCAGCTATTTCGGCGGGGTGACGCCTTCGGGCAGCGCCTCGATGCGAAAGCTGTCGGCCGCGCCGGCCAGATATTTTTTCGCCACCGCCTGCACCACCTTGGCGTCGATCGCCGCCAGGCCGCTGCGCTGGCTGCGGATCGCCGCGACGATTCGCGGATCGTTCAGATCGCCGCTCAGCTTGCCGAGCCAGAAACCGTTGTCGGTCTGCGCCCGGTCGAGCGCGCTCACCTGCGTCGTCACCGCGCGCGTCAGTTCGTCGGCATCGGGGCCATTCTTGGCGAGATCGTCGACAATGCCGTCGAGCGCTGCATAGAAATCGTGGATCCGGCCGAGCTGCAGCTGCGCGCCGGCCATGACGAAGCCGTAATCGGGCAGCTCGGCCGATTGGCTGCTCGCCGCGAACGGCGTGTAGGTGCCGCCCTGTTGTTCGCGAAAGCCCTCGGTCAGCCGCGTCTGGATGATCACGCCGGCAATCTCGAGCGCGCGGCTCGCGGCGAGATCGGTAAGCGCGCCGCTGGTCGGATAGAATTGCGCGACGGCGGCCTGATCGGCGTCGCCCTTGTGCCGCAGGATGACCGGATCGTCGCCGTGCCACGCCGCATCGACCGCGAGTTGCGTCGCGGTGGGCTTGGCGTCGCTGCGCGGCGGCAGCGCGCCGAAGGTCTTGGCGACGGCGGCGATCAGCTTGTCGCGATCGAGGTCGCCCACGGCGATGATGCGGATCGGCCCGGCGGCGAGCTGCGGCTGCCAGAAATCGCGGAACGCGGCGAGCGTCAGCGCATCGACCTCGGCGGGCGGCGGCATCGCGCGAAAGCGCGTGTCACCGCCGTGGAAATAGGGCGCGCCGAACGCTTGCAGCACCGTCCCCGGCGCGCTGAAATAGGCCTGGTAGGTCGCCTTGAACTGATCGCGCAGCCGCGCCAACGGCGTTTCGGCATAGCGCATCTGCGTCAGCGCGCCGGTCATCAGCTTCATCGCGTCGCCGATGTCGGCCTGGTTGGTCTGCGCGCCGAGCACCAGCGCCTCGGCGCTTTGCTGCAGCCCGAAGCCGATCTGCCGGCCCGCCGTCAGCCGGGTGAGCTCGTCGGGCGTGAACGGCCCGATGCCGGCGGCGGCGAGCGCGCCCGAGCTCCAGAACAGCCCGGGGTCGTTCGGCGCGCGGTTGAGCACGCCGTGGCCGATCCGCACCTGCAGCCGGATCGCGTCCTTCTCGAACGCGGTCTTCTTGAAATCGAGCTCGACGCCATTGCGGAAGCGCACCCGCTCGATGCCGAGATCGGCGATCGTGCTGCTCGAGGCGACCGCACCGGGCGCGCCCGGCAGCTTGAGCTCGTCGAGCGAAACCTTGCGCAGATCGGCGTTGGTGGCGCCCGCCACCTTGCGCGCGCCCTCGAGCGCGGTGACCGCCGCGGCGTCGCCGCCGTCGATCGCGGTCGGCGACAGCACCAGCATGCGCGGATCGGGCGCCAGCTGCGCGTTGATCGCCTTGCCGATCGCCGCCGGCGTCAGCGCGGGCTTGCTCGCGTCGAACAAGGTCAGATAGAAATCGGGCTTGGGCGTCACGTCGCCCTGATCGACATCGCCGATATATTGATTGGCGAGTGCCGGCGAGACTTGCGTCTGCTGCGCCTCGACCGATCGCTTCAACCCTTGCTCGATGCTGGCGATCTGCTGATCGACCTCGGCTTGCGACGGCGGCGTGGCGCGCAAGCGGTTGAGCACGCCGAACGTCTCGTCGAGCGCCGCCTGCCATTGGCCCGGCCGCGGCACGATCGAGACGGTGAGCTGATCGGCGACGTGGCGCGCGGTCGGGAAACCGGCGGCGGCGTTGACGATCGCCTTGCCCTGCTGCGCTTCGGTGGCGAGCCGCTGGCCGATGATCGCGGTGGCGACGAAGTTGGCGAACTGCGCCTGCTGCCGCGCGACGGTGAACGGCGACTCGTCATGCGGGCGCAGCCAGGCGAGCTGGATCGCGCCCGGTGCTTGCGGGTCGGTCACCACCGCGGCAGGTTTGGGCGGCGTCGCGATCGCGCCGTAATCGGGCTCGGCCGGGGCGGAGCCGGCCCCCTTCCAGTCGCCGAACGCCTGTTTGACGCCGGCTTCGAGCACCGCCGGATCGGCGTCGCCGACGACGACGATGGTCGCGCGATCGGGCCGATACCATTTCTTGTAGAACGCCTGGAGCGCGTCGGCGCTGGCCGCCGCCAACGTGGCATCGGTGCCGCCGATGTCGCGCTTGCCGGCCTTGAGCCCGGCGAGCAGCACGGCGTCGCCGGCGTCCTGCACCTTGCGCGCTAGCGGGCTGACGCGCTGCTGGCGCTCGGCGATCACCACCTTGCGTTCGGTATCGAGCGGGGCGGGCGCGATCGTCGCCGACGTGACCATATCGCTCATCACCGACAGCGCCTGGGCGTAGGAGGCGGCGTCGTTCTTGGGCAGATCGAGCATGAACGTGGTCGCGGTCGCGCTGGTCGCGGCGTTGGTGTCGCTGCCGAAGCTCGCGCCAAGCCGCTGCCAGATCTTGACGGCGTCGCCATCGGGATAATGTTGCGTGCCGCGGAACACCATATGCTCGATCAGGTGCGACCAGCCCTGCTGATCTTCATTCTCCATCAGCGCGCCGCTCGCCATGCGCAGCCGGATCGCGATCGTGCCGGCCGGCCGCGCGTTGCGCCGCACCGCATAGCGTACGCCGTTGGGCAACGTGCCGGTGCGCCAATCGGGATCGGCGGGAATGTCGCTGCCGGCATGCTCCCACGACGTGGTTTGCGCGATCGGTGCGTTGGCGGCGGCGGGCGGCGTCGCGGTCGCGGACTGATTCTGCGCCAGCAGGCGCGCTCCGGGCGCCGTCAGCAGCGCCAGCAGTGTCGCACCGCGCAGCAGCATCGTGCCGATCATTCCGCTCTCCCGATCATCAGACCGCCGCGATAGGGAAGGGCGGCGCGAAAGCCAAGAAAGCGCTGCCTTTTCGGGTCAATCGCCCTGTTTGCCGCACCTGACCGGGCCGCCGGCGAGGGCATGGATCGTGCAGGACGGCGCGCCGGCGACGGAGACGAGGCCCAGCCCGCTGGTGGTGACGTCGGCGGTGTAGCGCGCCGCGAGGTCCAGCTCGCCGGGCCCGTCCGAACGCGCGGTGAGATCGCTGACGATGAGCGCGCCGGCATCGAAACTGCCCGGCCCGGAAACGGTGAAGCGGCCGCGCGCCGCCTTGCCGGCAAGCGTCATTCGGCCGGTGCCGACGATCGTTGCGTCGAACTGATCGGCGTCGATCGCGGCGACGCTCAGCGTGCCCGAGCCGTTGAGCGCGAGGCTGACGGTCTGGCCCTTCATCGCGTCGATCGCCAGCGTCGCGCCGCTGTTGATCGTTGCCGCGCGCAGGCTCGGCGTGGCCAGCGTGATCGTCGGCGGTACGACCATCTTGCCCGAATCGCTCGTCCAATTGCCCGCGCCCATGCTGACCAGCAATGTGTCGCCATCGACGCGGACGGTCAGCGCGTCGAGCGCGTCCAAGCTGCCGCTGGCGCGCGCCGCCGGGCTCTTGCCGGTAACGACCGTCACCGCGAACGGCCCATCGACGCGGACGCGGTCGAAACTACCGACGATGAAGCTGCGATCGGCCGCCTCAGTGAATGACGGGATGGCGAACAGCGCGAGCGCCAGGGCGATGCGGATCATGCCGCCGGCATCGCACCGAAGCGCCCCGCGATCAATGCCCGCAGGTCACTTCGCCCGATCCCATTTTCGATACCTGGCAGGTCGCACCGCCGCCGAGATCGACGTCGCCCGATCCCATCATCGACACCTTGGCGTTGCCGTTGACGGTCGCCTTGATGTCGCCCGATCCGGCGGTCGAGACCGTCGCGCGCGCCGCGGTCAGCCCGCCGGCATCGATGTCGCCCGATCCCTGGATCGACAAGGCGATCTGCTTGGCGGCGCCGGCGGCGGTCACATTGCCCGATCCGGCCACCGACAGGTCCGCCGAATCGACCGCCAGATGCGCGATCGCGAGGTCACCCGATCCCGAGGTCGCGCCCGAGAAGCTGCCGCCTTCGACCTTGTCGACGCTGATGTCGCCCGATCCGGAGACGTTCGCCGCGGCGATCGTCGGCATCGTCACGAACACTTTGACGTTGCGGCCGGCGCCCCAGTGGAAATTGCCGCCCGACTTGCGGCCGATCCGCAGCGTGTCGCCGTTGCGCTCGATCCGCATCTGATCGAGCATGTCGGCCGGCCCTTGCGCCCGCACCGAAAACGCGCCGCCGACGCGAACATCGACATTGTCCGAGCCGCGCAGATCGACCCCGGTGAAGTCCGCCACGGCATAGCTGCGCGAGGTGCCGGCGCCCGATGCCGGCGCGCCGGCGGCATCCGCGTCGTCGTTGCCGTGCCCGCACGCGGCAAGCGACAGGAATGCAAGCAGGAACAATTTACGCATGACGGCCTCCAACTGTGTATTGGTTTTATAATACACCATCCACGCCCGCGCAAACGAAAAGGGCGACCGTCGCCGGCCGCCCCTTCGTTTTGCTCGATGATCGTCGTTGCCGGCTCAGGCTTCGGCGGCCTCCGCCTTGTCCTTGTTGTAGATCGCCGCGGCCTTCCGCAGGATCTCGAGGATCTTTTCCTGGGCGGTCGGTTCGTCGACTTCCTCCATCGCGGCAAGCTCGCGCGCGAGGCGGCTGGTCGCGCCTTCGAAGATCTGCCGTTCCGAATAGCTCTGCTCGGGCTGGTCGTCGGCGCGGAACAGATCGCGGACCACCTCGGCGATCGACACGAGGTCGCCCGAGTTGATCTTCGCCTCATATTCCTGCGCGCGACGCGACCACATCGTGCGTTTGACGCGGGGCTTGCCCTTCAGCGTATCGAGCGCTTCGCGTAGCGTCTTGTCGCTGGAAAGCTTGCGCATGCCGATGCTCTCGGCCTTGTTGGTCGGCACGCGAAGCGTCATCCGCTCCTTTTCGAAGCGCAGCACATAGAGCTCGAGCTGCATGCCGGCGATCTCCTGCTTCTGCAGTTCGACGACACGGCCGACACCGTGCTTGGGATAAACCACGTAATCACCGACATCGAAAGACAGCGCCTTGGCGACCATTGTTATAAAGCCTTTCCGTGAATCACTTCGCCACGGGCGATCCGATCACGGCAAGCGGATCGGCGCGGGCAGGGAAGCGTTTGAACGTCTCCGACACGGAGCACGAGTCGAAACGGCTCCGGTGAAACCCGTTTAACACAGTCGTAATAAAATTACCAGTGCGCCGTATATCCGAACATCGCTGTCCTTAGCCCGCGCGCGCCGCGCCGACTGTCGAACCCGCGCTGGCCCATCGATTCAAGCGGCAGTTCGGCGCTTGCGATCAGTCGCCCTGGCCGGGCTCGGGCGAGAAGTATTTGTCATACTTGCCTTCTTCACCCTTATGCTCTTCGGCGTCGGCCGGGGTCTGGCCGTTGTTTCGCGTCACGTTGGGCCATTGGCTGGAGAAGCTGTTGTTCACCTCGAGCCATTTTTCCAGCCCGCTTTCGGTATCGGGCAGGATCGCCTCGGCCGGGCATTCGGGCTCGCATACACCGCAATCGATGCATTCGCTGGGATTGATCACCAGCATGTTCTCGCCCTCGTAGAAGCAATCGACCGGACAGACTTCGACGCAGTCCATGAACTTGCAACGGATGCAGGCATCGGTGACGACGTAGGTCATGGTGTGAGTGCTCCCTCGAAACGCGCCTCTGCTATGCCGCGCCGCTGGCGGCGTCAACGGGGTTCGCCGCGTCGAGATCGGTGTAGAGCGTCTGCGCTTCGCTGGCCGGGCCGCGTCGTTGCGGCAGCGCCACGATGCGGATCGTGCGGACGCGGCTGCCTTGCGCGAAGGTCAGCACGTCGCCGATCCGCACCGGGGCGTGGGCGCGCTCGATCCGCCGGCCGGTCAGCCGCAGCATGCCGGCTTCGGCCAGCTGTTGTGCGCTGCTGCGCGATTTGGCGAGCCGCGCGAACCACAAGAAGCGATCGAGCCGCATCGTCGCGCCCGGCTCAACCGCCATGCGCACGCCAGCCGGCCAGCGCGGCAAACGCATTGTCGGGGCGCGGCGCCGCGGCGGGCCGCGCCGGCGGCCGCGGCCGGCCGCGCCACGCCCAGCGCGGCTGCCCGTCGTGCGGCGGGGCGGCGCGAAAGCCGAGATCGGCCATCAGCCGCTCGATCGTTGCCGGCGCCAGCCCCATCGAGGTGGCGAGCGCGGGATCGGGCGCGAACGGCGCCTTGCCCTGGCGGGCGTCGTGCGCGGCGCGCGCGATCCGCTCGACCAGATCGATTCGCACCGCCTGGCCGCCGATCGCGCGAAAGCCGGCGATGCGCTGCCGCGGCAGCACCGTCGCGCCGGGCGGCGGCGGCGCGACGATCGGCACACCTGCCCGCGCCGCCAGCACCGCCTCGCGCCAGGCCGCCGGGGTCGGCTTGAGCAGCCGCGGATCGAACAGGTCGAGCGAGCCGATCGTCACGCCGATCTGGCGTAGCCGCTTGCGCTCGCCGGGATCGAGCTGGTCGATCGGCGCGCCGATCTCGCCGCGCGGCAGCATCGCGCCGCGATCGGCCAGCGCCGCCGCCACCGCGCGCAGCGCCGCGCTGACGCCCGGATCGCGCGCCAGCGCGTCGAGCCGCCCCAGCACCGGCGCATGCCGCGCGAGCTGCGCTGCCAGCCACGTCGCCAGCCGCTCGCCGATCCGCGCCGCGAGCGGCCGAGTGAGGCAATCGAGGCTGCGATCGAGCGCGATCCGCGGCGTCGCCAGCGATCCGCCCGCGGTGAGCGCCGCCACCCTTACCCCGTTCCACACGATCGCCGGCGCGCCGCCCGGTGTGGCGTCGAGCGACAGCGCGGCGTCGTCGGCCTCGGCGAGCGCCGCGCCGCGCCGGGCGCGTTCGCCGCCCAGCCGCTTTTCGGCGGCGGCAAGTAGCATCTTCTTGTCGCCGTGCCGCGCCTCGGGCGCGACGGTGAAGCGAAAGCCATCGAGCCGCCCGATCGGCTGATCCTCCACCAGCACCGCGCCGTCCGCATCGATCGTCACCGGCAGCGCGGCGACATCCGCCCCGATCCGCCGCATCAAGAGGGTCGTGCGCTTATCGACGAAGCGCTGCGTCAGCGCGGCGTGCAGCGCATCGGACAGCCGCTCCTCGATTGCCTGCGTGCGCGCCGCCCAATGCGCGGGATCGGCCAGCCAATCGGCGCGCTGCGCGATATACGCCCAGCTGCGCGCCGAGGCGATCCGCCCGGCGATCGTCTCGACATCGCCTTGCACGCTGTCGAGCCGCGCGATCTCGGCGGCGAACCATTCGTGCGGCACATGCCCTGCGCCTTCCGAAAGATGGCCGAACAGCCGCGAGACGAAGCGCGCGTGGGGATCAATGCCGAGCTTGCGGAAATCGGGCAGGCCGCACGCCGCCCACAGCCGCGCGACCATCCGCGGCCCGCGCGCGCGGTCGCGCACCCAGCCTTCCTCGGCGAGCCGCTTGAGCACCGCAAGGTCGACCGCTTCCGGCGCGGCGCGCAGGCGCGGGTGATCGGGCTTCGCTTCCAAGCTCGCGATCAGCGCGTCGATGCTGGCGCAATCGGGCTCGCCCTCGCGCCAATAGACGATGTCGAGCGCGGGAAAGCGGTGCTCCTCGATCGCGAGGATTTCCTCGGGCGTGAATGCGCCCGGCCCTTCCGCGACCAGCGCGCCGAAGGTGCCGTCGCGCTGATGCCGCCCGGCGCGGCCGGCGATCTGCGCCATTTCCGGCGTCGTCAGCCGGCGCCGGCGATGGCCGTCGAACTTGCGCAAACTCGCAAAGGCGACGTGCGCCACGTCCATGTTGAGCCCCATGCCGATCGCGTCGGTGGCGACCAGATAGTCGACCTCCCCTGCCTGGAACATCGCCACCTGCGCGTTGCGCGTGCGCGGGCTGAGCGCGCCCATCACCACTGCTGCGCCGCCGCGAAGCCGTCGCAGCATCTCGGCGACGGCGTAGACCTCCTCGGCCGAGAAGGCGACGATCGCCGAGCGTTTGGGCAGCCGCGAAATCTTGGTCGCGCCGGCGTAGCTCAGCGTCGAAAAGCGCGGCCGGCTGATGATCTCGGCGTCGGGGATCAGCGCGCGGATGATCGGCCGTAGCGCCTCCGAGCCGAGGATCATCGTCTCGTCGCGGCCGCGCGCGCGCAGCAGCCGATCGGTGAACACATGCCCGCGCTCGGGGTCGGCGCTAAGCTGCGCCTCGTCGAGCGCCACGAACGAAACGTCGCGATCGGTCGGCATCGATTCGGCGGTGCACGGGAACCAGCGGGCATCGGGCGGCAGGATCTTCTCCTCGCCAGTGATCAGCGCGACCCGATTGGCGCCCTTGATCGCGACGACGCGGTCATAGACCTCGCGCGCCAGCAGCCGCAGCGGAAAGCCGATCATGCCGCTCGAATGCGCGCACATCCGCTCGACCGCGAGATGCGTCTTGCCGGTGTTGGTCGGCCCGAGCACGGCGGTGACGGGGCGGGAGGGGAGCGCGGCCATGACGTCGCCAAGATCGGGCCTGTCGCGCCGAAGCGCAAGCCGACAGCGTTGATCGCGCGGGGCTTTCTCCTCATCCGCCCGGCGGCACGGCTCGCCGCAATCGGGACTCGCGGGCCACCGGGTTAATTTGACTTTAAACGCTTGTCCCCACAGTCCTTCGGTCGTGGCCGGGGTGGGCCGCGGCGCGACGATAAAGGGCGCTCGCCTTGTTTCTGCGGAACGACCAAGGGCTGGGGGACGGCGGCGGCGGCAGTGTCGCCATCGCGTTCGGCCGCGCGCTTCCCGCCGCGCCGGTCCGCGGCCTCGTCGATACTTTTCACGATCGCGCGATCGGCATCGATTGGACACCCGATCTCGGCGCGCGGATCGGCTCGCCCGAGTGGTTTCGCGGCAGCGCGACCTGCCTCGCTTTGCTCGCCGCTGCCTGGTTCTTGTCGCCCGGCTTCAGCCGCCCGATCCTCGGCGCCGCGCCGCGCGCGCTCGGCGGGGCGGAATGGGATGAGGCCCGCGCGCAATCGATCGCGCCGATCGCCTGGGGCGCGACCACCGGCCGGCATATGGCAGCGGGCGATCTTGTCGCGCCGCTCGCCGAAACGCCCGAACGTCCGATCGTCGATCTCACCGCGACGCTCGGCGAGGGCGACAGCCTGACGAGCGTGCTCGAACGCGCCGGCGTCGCCAACAACGAGGCGCAGCAGAGCGCCGATCTCGTCGCGCGGCAGATCGCGCTCGGCGATCTTGCGCCCGGCACGCGGCTCGATCTCACGCTCGGTCGGCGGGCGAGCAAGTCGGTGCCCCGGCCGCTCGAAAAGCTCGCGTTCCGGGCCCGCTTCGATCTCAATCTCAGCATCGCTCGGTCGGGCGGTGGTCTCGTTCTCACGCCGCGGCCGATCGCGATCGATCACACGCCGCTACGGATCGAGGGGCTGGTCGGCTCGAGCCTCTATCGCTCGGCGCGCGCCGCCGGCGTGCCCGCCAAGGTCGTCGAGGCCTATATCAAGGCGATCGCGACGCGCGTTTCGATCGGCGGCGACGTCAACTCCAGCGATCGGTTCGACATCATCATGGACCGTGCCCGCGCCGCGACCGGCGAGGTTCAGCTCGGCCAGCTCGCCTTCGCCGGGCTCGATCAGGGCGACAAAAAGGTTCAGCTCGTGCGCTGGACGCTCGACGGTCGCGATCAATGGTTCGCTGCCTCGGGCCGCGGCGAAACGCAGTCGCAAGGCGGCGGCTTGCCGGTGTCGGGCCACATTACCTCCAGCTTCGGCCGGCGGTATCACCCGATCCTGCATTATTCGCGGATGCACGAGGGGGTCGATATCGGCGCGCCTTATGGCTCGCCGATCCACGCCACCGCCGATGGCCGCGTGCTGTTCGCCGGGCGCAAGGGCGGCTACGGCAATTTCGTGATGCTCAGCGCCGGCGGCAATCTCACCACCGGCTTTGGGCATATGAGCCGGATCGCGGTGCGTGCCGGCGAAGCCGTCCGCGCCGGCGAGGTGATCGGCTATATCGGCATGACCGGGCTGACGACCGGCCCCCACGTCCATTATGAAGTCCGCCGCGGCGGCGTCCCCGTCAACCCGCTGTCGGTGACGATGGCGAGCATCCAGCAGCTCACCGGCGCCGCGCTGCGCACCTTCAAGGCGCGCGTCGCCAGTCTGTTGTCGGTCCGGCCCGGCGGCACGCAACTGGCGTCGAATGCGGACGCGAAAGGAGCGCATTTGCGCTGAGCGGCGCGGCATCCGTCGCCGCTATCAATGTTGGAAAATCACTGTCATCGATAGCGTATGACCGGCCGAGCGGCTCTCGCTGATCGCTTTTTCCCGCGCCACTTTGCGGCCAAGTGGCGAAACCCGCGCGACGCTCTCCACTTTCTCCACTTCACCTCGTGTCGCGCCGCCCCAAGCGCGTGTCCGTCAGCGTCCCTGCGCGCGCCAGCGTTTGATCGTGCGGCCGATGATCGCGTCCTCGTCGCCGACGTCGCGCCACAGCACGGAGAACAACGGATCGCCCGAAGCGGGGCGTTTTTCCTCGGCCAGCGTATCGAACGCGACGCGGATCGGCACGGCGACGCCTTCGCCGCAGATGATGCACTCCCGGTTCCTGAGCGCCGGAATCGAATCGAGGAAGCCGCGCGCGCCCTCGGGCATCGCGGCGCGCACAAAGGCCTGGTCGCGATCGTTGTTGAGCCGCATCGCGATGATCGTGCCGCATTGCGACAGCACGCCTTCCGCCAGGTCAGACGGGCGCTGCGTGATCAGCCCCAGCGAGACGCCGTATTTGCGGCCTTCCTTGGCGATGCGGCTAAGGATGCGGCCGACCGACGAACCATCGGCATTGCGTTCGTTGGGGACGTAGCGATGTGCTTCCTCGCACACCAGCAAGATCGGCCGCTGCGGCTCGTTGCGCGACCAGATCGCGAAATCGAACACCATCCGGCTGAGCACCGCGACCACCACCGAGGTGATTTCGGAAGGCACGCCCGACACGTCGATGATCGAGATCGGTCGGCCGTCGCCGGGCATCCGGAACACACGGGCGATGAAATCGGCCATCGTATCGGCAACCAGCATGCCCGAGAACATGAAGCCGTAGCGCGGATCGGCGCGGATTTCCTCGATCTTGGTCTTGAGCCGCAAATAGGGTGCGGTGTCGCCCGCGCGGTCCATCTTGCCCATCTCATTCTGCAGGATGTTGGCGAGATCGCTGAGCAGATACGGCACCGGTGCGTCGACCGTGAGCTTGGTGATCTCCTGCCCCAGCCGCCCCTTGGCGCGCGCGGCGAGCAGGCATTTCGCCAGGATGTCGGCGTCGATCTGCCGCGCCGATCCCGTGGTCGTTAGGAACACTTCGCAATGTTCCTCGAAATTCATCAGCCAATAAGGCATCGCCAGATTGCCGACGTCGTAGATCGCGCCATTGCCCTTGAACGCCGCGGCATACTCGCCGTGCGGATCGATCATCACGATATGACCCTGCGGCGCGCGCTCGCAGATACGGTGGAGGATCAGCGCGGCGGCGGTCGATTTACCGGTGCCGGTCGATCCCAGCAGCGCGAAATGCTTGCCGAGCAGCGCATCGACATACATCGCGCCGCGCACGTCGGCGGTCGGATAGACGTTGCCGATCTCGATATGCGCGCGGTCGTCGGCGGCGTACATCTGCTTGAGGTCGGCGGTCGATACCGGAAACACCGGGCACCCCGGCGTCGGATAGCGCGTCACGCCGCGGCGGAATTTGTAGAGCTTGCCGGTCAGCCGCTCCTCGTCGCCTTCGCCCAGGAAATCGACCTGCGCGGCGATCCGCCCGTCCTTGTGATCGAGCAGTTTGAGCGATCGGATATTGGCGATCAGCCATACCCCGCCGACGCGCATCTTGATCTGGCTGCCGACCTGGCCGGCGCTGGCGACGGTCGGATCGCTGCTCAGCGCCGCATCGTCGAGCGCGGCCATGTCGAGCACCACCTGGCTGCTCGCGCCACCGATGTCGGATACTGCGCCGATGCCGTGGCCGCTGGTGTCGGCGGCGGCAGGGCTGCTGCTACAGGGCGCCGCTCGGTCAAACGCGTGCGGGCCGATACTCTCGGTCATTCGGGTCATCCCCCCGGGGTCCATTGCCGCCGGTCCTGCGCCCCGAATGGTAAAGATTACGTGAGGTTGGCGGGCTCAAGTCCGCCGCGCGATCCAGCCCGCGCCCCAGCCGAGCGCGACCGACAGCACCACTACGGCAAGGCCATAGCGGATCGAATCGCGTTGCGCGCTGCGCGCGACGAACCGCTCGAAGCCCGATTTGCGCACGTCGATCGTGCGCGTCGCCGCCGCCAGCACATGGCCGTCGCGCACCAGGAAGGTCTCGGCGGTCAGCCGGCCGACCGGCACGCGCGCGGGGATTTGCACGCGCGCGCGGTACAGCACGCCGTCGGTGATCTCGACCGCGCCCGGCGTCTCGGCGTAGAGCCCCTCGCGCGCGTTGAGCGACACCAGCCCGCGCGCGAAGCGATCCTGATCGGCGATCGGCCCGCTCGAGGCCGGGGACAATTGCAGGCTGCCGAGCCCGATTTCGTAGATCGCGCGGGTCCGCTCGTCGAGCACCGCATCGACCGGGCGCGACGAAGCGACGGCATAGAAAGACGGCGCCGATCGATAGCGCATGCGATCGGCATTGATCCAGATGCCGGCGATCTTGCGCTTCTCGCGCACCATCACCGATTGCACCGGGCCTCTGACGACGACGATGATGTCGGTGGGATCGTCGCCGGGCTTGGGCGCGTGGCCGCCCGGATAGAGGATCGCGCCGAACAGCAGCAGCTCGGCGCCGGTAAAACCGTAAGCGATCTCGATGTGGCGCTGTGACACGTCGGGCACCAGCACGGGCTTCGCCTCGGCCATCGCCAGCGGCGCGAGCAGCACCAGCAGGAGTGCGCGCCAGCGGGTCACGACAGGTCGACCGAATAGAGGTCGGCCGGGCGCCAGCCGAGCCCGATCGCCATGCGCGCGGCGACCAGCAGCACCATCACCGCCAGCAGCAGCCGGAGATATTCGGGCTTCACCCGCGTCGCCAGCCGCACACCGACCTGCGCGCCGGCGACCGAGCCCAGCAGCAGCAGTGCGGCCAGAACGATATCGACCGATTTGGTCCCGGTGGCGTGCACCATCGTCGCGATCGCCGTCACGAACAGCGTCTGGAACAGCGAGGTGCCGACCACGACCTGCGTCGACATGCCGAGCAGATAGAGCATCGCCGGAATGAGAATGAACCCCCCGCCGACGCCCAGCAGCGTCGTCAGGATGCCGGTGAAGACGCCGAGCAGCAGCGGCGCGAGCGGCGAAATATAGAGGCCCGAGCGATAGTAGCGCGTTCTCAGCGGGAGCGCGGCGACGAGCGGATGGTGCCGCCGTTTGCGCGGCCGGGCGGGCGTCTCGGCGCGCAGCGCGCCGATGCTCTTCAGCGATTCGCGCCCCATCAGCGCGCCGATCCCGCCGAGCAGGACGACGTAAAGCAGCGCGATGACGGTATCGATCTGCCCGGTGGTCTGCAGCCAGCGAAAGATGAACGCGCCGAGCACCGCGCCGACCATGCCACCGGCGACCAGCGTGCCGCCCATTTTCACATCGACGCCGTTGCGGCGGAAATGGGCGAACACGCCCGATACGCACGATCCCGTCACTTGGCTCGCGGAGGTTGCTGCCGCGACGGTCGGCGAGATGCCGTAGACGATCAGCAGCGGCGTCGTCAGAAAGCCGCCGCCGACCCCGAACATGCCTGACAGCAAGCCGACCCCGCCGCCCAGCAGCACGATCACCAGCGCATTGACCGAAAGATTGGCGATCGGGAGGTACACGTCCATGCCGGCAAGCGTTATCGCGTTCGTGGCGCGGGTTAAAGCGCGGCGCGCATCACTGGGTTCAGAAATCGGTCGCCAACGTCAGCGCGGGTCCGGAGCCGGGACGCGCGTCGCCGGCGATCCGCTGCCGCCAATCGAGCATCAGCCGCGCCGGCACGCGGCCGACCGGCAGTGCGAGCACGGCGCTCGGGCCGATGTCGAGCCGCGCCGCGCCGCGTTGCGCACCGCCCCAGGCGCCGCCGCCGACGTCGATCCGCGCCGGGCCGATCGTCGCCACCCGTCGCGTGACGCGCGCCGCGCCGTCGGCGAAGCCTTCGAGGCTGTGACGATCGATCGCGCCGGCCTGGCCATAGGCCTCGAGATCGAAGCCGCCGCCGATCGCCGCCGGCCCGAGTCCGCCGACCACGCCGACCGCCGGGCCGCCTTTGCCGCCATCGAGCACGATGCGCTGTTCGGCGATGAGCCGAAGCGGCAATCGGGTCGGCTGCCAGTCGACCCCGATCGCCAACTCGCGGCCCTTGCCTTCGAGCGGCGTCGTCAGCCGCGCGACGGCGGCCAGCTTTCGCTTAAGAGAATAGGCGATCCGCAGCCCGGCCTGCGATCCGCCAAGCTGACCGCCGCCGAACCCGGCGCCGCGCCCCGCGCCGCCACCCCGCGCGACCAGCCAGGCACTGCCCGACCAGCGCGAGGGGTGCGCGGCGAGGCTTGATGGCGGGGCGAAGAGCGCGATCATCACCGTCGGCGGCCGCTCAACCGTCTGCGCGTCGCCCAGCCGGATCATGCCGACCAGCGCCAGCGCGGTTGCGGTCGGACCGTTTGCCGATCGGACCAGTGGTGCCGGTTGAGTCACGGCCCGCGCTCGCGGCGCCGGCATCTGCCAAATAGTCGCGACCCGTTCTGCCGCTGGGGCCGCAACCATCGGTGCGGCGGCAGCGGTCGGCTGGACGAAGTGCGGGATCGCTCTCACGATGTCGGCGGCTGGCGGCCACAGCATCACCACCCGAAACGCTGCCCAGCCGCCCACGGTCAGCCCAAGAAAGCGCAGCGGCCGGCCCGATCGAGTCACCCGCCGATTGCCTCGCCGATATCGGACGGAAAATGGTGCGCGGTCTTGTCCCAATGCGGCGCGGCGCCGGCCAGCATCGCGAGATAGCGCGGCAGTGCGCGCCGGGCGGCCATCAGCGCGATGATGTTGCCGATCAGCGCGCGCGGCAGCGACAACAACGCTTCGCGCCAGCCATAAGCGTCGCCGGTGAAGGCCGCCCGCATCGCCAATCGCCAAACGAAAAAGCGTGCATTGATCCGGAGCAACAGCTGCGCCGCCGGTGACAGTTTGAGCGCCGGCCCGCCCGCCAGCAGGTGAAGCAGCGCCGACGCACCCCAGGCGATCAGCGCGATATAAGCGACCGCCAGCACCAGCACCGCGAGCGGCGCGCGGCGGTCGCGCATCCGCATCCAGTGATCGCGCCAGTCGCTCCACCGGCCCCAGCCGACCCGGTCCCAGCCGGCCAGCGCAATGCCGATCAGCCAGCGCGCCTTCTGCCGCACTGCCGCATCGAGATCGGCGGGAAAATAGGCTCGCACGGCGACGATCGGGCCGCCCCGCCGTTCGCGGATTCGCGCAAGGACGCCGCGGCCGCCGAGCGCGGCGATCATCAGGCCCAGCTCGTAATCCTCGGTCAGGCTGGCCGGATCGAATGGCATACCGCCGCGCTTCGCCGCGACACGGTCGAGCATCGGGCGGGCAATGGCGCAACCGACGCCGGCCAGCGGCAAGCCCGCGTCCAGCGCTTCGCGAACCACGAGCTGCTTTGCGTGCGACTCGGCGAATTCGTCGATATAATGGCCGGACACCAGCCGCGAGCCGCGATCGACCAACGGCAGCACCGGCAATTGCACGACATCGCAGCGATCGATCAACCGATCGAACACCGACAGTTCGGCCGGATGGACCACGTCTTCGGCATCGTGGAGCACGACGGCCTTAGCGCGCCGGGCGCCCGCCGCTTCGTCTCGCAACAGCGCGCGCCAAAGCGTGTTGAGGCACCCGGCCTTGGTGGTGGGGCCGGCGTCGGCGCCGATCACCAACCTGATCCGCCGATCATGTTCGGCGACCGCCGCGATGGCGTCGATCGTGGCGCGGTCATTGGGATAGGCGCCGACGTAAAGCGCGTAATCGGGATGGTCGAACCGCGCCAATGTCGCTCTCAGCATCGCGCCGATCACGGCCGATTCGTCCCAGGCGGCGATGAACACGACGATTCGGCCGGAACTCGCTTGTGGCGGAAAGTCGCTCAGCAACGGCGCTCGCCTGGCACCACGGCGCAGCGCAGACCAGCCGCGCCGCCCGAAATAGAGCAGGTCGATCGCGGCATCGTCGAGCCCGCCGATCAGGAAGCCGGCCGCGGCGAACAACATCGTCTCACGCGCGATCACCTGGATAACCCAGGCCGCGCTATTCCATTCCCCCATTTCCGCTCCCCGTTCGGAAGCGGGAACGTTGTCGAACCCGACCAAAACGAGCAAGCCACGGATTACGCGACAAAAAGTCTCCGTCCTGTCATGGTGGCGGGCAAGTCAATGAAGTTGCGGCTTTTCTTTCGGCCGCACGGCCTGCTAGGTCATTGTGTCCAATTCGGAGGGACTGCCGATGACCGATACCGACCGCGACATCGTCACCAAGGTTCCGGCTGTCACGCTCGGCTTCTGGGTCATCAAGATTCTCGCGACGACGCTGGGCGAGACCGGCGGCGACACCGTGACGATGACGATGAACCTCGGGTATCTGGTCGGCACCGCGATCTTCCTGGGATTGCTGATCTTGCTGGTGATCTGGCAGATCGCGGCCAAGCGTTTCCACCCGTTCCTCTATTGGGCGACGATCATCGCCTCGACCACTGCGGGCACGACGATGGCCGATTTCGCTGATCGCTCATTGGGGATCGGCTATGCCGGCGGATCGACGCTGCTGCTCGGCTGTGTGATCGGATCGCTGCTGACGTGGCGCGCAGTGACGGGTTCGGTCTCGGTCGCGACGGTGCGCACGCCGCGCGCGGAAATGTTCTACTGGCTGACGATCACTTTTTCGCAGACGCTGGGCACCGCGCTGGGCGACTGGATCGCTGACGATACGCCGCTGGGGTATGTCGGCGGCGCGTTGCTGTTCGGCGGGATGATCGCGGTGCTGGCGCTGTTGTATTGGCGCGCCGCGGTGTCGCATGTCACCATGTTCTGGGCGGCGTTCATCCTGACGCGGCCGTTGGGCGCGACGGTCGGCGATTTCCTCGACAAGCCGGTGGCCGACGGCGGCCTTGCCTTCAGCCGGCCGCTGGCGAGTGTGGTCCTGGCGGTGGCGATCCTGGCGTCGATCCTCGTCCTGCCGCAACGCGCCGGGCGGCATCCGGGTGAAGTGCAGCCGGCCTGAGCTATTCCGCGGCCAGCGCCTCGCCCTGTTCGCGCTCCTGCGCCTGGCGGTTCCACATTTCGGCGTAGAGGCCGCCGCGGCGCAGCAGATCGGCATGGCTGCCGCGCTCGACGATCGCGCCGGCTTCCAGCACGACGATCTCGTCGGCGTCGACGATCGTCGACAGGCGGTGGGCGATGACGATCGTGGTGCGGCCGCGCCCGATCCGTTCGAGCGTGTCCTGGATCTCGCCCTCGGTGCGGCTGTCGAGCGCGGAGGTCGCTTCGTCGAGGATCAGGACCGGCGGGTTCTTGAGCAAGGTGCGGGCGATTGCGACGCGCTGCTTCTCGCCGCCCGACAATTTCAGCCCGCGCTCGCCGACCCGGGTGTCGTAGCCGAGCGGCTGGCGCTCGATGAAGTCGGCGATTGCCGCGCCCCTGGCGGCGCGCTCGATCTCGTCGGTCCCGGCGCCCTCGCGGCCGTAAGCGATGTTGTAACCGATCGTTTCGTTGAACAGCACGGTATCCTGCGGCACGATGCCGATCGCAGCGCGAAGGCTCGCTTGCGTCACTTGCGCGATGTCCTGCCCGTCGATGGTGATGCGGCCGCCGGTGAGATCGTAGAAACGGTACATCAGCCGCGCGAGCGTCGATTTGCCCGCGCCCGACGGGCCGACCACTGCCAGCGTATGGCCCGGCGGAATGTCGAGATCGATCCCCTTGAGGATCGGCCGATCGGGATCGTAATCGAAGCGCACGCCTTCGAAGCGAACGTGCCCGTCGCTGACCTTGAGCGGCGGCGCGCCGGGCGCGTCGACCACTTCGCTCGGCGTATCGATCAGATCGTACATCGCCGCCATATCGATCACGCCCTGGCGGATCGTGCGATAGACCATGCCGAGCAGATCGAGCGGCCGGAACAACTGGCTGAGCAGCGTCGAGACGAGCACCACGTTGCCGGCGTTGAAGCGCCCCTGGCTCCAGCCCCACACCACCAGCGCCATGCCGCCGGCCATCATCACATTGGTGATCAGCGCCTGGCCGATGTTGAGCCACGACAGCGACGTCTGGTTCTTCACTGCGGCGGTGGCATAGGCCGCCATCGCTCGGTCATACCGCGCGCCTTCGCGCTCCTCGGCGCCGAAATATTTGACGGTTTCGAAGTTGAGCAGCGAATCGACCGCATGCGCGACAGCGCCGGTATCGAGATCGTTCATCTCGGCGCGCAGCGCGTTTCGCCAATCTGTGACGATGCGCGTGAAGACGATATAGACCGCCACCATCACCAGCGTCGCGGCGACCAGCCACACGCCGAACTTGGTCCAGAAGATGCCGATCACCATCGCCAGCTCGAGCACCGTCGGCGCGATGTTGAACAGTAGGAAATAGAGCATCGTGTCGATGCTCTTGGTGCCGCGCTCGACGACCTTAGTGACGGCGCCGGTGCGGCGCTCGAGATGGAAGCGCAGCGAGAGTTTGTGCAAGTGGCGAAACACCGTCGCCGCCAGCCGCCGCGTCGCATCCTGGCCGACGCGCTCGAACACCGCGTTGCGGATATTGTCGAACAACACGCTGCCGAAACGCGCCGCGGCGTAGCCCACCGCCAGCGCCATCACCAGCGTCGTCGCGCTGCGATTCCCCGCGGCCATACCGTTGACGACGCCCTGCAACGCGAACGGCGCGCCATAGACCTGCACCAGCTTGGACGCGAGCACGAGCAGCAGCGAGACGATGATTCGCGCCTTTAGCCCGGTTTCGCCGGCCGGCCACAAATAGGGCAGAAAGCGCCGCAGCATTGGCCATAACGGCCGATCGGCGTCGCTGGATTTGGTGGAGAAGTCGGGTGGCATCGGGCGATCATGTAGGGAGGCGAGGCGTGCTGCAACAGCGCCGTTTGGAACCTTGCGGGCGACCGGATGGTTTTTAGCGGCAGGAAAGGGAGACGCGACGATGCAACCGATCTTCTATGTGATCGCCATCATGGGCTGCGGCGACGGATCGCAGGCCTGCCAGCAACAGCGTGTCGAGCCGATCCATTACGTCTCCCCCGCTGCCTGCCAGGCGGCGATGCCTGCCGCGTTGGAGCGCAACAGCGATCTCGATTATCCCGAAATCCAGGCGGCATGCCGCTCGACAGGCGTTACAATCGCGCGCGCCCAGGGCAACGGCCAGCAGAGGGGGTAAGGTTTTCGCGCCAGTCTTTCCCCGGCGAAGGCCGGGGTAGAGGTGGAAGCGTTTAGCAATTGAGTACTTTGCTCGCCAAAGCCGACATCCCAACTGGGCCTTGGCCTTCGCAGGGGAAGGGTAAGAGGGAGGTCAAGTGGGTCGGCGTGGCCTCGTCCATAATGACGCATCGCGCGGCGCAGCAGGATAGAGCCGCGCCCTCGCCCGCGCCTCTCCCGCCGCGCGCGCGATCATCGCCAACTTTTCGCTCATCGAGGTCGTCACGCGGTGATCCCAGGCGTGATCGCCTCGCGCCAGGACCTTGCGGGCGATGCCGCCGTAAATCTCCGCCGCCGCCAGCACGGCCCAGGCCGATCTGCCCGACAGCGCCGGCGTGCCGTGTCGGGCGCTGGCGGCATGCGCCTCGGCCAGCTCGCCCATTCTAGCGACCAATAGCGTCAATCGGCCGCGGAACGGCGGCTTCATATGTTGGCCTGGCGGCAGGTCCATCTCCGCCAGCCATTCGAGCGGAATGTAGCAGCGCCCGGCGCGATCATCCTCCTCGACGTCGCGCATCATGTTGGCGAGCTGGAAGGCGAGGCCGAGGTCGCAGGCGCGGTCGAGCGTCGCGTCGTCGTGCGGATCGATGCCCATCACCACCGCCATCATGCAGCCGACGACGCCGGCGACATGATAGCAATAGCGCATCAGATCGGCCTCGCTGCGCGGGCGCCAATCGTCGGCGTCGAGCGCGAAGCCGGCGATCAGGTCGCGCGCGAAAGCGTGCGGCATCGCGGTTTCGGTGGCGACGATGCGCAGCGCGTCGAACGCCGGATCGCCGACGATTCGCCCCGCCAGCGCCGCTTCGGTCTTTTCGGTGATTTCAGCGAGGCGCGCCTGCGGATCGGCGACGACGGCCATGTCGTGCCCGTGATCCTGCCCGTCGGCGAGATCGTCGCAGCGCCGGCACCAGGCATAGAGCAGCCAGGCGTGCTCGCGGGTCTTGCGGTCGAACAGGCGGCTGGCGGCGGCGAAACTCTTGGACCCGCGCGCGATCGATTCCTGCGCGGTGGCGACGATCGCGTCGCGATCAGGAAGGGCCAGCCCGGTAGGTTTCATCCCAGTTTCCCGGCGAAGGCCGGGGCCCACTTACGACCGGCCGGATGCTGGGCCCCGGCCTTCGTCGGGGAACCCCGGGAGATTACTAGGATCACAAATCCGCTTGGCTCATCTTGGTGATCGTCGCCTCCAGCGGCCGGTGCGCCGTCATCTTCGTCAGCACGCCGTCCAGCGTGTCGTCGACGATCAGCAACTCGCGGTGCTGCGGACGCAGGAAGCCGACCTCGGCCATCTTGGCGACGAACGCGATCAGGTGAGCGTAATAGCCCGCAGCGTTGAGCAGCGCGACCGGCTTGGCGTGATAGCCGAGCTGTGCCCAGCTCATCGCTTCCCACAATTCGTCCATCGTGCCGGTGCCGCCCGGGATCGTCAGGAAGCCGTCGGACAGATCGGTGAACAGCTGCTTGCGCTGGTGCATCGTGCGCACCGGGTGCAACTCGGTCAGCCCGCGGTGTGCGACTTCGGCATCGACCAGTGCGTCGGGGATCACGCCGATCACCTCGCCGCCGGCTTCGAGCGCGCTGTCGGCGACCGCGCCCATCAGCCCAAGCTTGCCGCCGCCATAGACGACGCCGATGCCGCGCTCCGCTAGGGTGCGGCCGACCTGTCGGGCGGTATCGATATAAACAGGGTCGGCGGGCGTGGCCGAGCCACAATAGACGGCGATGCGGTTCATGCGGGCGGGGCTAAGCGAAGCGGTAGCGGGTTGCCAGAAAAAACACATCGTCAGCCCGGACTTGTTTCCGGGGCCACCGGTCCTCGAAAGCAGTAGCGTCGGCTAGCGCGGCCGGTTGGAGCCCGGAACAAGTCCGGCATGACGTCTATTGCTTGGGATCGAGCATCAATGCGGCGGTCGCCTTGGCCGATCCCACCACGCCTGGAATGCCCGCGCCGGGATGCGTGCCCGCGCCGACGAAATAGAGGTTGGGAATGTTGGGATCGCGGTTGTGGACGCGGAAATAGGCGCTTTGCAGCAACGTCGGCTCGAGGCTGAAGGCGCTGCCGAGATGCGCATTGAGGTCGGTGGCGAAATCGTTCGGGGCGTAGCTGAACTTGGTCACGATCCGCTCGTGGATGTCGGGGATCAGCCGCCGGCCGACCTCGTCGAGGATGCGCTTTTCGAGGATCGGGCCGATCTCGTCCCAATCCACCGGGAACTTGCCCATGTGCGGCACCGGGGCGAGCGCGTAGAAGGTCGAGTGCCCGGGCGGCGCCATCGCCGGATCGGTCACGGTCGGGTGATGGAGATACAGCGAGAAATCCTCACTCAGCACGCCGTGATCGTAGATGTCGGCGAGCAGCCCCTGATAGCGCGGGCCGAACAGGATCATGTGGTGGGGAATGCCCGGCCACGTCCCCTTGATGCCGAAATGGGCGACGAACAGCGACGGCGAATAGGATTTCCGCTCCAGCTTTGCGCGCGTCCGCTGCGCGCTGCGCGAGCCGCCGAGCAGATCGCGGTAGCTGTGCATGATATCGGCATTCGACGCCACAGCATCGGCCTCGCCGTGCCAGCCGCTCGCGGTCGTGACGCCGGTCGCGCGGTCGCCCAGCGTGTCGATCGAAGTGACCGGATCGCCGAGCCGGAGCACGCCGCCCAACCGTTCGAAATGCGTCACCATCCCCGCGATCAGCCGATTGGTGCCGCCCTTGGCAAACCACACGCCGCCGTCGCGTTCGAGCTTGTGGATCAGCGCGTAGATCGCGCTGGTCGTCATCGGATTGCCGCCGACCAGCAACGTGTGGAACGACAGCGCCTGGCGCAATTTCTCGTTCTGCACGAACTTGGCGACGATCGAATAGACCGATCGCCAGGCCTGGTATTTGGCCAGCGCCGGTGCCGCCTTGATCATCGACGCGAAGTCGAGGAACGCGACATGGCCGAGCTTGACATAGCCTTCCTCGTAAACGCCCGCCGCGTAATCGAGGAAATCGCGGTAGCCGGCAACGTCGTCGGGGTTGAGCCGGGCGATCTCGGTGACGAGCTTGGCGTCGTCGTTCGAATAATCGAAATTGGTACCGTCGGGCCAGTTGAGCCGATAGAAAGGCGTCACCGGCTCGAGCGTGACGTCGTCGGCCATGTCGCGGCCGCTGAGCGCCCAGAGCTGCTTGAGGCAATCGGGATCGGTGATCACCGTCGGCCCGGCATCGAAGGTGAAGCCGTCCTTTTCCCAGAAATAGGCGCGGCCGCCGGGCTTGTCGCGCGATTCGAGGATGGTCGTCTCGACGCCGGCCGATTGCAGCCGGATCGCCAGCGCCAGGCCGCCGAACCCCGAACCGATCACGATTGCGCGCTTCATCACTTGGCTCCCAGGATCGCGGAGACCGCGCGACCAATCGGCACCGGCGGCTTGCCGATCAGAACACGCATCTTGTCACTCAGCGTCGAGCGCCCCGCATAGAAGCGCCCTATAAGGGCAGGATTGAGCCGATAAAACCGTTCGAGAATGCGATAGCGCTGATCGGGCTCGGCGGCGCGGAACAGCATGCGATCGAGCAGCCGGTAGAAACCCCGCGATTGCCACATCTTGGCGGCGTAATCATGCGTCAGATCGTGGAGCGCCGCACCCGAATAATCGCGTTGCCGGGCGATCAGCGCGGCGGTGCGTACCGCATCGGGCAGCGAATAGCCGGTGGTCGGGTGAAACAGGCCGGCGCGCATGCCGGCCTTCGCCACCTGCCGCCCGCCCGATCGCCAATAAGCCTCGAAATCGCCGTCGAGCACGACCGGCAGCGCGCCCGATTCCTCGCGAATTACCGTGCTCGCCTGCCAGCCGCGAGCGGCGACATAAGCAGCGATGCGATCGCCCAGCGGATCGGTATTGCCGCCCGGCGCGCCGCGATCGAGATCGGGCGTATCGCTGTAATAGGTGTCCTCGACGAACACGCGCCGCGCGCCGAACGGCAATGCGTAGACGAAACGATAGCCGTCGATCTGCTCGACCGTCGCGTCCATCACCATCGGTTGCGACAGATCGTGATCGCGCGCCAGTTCCAGCTCGCGCCCGACGAATTTCTGCCAGCCGATCTCGAGCGTCGTCGGATCGCCCATTCCGCGGCAATCGATCACGCCGCCCGCCTCGATCCGGCCGCCGTCGGCCAGCACCACGCTGGTGGCGCTCGCGGCGAGCACCTTGCAGTTCAGCATCAGCGCCTTGGCGGGGAGCTTCTCGCGCACCACCGCGTCGAGCCGCTCCGATTCGATCGAGAAATAGCGCGTGTCGAGCGTGCGGCGATGCGCCGGAAAGGCGATGTCGTAGCCGCGCCAGCGGTGGCCGATCAGCGGTTCGACGATCCATAGGTCGGCCGGGCCGATATCGCTGGCGAAGAACGACCACAGATGATTGCCGCCGATCGTTGCGCCGCCATCGATCAGCCGCACGTCGAGGCTGGGGCGCATTTCGGCAAGCGCAAGCGCGATCAGGCCGCCGGCCAGCCCGCCGCCG
The DNA here is from genome assembly GCA_006438735.1 of Sphingomonas koreensis. Classification (GTDB taxonomy): domain Bacteria; phylum Pseudomonadota; class Alphaproteobacteria; order Sphingomonadales; family Sphingomonadaceae; genus Sphingomonas; species Sphingomonas koreensis_A. Next base: position 84,155 of record RCZF01000002.1, on the reverse strand, counting down.
ACGATCGCGAGGTCGCAAGGGATCGTCGCCGCCATGGCGTGCGCCTAGCGTATTTGTCGCGCGCCGCGAACCCTTTCGCATCGCGCTTTGATCGCGCCCGCCGGGCGCGTAGAGAGGCGTGATGCCGGTCGTGCTCGCCATCATCCTGTCAGCCGCCGCGATGACGGTGATCGTCGGCCTGCGCTATCTCGCCACCAGCGGCGGTTTCGCTCTAGCCACGCGGCTGCGTCACCCGGGCCTTTATCTCGGGCTCGACAAGCAGATGCGCCGCGAGATCGGCTGGAGTCTCGCCTCGGCGGCGATCTACGGCATCCCTGCCGGGGTGGTCGCCTGGGGTTGGGCCAATCGGGGCTGGACGCTTATCTACCGCGACGTGCACGCCTTCCCCTTGTGGTATTGGCCGCTGTCGGCATTCCTCTATCTGTTCGCGCACGATAGCTGGTTCTACTGGAGCCACCGCTGGATGCATCGACCCAAGCCATTCCGCATGGCGCATGCCGTCCACCACGCCAGCCGACCGCCGACCGCCTGGGCGGCAATGGCGTTTCACCCGTTGGAGGCGCTGACCGGCGCGTTCGTCATTCCGCTGCTCGTGTTCCTGATCCCGATCCATATCGCCGCACTTGGCCTTGTGCTGACGGTAATGACGGTTATGGGAGTGACCAACCACATGGGCTGGGAGGTTTTCCCTGCATTCATCTGGCGCGGTCCAATGGGCGGATGGCTGATCACCGCTAGCCATCATCAGCGGCATCACGAACGCTACAGGTGCAATTATGGGCTTTATTTCCGTTTCTGGGACCGGCTGTGCGGCACCGACGCCGGAATCGGCGCCTTTCGCGATCGGCCCGGGGCAGCGGTTTCTGAGGCGGTTGGGCGCAGCGATGCTGGTGGTCGCGGTGCTGCCGGGTGCCGCGCCGACGGCTGATCTTACGGTTGCGATCGGCGGCTTGCGATCGGCCAAGGGCGTCGTCCGGCTTTGCCTGACCGGCGATCCCGCCAATTTCCCCGGCTGCGTCGACGATGCCCGCGCAGAGACGCGCACCGTCCCCGCCGACGTGCACGACATCAGCTTCACCGGGCTGCCGCACGGCGATTATGCGGTGGCGGTGATCCATGACGAAAACGACAACGCCAAGCTCGATCGCTTCGCCGGCATCCCCCGGGAGGGGTTCGGCTTTTCTCGCAATCCGCCGATCGGCTTCGGCGCGCCGCGCTTCGCGGCGGCACGCTTCACCATCGACAGTGATGCTGCAGCGCAACAGGTGCAGATGCATTATCTGCTGTGATCGTGTGGCGATGGAGCCAAAGCCCCAAAATTGCGTTTCGGGGCTGTAACCTTTTTCTCCCGGAGTCGCCCGTGCATCGCATCGTTCCCTTATTCGCCGCCTCTTTCCTCGCAGCTGCGTCGCCCGCGTTCGCGCAGGATGGCGGCAGCCAGGCCAACAACGGCCAGTTCGACGTCGGTGGCGATTCGGTCACGATCGGCGGCGCGGCCGCTTATGTCCCCGATTACGAAGGCTCGGATCATTATCGCCTCGTCCCCGGTCCGGCCGCGCTCGGCTCGATTTCGGGATTCAGCTTCTCGGTGGTCGGCAACCGCGCCAGCGTCGATTTGATTCCCAACAAGCCTGGGCCCGGCATCGATTTCCAGCTCGGGCCGGTCGCGGTGATCAATTTCGATCGCACTAATCACAAGAGCATCGATGATCCGAGCGTCGCCGCGCTGCCCGAGCGCAATACCGCGATCGAGCTCGGCGGCTATATCGGCATCGGCAAGACCGGCGTGATCACCAGCCCGTATGACAAGCTCTCGGTCTCGGTCAGCTACCGCCACGACGTCAGCGGCGTGCATGACAGCGGCATCTGGCAGCCCTCGGTCAATTATCTGACGCCGCTGAGCCCCAAGGCCGCGATCGCGCTGTTTGCTTCGGCGCAGCATGTCGAGCGCGGCTATGCGCAGACCTATTTCGGCATCACGCCCGACGACGCGATCGCCAGTGGCCTGCCGATCTATAATGCGCGTGGCGGATGGAAGAACTATACGCTCGGCGCGGCGGTCACTTATTCGCTTACCGGCAATCTGCTGCACGGCTTGAAGGTCGTCGCCGGCGGCACCTATTCGCGGCTGCTCAACGGCTTCTCCTATAGCCCGGTCACGCGCGTCGCCGGCTCGCCCAACCAATGGCTCGGCGCCGTCGGGCTCGCCTACACCTTCTAAACGACCGCACGGACACGCGGCGTGGCCCTAAGCGAAGCCGCGTTTTTTCCAAATGCTTCTGCCGCCGCCGATAATTTTCGCGTCCGCGCATCCGCGGAGATCGCGGCCGCGTATCTCGCCATTACAATGATCCGATTGCCGCCCCCCGGGCAATCGCGCTTCGGCGCGCTTCCTGGGATTGGAGACTTGTCGTCTGAAGATTGCTTAAATTGTTGATCAGGAACAACTTTTCAGTTCAGGCGTTTGGCGTGGCACCACAAGGGAGGATGACCCGATGACGGATACCAGCGAGACCCTGATGACGGCGCTCGATGCGCGCGTCGAACGGCGCAACGAACGCCGCGAATTTTTCAAGACCGCTTTCGGCGCTGCTGCCGTCGCCACCGCCGGCGCATCGGCGCTGGCGTTCTCTTCTCGCGCAACGGCGGCCACCGTCACCGATGCCGATGTGCTCAATTTTGCGCTCAATCTCGAATACCTCGAGGCGCAATTCTATTCCTATGCGGTTTACGGGACCGGCCTTTCGAGCGGATTGCAGACCGGCACCGGCACGCAAGGCGCGGTAATCGGTGGACGCAAGGTCAATTTCACCGATCCGGTGGTGATGGCTTACGCGCGTGAAATCGCGCAGGACGAGGTCGCCCACGTCAAATTCCTGCGCACTGCGCTCGGCACGGCGGCGATCGCGCAACCGGCGATCGATATCTCCAGCAACGTGAACGGCGCCTTCAGCAGCGCAGCGCGTGCGGCCGGCCTGATCGGCGCGGGTCAGCGCTTCGATCCCTACGCAAGCGACGAGAATTTCCTGCTCGGCGCATTCATCTTCGAAGATGTCGGCGTCACCGCTTATAAGGGCGCAGCGCCGCTTCTGACCAACAAGACCTATCTCGAGGCGGCCGCCGGCATCCTCGCGGTCGAGGCCTATCACGCCTCGATCATCCGCACGACGCTCTACGCAAAGGGGCTCGATACGCCTTCGCTGCGGACCAGCGCGGACGCGATCTCCGATGCGCGCGATAGCCTGGACGGCGCGCCCGACGATAATCCGGTGATCGGTGTCGCTGCCGATGACGATCAGGGTATTTCGCCCGTCAGCACTAGCGCGGGCGACGCCTCGAACATCGTACCGCTCAACGAAAACGGTCTGGCTTACAGCCGCACCGTCGAGCAGGTGCATAACATCGCGTATCTGACGCCCGATGCGGCGAGCAAGGGAGGGTTCTTCCCCAACGGCACGAACGGCACGCTCACCATGAGCGGCGACAGTTCGACCTATTAAACCGATCCGGTTCCAATTCAGGGAGAACTCCCATGCATAATCAAGACACGCTTATCAAAGTCCTCGAAGCGAACGCCAAGCGGCGTGACGAGCGCCGCTCGTTCATCCGCGCCGCCGGCGGCGCAACCGCGGCAGCTGGTGGCCTGATGCTGCTCAGCGCCTGCGGCCATAATAACAAGGGCAGTTCGCCGACGCCGAGCCCGTCACCGTCACCGTCGCCGAGCCCGTCGCCAAGCCCGACGCCGACCCCGACACCGGCGGTGAGTGATGCCGATGTGCTCAATTTCGCGCTCAATCTGGAATATCTGGAGGCGCAATTCTATTCTTATGCGACCTTCGGCACCGGGCTTCCCAGCGACATGCTGACGGGCACCGGCACGCAAGGCGCGGTCAAGGGCGGATCCAAGGTTCCGTTCACCGATCCGATCGTGGCGCAATATGCTCGTGAGATCGCCGGTGACGAAATCGCCCATGTCGCCTTCCTGCGGTCGGCGCTCAGCAGCGCGGCGGTCGCCCAGCCGGCGATCGACATCAGCGCCGGTGGCGCGTTCACGTCAGCGGCGATCGCTGCCGGCGTCATCACATCGGGCCAGACCTTCGATCCTTACGCCAGCGACGAGAATTTCCTGCTCGGCGCGTTCATTTTCGAAGATGTCGGCGTTACGGCGTATAAGGGCGCTGCGCCGCTGATCAGCAACGCGACCTATCTCGAGGCGGCGGCGGGTATACTTGCGGCGGAAGCCTATCATGCCGGCCTGGTACGCACAGTGCTCTACCGCAAGGGCATCGATACACCCGCGCTGATCACGAACGCCGGCAAGATTTCCGACGCGCGCGACAGCCTCGACGGAACGGTCGATGATGATCAGGGCATCGCTACGGCGAGCAACGGCGCATCCAATCTGGTGCCGACCGACGACAATGGCATAGCGTTCAGCCGCGGCTACGATCAGGTGCTCAATATCGTCTATCTCAACCCGGCGGCGGTCGCGATGGGCGGCTTCTTCCCGGCTGGCGTCAACGGCACGCTCAATACGAGCGGCGCCAACGGCTAATCCTCGGGTCGTCGGGGACAACGCGGGGGTCCGTCGCAGCAGCGACGGGCCCCCGTTCGCGTTCGACGCCAAAAAATTTGCGAAAAAGAACGCCGTCGCAGGGCTTTGGTAACTCTGTAGCGATACGATCCGGCGGCCACATCGGGGGAGTGCGGCCAATCATGGCGCGATACGAACAATGTGACCTGAAGCACCGGGGAGATCGTCTGCTTCGCCTGTTCGATTGGTTTACGGCGCTCACCGCCGAGGAAGCCGTATTGTTTCGCCCCGAGATCATGGCGATCGTCATGCTCCGGCCGCTGTCGCTACTGTTATCGAGCGGCGGCATTCTGATGATGAGCGGTGCCGCGATGGTGCTCGCCGATCGTCCCTGGGCGACTGCGTGGTTCGTCACCGATCTCGCGCTGCTGGCCGTGCGACTGACGGTCGCGCTGCGCTTTCAGCTCGGCGGCAGGCCGATGCCCGATCGCATCTCGCGGATGACGGTGCTGCTCGCCTTCATCGTGTTCATGGTGTTCGGGGCGGGCTGCACCGCCACTTTCCTGCTCGCGACGCGGCCCTTGCCGATGATCGCAACGGCCTCGATGATGGGCTTGATCGCCGGGCTGGCGACGCGCTGGGCGGCATTGCCGCGATTGGCGATACCGGCGATCGCGATGGTCGCTGTGCCGTTCTGCGCTGCCGTGGCGATCGCCGCCAATGGTGATTTCGCGATCGGTGCGATCCAGTTCGCGCTGGTCGCCGCCGGCACCGCGGCGCTGACGTTGCAGAACCACCGCTCGATCGTCGCCATGCTGCGCGCCGAACGTCGCGCGCGCGTGCTGGCGATGACCGACGTGCTGACCGGCCTGCCCAATCGCGCCGGGCTGATCGACGCGCTGGATCGCTTCAGCGCCACGGCCGAGCCCGGCGCCGATGCCGGCATGGCGCTGCTGTTCGTCGATCTCGACGGGTTCAAGGTCGTCAACGATCGCCACGGCCACGCCGCCGGCGACCGCGTGCTGATCGAAGTCGGCGCGCGCATGGCGGCGCTGGCGGGCGGGCATTTCGCCTGCCGGCTGGGCGGCGACGAATTCGTCGTGCTCATTCAGGGGCGCGACGTCGCCGTCGCGGGCGCGATGGCGCGGCGGATCGCTGCCGAACTGGCCCGCCCGTTCGCCGGAGTCGCCGAGGAGGACATCACGCTCGGTGCCAGCGTCGGGATCGCGCTGGGATCGGCCGTCGGCGCCGATCCGCATCAGGTGCTCGCCGATGCCGACGCTGCGCTTTACAACGCCAAACGCGCCGGCGGCGGCCGTGAAATGCTGGTCGAGTCAGCCGGGCGCTCGGCGGCGGCCTGAGCCGAGGACACGCGAATAACGCGATCCAGCGCGTTTTTCCCGCCGACTTTGCGGTAAGTCGTGGTCGATGGGCGCTTTCGCCATCGACAGCAGCACCTTCGACGCTCTATTCCCAGCGCCATATCTGGATTGCCGGAGGAGTGCGTACCCATGACCGATACCAGCCAACCGCTGATCGAGGCGTTCGACGCGCGCGTCGCCCGGCGCAACGAACGGCGCGAATTCTTCAAAACCGCGCTCGGCGCGACCGCAGTTGCGGCGGCCGGCGCAGCGGCGATCGGCTGGGAAGCGTCCGCCGGCGCGCAGACGGTGACCGACGCCGATGTGCTCAATTTCGCGCTCAACCTCGAATATCTCGAGGCCAATTTCTATTCCTGGGCGGTGTTCGGCCACGCCATCTCGTCCGACATGGTGTCGGGCACCGGCACGCTGGGGACCGCGACCGGCGGCCAGCAGGTCAATTTCACCGATCCCGTGGTCCAGGCCTATGCGCGGGAAATCGCGCAGGATGAACTCAATCACGTCAGCTTCCTGCGCACCCAGCTCGGCAGCAGCGCGGTCGCCCAGCCCAAGATCGACATTTCGGTCGGCGCCAACAGCGCGTTCAGCAAGGCGGCGGTCGCCGCCGGGCTGATCAACTCCGGCCAGACCTTCAACCCCTATTCGAGCGACGAAAACTTCCTGCTCGGCGCATTCATCTTCGAAGATGTCGGCGTTACCGCCTATAAGGGCGCAGCGCCGCTGATCAGCAACACCGCCTATCTGCAGGCCGCCGCCGGCATCCTCGCGGTCGAGGCGTATCACGCCGCGACGGTGCGCGGGGCGCTGTATCGCAAGGGCGTGGCCATGCCATCGCTGCGCACCAGCGCCGACAAGATCTCCGATGCGCGCGACTCCCTCGACGGCACGGCCGGGACGAGCAACGATATCGATCAGGGCATCTCGCCGATCACGCCGACCGACGGATCGGGCACCGCATCGAACATCGTGCCGACCGATCAGAACGGGATCACCTACAGCCGCACGACCGGCCAGGTGCTCAACGTCGTCTATCTGAGCGACGCGCAGGTGAAGAAAGGCGGGTTTTTCCCGAACGGCCTCAACGGCAACATCGTCGAGAGCACCGACAGCACCCCCAGCGCATAGTAAGCGCGACCCGATTCTCCAGGGAGAGTTCCCCATGACCGATCAAGACATGCTCCACCGGGTCCTCGAGGCGGGCGATCAGCGCCGCGCCGATCGTCGCCGGTTCCTGCGCTCCGCCGGCGCCGCCTCGCTGGCGATCGGCGGCACCACGCTGCTCGCCGCATGCGGCGCGAAGAATGGCAACAAGGCGCCGACGCCGACCCCGACGCCGACCGCGACCGGCACCGCGTCGCCGACCCCAACCGGCACGCCGACACCGACCTACACCGATGCCGACATCCTCAATTTCGCGCTCAATCTCGAATATCTCGAAGCGCAATTCTATCTGCATGCGGCGTTCGGCACCGGGCTTGCCGATACGCTGTTGACCGGGGCGGGCACCGCCGGCGTCGTTACCGGTGGCAAGCAGGTGACTTTCACCGATAGCGTCGTTCAGCAATATGCCCGCGAGATCGCCGCCGACGAACGCGCGCACGTCACCTTCCTGCGCGGCCAGCTCGGCAGCGCGGTGATCGCCCAGCCGGCGATCGACATCAGCAGCAGCGCCACCGGCGCGTTCAGCAAGGCGGCGGTCGCGGCTGGGCTGATCACCAGCGGACAGAGTTTCGATCCGTATGCCAGCGACGAGAACTTTCTGCTGGCGGCGTTCCTGTTCGAGGATGTCGGCGTCACCGCCTATAAGGGCGCGATCGGCTTTATCTCGAACACGACCTTCGTCGAGGCGGCCGCGGGCATCCATGCGGCCGAGGCCTATCACGCCGGCCTGATCCGCTCGACGCTTTACGCCAAGGGCGTCGATACCCCGGCGCTGATTACCAATGCAGGCAAGATCTCGGACGCGCGCGACAGCCTCGATGGCGGCACCGACGATGATCAGGGGCTGACCAGCAACGGCGAGGGCAATATCGTCCCGACCGATTCGGACAGCATCGCTTACGGCCGCACGCCCGCGCAGGTGCTCAACATCGCCTATCTCAGCGCGACCTCGGTCAAGAAGGGCGGCTTCTTCCCCGCCGGTGTCAACGGTACGATCGTCGCGAGCGGCGGCACCGTGCCTGCAACGGGCTGAGCCGGCACCTCTGAGCGCCGCGGCCCGTCGTTCGGTGGCGATCGGCGGGCCGTTTTGCGTCCGGCTGCGCCGCGTGACCGAACGCTTTGCATCGCGCGCCGCAGGGCGCTACAACCAGCCCACATCCCCGGGGGGCCGCTGACGCGTGGCTGAGAAATGGGCAGCAGCCCATGACCCGCAGAACCTGATCCGGGTAAGACCGGCGGAGGGAGGGAGCGGTTTTCCCAGGCGAAATCCGTGGCCTTGCTCCGATCCACAAGGAGTATGAGCGCATGGCCGACATTCAAGCCAAGACCGAAATCGGCGTCACCACCGGACCGATCCGCGGCAGCCGCAAGGTCCATGTCGCCGCGCGCACCGGCAGCGGTGTGCGCGTCGCGATGCGCGAGATCGACCTCGAGCCTGGCTGCGGCGAGCCGCCGCTGCGGGTGTACGACACCTCCGGCCCCTATACCGATCCGAACGCCCGCATCGACATCATGGCGGGCCTCCCGCAGCTTCGCCGCCAGTGGATCGAAGCGCGCGGCGATGTCGAATCCTACGACGCCCGCGAACTCCGCCCCGAGGATAACGGCCAGCTCGGCCCAGACCGCTCGGGCGGCGTCCCGCAATTCCCCAATCCCACGCGCCGCCCCTTGCGGGCCAAGGCCGGGCACAACGTCAGCCAGATGCACTATGCCCGCCGCGGCATCATCACCCCCGAGATGGAATATGTCGCCGAACGCGAAAATCTCGGCCGCGAGATCGCCAAGGACTTCATCCGCGACGGCGAGAGCTTCGGCGCCAGCATCCCCGATTTCGTCACCCCCGAATTCGTGCGCGACGAAATCGCCCGCGGCCGCGCGATCATCCCCAACAACATCAACCACCCCGAATCCGAACCGATGGCGATCGGCCGCAACTTCCTGGTCAAGATCAACGCTAACATCGGCAACAGCGCCGTCGCCTCCAACGTCGCCAGCGAAGTCGACAAGATGGTCTGGTCGATCCGCTGGGGCGCGGACACGGTGATGGACCTCTCAACCGGCCGCAACATCCACGACACGCGCGAATGGATCATCCGCAATTCGCCCGTGCCGATCGGCACCGTGCCGATCTATCAGGCGCTCGAAAAGGTCGGCGGCGTTGCCGAAGACCTCACCTGGGAAATCTTCCGCGACACGCTGATCGAGCAGGCCGAACAGGGCGTCGATTATTTCACCATCCACGCCGGCGTCCGCCTGGCCTACGTGCCGATGGCGGCGAAGCGCGTCACCGGCATCGTCAGCCGCGGCGGCTCCATCATGGCGAAATGGTGCCTCAGCCACCACAAGGAGAGTTTCCTCTACGAGCGCTTCGACGAGATCACCGAGATCATGAAGGCGTATGACATCGCCTACAGCCTCGGCGACGGCCTCCGCCCCGGCAGCATCGCCGACGCCAATGACGAGGCGCAGTTCAGCGAGCTTTACACGCTTGGCGAACTCACCCACCGCGCGTGGAAGAGCGACGTGCAGGTGATGATCGAAGGCCCCGGCCACGTGCCGATGCACAAGATCAAGGAGAATATGGACAAGCAGCTCGAGGTCTGCGGCGAGGCGCCGTTCTACACCTTAGGCCCGCTCACCACCGATATCGCGCCGGGCTACGATCACATCACCAGCGGCATCGGCGCCGCGATGATCGGCTGGTACGGCACCGCGATGCTCTGCTACGTCACCCCCAAGGAGCATCTCGGCCTGCCCGATCGCGACGACGTCAAGGTCGGCGTGGTGACCTACAAACTCGCCGCCCACGCCGCCGATCTCGCCAAGGGGCACCCGGCCGCCAAGGTCCGCGACGACGCGCTGAGCCGCGCGCGCTTCGAATTCCGCTGGCGTGACCAGTTCAACCTGTCGCTCGATCCCGACACCGCCGAGCAATATCACGACCAGACGCTCCCCGCCGAAGGCGCCAAGACCGCGCATTTCTGCTCGATGTGCGGCCCCAAATTCTGCTCGATGCAGATCAGCCAAGAAGTGCGCGAGTTCGCCGCGAAGCAGAATCAGGACGTCGGCGGCTTCCTCGCCAGCGGCCCCAGCGGCGCGGAGACGGCGGCGGCCAGCAAGGCCGCCGCGATCAAGGGCATGGAAGAGATGAGCGAGCGGTTTAAGGAAGAGGGCGGGGAGATTTATTTGCCGGCGGGGTAATGACGCAGAATTATCACCAGATGTGTCTTCAGGTTGTTGCCGCCCTTAGGGCATCGAATGACGGGGCGGCACAGGACAGGGGCGCAAGGCGCTCTTTTGCAAACCTCATAGGCGCGCGGAACGGCAAGTCAGTCCTCATCCCGGTCGCAGCAGCAGTCGCAATCGCCAATTTTGGCGAGGTCTGGTTGGCGAATCACCCAGGGTTATTGCACCGGTTGTCCGTAAAGGACACGAATGCGCTGGTCCGACGTGCGTTTGCCGATGCAATCGTGGCTGCAAATTTTGCCGCCAAGCCTGCTGAGATTGCGATCAACATATCAGGCGCGGTGGTTCGACAGCTAGCGGCGAAACGGACAGACGGTGAAAAGCTTAGCCAAGAAAATCTACGGCGTCGCTCGGAGTGAGACACTCCACGGCCTTAACGATCGCTTTGGCCACGTTTGGGGTAATACGAGAGAATTAGGAGAAGTCATCGCCCGCGACTGCCTTGCAGCTACAATATTTTGGGCATTCCAGAATGCGGATGCGTCTCAGCTGCCAGATTACTTCGCGATCCAGTCAGATTGATTGCTTCGATCAGCTTCGCTCCCATTAGCGGTATTCGCACTGCGTCACTTCGAGCGTCCCCGCGCCTTCAACTCCCGCCGAGCACGTTGATCGTAAACGCCAGCACGCCGATGTTGAACACGAACGCCGCGAGGCAGTGGCCGATCGTCACGCGGCGCATCGTGCGCGCCGTCATTTCCACGTCGGAGGTCTGGAAGGTCATCCCCAGCGTGAAGGCGAAATAGACGAAATCCCAATAATCGGGCTCGTCGCACTTGGGGAAATCGAGCCCGCCGCAATCCTTGCCTTGCTTGTCGCCGAGGTAGAACAGATGCGCGTAATGCAGCGCATAGACAGTGTTCGAGAACAGCCAGGCGAACGCCAGCGTCGCAACGACCAGCACGATCTCGATCTTGCTCGGCTTGCCGCTCAGCTCGCCGGCCACCGCGACCAGGATGATCACCATCACCAGCCCGGTCAGCGCGAGCAGGCCGACGCGGTTGGCGTCGTTGGCCTTGGCTTGCTCGCGCATCGATTTGGCCTCCGCACCGCGCATCAACGGGATGATCGACAGCAGGAACAGCCCGCTGGCGGCGTCGAACGCGACGAGCGTGCCGCGGCCCAGCCCGAACGGCGGAATGGCGAGGAACAGCCCGGCCGCGAACACGACGCAGAACAGGATGAAGCGCGGCGGGGCGATGTGGCTGCCGAGTCTCCAGCCGCGCTGTTCGTCGTTCATCGGCAAGGCCTAGCGCTATTGCCGGTCCTCGCATAGATAGCGCCGCGTCATGGCCCGTATCGAAACCCCCAAGCGCATCCGCGGCACGCAGGATATTTTCGGCGACGATCAGCGCCGCTTCGCGCACGTGCTCGACACATTCGATCGCGTGCGGCGGCTGTATTGCTTCCAGCGGCTCGAGATCCCGGTGTTCGAGGCGACGGCGGTGTTCGCCCGCTCGCTTGGCGAGACCACCGACGTGGTGTCGAAGGAAATGTACACCTTCGAGGATCGCGGCGGCGATTTGATTACGCTGCGCCCCGAATTCACCGCCGGCATCGCCCGAGCCTATCTGACCGAGGGCTGGCAGCAATTTGCGCCGCTGAAGCTCGTCACCAGCGGCGCGGTGTTCCGATATGAGCGGCCGCAAAAGGGCCGCTTCCGCCAGTTCCACCAGATCGATGCCGAGGTGATCGGCGCGGCCGAGCCTGCGGCGGACGTCGAATTGCTGGTGCTCGCCGATCAGCTGCTCCACGAGCTCGGCATTGCCGACGGCGTAATGCTGCAGCTCAACACGCTCGGCGACGCCGAAACGCGCGACGCCTGGCGCACCGCGCTCGTCGCGCATTTCGAGGCGCATCGCGGCGATCTGTCCGAGGATAGCCAGGCGCGGCTCGACAAGAACCCCTTGCGCATCCTCGACAGCAAGGATCCGCGCGACCGTCCGATCGCGGACAGCGCGCCCGAGATTGACGCGCATCTGACGAGCGCGGCCGGCGGTTTTTTCGAGAGCGTTACCAAGGGTCTCGATGCGGCGGGCGTCGCCTGGACGCGCAACGGCCGGCTGGTGCGCGGGCTCGACTATTATCGCCACACCGCGTTCGAATTCGTCACCGATCGGCTCGGTGCACAGGGGACTGTGCTGGCCGGCGGACGCTATGACGGACTGATCGGCTCTCTTGGTGGGCCGGACACGCCTGGAGTCGGCTGGGCGGCTGGTGTCGAGCGGCTGGCGATGCTTGTGGAGGAGCCGGCGCCATCGACGATCGACGCCGTGGTGGTGCCGCTTGGCGACGTGGCGGGGGAGCATGCGCAGGGCCTGCTCGCCGATCTGCGCCGGTCGGGCATCGCCGCGGACATGGCGTTCAAGGGCAATATGAAGAAGCGGATGGCCAAAGCCGATGCGCTTGGCGCGCGCTTCGCGGTGATCATCGGTGACGACGAAATCGCCAAGGGCGTCGCGGCGGTCAAGGACCTCGCCGCCGGTACGCAGGCCGAGGTGCCGCTTGCCAATCTCGCGGAGGCACTGCGTTGATCGGAGCGGTTGCCTTCCCCGGCGGAGGCCGGGGCCCAGTTGCGAGTCACGAAGAGACACGCGCTGGACTTGCTTACTGCGGCTTTCCCAACTGGACCCCGGCCTTCGCCGGGGAAGGCCGGGGGCGCTTGGGCCGGAAATGACCGCCATTTCCCCCGAACGGATCGCACAGATCGAGGCGCGGCGCGATGAGTTGCAGGCGCTGATGGCGACCGGCGAGTTGCCGTCGGATCGCTTCGTCGCCGTCTCCAAGGAATATGCCGAGCTCGAGCCGGTTGCGCAGGCCGCCGGGCTGGTCCGGCGGTTGCGCGCCGAGGGCGTCAGCCTCGAGCATATGACGCAGGACGTCGATGACGAGCTGCGCCACATGGCCGAAGAAGAGCTGATCGCCAACCGCGCCAGCCTCGGCGCTGCCGATCGCGCGCTGGCGCTGGCGCTGCTGCCGCGCGATGCAGCCGATGAGCGCGCGGCGATGCTCGAAATCCGCGCCGGCACCGGCGGCGACGAAGCGGCGCTGTTCGCCGGCGATCTGTTCCGCATGTATCAACGCTTTGCCGAGCGGCAGGGCTGGCGGGTCGAGCTGATTTCGGCCTCGGCATCCGATTCGGGTGGGTTCAAGGAAGCGATCGCCTCGGTCGAGGGCAAGGGCGTGTTCGCCAAGCTGAAGTTCGAAAGCGGCGTCCACCGCGTCCAGCGCGTGCCGGTCACCGAAAGCGGCGGCCGCATCCACACCTCGGCGGCGACCGTCGCGGTGTTGCCCGAGGCCGAGGAGGTCGACGTCCAGATCGACGAGGCGAAGGATTTGCGGATCGACGTCTATCGCTCGTCGGGGCCGGGCGGCCAATCGGTCAACACCACCGATAGCGCTGTGCGGATCACCCATCTGCCGAGCGGCCTCGTCGTGATCCAGCAAGACGAGAAATCGCAGCACAAAAACAAAGCCAAGGCGCTGCGGGTGCTTCGCACGCGGCTTTACGAGGCCGAGCGCGAGCGGCTGCATTCGCAGCGGGCCGGCGCGCGCAAGTCGATGGTCGGCTCGGGCGACCGATCGGAACGCATCCGCACCTATAATTTCCCGCAAGGCCGCGTCACCGATCACCGCATCAACCTGACGCTGCACCGCCTGCCCGAGATACTCGAAGGCGAAATGGACGAACTCACCGCCGCGCTGATTGCCGAGGACGAGGCCGAACGGCTGGCGAGTTTGGATGGCGCGTAGGCCGGCTTGCCGCGGCTCGCGGCAAGACTCGGCCAAGCGCGGCCGGCGGGGCGCATCGCCCCGGCCGACGACTCGGCTTCGCCGCGGCGCGCTGCTGAAATGACCGTTCGCCCCGCGCTCGCCGCCGCTACCGCGGACCTCGCCGCCGTCTCGCAAACCGCCCGCCTCGACGCCGAACTGCTAATGGCGCTCGCGCTCGGCGTGACGCGCGAGCAGCTCCTGCTCCACCACCTCGACGATCCCGCGCCGTCAGCCTTCGCCGATCTCCTCGCCCGCCGGCGCGCGCATGAGCCGATCGCCTATATCACCGGCACCCGCGCCTTTTGGACGATCGACCTCACGGTCGGCCCCGGCGCGCTGGTGCCGCGCGCCGACAGCGAGACGCTGATCGAGGCGGCGATCGATCATTTCGGCGCACGGTCTCCGTCAACGATCCTCGATCTCGGCACCGGGCCGGGAACGCTGCTGCTCGCCGCGCTCGATCAATGGCCGCAGGCGACGGGCCTCGGCGTCGACCGGTCCGCGGCGGCGCTGGCGATGGCGCGGGGCAACGCCGATCGCCTCTGCTTGGGAGTGCGGGCGCGCTTTGCCGAGGGTAATTGGGCGGCGGGGATCAACGGTGCATTCGATCTGGTGCTCGCCAACCCGCCCTATATCGGCGCGAACGAGTCGCTCCCCGCCGAGGTGCGCGATCACGAGCCGGCCGAAGCGCTGTTCGCCGGTGCCGACGGGCTGGATGCCTACCGCGTCATCATTCCGCAGCTGCCGCGGCTGATCGCGCCGGGCGGCGCCGCGGTGATCGAGATCGGGCACACCCAGGCGGTGGCGGTCGGCGCGCTCGTCACGGCGGCGGGGTTGGGCGTCGCGGTGACAGCCGATCTGGCCGGTTTGCCGCGTGTCATCGTGGTGACTTGAAACCGTCTCGCCCTGGCCTCATATTTCCTCTTGGATATTGTGTCTCCCCGGGCTAAGACCCGTAACGGGGCAGGCACCTTCAACCAAGTTGTTGAAAAGAGGCCCTGGGCCCAATCCCTCGTCATGAAGTCGCTGCAGTCCGGCGGCCGTGGCAGCCTGATCGCGCCGCTTCGGCGGTGGCGTTCGCGCAGGGGAGACGCGCTGCTTTTTCGAAAGAGATCGGCGCGGGGCCGGGTAGGTTTCGAGGGACGAGGACACCAAGATTTTGATGAACAATCGTCAAGCCGGCCGCCGTCGCGGTCGTGGCGGGCAGCGCCCGCAAGGAAGCACCAATCAGAGTGGCGGCAACCGCATCGACAATCGCGCCCGCGGCAACGCCAGCCAGCTTCATGAGAAGTACAAGACGCTGGCGCGTGACGCGCAGATGCAGGGCGACCGCGTCAACACCGAATATTATCTGCAGTTCGCCGATCACTATTTCCGCGTGCTGAGCGAAACGCGCTCACGCTTCGAGGAGCAGAATCCGCGCCGCCAGCGGGACGACAACGATAGCGACGGCGACGACGACAATTACGGCAACGATAATGACGGCCAGGTCGATAATGACGACCGTGGCCGCGACACGCAGGGTCGTGACAGTCAGGGCCGCGACCCGGATCGCGACAACAACCGTGGCAACGGCCGTAGCAACGGCAATGGCAATGGCTATTCCCAGGCCGGCGGCGATGACGATCAGGACGAGCGCGACGCTCGGAACGATCGCGACAGCCGCGACGATGACGACAGTCAGCCGCGGGAGCGGGTGATGCGCGGGCGTCGTCCGGCCAATGGCGGCGATCGCGATCAGCAGCGCGCAGCGCCACAACAGCAGACTCCGCCGCCGGTGCGCGCGGACGCCGATGACGCGCCGGTGACGCCGAAGCGCGGTCGCGGTCGTCCGCGGCGCGATGCGCAGCCGAGCGAGGCGGCGCCGGCGTTCGACGCGGCGCTGTTGCCGCCGTCGTTGGGCGTCAGAGCCAGCACCGGTGATGACGGCGAGGCGGAAGAAAAGCCCCGCCGCCGCCGTGGCCGCCCGCCCGCAAGCGAGGCGACCAGCTCGGCCAGCGAATAACCAATAGACGGCATGTCATCAGGCCGGTCTCGCTTACATGCGGGGCCGGTCTTTTGGTGTTTGCTCAAGATCGTCGATCGTCTCGTCGTGGCCGCTGCCCGAGCTGAGGAAGATCAGCCCCATCAGCGCGGCGGCGAGCAACATCGAGCCGCCGACGCCGAACACCGTAGCGACGACCGCCATGATCGACAGTGGACCAAAGGCGTGATCGAGCCCCACCAGTGCCACAACGACGCAGAGCGCCGCCGCTAGCGTCATCCATCGCATGATTCGCCGGAATCGCGCCCAGGCAAAGGCGGCATTGGCGGGGTCTGCAAGTCCGGGTCTACGGTCGGCCATGCTTCCCATATCGGCGCGAACGTGGGACACTCCAAGCATCGACGTTGAAAAAGAACGGCGCGTCGCTGGGCGTCGAGTCGCCCGGCGGCGCCGTCGAGGAGAAATGCCATGACGATCTCGGCGATCCTGGGAAACAAGGGCAATGAGGTGGTATCGGTGACCGCCGACCAGCGCGTCGTCGACGCGGTGAAGCTGCTCGCCGGGCGCCGGATCG
>RCZF01000002.1:0-60000 GCA_006438735.1 Sphingomonas koreensis | reverse complement strand
CCTGACTGCGCCAATGGTACTATCGCTTAAGCGATGGAAGAGTAGGTCGTCGCCAGGCATTGCAGCCGGTGCGCATGTGGCAGGAAACGTTTCTTATAGAACCCATTTACATGTCACGAGATTTGACCTCTGAGCTGCGTGCTCCGCATCGACCGACCAATCCGTCGTCGGTGCTAGAGGCAAGACCAGTGTCGCGGGGTGGAGCAGCCCGGTAGCTCGTCAGGCTCATAACCTGAAGGTCACAGGTTCAAATCCTGTCCCCGCAACCAAACGACATTCATAACGCCCCATCGCTCCCGCGGTGGGGCGTTGTCGTATCTGGCTAACCGGCGATCCGTCGTTCAGCCGTGCCCTGAGCAGGGTGCGGAAGTTGCGGACGCTCTTGTCGTGTCGATCAGCCGATCAGCCGTACGCCTCCGGTAGCTGCCGCGCACCGGCGCCCTTGGATGTGATGAGTTGGCGTTTTAGTCTTTGCCCAGGAAGGCCTCGAAGCCTTCTTCGGCCAGCGCGCTTTGGAAGGCAGCATCAGCGTCGCGGTCAGTTTTGAACTGGTCGTCCCAGACGATCGATGTGTTGTGATCGTTGACCACTTCGAGGGACCATCCCCGCTCGGTGGCCAGGCGGACGATGTTGACCTCCAGTCGCCTGCCATCTCGCTCGATCGACCGGTTGAGCGGGGACTCGATCAGTTCGGGTTCGGGATCGGTCATCAGGCGGCCTCTTTGACGAGCGGCGCTTCGCGAAGGCATGTCCATTCCCAAGGCAGCAACTCGTGAAGCCGGGACTGCGGCAGATCGGCGATGTGAGCAAGCACGTAGGTGAGCCAGGCGAGCGGATCGACGCCGTTGAGCCGAGCGGAGTTGATAAGCGTGTACATCATGGCAGCCCGCTCGCCGCCACTGTCTGAGCCGACGAACAGCCATGCTTTTCTGCCACGCGCGACGCTGTGCAGCTCGCGTTCGGCGGCATTGTTCGTGAGGCAGATCCGGCCATCGCTCAGGAACGCTGTAAAGCCGGGCCAGTCGTTGAGTAGATAGGCGATCGCCTTGGCGACGGGATCATGGCGCGAGAGAGTCTTAAGCTGTGTTCGCATCCAGCTCTCAAGCTCATGGATGAGCGGGGCGACGTGCTCCTGGCGCACCGTCAACCGCTTGGCCGCGGCCCGGCCGTTAATATCTCGCTCGATGTCGAAGATGCGATCGATCCGCTGCAGGGCCTCGAGCGCCAGCGGCGAGATAATGACCCTCGCGTCCTTCTTGCGCTTGAGCTGGCTTGCCACATCAACCAGTTCGAAGAACTGCCTGCGCGCATGCGCCCAGCAGTTAGCGCGGATGATCGGCTTGCCCGGCCAGCCAGCTTTGAACATGTTGTTGAACCCGGCATAGCGATCGACCTGCAGGATGCCTGTCCAGCTCGCCAGATGCGCTTGCGGATGCACGCCTTTGCGGTTCCGCGAGTAATAATAGAGCGCCGCCGGCGGTGCCGGTCCTGCGAACGGTCGGTCATCTCGAACGTAATCCCATATCCGCGCGATATCGGTCTTGTACTTGGCGAGTCTGGGGACCGTGGTGTCATCGCCATGAAGCCGATCGCCGGCGAGCACATGGGCTTCGATCATCAGGCAGATCGGCTTCATCGCGACACAGATCGCGCCGATCTGATCAGCAAGCGTCGACAAGCTCAGCGGCACACCTTCGGCTTCGAGCCGGTCGCGCTGGGCATTGAGCGGTTGGTGCAGGCCATATTTGTTGAACGCAAGGTTGGCCAGGAAGTGCGGCCCGAACATGCCACGTGGCGTCACATGGAACGGCGCCGGCGGCTGGCTGATCTTCGCGCACCGCCGGCAAGCAACCTTTTCGCGGATCGTCTCGATCACCTTGTGGCGGGCAGGCACACGCTCAAGCGTCTCGGTGATGTTGGGCGGAAGCGTGCTTAGATCGTTCGAGCCGCAACACGGGCATTGATCGGGTGCCGCAATGACGACCTGCTCGCGCGGCAGGTCCGCGGGCAAGTCGCGCCGCGTCGTACGTTTGCGGACGAAGGCCTGAACGCTCGTCGTCTTTGCCGCCGCCTGGGCAGCCAGAAGCTCGGCATGGGTAGCATCGGCCTCCACCTCTTCATAAGCGAGCTCCAGCTGATCCAGGAGCCGCCCACTGCGCTCGGAGCTCGTGCCATATTCACGGCGACGCAGCTTGGCGTTCATCAGCTCAAGATGCGCATTGCGCGCCACAAGATCGGCGTTGATCGCAATGACGCGCGCGGCTCTGGCTTCCGCTTCGAGTGCCCTTATTTCGAAGTCATGTCCGCGGCTGCGCGACACTTCAAGCTCAGCGCGAAGCTGTAAAAGCTCGTCGAAGGCGTCTGCGCCAGACATGTTTTTCTATACCACAACACCGCGGCCGGGCCCAGAGTTTTAGCAGATTTGAGCGCTTTTTTGGGTGTCACCCAACGCACGTCGGGCGCCAGGTCGCTTGCGGATTTCGCCAGTCTACGCCCTCGAGTAAGCAGGCCATTGCCGAGGCGGAGATCGCCACCACGCCGTCCTTGGCGGACGGCCAGATGAACCGACCCCGCTCCAGCCGCTTAGCATAGAGCGATAAGCCGAACGCGTCGCGCCACAGGATCTTACACAGCGATCCGCTGCGCCCGCGGAAGATGAAGATATCACCGGCATTGGGGTCACGGTTGAGGCCATGCTGCACCTGCCGGGCAAGGCCATGCATCCCGCGGCGCATATCGGTCACCCCCAGCGCAAGCCAGATCCTGGCATCACTCGGTATCGGGATCATCGCTCAAGCGCAGCAACAAGCTGGGTCAGCACCATTACGTCGACATCGCGGCCAACAGTAACCGTTCGACCATTGCCGCAACGGACCTCCATTCGGCCCGGCCAGGATGGCGCCGCATCATCCGGCGCCACCACCAATGCGGCAAAGCTGCCGCCACCCGAAACCGCCACCGATCCGAATAACTTCTTTCGCCAATCGTAAATCTGACTCGGCGCAACATCGTGCCGCCGCGCCACCGCCCGAACGCTAACGCCGGGCATGCTCGCAGCTTCGAGAATGCGCAGCTTCTCTTCGTCGCTCCACCGACGTCGGCGTCCGGTCTCGACAACCTCCATCCGGCTAAGCGGCACTATCTCTCTGTCAGTATGGTTGGCCATACGACTGGTAGTCGCTTGATCCGCTCAATCTCACAAGGCGGCCACTATCGGAGGCGTACGATCAGCCGCTCGCTCCGCCGAGATCAACACCTCCTTCCCGTCCAGCCGCGGCCTTTCAGCGTGGCCATCAGGCCAATGCCGTTGCCGGGCGTGATTCATTGTGGCCTAACGATGCTTTGGTCATTGCGTATTCGACTTCAGCCGCGTTCTGAAAGCGACCAAGCGGGCCGAACCTTACGTATGCGTATCGATGCTCGGCCGATGCTTGTCCGCACCGAGTTGCGCGGCGAAAGCGATCCGGAGCGCTTCCGAGAGGCTGCGGGCGCCAAGCTTGCTCATCAAATTCGCGCGGTGAACCTCGACGGTGCGTGGCGAAATGCCGAGATCGTAGGCAATCGTCTTGTTGGGATGACCGCGCGCCAATTCGCGCAGTACGTCTTGTTCGCGCGAGGTAAGCACCGCAACGCGGAGGAGGGCTTCGCGTTCGGCGCTGAACCTCTCGTGCGAACGTTCGAGCCGCTCCTCGGCGCGGGTTATGGCGGTGAGAAGAACCGTTTTCTCGAAGGGCTTTTCGATGAAATCGACCGCTCCCGCCTTCATCGCCTGGACCGCGACCGACACGTCGCCATGCCCCGTCAGCACGATCACCGGCAGCGTGACGCCGCGCTTGTTCAATAACTGCTGGACTTCGAGGCCGTCCATTTCCGGCATGCGCATGTCGAGCAGGACAGCGCCGGGCGCCAGCGTTTTCGCATCCTTCAGAAATGCGTGGCCGCTGGCGTAGCTCGTCACGTCGATTCCCGAATTGCGCAGCATGAAACCGATCGAGCGCCGAACCGCATCGTCGTCATCGACGAGATAGGCGAACCGCTGGTCAGCCATCGTCCTCGTCCGCCGCGATTAGCGTGAAGTGGAAAGCGGCCCCGCCGCCGGACCGGGGCTCATACCAGATCCGGCCATTGTGCGCCTCGATGATCGTGCGGCAAATCGACAGGCCCAGCCCCATGCCGTGCTCCTTGGTCGTGGAAAACGCCTGGAACAGTCGATCGACCATCCGATCGGACAGGCCGGGCCCGGTATCGGTAATCGAGACGCGGACCAGATCGGCGCCCTCGCGCATCGTCGAGACGAAGATGTCGCGTTGCGGGGCGGTATCGAGCGACTCCATCGCGTTGCGCAGCAGATTGACCACGACCTGCTGGATTTGGACGCGATCAACCATCGCGCGACTGCAGGCAGGATCGAGACAGAAGAACGTCCGGATGCCGCGCTCGCGCGCGCCGAGCAGCGCAAGGCGACCGGCCTCGTCGATCATCACCGATAGATCCTCGGCGCGCTTGTCGATCTCACCGCGGGTGACGAACTCGCGCAGCCGGCGCACGAGCGCGCCTGCGCGCAACGACTCCGCGGCAGCTTCCGCCATCGCTTCGCGCAACAAATTGTGCGAGCGTGCGCCGGGGGTATCGAGCAGATCCCGCCCCGCCTCGAGGTAATTGGCGATCGCGGTCAACGGCTGGTTGAGTTCGTGCGCCAGCGTCGATGCCATCGTTCCCATCGCGCTCAGCCTCGAGACGTGGATCAGCTCCGATTGCAATTGCTTGAGCCGCAGCTCGGCGCGTTGCTGCTCGGTTAGATCGCGGACGAAGCCGGTGAAGATGCGGTGCCCGTTGCTCCGCGCCTCGCCGATCGACAGCTCCACCGGAAACTCGGTGCCATCGCGCTTGCGGCCGACGACGATGCGATCCTGACCGATGATCCGGCGCTCGCCGGTTTCGAGGTAACGCGCTATGTAGGAATCATGGCGATTGGAATGGTGGTGCGGCATCAACATGCGGACGTTGTGGCCGACCACCATTGCCGCGGCGTAGCCGAACAGCCGTTCCGCCGCGGCGCTGAACGAAATGACGATGCCGTGCTCGTCGATCACCACCATCGCATCGGGAACCGTTTTCAGGATCGAGCGCAGATGTTCGGCGCTCCGTTCGAGCGCGGCTTCGGCGGCCTTGCGGTCTGTGATGTCCTCGATTCTGTAGCCGAATCCATGCGACTGCCCACCGGCATCGATCAACGCGTTGATATTGAGCGTCGCAAAGAATTCGGAGCCGTCGCGGCGGAGAACCCAGACATCGCGGTTAATTTGGCCGTGCCGCGCCGCCTTGCTGCGATCAGATTCGATCACGCCGCCATCGCGTTCTGCCGCCGGGTAAAGTCGATCGACCGGTTCGCCGGTGATTTCATTTGCCGACCAGCCGGTGAGCAGTGTCGCGCCGCGGTTCCAGCTGGTTATTCGGCCGGTGTCGTCGACCAGGAACAAGGCGCGGTCGATTGCCGCTTCGGCGAACAGCGCGTGCGGATCGACGATTTCGCGATGATCGAATTTCATGGGCGCATGCCATCCACAGCGCCCGTCTTGCCGAATAGCGGGCAGCGCGGCGAAAGATCGATCACGCGTGATCGATCGGCGCAGGGCGACCGAGCCCCCACCTCGCCCCCGGTCGGCCGGCTTACTCCCGTCTGGCCGATCAGCAAGTCAATGAGGATGGTCACCGCAACATCCCGCCCCCTTTTGCGCCAGTGTCGCGGGTAGGCGGCCAAATGCCCATCCGTAGGAATACGTAGGTCGCAGCAAGCGTAGAGTGCCGTGTCTGCAAGGACCAACAGCGCCGGCCGCGGATTGGCCGTCGGACGCTCTCCCGTCGCCGACGGCCGTTGCGGCTAGGCGGCTTGCGGCGTCATCGGTACCAAGCCCGTTCGCACCGCAACGGCGACCATTTGTGCGCGATTGCGGCTGCGTGTCTTAGATCGCAAATGATCGATGTGGCATTCGACGGTGCGCGGCGCGATGCACAGACGAAGCGCGATTTCCTTGGCGGAAAATCCCTCGACGACGAGCTCCAGGACTTCCTTTTCCCGGCCGGTTAGAGATTTTGTCTCATAGATGGATTGCATAACGCTTTCCCTTTCGGTCTATGGCGAGGAGCGCCTCGCGGACGTTACCGATTGTTTTTCCGTTATTGGCAACCCGGACATCAAGCCCATGCTTTGGCTTTACTATTGAAATAGATACCTGCGACGCGATAAAGTCCCAACCTAGGTTATATACTTAGTAAATCATTTATGCGCTGTCACCTACTTGAAACAGGCCAGCAGCGGCTTCGATTGATTGCACCGTTTCGAGCGCGCGTATCGCTCGATTAACGTTCCTATCCTTGCGCATCGATCGCTTCCTTGGCCCCCGCAACCACCGTCAGATAAATGACTATGGGGCCGTAGAAAGCGGTGATAGCGGCAACGCTGTGAAACCACCTATCGGGCGATGATCTGGCCGATTTCGGGACGCCAACGATGGTCCCCCGGCGTCTTCGATCCGCAGCCGTGTCGACCGTCCTTGTAATTAGGTAGCATGCCTATATATCCGCGGCAGACTGAGGGACGAGGGTGTGACCAACGACAGCGACATTCTGGCAGAGCGGCTGCGGCCGGTGATGCTCAAGCTGAGCCGGCATTTGCGACGCGAGGCGCAAGGGGGCGGCATGTCCGCGCTCGATGCCCAGATACTCGGCATCATCTTCAAGCAACAAGGCGTTGGCATTTCCGAGCTTGCTGAGATCGAGCAGATGAGCCGGCCGACGATGAGCGTGCATATCAAGCGGCTCGAGGCGGCAGGCTGGTTGACGCGCGCCGCCGCCGTCACCGGCGGCGATCGGCGGCGGGCGAGCCTGGCGCTGAGCAAGGCCGGCAAGGCGGCGCTGATGGCGGTGCGGCGATCGCGCAACGATTGGCTGGCGGCGCGCGTCTCGCGGCTGACGGCGGACGAGCGCCACCGGCTCGATGCGGCGATCGAGCCGCTCGTTCGGCTGGTCGAGATGGCGGCCTGATGTTCGACGAGGAAGCGATCCCACCGCCCGCTAGCGGCGCCGCCGCGGCCGACGCGATCCTCGGCAGCGGCGAGGCGGCCGCGCCGCGCAAGCGCACCAGCCCGCTGTTGCCGATGATTATCGGCGCGGCGCTGTTCATGCAGACGCTCGATTCGACGGTGATCTCGAATGCGCTGCCCTCGATGGCGCGCGCGCTCCACGAGGATCCGGTGACGCTCAATCTGGCGATCACCGCCTATCTGCTGTCGGCGGCGGTGTTCCTGCCGATCTCGGCCTGGGTCGCCGATCGCTTCGGCGCCAAGCTGGTGTTTCGCGCGGCGATCATCGGTTTTGCGCTGAGCTCGCTGCTTTGCGGGTTATCGCAGAACCTTCCCGAGCTGATCGGTGCGCGGATGTTGCAAGGCCTCGCCGGCGCGATGATGCTGCCGGTGGGGCGGCTGGTGCTGCTGCGCAGCGTGCCCAAGTCCGAGCTCGTCCAGGCGATGTCCTATCTGACGATGCCGGCGCTGCTCGGGCCGATCCTCGGGCCGCCGATCGGCGGGTTTATCGTTACCTTCTGGTCGTGGCGCTGGATCTTTTTCATCAACGTGCCGATGGGTGTGATCGGCGTGGTGCTGGCGACCCTGTTCATTCCCGACGTGCGCGCCGAAGTGCGCGACAAGCTCGATATCCGTGGCTTCATCCTCACCGGGCTGGGGCTGGCCGGGCTGGTCTATGGCTTCGACAATCTCGGGCGCGATGCGCTGCCGGTGGCGGTCGTCGCGGCGATGTTGATCGGCGGCGCGATCTGCGGCGTGCTTTATGCGATCCATGCGCGCAAAACGCCGCACGCGATCCTCGATCTCTCGCTGCTCAAGATCCCGACGTTTACGGCATCGACCGTTGGCGGCCTGTTCTCGCGGCTGATCGTCGGCGCCTCGCCGTTCCTGCTCGCCTTGTTGCTCCAGCTCGGCTTCGGCCTGTCGGCGTTCGAGGCGGGGCTGCTGACCTTCACCGGCGCGGTGGGCGCGCTGCTGATGAAGACCACCGCCAAGCCGATCATCCGATGGTTCGGCTTCAAGCGCGTGCTGATCTTCAATGCGGTCGCGGTCGCAGCGCTGTCCGCCAGCTACGCGCTGTTCCGGGTGACGACGCCGCACTGGATTTTGATCACGACGCTGTTGATCGGCGGCTTCTTCCGGTCGCTGCAGTTCACCGCGCTCAATGCGATGGGCTATGCCGACGTCAGCGACGCGCAGATGAGCCGTGCTTCGAGCCTCGCCAGCATGTTTCAGCAACTCGCCCAGAGCCTGGGGATCGGGCTGGCGGCGATGCTGATCCACTACACGATCGCGTGGCGCGGCGACGCGGGCTTGACCGCGGCGGACATCTCGCCGGCATTCGCGATCGTCGCCGCGCTGTCGCTGATCGCGCTGTTGTTCTTCGTGCCGCTGCGCGCCGACGCCGGCGCCGAAGTGTCGGGGCGGATCGTCGCGTAACTTTTGTTTCAGTCAGACGGCGCCGGATCGGCGTAAGCAGAACAGACTCTAACCGTTGGCGGCGAGCCAGGCGTCGTCATAGAGCGTATCGAGATAGCGCTCGCCGGCGTCGCAGATCAGGCTGACGATGCTGCCCTGCTGGCCGGCCGCCGCCATTTCCGCGGCGAGCGCGTGGACGCCGACCATGTTGGTGCCGGTCGAGGGACCGACGCGTTTGCCGAGATCGGCGGACAGCGCGCGGGCGGCGGCGAAGCTGTCCCGGTCGGTAACGGGGATCATGCGGTCGATGACACGGCGCTGGAAGCTCGGCTCGACGCGCGGGCGGCCGATCCCCTCGATACGGCTGCCGCGCGCGGTCAGGTCGTCTCGGCCGGTGCGCCAATGCTGGGCGAACACCGATCCTTCGGGATCGACTACGGCAAGGCTGGTGCGGGTGCAGCAGTCGCGGCGATAGCGAATGAAGCGGCCGATCGTCGCCGAGGTGCCGCCGGTCCCCGCGCCGACGACGATCCAGGTCGGCACCGGATGTCGCTCGCTGGCCATCTGCTCGAAGATCGATTCGGCGATATTGTTGTTGCCGCGCCAGTCGGTCGCGCGCTCGGCATAAGTGAACTGGTCCATGTAATGGCCGCCGGTCTGATCGGCGAGCGCATGCGCGACGGCGTAGATCTCACCGGCCGGCACCGGATGGCACGTCCCGCCAAGCCGCTCGATCTCGACGAGCTTGGCCGGCGCGGTGGTCGCCGGCACGACCGCGATGAACTTTAGCCCCAGCAGCCGCGCGAAATAGGCCTCGGATATGGCGGCCGATCCTGAGGATGCTTCGATCACCGCGCTGTCGGGGCCGATCCAGCCGTTGCACAAGGCATAGAGAAACAGCGAGCGCGCAAGGCGGTGCTTGAGCGAGCCCGAGGGATGGCTCGATTCGTCCTTGAGATAGAGGTCGATGCCGGCATTCGGGCTGGCGGCGAGTTTGACAAGATGCGTGTCGGCGGAGCGGGTGCGGTCGGCCTCGATCTCGCCGATCGCCCAATCGAGCCAGTCGCGGCAGGAACGGGTGGGGGTGTGAATGGTCATGACCGACCGAAGTCGTAGCGTCCGCAGCCCGCGCACGCCAAGAAATTTTGTTGCGCCGGCCTCGACAGGCGGCGGCGGGTGTGGACTTATGGCCGCTTACACAGACTCGACGGGGACGCGGGCGATATGGCGAAGACTTGGGTGCGGCTTGGATTGTTGACGGCGGCGTCGGCCGCTTTGATGGCGGCGAGTTCGCCCGGTTACGATCCGCTCGAAACCTTCGCGCCGCTCGATCTCGGCCAGGCGGTCAACGTCTATCGCTCGTCCAACGGGCTACCGGGGCCGCAGTATTGGCAGAACAAGGCCGATTACCAGATCCACGCCAGCCTCGATCCGGCGGCCAAGACGCTCACCGCGACGGTGCAGATCACCTACACCAACAACAGCCTCGATACGCTCGGCGTGCTGTGGCTGCAGATCGAGCAAAATCTCTACAAACCCGAGTCGCGCGGCTATCTGGCGCAAGGCGGCCCGCTGCGCGGCACGACCGACGGGATGCACATCGATTCCGCCGAGGTGGCGGTCGCCGGCGGCAAGTCGGTCGCGGTCACGCCGCTGATCAGCGACACGCGCGCGCAATTGCAGCTGCCGACGCCGATCGCGCACGGCCAGCAGGCGGTGGTCACGATCCATTATCATTTCACCATTCCGGGCAAGTTCGGCGGGCGGATGGCGTGGGGCACGTCGCGCGACGGCGAGATATTTGACCTGGCGCAATGGTATCCGCGCATGGCCGTCTATGACGATATCCGCGGGTGGGACACGCTCCCGTATCTCGCCCAGGAATTCTACCTCGAATACGGCGACTTCGATTATTTCGTGACGGTGCCGTCGGACATGCTGGTCGCCGGATCGGGCGAGCTGGTCAATCCGCAGGAGGTGCTGACCAAGACGCAGCTCGATCGCTTCAACCGGGCGAAGCAAAGCGACAAGACGATCGCGATCCGCGCGCCGAATGAGATCGCTGATCCCGCGACACGCCCCCAAAAGGGCGGCACGCTGACCTGGCATTACCGCATGCACGACACTCGCGACGTGGCGTTCAGCGCGTCCTCGGTGTTCGCCTGGGATGCCGCGCGGATCAATCTGCCCGGCGGCAAGTCGTCACTCGCCGAGAGCTTCTATCCGGCCGAGAGCCAGGGCAACGCGCGCTGGGGCCGCTCGACTGAATATATGAAGGACGCGGTCGAGGGCTTCTCGCGCCGCTGGTATCCCTATCCCTGGCCCGCCGCGATCAACATTGCCGGCCCCGCGACCGGCATGGAATATCCCGGCATCGTGTTCGACGGCGTGGACGACGCCGGCAAGGAGCTTTTTTGGATCAGCGCGCACGAGATCGGGCACGGCTGGTTCCCGATGATCGTCGGCTCGAACGAACGCCGCGACGCATGGATGGACGAAGGCTTCAACACCTTCATCGACACCTATGAATCGGACGATTTCAACCACGGCGAATACGGCCCGAAGCGTGACAGCGAATATGCGCCGGGCGGGGGCAATCCGGTCGATGAGATCCTGCCGCTGCTGGCCGATCCCCAAGCCCCGCCGATCCTTAGCCGCGCCGATACGGTGATCGAAAAGTATCGCCACCCGATGACCTATTTCAAAGCGGCGCTGGGGCTTCGCCTGCTGCGCGAGCAGATCCTCGGGCCGGAGCGGTTCGACCACGCCTTCCGCACTTACATCGCCGCCTGGGCGTTCAAACATCCCAAGCCGGCTGATTTTTTCCGGGCGATGGATAGCGATGCCGGCGAAGACCTCAGCTATTTCTGGCGCGGCTGGTATTTCAACAATTGGCAGATGGACTTGGCGGTGACGGGCGTGACCTACGTCCATGACGATCCCAAACAGGGGGCGCTGGTGACGGTGGCGGCGAAGGACAAGCTCGTCATGCCGGCGACGCTGCGCGTCACCTTCGCCGACGGATCGAGGAAGGACGTGAAGCTCCCGGCCGAAACCTGGATCAGGCAGGCGTCGACCGCGGTGCCGGTGGGCGGCAGCGTCAAGGTCGTCAGCGCGACGATCGATCCCGATCACCAGCTGCCCGACAAGGACAGAGGCAACAACGGATTTTCGCCGAAATAGCACGTCATACCGGACTTGGTCCGGCATCCACCGCGCCGCATTGGTTTGCCGCACGGTGGCCTCTGGAAAGAGCCCGGGGTGCCGCCGTGTGTGATACGTTGTCACATCAAACGGCCGTCGCTAGAACGACCCGTAATGCACAAAAGGAGGGGAAGATCATGAAACTCAGGCATCTGTTGCTCGCCGCATCGGTCTCGATCGCGCCAACCCTTGCCGCCCCCGCCGGCGCCAGCGAAGGCATGTGGACGTTCGACAATTTCCCGATCGCCAAGGCCAATGCCGAGCTCGGCACGCACGTCGATCAGCAATGGCTCGATCATGTCCGCGGCGCGGCTGTGCGGCTGTCGACCGGATGCTCGGCCTCGGTCGTCAGCGCGAACGGGCTGGTGCTGACCAACAATCACTGCGTCGCCGGTTGCGCGCAGGATCTGTCGTCGGAGGGCAGGGATTACTTCACCCACGGCTATATCGCCAACGCCGCGACCGACGAGAAGAAGTGCGGCGGGATGCAGGCCGAAATCCTCACCGGCATTACCGATGTCACCGGCCGCGTCACCGCCGCCGGCAAGGGGCTGGCGGGCGAGGCGCTGGTCAAGGCGCGCACCGCGGTCACGTCGCAGATCGAGGGCGAAGGCTGCACCGACAGCGACACCTATCGCTGCCAGGTCGTCAATCTGTACCATGGCGGGCAGTACAAGCTCTACAAATACCGGAAGTATTCGGACGTCCGGCTGATCTTCTCGCCCGGCGTGCAGACCGCATTCTTCGGCGGCGATCCCGATAATTTCAATTTCCCGCGCTACGATCTGGATAGCGCGTTCGTGCGGCTCTACGAAAACGGCAAACCGGTCGCGACGCCCGATCATCTCACCTGGAATTCTAGCGCGCCGACCGCGGGCGAAGCGGTGTTCGTCGCCGGCAACCCCGGCGGCACCGATCGCCAGCTGACGATGTCGCAGCTCGCCACGCAGCGTACGCTGTCGCTGCCGCTGACGATCACCGAAATGTCGGAGCTGCGCGGCCGTGTGATCCGCTTCGGTGAGGAATCGTTTGAGAACAAGCGCATCGCGCAGGATCTGCTGTTCGGGCTGGAGAACAGCTACAAGGTCTATTGGGGCCGCCTCGGCGCGCTCGACGATCAGGCGTTCATGGCCAAGAAGGCGGCGGAAGAAGCCGATCTGCGCCAAAAGGTGTCTGCGGTGAAAGGCAAATTGCCGGCCGATTTCGGCAATCCCTGGGCGACGATCGATACCGCGCAGGAAAGCCTCGCGGCGCTCGCGCGGCCCTATACTTTCGTCGAGGGCGGCCCGCCGGCGTCGGACCTGTTCCACTACGCCCGCACGCTGGTCCGCGCCGCGGCGGAGCGCGCCAAGCCGTCGGCCGATCGCTTGCCCGGCTATGCCGATCCGCAATTGCCGCTGCTCGAAAAGACCCTGTTCGACGCAAAGCCGGTCTATCCCAAAATCGAGCAGCTGCTGATCGAATTCTGGCTGACCAAATCGCGAGAGTATTTGACGGCGGATTCACCCTATACTCAACTGCTGCTCGGCAAGGACAGTCCGGAGGATTTGTCGGCGATGCTGGCGAGTTCCAAGCTAGCCGATCCGGCCGTGCGCAAACAGCTGTGGGACGGCGGCATGGCCGCGATCGCCGCATCGAAGGACCCGATGATCCAATATGTGCTGCGGATCGATCCCGAGTCGCGCACGCTGCTTACCGCCTATAACGAAAAGATCGCCGGGCCGACCACCGAGGCGGCGGAGAAGATCGCCAAGGCGCGCTTCGCGGCGTACGGCGACAGTATCTATCCCGATGCGACCTTCACGCTGCGCCTGTCCTACGGCAAGATCGAGGGCTGGACCTATCAGGGGACAACGGTGCCGCCGTTCACCTATTTCAAGGGGCTGTACGAGCGCGCGACGGGCAAGCCACCGTTCGATCTCGATCCGCGTTGGATCGCCGCGAAAGGCAAGCTGAACCCGACAACGGTGTTCGATATCTCGACCTCGAACGACATCATCGGCGGCAATTCCGGCTCGCCGCTGATCAACGCCAAGGGCGAGGTGATCGGCGCGATCTTCGACGGCAACATCCACAGCCTCGGCGGCGATTACGGCTACGATCCGGCGATCAATCGCGATGTCGCGGTATCGGCCGCGGCGGTGAGCGAGGCGTTGCGCAAGGTGTATGGCGCCAACACGCTGGTCGATGAGCTCGAAAAGGGGGCTTGAATTCCTTCACGTCACTCCCGCGAGAGCGGGAGCCCATCTCCCGCCGGCACCGTGAGCACAACGGTCGGGAGATGGGTCCCCGCCTTCGCGGGGATGACGAGATGGATCAGGCTGTCGCTGTCCGCCGCGCCGCCCGCGCGCCGCCGATCAGCCGCGACAGAATCAATTCGTGCAGCCCCGCATAGCCGAGCCCGAGGTGATCGGGCCGCACCGCCATCGCATCGCCCAGGTCGAGCGTGCCCGACCGCAGCCCGGCACGGCCGATGCGCGACCAGATCTGCGCGGTTTCCCAGCGGATCAGCTTGCGGCTCTCCGCGTCGGGTTTGCGCGTGGCGATGAAGCGTTCCTGCATCGCCAGCAGCGCCTCGCCCAGCCGCGCGAGTGTTGGGCGATCGGGCACTGCGGCGCGCAGCATGATGTGGCGGACGAGCAGCGTCGCGATGCTCTCGGCATCATCGCCGAACTGCGCCCGGTGGCATTCGCTCAGCACGCGCGTCGCGCTTGCGGTCATCGTCTGCGTGAAGCGCTGCGAGGCGCCGCCGGCGTGGCTGCGATACAGCAGCAGATCGTCGTCGATGCGCGCGATCCGGCCGAGCTGGCTCATGCGGTGATAGAGATCGAAATCCTCGGCATAGAGAATGTCGGGCCGGGTGAACGGATCGAGCGTCCGCGCGGCCTCGGCGCGGAACATCACCGAAGACCAGACCAAAGGATTCATGATCCGCATCAGCCATTCGATCACGAACGGCGTCGATACCGGCGGCAAGGCGGACGGATGGACATGGCCGTCCTGCAGCACCGAGGTGCCGCTGCCGGCTAGCACGACATCGGGATGCGCATCCAGATAGGCGACCTGCCGCGCGAAGCGTTCAGGCCGGCACAGATCGTCCTGATCGAGTGCGGCGATATAGCGCCCGCGCGCTTCGGCGAAGGCGCGGTTGCGCGTGCGCACCGGGCCCTGGTTCACCTCGGCAGCGATCACGCGGATGCGTGGATCGTCGTAGCTGTGGAGCAGCGTCAGCGTGTCATCGGTCGAGCAATCATCGACCACCACCAGCTCGAATTCGGCGAAGGTCTGTGCGGTCAGGCTGGCGATCGTCTCGGGGATCAGCGCGGCGCCATTGTACGCGGCCATGATCACGCTGACGACGGGCGCGGTCATGCCACCGCGCGGGCCTGCGCGCCGAGCACCTGATCGACGATCATCAGCCCGACGTCGTTCTGCCATTGCCACAAGCCGTTGGCCTGCCCCTTGAAGCTCGCCTCGCCGCCCATCGCGCCCCACGGCACGAAGCCGGCGGCGAGGCCGAGCCCGAACAGCCCGGGAACGGGAGCGTCGTCGGCGCCGGTGATGCGGCAATGACGATCGACCATCGCGCGGCCGGCATGCGCGGCGAGCGTGATCGGCTGGCCGTGCGCATCGTCCAGCGGCAGCGCGCGGGGGCGGTAGCCGAGTGCGGCGATCACCAGATCGGCGTTTCGCAAGTGCTCCTGCGCTTCGGTGTCGTCGTCGCCGGCGATGTGGTGGAAGCGCACGCGCGGCTCGGGGGTGCGGCCGTCGATCGCCATCATCCGCAGCACCAGTTCGCGCGCCTCGAGCCGGAAGCCGGCAAGCCGATAGACGAAGCCGGAGACCGGGCAAATGTCGTCGGGCCCGAAATCGGTGAAGCCTTCGGCATGCGCGGCCTCGATCGACGGGTAGAAGGGGCGCAGCTTCTCGCGGTGGAGCAAAGTGATCGCTTGCGGCCCCCACGGCAGATCGGGGGCGCTCTTGAGCAGCAGCGCGATGGTGGCGATCGCGCTGGTCGAGCCGCCGATCACGGTGACGCGGGGCGCGCGCTTGGTCGCCAGCAGATCGGCGACCCGCGCATAGCCGCCGAGCGCGAGCACTTCGTCCGATTGCAGTAGTCGATCGCCGACGCTGGCGACGAGCGGCAGCCCGGCGACGACCTGCCCGGCGAGGCGATCAAGCGGCTGATGCCCGCCGGTCGCGAGGACCAGATTGCGGGTGAGCTGTTCATGGAGCGCGCCATCGGAGAGCCGACGCAGGCGGACACGCCACAAGCCGTCGGGGGTTTGCTGCGCATCGATCGCCTCGTGGCCGGTGAGGACGCTGCCGCCGTGGCGCTCGACCAGATGGCCGAGCCGCTCGCCCGCCGCGCGGAGCAGCGGGCCGGCGTGAACCAGCGGCGTGCCGATCGGATCGTCGGTGTAAACCGCGACGCCGCGGCCGGCGGGATGATCGACCAGCGCGGCGAGCTCGGGATGCCGATTGTCCTTCACCTGGGTGAGGAAGGTGGTCGCGGTGCTGTCCGATCGGATTGCGTAGTTGCCGAGCCGACCGCCGCCCAGCGCGCCCTCACGCTCGACGATCACCAGCCCGCGCGCGAGCTCGGGCAACAGCCCGCGTTTGGTGGCGGCGGTGAGCAAAGCGGTGCCGGCGGGTCCGCCGCCGACGACGAGGATGTCGGCGATCGCCGGCGCGTACGCGCTTGCGGCGGGGCGCGGGCGCGCTTCGGCGCAGATGCGCGAAAATGTCCCGGCGATGATCGTCGCATCGGCGGGCGTCATCACGTCGGTGATCGGCAGCGAGAGCATGCGGGCCGCGACGGCATTGGCGACCGGCGTCGGCTCGATCAACGAAATCTCGCGGATCCACGGCTGCTCGGCGAGGTGCGGACTGAAATATTGCCCGCAGCCGATCCCCGCCTCGCCCAGCGCGTCGACGATTGCGGCGCGCTGGGGGGCGAGCGCAGCGGGCAGCAGCACCGGCATGAACTGGCTAGCACGGCGTCTTCCCGCGACCTTCTGGAGCTGAAACACATCGCCCAGCGCGTCGCGATAGACGTGCTCGATCGCCGCGCGGTGGTCGCATACCGCGTCGATCTCGGCGAGCTTGGCGCGCGCCATCAGCGCGATCACCTCGGGCAATTTGGCGTTGATCCCGGGCAGCGTCGCGCTGCGGCCGGCCTCGAAACCGAAATTGGTCATCGCGCGCAACGTGTCGATCACGCTCGCGTCGCCCGAATGGATCAACCCGCCCTCGGCCACCGCAAAGGTCTTGGTCGCGTGCATCGAAAAGACAGTGGTGAACGGCGTGCCGGCGCCGAAACCGCGGCCGGAATCGTCGATCGTGCCCAGCGAGGCGGCGGCGTCGGTCACCACGCCGACATCGTGGCGGCGCTGCAGCCAGGCGTAGCGATCGAGATCGATCGCATTGCCGAACGTTGCATAGGGCAGCAGCACGGCAATCCGCTCGCCATAGCGCGCCAGCAATTGCTCCTCGGCGTGAGGATCGGTGCTCCAGTTGTCGGGATCGATATCGACAACCAGCGGCGTCAGGCCGGCCCATTCGGCGGCCTGCGCGGTCGCCGCGAAGGTCAGGCTCGGCATTAGCGCCAGCCCTTTGCGCCCGCGCGCGGCATGGCGGATCGCGATCATGAGTCCAAGCGTCGCATTGCCGACCGCGAGACACGCGCCGGTGCCGCTGAACAGTTTCTCGGTCACCTCGGCCTCGAACGCGCGCACCTCCGGCCCGTTGTTCGAATAGATGCCCGACGCCTCGACGCGGCGCAGCGCCTCGACATGCTCGCTGAGCTTTGGGGCGCGCGGGGCGATCAGCGGGTAGCGTATCATCGGCGGCGAACGATCCGGGTTGGTAAACTCTGCGCTTATCGCTGCACCGCCCTAAAAAGCCGTTACGATCGGCGCGGTTGCACGGCAACACGGATCACCGCTATCGCGCGGTGGTCGGCGCGGTGCGCCCGGGGCAAGAGGACGCCGATGGTTGAAGCGACCGAGCAGTTCGATGTGCTGATCGTCGGGGGCGGCCATGCCGGTGCGCAGGTCGCGATCGCGCTCCGGCAGCGCGGCTTCAGCGGATCGGTCGCACTGGTCGGCGAGGAGCCCGAGCTGCCCTATGAGCGGCCGCCGCTGAGCAAGGAGTATCTCGCAGGCGACAAGCCGTTCGAGCGGCTGCTGATCCGGCCGCCGCCTTTCTGGGCGGAGCGAGACGTTCAGATGTGGCTCGGTGCGACGGTGGTCGCGGTCGATGCCGAAAACCGCCGCGTCACGCTCGGCGACGGTCGCGCGATCGGCTACGGCAGCCTCGTCTGGGCGACCGGCGGGCACGCCCGGCGGCTGAGCTGCGCCGGCCACGATCTCGCCGGGGTCCACGCCGTCCGCAACCGCGCCGATGTCGATCGCATCGTCGCCGGATTGCCCGCGGTGTCGCGCATCGCGGTGGTCGGCGGCGGCTATATCGGCCTCGAAGCGGCGGCCGTATTGGTCAAGCGCGGCAAGGCCGTCACCGTGATCGAGGCGCAGGACCGCGTGCTCGCGCGCGTCGCTGGCGAAGACTTGTCGCGATTCTATGAGGCCGAGCACCGCGCCCACGGCGTCGATGTCCGCACCGGCGCCGCGGTGGAAGCGATCGTCGGTTGCGACGGCGCGGCCAGCGGCGTGCAGCTGGCAAGTGGCGAGATCGTGCCGTGCGAGATGGTCATCGTCGGCATCGGCATCGTTCCCGCGATCGATCCGTTGCTGTCGGCAGGCGCGCTCGGCGACAACGGCGTGCTGGTCGACGGCCATTGCCGCACCAGCCTGGCCAATGTGTTCGCGGCCGGCGATTGCGCCGCGCACGTCAATCGCTTCGCCGACGGCGCGACGATCCGGCTCGAATCGGTGCAGAACGCGACCGATCAGGCCGCGACGATTGCGGCGTTCCTGTGCGATGCGCCGCAGGAGTACGCCGCGGTGCCGTGGTTCTGGTCGAACCAATATGATCTGCGGTTGCAGACCGTTGGGCTGTCGGCCGGGCATGACCAAGCGGTGCTGCGCGGCGATCCGGCGACGCGCCGCTTTTCAGTTGTCTATTTAAAGAACAGCCGCGTCATCGCGCTCGATTGCGTCAACATGGTGCGCGATTACGTCCAGGGCCGCGCGCTGGTGGTGGCGGGGAAAGCACCCGACCCGGCGCTTCTCGCCGATCCGGCGGTGGCGCTGAAGACGTTGTGAGGGGTGGCGGGCGGCCGCCATCCTGACAGGCGGTGCGGACCGGCTGATCGGCGAGTATCAGCACGGAACTGGCTGGCTCGCTGCATAGCACGCAGAGCATGCACGCCCTGTTAGCCTCGATCCGGCCTCGGCGGCGTTTCCGTGGCGTTCTGGCCTTGCGGTGACCGAGCCGATCTGGGCGCTCAATCGCTGGATCTAGGGTATGCGAAGCAAAACGGCGCGAGCTGGATCAACTACACCCCTGCGCTTGGCGCCGCAACCGGCGGGATGACGACCGGCATGGCGATGGACGGCGTCCACCCGACCGCCGAGGCCCGCGCGGTGATGGAACGCGTGCTGGGTCCGGTGGTGCGGCGGTTTGATGTGGTGTAAGTAGGCGGGCACATTTAGTTGCGGAAACGGCGACGATCGGCCAGCATCCGACTGAATGCTGAAACAATTTCCGATTCAGATCTGGCTCCTGATCGCGATCGCGGCGACGGCTTTCGTTCCCGCACGATACCTATTCCGATTTTTGCGGCGATCGCCGTCACATCGCGACATCACAAAGCCGGCCGATAATCTGGATTGGCGCACACCGGAAAAGCTGTCGCTCAACGTCGCGGTGCTGGTGGCGCTAGCAGCTTTGGCGTTATTCATTTTTACGCCAGCGGCTGCGCAACTTGCTCAAGCGCCGATATTTTGGCCGATCGTTCTGCTTGCAGTCGGTATTTGGGTACTGTCGACGGTTGTCCGTGGCTTTTTGCTGGGGCGGATCCAGCCGATGTCACGTGGCTATTCCCCCACCTTCGACCGCCGTGCGCAACCGAAGCGCTATTGGGCGTCGATGGGCTGGAACGCGGTGTTCGGATGCCTCATTCTTGGGGGCTCTATCATGGAAATTATGCAAGCGCCGACGCAGGCGCTTGAGGACGGATGTTACGATGAAAAAACGATATATACCGCACGGGAGAAATTGGCCGCGTGTAACAAGCTAATCGGCGAAAGGACGAAATCACATGGCGATTTGTCTGGTGTGATGAACGCTCGCGGGAGCGCTTATTATCGTCTTGCCGATTATCAGCGCGCTCGAACCGATTATGCCGCGGCCGCTCGGCTCGATCCGAAGGATTCGTCGTCCCGATATGATCTGGGGCTGGTCGATGAACAACTCGGCAACAGAGAGGAAGCAGTTTCGGATTATACCTCGGCGATCAAGGCGAGCGACGACGATAGCGATGCATATCTCAATCGGGGGACCATATTCCTAGAAACCGCTAGGTTCGATAAGGCAATCGCCGACTTTTCTCAGGTGCTCAAGCTTCGCCCAGAGGACTCTGCTGCGCGTGCATACCGGGGCCTTTCCTACGCATGGAAACGAGACAGCGTCGATGCCGAACAAGACTTTACAGCAGTGCGCAGGACTGACCCTGCCAACGCAGCGCTCCCGCGGGGAGAGGTGATTCTCAGCATGAACGCGGGCAATTTCTCAAAGGCCGTCGAACAACTCACGATCATGTTGAAGAGCGATCCGAAAGATACGTGGGCGTTGCAGGTGCGGGCTATCGCTTATCGGCTTCTAGGCGATCCCCGTCGAATGCAGGCCGATATCGACGCGAGAAAGCAAATCGAGGCGCATTAGGCCGCACAAAAAGAAAAGGGGCCCGGGTACATAGCCCGAGCCCCATCCTCTCCTAGCGTGTTGGGCTAGAACTCAGTCGCGGTCGCCGGTCAAAAACGCCGGTGCGAACTCGGGCGCGGGGCCATTGTCGTCATTGCCGCCTTCGCTGCGCTCGCGGCGCGGGCCGCGGTCGCTGCGCTCGCCGCCGCGGCCACCGCCGCCGTCACGACGCGGGCCACGATCGCGATCGCCGCCACGGCCGCCGCCGCCATCGCGGCGCGGGCCGCGATCGCCCCGCGGGCCGCGATCGCCGCCCTCACGCGGTTCGCGCGGCGGGCGGGTGTCTTCGAGCTCGGCGCCGGTCTCTTGATCGACGACGCGCATCGACAGGCGAACCTTGCCGCGCGGATCGATCTCGAGCACCTTGACCTTGACGGCCTGGCCTTCGCTCAACGCATCGGACACCTTCTCGACGCGCTCGTTCTTGATCTCCGAGACGTGGACGAGCCCGTCCTTGCCGCCCATGAAGTTCACGAACGCGCCGAAATCGACGAGGTTGACGACCTTGCCGTCGTAGACCTTGCCGACTTCCGCTTCCTCGACGATGCCCTTGATCCAGTTCATCGCAGCTTCGATCTGGCTGACGTCGGACGAGGAAACCTTGATCAGCCCCTCGTCGTCGATGTCGACCTTGGCGCCGGTGGTGGCGACGATCTCGCGGATCACCTTGCCGCCGGTGCCGATGACGTCGCGGATCTTCGACTTGTCGATCTGCATCGTCTCGATCCGCGGCGCGTGCGCCGACAGTTCTTCACGCGTGTGATCGAGCGCCTTGGCCATTTCGCCCAGGATATGCGCGCGGCCTTCCTTGGCCTGTTCGAGCGCGGTGCGCATGATCTCTTCGGTGATGCCGGCGATCTTGATGTC
Organism: Sphingomonas koreensis; assembly: GCA_006438735.1. GTDB lineage: Bacteria > Pseudomonadota > Alphaproteobacteria > Sphingomonadales > Sphingomonadaceae > Sphingomonas > Sphingomonas koreensis_A. Next base: position 38,542 of record RCZF01000002.1, on the reverse strand, counting down.
CATCTGCATCGTGGTGATGCCTTCGGACGTGCCCGCCACCTTGAAATCCATGTCGCCGAGATGATCCTCGTCGCCGAGGATGTCGCTGAGGACGGCGAAGTCCTTGCCCTCGAGGATCAGGCCCATCGCGATGCCCGACACCGGGCGCTTCAACGGTACGCCGGCATCCATCATCGACAGCGAGCCGCCGCACACCGTCGCCATCGACGACGAGCCGTTCGACTCGGTGATGTCGGAGAGGACGCGGATCGTATAGGGGAACTCGTCCTTCGACGGCAGCACCGGGTGCAGCGCGCGCCAGGCGAGCTTGCCGTGGCCGACTTCGCGACGCCCCGGGGCGCCGAAGCGGCCGACTTCACCGACCGAATAGGGCGGGAAGTTATAGTGCAGCATGAAGTTCGAGTAGCTGAGCCCGTCGAGCCCGTCGATCATCTGCTCGGCGTCCTTGGTGCCGAGCGTGGTCGTGCAGATCGACTGCGTCTCGCCGCGGGTGAACAGCGCCGAGCCGTGCGCGCGCGGCAGGAAGTGCACCATCGCCTCGATCGGACGGATCTGCGTGGTGGTGCGGCCGTCGATGCGGCTGCCGTCCTTGAGGATCGCGCCGCGGACGATTTCCGCTTCCAGCTTCTTCATCAGCTTGCCGGCCGCCATCTGATCCTGCGGATCGGCGTCGGCAAAGGCGTCCTTGGCCTTAGCGCGCGCTTCGTTGAGCGCGGCCGAACGCTCTGACTTGTCGGTCAGCTTGTAGGCGGCGGCGATGTCCGCGCCGATCAGCTTCTTGAGCTTGTCCTTGGCGGCGGTGAGATCGGCCTGCGGGGCCATTTCCCACGGATCCTTGGCGGCCTGTTCGGCCAGATCGATGATCGCGTTGCACGCCTCGCGGCACGCCTTGTGCGCGACCTGGACGGCGCCGAGCATGACCTCTTCGGAAAGCTCCTTGGCTTCGGATTCGACCATCATCACGGCGTTGCCGGTGGCGGCGACGACGAGATCGAGATCGCCTTCGAGCGCCTGCTGCTTGGTCGGGTTGACGATATATTCGCCATCGACATAGCCGATCCGCGCGGCGCCGATCGGCCCCATGAACGGCACGCCCGAGATCGTCAGCGCAGCCGAGGCGGCGACCATCGCCAGCACGTCCGGCTCGTTCTCGCCGTCATAGCTGAGCACCTGGCAGATCACGTTGATCTCGTTGTAGAACCCTTCGGGGAACAGCGGGCGGATCGGACGATCGATCAGGCGGCTCGTGAGAGTCTCCTTCTCGGTCGCGCCGCGCTCACGCTTGAAGAAGCCGCCCGGGATGCGCCCGGCGGCCGAGAATTTTTCCTGATAGTGAACGGTGAGCGGGAAGAAATCCTGCCCTTCCTTCACCTTGCGCGCGGCCGTGACGGCGCACAGCACGACGGTTTCGCCGAGCGTCGCGAGCACTGCGCCGTCGGCCTGGCGGGCAACGCGGCCCGTTTCGAGCGTGAGGGTCTTGCCGCCCCACTCGATGCTTACAGTCTTCGTATCGAACATTTGTTTTCCTTCACTCCGGTCGCCCAATGCGGCCGGGGCCTATGTGCGGGCTAAGCCGGCCCGTGCGGTTTCGGGCGTAGTATCGCCCTTCCGGAGCCGCGGGCCGAATTGCCCTTGGCTCGATATGAAAAGAGCGCCCGAAGGCGCCCTTTTGGTTATTTGCGAAGACCGAGCTTCGCGATGAGAGCGGTGTAGCGCTCGCCTTCGGTGGTCCGCAGGTAATCGAGCAGCGAACGCCGCTTGTTGACCAGCATCAAGAGACCGCGGCGCGAGTGATTGTCCTTCGCGTGGGTCTTGAAATGCTCGGTCAGATTCTTGATCCGTTCGGTCAGGATCGCGACCTGGACTTCGGTCGAACCGGTGTCGCCCTTGGCGCGGCCATGTTCCTTGACGAGCGCTTCCTTGCGCTCTGCGGTAATCGTCATGAATTGCTTTCCTTCGACATCACATCACAGGTTGAAGCCGCGAACGACGCGGACCTCGCGGTCCTGAGCCTCTACCAGCGCGACCGGCGCGGTTGCGTCGGTTGCAAAGTATTGGCCATCGTCAACGGCGATCCCGATCAACACCCGCCCCTTACGGAGCAGCCCTGCCTGATCGGGGGTGACGGGTAGAGCCGGGATGTCGTCCAGCCCCGCCGTCAGCGGCAGGAGGGTCTCTTCAAGGGCGCGCGCCTGCCCGAGTTCGGCCAGTTTGTCCAGCGAAATCGCCCCCGCAAGGCTGAACGGACCGGCCTTGATCCGCCGCAACATGGTGACATGGCCGACCGTATCGAGCGCCAACGCAACGTCGCGTGCGAGGCTCCGGATGTAGGTGCCCTTGGAGACATGCGCGGTGAGGGTCACTTCTTCCAGATCGCCGTCACCCCTGCGAAAGCGGGGGCCCATCTCGGAAAAGTCGCGCTGGGCGGTGCCGTCGGGAGATGGGTCCCCGCCTCCGCGGGGATGACCAACGGCAAGCGAATGCACCGTCACGCTGCGCGTCTGCAGAACGACCTCTTCGCCAGCGCGTGCCAGATCATAGGCGCGTTTGCCGTCCACCTTCAGCGCGGAAAAAGCCGGCGGCATCTGCTCGACCGCACCCGTAAACCGCGCCAGCACGCCCTCAACCGCCGCGATCGTCGGCCGCACGTCGCTGGTCGCGATCATCATGCCCTCGCCATCGAGCGTATCCGTCTGCTCACCGAAGCAAATCGTGAAGTCATACATCTTGTCGCTGTCGAGCATCCGCCCGGCGAGCTTGGTCGCCTCGCCAATCGCCACCGGGAGCACGCCCGACGCCAGCGGATCAAGCGTCCCGCCATGTCCCACCTTGAACTTGCCGTAGCCGCCGTCGCGCAGCGCACGCTTGACCGCGGAGACGACCGGCGTCGAGCCGATCCCCACGGGCTTGTCGATGATGATCCAGCCATGCATGCCGCCGCTCTGAACGACGGCGGCGCGCCCGGCAACCGGTCAGTGGCGCGGCTTCGGCGCGCCCGGTTGATTGGGCGGCGGCAGGCTGGTCTGGATGCTCTTCACGCCGCAGCTGCGGTTGGCGTAATCGGGGAAGGTCAGCTTCGAAAAAGTATCGAACGCGCCGTTGTTATCGGTTGTGTATCGAACCGTCATCGGCCCACCCTTCGACTCAACACACGGCCCGCTCATCTGCACGCGGTACCAATCGAGCCGGCGATCCTGAACGTAGATGATCCCGCTCTTTGGCGGGCCGGCTTCCCAATTGCGGATGCCGCCGTTGCTGGCGAAAGCAATTGTGGTTTCCTTGCCGATCGGCCGGTGACGATCGGCGGCGACCGCGCCGCTGGCGAAGGAAGCCGCGGCAAGCGCGAGCGTAGCAGCCAAACTGATGCGCATGGTGTTTCTCCTCGTCACCACCATCTAGCAACCCACGCCTGAACCCACGCTGACGACCGGCAGTCCGCGCATCGCTTCGGCGAAATGCTTGCGGCACAAGGCGACGTAGCGATCGTTGCCGCCGATCTCGGTCTGCGCGCCCTCCTGCACCGCGTTGCCGCTTGCATCGACGCGAAGGTTCATCGTCGCCTTGCGACCGCAGGTGCAGACCGATTTGATCTCGATCAGCGCGTCGGCGATCGCCAGCAGACGCGCGCTGCCGGGGAATAGCGCGCCCTTGAAATCGGTACGTAGGCCGTAAGCGAGCACCGGCACGCCAAGCTCGTCGCACACCCACGCCAGTTGCGCGACCTGATCCTCGGTGAGGAATTGGGCCTCATCGACCAGCACGCAGGCGAGCGGCCGGCGGGTGAGCTCGTCGGCGACGCAGTTGTGCAGATCGGTCGCCGCGTCGAACGCGGTCGCCGGCGCCGACAGCGCGATCCGCGAGGTGATCGCGCCGGCGGCGAAGCGGTCGTCGATCCCCGCTGTAAACAGCATCGTCTCCATGCCGCGCTCGCGGTAGTTGAAATCGGCCTGCAACAGCGTGGTCGATTTGCCCGCGTTCATCGAGGCGTAGTAGAAATAGAGCTTGGCCATGCCGTGTCATGGCCGAAGCGGCGCGCCTGATCCAGTTGTCAGCGCCGGCGTGTCGTTTTGCATCGGCCCCGACAAAGCGGCTAAGGGCTGCTTTCCAACGGAGTCGCCATGTTTTCCAGATTTGCCCGCCGCGCGCTTGCGGTATCGCTGCTCGCTTTGCCAAGCACCGCTTTCGCTCACGGCGATGAGATCCATCCCGGCGAATCGATCTGGGCGATGTTCCAGTTCTCGCCCGAAATCGTCATCGGCCTGGCGATCGCCGCCGGGCTTTATATCGCCGGCGTCCGCCGTGGCGCCGCCGCCAGGCCGTGGCGACACCTCGCGTTTTTCGGCGGGCTGTTGGCGCTGGCGCTGGCGCTGCTGTCGCCGATCGAGCCACTCGCCGATCATGTCTTCGCGGTTCACCAGGTCGAGCACATGCTGCTTCGTACGATCGGGCCGATGCTGATTCTGCTGTCGATGCCGCAGGCGGCGCTGATGCGCGGCTTTCCGGACGGGATGCGCAGCGGCGTCGTCGGGCCGATCGTCAGCAACGGCGCGGTGCGCACGGTGTTCGGCTTTCTGTCGCAGCCGGTGGTTGCGACGGTCCTGTTCGTCGGCACGACCTATTTCTGGATGTGGCCGCGCTATCACGACATCGCCATCCTCAACGTACCGATCCACTACATGTGGCACGTCAGCCTGTTGGTGACGGGATTGTTCTTCTTCTCGGTGATCTTCGATCCGCGCAGCAGCCCGGCGGGGCCGCGGCTCGGCACGCGGCTGGGCATGTTCTGGCTCGCGGCGATGGGCAACATCCTGCTCGGCGCGTTTCTCAGCTTCAAGACCGTGCCGATCTACCACGCCTATGACGTGATGGGCCGGCTGTTTGGGCTGAGCGCCGTCGCCGACGAACAGATCGGCGGGCTGACGATGTGGATCCCGGGCTGCATGATGTTCGCCATTTCGGCGCTGCTCATCCTGCACAAGTTCGGCGTCGATGAGGAGCGCAGCGATGCGCGTCGCGCGCGGATGGGCACGGCCGAGGCGCACCGCGCCGCGCGCGCTGCCAGCGCCGGGCGCGACAATCGCGCCGTCGCGATTGGACTCGGCGCGTTCGCGATGGTGGTGCTGTTGATCGCGGTCAGCGCTTCGATATTCTACGAACACGAGCTGACGCCGCGCGCGGAAGCGGCGGCGGGCGTGACGACCACGCCCGCCGGTTAGTTTCTACCAGATATGCACGCGCTGAGCGGGCGCGAGATACAGCTTGTCGCCCGGCTTGACGTCGAACGCGGCATACCAGGCGTCGACATTGCGGACGACGCCATCGACGCGGTATTTCGCCGGACTGTGCGGATCGGTGATCAGCTGCTGCCGCTCGGCGCCCTCACGCGTCTTGGCGCGCCACACCTGCGCGAACGATAGGAAGAAGCGCTGGTCGCCGGTCAGCCCGCCGATCACTGGCGCCGGCTTGCCGTCGAGCGAACGGTGATAAGCGGCGTAAGCCGTCTGGATGCCGCCGAGATCGCCGATATTCTCGCCCATCGTCAGCGCGCCCTTGATGTGCGTGCCGGGGACCGGCTCGTAACCGTCATATTGCGTGCCGAGTGCGGTGGTGCGATCGGTGAACGCCTTGCGCGAGGCCTCGCTCCACCAATTGGCGAACTTGCCGTCGGGGCCGAACTGGCTGCCCTGATCATCGAAGCCATGGCCCATTTCGTGGCCGATCACCGCGCCGATCGCGCCGTAATTGACCGCCGGATCGGCATTGGGATCGAAGAACGGCGGCTGCAGGATCGCCGCCGGGAAAGTGATCTGGTTGAGCAACGGATTGTAATAGGCGTTGATCGTCTGCGGCGTCATTTCCCACAAGGTGCGATCAACCGGCTTGCCGAGCCGCGACAATTGCAGGTTCCAGTCGAAATCGTCGGCGCGCACGACATTGCCGAGCAGATCGCCACGATCGACCTTGATCGCGCTGTAATCGATATAATTGACCGGATGGCCGATACGCGGCTCGAACGCGGCGAGCTTGGCCAGCGCAGCGGTGCGGGTCGGCCCGTCCATCCACTGATTGCCGTCGAGCCGCTCCTTGAGCGCGGCTTCGAGATTCTTGACGAGATCGGCCATCTTGGCTTCACTCTCGGGCGGGAAGTAACGCGCGACGTAGATCTTGCCGACTTCCTCGCCGAGCGCGCCATTGACCAGCTGGACGCCGCGCTTCCAGCGGTCGCGCTGCTGCGGCACGTCGCTCAGCGTCTTCGAAAAGAACGCGAAATGCGCATCGTCGAAGGTCTTGGGCAGATAGCTGGCGTGATCGCTGATGAAGTGGAATGCCATCCAATCCTTCCACGTCGCCAGCGGCACCGTATCGAGCAGCTTGCCCATCGCGGTGATCGCCGTCGTCTGCGTCATGATCACGCTGGGCACGGCGGCAAGCCCGCGCGTCTGCATCATCATGTTCCAATCGAACTGCGGGGCGAGCTTGGCCATCCCGGCGCGGTCCATCGGATTGTAGATCGCCTTCATGTCGCGCGAGCGCTCGGGCGACCATTGCTCCTTCGCCATCGCTGTTTCGAGCGCCATGATCGCATCGGACTTCGCCGCAGCGTCGGGCACGCCGGCAAGGCCCAGCATCTGCGCGATATAAGCGTGATAGGCAGCGCGGTAGCCGTCGTATTTCGCGCCGGGCAGCAGATAATTGTCACGCGCCATGCCGAGGCCGGATTGGCCGGCGGCGGCGGTGTAGCGCGTCGGATCGGCGAAATCGGGCAGGATGCCGATATCGACGGGCGAACTATAGCCGGTTTCGGCGAATAGCGTCTCGAGTGCGGCGCGATCCTTCACCGCGGCGATCTTGGTGAGATAGGGCGTCAGCGGCGCGGCGCCGCGCGCCTCGATCGCGCCGGTATCCATCCAGCTCGCGTAGAAATCGCCGATCTGCTTGCCATTGGCGCCATATTGCCCGGGGTTGGCGGCGAGATCGGTGAGGATGTCGCGGACCTGCGCTTCGGCGCGATCGGCCAGCGTCACGAACGGTCCGGCGGAGGTGCGATCGGCGACGATCTGCGTTTTCGCATCCCACCCGCCATTGGCATAGGCCCAGAAATCGTCGCCGGGCTTCACCGCGCTGTCCTTCGCGGTCAGATCGACGCCGAACGTGCCGAATTCGGGCTTGCCCGAGGTGGCGGTCGTCTGCGGCGCTGCGGCGGCGGTCAGCGCGAACAGTGCAATTCCGGCGGACAGCCGGGCGAACGTGTTGATTTTCATTGTTCTCTTATCCTCACCCCATGTGTGTTGCACCGCTATAGCGCCGCGGATGGGGGAGGCAATTCGATTCGGCCGGGGCTCGATGCTGCTTCGAAGCGAGCGATACTCGGCAAAATCTCGTCATCCCCGCGAAAGCGGGGACCCATCACCTGCCGCCCGAGATGGGCCCCCGCCTTCGCGGGAATGACACTTGTGCTCGGCGGGATCACCCCACCCGGTTCGCCACCAGATCGTCGACCACCGCCGGATCGGCCAGCGTGCTCGTATCGCCGAGGCTCGAGATGTCGCCCTCGGCGATCTTGCGCAGGATGCGGCGCATGATCTTGCCGCTGCGCGTCTTGGGCAGACCGGGGGCGAACTGGATCGCATCGGGCGTCGCGATCGGCCCGATTTCCTTGCGCACCCATTGCCTGAGCGTGTCCCGCAAGCCGTCATCCGCCGCGATGCCGCTGTTGAGCGTCACATAAGCGTAGATGCCCTGGCCCTTGATGTCGTGCGTCATGCCGACCACCGCGGCCTCGGCGACCTTGGGATGCAGCACCAGCGCGCTCTCGACTTCCGCCGTGCCCATGCGGTGGCCCGAGACGTTGATCACGTCGTCGACGCGGCCGGTGATGCAGTAGTAACCGTCGGCGTCCCGCCGGCAGCCGTCGCCGGTGAAATATTTGCCGGGATAGGTCGAGAAATACGTCTGGAAGAAACGCTCGTGATCGCCCCACACGGTGCGCATCTGCCCCGGCCAGCTCGCCGCGATGCACAGATTGCCTTCGACCGGGTTGCCGGTCAGCACCATGCCCTCGGCATCGACGATCTGCGGATCGATCCCGAAAAACGGCTTGGTCGCCGAACCTGGCTTGAGCGCGTGCGCGCCGGGCAGGGGGGTGATCATGTGCCCGCCGGTCTCGGTCTGCCACCAGGTGTCGACGATCGGACAGCGCCCCTCGCCGACGACGTCGTAATACCATCGCCACGCCTCGGGATTGATCGGCTCGCCGACGGTGCCGAGCAGCTTGAGCGACGCGCGCGACGTCTTCTGCACGAAACGGTCGCCCTCGCGCATCAGCGCGCGAAGCGCGGTCGGCGCGGTGTAGAGGATCTCGACCTGGTGTTTGTCGCACACCTGCCAGATGCGGCTGGCGTCGGGCCAATTGGGTAGCCCCTCGTACATCACCGTGGTGGCGCCGTTAGCGAGCGGCCCATAGACGATATAGCTGTGCCCGGTGACCCAGCCGATATCGGCGGCGCACCAATAGACCTGGCCCGGCCGGTAATCGAACGTCACCTCATGCGTCAGGCTCGCCCACAACAGATACCCGGCGGTCGAATGCAGCACGCCCTTGGGCTTGCCGGTCGATCCCGACGTGTAGAGGATGAACAGCGGGTCCTCCGCTTTCATCGGCTCGGGTACGCACTCGGCGGACACCGCGGCGGCCGCTTCGTGATACCAGATGTCGCGGCCTTTGGTCATGCCGACGTTCCCACCGGTCGCCTTGACGACGATCATCTTCTCCAGCGCCGGCGCGCGTTCGGCGGCGGCATCGGCATTGGCCTTGAGCGGGATCGACTTGCCGCCGCGCAGTCCTTCGTCGGCCGTGATCAGCACGCTCGAATCGCAATCGGTGATCCGACCTGCCAGCGCATCGGGCGAGAAGCCGCCGAACACCACCGAATGGATCGCCCCGATCCGCGCGCAGGCGAGCAGCGCCACCGCCGCCTCGGGGATCATCGGCAGGTAGATCGTGACGCGGTCGCCCTTCTTCACGCCTTGCGCCTTGAGCACATTGGCGAAGCGGCACACTTCGGCATGCAGCTCACGGTACGTGAAGCGCCGCGGTTCGGCGTCGGGGCTGTCGGGCTCCCAGATCAGCGCGATCGTGTCGCCATTCTTTTCGAGATGTCGGTCGAGACAATTGGCCGAGACGTTGAGCACCCCGTCGGCGAACCATTCGATGTGGAAGTCCTTCTCGCCGAACGACCAGTCTCCGGCGATCGTCGGCGGCGTGATCCAGTCGAGGCGGTTGGCCTGTTCAAGCCAGAATGCACCCGGATCGCGCATCGAAGCCGCATACATCTCGTCATATTTGTCGGCGTCGATACGCGCGCGGCGCGCCCAATCGGCGGGAACGGGATAGACGCTGGCGTCGGTCATTCGGACTCTCCTGTGGCGCTCGCGCGTTTTGCCTAAACGGGCGAACGGTGCCAAGGGCTGCACCATAAGATTGTGATCGCTGGAGAGACCATGTCGTCGACGATGCAGGAACTGGAACAGCGCCGGGCCGATGCCCGTCTCGGCGGCGGCGAGAAACGGATCGCCGCGCAGCACGCCAAGGGCAAGCTCACCGCGCGCGAGCGGCTCGACGTGCTGCTCGATGAAGGCAGCTTCGAAGAATATGACATGTTCGTCGAGCATAATTGCGTCGATTTCGGCATGGAGGCGCAGCGCGTCCCCGGCGACGGCGTCGTCACCGGCAGCGGCACGATCAACGGCCGGCTGGTGTTCGTGTTCAGCCAGGATTTCACCGTGTTCGGCGGCTCGCTGTCCGAACGCCACGCGCAGAAGATCTGCAAGGTGATGGACATGGCGCTGAAGGTCGGCGCGCCCGTCATCGGCCTCAACGATTCAGGGGGCGCGCGCATCCAGGAGGGTGTCGCCAGCCTCGGCGGCTATGCCGAGGTGTTCCAGCGCAACGTGCTCGCCAGCGGCGTGGTGCCGCAGCTCAGCCTCATCATGGGGCCGTGCGCGGGCGGCGCGGTCTATTCGCCGGCGATGACCGACTTCATCTTCATGGTGAAGGATTCGAGCTACATGTTCGTCACCGGCCCCGACGTCGTCAAGACGGTGACCAACGAGGTCGTCACTCAGGAGGAACTTGGCGGCGCGGTGACGCACACCACCAAGTCGAGCGTGGCAGACATCGCCTTCGAGAACGACATCGAGGCGTTGAGCGCGGCGCGCGATTTCATCGATTTCCTGCCCGCCTCGAACCGCGAAAGCGTCCCCGAGCGCCCTACCGCCGACGCGTGGGACCGCGCCGAGCCCAGCCTCGACACGCTGATCCCGCCCAGCGCCAACCAGCCCTACGACATGCATGAGCTGATCCGGAAGACGGTGGACGAGGGCGATTTCTTCGAGCTTCAGCCCGCGCATGCCGGCAACATCATCATCGGTTTCGGCCGGATCGAGGGGCGCACGGTCGGCGTCGTCGCCAACCAGCCGATGGTGCTCGCCGGCTGCCTCGACATCAATTCGTCGAAGAAGGCCGCGCGGTTTGTGCGCTTCTGCGACGCGTTCGACATTCCGATCGTGACTTTCGTCGATGTGCCGGGCTTCCTCCCCGGCGTCGGGCAGGAGCATAACGGCATCATCAAGCACGGTGCGAAGCTGCTGTTCGCCTATGCCGAGGCGACCGTGCCCAAGATCACCGTCATCACGCGAAAAGCCTATGGCGGCGCGTATGACGTGATGGCGAGCAAGCATCTGCGCGGCGATCTCAACTACGCCTGGCCGACCGCCGAGATCGCGGTGATGGGCGCAAAAGGCGCGGTCGAGATCATCTTCCGCGGCAAGACCCCTGAGGAAATCGCCGAGCATACCGCCGAATACGAGGCGCGCTTCGCCAACCCGTTCGTCGCGGCAAGCAAGGGCTTCATCGACGAGGTGATCCAGCCGCATTCGACACGCCGGCGGATCGCGCTGGGGTTAAGGAAACTGCGCGGCAAGGCGCTGGAGAATCCGTGGAAGAAGCATGACAATATTCCGTTGTAGGAATTGTCGGCGATGGAAATAGTTTCGGCAGCTTCCTTGTTAGCTAGCGCAGGCGCAGGAACATGGCTTGCCGACAAGCTGCTCGGGCCGAGCTTTCAGGCCCTTGGCGAACAGTTTCGTGCGTTCGCAGGCAAGCGTTTAACCGCGATATTCAGTCGAGCGGAGGAGCTCGTTGACCCTTCAAAGGTCAAAGCGCTCCCGCCGGGGTTTGCGCTTCAATTTATCCAAAAAGCCTCCTTTTCGGAAGATGATCCACAAATTACTGACATGTGGGCCGGATTACTCGCCGATGCCGCTCAAGGAATTTCAAATAAACACAATATATTTGTGGATATTCTGTCTCAGATAGGTTCAAAAGAAGCAAAATTCATCGATGAGATTTTTGACGCTCATATTCATTATTTACTAGTCGAAAAAATCCCAACCGACCTTCGGCCGACTTTGTTCGAATCGGCCAAAAGAGCTTCGATCGATTGGCCCAACTCTAAAACTGAAGAGCAAGCGGCTGCGGTCGCCGACCATTTGATGAACTTTCAGTTTGGATGGCCAGCCATCGTGCGATTTGCCGAGTCATACTGGAGCATCGAAGGATCGCCGGGAAAAACAGAATGGGTAAGGCGAACTAAGCCCTTCGAAGATTCTTTTGTTATTGATGCGCTTAGCCGGCAGAGGCTGATAGAGTATTTCGAAATAGACTTTAGCCCGGGATGGGCGTCGCCCCGAATGGATGGATATTTCATGACCTTACTAGGCGTACAGTTTGTTCAGGCTTGTCGCCGTGAAGTTGAAGCACCATGAAACTCGGCCCGCTCAACCATGTCGGCATCGCGACGCCGTCGATCTCCGACGCAGTGGCGTGGTATCGCGAGTTGCTCGGTGCGGAGAAGATCGGCGAGGCGTTCGATCTGCCGGCGCAGAAGGTGCGCGTATGCTTCGTCGATGCGCCCAATTGCCAGATCGAATTGCTCGAGCCGCTGGGCGAGGAGTCGCCGATCGCCAAGTTCCTCGAAAAGAACCCGGCCGGCGGGCAGCATCATGTCTGCTTCGAAGTGCCCGACATCCACGCCGCCAAGGTCGAGCTCGAAGCCAAAGGCGCCAAAGTCCTCGGCGAACCGCGCATTGGCGCACATGGGACGTTGGTGCTGTTCGTCCATCCGAAGGACATGGGCGGTGTGCTCACCGAATTGATGGAAACGCCGAAGGGCGGGCACGGCTAGGACGCGCGCGGAGATTGCGATAGGATCGGGGCATGGACGAACCGAACCGGATCACTTTCGAGATCGACCGCGAGTCGCTTGCCGAGCTCGAATCGCTCGCCAGCGCCGAACATCGCACCGTCGCAGAGATCGCTGCCGAGGCGACGCTCGATCGGCTCGCCGCGACGCGCGCCTATCATGCCGCGATCGATGAGGGGCAGGCCGATTTCGCCGCCGGACATGTCCTGTCGCATGAAGGCTTTCTCGCCCGGCGCGCGGCGAGCCGGGAGAAATGGCTGGCCGGTCGCGGCGCGTGAAGCTGCTCTGGTCGATGAGTGCCGAGCGCGATCTCGATCGCCTGTGGCAATTCCTGGCCGATCGCAGCGTCGATCTCGCCGATCGGATCGAGGAGCGTATCAGAATTCGCGCGGAATCGCTGATCGTCATGCCGCATCAGGGCAGGCCTATTCCGGGCCGACCGGAGCGGGAACTGCCAATCCCCGACGTCCAATATGTCATCGTTTACGCAATCGGGGACGACGCGATCCGTATCCTGCGCGTATGGAGCACTCGGCAGAATCGCGAGGAACCCTGATGTCGGCTTACGAAACCATCCTGAGCGAACGCCGCGGCGACGTGGCGGTTATCACGCTCAACCGGCCCGATCGGCTCAACGCCGCGCCTCCGCTGATGTTCGACGAGATCGGCGCGGCGCTCGGCAATCTCGACGGCGCGCGCGCGGTGCTCATCACCGGCACCGGCCGCGCGTTCTGCTCGGGCGCGGATATCGCCGGCGGCGCGCTGGGCAGCGACAATCCCGGCGAGGCGACCTTCCTCGCGCTCACCGAGCATTACAATCCGCTGATGGAAACGCTCGCGGGCCTGGCGGTGCCGGTGGTGTCCGCGGTGCGCGGCCCCGCCGCCGGGATCGGCTGTTCGCTCGCGCTCGCGGCCGATTTCTGCGTCGCTTCCGACACCGCCTATTTCCTCCAGGCGTTTGTCAATATCGGTCTCGTCCCCGATGGCGGCGCGAGCTGGATGCTGCCGCGGCTGATCGGCCGTGCCCGTGCCGCCGAGATGATGCTGCTGGGCGAGCGCGTTCCCGCCGCCAAGGCGCTCGATTGGGGGATGATCCACAAGGTCGTTGCAGACGACGCGCTCGATGCCGAGGTGTTTGCGCTCGCGGAGCGGCTGGCGGCGGGGCCGACCGTTGCGCTCGGCTTGATCCGACAGGGGCTGCACTATGGTTTCAATTGCGACTATGCTGCGGCGATGCGCAATGAAGCCGAAAACCAACGCCGCGCGCGCGGGACCAAGGATTCGATGGAAGGCGGCATGGCTTTCCTGCAGAAACGCAAGCCGGCGTTTCGGGGAGAATAAGGTGCCAATATCCAGCGCCTCCCCGGCGAAGGCCGGGGTCCAGTTGCGACCCGGCTCGTTGGTTGGCGCTGCGCGTTGTTACTTCCGCCTTCCCAACTGGGCCCCGGCCTCCGCCGGGGTGCAAATGCAAAAAGAAATATGACCGACAAACCAACCCTCACCGACTGGCAGAAACTCGCGTCCAAGGAGTCGAAGGGCGCCGATCTCACCTGGCACACGCCCGAGGGGATCGCCGTCAAGCCACTCTACACGGCTGACGACGCCCCCGATTCCGGCCTTCCCGGCATCGCCCCGTTCACGCGCGGGGTGAAGGCGACGATGTACGCCGGCCGCCCGTGGACGATCCGCCAATATGCTGGCTTCTCCACCGCCGAAGAATCGAACGCCTTCTATCGTCGCAATCTCGCCGCGGGGCAGAAGGGCCTGTCGGTCGCGTTCGATCTCGCCACGCACCGCGGCTACGATTCGGATCATCCCCGCGTCACCGGCGATGTCGGCAAGGCTGGCGTCGCGATCGACACGATCGACGACATGAAGATCCTGTTCGACGGCATCCCGCTCGACAAGATGAGCGTGTCGATGACGATGAACGGCGCGGTGTTGCCGTGCCTCGCTTTCTACATCGTTGCGGCCGAGGAACAGGGCGTATCGCAGGACCAGCTCTCGGGCACGATCCAAAACGACATTCTCAAGGAGTTCATGGTCCGCAACACCTATATCTACCCGCCCGAGCCCTCAATGCGGATCGTAGCGGACATCATCGCCTACACCTCCGAACACATGCCGCGCTTCAACAGCATCTCGATCAGCGGTTATCACATGCACGAGGCCGGGGCGACCGCGGTGCAGGAGCTCGCCTTCACGCTCGCCGACGGCATGGCCTATGTCCGCGCCGCGCTCGATCGCGGGTTGGAGGTGGATGCGTTCGCCGGGCGGCTGAGCTTCTTCTTCGGCATCGGCATGAACTTCTTCATGGAGGTCGCCAAATTGCGTGCGGCGCGCACCTTGTGGAGCCGGATCATGGCGGGGTTCGGCGCCAACGAGCGCAGCCAGACCTTGCGCACGCATTGCCAAACCTCCGGCGTCTCGCTCACTGAGCAGGACCCCTACAACAACGTCGTGCGCACTACGATCGAGGCGATGGCGGCGACCTTCGGCGGCACGCAGTCGCTGCACACCAACAGCCTCGACGAAGCGGTCGCGCTGCCCACCGACTTCTCCGCGCGGATCGCCCGCAACACCCAGCTCATCCTCCAGGAAGAAACCGGGATGACGCACGTCGTCGATCCGCTCGGCGGCAGCTATTATGTCGAGGCGCTGACCAAGGACCTCGCCGACAAGGCCTGGGCACTGATCGAGCAGGTCGAGGGGCAGGGGGGAATGATCCACGCGGTCGAAAACGGCTTCCCCAAGGAACAGATCGAACGCGCCGCCGCCGCGCGGCAAGCCCGCGTCGATCGCGGCGAGGACGTGATCGTCGGGGTGAACAAATACCGCCTGAAGGACGAGGATGAAATGGACATCCTCGACATCGACAACGCCAAGGTGCGCGCGGATCAGATCCGCCGGATCGAACGGGTCAAGGCCGAACGTGATCCCGCCAAGGCCGCGGCGGCGCTGGAGGCATTGCGACGCGGCGCCCTCAATCCTCCCCTGCAAGGGGAGGGGGACCAGCCGCAGGCTGGTGGAGGGGTGTCCCCCCTCACGACTGGCAACACCCCTCCGTCATCGCTTCGCGATGCCACGGCATCAGGTCGGTCAGGCTCCCAGCCTGACCTGGACAGCGCGGGGCGCTGTCCGCCTGATGCTCCTTCCAGGGGAGGATCGGAAACAAACCTCCTTGCGCTCTGCGTCGAGGCCGCCCGCGCGCGCTGCACGCTCGGCGAGATGTCGGCGGCGATGGAGGCGGCGTTCGGCCGGCATGCGGTCGGCGTCACCCCGATCACCGGCGTCTACGGCCCCGCACATCACGAGGACGCCGGCTGGGACCGCGCGGTCGACGGCATCAAGTCGGTCGAGAGCCGCATGGGCCGCAAGCCCCGCATCCTCGTCGCCAAGATGGGCCAGGACGGCCATGATCGCGGCGCCAATGTCGTCGCCTCCGCCTTCGCCGACATGGGCTTCGAGGTGATCTCCGGCCCGCTTTTCCAGACCCCCGCCGAAGCGCGAGACCTCGCGCTGGAGAAAGACGTCGACGTGATCGGCGCGTCGAGCCTCGCGGCGGGGCACAAGACGCTGATCCCCGAATTGATCGCGCTGTTGAGGGAATCGGGTCGCGCCGACATCAAGGTCGTAGCGGGCGGGGTGATCCCCGCGCAGGACTATGAATTTTTGAGGAAGGCAGGCGTGCAGGCGATTTTCGGCCCCGGCACCAATTTGGTCGACGCGGCGGGCGAAGTGCTCAAGCTGCTCGGCCACAACCTGCCGCCGATCGAGGAGGCTGCCGCGTGAGTTTGACCGAAACCCGTCACCCCGGACTTGTTCCGGGGTCCACCGTGCCACAAGTCCGGTCCTCGCGAGTGGATGAGTGGATGCCGGAACAAGTCCGGCATGACGAAGTAGGCGTGCGCACCGACTGGACCCGCGCCGAAATCGCCGCCCTCTTTGATCTTCCCTTCACCGAGCTCATCTTCCGCGCCGCCACCGTCCACCGCGCGTATCACGCGCCCGATCAGGTCCAGCTCTGCACGCTTTTGTCGATCAAGACCGGCGGCTGCCCCGAGGATTGCGGCTATTGCTCGCAATCCGCCTCAGCCGACAGCGGCGTTCAGGCGACCAAGCTGATGGACGTCCGCGCCGTCCTGCAATCAGCAGCGCAGGCCAAGGACACCGGCTCGCAGCGTTTCTGCATGGGCGCGGCGTGGCGCAATCCCAAGGATCGCGACATGCCCGCGATCGTCGAGATCGTGCAGGGCGTCGCCGCGATGGGCATGGAAACCTGCATGACGCTCGGCATGTTGACGTCGACTCAAGCGGCGCAGCTCAAGGCGGCCGGCCTCGATTATTACAACCACAATATCGACACCGCGCCGGAGAATTACCCCAACGTCATCACCACGCGCAGCTTCGAGGAGCGGATCGACACGCTGTCGAACGTGCGGCAAGCGGGGATCAACGTCTGTTCGGGCGGGATCGTCGGGATGGGCGAGACGCGCGCGCACCGCGTCGGCTTCGTCCACGCGCTGGCGACGCTGCCGCGCCATCCCGAAAGCGTGCCGGTCAATGCGCTGGTGCCGGTCAAGGGCACGGTGCTCGGCGACATGCTCGCCGACACGCCGATGGCGAAGATCGACGATATCGAGTTCGTCCGCACGGTGGCGGTCGCGCGGATCACCATGCCGCGCTCGATGGTGCGGCTGAGCGCGGGCCGCGAGAGCATGTCGGAGGCGACGCAGGCCTTGTGCTTCATGGCCGGCGCCAACTCGATCTTCACCGGCGACAAACTCCTCACCGCCGCCAATGCCGGCGACGATAAGGACGCGGCGATGATGGCCAAGCTCGGCCTGACAAGGATGCAAGGCGAAGAACCGATGCGGGTGGCGGCGGAGTGATAAGGTTTGTCTCGCTTGTAGGAATGCTTGGTCTTGGCGGCGCGGTGTCCACAACTTGGCCAGCACTCCCAAAAGAAGGATTTGTCGCTGGGCGCCAGGCGACCGAGCAAGACGTTGAAGATGGGAATGCCGTCTTCGCTTTGAGAAGCGGCGGCAAAGGCCCTCTTCACATCCATATACCGCAATATGTTTTGTGGAAGGACGAGGGCGGCAAGGAACATCCGATGATTCTTGTCCAAGCCGAACAAGGCCAGGGCGCGACGCAGCTCGTCGGCATGCGGGATTTTGAGGGTAAGGAAACAGTTGCCACACTTGACGAAGTAAAGCTGTTGGGGACGAAGAAACCGAAATGATGTTCAAGAAAATCCTGGTCGCCAATCGCGGCGAGATCGCTTGTCGAGTGATGCGCACCGCCAAGAAGATGGGGATCGCCACCGTCGCGGTCTATTCGGATGCCGATGCGCGCGCCCCGCATGTGCTGATGGCTGACGAGAGCGTCCGGCTTGGCCCGCCGCCGGCGGCCGAGAGCTATCTACTCGCCGAGGCGATCCTGCTCGCGGCGAAGGAAACCGGCGCCGACGCGATCCATCCCGGCTACGGCTTCCTCTCCGAGCGCGAGAGCTTCGCGCGCGCTTGCGCCGACGCCGGCATCGCCTTCATCGGCCCGCCGCCGAAAGCGATCGCCGCGATGGGCGACAAGATCGAATCGAAGAAGCTGGCGAAGGCGGCGGGCGTCAACGTCGTGCCCGGCTATCTCGGCGAAATCGCCGACACCGAGGAAGCCGTCAAGATCGCCAAGGACATCGGTTTCCCGGTGATGATGAAGGCCTCGGCCGGCGGCGGCGGCAAGGGGATGCGGCTGGCCTGGTCCGAACAGGACGTGCGCGAGGGCTTCGAGGCGACCAAGCGCGAAGGCCTCGCCAGCTTCGGCGACGACCGCGTGTTCATCGAGAAGTTCATCGAACACCCGCGCCACATCGAAATCCAGCTGCTCGGCGATCAGCACGGCAATATCGTCTATCTGAACGAGCGCGAATGCTCGATCCAGCGGCGGCACCAGAAGGTGGTCGAGGAAGCGCCGTCGCCGTTCGTCACGCCGAAGATGCGTAAAAGCATGGGCGAGCAGGCAGTCGCGCTGGCGCAGGCGGTGGGTTATTACAGCGCGGGCACGGTCGAACTGATCGTCTCGGGCGCGGACACCACCGGCGAGAGCTTCTACTTCCTCGAAATGAACACCCGGCTCCAGGTCGAGCATCCCGTCACCGAGGAAATCACCGGCCTCGATCTCGTCGAACAGATGATCCGCGTCGCGGCGGGGGAGAAGCTCGGCTTCACGCAGGACGACGTCAAACTCAACGGCTGGGCGATCGAAACGCGGGTCTATGCTGAAGACCCCTATCGCGGCTTCCTGCCGAGCATCGGCCGGCTGGTGCGGTATAATCCTCCCGTCGCAACCGACCGTCATCCCCGCGCAGGCGGGGACCCATCTCCCGACGGCGGCGCCCAGAACGACGGTGACGAGATGGGCCCCCGCTTTCGCGGGCGTGACGATGAGCCCATCATCCGCATCGACGACGGCGTCGCCGAGGGCGGCGAGGTCAGCATATTCTACGATCCGATGCTCGCCAAGCTGATCACCTGGGCGCCGACCCGCGAGGAAGCCGCCGACGCGCAGGTCGCCGCGCTCGACGCGTTCGAGATTGAGGGGCCGGGCAACAACATCGACTTCCTCTCGGCTCTGATGCAGCACCCCCGCTTCCGCTCGGGCGCGCTCACCACCGGCTTCATCGCCGAGGAATATCCTGACGGCTTCACCGGCGCGCCGGCCTCGCCCGAGCTGACGCGCCAGTTCGCCGCGATTGCCGCCTTCGCCGCCACCGCCGAGGCCGATCGCGCGCGCCGGATCGACGGCCAGCTCGGCCGCACGCTGCCGCCGCCGGGCGACTGGATGGTGACGATCGACGGCGCCGACCACGACGTTTCGGTGTCAACCGACGGCCTCGCCGTCGATGGCGAGGACCTGCCGCTGTCGATGGAATACACCCCCGGCGACCGGCTGATCGAGGCCGCATTCTTTTCACCAGTTCGCCCTGAGCTTGTCGAAGGGCGTGAGCCGGGGGGCGATACGCTTGCGGAGAGCCGACCTTCGACAAGCTCAGGCCGAGCGGAGGTGGAGGATGAAGACGAGCCAACCGACATCCTCACGGTCCGCATCGCCCCGGTCCGATCGGGCTTCCGCCTCACCACCCGCGGCGCATCGCACGTCGCCCGCGTGCTGCCCGCGCGGTTCGCCGCGCATGCCGCGCACATGATCGAGAAGATCCCGCCCGATCTCTCCAAATTCCTGCTCTGCCCGATGCCCGGCCTGCTCGTTCGGCTCGACGTCGGCGAAGGCGACACCGTCGAGCCCGGCCAGCCGCTCGCGGTGGTCGAGGCGATGAAGATGGAAAACATCCTGCGCGCCGAAAAGCCCGGAACGGTCAAATCGGTCAACGCCGCGCCCGGCGACAGCCTCGCCGTCGATGAGGTCATTCTGCAGCTGGAATGATTCCCGGTGCCGCCGAATCGGCCGAATTGGGTTACAAATTGCGACACTATTTCGGTGGACGCGCGCGACCGCCCAAGCCATGTGAGGGCCAATGATACGGTCGCGATACTCGATCCTGTTCGCCTCGGCGCTGCCGCTTGCCGCGTGCACCGTCGGCCCGAACTACAAGCCCGCTACCCCGGGCCAGCTCGGCGTGCCCGAGGGCTATTCGGTGGCCGCCGATCAGGCCGATCCGCGCGGCGATTTCACCCGGTGGTGGACGGCGTTCAACGATCCGCTGCTGACGCAACTGGTCGAACAGTCGCGCACCACCAATCTCGATGTCGCGCAGGCGGTGTCGCGGCTGCGCCAGGCGCATGAGGCGCTGATCCAGTCGCGCGCGGAGCTGTTGCCCAGCCTCGACGCCTCGGCGGGCTATTCGCGCAATTTCAATCTCGCCGGCGGCACCAGCACGATTACCTTGCCGGACGGCACCGTCACCTCGATCACGCGCTCGAGCGACAACAATTTCTCGCTGTCCGGCGATGTGTCATACCAGGTCGGCCTTTTCGGCGAGATCCGCCGCACCGTTGAGGCCAGCCGCGCGCAATATCAGGGCAATGGCTATGATTACGCCACCGTCCTGACCTCGACCGAAAGCGAGGTTGCGCGCAATTATATCCTCGCGCGGCTTTATCAGGCGCAGCTCGCCAATGCGCAGCGATCGCTGGCGATCCAGGACGACAATCTCGAGATCGCGGGTTTCCGCGTCCAGGCCGGGCTGGTCTCGTCGATCGACCAGGAAACCGCCCGCGCCTCGCGCGCGCAGACGGCGGCGTCGATTCCGAGCATTCAGCAATCCTACAATCAGGCGGTATCGCGCCTCGGCGTGCTGACCGGCCAGGCGCCCGGCGCGCTCAAGACGCAGATGGCCGCCGCACAGCCGATCCCGGTCGGCCCGGCGAACGTCGCGGTCGGCATCCCGGCGGACACGCTGCGCCAGCGCCCCGACGTGCGCAGCGCCGAGCGCGGCCTCGCCGCGGCGACCGCGGAGATCGGCGTCGCCAAGGCGGCGCTCTATCCGGCGCTCAACATCACCGGGAACATCGGCACCTCGGCCAATGTGTTCAACGATCTGTTCAAGATCGTCACCGGCAGCCTGTTCGGCGGGATTAGCCAGGCGATCTTCAACGGCGGGCGCTTGAACGCGCAGGTCCGCTCGAACGAAGCGGCGGCCGAAGGCGCCTTCGCGCTGTATAAATCGACCGTGCTCACCGCGCTCGAAGACGTCGAAAATGCCGTCGTCGCGTTGAACGCGGCGAAGGAGCGCGAGAAGCAATATGCCATCGCCTATGACGCGTCGAACAACTCCGCGATCCTGTCGCGCAGCCAGTATCGCGCCGGCTTGACCGATTTCACCACGCTCAACACTGCCGAAAGTTCGCTGATCTCGGCGCGCAACGGGCTGACCCAGGCCAAATCGGACGAGGTGACCGCGCTCGTCCAGCTCTATCTCGCGCTGGGCGGCGGCTGGGATAGCGGAACGGTTCCCGTCGAGCCGGTCACCGCCCCCGTCGTGCCCACCTCTCAGACCGCACAGGAACCGTGATGGCCGATCAACCGATCACCGACACCGACGATTTTCTCGGCGTCAAGCAGGCGCCCGAATGGCAGCGCTGGATCAAATGGGTGGTGGTCGCGATCGGCGTGCTGCTGCTGCTGTTGCTGGTCAAGCATTTCACCACCAGCAGCACCGCGGCGGGCTATTCGACGCAGGCGGCGAAGCAGGGTTCGCTGACGACGACGGTGTCGGCGACGGGCAAGCTCGCGCCGATCAATCAGGTGACGGTCGGCTCGCAACTGTCCGGCCTCGTCACGCAGGTCGTGGTGGACGTCAACGATCACGTTACCGCCGGCCAGGCGCTCGCATTGATCGATCCCGAGCAGATCGACGATCAGATCCGCGCCGCGCAGGCGCAGCTCGCCGCCGGCCAGGCCTCGGTCGCACAAGCGCAGGCGACGCTCGAGCAGACGCAGGCCACGCTGGCGCGCTATCAGGAGGTCAGCAAGCTCTCGGGCGGCCGCGTCCCGGCCAAGACCGAGATGGAAACCGCCGTCGCCGATCGCGATCGCGCGGTCGCCGGATTGAAGGTCGCACAGGCCAATGTCGGCGCGGCGCAGGCGACGCTCGCGCAGAACCAGACGCAGCGCAACCGCGCGATCATCCGCTCGCCCGTCAACGGCGTGGTGCTCGCGCGGCAGGTCGATCCCGGCCAGACGGTGGCGGCGTCGTTCAACACGCCGACGCTGTTCGTGATCGCGCAGGATCTGTCCAAGATGAAGCTCGAAGTGTCAGTCGACGAGGCCGATGTCGGCCAGATCAAGGCCGGCCAGAAGGCCAGCTTCACCGTCGATGCATTCCCGGGCAAGACTTTCCCGGCGCAGATCACCCGCGTCGATGTCGGGTCGAACCTCACCGTGCAGGACGCGACGGCATCGTCGTCGAGCTCGACCGGATCGACCGCATCGACGACCGGCCAAGTGGTCTCTTACGCCGCCGATCTCAGCGTCGATAACCCGACGCTCGAGCTGCGCCCGGGGATGACCGCGACCGCGGACATCGTGACGATGCAGCAGGATAATGTGCTGCTGGTGCCCAACGCCGCGCTGCGCTTCGTCCCCGAAGACACGTCCGATGCGCCGGCGGCCTCGGGCAGCGGCGGCATCACCGGCGCGCTGGTGCCGCGGCGCGGGCGGCGCGGGGGCGGCGCGGCAAGCGGCGCCGACGCCACCGCGATCGTCAACGGCAGCCAGCAGACCGTCTATGTGCTCGACGAAACGGGCAAACCCAAGCCGGTCAAGGTCACCACCGGCGCGAGCAACGGCACGCTGACGGCGATCACCGGCGGCGATCTGAAGCCGGGCATGAAGGTGATCACCGGGCAATTGTCCGGCAAGGAGGGCGTTTCGGGCGGCAAGGGTGCCGCGGCGGGCGCGGCCGGCGGCAATCGCAGCGCGGGCGGCGGGCGGCGTGGCCAGTAATCCGGCCACTGCCGATCCGCTGATCAGCCTGCGCGGCGTCACCAAGGTCTACGGCACCGGGGTGACCGAATTTCAGGCGTTGAAGGGCGTCGATCTCGATATCGAGAAGGGCGATTTCGTTGCGGTGATGGGCGCGTCGGGATCGGGCAAGTCGACGACGATGAACATCCTCGGCTGTCTCGACGTGCCGAGCGCCGGACAATATCTGTTCCGCGGCCATCATATCGAGCTGCTCGATCGCGATCAGCGCGCGATGCTCCGGCGGCGCTATCTCGGCTTCGTGTTCCAGGGCTTCAACCTGTTGTCGCGCACCAGCGCGCTCGAAAATGTCGAACTGCCGCTCCTCTATCGCGGCGAGCAGCGCGCCGAGCGGCGCGAGATGGCGATGGGCGCGCTCGACAAGGTCGGGCTCAAGGATTGGTGGGATCACACGCCCGCCGAGCTCTCCGGCGGCCAGCAACAGCGTGTCGCGATCGCCCGCGCGATCGTCACCCATCCCGATGTGCTGCTCGCCGACGAGCCGACCGGCAATCTCGATTCGGAACGCTCGATCGAGATCATGGAATTGCTCACCGAGCTCAACCAGGAAAGCGGCATCACCGTTTTGATGGTGACGCACGAAGGCGACATGGCAGCGTTCGCCCGCACCATCGTCAACTTCAAGGACGGCCTGGTCGAAAACGTCGACCGCACGCACAAGCCCGGGGAGAAGCTGTCGTGACGGCGGCCCGTTTTCATTTTTACGTCACCCCGGACTTGTTCCGGGGTCCACCAAGCGGCAATCGCGGTGGCAAGAGGCTGGAAACGCTGCGCTCGCGGCGCCGTGGACCCCGGAACAGGTCCGGGGTGACGATTGCCGCGCGCCGTCCGCGAGGGATCGCCTGAATGCTCGGCACCACGCTCGTCCTCGCGCTGCGCTCGATCCGGCGGCATATCCTGCGCTCGTTCCTGACGATCCTCGGCATCGTCATCGGCGTCGCCGCGGTGGTGACGATGGTGACGCTGGGCAACGCCACCACCGCGGCGGTGCAGAAATCGATCGCCAGCCTCGGCACCAACATCCTCCAGGTCCGCCCCGGCCAGGGCTTCGGCCGCGGCGGCGGCGGCCCGCGACCGCCCGATTTCAAGCCCGAAGACATTACCGCGGTCCAGAAGCAGGTCGTCGGCGTCACCGCGGTCGCTCCGCAAGCGCAGGCCAGCGTCACCGCGATCTACAACGGCGCCAATTGGTCGACGACGATCAATGGCACCACCGACGATTATTTCCAGGTCCAGCCCTGGCCGCTCGAGGAAGGCCGTGTGTTCACCGCAGCCGAGGAAGATGCCGGCAAGGCGGTCTGCATCATCGGCGGCACGGTCAACACCAATCTGTTCAAGGGCGTCGATCCGATCGGCAAGCGCTTCCGCGCCGGCGACGTGTCGTGCGATGTGATCGGGCTGCTCACCGTCAAGGGCCAGGCCGGCTTCGGCGGCGATCAGGACGATGTCATCATCATGCCGATCAAGGCCGTGCAGCGCCGCTTCGTCGGCTCGGCCGACGTCAAGCTGATGCTGGTCGGCATCGACGCCGCTTATGACAGCGCGCAGGTCCAGGCGTCGCTCACCAGCCTGCTGCGCGAGCGCCGCAAGATCCAGCCGGGCCAGGACAATGATTTCAACATCTTCGACACCAAACAGATTTCCGACACGCTGACCGGCACGACGACGCTGCTCACCGGCATCGTCACCGCGGTCGCCGGGATCAGCCTCGTCGTCGGCGGCATCGGCATCATGAACATCATGCTGGTGTCGGTCACCGAGCGGACGCGCGAGATCGGCATTCGCCTGGCGATCGGCGCGGTCGCGCGCGAGGTGCTGCTGCAATTCCTCGTCGAGGCGGTCGCCTTGTCGTGCCTTGGCGGGCTGATCGGCCTCGTCATCGCGCAGATCGCGATCGCCGCGCTGGCGCCGGTCATGAAGGTCGATTGGATGTTCTATCCCGGGATCAACTTCATCGCCTTCGGCATCTCGGCGGTGATCGGCGTCGTGTTCGGCTATTTCCCCGCCCGCCGTGCCGCCGCGCTCAACCCGATCGACGCGCTCCGCCACGAATAGGTCGTTTCCTCGTGATTGCGAGAAGCGTAGCGACGAAGCAATCCACGGCGCCCGTGCTATTCTGGATTGCGTCGCTACGCTCGCAACGACGAATACGGTCGGCGCTTATTTCACACCAACGCGCGTAACCGCGCCAGGTCCTCCGGCGTGTCCACGTCGATCAGCTCATTGGCCACCGTGATCACATGGTGCGCCTTGGCGATCATCTCGCGCGCGCCGGCATCGCCGGTCAGGCTCAACAGCCAGTCGAAATGGTTTTTGCCGAACAGCGCCGGCGGCCGTGGCCGCTCGCCGTCGCTCGACGCCAAAATCGTGTCCTCGCCGTCGGCGTAATCCAGCAGCCGATAGACGTGCGCCGCCGTCACCCGCGGCATATCGGCGAGCGCGATCAGCACCGCCTTGGGATCATGCGCCTGCGCCGCCGCAACGCCGAGCTTCACTGACCGCGACTGTCCTTCGCTCGGATCGTCGTTCCGCACCACCTCGAAGCCGCGCGCCGCGAAATCGAGTTCGGTCCCTGAAATCACCGCGATTCGCTGTTGGAACGGCACTGCTTCGAGTGCGGTGACGACATGAAAGGCGAGCGGGTGGCCGAGATAGGGTTGCTCGAGCTTGTCCTGATCGCCGAACCGCGCCGATCGACCGGCGGCGAGCAGGATCAGGACGGTCTCTTCAGCCTCTATCATGAAAGGCGCCTACCATCGCCGCGGCGATCGACAGCGCGATTTCGGCCGGCCCGATCGCGCCGATGTCGATGCCGACCGGGCCCTGGACACGATCGAGATCGGCGGCCGAAACGCCGGCCGCGGCCAGCCGCTCGCGCCGCGCGGCGTGGCTGCGGCGCGAGCCGAGCGCGCCGATATAGCCGGTCGGCCGCGACAGCGCCGCGATCAGCGCGGGATCGTCGATCTTGATGTCGTGGCTCAGCGTCACCACCGCGGTGGATGGACCAGGCGTATAGGCGGCGACTGCTTCATCGGGCCAGCGATCGTCGAGCGTCACGCCGGGAAAGCGCTCCTCGGTCAGGAAGCGCGCGCGCGGATCGATCACCACGGTGGCGATGCCCAGTTCGCGCGCCAGCCCGGCCAGCGCCTGGGCAATCTGGACAGCGCCGACGATCAGCAGCCGTCGCGGCGGATCGTAGCGATTGACGAACGCGGCGCCCTCGATCGGCCGCAGGCTCGATTGGCCGGTGTCCAGATCGGTCGTGACGGTCAGCGCATCGCCGGCTTCGCGCGCCTCGAAGATCCGATCGAACAATTCGGGATCGAACCCGTCTGCACCGATTTTCTGGACCATCACCGAAATCTGCCCGCCGCACGGCAAGCCGACTTCCCATGCTGCGTCGTCGGCGACGCCGTAATCCTTCACCACGAAGGGGGCGCCGGCGATCACCTCCGCCGCCGTCGCCAAAATGTCGCTTTCGACACACCCGCCCGAGACCGAGCCCTCGAACCGCCCGTCCTGGTGGACGATCATGTGGCTTCCGCGCGGCCGCGGCGCCGATCCCCAGGTGGAAACGACCGTCGCCAACGCCATGGGCGCGCCCTGCCAGCTTCGCGCGGCGGCGAGGACGGTATCGTTATCGGCCATGCAGCACCCCCGTCATACCGGCGGCAGCCCCGCCAGAATCTTATCGACCGTCATCGGAAACGCCCGCACCCGCACGCCGCAGGCATTGTAGATCGCGTTGGTTACCACCGCGCCCGCGCCGGAAATCGACAGCTCGCCCAAGCCCTTGACGCCGATCGGATTGGCGTGCTCATCGGGCAGCTCGACGAAATGGACGTCGAGATGCGGCACGTCGGCATTGGTCGGGATATGATATTCGCCGAGGTCGTGATTGACGAACTGGCCGGTCCGCGTGTCGAGCACGGCGTCCTCGTGCAGCGCATAGCCGATCCCCCAGATCATCCCGCCAATCGCCTGGCTGCGCGCGGTCTTGGCGTTGAGGATGCGGCCCGCCTCGAACACGCCGAGCATCCGCCGCACGCGCACTTCGCCGCTCACCGCGTTGACCGCGACCTCGGCGAATTGCGCGCCGTGCGCGGCCTGGCTGTAGGTCTCGTCGTTCTTGCCTTGCGAAATCTTGCCGGCCGCCTCGATCGCGGTGTCGCCGATCAGCTCGCCGATCGGCACGCGGCGGTTGCCGGCGATGGCGTGGCCGTCCTTGAGCGTCATGTCGTCCGGCTTGGCGTCCATCCGCTTGGCGAGTTCCGCAACCAAATCCTCGCACGCCAACGCGACCGACGATCCCGCGCTCGCCGCGCCGAACGACCCGCCCGATCCCGAAGCAGTCGGGTAATCGGTGTCGCCCAGCTTCACGTCGATACCGTCGATCGGCAGGCCCAGCGCCTCGCCGGCGATCTGCGCCAGGATCGTATACGTGCCGGTGCCGATATCGGTCATGTCGGTTTCGATCGTCGCGCGGCCGTCGGGCGAGAGCCGCACCCGCGCTTCGCTATCGACCAGCAGGTTGATCCGCACCGCGGCGGCGACGCCCATGCCGATCAGCCATTCGCCGTCGGTCCAGCCGCCCGGCGTCGCCGGCCGCCGGTCCCAGCCGAACATCGCCGCGCCTTCGTCGAGGCACGCCACCAGCCCGCGCGTCGAGAACGGCTTGCCGCTCATCGGATCGACCTCGGGTTCGTTCAATTTGCGGAACGCGATCGGATCGAGCCCGAGTTGCTCGGCCATCTCGTCGATAGCGCTTTCGAGCGCGAGCATGCCGACCGCCTCGCCCGGCGCGCGCACCGCGCCGGCCTGGACGAGATCGAGCGTTACCACCTTGTGCGTGAACTGCCGCACGGCGGCCGCATACATCGAGATCGAGCCGAGCGCGACCGGCTCCATGAAGCCGCCGTCCGGCCCCTGGCTGACGATGCTGTCATGCCCGATCGCGGTGAGCTTGCCGCCCTCATCGGCGGCAAGCCGGATGCGCTGATGCGTATCGGTGCGCCGGTAGATATTGTGGAACAGCTGTTGGCGCGCCATCGCGATCTTGACCGGGCGGCCGAGCTTCTGCGCCGCGATCGCCGCCGCCACCGCTTCGGGGCCGAGCAGCTTTCCGCCAAACCCGCCGCCGATATAGGGCGAATAGATGCGCACCTGATCGGCCTCGATACCGACCGCCTTGGCGAGGATCTGCTTGGCCGCGCCGAGGATTTGCAGGCTCGAATGCAGCGTCAGCTTGCCGTCGTTCCACGAGGCGACCGAGGCATGCGGTTCCATTGCGGCATGGACCTGGTGCGGCGTCGTATAGACCTGGTCGATCGTCACCGCGGCTGCGGCCATCGCCGCGTCGATATCGCCCTTGGCCATATCCTGCAGCCGTGAATCCTTCGGCGGGCCGCTGGCCTCATCCTGGTGCGCCAGCGTGTCGAACTTGCCCGGCTCGATCTCGATCGTGACGCGCACCTGCCGCGCCGCATCGCGCGCCGCCTCGAAGCTTTCGGCGACCGCGACGCCGAGCACCTGATCCCAGTGATCGACCGCTTCGTTGCCGGCGTGCGCGGGAACAAAGCCGGCGGCTTGCCGGGCGATGCGATCGTCGTCGACGATGATGTCGATGACGCCGGGCAGCGCGCGTGCGGCGTCGGTATCGATTCTCGAGACCTTCCCCTTGGCGGCGGGCGCGGTGATCAGGAAACCGTAGGCAATTTCGCCCTCGACCTGATGCTCATAGCCATAGCGCGCGATGCCGGTGACCTTGGCGATGCCGTCGATCCGGTCGATGCCCTTGCCGAGCACGCCCTGCACGCCGCGCGCGGCGCGCACGCCGGGGTGATCGGCATCCATCTTGAAATCGGCCATGCTGCCCCTGTCAGATCATTGCGGCGGCAGGCCCGCCAGCAGTTTGTCGAGCGTAAGTGGGTAATCGCGCACGCGCACACCAGTGGCGTTGTACACCGCGTTGGCGATCGCCGCGCCCGCGCCTGAGATGCCGAGCTCGCCGATCCCCTTTGATTGCAGCGGGTTGGCATGCACATCGCGCTCGTCGAGGAAGATCACCTCGATTTGCGGCACATCGGCATTTACCGGCACATGATATTCGGCGAGATCGCGGTTGACGATCTTGCCGTTGCGCGTGTCATTGACGAGCTCCTCGGTCAGCGCCGCACCGATCCCGAATGTCATCCCGCCCAAGCACTGCGACCGCGCGGTCTTTTCGTTGAGGATGCGCCCAGCCGCGAACACGCCGAGCATCCGTCGCACGCGCACTTCGCCGGTCGTGGCATTGACGCCGACTTCGGCGAAATGCGCGCCGTAAGAGGCCTGGTTGGTCTTCTTTTCCTGCGCGCCGGGCTCGATCTCGCCGGTCGCCTCGATGCCGTCGCCGACCAGATCGCCGAGCGCGATCTTTTTGTTTCCGGCAATGGCATGGCCGTCCTTCAGGGTCAGCTCATCGGCATCGCAGCCCATTGCCTCGGCGAGCTTGGTGCGCAGGGTTTCGCACGCCAGATAGACGGCCGAGCCGCTCGATCCGGCGCCCCAAGATCCGCCCGATCCGGCGGCATGCGGCAGTTTGGTGTCGCCCAACTCGACGGCCACCTGATCGATCGGCAGCCCGAGCATTTCGCCGGCGATCTGGCCGAGGATCGTATAGCTGCCGGTGCCGATGTCGGTCATGTCGGACGCCACCGTGGCGCGGCCGTCCTTGCCGATCGACACCCGTGCGGCCGACTTCATCAGCATATTGCCGCGCCCGGCGGCGGCGACGCCGAGGCCGATCAGCCACTCGCCGTCGCGCCGGTCGCCCGGCGTCGCATTCCGCTGGTCCCAGCCGAACGCCTCGGCGCCCGTCTCGAGACACTCGGTCAGCGACCGCGACGAATAAGGGATGTCCTGCTCCGGATCGCGCGCCGGATCGTTGATCCGCCTAAGCTCGATCGGATCGATGCCGAGCTTCTCCGCCAGCTCGTCGATGGCGCATTCGAGCGCGAGCATACCGACCGCTTCGCCCGGCGCGCGCATCGATCCCGCCAACATCCAGTTGAGCCGCACGATGTCATGCGTGATCAGCCGATTCTCACCGTCATACATAAAGTGCGTCGCGATTCCGGCCGGCTCGAAGAAGTCCTCGCCCGGGAGGTTTGAGGTAAGCGTTTCATGCGCAATTGCGGTCAACGTGCCGTCCGCGGTCGCGCCGAGCCGCACACGCTGCTCGGTGTTCGATCGCCGTACCGTCGCGTCGAATACCTGTTGGCGGCTCATTACGCATTTGACCGGCCGGCCGAGCTTCTTAGCGGCAATCGCCGCCGCCACACTTTCCGGTGCGATGCCCAGCTTCGACCCGAACCCACCGCCGACATAGCGCGCGACGAATCGCACCTTGTCCTCGTCGAGCCCCAGCGTCGCCGCCATCTGCTGCGCGTCGGATGCGACCATCTGATACGAGCCGTGGATCGTCAGCGCGCCGTCGCTGTCCCACGAGGCGATCGAGGCATGCGGCTCCATCGCCGCGCTGTTCTGGCTCGGGGTGGTGAAGGTGGAATCCACCGTTACCGCCGCGTCGGCCAGCGCCTGTTCGACATCACCCTGGCTCGCATGCGCCGGCGTCACGCCTTCGGGCGGCTGCTCGGCGTCATGCTTGAACCGTTCGAAATCGTAACGCCCGCTGGCTGCTTCGTCATAGTCGATGCGCAGTCGCTGTGCCGCGTCGCGCGCGGTCTCGTAGCTGTCGGCCAGGACGATCGCGACGATCTCGCCGAAATAGGCGACGTTCTGCACGCCCTGCGTCGGCGCTTCGGTCTCGCCGCCTTGTTGCGAATTGCGGATGAAGGTTTCAAAATCGGTGACGACATCGATCACGCCGGGGATGCTTCGCACGCTATCGGCATCGACCTTGACGATGCGGCCATGCGGGATCGTCGCGCGGACAAGGAAGCCATAAGCGAGATCGGCGACGTCGTATTCTGCTGCATAGGTCGCGCGGCCGGCGACCTTGAGCGGGCCATCGATCCGGTCGAGCGGCTTGCCGATGATGCCTTGGGTCGCGCTGTCGAGCAGGCTGTGCTCGATCGGCTCGTCCATCGTGAGCGCGTGTACGTCGCTCATCGCACGTCCCCGGTCAGATCGCGCAACACCGCGATCAGCGTGCGGCGGACGAGCGGAATCTTGAAATCGTTCGAACCCTGACCCTGTGTGTCGGCGACGAGCGCATCGGCGGCCGCCTCGAACGCCGCCGTCGAGGGCGCTTGACCGATCAGCGCCGCTTCCACTGCCGCGTCGCGCCACGGCATCGGGCCGAGCCCGCCGAAGGCGAGTTGCGCGGTGGCGATCTTGCCATCCTCGACCGCGACGATCGCCGCGACCGAGACCAGCGCAAACGCATAGGACGCACGGTCGCGCACCTTGCGATAGGCTTGGCGGCCGGCGGGTGCAGGCGGCAGCTCGACATGGGTGATCAGTTCGCCGGGCTCCAGCACCGTTTCGATGTGCGGCGTATCGCCGGGCAGGCGGTAGAATTCGTGGATGCTGATCCGCCGCTTGTCGCCATCGGTCTTGAGCGTCACGATCACCGCGTCGAGCGCGCGCATCGCCACCGGCATGTCGCCGGGATGCGTCGCGATACACTGGTCGCTGGTGCCGAGCACGGCAAGGATGCGGTTGAACCCGCCGATCGCCGAGCAACCCGATCCCGGCTCGCGCTTGTTGCAGGGCGTGGCGATGTCGTAGAAATAATAGCACCGCGTCCGCTGGAGCAGATTGCCGCCGGTCGTCGCCTTGTTGCGCAGCTGTCCTGAAGCACCGGCAAGCAGCGCACGGCTCAGCACCGGGTAGCGCTCGATCACGCGGCTGTCGGCGGCAAGATCGCTGTTGGGGACCAGCGCGCCGATCCGCAGGCCGCCGCAGTCCATGTCCTCTATACCGGCGAGATCGAGCCGCGAAATATCGACCAGCTTGGTCGGCGTCTCGATCTGCAGCTTCATCAGATCGAGCAGGTTGGTGCCGCCGGCGATGAACTTCACGCCCTCGCCGGTGTCCTTCACCGCGGCTTCGGGGGTGTCGGCGCGGGCATAATCGAACGTCTTCATGCCTCGGCTACCTCTTTGATCGCATCGACGATGTTCGGATAAGCCGAGCAGCGGCACAGATTGCCGCTCATCCGTTCGGAAATCTCGGCGTCGCTCAATTCGACGTCGCCCTCGAGGCGATCGCTGACATGACTCGGCCAGCCCTTCTCGGCTTCGTCGAGCATGCCCACCGCGGAGCAAATCTGCCCCGGCGTGCAATAACCGCATTGGAAGCCGTCATGCTTGACGAACGCCGCCTGCAACGGATGCAGATCGTCGGGCGTGCCCAATCCTTCGATCGTCGTGATCTCGTCGTTCTGGTGCATCACCGCCAGCGTCAGGCAGGCATTGATGCGCCGGCCGCCGACCAGCATCGTACACGCGCCGCATTGGCCGTGGTCGCAGCCCTTCTTGCTGCCGGTGAGCCCGAGATGCTCGCGGCACAGATCGAGCAGCGAGGTGCGGATATCCGGCTCGGCGTCATATTGCCGGCCATTGATCGTGAATTTCATGAATCGCCCCTGATAGCATTCGTTCATCAAACGCCCGCAAGCGGAATGGTTTCCGAAACCAGTCGCGGATCGAAACTTTTCTCGCCGAGGCGTGAAGGGCTGGCGCTGGATCGAGCGGCGCGGCAGGATGCTTGGCGATGACCGAGCCGTCGCTGTCCACCCCGATCGTGATCGCGCACCGCGGCGCCAGCGGCTTGCGCCCCGAACACACGCTGGCGTCGTACGAGTTGGCGATCGAACAGGGCGCCGATTTCATCGAGCCCGATCTCGTGCCCACCAAGGACGGCGTGCTCGTCGCGCGGCACGAGAACGATATTTCGGACACCACCGACGTCGGCGATCGCAAGGACTTCGCCGATCGCCGCGCGACCAAGACGATCGACGGCAAACAGATCAGCGGCTGGTTCACCGAGGATTTCACGCTCGCCGAGGTGAAGACACTGCGCGCGAAGGAGCGGCTGCCGCTGCTGCGCCCCGACAACAAGGCGTTCGACGGCCAGTTCGGGATTCCGACGCTCGACGAAATTATCGCGCTCGCCAAGCGCGAGAGCATCGCGCGCGGCCGCACGATCGGCATCTATCCCGAAACCAAGCACCCGACCTATTTCGCCGCGATCGGCCTCGGCACCGACGCGCCGCTGGTCGAGGCGCTCCACGCCGCCGGCTGGCGCACCGCCGCCGCGCCCGTCTTCATCCAGTCGTTCGAGGTCGAGAACCTGCGCAAGATCCACGCGCTGACCGGTCTGAGGCTGATCCAATTGATGGACAAGGACGGCGCCCCCGCGGACGGGGCGCGGACCAGTTATGCCGATATGGCAACGCCCGAGGGGCTCCATCAGATCGCGCGCTACGCCTGGGGGATCGGCCCCAACAAGAGCATGATCGGCGACGACGGCCGGCTGGTCCGCGATGCCCATGCCGCTGGCTTGCGCGTCCATCCCTGGACGTTTCGAGCCGAGAATTATTTCCTGCCGTGGCATTTCCACAAGGGGCTCAATCCGCGCGGCCACGGGCGGCTGGACGAGGAAATTTCGCGCCATCTCGCGCTCGGGGTGGATGGATTTTTCACCGATTTCCCGCAAATTGGCGTAGGAGCACGCGCGGCCTTCGCCGATCGCGACGCCGCCCGGGAGTGAGTATCATGCGTAAGACCGTCCTGTTTTCCGCCGTCCTGCTGCCGCTGCTTGCCGGCGGCTGCCTCGCCAAGACTGCGGTCGGCGTCGTCACCGCGCCGGTTCGCGCCGGCAGCCAGGTGGTCGATTGGACCACGACCAGCCAGTCGGAGGCCGATCGCAACTACGGCCGCAAGATGCGCAAGCAGGAGGCCAAGGAAGGCAAGGCCCGCCAAGATTGGGAAAAGAAGTGCCACGACAATCCGGATGCCGATGGTTGCCAGAATTACGGTGGTTATCGCGCGGGTTATGACAACTAGCCCACGATCGACGTCATTCCCGCGAAAGCGGGAACCCATCTCGTACCGTCGAACCTGGAAGATCCCGTAGGAGCTGGGTCCCCGCTTTCGCGTGGATGACGAACGAGGGGTTCAGGCTTTTCCCAGCACGTTGGCGATCGCGCGCATCACTTCGGGTTTCATTTGCACGCCCATGTGGCTGCTGGTGACATGGATGCTGCGGCAGCCCCGATCAGCCGGATCGTGGCAGATCATGCCGTTGACGAAGCCGTCGCTGCTGCTCCAGATGGCCGCGGCCGGCACCGGCAGCGGCGCGGCGCATTCGTTCATCAGCGCCTGCACTTCGGGGCTGTCGATCTGTTCGCCGGTCAGCCACTGATAGGTGCGCCACAAATTGGTCGCGCGCGGCGAGCCGGCGAAGGGCGCGCTGACAGTGATCACTTCGCGCACCAGATCGGTCCAGCGGTGCGCGGCGAATCGCGCCATTATTCCGCCCAAGCTGACGCCGATCAGCGTGACCGGCGCGCCGGCGTCGTCGGCGATCGCGGCGATGCGGTCATGAAGCCGCTCGCCGTCCGGCCCGATCGTGCGCAGCGAGAAGTTATGGCCGAGTTCCCAGCCATGCGGGCGATAGCCGAGCGTGGTCAGATATCGCCGCAGCACGACATTCGAGCGATCCGAGGTGAACAGGCCCGGCAACAACAGCACCGGCCGGCCGTCGCCGCGCGGCGCCTGCATCAGCATCGCGCGCGAGAACGCGAGGCTGCCGATGCTCCACGCCGCACGCGGCAACTCCGCCGCCATCGCTAGTTTGGAGGGCGGCGCGTGGATCGGTCGGGTCGCCACTGGCATCGTCACTGTCATCGTCATCGTCAAAACCATCCCATCACAGTCGTCGCAAATGGCGTCCATCGGCCGATGCGCACGCCGGCTTTGCGTAACGCCGCCCCCGTCCAGGCATTGCATGTCATCAAAGCGTCATAACGCCCCGAACCTGAATAAAACGCATCGTAATCGCCGTATCCGTGAAAAACCGCCGGCGGAGCGCCGGCCGGGGCGGGCGCAAAGCTCGCGCGGATGAAGCCGGCAAGGCGGCGATATTGCGCCGGGCTCAGCGTGATCTCGCGCATGTCAGGGCCGGGCGCCGGGGCGGGCAGGTGCTCGACATGGACGAGCGTATGATCGCTGCCGAACGCGGCGTGGAGCACGGTGCCGGGCCGGACGTCCGCCCAATGCGGCGTCTTCAGATAGAAATCGCGCTCGCCCCAGCCGAACGCGAGGTGATCATAAGCGGCATAGCGCGGATCGGCGATGTCGCCGGGGCGGATCAGGGCGCGCCAATCGATCCCCGCGGCGACGACGGGCACGACCAGATCGGTGTGGACGCCGTTGGTCTCGACATAGATTCGGATGCCTTGGGCCGGCGGACGCCAGCCGGCATTGGCGGGAATCGCGCCGCCGACGAATCCGGCTGCGCCATAGGCCGCGATCAGCGCGACAAGCACCAGCAGCGCATCCACTGCGCGTCTTCTCGCTTTGGGCCAATTGATTGACATCGCCTCGATTTCCTGCCTGCGGGCCTCTGTGCTATGGCATCGGCATGACAGAGGGAACGCACGTATTGGATAAGCTGCCGGCCGGCGCATCGCGCGATTGGACGATTCCACAGGATTGGGCGCATTACACGCCCGAAGAACATGAAACCTGGGACCGGCTGTTTGCGCGGCAGGCAAAATTGCTCCCCGGCCGCGCGTCGGAAGCATATTTGCGCGGGCTCGACGTGCTCAAGCTGTCGAAGCCCGGCATTCCCGATTTCGAGGAGCTGAGCGAGCGGCTGATGAAGCTGACCGGTTGGCAGGTCGTGGCGGTGCCGGGGCTGGTGCCCGACGACGTGTTCTTCGATCACATGGCCAATCGCCGCTTCGTGGCGGGCAATTTCATCCGCCGGCCCGATCAGCTCGATTATCTGCAGGAACCCGATGTGTTCCACGATGTGTTCGGCCATGTGCCGATGCTCGCCGATCCGGTGTTCGCCGATTATCTGGAGGCGTACGGTCGCGGCGGGCAGCGCGCGCTCGGGCTCGATGCGCTCAAATATCTCGGCCGGCTATACTGGTACACTGTCGAATTCGGGCTGATCGAGGAGCCGGAGGGCCTGCGCATCTATGGATCGGGGATCGTCTCGAGCTTCGCCGAAAGCCGCTTCGCGCTCGACGACGCCAGCCCCAACCGCATCCGCTTCGATCTCAAGCGGGTGATGCGCACCGACTATCGGATCGACGATTTCCAGCAGAATTATTTTGTCATCCCGAGCTTCGACGAATTGCTCCGCGTGACGGTCGAAACCGATTTCGCGCCGCTTTATCGCGAGATTAAGGGCCGGCCCGATATCGGAATCGGCCACCTCATGCCCGAGGACCGCGTCATCACGACCGGCACGCAGGAATATGCCCGCGGCCGCGCGGCGGCGATGACCGCCTAGCGGCGCTTACTCAGCCGCAGGATCGCCCAGTCGCCGAGATCGAGTCGCTCGGCAAGGCGGTAGCCCTGGCGGCGATAGGCCTGCGCGACCGCGCCGGCCTGCGTTCCGAGCAACCCGGCGAGGACGAGCTGGCTCTTGCCGTCGGCGATCGCCGCGATATCGTGCGCAAGGTCGATCAGCGGGCCGGCGAGGATATTGGCGATGATCAGATCGAACGGCGCGCGGCGCTGCACCAGCGCATCGGCCGTGCCGTCCGCGACGGTGAGTGCCAGCCGGCCCCTGCCGAGCCCCAGCGCGACACCGTTCGCCTCGGTGTTTTCCGCGGTGACGTCGATCGCGACGGGATCGATGTCGGTGGCGGTGGCATAGGCGCGGGGCCACAGGTGCATGGCGGCGAAGGCGAGCAGCCCGGTGCCGGTGCCGAGATCGATGAGGTTATCGACCCGCTGCCCGCGCCGCCGCATCGCATCGAGCATCATCAGGCAGCCGGTGGTGGTCTCATGATGTCCCGTGCCGAACGCGCGGCTGGCCTCGACCCGAAAGTTGCGCACGCCGGCCTCGTCCGACGGCTCATGAGTCGCGGTATGGACGAAGAAGCGCCCGGCACGAACGGGTTCGAGCCCGGCCTGGCTGAGCGTGACCCAATCGGCGTCGGCGACGCGTTCCGGCTTGGCCTTCGCCGCCGCGGCGCTGGGCACCAGTGCGCGGATGGCGGCGATCGTCGCGGCATCGGGCTTGCTGTCGAAATAGGCCTCGAGCCGCCAGTCGTCGGGATCGTCGGGCTGTCCCTCACTGGTCATCAGCACCGGCGGCGGATCGAGCCGCGCGAGCGACATCATATCGATCTCGATCGCTTCAGCTTCCGACTTTGTGCACGGCAGCACCAGTTTCCAGCTATCGGTTGACGCGCCGCCGGACGCAGAACCGGTTCCCACTTCTGTTGGCGGACACTTAGCGGACATAACTGGCCCCGTTCACATCGAGCACTGCGCCGGTCATCGACGGCGGCGCTTCGAGCGCAAGGTAGCGGGCGACGCTCGCCACTTCGGCCGGCTCGGCGACACGGCCGAGCGGAATGTCGGCGAGCAATTTGTCGCCGCCGCGGCTGGCCAGATAATTCTCGGCCATGCCGGTCATGGTGAAGCCGGGGCACACCGCAAAAGCGAGAATCTCCTCGCCAGCATAGCCGCGCGCGATCGTCTTGGTCATCGCCACCATGCCCGCCTTCGACGCGGCATAATGCCAATGCGCCGGCGAATCGCCGCGATAGGCGGCGCGGCTGGCGATGTTGACGATCCGGCCGCCTGTGCCGTGTCCCTGCCAGTGCCGCACCGCCAGCCGGCACAGCTCGGCCGATGCGGTGAGGTTGACGCGCATCGTCCGCTCCCAATCGGCGACCCAATCGCAATGCTCTTGATCGAGCGGCGACGCCTCGAAGACGCCGGCGTTGTTGACGAGCACGTCGATTCGGCCGTCGAGCCGATCGAGCGCCGCTTGCCACAAGGCGGGCGCGGCCCCGGGCTCGTCGAAATCGGCCGGGACGCCGCTGCGCGTGCCGTGGCCGATCAGCGCTACGTCGTCATTGTCGAACGAGGCGGCGATCGCAGCGCCGATGCCGCGGCTCGATCCGGTGAGGAGAATGTTGGTGGGCATGCCGCGAGCCTTAGCGGCGAGCCCATCGCCGCGCCAGCGCCGGCAGGCGTCGCACTAGGCCGCGACGCTTGCCGAAAAATTCTCCGCCGCCGTCCTGAGGCCATCGAGCCGATCATCGACCTCGCCGAAATCGCGCTCGAGCTTGCCGATTTCGGAGGCGACGGTTTCGGTATCTTCGCGGATGGCGGCGATGGTGTTGGACATCGAATCGGCGGCGAGCGCGGTTTCGTCGACTGCGGCGGTGATCGCGGTGACGGTCTGCGCCTGGATTTCCATCGCGACGCGAATCCGATCGGCCGAGTCCTGCACCTCGGCGACGGTGTCGCGGATCGAGGCGTTGGTCGCGACGGTGGAATGCGTGGCGGACTGGATCGCGGCGATCTTGGCGGCGATGTCGTCGGTCGCGCGTGCGGTCTGATTGGCGAGCGATTTCACTTCCTGCGCGACCACCGCGAAGCCGCGCCCGGCGTCGCCGGCGCGCGCTGCCTCGATCGTCGCGTTCAGCGCGAGCAGATTGGTCTGTCCGGCAATGTCGCGAATGAGGCCGAGGATCGATTCGATCGACTTGGCGTGATCGCTCAAGGTTTCCGACATGCCGACCGCCGCGCCGGCCTGGCCAGAGGCGCGCGTGGCGATTTCGGCCGCCGCTT
>RCZF01000001.1 GCA_006438735.1 Sphingomonas koreensis | reverse complement strand
GCTCGCCGACCGCATCGAAGCCCTGCTTGCCGACAAGGGCTATGACGCCGACACGATCCGCGCGGAGATCGCCGCTGCCGGTGTCGAGGCCGTCATACCTGCCAAGAGCAACCGGCGCATACCCATCCCGCATGATCACGAAAAATACCGCTGGCGCAATCTCGTCGAGCGTATGTTCAGCAAGCTCAAGAACTGGCGGCGCGTTGCCACCCGGTACGACAAAACCAAGGAATCCTATCTCGGCTTCGTCGCGCTCGCTTCAATCAAACTGTGGATACCCTTTGTCCACGACGCCTAGAGCGAGTCTTCTAGATCGCCTTTCTTTGAATAAGGCCGCACGTAGCGTTGCGCCTCGGTGTGGGCGCGCCATCATGCGACAAGAAATCCCTTGGCAGAAACAGGCGACCTTGTTGCGGCAGCCAAAGGCCGGCGCCCACCACGATTTCACGGCTGCTAAGCGGCAAAGCCGCGTTGCTGTTCGCGCGCCACACCGTGATGAGTTGCGCCGTATTCGTATTCGGTATCATCCTGCTTTGGGCGCTTGTGCACCTGTTGGGGCTGACGCATTCTCTTCCGTCGCGCTCTCCTTTATTGCCGCTAATTCGATCCATTATGCCTTTTCCCGGTTCTGGATCGATCGCCAGTCGAATAACGGCTGTTTTTGCTAACGGCGCCCGAAAGCGGTCTGGCGGCAATCGGCCCAGTCCCTGTCGATCTGTGACCTGGTTGGCCGCGGGCTGAACGTCTCCTTCTGACAGGAGCTGCCGTTCGGAATGTCGTGTGTATATGACGGCTTTGTCCCAAGGTCCGCCAATATTGGATAAGGTGAAACCAACGGCAGCTTCCGGGATCGATCGAGCGGTTACGGGATGACCGGGATGGGGCGCGTAGCCGGCCGGCAGCTTGTGGGCCGATTGCTGCCTGTCTGCTTTCATATTAGCGCAAGCCGCTTTGCGCTTTCCCGCTACCAGACGCTCGCCTAAAATGCAGGACTAAAAGTTGGTGCCAAGCGCGCCTTGAAGCCGCGCCCAATTTGGGCGATCCGATTCTACCTCGATCGCGAGGGCCTGATACGCGACCGGGCGTTGTTCGATCTGGCGATCGACAGCAAGCTGCGCGGCTACGATCTTGTGAACATCAGAATAGTCGAGTTGGTACCAGGTCCGCACGTTCGAACGCGGGCGATCGTCGTCCAGCGGAAGAGCGGAAAACTGGTTCAATGCGAGTTGATGCCAGCCCCCGGCTTCAGGGGGTCGGCAACACGCCTAAAATCAGCTGTCAGTCGAATGAATTTCGTTTCCTTTATCCGCCAACCGTTCAAATTAAGAGGATGACGTCGGAGTCAGGACGACAGGACCGGAGAATACGAGCACAGCGGTCTGGAACGTAGGCTCGAAGCGCCGATATTTTTCGTTGCGCTAAGCAAGATTTAATAAGTTCGCTCTGTTAGCTCGTCCTCACCGCCGCCGCTCTTATCCCACCAGAATTTTTTAAGATTTGGCCGCTATCGACGGATGCCGAAGGGATTCTGCTATGCGACGCCGATCTGCTTTTGCCCTGTTGATACCGACGATGGCGATGATGTCGGCAGCACCGGCTGCGGCCAACGACGTTGCGTTTCAATTGAGTCTGCAGGTGCCAGTG
Source organism: Sphingomonas koreensis (assembly GCA_006438735.1). Taxonomy (GTDB): domain Bacteria; phylum Pseudomonadota; class Alphaproteobacteria; order Sphingomonadales; family Sphingomonadaceae; genus Sphingomonas; species Sphingomonas koreensis_A. The sequence continues at coordinate 1,551,667 of RCZF01000001.1, read as the reverse complement.
ACCTGCGCGATTGAGGATGTTCAGTCGCTCGATTCGGAGCTTGGCATTCTTGAGGTTGAGGCGAACTGCAACGCAGAGTCGTTTCAGCTCGTCATGGGGGGAGATTTGGGCGAGATGGTTCCCGAATCCGTCACGGTTTCGAATGGCGTCGCCACCGAACTTGGCGGCGGACTCATTGCCGTCCATGCGCGGCGTCCCGGCACATTCGTGTTTCAATTGGACTATGGGGACAGTCTGGCCAGCGTGACCAGCGGCAGCGCCTATATCCAGGCGATCTGACGACGCCGGCCTCTAAAATGCTGTGAAATCGAGCGTCAGGACGTCGCGATAGGCACCGGCATAGCGACCGTGCTGCGGCAGCACCACGACGCGCAGGTCGCCTTGCTGAAGCCCGGCGCGCGATAGCCTGACGGTAATCGGGCGGGCGTTCTTCAGGTCCAGCCGCTCCCCCGAATAATAGCCGGCATACGGAATTTCCCCGAACGACGCGCCCAGCTCGTGCTGCAGGTTGCCGCCGTGTTCCGAACGCGCGGTAACAGTGATCGCTGCGTTGGTTTTGAACAGAAAGGCCGAGCTCACATTGGCTCCCCGTTCAAGATCGCCGAGCGACAGCGTCTTCAATCCGCTTGCGGCTTCTCCGACGAAACGAATCGCCGGATCGACATGGACCAGCAATTGCACGGGGACGGCCGGACGATCACCGACGACGACATCCAGATCGACGGTATAATCACCGGGCCCGGTGAACTGGCCGGAGCTGATTTGGAGCAAATCGATCGTCAGGCGGCCATTGCGCACCAATCGCCCACGGCCCGCTTCGGTAAGCCTGAACAATGCCGGCGATCCGATGCCGACGTCACTGGCGCGAACGATATCGCCGTCCAGGCGATCACCGCCGTTGGTCAGACGAATTCTCGAGCCGTCTCGCGGCGCGACGCTTATGTTGGCTGACGAACAGCTGGCGTCGAGCGCGGTGCTCCGAGTCATCAGTGTGAGCTGAATCCGCATGTCTGCGACGCTTGCCGGATCGTAGCTTGCAGCTCCCGATTGAGCGGCGGAAACGTCATAGCCCCTGCACGGCGCCGCGTGCGCCAGTTCCGGCATCAGCGCCACTGTGGCGATCATCAGAAGAAGACGTTTGATCATGGCGCTGGCTCCGCGTGCAAGTCGGGTAGTTTGACGAACGCCGGGTCGTGTTGGCCGACGACGAACTTGAATACCGCTTTCGACGAATCCATCGTCACGCGGTATTGGCCAGGCGCAAGCCGGATGAAGACAGCACGTCCCTGACTATTGGTAAAGAAGGGCGTCCCGGCGCCGGTGTTGAGATCGGTCACGACACCGGTCGTCAGCGCCAGCGGATGGCCTTCGCCGTCGTACAGATTGGCGCCGGCGATATGATAGGCGTCCGTACCGGCGGTGATCGCAAGGCCGCTTGCTGCACCCGGCCGCAACACATATTCGCCCGGCCCAAGATCATATCCGATCGGCGCGCTGGGCACGCTGAGCGTCACTTCCTGCGGCAAATACGGCCCGTTGATCGATACGACGGCCGGCCCCAACCCGTCGGCGACGCCAAGCTTTTCGCCGACGGCGGCGGATTTCACGTTGACGTCGGCGGGGCGCAGGGTCGGGTGCCGCTTTACCATCAGGAAACCGTTCCCCGGGTCCCGGCCGATGCCAAAAGTGCCATCGACGAACGCGATGCCCGATTGCAGGCGAACCGTTGCGACGCGTTCGTTGCTCGCCAAATCGCCCTGGAAATATTGGGCGACGCCGGCGCTGGCGTCGAATCGGGAGTTCACGTAACCGATATCGCCAGTCACCTGGCTCTGGTTCGGTGAGTAACGCGCGGCGAGCGAATATTCGTAATCGGGCACGCCGATTCCGCGCTGTTTACGGACCTCAACCTGGCCGACATTGTTGTTGGAATCATAGCTGCCGTACGCCGACGTATGGCGGCCGAGCGGCATCGAAATCGTCCCGAGAATCCCCAGGCCGCCCCGGTCGGTCGATCGCTTCTCATACCGTAGCGACGCCGAAAACGAGAGCCGTCCGAACCGATGCGACGCGCCGACATAGGCGCTGTACGTCGCCGATTGGCCGTAAATCTCGTAATAGCCGCCGCCCAGATATGCCGATGTGGTGGACGAAAGATCAATCCGATAGCTGGCGAGCCCGTCCCATTTGGTTTGATCGCCGATCGTGAACGACGACAGCGTGTTGTAATCGATCGTCTGGTAATCGACTCGCAGATCGAGGAAGCCGTTCAGTCTGCGCAGGCCGAACGGATCACCGCGGTAGGTGACGCCGATCGCGGCGCCTGTGCCGCGATCGTCGCTATGGCTGATCGCGGTTTCGATCTGCCCGACCCCGGCGAGGATCGGCATTGCTGCGGAAAAGCCGGCGTTCTGGGCGTGTTGCGCAATCACCGCATGCGCGCCGACGGTCAATCGCTCGGTCAGGCCGCGGGTAAAATAGAGGCTGGCGACGGGATCGTCGGTATAGCGAAATTCCGCGGCGTTGACATCCCGCAGCAAGCCGAGCGACGCGCTGAATTCCGAGATGCCTTCCTGAAGCTGGCTGATGTCGTTGCCGAGTTGGAAACTCTCCACCTCGCGCCGGCCGAGCGGATCCTCCACCACCACCGACACATTGTTGCTGATGTCGGCGAGCGGGATGTTGCGCAGATTGATCGGCCCGGGATTGGCCACGAACGTCTGCGCGAGCACGCCGTTGACGTAGACCTCTACGGTGGACCGCCGCTGGAGCACGAAGCCGCTTTGCCCGACCGGCCGGATATTGCGTTCCGGCTGGATGCTTTCGTAGCTCCGCTCTACCGATACGCCCAGCAAGTCCACGGGGCCGGCGAGCCGCGCCTGGAGCGGAATGATGTCGCCGATCGAATAGCGCATCGCGCGGGCGGGATCATCCTTGAACGCGACGATGCCGTTGCGCTCGAAGGCAGTGGCGCCGGCGCCGAAACGAAGATCGCCGCTGAACAGAACGTTGAGTCCGGTCAGGCCGCCGACGTTGAGGAATCCGGCCGTGGCCAGATCGCCCGTCGTGGGGCCGCCGGAAAGATCCTTGTTGATCAGCAGCGCGCCGGTCATGCCGAAGGCGAACCGCGCGGGATCGACCGGCGCCAGGCCATCGAAGCTGATCCCCGGTGTCTGGAGCACCTGAATGCCGCGGCGCGTATCCGGGATCGTCACGACGATGGCGAGCGATGCCGTATCGAAATGCAGGTCCAATCCAGCCTGGCGGATTGCCGCTGCCTTGATCTGACCATTGCCGAGCGCGGTGATCGCCGATGCGGTTTCTTTCGAAATCCGGCTCGCCAATGCGGTGTTGAGGTCCGCCACTGAAATCGAGACGATGTCGGAAAGCGTCACCGTCGCCAGCGCCGTGCCGACCTGGGCGTCGTCGACGACGATCGGCAAGGACAGGGTTGTCGGTTTGATGTCCGGCGGAACCGGCGCAGCGGCGGATGCGGGCGTTTCGCGGACGGGGTCGGCGGGGGCATGTTGGCCGGCTTGGTCCACCGCCACCGCCGCCGCCGCCGCGGCTGGCGTCGCGCACTGCAGGGCCGCGACGAACGCCACAGCCGAAACGCTGCTATGCAATTTGAGTCGGCCGCCGAATCGGCGCGCGCGCATGGCCCCGGCCATCTGCCGCACTCAACCCTTGATGTCGTGAAATTCGGCGGAGATGTCGGCGCTGCCTGCGATCGTCGTATTCTTGAGTTCCACCGTCCGCGTGAAATGCGGCGGGACGAGCGGATTTTCCAGTTTCGTGCCGAGATCGGTGGGCTCGTACGTCACCTTGCTGACGCCGCTCGCCAGGGTCAGCGATTTGCGCGACAAGGTGGCATAGCCATTGCCGTCGTTGCGCACCGTCATCAGGAGGCTGCCGTCCTCCCGCTTGACGCCCTCGACCGTCAGGTCGTCGCTCGCGTGCGCCGGGTCGATATAGACCGCGACGCCGAAATTGTAGGTGAAGTGCACGCCGCTAAATCCGGGCGGTGTCACGGGGACTTCGGTCACTTGGATAACGTAAGCCTGCGATTCGGTGACGACCGGATCGCCGACATACTGAAATCGAATCGACTGCGACGATGACGCGGCAACCTGGACCTGGGGCGGAAAGATCACGAATTGGCCGTCGACCGGATCGAACGATTGCGAGCCGTCATCGCGGACAATGCGTCGGAACGTCTTCAGCTCGATCGGAAGCGGCACATCGCGATCGTTGTTGACGTGGATCGTGCCGGTGATGTTGCCCGCGCTGGGAACGAGGGTGACTCGCATGGGGCCGACTTCATAGGCGGTGGCGCTGGCGCTGAACGCGATGATGCCGACCGCGACACCGATGCGCAGCCACAGCGAGCGCAGAAACCTGACCATGAATCCCCCCCGGGAAAACGACTTCTGAAACCGATCGAACGGCGCAACCGCCGGTGTGGAGGAAGCCGAGGGACGTTGCGAATCCGCTGCCCCTCGGCTTCGTCGCTATCAGGCGCCGGTAACCGTGATCGTCACGGTGTCGGTGTAATCGCCCGCGAAAACGGTCGTTCCCGGCGCATTGCCTGCGCTCGAGTTCGTGTTGAACACGCCGTTCAACTTGAACGACGCGGTGCCGCGCTGGCCTTCGAGCAGCTGATGGCTGCCGGCGAAGGTCGTATCCACATCCGCGCTCAGCGAGGTGTCGCTGACGCTGATGCCTGCATTGCCGCTTTGGTTGAAAATGTAGGCGATCGAATTGTACTGATCGCCCGATCCGCCCGTGCGAACCAGCTTTCCGCCGTTGGCCGAGTGAATGACGCGCGTGAAGCCGTTCGCGTCATTGCAACGGTAAGAAACGTCGCCGAGGCTCTTGGTCACCAGGGTGCTGTCGGCAACGGTGGCGAGATCGCCGAACGCGATCGGAACCGTCGTTCCCGACTTGCTGTACACGCCGCAGATTTCGCTCACTGAGCCGTTAAGGCTGAAAGCAAGCGAACTGGACGAATGTGCGTCGGCGGCGAAAGACGGCGTCGCAGTCAGCACGGCGATCGCGGCGACAGCCGCGGTCATCAGTTTCTTCATCGTGAATCCCCCTATGGATGGATCGAATTACGGGTCCGTTTGTCCAAATCGAACTGGACCTGACCATCCGAAACAGCCTGGAGCGACTCGTTTCGATTGGTGAACGATTGATTAAGGGAACTTCAGCGCTTCAGATATACCCAACATTGGGTATATTCTACGCAGTCCCTAAAGAGGACATTAAACAAACTTCATTTTGTATATTCCACGCCATGCAAGCTTGCGCGACGATCGACCGAACCCGATTATACTTGCGATCGGACAGCGGGGTCCCAAATAGAGAAAGTCGGATCGGTAAACCGGGGTTAGGAACCGAACCGCTGCCGCTAACGTCGGCGAACTGAAAATGGGCGCACCAGTTTCAGCGGGGGAAAGCATGGAAGCTGCCGAGGATGGCTTGTCGGTCCTAGCTGCCGTCAAGCAGTTGATTGAGGACGACTATCGCCCGACCGTATTGATAAACGCCCATCACGTAGTCGAGTTCATGAATCGGGCGGCTCACCAAATTTTGGAATCGCAGGAAGGGTGCTTCGTTGAAAGACAAAAGTTCGTAAGCAAATCGGCTAGGATTACCGATCGGTTTTATACCTTCATAGAAAATGACGATCCATCGGTAACAGCGGTAATTTCAGACAATGTCTGCGGCCCTTTTCTAGTATTCTATAAGCGTCGGATTGATCTGCTTGCCGCCACATATTGGTGTTTGAACTTTTGGATCAGTGATGGTCATGATTATGACGTGTATGCCGATTTTGCGCGCTTATACGGATTGACCGCGACAGAACACCGCATCGTCATCGCGTTGGTAAAGGGCAACGGGGTATCGGAAATCGCCGCAAGCTTTAACAATTCTATTGAGACGATTCGAACTCATATCAGAAGCATATATCGGAAAATGAATGTTGGATCTCGCGAGGAGCTTTTGGGAATAATATCAAGATTTCGATTGATTTAGTCCTTATTTGCCGAACTCTTAATTATTTAAATATCGATGCGAAATTATGCTTCGCTTAATTAGGTCGCGAACCCCTAAATTTGGCGGATTGAGCCTTGCTGTTCGATGCTCTGGGCGAATGGGCAGACGAAAGAACCTATTTTGGCGGGTATGAAGGTCAACGAGCGGCTGTCGCAGGTCGGGATCATTAATCAGTGGACGAAGAGGTTCTGCAACGACACCGGGAGACGATGATCGCTCTTTTTTGAGCAGCTTGAGGTTTCCGATCCCACCTGATAGCGGACGCCTTGCTCGCCGATTCCCAGTAGTACGGCTTTTGACGCGACAGGCCTTCCCCTCGTGATGATTGCCTGATTCAGCATCGGCATGAGCCGATATGATTTGACCGGCTTCGAGTGGCGCGTCATCGAGCCGCTGCTGCCCAACAAGCCGCGAGGCGTCTCACGTTCCAGGGGCTCGCGACGCCGATCGAGCCGCACGAATTGGTCGCGCTCTATGGTCGCTACGCGATCCAGCCATTCGCCAGCGGCACCCAGCTAGCGCTTTACGGTAGCTATGGCGAGACTCACTCGGGTGGCCGTTGGCGCAGCTTCGATCCGCATGGCCGCAGCGGCAGTATGGCCGTGAGCATCACGCAACCGTTGTTGCGGGAGGCGAAGACGAGACTGTGGCTGGCGGTTTCCGGCGATCGCGTCGCGGTGGATGGATGGTGGAACGGCGCGCTGATCCGGAGCGATCGCATCACCACCGTGAGCGGCTCGATCAATGGTTATACGCCGCTTGCCGGCGGTAGGCTGCGTGCCGGCGGCGGCATCACCCGAGGTCTGCTGGCGCTGGGCGCGACCGGGCGGGCTAATCTCTTTGCGTCACACTATGACGCCGGATCCGATTTCACGATGGTAAACGCTGGGGCGAATTGGCAAGGCGACATCGCCGATCCTATCAGCGCACGGCTTGCAACCACTAGCCTGTTGTCCAGCGCACCGCTGCCCGCGGTCGAACAACTGAAGATCGGCGGTTCCTATTTCGGTCGCGGCTACAATTGGAGCGAGCGGACAGGCGACGAAGGCGTGCTCGGCTCTGCCGAACTGCGCGCGCGCCTGCTGAGCCGCAACACGGGATTGTTGCGCTGGGCGCAGCTTTACTGCTTTGCGGACGCGGGCCACCTGAGCAACATCGAAATCGATTTCGGAACCGGTGACCTCTATTCGACAGGAGCAGGCGCCCGACTAAATCTTTCCCGCTATCTCAATCTCGAACTCGAAGCTGCGTTCCCAATCAACGAGCCGCGCTACGACAGCGGCGACAAAAGCCCGCGGCCGTCGTTCAGCCTGACCAGCGCGTTCTGATTCGCGCACTAGTCGGAAAGGTGTCTTGATACGGCAATCGCAAGACGTGTACGTTAGCGTGCCACGTCGTCCAGTCTGGTTCGGTCACGAAGTGCGCGTTGGTGAAGGTAACGAATTGCATTGAAACACCGGCTGCCGGTTGCCCGGCGAGTCCGTTCTCTGACCCAAGGTGCGCGGAGGCGATCGGGCGCATTGACGAAAGATGATTTGCAGAGCTATTTCTGCATGAGATTGCCTTAGGCCATAGAGCAACTGAAGGCGCAGCCTTACACGTCAGTGGCTTGCTTCCGGTATGAAGTACAACGGCCGCTCCTACCGATAGGCGCCGTTAGACGAACATAGTGGGAGCGGCTGCAAAGTCCCATTCGCGGCCGACCGGCAGCCGCGTCCGCTTACGGGCGATTGAGCGGCGATCCGCTATGGCCGACATCGGGTGCATTGCCGACTATTAGCCGCGTACGATCGTCCTCGGTTCGCAAACGGCAAATAGCCTTCAGCCTGCCCCGAGTTGGCGGGCGGCCGCCTCGGCAGTGTCTTCGGGCCGCGTGTTGAAGGCTATCGCGGCATGGGGCGCAGTCTTGTGGACAAGATTCACCACGATCTCGAACAGCGCCAGGCTCTTGGGCGGTAGCCTTAAACCGCCGCCGATCACCACACAGTCATAGGCGGCACTGCGAAGCGCCGTTTCCAGCATCGCTCCGCCTGCAGCGTCAGGAGTGATCATGCAGGTTTCGCCTTGCCATCCGCGCTCCCGAATTTTTTCGACCGCGATGGTGATGCCGGCGTTGATTTTGTCGGCGTCGAACCCGGCCGGCAAAGCCGGATCCGAAAAATCAACCGTCTCGGGCTTCTGGCCGACGAACAGGATACGGGTCATGGGAAGTCTCCTGATGCAGGTTCGTTCTAAGCTCAGGCTGCAGCCCACTCGGCGGCGGCGGCCTCGGCGAAATCGCGATACGCCCGCGGCGCATGGCCGAGCAAGGTTGCGAGACGCGCGATTTCGCCGTCCGTCGCGATCGCGCCATCCTGCTGATAGCGATGCATCATCAGCCGCATGTCGTACGCGAGCCACGCCGGTCCGAACGACTTCAGCCGCTGTTCCAGCGCATCCAGATCGTTGCCGGCATAACCGATCGGCCTCCCGAGCACCTCGCTCCGCAGTGCGGCGATCGTCGCACCGGTAAGCACGTCGGGGCCGACCAGTTCATAGGTCTCTTGCACACAAGAAGGCATCCAGGTGCTGCCCCTTCCTCGGTCGCAGTTTCCACAGCGCTTCTTAGGAAGGCGGCGACCGCGTCGCGGAGAGTAGGTGGCGAGAAGAGCGCCTTCGCAGCACGGGCGCCCTTCGCCTCCGCATACGCCTTGAGAGCGCGCAGAAATATCGTCCGCTTGTCTCCGAAGACCGAATACAGGCTCGGTCGTCCCACGCCCATGCCCGCGACGAGATCGTCGATGGTCACGCCGTCGTAGCCCTTCAACCGGAACACGCGGGTGGCCTTCTCCAGCGCCTCGCGCTCATCGAAGCTGCGCGGACGTCCCCGCGGCTTGGCGACATTCGCGCACGACCGATGTTAGCCAGCCGATCTCTCGGCGGATTGCGAGGCGGGTTATGGTGATGCTGTGTCTTAGGCAATTGACAGGATAAGCCATGTCGTCGCGTTTTTTTGGAGCGCTGTTCAATCCGCAGGAGCTTGTCCAGAACCCGCAGCTCGAGCCCGAAGTGAAGCGCGCAATTCTAGCGTCCTGGGCATCGGACGCATTCGCAATTCGCTCGCAGTCCACGCTGCGGAAGCCGCCCAAACGGCCGAGCCCGGTGCCGGTTCAGGATGTGCTGGCTGCGCTGACGAGGCTGGATGGCCCTGCACCAGAGGCCGCCTGACGATTATTGCTCTGCGAGTGCCGACTGGAATGCGCCGCATTTCCTGTCGTTCAGCCGCAGATTGCGATCATGTAACAGCAGCCGTTCGTTCGGGCTGACGTTTGCGTCCCTTGCGTTGCAACGAAACCGCCGCGTAACCGCCAGCGCCAGCGCTTAGCTCCCAGCCGACGAACTGGTTGTTAGGGCGCTCCGGGGAGCGATGTCAGTACATCGAGAAAGGCGCGGTTCTTCGAGCTCGACAGGCGGCGCGAGTTCTGGAGCGCCCAGATTTCGACTTTCGGACCGTCATCGACGCCCCAGACGACGAGCCTGCCCGCCGCGATGTGCTGTGCGGCGAGCAGTTTCGGCATGAGCGCGACACCCGCGCCGGCGAGCGTTGCGTCCTGCACCATCAGGAAGGAGGAAAAGCGTAAGCGCATCTGCGGGCTGAGCAAGCGCACGCCCTGATCGGTGCTGATCCGCCACAGCGCGTCAGCTGAACTGGCGATACGCCCGACCGCGGTGACGGTTACTGCGGTGTCTTCGCTATCCGGCAGCAGCGGATTGGGCAGATCGGGCGATGCCACCAGAAGGCGCTCGTCCTCGAGGATTCGTCTCCCTACCAGCCGCTCGTCGGCATCCGGGTCGATGCGGATCACGAGATCGTAATTGTCCTCGACCGGATCGACCTTGCGATCCTCGGCGACGATCTCGAGCGTGACCTGCGGATAGGCCTGGACGAAATCCGCAGCGACCCGCGGTAACAGGACATGCGCCAGTACGATCGGCGCGCTGATCCGGAGCGTGCCGCGCGGCACCGTCGCACCCGAGGCAATGGCCTGCTCGGCCTCGCCGATCTCGGCGAGCGGGCCCTGGGTACGGTCGTGGAGCGCGCGGCCTTCCGGCGTAAGCCGCAAGGTCCGGGAGCCTCGGTCGATCAGCCGAACGCCGAGATGCGCTTCCAACTCCGCAACCTTGCGCGACAGCGTCGCCTTGGGCCGCCGAGCCGCCCGGCTCGCAATGCCAAAGCCATCGTGGCCAGCGACGAGGTTGAAGGCAGAAAGCGCGGCAAGGTCCATCAGATGTTCCATTCGCGAGACGATGTGTCCCGTACATGCCATCTATTTACGTTCTGCGGAACGGCTATCTGTAAACGGCGACGACGATCTGTCTCGACGATCAAGGAGATGCAACATGACGATTTTGGTAACCGGCAGCACTGGCACCATCGGCACCCAAGTGTTGGCCTTTCTCGATGGCCAGGTCGCCGACGTGCGCGCGCTGACGCGGACGCCGGAAAAAGCGCAACCGCGCCCGACTGTCGGCAGACCACCGAGGCGCAGCGTGTCCCGGACTATGCCGCGCGGCCGGATTATCGCGGCGATCGGCTGGGCGGACCGAGAGGGTTGCCAAGCTTCAACGGGAGCTGTCCCGGCGATATCGATGTCCATGCCGACGAGGGCGGCCCGATCTATCTCAACGGCCGCGAAGCCCGGCTGAACCGGGTCAACGACAAATATTATGAGGCGACCGACGGGCGAACCACGGTTTGGGTCAGCATCAATCCCGACCGGCGCGTCACCATGTCCTATACGCAGCGCGGCGCAGGGCACGGCATTTGCGAGGTCTCGTCCTGGTCGGGGCAAGACGATCGGCCGCGTCCACGTCCGCCCATGCCGCATCCCGGCGGGGTGGCGATGGGCGACCTGCCCCGCTTCTGTCAGGGAGAAGCCTCTTCGCGGTTTGGTGTTCGTCCGGACCGGATAACCGCCAACGCACCGTTACGGCAGCGAGACGGGTACATCGTCCAGGTTTGGTTCGATCAGGAAAAGGGCACGAAGTTCTTCAACTGCCGCTTCGGTCCCGACGGGAGGTTCCTTAGCGTTTATTAGGCGAGCTCTCTGTCGCTTCTATGGGCTCGCTCGGCTACGAAACTAGCGACCAATTGCAATCATTCCAACGTTTGCCATCCGAATTAGGGTTTCAGGGGGCGAAGGGTCGCTTGCTCAGTTGGCGTCAGCGGCAGGCACCGACGAAGCGGCAGGTTTCAGACCTCCATCTCCAAAAACGAGTGGGCGGGAATGCCGATCGTTAGACGTCCAGAGCACGCGAACTGGCCAGATGAATTGATGGCAGGTTCGTAGGAGACGACCTGCAAATTGAACGGCCGATAATAGTGCGCAAAGCGACCGCTACTCCTGAAAAATCCAGAGCAGGGGAGTTGAAACTCGAACCAGGGCCAAAACTCTGCTAGAATGCCGAGGCACAAAACAAGGTATCCTGGAAAGATCGAACGGAGGCGTACTTTTACAACAATGTGTTAGGCGTTAAGTTCGAATCCCTCCATCTCCGCCAAATCCCCGCTTCGCATCAGAAAACCTGGCGTTTCCGGAGCAGGGACTGGCTTTTGCCGCGCCGGCGTTTGGCGTGGCGCTTCTGACCATTGCGGGGTGCCTGACCGGAACCACGGTTTTACGCCCGCCGTGCGAAACTCGCCGCGTCGGCTGCGGCCCACCAGGCTGCCAGCCTGCGATCGCGGGCGCCGTCGAGCAGCTCGCCGGGATCGACGAACGGGTAGAGCTCGTCGATCGATCGCATCTCCGCGGCGTTGATCCGCTGACGGAGCCCATCGGGGGTAAATTCGTCTGGCGATCGCAGCCCGCAAGCGACGACGATGTCGTGGAGCGCATCGAGCGTCGCTTGTTGGAACCGGGCGACTCGAGCCGCCTTCTCCCGCACGACCAACCCGTGCTGGCGCGCTTTCGACTGTGTTGCGATTCCCGTTGGGCAGGTGTCGGTATGGCAGCGCATCGACTGGACGCAGCCGAGCGAAAACATGAACGAGCGTGCGGCATTGCACCAGTCGGCGCCGAGCGCCGCATTCATCGCGATCGCCGCGCCGGAATTGACCTTGCCCGACGCCGCCAGCTTGATCTTGCCCTTGAGATTCGCGCCGACCAGCGCGTTGCGCGCCAGGATCAACCCTTCGCGCAGCGGCATGCCGACGCGGTCGCTCAGTTCGGTCGGCGCGGCACCGGTGCCGCCCTCGGCGCCGTCGATCACGATGAAGTCGACCAGGATTTCCGTCTCTAGCATCGCCTTCATCACCGCGAACAGTTCATGCGGATAGCCGACGCACAGTTTGATCCCGACCGGCTTGCCACCCGACAGGTCGCGCATCTTCGCGGCGAATTCGAGCAGTTCGCACGGCGTCGAAAAGGCGCTGTGATAGGCCGGCGACAGGCAGTCCTCGCCCTCGGGCACGTCGCGCGTCTTGGCGATTTCCGCCGTCACCTTCGCGGCCGGCAGCAAGCCGCCATGGCCCGGTTTGGCGCCCTGGCTTAGCTTGATTTCGGTCATCACGACCTGTTCGTGCGCGGCCCGGTCCTTGAAATGCTGCGGATCGAAATTGCCATCGCGATCGCGGCACCCGAAATAGCCCGAGCCAATTTCCCAGACGACGTCGCCACCGTGCTTCAAGTGATAGGGAGAGAGACCGCCCTCGCCGGTATCGTGATAGAAGCCGCCTTGTTTCGCGCCGAGATTGAGCGCTTCGATCGCATTGGCGCCGAGCGCGCCGAAGCTCATCGCCGAGATGTTGAGCCGCGATGCCGCATAGGGCCGGCTGCACTGATCCGTGCCGACCGCGACGCGCGAGTATTTCTCCGCGTCACACGATGGCGCCATCGAATGCGCCAGCCATTCATATTCTTCGGAATAGACGTCGAGCTCGGTGCCGAACGGATGGGTCGATACGTCGCCCTTGGCTCGGGCATAGACCAGCGCGCGTTCGTCATGGCTGAAGGGCCGGCCGTCGAGGTCGCTTTCGACGATATACGATCGCAGGAAGGGCCGGAGCCATTCGAACAGCCAGCGAAACCGCGCCGAGACCGGGTAGTTGCGCCGCAAAGAATGGTGCGTCTGCGCCAGATCGATGATCGCGAGGATCAGCAGCGGGGCAAACGCTACGAGCAGCCAGAAAGCATCGGGATGACGCAGGCCGAGCACGATCACGGCCGCCGTGCCGATGACACCGACGATCAGCAGCACGTTTCGCGACAGCGGTTTGTCTCGAAACAGCGCATCGGCGAGCGTTGCGCGGCCGCTCACGACAGCAGGTTCCGCACCATGCCGACGACGTCGCGGCCGCGCCCGCCGAGTACGGCCTTGGTCGAATAGAGCGCCATCCCCGCGACCTGCCCGGCTTCCACCTTGGGCGGCATCACGAGTTCATAGCGATCAGTGACGACGTCGAGCAACGCCGGGCCCGGCTCGTCCAGCCAAGCGCGCACCGCCGCTTCCAGATCGTGGGCCCGATCGACCCGCCAGCCGCGAAAGCCGATCGCCTCGGCGACCCTGGCGAAATCCGGATTGACGAGATCGGTATAGGCGTCGAGCAGCCCTTCGACCTTTTGCTCGATCTCGACGAAATCGAGCGCCCCGTTATTGTACACGACGACCTTGATCGGCAATTTCTCCTGCACCGCGGTGAGCAGATCGCCGAGCAGCATCGCGATCCCGCCATCGCCAGACAGTGCGATCACCTGCCGATCGGGGAACGCCGCCTTCGCGCCGAGCGCTTGCGGCATCGCATTCGCCATCGTGCCGTGGCTGAGGCTGACCACCGTGCGGTTGCGTCCGGTTGATTGAATGTGGCGCAGGCACCAGACCATCGGTGACCCGCCATCGGCGGTGAAAACCGCATCCGGCGCGGCGTGCCGGGAGATCAGCTCGGTAAGATATTGCGGGTGGATCGCGCCACCCTTGCCGATGGTATCGTGCTTCGCCTCGTGCGCGACGGCCTTGCGACGATGCTCGAGGCATTCATCGAGAAAGCTGTCGTCATCGCGCTGCGCGATCCGCGGCAGCAGCGCCTCGAGCGTGTCGCCGATGTCGCCGATCACGCCGATATTGACCGGGTGGCGCCGCCCGAGATGCGCGCCGTCGAGATCGACTTGCAGGATTACCGCTTTGTCCGGGTAGAATTGCCGCCAGGCGAAGTCGCAGCCGAGTAACAACAGCACGTCGCATGACATCAGCGCATGATAGCCGCTTTCGGCGCCGAAGATGCCGGTCATGCCGACGTCATAGGGATTGTCGTGCTCGAGAAAGTCCTTGGCGCGCGAGGTTCGGGCGACCGGCGCGCGCAACCGTGCGGCCAACGCGACGACGGCGTCATGCGCATGCTCGCATCCCGAGCCACCGTAAATCGCCACGCGCTTTCCCTTGGTCAGCGCGAGCGCCAGCCGATCGAGCTCGACGTCGGACGGCCGCACCATCGGGGCGGCGCGGTGAACGGCAAAGTCCGGCTCTTCGGGAGCCTTGGCGCTCGACACGTCGGCGGGCACGATCAGCACGGCGACGCCGCGCTTGGCGAGCGCCGCCTGCGCCGCCATCGCGGTCTTGCGCCGTGCCTGCGTCGGCGTGCGGATTTCCTCACAGAAGACGCTGCACGAGGCGTAGACCGACTTGAAATCGACCTCCTGCGGAAAATCGAAGCCGAGTTCGTCTCGCACGATCTGGCTGGCGATCAGCACCACCGGAGCGCGATTGCGATGCGATTCGAACAGCCCGTTGATGAAATGAAGACCGCCCGGTCCACACGACCCCGCGCACGCCGCAAGCTCGTTCGTCAGCATCGCATCGGCGCCGGCCGCAAAACCGCCGGCTTCCTCGTGGCGCACATGCACCCAACGAATGCCGCTCGTGCGGATCGCATCGGTCACATGGTTCAGCGTGTCTCCCGGAATACCGTAACACCGGCGCACCCCAGCATCTTCGAGTGTCTTGACGATCACTTCGGCTACGCTGGACATTATGCGGGGCTCCCTGAATGGTTGGGTCGATCGAGGATCATGAGGCGGAGCGAACGCCGCCAAATCTGAAATGCGCGCCTGCCACCATTGTTTCCGTCGATTGCCCGGAAAACCCTGGACGCAGCGACGATCGAGCCGATGCCTCCGATCGCCCAGTATCCCCTTTTGCAATCACTCGGCGATCGCTATGGCGAAGCTGGTGGATCGACCGCGATCGACCATATACCCTTTGCAGCGATCCGAAATGGCATGACACCGGCGTTCACGCATGACCCGCACGTCCGATCGAAGTAGCGGGTGATCCGATCGATTGGCCTTCGTCTGATCCTAGTGACGGCGCTTCTGGTGTTGGGCGGTTGCGATGCGATCAGGCTCGGCGCGATGAATGCGGCCGGGCCGATCGCGGCATCGCAGCGGCATCTCTATTTCCTGCTGGCGATCGTCCTGATCTTCGTCGCCGGGCCGGTGCTGCTTCTAACGCCCTTGTTCGCCTGGTATTATCGTTTGTCGAACAAGCGCAGCGCTTTTCGGCCGGAGTGGCAGTTTTCCTGGTGGGTCGAAGGGCTGATCTGGATTCCGCCGGCGGCGATCGTGATCGGGCTGAGTTTTCTGCTGTGGAGCTATACCCACAAGCTCGATCCCTATCGGCCGATTGCGGGGCGCGGGCCGGCGATCGAGGTGGAGGCGGTTGCGCTCGATTGGAAATGGCTGTTCGTCTATCCCGATCAGCGGATCGCGACCGTCAACCAGATGGCGATCCCGGTCGGCAGCGCCGTCCATATCAGCCTGACCAGCGGCACGGTGATGCAGGCGATGCTGATTCCGCGGCTCGCCGGACAGATTTATGCGATGGCGGGAATGCGGACGCAGCTCAATCTCGCCGCGAGCCGGCCGGGCGTTTATCGCGGCGCCAACGTGCAATATAACGGTGCCGGCTTCGCGCGGGAGAAATTCGACGTGATCGCGCTGTCGCCAGCCGATTATCGCGCGTGGTTGTCGCGGATTCACCGCGCCGCGCGTCCGCTGGACCAGGCTGCGTATGCACAGTTTTTCGCGAAGACCACGCCGCCACAGCCGATCTTCTTTTCGAGCGTGCCCGACGGGCTGTTCGAGAAAATCCTGACCCGTGATCGGCCGCGCGACGCGGCGATGCCCCGATGACCGCGCCGCTGTTGCCCGCCGTGCTAGGTCGGTTCGACTGGCAGGCATTGCCGTTCGTGCGCGCCTGGGAACATCCCAGCCTCAACGAACTGATCGGCGCGGGTGCCGCGGCAATCGTGGTGATCGGCGCAATCAGCGTCATCGCGCTCATCACCGTGCTCGGCAAATGGCGCTATCTGTGGCGCGAGTGGCTCACCAGCCTCGATCACAAGAAGATCGGCATCATGTATGTCGTGCTGGCGTTCGTCATGCTTTCACGCGCGCTGATCGAAGGCGTGCTGATGCGCGCGCACCAGGCGACGGCGATCGACGCGCCCGGTATCGTCACCCCCGATCATTTCGCCCAGCTGTTCAGCACCCACGGCAGCATCATGATCTTCTTCATGGCGATGCCGTTCCTCACCGGCCTCATCAATTACGCCATGCCGCTGCAGATCGGCAGCCGCGACGTCGCCTTTCCGCTGCTCAATTCGATCAGCCTCTGGCTGACCGGGGGTGCGGCGGGATTGATGATGGCATCACTGGTGGTCGGCGAATTTTCGACCGGCGGCTGGAGCGGCTATCCGCCCTTTACCGAGCTTGCCTTCAGCCCCGGCGTCGGGCCCGATTACTGGATCTGGGCGGTGACGCTTGGATCGATCGGCTCGACGCTCAGCGGGCTGAATTTCGCCGTCACCATCTACAAGATGCGCTGCCCGGGCATGACGGCGATGCGCATGCCGATGTTCGTCTGGACGTCGCTGTGCACCAGCATCCTGATGATCTTCGCGATGCCGCCGCTCACCGTCGCGACTGCGCTGCTCGCGCTCGACCGCTATCTGGGGTTTCACTTCTTCACCAACGACCTTGGCGGCAACATGATGAACTACGCCAACCTGTTCTGGCTGTTCGGTCATCCCGAGGTCTATATCCTGATCCTGCCGGCCTTCGGCGTCTATTCCGAAGTCGTCTCGACCTTCTCGACCAAGGAGCTTTACGGCTACACCTCGCTCGTCATCGCGACGATGGCGATCGCGGTGCTGTCGTTCACCGTCTGGGTCCATCACTTCTTCACGATGGGGCAAAGCGCCGACATCAACGCGGTGTTCGGCATCGCGACGATGACGATCGGGGTGCCGACCGGCGTGAAGATCTATGACTGGATCTGGACGATGTTCCGGGGCGGCGTGCGCTTCACCGTGCCGATGCTCTATTCGCTGGCGTTCATGATGACCTTCGTGCTGGGCGGGCTGACGGGCATCATCCTGGCGTTTCCGCCGCTCGACTATCTGGTCCACAACACGCTGTTCCTGGTCGCTCATTTCCACAACATGCTGATCCCCGGGCTGCTCTACGGCATGCTGGCCGGTTATCATTACTGGTTTCCCAAGGCGTTCGGCTTCCGGCTGAACGAGCGGTGGGGGCGGATCGCGTTCGGCTGCTGGGTGATCGGCTTCTATCTCGCGTTCATGCCGCTCTACGTGCTGGGCGCCGCCGGCATGGCGCGGCGCACCGCGGAAGTGTTCGAGCCGGCGTTCAGGCCGTGGCTTTACATCGCCAGTGTCGGCGGGCTGGTGCTGCTCGCCGCGCTCGTATCGCTGATCGTCCAGTTGTGGGTGAGCATAAGAGAGCGGGACGCCAACCGCGTGACGGCTGGCGATCCATGGGACGGGCGCGGGCTCGAATGGTCGATCGCGGCGCCGCCGCCCGAGTATAATTATGCGGTAACGCCCGAGGTGCAGGGGCGCGATCCGTTTTACGCCGCCAAGCAGCGCGGCGATCCCTACCAGCAGCCCGAACAGTATCGCGATATCGCGCTGCCGAGGAATTCGGGCGTCGGCCCGCTGCTCGGGGCGATCGGCGCGGCGACCGCGTTCGGGTTGGTCTGGCATATTTGGTGGCTGGCGATTCTGGGCATGGCTGCGGCGGTCGCCACCGTGATTGCGCGCAGTTTCGCGCGCGATACCCACCGCATCGTGCCGGCAGCGGAGGTCGAAGCGATCGACCGGGCATGGCGCGCCGCACTGGCCGCCGCGCCGCCGATCCCGCGCGAGATCGAGACGACGTCCGCCAATCACGGCCTCGCCGAGGTGATGCGGTGAGCGCGGGCGAGGTCAAACACGCCGGGATCAACCTGGGCGACAGCGACGAGGAAACGCACGAGCAGGCCGAAATCGGCGTCTCGGGCTTTTGGGTCTTTCTGATGAGCGACGCGGTGATCTTCGCGCTGCTTTTCGCCACTTACGGCGTGATGCTCGCGGGCACCGCCGGCGGGCCGACCCCGGCGCAGGAATATAAGATCGTCCCGGCGTTCATCGAAACGCTGATCCTGCTCACCAGCAGCGTGACGTTCGGCATGGCCTCGGTGACGATGAAGCATGGCGGGTCGCAGCGCCGCCTGCTCGCCTGGCTCGCGGTGACGCTGCTGCTGGGGCTCGCGTTTCTCGGCATGGAGTTGCGCGATTTCCACACCATGTTCGCCGACGGCGCGCTGCCCAGCCGAAGCGGCTATCTGTCGTCCTTCTTCGCCCTCGTGCCGCTTCACGGCTTGCACGTCGCGGCGGGCTGCCTGTGGCTGGTCGTGATAATGATCCAGCTGCCGATGTTCGGCCGTGACGAGCGGGTGAAGATCAATCTGCTGCGGCTTGGCCTGTTCTGGCACTTCCTCGATATCGTCTGGATCGCGATCTTCTCGGTCGTCTATCTGCAGGGGCTGATCCGATGAGCGATCCCAATCAGGGCGAGCGCGCCGACATCCGCACCTATCTCATCGGCTATGTCGCCGCGCTGGCGCTTACCGGTGCGGCATTCGCCGCGGTGCGCTGGCCGAGCTTTACGGGCCACGCGACGCTGGCAGTCGTCCTTGTCCTCGCGCTGGTCCAGATGATCGTCCACTTCCGCTTCTTCCTGCACATCACGCTCGCCCGATCGACGCGCGACGACCTGCGGCTGATCCTGTTCTCGACGCTGATTATTGTCCTGATGGTTTCGGGAACGCTGGTGATCCTGATGAACCTTCGCGCCCGGATGATGTAATCCGGCCGGCGCCCGCGTTGCGCGTCACTGAGCCTGGGCAGGTCGGTCTTCGGACCACCGCGCAAACATGATGGCGAACGCCGTGCGGTTGTCGACCTCAAGTTTCGAATAGATGGTGTGGAGATGGATTTTCACGGTGCCCTCGGTGATCGAGAGCGCGGCTGCGACCTCGCGGTTGGCCTTGCCCTTCGCGACGAGCGCCGCGACCTGTCGTTCGCGCGGGGTAAGCGCGGCTAACGGCGTGACGTCGCGGGCTCGGCCGCGGTTGATTGCCGGGACGACGAGATGCGGCGGCAGCCAGCGCCCGCCGCGCGCGACCGTCCGCAGACATTGGACAAGTGTCGCCGGCGCTTCGTCCTTGAGGACGATTCCCGCGACGCCGGCAGCGATCGCTTCGAGTATTTGTGAATCCGAAATGCTCGCGCTGAGCAGGACGACCTTGATTGGCCAGCCTTCGCGATCGATCCGCTGCAAGAGGGCGATGCCGTCGATGCGTGGCATCGAAATATCGACCAGCGCGATATCCGGCTTGTGGCGGTGAATGACGTCGAGTGCCTCGATACCGTCTTCAGCGGTGGCGACGATGCTGAAATCGGCTTCGTCGGCGATCAGCGTGCGCAGACCGCCGAGGATCAGCGCATGGTCATCGCACAACACCAGCGATGTCATCGGCTACCCGCATGCAGGGGCAAGGTCATCCGCAGCCCGTGGCCGATCGCGCGCTGCGTGCCGATCAGCGTGCCGCCGAGTTCGGCGACGCGCTCGCTCATCGATCGGGGTAACGGCGCGCGGCCGTCCGCGCCATTCCCGTCATCCTCGAATTCGATCCGAAGGTTGTCCTGCTCGGACACGATGCTGACGGTAAGCTTTTCCGCCGCGCCGTGACGCGCCGCATTGGCTGTCGCCTCGGACAAGGCGAGACAGAGTTCGGTGGCGATCGAGTTGCTGACCCTCAATTGAGGCGGCTCGACCGACAGCTCGAGTCGACAATTCCATTGCCGCCCGAGCGGTTCGGCAAAGGTCTGCAATTGCTCCATGAGCAGCCCGCCGTGCGGGCGATGCGCGCGCGTATCCGTCACCAGACGGCGCAGGCGATATTGCTGCTGTTGCAATACATCGTGGATTCGCGAGAGCGTTTGCTGGGCATTCGGGGCGAGCTGTTTCATCGCTGCATCGAGTTGCCACACCGCCGCTGTCAGATCCTGCAGCACGCTGTCGTGAAGGTCTCGAGTTAGCCGCGCTCGTTCCTGCAGCCCGGCGGCGGCGGATAGATCGCTGACGATGGAAAACTGCTCGAGCGCCAGGCCAATCCGCGCCGCGACGATCCGGACCAGCGAATCGACACTTTCCTCACGGAAGGCCGGATCGATCACGATCACCCAACCGCGGTAACGGATGCTGTCGAATCGCGCGAGATGGAGAGACTTGCGCCCGCGTCTCAGGAACCGGTGCCAATCGGCGTTCTCGGATGCAGGCGCGATCGTGTCCAGCAGATCGGCAGCTTGCTGGCGTCGCCAAACGGTCGGCGTACGTTCGTACGAGCTGAGCTCCATCGGAATGCGGGCGTCGTCGAGAAATTGGCAGCGTTCTCCGGTCCAGAAGGCCAGGGTGCTCGCGGTTGCATCCTGATCTTGCCAGAGCACGAGAATGCGATCGGTGCCGAGCACGGTCGCGGCATGGTTCAACGCCTCCGATAGCCACGGCCGGTCGCCGGTCGGCACGATTTCGATCGGCCACGAAGCGAGCTCCCGCAGGCGATATTCGTTGCGACTGCGATAGCTGCCGAAATAGCCGAGCATCATTGCCGCGACCCAGCAAAACACCGTCCGCATGATGAGGACGTTGAGCGGCCAATCGTTACCGTCGAACAAATCCGGGATGCCAACCATGAGGATCATGATCTGGAGTAAAGCCGCGGTACCCAGCGCGCCGCGCCATCCCCAGCGGATCGTCGCGCCGATCAGAGCGAAGGTGCAGAATCCGAAAAAGGGGCTTTCCAGCTCGTCGGTATAATGCGCCAGGAGCCCGATCATCAGGACATCGATCGGCGTCTGCAGCATGCGCAGGACACCCGATCGCACAAAGAGTGGTGGGATGGCGAACACCACGCTGATGACGACATAGCCGAACAACACGGCATAGGTTTCGGTCACGTTCGCGCTCGGCGTCGTGGGGTCGAGATAAACGGAGAGCAGCGCCAGGCTGCAGGCAAAAAGGCGGCCCAGCGCGATCAGCCGCTCGGGATCGGCCCGATAGGCGATCGACGACAGGCCTGCCAGCCATTCGCGCCGCTTCTGAGTTACGATTGACGCCATCCGCTCGCCTCCGCGCCGGCGGATGGTGCGCGATCGCTTCGGCATGCCCAATCGCGCACCGGTCGTACTTCGTTATAGCCGCGGCCTGCTGAAGCCGCGCTGGATCAACTCAGCGTTCGCGATCGGCTCGCCGTGCGGTGATCGCCACGCCGGCTTTCGCGCGGGCGAGGCGGTCATGGTTGATGCGGTCTCCACCGATCATCAGCCCGATGGTGCGCACGACGATCAGCAGATCGAGCCAGACCGTGCGATGATCGATATACCACAGATCGAGCGCGAGCTTGTCGGCATTGGTCAGGATCGCGTTGCCGCTGGTCTGCGCCCATCCGGTCAGACCCGGCGCGACGCGGCCGCGATGGCGGCCGACATCGCCCAGTGCCTCGATCGTATCGGGCAGCAAGGGGCGGGGGCCGATCAGGCTCATGTCGCCGCGCAGAATGTTCCATAATTCGGGAAGTTCATCGAGCCGTGATCGCCGCAGCAGCCGGCCGATCGCGGGCGTTCGTTGCGCGTCGGGCAGCGGCGTGCCGTCGGCGCCGGTGCGGTCGTGCATCGTGCGAAACTTGAACAACGCGAACACCGTTCCGCCACGCCCCGATCGCTGCTGCCGGAACAGGACGGGGCGACCCAGGCCGATAAGGACCACCGGCGCCATCGCCGCCATGATGATCGCGGCAAAGGGAGCCGCGACGATCACCACGGCGATGTCCGCGATCCGTCGGTAGAGCCCGGATCGGTCTCGCTGATGACTGGCTTCGGTTGCGCCGTTCATGCCGCTTCCGGCAGCACGGCCTTGCGGATCATGAAATTGCCCAGCGCCAGGGTGTCCATGCCGGTGCCGAAAAAGGTTCTCAGCGCGTCGGTCGCGGTGCAGACGATCGGCTCGCCCTTGACGTTGAACGAGGTGTTGAGCAGCACCGGCACCCCGGTCAGTTGCTCGAAGCGCTCGAGCAAGCTGTGGAACAGCGGGTTGGTCGCCCGCTGCACCATCTGCACCCGCACCGTGCCGTCGACATGGACGATCGCCGGAGCATCGCGGGTGAGCTCGGGCTTGGCGCGGAACGCGACGACCATGAACGGCGCATCGTCCCAGCGCTCGAGATAGCGGTCGGCCGCCTCGGCTGTCATCGACGGACAGAAGGGCCGCCACGGCTCGCGATATTTGATGACGTTGTTGACCCGGTCGCGCGCGCTGACATGGCGCGGATCGGCGAGGATGCTGCGCTGCCCGAGCGCGCGTGGGCCTGCTTCCATGCGCCCTTGGAACCACCCGACGATCCGGCCCTCGGCGAGTTCACCGGCGACCGACCGCGCGATGTCGTTCGAGCGCGCATAGGCGACGCCGCAGCGCTTGAGCACCGTCTCGATATCGTCGTCGCTCTCTTCGTTGCCGAGCGCCAGCGTGACCAGCGGCTCGGGGCGGATGCCGGTCTGTTGCCAACAGGCGACCAGCGCCGCGCCGGCGGCGGCGCCGCTATCGCTGCACAAGGGATGCGGGAAGATGCGCGAGATGCCTTCCATTTCGAACAGCTTGCTGTTCATCTTGACGTTGAGGCCGACGCCGCCGCCGATCACCAGGGTATTGGCCCCGGTCTGCGCCTGCGCCCAGCGGACGAGCCGCTGGGTCGCCGTTTCGAGTGCTTCCTGGATGGCGTAGGCGAAATCGAAATGCCATTCGTCGAGCGCTTCGTTCGCCGCCCGCGGCGCGCGGCCGAACAGATCGGCGAAGGCGTCGGTGAAGCGGCTCGACCAACTGTGCCGGCCGTAATGGATCAGCGCCGGATCGAGGCGATAACCGATCCTGTCCTCGGCGGCGAACAGCAGGCGATCGACCGCGCGCTTGATCTCGGCATTGGGATGGCCATAGGCCGCCAGCCCCATCACCTTATATTCGCCATCATAGGCCTCGAAGCCGAGATATTCGGTCGCCGCGGCGTAGAACCAGCCGAGCGAATGCGGCATCGGCACTTCGTAGAGCGGGCGTACCGCATCGCCTTGGCCGTGCCAGACGACGGTGCAGAACTGGTCGCCCGATCCGTCCACTGTCAGGCAGATCGCATCGTCGAACGGCGATTGCAGGAAGGCGTGCATGGCGTGGACATAATGGTGCGGGATCGGCCAGATCGGCGGCATCTTCAGCGTGCCGAAGGTGCGGCGCCAGGCAGTCGCATGGTGCGCGGTGATCGTATCTTCGCTGAAATTGTGCAGCACGCTGTTCTGCCAGCTGATCGTTTGCTGATCGACCGGCCAGTCGCGGCGCATCTGCTGGAAGAAGTCGCGCATCGCGCCGTTGGTGTAGGAAGGCACGTCCCAGTTGATCGCCAGTGCCGAGACGTCTTCGGGCCCGATCCCCGCCTGATCGAGGCAGAAGCGCAGCGATCGCGACGGATACCAGCCATGTGCGTGCTTGTTCCGGATGAAGCGCTCTTCCTCGACATAGGCGAGCAGCTTGCCGTCGCTGACGATGCCGACCGCCGGATCGACCCCACCTTCGAAGATACCAACGAAATGCTCGCCCATCACCGCCTCCCTGATTGTCGGAAGGCCAATTTACCGATCGGTCCGATCGACGACCATTTACCGGCGATATACTCCGCAAGGATGAGCGGCCGATTAGCCCGTTTGCGCCAATCTTCGCTGGCGATTTTCCCAAGGGAGTAGAGCGATGCTTTCACGACTCGGTCGCTTCGTCGCAGCGCGTCGCTCGTGCCAAGCGGGCGAGCACGACTGCTGCCGACGCGGCGCCCGGCGCAATCCGCCGATGGTAGACGACTTCACGCTGTTGCGCCGGATCGGCGAAATCGAACTGGACGTCGAGCTCGCATGGCGGGTGGCGGCGATCGAGATAGATCAGCCCGGGAATGTCGAGCCGGCATTGCTTCACCAGCGGATCTAGCAATCGATCAATATCGGCTGGCGAGATGTCGTCGAGCAACAGCGCGATGCGAACGCGGCGACTGGCCTTGTAAGCGAGCCGGATCACTTCCTCCGGCAAAGCGCCGTCGGCCGTCCGGTGAATGTCGAGAACCGCGAAAGCACTGGTCATGGCAGCTTCTCCTGACGCCAATTTAGGGGAAGCCGCGTCGTTCGCGTAGCGCCAAGAAGGCGTATAACCGGGGATAGGCTGGCGGAACGCCGGTGAGGAGTTGCCAGGTTCAATCGGGTAGCCGACCGAGCGGTTGTGGCGGGCCGAACTGTGGGGCTGACAAGGCGGAGGCTTTGGCGCTAGCGTCCGAGGATGACCGGGTTCGATTTCCTGTTTGCGTTGTTTTCGTTGCTGCTCGGGCTGGCGATGGCCGAGGTGCTGGGCGGGTTCGCCAAGTGTTGAAGCTGCATGCGCGGGCGCGGGCCAGAGGGCAGCGCGAGGTGCGGGTGGGCAAGCTGGTGCCGCTGATGGCGCTGTATGTGCTGGTGGGGCAGCTGACCGGGTGGACGATCCTGTATAATGCGCGGGACGGGGTGCCATTCAATTACGTGTCGTTGGTGGTGGTGACGATCGTGGTGGGGGGCTATTATCTGCTGTCGTCGCTGGTGTGGCCCGAAGAGCCCGGCGAGTGGCCCGATTTCGACGCTTATTACGACCAGTTCAACCGGCTGATCCTGACCGGCAATCTGATGCTGACGCTGGTCGGCGTGGTGGTGAGCAATATGTTCGCGCCGCCGGTGCAGCAACGCGTGCTCGACGATCCGACGCTGACGGGGGTGGCGCTAATCGGCAGTTTCGGCGGGCTGCTGATCAATATCGTGCTGATCTTCGTGCGCGGGCGGCGGCTGAATGCGGCGCTGCTGGCGCTGCTGATCGTCCTGCAGCTCGGCGGATCGGTGGCGCTGATGGCTGCAGGACTGGGCAATTCATCCGATCTCGCATCGGATCAGTTGAACGATGCCGGGCGTAGCGCTTCGCGTTCGTCGGGGGTGACGGCGGCGGTGGCGTCGGGGCGGAAATCGTAGGGGGCGCGTTCGCTGCCGTCGGGGTGGGGCTGGTCTTCGGCGAGATCGGGGGCGGCGTGGCCTTCGCTGTGCGGGAATAGGCGATCGAGCAGGCCGAAGCGCAGCGCCGCGCCGACCAAGCCGGCGACCGCGCCGACTGCGGTGGTGGCGCCGATGGCGATGTTGCGCTTGTGGTGATCGGCCTTGAAGCGGCCGTGACTGTCTCGTTTCTGGGTCATGTACCTAAGAACGATAGACGCGCGTCGGCGTTCCCCGATCGGGCGTCGAGGGGGAACGGCGGGGGCGTTGGCGGCGCCGGAGGCACAAGGGCGTCGAACGCATCGGCGCTGGTGGACGCGCGGCCGCCGGGCGGCGCGGGGGCGTTGGCGGCGGGCGGGGCCGCAGCCGCCGGTTGATGGGGCGGGCGCGGCTCGGGTGGTGTAGCCGCAGGGGCGGCTGGCGGCCGCGGTTCGGCGGCGGCGGGCTCGAGGGCATCCGACAGGCCGGCGAACCAGGCATCGCGTTCGGGGGCGGCGGCGGCCAGGCGCTGGGCGCGTTCGGCGCGGTGATGGGCCTCGACCACCTGTTCCTCCTCGGGCGTGAGGGTGCGCGAATAATCGTCGTCGCCATAGTCGCCGTCCTCCTCGCCGTCGAAGCCCGGCGGCGGGGCGAAGCTGGTCAGCCATTGGTGCTCCATGCCGTCCCACCAGATCGGCTGATCCTCGACCGTTTCGTCGTCTTCGTCGGGGTGAAGTGGAGAAAGTGGAGAGTGTCGCGCGGGTTCGGCGGGGCTCGCGAAGGCGACGAGGCCGGCGGCTTCGGCGCGGACCCATTGTTCGGCGGTCCAGCCGGTGCGGGCGTCGGGATCGAGATCCGCCACGTCGATCTCGGACGCGGCGCCGCGGCCGGTGCGCAGCCAGCGATCGGCGCGGGCGAGCGACAGGACGGCGCCGAGATCGGGATCGACCTCGTCGCCGGCGATGCGCGCGGCGAGGAAGATGCCGGTGCGCGCCGGTCCTTCGTTGCGATCGATCAGATCGAGGAAGCCATCAAACTCGGCGGCGACCAGCCGCGCGGCCTGATGCGTCGCCTCGCCCGCATCCTTGTCGGCGAAGCGATCGAGGCGGGCGAGCATCGTCGAGGCCAGGCGGTTATCGTAGCGGTGGCGGGTGATCGTCTCGCCATCGGGCCGGGTGAGCGTTTCGACCTGCCCGTCGATCGCGCGGGCGAGGAGCGTATCGGCGACCTTCTCCCGCGCGAGCAGATTGGCGGCGCGCCAGCCGAGCGCGAAGCCCGCGCCGGCCGCGCGCCGGCGCAGCGCATAGGCGGAGGACGGCGCCATGCCGACCAGTGCGCAGGCCGAGCCGACGGTGTGGCCTTCGGCAATCGCTTCGAGAAACGCGCGCTGCCGATCGGGCGTCCACCCGTCGCAACGATGGTTGCGATCGGCGAGCGCCGGCAGGGCGGTGGTGGTGTGTGAGATGGTGTCCATGACGTTCCCTCCCCATGAGAACAAAACAGGACCATCTCTATATGCAGGAATGGGCGCTGTAGGAAAGCCCCGCCGGCAAATTTTTTAGCGAAGCTAAAAAAGCGCGAACTAGGCGGGGCCGGCCGGCGGCGCTGCGAGCGCCGACCGACGACGCGGGATTTACTCCCGCGTCGGGCCTTGATGTGTAGGAAACCTGCGTATAGCGGCTAAGCATGGCCAAGATGCTGAAGTTTATAGCCTTGTGCATCACGTCTGCGGCAGTGGCGGCGATCGTCACGATTGTCCTGCACGTCGCGCACGTATCTTTCACCGAAGACATTACATACACAGACTTCATCTCGATTACGCTGACCGCGCTCGGGCTCATGATCACCGTCTTAGGCCTGTTTGTCGCAGCGGCGGGAGTAATAGGTTGGACAACCCTAGAGAGTAAGCTTCGCTCTCATTCGGTTGAATATTTTGGCAAGCAACTTGAGAAGGGCGGGCCGCTTAGAGAGGAATTGGAGGAATTCTTTGCCGACATCGCGTATAGCGGTATCGAAGGGTTGAAGGCGCCCGACAAGGAAGAGGGACCGTACACTGACTAGCTTCAGTTTCAGCCACAGGATAAGTCCGGAGGAACAGGGCATATTGCAGGAATTTGCTAGTCAGATTCCTGTAAAGGTTGGCGCTTTGGCAAAAGCGCTTGGTCTGAGAGTAGTGTTGGCCACGCTTCCAATGAACATATCTGGCCTGATACAGCCTGATGGCGATGATAAATTTGTAATTAAAGTCAACCGGTTTGAGTCGAAGGAGCGCCAAAGATTCACCATCGCGCACGAGATTGCGCATTATCTTCTTCATCGGGATAGAATAAATTCTGGTATTGTTGACTCGGTTTTGTACCGTTCAAAGTTATCGTCAAAAATCGAAGCGGAGGCGAATAAGTTAGCAGCGGACATTGTGATGCCGAGCGAATCTGTTTTCGCCCTTATGAATGAGCTTCCTAAGCCGATAACTGAAGATGCAATATATAACCTAGCGACAGATTTTGAGGTGTCCAAACAGGCGATGGCTATTCGGGTCGGGTAGCCAGATTGCTTCAGCTAAGACCCTATGTACCCCTCCTAAAGACGGGCGTCGCCGAGATTGGGGCTTACCGAGCGCTTTTTCCCGATGTGAAGGCGCAAACTTTTCCCATTTTTAACGTAAGGCCGTGGCCAAGAGCCAACCACCTCCAACTCACGATTGATCGAGTGCGCGACGCGGCAAGCGGCCATCCCTTTGGGTTCGCTTTGGATTCTGATCGCTTCCGACACGCAAACGCTAAGCCGGCTCAAGCGGAATTTGACCTGCTTTTTGAAGAGCGCCGCGGGTTCGGTCGCTACTACAATTTGATAGAGCAAATCGATGACGCCGTTCCGGTGCTCATTCCGACGACATCGGCTGACACGCTTCTGCTTCAAATAGGAAACGCGGAACGATTGGATCGTGGTCTTATTATTCACCAGCGCCGCGGCAGCACGATCCCGTTATCTGATATGATTTTAAGATTACCGCCGTTACCTCACGATACGGTGATTGTGATCGATGCCGGGTGGTCGAGGAACTATCTTGAGCTTGAGGCTTGGGCGCTTCCCGTGATGACGCGGGTCCATGAAGCCCTTCCCGACGCCGAGTTGGTTATTATGTCGAGCAGCTTTCCGGACAGCTTTTCTCATATAGTTGGAAACGCCGAAGAGGAGGGCACAGAGAGGCGATTGTTTTCTGCTGCGCGCCAAAGGTTTCAAAAGGCAGATATTACCTACGGTGATTGGGGTAGTACGAGGCCTGGCCAACGCGGTGGCGGCGGCGGTGAAATTCCCTCTCGTGTCGATGTGCCTACGATGACGTCTTGGCAAATATTTCGTGCAAACCCAGACAATGACTTAGGTTTTTCGGAGATGGCTTGGGACGCACAGCATCACGATTGCTTTGGCCCAAGTCCGGATTGCTGGGGGAAACAGACGATCGCAATTACAAATGACAGGGGAGCCGGCGTCACCAGCCGCCAAGTCGCAGCGCAAGCACGAATTAATATGCACATGACGATCCAATCAGAGGTGTCGAGTGTCGCACCTACCGATGAGATTCCTTACGAAGACTGATCTCACTCCGCCGCAACCCGCTCCCCCTCGGCATCCACACCCGCTGCGTTCTTGTCCCCCATCCCCAACAACGGCGCCAAATACCGCCCGGTAAAACTCCGCGGCTCGCACGCCACGTCCTCCGGCGTCCCCACCGCGACAATCTCCCCGCCCTTGACGCCGCCCTCCGGCCCGAGGTCGATCACCCAGTCCGCCGTCCCTTCGACAAGCTCAGGGCAGGCTTGATCACATCGTGCTTCGCATGTGCTCGATCGGACAGTCCCCCGGACTGTCCGCCCTGCGGGCACCACCACTGCGTCGCCGTCATTCAGCCGCTTCGGCGGTGCGCGTCAAAAGCGGCTGGAGATATTTGCCGGTGAACGAGCGCGGTTCATTGGCGACATCTTCCGGGGTGCCGACAGCGACGATCTCGCCGCCTTTGACGCCCCCCTCTGGGCCTAGGTCGATCACCCAATCGGCTGTTTTGATCACGTCCAAGTTATGTTCAATGACGACGACCGTATTGCCCTGCTCGACCAGCGCGTGGAGCACTTCCAGCAGCTTCCTCACGTCCTCGAAATGCAGGCCGGTGGTCGGCTCGTCGAGGATGTAGAGTGTGTTGCCGGTGGCGCGGCGGCTGAGTTCCTTGGCGAGCTTGACGCGCTGCGCCTCGCCGCCCGACAGCGTCGTCGCCTGCTGGCCGACCTTGACGTAGCCGAGGCCGACCTCGGTCAGCATCGCCATCTTGTCGCGGATCGGGGGGACGGCCTTGAAGAACTCGGCGGCGTCCTCGACCGTCATGTCGAGTACGTCGGCGATCGAGCGGCCCTTGAACTTCACCTCCAGCGTCTCGCGATTGTAGCGCGCGCCGTGGCAGACGTCGCACTGGACATAGACGTCGGGCAGGAAGTGCATCTCGATCTTGAGCACGCCGTCACCCTGGCACGCCTCGCACCGGCCGCCCTTGACGTTGAAGCTGAAGCGGCCGGGCTTGTAGCCGCGCGCCTGGCTTTCGGGGAGGCCGGCGAACCAATCGCGGATGTTGGTGAAGGCGCCGGTGTAGGTCGCCGGGTTCGAGCGCGGGGTGCGGCCGATCGGCGACTGATCGATGTCGATCACCTTGTCGAGATATTGCAGGCCGGTGATCTTGTCATGCTTGCCGGCGAGGATGCGGGCGCCGTTCAACTGCCTCGCGGCCGAGGCGTAGAGCGTGTCGATGGTGAGCGACGACTTGCCCGAGCCCGATACGCCGGTGACGCAGGTGAACGTGCCGAGCGGGATGCTGGCGGTGACGTTGTTGAGATTGTTGGCGGTGGCGCCGTGGACGGTGAGTTTCTTGCCGTTGCCCTTCGACCGGGTGGCGGGGACGGGGACTTCGCGGGTGCCGTTCAAGTAATCGGCGGTGACGCTGCCCTTGGCCTTCAGGAGCTGCTTCAATGTGCCGTGCGCGACGATGTCGCCGCCGTGGACGCCGGCGCCCGGCCCCATGTCGATGACGTAATCGGCCGAGCGGATCGCGTCCTCGTCATGCTCGACGACGATGACGGTGTTGCCGAGATCGCGCAGGCGGCGGAGCGTGGCTAGGAGCATGTCGTTGTCGCGCTGATGCAGGCCGATCGAGGGCTCGTCGAGGACGTAGAGCACGCCCGAGAGGCCGCTGCCGATCTGGCTGGCGAGGCGGATGCGCTGCGATTCGCCGCCGGAGAGGGTGCCCGAGGTGCGATCGAGGTTGAGGTAATCCAAGCCGACATTGTTGAGGAAGCCGATGCGCTCGAGGATTTCCTTGAGGATGCGCTCGGCGATCTCGTTCTGCTGCGGCGTGAGATCGGCGGGGAGCGCCTGGAAGAAGGCGAGCGCGTCGACGACGGAGAGCTTGGTGACGCTGGAGATGTCGCGCATCGCCACCTTGACCGCCAGCGCCTCGGGCTTGAGGCGGGCGCCGTGGCAGGTTTCGCACGGCTGCGCGGCCTGGTATTTGGAGAGCTCCTCGCGCATCCAGGCGGATTCGGTTTGCAGGAGGCGGCGGTTGAGGTTGCCGATGACGCCTTCGAAGGGCTTTTTGACGTCGTAGGACTTGCGGCCGTCGATGAAGCGGAGGGTCACGGGCTTGCCGCGGGTGCCGTGGAGGATGGTGTTGCGGACGTCCTCGGGGAGGTCTTTCCACGGGGTTTCGAGGCTGAAGTCGAACTCGCGGGCGAGGGAACCCAGGACCTGCATGTAATAGGGGCTGGGCGGGTTGGACTTGGCCCAGGGGACGACGGCGCCCTTCTTGATCGACAGATCGTGGTTGGGAACGACGAGATCCTCGTCGAAAAGCATCTTCTCGCCAAGGCCGTCGCACGCGGGGCAGGCGCCTTGCGGGGCGTTGAAGCTGAACAGGCGGGGCTCGATCTCGGCGATGGTGAAGCCCGAGACTGGGCAGGCGAAGCGTTCGGAGAAGACGATGCGGTTGTCGGGGATGCCGGCGCCTTTCATGTTCCCACCGAGGGTGGCCCCTTCCTCCGTTCGTGCTGAGCTTGTCGAAGCACGTGGCTCCCCACGCCCTTCGACAGGCTCAGGGCGAACGGTGGTGGCCGCCTGGACGGTCGTATCGGCCAGATCGACATAGGCGAGACCATCGGCGAGCTTGAGCGCGGTCTCGAAGCTGTCGGCCAGCCGCGTGGCGATGCCGTCGCCGACGACGAGGCGATCGACCACCACCTCGATGTCGTGCTTGTACTTCTTGTCGAGCGCGGGCGCGTCCTCGATTTCGTAGAGCTCGCCGTCGATGCGGACGCGGGTGAAGCCGGCCTTCTGCCACTCGGCGAGTTCCTTGCGATACTCGCCCTTGCGGCCGCGGACGACGGGGGCGAGGAGGTAGGCGCGTGTGCCCTCGGGCAGGGTCAGCACGCGGTCGACCATCTGGCTGACGGTCTGCGCGCTGATCGGCAGGCCGGTGGCGGGCGAATAGGGAATGCCGACGCGCGCCCATAACAGCCGCATGTAATCGTAGATCTCGGTGACGGTCGCGACGGTCGAGCGCGGGTTGCGGCTGGTGGTCTTCTGCTCGATCGAGATGGCGGGAGAGAGGCCGTCGATATGATCGACATCGGGCTTCTGCATCAGCTCGAGGAACTGGCGCGCATAGGCCGACAGCGATTCGACGTAGCGCCGCTGCCCCTCGGCATAAATGGTGTCGAACGCGAGGCTCGATTTGCCCGAGCCCGACAGCCCGGTGATCACCGTCAGCGTATCGCGCGGGATATCGATCGAGACGTTCTTGAGATTATGCTCGCGCGCGCCGCGGACGGAGATTTGGGTCAGAGCCATGGGTGGAGTTTGTTCCATATTTGTTCGGAATCGGCAAGATCCCGAACGATGCGTCCTTCAGGTGGGAAGCCGAGCCGTACGAGGCAAGCGGCGGGCGACGGCCGCCCGTCGCCGGGCAACGACGCAGGTCTGATTATTGGGCCGATTTGCGGCTTACCCCGCGCGCGGCCAGACCTGGGTTTTGCAGAAGAACGAGATGCAGCCTTTGACACGGAGCACGTCGCCGTCGGTCGCCAGCGTCGAGCGATAGTTTTTGCCGTGGACCGGATCATAGACCTGGCCGCGCCATTCTCCGTCCTCGCGGTGGAAGCCGGTCAGGATCGTGATGCCGACGATCGGGCGGCCGCGCAGCGCCGGATCGGGATTGTTGAGATCATGGCTCTTTTGATACGACACCGGCTTGAGCAGCTTGACGATGCGGCCGCACCACGCGTCGCCGCACGGCGCGATATGAACCAGCGCCTTGTCGTTCTGCGTGCGCCAGGTGCCGGCGATATCGGCCTTGATCGTCTCCGGCGCAGCCAGCGTCAGGGCGAGGGCGAGGATGGACATGACAACTCCTTGGCAACGAACAGGGGGTTATGGACTCCGGCGCAGTTGCGCGCGATTATGTGTAACGCGGATGAACCGGCAATGGACGCGCGGTGGCAAGGGAACTGCCCGCCCGCTCGCCCGTCTTTCGCGCTTACCCAGTGATGGAGGCCGGATCATGGCGAAGAAAAGAAGCAAGACGACCAAACTGCCCAAGACGATCGGCGGCGTGAAGATCCCGAAACAGGTGCGCAAATCGGGCGGCGAGCTGCTCGCCAAGGTCAATTCGCCGCTGGGGCGCGAACTGCTTGCCGCCGGGCTGGTCGCCGCTGGCGCGGCGTTGGCCAAGAAGGACGCGGTGCGCGGCGCGACCGGCGAGGCGATGAAGGGCGCGGTCGACGCCCAGGAAGTCGGTGCGCGGATGGCGGCGCAGATCGGCGGCGTGGTCGGCGCGGCGGCCAATGCGGCGCTCGATCGGATCTTCGGCGCGGCCGGCGACGGCGTCGATCGCGGCGATGCGACGGGAGCGGCGCGCCACTGAGGCCGAGGTTTTTCCGACAATGGCAAGCCTGCCGCACGATGAACGGGCGCGCCACGCACCGTTCATCGCCGGAAAGCTACGCCTCGACCCAATGATCCGATCGAAAGGCGTGACGATGTCCAAGACGACCCTGAAAAATTCCGGCCGGCTGGCGCTCGCCCCGGTGGTGAGCCTGTTCGCTGTCGCGCTGGCGTTATCCGCATGCAATCCGGCGGCGAACCAGGATCAGGCCACACAGCTCACCAACGGCCAAGCCGGCGCGGGCGACGTCGCCGCGCTGCCGCCGCTGCCGCCGGCAGTGCCGTTGACCGACGCGCCGGCCGCGCCGGTGCAGACCGCGCCGGCGGCGTCGGCTCTGCCGGCCGCGGCGCCGATCCCGGTGGCGCAGCCCGCCGCGGGTGGGGATTACGCCTATTACGACCGCGCCAATGCGCTCAACCAGGTGATTGGCGATGCGCCGCCCGATTATTATTTCGACTCGTCGGACGGCGTCGAGCCGTGGGCGTGGCAGACCGGCGACGGCTATGAGACCTTCGCCGAGCCGATCGACGGCGGCTATCGCTATTATTATTACGAGCCGGGCCAGCAGCAGCCTTATTACGTCCGCGGCGCCGATTACGGCTATGCCTATTCGGGCGGCAATCTGGTCGCGGTTTACGGTTCGGGCGGGCGGCAGTTGTCGTCGGCCGACGCGGCGCGGCGGCGCGGCGATGCGTCGCGTTATTATGCGCGGGCGCGCGGGCTCTATGCGTCGTCGCGGCATGGCAACCGCCGCGGGGTTTCCGCTGCGCAGTGGGATTCGCGCCGCGCCGAGATCGAGCGGTCGCGTGCACGCGACGCCGCGCAGGACGCCGACCGTCGCCGCGCCGCCGACCAGCAGGCGGCGCATTGGCGCGACGAGCAGCGCGAGCGCCAGCAAGCCTCGCAGCGTTATGACGCGTGGCGCACGCAGGGCGAACGCGGCACGCCGCCGCGGCTCTATCAGCAGGATCGCGACCGGCAGCAGCAGGCTGAGCAGCGCCAGCGTGCGCAGCAGGACCAGCGCCAGCAGCAGGCACGTCAGCAGGATCAGCGCCAACAGGACCAGCGCCAACAGGACCAGCGCCGCCGGGAGGCGCAGCAGCGCCAGCAGGATCAGCAGCGCGGGCGCCAGGACGATCAGCGGCAACGCGCGCAGCAAAACGCCCAGCAGCAGCAACGCCAACAGCAGCAGCGTCAACAGCAGGCGCAGCAGGATCGCCAGCATCAGCAGGCCGATCCGCGCCAGCACGCGCAGCAGCCGCAAGCCGCGCATCAGCAGCAGCGCGCCCGCGCCGATGCGGCGCGGCTGAAGCAGAAGGCGGCGCAGCAACAGGCCAAGGCGCACGCCGCCGATGCGGCCAAGGCACGCGCGCAGCAGAGCCAGCAGCGCGCGCATGCCGAGGCGCAGGCCAAGGCCGCGCGAGCAACCGCCGCCAAGGCGCAGGCCCAGCAGACGCAGGCGCGGGCACGCGAGCAAGCGGCCGCCAAGACGCAGCGCGCCACCGCGGTGAAGGCGCAGCAGACGCAGGCCCGCGCGCAAGCCGCCCAGGCGAAGGCGCACGCAGCGGCCGCGCGCCCGCAACGAGCGGAGCACGTCAGAGCGTCGCAACCGGCGCGGGTCGCCAAGCCCGTCCGGGCGGCGCAGCCGGCCAGGGCGCGCCCGGCCGCGCCACCGCGCCAGCCCGCCGCCGCCAAGCCGCACGCCGCGGCGCATCAACCGGCCAAGCGGCCCCAGCCGGCGAGGCACGCCGCCGACTGACGATGACGCCCGGTGACGGGCGTTCGGGCCGCAACGGGCTCCGCCGTATCGGCGGAGCCCGTTTTTGCGTGCGCACGATTGCCGCGCGAGCACGCTATGCTATGCGGCGGGGATCACGTCTTTTGCCGGAGCTTTTCGCCGATGCGCCTGATCCTCGCCGCCGCCCTGCTGACCGTTTCCTCGCCGGCCCTGGCGGCCGCGGCGCATTCCTATGGCGATGTCGCGCTATCGGCCGATGGCAGCCGCGTCGCCGCGGTGGAGGAAGGCGCGGACGGGCATGACGCGATCGTCACGCGATCGGCGAGCGACGGCCGCGTGCTGGCGACGATCGATCCGTGCAAGAGCTGCGATTATTCCGACCTGACGTTCGGCCGCACCGGCGCGATCGCGTTCCTCGCGCGCGACAAGACATCGGGCGCGGTGCTGCTCGAGACGAGCGACGGCGGCGATCCGCACACGGTGGCGACGATCAAGGGCATCGCGTCGGCGCCGCGCTTCTCGCCCGACGGCAAGCGCATCGCGCTGCTCGTCACGCTCGGCGCGGCTAAGGAGGCCGGCGCGACGCAGCCCGGCGTCCGCCAGGTCGGCGAGATCGGCGAGCATAGCGACGAGCGGCGGATCGCGGTGTTCGACGCAGGCGGCACGGTGACTGCCGACGCGGTGAAGCCGGTGTCGCCGGCCGGGCGCTATATCTACGAATATGATTGGGCGCCCGACGGGCGCAGCTTCGTCGTCACCTCCGCGCTGGGCAATGGCGACGACAATTGGTGGGTGGCGACGCTCGACGCGGTCGATGCGCGCAGCGGCGCGGTCCGATCGATCGCCAAGCCGGCGACGCAGATCAATTTCCCGCGGGTGTCGCCCGACGGCAAGAGCGTCGCCTATATCGGCGGGCTGATGAGCGATTTCGGCTCGGTCGGCGGTGATATCTACACCGTGCCGTTCGCCGGCGGCACGCCGACCGACCTGACGGCGGGATCGACCAGCACCAACACGTCGCTGTTCTGGCTGCCGGGCGGCATCGTGACGACCGCGCTGGCCGGCGATCAGGCGCAGGTGACGCGGATCGCCGATGGGCACCAGACGACACTGTGGCAGCGCGCGGCAACCGTGTCGGCGGGCGACGGCCGTATCGCGCTCAGCGCCGATGGCCGCCAGATGGCGGCGGTGGTGCAGGATTTCGAACATGCGCCGGCGATCTATGCCGGCGCCGTCACCGCGCCGCGCGCGATCACGCATGAAAACGACGGCGTCGCGCCGGCGGTGAAGGCGCAGAGCGTGACCTGGCAGAGCGACGGGCGCAATGTGCAAGGCTGGCTGCTGACGCCGCGCCAGGCGCCCAAGGGCAAGATGCCGATGATCACCGTCGTCCACGGCGGCCCGGCGGCGGCGAGCACGCCGTTCTTCGCCAGCAGCGGCAGCTATGTCGATCTGCTCGGCGCGGGCTATGCGTTGTTCCTGCCCAATCCGCGCGGCAGCTATGGCCAGGGCGAGGCCTTCGTCAGCGCGAACAAGCGCGATTTCGGCGGCGGCGATCTGAAGGACATCCTCGCCGGCGTCGACGCGGTCGAAAAGGTCGCGCCGATCGACGATGCGCGGCTGGGGCTGATGGGCGGTAGCTACGGCGGCTTCATGGCGATGTGGGCCAACACCCAGACCAATCGCTTCAAGGCGCTGGTCGCCGATGCCGGCTTGAGCGACTGGATCAGCTATTATGGCACCAACGGCATCGATCAGTGGATGCTGCCCTATTTCGGCAAGACGATGTATGACGATCCCGCCGCTTATAATGCGGTGTCGGCGGTCAATTTCGCCAAGCAGGCGCACACCCCGACCTTCATTTACGTCGGCGAGCGCGACATCGAGGTGCCGCCGACGCAATCGATCGAATGGTGGCATGCGCTGAAGGATCAGGGCGTGCCGGTGAGCCTGGTGATCTACCCCGGCGAAGGCCACGGCATCCGGGACCCCGAGCACCGCGACGACGCGCAGAAGCGGAC
Source organism: Sphingomonas koreensis (assembly GCA_006438735.1). Lineage (GTDB taxonomy): Bacteria > Pseudomonadota > Alphaproteobacteria > Sphingomonadales > Sphingomonadaceae > Sphingomonas > Sphingomonas koreensis_A. The sequence continues at coordinate 1,514,423 of RCZF01000001.1, read as the reverse complement.
GATCGCCTGGTTCGATAAATATCTGGCCAAGCGGTGATATTAGGCGGCGCGCGCCGGCGCCGGTCGATCCGCGTCATTGTCGTTGCGGGCGGCGGGGCGATCGGCGCGGGTGCGCGGGGCGCGCCGCCGGGCCCCGCGCGGCAGACGACGCCGTAGCGCGACGACCGCGCCGGCGACCGATCTGAGCCGCACCGTAGAGGCGGCCACAACCGCTGCGGCGGCGATATCGAGATAGGCGCTCACCTCGAACGAGGCGAGCCAGGCCAGTGCATCGGGGCTGGCGAAGGCGATGACCCGACCGAAGTCGCCGCCGATCAGCCAATCCAGGCCGAGCCCGAGCAGCAGCGCCACCGTCAAGGCGATCGCGGCGCGGACATGGGTGGCGGTGATCCGCGCGGCGGGATAATCGATCAGCGCGCGGCGCAGCGCCTTGGCGATCGGCGTTTCCGGCGCGGCCAGCAGGGTCAGCCACAGCGCAATCATGGTGACGACGAGCATCGTTTTCCCCCTCCAAGGCGCCGCAGCGCCGCCCGGGAAACTATGGGGTCACGCCGCGATCGGCGCAACGGCGCTTCAGAGCATGCCGATGGTGTGCAGCCATGTTTCGGCGAGCGTGGGCCATTGGGTGATCGGCCGATCGGTCGGGCAGGCCGAAGGCGTGGCCGCCGTGCGCATAGAGGTGCATCTCGGCCGGCACCTTCTTCTCCCGGAGCGCGAGGAAATAGCTGATCGAATTGCGCACGTCATCGACTGGATCGTCTTCGGCCTGGACGATGAACGCGGGTGGGCCGTCGGCGCGGACGGGATCGAAGCCGAACAGCTTGACGGCGTTCTCGCCGGGCCCGCCGTCGCCCGACCACAAATGGCCGGGATAGATCGGCATCGCGAAATCGGGCCGCGCGCTCAGCCGATCGGCGGCATCGACGGGCGCGTAGCTGCGTCCGGTCGCGTTGCTGATCGCCGTCACCAGATGCCCGCCGGCCGAAAAGCCGATCACGCCGATCTTGTGCGGATCGACGCCGAGGGTCCCGGCGCGCTGACGCAGCAGCCGCATCGCCCGCTCGGCGTCTTGCAACGGCAGGAACGGCATGGGCTGTCGCTGGCAATGGCAATCGGCGTGCCACAGGCCTGCGGGACGCGGTAGCGAAGAACCGCGCTCCTTAGGGTGCCGTCGAACACCACACATCGCGTTGAAAACGATGCCTCACCCCATCGTCAGCACGATCTTCCCGACATGGTCGCCCGCTTCCATCCGGCGGTGTGCGTCCGCCGCTTGCGCCAGCGGGAAGGTCGCGTCGATCTCGGGCTTCAGGCGCCCCGCCTCGACATGCGGCCAGACGATCCCGGCGAGCTCGTCCGCCACCAGGCTCTTGAAGCTCGTATCGCGCGGGCGCAGCGTCGATCCGGTCAGCGTCAGCCGCCGGCGCATTATCTCGAACACCGGGATCGTCGCGTCGGCACCGCGCTGCACCGCGATCGAGACGTGGCGGCCGTCGTCGCCTAGGCATTGCAGGTTGCGCGCGACATAATCGCCGCCGACCATGTCCATCACCGCGGCGACGCCCTTGCCGCCGGTGATCTCCTTCACCCGCGCAACGAAATCCTGCGTCTTGTAATTGATCGCATGATCGGCGCCGATCGCCCGGGCCTTCGCGCATTTGTCGTCGGACCCCGCCGTCACGATGATCGTCAGCCCGAACAGATTGGCGAGCTTGATCGCCATCGTGCCGATGCCCGACGTGCCGCCGTGGACGAGCACGGTATCGCCCTCCACCGCATAAGCGCGCTCGAACAGGTTGGTCCACACCGTGAACAAGGTCTCGGGCATCGCCGCCGCCTCGATCATGGTCAGCGCATCGGGCACGCCGAGGCATTGCCCGGCCGGCGCGACGGCGTATTCGGCATAGCCGCCGCCGGCGAGCAAGGCGCACACCGCCTGCCCTTCGACGAGGCTGTCGACACCCTCGCCGAGTTCGACCACGGCGCCCGCCACCTCGAGCCCCGGAAACGAGGGAGCACCCGGCGGCGGCGGGTAGCCGCCCTTGCGTTGCAGCACATCGGGCCGGTTGACCCCGGCCGCGGCGACCTTGATCAGCACTTCGCCCGGGCCGGGCTGCGGCACCGGCCGGTCGACGATCACCAGCACTTCCGGACCGCCCGCTGCTTCGGGATCGATCGCCTTCATCGTATCGGGATACGCGCGCATTGTTGGATGTCCCCCCGTGACCCGCGCCTTATTGACATCAGCCGCCGCGCGGTCAACGTTCTCGCGCATGGATTCCGACGAGAATCTCCCGCGCGCGGCCGATGATCCGGTCGCGCTGCTCGCCCGGCAGGATCTCGATCCACTGTCGGTCAAGGAGCTCGACCAGCGCGTCGCCGATCTCGAGGCCGAAATAGCGCGTGTCAGGCGGCACAAGGATCGCGCCGTTAACCATCGCGCAAGCGCTGATCAGTTATTCAAACGATGAGCGCGAACCGCGCCCTCGCGCCGGGCTCAGCCCGACACGGCGGCGCCACCGGCCAGCGCTTGATGCGAGCGGCCCGACACCCGACATTAGGGCAAAGGGCCGCGCGTTTCTGCGGCCCGCATGGAGTGAAACCGTAATGCCATCCTTCGCCTCCGCGCTTGAAAGCACGCTGCACAAGGCACTCGAAGCCGCCTCGACGCGGCGCCACGAATACGCCACGCTCGAGCACCTGCTGCTCGCGCTGATCGACGACGAACACGCCTCCAAGGTAATGGAATCGTGCAACGTCGATCTCGGCGACCTCAAGGCGACCGTCACCCATTATCTCGATACCGAGCTCGATGCGCTCAAGGTCGATGCCGCCACCGATCCCTCGCCGACCAGCGGGTTTCAGCGCGTCGTCCAGCGCGCGATCCTGCACGTCCAGTCGTCGGGCCGCGACGAAGTGACCGGCGCCAATGTGCTGGTCGCCTTGTTTAGCGAACGCGAGAGCTATGCCGTCTACTTCCTCCAGCAGCAGGATATGAGCCGCCTCGATGCCGTCAGCTTCATCAGTCACGGCGTCGGCAAGGGCGGCGCCGCTCCCGAGCCTCGCGACGTGAAGGGCGCGGAAGAGGAGAAATCGTCGAAAAGCGACAAGGGCAAGAGCGAAAGCGCGCTCAAGCAATTCACCGTCGATCTCAACGAGAAGGCGAAGAACGGCAAGGTCGATCCGCTGATCGGGCGCAGTGCCGAAGTCGATCGGACCGTGCAGATCCTGTGCCGTCGCTCGAAGAACAACCCGCTTTATGTCGGCGATCCCGGCGTCGGCAAGACCGCCATCGCCGAGGGTCTGGCGCGCAAGATCGTCGAGGGCGACGTGCCCGAGGTGTTGCTCCCCGCGGTGATCTATTCGCTCGACATGGGCGCGCTGCTCGCCGGCACGCGCTATCGCGGCGATTTCGAGGAGCGGCTGAAGGCGGTCGTCACCGAACTCGAAAAGCTGCCCGACGCGATCCTGTTCATCGACGAGATCCACACCGTGATCGGCGCCGGCGCGACCAGCGGCGGGGCGATGGACGCATCGAACCTGCTCAAGCCCGCGCTCTCGGGCGGCACGATCCGTTGCATCGGATCGACCACCTACAAGGAATTCCGCAACCATTTCGAGAAGGACCGCGCGTTGCTGCGGCGCTTCCAGAAGATCGACGTCAACGAACCGACCGTCGAGGACACGATCAAGATCCTCACCGGCCTGCGTTCGGCGTTCGAGGCGCATCATTCGGTCAAATACACGCCCGATGCGATCAAGACCGCGGTCGAGCTGTCGGCGCGTTACATCAATGACCGCAAGCTGCCCGACAAGGCGATCGACGTGATCGATGAAGTCGGCGCGATGCAGATGCTGGTTGCCCCGTCGAAGCGCCGCAAGACGATCACGCCCAAGGAAATCGAGGCGGTGATCGCGACGATGGCGCGGATTCCGCCGAAATCGGTTTCGGCCGACGATACCGCCGCGCTGGCGACGCTCGACACCGATCTGAAGCGCGTCGTGTTCGGCCAGAATGCGGCGATCGAGAAGCTGTCGTCGGCGATCAAGCTCGCCCGCGCGGGGCTTCGCGATCCCGACAAGCCGATCGGCAATTACCTGTTCACCGGGCCTACGGGTGTCGGCAAGACCGAGGTGGCGCGCCAGCTCGCCTCGATCATGGGCATTCCGCTGCAGCGCTTCGACATGAGCGAATATATGGAGCGCCATTCGGTCAGCCGGCTGATCGGCGCGCCTCCCGGGTATGTGGGGTACGATCAGGGCGGCTTGCTCACCGATGCGGTCGATCAGAACCCGCATTCGGTGCTGCTGCTCGACGAAATCGAGAAGGCGCATCCCGACCTGTTCAACATCCTGTTGCAGGTGATGGACAACGGCAAGCTCACCGATCACCACGGCAAGACGGTCGATTTCAGGAACACGATCCTGATCATGACGACCAATGCCGGCGCGTCGGACATGGCGCGCGAGGCCGTCGGCTTCGGCGCGGTCACGCGCGAGGGCGAGGACGAAGAGGCGGTGAAGAAGATGTTCACGCCCGAGTTCCGCAACCGCCTCGATGCGATCGTGCCGTTCGGCTATCTGCCGCCCGAGGTGGTTGCCCGCGTGGTCGACAAGTTCATCCTGCAGCTCGAACTGCAGCTGGCCGATCGCCAGGTCCACATCCAGCTCGACGATGCGTCGAAGGCGTGGATGACCGAAAAGGGCTATGACAAGCTCTATGGCGCCCGCCCGATGGGCCGATTGATCCAGGAGAAGATCAAGCAGCCGCTCGCCGAGGAATTGTTGTTCGGCAAGCTCGTCCACGGCGGCGAGGTGACGGTGAAGATGAAGGACGGCGCGCTGTCGTTCGAAATCACCCCCGCGGCGCCAAAAAAGCCCAAGAAGGGCGGCGGCAAGAAGGCCGAAAAGATCGCCGCCAAATGATCGGGTCGGGATCGGAGCCAAAACGCCGGTCCCGCCTGTTGCTACGGGCCTGGCGATGATATGAAAGCTTCATGAAGCCCGAGCCTTCGATATTCGATCAGGTCGATGAGGCCGCCGAAGCGGCCGCCGACGCTCGCGCGCTCGACGACATCCGCGAACGTCGGCTGATCAGCCACGAAGCAGTCAAGACGTGGCTGACCGACTATATCAATGGGACGCGCCGTCCTCGGCCAAACATCGGCGAATAGTAGCTCGGGTTGTTTGGACCGACGCCGCGCTTGCCCATATCGACGCCATCATCGACTATATTGATCCGTTCAATCCTATCGCCGGTCGCCGGCTTGCCCAGCGCATTCTGGATGCCGGTGACAGCTTGTCCGAATTTCCCCACCGCGGCCGGCCGATCGGCGATGGCTTGCGGCAGATTGAGCTGATCTATCCCTATCTGATTCGCTACAACGTCGACGGGGAGACGGTGATCATCACCGGCGTCCGCCACGGCGCTCGGTCCGGCGATGACGCCGCCTGAACGCGCCGACTTACCGTTTCGCTATCAAAACAAATCGCGCGGCATTTACCGTCTGTTTGCTCTCCTCGTTTAGCACGAGCGCATGGCGGGGGAATCGATCGGACATTGGGCGTTACGCGCGTTGGCGGCGCTCATCTTGATGATGAGCGCGCAGCCGGCTTGCGCGGCTGTCGGCGATGTCGGCCAACCGATACCCACCTGCATCGCCCGCGCGGTGCCGGGCATGACGCCACAAAAACTGCTGCGCCAGCCCGGCGGCTTCGATTGCGCGACGCCGCAGACCGATTTCGGCAGCGGCGATTTCTGGATCCGCTCGATGCCGTTTTCGCGGATCGATACGCGCTCGCCGCACGAAATCCGCACCGCCAGCCTGTGGCAGCAAAAGACGACGCTTTACGCGCTCTACGCCGATGGCCGCATCTACCGCTTCGTCGATGACAGCCGCGCGCTTTCCCGCCACATCCAGCTCGGCGCGATCGTCCAGCATCAAACGCCGCCCTCCACCGTCCCGCTGGTGCGGCTGCTGTGGCACGTCGAGGGATCCGCCAATCTGCGCGGCGTTCTGCTCGGCGCGCGCATTTCCGACTCGTACGAAGCCGGCCAATCGAACCTAAAGCTCGGCGCGCTCTATGCCGGCTTTGTCGGGCTGTGCCTCGCGCTGCTGATGTACAATCTCGCGCTATGGGGCGCGCTCAACTACCGATTCCAGCCGCCCTATTGTGTGATGATCGGCGCGCTGCTGCTTTATGCCATATTCTCGTCCGGCGCGCTCGCCTGGATCGTTCCCGGCATGGACAACAACGATCGTCTGCGGATCAATTATCTGCTGCTGGCGATCTCCGCCGCGTCGGCGGTCGCCTTCGCGCGCGCCTTTTTCGAGGATCGGATCTTTTTCGGCTGGCTGCGACCGGCAAGCCGCATCGCGATGATCGCGGTGCTGACGCCGGCGGTGCTGTTCGCGCTGTTCGCGCCGATGGAGATCTGGCTGATCGATCGGCTCTATGCCGTCACCTTCCTCGGCCTGATCGCGATCGTCGTACCGATTCTGTGGCGCGCGTGGCGGCTGCGCAGCAATTTCCTGTGGCTGTTCGCGATCGGCTGGGCGGCGCCGATCGCGCTGGCCTGCGTGCGCATCGCCAACACCTTTCACGCCATTCCGTGGAGCTTCTGGCTCGACAATTCGACGATCGTCTCGATGACGATGGAGACGATCGTCTCGTCGCTGGCGATCGCGTATCGCATTCATCTGCTCAGCCGCGATCGTGACGATGCGCGCATCCAGGAAGCCGCCGCCCGGCTGCTCGCCGACACCGATCCGCTGACCGGGCTGCTCAACCGCCGCGCGTTCCTGCGTGAGGCGATCGGCCGCACCGGCGAGCAAACGCTGCTGATCGCCGACATCGATCATTTCAAACGCGTCAACGATACGCTCGGCCATGACGGCGGCGACGAAGTGCTGCGGCTGTTCGCCCGAGCATTGCGCATGGCCGCGCCGGCGGATGCGCTGGTCGCGCGGATCGGCGGCGAGGAATTCGCTATCGTGGCGCCGGCCGCGACCGGGCTCGAGCCCGACGCGATCCTCGCCCGGCTGCGCGCCGAACGCATGCCGTTCGATCTCACCGTCACCGCCAGCATCGGGCTGTGCACCGGCCCGCTGCTCAGCGAAGCGCATTGGAAATTGCTCTATTGCACCGCCGATCGCGCGCTGTTCGACGCCAAGGCCGACGGCCGCGATCGTGCCCGCGCCGCTTATTCGGTCGCCTACGCCGCGTGATTTTCGGCGCCGCACCGGCCCGCTCCCTCACCCGGCCACCCGATGACATTATCCTGTGGGTGGCGGGGTGGGGGAACGGGCCGGTGCGGCCTTCACGAAAACCGGATTCGCTTGTCGGTTAACCACCATTGGCGTAATGATTGCGGCTCGGGAGGACGGGCAACGATGCGCAACAGGCAGATCGGTTTGATGGTGGCAGTGCTCGCGATCCTGCTGCTCGCCGCGCGCCATCCCTCTGCCGAGATCCGTATCCTCACGCAGGACCAGTCCGATCCCGCGCCGCACCGCGTGCAGGCGGCGGTCGATCTCGGCGGCGTGGCGGTCTCGTTCCTGTGGACCTGGAGCAGCCACCGGCTGATCGACGCCGGCTGACTTGCGCCCCCCGGGCGCGTTGCTTACACCTGTGTCAATGAGCGATCCCGAAGCCGTCTGGCGCAGCGCCTATCGTCACCCGACCCGCTGGGACACTGAATTTCCCCCGCTTTCGATGGTCGATCTGTTCGACCGCGCGGTCGCCGATCATCCTCAAGCGCCGCTGATCGATTTCCTTGGCCGCCACTATAGCTATGCCGAAACGCAGGACGGCGCGAACCGCGTTGCCTGCGGCCTGCGCGCGCTCGGCTATGGGCCGGGCGACCGGATCGGCCTATTCCTGCCCAACGCCCCGCATTATCTCGCGGCCTATTACGGCGTGCTCAAGCTCGGCGCGACGGTGGTCAATTTCTCGCCGCTCTATACCGCGGCGGAGCTGGCGCATCAGGTCGAGGATTCGGGCACGCGGCTGCTGTTCACGCTGTCCGCCACCGCGCTGCTGCCGACGGCGCTTCAGGTGCTCGACAGCTCCAGCCTCGAACGGCTGGTGGTCGGCTCGGTCGCCGGCGCGCTGCCGCCGGCGAAATCGCTGTTCTATCGGCTGTTCCGCGGCAAGGAAGTCGCCAAGCGGCCTGACGATCCGCGCATCACCGCCTTCTCCGCGCTGATCGACAACGACGGCGCCTGTCCCGCGCCGACGATCGATCCGATGCGCGACATCGCGCTGATCCAATATACCGGCGGCACCACCGGCACGCCCAAGGGCGCGATGCTCAGCCACCAGAATCTGTCGGCCAACGCGCGGCAGGTCGCGGCGATCGATCCGCAACCGGGCGCCGAAGACCGTATCATCGGCGTGCTGCCGCTGTTCCACGTCTTCGCCAACACCTGCGTGCTCAACCGCACCGTAGTGAGCGGCGGGACGATCGTGCTGCTGCCGCGCTTCCATGCCGGGCAAGTGCTCGCGGCGATCGGGCGCACGCGCGCGACCGCGCTGCCCGGTGTGCCGACGATGTATCAGGCGCTGCTCGATCATCCCAAGCTGGGCCGAACCGATTTCGCGCATCTGCGCGTCTGCATCTCCGGCGGCGCGCCGCTGCCGCCCGAGCTCAAGACCAAATTCGCGGCGGCGACCGGCGCGACCCTGATCGAGGGCTATGGCCTGTCGGAAAGCTCGGGGGTGATTTCCTCGAACCCCTATGAGGCCGAGGGCAAGCCCGGCAGCATCGGCCAGCCGATCCCGGGCACGCACGTCCGCCTGGTCGACAAGGAGGATGCGACGCGTCCGCCGCCGGACGGCGAACCCGGCGAGATCGTCGCAAGCGGCCCGCAAATCATGCAGGGCTATTGGAACCGGCCCGACGCCGATGCCGAGGTGTTCGTCGCCGATACCGATGGGCGGCGCTGGCTGCGCACCGGCGACGTTGGCGCCATCGATGGCGACGGCTTCATTCGCATTGTCGATCGGCTGAAGGACATGATCGCGGTCGGCGGGTTCAAGGTTTTTCCCAGCCAGATCGAGGCCGTCCTCTATCACCACCCGGCGGTGCGCGAGGCCTTGGTGATCGGCCTGCCCGACGCCTATCGCGGCGAGCAGCCGCGCGCTTACGTCACGCTCGAAGCCGGCGCCGCCGCCACCGGCGAAGCGCTGCGCGGCTGGCTCAACCCGCAGCTCGGCAAGCACGAGCGTGTCGATCAGGTCGTTGTCCGCGCCGCCTTGCCCAAGACGATGATCGGCAAATTGAGCCGCAAGGACCTCGTCGCCGAAGTCACCACGTCCCATCACCAAACCCCCTAACGGAATCCGATCTTCGGTGGCGTCGCTCGCCAATATCTGGCGCGCTTCGCAGATCGTGCGCGGATGCTTCGCCCCCTAGATCAAGTAAATATCTGTAATTACAAGGTATAATCTCTTTGGCACGGGCGTTGCTAAGTGTTCTCCCGACCGCTTAGGGAGATCATCGTGCAACAGTCCTCATCGCTCTTCAACCGCCCCGACACGCTGTTCGGCGTTTGCGAAGGCGTCGGCCAGGCGTTTGGGTTCAACGCCAATTATCTGCGCGTCGCGCTTGCCGTCGCCCTGCTGTGGAACCCGGTCGCGGTGATCGCGGCCTATGCCGCGCTCGGCGTCGCGGTGGCGCTGTCGCGCCTGCTCGTGCCGGTCAAGCGCCCCATCCCGGCCGCAGCCGCGGTTTCGGCCCCGATCAACCAGAACGACGAGGCCCCCGCGCTCGCCGCTGCGGCGTGAATGCCGGGGGGCGGAGTCGCTTACCGCACCACCGTCTTCAGGTTCATGAATTCGTGCAGCCCGTAGGGGCCGAGCTCGCGGCCATGGCCTGACCGCTTGACGCCGCCGAACGGCGCCTCTGGCGAGCTCGCCAGCATCTGGTTGATCGCGGTCATCCCCGCCTCTATATCGCGCGCGAACCGCTCCTGTTCGGCGGCGTCGCTGGTCCACACGCTCGACCCCAGCCCGAACGGCACGTCGTTGGCGATGCGGATCGCCGCGTCGATGTCGGCGGCCTTGAACACCATCGCGACCGGGCCGAACAGCTCCTCATGCGCGACCTTGTCGTCGAGCGGCACATCGACCAGCACGCCGGCCGACATATAAGCGCCCTTGCCTGGCAGCGCCTCGCCGCCGAACAGCAGCGTCGCGCCGGCGGCGGTGATCGCCTCGAGCTGATCGAGCACGGTCTGGCGCTGTGCCTCGCTCGACAACGGCCCCATGTCGGTGTCGTCCGCCATCGGATCGCCGGCCTTGACCGCCTTCATCCCGGCGCAGAATTTGTCCATGAACGCGTCATAGACGTCGGCGTGGACGATCATGCGCTTGGCACAGATGCACGATTGGCCGGAGTTCTGGATCCGCGCCTTGACCGCCGTCTCCGCCGCCTTGTCGAGATCGGCCGAGGGCATGACGATGAACGGATCGGACCCGCCGAGTTCGAGCACGACCTTTTTCAGCGCGCGCCCAGCCGCCTCGGCGACCTTCATCCCGGCGCCTTCGCTACCGGTCAGCGTCACCGCGACGATGCGATCGTCGGCGATCAGGCCGGCGACTTTGTCGGATTTGATCGCCAGATTCTGGAACAGCCCGGCCGGCGCGCCGGCGGCGACGATCATTTCCTCGATCGCGGCGGCCACGCCCTGCACGCTCGACGCATGTTTGAGCAGCCCGACATTGCCCGCCATGATCGTCGGCGCGGCGAAGCGCACGACCTGCCAATAAGGAAAATTCCACGGCATCACCGCCAGCACGGGGCCGCTCGGCAGCCAGCGCGCGGTCGCCGTGCCGGTGCCGACCGCAAACGCGCGGTCGGCCAGCATCGCCGCGCCGTTCTGGGCATAATGACGAAAACCGCCGGCGCATTTCTCGACCTCGGCGAGCGATGATTTCAGCGTCTTGCCCATTTCGCGCGTGGCGATCTCAGCCAGGCGATGCTTGTTCGCCTCGAACTGTTCGGCGATCTTTTCGAGCAGATCGGCGCGCGTCGCATAATCGGTGGTGCGCCAGTCGCGGAACGCGTCGTGTGCGCGCTGCACGCGGGTTTCGATCTCGGCCGCGGTCAGCTCGGCAAAGGATTCGCCGGCGTCGCCGGTCGCGGGATTGATGCTGGTGAACATGAAGGCTCCTGTAAGATGTCCACCCGTCAACGCAGCGTCGGCGCGAGGTATCCTTGACCAGCCTCTCCGCGCTGCCGCATACGGGCGGCATGCACGCCGATCCCGCCATCGAAGACCTGAGCTTCGAACAAGCCCTGCGCGAACTCGAAACGATCGTCGGCCGGCTCGAAAGCGGCGATACGCCGCTTGCCGATGCGATCGATCTGTACGAGCGCGGCAACCGATTGCGCCAGCGCTGCGCCGATCGGCTCGATGCGGCGCAGGCGCGGATCGAGGCGATCAGGCTCGACGCCGAGGGCCGCCCGGCCGGGACCGCGCCGTTCGATGGCCAGTGACTTGGTGGGCGCGCGCGACACGATGCTGAGCGACGCGCTAGCGCAGGTCTCGGCTGAAATTGATCGCCGCTTCGATACGCTGCTCGCGGTGCCGGACGATTCGCGCGCCGATCTGTACCGCGCGATGCGCCACGCCGCGATCGGTGGCGGCAAGCGGCTCCGCCCGCTCCTGGTGTTCGCTTCCAGCCAGTTGTTCGCGGTCGACCGGGATTGCGCCGCCCATGCCGCACTCGCGATCGAATGCATCCACGTCTATTCGCTGATCCACGACGATCTGCCGGCGATGGACGATGACGACATGCGCCGCGGCAAGCCTACCGCGCACAAGGCGTTCGGCGAAGCCACCGCGATCCTCGCCGGCGACAGTCTCCACGCGCTCGCCTTCGAAATCCTCGCCGAGCCCGCCACCCATCCCGATCCGTTCGTGCGCGCCGAATTGGTGCTCGATCTCGCCCGCGCTTCGGGCCCCGCCGGCATGGCGGGCGGGCAGATGATGGATCTCGAGGCCGAAAAGGCGAGCTTCGATCTCAATACCGTAACGCGGCTACAGGCGCTGAAGACGGGCGCGCTGATCGCCTGCTCGGTCGAAGCCGGGTTGATCCTCGGCCACGTGCCGCTCGAAGGCCGCACCAGCCTGCGCGGCTACGCCCGCGACATCGGCCTCGCCTTCCAGATCGCCGACGACATCCTCGATGCGACCGGCGACGAAGCCGCGGTCGGCAAGCGGCTCGGCAAGGACGGCGCGCAGGGCAAGGAAACCTTCCTCAGCCTGCTCGGCCTCGATCGCGCGCGCGAACAGGCGCGGATGCTGGTCGATCAGGCGATCGATCACCTGCGCCCGTATGGCGAGGAAGCCGATCTGCTCCGCGCCATCGCCCGCTACGTGCTCGAGCGCGATCGGTAAGGGAAACACCTGCATGTACAGTCGCACCGGCGTTTATCCCGGCACGTTCGATCCGATCACGCTCGGCCATATGGACATCATCCGCCGCGGCGCGAAGCTGGTCGATCGGCTGGTGATCGGCGTGACGACCAATCCGTCGAAATCGCCGATGTTCACGGTCGAGGAGCGGATGGCGATGGTCCGCCGCGAGGTCGCCGGGATCGCCGGCGACATTCCGGTCGTCAGCTTCGATTCGCTGCTGATGGATTTCGCCGAGCGCGAAGGCGCCAGCATGATCGTACGCGGGCTGCGCGCGGTGGCGGATTTCGAATATGAATATCAGATGGCGGGGATGAATCAGCAGCTCAACAATCGGATCGAGACCGTCTTCCTGATGGCCGATGTCGCGTTGCAGCCGATCGCCAGCCGGCTGGTCAAGGAAATCGCGCTGTTCGGCGGCGATATCGGCAAGTTCGTCACGCCCGCGGTGAAAGCCGATGTTGCACAGCGCGTCGCGGCGATCGGCCGCAAGGGATCGTAACGCGGGTCGGCACCACGTTCAGTTTGGCGCAAGCGGCGAATTGCTCTAAGCGCCGCTGGTCCAGAACATCTGCGGGGAAGTGATGCGTTTTATCCTTAGTCTGATCGCGCTTGTCGGCGCGGTGGTCGCCGGCCCCGCATTCTCGCAGACCGCGCTGATCGATCCCAATGTGAAGGCGCGCGCGCCGGTCGCCTCGCCGAGCGATCCGCAGAACCTGCTCTATCTCGATCTGTCGACCGGCGGCCGCGTGATCATCTGGCTGCGCCCCGATGTCGCGCCGAAGATGGTCGATCGCATCAGGACGCTCACGCGCCAGCATTTCTACGACGGGCTCACCTTTCACCGCGTGATCGACGGCTTCATGGCGCAAACCGGCGATCCCAAGGGAGACGGCACCGGCGGCTCGACGCTGCCCGACGTGCCCGCCGAGTTCAATTATCTGCCGCACGTCCGCGGCGCCGTCGCCGCGGCGCGGTCGAGTGCGCCCGACAAGGCCGACGACGCGACCAAGAAAAAGGCCGAGGACAGCGCCAACAGCCAGTTCTTCATCGTCTTCCAGCCGCACATGACGCTCGACAAGAAATACACCGTGTTCGGCCGCGTCATCTCGGGCATGCAATATGTCGATGCGATCCACCGTGGCGAGCCGCCGGCGACGCCCTCGACGATCGTCCACGCCTATATCGCCGCCGATCATCCGCCCGCGTATCAGCCGCCGGCCGCCACCGCCGCGCCCGGCCTCGGCGCGCCGGTGAGCTTGCCCGGAACGACGCCGGCCCCCGCCGGCCAGTGATCCGAAGCCCGGGCGGCTGGCGATGAAGGTCGATCGCTTCGATTTCACGCTGCCGGCCGAGCGCATCGCGCTGCGCCCGGCGAGCCCGCGCGATTCGGCGCGGCTGTTGGTGCTCGAGGGTGCCGAGACCCGCGACGCGCTGGTCGGCGATCTGCCCGGCTGCCTGCGGCCAGGCGACCTGCTGGTGTTCAACGATACGCGGGTGATTCCGGCGCAGCTCGAGGGCAAGCGCGGCAACGCGACGATCGGCGCGACGCTCCACAAGCGCGAGGGGCCGCGCCGCTGGCGCGCCTTCATCCGCAACGCCAAGCGCCTGCATGACGGCGACGCGATCGATTTCGGCCACGGCGTTACCGCCACCGCCGGCGACCGCGCCGAGGACGGCAGCTTCGCGCTCGATTTCGCCGGCGACGAGCCCGTCGAACTGCTGCTCGACCGCGCCGGCCACATGCCGCTGCCGCCCTATATCGCCAGCAAGCGCCCCACCGACGCGCGCGACGCCGAGGATTATCAGACCATGTTCGCGCGGGAGGCCGGCGCCGTCGCCGCGCCCACCGCCGCGCTCCATTTCACGCCGGCGCTGATGACCGCGCTCGAGGCCGCCGGCATCGTCCATGCGACGCTGACGCTGCACGTCGGCGCGGGCACGTTCCTGCCGGTCAAGGCCGACGACACTGCCGATCACACCATGCACGCCGAATGGGGCCGGATCGATCAGGCCACCGCCGATCGGCTCAACGCCGTGCGCCGCGGCGGCGGCCGGGTGATCGCGGTCGGCACGACCAGCCTCCGGCTGATCGAAAGCGCCGCGGGCGACGACGGCGTGATCCGCCCGTTCGAGGGCGACACCGCGATCTTCATCACGCCGGGTTATCGTTTCAAGGGCGTGGACGGACTGCTGACCAATTTCCACCTGCCGCGCTCGACGCTGTTCATGCTCGTCTCGGCGCTGATGGGGCTGGAGCGGATGCAGGCGGCTTATGGCCATGCGATTGCCGAAGGCTACCGCTTCTATAGCTATGGCGACGCCAGCCTGCTGCTGCCCAAAGGGAACCGCTGATGCTGTCGCTCGCGCTCGCGATGATGATGCAGGCCGGGCCGAACCTGCAGCAGCCGCCCGATCAGACGATGATGGTCGAGCCCGCCGCGATGCTGATCGCCTCCTGCGATGCCGATGGCGATGCACGCGTGACCGCGACCGAGCTTACCGCCTGCGTCGCACGGAGTTTCCAGGCGATCGACACCACCCACGCCGGCTCGATCGGCTATATCCAATATGGCGACTGGGCCGAGCGCTATCTCGGCGACCGCAACGCGCTGCCGAGCCCGTTCGAGGTCGATGGCGATCATGACGACCGCATCACGCTCGCCGAGTTGCAGGCCGATCTAGCGCGCATCTTCGCGCGGCTCGACACGGACCATGACGGCGCCGTCACCCGCGCCGAATGCCTGACGATCCGCGCGATGCCCGCGGCCGACGGACGGCTCGGCCACCACCGCCGCCGCTGAGGCGATCGCGGCGAGCCGCACCGCCCGCGCGTTGCGACGAACCGACTTGATCCATGTTGCCGATAAGCCGCGCGCGTGTATTATTCGTGCATAATCAGAAAATTCTCTCGGGCCGCTGACTTACCTGACAGATCACTGCCAGGAAAACGACAGCGTTCGTTCAAGTCTCTACTTTGTCTCATTCCGGGACAAGGGGTGGTCTTGTGCGGCTTAACTTGAGGATGAGCCGATGTTCGAGAGAATTAGCCATATCGACGGTATCATTTCGGAACAGGAAATCCTGTTTTCGACCAAATTCGACTATATGTTCCCCGACGTTGCGCATTCCAGATTGTGCCTGCTGCCCAGCTCGACCGATACCGTCGCAGCCTTGAAGGCGCTCGGCCAGGCGATCGGCACCCCCGGCGATACCCTGGCAGCACCGGGCGATTCGGCCATTCCGGCGATCTTCACCTATTTCGGCCAGTTCATCGATCACGACATCACCGCCCGCACCGATCGCGACGATATCGCCCTCACCTTCCTGGGGCAGGCCGAGCCGATCGCGCCGCTCGATCCCGATATCGTCGTCGCGAAGCTGCACAACGGCCGACGGCCGCAGCTCGATCTCGATAACGTCTTCGGTGACGCGCCCGCCTTCGCCGGCAGCGGCCCGACCGCCGCCCAATCCGAATCGCAGCAGTTATTCGAAAGCGATTACCGGCTGAAGGTCTATGCCAGCGGCAGCCGCCGCGACGTGCCGCGCGACCAGGATTGTGTCGCGATCATCCCCGACATGCGCAATGACGAAAATATCAACATCAGCCAGTTGCAGTGCGCGTTCCTCAATTTCTACAACCGCATCCGCGCAGGCCAGCCCAATCCGGCGAGCGATGCGCAGAAGCACATCCGCGCCCGCACGCTGACGCGCTGGGCTTATCAGTATGTCGTCGTCCACGACTATCTGAAAACGGTGTGCGATCCCGCCGTCGTCGAGGACACGTTGGCCAACGGCCCGCGCTATTTCGGCGCCACCGCGGGTCATGCCGACGCCTATATGCCGCTGGAATTCTCCACCGCCGCCTTCCGTTTCGGCCATTCGATGATCCGGCCATCGTACAATCTCAACGCGACGACGCAGAATGTCGGGCTCGACAAGATTCTCGGGCCGGGCAAGCAATCGACCAAGAGCTTCTATTTCGACGCCGGCCAGCATCAGATCAAGCAGGCGGTGGTGATCGATTTCGAGTTCTACGCCCGCGGCGGCGCGCATCTGCAATTCGCGCGCAAGATCGATTCGCAGATCGCGCATGGGCTCGATACCTTGCCGCTCGCCGGGCGCGACGATCCGGTGCTGTCCAATCTCGCCAAGT
Source organism: Sphingomonas koreensis (assembly GCA_006438735.1). Lineage (GTDB taxonomy): Bacteria > Pseudomonadota > Alphaproteobacteria > Sphingomonadales > Sphingomonadaceae > Sphingomonas > Sphingomonas koreensis_A. Next base: position 1,497,842 of record RCZF01000001.1, on the reverse strand, counting down.
CGAACCTGTTGCGCGGCTACAATCTGTCGGTGCCGACCGCGCAGGGAATTTGCGACGCGATGGGCCTCTATCCGCTGACCACCGCCGAGCTGATCGGCGGCGAGGTGCCGGCGATCGCCGACGTGCTGAGTTCGACCTATCTCGATCGCCGCACCCCGCTTTGGTATTACATCCTGCGCGAGGCGGCGGTGCAACAGGATGGCCAGCGGCTCGGCGAGCTCGGCAGCCGGCTGGTCTGCGAGACGATCATCGGGATGCTCAAGGGCGATCCGAATTCGTATCTCAACAACCGCCACGATCCCGATGTGAAGAGCGACGGCATCGACGTGAAACCGGGCGCCGGCGGCAAGATCCAGACGCTGGTCGACATGCTCAATTTCGCGCAGGTAGCGAGCATCTGACGAATTGCCTATGCGGGGCGGCATGACCACGCCGCCCCGTTTCGCCTTCACCATCACCGCCACCGACGGCCGCGCCCGCACCGGCGCCATCGCGATGGAGCGCGGCACGATCCGCACCCCCGCCTTCATGCCGGTCGGCACCGCCGCCACCGTCAAGGCGATGAAACCCGGCGACGTCGCCGCGGCGGGCGCCGACATCATCCTCGGCAATACCTATCACCTGATGCTGCGGCCGACCGCCGAGCGCGTTCACCGGCTCGGCGGGCTGCACGGCTTCATGGGCTGGGACAAGCCGATCCTGACCGATTCGGGCGGCTATCAGGTGATGAGCCTCGCCGAGCTGACCAAGCGCTCCGAAGAAGGCGTCTCCTTCAAGAGCCACCTCGACGGCTCGCGTCACCTGCTCAGCCCGGAACGCTCGATCGAGATCCAGCGCCTGCTCGGCTCGAACATCGTCATGGCGTTCGACGAGCTGGTGCCGACCACCTCGACCCGCGAGGTCCAGGCGGCGGCGATGGAGCGATCGATGCGCTGGGCGAGGCGCAGCCGTGACGCGTTCGACGCGGGCGACGAGCACGCGCAACACAACGCCATCTTCGGCATCCAGCAGGGCGCGCTCGACGAAGGGCTGCGCAAGGCTTCGGCCGAGGCGCTGACCGATATCGGCTTCGATGGCTATGCGATCGGCGGCCTCGCGGTCGGTGAAGGACAGGAGGCGATGTTCGACTGCCTCGATTTCGCGCCGGGCCAGCTCCCCGCCGACAAGCCCCGCTACCTGATGGGCGTGGGCAAGGCCGACGACATCGTCGGCGCGGTCGAGCGCGGGGTCGACATGTTCGATTGCGTGCTCCCCACCCGCTCGGGGCGCACCGGCCAGGCCTTCACCCGCGCCGGCCCGATCAATATCCGCAACGCCAAGTTCGGCGAGGACACCGGGCCGCTCGATCCATCCTGCGCCTGCCCGGTCTGCACGACGTGGAGCCGCGCCTATCTCCACCATCTCGTCCGTGCCGGCGAAATCCTAGGCGCGATGCTGATGACCGAACACAATATCTGGTTCTACGAGACGCTGATGGCCGATCTGCGCGCGGCGATCACCGAGGCGCGGCTGCCGCAATTCGCGCGTGACTTTCGCGCGGGATATGCGGCAAGCTCCGTGCGTTGATATCCTTCCGACCCCTCCAGCCCCCAGTATCGAGGCGTGTTTTGACCAAGGACGACGAGACCCCCGTCAACGAAATCACCGCCGCCGCGCATGACGCCCGGCGCTGCCGCGAAGGTGCCGCCGGCACCGGCGAGCCCGGCAAGCATCGGCAATGGCCGCTGACCACGATCGGCATCGGCATCGGCTCGGCCGCGCTGGCCGCCGCCCTGCTCTACGCCAACCGCGATCGACGCGTCTGAGCCAGCGGCGAGCGCGTAGCGCGCCGGCCGGCGGCAGCGCTTAGCCGCGGCGCCAAATCTTACCGCCTGCCGCCATCGTCCCGCTGCGAGACAGGCCGAAAACAGGGGCATCGGCAGGCGCCGCGATCGGCTATGGCGACCGCGTGATCGCCCGTCTTTTTCCTACCCGGCAGCTCCGCGAGCTCGCGCTGGCCGCGATCCTGGCGATCGTCTGCCTCGGCGTGTCGGCGCATGCCGCGTTGCGCGCGATCGCCGCGAGCGAGGCGCCGTCGGCGATCGCCGCGCCGCCCGCCACCGGCTATGAGGCCGAGGACCATTTCCCCGGCGCCGCGCTGTTCTACGCCGCCGACGCTAATGCCGCCCCCGCGCAAGGGACGACCGGCACCGCCGCGCTGCACGATCTGCCGATCCCGCAAGGCGCGGCCTTCGACGTCGGCGACGGCAGCGTCCATCCCGCCCGCGCTTTCTCGATGGCCGCCGCCAGCGGCACGGACCGCGGCCGTGCGCTGCAATGCCTGGCCGGCGCGATCTATTACGAGGCGGCGTCCGAATCGGACGACGGCCAGCGCGCCGTCGCGCAGGTGATCCTCAACCGCGTGATGCACCCCGCTTTTCCCGATACCGTCTGCGGCGTCGTCTATCAGGGATCGGAGCGCGCCACCGGCTGCCAGTTCAGCTTCGCCTGCGATGGCGCGATGGCGCGTGTGCCGATGCGATCGGCGTGGGACAAGGCGATCCGCATCGCCGCGCAAGCCCTCGCCGGCTATGTCTTCGCGCCCGTCGGCCTCGCCACGCATTATCACACCTATGCCGTTACCCCCTCGTGGAACCGGCAGCTGATCATGACCGACGCGATCGGCGCGCATTTCTTTCATCGCTGGGCCGGCTATTGGGGCACCCCGGCGGCGTTCGACCAGGTCTATCGCGGCGGCGAGCCGCTCCCCGGTCCGCACGCGCGCGCGCTGTCGCCGGTTGCCCCGGTCACGCCGCTGGCGCCGGGCGGCGTCACCCTCGCCGCGGTCGCGACGGCGGCCAGCGGCACGCCAACCGCCGCCGCGCCGCCGCCGATCGCGCTGGCGATGATCCAGCCGGCCTATGCCGAGAGTGGCGCGCTCAAAACCGCCGCGCCCGCCGGCAGCAACGCGCTGCCCGGGGACTCGCAAGTGCTCGATAAGTGGAAGGACAGCGGCCAGCCGCTGCGATAGCGGCTTCTTTGGTCAGGCGGCACCGGCCCGCTGCCCCACCTGGCCACCCAGAGGATCATACTGAATGGGTGCCGGGTGGGGGCGCGGGCCGGCGCTGCTTCCACGCAAGCGGAACAAATCAGCTCCCGCGCGCCACTTCGTCCGCCAGCCACTGCCCGAACGTCCGCATCGCCGGCGATTCGGGGCGCGACATCAGCCGGGTCAGCCAATAGCTGCCGCTATCGATCTCGATCGCGAACGGCTGGACGAGCCGCTCCGCCATCAGCTCGTCGAGGAACATCGCCGGGGGCGCCAGCGCGACGCCCAACCCGGCCTCAGCCGCGGCGATCATCAGCGTCGAGCTGTCGAACACCGGCCCGCGCAGTGACGGCGGCGGCAGCCCCGCCCGATCGAACCACCGCGGCCATTCGTCGGCGCGGTACGACCGTAGGAGCGTCTCGCCGGCCAGCGACATCGGCGTGCGCAGCCGCGCGGCGATCGCCAGCGTGCACAGCGGCGCAAGCGGCGCTGCCATGATCGGCGCGGCATGCACGCCGTGCCACGCCCCGTCGCCGAACCGGATCGCGAGATCGAGCCCCTCGCCCGCCAGATCGGCGCGATTGTTGTTGGTCATCACCCGCAAGTCGATCTGCGGGCACGCCTCGGCGAAGCGCGCCAGCCGGCGCAGCAGCCAGCCCGCCGCGAAGGTGCCGACCACACCGACCGTCAGCACCTCGCGCAGCCGCCCATGGGCATAGCGATCGAGCGTTGCGCCGATGCGCGCGAACGATTCGGCGACGACCGGCGCGAGCGCGTGCCCCTCATCGGTCAGCGCCAATCCGCGCGGCAGCCGACGAAACAGCGATACGCCGAGCCGCCGTTCGAGCTGCGCCACCTGATGGCTCACTGCGCCTTGGCTGACGCACAGCTCGAGCCCCGCGCGCGTGAAGCTCAGATGCCGCGCCGCCGCCTCGAAGGCGCGCAGGGCATTGAGCGGAAGCTGGGCGCGATCCATGCCGGCAGCCATGAATTGAATTGGGGTCACTGTCGAGAATTGATGCTTTGCCATTGGCGCGGCCCGGCCACCACAGTGGCACGTCAATCGAGGGGAACGCCATGAAAAAGAGCCGTCTGACCGCGCTGAGCGCGGTGCTTGCACTCGCCGTCGCCGGCGATGCGCCGCTGGCGGCGCAGACGCTGGGCGGCCGCTTGCCGACCGGGCAGTGGCAACCCGGCGCGGGGCTGACCCAAATCCCATTGTGGCCGGCCGGTCTCAAGATAACGCGGCCACAGACCAGCGATCCCGAAACCGCCTGGTACGGTCACAGCCTCGTCGCCAGCAAGCCCTATCAGGCGATCCTCGACGTCACCCGCCCGACGATGACGATCTATCCGCCCAGGGGCCGCAACAGCGGCGCGGCGCTGATGGTGCTCCCCGGCGGCGGCTACGAGGCGCTGGCGATCGATCTCGAAGGCAGCGAGGTTTGCGATTGGGCGACGGGACTGGGCATGACGTGCGTCGTGCTCAAATACCGCGTGCCGCAGGATTGGCACCCGAAAGATAAAGCGGGCCATTATCTGCACCCCCATGAACGCGAGCCGGCGCCGTTCCTGCCGCTGCAGGATGCCGAACGCGCGATTCGCCTGCTGCGGCAGCGCGCGGCGAGCCTCGGCGTCGATCCGCATAAGATCGGCGTGGTCGGCTTCTCTGCCGGCGGGCATCTCGTCACCGCGATCAGCAACGCCGACGGCCGCGATTACGCGCCAGTCGATCGCGCCGACCAGCTCAGCGCGCGGCCCGATTTCGCGATGCCGATCTATCCCGGCCATTTGTGGAGCGGCCAGGGAACCGCGCTCAACGAATACGATCCCGTCCGCGCCGACGGGCCACCCGCTTTCATCGTCCAGGCCGAGGACGATCCGGTCGACGACGTGCGCAATTCGATCAGCTATTTCCTCGCGCTCCGGGAGAAGAAGGTGCCGGCCGAAATGCACCTCTATGCGCACGGCGGCCACGCTTTTGGGCTTCGCCCAACCGATCAGCCGATCACGCACTGGCCGACGCTCGCCGAGCGCTGGCTGCGCACCATCGGCATGCTGCCCAAAGCGCGCTGACCAAGGAGCCGCCCCATGAAGATGAAACGCCTTCTCGCCGCCGGTATCATGCTCGCGCTCGCATCGACGCTCGATGCCGCGCCGCCGCCGCCGCAAAAGCAATGGCTCGACCCCTGGCGGACCTGCGGCGAGCAAGTGCCGCTATGGCCCGAGCGGCTCGCGCTCGCCAAGCCCGAGCTCAAGGGCGCCGAGACCGCCAGCGAGAACGTCGCCCGCGCGACCATGACGATCTACCGCGCCAAGGGCCGCAACAGCGGCGCGGCGATCATGGTCTATCCCGGCGGCGGCTATCAGGGCCTCGCGGTCGGCCTCGAAGGGACCGAGATTTGCGATTGGGCGAACCGCATCGGCATGACCTAGATGGTTACCCGCTTTCGCGGGGATGACGGTGGGAGCGTGGTCATCTCCGCGAAGGCGCGGACCCATCTCCCCGCTTATCGAGGCGAAGCAGGTGTGAAGTCCTGCTAACTCTACATCCTCGCCAACCGCAAAAATGGCGCTCTTTACATTGGCGTAACGAGCGACATCGCCTCCCGAATGGTCCAGCACAAAGCAGGCGAGGGCAGCAAATTCTGCCGCGAATACGGCATCGACCAATTGGTTTACGTCGAGGCCGACAACATCGAGGACGCGATCGCGCGCGAGAAGGCGATGAAAAAATGGCGGCGGGCGTGGAAGATCGCGCTGATCGAGCGCGACAACCCGGATTGGCGCGATCTGTTTTTCGATCTCAATCGATAACCGTAGTGGAGCCGGCAACCGTGGGAGATGGGTCCTCGCTTTCGCGGGGATGACGGTCGGGGCGCATACCAGCCCTTTCGCGCAACAGGTCGCTAAGGTAGGCCTGAGGCATGCAAAAGCTGATCCTCCACGAATATTCGCCCTCGGGGAATTGCTACAAGATCCGCCTCACCGCGGCGCTGCTCGGGCTGCGCTACGAGCGAGTCGAATACGACATCCTCAAGGGCGAGACGCGGACGCCGGAGTTTCTTGCGCACATCAATCCGCTCGGGCGGATCCCGGTGTTGCAGGTCGGCAAGCGCTTTTTACCAGAGAGCAACGCCGCGTGCTGCTACATCGCCGACGGCACGCCGCTGATCCCGGCCGAGCGGTTCGAGCGCGCCGATATGCTGCGCTGGCTGTTCTTCGAGCAATATCATCACGAACCCAACATCGCCACGCTGCGCTTCTGGATGGCGTTTGTCGGCATGGATGCACTGAGCGAGGTGCAGCGCGCGCAGCTGCCCGCCAAGCGGCTCGCCGGCGAGGCGGCGCTGCAGCAGATGGACGACCGGCTGTCGCTGGCCGACTGGTTCGTCGGCGACGCCGTCAGCCTCGCCGATATCGCGCTGTTCGCTTATACCCATGTCGCGGCGGAGGGCGGGTTCGATCTGTCGCTATACGCCCATGTCGGCGCGTGGATCGAGCGGGTGAAGGCGTTGCCCAAATTCGCGCCGATGGAGGCCGCCACGCCTGCCGCTGCATGACATTTTCGCGACAGCGGCACGATTCTAACTGTCACATTTCGGCGGCATAGCCGGCCCGTCACGATCGTCGTGAAAGGACCGGATATGGACCCGCGCACCGCCAGCATTGCCGATCTCGCCGATTTCGCGTCGTCGCGCCCGGCGATCCCCGAGCGCATCGTCGAGCGCCGCCGCTACCGCACGATCTGGATCTCCGACGTCCACCTCGGCACGCGCGGCTGCAACGCGGCGATGCTGATCGACTTCCTCGATTCCGTCGACAGCGATACGCTCTATCTGGTCGGCGATATCATCGACGGCTGGCGGCTGAAGAAGCGCTTTCACTGGCCCGCCGCGCACAACGACATCGTCTGGCGCATCCTCAAGCGCGCCAAGCGCGGCACGCGGATCGTCTATATTCCCGGCAATCACGACGAGATGTTCCGGCAATTTTCCGGGCTCGATTTCGGCGGCGTCGCGATCCGGCGCAAGGCGATCCACGAGACCGCCGACGGCCGCCGGCTGCTGGTGCTCCACGGCGACGAATTCGACGTGATCACGCTCGCGCACCGCTGGCTCGCGCATATCGGCGACGCCGCGTACGGCGCGCTGATGCGGTTGAACGTGGTGATCAACGCGGTGCGGCGGCGGCTCGATCTGCCCTATTGGTCGCTGTCGAAACACGCCAAGGCCAAGGTCAAGAACGCCGTCGAGTTCATCTCGCATTATGAGGAGGTGGTCGCCCAGGCGGCCGGCGCGCGCGGCGTCGATGGCGTGGTGTGCGGGCATATCCACACCGCCGAGATGCGGCCGATCGGCGGCGTCGCTTATTATAACGATGGCGACTGGGTGGAGAGTTGCACCGCGCTAGTCGAGCATGACGACGGCCGGATCGAACTGCTCCACTGGGCCGATGAGATCGCCGCGCGCCGGCCCCAGCCGCTGCCGGTGGCGGCGTGACGGCGATGCGGATCGCGATCGTCACCGATGCCTGGGCGCCGCAGGTCAATGGCGTCGTCCGCACGCTCCAGGCGGTGAAGGCGGAACTCGAGCGCGCCGGCCATCGGGTGCTGGTGATCGCGCCCGATCGCTTTGCTTCGGTGCCGTGTCCGACCTACCCCGAAATTCGCCTCGCCTTCGTCGGATCGGGCGCGATCGGGCGGTTGCTCGGCGACTTCGGAGCGGACGCGATCCATTTGGCGACCGAAGGCCCGCTGTGCCTCGCCGCGCGCCGCTGGTGCCTGGCGCGGGCGTTTCCTTTCACCACCGCCTATCACACGCAATTCCCCGATTATGTCGCGGCGCGCACCGGCGTGAATCCCGAATGGGTGTGGCGCTATATTCGCTGGTTTCATGCACCGGCGGAGAGCGTGCTCGCCTCGACCCCGTCGATCCGGCGCACGCTCGTCGCGCACGGCATCGGCCAGGTGCGGCATTGGGGGCGCGGCGTCGATCTCGCGCATTTTCATGGGCGCGCGCGCCCGCATCCCGCGCTTGGGCATCTGCCGCGGCCGATCCAGCTCTACGTCGGGCGCGTCGCGATCGAGAAGAATATCGAGGCGTTTCTCGATACCCGGCACCCCGGCACGCGGATCGTGGTCGGCGACGGGCCGGCGCGCGCGTCGCTCGAGCGCCGCTATCCGCGCGCGATCTTCATGGGGCCGCGCTTCGGCAGTGAGCTCGCCAGCATCTATGCCGCCGCCGACGTGTTCATCTTTCCCAGCCGCACCGATACGTTCGGGCTGGTGATGATCGAGGCGCTGGCCTGCGGCACGCCGGTCGCCGCTTATCCGGTGACCGGGCCGATCGACGTGCTGACGCCGGCGGTCGGCGCCGTCGACGACAGCCTCGACGCCGCGATCGCCGCCGCGCTGACGCGCGACCGGGGGGCCTGCGCCGCTTATGCCGCCGCCTTCACCTGGGAAGCGAGCGCCGCGCAGTTTCTCGCCGCGCTGGCGCCGCTCGTCCCCGAGCAAGCGGCGGCATGACGAAATATCGGGCTGCGCCTTGCGGACCATCCTTGCCTCCGACGCCGCTTCGCACTAAGTCCGTGGTGTAAGGCGGCCGCTCCGAAAGGGGCGGCCCTTGTTGTTTTTGGAGAATAGACGTGGCTCAGCCGCTCATGCCGCACGCGACCGCTTCCTGGCTGGTCGACAATACTTCCCTCAGCTTCGAGCAGATCGCCGAATTCTGCGGGCTGCACATCCTGGAAATCCAGGCGATCGCCGACGATACCGCCGCGACCAAGCTGACCGGCCGCGATCCGCTGCGCGCACACGAGCTGACGCAGGAAGAGATCGACAAGGGCCAGGCCGATCCCGACTATCGCCTGCAGATGATCAAGGGCCCCGAGCAGGTCCGCCGCACCAAGGGGCCGCGCTACACGCCGGTTTCGAAGCGGCAGGACAAGCCCGACGGCATCGCCTGGATCATCCGCAACCATCCGGAGATCTCCGACGGCGCGATCGGCAAGCTGATCGGCACGACGCGCACCACGATCGCGGCGATCCGCGACCGCAGCCATTGGAACATCGCCAACATCACGCCGAAGGATCCGGTGACGGTTGGCCTGTGCTCGCAGCGCGAGCTCGACGCGGCGGTCGCCAAGGCGGCCAAGGCGGCGGGGATCGAGGCGCCGGTCGATAATCGCCTGGCCGGCGACCGCGAAGCGCTGATCACCGAATTGCGCGCCGAACGCGCGCAAGCCGCGCGCGATGCCGAAGCGGCGGAATCGGGCGAAAGCACCGTGCCGATCGAGCGCACCGCGGAGAATCTGTTCAAGCGCTGAGCCGCCGGGGTGGCGGCCGCGAATTGCGCTTAAGCCCCTTGCCCTCGACCGTCGCTTTCGCCCATTCGCGGGGGCGATGACGTTTCAAGTGAATATGGGAATCGACGGCGCGGGCAGGCCCGTGTCGATCGATCTGGAAGAATTGCTGGCGACGCGGTTGCTCGTCCAGGGCAATTCGGGATCGGGCAAATCGCATCTGCTGCGCCGGCTGCTCGAAGGCAGCGCGGAGCAGGTCCAGCAGATCATCATCGATCCGGAGGGCGATTTCGTGACGCTGGCCGGTCCGCACGGCCATGTCGCGATCGAGGCGGTCGATTATTCGGTCGGCGAGATCGCGCGGTTCGCCGGGCGCTGCCGCGAGCATCGCAGCTCGGTGGTGCTCAGCCTAGAAGGGCTGGAGATGGAGGGGCAGATGCGCTGCGCCGCGGCGTTTCTCGCCGGGCTGTTCGATGCGCCGCGCGAGTTTTGGTATCCGGCATTGGTGGTGATCGACGAGGCGCAGATTTTCGCGCCGGCCGCCGGCGCGGAGGTTAGCGAAGACGTGCGCCGCGCCTCGCTGTCGGCAATGACCAATTTGATGTCGCGCGGGCGCAAGCGCGGGCTTGCCGGGATCATCGCTACGCAGCGGCTCGCCAAACTGTCCAAGAACGTCGCTGCCGAGGCGAGCAATTTCCTGATGGGCCGGACCTTTCTCGACATCGATATGGCGCGCGCGACCGATCTGCTGGGGATGGAGCGCCGCCAGGCCGAGGCGATCCGCGATCTGGCGCGCGGCTGCTTTCTCGGGCTCGGGCCGGCGATCGCGCGGCGGCCGGTGACGGTGACGATCGGCGCGGTCGAGACATCGGCGCGCAGCAGCAGCCCGTCGCTGGTGCCGCTGCCCGATGCGCCGGCGGACATGCGCGAACGCCTGCTCGCGCCGGTCGACGAGCCGATGCTGCCGATCGCGCCGCCGGCCCCGCCGCGCCCGACCCCGGCGGCGCAACTGCTCAGCGATCTCGCGCGGACGCCCGCACCCGAGGTCGAGCCGGACGAAGACGAGACCGTCGATGCCGAGTCGATCATGATCGCGGCGCTCGGCGCGATCGTCGAGGATCCCGATGCGGCGACGCGGCCGGCGGCGGTGCTGTTCCAGGATTTCCAGGTGCGTTGCCGCATGCTCGGCTTGCGCCGGCCGTCGCTCGACACCGCTGCCTTCGCGCGCCGGCTGGCGGCGGCGCGTGCCGGTATCCTCGACGGGCTCGACGACGAATGGGCGGCGGCGCTCGACATCGCGCGGGCGGCGCCGGACGACATGCTGGGCGCGTTTTTGCTGATCGCGCGCGCCGCGCGCGAGGTGGCGCCGTGCCCCGACGACGCGGCGATCGCGCGCACCTATGGCACCAGCTCGCTTGGCCGTGCGCGGTTCGTGCTCGGCTATCTGGAAAGCCGCGATCTGATCGTCTCGCGCGTCGATCTCGCCGGGCGGCGATCGATCACTGTTCCGCGCCTCGGCTGGACCACCGCGCCGACCGAGGGTTGATTTAGGGAATCGGCGCCGGTGCCGTCCGATTGAATCAGACCCTAAATCTCGAGCTGGCTGCCGAGCTCGACGACGCGGTTGGTCGGCAGTTTGAAGAAGTCCATCGCGCTTTCGGCGTTGCGGACCATCCAGGCGAACAGCTTCTCGCGCCAGATCGCCATGCCGGGTCGATCGGCCGGGATCAGTGTCTGGCGGGCGAGGAAGAAGCTGGTGTCCATCGGCCGGAACGCGCCGCCGCAATCGCCGATCGCGGCCAGCGCCTGCGGCAGATCGATCTCGTCCATAAAGCCGTAATGGAACACCAGCCGGTAGAAGCCGTGCCCGAATTCCTCGGCGTGCAGCCGTCCGGCGGCGGCGACATGCGGCACCTGATCGATCACCACCGTCAGCAGCACGACGCGCTCGTGCAGCACGCGGTTGTGCTTGACGTTGTGGAGCAGCGACGGCGGGATGTCGCCGGCGTTGGAGGTCAGGAAGATCGCCGTGCCGGGCACGCGCTTGAGATCGAGCGTGGTCGAGCGGATGAACAGCTCGATCGGCAGCGCGCCGGCGCGGAGCCGCGCGCGGACCAGCCGGCGGCCCTTGGCCCAGGTGGTCAATAGCGTGAAGGCGACCGCGGCGACGAGCAGCGGGAACCAGCCGCCATCGGGCACCTTGGTGATGTTCGAGGCGAAATAGAGCCCGTCGATCAGCAGGAAGGCGCCGGTCACCGCGCCGGCGACCAGCGGCGGCCATTTCCACACCGCAAAGGTCAGCACGCCGAGCATGCAGGCGGTGATCAGCATCGTGCCGGTCACCGCAATGCCGTACGCCGCAGCGAGGTTGCTCGACGAGCCGAAGCCGATCGCGAGCAGGATGACCATCACCAGCAGCCCCCAATTGACCAACGGCACATAGATCTGCCCGGCCGCTTTGGCGCTGGTGTGGACGATCTTGAGCCGCGGCAGGAAGCCGAGCTGGACTGCCTGCTGCGTCACCGAAAAGGCGCCCGAGATCACCGCCTGGCTGGCGATGATCGTCGCCATCGTCGCCAGGATGACGAGCGGCAGCCGCGCCCACTCGGGCGCCATCAGGAAGAACGGATTGGCGATCGCCTCGGGATGACGCAACAGCAGCGCGGATTGGCCGAGATAATTGAGCATCAGGCAGGGAAAGGCGCAGTACAGCCAGGCGATGCTGATCGCGCGACGGCCGAAATGGCCCATGTCGGCATAGAGCGCCTCCGCGCCGGTCACGGCGAGCACTACCGAGCCCAGTGCGAGAAACGCGAGCTTGGGATCGATCAGGAAGAAACGCAGCGCGTAGATCGGATTGAGCGCGCGCAAAATCTCGGGCGCGGCGGCGATGCCGATGACGCCGAGCACCGCGAGCACGGCGAAATAGACCACCATCACCGGGCCGAACAATGTCCCCACGCTGGCGGTGCCGCGCGATTGGATCGCGAACAGGCCGATCAGGATGACGATGCTGATCGGCAGTACCAGCGGGGCGAGGCCGTCGTGTACCACCGTCAGCCCCTCGACCGCGGAGAGCACGGAAATCGCCGGGGTGATGATCGCGTCGCCATAGAACAGCGCGGTTGCCAGCACGCCGAGGATGGTGATGCCGGCGCTCCAGCGGCGCTCACCGAGCTTGCCGACGATCAGCGCGAGCAATGCCAGGCTGCCGCCCTCGCCGTGATTGTCGGCGCGCAGGATGATCAGGACATATTTGATCGTGACGATCAGCATCATCGTCCAGAAGATCAGCGACAGCACGCCGAAGATATGCGCCTGATCGACCGCCAGCGGGTGCGGGCCGATGAAGCTTTCCTTCAGCGCATAGAGCGGCGACGTGCCGATATCGCCGAACACCACGCCGATCGCGCCGAGCGCGAGCAGGCTCAGCCGCCCTTGCGGGGCATGCGCATGATCGGCGCGGAGAGGCGCGGCGGCGGCGGTCAACGGGGCGACCCTTCACAAGAGGAAAGGGTCTTCAGGTGACGCGTCGGCCATGTGATTGCGAGGCGGGCAACGCGCCGAACGCATATGTTTTGCGTATGGTCGGCGGGTCAGGCGGCGGCGGCCAGCCCGTCGAGATCGCGCAGATCGTGGCCGCGGGTCTCTCGGCCGAAGCGGATGAGCAGGACGAGCGCGACCACCGTCGGGGCGAGGATCAGCAGCGCCGCGCCGCCGAGCGACGGCTCGAGCGCGAGGATGCCGAGCAGCTGTGCGATCAGCCCGCCGCCCTTGCTGCACGCCGCCACCCAGCCGGTCGCGCGGCCGCGGATCGCCAGCGGAAAGCTCTCTGCGGCATAGGGCAGCAGCGTGGCGATGATGCCATTGGCGCCGAGGATCAGCAGCGCGACCGGCAGCACCGGGCTGCCCGTGCCCGCCGCCAGCCGGACGACGCCGATCAACCCGGCGAGCGTGACGACGATCGCGGCGATCAGCGTCCCCTTGGTGCTCCAACGGCTATAGAGGAAGGCGGCGACGAACACCGTCGGCAACGCCAGCAGCGCCGATTCGGCGAGCAGCTTGCTCGCCACCGCCACCGAATAACCGCGCGCGACGAGATCGGCGGGCAGCCACAGCATCAGCCCGAAATTGACCAGCCCCCAGGCGATCGCGGCGATGCTGAGCGCGATCACCTTGCCGATCAGCTTCGCGCCCGTCAGCGGGGTCGCCTGCACGCTTTTGACGCGCGCCACCGGCTGGCGACGGACGCGCCCGCCGAAGCGCTGCATCACCGCCTCGGCTTCGTCACGGCGGCCGCGCGCGAGCAGGAACGACGCCGATTCGGGAATGAAGCCGCCGAGCGCGACGAGCAGCAGCCCGGTCGGCAGATTGAGCAGCCACAGGATCCGCCAGCCGAAGATCGGCTGCAGCAGGGCCGAGGCGCCGCTGGCGACGACATAACCGCCGACCGCGCCGAGCCCGCCGACCACCACCAGCGACCAGCCGCGGTGCTTGATCGGCATCGTTTCCGCCAGCAGCGCGTACGTAACGGGAAGCATCCCGCCGGCCGCCGCGCCCATCATGAAACACATGCCGATATTCCAGGCGAGGCTCGGCATCGCGCCGCAGATCGAGGTGCCGACGAACATTACCGCCGACAGCAGGATCGACGCCTTGCGCCCGTAGATGTCGGCGATCGCGCCCCACAGGATCGATCCCGCGACCGTCCCGGCGAGCGCGGAAAAAGGCACCAGCGAGGCGTGCGCATGGCTGACGCGGTATTCGCCGATCATGCCGTTCATGGTGAAGCCGAGCGTTGCGGGCTTCATCACGTCGATCGTCAGCGCGACGACCAGCACCAGCATCAGCCACCAGTGAAACACGCCCAGCGGCGCGTCTTCCGGCGCGGTGACGACGAGATCGCGTGCGGCAGCGCGCTGCTCGGCGAGGCGGGTCGGCAACAGGCCGTAAGCGGCGACGCCGACGCCGCCGACGATCAGGACCATGCCGAAGATCATGCCGCCGCCCATCGGCATGCCCGCCATGCGGTAGCCCATCGCGCGGGCTTCCAGAAACATCGGCAGATGCAGGACGACGCCCGCCGTCACCGCGACGCAGCCGAGCACAAACGCCCAGAGCGCCTGGCGATCGGACAGCGTGGCGGTCACAGGCTGGCGATCAGCTCGCCGAGCATCGGCTTCAGCCGCCGAAGCTCGGCGCGGTGATTGGCGGCCAGCGAGACGAGCAGATCACGCGCCTGATCGGTAGCGACGACGCGGACCTGGCGGCGATCGCCATCACCGCGCACGCGCGCCGCCAGCCCGGCCTGGGCAAGCCGATCGACCAACCCGGTCATGCTGTGCGGCTTGAGCAGCATCTGATCGGCCAATTCCCCCACCGGCATTCCGTCCTCCGGCCCGGCGCGAATCGCCAGCAGCGCCTGATAATGCTGCGCGGTCAGCCCGGCTGCCTTTGCCGCCTCTTCGCTGAAGCGCAGGAATCGCCTGAGCTCATGCCGGAAGCGCGCCAGCCGCCGGTAATCCTCGTCACGCACATCATCATCCATCATCGGCTCGCCCACAATAGTCTTGTATATATCGTATTACGATATAATCGATCGCGATCGATGCGACAGGACAGATTTTGATGACGATTGCCAAGCCCCGATCGATCGCGCCGCGGCTGGCCGATCACAGTGCCGACGCGCGGATGCTGCTGCTCGCCGCAATGGCGCTGGTCGTCGGTGCGGGAGGCGCGGGCGCGGCGTGGCTGCTGATCCACCTGATCGCGATCGTCACCAATCTCGCCTGGTTCGGCCGCCTCTCCGCGGCGCCGGCGGACATTGCCGATGCCGGCGTCGGCGTGCTGACGGTGATCGTGCCGGTGGTCGGCAGCCTGATCGTCGGCCTGATCGCGCGCTTCGGATCGGACAAGATCCGCGGCCACGGCATTCCCGAGGCGATCGAGGCGATTCTGTATGGCGAGAGCCGGCTGTCGCTCAAGGTCGCGTTGTTGAAGCCGATTTCCTCGGCGATCGCGATCGGCAGCGGCGGGCCGTTCGGCGCGGAGGGGCCGATCATCATGACCGGCGGGGCGATCGGATCGTTGTTCGCGCAGCGTTTCCGGCTGACCGCGGCGGAACGCAAGACGCTGCTCGTCGCGGGCGCGGCGGCGGGGATGACCGGCATCTTCGGCACGCCGGTCGCGGCGGTGCTGCTTGCGATCGAGGTTTTGCTGTTCGAGTGGAAGCCGCGCAGCTTCGTGCCCGTGGTGGTCGCGGCGCTGTCGGCGCTGGCGTGGCGGCCGCTGCTGGTCGGATCGGGGCCGCTGTTCCTGTTCGACGCTGCGCTGCCGACCGGCGCGGGCGCGCTGGCCGGGGCCGCGGCGCTGGGCCTTGTCGGCGGCGGCGTTGCGGCGCTGCTGTCGACCGCGCTGTACCGGATCGAAGACGGCTTCCACCGGCTGCCGATCCATTGGATGTGGTGGCCGGCGCTCGGCGCGGTCGTCGTCGGGCTTGGCGGCTGGATCGATCCGCGCGTGCTCGGTGCCGGCTATGCCAGCATCCAGGATCTGCTCGACGGCGCGCTGGTGTTGAAGGCGATGCTGTTGCTGTTGGTGACGAAGGGCGTCGTCTGGCTGGTCGCGCTCGGCTCGGGCACGTCGGGCGGCATCCTCGCGCCGCTGCTGATCCTCGGCGGCGCGCTCGGCGGTATCGCCGGGCACTTCCTTCCCGGCGGATCCGGGCCGTGGGCGTTGCTCGGCATGGCGGCGGTGATGAGCGCGGCGATGCGCGCGCCGCTGACCGCGGCGATCTTCGCGGTCGAGCTGACCGGCCATTGGCCGGCCTTGCCGCAGGCGGTGGCGGCGTCGGTCGCGGCCTATGCGGTCGCGGTGCTGGTCCTCAAACGATCGATCCTCACCGAAAAGATCGCGCGGCGCGGGCGGCATATCATGCAGGAATATAGCGTCGATCCACTTGCGCTGGCGCAAGCGGGGCAGATCATGCTCCGCGATCCCGAGACGATCGCGGCAACCACCTCGATCGCCGACGCCGTCGCCTTCTTCGAGCACGCCGTGCATCGCAGCTATCCGGTGATCGATGCCGATGGCAGGCCGGTCGCGATCGTCTCGCGCGGCCATGCGCTGCGCTGGCGGCAGGATGAAGCGCCGTCCGACGTCACCGTCGGCGACCGCCTGTCGGATGGGTCGCTGCCGTTGGTCGGGCCAGCGACGCCGGCGACCGACATCGCCAATCTGATGATCGCCGACGGCATCGGCCGCGTCTGCGTGGTCGATCCGATAACCGGCCGGTTGGTCGGGCTGATCGCCCGCCGCCACTTGCTCGGCGCGCGCGCGACGAGCCTCAGCGGCGAACAGTTTCGATGAGCGGGTTCCAGTCAGTTTGATTAAGAGAATTTGGTTTTTTAAGTTGTATGCGGCGCTGGCCAGCCATAGAACCTCCCGGACCATGTCGCATCCGCGTCGTGCGCGAACGTTTCTACAGCGTGAGCGCCGCGATGATCGGCACGGGCTGCTCGACGATAACGATCGGGCTGAGGTGAGGGGAGCCGTCGGCGAGACGGCGGGGCCAGGGTGTGAACCGATTGGTGAGCTTGCATAACCGTTTCGATCAAATCAGCGAGCCCAGAACAGGCGATCTTCCCATTGCGGGCGTCGAACTGGGCGGCACCAAATGCATCTGCACGCTGGCGCACGGGCCGGGGTCGGTGCTCGATCAACAGACCATTCCGACGACCGATCCCGAGCAGACTCTCGACGCCATCGCGGCGATTCTCGACGGCTGGGCGGCGCGATCGGGCTTTGCCGCGATCGGCATCGGCAGTTTCGGCCCCGTCGCGCTCGATCGCGCAGCGCCGGGCTACGGCCGGATCCTGAAGACCGCCAAGGCCGGCTGGGAGAACGCCGATGTCGTCGGCCGGCTCGGCGCCGGGCACGGTGTGCCGATCGGCTTCGATACCGACGTCAATGCCGCGGCGCTGGCCGAGATTGCTTGGGGTTCGGGGCAGGGCTTGAGCGATTTCGCTTATGTCACGGTCGGCACCGGCGTCGGCGTCGGATTGATCGTCCACGGCGCGCCGACGCGGGGTATCGGCCATAGCGAGCTTGGCCATATCCGGGTGCCGCGGCTGCCGGGCGATGCGGCACCGAGCGTCTGCCCGTTTCATGACGATTGCGTCGAGGGGCTCGCCTCGGGCACGGCGCTGATGGCGCGGCTCGGCGGGCGGAACATCGCCGATGTCGCCCCCGATCACCCGGTGTGGGAGCCGATCGTGGCGACGCTGGCGCTGTTGTGCCATGCGCTGGTTTGCGCGACGGGGCCACTGCGCATCGCGATCGGCGGCGGCGTCGTCACGCCGCAACCGCATCTCTTGCCGCGGATCGAGGCGGCGCTGCTCGCCAGCCTCAACGGCTATATGACGCTGCCCGAAGGCCGCCCATACATCGTTGCGCCGACGCTGGCGGCGCAAGCCGGCCCGCTCGGCGCGATCGCTTTGGGGCTGGCCGCCGCGAACCGCGTCGCCGCTGAATAGCGCTTACCGCGACCGCTCGATCATGTTGCCCCCGCGCCGAGCCCGGCGTTAGGGTGCGGCAATGGCGGACCGACCCAACATCGTCGTGCTCACCGGCGCGGGTATTTCGGCCGAGAGCGGGCTGGCGACCTTCCGCGGGCCGGGCGGTTTGTGGGAAGGCAGCCGCGTCGAGGACGTGTGCACGCCCGAAGCGCTGGCGCGACAGCCGGCGACGGTGCACCGCTTTTACGACGAGCGCCGCGCCGCACTCGCCGAAGTCGAGCCCAACGCCGCGCACGACGCGCTGGCCAGGCTCGACGCGGCGTGGCCGGGCGAGCTGTTGATCGTCACGCAGAATGTCGACGATCTCCATGAGCGCGCCGGCGCGCGGCGGCTGCTCCACATGCACGGCGAATTGCTGTCGGCGCTGTGCGCGGCCTGCGGCGCACGGCAGCGCTGGACCGGGCCGATGGCGGTGGGCGCGACGTGCCCGGCCTGCGCCGCGCCCGCGCTTCGCCCCGACATCGTGTTCTTCGGCGAGATGCCTTATGCGATGGACCGGATCGAGCGGGCGCTGGTGGCGTGCGACCTGTTCGTCTCGATCGGCACATCGGGCGCGGTCTATCCCGCCGCCGGCTTCGTCCAGACCGCGCGCCATTACGGCGCAGCGACGCTTGAGCTCAACCTCGAGCCATCGGCCGGCAGCGCGTTTTTCGACGAGACGCGCCTCGGCCCGGCCAGCGCGCTGACACCGGATTGGGTCGAACGATTGCTGGAAAGCGCCTGAAGTTCCGCCGATTGCGGGGCAAAGTGGAGAAAGTGGAGAGTGTCGCAGCGTTTCATCTGTGCGCAAGGAACGGCGCTGTCGATCGAGAGACGAATCCTGGGGCTGCAGTCCGCGCACTAACGGAGCGTGACGAAGATTTTCCAACATTCATAGGGACAGCTTTCGCCCCAATTTCAGTCGTTAAAGGCGTGGATAACGTCCCGGATATCCGTCATTAGGCTTCAGTTCGATCGCGGGTGAAAGCTACGAACAAAGCGAGCGCGCAGAGCACTGCGACGAACGCAAAAATACTGCCCTCTGGCCCCACTGTACCACCGGTGATCAAGGTTGGTCCGGTTGGCGTAAAATCAAAAAGATGGCCTTGGTCCAAATACCCGCTCCCGGCTGCGCCGAACAATGGCGCGCTCGCCCAATTCCAGCCCGTATGATAGCCGACCGACCACCAGACAGACCCCGTTTTGTAGACCGCATAGGCAAGAAGCATCCCCTGCAGGAATAGCCGCAAGATCCAAATCCAGCTGGCTCCCGGATTGCCGAGGTGAAGCACAGAGAACATCAGGCCCGATACGACGATCGCGCCGCGCCACCCGACGAAGCGCTCGGCGACCAGCAGGACGGCTACGCGACCGAACAATTCCTCTCCGGTAGCACCCAAGAAGTCGGCCAGAAACCACCCGGTGCCATGAAAAGCCATTAAGTGAATCGACTGCGATGATGGCGCAACACGTGCGTTACCGGACAACCATATCGCGGATATGGCGGCGACCATCACAATTAGCCCGATCCCAATACCCAGCAACGTGTTGCGCGCTATGTTCGCGCCGACCAGAGGAAAGCCTCTGACCGGGGTTTGGAGGATAACGCAGACACCAAGAATCATGATACGCACGACCATCAACACCGTGTAGGGTGCAAGGGCCATCGCTCCATCGACGATCATATGGAGGTTCTGCGCGTGCGCAACGGGCTGGTGCACCAAGGCTTCTAGGGGGTCGAAGAGGAAGTAGGCCGCAACGAGAATTGCCAAAGATACCCAAGCCCGGGGAGAACGGAGGTCGATGGGCGTTGGTGCGGACATCATCCGAGTCCGGTGCCACCCTGCGGTATTTTATGAAAGGCCAGTATGAAGACTTTCTAGCCGAGAGCGTCGGACCGATTCCCACTCAAAAGCAGTCTTCGCTTCCCGCTCACTCCACCCAATCGAGCCCGATGTCGCGGTAGACCTGGCGGTCTTCGTCCCAGCCTTCCTTGACCTTGACGTGGAGATAGAGGTGCACCGGGTGGCCGAGCAGTGCGGCCAGTTCGGCGCGGGCGCGGGCGCCGATTTCCTTGATGCGGGCGCCGCCCTTGCCGAGCACGATCGCGCGTTGTGTGGGGCGTTCGACCAGAATCTGCTGGTGGATTTCGACCGAGCCGTCATCGCGCTCCTTATATTGTTCGGTCTCGACCGTGCTGGCGTAGGGCAATTCGGCGTGGAGCTGGTGATAGAGCTGCTCGCGCGTGACTTCGGCGGCGAGCATCCGCTCGGTCGCGTCGGACACCTGATCCTCGGGAAAATGCCACGGCCCGGCCGGCATTGCTGCGGCGAAGGCGGTCTTGAGTTCGACGACGCCGTCGCCGGTGGTGGCCGAGATGAAGAAGGTTTCGGTGAACGGCACGATCTCGTTGAGCCGCTGCGCATGCGTCAGCAGCTTGGCCTTGTCGGCGAGATCGACCTTGTTGAGAATGAGGAATTTCGGCTCGCGCCGCCCGGCGAGCGCCTCGGCGATAGCGGTGACCTTGGGGCCGACGCCGCCTTTGCCGTCGACCACCAGCGCGATCAGATCGGCGCCTTCCGCCCCGCTCCAGGCGGCGGCAACCATCGCGCGATCGAGCCGGCGCTTGGGCTCGAAGATGCCGGGGGTATCGACCAGCAGAATTTGCGTCTCGCCTTCGATGGCGACGCCCATCAGCCGGGTCCGCGTGGTCTGCGCCTTGGCGCTGACGATCGCGACCTTCTGCCCGACGAGCGCATTGGTGAGCGTCGATTTGCCCGCATTGGGCGCGCCGACGACGGCGACGAGGCCGCAATATTGGGTCATGGTGCTGCGTTCCGAAAAAGGGAGATCGGGGCTTGGAGACTTGGGGCGAGGCGCCCTTCGACAGGCTCAGGGCGAACGGGGGAGGGGATGTGTCCTCCCTCCGAAACCGTTCGCCCTAAGCCTGTCGAAGGGCCGCCTTGCCGGTTGCGCGCCAGGTGCGAAAGCCGATTCCAATCACCAGCGATCAGCGCTTCCTTCTTAGCGCGCGTCCAGCCCTTGATGCGGCGTTCGGCCTCTAACGCTTCGAGGCGCGAGGGAAAATCCTGTGACCAGGCAAGGGTGACGGGCCTGCGGCTACGCGTATGGCCAGCGATCTGGCCCGATTGGTGGCTGGCGATCCGGACTTCGAGATTATCGGTCTGGCCCGTGTAATAGCTGCCGTCGGCACAGCGCAGGATATAGGCCCAGAATGTCATCGGATTGCGTTTCGCGTGGCGCGCCCTTCGACAAGCTCAGGGCGAACGGGATAAGGATGTTCTCTTCCATTCCTGGGCCGGATGAAGCGGCCTTCGACAGGCTCAGGGCGAGCGGTTTTCGGGTAGGAGACCGCCCCCACCCCCGTTCGCCCTGAGCTTGTCGAAGGGCGGGGAGAACGACCCATCCAGCTCACGCCAATTGCTCCAGCAGCGCCTTTGCGGCGGCGGTTTCGGCTTCCTGTTTGCTGGTGCCGGCGGCGCTCGCCTCGGCGAGCTTGCCGAGGCTTACCTTCACCGTGAAGCGCGGCGCGTGGTGCGGGCCGGCGCGTTCCAGGATTTCATAGACCGGGGGCTTGCGATTGTGCGCGGCGGCCCATTCCTGCAGCGCCGACTTCGGGTGTTGCGGCGCCGTTACCGCGCCGCGGACGCGATCGCCCCAAGCCTGGCGGATGAAGGCGCGCGCCGGCGGCAAACCGGCTTCGAGATAGAGCGCGCCGATCAGCGCCTCCATCACGTCGCCGAGCACATTGTCGCTGTCCGCCGCGCCGTCGTCGCGGGCCTGCTTGCCGAGCCGCAAATACGGGCGCACGCCCTTTTCGCGCGCGACCTCGGCGCAGACGGCGCCGGTGACGAGCGCGTTGAGCCGTTTCGACAGCGATCCTTCGGGCTCGCTCGGGAACAGCTCGAACAACCATTCGGCGATGCTGAGCCCAAGCACGCGGTCACCGAGAAATTCGAGCCGCTCGTAAGTGTCGCTCGCCTGGCTGCCATGAGTCAGCGCGCGTTCGTAGCAGGAGAGATCGGCGGGGGTATGATCGAACGTCGCCGCGATCCAGCTCTTGAGGTCGTCGCTCAAAAGCCGTGTCCGATCCGGCTCCAGCGCGCCGCCGACACCCAGGTCCACGGCTCCAGCCACTGCGCCGAGCCGTCGGTCGACCAGAAAGTGACGAGCGCGCGGCCCTCGAGATTGTCGATCGGGACCATGCCGATCGCGCCGTTTTCCTGCGCCGGGAAGCGGCTGTCGCCCGAATCGTCGCGGTTGTCGCCCATCAGGAAGACGTGACCGGCCGGCACGTCATAGACGCCGGTATCGTCGGCATCCGGCATCTCGCCGCGATCGAGCACGGCGTAGCTCTTGCCGTCGGGCAGCGTTTCGCGGAACTGCGAATAGCGGCAGACAGGTGTGTTGCCGTCGCGGCTCACGAACTGAGCAGGGCAATCGCGGCCGGCGATGTAATTGGGCGTCAGCGGCAGCACGAAATCGGCGATGCGCACCTTGGTGACCGGCATGCCGTTGAGGATCACCTGGCCGTGGCGCATCTGGATGGTGTCACCGGGCAGTCCGATCACGCGCTTGATATAATCCTCGTCATTGCCGGGCGGCGCCTTGAACACGACGACGTCGCCGCGTGCCGGCAGGCGGCCGGCGATGCGGCCGTTGAACAGCGGCACGCTCGGCCACAGGCTGTAGCGCGAATAGCCGTAATTCCATTTCGAGACGAACAGATAGTCGCCGATGTAGAGCCGCGGCAGCATCGATTGCGAGGGGATGCTGAACGGCGCGAGCACGAAGGAGCGGAACAAGGCGACGAAGATCACCAGCTTGACCAGAAAGATCAGCGTATCGGCAAGTTCCGAGCGCTGTTTGACGGGCTTTGTCGCGCCGCGGCGAATGTCGGTTCGGGCCATGCGCCGGCTTTGCTGCGAGGGAAGAGGGTCGTCAAGCGGCCCCTTTCGCCTTGGCGAGGCGTTCCCGGCTCCCTAGGTGGGGCACGTCCCGCCATGATCCAAGGAGTTTGCCGATGTCGAAAGCCGAATGGAGCGCCGTCGAGGCGCTGAACCCGCCGCGGCTCGAGCAGTTGTTCGCCGAGGATAAGGATCGCCTGGCGCGCTTCAGCCTGGACGTCGCCGGGCTTCATTTCGACTGGTCGAAGACGCATCTGACGCGCGACGCGGTGACCGCGTTCGAGGCGCTGGCCAAGGCGCAGGATCTCGCCGGCAAGCGCGAGGCGATGTTCGCCGGCAAGCATGTCAACGCGACCGAGGATCGCCCGGCCGAGCATACCGCCGAGCGCGGCGAGGGCGCCGAAGCGTCGGTCGCCAAGGCCGGCGCGCTGCATGCGCGGATGCGGGCGATGATCGATGCGATCGAGGGCGGGGCGCTCGGCGAGGTGCGTAGCATCCTGCATGTAGGCATCGGCGGATCGGCGCTGGGCCCCGATCTGCTGGTCGATGCGCTGGGCCGCGAGGAGGATCGCTACGAGGTTGCGATCGTCTCCAATGTCGATGGCGTCGCGCTGGAGGACGCGTTCAAGCGCTTCGATCCGGCGACGACGCTGCTGCTCGTCGCCTCCAAGACCTTCACCACCACCGAGACGATGCTCAACGCCGGCAGCGTGCTGCAATGGATGACCGAGGGCGGCGTCGAGGATCCGTACGGCAAGGTGATCGCGCTGACCGCCGACCCCGACAAGGCGATCGAATGGGGCGTGGACGAGACGCGCGTGCTGCCGTTCTCGGAAAGCGTCGGCGGGCGCTATTCTTTGTGGTCGTCGATCGGCTTTCCCGCCGCGCTGGCGCTCGGCTGGGATGCGTTCGAGGAACTGCTCGACGGCGCGGCCGAGATGGACCGGCACTTCCGGCTCGCCGCGCTACATGAGAATGCGCCGGCGCTCGCGGCGTTCGCCGACCTGTTCTACACGCAGGTGAAGCGCGCCGAGACGCGCGCGCCGTTCGCTTACGACGTGCGGCTGAAGCTGCTGCCGTCCTATCTCCAGCAGCTCGAGATGGAATCGAACGGCAAGGGTGTGACGACCGACGGCAAGCCGGTCGATCGGCCGACCGCGGCGATCACCTGGGGCGGCGTCGGCACCGATGCGCAGCACGCGGTGTTCCAGTTGCTCCACCAGGGCACGCATCTCGTGCCGGTCGAGTTCATCGGCGTGATCGAGGCGGGCGACGCGCTGGCCGAGGATCATCACCGGCAATTGTTGATGAACATGTTCGCGCAGGGCGCAGCGCTGATGTCGGGCCGCGCCAACGACAAGGATGCGGCGCGCAGTTATCCGGGCGATCGGCCGTCGTCGTCGATCCTGCTCGACACGCTCGATCCGCGGACGCTGGGCGCGCTGATCGCGTTTTACGAGCACCGCGTGTTCGTCAACGCGATGCTGCTGGGCATCAATCCGTTCGATCAGTTCGGTGTCGAGCTCGGCAAGGAAATGGCCAAGGCGGCGGACAAGGGCGGGCAACAATTCGACGCCTCGACCGACGATCTGATCAGGCGGGCGTTCGGGTAACTACCCCATAGCCGTCATCCCCGCGAGGGCGGGGACCCAGCTCCGATGGCTTGCCACGAACGACGCAGGCGTTCGGGTCACGGGTGCGAGATGGGTCCCCGCTTTCGCGGGGATGACCCAATATAAATGATAAGGAATGCCGCATGCCCAGCTACGATTATGATCTCTTCGTCATCGGCGGCGGCTCGGGCGGGGTGCGGGCGTCGCGGGTCGCGGCGGCGCATGGCGCGAAAGTCGCGCTGGCCGAGGAATACCGCGTCGGCGGCACCTGCGTGATCCGCGGCTGCGTGCCCAAGAAGCTACTGATCTACGGCGCGCATTTCGCCGAGGATCTGCAGGATGCCAAGCGCTTCGGCTGGGACGTGCCCGAGTGCGCGTTCCACTGGCCGGTGCTGCGCGACAATGTGCTTGCCGAGGTCGATCGGCTCAACAAGGCCTATACCGACACGCTGGAAAGCCACGACGTCGACGTGATCCTGGAGCGCGCGGTGCTGACCGGCCCGCACAGCGTGAAGCTCGACGGCGGACGCGAGGTGACTGCGAAGACGATCCTGATCGCCACCGGCGCGACGCCGCATGTGCCGAAATGTCCGGGGCACGAACACGGCATCACCTCGAACGACGCGTTTCATCTGGAAGCGATCCCGAAGCGCATCCTGATCGCCGGTGCCGGCTATATCGCCAACGAATTCGCGGGCATCTTCAACGAGCTCGGCGCGCACGTCACGCTGATCAACCGCAGCGACGTGATCCTGCGCGGCTATGACGAATCGATCCGCGACCGGCTGCTGCAGATCTCGATGATGAAGGGGCTCGATTTCCGCTTCAACGCCGAGTTCCGCGGGATCAAGAAGAGCGACGATGGCTGCCTGACCGTCGAAATGACCAACCACGAGCCGATCACCGTCGATTGCGTGATGTTCGCGACCGGCCGCGTGCCCAATACCGGGGGGCTCGGGCTCGAGGCGGCGGGGGTGGAATGGGACGATGCCGGCGCGATCAAGGTCGATGACGACAACCGCTCGACCTGCGACAGCGTCTATGCGGTCGGCGACGTGACCAACCGCGTACAGCTGACGCCGGTGGCGATCCGCGAGGGACAGGCGTTCGCCGACACCGTGTTCGGCGGCAAGCCGCACCGGGTCGATTATCACAACATCCCCGCCGCGGTGTTCAGCCATCCGCCGATGGCCGGCGTTGGCATGACCGAGGCGCAGGCCCGTACCAAGCTGGGCTCGGTCAAGGTCTATGCGTCCGATTTCCGGGCGATGAAGAATGTGCTGGCGGGGCGCAACGAGCGCTCGCTCTACAAGATGGTGTGCGACGGCGAGACGGGGCGCGTCGTCGGCCTTCACATGATCGGGCCCGATGCGCCGGAAATCCTCCAGGCGGCGGCGGTTGCGGTCAAGGCCGGCTTGAGCAAGGACGATTTCGATCAGACGGTGGCGCTGCACCCGACGATGGCGGAAGAGCTGGTGCTGATGCGGTGATCATTCCTTCCCCGGCGGAGGCCGGGGCCCAGTTACGCCACGCCGGTTCGTAAGCGCAGCGCTTCGTTACTTCGGTTGCCGATGCTGGGCCCCGGCCTTCGCCGGGGAACGGGTTATTCTGACGGGTCCCCGCCGCCCAGATCCTGTGCCACCTTGGGCGCGCGGAGCAGCGCGTCGATGTGGCTGCCCTCGTCGAAGCTCTCGTCGGCGAGGAACTTCAATTTGGCGGCGTATTTCATCTTTACCCGGGTCGCCACCTCGCGCTGGAGATAGGCGGTGTTGGTGCGCAGCGCCTTGAGCACTTCGGTTTCGTCCTTGCCGAGCAGCGGCTTCACGAACACCGTCGCGTGGCGCAGATCGGGCGACATGCGGACCTCGGTGACGCTGACCAGGTGCCGCGCCAGCGTCTCGTCATGCACGTCGCCGCGCGCGAGGATTTCCGACAGGATATGACGGACCTGCTCGCCGACGCGCAGCAGGCGGACGGAGCGGGTTTCGGTGGTGTCGGTTTTCATAAATCTCCCTCTCCCGCTTGCGGGAGAGGGTCGGGGTGAGGGCCTGTCGCAGCCGCCAAGGCGCTGTTCGCGGCTCCTACAGGCCCTCACCCTCCCACCGCTTCGCGGCGGGCCCCTCCCTCTCCCGCAAGCGGGAGAGGGTCTTGATCACAAAGTCCGTTCGCGCATCTCGACTTCGAAGGTTTCGAGGAAGTCGCCGGCGCGGATGTCGGTGAAGTTCTGCGTGAACGTCACACCGCATTCGAGGCCAGCGCGGACTTCCGCGACGTCGTCCTTGAAGCGCCGGAGGCTGGCGATCTCGCCCTGATAGATGATGACATCCTCGCGGGTGATACGCGCCTTCAATGCCTTGCGGATGACGCCTTCGGTGACGAGCAGACCCGCCGCCTTGCCGTGCTTGCCTGCCGAGAACACCTCGCGGATTTCAGCGCGGCCGACCACCGTCTCGAACGCCTCGGGGCCGAGCTCGCCGGCCATCCCCGCTCTGATCTCGTCGATCAGATCGTAGATGATGTCGTAATATTTGAAGGCGACGCCCTGACGCGCGGCGATCTCGCGCGCCTTGGCGTTGGCGCGGACGTTGAAGCCGATGATCGGCGCGCCCGATGCTCCCGCCAACGTCACGTCGCTCTCGGTGATGCCGCCGACGCCCGAATGCAGCACGCGGGCCTTGATGTCGGCGGTCGAGATCTTGTTGATCGAGCTGACGATCGCCTCGACCGACCCTTGCGTATCGGCCTTGACCACCAAAGGATATTCGATCGCCTGCTTGTCCTTCAATGCCGAGAACATCGTCTCGAGGCTGGCCGGCGCCTGCTGCGTACGCTTCTGAAGCAGCACGCCGCGACGATATTCGGCGACCTCGCGAGCGCGCGTCTCGTTTTCGACGACCTGCAGCGGATCGCCCGCCGACGGCACGCCGGACAGGCCGAGCACCTCGACCGGCACCGACGGCCCGGCTTCCTTGACCTGCTGACCCTTGTCATCGATCAGCGCGCGGACCTTGCCGCTTTCCGCGCCGACCACGAACGTGTCGCCGACCTTGAGCGTGCCGCGGCTGACGAGGATCGTCGCGACCGGGCCGCGGCCCTTGTCGAGCTTGGCCTCGACCACCGTGCCTTCGGCCATGCGATCGGGATTGGCCTTCAATTCGAGCAGTTCGGCCTGAAGCTGAATCTTCTCGACGAGCTCGTCGAGCCCGGTCTTCTTGAGTGCCGAGACTTCGACATCCTGGACGTCGCCCGACATCTCCTCGACGATCACTTCATGCTCGAGCAAGCGCTCGCGCACGCGCTGGGCGTTGGCGCCTTCCTTGTCGATCTTGTTGATCGCCACGATCATCGGCACGCCGGCCGCCTTGGTGTGGTTGATCGCCTCGATCGTCTGCGGCATCAGCCCGTCGTCGGCTGCCACCACCAGGATGACGATATCGGTCACGTTGGCGCCGCGCGCGCGCATTTCGGTAAAGGCTTCGTGGCCCGGCGTGTCGAGGAAGGTGATCTTCGACTTGTCCTTCAGCGTCACCTGATAGGCGCCGATATGCTGCGTGATGCCGCCCGCTTCGCCGGCGGCGACGCCGGTGCCGCGCAGCGCATCGAGCAGGCTGGTCTTGCCGTGATCGACATGGCCCATGATCGTGACGACCGGCGGACGCGGTTGCGTGGCGCCTTCATCGTCCTCGGTCGTATCGAGCGACAGATCGATATCCGAATCGGACACGCGTTTGATGTTATGGCCGAATTCGGTGACCAGCAGCTCGGCGGTATCCTGATCGATCGTCTGGTTGACGGTGACCGGCATGCCCATCTTGAACAGCGCCTTGACCAGATCGGCGCCCTTCTCGGCCATGCGATTGGCGAGTTCCTGCACCGTGATCGTCTCGGGGACAACGACGTCGCGGACCTGCTTGGCCTGCGGTTCGCGCGGGCCGCCACCGCCGCCATGCGAGCGACGTTCCTTTTCGCGCGCGCGCTTGAGTGCGGCGAGGCTGCGGGCGCGGGCGCCGTCATTGTCGCCGAGCGCGCGGTTGACCGTCAGCTTGCCCGATTGGCGGCGATCGTCGGCGCCCTTGCGATCACGCGATGGACGCGCCGGCGGCTCGGGCCGTTTCGGGGCGGCCGGTTCGGCGCGACGCGTGGCAGGTGCGGCCGTGGCAGCCGGGGCGGGGCGCTCGGGGCGCGCCACCGGCGTGAAGCGGCGCGGCGCGGGCAGGCTGTCGTCACGCTCGAGCGCGGCCGGGGTGGCCGGCTGCGGCGCGGCGGCCTGCGGCGCGGGCGCGGCGACCTCGGCCGGGGCCGATGGCTCTGCCTCGGCAGCGGGCGCCTGGGCCGGCTCGCTCTCGGCGCGCCGGTTCTCCTCGGCGCGGCGCTTTTCCTCTTCGGAAGCCTCGGCGCGCGCCCGATCCTCGCGGCGCCGCGCTTCCTCGAGCGCGTTCATCCGCGCCTCGTCGGCCTCGCGCAGCAGCTTTTCCTGCAACTCGCGGCGAGACAGCTGCGATTCGGCGGCGCGCACCGGCGCCGGCTTCGGCGCAGGGGCCGGCGCGGCGACGACGGGATCCGGCGTCGGCTCGGGCGCGGGCGCGGCTTCGGCCTCGCCCGGCTTGCCGAGGATGCGCCGACGCTTCACCTCGACCACGACGGTGTTCGACCGGCCGTGGCTGAAGCTCTGCTTCACCTTGCCCGTCTCGAACGTGCGCTTCAGGCCCAAGGGGGCGCGTGCGCCCAGTTTCGGCTTCTCGTTGTCCGTATCGCTCACTCAAATTCCTCGTGTGTCTCGTCGGCCAATCCGGGTCCGCAAGCCTCGAACGCCGATGCGCCCTGCGAGGCCGTTT
Organism: Sphingomonas koreensis; assembly: GCA_006438735.1. Taxonomy (GTDB): domain Bacteria; phylum Pseudomonadota; class Alphaproteobacteria; order Sphingomonadales; family Sphingomonadaceae; genus Sphingomonas; species Sphingomonas koreensis_A. Next base: position 1,468,577 of record RCZF01000001.1, on the reverse strand, counting down.
CGCAAGGTACGCCATTCAGGTCGGGTCCGATAAAGTGCAGCCAGCGATCGAGCGTTTCGCGCGTTCGCCGGGCGGCATCGGGGTCGGTCAGGCCGAGGTGTACCACATTCTCTCGGCCCAATGCCAAGGACAATATGGTCCTTCCGACAGGAAGAACCAACCCCCTCAACGCACTTCCTTCGACATCGCCGCCGACGCGCCAAGCCTGATCGAGCTTGCGGTTGCCATCGATCGCGGCGTCGCTGGCATGGAGCAGCAGCCGCAACTGGCCGCCGCGCGCGGCCGCTTCGATGCGTTCGCTGCCGGTGATCAGCTTGCCGGAGCGCGCCTCAAGCCCCAGCCGATCGAGCGTCGCGCGTTCCAGCGCGGCGGCGATCAGCGCGGGCAGATCGTCGGGGATGGCCAGCGCGTTCGACTTGAACGCCCGCGCCAGCGCGCCGCGCAGCCTGCCCTTGGCGATCGCCGCCTCGAGCTCGCCACGCGCCACGCCGATCCACGCCCCGCGCCCCGGCGCCTTGGCGCGGACATCGGGCATGATCTCGCCATCGGGGCCGAGCGCGAGCCGGATCAGCCCGGCGCGCGCCTCGCGGTCACCCGAAAGGATGCACTTGCGGATGGGATCGTTCCCCTCCCGCTCGCGGGAGGGGGCAGGGGTGGGCTCGCGCTCACCTTCACCGTTGTCGGTCGTGGAAGCCGGGCGCCCACCCCTCGATTCCCTCCCGCGCGCGGGAGGGGAGGAAGAAGGCGTGCCGTTGCTCTGAAGCCCTAGCGTCTCATTGGGAGGGTTCCGCATTCGCGTCCTTCCCGGTGTCGGCCGCGTCGGCGGCGGGTTCTTCGTCCTCGAACCAGTGCGCGCGGGCGGCCATGATGATCTCATTGCCCTGCTCGTCGCTGAGCCCGTATTCGGCGAGAATCCCGCCCTTGTCCTCGGGCCGCGCCTTGTCGGTTTCGGTGCGGCGCGGCGGTTGCGCGCGCTTCTTCTGGACGAGTTCGTCGGTCGCCAGATCGGCGAGATCGTCGAGCGTCTTGATGCCGGCCTTGCCGAGCGTGACGAGCATCGCCTCGGTCATATAGGGCATGCCGGCGAGCTCGTCCGATACGCCGAGCGTGGTGCGCTCCTCGCGATTGGCTTGCTCGCGGCGCTCCAGCGCCTCGGTCGCGCGGTTCTGCAATTCGGCGGCGAGATCGTCGTCGAAGCCTTCGATCGAGGCGATTTCGTCGGCCTCGACATAGGCGACTTCCTCGAGCGACCCGAAACCTTCGGCAACGAGCAGCTGCGCCAGCGTCTCGTCGACGTCGAGCTCGGTCTGGAACATCTCGGTGCGCTCACTGAATTCCTTCTGGCGCTTCTCGGATGCGTCTTCCTCGGTGAGGATGTCGATCGCCTTGTTGGTCAGCTGCGAGGCGAGGCGGACATTCTGGCCGCGGCGGCCGATCGCCAGCGACAACTGATCGTCGGGAACGACCACCTCGATGCGGTCTTCTTCCTCGTCGATCACGACGCGGCTGACCGAGGCCGGCTGCAGCGCGTTGACGACGAAGGTCGCGGTGTCCTCGCTCCAGGGGATGATGTCGATCTTCTCGCCCTGCATTTCCTGGACGACCGCCTGAACGCGGCTGCCCTTCATGCCGACGCACGCGCCGACCGGGTCGATCGAGCTGTCGTGGCTGATGACGCCGATCTTCGCGCGCGAACCCGGGTCACGAGCGGCGGCCTTGATCTCGATGATGCCGTCGTAGATTTCGGGCACTTCCTGCGCGAACAGCTTTTTCATGAAATCGGGGTGCGCGCGGCTGAGGAAAATCTGCGGCCCGCGATTTTCGCGGACGACGCGCAGGATGAGGCTGCGGATGCGATCGTTGACGCGCACCACTTCGCGCGGGATTTGCGCGTCGCGGCGGATGACGCCTTCCGCGCGACCCAGGTCGACGACGACATGGCCGAATTCGACGCGCTTGACGACGCCGGTGATGATCTCACCGGCGCGATCCTTGAATTCCTCATATTGGCGCTCGCGCTCGGCATCGCGGACCTTCTGGAAGATCACCTGCTTGGCTGCCTGCGCGGCGATGCGGCCGAACTCGATCGGCGGCAGCGGATCGACGATATAATCGCCGACCACCGCGCCGTCCTGCAGCTTCTGCGCTTCCTTGAGGTTGACCTGCTTGAAATAGTCGTCGACCGCCTCGACCACTTCGACGACGCGCCACAAGCGCAGGTCGCCGCTCTCGGGATCGAGCTTGGCGCGGATGTCGTTCTCGGCGCCGTAGCGCGCGCGCGCGGCGCGCTGGATCGCATCTTCCATCGCCTCGATGACGATGCCCTTGTCGATCAGCTTTTCCTTGGCGACCGAATCGGCGATCGCGATCAGCTCGGCCCGGTTGGCGGTAACGGCAGTGGCCATGATGTCAGTCCTGTCCTTCGGTCTCGGCGTCTTCGGACGCCACGGTTTCTTCGAAATCCTCGGCGCCCGCGGTCGATAGCGGCGCGGTCGCGGCGATCAGCGCATCGGTCATCAGCAGCTTCGCGTCGGCGACCTCGGCGAGCGTGACGCGCATCGTTTCATGCTTCTTGACGTCGATGATGATGCGCTCGCCATCGAGTCCCTGCAAGATGCCGGTCAACTGCTTGCGGCCGTCGATCGGCTCGACCAGCTTCAATCGCGCCTCATGCCCGGCCCAATCGCTAAAATCGGCCAGGCGCGTCAGCGGCCGATCGATCCCCGGCGAGCTGACCTCGAGCCGATAGGCGTGATCGATCGGATCGCGGCCGGCTTCTTCCAGCGCATCGAGCCGATCGGAAATACGGCGTGACAGCGCGGTGCAATCCTCGATCGTCAGCTGGCGCGTGTCGGGGCGTTCGGCCATCACCTGCAATGTCGGGTCCGATGCGCCGCCGATCATCTTGACGCGCACGAGATCGAGACCGAGCGCTTTGGCCTCGGGTTCGATCAGCTGCGTCAATAAGGCGAGGTCGGTCATCCGGCTCCTGTCAGGCACGAGAAGTCTGCCGCCGGCCCCGGGTGGGGCCAGCCTCTGCAACGTCACCGATGTAGAGAAAGGCAAGCGCCATATAGGCGGGGGCGGCGAGCTTGGCAATATGAAGTAGCGGCGGTCACAACGACCCGCCGGTTTGCGGCTGGCGCGCTGCGATGTTGCCGCAATGTGCCATGATTTCGACGAAAGTGGGGCTTAGCCGTCGTCGCCATGGGCGAGCAGAGCAGCATGCGGACGGCGATCGCCGGCGAGTGGCCGGGCGAGGTGGCGGTGGGCGCCGAACGCCGGGCGGGGCTCGCGCTGGCGCCTGCGGCCGCGCCGCTGCAAGCCGAGCGCAACCGGCCGCTGATCGTGCGCCTCGGCAAGCAGTTGCGCGGCGTGTTCGATCGGCTGATCGCCGCCTCGTCGCTGGTGCCGAACGACGCCGTGCTCGACGTCCGCGCTTTTCCCTGGACCGCCGAACTGCGCGATCGCTGGCAGGCGATCCGCCGCGAAGCGATCGACGTGGCGCTGCGCGGCGATGCGGCGCCGTCGCTCGCGACAATCTCGCCAGATCACCGCTCGATCGCCGAAATCGGCAAGTGGCGATCGTTCTTCCTGTGGGGCTATGGCTATGCGATCGAGGACAATCTCGCGCGCTGCCCGCAGACCGCGGCGCTCGTCTCGGCGATTCCGGGATTGAACACCGCATTCTTCTCGATCCTCGCGCCGGGTACGCATATCCCCGATCACCGCGGCGTGACCAAGGGATTAATCACCTGCCATCTCGGGCTGATCGTGCCGCGCGATGGCGACGTGCGGATGCGGCTCGGCGATCGAGTGGTGCGCTGGGCAGAAGGCGAGACGCTGGTGTTCGACGATACCTATCACCACGAGGTGTGGAACGAGACCAGCGGCACGCGTGTGGTGCTGCTGATCCAGTTCGAACGGCCGCTCAAGCATCCCGGCAAATGGTTCGCCGATTTCTTTCTCGGCTTCGTGCGGCGATCGGCGTTCGTGCAGGAAGCGCGCGCCAATATCCGCAGCTGGAACGCGGCGATCCGCCAGATCGAGAGCTGAGCGTTACCGGAAAGGCGCATGCCGCGCCCTTGATCCCGCCGCTGCGCCCCGCCACATGGGTGGGATGCTGATCGAAACCGAATCCACGCCCAATCCGGCCACGCTCAAATTCCTGCCCGGTCGCCCCGTGATGGAGGCCGGCACGCGCGATTTTGCCAGCCCTGAAGAGGCCGAGGCGTCGCCGCTGGCGGTTGCGCTGTTCGGGCTGGGCGACGTGACCGGCGTGTTCTTCGGGCGCGACTTCGTGTCGGTGACGGCGGGCCCGGGCGTCGAATGGTCGCAGCTCAAGCCCGACGTGCTGGCGCTGCTGCTCGATCATTTCTCGGCCAACATGCCGTTGTTCTTTCCCGGCTCCGCGGCCGGATTCAGCGTGCCGGCCGAGGAAGAGGCGTTCGCCGACGACCCCGCCGATGCCGACATCGTCGTCCAGATCAGGGAATTGATCGAAACGCGCGTGCGCCCCGCCGTCGCCAATGACGGCGGCGACATCGTCTATCGCGGGTTCGACAAGGGCAAGGTCTACCTCAAGATGCAGGGCGCCTGCGCCGGCTGCCCGTCGTCGGTGGCGACGCTCAAGAACGGGATCGAGCAGTTGCTCAAATATTATGTTCCCGAAGTCACCGAGGTCCGCGCGGTCTGATCGCCGCGCTCTTCGTGTTCTACAGCAGAGGCAGAAATAATGGGTGAGAAGCTCTCGGACGCGGCGCTCGACACGCTGTTTCGCACCGCGCGCAGCTATAACGGCTATACCGAAGCGCCGGTCGGCGAGGACGAGATTCGCGCGATCTACGAGCTGCTGAAAATGGGGCCGACCTCGGCCAACCAGCAACCGGGGCGTTTCGTCTGGTGCCTGTCGCAACAGGCCAAGGACAAGCTCGCCGATCTCGCCAGCGCGACCAACGCCGACAAGATCCGCAAGGCGCCGGCCAGCGTGATCATCGCCAGCGACGAGAATTTCCACGAGCAGCTGCCGTGGCTGTTCCCCCACGCCGACGCCAAGAGCTGGTTCGAGGGCGACGCCGATGCGCGCAAGATCCACGCGCTGCGCAATAGCTCGCTCCAGGGCGCCTATTTCATCATGGCGGCGCGCGCGATCGGGCTCGATACCGGGCCGATGTCGGGCTTCGACAATGCCAAGGTCGATGCGGCGTTCTTCGCCGATCAGCCGCACGTCAAATCGAACTTTATCTCGACGCTGGGCCACGGCGATCCGTCGACCATTTTCGGGCGGCTGCCGCGGCCCGAATTCGAAACGTTCAATCGCATCGTCTGAGCCGGCCGATTTGCGCACGCTCGTCATCGACACCGCCACCGCCGCCTGTTCGGTTGCGCTGATCGAGCGCGGCGTGGTGATCGCCGCCGATCATGCGATCGTCGGCCGCGGCCATGCCGAGCGGCTGATGCCGATGATCGCGGCGCTCCCGGACGGCGGCCGGGCGGGGCGCGTGCTGGTCGATTGCGGGCCGGGCAGTTTCACCGGGGTTCGCGTCGGGCTCGCTGCGGCGCTGGGGTTGGGGATCGGCTGGGGCGCCGCGGTGGCGGGCTATAGCTCGACGGCGTCGATCGCCGCTGCCGCTTTCGCGGCGCCGGCCGCGCCGCGCGATCTTGCGGTGATATTGGAAGGCGGGCATGGCGAGGTGTTCATGCAGGTCTTCGCCGCCTCGCCGTTCGCCGCCGCCGGGCCGCTCGCGTCGCTAAAGCCCGATGCGGCGCTGGCGGCGATCGGCGATCGTCGCGCGATCGGCAGCGGCGTCGGCTGGCTGCCCGATCTGCCCGCGGCGCAGAATTTGGGCGCGGGCCTGCCGCGCGCCGCCGATGCGCTGTTGCTGCCCGAGGAATTCACCACGTTGCCGCCGCGTCCGATCTATGGCCGTGCGCCCGACGCCAAGCCGATGGCGGCGATCGCCTGATGGGCACGGTGCTCAGCGTGATCGCGCTGCGCAGCGGCGGCGTCGGCGATCTGGCGGCGGTCGACGCGGTGATGCGCGACGCTTTCGATCCGCGCTTCGGCGAGGCGTGGACGCCGGGCCAGTGCGCCGGCGTGATGGCGATGCCGGGGGTGTGGCTGACGATCGCCGAAGCCGATGGCGTGGTCGCCGGCTTTGCGATGACGCGCGCGATCCTCGACGAAGCCGAGCTATTATTGCTGGCGGTGAGGCCGGTTTTTCGGCGTCGCGGGATCGGCAAGGCGTTGTTGCGATCGGTGATTGCGGCGTGCGGCGAGCGCGGGGTAGCGAAAATTCATCTCGAGGTGCGCGCCGGCAACGAGGCAATAGAACTCTATCGCCTTGCCGGATTTACCAAAATCGGTGAACGTCGTGATTATTACAGGCCGAAATCTGGCAAGTTATTCGATGCAATGACGTTTCAGAAATCACTTCTCTGATTAAAGCGCTGCGTTGGCGGATTGTTACTTGCGCTTGCTTTTCGATCATCCGATAGAAGCCGCGCGCGACTCTTTTGTCGCGATATAAAGGGTCGAAAGGAAGAGAATGGACAACCAGAACGAGATGCATGAAACGTTGGTCACGTTGACCGCGGATATTGTCGCCGCGCACGTCAGCAATAACAGCGTGGCGGTTTCCGATCTTCCGCTCATCATCCAGAATGTCCACGGCGCGCTTGCTTCGCTTGGCCAATCGGTGGTCACGCCCGAAGAACCGCAGGAGCCCGCTGTCTCGATCCGGTCGTCGATCAAACCCGATTACATCGTTTGTCTTGAAGACGGCAAGAAGCTCAAGATGCTCAAGCGCCATTTGATGACGCATTACCAGATGACCCCCGAAGATTATCGCGCCAAGTGGAAGTTGCCGCCCGACTATCCGATGGTCGCGCCCAATTACGCCGAGCAGCGCCGCACGCTCGCCAAGAAGATCGGGCTGGGGACCAAGCGCGGCAAGCGCTGATCCTGCCCGGGATACGACCGATCGCCGCGGCCGCTCGACCAGAGCGGGCGCGGCGATTTTCGTTTGAGCGCGGCGGTGCGATCGGCGATGAACATCGGGCGCGGGGCGGGCGTTGTCACGACTTCGTAAAAGGCGCCGCGCGCCAATAATGTCAGACGGGGGACGCACCATGCCGCAGGGCCAACCAGCCGCGACCATCGCCGCGGCGCAAACCGAGCCGGCGCCGCCGCCGCAGTCGGTTCGCGTGATCTTCGGCGCGCTGATGCTGGTGATGCTGCTCGCCTCGCTCGATCAGACGATCGTCTCGACCGCGCTGCCCACCATTGTCGGCGAATTCGGCGGGCTCGAGCATCTGTCGTGGATCGTCACCGCCTATATGCTGGCGACGACGATCGTCACGCCGTTGTACGGAAAAATGGGCGATCTGTTCGGCCGCAAGATCGTGTTGCAAAGCGCGATCCTGCTGTTCCTGGTCGGCTCCGCTTTGTGCGGGATCAGCGGATCGATGACGCAGCTGATCGTATTCCGCGCGATCCAGGGGCTCGGCGGCGGCGGGCTGATGGTGACCACGATGGCGGCGATCGGCGACATCATTCCGCCCCGTGAACGCGGCCGTTATCAGGGGTTTTTCGGCGGCGTGTTCGGGCTGTCGACCGTCCTCGGCCCGTTGATCGGCGGCTTTTTCGTCGAGCATCTCACCTGGCGGTGGATTTTCTATATCAACCTGCCGCTGGGACTGATCGCGGTGGCGGTGATCGGCTGGGCATTCACCGCGCCGGCGGCGCGCGGCCGCCCCAGGATCGACGTCGCGGGCGCCGCGCTGATGGCGACGTCGCTGACCGCGATCGTGCTGTTCACCAGCCTGGGCGGGCACAGCTTCGGCTGGTCGTCACCGACCATCCTGGCGATGATCGCGGTGGCGGTGATCGCGCTGGCCGGATTCCTGATGGTCGAGCACCGCGCCGCCGAACCGATCCTGCCGCTGCCGCTGTTCGCCAATCGCACCTTCGTGGTCGCTTGCGCGGTGGGCTTCATCGTCGGCCTCGCGATGTTCGGATCGGTGACGTACATGCCAATCTACCTGCAGGTGGTGAAGGGCGTCAGCCCGTCCGCCGCGGGATTGCAACTGACGCCGATGATGGGCGGCGTGCTGCTTACCTCGATCGCCAGCGGCCAGATCATCAGCCGCACCGGGCGCTATCGTTTCTTCCCGATCGCCGGCACCGCGGTGATGACGCTGGGGCTTTTTCTGCTGTCAACGCTGGGCGTCGCGAGCAGCACCTGGCAGGCGTCGGGCTATATGCTCGTGCTCGGGCTCGGGCTCGGCATGGTGATGCAGGTGCTGGTGCTGGCGGTGCAGAATGCGGTCGATTACCGCAACCTCGGCGTCGCGACCTCGGGGACGACGCTGTTCCGATCGACCGGCGGCTCGGTCGGCGTGTCGTTGTTCGGCGCGATCTTTGCGGCCAACCTCGCCAGCGGGCTGGCCGGTCGATTGCCGGCCGGCGCCACGCTACCGGCGGCGACCGATCCGGCGGCGGTCGCGGCGCTGCCGGGCGCGGTGCGCGCGATCTATCTGCAGGTGTTCACCGATGCGTTGCACCCGGTGTTCCTCTCGGCCGCGGTGATCGCGGCCTTCGCCTTCGTGATCTCCTGGCTGCTCAAGGAAGAGCCGTTGCAGGGCGACGCCCGCGCCGAATCGATCGGCGCGAGCTTCGCGATGCCGCATGACGCCACTTCCCTCGAGGAGCTGGCGGTGATCGTCGAGCGGCTCGCGCGGGGCGAGCATCGCTGGGACACGCTGGCGCGTATCGCGGCGCGGACCGACGTGGCGCTATCGCCCGAGCAGATGTGGCTGCTGGCGCAATTGTGCACCGCGGGCGAGCCAGTGGCGATCGACGATCTCGCCGAGCGGTTCGGCGTGACGCGCGACCGGGTGGCGCTGATCGCCGAGGAGATCGGCGCGGCGGGACTGGCGGTGCCGCTGCCCGGCGACGTGCTCATTCCCAGCGACCTCGGCAAGGCGACCTTCGATCGCCTCGCCAGCGGCTATCGCGCGCGGTTGGCGCTGTTCGCCGAGCGCTGGGCGCCCGAGCAGCGCGACGAGGTGCAGGCGCTGCTCGCCGGCCTCGCCCCCGCGCTGATCGCCGAACTGCCCGTCGCGCCGCGCGCGGCGGTGGTCGCGGGCGGCGCTTGAGCGCCGCCCGTCGAACCTACCAATCGACGCCGACGCGGACGTAGAGATAGCGGCCGTTGAAGCCGTACGGCGAGTAGAACGGGAATGCCGTCACCCCGGTCGAATCGAGCGCGATCGGCACCTTGTTCGGATAGACGTCGAACAGATTGTTGGCGCCCACCGCGAAGTGATATTGATCGCCCGCCGTTACGCGGAATTCGAGATCGGTGATCAGACTCTTTCCGGTATGCAGATCGTTGGCTTCGACGCTGCCCGGTTGCACCGCGTCACCGTAATAGGTGCCGCGCAGCGTAATCCCGACGTCGGCGAGCGACCAATCCAGCGTTCCGGTGACCTTATATGGCGGCGTGCCGTCCTCGATCGTCTTTTTGGTGGTGCGCGCGAACAGCACTGGCGGCATGTCCAGATTGACCGCGGTGTTAGTCGGGAATTTGAGCACCTGGATGTCGTTGTAATTGCCGGCCAATGTGAAGTCGAACAGGCCGGCGGTATCGGTGTGCAAGCGATAATTGGCAATGACATCGACGCCCCGTGCGCGCGTTTTTACGCCGTTGATGAAGAAGCGCGCCGCCTGAACGCCCAATGAGTCGAGAATATCGTTGAGCTGGGTGTTGTCAGCAGTCTTGCCGAGGTTCTCCGACAGCGTCAGTCCGTTGCGCACCGTGATCTGATAGCCATCGACGCTGAGGTTGAACGGGCCCTTGCGGAATACGAAGCCGGCCGAGAAGTTGGTCGACTTCTCCGGCTCGAGCGGTAGGCCGCCCAATCCCTTGGCGGTATCGCTGACTGAAGGATAAGTGCCGGTTTCGAGAATTACCCCGTCCTGCACGACTGACGCGATCGAAGTGAAATATTCCTGTTGGAGCGAGGGCGCGCGGAAGCCGGTCTGGACGCCGCCTCGCAACGCGAAACTCGGCGTGATGTCCCAGCGCGCCGAAAGCTTGCCGTTGGCTGTGGTGCCGAAATCCGAATAATGCTCGACGCGACCCGCGAGGCCGATGCTGATTGTTGAGAATTTGCCTTCGAGATCAAGATAACCCGACACATTGTCGCGGTGCTGATCCACTTCGTTCGCCGGGCTGAAGCCGATGAAGCCTTGCGCGCCGCCAGTCAGCGCGGTGTTGGCGTCCAATGGTCCGCGATCGTACGAAGCGTGTTCGCCGGCGGTGATTTTGTAACCCTCGCGGCGATATTCCGCGCCGGCCGCGACTGTGACGTCGCTGTCGCCGCCGAGCGAATAATCGTGACTGAGATCGAGATTGGTTACGAACTGATCATAGGCGAGCGACCCGTCCTTGAAGCTGGTCTGCGAGTCAGCGCCATAGGTTGCGTTGAGGCTATGCAGCGTCGCGAAATCGATCTTGTCCTTGCCGTAGGACGCGGTGAGCGACGTATCCCAATCGCCGATCGCGCCCTTGATGCCGCCGGTGCCGGTGAAATCGCGCGACTTGGTCTGGATCAGCGGCAGGAAGCCGTCGGGATAGATCGAGGCGACGTTGTTCGGGTTGGTGCGCACGCGCGGGAAGGCGGCGGATTGCGTGCGGCGATATTGGTAGCCGCCCCAGCCGACCACCTGCCATCCGCTGTCGCCGATCGGCACGCCGAGATTGGCGTAGCCGGTATATTGGTTGACGTCGGGATCGCCGAATCGCGAGCGGACCAGGCCCGGCTGGACGCGCGGATCGATATCGCCACGGCTGGTGGGATTACGGTTCACATATTCGCCGGTGACGTCGAGATAGCCCGAGGCGCCGATCGGGATGTTCTGCCAGGCGGAGGCGGTGGTGGTGCCGCCGTCGAACACCTGGCGATCGTCGAGCGCGGTATCGACATCGGTGGCGTAACCGCCGAACGTCACTGAAGCGCCGCCGCCGGTGCGCGCCTGGCGCAGCCGCAGGTTCACGACGCCGGCGATCGCGTCCGAGCCGTAAAGCGCCGAAGCGCCGTCGCGCAGCACTTCGATGCTTTCGAGCGCCGACGTGGGGATGGTGTTGAGATCGACCGCCGCCGAGCCGCGGCCGATCGATCCATTGACGTTGAGAAGCGCCGACTGGTGCCCGCGCACGCCGTTGATGAGCACCAAAGTCTGATCGGGCGAAAGACCGCGCAGCGTCGCCGGACGGATCGCATCGGTGCCATCGACGACGGCGGGACGCGGGAAATCGATCGACGGAGCGACCGAAGCGAGCGCTGCGGCGACTTCGGTCGTGCCCTGATGCTGTAGCGCGCCGGCCGACAGCACATCGACCGGCGAAACGCTGTCGAGCCGGGTGCGGCCGGCGGTGCGCGTGCCGGTGACGACGATGTCGTTCTGGCCATCGTCATCGACGGGAGCGGCGGTCTGGGTGTCGGCTGCCTGGGGATCGGGAGCAGTCTGCGCGGCGGCGGGAAGCGTGGTGAGCGCGCCGATCGCGGAGCCGCTGAGGAGAAGAAGTCGAAGCTGCATTGGTTGGTCCCCTTGGTTCAAGAGGGACGCAGCGATGTCACACTATCGTCCCCAAGTAGGGGCATTGCCCCGTCGATACGCTCGCCTTGTCACGAACCCGCGATCTGCGCGCGGTTGAAGGGGAAGTATCGGGAGCGGGCAACGAGCGATCAAGGCTGTTAGCCATTTGGGCAATAAATCGGCAGCGCACTATGGCAATTCTGCAACAATCGATTGCGAGGCGCCCGCCGCTCCGGTGGGGACGCGGCGGGCGATTGGCCAAGCAATTGGGGTTGTGTTTCAGGCGCCTGCGGTGGTCAGGCTGTCGAGCTGAGCATCGGTCAGCGTCAGATCGATCGCGCCCATCAGATCATTTAATTGCTCGACGCTGGTCGCGCTGGCGATCGGGGCGGTGACGCCCGGTTGCGCGGCGAGCCATGCGAGCGCGATCTGTGCGAGGGTAGCGCCGGTTTCGCCGGCGACCGCGTCCATTGCCTCGAGCACGGCCTTCTTGCTGTCGATCAGCTCGCCCATGCGCCCGCCGCGCACGCTTTTGCCGAGATCGTCCTTGCTGCGGTATTTGCCGGTGAGGAAGCCCGAGGCGAGGCCGTAATAGGGCGTGACGGCGATGTTGTGCTCGACCGCGATGTCCTGCAGCTCGCCTTCGAATTTCTTGCGGCTGACAAGATTATATTCGGGCTGGAGCACGCGGTAATGCGGCAGATCGTGCTCGCGCGCGAGATCGAGCGCTGATTTGAGCCGGGCGGCGTGGAAGTTGGACGCACCGATCACGCCGACCTTGCCCGCATCGATCAGCTTGCCGAAGGCCGCGAGGACGTCCTCCTGAGGCACGTCCTCATCGTCCTGATGCGCGAAATAGACATCGATCCGGTCGGTGCCGAGCCGCTTGAGCGAGGCGTCGCAAGCGGCGGCGATGCGCGCCGGGGCGAGCTTCTCGCCGCCTTCGCCGGGCAGCATGCCGACCTTGGTGGCGATGATCACCGCGTCGCGCTTGCCCGATCGCTTGAGCCAGTCGCCGATCACGCTTTCGGATTCGCCGCCTTTGTGCCCATCGACCCAGGCCGAATAGACGTCGGCGGTGTCGATCATCGATCCGCCCTTGGCGACGAACGCATCGAGAATATCGAAGCTGGTCGCCTGATCGGCGGTCCAGCCGAACACGTTGCCGCCGAGGACGAGCGGCACGGTGTGGAAGTCGGTGGCGCCGAGGCGGCGTGTGGTGGTCATGGGGAAGGCTCCTGATCGTTGGTCGAGACGGCGTCGGCCGACACGCTGTTGGCGTCGAGCATCACCGCGGCGTCGTTGAGCTGGCTCGCCTCGCTATGGCTGAGCCCGCCGAGACCGGGATCGTCGGCGCGCTGCCCGCAGGCGGCGAGCAACAGCAACGGCGTGAGCATCAGCGCGCGCATCGGATGATTTTCCCCAGACAAGCGAAGGGCCGCGGTCCTTATCGGAACGCGGCCCCGCGAAGATGTATCCCGATCAATCCTCGATCGCGTTGCCGGCATCGACCATCGCATTACCGGTGGCGTCGGCTGCGCTGTCGGCGGTGTTGCTGACGGCATCGCCGGCATTGTCCATCGCGGTGCCGGCGGCGCCGAGCGCGTTGTCGGTCGCGGCGTCGGTGTCGTTGACGGCCTGGCCCATCGTCGCATCGGCATCGGCGGCGCTGGTGTTGGCGGCTTCGGCGGTTTCGTCCTGCGCCTTCTGGCTGCAGGCGCCGAGGCTGGCGGCGGCGAGAAGCGCGATCGGCAGGAGAGCGAGTTTCTTCATGCAAACGTCCTTTTGCGACTGGACCCGGATCGGGCCGAATGAGGCGACAAGGGCTAGCCAAGCCCGTGCTCCGGCGCAATCCCGAACCGTCGCGACTGCTTCGTTGACCTCATATAAAGATATCTTTATATCTATATCCGACATGACCATCGCGCTCGACATCTTCCGTGCCCTCGCCGATTCGACGCGGCTGCGCATCCTTGCGCTGCTGCGATCGATGGAGCTGTCGGTCGGTGAGCTCGCGCAAGTGCTGGGGCAGAGCCAGCCGCGGGTCAGCCGGCATGTGAAGATCCTGTGCGATGCCGAACTGGTCGAGCGGCGCAAGGAAGGCAGCTGGGTGTTCGTTGCGCCGGGCGCGCCCGATCGGCTCGCGCCGGTGCAGGCGGCGCTCGATGCTTGGCAGAAGATCGAGCCCGATCATTGGGCGGTGGCGGACGCCGCGCGGCTGGCGGCGGTGCGCGCCGATCGCGCCGCGGCGGCGCAAGGGTGGTTCTCGCAACATGCCGGCGAATGGGATGCGATCCGATCGCTCCACGTCGCCGAAAGCCAGGTCGAGGAGGCGATGAAGGCGGTGCTCGGCGGCTCGCCGATCGGCCAGCTGATCGATATCGGCACCGGCACCGGGCGGATGCTCGAGCTGTTCGCCGGGCAGGCGGAGAATGCGCTGGGGATCGATCGCAGCTCGGAAATGCTGCGGCTGGCGCGGGTCAAGCTGGCCGAACAAGGGCTGACGCACGCCGAATTGCGTCAGGCCGATCTTTATGCGCTGCCGCTCGGCGACGGGGCGGCGGATGCGGCGATCGTGCATCATGTGTTGCATTTCGCGCAGCAGCCGGGTGCGGCGATCATGGAAGCGGCGCGCGTGCTCGGCGATGGAGGCCGGTTGCTGATCGTCGATTTCGCGCCGCATGATCTGGAAGAACTGCGCACGCGTGACGCGCACGCGCGGCTGGGCTTTTCCGACGAGCAGATATTGGGCTGGTTCGACGCGGCGGGGCTGCTGCCGGTGCGGACCGAGACGCTGGAGGGCGGGGAACTGACGGTGAAATTGTGGCTGGCGCGCAAGGGCGCGAGCGATCTCAAGCAGGCGAAGGCGGCATGAGCCTGACCGTTCCCGAGCTCGAGGAAGCGCGCCGCGCGCTCGACACGCCGCTGTTCGCCGATCTGGCGGGCGATGTCGGCGTGTCGTTCGAATTCTTTCCGCCGAAGACCGAGAAGATGGACGCCACCTTGTGGGAAGCGATCGAGACACTGGCGCCGCTGGGACCGCGTTTCGTGTCGGTGACTTACGGGGCAGGCGGGTCGACGCGCGAGCGCACGCATGCGACGGTCGCGCGCATCCAGCGCGAGACGCCGCTGGCGGCGGCCGCGCATCTGACCTGCGTCGAGGCGACAAAGGCTGAGATCGATGCGGTCGCCGAGGAATATTGGGCGGCGGGCGTGCGGCACATCGTCGCGTTGCGCGGCGATCCGCCGGTGGCGGGTGCCGCCTATGCCGCGCATCCCGGCGGGTATGAGAATGCGGCGGATTTGGTGGCGGGCCTGCGCAAGCTCCACCCGTTCGAGATTTCGGTGGCGGCCTATCCCGAATGCCATCCCGATTCGGCCGATGATCATAGCGATATCGACAATCTGAAGCGCAAGATCGATGCCGGCGCCAACCGCGCGATCACGCAATTCTTCTTCACGCCCGAGGCCTTCTTCCGCTTTCGCGACAAGGCCGCGGCGGCGGGGATCGGCGCGGAAATCGTGCCGGGTATCCTGCCGGTGTCGAATGTGGCGCAGACGCGCAAGTTCGCTGGCATGTGCGGCGCGGCGATTCCGGCGTGGATGGACCGATTGTTCGAAGGCCTGGACGACCATCCCGGTGCGCGTCAGCTGGTCGCGGCGACGGTGGCGGCCGAGATGTGCCGCAAGCTCTATGCCGGCGGCGTGCGCGAGTTTCACTTCTACACGCTCAACCGCGCCGAGCTGAGCTACGCGATCTGCCATTTGCTGGGGTTGCGGGCGAAGGCGGGCGAGAATGCCGTGGCGGCTTAGCTTTTCCCCTCCCGCTTGCGGGAGGGGCTAGGGGAGGGTCTGTTCCTCCCACGACGGACATGCCCTCCCCCGACCCCTCCCGCAAGCGGGAGGGGAGAAGGAACGAAGACGATGACACCACGCGAACAACTCAACGCCGAAGCGGCCGAGCGCATCCTCATCACCGATGGCGCGTTCGGGACGGAAATCCAGAACTGGAAGCTGTCAGAGGCCGGTTACGCCGGCGATCTGGGGCTGACCAAGGATCAGAAGGGCAACAACGACATCCTCGCGCTGACCAAGCCCGAGGTGCCGGAGACGATCACGCGCGCCTATCTCGAGGCGGGATCGGATATAGTCTCGACCAACACCTTTTCCGCCAACGTGATCAGCCAGGCGGATTATGCGGCGGAGCATCTGGTGAAGGACATCAACCTGGCCTCAGCGCAGATCGCGCGACGGCTGGCGGACGAATTCGCCGCCAAGGACGGCCGCCCGCGCTTCGTCGCGGGGGCGATCGGGCCGACCAACAAGACGTTGTCGCTGTCGCCGCAAGTCGAAGACCCGGGGTTTCGCGAGATCGATTTCGATTTCCTCAAGGGCGTTTATCGCGAGCAGATCGACGCGCTGGTCGAGGGCGGGGTCGATTTCGTCCTGATCGAGACGGTGTTCGATACGCTCAACGCCAAGGCCGGCATCATGGCGGCGATCGAGGCAGGCGAGGCGCTGGGGCGCGATCTGCCGATCATGCTGTCGATGACGCTGACCGATCTTTCCGGGCGCAACCTGTCCGGCCACACGGTCGAGGCGTTCTGGTATGCCGTGCGGCATGCCCGGCCGGTGACGATCGGGCTCAATTGTTCGTTCGGGGCCGAGCAGTTGCGGCCGCATGTTCGCACGCTAGCGCAGATCGCCGATACGCTGGTGATGGTTTATCCCAACGCCGGGCTGCCCAACGAGCTCGGCGAGTATGACGAGCTGCCCGAGGAGACCGCGGCGCTGGTGCGTGAGTGGGCCGAGAACGGGCAGGTCAATGCGCTCGGCGGCTGCTGCGGATCGACGCCGGCGCATATCGCGGCGATTGCGGCGGCGGTGAAGGGCTTGCCGGGGCGGGTGCCGGCGAAACCGGACGTGCGCACGCGACTGGCCGGGCTGGAGCCGATGACGATGGCGGCTTGATGCCAAAAGCCCTCTCCCCTTTCAGGGGAGAAGGTTGGAGAGGGGCAGTTACCGACGTGCTCCGCTCCATGATTCCCCCTCTCCCCGGCCCTCTCTCCTGAAAGGGGAGAGGGAGAAGGACGACAATGACCACCAACACCTCCGCCTTCGTCAATATCGGCGAGCGCACCAACGTCACCGGCTCGGCACGCTTCAAGAAGCTCGTCATGGCGGACGATTATGCCGCCGCGGTCGAGGTCGCGCGCGATCAGGTCGAGAACGGTGCGCAGGTGATCGACGTCAACATGGACGAAGGCCTGCTCGACGCCGAATACGCCATGACGACCTTCCTCAAGCTGATTGCCGCCGAGCCCGATATCGCGCGCGTGCCAGTGATGATCGACAGCTCGAAATGGTCGGTGATCGAGGCCGGGCTGAAATGCGTTTCGGGCAAGCCGATCGTCAATTCGATCAGCATGAAGGAGGGCGAGGAGGCGTTCCTCGACCATGCGCGCAAGGTGATGAACTACGGCGCGGCGGTCGTCGTCATGGCGTTCGACACCGTCGGGCAGGCCGACACCAAGGAGCGCAAGGTCGAGATCTGCGCGCGCGCCTACGACCTTCTGACCGGGATCGGCTTCCCGCCCGAGGACATCATCTTCGATCCCAACATCTTCGCAATCGCGACGGGGATCGACGAGCATCGCCGCTATGCGATCGACTTCATCGAGGCGTGCAAGGAGATCAAGGCGCGCTGCCCGCATTGCCATATCTCGGGCGGGCTATCGAACCTGTCGTTCAGCTTTCGCGGCAACGAGCCGGTCCGCCGCGCAATGCATTCGGTGTTCCTCTACCACGCGATTCCCGCCGGGCTCGACATGGCGATCGTCAACGCCGGGCAACTCGACATCTATGACGATATCGATCCCGAACTCCGCGAGGCGTGCGAGGATGTCGTCTACGATCGGCGCGACGATGCGACCGACCGGCTGATCGCGCTGGCCGAACGCTACCGCGGCACCGATGCGGTGGCGGAGAAAGCGGCGGCGGAATGGCGCGGCTGGCCGGTCGCGCGGCGGCTGGAACACGCGCTGGTCAAGGGCATCGATGCGCATGTCGTCGACGATACCGAGGAAGCGCGGCACAATTATGCGCGGCCGATCGAGGTGATCGAGGGGCCGCTGATGGACGGGATGAACGTGGTCGGCGATCTGTTCGGATCGGGCAAGATGTTCCTGCCGCAAGTCGTGAAAAGCGCGCGCGTGATGAAGAAGGCGGTGGCGCATCTGCTGCCTTTTATCGAGGCCGAAAAGGAAGAAGGCGCCAAGGGCAAGGGCAAGATCATCATGGCGACCGTGAAGGGCGACGTGCATGATATCGGCAAGAACATCGTCGGCGTGGTGCTGCAGTGCAACGGCTTCGACGTCGTCGATCTCGGCGTGATGGTCGCCTGGTCCGATATCCTGAAGAGCGCCAACGACAATGATGCCGACATGATCGGGCTTTCGGGGCTGATCACGCCGTCGCTCGACGAGATGGTGACGGTCGCCGAAGAGATGAAGCGCGCCAAGATGACGATGCCGCTTTTGATCGGCGGGGCGACGACCTCGAAGGTGCATACCGCGCTGCGCATCGCGCCGGCCTATGACGGACCGGTGGTGCATGTGCTCGACGCCAGCCGAGCGGTCGGCGTGGCGACCAATCTGGTCAGCGATACGCAGCGCGACGCGTTCGTGACCAAGACCGCCGAGGATTACGAAGCGGTGCGCGTCGCCCGCGCCGGCCGCACGCAGAGCGCGCTGATCCCGATCGAGGCGGCGCGCGACAACAGCTTCGACGCCGACATGAGCCTGAAGGCGCCCGCGGCCAAGCAGCCGGGGGTGCATGTATTCCGCGATTGGGATCTGGCCGATCTGCGCGCGGTGATCGACTGGACGCCGTTCTTCCGCGCGTGGGAGCTGGCGGGCGTCTATCCCGCGATCCTCGACGATGCGGTGGTGGGGGAAAGCGCAAGGTCGCTGTTCGCCGACGCGCAGGCGATGCTCGACACGGTGATCGCCGAGAAATGGCTGCACGCGCGCGCGGTGGTGGGGCTGTGGCCGTGCCGCCGCCAGGGCGACGACGTGGTGCTCCACCTCGACGACGAAAGCCACGTCCGCCTGCCGTTCCTGCGCCAACAGATCGCCAAGCGCGAGGGGCGGGCGAACATGTGCCTGGCCGATTTCATCGCCCGCGACGGCGATTGGATCGGCGGTTTCGCGGTCTCGATCCACGGCATCGAGCCGCATCTGGCGCGCTTCAAGGCGGGGATCGACGATTATTCCGACATCCTGCTGAAGGCGCTGGCCGATCGGCTTGCCGAGGCGATGGCGGAGCGTCTGCACCAGCATGTCCGCCAGGAATTGTGGGGCTATGCGCCCGACGAACAGCTGACCAACGAGGCGCTGATCCGCGAGCAATATCGCGGAATCCGCCCGGCGCCGGGGTATCCGGCGTGCCCCGATCACAGCCTGAAGCCGACGTTGTTCAAACTGCTCGACGCGCATCACGCCACGGGGATCAGCCTGACCGAAAGCTTCGCGATGCTGCCGACGGCGGCAGTGTCGGGCTTCTATTTCGGGCACCCGGAAGCCGAGTATTTCGGCGTGGCGCGGATCGGCGAGGATCAGGTGGCGGATTATGCGGCGCGGCGCGGCGTCAGCGAGGATGAAGCGCGGCGCTGGCTGCGGCCGAACCTCGATTGAGCGTTGACCGTCACGCCCGCGAAGACGGAGGCCGATCTCGTGTCGATCGTTACTTGGGATACCGTGGGAGATGGGTCCCCGCTTTCGCGGGGATGACGGTATGTCAGTGGCAGCAGTGGCTTTTCGCCGCCGGCTGGCGCTTGCTCAGTCGCCATAGCCACAGGCCGAGTACGCCGAACACAATGTTCAGCCAGAAAGTGTAATCGATCGCGAACGTCGTCATTTCGTGCCGGATGTCGATCGCATCGCCGGGGACGATGCCGATCGCGGCAAAGACGAGATCGATCAGCATCGCGGCGATCGCCATCGCGGCGAACAGCACGAGGCCGATATAGGCGGCGAACTTCCACCCGAAATAGCGGCGATAGACGTCGAGCAGCGGCAGCACGATCAGATCGCCGTAGAGAAAGGCGATGACGCCGCCGAAGGTCGCGCCGCCGCCCCACAGCACCGCCGCCAGCGGCACGTTGCCGATCGAGCAGACGAAGGTGACCATTGCGACCAGCGGGCCGATCACGGCGTTGGCGGGAATGCGCAGCCAATCGGGCGCATCGGTGAGGAACAGCCCCTGCCACACGCTGGCCGGCACGAACACGGCGAGGAAGCCGCCGACCAGGAAACCGATCGCGAGATCCTTCCACAGCATGCCCCATTCCATCGTGAACGCCTGCGCCACCGTCACGCGCGTATCGGGATCGGCGAGGCGCTCGCGCCAGCTCTTGCCGTCGTCGGTCGAGGCGTGGTGATGGCTGTTGCCGGGTTCGGGATGCGCGCGCGCTTCTTCGGCGAGCTTGTTCGGATAGGTGAGCTTGACGATCACCACCATCACCACGATCAGCGCGACGCCGCCGATCCATTCGGCGGCCATGAACTGCCAGCCCATCAGCAACAGAATGATGACGCCGAGCTCAAGCACGAGATTGGTGGCGGCGAACAGGAAGGCGAGCGCGGTGACGAGCGAAGCGCCCTTCTTGAACAACGTACGCATCACCGCGGCGGCGGCGTAGGAACAGCTCGAGCTGGCGGCGCCGAGCGCGGCGGCGAGCGTGATTTCCCTTGCGCCGCCCTTGCCGAACTTGTCGCGCAGCGTTTCCGCCGGGACGATGGTCTGCAGCACGGCGGAGATGGCGAAACCGAGCACCAGCGACCAGGCCGTCTTCCAGAACATGCCGAGCGCCATCAGAAGCGCGTCGCCGATATGGTGCAGGAGCGGGGTCATGCATCGCCTAAATCGTGTCGGGATACGGTCCGATATGGGACAGAGCGTTGGCCTGGCAAGGTTTTGTACCGGCGAGAGCCGGGATTAACCCTCAATTAGGCTTCCGATCGCGCGGCGCAGCGGCCAGCCTGAGCGCGAAAGGAATTTCCCATGCGCCTCGTCCTTGCTCTGTTCGCTGCCTCGATCGCCACGCCGGCGATCGCCCAGGAGAGCGGGCCATTCACCGTCGATGGCCGCAGCTTCGCGCAATTGCAGGATGCGGTCAGCTCGATCCGGCTCGGCACCGCGACGATCCTGATTGCGCCCGGCGTCTATCACCAGTGCGCAGTGCAGCAGGGCGGTCACATCACCTTTCAGGCGGCGGAGCCGGGCAAGGCGATCTTCGACGGCACCGCATGCGAGGGCAAGGCGGCGCTGGTCCTCCGCGGCGAAGGATCGACGGTCGACGGGCTGGTGTTCCGCAATATGGCGGTGAGCGACGGCAACGGCGCCGGCGTGCGCACCGAGAGCGGCAATCTGACGGTCAAAAATTCGATGTTCCTCGACAGCCAGGAAGGCATCCTCGGCGGCGAGCCGGGCAACCAGCAGATCGTGATCGACCATTCGACCTTTTCCGGGCTCGGCACCTGCGACGCGGCCTATGATTGCGCGCATTCGATCTATCTCGAGAATCAGGGGCAGGTGACCGTCACGCATTCGCGCTTCGAGCGCGGGCAGGGCGGGCATTACGTCAAGGTGCGCACCGCGCGGGTGGCGATCACCGACAACAGCTTCGACGACAGCCACGGCCACAAGACCAATTACATGATCGACATGTCGAACGGCGGCACCGGCCTGATCGCGCGCAACACCTTCGTCCAGGGCAAGGACAAGGAGAATTGGACCGGCTTCATCGTCGTCGCCGCGGAAGGGAAGAAATTCTCGTCCGACGGGCTGCGGATCGAGGGCAATACCGCGAGCCTGGCGCCGGGGATCGACCGCAGCCCGGCGTTCGTGGCGGATCTGAGCGGCGACAGCATCAGCGTGACCGGGAATACGCTGGGCGCAGGGGTGCGGCGGTTCGAGGAGCGGTGACCGGCGCCGTCATGCTGAAGTAGGAACGCGGATTCTGTTAGCGCTTCCCCGGCCTGCGCCGCGGAACGAAGAGGGTCGCGCAGCTATCGACACGTATTCCCCGAACCGGCGTCGAGATCGAGGCAGCGGCCGTCCATCGTCGGTGCGGCGAGCGGCAGATGGATCAGCGCGGAGAGCGTCGGGGCGATGTCAACCGTCTCCACCGACAGCGGCTGTTCGAACGGCGTCATGCCCATGCGCCAGAACAGGATCGGCACGCGGCGATCGTAATCCCAGAAGCTGCCGTGCGTCGCCACCGTGCCTTTGGTTGCATCGCCAATCGACGACACGCGGGGCTTGAGCGCCACGACCAGATCGCCCGAACGCGGGCGATAGAAGCTCGCCTTGGCGCGCTCGATCAGCGGCCAGGTTTCGGGCGGACCGCTCGGCTCGGGCGCGGCGGCGATCTCGTCGGCGGTGAACACCGCGGCGACATCGGGTTCGGCGAGCAGCATCGCCTTCGCCTCGCCGACGACGGTGTCGTGCTGCGCCTTGGTCAATGCCGGATCGACATAGACATTGCTTTCCGAATAGCTGAGCGGATTGTCCTCGAGCCCCAGCTTGGCGGCGATCGCCTTCGACATCGCCTTGAGATCGAACGCCGCATCGACGCGTTTCGCCATCGGCATCGCTTGCTCGTCGAGCCGTTCGGGAAGGTCGATGCCGCCATGATCGGCCGACAGCACCACGGCATAATCGACGCCCGTCGCATCGAGCATGTGGAAGAAATCGCCAAGATCGCGGTCGAGCGAGGCGAGTTGCAGGCACATCTCGCTCCCCTGCGTGCCATAAGCATGGCCGACGTAATCGGTCGCCGACAGCGAGATGTTGAGCATGTCGGGCGCGCTGCCCTGGCCCAGTTTCATCGATTGGACGAGGCCCCCGGCGAGCGCCAGCGTCGCGCCGTCGAATTCGGGTGAGGCCTTGAAGGCATTGCCGTCGCCGGCGGCGCGCGTGAAACGGCCGTCGCCGACGGTGAGCCCCGGCTTGACCGCGATCGCGCGGGCGCGGGGCACGCAGAAATCGGGGAGCTCGAGCGCCGGTTGCGCTTGCGCCAATTCGGCTTTCACCGCCTGGTTCGCTCTGGTGATCACGGGCGGCGTCTCCCGCCCGGCATAAGTGACGAAGCCGTTGCCGCCCCACCACCAGATCTGATCGAGCCCCTGTTTGTGGCCGCCCATCATCACCGCCGCGCGGTCCTTGCCCGATACCGAGACGTTGCGGCTCGCCGGGTTCGCCGCCTTCATCCGCTCGCCGAGCGTCGGCACGAGCAGGTGGACGTCATCGACGGTGTATTTATCATGCGTGCTGCCGGCGATCGTTTCGTCCTCGACGCAATAGATTTTCTGGTCCGCGAGCTTTGATTTGAGGTTCATCCAATTGTTGGCGATCATTCCGGTGTGTTCGGGGCGCATCCCCGTCATCAGCGTCGAATGGCCGGGGCAGGTCTCGGTCGCGGCGTGGCTTTGATAGCCCGAGGGGAAGACGCCGCCGTCGAGCAACCGCGCGAAGCCGCCGGTGAAGCGGTTGCGATATTCCTGGAACAGATCGGCGGAGAATTGATCGATCGAGATCGCGACGAGCAGCGTCGGCGCGCTTTTGGGAGACGGCGCCGGCATCGGCGGCCCGGAAGGGGGCATCGTCGCGGTCTGCGCGGCGGCAGGGACGGCGAGCGACACGAGCGCAAGGGCGGCGATGATTGTGCGGGCTTTCACGGTATCTCCTCACCTTCAGGTGCAAAGCGGATCAGGGCCCGCTATTGAGCAGCGGGCCGCGACTGACAAGGATGAGCGCATGCGCGCGACGGGTTTCGCTTTTGTGACGTTTGTGATCGCGCTGCTCGGCTTGGCCAGCACGGCGCAGGCCGATGGCCCGCCCGCGCTTGGCGATGGGCCGCATCTCGCGATCCGCCTCGTCGCCGAAACCGATACGCCCGCCGCGGGCAGCGACGTGACGCTGGCGCTCGATACGAGACCGACCGCCGGCTGGCACGGCTATTGGACCAATCCGGGCGATGCCGGCTTCCCGGCCAAGCTCGACTGGACCTTGCCCAAGGGCGTGACCGCGAGCGACCCCGCCTATCCGATGCCGACGACGCTGCTGATCGCCGGGCTGATGAACTATGTCTACGAAAAGCCCTATGCGCCGCTGGTGACGCTGCATGTACCGGCCGGGCTGGCCAAGGGCACGCCGCTGCCGATCAAGCTGCACATGAGCTACCTGGTTTGTTCGGCCGAGATCTGCGTGCCCGAGAACGCCGATCTGTCGGCCGATCTGACGGTTGGCGACGGCGCGGTGTCGCCCGATCGCCGCGCGCAATTCGATCAGTGGCGACAAGCGCAGCCCAAACCGCTGGGATCGGCCGCCACTTATCAGGTGGCGAACGGACAGCTGCGGATCGCGGTGCCCTATCCGGCGAGCGCGCCGCTCGAGGGGGCCTATTTCTTCGCGAGTACGACGGACCTGCTCAATTACGCCGCGCCGCAAACGGTGACGCGCGATGGCGACCGCGTTGTCATCACGACCAAGTCGGCGGGCGCGGGCGGCGGTGCGCTCGACGGCATCTTGCGAATCGATGCGGATCGCGGGCTGGCGGTGAGCGCCCAGCCCGGCGTGGTTGCGGCCAGCACCGCAACCGCCGCTGCCGCACCCGGCGACGCGCCGGCGTGGCGGATCGCGATCGTCGCGCTGCTTGGCGCGGTCCTCGGCGGGCTAATCCTCAATATCATGCCGTGCGTGTTTCCCATCCTGAGCCTCAAGGCGCTGAGTCTGGCCAAGGCCAATGTCGATGAACGCGAAGCGCGGCGCGAAGCGATTGCCTATACGCTCGGGGTCGTGCTGGTGTGCGTAGCGCTGGGCGGCGCGATCCTCGCACTGCGAGGCGCGGGCGCGACGATCGGCTGGGCATTCCAGCTGCAGGACCCACATGCGATCCTGGCGCTGTTGCTGCTGACGACGGCGATCTCGTTCAACCTCGCAGGGCTGTTCGAAGTGCCGACGCCGCGCTTCGTCAACCAATCGGGCGGCGTCACCGGCGCGTTCGCGACCGGCGCGCTCGCCGCGTTCATCGCGACGCCGTGCACCGGGCCGTTCATGGGCGCGGCGCTGGGCGCCGCGCTGGTGCTGCCGTGGCCGGCGGCGCTGGCGGTGTTCGCCGGACTGGGCCTGGGGCTCGCGCTGCCGTTCCTTGCGATCGGTTTCATTCCCGCGCTTCGGCGGCGGCTGCCCAAACCGGGCGGGTGGATGGTGACGTTCCGCCACATCCTCGCGGTGCCGATGTTCCTGACCGCGCTGGCGCTCGCCTGGGTGCTCGGGCGACAGGCGGGGATCGACGGCATGACGCTCGGGCTCGGCGCGGCGTTGACGATCGCGGTGTTGTTGTGGATCGTCGGCCGGCGACAGGCGCGCGGGCTGGGCGCGGGCTGGGTGCTCGGCGTGCTGATGCTGCTGGTCGCCGCGGCGGCGGTCGCGACGATCGCGCGGGCGCCGCGCGCCGTCGCCTCCGCCGCCGGGGTGACGCCGTTCAGCGAAGCCAAGCTCGCGGAATTACGCGCGCAGAACCGCCCGGTGTTCGCCTATTTCACCGCCGATTGGTGCCTGACGTGCAAGGTCAACGAAAAGGCCGCGATCGAGACGGACGACGTGCAGAACGCCTTCAAGGCGCATGACGTCGCCGTCCTCGAAGGCGACTGGACCGACGGCGACGCCAAGCTCGGCCGCTTCATCGAGGCACACAACCGCGCCGGCGTGCCGCTCTACCTCTATTATGCGCCCGGCGCGTCAGAGCCGCAGGTCCTGCCGCAGGTGCTGACCAAATCCACGCTCGAGGCGCTTGCCGCCAAGGGTTGATTGCGACGAACCGAGCCGTTATGGCGTGCCTCGCCCGCGCTTTGCTGCGCTGCACCAATCTCAATCGCGAACTGCTTGCCTGACCGATCGGCCGCATTTGCGTGCCGAACGGAAACCGCAATGTCAGACGTCCGCATGTCCTTTGCCTCGAACATCCGCCGCGATTGGCTGACCAAACCGCGCGTCGAGTTCCTTTCCGGGCTGATGGTCGCGCTGGCGCTGATCCCCGAAGCGATCGGCTTCTCGATCGTCGCCGGGGTCGATCCTAGCGTCGGGCTCTACGCCAGCTTTTCGATCGCCTGCATTATCGCGATCACCGGCGGCCGGCCGGGGATGATCTCGGCGGCGACGGCTTCGGTGGCGGTGCTGGTTGGCCCGCTGGTGCGCGCGCACGGGGTGGATTACCTGTTCGCCGCGACGGTGCTGATGGGGCTGATCCAAATCGTCGCGGGCGTCTTGCGGCTCAATCTGCTGATGCGCTTCGTCTCGCGGTCGGTGATTACCGGCTTCGTCAATGCGCTGGCGATCCTGATCTTCATGGCGCAGTTGCCCCAGCTGACGCATGTGCCGCCGATCGCCTATGTCCTCGTCGCCGCGACGCTGGCGATCATCTACGGCTTTCCGCGGCTGACCAAGGCGGTGCCCGCGCCGCTCGTTGCCGTCGTCGCGCTGTCGATCTTCACGATCGCCAGTGGCACCCACGTCAATACCGTCGGCGATATGGGGCATCTCCCCTCGGCGCTG
The DNA here is from genome assembly GCA_006438735.1 of Sphingomonas koreensis. Taxonomy (GTDB): domain Bacteria; phylum Pseudomonadota; class Alphaproteobacteria; order Sphingomonadales; family Sphingomonadaceae; genus Sphingomonas; species Sphingomonas koreensis_A. The sequence goes on along the minus strand of RCZF01000001.1, from coordinate 1,442,353 downwards.
CCTCACATCCGCCTGCCCAACGTGCCCTTCACGCTCGAGACGCTGCGCATCATCGCCCCCTATTCGCTCGGCATGGCGGCAGTCGGGTTGCTAGAGACGATGCTGACCGCGGCGATCGTCGACGACATGACCGAGACGCGCAGCGACAAGCGCCGCGAATGCGTCGGCCAGGGCGTGGCCAATTTCTTCACCGGCTTCATCGGCGCGATGGGCGGCTGCGCGATGATCGGCCAGTCGGTCATCAACGTCACCTCGGGCGGCCGCCGCCGCGCCTCGACCTTCATCGCCGGGATCATGCTGCTTGTCCTGATGGTCGCGCTCGGCCCCTGGGTCGCGCGCGTGCCGATGCCGGCATTGGTCGGTGTGATGATCTTCGTCTCGATCAGCACTTTCCGCTGGCAGAGCTTTGCCGAGCTGCGCCATTTCCCGCTGCCGTCGACGATCGTCATGCTGGCGACCGTGGTGACGGTGATCTGGACCGGCAACCTCTCGATCGGCGTGCTCGTCGGCGTGATGCTCAGCGGCATCTTTTTCGCTGCCAAGGTCCGCCGTCTGGTCGACATGACGACGGATGTTTCGGCCGATGGCCGCGAGCGCCGCTATCTGATCTCGGGCCAGATCTTTTTCGCCTCGGTCGATCGCATCGTCGAGGACATCGCGTTCCGCGAAGAAGGCGTCGAGCGCGTGACGATCGACCTCACCCACGCCCATTTCTGGGACGTGTCGGCTACGGGCGCGCTCGACAAGGTCGTGCTGCGGCTGCGTGCCGAGGGCAAGACGGTCGAGGTGATCGGCATGAACGAAGCAAGCGCGACATTGATCGACAAGTTCGGCGAGCATGACAAGCCGTTCGCTTCCTTGGGTGTCGTCGGGCATTGATGCGATAGAATCTTGTGCGCGGGGTTGCGGCGGCGCACGAATCGGTTAATGCCGCGGCGCATGGCACAGACGCTCTACGAAAAGATCTGGAATGCGCACGTCGTCGAGCGGCGCGACGATGGAACGTGCCTGATCTATATCGATCGTCACCTCGTCCATGAAGTGACCAGCCCGCAGGCGTTCGAAGGCTTGCGCGCCGCCGGCCGCAAGGTGCGCCGTCCCGATCTCACCTTGGCGGTGCCCGATCACAACCTGCCGACCACCGCGCGGGTCGATGCGGCGGGCCACCGCCTGCCGATCGCCGATGCCGAGAGCGCCGCGCAACTCGCCGCGCTCGAGCGCAACACCGCCGAGTTCGGCGTGGACTATATCGATGCGACCGCGCCCGAGCAGGGCATCGTCCATGTCATCGGGCCGGAGCTCGGCTTCACACTGCCGGGGACGACCCTGGTGTGCGGCGACAGCCACACCTCGGCGCACGGTGCGCTGGGTGCGCTGGCGTTCGGCATCGGCACGTCGGAAGTCGAGCATGTGCTGGCGACGCAGACGCTGTTGCTCAGCCCATCGAAGAGGATGGAAGTGCGCGTCGAGGGCACGCTCGGTTTCGGCGTGTCGGCCAAGGACGTCATCCTGTCGATCATCGGCAAGATCGGCGCGGCGGGCGGCACCGGGCATGTCATCGAATATACCGGCGAGGTCATCCGCGGTCTCTCGATCGAGGGGCGGCTGACGGTCGCCAATATGTCGATAGAGGGCGGCGCGCGGGCCGGGCTGATCGCGCCCGACGAGAAGACCTTCGCCTATCTGAAAGGCCGCCCGATGGCGCCTGAGGGCGCGGATTGGGACAAGGCAGTCGCCTGGTGGAAGACGCTGCCGAGCGATCCGGGTGCGCGCTACGACAAGTCGGTGCTGCTCGACGCGACCGATATCGCGCCGGCGCTGACCTGGGGCACCAGCCCCGAAGACGTGGTGTCGATCACCGGCGAAGTGCCCGATCCTGAGAGCTTCGCCGATCCCTCGAAGCGCGCCGCCGCGCGCAAGTCGCTCGATTACATGGGGCTGACGCCGGGGACGCGGATGCAGGACGTCGGCGTGCAGCATGTCTTCATCGGCTCTTGCACCAACAGCCGGATCGAGGATCTGCGCGCTGCGGCTTCGGTCGCCGACGGGCGGCATGTCGCGGACGGGGTGCGTGCGCTGGTCGTGCCCGGATCGGGGCTGGTCAAGCGCCAGGCCGAGGCCGAGGGGCTCGACCGGATCTTCACCGCCGCCGGCTTCGAATGGCGCGAACCCGGTTGTTCGATGTGCCTGGCGATGAATCCGGACAAGGTGCCGCCGGGCGAACGCTGCGCTTCCACTTCGAACCGCAATTTCGTAGGACGGCAGGGGCCGGGTGCGCGGACGCACCTGGTGTCGCCGGCGATGGCCGCTGCCGCGGCGGTGACGGGACGGCTATCCGACGTTCGCGAGTTGATGCGTTAAATAGACCGGAGGGGGTCGCACCCATGAAGAAAGCTTTGTTCCTGCTCGTCGCCGGTGCGCTGATCAGCGGCGTCGCCGCTTATGCCGCGGGCGCCGCCAGCCCGCCGCCAGAGGCCGTTCAGGCGCGCTGATGAAGGCGGTCTCCCAGGTTTCGGGCCGCGCCTATCCGTGGGGCGCGAAGAATGTCGACACCGACGTGATCATCCCGGCGCATTGGCTGAAGACGATCACGCGCGAAGGGCTGGGGCGCCACGCGTTCGAAACGGTGCGCGCCGATCCCGACAATATCTTCGACGATCCCCGCCACGCCGGCGCGCCGATCCTGATCGCCGGCGACAATTTTGGCTGCGGATCGAGCCGCGAGCATGCCGCCTGGGCGCTCGCCGACATGGGCATCCGGGCAGTGATCGCGCCGAGCTTTTCCGACATCTTTTCGGGCAACGCATTCAAGAACGGGATCGTCACCGTGGTCCTGCCGCAGGACGCGATCGATCGGCTGATCGCGGTGGCGCAAGACCAGCCGATCACCGTCGATCTCGAAACGATGACCGTTACCACGCCCTATCAGGACCGCTTCGCATTCGATCTCGATGCGTTTCGGCGAACCTGCCTGATGCAGGGGCTGGACGAGATCGGGCTGACGCTGGCAAGGGATACCGCGATTTCGAAATTCGAATCCACGCTCGCCGACGATCGGCCGTGGATCAAGCGGGAGAGCGGATATGCGGGCATTGCTGTCGACGGCGTCGGGCGGACCTGAAACTCTGGAATTGAGCGAGGTCGCCGATCCGGCGGCTGCCAAGGGCCAGGTGGTCATCGCCGTCAAGGCCTGCTCGATCAACTATCCCGACGTCCTCATCATTGAGGACAAATACCAGTTCAAGCCCGAGCGCCCGTTCGCTCCGGGCGGCGAGATCGCCGGCGTGATCGAAAGCGTCGGCGACGGCGTCAAGCATTGGAAAATCGGCGACCGCGTGATCGCGATGATCGGCCACGGCGGGCTGAGCGAGAAGGTCGCGGTCGATGCGAGCCGGCTTTATGCGCTGCCCGAGGAGCGCAGCTTCGCCGAGGGATCGGCGCTGATCCTCACCTATGGCACGACGATCCACGCGCTGCTCGATCGCGGGCATCTGAAGGAAGGGCAGACGCTGCTTGTGCTCGGCGCGGCCGGCGGCGTCGGGCTGGCGGCGGTCGAACTCGGCAAGGCGTTCGGCGCGCGCGTCGTTGCTGCCGTATCGTCGGAAGAAAAGGCGGCCGCCGCCAAGCAGGCGGGCGCGGACGAGACGCTGGTCTATGGCCGCGCCCCGTTCGACAAGGCGCAATCGAAGGCGCTGGCCGATCAGTTCAAGGCGGTGCTCGGCAAGAACGGCGCGGACGTGATCTACGATCCGGTCGGCGGCGATTATGCCGAACCGGCGCTGCGTTCGATCGGCTGGGAGGGGCGCTATCTCGTCGTCGGTTTCCCCGCCGGTATCCCGAAACTGCCGCTCAATCTGACGTTGCTCAAGAGTTGCGACGTCTGCGGCGTGTTCTGGGGCGCGTTCGCGGCGCGCGATCCCCAGGCCAATCAGGCGCATATCGAGCGGCTGTTCCGGCTGTGGAAGGAAGGCGCGATCGCGCCGCGCGTCACCGAAACCTTCGCCTTTGCCGATGGCGGTAAGGCGATCGCCAAGATGGCCGCGCGCGGCGCGATCGGCAAACTGGTGGTCGAGATCGGCGCATAGCCTCCCGTTGCGCCTTCGCGCGCTGCGCCCTATCTCGGTCGGCACAACGGAATGCCGGCAAGGGGATGGCGATACATGACCACGTTCGATGAGCGCGAAGGCGCGTTCGAGGCCAAGTTCGTGCGCGACGAGGAGATGGCGTTCCGCATCACCGCGCGGCGCAACAGGCTGCTCGGGCAATGGGCCGCGGAAAAGATGCAGCTGACGTCCGAGGAAGCCGACGCTTATGCACGCGCCGTGGTGCATGCCGAATTCGAAGAAGCCGGCGACGAGGACGTGATCCGCAAGCTGCTCGGCGACCTCACCGCGGCCGGCGTCGACATCGACGACGGCCAGGTCCGCGCCGCGCTCGACGAAAAGATGATCGAGGCACGCCGCCAGATGATGTCGGGAACGTAGCGCGGTGGCGATGGACGCAACCGAGATCGAGACGCTGATCCGCGCCGGCGTGCCAGGGGCGGTGGTCGAGATCACCGATCTTGCCGGCGACGGCGATCATTATGCGGCGCGCGTCGTCAGCGAGCATTTCCGCGGCATGTCGCGCGTCAAGCAGCATCAGGCGGTTTATGCCGCATTGGGTGGCCGGATGGGCGGCGCGTTGCATGCCCTGCAATTGACCACCGCGGTTCCAGAGTAACAGGAGTTCGAGACGATGACCGAAGACGCAAACGCCCGGATCGACCAGGTCGTGAAGGCCAACGACGTGGTGCTTTTCATGAAGGGCAGCCCGCTGTTCCCGCAATGCGGCTTTTCGAGCCGCGCGATCGCGATCCTCCAGCATCTCGGCGCCGACTTCGAAAGCGTGGACGTGCTGCAGGATCAGGGCATCCGCCAGGGCATCAAGGCCTATTCGGACTGGCCGACCATTCCGCAGCTTTACGTCAAAGGCGAGTTCGTCGGCGGATCGGATATCATGATGGAGATGTACGAATCGGGCGAGCTGGCGCAGCTGCTCGAGACGTCGGGCGTCATCGCCGCGCAATAATCGCGGGCTTTAGGCGGGGGCGATGCACGACAGGACCAGGCCCCATGATCGCCACGCGCCGCTGCTCGTTTGCGATCTGACGCAGAGTTACGCGCCGACCGGCGGCGGCGGCATCAGCACCTATTTGCGTGAGAAGCGCGATTATGTGCTCGGCCATACGCCGCACCATCTGCTCCAGATCGTCCCCGGGCCCGAAGACAAGCTGACCGTCAACGGCCGGCATATCTTCGCCGAGGTCGGCGCCGATCTGGTGCGCGGCAGCCCCAATTACCGCTTCATCCTGCGCACCCGCGTGGCGCGCGATCTGCTCGCGCGCTATCGGCCCGATCTGATCGAATCGCTGTGTCCATGGGTGTTGCCGTGGACGGCGATCAATCATCGCAAGGCGTTCCCGAAGACTGCGCTGGTGGCGGGATACCGCACCGATTTCCCTAATGCGCATGTCTATCGCATCGGCCGCGCCAAATTCGGCGAGAGCGCGGCGCGGGCTTTGCGCTGGCTGAGTTACGGCTATGCCGAGATCACCTACCGCGAGTTCGACTGGGTCTATACGCTTGGGGAGGACGCGCGGGCATCGCTTGCTTCGCGCAAGATCGTGCGCAGCGACGTGCTGCCGCTGGGCGTCGATGCTCAGCTGTTTTCGCCCGAGGCACGTGATCCCGGTTACCGCGCCGAGCTTGGCTTGCCTGGGGCCGGGCCGCTGCTGATCTATGCCGGGCGGCTCGACAGGGAAAAGCGCGCCGATCGGCTGATCGAGATGTTCGAGGCGCTGCCGAGCGCGCTCGGCGCGGCGATGGTGATGATTGGCGAGGGGCGATCGCGCGGCGACCTCATCACGCGTGCGCGGGGCCTGCCGATCGCCTTTCCCGGCTTCGAAAGCGGGCGGCGCGCGCTGGCGCGGGCGCTGGCCTCGTCGGACATCTACGTCTCGGCAATGGCGGACGAAACGTTCGGTATTTCGGTGCTCGAGGCGCAGGCGGCAGGGCTGCCGGTGGTCGGCGTCGCCTCGGGCGCGATGCCCGATCGCGTGCCGGCAGGAATCGGCATGCTCGGTCCCGTCGATGACATGGCGGGGATGGCGGCCAACGTGATGCAGTTATGGGCAAGCGATCACCGACGGATCGGCGCGGCGGCGCGGGCGCATATAATCGAGCGGTTTAGTTGGCGGCGGACGTTCGATACGCTGTTCGGAACGATCTATCCCAAGGCAATGGCGCACGCGCGCGCTCGCGCCGTTGCGGGCGGCGGCTGGCGATTTATCGAGAGCCCGGGTGAGGGCGGGCCGCTGGTGAGATCGGGGGGAACGAGCGGCCCGCCCTACTGAAGCGTATGGAACGCTCAGGGGTGCCGACAGCGGTGCAGGCCATGTGCCAGTTCGTGCAAACGGCAGTTTTGCGGGCCCAGTGTAGTTAACGTCTTTCGCGGTGGAAGGCGGATTGTAAGCTTTTCCGACAGATTTGATGGGGACGGAGCACCCGGGTGTGCCGCCGCGCTAAAACACTATTGACTACAGGCGTAATCGGTGAGACTACAGGCGTAATCACACCAGGAGCCGAGTTGCATGGCCGAACGAATCAGCGAAGCCGAACACGCCGTGATGGAAGTGTTGTGGGATCAAAGCCCGCTCACCGCGCAGGAAGTGTCCGAACGCGTGCCGGCCGAGCGCGACTGGAGCGCCAACACGGTCAAGACGCTGCTCGGCCGGCTGATGGCCAAGGAGGCGATCGCCGCCGAGGAGGACGGCCGCCGTTATCGCTATCGCCCGCTGATCGCGCGCGACGGCTATGTCGTCGGCGAATCGCGGCGGCTGATGGACCGATTGTTCGGCGGCCGGCTCGCGCCGCTGGTCGCGCATCTCGCCGAGCGCGACGAGCTTTCCGATGAGGATATCTCCGAGATCGAGGCGCTGCTGAAAGGACTGAAGTCATGATCGGCTGGGCGATCGAGACCATCGTCGCGACGACGCTGCTGATGGCGCTGGTGCTGCTGGCGCGCGGGCCGGTGCGTCGCGGCTTCGGCCCCGGCGTCGCTTACGCGCTGTGGCTGGCGCCGTTGCTCCGCATGATCCTGCCGCCGCTGCCGTCGAGCTGGCGCGAAAGCGCCGCCGCGCCGCTGCCCGCTCCGTTCGTCCATGCCGGCGATACGATCACTGTGCTCGTGATCAAGCCGCTCGGCCTGGGCGCCGCCGCGTCCTCCCCCCAGCATCCCTCGCTGGGTCTGGTGCTTGCCACACTTTGGGGGGTGGGCGCGGCGGCGTTCATTATCTGGCATTGGCTGGCGCATGTCCGCTTCTGCCGAAGGATGCTCGCAGGCAGCGTGCCGTCCGCGGCCAGCGCGAACGGCGTGCATGTGATCGAAAGCGACGAGGCGGTCGGCCCGCTCGCGTTCGGGATCATCCGCAAATATGTCGCCTTCCCGAGCGATTTCGCCGATCGCTACGATGCCGACGAGCGCGATCTCGCCTTGGCGCACGAGCTTGGCCATCACGCCCGCGGCGATCTGATCGCCAATTGGGCGGCGCTGATCGTGCTCGCGCTGCACTGGTTCAATCCGGTCGCCTGGCGGGCATTTCGCGCCTTTCGCGCCGATCAGGAAATGGCCAACGACGCGCGCGTCCTGAAGGGCCGCGATGCCGCCTTCCGCCATGCTTACGGCCGCGCAATCGTCAAATCCGCCCATGGCGGTGCGATCTCGGCGGCATGCCACCTGCACACCATCCACGCTCTCAAGGGGAGACTGAAAATGCTGTCGATCACCCGCAAATCGCGCGCCCGCGTTCTCAGCGGCGCCACCGCCGTCGGCGTGCTGATCATCACCGGACTGGGGATCACCGCCTCGGGCACGCAAGCCGCCGAGGGCATTCGCGCCAAGGTGGGGCACACGATCGGGGTCGATCTCGCCGCGCCGGTCGCGGCGCCGGCGGCGATCGCCGCGCCCGCCGTGATGGGCACGCCGAGCGCGCAGGCCAATGTCGCGCCGGTCGCCGAAGTCGATCCAAGCCTGCCGCCGCTGCCCGCGCCGCCGGTCGAAGCGACCGACGCCGTCCCGCCGGCGCCGCCCGTTCCGCCGGCGCCCGGCACGCGCACGATCGAGCGTACCCGCGTCATTCAGGACGGCAAGGTGGTGACCGACAATGTCAACGCGGTGATGGCGGACATGCCCGAAGTCAGCTCGCGCCATTGCGGGGAGGGCAGTGCGCAGGAAATGGTGATCAACGACCAATCGCACGGCAAGAATCGCATCATCATCTGTGAGGACCGCATCGCCAAGGTCGCCGCCGCCGGCGCGGCCGAAGGCGCAGCGATCGCGGCGAACAGCGCCGACATCGAGCGTAACGCCTATCGCTCGGCGCTGTCGGGCCTGCAGGGCGCGCGCGCTCAACTGATGTCCGATCAGCGGATCAGCGCGGCGGAGCGAAACGAGGCGCTGGCGTCGATCGATGCATCGATCAAGGAAATCCAGGACGATCTGGCCCACGCAGGCCGGGACGACTGATCGCGGGGAGGAGCGCGAGGGTCGGTCACCGCACGCGACGGGCGGGGCCGGCCCTTTTTGCGCGCTTTGCGGGGGCCGTGTCTGTCACGTAACTCTGGCCTAGTCCCGCCGCACCAAGCGCAATGGTGTCATCCCCGCGAAGGCGGGGACCCATCTCCTGCCGTGCGAGATGGGTCCCCGCTTTCGCGGGGATGACTAAGTGAGGGCCGATCGGCCGTGCCGCCGAACTTGCCAACCATCGCCACAACCGCCATCTCGCGGGGCATGAGCGATTTTCCCGCCGGCCAGCTGATCCAGCTCGAACCGCTCGTTACGCGAGTGCTGGCCAACAACCCGTCGCCGTACACGCATAGCGGCACGCAGACGCACCTCGTCGGCACCGACGATGTCGCGGTGATCGATCCGGGGCCGGACGATCCCGCCCACGTCGCTGCGCTGCTTCGCGCGATCGATGGGCGGCCGGTGACGGCGATCGTCATCACCCACACGCACCGTGATCACAGCCCCGCGGCACGCGCGTTGAAGCAAGCGACGGGCGCGCCGATCGTCGGCTGCGCGCCGCTGGCGCTCGACGATCTCGGCCCGCGCGCCGATGCGGCGTTCGACCGCGGCTACGCCCCCGATCGCGTGCTCGCCGAGGGCGACAGCGTATCGGGCGACGGCTGGACGCTGGAGGCGATCGCCACGCCCGGCCACACGTCGAATCATCTCGCCTTCGCGCTCCCGGAGACCAAGGCGCTGTTTTCGGGCGATCACGTGATGGGATGGTCGACCACCGTCGTCTCGCCGCCCGACGGCGACATGGCGGCTTATCTGGCGAGCCTGGAAAAGCTGATGGAGCGCGACGACCGCGTCTATTACCCCGGCCACGGCGAGGTGATCGACAAGCCGCAACGCTGGGTGCGCGGGCTGATCGGTCATCGCAAACAGCGCGAAGGGCAGATCATGCGGCTGCTCGGCGAGGGCGTCGGCACGCTGCCGGCGCTGGTGGCGCGGATGTATGTCGGCATCGATCCGCGGCTTTCGGTGGCCGCCGAGCGATCGGTGCTCGCGCATCTGATCGATCTTGAACGCCGCGGCCGAGTGCGCGAGGAGGCTGAGCGATGGACCGCCCGTTGAACCGCGATCCGGTGCGCTGGCTGATCGCCATCGCCGCGATCGTCGTCGCAGTGGCGGCCGGCCTGTTCGTCTATGGCCGCGTCTCGGATCGCTATGTCGAGACGCCGTCGGCAGGCGGCGGGCCCGGCGTCAGTCAGATCGTCAGCGCCAAGCTGGTCGGGCTCGGCACGCTCGAGGTCGCGCAGCTTTCCGGCACCGTGCAGGCGACCGCGTCGGACATTCGCGGCTTCGGCTGGCTGCGATCGGATCAGATCGTCAAGATGCCCTATTCGGTCGGCTATTTCGTCGATGTGTCGACGATCGGCGCGCGCGATCTCACCTGGGATGCCGACGCGCATACGCTCGTCGTCGATGCCCCCGACGTCACCGTCGCGCCGCCCAACACCGATGAGGGCCGGCGCACGCTGGTCAAGACCTCGGGGCTGTTCGTCAGCCGCGCCGCCGGCGAGGCGCTGAGCCGCGGCACTTCGCTCCATGCCGAGGCGGTGGCGGCGCGCGAGGCCAAGTCGCCCGAACGCATGGCGCAGGCGCGCGAGCATGCCCGGTCTGCGGTCGCCGCGCTGATGGCCAAGCCGCTCGCCGCGGCGGGCTTCGGCAACGCGCGCGTGATCGTCACCTTTCCGCCCGAACGCGCGCGGAACGAGCAGTGGGATGTCACGCGGCCGATCCCCGAGGTGCTCGGTAACTCGGCCAATTGAGCGGCGGCTCCTAATCGGCTAAAAGCAAAAGAAAACGGGACGCATCGGCAAAAATCTCTTGGGGGATGCGTCATGGCCACCGCCGCACCACACCGCCTGCACCCGATCGTTCGCGATCGGCTGTTCTTCTTCGTCATGGCGCTGGCCATCGCGGCAACTGCGATCAGCGGCTTTTCGCTGCAATTGGCGATGGGCCGATCGAGTTTCCACGCGCCGTGGTGGGTGCATGTCCACGGCCTCACCTTCATGGGCTGGCTCGGCCTGTATCTCGTGCAGAACTGGCTGGCGTGGCGCGGCTCGGTGATCGATCATCAGCGGCTGGGGCGCTTCGCTGCAGTCTATGTCGGCTGGATGGTGCTGGTCGGCGTGAGCGTCAACACGCTCGCCACCATCCACCACCGCATTCCGCCGTTCTTCGAGGTCAACGTCTTCCTGGTGATGGACTGGACGATCGTGCTGGTGTTCGCCGGGCTGACCTGGGCGGCGGTGCGGCTGCGCGGGGCAAGCGACTGGCATCGGCGGCTGATGCTGAGCGGCGCAATCCAGGTGATGGTGCCGGGCGTCGCGCGGCTGTTGCCGCTGCCGCTGCTCGGCGGCTGGATGCTGTGGGGTATCGGGGCGGCGCTGCTGCCGTTCATGGCGGCGGCGGTGATCTATGATCTGCGCATGCGCGGCAAGGTTCACCGGGCCTATTATTGGGGGTTCGGCGCGATCCTGACGGGGCTTGTGCTGATCCGCCCGATCGCCTTCTCGCCGCCGCTGCTCGCACTGACGCATTACCTCACGGCTTGATCGTCGCGCGCCCCGGGGCCATGTGGGCCGCGCAACGGGAGCAAAGTGATGGACGCGCGAAACGGAATCGGCGGAAGCCTGACGGGGCTCGATCTGCGCGCCGAGATCGATCGGCTGCGCACCGAGCGCAACGCCGTCATCCTGGCGCATTATTACCAACGCCCCGAACTGCAGGACATCGCCGATTTCGTCGGCGACAGCCTCGATCTCAGCCGCAAGGCGCAGGCGACCGACGCCGATGTGATCGCCTTTTGCGGCGTGCGCTTCATGGCCGAGACCGCGAAAATCCTTTCGCCCGACAAGATCGTCGTGCTGCCCGATATGGACGCCGGCTGCAGCCTCGAAGAATCGTGTCCGCCCGACCAGTTCGCGGCGTTCCGCGCACAACATCCCGATGCGATCGCGCTGACCTACATCAATTGCTCGGCCGCGGTGAAGGCGCTGAGCGACGTGATCGTCACCTCGTCGTCGGCGGAGAAAATCCTCAGCCAGATCCCCAAGGATCAAAAGATCATTTTCGGCCCCGATCGCAACCTCGGCGGCTATCTGGTGCGCAAGACCGGGCGCGAGATGATCCTGTGGCCCGGCGTGTGCATCGTCCACGAGGCGTTCAGCGAAACCGAGCTATTGAAGCTCAAGGCCGAGCATCCGTCCGCGCCGATCGCCGCGCATCCCGAATGCCCGCCGGTGATCCTCGATCATGCCGATTACGTCGGATCGACCAGCGGCATCCTCGAATTCGCCAAGGATTTTCCCGGCGACACGCTGATCGTCGCCACCGAGCCGCACATCATCCACCAGATGCAAAAAGCGCTGCCGACCAAGAATTTCATCGGCGCGCCGGGCGCGGACGGCAACTGCAATTGCAACATCTGCCCGTATATGGCGCTCAACACGATGGAGAAGCTCTACCTCAGCTTGCGCGACCTCGAGCCGCGCATCGAGATCGAGGAAGGGTTGCGGCTGAAGGCCAAGAAGAGCCTCGACGCGATGCTCGCGATGGCCAGCGGGACGGTGGGGATGGGCGATGTCGGGCCGGTGCGCGTGACGGGGGATTGAGGAGCCGAACCGTCAGGTCGGCGTCGTCCCGGCGCCACGGCGCCGCACTATAGATTCGCTTTGTCGCGCGGCACGGTGGACCCCGGAACAAGTCCGAGGTGACGTAATCAGAACAGCAGCGTCAGCCCATAGAATGCTGCGCCGATCGCGGCGGCGGCGGGCATCGTCACCAGCCAGGCGACGACGATGTTGCTGGCGACGTTCCAGCGCACCGCCGACAGCCGCCGCGCCGCGCCGACGCCGATGATCGCGCCAGTGATGGTATGCGTGGTCGATACCGGGATGCCGAGATAGGTCGCCATGAACAGCGTGATCGCGCCGCCGGTTTCGGCGCAGACGCCTTGCGGCGGGGTGAGCCGGGTGATCTTCGATCCCATCGTATGGACGATCCGCCAACCGCCCGCGAGCGTGCCCGCGGCCATCGCAGTCTGGCAGGCCAGCACCACCCACAACGGCACATGGAAGCTTCCGGTCAGCATGCCTTGCGAATAAAGCAGCACCGCGATGATCCCCATCGTCTTCTGGGCATCGTTGCCGCCGTGGCCGAGCGAATAGAGCGCGGCGGAGAACAGCTGGACCTTGCGGAAGCGCTTGTCGACGCTCATCGGCGTCATCCGGATGCTGCTCCACGACACGATCAGCACCATCACCAGCGCCAGCAGCATGCCGACCGCGGGCGACAGCACGATCCAGATCACCGTCTTGATAACGCCGGCCCAGACGACCGGCGACAGCCCGGCCTTGGCGATGCCAGCGCCGAGCAGGCCGCCGATCAGCGCGTGGCTGCTGCTGGTCGGCAGGCCGAGAATCCAGGTGATGATGTTCCAGCTGATCGCGCCCATCAGCGCGCCGAACACCACCTGCGCATCGATCACATCGGCGCTGATGATCCCCGCACCGACGGTCTGCGCGACGTGCAGGCCGAACACCAGGAACGCGACGAAATTGAAGAACGCCGCCCAGGCCACGGCAAAATGCGGTTGCAGAACGCGCGTCGAGACCACCGTGGCGATCGAATTGGCGGCATCGTGCAGCCCATTGAGAAAATCGAACGCCAGCGCGACCGCGATCAGCGCGACGAGCAGGGGCATGGTGATGTGCATGGCTGTCGCGCCGCGTTCAGGCGTGATCGATCACGAGGCCCTGGACCTCGTTGGCGATGTCCTCGAACTTGTCGACGATCTTTTCCAGGCTGCTGTAGACGTCGCGGCCGATGATGAAATCCATCGTCTGCGTCTTGCCGAGCCGCTTGAACAGAATCTTGAGCCCGTCTTCGTGGATGTCGTCGGCATGGCCTTCGAGCTGGATCAGCCGCTCGGTCAGCTCGTGCAGCCGCCCGGCGTTCTGGTTGAGATTGCGCAGCAGCGGGATCGCCTCGGCGGTGACGCGCGCGGCCTCGACGATGATGCCGCTCATGTCGCGCATCTGCGGCTCGAATTCGGTGATTTCGTAAAGCGCGATCGATTTCGCGGTGCCGTTCATCTGATCGATCGCGTCGTCCATCGTGCCGATCAGATCGGTGATCGCGCTGCGATCGAATGGCGTGACGAAGATGCGGCGCACGTCGTGGAGCACCTCGCGGGTGATGTCGTCGGCCTGATGCTCGCGGCGGATGATTTCGGCGATATTGGCCTGGATCGTGTCGCCGCCCTGGAGCAGCAGCGCGAGCGCCTCGGCGCCGGCGACGAGCGTTGCCGCATGCGCTTCGAACAGTTCGAAGAACCGGCCCTGTTGCGGCATCAGATTCTGGAACCAGCGCATCATCGGCAATCTCTCCCTGGGCGTGGTCTTGGCGCTGTGTTGTGACGTCGGCATGACACGTTCGGCCAGGCCGGGCGTGAGCGCGGGCACGCGAAAATTCCTGATCAGCGTCTTGAGTTCGGGCTCATCGACCGCGCCGGCGGCCTCGGCGAGCGCGAACCAGCGCGTCTCGCGCTCCTCCTGTTCGGGCCATTCGCCGGCCTGGCGTTGAAACGCGATCGGGAACACCGCGACTGTCACGTTGCGCGTCGTGCCGTCGCGCCGCCGCTTCAGATAACGATATTCGCCAAGCGCGGTGGGGCAGGGAATGCCGGATACGCCGGCTTCCTCGAACGCCTCGTGCGCGGCGGCCTCATGGAGCGCCAGCCCCTCGATCAAATTGCCCTTGGGCACGACCCAGCGGCGCTGCTCACGCGAGGTGATCAGCATCACATGCGCATCGCCATCGGCTTCGATGCGATAGGGGAGGGCGGCGACCTGACGAATGGGACTCAAACCTTCGGATGAAAACGATCCGCCAGCCGTTCGCACAGCGCGCGGCGATTTGGAACATGGAAATCTCGGCGCGGCGGTTCTCACGCCGCGCACGGAGGCGTAGCAAGCGGCATGACCTTCTCGCTCGACCGATTCGATCTCGACGCTTTCGTCGCCGCCACGCTGGCCGAGGATCTTGGCGATGGCGGGGATATCACGTCGGCGGCGACGATCCCCGCCGAGGCGCGTTTCGCCGGCGTGATGGATAGTCGCGATGCGATCACCGTCGCGGGGCTGGGGATCGCCGAGGCGTTCTTTCGCGCGCTCGATCCCGAGGTGCGGATCGAGCGGCTGATCGAGGATGGCGCGCGTGTTTCGGCGGGGGCCGATCTGATGCGGATCGAAGGGCGCGCGCGGGCGCTGCTGACCGCCGAACGATCGGCGCTCAACACCGTGCAGCATCTCTCGGGCATCGCGACGCTGACGCGCAATTATGTCGATCGCATCCTGGGCACCGGCGCGACGCTGCTCGATACGCGCAAGACCATTCCGGGGCTTCGCGTGCTCGAGAAATATGCAACGCGGATGGGCGGCGCGACCAATCACCGCATGGGATTGTGGGACGCAGCGATGATCAAGGACAATCATGTCGCGGTGGCCGGATCGGTCAGCGAGGCGGTGCGCCGGGCGCGCGATGCGGGTATCGCCTCGATCATCGTCGAGGTCGATTCGATCGATCAGATCGAGCCGGCGCTGGCGGCCGGCGCAACGCATTTGCTGCTCGACAATATGCCGCCCCAGACGTTGCGCGGGGCGGTGACGCTGGTCGGCGGCCGCGTGCCGACCGAGGCGTCGGGCGGGGTGACGCTGGAGACGATTCGCGCGATCGCCGAGACCGGCGTCAGCTATGTCAGCGCCGGCCGGCTGACCCAATCGGCGCCGGCGGCGGACATCGGGCTGGATTTTCAGATCGAAGGCTGATCTGATCGAATGCCGTTGCGGGTCAGCGGGTTGACGACAAGGGGGGCATCATGCGGGGTTCGGCTTTTTTCATCATCGCCGGCGTGGCGAGCGCGGCATTGCCAGCCGCGGCGAATGCGCAGGCCTATTCCTGTGCGGTGCCGTCGACCATCGCCCGACCGCGACCAGACCTGCCGAGCGCGCGCGATCCCAAGCGGGTGCTGCCGATCGGCGGCTACACGCTGGCGATCCGCTGGGCGCCGCAATATTGCCATGGCCACGCACGCGATGCCGACGCCCGGTTCGAATGCGCGAGCGGCAATCGCTTCGGCTTTACGCTGCATGGTTTGTGGCCCGACGGTGTCGGCAAGGTCTGGCCGCAATATTGCCGTGCGGCGACGCTGCTGCCCAAGCCGGTGATCGCCGCGCATCTCTGCGCCAACCCCTCGGTGCAGCTGACCCAGCATGAATGGGCGAAGCATGGCACCTGCACGAGCGATAGCCCCGCCCGCTTCCTGGCGCGATCGCGCGCGCTTTACGCTCGGTTGCGGTATCCCGACATGGACGGCCTGTCGCGGCGGCCGCTGACTGCGGGGGGCTTTGCGGCGGCGATAGCGCGTGCCAATCCGGGGCTGCGCGCTGACATGATGCGCGTGACGGCGGACAAGCAGGGATGGCTGGAGGAGGTTTGGTTGTGCCTCGACAAGGGCTATCGCTACCGGCGCTGCCCGGCGTCGCAGGGCGGTCTGCCGGCCGGCGCGCGCGTGAAAATCTGGCGCGGCGTGCGCTAACCCTCGATCAGTGCGGTCGCCGGGTGGTGCTTGTCGAGATGGCGCCGGATCATCTTGAGGTTGCGGGTGTTCGAGCGGAAGAAGAAATCGGGGATCGCGCCGACCCAGGGGATCAGCCCGAGTAGCCAATCGAAGCCGACATTCCCGGCCATGCGCGACATCTGCCACTTCGACATGCCGGCGTTGCGTGCTTCCCAGATCATCCATGCGCCGAGCGCGGCGGCGATGGTGTCGCCGGCTATGGGAACGAGGTCCAGGATCACGTCCAGCCCCACGCGGCGATTGGTGCCGGGGATGCGGAACATGCCTTCGAGCAAATGCTCCATGCCTTCGAGTCGTTGCCGCACCGAAGCGGGATCACGACCCAAGGGAACGAAGCCGGCGGCGCGATCGCCGACGCTGGCGGCGAAGCGGGAGGTGCGGTTGGCCATCGCGCCTAATTGGGGCGGCTGCGCAGGTGATTCAATGGATGCCAGGCGCGGCTGTTGGCCTGCCAGAGATCGAGCGGCGGCGCGACCATCGACCAGCGCAGCGGCGCGCCGAGCGGGATGAAGGAAACATCCTGCGCAAGCATCCGATCGGCGGTGGCGAGCGCCGTGCCGCGTTCGGCGAGCGTCGGCGCGAGCCGTGCCGCCGAAAGTGCCGCCACCGCATCGACCGAGCACGGCTGGCAGGCGTTGACGAGATACCAGCGCGCATTGTCGATCGGCGCGACGGTGTCGATCAGCCGTAAATCGGCATCGGCACCCTCGGCCACGCGCTGTGGCGTGATGCCGACTGCGATCAGCGATGCGCCGATCGTGCCGTAAAGCAGCGTTGCTCCAGGACCGTCGGGCAGGGCGATGCGAACGCTGGGCGGCGCATTGCCGGCGGCGGTCCATGACGCGATCCGCCTGGCCGCATCGGCCCGTCGGGCATCGAACGACAACGCGGCCCAAGCTGGCTGCGCCGGCGCTGCGGCGGAATCGAACTGCGCCGGCAGCAGCGCAGTCGCCGCCGGCCAGTCCGGGGCGATAGCCGCCAGTGCGCCGTCCCGGTCGATCGCTTCGGCAACCGCGAAGCGATTGCCCGGATCGGCCAAAAAGCCGTCGCGATTGGTGACGGCGAAGCCGAACAGCCCGGTTGCCGGATCGCGGTGAAGGCTCGACGGCGGCACGGTGGTGCCCGCGATCAGCGGCCAATCGACGAAGCGGCCGCCGGTCACCAGATCGGATTGATGCGCGGCAAAGCGGAGAATCGCCAGCGCTGCGCGTTCGCCGATCAAGGTGACGTCGTCGGCCGGGCTCAGTTCTGCCGTGTCTTCGTCGGCCGCGCGATCGGCATCATAGCCGGGGCGAAGCAGCGCCGCGCCGCCGCCGAGCCAGCGATCGATCGCCATCGGCCCCGATCCGCCGGGCGGCTTCGTTCGAAATATCCCCAGTTCGGGCTGAGCAAGCAGCCGCAGCATATCGGGGCGCGGCCGCGCGAGATGGATTTCGATCACCTCGGGCGTCATCGCCACGATCTGATCGATCGCAGTGAGATTATGCGCGAGCGGATTGGACGAATGCGGGCCGATCTGCCGGCGCAAGATCGCCACGACCTGTTCGGCGGTGACCGGCTTGCCGTCATTCCAGCGCGCCTGGCGAAGGCGGAAGATATAGCTCGCGCCGTCGTCGATCACCGTCCAGCGCTCGGCCAGGCCCGGCTCGATCTGGCCCGCCGCGTCGAGCCGGACGAGCCCCTGCGCGGTCGCGCCCATCAGCAGCGCGGACGCATCGGCGAGCGTGGTCGCGCCGGGATCGGCATAGGCCGGCCGCGGCCCGATCGCGCTGACCACGACCGGATCGGTTTTGCTACGCCGATCGCAGCCACCGAGCGCGAGCGCGGCCAGCGCGATCAGCAGGGGGATCGAACGACGCATCGGCTTACTGTGCCACCGGCCCCGGACGCGCGCCACCCGTCAATCGCCGGCGGCTCGATCGGTGCGGAGCCGTCGCTCGTCTCGCAGCAACAGGCCGAGGCCGACCAGCGTGAGAATCGCAAGCGCGAACCAGGTGAGCGCATATTGCAGATGGTTGTTGGGGAAATCGACCACCGTGAGCCCGCCGACCGGCGCATCAGCAGGGCCGGCGGTGCGATCGGCATCGATGAAATAGGGCGCGGCGTCCGCAAGACCGCGTGCCTTGGCGATCGCCGCGACATCGCGCGAATACCAACGACCGGCGGCGGGATCGTTGGTGCGCAACAGCCGGCCCTTCGGCTCGGTAAGCCGCAGCAGGCCGGTAAGCGTCATCACCCCGGCGGGCTGGCCGTCGGCGCGCGACCGTGCGTCGCGGCGCTCGGGCGGGACGAAGCCGCGATTGACCAGGACGGCAAAGCCGCGGCTGGTATCGAACGGGGTCACCACCCAGAAGCCGGGGCCGAGATCGGTGCTCGCCTCGACCAGCGTCTCGCGGTCGTTCTCGAAACGCCCGGTGACCGCGATATGGCGATATTCGTCGCGCGCCGCGCTGATCGTCGGCCATTCGGAAGGCCCCGGCGCCGGAGCAGGGGGAGCGTGAATGCGGTGCGCGACCCGGTCGATCAGCGCGCGCTTCCAGGCGAGCCGGTGGACCTGCCACATGCCGAGCGCGACGAAGCCGGCAAAAATGGCGAGGCCGATCGCGAAGAACAGGCCGATCGCAAGCGCAGAACGCGGTCGGCGATCGGCTTGGGCGTCGTCGAAGGCGGGCGGCGACACGATGCGGTCACCGCCCCCGGTCATGGCATGTTGCTCATCGCCTGCGCGTTCATCGGCATCATATTGGCGTTGAGATTGTACATCACCCAGATCGATCCGGTCAGCGCGATCACCACCAGCACGACGGTGAAGATCAGCGCCATCACCGTCCAGCCGCCTTCGGAGCGGGTGTTCATGTGGAGGAAATAGACCATGTGGACGACGATCTGAACCACGGCGAGGCCGAGGATGGCAATCGCCGTGGCGGTCTTGTCGCCCAGCGCGCCGGTCATCACCAGCCAGAACGGGATCGCCGTCAGCACGACCGAAAGGCCGAAACCGATCAAATAGCCCTTGAGCGATCCGTGCGCGGCGGCATCGTCATGCCCGGTCGGCGTGTCGTGCGCGGGGGCGGGTGCGTCGATGCTCATCCGAGCACTCCCATCAGATAGACAAAGGTGAAGACGCCGATCCAGACGACGTCGAGGAAGTGCCAGAACATGCTGAGGCACATCAGGCGGCGCTGGTTGGCGGGGATCAGTCCCTTGCGGACCACCTGGATCATCAGCGTGACGAGCCAGACGATGCCGCAGGTGACGTGCAGCCCGTGGGTGCCGACCAGCGAGAAGAAGGCGGTGAGGAAGCCGCTGCGCTGCGGCCCGGCGCCATCGGCGATCAGATGCGAAAATTCGTAAAGCTCGATGCCGAGGAAGGCGAGGCCGAACAGCCCGGTGATCCCCAGCCACAACAGGGTCGCGCCTTGCTTGCCGCGCGCCATCGTCAGCATCGCAAAGCCGTAAGTGATCGAGGAGAACAGCAGCATCGCCGTGTTGACCGCGACCAGCGGCAGCTCGAACACGTCGCGCGCCGACGGGCCGCCGCCATAGCTGTGGCCGAGCACGGCATAGGTCGCGAACAGCGAGGCGAAGATGAGGCAATCGCTCATCAGATAGATCCAGAAGCCCAGCATCGTGCTGCCGCCGTCCGGATGATGCTCTTCCTCGAGCACGTAGAAATCGGGGCGCGTCGCGTCGGCGCGCGGGGTGATGGCCTTGGCAGTCATGAGATCAACCCTGTGTCGCGAGCAGCTTGGTGCGCGCGCCCTCGGTACGGATGACCTCATCGACGGGGACGTGGTAATCGCGGTTGTAATTGAAGGTGTGTCCGATCGCGACCACCAGCATCGCTGCAAAGGCGAGCGCCGCGAGCCACCAGATATACCAGATCATCGAGAAACCGAACGCGACGCTGAGCCCGGCGATGATCACGCCGGTGCCGGTGTTCTTCGGCATGTGGATCGGATGGAAGCCCTCGGTCGGGCGCTCGCCGCCGCGTGCCTTCATGTCCCACCAGGCATCGCTATCGTGGATGATCGGCGTGAACGCGAAATTATAGGCCGGCGGCGGCGACGAGGTCGACCATTCGAGCGTGCGCGCATTCCACGGATCGCCGGTGACATCGCGCAGTTGTTCGCGGTCACGGATCGAGACGTAGAATTGCATCAGCATGCAGGCGATGCCGCCGGCGATCAGCACCGCGCCGAACGCGGCGATGACGAACCAGATCTGCAGGCTCGCGTCGTCGAAATGGCGCAGCCGGCGCGTGACGCCCATCAGCCCGAGCACGTAGAGCGGCATGAAGGCGAAATAGAAGCCCGACACCCACAGCCAGAACGAGCGCATGCCCCAGGTCTTGTCGAGCTTGAAGCCGAACGCCTTGGGGAACCAGAAATTGATCCCGGCAAACATCCCGAACAGCACGCCGCCGATGATCACATTGTGGAAATGCGCGATCAGGAACAGCGAATTGTGCAGCACGAAATCGGCCGGCGGCACCGCCAGCAGGACGCCGGTCATCCCGCCGATCACGAAAGTGATCATGAAGGCGAGCGTCCACATCATCGGCAGTTCGAAGCGAATTCGGCCGCGATACATGGTGAACAGCCAGTTGAAGATCTTCGCCCCCGTCGGGATCGAGATGATCATCGTGGTGATGCCGAAGAACGAATTGACGCTGGCGCCCGAGCCCATCGTGAAGAAGTGATGCAGCCACACGAGATAGGCGAGGATGGTGATGACGACGGTGGCGTAGACCATCGACGAATAGCCGAACAGGCGCTTGCCGGTGAAGGTCGGCACGACTTCCGAATAGATGCCGAACGCCGGCAGGATCAGGATGTAGACCTCCGGATGGCCCCAGATCCAGATCAGGTTCACGTACATCATCGGGTTGCCGCCCAACGTGTTGGTGAAGAAATGGAAGCCGAGATAGCGATCGAGGCTGAGCATCACGAGCACCGCGGTCAACACCGGAAAGGCGGCGACGATCAGGATGTTGGTGCACAGCGCCGTCCACGTGAAGATCGGCATCTTCATCATCACCATGCCCGGCGCGCGCATCTTGACGATCGTCGCGACCAGATTGACGCCGGACAGCAGGGTGCCGATGCCGGCGATCTGCAATCCCCAGATATAGTAATCGACGCCGACATCGGGACTGTACGACAGGCCGGACAGCGGCGGATAGGCGAGCCAGCCGGTGCGGGCATATTCGCCGATGAACAGCGAGATCATCGTGATCACCGCGCCCGCCACCGTCATCCAGAAGCTGAAATTGTTGAGGAACGGAAAACTCACGTCGCGCGCGCCGATCTGCAGCGGGACGACATAGTTCATCAGCCCGGTCACCAGCGGCATGGCGACGAAGAAGATCATGATCACGCCGTGCGCGGTGAACACCTGATCATAATGGTGCGCAGGCAGATAGCCTTGGTTCGCGCCGAACGAGATCGCCTGTTGCGACCGCATCATCAGCGCATCGGCGAAGCCGCGCAGCAGCATGATCAGCCCCAGCACGATGTACATCACGCCGATCTTCTTGTGATCGACGCTGGTGAACCAGTCCCGCCACAGCATGCCCCACCATTTGTACCAGGTGATCAGGCCGAACACCGCGGCGCCGCCGATCGCGACCATCGCGAAGGTCGCGATCAGGATCGGCTCGTGATACGGGATCGCCTCGAGCGTGAGGCGGCCGAAGATCGGGCTGAACGGGACGGGTGTTGTCATCGCAATCGGACTCACTGGGTCATGGTGTTGGCGACACCGGCGGAATCGGCCTGGTTACGTTCTTTGAGATTGCTTTGCCGGCCGCCGACCGCGCGGACGACATGACCGGTCGAATCGGCGTTCATCATGTCACGCACGCACGTCGCGCCCGGCTGGACGCACTGGTTGAGCGCCGCATCGTACAGCGCGGGATCGACCGCCCGGTAATGAATCACCGGCACGTCCTCGCTCGGCTTGTCGAGCGCGATATAGGTATTGCGATCGAGCCCGCCCTTGGCGGTCGCACGCACGGTATCGATCCAGCGATTGAAATCGCCCGGGGCAAGACCGTGGAAGCGGAAGTGCATCCCCGAGAAGCCCTGGCCGCTGTAATTGGCGGAGAAGCCCTCGTAATTGCCGGGCTTGTTGATCACCGCGCTGAGCTGCGTCTGCATGCCGGGCATCGCATAGATCTGGCCGGCCAGCGCGGGCACATAGAAGGAGTTCATCACCGACGACGCGGTTATCTTGAAATTGATCGGCCGATCGACCGGCGCGGCGAGTTCGTTCACCGTCGCGATGCCATATTCGGGATAGATGAACAGCCACTTCCAATCGAGCGCGACGACATCGACCTCAAGCGGCTTGACCGCGGCGTCGATCGGGCGCGTCGCATCGATCCGGCCGAGCGGGCGATAGGGATCGAGCGTGTGCGTGCCGAGCCAGGTCAGCGCGCCGAGGCAGATGACGATCAGCAGCGGCGCCGACCAGATGATCAGCTCGAGCCCAGTCGAATGATCCCAATCGGGCGTGTAGGTCGCCTCGGTATTCGACTCGCGGTAGCGCCAGGCGACGATGACCGTGAGCGCCATCACCGGAACGATGATCAGGAGCATCAACAGCGTCGAGATGATCAGCAGATCACGTTGCTGCATCGCAACATCGCCGGCCGGGTGCAGCACGACCGCATTGCAGGCGCCGAGAAACATCAGCGCCGGCAGTAAAATAGCAGCGCGAACGGCGCGTTTCCGCGCCGAAAGGGCAATATCGTTCGGGATCATGCTGGCCACATAGGCGCTTTCTACGGTGATTCCCATAGGACAATTTGTCCAATCTTATCGCATGTGCGAAAGGGCGAATCGGACGATGAATCTGCGGCGCGAACGCTTATATGCTAGCTATGCGCCCAGCGCGAGACGAAGGACCAGGAACGGACATGAGTGCAGTAGCGGCGCCAGGATCGGACACGACGCCACACGAGCCCGGCGCGATCACCACCCGCGAGGGCGACGTTTCGCCGGGTGAGATCGCGATCGGCGTGGTGATCGGGCGGACGTCGGAATTTTTCGATTTCTTCGTCTATGCGATCGCCTCGGTGCTGGTGTTTCCCGTGTATATGTTCCCGTTCGTCGATCGGCTGACGGGCACGCTCTATTCGTTCGCGATCTTCGCGCTGGCGTTCATCGCGCGGCCGATCGGGTCGTTCATCTTCATGGCGGTCGATCGCAATTACGGGCGCGGCGTCAAACTGACGATCGCGCTGTTCCTGCTCGGCATATCGACCGTGTCGGTGGCGTTTCTACCTGGCTATGCGAGCATCGGCATGAACGCCGTGTTCCTGCTGGCGCTGACGCGGATCGGCCAGGGGCTGGCGCTCGGCGGCGCGTGGGACGGGCTCGCCTCGCTGCTGGCGATGAATGCGCCGGAAAAGCGCCGCGGCTGGTATGCGATGATCCCGCAATTGGGCGCGCCGCTCGGGCTGATCGTGGCGAGCGGGTTGTTCGCCTTTTTCGTCGCGAGCCTGTCGGCCGACGATTTCCTGAGCTGGGGCTGGCGCTATCCGTTCTTCTGCGCCTTTGCGATCAACGTGGTGGCGCTGTTCGCGCGGCTGCGGCTGGTGTCGACGCCCGATTTCACCAATCTGTTCGAAAGCCGCGCGCTGCAGCCGTCGCCGGTCTTTTCGACGCTGGAGAGCGAAGGCCGCAACATCGTGATCGGGGCGTTCGCGCCGCTCGCGAGCTTTGCGCTGTTCCACATGGTCACGGTGTTCCCGCTGTCGTGGATTTTCCTGTTCACGCATGAAGGTACCGCGCAATTCCTTGTTATCGAAGCGATCGCGGCAGTGTTCGGCCTCGTCGCGATCGTCGCCTCGGGCTATCTGGCCGACCGCGTCGGCCGGCGCTCGCTGCTCGGCATTTCGGCGGCGGCGATCGCGGTGTTCAGCGGCTTTGCCCCGCAGCTGCTCGACGCGGGCGACCTCGGCGAGATCGTCTTTATGGTCGTCGGCTTCATCCTGCTGGGCTTTGCGTTCGGCCAATCTTCGGGCGTGGTCGCCTCGAATTTTCCGAGCCTGTCGCGTTATACCGGATCGGCGCTGACGTCGGACATCGCCTGGCTGTTCGGCGCGGGCTTTGCGCCGCTCGCCGCGCTGGGGCTGGCGAGCAAGTTCGGGCTGGTCGCGGCTGGCGCCTATCTGCTGTCCGGCGCGCTGGCGACGCTGATCGCATTGTGGGCCAACAAGACGCTCGGCACCGATCGACAGGAGCCGGTGTCAGCGTAATAGGCCGCTACCGAAAAGATAACGGGGGGTTAGAGCGACGGCAGGTCGAGACCCTGTTGGCGGGCGCAATCGAGCGCATCGTCATAGCCGGCATCGGCGTGGCGCATGACGCCGCTGGCAGGATCGTTCCACAGCACGCGTTCGAGGCGGCGCGCCGCGTCTTCGCTGCCGTCGGCAACGATCACCATGCCGGCGTGCTGCGAATAGCCCATGCCGACGCCGCCGCCATGATGCAGCGACACCCAGGTCGCGCCGCTCGCGGTGTTGAGCAGCGCGTTGAGCAGCGGCCAGTCCGATACTGCGTCGGAGCCATCCTTCATCGCCTCGGTCTCCCGATTGGGGCTGGCGACCGAGCCTGAATCGAGATGATCGCGGCCGATCACGATCGGTGCGGACAGCTCGCCGCTTGCGACCATTTCGTTGAAGGCGAGGCCGAGCCGGTGGCGATCGCCGAGGCCGACCCAGCAGATCCGCGAAGGTAGCCCTTGGAAAGCGATCCGCTCGCGCGCCATATCGAGCCAGCGGTGGAGCGGCTTGTTGTCGGGCAGCAGCGCCTTCACCTTGGCGTCGGTCTTGTAGATATCCTCCGGATCGCCCGACAGCGCGACCCACCGGAACGGGCCGATGCCGCGGCAGAATAGCGGGCGGATATAGGCCGGGACGAAGCCGGGGAAGCCGAACGCGTCGTCGAGGCCTTCATCGAACGCGACCTGGCGGATGTTGTTGCCGTAATCGACCGTGGGAATGCCTTGCCCCTTGAACGCGAGCATCGCCTCGACATGCGTTTTCATCGAGGCCTTGGCGGCGGCCTCGACCTTGGCCGGCTCGCGCTCGCGGCCCTCGCGCCATTGGTCGAGCGTCCAGCCGGCGGGGAGGTAGCCGTTGAACGGATCGTGCGCCGAGGTCTGGTCGGTGACCATGTCGGGGCGGACGCCGCGGCGGACGAGTTCGGGCAGGATTTCGGCGGCGTTGCCGAGCAGGCCGATCGAGGTGGGGGTGCCCGATTTGGTGGCTTCGTCGATCATCGCCAGCGCGTCGTCGAGATCGCGCGCCTGCTTGTCGAGATAGCGCGTCTTGAGCCGCATCTCGATCCGGCTCGGCTGGCACTCGATCGCGAGGCACGAGGCGCCCGCCATCACCGCCGCCAGCGGCTGCGCGCCGCCCATGCCGCCGAGCCCGGCGGTGAGCAGCCATTTGCCGGTCAGGTCGCCGCCGAAATGCTGGCGGCCCATCTCGACGAAGGTCTCGTAGGTGCCTTGGACGATGCCCTGCGAGCCGATATAGATCCAGGAGCCGGCGGTCATCTGGCCGTACATCATCAGCCCGGCGCGATCGAGTTCGTGGAAATGCTCCCAGGTCGCCCATTTCGGCACGAGGTTGGAATTGGCGATCAGCACGCGCGGCGCATCCTTGTGCGTACGGAACACGCCGACCGGCTTGCCCGACTGGATGAGGAGCGTTTCGTCGTCCTCGAGCCGCTTCAAGGTGGCGACGATGCGATCGAAACTCTCCCAATCGCGCGCGGCGCGGCCGATGCCGCCATAGACGACGAGTTCCTGCGGGTTCTCGGCCACCTCGTCGTCGAGGTTGTTCATCAGCATCCGCATTGGCGCTTCGGTCAGCCAGCTTTTCGCGGTGATCTCGGCGCCGCGCGGGGCGCTGATGTGGCGGCTGTTGTCGAGGCGGGTCATAACGGCTCCAGACAGGCTTGGACGACACGGGTGAGCACGTCGATCATCGGGCGGGCGTAAGCAGGGTCGAAGGGGACGGGCCAGGGATCGGGATCGGCGCCGACCGGTTCGTCGAGATAGCCGCGGCAGGCGAGTTCCATCTGGATGGCGTGAACGCCGCGGGCGGGATCGCCGTAGTGGCGCGTCGTCCAGCCGCCCTTGAAACGGCCGTTGGTCACCACCGTCCATTCCTCGCCTCCCCGGCGCAGGCCGGGGTCCAGTTGGGAAGGTTGTAATTGGCTGGCGCTGCGCACCATCACTTCTGCTTTCCCCACTGGGCCCCGGCCTTCGCCGGGGAAGCATGAGGAGGACGATGAGGGGGAGCGGCAGGCTGCTTCCACCCGCGCCTGCAGGACGGGCGAACACGTCGTGCCATCATTGGTGCCGATATTAAAATGCGGCAGCACGCCGTCGAACAGCCGCGGGATCACCGATCGGATCGAATGGCAATCGTAGAGCACGACGCGGCCGTGCGCTTGGTGCAGGCGCGCGATCTCGGCGGCGAGCGCGTGATGATAAGGAGCGAACCAGCGCGCCTTGCGCTCCTCGATCTCAGCGCCGTCGGGTTCGTCGCCGGCCTTGTAGAGCGGCTCGCCGTCGAAGGTGGTGGTCGGGCACAAGTCGGTCGTCGCCTGCCCGGGATAGAGCGACGCGCCGGACGGATCACGGTTGACGTCGATCACGCTGCGCGAGATCGCGGTGCGGACGGTGGTCGCGCCCAGATCGGCGGCGAAGGCGTAGAGCCGATCGACCCACCAATCGGTGTCCTTGCGCGCCCGCTCGGCGGACACGAAGCGCGGTTCGATTGCTGCGGGAATATCGGTGCCGGTGTGCGGAAAGGCGAGCACCAGCGGCGCGTCGCCGCGCTCGACGGTCAGCCAGTCGCTCATGCCGCGATCTCGGGCAAGGGGATGTCGGCGGCGCGCAGCAGATCGGCGAGCGCGCCCGATTGCACGATCGCCAGCGTCGCCTCCATATCGGGATGCATGTAGCGATCCTCGTCGAGGTGCGGCACGTCCTGACGCAGCCGTGAGCGGACGGCCTCCAGCGCGGGACTGCTGGTCAACGGCGCGTGGAAGTCGCAGCCTTGCGCGGCGGCGAGATATTCGATTCCCAGCACGTTCGCGAGGTTCGCCGCCATCTCGGGCAAGCGCCGCGCGCCGTGGGCGGCCATCGATACATGATCCTCCTGATTGGCCGAGGTCGGAATCGAATCCACACTCGCCGGATAGGCGCGCTGCTTGTTTTCGGAAACGAGCGCGGCGGCGGTTACTTGCGGGATCATGAAGCCCGAATTGATTCCCGGCTTGGGCGTCAGGAAGGCGGGGAGGCCGGACAGCGCGGGATCGACCAGCATGGCGATGCGGCGCTCGGCGATCGAGCCGATCTCGCAGATCGCCAGCGCGATGATGTCGGCGGCGAAGGCAACCGGCTCGGCGTGGAAATTGCCGCCCGACAGCGCGACGTCTTCGCCGGCGAAAACCAACGGGTTATCGGTCACGCCATTGGCCTCGATCTCGAGCGTGCTTGCCGCCTGGCGCAATATGTCGAGCGCGGCGCCCATCACCTGCGGCTGACAGCGCAGGCAATACGGGTCCTGCACGCGTTCGTCGTCGACTGCGTGGCTGGCGCGGATCGCCGAGCCGACGAACAGCGCGCGCAGCGTCTCGGCGACGGCGATCTGGCCGGGCTGGCCGCGCAGCGCGTGGATGCGCGGATCGAAGGGGGTGTCGCTGCCCTTCGCCGCCTCGGTCGCCAGCGCGCCGGTGGCGAGGCTGGCGTGGAACAGCCGCTCGGCCTCGAACAGCCCGGCGAGCGCATAGGCGCAGGAGAATTGCGTGCCGTTGAGCAGCGCGAGCCCTTCCTTGGGGCCGAGCACCAGCGGCTCTAGGCCGGCGTCGGCGAGCGCCTTCAGCGCCGGCGTGGCGACGCCATCGACCCAGATCTCGCCGACGCCGATCATCGCCGCGGCCATATGCGACAGCGGCGCGAGATCGCCCGACGCGCCGACCGAGCCTTGCCCCGGGATCACCGGCAGGAGACCTTGTGCCAGCATCGCCTCGATCCGATCGAGCGTTTCGAGCCGCACGCCGGAGGCGCCGCGGCCCAGGCTCGCCAGCTTGAGCGCGAGCATCAGCCGCACGATCGGCGCGGGCATCGGCGCGCCGGCGCCGGCGGCGTGGCTGACGACGATATTGCGCTGGAGCTGGGCCAAGTCGTCGCGCGCGATGCGGACGGTGGCGAGCTTTCCGAACCCGGTGTTGATGCCGTAAACGGCGGTGTCGCCAGCGATGATCCGTTCGACGGCCTGGGCGCTGGCGGCGACATCGACGCGGCAGGCGGGATCGAGCGTGACGCCCGCGCCGCGATAGATCGCGCGCCAATCGGCGAGCGTGGCGTTGCCGGGCGTCAGGATCAAGCGGGGTCTCCGTTGTAGATGCGTTGGTGCAGCGGGTTGAAGCCGATCCGGTAGACCAGCTCGGCGGGGCGCTCGACGTCCCAGATCGCGAGATCGCAGGCCTTGCCCGCTTCAAGTGTGCCGACCCGATCGGCGAGGCCGAGCGCGGTAGCGGCGTTCCGAGTGACGCCGGTCAAGCACTCGGGCACAGTCATGCGGAAGAGCGTCGCGGCCATGTTCATCACCAGCAGGATCGAGGTCATCGGCGCGGTGCCGGGATTGCAATCGGTGGCGAGCGCGATCGGGATGCCGCGCGCGCGGAGGCCGGCGATCGGCGGCAGTCGCTCTTCGCAAACGAAATAGAAGGCGCCGGGCAGCAAGGTCGCTACCGTGCCAGATGCCGCCATCGCGTCGAGGCTGGCGTCGCTGGCATATTCGATATGATCGGCCGACAGCGCGTGGAAGGACGCGGCAAGCCCGCTGCCGCCGAGATCCGAGAGTTGATCGGCGTGGAGCTTGACTGGCAGGCCGTGCGCGGCGGCGGCTTCGAACACGCGCGCGGTCTGTTCGGGCGTGAAGCCGATGCCTTCGCAAAACGCATCGACCGCATCGGCAAGGCCTTCGCGCGCGATCGTCGGGAGCATCTCGTCGACGACCTCGCGGATATAATCGTCGGCGTCGCGGCCCGGCGGCAGCGCGTGCGCGCCGAGGAAGGTGGTCGAGACGCGGACGGCGCGGTCGCGGCCGATCGCGCGGGCGGCGCGCAGTTGCTTGGCTTCGTTGGCGAGATCGAGACCGTAACCCGATTTGATCTCAATCGTCGTCACGCCCTCGGCGAGCAGCGCGTCGAGCCGGGGCAGGGCGCTCGCCACCAGCTCGGCCTCGCTGGCGGCACGGGTCGCGTGCATCGTCGAGACGATGCCGCCGCCGGCGCGGGCGATCTCCTCATAGCTGGCGCCGGCGAGCCGCAGCTCGAACTCGTGCGCGCGGTCGCCGCCATGGACCAGGTGGGTGTGGCAATCGATCAGCCCGGGGGTGATCCAGCGTCCGCCGCAATCGATCCGCTCGCGGGCGTCGAGCGCCGGCGCATCCGCGGCGCGGCCGGCGTAGAGGATGCGGCCGTCGCAGCTGGCGATCACGCCGTGCTCGATCTCGCCGAGTCCCTCGCCGGCCATCGTCGCCAGCCGGGCATTGTGCCAGACGCGGTCGCAGAGCATCGGAATGGCCTTTCTGCTGGTGGGAAGGCGGACGATTAAGTATATACATATCATTCGGGCGATCCGTCCAGCCAAAAACCCGTTCGCCCCGCGCGTGTCGAACGGCCGGTCCTTTGTGACGTCGAGGAGAAAAGCGGTGCTTCGACAAGCTCAGCACGAATGGTCGCTGGATCGGGCCGCAGCGCGATGACCCGCTTATGGTTCGAAGCCGCGCTGCTTCCCGGTGGCTGGAGCGAGGCCGTGCGCGTGACGCTCGATGGCACGCATATCGTCGCCGTCCAGCCCGGCGTTTCGCCCGACGGCGCCGAGGGGCATGGCGCGGCCGTCCCCGGGCTCGGTAATCTGCACAGCCACGCTTTCCAGCGTGCGATGGCGGGGCTGGGCGAAGTGCGCGGCGCCAGCGACGACAGTTTCTGGACATGGCGCGAGGTGATGTATCGCTTCGCCGGGCGGATCGGGCCGGACGCGATGGAAGCGATCGCAACCATGGCGTTCGTCGAGATGCTCGAAAGCGGCTTCACGCGCGTCGGCGAATTTCACTATCTGCATCACCAGCCCGATGGCCGGGCCTATGACGACCGGGCCGAGATGGGCGCGCGGCTGGCCGCTGCGGCTGATGCGACCGGGATTGGTCTGACGCTGCTGCCGGTGCTGTACATGCAGGGCGGGTTCGGCGGCGTGGCGGCGGGTGAGGGGCAGCGTCGCTTCCTCAACGATCTCGACGGCTATGCAACGCTCCACGCGGCGAGCCGCCGTGCGGTGGCGGGGTTGCCAGATGCGGTGGTCGGCGTTGCGCCGCACAGCCTGCGCGCGGTCGGACCGGAGGCGCTCGGCGAGATCGCGGCGTTGGGCGCGGGCGTGCCGGTGCACATCCACATCGCCGAGCAGGTTCGCGAAGTCGACGATTGTCTGGCCTGGAGCGGTGCGCGGCCGGTGGCGTGGTTGCTCGATCATGTGCCGGTCGGGCCCGATTGGTGCCTAGTTCATGCCACCCACATGGATGCGCGTGAGACACAGGCGCTCGCGGCGAGCGGGGCGGTTGCCGGGCTGTGCCCGCTGACCGAGGCGAGCCTGGGCGACGGCATCTTCGCTGGGCGCGATTATGTCGCGGCAGGTGGGCGCTACGGGGTCGGATCGGATTCCAACGTGTTGATCGACGCGGGGCAGGAGCTCGCCGCGCTCGAATATTCGCAGCGGCTCGCGCATCGCCAGCGCAACGTGATGAACGCCGGGCCGGGATCGACCGGGCGGAGCTTGTTCGACGCTGCGCTCGTCGGGGGCGCGCAAGCGCTTGGCGTCGCGCCGGATCGGATCGAGGCTGGCGCGCCGGCGACGTTCGTTGCGCTCGATACGAAGCACCCGTCATGCGCGGCGCGGGCCGACGATGCGCTGCTCGACGCCTGGGTGTTCGCTGGGCAGCGGTCGCTGGTCAGCGCGGTGTGGCGGCGCGGGCGGCAGTTGGTCGTCGAGGGGCGGCATGTCGCGCGCGAAGCCGTCGCCGATTGCTATCGCCGCGCCATCGCGACGCTGATCGATGCGTGAGGCGGGGCGCTCGCTCGAGGCGCATATTCGCGGCGTGATCGAGGCGCGGATCATGTCGGGTGCGTGGCATCCCGGCGACCGCGTGCCGGCCGAGCACGCGCTGATGGTCGAATTCGGCTGCTCACGGATGACGGTCAACCGTGCGCTGTCGGCCTTGGCAGATGCCGGGCTGGTCGAGCGGCGCCGCCGCGCCGGCACCGTCGTCGCACGGCCGCGGCGGCAGATGGCGGCGATTGCGATCCCCGATCTCGAGGCGCAGATCGAGGCGGCCGGCGAGCGCTATGTGTTCGACACGATTTCCGTTGGACGCGACCGCGGTCTGGACGCGCCGGCGGATGCGCGAATGGCACGGGCAGGTGACGTGCTCGCGATCGTCTGCCGTCACCTCGGCGCCGCGGTGTTCGCGCTGGAGGAGCGATGGATCAACCTCGATGCCGTGCCGGAGGCGGGGGCGATCGATTTCAGCGCGATCGCGCCGGGGCGCTGGCTGCTCGATCACGTGCCGTGGACCGAAGGCGACTACCGGATCAGCGCGATCGCCGCCGGCGCGCGGGCCGGACGGCTCGAGGTCGCCGCCGATGCGCCGTGCCTTTCGTTCGAGCGGTGGACCTTCCGGGCCGGCGCGACGATCACTTATGTTCGCCAGGTCTTCCCGCACGACTTCTCGCTGACCGCAGGCTGATCCTAGGGCTGCGGAATCGGCGATCCGGCCGGTTCGGGGGCGGGCGCGACGGGTCCGCCCGCGGTCGCCTCGATCGTCGCATCGCCGCCGAGCGCGGTATAGAGATCGACCAGATTGGTCGCCTTGGTCAGCTCGGTTGCGACATAGGTCCGCTGCGCGCTGTACAGCGTGCGCTGTGCGTCGAGGCTGTTGAGATAGGTGTCGATGCCGCCCTTGTAGCGCGCATCGGACAGGCGGAAATTGTCGAGCGAATGATCGACATTGTTGCGGTCGGCGGTGGCTTGCGCATCGATCGTGCCGCGGCGGGCCAGCGCATCGGCGACATCGCGAAACGCGGTCTGGATCGCCTTTTCATAGGTCGCAACCGCGGCATCGCGCGCTGCCTTGCTTTCGGCGACGCCGGCGCGCGCCGCGCCGGCGCGGAAGATCGGATAGCTGATCTGCGGGCTGACCGAATAGTTGAACGCGCCGCCGGTGAACAGCGAACTGAGCGCGCTGCTGGCGAAACCGGCAAGGCCGGTCAGCGAGATCGTCGGGAACAGCGCCGCGCGCGCCGCGCCGATCTGCGCATTGGCGGCGCGTAGCTGATATTCGGCCTCGACGACATCGGGGCGGCGGAGCAGCACCGTCGAGTCGAGCCCGGCGGGCAACTCGGCCAACGAACCGCCGACCTGCTCGATCGAGGCGGGCAGCAGCGCGGGATCGACCGGCGCGCCGACCAGCAACTGCAAGGCATTGGCGTCTTGCGCGAGCGCGGTCTTCTGCAGCGCGACATCGGACTGCGCGGTATCGAGAATGGTTTGCGCCTGGCGCAGATCGGTGCGCGGCGCGATGCCGCCGTCGAGCCGCCGCTGCGTCAGCGTGAGGCTTTGCTGCGCGCTCTTTTCGGTATCGAGCGCGATCTTGAGCAGGCTTTGATCGGCCGCATAGGTGAGCCAGGCGGTGGCGACTTCGCCGACCAGCGTCAGCCGTGTCGCGCGGGCGCCGGCCTCGGTGGCGAAATATTGATCGAGCGCGGCGTGGCTGAGCGAGCGGACGCGGCCGAACAGATCGAGCTCGAAGGCGCTGGCGCCGACATCGACGTTATAGCTGCGGTTGCCGGTCGAGATCGTCGTGCCGCCGATTCCGGTCCCTGTGCCGGCGCCAGTCCCCGTGCCCGTTCCGCCGGTTCCCGTGCCATTGCCGGTGCCGCCGCCCGTGGTGGTCGTGCGCGTGCCGTTGCCGCCGCCGCGGAAAGTCGCCTGGGCGGAAGCGTCGATCTCAGGGAACAGATCGGCGCGCTGGATGCGATATTCGGCGCGTGCCTGCTCGATATCGGCGACGGCGACGCGCAGATCGCGATTGTTGGCGAGCGCCTGGCCGATCACCTGCTGCAGCCGCGGATCCTTGAACACATCGGTGTAGGCGACGCTGGGCAGCGCCGCTTCGCTCTGCCGCAGATAGGCGTCGCCGACCGGCCAGGATTGCGGCACCGGCGGCGTCGGGCGGAGATAATGCGGCTCGAACGAGCAACCGGCCAGGGCGGCGGTGGCGAGCAGCAGCGTGGCGCGCTTGATGATCATGCCGTGGGCTCCGGTTCGGGATCGGACGGCGGCGTCGGATGCTCGTGATGGAGATGCTTGAGCGCGTCGCGTGTTGTGCGGCGGACGAGCACGAAGAACAGCGGGATGTAGAAGATCGCGAGCAGCGTCGCGGTCAGCATGCCGCCGATCACCGCGGTGCCGATCGCGATGCGGCTGTTGGCGCCGGCGCCGGTGGCGATCGCCAGCGGCAGCACGCCGAAGATGAAGGCGAACGACGTCATCAGAATCGGCCGCAGCCGCAGCTTGGCCGCTTCCAACGCAGCGTCGATCACGCGTTTGCCTTCCTTCTCGGCCTGTTCGGCGAACTCGATCATCAGGATCGCGTTTTTCGAGGCAAGCCCCATCGTGGTGAGCAACCCGATCTGCATATAGACGTCGTTTTCCAGCCCCCTCAGCGTCACCGCAAATACCGCGCCGACGAGCCCGAGCGGAATGATCAACAGCACCGCGATCGGGATCGTCCAGCTTTCATAAAGCGCCGCCAGGCAGAGAAACACGACCAGCAAGGACAGGCCGTAAAGGATCGGCGCTTGTCCGGAGGATAGCCGTTCCTGATAGGACAGCCCGCTCCACGCGACCGACGTTCCGGGTAATTTCGCGGCAAGCTTGGCGATCTCGTCCATCGCCTCGCCCGAACTTTGGCCGGCTGCCGCCTGGCCGTCGATCTCGTAGGAAGAGACGCCCGAAAAACGGCTGAGCGATGGTGGGGCGGACGACCAGCCGATTGTCGAGAAGGAGGAGAACGGCGCCATTTGCCCAGTCGAGGAGCGAACGAACCATTGGGCGAGGTCTTCCGGCTCCGATCGATAGGGCGCGTCACCCTCGACGTAGACGCGCTTGACGCGACCGCGGTCGTTGAAATCGTTAACGTAAGTGCCGCCCCAAGCAGTGCTGAGCGTGCTGTTGACGTCGCTCTGATTCAGCCCGAGCACCGCCAGCTTGGTTTGATCGATATCGACCTGCAGCGTGGGTTGATCGGCGAGATCGACCTGCCGAACCTGCGCAAGGATCGGATCCTGACGCGCCGCCGCGAGCAACTTATCGCGAGCCGCGGAAAATTCCTGACGCGACAAGCCGCCCGAATTGAGCAGCTGCATCGTGAAACCGGTCGACTGGCCGAGGCCGCGGACCGATGGCGGCACCAGCGCGTGGAATTCCACGTCGCGCAGCCCCGCCAGCGCGGCGGTGGCGCGCTGCGCGATGGCGTCCGCGGCGTTCTGCGAGCCCTTTCGGTTCGCCCAATCGGTCAGCGCCAGGAAGCCGCGTCCCTGGTTCTGGCCGCCGGTGCCGCCGCCGCCGCTGCCGCTGACGGTAAAGATCGCCTTCACATTGGCCTTTTCCTGGGTGAGGAAATATTGCTCGATCGCCAGCTGCGCTTGGAGGGTGCGGCCTTGCGTGGCGCCCGGCGGCAAATTCCATTGGACTTGCGCGCTGCCCTGATCTTCCTGCGGCAGGAAGCCCGACGGCAGGCGGAAGAAGAGCACCGCGAGCAGCGCGACGATCACGGCGTAGATGATGAGAAACAGCCATTTGCGCTCAACGACCGTGCCCACAGCGCTGATATATCGATCGGTCTGCGTCTTGAAGGTGCGATTGAACCAATTCTTGGCCGGATCGAGCCGCTTCGCCAACCAGCCGTCGTGCCGTTCTTCGCTGCGCCGTTTGAGCAAGGTTGCGGTGAGCGCTGGTGTCAGGATCAGCGCGACCGCAACGGAGAGCACCATCGCCGATACGATCGTAATCGAAAATTGGCGGTAGATGACGCCGGTCGATCCGCCAAAGAAAGCCATCGGCAAAAATACGGCGGAAAGCACGAGCGCAATCGCGATCAAGGCGACCTGAATCTCGCCCATCGACTGGATCGTCGCCTCCTTGGGAGACATCTCCGGATTTTCATCCATCAACCGTTCGACATTTTCGACGACGACGATCGCGTCATCGACGAGCAAACCGATCGCCAGCACGAGGCCAAACAAGGTCAGCGTGTTGATCGAGAAGCCAGCAAGCGAGAATATCGCGAACGTGCCGAGAATGACGACCGGCACCGCGATCGTCGGGATCAGCGTCGCGCGCCAGCTTTGCAGGAACACGAACATCACGATGACGACCAGGATGATCGCCTCGATCAACGTCTTGACGACTTCATCGACCGACAGCTTGATGAAATCGGTGGTGTCGAACGGGAAGGTGTATTTGTAGCCTTGCGGAAAATCGCCGGCATGGTCCGCAACGAAATTCTTCACGATTTCGGAGGTGCTGAGCGCGTCCGCCCCGGGGGCAAGCGAAACTGCGATGCCGGCGCCTGGATGCCCGTTGATCCTGCTGATCACGCCATAGCTTTCGGCGCCGAGTTCAATCCGCGCGACGTCGGACAGATGGACGACCGAACCGTCGGTCTGGCTCTTGAGGATAATGTTGCGAAACTGCGCCGGCGTGCTGAGCCGCGACTGCGCCGTCACCGTCGCATCGAGCATCTGCGAGTTCGGCATCGGTTGACCGCCCACTTCGCCGGCCGCGATCTCGGTATTCTGCGCCTCGACCGCCGAGACGACGTCGCTCGGCATCAGCGCGAAGCTTTGCAGGCGCGCGGGATCGAGCCAGATGCGCATCGCATATTGCGAGCCGAACACGTTGATGTCGCCGACGCCGGGCAGGCGCGCGATCTCATCCTGGAGGTTCGAGACGAGATAGTCCGACACGTCCTGATTGGTGCTTTTGTCGGTCGAATCATAGACCGCCGCGATCATCAGGAAGTCAGGGTTCGACTTTGTGACGCGTAGGCCCTGCTGCTGCACGGCCTGCGGCAAGCGCGACAGCGCCGCCTGAACCTTGTTCTGGACCTGGACCTGGGCGATGTCGGGATCGGTACCTTTGTCGAACGTGGCCGCAATCGTGACGGATCCGCGCGAGCTCGACGTGGAGCTGAAATAGAGCAGGCCATCGATGCCGGTCAGTTCCTGCTCGATCACCTGCGTCACGCTGTTCTCAAGCGTTTCGGCCGACGCGCCCGGGTAGGTAGCGCGAATGTTGACGTTAGGCGGCGCGATGTCGGGAAATTGCTCTACCGGCAGGGTTTCGATCGCGCCGACGCCCAGCAGCATGACGATGATGGCGATGACCCAGGCAAAAATGGGCCGCTCGATGAAAATTCGGGAAAGCACCCGCGGTTAGCTCCCGCTCTGCTGCGGTTTGGCGGCTTTGCCCTGCGGCGCGACGATCTTTTCCGGCGATCCCGCGACGACGGGCTGGACGACGGCGCCCGGCTTCGCATTCGCGGTGCCTTCGGTGATGACCTTGTCTCCCGGGTTGAGTCCCGAGGTGACGACCCAATAAGCGCCCTGCGTGCTGTCGGCCTTGACCGTCTTCTGGACGACCTTGTTGCCAGGGCCGAGCACCAGCACGGTGGCGTTGCCCTTTGGATCGTGCGCGACGCCGGCTTGCGGCACGAGGATCGCGCGGGTGTTGACCGACTGCGCAAATTCGGCGCGGACGAACATGCCGGGCAGCAGCAGCCCCTGCGGATTGGGGAAGCGGGCGCGCAGCGTGACGGTGCCGGTGTTCTCGTCGACCATCGCCTCGGAGAATTCGACGGTGCCGGTCAGCCCGTAATCGCTGCCGTCATCGAGCTTGAGATGGACCTGCGCGGCAGCCGGCACGACGCCGTCCTTGCCGAGCGATCGGCGCAGCGCGAGTTCGGCGGCGCTCGATTGCTGGATATCGACATAGATCGGATCGAGCCGCTGGATGGTCGTCAACGGATCGGTCTGGCTCGAGGTGACGAGCGCGCCCTCGGTGAAGAGCGAGCGGCCGATCTTGCCGGTGATCGGCGCCGGCACGGTGGTGAATTTCAGATTGATGTTGGCGGTCTGGAGCAGCGCCTGCTGCTGCTTGACGGCGGCAGCCGCTTCGCCGGCGGCGGCGGCGGCGTCGGTATAATCCTGCTTCGCCACCGCCTGCATGTCGGCGAGCGGCTTGTAACGATCGGCCTTGATCCGCGCGGCGGCGGCGGTCGCCTGGGCATTGGCGAGATTGGCCTTCGCCTCGGCGGCCGAGGCTTGATAGAGGCTCGGATCGATTTGATAGAGCGGCTGGCCCTTCTGCACCGTCGACCCTTCGGTGAAGAAGCGCTTGCGGATGATGCCGGTGACTTGCGGACGCACTTCGGAGGTCTGATAGGCGGCGGTGCGCGCGCCGAGCTCGGTCGTCATCGGCACGCTCGAGGCCGCCACGACGACATAGCCGACCTGCGGCGTCTTGGCGGCGGGCGGCTTCTTGTCGCCGCTGCCGCAGGCCGACAGCGAGACCAGCGCGGCGCAACACATCAGCGGGGCGGCGCGACGCGCGAGCACTCGCATCATCGGCTGCCGGGACTTGCGAATGGCCGAGGTCAGAATGGTCTGATTCCTATTACGGGGAGGCCCTGAAACCCGACTTTCGCCGATTGGTTTCATGACCTGGATCATTAACCTGCTTGTGCCGCCCCGTCCGAAGACGCTCCCCCGCGGCGATGGCTGACGATCGATCGCGACGAAATGCCGTGTTCGATCGAACAAAACCAGCGCCGCCTTAATCGGGGTTTTCCCCGATTGTCCAGCATGGATTACGTCCGAAGCGGCATTTTCCCGGCACGCACGGGAGCGGTTACTGGCCGCCGTTGCGCTCGACAGCCCTTTTAAAAGCGGCCGCTGCGGTGGCGACGGCCGCGGCCGTATCGCCACGGCGATAGAGCGCGGAGCCGAGCCCGAAACCGTCGGCGCCGGCCTCGCGCCACGGCCCCATCGTATCGGGCGAGACGCCGCCGACGACGAGCAGCGGCGTCTCGCGCGGTAGCACCGCGCGCTGCGCCTTGACGACGGCGGGCGCGGCCGCCTCGGCGGGAAACAGCTTGAGCCCGGTCGCGCCCGCCGCGAGCGCGGCGAACGCCTCGCTCGGCGTGAAATAGCCGGGCAGCGAGACCAGCCCCGCCTCGGCCGACGCGCCGATCACGTCGGGATTGGTGTTGGGCGACACGATCAGCCGCCCGCCCGCCTCGCGCACGGCGCGGACCTGGCCGGTATCGAGCACGGTGCCCGCGCCGATCAGCGCATCGTCACCGTATTTTCGGGCGATCCGCTCAATGCTGTCGAGCGGCCGAGGCGAATTGAGCGGCACTTCGATCGTCGAAAAACCCGCATCGATCAGCACCGCGACGATGCCTTCGACCTCGTCCGGCTCGACGCCGCGTAGGATCGCGACCAGCGGACAGCGCGCGAGCGCGGCGGCGAGATCAGCTTGGGCGGTCATGATACAATCTCCAGATACGAGTGACGCCGGCGACGAACGCGGCATGGCTGTCGATCAATACTACTGCGCCGCCGGCGACTTCGATGGCGGCGGCGTAAAGCGGGCCGAGCGCGGGGTCGGCGAGCAGATACACCGTCTCGCCGGGCGCGATCGCCTGTTCGCGGACGTCGTTGCCGATCAACAAGCCGCTGACGTGCGCCACGACGTCGGCGCGGTCGATTCGCCCGAGCAGCACGCCGGCGCGCTGGCCGAACAGATCGCCGAGCAACGCGCCGTTGCGCGCGGCGGCGAGGCCGGTGCGGAACGCCGGCCCGTCGCTGACAGGGCCGCCGAGAAAGTCGGCGAGCAGGCTGTGCTTCTTGAGCAGCGCGAAGATCTCGCCGGTCATCGTCGTGCGGAAGCGGGCGATGCGACCGTGCTCCATCCGCGCCCATTTGCAATGTGTGCCGGGCTGGCAGAGCAGCGCGTCGCTCGGCGCGAGCCCCGCGGCGAGCGCACCGAGCAGTTGCACTTCCTCGCCACGCATCACGTCGCTGCGTTCTTCCTCGGCGACGCTGACGCCGGGTACGATCGCGGTGCGGCCGGGCTCGACCCAGCCCAGCGCCGCGGCCAACGCGGTCTCATCGACGGGGCAGGGTAGATAGGCAGCGTCGATCCAGCCGCGCACCGATCCGACCATGCCGGCGCACAGCATCGGCAGATCGCCGAGCCGGTTGCGGATCGCGGCGGCCTCCTGAGCAAAGCCGCCCGCCGCGATCGCTAGGACGCCGCGATCGTCGCGCTCGGTTGCCAGCACCGTGCCGTCGCGATCGATCAGATAGGCGCGGCGATTGGTCGTCCCCCAATCGACGGCGATGAAGTCGGCCGTGCTAATCCTTCGTCTCCCATCGCATGCTGCTTACCCCGAATTTCAAGCGACGCTTGCAATTGCGCCGGACGGCTATTTATAACATTGTTCGTATTTAGCGACGCAAATTTTGGAGCCTCAGCCGATGGCCACCGATCCGAACGAGGTTCGCACCTCGCTGGGCCGCAATCTCACTCATGGCATGCTCGATCACATCGGGAAGGCGATCATCACGGGCGTTTATGAGGAAAAGCCGTTTCCGACCGAGGCCGAGCTGTCGAAACAGCATGCCGTCAGCCGATCGGTGACGCGCGAAGCGGTGAAGATGCTCACCGCCAAGGGGCTGCTCAGTGCGCGGCCGCGGCAGGGAACGATCATCCAGCCGGTGAGCAAGTGGAATCTGTTCGATGCCGATGTGCTGCGCTGGCTGCTCGATCGCAAATTCTCGGTCGATCTGTTGCGCCAGTTCAATCAGCTGCGGGTGGCGATCGAGCCGGCGGCGGCGGCGCTCGCGGCGCGCTTTGCCGACGATCAGGGGCGGGCGCTGATCGCGGCGGGCTTCGCGCGAATGCAGGCGGCGGACGCCGGCGACGACGATCCGCTGGAGGCCGACATCGCTTTTCACATCGCGATCCTGCGCGCTTCGACCAATCCGTTCTTCGCGCAGTTCCGCGATGTCGTTTCGACAGCGCTCAGAACGTCGATCCGCTTCACCAACCGGATCAAGGGGCGCACCGCGGACCTTGCGCAGCACGAACAGGTGATGGTGGCGATCGATCGGCGCGATCCGGCGGCGGCGCAGGCGGCAATGGCGAACATCATCGACGATGTTCTCGATCTGATCACGGCGACCGAAGGCGCGGGTTGAACACGGCTGGAACGGAGTGGATTGATGCGGTTTGTTTGGTTGATCGTCGCAATGCTCATGGCCGTCGCGGTCGCCGCGCCGGCGCTCGCGGACGATCCGCCGGTCCCACTTGCGGCCAACGGCCTGGCGCAGACGCCGCCGATGGGATGGAACAGTTGGAACAAGTTCGGTTGTGACAACAGCGAAGCGACGGTGCGCGCGACCGCCGACGCGATGGCGGCCAGCGGCATGCGCGACGCCGGCTATCGCTATCTCGTGATCGACGATTGCTGGCAGGGCAAGCGCGATAAGGATGGCTTCATCCAGGCGGATGCGAGCAAGTTTCCCTCGGGCATCAAGGCGCTGGCCGATTATGTGCACGGCAAGGGGCTGAAATTCGGTATCTATTCCGACGCCGGCGAACAGACCTGCGGCCACCGCCCGGGCAGCCAGGGCCACGAATATCAGGACGCGTTGCAATATGCGCGCTGGGGCGTCGATTACCTCAAATACGATTGGTGCTCGGCGGGAACGCGCAACGCCGAGGAGGCATATCGAACGATGGCGCTGGCGCTGCGCGCGACGGGGCGGCCGATCGTCTTTTCGATCTGCGAATGGGGCACGTCGAAGCCGTGGCTGTGGGCGACCAACACCGGCAATCTATGGCGCGCCACGGGCGACATCTGGGACCATTGGCAAGGCCCGAATGCGAACGGCTATTCGCTCGGCGTGATGGATATCGCCGATCTCGACGCGCCGTTGTGGCCGTTCGCCGGGCCGGGACATTGGAACGACGCGGACATGCTCGAAGTCGGCAACGGCGGGATGACCGACGACGAATATCGCGCGCATTTCTCGTTATGGGCGATGCTCGCCTCGTCGCTGATGGCGGGCAACGACGTCGCGCATATGACGCCGGCGGTGCGATCGATCCTGCTCAACAAGGCGGTGATCGCGGTCGATCAGGACGCGCTCGGCGAACAGGGACGGCGGATCGAGGATAGCGGCGATCAGGAAGTGTGGATGAAGCCACTGAGCGGCGGCGCGCGCGCCGTGCTGTTCCTCAACCGCGGCGCGGCGCCCGCGACGATCGGCGTCAAATGGCGCGCGCTCGGCTATCCCGATCGCCTGCCGGCGACGGTGACCGATCTGTGGAGCAATCAGGTCAACCGCGGCGTGGCGGGCGCGATCGAGCGGCAGGTTGCACCACATGCCGTCGTTATGGTGCGGATCGACCCTTAACGACACCGCGCCGCGGCCGGACACCGGGGCGTGGCGCCGCGCTGGGGATCAGCTCGCCTGCAACGTCTTCATGATCAGCAGCGACTGTTCGGCGCCCGATTGTGGCACGATCTCGCCGGTGCGATCGGTGATCTGCGCCCAATGCGCGGCGACGCCTTCGGGAGTGCACGCGTCGCCCTTGAGCGCGACGCCGGGGGTCAGCGTGACATAAGCGGCCTGGAACACGCCGGCGCCGGCGCCGACGATCGCATTGGTCGGGGCGTCTTCGGATACCAGGTATAGCGCTGCGGGAGCGACTCGCTCGGGCGCGAATGCCTTGAACGCTTCTTCGGGAAACAGATCCTCGGTCATCCGCGTGCCCGCGGTCGGCGCGAGCGTATTGACCTTGATGCCGTATTTCGCGCCTTCGAGGTACAGCGTCTTGGTAAGCCCGGCGAGGCCGAGCTTGGCGGCGCCGTAATTGGCCTGGCCGAAATTGCCGAACAGGCCGGTCGACGAGGCGGTCATCAAGATGCGGCCGTAATTCTGCTCACGCATCGTTTCCCACACCGCCTTGGTGACATTGGCCGAGCCGGTGAGATGCACCTTGACGACGAAATCGAAGTCGGCCGGCTCCATCTTGGCGAAGCTCTTGTCGCGCAGCACGCCGGCGTTGTTGATGAGGATATGGACGCCGCCCCACTTTTCCTTGGCCCTAGCGACCATCTCGATCATGTGATCATAGTCGGTGACGCTGCCGCCGTTCGACATGGCTTCGCCGCCGGCGGCTTCGATTTCCGCGACGACTGCCAGCGCGGCGTCCGAATGGCCGGTGCCGTCTCGCGACGCACCAAGATCGTTGACGACGACCTTCGCGCCGCGCTTCGCCAGTTCGATCGCATAGGCGCGGCCCAAACCGCCGCCGGCGCCGGTGACGATGGCGACGCGATTGTCGAAACGGATGCTCATTGAACTGTCTCCCGGACTCGAATGTGGCGCCTCGATATGCGATCGACCGGGGGAGGGAAAGACGCGCGCGGCGGCGCTGGGCCACCGCGCGCGGCGATCGTTACTGTGGCATTACTTCGGGCTATGCGCCTCGATGCACTTGTCGGTCTGGCCGCGCTTGCAGGTCGGATAGCTCGCGAGCGGCGCCGGTGGCGGGAAAGCCTGGCTCGGCGAGGCCGACGGCTGAAACACGACGTTCGCGCCCGGCGTGGCGGGGCCCGACATCGGCGGCGTGCTGGGCGCATAGCCGCCGGCGG
This sequence comes from Sphingomonas koreensis, assembly GCA_006438735.1. GTDB lineage: Bacteria > Pseudomonadota > Alphaproteobacteria > Sphingomonadales > Sphingomonadaceae > Sphingomonas > Sphingomonas koreensis_A. Next base: position 1,399,211 of record RCZF01000001.1, on the reverse strand, counting down.
GATCACCGGCCATCGCCGGGGCAGGGGCCGGCGCGGCCATCGACTGGTCGCTCGCATCGGGGGCCGTCTGATCCTGCGTCTGCATCGCCGGATCGGGCGCGGCCATCGTGTCGTCGGTGGCCGACGTATCGGTTTGCGTCTGATCGTCGGTGGTCGTCTGCGCCATCGCGGGGACGGCGAACGCGACGGCCGCGGCCATAAGGATGAGCTTCATGCTGATCTCCTGTGCACTGTTTTCGAGCGCTGATTCTTGAATGCGCAGGGGGGAAACGCACGTCTGCACGCTTCGTTGCGCATCCGATTCCGTTCTTTGATCAGGCCCCGGTATCGAGCGCATAGCCGGCCGAGCGCACGGTGCGGATGATGTCCGGCCGGTCGCCAAGATTGATCGCCTTGCGCAAGCGGCGGATGTGGACATCGACGGTGCGCGCCTCGATATCCGAATCGTGCCCCCAGACGGCGTCGAGCAGTCGCTCGCGGGAGAACACCCAGCCGGGATGTTCGAGGAAATGCTTGAGCAGGCGGAACTCGGTGGGGCCGAGCTGGATCACCTCGCCGCCGCGGCGAACCTTGTGGCCGACGGTGTCCATCTCGAGATCGGCGTAGCTGAGCGATTCGCCGGCCAGCGCGGGGCGGACGCGGCGCAGCACCGCGCCGACGCGCGCGACCAGCTCGCGGGGGCTGAACGGCTTGGTCACGTAATCGTCGGCGCCGGTTTCGAGGCCGCGGACACGGTCCTCCTCCTCGCCGCGCGCGGTGAGCATGATGATCGGCACGTTGGCGGTTTCGGTCATCCGCCGCAGCCGGCGGCACACCTCTATGCCCGACAGCCCTTCGAGCATCCAATCGAGCAGCACGATATCGGGCGGCGTTTCCTTGGCTAGCAATAGCGCCTCTTCACCATCGGGCGTGCGGCGGACCGCGAAATCCTCGCGTTCGAAATGATAGACCAGCAGTTCGGCGAGCGCGGCGTCGTCCTCGACCAGCAGCATGTTGGCGCGTGGCATCGATCGTCCTTTCAGTTCAGCGGCAGACGGCCGCCGCGTTCGCGCTCGGCCATGTGGGCGCCGGTGGCGGCATAATAGACCATTTCGGCGACGTTGGTGGCGTGATCGCCGACGCGCTCGAGGTTTTTGGCGATGAACAGCAGATGCGCGACCTCGCCGATGCTCTTGGGGTTTTCCATCATGTAGGTGACGAGCACGCGGAATATCGAATTGTAGAAATCGTCGATCGCGCGGTCGCGTTCGCTGACGTCGACGGCGGCCTCGGCATCGCGCGCGGCGAAGGCATCGAGCACGTCGTGGACGAGCGCGCTCGCCATCCGCGCCATCGCCGGCAGCATCGCCAGCGGCTCGATCTCGCCGCCCTCGTCGATAGCGGCGACGCGCTTGGCGATATTCTTGGCATAATCGCCGATGCGTTCGACGACGCTGGCGATCTTGAGCGCGGCGACCGCCTCGCGCAGATCCTCGCCGGTCGGCGCGCGCAGCGCGATCAGGCTGACGGCGAGCCGTTCGACTTCGCTTTCGAGGATGTCGATGCGGCGATCGCCGGCGATCACGCGCTGCGCGGCGACGAGATCGCGGCGGCGCAGCGCATCGACCGCGGCGCCGATCGACGCCTCCGCCAGCCCGCCCATTTCGGCGATCAGGCCCCGCAATTCGCCGATGTTCGGATCGGCTTGCCCGGTCGTCAGAATCGCGCCCTCCGGTTCCGTTCGTTCCGCCGATGGCGCGCCGTCGTGACGTTTTGATGACAGCGCCTCGCCGCCGGGCGCGGCGGGCAACAGCAAGGTGACGCTGGTGCCCATGCCGCGCACGCTGGTGATATCGAGCCGGCCGCGGTGCCGCTCGGCGATATGCTTGACGATGGCGAGCCCGAGCCCGGTGCCGCCGACGGTGCGGCTGCGGCCCGGATCGACGCGGTAGAAGCGCTCGGTGAGCCGCGGGATATGCTCTGGCGCGACGCCGTCGCCCTGATCGGCGACGGTGATGCGCAGCGTGGCCGCGGTCGGCTGCGCGAGCGTGACCGTCACGGGCGTGCCGGCGCGGCCGTATTTGATCGCATTGCCGATCAGATTGTGCAGCACCTGCGAGAGTTGCGCGCGGTCCCCCGGCACCGCGGCGAGCCCGGCGGGCGCATCGAGCACGATCTCGGCAGACGCGACGCCGCTCTGGACGATGTCGCGGACGACTTCGCCGGCGAGCGCGGCGAGATCGATGCGATCGGCGGGTGGCAGATATTTCTCCGCCTCGATCCGCGACAACGACAGCAGATCGTCGATCAGCCGCTGCATCCGTGCCGCTTCGCCGGCCATGATCTTGAGGAAGCGCGCGCGCAGATCGGGATCGCCGCCGGCTTCCGGATCCGACAGCGTCTCGACGAAGCCGAGGATCGAGGCGAGCGGGGTCTTGAGCTCGTGGCTCGCGCTGGCGACGAAATCGACGCGCATCCGCTCCGCCGCATAGCTGCCGGTGCGATCGATCAGCTGGACGATGCGGCGGCCGCTCTCGACCGGCGACACGCGCATTTCCCAACGTTGATCGCGCACGCCCAGCCCGATCAGCGCGACGCCCTCGCCGTCCTGATCGCCGCCGACATCGGCAAGCCGCTCGGTCGCGGCGGGGTGGCGGATGGCGAGACGGACGTCTTCGCCGAGGATGTGGTCGCCGAGCAGCGCGCGCGCGGCGCTGTTGGCCTCGGTCACGCGGTTGCCGCTGACGACGAGGACGGGCTCGGCGATCGCCTCGATAACGGGCGCGGTGGTGCTGGCTGCGGGCGGCGCAGGCTCGGCATTGTCGCTCGTTGCCGGCCGTCCGGGCAGCGTCCCGGCTGCCACCGCTACCCCGCCGGCGATCAGCGCGACCGCCGCCGCGACGCTGACGAACAGCGCCAGCAGCAGCGCCGCGACGGCAATCGGCACGCCGACCATGATCCATCGATTCCGCATCGCTTGTGTCATTCTGGTTCGATCCCGCTGCACGCCGGGCAGGTCGCCCGATCCCCGGTCTTGCGCCTGCTTTACGAATATGAAAGGGCAATGGCGACAGGATGATGCGGCGATGAGCGACGAGACGCCCCCAGCAGCCGGCCCCGCGGCCGAACCTGCCCCCACCCGGCGGCGGGCGCTGATGCTCGGCGCGGTCGGCGCGTCGGCGATCGTCTCGATCCGCCCGGCGCTGGCGCAGACCAACGCCTCGGTGATCGCCTGCGACATCCCGGTGCCCGATGCCGGCCGCGCAGGCAGCTATATCGCTGCCGACGGATCGGTGGTGCCGGCCGGCACGCCGGGCGCGTTCGCGCCGGCCTCGATCCCGTTCAAGGGCGAGGACGTGAAGACCGCGCTCGTCGGCGGGCAATTGCCGGGCACCAGCTACGAACAGAGCCAGGCCTACATCAAATATATCCGCCGGCTGCAATCGGGCACCAGCGGCTTTACCTGCTTCGCATCGCTGCAGATGCCGCGCGGCTGATCGCCGTGGCCGGCCGCTCGTTCCGCGCGGTGCCGGCCGACCAGATGCGCGTCGTTGCGCTCGACGAGTTCACGCTGATCTTCCACCGCGCCTCGGGGCTGACGCATCTCGTCACGACGCCGGCGCCCGAAATCCTCGCCGCATTGGACGGGCGATCGATGACGCGCGATGCGCTGCTGGCGGCGCTGGGCGAGTCGTTCGAACTGGGCGACGCCAGCGCGGGCGCCCTCGACGCGCGCCTCGGCGAGCTGGTGTCGGCGGGGCTGATCGTCGCCGCATGAGGCATGTGTTCGGTGTGCGGATCGGCCCGGTCGGCTTTCGCGTCGGATCGGATTGGCGCGCGCCGATCGACCAGCTGAAGACGCTCTACGCCGGCTATCCCGAGCCGGACGACGGCATTGCCGATTTCACCGTGCGGCTGTTCGCCGCGCGGCCGTGGCGGCGCTGGCTGCGGCCGGCGGTGATGCTCGGCGGCGATTTCGTGCTGCCCGAGGCGGCGCCGCTGCCGCTCGCGCAGGGGCTGCTTGCCGCCGAGATGGCGATGAACCTGCAGATGGCGCTGGGTCAGCGGCGCTATCTGCTGCTCCATGCCTCGGTGGTCGAACGCGACGGACGGGCGCTGCTGATGAGTGGCTTGTCGGGCGCGGGCAAATCGACGCTGGCGGCGCTGCTCGGTGCTCGTGGCTGGCGGCTGATGGGCGACGAATTCGCGCTGATCGAGCCCGAGACCGGGCTGGTCCACGCCTTTCCCCGGCTGATCAGCCTCAAGAACGAAGCGATCGAGGTGATGCGCCGCGTCGCGCCCGATGGCCGCTTCGGCCCGTTGATGAAGGCGACGCCGAAGGGCGATATTCGCCATCTCGTGCCCGATGCCCGCGCGGTGGCGGCGATGGGCGAGCCGGCGATCCCGGCGCTGCTGGTGTTCCCGCGCTTCGGTTTCGCGGCCGCCGCGCGTGCGCTGGGGGCGAGCGAAGTGTTCGTGCGGCTGACGCAGGCGTCGACCAATTATGTCGCGCTCGGCGAGCGGGGCTTCGATGCGCTCACGCGGCTGGTGACGACCGTCCCGGCGCGGGCGATCGATTATCCCGATGCCGAGGCCGCAATCACGCAGGTCGAGGCGTTATGGGCGGCGCTGTGACCGACGCGCGGCTGCTGGCGCGCGCGATGCGCGATCCGGCGAGCGTCGCCGCGCTCGATGCGGCCGGCTGGACCGCCTTGCTGGCGATGGCGCGTGCGGAGCAGATGATCGGCACGCTGGCGCTGCGGCTCGAGGGCCAGCCGATGCCGGGCGCGGCGGCACGCATCCTGGCAGACGCGCGCGGATCGGCGGCACAGCAGCGGCTGGCGGCGCTGTGGGAGGCGGAGATGGCGCGGCGCGTGCTGCACGGCGTCGGCTGCCCGGTCGTGCTGCTCAAGGGCACGGCGTTCGTCGCGGCGGGCTTGCGCGCAGGGGAGGGGCGTTCGATCGGCGATCTCGACATTCTCGTGCCGCGCGGGTCGATCGACGCGGTCGAGAAGGCGTTGCTCGGCGCCGGCTGGGAATGGGTCAAGCCCGATCCCTATGATGACGCTTATTATCGCCGTTGGATGCACGAGCTGCCGCCGCTGATCCACCGCGACCGCGATCGGATGATCGACGTCCATCACACCATCCTGCCGCTGACCGCGCGGATCACGCCCGACGCCGCGGCGCTGATCGCCGACAGCGTGGCGCTGGCCGATGGGTTTCGCGTGCTCTCGCCTGAGGACATGATCTGCCATGCCGCTGCACACCTCTTCGCCGACGGCGACTTGGCCGGCGGGATGCGCAACCTGTGGGATATAGACCGGCTGGTTCGGCAATTCGGCGAACAAGACCGTGATTTCTGTCTCAGCGTCTTCGAGCGGGCGTGGGAGCATGGCTTATCGTCTAGCGTCCGACGCGCGCTCCGCCTTGCGCAGCAGATGTATGGGACGCCGGTGAAGGGCTATCGATCTCCAATCCGCGTGAGCCTCAATGAAGAACGCTCAGATGCGCTGTTCCGTAGGCGGCTGACCGCGCGCGACAGCTGGGGTCGGGCGACGCGGCCGTGGACGCGGTTCGTCTTCTATTTGCGCTCGCACTGGCTGCGGATGCCGCCGGCGATGCTTGCGCGGCATTTGTGGACCAAGTGGCGCAAGGGTTATCGCCCCGCTTGACCGGGGAATAGCGCTACCATAGCCTCAGGCGCGCCGATGAAATTCGGCCAACAAAGGGGATGACGATGGCGGGCGACTCCACTCAGGTGCCGGTGGCGGAGGCCAATCCTGCCGCGCTCGGCCTGGTCGCGTTCGGGCTAACGACTGTATTGCTCAGTCTGGTGAATGCGGGTCTTTTGCCGGCCGGCGGCGAGCCGGTGGTGATCCCGCTCGCACTCAGTTTTGGTGGGCTGATGCAGATCGTCGCGGGGATTTGCGAATTCCGACTCCGCAATACGTTCGGGATGACCGCGTTTCTCAGCTACGGTGCGTTCTGGTGGTGGTTCGCCCTGTTGCTATTGTTCGCCGGCAATGGCGTGATCGACATCAGTGCGGCGGGACCGACCGTCGGCGTGGCGCTGCTGTTATGGGGTGTGCTGACGCTTTACCTGTGGATCGGCACGTTCCGGCTGGCCAAGATCCTGTTCTTCGTCTTCCTGACCTTGTGGGTGACGTTCCTGTTGCTCGGCCTCGGCGCGGCAATGGCGCAGCCTGGGCTGACGCATGCCGGTGGGCTGCTTGGCATCCTGTGCGGCGGGCTGGCGATGTACGGCAGTTTCGCGTTCGTCACCAATGACACGTTCGGGCGCACGGTGATCCCCGTGGGCGCCGTGCCGATGCTGCGCTAGCCGATCCGGCGCAGCGCATCCGGCAGCGCGGCGAAATCGTCGATTACCGCGTCCGCGCCGAGCTCGGCGACCGGCTTGCCGGGAAAGCCGAAGCTGACGGCGATACACCGCAGGCCGGCGGCATGCGCGGCGGCGACGTCGAATTCGGAATCGCCGACGAAAGCGGCGCGGCCGCCGCCGGCGCGCTCGATCATCGCCAAAATGGGATCGGGCGCGGGCTTGCCGCGGGAGACGCTGTCGCCGCCGATCACCACGGCGAACCGATCGGCGATGCCGAGCGCGCCGAGCAGTTTGACCGCGAGCTGCTCGCCCTTGTTGGTCACTAGCGCGAGACGCGCGCCAGCGTGGATCAGCGCGTCCAATGCTTCGACGACGCCGGGATAAAGCCGCGTCTCATCGGCGATGTGATCGGCGTAATAAGCGATCAGCGCATCGTAGCGGGCGTCGAGCGCGTCGGGCTCGTCGATGCCGGCGTCGGCGAGGCTCATTTTCAGCATCCGGTGTCCGCCGCCGCCAATGTTTCGCCGCACCTGAGCGACCTCGAGCGGCGGCCGACCCAGCCCCATCACGACATGATTGACCGCGGCGGCAAGATCGGCGCTCGAATCGACCAGCGTGCCGTCGAGGTCGAAGCCGATCAGATCGAAGGGAAAATCGCTCATCGCATGGTAACCTCGCCGTCGCGCTATGGAATTGGCAAGACATTCATGGCAGGGCGGGGCCATGCCGTCCACGCCGCCGATCGCCGCGATCATCCTTGCCGCCGGCAAGGGCACGCGGATGAAATCCGCCCTGCACAAGGTGCTTCACCCGATCGCCGGGCGGCCGATGCTGTTGCATCTGATCGACAGCGTATCGGCACTCGATCCCGCCAGGACGGTGGTTATGACCGGCGCGGCCGGCGAACAGGTCGAGGCGGCGGTGACGCCGCTCGGCGTGACGACGGTGACGCAGGCCGAGCAGCTCGGCACCGGGCACGCGGTGCGGCAGGCCGAGGTGGCGCTTGCCCGGTTCGAGGGCGACGTGCTGATCCTCTATGGCGACGTGCCGCTGGTGACGCGCGAGACGATGGCGGCGATGGTCGAGCGGCTGCACCGCGACGATGTGCCGGTCGCCGTCGTGCTGGGGTTTCGCCCGGCCGACCCTGGGGCATATGGCCGGGTTATCGCCGACGCACGCGGCGTCATTGAGAAAATGGTCGAATATAAAGACGCAAGTGCTCAAGAACGCGCCGAAACGTTGTGCAATTCGGGGTTGATGGCGGTGCGCTCGGCGGATCTTTTCGGGCTGCTTGCGCGGGTCGGCAATGATAATGCCGCCGGCGAATATTATCTGCCCGATATCGTCATGCTGGCGGCTGCCGACGGACGGCAATCGGCGGTGATCGAGGCCGATGCGGCGGAAGTGGCCGGGATCAACAGCCGCGCCGAGCTCGCGCAGGTCGAAGCCGCCTGGCAGGCGCGCCGTCGCAGCGTGGCGATGGCCGAGGGCGTATCGCTGATCGCGCCAGAGACGGTGTGGTTCGCGTTCGACACGGCCATGGGCCGCGATGTGACGATCGAGCCCAATGTGGTGTTCGGACCCGGCGTCAGCATCGCCGATGGCGCCACGATCCATGCGTTCAGCCATGTCGAAGGCGCGACGATCGGCGCGGGCGCCTCGGTCGGCCCCTATGCGCGCCTGCGCCCCGGTTCGGTGCTCGGCGCGGGGGCCAAGGTCGGCAATTTCGTTGAGATGAAAAAAGCGACCCTGGGGCCGGGTGCAAAAGCCAGCCACCTCACCTATCTCGGCGACGCCGACGTTGGCGCGGAGGCAAACATCGGCGCGGGCACGGTTACCTGCAATTACGACGGCTACTTCAAATATCGCACCAGCATCGGGGAAGGTGCGTTCATCGGGTCGAACAGCGCGCTGGTCGCGCCCGTCTCGATCGGCGCGGGCGCGATCGTCGGCGCGGGCAGCGTGGTGACGCGCGATGTCGCGCCCGATGCGCTGGCGCTGGCGCGCGGCGCGCAGGAAGCTAAGCCGGGTTGGGCGAAACGGTTTCGCGAGCGGATGCTGGCGAAGAAAAACAGGGCTTAAAGGCAAGATGTGCGGCATTGTTGGCATCATCGGCAAGGAGGCGGTGGCGGATCGGCTGCTCGATGGGCTCAAGCGGCTCGAATATCGCGGCTATGATTCGTCGGGCATGTGCACCGTCCATGACGGGCGGTTCGATCGCCGTCGTGCGCCGGGCAAGCTCAGGAATTTGGCCGCACGGCTCGCCGAGGCGCCGCTCGCCGGCGACATCGGCATCGCCCACACGCGCTGGGCGACGCACGGCGCGCCGACCGAGGACAATGCCCATCCGCACATCGTCGGCGACGTGGTGATCGTCCACAACGGCATCATCGAGAATTTCAAGCCGCTGCGCGACGCGCTGATCGCCGAGGGCCGCAGCTTCCAGAGCCAGACCGACACCGAGGTGGTCGCGCATCTGATCGCGCGCGAGGTCGAACGCGGCGTGCCGCCGCGCGAGGCGGTGGCGGTGGTGTTGCCGCGGCTGCACGGCGCGTTCGCGCTGGCGGTGATGTTCCAGAGCGATCCCGACCTGCTGATCGGCGCGCGGCTGGGGGCGCCGCTGACGGTTGGTTACGGCGACGGCGAGAATTTCCTCGGCTCCGACGCTTTGGCGCTGGCGCCGCTGACGCAGCGGATCGCCTATCTCGAGGAGGGCGACTGGGTCGTCGTCAAGCGCGACGGCGTCGAAGTCTACGACAAGGACAATAACCCGGTCGAGCGGCCGATCGTCCAGTCGGGCGCGTCGGGACAGTTGATCGACAAGGGCAATCATCGCCACTTCATGCTCAAGGAGATTTACGAGCAGCCGGTGGTCGTCGCGCAGACGCTGCGATCGTATCTTCGCCCGATCGAGAACGGCGTCGCGCTGCCCGATATGGAGTTCGATCTGGCCAGCGTCGAGCGCGTCGCGATCGTCGCCTGCGGCACCGCGAGCTACGTCGGGATGATCGGCAAATATTGGATCGAGCAATTCGCGCGGCTGCCCGTCGATGTCGATGTCGCGAGCGAATTTCGCTACCGCGATCCCGTGCTCCTGCCCAACACGCTGGGCATCGTCATTTCGCAAAGTGGCGAGACCGCCGACACGCTTGCCGCGCTGCGCCACATGAAGGCGGCGGGCGTGACGACCGCGGGGATCATCAACGTGCCGACCAGTTCGATGGCGCGCGAGGTCGATCTGCTGTTGCCGACGCATGCCGGCCCCGAAATCGGCGTCGCCTCGACCAAGGCGTTCACCTGTCAGCTCAGCGTGATGGCGGCGCTGGCGGTCAATCTGGCGCGCGCCAAGGGTCGCCTTGCCGCGGCCGATGAGAAAGAGATCGTCCGCCATCTGAGCGAAGTGCCTCAGGCGATGAGCCACGCGCTGGCGCATGACGACGAGATCGCGGCGATGGCACCGATCATCGCGCAGGCGCGCGACGTGCTCTATCTCGGTCGCGGACCGGATTATCCGATGGCGCTCGAGGGTGCATTGAAGCTCAAGGAAATCAGTTACATCCACGCCGAAGGTTATGCGTCGGGTGAAATGAAGCACGGCCCGATCGCGCTGATCGACGATTCGGTGCCGCTGATCGTCATCGCGCCATCGGGGCCGCTGTTCGACAAGACCGTCTCCAATATGCAGGAGGCGCAGGCGCGCGGCGCGCAAGTCGTGCTGATCTCCGACGCCGACGGCATCGCCCAGGCCGGCGAGGGGACGATCGCGACGATCGAAATGCCCAAGGTCCATCCGCTGATCGCGCCGATGGTCTATGCCGTGCCGGTGCAATTGCTCGCCTATCATGTCGCCGTCGCCAAGGGCACCGATGTCGATCAGCCGCGCAACCTCGCCAAATCGGTGACCGTGGAATAGCATCCGCGGCGGCCGATCGCGCGTTGATCGATCGAGCGGCCGAAAGGATGACATGGCGAACCGGATCACCAGCCTACCGACGATCGGCAGCGCCGCCAGGCGTGCGATCATCGGCGAGGTGCGCGCGATCTTCCACGATTCCGCGCGAGGCGAAGCGCCGGTGCAGCGCAAGACCGACGGGCTGTTCGGCCCCGGCGCGGTCGCCTGGCGCGTTCACGGCGACGTGACGACGATGATGGTCGGCGGCGTGGCGGCGCTGCTGTTGCAGATGCTCCATCCGGCGGTGCTCGCGGGCGTGTGGGATCACAGCAATTTCCGCACCGATATGCTCGGCCGGCTGCGCCGCACCGCGCGGTTCATCGCGGTCACGACCTACGGCGGGCGCGACGAGGCCGAGGCGGCGATCGCGCGGGTGCGCAGCATCCATGCGCGGGTCGGCGGCACGCTGCCCGATGGGAACCGCTATGTCGCCGACGATCCGGCGCTGCTCGCCTGGGTGAATGTCTGCGAGGCGACGAGCTTCCTCGCGGCGTGGCGGCGGTATGGCGAGCCGGGCATGTCGGGCGCGGATCAGGACCGTTATTTCGACGAGATGACGCGAATCGCCGCCCCGCTCGGCGCCGATCCGATCCCGCGCGACCGGGCCGAGGCGGACCGGCTGATCGCAGCGATGCGGCCGAGCCTCATCAGCGACGCGCGGACGCAGGAGGTTGCGCGGCTGGTGCTGCGCCAGCCCGCCCCGAAGCTGGCGATGGCGCCGCTGCAGGCGATCACCTTCCAAGCCGCGGTCGATCTGTTGCCCGATTGGGCGCGAACGATGCACGGGCTCGTCGCCCCGGCACTGGCGCGGCCGCTGGTGCGCGCGGGAACCTTCGGGATCGCTCGGACGCTGCGCTGGGCGTTTCGCTGAGCCGCGTCGCCGATTGACCGCCGTGTCGCGGCGTGAGAGCGTGGCGCAATGTTCCTCGACGATCGCCATTTCCATGACGGGCCGTTGCCGCCGGCGCCGCGCTCGCCGGTCCCTGGCGAAGCCGTCGCGCGGCGGTTTTTCTTCGGCCTTTCGCTGGCGTTGCTGATCCTGCCGGTGTCGGCCGACGGGCTGGTCGATCTGATCCGCTATCTGTTCGGCTGATCAGGCGACCGAATCGGCGTCGAGCGCCGAAGAGACTTTCCACAGGTCGATCTCGCCGTCGGTGGCGTAACGATCGATGTCGGCGCGTTCATCCGGCGAGAAATCGAGATTCTTCACTGCATTGAGCGAATCGTCGAGCTGCTCGACCGTCCGTGCGCCGATCAGCGCCGACGTGACGCGCTGATCGCGCAGCACCCAGGCGATCGCCATTTGCGCCAGGCTCTGGCCGCGCCGCTCGGCGATCTTGCTGAGCTGACGGATGCGCTCGATATTGTCGGGCGACAGCAAATCGGTCGACAGCGAATCCTGCTTTGCCGCGCGCGCGTCGGCCGGCACGCCGTTCAGATATTTGTTGGTCAGCATGCCCTGCGCCAGCGGCGAAAAGGCGATGCAGCCGACGCCCAACTCTTCGAGTGTGTCGAGCAGGCCGTCCTCGATCCAGCGGTTGAGCATCGAATAGCTCGGCTGATGGATGAGGAGCGGCACCTTGTGATCGGCAAGGATCGCCGCGGCTTTGCGCGTCAGTTCCGGTGAATAAGACGAAATGCCGACATAGAGTGCTTTGCCCTGCTGGTGCAGCGTCGCCAGCGCGCCCATCGTTTCCTCGAGCGGCATATCGGCATCGACGCGGTGCGAATAGAAGATATCGACATAATCGAGCCCCATCCGCTTGAGGCTCTGATCGCAGCTGGCGATGAGATATTTGCGGCTACCGCCGACATCGCCGTACGGCCCGGGCCACATGTCCCAACCGGCCTTGGTGGAGATCACCAGCTCGTCGCGGTGGCGGGCGAAGTCGGTGGCCATCACGCGGCCGAAGGTCTCCTCGGCAGAGCCGTAAGGCGGGCCGTAATTATTGGCGAGATCGAAATGCGTGACGCCGCGATCGAAGGCGCGGCGCAGCATCGCGCGGCCGGTTTCGAACACGTCGGCGCCGCCGAAATTCTGCCACAGGCCAAGGCTGATCGCCGGCAGCTTGAGCCCCGATCGGCCGCAGCGGCGATAGCGCATGCGATCATCGTAGCGATCAGGATCGGGAGCATAAGGCACAGCGAAGGGCATGGTTGTCTCCGGCAGAATCGCCTTGCTCGTTAGCCCGCCGAGCGCGCAGCGTCACCCCGGCAAGCGATCGTAGCGCGCGGCGAAGTCGTCCTCGGACATCACGAGATAGCGGATCGTGTCGATCAGCGCCCACAGCCCGGTGATCGCCAGACCCACCACGGTAATGGTGAGCACCAGCATCAGGATGCCCGATCCGGTGCGCCCCAGATAGAAGCGGTGGACGCCGAGTACGCCGAACAGGAAGGCGAGCACGGCCGCGACATATTTGTTCTTGCCGCCGATGCGCCGGGTCGGCGGCGCCATCACCGCGGGCATCGTGCCGGGCTGGTGATAGATGCGTTTGGCGAGGCGTCCATCGATGTCGAAATCGATCAGCGCGCCGATCGCCGGGCCGATCTGGTCGTTCCAGTCGCCCGGGCGGAAGGTATAGCGCTGGCCGTCCTCGCCCGAAATCTGGCCTTCGCCGCTCTGCCGATCGACCCCCAGCACCTGTCCGCGCATGCCTGTCCCTCCTGTTGAAGCGACTTATATCGACAACACACTCGCGCGATGCAAGTCCGTTACAGCGCGATCTTCCAATCCCAGCCGAGCGGATCGCCGTCCATCACCTCGACGCCGGCGGCGGCGAGCGCGTCGCGGATCGCGTCGGAGCGGGCGAAATCCTTGGCGGCGCGCGCCTCGCGGCGTTCGGCGAGACGGGCGGCGATGTCGTCGGGCGAGATTGACGCGCCGGCGGGGGCGACGCGGAGCGCCTCGCGGGTCAGGGTGGCGAGGCCGAGGCCGAGCACCGCGTCGAAATCGGCGAGCGCGGCGAGGCGGACGGCGGGCGAGAGCGTCTTGTCGGCGAGGAGCTCGTCGAGCACCGGGAGCGCCTTGGGCGTGTTGAGATCGTCCGACACCGCTTCCTCGAGGCGCTCGCGATAGGGCGAGGCGTCGCCTTTCGACGGCGCGTCGGGATCGGCCGCGGCGCGGTCGCACAAGGTCGAGACGGCTATTACCAGCCGTTTGAGGCGCGTCACCGCCGCGGCGAGGCCGTCGCCGGAAAACTCGAGCTCGCTGCGATAGTGCGCGGAAAGGCACATCAGGCGGTAGGCGAGGGGGTGGACGCCCTTGTCGACCAGGCTCTTGAGCGTCGTGAAGCCGCCGGCGGATTTGGACATCTTGCCGGCTCGCTCGACGAGGAAATTGTTGTGCATCCACCAGTTCGCGCCGGTTTCCGGGCATTCGCAATGCGCCTGGTTCTGGGCGATCTCGTTGGGGTGGTGGATCTCGCGGTGGTCGATGCCGCCGGTGTGGATGTCGAACTGGGCGCCGAGATATTTCTTGCTCATCACCGAGCATTCGAGGTGCCAGCCCGGCGCGCCGCGACCCCAGGGCGAGTCCCATTCCATCTGGCGGTTCTCGCCGGGGGCGGATCTGCGCCAGATCGCGAAGTCCTGCGGATGGCGCTTGCCGGTGACGGGATCGATCCGGCCTTCGGCGGCGTCATCGTGCCCGCCGGCGAGCGCGCCGTAGTCGGGCACGGTCGTCACGTCGAAATAGAGGCCCGATTCGAGCTCGTAGCAATGATCCGGCGCGATCTGCGCGGCAAACGCGATCATGTCGTCGATGTGATCGGTCGCCACCGACCAGCGGCTCGGCGACCGGATGTTGAGATCGGCGAGGTTCCGCTTGAACGCGGCGGTGTAATGCGCGGCGATGTCCCAGATGCTCGTCGCTTGGGCGCGCGCGGCGGCTTCCATCTTGTCGTCGCCGGCGTCGGCATCCGACGTAAGATGGCCGACATCGGTGATGTTGATGACATGGGTGAGCGTATAGCCTTTCCACGTCAGCACGCGACTTAGCGTATCAGTGAAGATATAAGCGCGCAGATTGCCGATATGCGCGTAATTGTAGACAGTGGGCCCGCACGAATAGACGCGGACGTTGCCGGGATCGATCGGCGCGAACGCCGCCAGGCTGCGGGTCAGGCTGTTGTAGAGGGTGAGGGGTGCGCCGGTCATGCGCCTGCCATAGCCAAGCGCGGCGAGGCTGCAAATGGCTTGGGCGCGGAACCTCAGCGGCCCCAATTCGCTTGATAAACCGAGGACTCGCTGTTAGGGGCGACCGCATACGGCGCGGACCCATGTCTGCGACGACCCTATCCTATTGATCGGAGACGTTCGGCTTTATGCAAATCATGGTTCGCGACAATAATGTCGACCAGGCGCTGCGGGCGCTCAAGAAGAAGCTGCAGCGTGAGGGCGTCTATCGCGAGATGAAGCTGCGCCGGCATTACGAAAAGCCCAGCGAGAAGCGAGCGCGCGAGCGCGCCGCCGCCGTCCGCCGCGCCCGCAAGCTGGAGCGCAAGCGGATGGAACGCGACGGCGCGCCGCGCTGACGCCGATACGCCGGGCCCGTCCCGGCGATCGTTCGATTGACCGTATTCGCTGAAAGCCCGCATCCATGTCCGTGACCGCCGTTCCGATTCCGCCCGTGCGTCGCGGCAATCTGGTGATGCTTTGGGCGGGTATCGTGATCGCCATCGCCGCGGCGGTGTGGCTGGCGGTCTACGGCACCGCCGGCGCGCGCGCCACGGTTGGCTCGAACGACCAGTTTCTGGCCTATAATGCCGGCCGTCCCGGCGTGAAGACCACCGCCGATGGCCTCGAATATCAGATACTGACGCCAGGCAAGGGGGCCGATCACCCGACCGACCAGGACGTCTCGCTGATCAATTACACCGGCAAGCTGCGTGACGGCACGGTGTTCGATGCGCCGAAACAGCCGACGCCGCTTCCTGTCGCCGGCAGCATCAAGGGCTTTTCCGAAGGCCTGAAGCTGATGACCAAGGGCGCGAAATATCGCTTCTGGATCAAGCCCGAGCTTGGCTACGGGTCCCAGACCAACGGCCCGATCCCCGCAGATTCGCTGCTGGTGTTCGATGTCGAGCTGATCGATTTCCTGCCGCAGAGCGTGCTTCAGCAGCAGATGCAGATGCAGCAGATGATGCAGGGCCAGGGCGGCGCGGCGCCGACCGGCCAGGCACCGGGCGATGCGCCGGCACAATAGCGGTTCCGCTGACCAGCGGTATGCTTGATCCGCAGTTCAACACCGTAAGAATGTGATCGTGATACTCGACCCGTAATATCAAGGTCGGGCAGAGACGGATTAGCATTATATTTGGCGGCGACGCGCTATCGTAAGACACGCAGCCCGTGACGAGAGAGTCCGAATTCAGGGCTAGGCTTAGCTCACCCTTGGCGTACGATAGATTTTTGCGTTGCACCATCTCACGACCGGCACACTATTTAGGGTGCATGGCCGATCCAAGCCGACATTATCAAACCGATTATGGCATGATGAGCGCTGATCGCAGCTTGCCGAGACACAACGACCAATTCCAACGGAGTATATCGTGATCCGCGACCAGAGCAGGCTCACCCATCTCCAGCGCCTCGAGGCCGAGAGCATCCATATCATGCGCGAGGTCGTCGCCGAGGCGGACAAGCCGGTGATGCTTTATTCGGTGGGCAAGGACTCGGCGGTGATGCTGCATCTTGCGCGCAAGGCTTTTTATCCCGCCCCGCCGCCGTTTCCCCTGCTCCATGTCGATACGACCTGGAAATTTCGAGCGATGTACGAACTGCGCGATCGCGCAGCGCGGGCGGCGGGAATGACGTTGCTGGTCCATCATAATCCCGAGGCTCAGGCGCAGGGCATCAATCCGTTCGATCATGGCAGCCGCCACACCGATATGTGGAAGACCGAAGGTCTGAAACAGGCGCTCGCCCAATATGGCTTCGACGCGGCGTTCGGCGGCGCACGGCGTGACGAGGAAAAGAGCCGTGCGAAGGAGCGTATCTTTTCGTTCCGCACCGCTAGTCAGCGGTGGGATCCGAAGAACCAGCGTCCAGAGCTGTGGCGGGTCTATAACGCCCGCAAGGCGAAGGGTGAGAGCATCCGCGTGTTCCCGCTGTCGAACTGGACCGAGCTCGACATCTGGCAATATATTCAGCTTGAGGGCATCGAGATCGTGCCGCTCTATTTCGCCGCGCCGCGGCCGACGGTGGAGCGCGACGGCCTGATCCTGATGGTCGACGACGATCGTTTCCGGCTTGAACCCGGTGAGCAGCCGGTGACGCGCTCGATCCGGTTCCGTACGCTCGGCTGCTATCCGCTCACCGGCGCGGTGGAGAGCGAGGCGGCCGATCTCAGCCAGGTCATTCAGGAAATGCTGCTCACCACCACTTCCGAGCGCCAGGGCCGGGCGATCGATCATGATAGCGCCGCCAGCATGGAAAAGAAGAAGCAGGAGGGCTATTTCTGATGGCTACCGCCGAACCCGCTTATCAGACCGATGCGCTGATCGCCGAGGATATCGACGCCTATCTCGCGCTCCATCAGTCGAAGACGATGCTGCGCTTCATCACCTGCGGCTCGGTCGACGATGGCAAATCGACGCTGATTGGCCGGCTACTCTACGATTCGAAGATGATCTTCGAGGATCAGCTCGCAGCGCTCGAGGCCGATTCGAAGCGCGCCGGCACGCAGGGGCAGGAGATCGATTTCGCGCTGTTGGTCGATGGTCTCGCCGCCGAGCGCGAGCAGGGCATCACGATCGACGTCGCCTACCGCTTTTTCGCGACCGAGAAGCGCAAGTTCATCGTCGCCGATACGCCCGGCCACGAACAATATACCCGCAACATGGTGACCGGCGCCTCGACCGCCGATCTCGCCGTGATCCTGATCGACGCGCGCAAGGGCGTGCTGACGCAGACGCGGCGGCATTCGTATCTCGCGCATCTGCTCGGCATTCGGCACCTGGTGCTGGCGGTCAACAAGATGGACCTGATCGGTTACGATCAGGCGCGCTTCGACGCGATCGTCGCCGATTACCGCGCGTTTGCCGACAGCATCGGGATTGCCGGCTTCACCGCGATCCCGCTCTCGGGCTTGCGCGGCGACAATATCGCGAACGGGTCGGACGCGATGCCGTGGTATGGCGGGCCGACGCTGATCGAGCACCTCGAAAGCGTCGAGGTAAACGCCGATGCCGATCGCGACAGGCCGCTGCGTATGCCGGTGCAATGGGTCAACCGTCCCAATCTCGATTTCCGCGGCTTTGCCGGCCTTATCGCGAGCGGTGCGGTGCGGCCCGGCGATGCCGTGCGCGTCTTGCCATCGGGGCGCACGTCGACGGTGGCGCGGATCGTGACGATGCCTGTTCTGAGCGATGCGGCAGGCGGCTTCGAAGGCGACGGCGATCTGGACGAAGCCGTGGCGGGCCAGTCCGTCACGCTGGTGCTCGCCGACGAGGTCGATTGCTCGCGCGGCGATGTAATCGTCGCCGCCGACGCGCCGCCGCAAGTCGCCGATCAGTTCCAGGCGACCATCGTGTGGATGGCCGAGGAACCGCTCCAGCCGGGCCGCGCCTATTGGCTCAAATCCACCGCGCAGACCGTCAGCGCCACGGTGCAGCCGCCCAAACACACCGTCGATGTCAACACGATGGCCGAGCTGTCGGCCAAGACGCTCGCGCTCAACGACATCGGCGTGGCCGAGGTCTATACCGATCGCGGCATCGTGTTCGAGCCTTATGCCGACAGCCACGATCTCGGCGGGTTCATCCTGATCGACAAGGCGACCAACGCGACGGTCGCCGCCGGTATGATCGACTATGCGCTCAGGCGCAGCCAGAACGTCCATTGGCAGGCGATCGAGATCAGCCGACAGGCGCACGCCGCGCAGAAGAATCAGCAGCCCAAGGTGCTGTGGTTCACGGGTCTTTCCGGGTCGGGCAAATCGACCATCGCCAATCTGGTCGAGAAGAAGCTCCACGCGATCGGCAAGCACAGCTTCCTGCTCGACGGCGACAATATCCGCCACGGGCTCAACAAGGATCTGGGGTTCACCGACACCGACCGGATCGAGAATATCCGCCGCGTCGGCGAAGTTGCCAGGCTGATGACCGATGCCGGTCTGATCGTGCTTACCGCCTTCATTTCGCCGTTCCGCGTCGAGCGGCAAATGGTGCGCGACTTGCTGCCGGAGGGCGAGTTCGTCGAGATTTTCATCGATACGCCGCTGGAAGTGGCCGAAGCCCGCGACGTGAAGGGGCTCTACAAGAAGGCCCGCGCCGGGCAGCTCGATAATTTCACCGGCATCGATAGCCCCTATGAAGCGCCGGAGTCGGCCGATCTGCGGATCGATACGACGACGACCAGCGCCGATGCTGCGGCAGAAGCGATCGTCGATCACATCCTTCATCACGGTCGGCGAGCATCATGACGGATGCCGATCTCGCCGCCTCGATCGCCCGCGAAGCCGGCGACTTGCTGGTGCGCATCCGGGATGAGCGCCGCGAAGAGGGCAAAGCGCTCGGCAAGCGTGGCGACGCGGAGGCCAATGCGCTGATCCTGTCGCGGTTGCGCACCGAGCGGCCCGGCGATTTCGTGCTGTCGGAAGAAGCGCAGGACGATCAGGCGCGATGCACGGTGGATCGGGTGTGGATCGTCGATCCGCTCGACGGCACGCGCGAATATGGCGAGGGTCGCGACGACTGGGCGGTGCATGTCGCGCTGTCGATCGGCGGTCGCCCGGCGATCGGCGCGGTGGCCATGCCCGGGCTCGATCGCGTATTCGTGAGCAATGGCGTCGAGGTGCCCGGCGCGGCGCCGGCCCGCCTGCGCATGGTGGTCAGTCGCACGCGGCCGCCGGACATTGCGGTCAAACTCGCTGAGGCGCTCGACGCGGAGCTGATTCCGATGGGGTCGGCCGGGGCGAAGGCGATGGCGGTGGTCGATGGCCGGGCAGACATCTACGTCCACGCCGGCGGACAATATGAATGGGACAGTTGCGCCCCGGTCGCGGTTGCGCTGGGCGCCGGGCTGCACGCGTCGCGGATCGACGGATCGCCGCTGATCTACAATCGCGCCGACGTCTCGCTGCCCGATCTGCTGATCTGTCGCCCTGAGCATAGCGCCGCGTTGCTGACACTGATCGCTGGAGCGGAGTAACGATCTGGCGTCGAACGTCCTGCTCGCCGGCCGTGTCGCCATCCTTACGCGTAGCTACCCGTCGTTCCTGATCCCTTTCGGCAGAGCCGGACGCGACAGCTTACTAACGACCGTTTCACCCAAGCCGGCGACGCAGCGTCTGGGTTGGAGTCAGAAGGTGTCCGCCAGTGTGCGAGAATTGCCGGCCACCAGCGACCCCTGCAATTTGGGTTGGTAGCAGAGCGACGTCCCCACCGGGGTGAGGACTAGATTTCAAATTGATCGCGGCGGGGGCTGGTGGAGCCGAGGGGAATCGAACCCCTGACCTCTGCAGTGCGATTGCAGCGCTCTCCCATCTGAGCTACGGCCCCGCGCCCGCCACCCGGCAGCGCCGGGGACGCACGCCTCTAGCGGCCATTGTCGGGCGATGCAACAGCGGCTTCGCCAGCGTTTTCACGCGGCTTGCGCCGAACCGCGCGGCGGAGACGACGACGTGCTTCGGTGCGGGGAACAGGATCGCAATTATCCCGTTGTTTCATCATCGTGCGCAGAGCGCGTCCTGCTCTGCGTCACCAAGTTCGCGTAAGGAGGCGATGCAATGGGCTACGAACGATATCCGCGAAACACCGATCCGCAGGCCGATTATTACGGCCGCACGACGCCGCAGGATTACGGCAGCGATTATGGCTCGGGCCGCGAGTTCAGCTATTCGAGCGGACGTGATTACCAAGCCGCCGGCGAGATCGGCGACGATCGTGATCGGGGCGATGGCCGTCGCGAGCGCTACGGCGCGAGGGGGCAATATGCCGGCAACCGCGGCGCCTATGCCGAAGGTCGCCGCGACCGGCCTTATGACGGCAGCGATGCATCGGATGGTCAGCGCTTTGCCAATCCGCGCCGCCGCGATCCCGGATATGGCCGCCAGCCGCAAGGCTATGATTACGAAGAGCGCGGCTTCTTCGATCGCGCTGGCGATGAAGTACGGTCGTGGTTCGGGGATGATGACGCCGAGCGCCGCCGCGAGATGGATCAACGCTATGACGAGCGTTACGCTGGACGGAGCTTCGGCGGCGACCGCCGAGACGAGGATTACCATGGCTGGCGCAAGCAGCAGATCGATGCGCTCGACCGTGACTATCACGAATATCGCCAGGAAAATCGCCAGAAATTTCACAATGAATTCGGCAGCTGGCGACAAGAGCGTCAAGGGCAGCGCACTTCACTGTCGCGCGTTGCCGAGCATATGGACGTGATCGGATCGGACGGCGAGCATGTCGGCACGGTCGACAAGGTCCGCGGCGACCGCATCCTACTGACCAAGAGCGATCCGGAAGCCGGCGGGCATCACCGTTCGATTCCGTCGCGCTGGATCGACCGTGTCGACGACAAGGTGACGATCCGCAAGACCGCCAGCGATGCGCATGCGCATTGGAAAGACGAGGAGCGCAATCAGGCGCTGTTCGGCGACGATCGTAACGATGCTGCCGATACACACAACCTCGGCCGCAGCTTCTCCGGAACCTACTGAGCGGTAGGGAAGGCGGCCTTGGCCGCCGCTTCGAAAGAAGGCTCGGACGCTCCGGCGCCCGGGCCTTTTTGCTGTGGCCAAGGGTTGCATTTCGCAACGTATATGCCATACCCGATCTACGAAAAACAATTCATGGAGAGTTACGATGGCGCGCGCCTGGACCCTTAAATCACGCCCGCAAGGGATGCCGACCGACGCCAATTTCGAGCTGGCCGAGATCGCGACGCCGAGCGTGGGCGAGGGACAGGTGCGGATCGCCAATCGCTGGCTGTCGGTCGATCCGTATATGCGCGGCAGGATGAACGACGTGAAAAGCTATGTCCCGCCGTTCCAGATCGGTGCGCCAATGGAAGGCGGCGCGATCGGCGAAGTCGTCGAGAGCAACGCCGATGGCCTCAAGCCGGGTGACATGGTGCAGCACATGATGGGCTGGCGCGACGAAGCGGTGGTCGATGCCGGGCAGGTGCAGAAGCTGCCCGATCTCGGCGTACCGGCGCAGGCGTTTCTGGGCCAGCTCGGCATGCCGGGGATGACGGGCTATTTCGGCTTGCTTGATGTCGCCAGCGCCAAGGCTGGCGATGTCGTGTTCGTTTCGGCAGCCGCGGGTGCGGTCGGATCGACGGTGGTGCAGATCGCCAAGGCCAAGGGCATGACGGTGATCGGCTCGGCCGGCGGCGCGGACAAATGCGCCTGGGTCAAATCGCTCGGCGCCGATGCGGTGATCGATTACAAGGAGGGCGGCACGCCGCTCGTCAAGAAATTGATGGACGCCGCGCCGAACGGGATCGACGTCTATTTCGACAATGTCGGCAGCGATCATCTCGACGCCGCACTGGCCGTCGCCAACGCTCATGCGCGCTTCGCGATCTGCGGGATGATCGACATCTATAACGACGGCAAGGCGACCGAACTGCGCTATCTCGCGCGGTTGATCGGCATGCGGGTGCGGATGCAGGGGTTCATCGTCACCGATTTCATGTCTCGCGCGGCCGAATTCTATCAGGACATGGGCGGCATGGTGAAGGCCGGGCAGCTTAAGCGCGAGGAAACCGTACATGACGGGCTCAAGGCGATGCCGGCAGCGTTCATGGGACTGTTTTCGGGCGGGAATACCGGGAAGATGCTTGTGAAGCTGTAAGCCGTTGGCTGTTCCCCGTCAAAGGCAGGGGTCCAGTATCGATGATTGAAGTTGTCGAGCGCGCCGCTCGCCAACGTCTCCCTCTCAACTGGACCCCGGCCTTTGCCGGGGAACAGTGGGGGTTAGATGTCGATGCTTCCCGAGAACGTGTCGCACTGGCTGGGGTCGGCGGTGGTAACGCCGCGCCGCAGCCACGCCGTCCGCTCGGCCGAGGTGCCGTGCGTGAAGCTGTCGGGCATCACCCGGCCTTGCGATTGCTTCTGGAGCGTATCGTCGCCAATCGCCTGCGCCGCGGTCAGCCCTTCTTCGAGATCACCCGGGTCCATCCGGTCGCGGTTGAGCCCCGCCCACACGCCGGCATAGCAATCGGCTTGCAGCTCCAGCTTCACCGATAGCTGGTTCGCCGCGGTCGAGCTCGATTGCCGCATCTCGCGCTGGACCTGATCCGAGGTGCCGAGCTGCTGCTGGATGTGATGGCCGAACTCGTGCGCGATGACGTAATCCTGCGCGAAATCGCCCTTGGCGCCATATTGCTGCGACAGCTCGTTGAAGAAGCTGGTGTCGAGATAGATCGTCTGGTCGGTCGGGCAATAGAAGGGCCCCATCGCCGATTGCGCCGCGCCGCAGCCCGATGTGTCGCTCTGATCGTAGAATTCGAGCGCCGGCTGCTCGAAGGTTTTGCCCGACTGCTGGAACACTGCCGCCCAAGTCTTGTCGGCGGAACTGAACGCGTCGCAGGCCGCCTTCCTGTCGGGATTGGTGCTGCAAATCTGCGTCGCGTTGCCGCCGCCCGCCGGCGTTGACGCGCTCTGGCTGGTCGGCGAAGAGCCGCCGCCGATCAGATTGAGCGGATTGCCCCCGACGAAGAACATGATCGCCAGCAACACTACCACGCCGCCGCAGCCGAACCGGCTGAACACCATCGGCAGCAAACCCAGCAGCATCCCGCCGCCACCGCCGAGACCACGCCCGCCGCCGCTTCCCTCGCTCACCTTGATGTTGGGATCGAAATCGTCGAGCCGCATGGGCGTGTCGTCCTGTTGACCGAGGTGCGACAGGAATGCGCCGGGGGCCATTCGGTTGCAAGCGGCCTTGATCGCGATTGCCCGGGCGGCCATCTGGGCGGCGATGGCGGATGTCGAACCCTCGCGTGAGTCGCGGCCCGATGCGAAGCCGCGGCGGCAGGCGCCGGCGTTGCCGCTGCCCGATCAGGTCGCGCTTGTCTTTCAGGGCGGCGGCGCGCTCGGCAGCTATCAGGCTGGGGTGATCGACGGGCTGGCCGACAGCGGGATCGAGGTGGATTGGGTTGCGGGGATTTCGATCGGCGCGGTCAATGCGGCGATCTTCGCGGGCAATCCGCCCGAGCGCCGAGTCGAGCGGCTCAGGCAATTCTGGGATCGCGTGACAAGTTCGTTGCCGAGCTTTCCGATCCTCCCCAACGATCACCTGCGCGAGTGGCTGCACGAATGGTCGGCCGGGTTCGTGCTGGCGTCGGGCGTGCCGGGATTCTTTCAGCCGCGCGCCGTGTCGCCGATGTTCGCGGCGCCGGGCACCCCGGAGGCGCTGAGCTTCTACGATTCGACGCCGCTGATCGCGACGCTCGACGACCTGATCGATTGGGACATGCTCAACGACGGCCCGGTGCGGCTGTCGGTCGGCGCGGTCGATGTTGTCAGCGGCAACTTTCGCTACTTCGATACCGCGCACGAACGTCTCGACGCGCGGCACATCATGGCCTCCGGCGCGCTGCCGCCGGGGCTGCCGCCGATCGAGATCGACGGGCGGCTTTGGTGGGATGGCGGGCTCGTGTCGAACACGCCGCTGGCCCATGTGCTCGACAATCAGAGCGGCGAGCTGCTGGTATTTCAGGTCGATCTGTTCGCGTCTGCCGCCGATCGCCCTGAAACGATCATGGACGTGACGGCGCGTGAGAAGGAAATCCGCTTTTCCAGCCGCACGCGGCAAGTAACCGATCAGCTGATGAAGCTGCGCAAGGAGCGTGAGGCGATCCGCAAGGTCATCGCCAAACTCCCACCCGACCTGCTTGAAGACGAAGATGTGAAAGCACTCGCGGCGCGTGCCGCCGAACAGCCGGTCAGTCTCGTCCACCTGATCTACCGGGCTAACGCCTGGGAAGGCGGCAGCCGCGACTTCGAATTTTCAGCGCGCACGATGCGCGAGCATTGGGCGGCGGGGCATGAAGCGGTCAGCGAGACGATGGCCAATGCCCGGCTGGTCGCGCAGAATATCCTCGACGGCAACACCGCCGCGTTCGATCTCACCGACAAATAGGAGTCCGCCATGTTCCTCAAGGCAAAATCCGCGCTGATCACCGGCTCGACCTCGGGGATCGGGCTGGCCTACGCGAAGGCGTTCGCCGCCGAGGGGGCGCAGGTGATGATCAACGGCTTCGGCGACCCCGCCGACATCGAGAAGGAGCGCGCCGCGCTCGAGGCGACCAGCGGCGAGGCGCTGTATGATGCTGCCGATATGACCAAGCCGGACGAGATCGCGGCGATGGTGCAGCGATGCCATGACGAACTCGGCGGGCCCGACATCATCGTCGCCAACGCCGGCATTCAGCATGTCGCGAAGATCGAGGATTTCCCGGCCGACAAGTTCGAGGCAATCGTCAAGATCAACCTGACCTCGGCGTGGTATCTGATGCAGGCCGCGGTGCCGCTGATGAAGGCGAAGAAATGGGGGCGGATCATCTCCACCGCGTCCGCGCATTCGCTCGTCGCCAGCCCCAACAAGTCGGCCTATGTGATGGCCAAGCACGGCATCGCCGGCCTCACCAAGACGATCGCGCTGGAAACCGCGACCGACGGCATCACCGTCAATTGTATCTCGCCGGGCTATGTCTGGACGCCGCTGGTCGAGAGCCAGATCCCCGACACGATGGCGTCGCGCGGGATGACGCGCGAGCAGGTGATGAACGACGTGCTGCTCGCCGCCCAGCCGACCAAGCAGTTCGTCACCCCAGAACAGGTCGCGGCGATGGCGGTGTTCCTGTGCCGCGACGAGGCGGCGTCGATCACCGGCGCCAACCTGTCGATGGACGGCGGCTGGACGGCTGCCTGAGCGCGCTTGCCGGCGCCGCGGCGGCGTGGTTAGCTCGGGCGTGATGACACACACCAAATTGTTCGCGCTGGCGCTGCTCGGCGCGCTCGGCGGATGCGCCGCCGCCAAGGGGCCGCTCGCGACCGAGGAAGGAGCGGCGAGCCCGACGTGGCGCGCGATCGCCACCGAAGACGATCAGGCGCGGCTGCGCGGCTGGCGCGACGCCTGGATGACCGCCACCGACGCGGTGCGCAAGGCCGGCGAAGCGGCGCCGCTCGATCAGGATGCGACGTTGTTCGATCCCGATCGCGCGCTTCCAACGCCGCTGCCGCCGGTGGGCGACTATCGCTGTCGCTGGATCAAGCTCGGGTCGGCGTCGGCGGCGGTGGCGGCCTATACCGCCTATCCGGCGGCGCCGTGCCGCGTGAAGATGGTCGGCAAAGTGCTGCGGCTGACGGTGCTCGACGGGCCCCAGCGGCCGCGCGGGCTGATTTTCGACGATGAAACCGCGCGCGGCGTCTTCCTCGGCACGCTGATGCTCGGCGACGAGACGCGACCGCTCGATTACGGCCGCGACGCGAAACGCGACATGGCCGGCTATGTCGAACGGATCGGCGACGCGCGGTGGCGGCTGGTGTTGCCGCAGCCGCATTTCGAATCTTTGCTCGACGTCATAGAACTGGTTCCTGCCGCCTGACCGGCACCACCGCGGCATTTTCGGCCTTTTCAGGACGGATGTAGATCGACGACAGCGTCGGCAGCGCATCGCGCAATTGGTCCTCGATCTCCTCGATCAACGTCTCGGCGTCGCCCATCGTGACGTCGTCGTTGAAATCGACGCTGATCGCCGCGAACACTTCCTGCGGCCCGGTATGGATCGTGCGGACGTGGTTGACTGACGACACGGCCGAGTGACCTTCGACGACGTCATGGACCTTGGCGATCACTTCCTCGTCGGCGCGTTCGCCGATCAGCAGGCCCTTGGATTCGCGGGCGAGCAGCGCGGCGACCATCGCGAGGATCAGGCCGATGCCGATCGAGGCGACGCCGTCGATCCGCGGGTCCTGCCAATAATGACTGGCCCAGACGCCGAGCGCGGCGACCGCCAGACCGGCGAGCGCCGCCGAATCTTCGAACAGGACGATGAAATTGGGCGGATCCTTCGAATGGCGCACCGCCTGCCACCAGCCCATTTCGCCCTTGCCGCGCACGAATTCGCGCACGGCGAGCGTCCATGACGTGCCTTCGAGCGCGGCCGAGACGGCGAGGACGATGTAGTTGAGTGTGGGGCTGGTCAGCTCTTCGGGCTCGAGGATGTGGCGGTAGCCTTCGTAGATCGACACGCCCGCGCCGATCGCGAAGATCAGGATCGCGACGACGAAGCTCCAGAAATACAGTTCGCGGCCATAACCGAAAGGGTGCTGATGATCGGGCGGCTTCTTCGCGCGGTGCTGGCCGTAAAGCAGCAGCACTTGATTGCCGCTGTCGACCACCGAGTGAAACGCCTCGCTGAGCATCGACGACGAGCCGGATAGCGCGGCGGCGATGAACTTGGCGACCGCGATGCCGAGATTGGCGGCGAGCGCCGCGAAGATGACGAGGTTCGATTCCCCTTGATGCTGCGCCTTCGCCATGCCGCTTCCCTTGCCCGATATGGCAGAGCGCGGGAAGGGGGCTGGGGTTCCGGTTGCGAGGCGTGCGCTACGGTGTTATTACGTGTGTATGACCATGGAACTCAAAATCGTTAAGATCGGCAACTCGGTCGGCGTCGTTTTGCCTAAGGACATGCTCGCGCGGCTTCGTGTCGAGTTGGGCGACAAGCTGTTCGTCGGCGAAGCGCCAGGCGGATATATGCTCAGCGCAGCCGACCTCGATTTCGTCGAGGCGATGACCGCGGCGGAAGGGATCATGCGCGAGGATCGCGACATACTGGCTGTGCTCGCGCGGTGAGCGCGAGCAAGGACCCGCGCTTTATCGGGGTCGATGTCGCGCGGGCGGTTCATGATCGCCAGCTTGCCGAGCATGGTGGCCTTGGCGGAGTCAAGGACGCTGGCCTGCTCGAATCGGCGATGAGCCGACCGATTAATAAATTCGGCTATGGCGAAACCGATCTGTGCGCGTTGGCGGCGGCTTATGCGTTCGGGATCGCGCGCAATCATCCTTTTGCCGACGGCAACAAGCGGACGGCGTGGGTGATCGCGCGGCTATTCCTCAAGCTCAATGCGGTCGAGATCGCGTTCGACAAGAGCGATGCGATCCGCATGATGCTGGCGTTGGCGTCGGGAACGCTTGAGGAGGATTCTCTTGCCGACTGGGTCCGATCGCATCTCGTCTCCCGCGATTGACGGCGGAAACGCCCGCCGGTTTCCCGACGGGCGTCCTTCCTCCCCAGGAAGCCTCGCTCAGCCGAGGCGGCCGAGGCGGTGATAGAGGTTCGAGAATTTGGCCGAGCGGGGGTCGTCGGCGATTTTCTTGACGTAATCGGCGACGGCTTCCTTCATCAGCTCGAAATCCTCGGTCGAGAAGACAGCGCGGCTGCGGTGCGGTTCGGTGGTCATCGTGCTTCTCCTCAAGCGGCTTGCTTGGTGAACTGGGCGGCCTCGGTCGATTCGCCGAGCGCGGTGGTGCTGC
Source organism: Sphingomonas koreensis (assembly GCA_006438735.1). Classification (GTDB taxonomy): domain Bacteria; phylum Pseudomonadota; class Alphaproteobacteria; order Sphingomonadales; family Sphingomonadaceae; genus Sphingomonas; species Sphingomonas koreensis_A. The sequence continues at coordinate 1,371,445 of RCZF01000001.1, read as the reverse complement.
TCGTCCCGCCGGCGAGCGTCTGGGCGACGCGGTCGAAATAGCCGGTGCCGACTTCGCGCTGGTGACGGGTGGCGGTGTAGCCGTTCGCCTCGCTGGCGAATTCGGCCTGTTGCAGCTCGGAATAAGCGGCCATGCCGCGCTCCTTATAGCCGCGCGCCAGCTCGAACATGCCGTGGTTGAGACTGTGGAAACCGGCCAGCGTCACGAACTGGAACTTGTAGCCCATCGCGCCGAGCTCGCGCTGGAATTTGGCGATGTCCTGCTTGTCGAGATTGGCCTCCCAATTGAAGCTCGGCGAGCAATTATAGGCGAGCATCTTGTTCGGATAGTCGGCCTTGATCGCCTCGGCGAAGCGGCGCGCGTCGGCCATGTTGGGCTTTGAGGTTTCCCACCACAAGAGGTCGGCATGTTCGGCGAACGCCAGCCCGCGCTTGATGCAGTGATCGACGCCGGTGCCGTCCTTTAGGCGGAAAAAGCCCTCGGGCGTGCGCTCCCCGGTGAGGAATTCGTGATCGCGCTCATCGACCTCCGAGGTGATCAGCTTGGCGCTTTCGGCATCGGTGCGCGCGCAGATGATCGTCGGGACGCCCGAGACGTCGGCGGCGAGCCGCGCACTGTCGAGGTTGCGGATATGCGCCTGCGTCGGGATCAGCACCTTGCCGCCCAAATGGCCGCACTTCTTTTCGCTGGCGAGCTGGTCCTCGTAGTGAACGCCCGCGGCGCCGGCGGCGATATAGGCCTTCATGATCTCGAAACAGTTGAGCGGTCCGCCGAAGCCGGCCTCGGCATCGGCGACGATCGGCGCGAACCAGTCGCGGGTCGCGCCGCCTTCGCTATGCTCGATCTGGTCCGCCCGTTGCAGCGCGTTGTTGATCTTGCGGCACAATTCCGGCCCGGCGTTGGCGGGATAGAGCGATTGATCGGGATACATCGCGCCCGCGGTGTTGGCATCGGCGGCGACCTGCCAGCCCGACAGATAGATCGCCTGCAGGCCGGCGCGGACCTGCTGCATCGCCTGGTTGCCCGACATCGCGCCGAGCGAATGGACATAATCCTCGCTGTGCAGCAGTTCCCACAAGCGGTTGGCGCCGCGGCGAGCGAGCGTGTGCTCGATGACGACCGATCCGCGCAGCGCCGCCACGTCCGCCGGGGCGTAGGGGCGGGTGATGCCGTCGAAACGGCCGGTCGGGGCGGGAACGAGATCGTCGAAGGTCATTGTCGCTTCCTTTACAGCCGCGGTGAACTTCACCGCGGTTCACCGCTTAAGTGGAGGAAGTGGAGAGTCTGGCGCGACAAAATTGCTGTCTTCACAGGGTCGCGCTGTCATTGCGCTCGCCTCACCGAAAGTCATGGTGTAAAGGATTGACAAGAAAGCTCCCGGCGATAGCGGCCGGATCGATCAGAACATAACAGAAACAAGGCGTGTAGGAAATGGCCGATCGCAAGCTGTTTGCAGGACATGCGGTACGCCGGCTGCGCCGACAGGCCGCGCTGACCCAGGCGGCGATGGCCGAAATGCTCGAGATTTCGCCGAGTTATCTCAACCTCGTCGAACGCAACCAACGCCCGCTGTCGGCGACATTGCTACTGCGGCTGGCCGAGCGATTCGATTTCGATCCGCGCACGCTTTCGGCGCACGAGCCGGGCGGCGGCGCCGACGCGATCCGGCGGCGGCTGGCCGATCCGATGTTCGCCGATCTGGAGATCGATCGCGGCGAAATGGCCGAATGGCTCGCCGGCGCGCCCGGCGGTGCCGAGGCGTTCGCGCGCGCGTTCGATCGAATCGGCCAGGGCACCGAGCCGATCGCCGGGCGCGCGCCCGACGCGGTCGATGTCGTGCGGCGCGAGATCGAGCGGTGGCGCAACCATTTCGCCGATCTCGACGGTGCGGCCGAGGCGCTGGCGGATGAGCTGCGATTGGGCGCGGGCGACCTTTACGGCGCGATCGCCGAGCGGCTGCGCGTCAAGCATCAGCTCGGCATCCGCATCCTGCCGGCCGAGGTGATGCCCGATCTGCTGCGCCGGCTCGATCTCCACGCACGACAATTGCAATTGTCCGAAATGCTCGATCCGGCGTCGCGGACGTTCGCCGCCGGCTATCAGCTCGCGCAGATCGAGGCGCGCGGCGAGATCGAGGCGCTGGTGAGCGCGGGGACCTTCGCCGATCGCGCCGCCGAGCGGCTCTACCGCCGGCATCTGACGAGCTATTTCGCGGCGGCGGTGATGATGCCTTATGCTCGCTTCCTGCGCGCGTGCGAGGCGACCGGTTATGACATCGAGCTGCTGCAACGCCGCTTCGGCGCGGGGTTCGAGCAGGTCGCACATCGGCTGACGACGCTGAGCCGTGTCGGCGCGCGGGGCTTGCCGTTCTTCATGATCCGGATAGACCGTGCCGGGCAGGTGTCGAAACGCTATGCCGGGGCGAGCGGCGCGGCGTTGGTCGAGGCGGGCGGGCGGTGCCCGCTTTGGCGGCTGACGCATGTGTTCGATCGCCCGGGCCGGCTGTTGGTCCAGCTTGTCGAAACCGAGGATGCCGCGCGCTGGTTAACCGTCGCGCGCACGGTGATGCCGCAGGGCCGCCGTTATGGCGGCGTGGAGGCGATGTTCTCGATCGGGCTGGGCGTGGAGGCGGCGCTGGCCGCGCCGCTGGCGGTGGCGCGCGGCGTCGATCTGGGCGGCGAGGCGACGCCGATCGGCCTCGGCTGCCGCGCCTGCACGCGCCCCGATTGCCCGCAACGCTCGGCCGCGCCGGCGGCGCGCGCGCTGTTGATCAACGACCGCGAGCGCGGCCTTTCCGCCTTCACCTTCGCCGGCGATTGAAAAGCGAGCGACCGCGGCCGGGCAATTGCATCGCGGCACGGCGCGCGGCATTGACCAGGATCGGCCGGCGGTTAAGCGGGCGCGAAACGCCTAGGATACAGATTGCATGATCAAACACGCCCTTTCCGTTACCCGCGAGGCGGATTTCGCCGCCTGGTATCAGGCCGTCATCACCGAAGCCGACATGGCCGAGGAATCGGGGGTGCGCGGCTGCATGGTGATCCGGCCGTGGGGTTACGGTATCTGGGAGCGCATCCAGCGGCTGCTCGACGATCGGATCAAGGCGACGGGGCATGAGAATTGCTATTTCCCGCTGTTCATCCCGCTGTCCTATTTCGAAAAGGAAGCCGAGCATGTCGAGGGCTTCGCCAAGGAAATGGCGGTCGTCACGCATCACCGGCTGATTTCGAACGGCAAGGGCGGGCTGATGCCCGATCCCGAGGCCAAGCTGGAGGAGCCGCTGATCGTGCGGCCGACCAGCGAGACCGTGATCGGCGCGGCGTTCGCGCGGTGGATTCAGAGCTGGCGCGATCTGCCGGTGCTGATCAATCAATGGGCCAACGTCGTGCGCTGGGAAATGCGCACGCGGATGTTCCTGCGCACCAGCGAATTCCTGTGGCAGGAAGGGCATACCGCGCACGCTTCCGCCGAGGAAGCACAGCGCGAGACGCTCAAGATCCTCGAACTCTATCGCGGCTTTTCGGAAGATTGCCTGGCGGTGCCGGTCGTCGCCGGCGAGAAGCCCGAGCATGAGCGCTTCCCGGGCGCGGTATCGACCTATTCGATCGAGGCGATGATGCAGGATGGCAAGGCGCTGCAGGCCGGCACCTCGCATTTCCTCGGCACCAATTTCGCGAGCGCACAGAACATCCGCTTCCAGAACGCCGAAGGGCAGTTCGAGCTGGCCAATACGACGAGCTGGGGCGTCTCGACGCGGATGGTCGGCGCGGTGATCATGACGCACGGCGACGACGACGGCTTGCGCGTGCCGCCGGCGATTGCGCCGTGGCAGATCGTGATCGTGCCGATGCTGCGCGACACGCCCGAGGATCAGTCGATCACCGCTTATTGTCACGAATTGCAGGCGGCGATCGCCAAGCAGAGCGCGCTCGGCGAGCCGGTGCGCGTGCTGCTCGATCTCAAGCCGGCCAAGGCGGCGGTCAAGCGCTGGGGCTGGGTCAAGAAGGGCGCGCCGATCGTCGTCGAGGTCGGCGGGCGCGACATGGCGGGCGGCAACGTCTCGGTGATCCGCCGCGACCGGCTGTACCGTGAGGACGGCAAGCTCGACAGTCAGGTGGTCGGCCGCGACGACTTCGCCGGCGGCGCGGCGGCGATGCTCGAGGACATTCAGGCCGCGCTGCATGACGAGGCGCAGGCGCGGATGGACGCCAATATCGCGCGCGGCGTGACCGATTATGCCGGGATCGAGGCGCATTTCGCCAAGGGCGGCAAATATCCCGGCTGGGTCGAAGTCGAATGGGCGCGGCCGACGGGGGCCGAGCTCGATGCGGTGGTCGAGCGGTTGAAGGCGCTCAAGCTGACGGTGCGCAACGCGCCGATGGAGGCCGCGGCGGTCGAGGGGGCGTGCGTGTTCACCGGCAAGCCGGCGGTCGAGCGGGTGCTGATCGGGCGGGCGTACTGACGTCCCTTTGTCGCCCCACGCTGCCCCCCCTGTCACCCCCGCGAAAGCGGGGGCCCATCTCCTGAACTCACGGCAAACACAACCGTCGTGAATTCCGCGACGTTCCGAGATGGGCCCCCGCTTTCGCGGGGGTGACGGCTTGGTGTTACGGCGTGACGGGTGGGTGTTACGGCGTCCACGCCTCGGGATCGGCCGGCGGGGGCAGGCGGCTGTCGAGCCACTCCGCCACCGTCGCCGGGTCCATGTCGGCGACCGGGCATTCGATCACCCAGGACAGATAGGCGCCCGGCCCGCCGTTGAGATAGGGCGGCGGCGAGACCGGCTTGAACGCGGTCGGCAGCCGCTCCGACGGCGACAGATAGTTGAGGACGTGGCCGAGCTCCTGGATCACGTTCCACGCGAGCGGGTGATCGATCAGCACGCCGAACTTGACCCACCACAGGCCGTCTTCGGTTCCCGAGGCGATCCCTTGCAGCGGCGTGGCGTCGGTCTCGATCGCGGGCAGGCGGACGAGATAATCGATCAGCGGCTGGACGCGCGGATGGTGGCGATCGGGCGGGGGCATCGCGCGATGCTAGACCAATCGTGGGGCACGCGTCCATTTGCCGTCTCGGCGCGTTTCTTCGTCATGCGACTCATCCTCCTGCCATCGCTGCTGCTGATCGCTGCGGCCCCCGCCACTCCCGATCTTGCCGCGCCGCGGCCGGTGTTCCAGCCCGATGTGTTCTTCGCCGGGCGCACCGAGGGCCACGCCGAATTGAAGGTGATGCTGCATTCGACGAAGCCGGTTCGTGTGATCGGCCGCGGGCATATGGAGCGCGGGACGCTGGTGCTCGATCAGACGGTGATGCAGCAGGGCAAGAAGCCCGAGCAGCGCGAGTGGCGGTTGCATCAGGTGTCGCCAGGGCATTTCGCCGGGACGCTGAGCGATGCGACGGGGCCGGTCGCCGGGGACGTTGCCGGCAATTGCCTGCATCTTGCTTATGAGATGAAGGGCGGGATGAAGGTGGAGCAGCGTATCTATCTGCAACCGGGTGGCAAGAGCGCGCTCAATCGGATGACGGTGAGCAAATTGGGCGTCACCGTCGCGCATCTCAACGAGACGATCAGCAAGCTCGATTGACGAACCACGCCTCGACCGCCGCGCGCTGTTCGGGAGTGAGGTGAAGGCCGAGCTTGCTGCGGCGATCGAGCGCGTCGGACGCCGTTTTCGCCCATTCGCGGTCGCGCATCCAGCTGAGCTCCACCTCGGTCAAACCGCCGCCGAGATCGGCACCCATCGCTTTTTCGTCGGCAACGTCGTGTAGCATATCGGCGAGGCTGGTGCCGTAGGCGCGGGCCATGCGATCGGCGCGGTCGTCGCCGAGGAACGGCCAGGTCGCGCGGACGCTGGCGAGGAAGCTCGCGAAATCGGCGATCGCGCCGCCGGGGAAGACGCGCGCCGGAGTCACCGGGTGCGGCGCGAGGCCGAGCGGCGGGCCGAGCTTGGCCATCGCATCCTCGGCGAGCTGGCGCGCGGTGGTGATCTTGCCGCCGAAGATCGAGAGGAGCGGGGCGCCGTCGTCGTCGAGCTCGAGCACGTAATCGCGCGTCACCGCTTTCGCGTCGCTCGCCCCGTCGTCGTAAAGCGGGCGGACGCCGGACCAGCTCGAGGTGACGTCGGCGGGGGCGATCTGGCGGACGAAGTGGCGGTTCACTGCCTCGCAGAGATAGGCGATCTCGCCGTCGTCGATCACCGCGTCCTCGGGGCGATCGACGGGCACGTCGGTGGTGCCGATCTCGGTGAAGCCGTTTTGATAGGGGATGGCGAAGACGATGCGGCGATCGGGCTGCTGGAGGATATAGGCGTGCGCGCCCTCGTAGAGCCGCGGCACGACGATGTGGCTGCCCTTGACGAGCCGGACGTTGCTCTTCGCAGCGACGCCGAGCGACCCCAGCATCTCGTGGACCCAGGGGCCGGCGGCGTTGACGAGGCCGCGCGCGGTGACGACGCGACCGTCGGCGAGTGTCGCGCGCCAGCCGCCGTCGATACGCTCGGCCTTGTCGAGCGCGAGATAGGTTTCGATCGTCGCGCCATTGGCGGCGGCATCGATCGCATTGGCCAGCGTGAGGCGCGCGTCGTCGACGAACGCGTCGTAATAAACGAAGCCGCGACCACCAGCCTTGAGCGGGCCGCCGAGCGCGGTATCGCTCCTGCGGAGGCCGCGCGAGCGGGGCAGCGACGATTTGCCGCCGAGCCAATCGTAGAGATACAGCCCTGCGCGGACCATCCACCACGGGCGCACCGCGTTTTCGTGGGGCAGGACGAATTCGAGGCCGTGGATCAAATGCGGCGCGGCCTTGAGCAGGCGTTCGCGTTCGCGGAGTGCTTCGGCGACGAGGCGGAAATCGTAATATTCAAGGTAGCGCAGCCCGCCGTGGATCAGCTTCGTTGATTTCGACGAGGTTTCGCCGGCGAGATCGCCCTTGTCGACGAGCAGCACCGAAAGCCCGAGCAGCGACGCCTCGCGCGCGATCGCGCAGCCGTTGATGCCGCCGCCGATGATCAGCAGATCGTGGTCCACTTTTACCCTTCGTCGTGCCGGACTTGTTCCGGCATCCACCGGGCAGCAAGAATCGCGTTTGCCGAGTTTGCGGCACAGTGGACCCCGGAACAAGGGTTCCCGCCGAAGTAATACTTTGGCGGGCGCCCATGTCCGGGGTGACGGTTGATGAGGAACCGCCTATCTCGGCTCCATGCCTCGCCCGAAACCAAAGCCCGGCCTGCCTTCGAAGAAGCAGGTGCTCGATTTCATCATCACGTCGGACACGCCCGCCGGCAAGCGCGAGATCGCGCGGGCGTTCGGGTTGCACGGGGCGGACAAGATCGCGCTCAAGGCGCTGCTCAAGGACATGGCCGACGAGGGGCTGATCGACAGCGCGCCGGGCCGCGCGTTCCACCAGATGGGCGGCTTGCCCAAGGTGACAGTGCTGCGCGTGGTCGAGGCCGATGACGGCGGCAATGTGTGGGCGGTGCCCGAGAGCTGGCAGGCGGAGACGCCGCCGCCCAAGCTGCGCGTGCAGGAGAAATCGCGCAAAGGCGCGCTGGGGATCGGCGACCGGTTTCTCGGGCGGACCGAGGAAATCGGCAAGGGGTGGATCGCGCATCCGATGAAGACGCTCGCGCGCGGCGAGGACATGATGCTCGGCGTGCTCCACGAGACGGGCGGGCGGCTGTGGCTGCAGGGCGTGGAGAAGAAGGAGCGACGCGAATTTCCGGTCGCCGATGCCGGCGGCGCCGAACCGGGCGATCTGGTTCGCGCGGAGAAGACCGGGCGAGGCCCCCGCGTCTCGGCCAAAGTGGTGGAGGTGCTGGGCGATCCGTTCGCGCCGCGTAGCTTCTCGCTGATCGCGATCGAGAAATTGGGCATCCCCAATGTGTTTTCCGACCGCGTGCTGGAGGAGGCCGAGCGTGTCTCGCGGACCAAGCTCGACGAGGCGCCGCGCGAGGATTTGCGGCATCTGCCGATCGTCGCGATCGATCCCGCCGATGCGCGCGACCATGACGATGCGGTGTGGGCCGCGCCCGACGACGATCCCAAGAACGAAGGCGGGTGGCAGGCGATCGTCGCGATTGCCGATGTCAGCTTCTATGTGCGGCCCGGATCGGCGCTGGATACCGAGGCGCGCAAGCGCGGCAACAGCGTCTATTTCCCCGATCGCGTGGTGCCGATGCTTCCCGAATTGCTGTCGGCGGAGATGTGCTCGCTGAAGGAAGGCGTCGATCGCGCGGCGCTGGCGTGCCATTTGCAAGTGACCAAGCAAGGGACGCTCAAGAGCTGGCGGTTTACGCGGGCGACGGTGCGGATCGCGGCGAATATCGCTTATGAGGATGCGCAGGCGGCGATTGATGCGCATGTTTCCCCTCCCGCCGTGCGGGAGGGGTCGGGGGAGGGCTTGTCGCAAACGCCCGACAAGCCCTCCCCTAGCCCCTCCCGCAAGCGGGAGGGGGACTTTATCGACATCCTCCTCCCCCTCTGGGCATGCTGGCGCGCGCTGTACAAGGCGCGCGAGGCGCGCGAGCCGCTCGATCTCGATCTGCCCGAACGGCGGATCGAGCTCGACGAGAAGGGGCGGATCATGTCGGTGGCGCCGCGCGAGCGGCTCGACGCGCACAAATTGATCGAGGATTATATGATCGCCGCCAACGTCGCCGCGGCGAAGGCGCTGGAGGCGAAAAAGGCGCCGGTGATGTACCGCATCCACGAGCCGCCGAGCCGCGAGAAGCTGGTCGCGCTCAAGGAATATCTCAAGACCTTCGATCTCGAGTTCGCGCTCGGTCAGGTGATCAAGCCCGGCACCTTCAATCACGTCCTCGCGCGGCTCGGCGATGCCGATTTCAAGCCGCAGGTGATGGAGCAGGTGCTGCGCACGCAGACGCAGGCCTATTACGGGCCGGGCAATCATGGGCATTTCGGGTTGGCGCTCGGCAGCTATGCGCATTTCACCTCGCCGATCCGGCGCTATGCCGATCTCGTCGTCCACCGATCATTGGTCGCGGCGTACGGGCTCGGCCCCGGCGGGCTGACCGACGACGAGGCGGCGCAGATGGAGCGCACCGGCGAGGTGATCTCGATGCTCGAACGCCGCGCGATGGAGGCCGAGCGCGACACCGTCGATCGCTATGTCGCGGCCTATCTGTCCGAGCGCGTCGGCGAGGTGGTGGAGGCGCGGATCACCGGGGTGCTCAACTTCGGCTTCTTCGCGACGGTCGAGGGGATCGGCGGCGACGGGCTGATGCCGGTGCGCGATCTCGGCAGCGAGTATTTTCGCTACGACGAAGCGGCGCATACACTGGTCGGCGAGCATAGCGGCGAGACGTTCGCGAGCGGCCAGCGACTGAAGCTGCGGCTGGCCGAGGCCAACCCGGTATCGGGCGCGCTCCGCTTCGAAATGGTCGAACGCGATCGCGGCGAGCGGCCGGCGGCGCGCAAGCCCGGGCGGCCGATCAACCGGCGCGGGCGGCCGGCGAATATCCGGCATCAGGGGGGAAAGCGGAAGCGGTAGGGTTTGGGGCATGGCTGCTTGCGCCCCATAGTCGGTCGTTCCCTAGCGCGACAGGCGAGCCTCCTAGCGGACGTTCAGAGGCGTTCAATCGTCACACATGCCAACGCTCGCCAAAGATGCCACATGAGACCGGCCGCGACAGCGATGCCGAGACACCACCACGCCAAGGTGAGGAGTCCGCCTACAGTCGGCCCGGCAAACACCATGGGTAGAACTGTCAGCATCTCGGCTTTCTGATAAAAATGCTCGACCGGACGGCTTATGCCGCAATGGGAAAGGCCAAGCGCAAACGGGCCGTCGGGTTCCACGGTGGGGTCATTTTGGCAGAGGCCGGTAATCAGCATTCCGACTATCGGCCCACCCAAAGGACTTAATAGCAGAAGCAGATAAATACCTGCGCGGGCGATGTGCTTTGGGGCGCTCATATCACATCTCTAGCGCAGTAACCTTTCTCGCCGATCAACGTCCGCTTGCCGCCTGTAATTTCCGGAAGCTGCTGGACAGCAATCCACTAACAACTGTAACTGTTGACGGCGCGGGAATCCCTGCAACCGGCCTCCCGAGCCCGCGCTTAGCCAATAATGCGGGCCTCGCGCACATAACCGAAGTCGGCGCCGCCCGACCAGGCAAGCCCATCCGGATAACGCAGTTCGATCCCGGCGAGATCGCGCTCGTTCGCCAGCAGCATGTTCACGCCTATCTGGCTATTGCCGAACTTGGCGACGGCGCTTTCGGTCAGCGTAAAGTGCGTCGTCGAACCGCAGGTGCCGCAGAAATGGACGTTCGCGGCCGGATCGTCCTTGTCTTCCCGGCGATAGCCTGAGGTCGTTCCGGCGATGTCGACGTCCGAGGGATGGAAATAGGACCAGTGCGCGCCGGACTTGCTGCACAGCGTGCAATTGCACGCGTTGACGAAGTCCGGCCGTTTGGCCAATTCGAGGCGGACTCGGCCGCAGAGACAGGAAAGTTTCAGCATTCTCATGGCATAGCGGCTGCATCGCCTGTTCGATAGCGGTTGTCGGCCTGCTCCAGCGCAACCCGCGCATTGAAGTCGAATTTCACTTTCCCGCCGCTCGACGTTCCTCTATTGTTCCCAACTGCGAACAACGCTGGCGCGCCGATGCGTCCGCGAGACGGCGAGCCGTGCCGCTCACCCGGCGCGGGGCCAAGCGAGCGGTTCGATCGTTGCGGGGCGATTGCCGGACCACCATATCGGGAAGCCTATGGCCATTCAGATCCGCACCAGCCTCGACGAGCCCGAAACCGGGCAATCGTTCGTTCCGCATCGTCCCAATCGCCCCGACAAGGCAGAGGGCGGGAAGCGCTTCGAGATCGTCAGCGAGTATCGGCCGGCCGGCGACCAGCCGACCGCGATCGCCGAACTGGTCGAGGCGACGCGGGCGGGGGAGCGCGATCAGGTGCTGCTCGGCGTTACCGGCTCGGGCAAGACCTTCACGATGGCGCAGGTGATCGAGACGGTGCAGCGGCCCGCGCTGATCCTCGCGCCCAATAAGATCCTGGCGGCGCAGCTCTACGGCGAGATGAAGTCGTTCTTCCCCAACAACGCGGTCGAATATTTCGTCAGTTATTACGATTACTATCAGCCCGAGGCCTATGTGCCGCGATCGGACACCTATATCGAGAAGGAAAGCTCGGTAAACGAGGCGATCGATCGGATGCGGCATTCGGCGACGCGCGCGCTGCTCGAGCGCGACGACGTGATCATCGTCGCCTCGGTGTCGTGCCTCTACGGCATCGGCTCGGTCGAGACCTATTCGGCGATGATCTTCGATCTGAAGAAGGGCCAGCTGGTCGATCAGCGCGAGATCGTCCGCAAGCTCGTCGCGCTGCAATACAAGCGCAACGATGCGGCGTTCCAGCGCGGCAATTTCCGCGTAAAGGGCGACACGCTGGAGATTTTCCCCTCGCATTATGAAGACAGCGCGTGGCGCGTGTCGTTCTTCGGCGACGAGATCGAGGAGATCGTCGAATTCGATCCGCTGACGGGCAAGAAGGTGGCGTCGCTCAATTCGGTGCGGGTCTATGCCAATTCGCACTATGTGACACCCGGCCCCACGCTCAAGCAGGCGGCCGAGGCGATCAAGTTCGAGCTCGCCGAGCGGCTCAAGGAGTTGATCGCGGAAGGCAAATTGCTCGAGGCGCAGCGGCTCGAGCAGCGCACCAATTTCGATCTCGAGATGATCGCGGCGACGGGCAGTTGTGCGGGGATCGAGAATTATTCGCGCTTCCTGACCGGGCGGATGCCGGGCGAGCCGCCGCCGACATTGTTCGAATATCTGCCCGAAAATGCGCTGCTGTTCGTCGACGAGAGCCATGTGACGATCGGCCAGATCAACGGCATGTCGCGCGGCGATCACCGCCGCAAGCTGACGCTCGCCGAATATGGCTTTCGCCTGCCGAGCGCGATCGACAACCGGCCGCTGCGCTTCAACGAATGGGAAGCGATGCGGCCGCAGACCACGTACGTTTCGGCGACGCCGGGCGGCTGGGAAATGGAGCAGACCGGCGGCGTGTTCGCCGAACAAGTGATCCGCCCGACCGGGCTTATCGATCCGCCCGTCGAGATCCGGCCGGTCGAGGACCAGGTGCAGGATTGCATCAACGAATGCCGCAAGACCGCCGAGGCCGGCTACCGCACGCTCGTCACCACGCTGACCAAGCGGATGGCGGAGGATCTGACCGAGTTCATGCACGAGGCGGGGCTCAAGGTCCGTTACATGCACAGCGACGTCGAGACGCTCGAGCGGATCGAGCTGATCCGTGACTTGCGGCTCGGCGTGTACGACGTGCTGGTGGGCATCAACCTGCTGCGCGAGGGGCTCGACATTCCCGAATGCGGGCTGGTGGTGATTCTCGATGCCGACAAGGAGGGTTTCCTGCGCAGCGAAACGTCGCTGATCCAGACGATCGGCCGCGCCGCGCGCAATGTCGACGGGCGGGTGATCCTCTATGCCGATCGCATGACCGGCAGCATGGAACGCGCGATCAACGAAACCAGCCGGCGGCGTGAAAAGCAGCTCGCCTATAATGAAGCGCACGGCATCACGCCAACGACGATCCGCCGCAACATCGGCGACATCATCCAGGACGTCGCTAGCCGCGACCAGGTGACGATCGAGATCGACGACGATCGGCCGCACATGGTCGGCCACAATCTGCGCAGCCATATCGAGGATCTGGAAAAGCGCATGCGCGCCGCCGCCGCCGATCTGGAGTTCGAGACCGCCGGCCGCCTGCGCGACGAAATCCGCGCGCTGGAGGCCGAGGAGCTCGGCCTGCCCGAGAATCAGCGCAAGGCGCCGGTGATGGGGCGGAGCAACGAGGGCAAGCCCGGCACCCGCAAGACCCGCTACGGCAAGAGCCAGAAAATGCGGGCCGGTATGCCTGGGGGTGGGCGGCGGGCGCGGTGACCAATAGGTAAGGCAATCCTTTTTGGCCCCGCCGTAATCGCTTCCTTTTGACAACATATTGTCCGGCATGAAAGGAACATGCCGTGATCCGTAGCTTTGCCGACCCGGAAACCGAACGCATTTGGCGCGGCGAAACCAGCCGTCGTATCGCTTCCGACATTCAGGATCGCGCCTATGTTCGCCTGAAGATGATCGACGCCGCGGAATCGCTCGATGATTTGCGCGTTCCGCCCAGCAACCGCCTTCACGCTCTCAAGGACGACCGCGCGGGGCAGCACTCTGTATCAATTAACATGAAGTGGCGTATATGCTTCGTCTGGCGCAACGGAGGCGCAGACCGTGTCGAGATCACAGACTATCACTAATCGGGACTGGCTTCACAATCCGCATGCGGGTGAGATGCTGTTCAGCGAGTTTATGGAACCGTTGGAGCTCGATGGCGCGAGTTTGGCGGTGGCGATTGATGTGCCTGTCGCCGATCTATCTGCGGTCCTGACCGGGCAGCGTGCGATGACCGGCGAGCTCGACCTCCGCCTGACACGCTATTTTCGGATGTCCGAAGGTTTCTTCCTTCGGCTCCAAATTCAATACGAATTGCTAGAGGCGAAGCGCGCGCTCAACGGCGAACTCGACCGCATCGTCCCGCGCGCGGCCTAGATTAAACCGCCAGATTTTCGCTCGCGACGCCGTAATAGCTTGCCACGCGATCGGCATAGGCTTGGTCGAATACCGGTGCATTGTTGGCCCAGCTGGGGCCGCCTTCGAGCACGCGGCGGTCGATCGTGACGACATAGGCGTCGTTGGCCGGATCGAAAGTGATCAGCGAAAAGGGCAGCGGATAGAATGCTTTGCCCATGCCGAGAAAACCGCCGATGGTCAGTACCACATACATCGACTGGCCCGAACGCTTGTTGACCATGAAGGCGTTGACGCTGCCGAGATTGTCGCCGTCGCGGCTCTTGACCTTCATCACGTCGGCCTTGTTCGACTGAATCAGCAATTGCGTGGCGGCGTCGGTCTTGGTCGCGGACATGGGAATTTCCTCTGGATGGATCGCAAGCGAAACAACCGCCGAGGCGATGTGGTTCCGCCGGGAACGGCGGTTGAGCGCGGCGACGGTTTCGACCATAGAAGCGCGATGCGTTGTCGTTTTTCCCTATCTGCCGCCTCGCTCGTCGGCGCCCTGCTCGTCGCCGGCTGCGTGCCGCGCGTCGCCCCGCCCGCGCCGGCGCCCGCGCCGCGTTATGTCGCGCCGCCTCCCGCGCCCGCGCCGACGCCCGCCGGCGATTGGCGCGATTGGCCGCTGACACCGGGCGATTGGGTGTACCGGCAGGACGGCCGCGGCAGCATCGCGTTGTTCGGCCCCGCCGGCGCGGATGCCGCGGTGACGCTGCGCTGTGATGCGGCGACGCGCCGCGTGTATCTGTCGCGCGCCGGCACCGCCGCGCCGGCTTCGGCGATGACGATCGTCACCACCAGCCTGACGCGCGCGCTGCCGAGCCAGCCGACCGGCGGCACCCCGGCCTATATGGCGGCGGCGCTAACGCCGGGCGACCGGCTGCTCGACGCGATCGGCTATAGCCGCGGGCGCTTCTTGATCCAGCAGGCCGGGATGCCGACGCTGGTGGTGCCGGCCTATCCCGAAATCCTGCGCGTGACCGAGGATTGCCGCAAATGAAGCAGTCGGCAATGCTGGCCGTAACGCTGGCGATCGGCGCCTGCCACCGCGCGCCGACGATGACCGACACGGCGACGCCGACTCCGACGCCCACCGCCGGTCTGTCAGATACGCGACGCGCGCCGGCGCCCTCGAGCGTAACGGGATCGGCCGCCTTGCCGACGCCCGAACTCGACGGCGTGGCGACCGCAGCGGGCACCTGGCGCTTCCAGGTATCGGCCGATGGCGATCAGGCGGTGTTCGGCGACGCCGGCGAGCCATCCGAATTCGCGATGCGCTGCGATGCCGATGCGCGGCGCATGGTGTTCACCCGCGCCGCGGCCGACGGAAGCGGCGCGACGATGCAGATCGTCGCCGCCGATGGCGCCGCGACGCTGGACGCATCGCCGACCGCCGAGGGGCGCACGCGCGCCACCGACGTGGTCACCGACACGTTCCTCACCGACGTGCTGGCCGATGCGCAAGGGCGGATCGGCGTGAAGGTGGGCGGCGGGCCGACGCTGGCGATGCCGGTTGACCCAGTGATCGGCCAGACCATCCGGCGCTGCGCCGCGCCGCACGGATAAGCCGCGCGGCTCGCGCGTTCACGGCGCGAGAGGAGACCGCCGATGATCCGCAAGCTCAAATCAGGCTATCGCATTTACTCGCGCAAGAAAGACCCCGACACCGGCAAGCGCCGCAACCTCGGCACGTTCGACACGCGCGAAGCGGCGCAGAAACACGAGCGCGAGATCCAGTATTTCAAGCGACATTGAGGAGCGGCCTTGCTCGGTCGATCGGGTGACGAATTCGGATGATTCAGGCCCTGCTTTACGGAAGCGGCCGGGCGGTTTTTGTCCTATCGGCGATTGACGGGCATTCGTTTCGCAGCGAGGCATCGTTCAGCCCCCCATCCAAGGTGTGCGTGACCTCCCGAGCGCCGCTACATGCCGTCCAAAATCGTCGTCAGTATCTTTCACGGGTCTGAGCTTTTGATGGTAGCGAAACCCGAACTGCACCTCAGCCGCCGCCAATTTTATGGATACTGCGGCTCTTGCTTCTTTGCCGCGTCCCAGGCTTGAAGTAGGATGCCCCGCGCGCCGTTGGCTCGGCAGCGATCCACGGGAAACATCGCGCTTGCGTTGTGCGCGTCGAGAACCTCAAGATCTTGCGCATATATCCATTTAAGGCCGGCGTCCGCTATGGGACACGCGAAATCCAGATAGGCCTGAATTTTGAGATTAGGATATTCTTCTTCACGCTTCAAAGCGGTATCGAGAGCAGCTAACGCTCTTTCTCGATCATTCAGTGCCTTCAAGGCGATTGCCCGATCG
Organism: Sphingomonas koreensis; assembly: GCA_006438735.1. Lineage (GTDB taxonomy): Bacteria > Pseudomonadota > Alphaproteobacteria > Sphingomonadales > Sphingomonadaceae > Sphingomonas > Sphingomonas koreensis_A. The sequence goes on along the minus strand of RCZF01000001.1, from coordinate 1,355,515 downwards.
ACATAAGCCTGCGCCCTAGCGAAACGATCACTTAAGTGAACTATGTGTCCAGCAGGCGCAACGCCGCCTCAGGATAGTTTCCGGCCGGATATACTATCGCCCAGATGGCGTCGGTCCGGCCGTGCTTGTCGAACCGGCCGACGCCGTTCAGCCTGGCCTTGATCGCGCCGCCGCCGGCATGGCCGAGCGTGGCGGCGAAATCCTCACCAAGCGCGCCGGCCACGTCGCCGATGAAGCGCAGCGTCAGATGGAGCTGGTCGTCGTCCTGCCAGCGCGCGTGCGGCACGCCGCCGATGATAGCGTGCAGCAGGGTCCGAATGGCGGCGGGCGGCCGAAGCGCGACGAACAGGCGGTGCATGCCCGATAGGATAGCCGTTCGCCAAGCTGCGGGGCAATCTATAGCCGAAGCGGCGTCACGGCGCCGGCCGTCCAACGTGCCGACGATCAAGCGCGATGCCGTCGCCCGTTCCGGTTTTGCTTGAAAAATCGCGGCTGCGGGGCGATATTCCAATTATCCGGCGCGATGCCGGGAAAAGGAGTTATTTCGTAATGGCAAATTGGTCTGATCCTCGGCAGAACGCCGCCCCCTTTGCGACCGCACCGGCCGCCCGGAGCGATGCGTATGACGCCGGGCTGCGGTCCTACATGCTGTCGGTGTATAATTACATGTCGTCGGGCGTTCTGCTGACCGGCATCGTCGCGATGCTGTTCGCCTGGGGCGGGATGAATTCGCCGGCAGCGCATGTGATGCTTGGCGGCGGACCGCTCGCCTGGATCATCATGTTCGCGCCGCTCGGCTTCATCTTCGCGATGAGCTTCGGGCAGAACCGGATGCAGACGAGCACGCTGCAGCTGATGTTCTGGGGCTTTGCGATCGTCATGGGGCTGTCGCTCTCGACGATCTTCCTGGCTTACAGCTCGACGGCGATTGCAACGTCGTTCTTCGGCACGGCGGCGGCGTTCGCCGGCCTCAGCCTCTACGGCTACACCACCAAGCGCAGCCTGTCGGCGATGGGCACGTTCCTGATGATGGGGCTGATCGGCCTGATCGTCGCGATGGTGATCAATCTGTTCGTGCATTCGAGCGCGCTGTCGCTGGTCATTTCGATGGTCGGCGTGCTGCTGTTCGCGGGTCTCACCGCTTATGACACGCAGCGCACCAAGAGCCTCTACGCCCATGTTGCGGGGACGGACATGATGGGCCGCGTGATCATCATGTCGGCGCTCAATCTGTATCTCGACTTCATCAACATGTTCCTGTTCATCCTGCGGCTGCAGGGCGGCGGCCGCAACTAAGCGGCGCTGACGAACCGATTTCGGGCCCGGCGGGGAAACTCGCCGGGCCTTTTTATTGACCGGCGACCTTTTCGGAGACGGCCCATGCGCCTCGCGATCGAAGCGACGCTCGATTATGCGATCGCCGAGCCGTGCGACGTGCTGCTGCAGATAGAGGTGGCGGCGATGCCCGACCAGCGGCTCGATCATCAGCGTCTGATCGTCGAGGCACCAGAAGCCTTGCGCGCGGTGCCGGGCGAGGACGGCATCGGCCAGCGCTGCTGGACGCTGGGCGCAGGCGCTTTCCGCGCTTTCTACCAGGCCGAAGTGACGATCAAGCGGCCCACGGTCGTGATCGACCAACTGCCGGCCACGGCGGTCCGCGACCTACCGGGACACGTCGTCGGCTATCTGCTGCCGAGCCGTTATTGCGAGGCCGATCGCTTCGATCATTTCGTCCGCGGCGAATTTCCCGGTCTCACCGGCGGCGCGCTGGCCCGGGCGCTGGCCGATTGGGTGCAGGCTAATCTTACCTACGCCGCCGGCGCGACATCGGGCGTCACCACCGCGCTGATGACCTTCGCCGAGCGGCGCGGCGTGTGCCGCGATTACGCGCATCTGCTGGCGACGCTGGCGCGCGCGGGCGGCATTCCGGCGCGGTGTGTCTCGGCCTATGCGCCGGGCGTCGATCCACCCGACTTTCATGCCGTGTGCGAACTCTGGCTCGGCGGCGCGTGGCAGTTGATCGACGCTACCGGCATGGCCGCGCCGGGCGATCTGGCGCGCGTCGTCGTCGGCCGCGACGCGACCGACATCGCGTTCATGACCGTATTCGGCGATGCGCAGATGATCGCGCAACGCGTCTCGGTTCGGCGGGTTTGAGAGGAACGCGCGGCGTTCCTGCTCGTTCTGTGCGGCGAAGGAGACTTCTCGTGGACCATAGCGACAAGACGATCGACCCCAAGGCGCTCGACAGCCTGGCGGTGACACCGCCCGATCCCCAAGCCGATTGCGGCGATGGCCGCGATCCGCGCCAGAGTGCCGGGCAGGATGAATCGATCGCCCAGCGCCTCGAACGCGATCCCGAAAACAAGGACGCGCGGCTCGATGCGGCGCTGGACGAGTCCATGGACGCTTCCGATCCGCCGGCTAGCACGCAGCCGGTGCACAACACTGAGCCCGCGCCCTCGTCTGGCTATGACGAAGATGCCGAGCGGGAGCGGAATTCCAGCAAGGATTGATCTCATTGTTGCCGAACTGTCGCACTTGGCGATCATTTCGGTGCGGAATGACTCGGTTCGTCGCAAGCTTTGTTGCAACGCAGCAGCATCCGTGATTCCTTGGTGAATGCCGGACGAACGCTGCGTTAAGGCTCGTGTTAACCATCTTGGCGCATGTTCGGCACAGTTGAACGACACTGTTCGACGCACATGGGCGGGGTGACGACATGGGTTCTCGGATCAAGCAGGCGCAGGGCGCGATGACCCTGGCGGAGATGAAAGAGTTTGCCGGGTTCAGTGCGGCGACGCAGCGTTACGTGCGACGTTCGCTCGATATCGGCCTCGATCGGGACGATGCGATGGCGCTCTGGTCGCGTGACGTCGTCGAGGCGGCGAGTATTCGCGCGCAAGCCCGGCTATACGATCGTCTGTCCGACTTGCGCGCGATCGTGCCGGATGACAGCGGGCTCGATTCGGTGGAACCCTTCATGACGCCGCTGATCACCGTCAGCGCATTCGATCTCGGGCAGGGGCGGCTGACGACGTTTTCGGCGTATCGCTTTCTGTACGAGCGGCTGATCGGCGCCGAAGTGCGGCCGTGGCTGCCGGCGGCATTCTGCGCGGCGGCGGCGCTGCCGCATCTTCATCCCGAATTGCGGCGCAAGCTGCTGCAGTCGATCAGTGAGGCGGCGGCGACGGCGTCGGGCTGGTCGAACCGGCAACCGGCGTTCTTTCCGCATTGGGTGGAAAAGGTCGATACCGCGGCATTGCCGAATTGACGTTGCGCGCATCCCGCTGACGCGGCATCACCTCCGGCGGGGCTTTTCCCTCGTCGGAGAAATGCGTTGAGTATCATTTCCTTGTCCGCCCTTCTTTTCGCCGCTCAGGCCGCAACGGCGACAGCGCCCAAGCCGATCAATCCGCAGGCGTGGATGCAAGGCACACCCTATCCGGCGGACGCCAAGGCGAAGCACCAGCAAGGCCAGGTCGGTTTCAGCCTTGCGGTAGACAAGGCCGGGCGGGTGACGGCATGCCGCATCACCGCAAGCAGCGGCGCCCCGAGCCTTGATCAGGCGACCTGTGCGGCCGTCACCGCCAACGCCCGCTTCCAGCCCGCGCGCGACGCCAGCGGCAGGGAAGTCGCCGGCAGCTTTGCCTCGACGAGCAATTGGCGGCTCGGCCCGGCCAATGACAAGCCGATCGACCTGAGTAAAGGCGCGGTGCGCGTGCCGGTCGTGGCGGTGCGCGTTGCGCTCGCCGCCGACGGCAAGGTGACGGGCTGCACGGCGGTGAAGAAGGCGCGACCCGACGCCAACCCATGCCAGGCATTCCCCAACGGCCGCCAACTGACCGCCCCCCTGACCAAAGGCGGCAAGCCGGTGACGGGCACCTACACGCTATCCGACACGATCGAGATCGCGCCGAACTGAGCGGCATCGGGCATTCTCACCCAGTATGTGGTGAGGCATCACCCCCGCACGCTGTCGGTGAGCGGTTCGGACGTCACTGGATAGCCGAGGTCGTCGTCGATGCAGAGGTACGGCGCGCCGTCTCGGTCGGCGATCCAGGGGGTGACTGGGCGGATCGGATGAGCGCGTGCGTCCGCAACCGCCTCGTCGAACGAGGCGAACTGCGCCAGCCGTTCGAGATTGCGCCGCGTCGGGAAGATGATCGTTGCGCGGCCGGCATCGGCCTCGTCGATAACCTCTTGTGCCCCGGCCCAGAAAACGCGCACGTTTTCAGTCGCGTCCACGACCGGATCGGGGGCACCGGCGGGCAGCCGGCTGAGATAGAAATGCGTGTCGAAGATGCGCATATGTTTGTGCGCCGGCCGCCAGCGGGCGAACGGCGTTAGCGCCTCCAGATCGAGCGTCAGCCCCTGGTCGGCGAGCAGATCGGCGAACGGTGCGCCGCCGTGCAGCCCGGCGCGAAGATCGGCGAGGTCCGCGTCGGTAATACGCTCTGCGATACCGATGGCGATGCCGGTCTCCTCGATCGTCTCGCGGATGGCGGCGATCCGTGCCGGCGCGTCTTCTACAGTGCTTCCTGCGAGTTGCCCCACGAGAGCATGATCCCCGGGATCGATCCGGCCGCCGGGAAACACCAAGGCGCCGGCGGCGAACACCATGGCCTGGGCGCGCTCGACCATCAGCAATTCGGGCGGCGCGCCGTCGCGTTCGCGAAAGACAATGACGGTGGCGGCGGGAATGGCGTCTGACATCGCGCCAGCGTAGCCGCCGGCGATGGTGAATCCTACCGCGCGTTACGCCGCGATGCGCAGCCGATCGCGGCCGGCCGCCTTCGCGCTGTAAAGCGCGTGATCGGCGGCGCGGAGTATATCGGCGCGCTCCGATCCCGCCACGAATTCGGAAATGCCGACGCTGACGGTGACATCCACAGCGCTGCCGATCACCGTTTCGATGCACAGGCCGGCGGTGGCCTGACGCAGCCGATTGGACCATTTGGCCGCTTCTTCGGAATCGGCGCCGGCGAAGATGACGCCGAATTCCTCGCCGCCGAGCCGGGCGATCAGATAGTCGGCGGGCATGATCCGCGTCGCTTCGTCGGCAAAGGCCTTGAGCACGCGGTCGCCGGTTTCGTGCCCGTAGAGATCGTTGACGCGCTTGAAATGATCGAGGTCGAAGATCGCGACGCAGCCGTGTGTGCCGGCGAGATCCGCCTCAAGCCGCAAGTCGAACAAGCGGCGGTTGGCGACCCCGGTGAGCGGATCGGTGCTGGCAGCGTGCGACAAATGCTGCTCGAGCAGCTTGCGATCGGAAATGTCGCGGATCGCGCAGACGACGCCGGTCGGCCGTCCGGATTCATCGGCGATGCCGCGGGTTTGCGCTTCGAACCAACGCGTTCCATTACCCTCGGTCGGCGCACGATAGACCACGCTATGCGTCACCCCGACTTCCGCCAGCGCCTGGCGATGCGCGTTGATGACGATATCGTGATCGCGCGGATCGATGAACGCGCGCCCCTTTTTGCCGATCATCAGCGAAGGCGAATAGCCGGCGATCTCTTGCGTCGAGGGCGAGGCATAACGGATCGTGCCGTCAAGATCGAAGGTCAGCAGCATATCGGTGGCGGTATCGGTAATCAACTTGTAGCGCGCCTCGCTTTCCTGAAGCTGACGGAAAATCAGTTTGCGATGATTGAGCTCGGCGGCAATCGGCAACACGATCAGCACGGTGACGGCGAGATAGAACTGGAAGAATTCGCTGCGCATGCCGGCGCTGCCGGGGATCAGGTTGATCGGGCCGAGCCCGCGCGCCGTCATGATGCCGCCGACCACCGTCAACAGGACGATCGCAGCAGCGGCCCCGGGGCGACCCATGCGGAAGGTGATGACCATCATCGGCAGCATCGGGACGAACAGCAGCGGCATCGTCGTCTGCGCGAATACGAGCCAGCAAATGCTGATCATCGCCAGCATCAGCATGATCGCTTCCAGCTTCATTCGGACGGTCGCGCGGTAGATCCATTCTTCGAGCTCGTCACGCAGGATCATCGCACAGATCGGGGCGAAGGTGAGCGTGCCAAGGCCGTGTCCAACCACCCAGCCAATCCAGTTTTGCCAAAAGCCGATCCCCGTCATCCAGGTGGCGACCGCAGCGCCGGCGACGCCCGAGAGCGCCGGCCCGACCGCCCCAGCCGCCAGCGCGAATACCGCAACGCTGGCGATCGATTCGAGATAGCCGTTCTTGGTGGTGATCCAGCGGAGCAACAGCGCGCCGATAAATGCTTCGGATATGTTGATGACGGCGAGTGGCAGCGCCGCGGCGAGACCGAAACCGAATATGGCGGTTGCGATGAAACTCGCCGTCGCGCAGGAAACCAGCGTCGGGCGCCAGCGATCGCGCGGGATGAACGCGAGCTCGGCTAGCAACAGCGCGGTCGCCACCCACAAATGCGCGACGCCGCCGTCGAATCGGGTCAGCAAGATCGTTGTGCTTGCCGCGACACCATAGGCCGCGCCGATGACGATTGGGCGCGACAGGGAAGAAGGGCGGCTCGCGAACGACATCAAGACCTTTTTTGAAGCCGATGCTCTAGCGAAATGGGGTTAACCGATTGTTCCGGGCAAAGCGACCGATGGAGTCGTGATTGGCGCTCTCTCTCGACAGGCCAAGCCGCGCGGCGATCGACGGCCAGCGATGCGCCCGATTTGAGATCGCGACCACCGCCGAAGACGCGCTTCGTTGTCGCTGACGCGCGGTGCTCTCGTTAGGGCATCAGCCGATGCTGTTTTTGCCTATCTCGAGCCCCGTCGGCGCATGATTGCCTCCCCAATTTGTTCGTTCTTAACCGACCTTCCGCAGCCGGAATCGATCGGCAAAATCGACAACGGCTCGGTCATGCGGATCGGTCCGGAATTTGCCTGTTTCGTTAGTCGTCGGGACGTGACCGCGTTTTTAGACCGTTCCTCATGATGCCGCGCATTGCGTCCGCGCGCCATTCACGCCAAAGCCGCCCCGTGTTGCCCATGTTTCGTTCGATGCGGGAGACGCCGCGCGCCGTTATGCTGGCGGTGCTGGCGCTCGCGCTGTTGGTGCGGTTGGCGGTGCCGGCGGGGTGGATGCCGGTCAGCGATGCCCAAGGATCGCGGCTGACGATTTGCACCGGCATGGGCGCGCTCGACGCGCCCGATCATGCGATGGCGATGTCGGGCATGACCGGCCATTCAACACCCGCCGATAATAAGCACGATGACGGCGATCACACTTGCCCATTCGCCGGCGCCGCGCTGGCGCTCGCCGAGCCGACGGTGCCGACGCTCGATCTGCCGCTTGTCGCGGCCAACACTCCCGCGCGTCTCCCGCGCTTTACGGTCGGCGTCGGCCACGGGTTGGCCGCACCGCCGCCGCCCGCTACGGGACCGCCAAGCCTCATCTGAACGCCACGTCGCCTGTTCGCAGGGCGGCAGAGTTGCATTCGGATAAGGGCTATTTCCATGACTCGTATTTCCGGTGCGCTGTTCGGCGCGTCCTTATTGCCATGCATCGCCATGGCCCCCCCGGCCTTTGCGACAGGCCAGACCACGAGTGCCGGCGTTGCCGTCGATCCGCACCTTCCCGATGCCGACGCCGACATCCTCGTCGTCGGGCAGCGCGATGCGCCGATCTCGATCGAGCCGCGCGGGCTGTCGGTCAGCCTCGGCGACCAGCAATTCGCCGGGGTCAACGCCTTCAACACCGAGGATTTGATCAAATACGCGCCCGATTTCTTCGTGCGCACGCGCTATATCGGCGACAACAATGCGGTGCCGGGCTTTCGCGGCACGCATTCGACGCAGAGCGCGCGGTCGCTGGTGATGGTCGACGGGTTCGTGATTTCGAACTTCCTCGGCAATTCGTTCAGCTATCCGCCCGCCTGGGGGATCGTCGGGCCCAACGAGGTCCAGCAATTCGATATTGTCTACGGCCCTTATTCAGCGCGCTATCCGGGCAATTCGATGGGCGGGATCGTCAACATCACCACGCGCGCACCGACCAAAACCGAGGCTTTCGTCAATCTGCAGAACTTCTATCAGCCGTTCGATCAATTCACCACGCACGACGATCTGTGGGGCTATTCGGCCGAGGGCGGGGTGTCGATCAAGCCCAAGAACAGCCCGTGGGGGCTCCGCGTTTCGGCTCGCCGCCTCGTCAACCAGGGGCAGCCGCAGCAATATTATCTGTTCGGCTATTCGGCTGCCAACTACGACAATCCCGCCGCCGGCACGCCGGTGACCGGCGCCTATGTCGATCCGCATCTGATCCCGGCGAGCGGCACCACTTTCGTGCCGCCGGTCGCTGGCGATTATTCGCTCACCCAGCTGCGTCAGGACCAGGCGCGCGGCGAGTTGCGCTACGATTTGGGCGAGGTCCACGGCGAACTGTTGTTTGCTTATTGGTGGAACGAGGAGCGCAATCTCGATCCCAAGACTTACCTGACCGGGCCTGACGGCCAGCCCTTCTATGGCGACGCGACCGGCGTCGTCAGCTTAGACGGACACAGCTATACGCTCAATCCCGCCACCAATTTCCGCTGGAGCATCGCCGACAAGAACGAATGGCTGGCGGGCGGCAAGATCGAGGCGCCAGCCGCCGGGTTCGACGTGCGGCTTAACCTGTCGACGCTGCGCTTCGATCGGCAGGACAACCGCCAGTCCAACGGCGAGGCCGCCGGTCGCGATGATGGTGCGGGCCAATTGACGCAGCAGGGCCCGACCGGCTGGTACACCGGCGACCTGCTGGCGACGCGGACGTTCGGCGCGCACAGCATCGCGATCGGCGCCAACGCCAGTCTCTACGAGACCGATCAGAGCGTGTTCACCACCAGCCACTGGCGCGAAGCCTCCGACGCCGCGCTGACCACGCGGACGTTCGGGCGCACCAACACGATCGGCGCGTTCGCCGAGGATGCCATCGCGCTCGATCCCGCGACGCGGCTGACGCTGGGGCTGCGCTACGATCGCTGGCATGCTTATGACGGCGGGCTGATCGCCGCCAGCGCGCCCGGCGCGTTGACGACACAAGACTACGCCAGTCGCACCGCCGACGCGTGGAGCCCGAAAGTTGCGTTGCGCCATGTCTTTGCCGGTGATTGGGTGACCGAACTGAGCCTGGCGATGGCGACGCGTTTTCCGACCGTCGGCGAACTGTTCCAGGGGGCGCTCAACGGCGACGGAACGTTCAACGAAAACAGCCGCGATCCCGATCTGAAGCCCGAGAAAAGCCGCGACGCCAATCTGCTCGTGCGGCACGGCTTCGGCCCGATCACATTGACCGGCAGCGTGTTCTACCAGCGCGTCCGCGACACGATCTTCCAGTTCATCGGCTTCAACCAGAACAACGTTTCGACCTCGAGCTACAAGAATATCGACGTCACCCGCCAATATGGCGCCGAGCTGATCGGCGAAACGCACGACTGGCCGGTCGCCGGGCTCGACATCGACGCCAACGCCGCATGGATCGACGCGATAACCGTCAGAAACGATTCCGATCCGGCGTCGGAGGGCGTGCAATTTCCGCGTATCCCGCATTGGCGGCTGAACGGCAATCTGCGCTATCATGTCACGCTGAAGCTGCAGGCGGTGGTCGGCGTGCGCTATGCCAGCCGGCCGAACACCGATCTCGATGGGCTGCAGCGGGGCGACGACTATGGCTATACCTCGGAGCTGTTCGCGCTCGATCTGCGCGCCAATTACGACGTGACCGACCGCTTTCGCCTGTCGGCCGGGGTCAACAACCTGACCAACGATCGCGCCTGGGTCTATCACCCTTATCCTCAGCGCACCTTCCTGGTCGAAGCGGGGGTGACGCTATGAGCGTCCATGCGCCCGGCACGCGCTGGTACAATGCGGTGTGGCGCTGGCATTTCTATGCCGGGCTGTTCTGCATCCCGTTCGTCATCTGGCTGGCGCTCACCGGATCGATCTATCTGTGGAAGCCACAGATCGAGGCGTGGCTCGATCGGCCGTATCAGCATCTCGCGGTCACCGGGCCGGCCGCCACGGCCGACGCGCAGGTCGCCGCCGCGCTCGCCGCCGTGCCGGGATCGCGGCTGCACAAATACGTGCTGCCGGCGGCGCCGGACAGCGCGGTCAACATTTTGGTGACGGGGCAGGGCGTGGACAAGCGCGTCTACCTCGACCCCGCATCGCTCAAGCTGCTGCGCGTGGTCACCGAGGAGAAGCGGCCGATGCGGCTGATCTTCCATCTCCACGGCGAACTGCTGGCCGGTGCGGTCGGCAGCTATCTGGTCGAGATCGCCGCGTGTTGGGCGATCGTGATGCTGCTCACCGGGCTCTATTTGTGGTGGCCGCGCGGGAGGCGAGGGCTGGCCGGCGTGCTTTATCCCCGCCTGCGCGGCGGCAAAAGGCTGTTCTGGCGCGACGTCCACGCCGTCGCCGGCATCTGGGTGACCGGCGCGGCGCTAGGCCTGATCCTCACCGGCTTGCCCTGGGCCAAGGCATGGGGCGGCTACCTCACCGAAATACGCTATGTTACCGGCGCCACCGGCGGCCCGATCGACTGGACGATCGGCGGCAAGACGCCGAAGACCGACGCGATGCTCGGCGATCATGAAGTCCACCAGATGGCCGGGATGACGATGAGCGGCCCGGCAGCCGCGAGGCCCCCGCGGCCGGGCCAGCTGGCGCGGGTGATCGCGACGGTCCGGCCGCTCGCCGTCGCGCCGCCGGTGTTGATCACGCCGCCAGCCAAGTCCGGCGCGCCGTGGTCGATCACGTCGGACGCCGGCGATCGGCCGCTGCGCGCCGATCTCAAGATCGATGGGGCGACCGGCCGCGTCGTCAGCCGCGTCGATTTCGCGCAGCGCCACTGGATCGACCGGCTGGTCGGTTACGGCATCGCGCTCCACGAAGGCGCGTTCTTCGGCCTCGCCAACCAGTTGCTCGGCACGCTGACCGCCTTGTTGCTGGTCGCACTGTCGGTGTCTGGCGCGGTGCTGTGGTGGCGCCGGCGGCCGGTTGGATTGCTCGGCGCGCCGATCCCGCTCACCAGACCGCGCTTCGGCGGCGCGCTGATCGCGGCGATCGTCGCGCTTGGCCTCTATCTTCCGATGTTCGGCATCACGCTGATCGCGATGCTGGCGGTCGAGCGGCTCGTGCTGAGACGGATCGGCCCGGTGCGAAGCTGGCTGGCGCTGCGTCCTGCCGGTGTTCCGTGACGGAATACGATTTGGACGCGTGCTTCTCCCGAAAACACCAGGAGGAAAAGGCCGCTGGAGTGACGTACTCGCAGCGGCCTTTACCTGAGCGCGTTTCCGACCGACGCTACGCGCTGATGCTGGAGAGCAAGTCGTCGAGTTGATCCAGCTGCTCCGGCAATCCGGCCGCCGAACCCTGTAGCGCTTCTTCAAGCGCCGCTTCGGACGGATAGACTTCGTGGAACGTCACCAGCGTCTTGCCGCCCTGGTCCTCGAAGGTCACGGTCGTGACGGCGCCCTCTTCGCCTTCGTCGTTGGTCCAAACGATGCGTTCGTCCGGCACCACGTCAAGATACTTGCCGTAAAAGGCCATGGTGTCCGAGCCGCCGGCGGCGAATTCCAGCCGATATTTGCCACCGGTACGGACGTCCATCTCGCACGAGACGAGCGAAACGCCGGTCGCCGATTTCGGCATCCACCAGCGCCGGAACAGCTCGGGCTGGCTCCACGCCTTGTAAACGGTGTTCGGCGGCGCATCGAAGGTCCGCGTCACGACAAGTTCGCGGTCTCCTTTGCGCTCGACCGACGTGCGGTTTGGCGCATCACCTGTATCGTTAGCTTGGCTGCTCATCGCTTCTCTCCTCTTTCATGTCGTTGATGATCTCGTCCAACGCCTCGAAGCGCGCCTCGAAGAGCTTGCGGTGCGCCTCGATCCACTCGGCTTCCGCCTTGAGGCCGCGCGTTCCAAGCGTGCAGGTTCGCACGCGCCCGACCTTGTGCGTCACGACCAGTCCCGCCCGCTCGAGCACGTGGACGTGTTTCTTCATCCCGGTCAGCGTCATCCTGAACGTATCTGCGAGCAGGGTGATCGACGCGTCGCCACGCCCAAGCCGATCGATGATCCCGCGGCGGGTCGCATCGGACAGCGCCGCAAAAGAAATGTCGAGAGCCGGGCTTAAACACTGAACCATATAGTTCAGTGTTAGTCTGCTCGTTCACAAAGAGCAAGCGATTAGGAGCGCCCGGCGCTTTTCTTTGGATTTTTCTGGTGGCGCGCCCGGCTGGATTCGAACCAGCGGCCTCAAGATTAGAAGTCTCGTGCTCTATCCAGCTGAGCTACGGGCGCGCGAGATTTCGCCCCTAGCGCGGATTGCGCGAGCGCGAAACCGGCATCATAAACGCCGCATGGGGGATCAGCCGCACGCCGCGCCACGCCAAGTCGACGCCAGCGCCGTCTCCGGCGGGCATTTCCGCTATTATGATTTCGTCATGGTGGCGTTCGTCGTCGTGCTGCTGTTGTCGAACGTGATCGGCGCGGAGAAGCGATCGGTGATCGATCTGCCCGGCATCGGCCCGTGGCCGTTCGGTGCAGGGATCCTGTTTTTTCCGATCTCCTATGTGATCGACGACGTTTTGACCGAGGTTTACGGCTACGCCCGCGCGCGCCGCGTGATCTGGGCGGGCTTCATCGCGCTGGGCTTCATGGGGCTGATGGAATGGACCGTCGTCAAACTGCCCGTCGCCGAAGGATGGACCGGACAAGCGGCCTATGAACGCGTGTTCGGCGGCGGCTGGCGGATCATCCTCGCCTCGCTCGTCGCCTTCTGGGCGGGCGACCTGCTCAATTCGGTGGTGCTCGCCAAGATGAAGATCTGGACCGAAGGGCGCTGGCTGTGGACGCGCACGATCGGCAGCACGATCGTCGGCGAAGGCGCGGACAGCCTGATTTTCTATCCGCTCGCGTTTCTCGGCCTGCCCGATTGGCCGGCGCGCGCGATGCTGATGGTGATGGCCAGCCAGTTCGTGCTGAAGGTCAGCTGGGAAGTGGTTTTGACGCCGGTCACCTACGCCGTGGTCGGTTTCCTCAAGCGTGCCGAAGGCGTCGATGTGTACGATCGCGGCACCAATTTCTCGCCCTTCTCGGCGAAGGTCTAGGCGGCGACGGCGTCCAACAGGCCTTCGAATAGCCGCCGGCCATCGTCGCCGCCATGCGCGGCTTCGATCCGACGCTCGGGATGCGGCATCAGGCCGAGCACATTGCCGCGCTCGCTCAGCACGCCGGCGATGCCGCGCGCCGATCCGTTGATGTTCTCGGCGTAGCGGAAGGCGATGCGGCCCTCGCCCTCGAGGCGATCGAGCGTTTCGGCGTCGGCGAAATAATTGCCGTCGTGGTGCGCGACGGGGAAGCTGACGTTTTCGCCGGCGCGGTAGCGGGTGGTGAAGGCCGAGCGCGTCTCGCCGACGGTCAACGGCACGTCGCGGCAGACGAAATCGAGCGCCTCGTTACGCATCAGCGCGCCGGGCAGCAGCCCCGTTTCGGTCAGCACCTGAAAGCCGTTACAGATGCCGAGCACCGGCACGCCGCGCTCGGCCGCCGCGATCACCGCGGCGATGATCGGCGAGCGCGCCGAGATCGCGCCGCAGCGCAGGTAATCGCCATAGGAAAAGCCGCCGGGCAGGGCGATCATATCGGTGCCGTCGGGCAGCGCAGTCTCGCCGTGCCACACCATCGCCGGCGCCGTGCCGGTCACCTGCGCCAGCGCCACCGCAATGTCGCGGTCGCAATTGGAGCCGGGGAAAACGATGACCGCGCTGTTCACTGCCGCTCGATCCGGTAATTCTCGATCACCGTATTGGCGAGCAGCTTGCGGCACATATCGTCGATCACCGCATCGGGCGTATCGTCGGCGACGTCGAGCTCGATCAGCTTGCCGGCACGGACATCATCGACGCCGGCGAATCCCAAGCCGTTCAGCGCCTTGTGGATCGCCTTGCCCTGCGGATCGAGCACGCCGGGCTTCAGCGTGACGATGATGCTCAGCTTCATGGCGATTCTTTCCCGTGCTGCGGCGTGGCGAGGCGCTCGCTACCGCGATCGCGCCAGCCCGGCAAGGATACGATTCATTTACCGCGCCGTGCGATAGTCTGCAGCGCGTGCGCTTGGGGCGCCGCGGCAATCGGGGTGCCTGCGATGGCTGGCTTGGCGATAGTTATGTTCGTGGCGCTGTTCGCGTTCGGGCGGCAATATTTCGGTTGGGACGATCCCAACGGTCATATCCAGCTCGCGCTGTTCAGCGCCTTTCTGTTCGGCATCATCTGCGGATTTCGTGTGAAGGACTAACCGCAAGAGATTGCCGAAACGTTATTTCTCGCGCCGCTTGCGGTGCTTTTCGAGATCGAGCACCGCGCCTGCATCGGTGCCCTCGGGCATCAGCCCCAGCCGCCGTGCGACTTCCTGATAAGCCTCGACCTCGCCGCCGAGATCGCGGCGGAACCGGTCCTTGTCGAGCTTTTCGCCCGACGCCATGTCCCACAGCCGGCAGCCGTCGGGACTGATTTCGTCGGCGAGGATGATGCGGGCGTAATCATTGTCCCAGATGCGGCCGAATTCGAGCTTGAAGTCGACCAGCCGGATGTTGACCGCGGCGAACAAGCCGGAAAGGAAATCGTTCACGCGCACCGCAAGATCGGCGATGTCGTGCATCTCCTCCTGGCTGGCCCAGCCGAATGCGGCGATGTGCTCGTCGGTGATCATCGGATCGCCGAGCGCATCGTCCTTGTAATAATATTCGATGATCGTGCGCGGCAGCTGCGTGCCCTCCTCGATCCCCAGCCGAGTCGATAGCGATCCGGCGGCGACGTTGCGCACGACCACTTCGATCGGCACGATCTCAACCTGGCGAATGAGTTGCTCGCGCATGTTGAGACGGCGGATGAAGTGCGTCGGCACCCCGATCCCGGCGAGCAGCGTGAAGACATGCTCGGAAATCCGATTGTTGAGCACGCCCTTGCCGCTGATCGTGCCCTTCTTCTGGGCGTTGAACGCGGTCGCGTCATCCTTGAAATATTGGATCAGCGTGCCGGGCTCCGGCCCCTCATAGAGAATCTTGGCCTTGCCTTCGTAGATCTGGCGGCGGCGTGGCATCGCATACCCCTGGAAATGAGCGGCCCCGGCGGCGCGCGAAGCGGATCGCGCGGGCCGGGGCGAGAATGGGCACAGGCTATAGAGGATGGGGGCGGGGCGTGCAATGCGCGCGCCGTGCTCGCGGAACGCAGCGGCCGGTCAGCGGGTTGGGGTAGTCACAGCAGGAGACTTCCGATGGTTGCGCCCCCCGTCCGCTATTCGCCCGATGTCGAACAGGCCGAGCCCGACGAGGCAGAAACCAGTGTTGCGCTGCGCGAGACGCTTCACGACATCCTCCAAACCACCTCTACCGATTACGGCCACGCCGTGCGCAGCGTCCACGCCAAGGGCCATGCGCTGATCGACGCGACGCTGATCGTCGCCGACGACCTGCCGGCCGACTATGCTCAAGGGCTGTTCGCAAAGCCCGGCCGCTATCCGGCGATCCTGCGCATTTCGACGACGCCGGGCGACATCCTCGACGACAGCATCTCGGCACCGCGCGGGCTCGCGCTCAAGGTGATCGACGTCGAGGGTGCGCGGCTGCCGGGCGGCGAGGGCGATACGACGCAGGATTTCGTGATGGCCAACGGCCCGGCGTTCGCTGCGCCCGATGCCAAGCATTTCCTCGGCAATTTGAAGCTGCTCGCCAAGACAACCGATCGCGCCGAATGGGCGAAGAAAATCCTCTCGGCGGCGCTCCGCGCGACCGAGGCGACGCTCGAAGCGCTCGGCGGCGAAAGCGCGGCGATCAAGTCGCTCGGCGGCGCGCCCAATGTCCATCCGCTCGGCGAAACCTATTTCAGTCAGACGCCGTATCGATACGGCGACTTCATCGCGAAATTCCAGGTTGCGCCGGTATCCGCCAATCTCACCAGATTGGCCGGGGAGAAGATTGCCGCGGCGGGCCGGCCCGATGCGCTGCGCGAGGATGTGACGAGGGATTTGGCGCAAGGCGGCGCTTGGGAAGTGCGCATCCAGCTCAACCGCGATCTGGCCAAGATGCCGATCGAAAATGCCGCGACATTGTGGGACGAAGCCGACAGCCCGTTCGTCACCGTCGCGCGGATCGAGGCCGGGGCGCAGAAGGCCTGGCAGGGCGCCGACTCGGTCAAGCGCGAGGATGCGCTCGCATTCAGCCCGTGGCACGGCCTCGCCGCGCATCAGCCGCTCGGTTCGATCAACCGTGTCCGCCAGCCGGCCTATCAGATGTCCGCCGATTTCCGCGGCAATGCAAACGGCTGCCCGATCCATGAGCCGCGGGCGACGGCTCCGGCGGACTAGGGCATAGACGGACCCCGCCGGATGGGCGGCGGGGTCCGATGGCGATCACTTCTTCGCTACGACGTTGACGCCTTGCGTTGCCCAAACGTCCCGGGTTTGGCACACGGTTTTCGGAGGCGTTGGGTCCTTCGACTTGCCGATGAGTGCGCTCGGCAGGCAGATCTTGGCCGCGGGATCCTGCAACGCGCTGGCCGGCATGGTAACGGTTATTTTGCCATCGGCGGCGATCGCTGGCGCGGCTGCCGAGACGAGCGTGCCCACGATGACGGCGGCTAGCGCGCTGCTGGCGATACGGGTGGTAATGGACATCTTAAAATCCTCCTGACAACTCAACATGGCGGGGCAATGCGCCCTGCTTGTGGAGCAGTGCATTAAATGATGCCAAACACCAAAACGGCGTAGTTCCACCGTTCGACAACTGACTACAGTTGTAAATATCCCTAACCTTTGGCCTCGGACACCAATGATCGGTGGAAGATTGGATCGGCGTCAGATCGCCTGCCCGGCCGCCCAGCCGCTCGCCCAAGCCCATTGGAAATTATAACCGCCGAGCCAGCCGGTGACGTCAACCGCCTCGCCGATCGCGTAGAGGCCGGGCACGTCCTTTGCCGCCAACGTTTTCGACGACAGCCCCTCGGTGGCGATGCCGCCCGCGGTGACTTCGGCCTTGGCATAGCCTTCGCTGCCGTTGGGATTGAAGCGCCACGCCGACAGCTGCGCGGCGGCGCCGGCGAGCGCGCGATCGGGCAGGTCGGCGAGGTTGCCGGGAAGCGCGATCCGCTCGGCGAGCGTGTCGGCGAGGCGTTCTGGGAGATGTGTGCCCAGCGCCGTCTTGAGCGAAGCGCGCGGGCGAGCGCGTTTGGCGTCGATCAGCCAGTCCGGCGGCGCATCGGGCGTGAAGTCGATCGCCAGCGGCTCGCCGCGCCGCCAATAAGACGAGATTTGCAGGATCGCCGGGCCGGAGAGACCGCGATGCGTGAACAGTGCGGCCTCGCGAAACGCCGCTTTGCCGCAGCGGGCGATCACCTCCGCCGAGACGCCCGAGAGCTCGCGGAACAGGATTTCGTCGCCGCCGAGCGTCAGCGGCACCAGCGCGGGACGCGGCTCGACGATCTTGAGGCCGAAGCGGCGCGCGAAGGCGTAAGCGTAATCGGTGGCGCCCATTTGCGGGATCGATGGGCCACCGGTGGCGATGACGAGTGCCGGCGCGATAACCGTGCGGCTGCCGATCGTCACGCGATAACGGGCGTCGGCATGCTCGATCGCGCCGATCGGCTGGCCGAGCGCCCAATCGACGGCGCCGCCTGCGCATTCCTCCTCCAGCATCGCGACGATCTGCCGCGCGGAGCCATCGCAGAACAATTGCCCGAGAGTCTTTTCGTGCCAGGCGATACCGTAGCGATCGACCAAGGCGATGAAGTCGGCCGGCGTGTAGCGGCCGAGCGCCGACTTGGCGAAATGGGGGTTGGCCGACAGATAGCGATCGGGCGCGACGCCAAGGTTGGTGAAATTGCACCGCCCGCCACCCGAGATCAGGATTTTCTTGCCCGGCCGACCGGCATGATCGACCAGCAGCACGCGCCGGCCGCGCTGGCCGGCGACGGCCGCGCACATCATCCCCGCGCCGCCCGCGCCGAGGATGATCGCGTCATAGTGATCGGGGTCGGTCAGAACCGGTTGTCGCGCGGGAAGCCGGTCGGCGGCATCCGCCCGGCGGCGCCGCGCGCCGCGCGCCATGCGTTCATGTCGCTCTCGGTGCGCGTGCGCCCGCTGTCGCCGCCCATCGCCCAGCTGATTCCTTCGGCGAAGACGAAGGTGATCGCATCGGAAAGCCCGCCGTCGCGATAGCGCTGCAATTGCACGCCTTGCCCGCGCGACAATTCGGCGAGCTCGGCGAGCGGGAAGACCAGCAGCCGGCGGTTGTCGCCGATCGCCGCGACGTAGTCATGCGTTGGCGCAATCGGCCGGAGGATGCTGAGCTTCGCGCCTTTGCGCGGCGTGACGACGGTCTTGCCCTTGCGGGTCTCGGCGATGGTGTCGGCCGCTTTGACGACGAAGCCGCGGCCGTCGCTCGCGGCGACGAGCAGCTTTTCCGCGCTCGATGCGGGCAGGAGGCTGACGATGTCGTGCTCGCCGTCCATGTCGATCATCAGCCGCACCGGCTCGCCGAAACCGCGCCCGCCGGGCAGCTTGTCGGCGGCGAGCGTGTAGAAACGCCCGCTATCGACCGCGAGCAGGATCTTGTCGGTGGTCTGCGCGTGGAAGGCAAAGGCCGGGCCGTCGCCTTCCTTGAACTTCAGCGTTTCGGCGGCGGCGAGATCGACATGCCCCTTCATCGCGCGGACCCAGCCGCGCTGCGACATGATCACCGTGATCGGCTCTTTGTCGATCATCGCCTCGAGCGGGATGTCGCGCGGCGGGCCCGCTTCCTCGATCGTCGTGCGGCGCTTGCCGAGCAGTGTTTCCGGGCCATAGCGATCGCGCAATTTGCCCATGTCGCGCTTGAGCCGGGTGCGTTGACGCGCGTCGCTGCCGAGCAGCAATTCGAGCTCGCCGCGTTCCTTTTCGAGCGCCGCCTGCTCCTTGCGTAGCTCCATTTCCTCGAGCCGACGCAAGCTACGCAGCCGCATGTTGAGGATCGCCTCGGCCTGGCGATCGGTCAGCTCGAATTCGGCGATCATCACCGGCTTGGGCTCGTCCTCGGTGCGGATGATGTGGATCACGCGGTCGAGATTCAAAAAGGCGATGATGTAGCCGCCGACCAGCTCGAGCCGATCGGCGATCTTGTCGAGCCGGTGCTGCGAGCGGCGCTGGAGCACGACGAACTGGTGATCGACCCATGCCGACAGCGCGTCGCGCAAGCTCATCACGCGCGGCGTGCGCGTCGCATCGAGCACGTTGAGATTGAGCGACACGCGCGTTTCTAGGTCGGACATGCGGAACAGCGATTCCATCAGCATGTCGGCATCGACGGTGCGGCTGCGCGGCTCGATGACGATACGGATCTCGCTGTCCGATTCGTCGCGAACGTCGGCGAGGATCGGCAATTTCTTGTCGTTGATCAGATCGGCGATCTGCTCGATCAGCTTGCCCTTTTGGACGCCGTAGGGGATTTCGTTGACCACCGCGATCCAGGTGCCGCGGCCCTGATCCTCGACATGCCAGCGCGCGCGGACGCGGAAACCGCCGCGGCCGGTGGCATAGGCCTCGGCGATCGCGGCCGCGGAATCGACGACGAAACCGCCGGTCGGGAAATCGGGGCCTTTGACGAACGCGAGGATATCGAAATCCTCGACCTCGCTGTCATTGCCGTTCGGGCTGAGCCCGTCGAAGCCCGCCTCTCCTCCAGCGTCCGGCTCGCGGCTCGCGCCCTTCGACAGGCTCAGCGCGAACGGAGCCTTTTTGCGCGGCTTCCAGTCGATCAACGCAATCGCCGCGTCGAGCAATTCGGCGGCGTTGTGCGGCGGGATGCTCGTTGCCATGCCCACCGCGATGCCGGCCGCGCCATTGGCCAGCAGATTGGGGAACAGCCCCGGGAACAGCTCGGGCTCCTGTTCCTCGCCATTATAGGTCGGGCGGAAATCTGTCGCGTTCTCGTCGAGCCCGTCCATCAGGTCGATCGCGACCTGCGTCAGCCGCGCCTCGGTGTAGCGATAAGCGGCGGCGTTATCGCCGTCGATATTGCCGAAATTGCCTTGGCCGTCGACCAGCGGATAGCGCAGCGAAAAGCTCTGCGCGAGGCGGACCATCGCATCATAGACCGATTGATCGCCGTGCGGATGATATTTGCCGATCACGTCGCCGACGACGCGCGCGCATTTCTTGTAGCCCTGCGCCGGATCGAGCTTGAGCAGCCGCATCGCCCAGAGCAGCCGGCGGTGGACCGGCTTGAGCCCGTCGCGCACGTCGGGCAGCGACCGCGCGGTGATCGTCGAGAGCGCATAGACGAGATAGCGTTCGCTGAGCGCGCTATCAAACGGGTGATCGACGATCAGATCGAACGGATCGCGGTCGGTGAGATCGGTTGCCATGCGGTGGCGATAGCGTGTGTGTGTCACCCTGCACAACCGTTCGTGCTGAGCTTGTCGAAGCACCATTCTTGCCGCCGGACAAAAGCGCGACGGCCCTTCGACAAGCTCAGGGCGAACGGTAAGAGGGGGCATGATCCGACTTGCATTCCTGGCCGTGCTCGCGTTGACGGGCGCGGCCATGCCCGCCGACGACAACCCCCTGATGACCTGGGACGAGCTGCTCGCGCGGTCGCGGCCGACGGCGGATGCGACCGTTGCCTACGGCCCGGATGCAATGCAGAAGATCGATGTGTGGCTGCCCAAGGGGCCGGGGCCATTCAAGACGGTGCTGATGGTCCACGGCGGTTGCTGGCGGACCTCGATCGCCGATCGCACGCTGATGGATTGGGCCGCCGCCGATCTGCGCGAGGCCGGCTATGCGGTATGGAACATCGACTATCGCGGCGTCGATCGCACCGGCGGCGGTTATCCTGGCACCTTTCAGGACGCGGCGGCGGCGGCGGACCGGCTCGCCAAGGACGCCGCGCGCTTTCATCTCGATACCACGCGGATCGTGGCGGTTGGCCATTCCGCCGGCGGGCATCTCGCCTTGTGGCTGGCGGCGCGGGCCAAGCTGCCGGTCGATAGCCCACTGGCAGGCGGGACGCCGCTGCTGATCGCGCATGTGATTTCGCTCGGTGGCCTGCCCGATCTCGAAGCGACCGCGGCGAGCCCCGACAATGGCTGCGGCACCGATGTGATCGGCCAGCTCGTCGGCCCGAAAACCGTGGCGCACCCCGATCCTTACGCCGATACGTCGGTCACGCGGCTGCTGCCGCTCGGCGTGCCGCAGGATCTGGTCGACGGGCGCGAAGATGACATCATCCCGTATCGGCTGCCGGTCGCTTATACCGAACAAGCGCGGAAGGCGGGCGACCGCGTGACGCTATACACTGTTGCTGCGACCGGGCATGTCGAGTTGATTTCGCCGGGCAGCGCCGCGTGGGACGAGACCCGGCGATTGCTCAGGGCCGCATTCAAATGATGACGCTCGACGAAGCCCGCGCACGCGACGCCGCCGATCCGCTGCGCCTTTTCCAAGGTCGCTTTCAATTGCCCGAGGGCGTGATCTATCTCGACGGCAATTCGCTCGGCGCGTTGCCAAGGGCGAGCGTCGCCGCGATCGACGACATGGTCGGCCGCCAATGGGGCGATCGGCTCATCCGCGGCTGGAACGAGGGCTGGATCGACGCGCCGACGCGGATCGGCGGCAAGATCGCGCGACTGATCGGCGCGGGCGCGGACGAAGTGATCGCCTGCGATTCGACCTCGGCCAATCTGTTCAAGCTGCTCGTCGCGGCGCTGCGGCACGATCCGAAGCGGCGCACGCTCGTCACCGAGCTTGGCAATTTCCCCACCGATCTGCACATTGCCGAGGGTGCGGTCGGCTGCGTCGCCGGCGCGACGTTGAAGGCGGTGTCGCGCGCCGCGCTCGCCGATGCGCTGGACGACGATACCGCAGTGCTGCTACTGACGCATGTTCATTACAAGACCGCCGAGCGCTTCGACATGGCGGCATGGACCGAGCAGGCGCACGCCGCCGGCGCGCTGATGCTGTGGGATCTCAGCCATTCCGCCGGCGCCGTGTCGGTCGATCTGAACGGGGCAGGGGCCGATCTCGCGGTCGGCTGCGGCTACAAATATCTCAACGGCGGGCCGGGCGCTCCCGCCTATCTCTACGTCGCCAAACAGTGGCAAGCGGCGCTCGCCAACCCGTTGTCGGGCTGGATGGGGCACGCCGCGCCGTTCGCGATGGAGGACGGCTATCGCCCCGCGCCGGGGATCAAGCGCTGGCTGGCGGGCACGCCGCCGGTGATCGGCATGGCCGCGCTCGAAACCGGCGTAGATGTGATGCTCGAGGCCGATCCCGCCGCGATCACCAAGAAAAGCGCCGCCCTGTTCGACATCATGGCCGCCGCCGGAGATGCGCTCGGCCTCGAATGCCTGTCGCCACGCGATCCGGCGCGGCGCGGCAGCCACGTCTCGTTCCGGCACGCGGAGGCGTATCCGCTCTGCCAGGCGCTGATCGCCGCCGGCGTGATCGGCGATTTCCGCGATCCCGACATTCTCCGGCTCGGCCTCACGCCGCTTTATCTCGGCTATGGCGACGTCGTGCGCGCGGCGGCGATCCTCGGCGACATTCTGCGCAGCGATCGCCACCGCGATCCCGCCTTTTCGGTGCGCGCCGCCGTAACCTGACCGACACGTAAAGTTCAGCAGCTTTTAACGCCTTGCGCCTAACGCTTTGGCGCATGGTGGCCCAGCAGCCCGATCCCGCATCAAGCGCGCCACCTGTTCGCCAGGTGGGCGAGACAGGCGGCATCCCCCGGGCGCTGCCCAATCCCGGCGCGCTCGAATTGTTGCCGATCCCGGCCGCGATCGTCGCGGTGCGGGACGGCGTATTCAGCTTCGAAGAGGTCAACCGGCCGTTCAGCAACGCCGGGCTCGGCACGTCGGCCGATCGGTCGCCGCTGGCCAAGCTGCTCGGGGCACGGGTCCAAGGCTTTCTCGCCGGCGTCGGGGATCGCGAGGAGTTTCCCTGGGAAGTCGGCGACTCGGTCGATTGCCATTATTACAAGGTGATGCTGGCGCGCGCGATGATCGATCCGCGCGAGCGCTGCCTCGTCACGCTGGTCGATCGCACGTCGGAAGTGCGCACCGAACAGCATCTGCGCCGCGAAATGCTGACCGACAGCCTCACCGGCCTGCCCAATCGCGCCGGCTTTTCCGACATGCTCGAAGACGCCATCGCGGCGCGGACGCCCGATCGGCCCGGTTGCGCCGTGATGGTTGTCGATCTCGATCGCTTCAGCCGCGTCAACGCCTGTCTCGGCTCGCTCGCCGGGGACGAATTGCTGATTACCGTCGCGCGGCGATTGAAGGGAGCGCTGCGCGTCCGCGACACGCTGGCGCGGATCGGCGGCGACGAATTCGGCATTCTGCTGACGCTCGACGAAGGGCCCGATGAGGCGACCCATGTCGCGCGCCGCATCCGCGCCGCGCTGGCCGCGCCGTTCCGCCTGTCCGATCTCGAATTCCGCATCGACTGCTCGATCGGCATCGCCTTCAGCGCGAAGCCGGAGGATGAGGCCGAGGCGATGATCCGCCATGCCCAATTCGCGGTCAAACGCTCGAAGGTCAGCGGCGTCGCCGAAGTCTATCAGGCGAAGGCATTCGTCATCGCGCACGAACAGTTCGAGATCGAAACCGCGCTGCGCCGCGCGATCGACGCCGGTCAGCTGCGGCTCGCCTTCCAGCCGATCTGCGACCTGTCGACCGGCCGCATCGTCTCGTTCGAATCGCTCGCACGCTGGACCGACGAGCGCGGCGTTGATCATTCGCCGTGCGAATTCATCCCGGTCGCCGAGGAATCGGGGCTGATCGTCCCGCTCGGCCGCTGGGCGCTCGATCACGCCGCGCGCACGCTGGCGGCGTGGGATGCGCGCGCGGGCGGGCACTGCGGCGTCGGCGTCGCGGTCAATCTCTCGGCGATCCAGGTCCAGCGTGACACCATCGCGCCGCTCGTCGAACGCGCGCTGGCCGATACCGGCCTGTCGGCCGATCGCTTCACGCTCGAGCTCACCGAAAGCGCGATCGTCACCGATCCCGATCGCATTTCGCATACGATGCATGCGCTCAAGGCGCTGGGCACGACGCTGGCGATGGACGATTTCGGCACCGGCTATTCGAACCTCGCGCAGCTCCAGAAACTACCGATCGACGTGCTCAAGATCGATCAGAGCTTCATCACCGACATGCTGGCGGATCGCGACAAGGTGGCGATCGTCCGCGCGATCCTCAGCCTCGCCCAAGCGCTTGGCATGAAAACCACCGCTGAGGGAATCGAAACCAACGAGCTGGCGCAGACGCTTGCGGCGCTCGGCTGCGCGTGCGGGCAGGGCTATGTCTACGCCCGGCCGCTCGATCCCGATGCGGCTTACGCCTTGCTGGTCGAGCGCAACCACGCCCCGACAAGCTGATCGGCGATCGCCTCGACGCGCGCCGCGTCGGGGAAATCCTCGTCGATCCATTGCTGTTCGATCGCGCGGAGCAGCCGCGCCACTTCCGGGCCCTTGGCCACGCCGCGCGCCACGATCGCGCCGCCCGACAGCGGCAGCTGCGGCGGCGTCCAGCCGGCCAGCGCCGCCGCGTCGGCCGGCGCGTCACGGCGATCGGACAGCAGCAGACGATCGATCGCGCCGGTGATGCCGAGCCGGTAGCCGAGCGCGCGCCACGGCATCGTCGCCAGCGGTTCGACCGCCGCGTTCAGCCGCTTGCGATCGGCGTTCGAAAGCTTCAGCCGCGCGCCGATCAGGTCGGTCACCTTGGCATCGGCCGGCAGCAGCGCGGCGAGCCGGCGGATCGCGTCGGGCGCGATCCCCGCTTCGCCTTCGCGCGCAGCAAGCGCTGCCAGCCGCGCCACACCCGCCGCCTCGATTTCGGGCAGCACCGGCGCCAGGATGCCGCGATCGACCATCAGCGCGATCGTCTCGACCGCGCCTTTGGCGACGAGCAGTTTGAGCAATTCCGCGGCGATCCGCTCGCGGGACAGCGCCATGAGATCGTTGGCGCGCGCGGTGCAGGCGGCGAGGCCGGCGGGATCGGGAACATCGCCGAATCGCGCGTGGAAGCGGAAGAAGCGCAGGATCCGCAGATGATCCTCGGCGATGCGCTCGAGCGGATCGCCGATGAAGCGCACGCGGCCGGCCCTGAGATCGGCCAGCCCATCGAAATAATCGACCACCGCGCCGGTCGACGGATCGGCGTAGAGCGCGTTCATGGTGAAGTCGCGCCGCGCCGCATCGGCCTGCCAATCGGCGGTGAAGGCGACGACGGCGTGGCGGCCATCGGTTTCGAGATCGTGGCGCAGCGTCGTCACCTCGATCGGTCCGTCCGGCAGCACGGCGGTGACGGTGCCGTGCGCAATGCCGGTCGGCACTACGCGAAGGCCGCCGGCCTTCAGCCGCGCCATTACCTCGGCGGGTTCGAGCGCGGTGGCGATGTCCACGTCGGCGACCGGCAGGCCGAGCAACGTGTCGCGCACCGCGCCGCCGACGAAGCGCGCTTGCCCCTCGCCGAGCAACGCCGCCAGCTCGGCGAGCCCGGCGCGGTGCCGCCACGCCGCGTCGGGCAGCGTCAGACGCTCCATCGCAGCCGCCGCGAGAGATTGACGATCATCGCCGCGGTCGCGCCCCAGATGCGGCGATCGTCCCAGGTGATCTCGTAATAATGCCGCTCGCGTCCCTGCCATTCGATGCTCGCCTCGATATGGTTGGCAGTATCGAGCAGGAAGGCGAGGGGGACTTCGAACACGTCGGCGACTTCGGCCTCGTGCGGCGTCAGCGCGAGATCGGGCGGCACCACGCCGATCACGGGGGTGACCTGGAAGCCGGTGACGGTGCGGTAGCTGTCGGCAGTGCCGATGATCGTCACCCGGTCGCGCGGCAGGCCGATTTCCTCCTCGGCCTCGCGCAGTGCTGCGGCGATCGCGTCATTGTCGCCGGGATCGATGCGCCCGCCGGGAAACGCGATCTGGCCGGCGTGGCGCCTCAGTGTGTCGGTCCGCTGCGTCAGGATCACGCCGGGCTCGGCGCGATCGGTGACGGGCACCAGCACGGCGGCGGCCATCAGCGTCTCGTCGGCCATCAGGTCGGCGTCATGGCCGTCGCCGGTCAGCAGGATGGTATGCGGCGCCGGCCCGGTTTCGAGCGCGTGGCGCAGGCGATCGACCAGCGTCATGCGGGCGGCTCCATCGCGAAGAAGGCGCCATCGCTCCACAGTCCGATCGGCGCTTCGTCCACGGCGAGCGCAATCTCGGCTAGATCATAATAGACGGCCCGCGCCACCAGCGCCTCAAGCCCCGCGCGGACGGTGAGATAGGGGTGGGGGCCATCGTCACGATCGACGAAGCGCAGCCGATGCTCGGGCCCGGCGACCACCACGTCGCCGGTGTTGAGCCGGAACGCCAGCCGCGCGTCGCGCCCCTCGCCCTCGCGCTTCAGCTCCAGCGCGACGAATGGCGCGTCCTCCACCACAATATCGAGCTTCTCTCCCGGGGTGACGAGGACATAGCCGCCGTCGGGTTCGCGCCTGAGGATCGTCGAAAACAGCCGGACCATGTCGCTGCGGCCGATCGGGCTCCCTTGATGAAACCAGGTGCCGTCGCGGGCGATGCGCATCTCGCTGTCGCCGCAATGCGCCGGGTTCCATTGCTCGACCGGCGGCAGCTTGGCCTCGGCCTGCAGGCGGGCAAGCTCGGCGAACGAGAGGCTGGCGAGATCGGGGGCGGCGGGCATCGGCACAGTCCGCGAGGTAGGCGAGGCGCGGCTCGCCGTAAAGCCGATCAGGCCGTCCGTGGTCCGAGCATCCCCGCGCCGTCAGGCACCGCTGCGCCGCGCGCGAGCAGGCGGTGGCGCTCGACCGGCCCCGGCAGCCGCCACGCCGCGGTGCGATCGGCGGTGAAGCCGTAGTAGCGGCCGTAATAGTCAGGATCGCCGATCAGCATCAGCGCCGCGTCGGCACCGCTTGCCTGCGCCGCCGCCAGCAGGTGTGCCATCAGCGCATGGCCGATGCCGGTCTGCTGACGTGGCGGATCGACCGCGACCGGGCCGACCATCGTCATCGCCGCGATCCCGCCGGCGTCGAGCGTGAGCGCCACCGGCCAGCACTGGATCGTGCCGACCAGCGCCCCATCGTCCAGCGCGGCGAAGCTCAACGCTGGCAACGCCGTCGTCCCGGCGCGCACGGCATAAGCGGTGCGGCCGTGGCGATCGGTGCCGAACGCCCGGTCGAGCAACTGCTCGACGGCCAGCGGCTCGACATCGGCAAGGGGGACGAAACTCAGCATCGACAACGGCCTGCGCGGCGGACGGTAGACGCCCGGGAGCGCGCGCATTAGCCTTGGCCGCGCCGAACGCAAGCGGATTGGAGGCGAATGCGATGAAGCTTTATGATTCGGCCTGGGCGCCGAGCCCGCGCCGCGTGCGCATTTATCTCGCCGAAAAGAAGATCGAGGTGGAACGCGTGGACGTCGATCTGCGCCGCGACGAGCAGCTCGGGGATACTTATCTCGCGGTCAATCCGCGCGGCGCGGTGCCCGCGCTCGAACTCGACGACGGCGAGGTGATCACCGAATCGGCGGCGATCTGCCGTTATTTCGAGGCGCTGCATCCCGCGCCGCCGTTGTTCGGCGACAACGCCCTTGGGATCGCGCGAACCGAATCGTGGACGCGGCGGATCGAAAGCGACGGTTATGCCGCGGCAGTCTATGCCTTTCGCAACACCGTGCCCGGCCTCAAGGACCGCGCAGCGCCCGGAAAATGGCCGCCGATCGCGCAAATCCCCGAGCTTGCAACGCGCGGCGCGGTGATGTGGAAAGCGTTCGTCGAAGGATTGGACGCGCGGCTCGGCGCCAGCGAATGGATCGCCGGCGACACCTATAGCTTCGCCGACATCACCGCGCTGGTGACGGTCGATTTCGCGGCCCGCGCCAAGCTCGACATCGATAGCTGCACGCATATCGGTCGCTGGCACAAGGCGGCATCGGCGCGGCCGAGCGCGTCTGCCTGAGCCGGCTGGCCGTGGCGCGGCGATCTGCTATGGCGCGGCGATGATCGACCGTTCGGACCGCCTGCAACTCGAAGTGCACGACCTCGAAGTGCCGGTGCTCACCGGCATTTACTCCGAAGAGACGCATCTGCCGCAGCCGCTGCGCATCTCGCTGACGGTCGATCTCGATTGTGCCGATCGCTATGCGCCGGAAACGCCGCTGTCGGCCTCGAAGAATTACCTCGATCTCAAGCACGCCGCGACGCGCTTTCCCGCCGGGCTGCATTTCACGCTGATCGAGGCGGTCGCCGATCACATCGCCGAAACGCTGTTCCTGCAGGACAAACGTGTGTCGCGCGTGGCGGTGACGATCGTCAAACTGGCGATCGCCGAGGCCGGCGAATCGATCGGCATGACGCTGGTGCGGCACCGGCGGTAGGCCCGCCCGTCTTACATCCCCTCAATACGCCGCCCGACGGTCGCACGGCCCCAGCGATTGCAATACGTAGCGATAGTCCTGCTGCGCGAGATCGGCATTGGCCGGGTCGGCTGCGTCGAGGCTCGACGACGGCAAGCGCGGCGGCAGCGCACAGGCGAGGCGATACCACAGCAACGTGTCGCGCTCGGGCGGGCGGGCGGCAGCGTCGGTCACGTCGCTGAGCGCGACCGCCCAGCGCGGCTCCTCGCCGGGGCGGCGCAGAATATCGAGCGATACCGGCCTGCCATCCTCGGTCGAGAGAAAGATTTGCGTCTCGCCCTCACCGGGCAGCGACCCAGGAACGTGGAATGCGTGGCCGACGCCGGTGATCACGGGGGGTGCATCGGTGGCAACCGCCTCCTGGGCGATCTTGCGCGTCAACGCGTCAGCGGCTGGCGTCCAGCGTCGCTGTGCGTCCTTGGCGATCAGTTGAAGCTGGTTCGGCCGGCCCGCCACGGGGCGCGCGAACAGCAGCACACGTGCCTTTTTCAACCGCGGCGCGCGACCACGATCATCCACCGGCAGATCGACGATATAGCCGATTCGCGGCGGCACCCCGGCCGTGCCACGCACCAACGCATTGACGTCTGCCTCGACATAAAGCCGCGCGAAGCCCGGCGAAACGCCGGCCGCCTCGGCCCCGGTGATTGCCACCGTGCTGCGAATCGTCACATCGACGATCAGCGGAGCGGCGAGCACCAATTGCGCGAAATCTGCGTAATGCGGCAACGCAGCATCTGATCCGCTTGCCTGATTAGTTGTCGGTCGATATGATTGTCCGACAACTGGAGAGGAGCAAAGTGCAGCGGTTAGGATAAGCGCCGCAAACGTTGGTTTGGAACCGTTAATCATGCGTCAGCGTTACGCGATGGTATCGAAATTATACAGAAATAATTCTGCCACAGCACGGTTGTACGTTTGTTGCGTGAGACAAAGCGTTGCGTCTCGCTTTTTGTGACGATAGAGACTCGCGCTCTGCTGAAGGTTACGCTAGCCCTAAGGGCAAGTGGGTCGGTGCGCGCAGGTCGTAATGGCCGGCATCGACGCAAAACATTGGGGCCGGCACCGGCTACAGGAATTGAGGAGTGATGTTTCTGAATGGCCTACGCTGACAGGAATCAGAGCAGCAACCGCGTCGTGGCGATCGTGATCGTCGCGGTGGTTCTCGCGGCGCTCGGATATGCGTTTGTTACCGGCCTGGCGTATCAATACGTCAAGAAGGTGGCGAACAAGATGGATACATTTGACGTCGCGCCGCCGCCGCCGCCGCCGCCGCCGGACGTTCCCCCGCCACCGCCGCCGCCCGATCAGCCGATGACGCCGCCGCCGGTCGTGTCGCCACCGCCGATCGTGCGCACGCCGACGCCGCCGGTCCAGATCCAGACGGTGACGACGCCACCGCCGACGATCAACCTAACGCCCAAGGCTGCGCCGCCGGCGCCGCCTGCACCGCCTGCGCCTCGCGTTTCACAGGCTGCTGGAGCCAAGGGTAATCCGGCCGACTGGATCACGACGGATGACTATCCGCCGAGTGCGCTTCGCGGCAACGAAGAGGGCGCGACCAGTATCTCGTGGACGATCAACACGAGTGGCCGGGTCGAGAATTGCCACACGACCAGTTCGAGCGGGCATTCCGATCTCGATGAGGCCGCCTGTCGGGCGCTTACGCGTCGCGGTCGGTATACCCCTGCCAAGGATCAGAACGGTGCGCCGATCTCTGTTACCCAATCGCGCCGCGTTGTTTGGAAGATTCCGCAAGATTGATTTCAGTCGAAGAGCCCGCGTGGGTTCTCACCGCTCTTTAGTTGAAGGAAATACCTGAAATGCTCACCACCATCCTCGCCGCTGGCACCACTGCAGCCCCGGCCGCCGCTGGCGACAACCCCTACGGCCTTATCCCGATGCTGCAGCAGGGCGGCATCATCTCCGTCACCGTCTTCACCATCCTGGTGCTGTTCCTGGTCGTGTCGCTCTACATCATGTTCACCAAGCTGTTCGAACAGCAGAAGGTGCGCAACCAGGCCAAGCGCGTGCGCGAAGGTTTCTGGCAGTCGGCCAATCTGCGCGAAGGCGCGGCCAAGCTCGACAAGAATTCGGCCTATCGCCAGCTCGTCGACGACGGCCTTTCGGCGAAAGACCAGTTCGGTCGTTTGACCGATCCGGTCGAGGCGCATGATTGGCTGCACGGATCGCTCGCGCGCTCGGAAGCGGCGATCAACTCGGACCTCAATTCGGGTCTTGCGTTTCTCGCCACGGTCGGCGCCACCGCGCCGTTCATCGGCCTGTTCGGCACCGTGATCGGCATCTACCGCGCGCTGATCAAGATCGGTTCGTCGGGCCAGGCGTCGATCGACGCGGTTGCCGGCCCGGTCGGCGAGGCGCTGATCATGACCGCGCTCGGTCTCGTCACCGCCGTTCCCGCCGTGCTTGCCTACAACTGGCTGCAGCGCCGCAACAAGTCGATCGCCGAAGACCTCAGCGCCTTCTCGAACGACGTTCTCGGCTATCTCGCGTCGGACGGCGCTGTTCGCCCCGAAGTGAAAGGCCGCACGGCTCCCGTTGCGAAGCCTGCCGGTGCGACGGCCACCGCTGGCCAGGCCGGTGGCGTGCCGACGCGCAAGTAAGAACGAGCTGACGGGGCCGCCACGCGCGGCCCCGCCCGCCGCGGCCGTTGTGGCCGGCGGCGTTAGAGAATGCAGAGGATAGTTCGCAAATGGCGATGAGCGTTGGTGGCGATACCACCGAAACTCCGATGTCGGACATCAACACGACGCCGCTGGTGGACGTCATGCTGGTGCTCCTGATCATCTTCCTGATCGCGGTGCCGGTCGTCCTTCAGACGGTGAAGGTCAAGCTGCCCGACGTGAAGTTCGACCCGACGGTGACGAAGCCCGAAAACGTCAACCTGTCGATCCGATCCGATGATGCCGGCAATTGCCAGGTGTATTGGAACATGACGCAGGTCGGCCATGACGAGCTGCTGCAGCGCGGCGTCGACAAGCTGAAGGCGGAAGTGGCTCGGCTGGGCGATAATATCACCGCCGACGATCTGCCCGAAGTGCACATTCGCGCCGACGTTAACACGCCTTACAAATGCGTGGGCGGGGCGATCTACACCATGCAGTCGGCCGGCTTCGCGCGCGTCGGTTTCATTTCGCAGCCCCCCGCGGGCAGCGCCGTCACGCGTCTCTGACGACGCGGTTGAGGAGTAAGAATTATGGCAATGGCCGGTGGCAACGACGACGGCGAGCCGATGATGGACCTGAACATGACGCCGTTGATCGACGTCCTGCTCGTGCTCATCATCATGTTCATCATCACCATTCCGCCCCAGACCCACGCTGTGAAGGTGGATCTGCCGCAGAACAGCGATCAACCGCAGGTTGTGCAGCCTGACAAGAACAAGATCACGATCGATCCGACCGGGCAGGTTGCCTGGAATGGTGCCCCCGTGGATGACGTGACGCTGCGGCAATATCTCGATGCCTCGCTACAGCTGCCGACTGAGCCGGAACTACACTTCCAGCCCGATCCGCAGGCGCGCTACGCCAAGGTCGATGAGATCCTGGCGGTGATCAAGCGCTCGGGCGTGACCAAGATGGGCTTCATCGGCAACGAACAATATCGCAACGATTTCTGAGCTTCGAGCCAGCGACGGCGCGAACAGGGCGGCCTTGGGGTCGCCCTTTTTTTTGGCTTACAGTTTCGGCAGCGTCACGCCGCGCTGGCCCATATATTTGCCGGCGCGATCGGCGTAGCTCGTCTCGCAGGGCTCATTGCCCTTCAGAAACAGGAACTGGCACGCGCCTTCATTGGCGTAGATTTTCGCGGGCAGGGGGGTAGTGTTGGAAAACTCCAGCGTCACATGACCTTCCCATTCAGGCTCGAGCGGCGTTACGTTGACGATGATTCCGCACCGAGCATAAGTCGATTTGCCGAGGCAGATCACCAGCACGTCGCGCGGCACGCGGAAATACTCAACCGTCCGCGCCAGCGCAAAGCTGTTGGGCGGAATGATGCACACATCGGTCTTGCGATCGACGAAGCTGTTCGAGGCAAAATTCTTGGGATCGACGATCGCACTGTCGACGTTGGTGAAAATCTTGAATTCGTCAGACACGCGGGCATCATAGCCATATGAGGACAGGCCGTAGCTGATGCATCCCGCCCGGCGCTGACCATCCTCGAACGGCTCGATCATGCGGTGCTTGAGCGCCGCGTCACGAATCCAGCGGTCGGACAGGATCGACATGCGTGCTTCCCCTCGTTGAGCGTCGCAGCTTTCGCGGGATTGCCGCCGCGAGGCAAGGGGGTGCGCGAGCTCAATAGTCTGACACGGCTGATTGCGCGGCAACCGGCCGCCGGCAATTCGGCATGTGGCCACGCGGTCAACCACTATATAATCCATGTCCGCGGCAGCGATCGAGCACGGAAAATGGATGGCTTCGGTGAATTCCTGTGGGCAGCGGCCGAGGCGACGGCCGCGGCCAACTTCCTCATCCAGCTATTCGTGAACCGCAGACGGTTGCCGATCAGTTTGGCCGTCGCCTTGGCCCCCGTATTCTACACGCTCGCGACGCTCCGGATAGAAGCTTGGAAAGGCGGATATATCGACTTTGTTCCAATCGTTGCCGCCTTTGTTTTCGCCTTTGGCGCGGTCGGCGCAGTCGTAGGGCTAATTCCCTCCCTGCTGATAGCAAGACTTCGTGGCGCGCTCGCTAATCGGGTCAAATAAGCAGACCGGCACCGCCGGAATCGATCACGCTCACAGCGATGCGATCGAGCTCACGCCGCAACGAGGTTGAAGCATCCCTGCAGCCCATCCACCGACGACGTGCCGATCCAAACGTCGAACGCGCCCGGCTCGGCCGTCCAGCCGTTGTCGCCCCAGAATTGCAGATCGCTGCGCTTCAAGATGAAGCGCACCCGTCGCGACGCACCCGGCGCCAGTGTCACGCGCTCGAATCCTTTCAGCTCGCGTACCGGCCGCGTCCGGCTCGCCACCGGATCATGGATATAAAGCTGCACGACCTCGGTCCCTGCGCGCTTGCCTGCATTGCTCAGCAGCGCCGACACCGTGACCTCGCCGTCCCACGACAGCGTCGCCCCGACCTGCAAGTCCGAAAGCGAGAAGTCGGTATAGCTCAGCCCGTGCCCGAATGGGTACAGCGCCTCGTTCTTGGTCTCGCGGTAGCGCGCTTTGTACGATTGATCGCCCTCATCAGGCGCAGGGCGGCCGGTCGGGCGGTGATCGTAGAAATAGGGCTCTTGGCCCGAATAATTGGGGAAACTCGCGGATAGCTTGGCTGAGGGGACAACGTCGCCGAACAGCACGTCGGCCACTGCGGTGCCCGTCTCGCTGCCGAGGAACCAGCACGCCAGGATCGCCGGTGCGTTCTTCACCGCGCCTTGCAGCGCCAGCGCGCGGCCGTGCTTGAGCAGCACGATCACCGGCTTGCCGGTCGCCGCCACTGCCTCGGCCAGCGCCTGTTGCGCCGGTGGCACGACGATCGCCACGCGCGATTGGTCCTCGCCCGACATCCCTTGATCCTCGCCGATCGCCAGGATGACGAGATCGGCCGCCTGCGCTGCCGCCACTGCCGCAGCGATGCCGCCGGCGATCGGCTTCTCCACGTCCGAGCCTTTGATGACCGTCAGCGCCGCCGGATCGGCGAGCTTGGCGCGAATGCCCGAGGCGATGTCCACCCCGATCGATTCGTCGTTCATGAGTGCCCATGCCCCGGCGAGATTGGCTTTGTCGTCGCCGAACGGGCCGATCAGCGCGATCCTGCCCGGCGCCTTGCCGAGCGGCAGCAGAGCGCCCTCGTTCTTGAGCAGGACGATCGAGCGCGCGCCGGCTTCGCGAGACAGCGCGCGCGTCGCCGGCATCGCTACCTGCGTCTTTTCGCGGGTGTAATCCATCGATCGATAGGGATTGTCGAACAGCCCGAGCTGCTCCTTGAGCATCAGCACGCGCCGCACCGAGGCATCGACCAGCGCCACCGGCACCTCGCCCTTCTCGACGAGATCGGGCAACCATTTGTTGTAGAGCCCGCTCTGCATCGACATGTCGACGCCGGCGGTGAACGCCTTCTTCGCCGCGTCGCGCCCATCGGCGGCATAGCCATGCGCGATCAACTCCTCGTCGGCGGTGTAATCCGAAACGACCAGCCCGCGGAAATGCCATTCGTCGCGCAGCAGATCGGTCAGCAACCAGTGGTTGCCGCTCGCCGGCACACCGTTGATGTCGTTGAACGCCGACATGGTGGTCAGCGCGCCGGCATCGAACGCGGCCTGGAACGGCGGGAAGTGGATTTCACGCAGCGTCTCCATCGACACGTCGACGGTGTTGTATTCCATCCCCGCCTCGACCGCGCCGTAAGCGGCGAAATGCTTGGGGCAGGCGGCGACGCGCGTCGGATCGGTCGGGTCGGTGCCCTGAAAGCCGCGGATGCGCGCGCGCGCCAGTTGCTGGCCGAGATAGCTGTCCTCGCCCGAACCCTCGGCAACGCGGCCCCAGCGCTCGTCGCGCGCGACATCGACCATCGGCGCGAAGGTCCAGTGCATGCCGACCGCGGTAGTTTCCAATGCCGCGGCGCGCGCGGTCCGCTCGGCGAGATCGGGGTCGAACGCGCCCGCCTCGGCGATCGGGATCGGGAAGACGGTGGCGAGGCCGTGGATCACGTCGCCGGCGAACACCAGCGGGATTTTGAGCCGGCTCTGCTCGATCGCCATCTTCTGCGCCCGGCGCGCGCCCGAGACGCCGACGCCGTTGAACAGCATGCCGATTTTGCCCGCCTTGATATCGGCGAGCTGCGCGGCGGCGTTGCTGCTGACTGCGTTGGGATTGAACGGAATCCGCGGCGGGCGAATGGCGTCGCCGAAGCAGGAGAGCTGGCCGGCCTTTTCGGCGAGCGTCATCTTCGCGATCAGACTTTCGATTCCGTCGCTGGCGGCAACAAGCGCCGCGCGGGGCATGAGGGCGAACCCGGCAAGCGCGCCGCCCGCCTTAAGCATCGACCGGCGAGTGAGGGGCAGGGTCATCGAGCATCCTCTGCATCATGGAAACGGTTACAGGAGGCGCTGTAGCGCGATTGCATGGCAGGTGCACCCGTAGAAATGCCCTTGCCTTGCGGCGGTCCGCCACAACGTTCCCTGACGGCGCGCGACGCGATGGCAGGGAGGGGCGGGGCGGGTAGGAAAATTGGCCAATAGCGGTCGTTTAAAGGAGTATGTAGCTAGCTATTGCGGACATAATGAGCGGCAGTAAGCTCTCTATATGAGCAAGCGGGTCCTTGAAATATGCCCTGATTACAAAGTGGAATTGAAGGCACGGTCGAGAGACGCTCGCCCTTATTTCGGCGCGTCACCGTCATGCTGGGCGTTATACGGGAAAGTGTTGGCGCGTGAATATTCCAGTCCACAATTCATGGAGGTTCATCGTCTCACGATTGATGCCTATGTGGAACAGCATCCGGCATATCCTGATCGACGCTCTGTCCAATCGGTCTGCTTTATTTGACCGGTCTCCGACCTCACGATCGACGGCGATCTTTCTCCCAGGTTTGGTCGCCGCGTAACCGGCTCACTCACTGCGCAAGTTGAGCCGCTGAAATCGCTGGAGCCGCCGGAAAGCCCAGTGGCTGTCACCGTTCTCGAAGATTATCGTGCCCATCGACCGGCGCGGCGGCCGGGCCGGTCCAACCGCCGGCGGTGGCGACGTAGAGGCGGGCGGCGTTGACATATTGCCGCGCGCGCGCTTCGACCAGGTTCGAGCGGGCGCGCTCGTAAAGCCGCTGCGAATCGAGGATCTGGAGCAGCCCCGAATTGCCGACCTGAAAGCTGCGGCGCGACAGCTGCAGCGAATGCGCCGCGACATCGACCGATTCCTGCTGGTTGGCGACCGAGCGCGCGTCGCTCTGGATCGCATCGAGCAGATCGGCGGTCTGGCGGAAGGCGTCGAGCACGGTCTGGCGATAGGTCGCGTCAGCCGCCTTGGCGCGCTGCACGGCGGCGCTCTTTTCGGCCTTCAGCGTGCCGCCGTGGAAGATCGGCGCGGTGAGGCCGCCGAAAATGTCGAGCCCGCGGTACGTGCTCGACAGCAGATTGCCGATCGAGGGCGAGCCCTGCGTCAGCGTGCCGCCGAGCGTGATGTCGGGATACATCGAGGCGGTAGCGACGCCGACCGCGGCGGTGGCGGCGTGGAGATTGGCCTCGGCCTGCAGGATGTCGGGCCGCTTGTGGACCAGCATGGACGGCAGGCTGACCGGAATTTGCGCCGGGAGCGCGAGCGTATCGAGATCGAAATCGGTCGGGCCGAGATCCGACGGCGCGATGCCGATCAGCGTGGCGAGGAGATGGCGCGCCTCGTCGAGCTGCTGGCCGAGCTGGGGGATTTCGGCGCGATCGGCCTGGAACTGGCTTTGCGCGTTGAGGACTTCGGTCAGCGTGCCTTCGCCGGCATCCTTGCGCTTCTGCGTGAGATCGACGTTGCGCTGATCGTCGGCGAGCAGCGAATTGGCGGTGTCGATCCGCGCGCGGATTGCGGCGACCGTCAGCACCTGATTGACCACCTGGCCGGCGAGCGTCAGGTGCGCGGCCTCGGTCTGGCGTTGCTGCGCCTCAGCCTGCGCGGCGGCTTGCTCGACGCGCCGGCGCTGCTTGCCGAACAGATCGAGATCGTAGCTGATCCCGCCGCCGACGGTGTAGAGATCGAACACCGGGTTGGAGCTCAGGCCGGGCAGCGCGCCGGGCTGGAAACCGAACGCGGCGAGGTTCGCCTCTTCATGCTCGGCGCGGGCATTGGCGTCGATCTGCGGCAGCTGGCGGCCGCGCGCGGCGGCGACTTCCTGGCGCGCGGCGGCGAGCGTCGCGTTGCTTGCTTCTAGGCTGGCGTTGTGGGCGATCGCCTGATCGACGAGATCGTTCAGTTGCGGTGAGTTGAACGCGGTCCACCAGCGCAGATCGGGGCCTTGGCCCGCGAGCGCCGTCGGCCCCGCGGCGGGGACGGGCGTGCGGTCGCTCGGTGACAGATAGCCGCTCTGCGACGGCGCCGCGGGCCGCTCGAAATTCGGGCCGACGGTGCAGCCGGCGAGCGCGGTCGCGGCGGTCAGCCCGATCAGGGCGGTGCGGAGCTTGGGGAACACGGTCATGATCTGGTCAGTCCATATGCATGGTCATGGGCTCGTCGCCGGCCTTCTTGCGCGGCGGGCGCATGAACAGGATCAGCGGAGAGATAACGAGGATGGTGATGAACAGCGCGTAGAAGGCGTCGATATAGGAGACCATGCCCGCCTGGCGGGTGATCTCCGCATTGATCCGCGCCAGGCTCGACACCGAGGAGAAATCGATCGACGGCATCGAGCGCGCGATGTTGGGATTGTCCGGCCGGATGCCCTCGACCAGCCGGGCGTGGACGGTGGCGCCGTTGCGGATCGTCATCGCCTGCAGCACCGAGATGCCGATCGCCGAACCGATGTTGCGGATTAGCGTGAACATCGCGGTGCCTTCGTTGCGATATTTCACGTCGAGCGTGGCGAAGGCGATCGTCGACAGCGGCACGAACACGAGGCCGGTGCCTAGCCCCTGGATAAAGCCGGTCGAGATCACCAGCGATTCGTCCATGCCGAGCGAGAAGCCGGCCATCTTGTAGGTCGACCAGGCGACCAGCGCCATGCCGGCACCGATCAGGATGCGCGGATCGACGCGCTTGATGAGCTGACCGACCGCGATCATCGAGATCATCGTGCCGAGCCCGCGCGGCGCGGTGACGAGGCCGGTGGTAACGACCGGATAGCCCATCAGCCCTTCGAGCATCGGCGGCAGCAGCGCAAGTACCGCGAAGATCAGCACGCCGAGGAAGAAGCCGAAGATCGATCCGAACAGGAAATTGCGATCCTTGAACAGCGCGAGATCGATGAACGGGTTCTTCGCGGTCAGCGTGTGGACGATGAACATGTAGAAGAAGGTGACGGCGCAGACCGCCTCGATGCAAATCTCCAGCGACGAGAACCAATCGAGCTGCTGCCCGCGATCGAGCATCACCTGCAGGGAAGCGATGCCCAAGGCGAGCATCGCGAAGCCGAACAGATCGAGCCGCACGCGCAGCGCGTTCTTGGTCTCGGACAGGAAGAACCATAGCCCGGCGAAGGCCAGAACGCCGATCGGCAGGTTGATGTAGAACACCCAGCGCCATGAATAGCTGTCGGTGAGATAGCCGCCGAGCGCGGGGCCGACGATCGGGCCGAGGATCGCGCCCATGCCCCACACGGCCATCGCTGGGCCGTGGCGCTCGGGCGGGTTGATGTCCAGCAGGATCGCCTGGCTCATCGGCACCAAAGCGGCGCCGAACACGCCTTGCAACAAGCGGAAACCGACGAGTTCGCCGAGCGAGGTGGCGAGCCCGCACAGCCCCGAAGCGATGGTGAAGCCGACGATCGAATAGAGCATCAGCCGCTTGCGCCCGAAGCGGCCGGCGAGCCAGCCGGTCAGCGGCGTCATGATCGCCGCGGCGACGATGTACGACGTCAACACCCAGGTGATCTGGTCCTGCGACGCCGACACGCTGCCCTGCATGTGCGGCAGCGCGACGTTGGCGATCGTCGAGTCCAGCGAGTTCATCACCGTCGCCGCCATCACGGACGCGGTGATGAACCGCCGCGTTCCCACGGCCGGATATTGGGCGGCGTCCGTGCTCATTGGTTGGCGGCGTTGACCGGATGCTGCGGGTGAGCGGGGGTGGCCGGCGGCGTATCGGGGCCGAACAGGTGGCGCTTGTGCCCGGTATCGACTGTCACTTCGACGCTGAGCCCAGCGTGAAGCGGCACGTCTGTCGGCGGATTGTCGATCGAGATGTCGACCGGCAGGCGCTGGACGACCTTGACCCAGTTGCCCGTTGCGTTCTCCGCCGGCAGCACCGCGAAGCTGTTGCCGGTGCCGGGCGAGAAGCTTTCGACATGGCCGTGGAGCTTCAGATCGGGATAGGCATCGATCTTGATCTCGGCCGGCTGGCCGAGCCGCATGTAGCGCAGCTGGTTTTCCTTATAGTTCGACTGCACCCAGATGTGCGTGCCGGCGAGCGTGAACACCGGCTTCGAGGCATCGACATAATCTCCGACCTGGAGCTGATCGACGTTCGCGGCGATACCGTCCTGCGCGGCGCGGATCACGGTGTAGCTCAGATTGAGTTTGGCGCGATCGAGCGCGGCTTGCGCCTGCTGGACGCCGGGCTGCTGGTCGAGCGGCGCGTTGACGTTGCCGGTCAGCTGCGCCTCTACGCTGGCGTTCGACTGGTTGGTCGTCTGGATCGCCTGGCGCGCGTTCTGCAGCGCGAGCTGCGCCTGATCGTATTGCGCCTGGCTGGAGATGCCCTCGCCGAGCAATTCCTTCTGGCGCGCTGCTTCGCGGGCGGCAAAGGTCACCTTGTCGCGCGCGGCGGCGAGTTCGGATTGCCC
Organism: Sphingomonas koreensis; assembly: GCA_006438735.1. GTDB lineage: Bacteria > Pseudomonadota > Alphaproteobacteria > Sphingomonadales > Sphingomonadaceae > Sphingomonas > Sphingomonas koreensis_A. The sequence goes on along the minus strand of RCZF01000001.1, from coordinate 1,315,625 downwards.
TTGGCGGAAGTTGGCGCGCAATGAGCCGACCTGAGTGCGCGCAGCGGCAAGCGCGGCCTGCGCCTGATCGACCGCGGTCTGGAAGGGCGCCGGATCAAGGCGGAACAGAACATCGCCCTTCTTGACGTGCTGATTGTTCTGCACCTCGACCGATATCACGCGGCCGGCGACATTGGGACTGACCGACACGAGGCCGGATTGCAGGAAGGCGTCGTCATTCGCTTCGTAGCGCCCGCCGTGCAAATAGAAGAACAGCGCGCCGATCAGGATGATGACGGGGGCAAGCAGCAGCAGCGGCTTGCGCAGGCTGCGCTTCTTGCGCTCGGCTACGACGTCCTCATGCTGTTCCTCGATGAATTCGTCGCCGACCACGTCGTGCCCCTCGACCTGTGGCTCGCCATCACGCAGGCGCTGATCGGTTTCAAAAGAAGGCGAGCGGTCAGCCACGGTCTTACCCCTGTCGAAAATTTAGGTATCGGCAAAATGAATGGGCCGCCATCGCAATACACAACAGGCGAATGGCGGCTGATCGGGATATAGTGCGCTGCACAATTAGACCTAATGATATTTGGTCCATTCGTGTATGAAGGATGTTCATGGTCGAGGTCGATCTCAATTTGCTGCGCGTGTTCGACACGCTGTATGAATTGCGCAGCGTCACGCGCGCGGCGGCGCGACTGGGATTGACGCAATCGGCGATCAGCCACGCGCTCGGCCGGCTGCGCCGGGCGATCGACGATCCGCTGTTCGTCCGCGCCCCCGGCGGGCTGCAACCGACAGCGCGTGCCGAGGAGATCGCGCCGGGTGTGCGCGAGGGGCTCGTGCAGTTGCGCGGCGCGCTGTCTCCCACGGTGTTCGAACCGGCGAGCGCGACGCGCCGCTTCACGATCGCGGCCGGGGCTTATTTCTGCGTTTTGCTGGTGCCAGAGCTGATCGCGCGTCTTCGAGCGATTGCGCCCGACGTGGTCGTGCGGATCCAGCCGCTCGGCCCTGAACTGCTGTCCGAACTCGACGAAAGCAGCGTCGATCTCGCGCTCGGCGCGTTTACGCGTGTCCCATCTCGATTGACCAAGGAGCGGTTGTATCGTGAGGAATTGGTGTGGATCGCCGCAGCCGACAATCCGCTCGCCGACGCGCCGTTCGATCACGATGCGCTGGCCGCAGCGCCGCGATTGACGATCGCCGTCGGCCGGCCGTTCGAGGCGTTGCGCGCGGCGGCTCCGATCGGCGTACTCGAACGCAAGGTGATCGCCGACACCGGAGAGGCGGTGGCCGCTGACATCGGCGAGGATTCGGCCGCCGTCTACGACGCGCTGACCGCGATCGCGATCGTCGGGCGCACCGATATGGTCGCGCTGGTGCCGCGGCGCTTCGCCGAGCGCGACGATGCGCGAGCGGTGGTGGCGCTCGATGCGCCAGAGGAGAGCGGCGGCATCGATCTGATGATGCTGTGGCACGGCAAGTTCGACGAGGATGCCGGGCTCGCCTGGCTGCGCGGCGTAATCCGTGCGCTGGTGGCGGGCTTTTAGCCGTCGTCGCGGCTGACACCGCGATCGAACAGCACGAACGCCGCCAGCGTCACCCCGCCAATCGCCGCGCCGGCGATCGCGCTCGCGGTCCAGCCGCCAGCGCCGTAGCTCGCCGAGCCAATCAGCGATCCTGTCGCGCCGACCACGAACATCACCGTCATATACGCCGAATTGACCCGCGAGCGCTCGTCCTTCGACAGCGCGAAGATGATCTTCTGGCCGGTGATCTGATTGAGCTGCACCGCGGCGTCGATCAGGATCGCGGCGGCGGCGAAGGCGATCACGCTCATCGCCGCGACCGCGGGCACTGCGCCGATGAAGCCGAGCGTAAGGATCGCCAGCGCGGCGAGGCTCGTCCACCAGCTCAGCCCCTTGTCGGCGAGCCAGCCGGCGAGCGGCGCGGCGAGCGCACCGCCGGCGCCGGCGAGCGCGAACAAGGCGACCTGCGTCTGCGAGAAATGGAAATGGTGGAGCAGGGTGAGCGGCGCGGCGGTCCAGAACAGGTTGAAGGCGGCGAACATCATCGCCTGATAGAAAGCGCGCATCCGAAGCGCGCGACGATCGCGCAATTGCGTAAGCGTCGAGCGGAGGATCGCGGCGTAGCCCAGTTTCGCCTCGGGCGTTCGGCTCGGGCAGATCAGCAGCAGCAGCACGCCGATCACCGCCATCAGCGCCGCCGAGCCGAAGAAGATCGCGCGCCAGCCGATCGCCGCCGACAGGAAGCTCGCCGCCGGCCGCGCGAGCATGATCCCGGTGAGCAGCCCGGCCATGATCCGGCCGATCACCCGGCCCTGCTGGTCTTCGGGCGTGAGTTGCGAGGCGAGCGGCAGCAGCACCTGCGCGCCGGTCGCGCAGACGCCGGTGACGAACGATGCGGCGAGAAAGGTCAGCGGTCCTTCCGACAGGCCGATGCCGAGGCACGCGACGATCGCGCCGGCAGTGGCGATCAGTGCGAGCCGCTTGTTCTCGAACAGATCGCCGAGCGGCACCACGAGCGCGAGGCCGAGCCCGTAGCCGAGCTGAGTCAGCGTGGTGATCATCCCCGCCGATCGCGACGACAGGCCGACTTCGGGGCCGATCGTATCGATCAGCGTCTGCGCATAATAGAGGTTGGCGACCATCGCGCCGCACGCGACCGCGATCAGCAGCGTGACGGTGCCGGACAGGCCGGGGGCGTGATGGTCGGATGCTGTCATCGGCGGGAGATACGCTGCGCTGCAGCAAGAACAAGGGGCCGCTGCGGGGCGGCTCGACAGATTCGCTGCGTTGCCGGGGGGCGCAGCGCTGGCTATCAGGCACGCGAGCAACCGCCGTGCCGAGGGGAGAGTGCATGAATACCGCCGAGATGACCGCAAAGATGCGCGAGGGCAGAGGCTTCATCGCCGCGCTCGACCAATCGGGCGGATCGACCCCCAAGGCGCTGAAAGCATATGGAATCGACGACGGCGCGTGGTCGAGCGACGAGGATATGTTCGCGCTGATCCATCAGATGCGGGCACGCATCATCACCGCGCCGGCGTTTTCGGGTGACAAAGTCCTCGCGGCTATCCTGTTCGAGCGGACGATGGACGGCGCCGCCGATGGCAAGCCGGTGCCGCAGCTGCTCCACGATCGCGGCGTCGTGCCGTTCCTCAAGATCGACAAGGGACTTGAGGCCGAAGCCGACGGCGTCCAGCTGATGAAGCCGATCCCCGGGCTGACGGATTTGCTCACCCGCGCGAAGGCGCTGGGCGTGTTCGGTACCAAGGAGCGTTCGGTCGTCAATCTCGCCAATCGCGACGGGATCGCGAATATCGTCGCGCAGCAATTCGAGATCGCCGATGAGGTCGCCGCGCTCGGCATGATGCCGATCATCGAGCCCGAAGTGAACATCAAGAGCCCCGAGCGCGCGGCCGCGGATCGCCTGCTCGCCGCCGAGATCGAAGCGGCGCTCGACGCTGATCGAGCCGGCCCGCCGGTGATGCTCAAGCTGTCGCTCCCCGCCGAGCGCGGCAGTTACGAGCCGCTGATCCATCACCCGCGCGTGCTGCGCGTGGTGGCGCTCTCCGGCGGATTCCACCGCCCGGAAGCCTGCGCCGAACTCGCGCGCAACAAGGGCATGATCGCAAGCTTCAGCCGCGCGCTGCTCGAAGACCTGCGCGACCAGATGAGCGACGCCGCGTTCAACGCCGCGCTGGCGGAGGCGATCGACCAGATCTACACCGCCTCGGTCGACAAGACGCCGGACGCGGCCTGATCGTGGACCCGACTTATCCTGGCGGTGGTGGCATGACGGACGACGACCTCGATCCGCTCGATCCGGATTTTGCGGCGAGCTTTCAGCGCGACGACAAGCGTGAGCCGTGCCAGCTCTACCTGATCTCGCCGCGCGATGTCGGCGACGCGTTTCCCGAGCGGCTGGCGCGCGCGCTGGGCGCGGGGCCGGTGGCGGCGTTCCAGTTTCGCGTGAAGGATATGGATCAGCATGCGGCGGCGCGGCTCGCCGAGCCGCTCCAGGCGATCTGCGCCGATCACGATGTCGCGTTCATCGTCAACGACAGCGTGTCGCTGGCCAAGCGGCTCGGCGCAGACGGCGTCCATCTCGGGCAGGACGATGGCGACGTGCGCGATGCGCGCTCGATCCTCGGGCCGACCGTGCAGATCGGCGTGACCTGTCATGACAGCCGCCACCTGGCGATGGAGGCGGGCGAGGCGGGGGCCGATTATGTCGCGTTCGGCAGCTTCTATCCGACCACGACCAAGCAGGTGAGCCATCACCCCGAGCCTTCGATCCTGTCATGGTGGGCGACGATGTTCGAACTGCCGTCGGTCGCGATCGGCGGGATCACGCCGGTCAACGCGCCGCCGCTGATCGCGGCCGGCGCCGATTTCATCGCAGTCTCGGCCGCGGTATGGAGTGGCGACGAAGCCGCGATGGTCCGCGCATTTGGCGAGGTGCTCGGCTGATCGGGAGATGAGCCGTGGTCGATCGTTTCTTCACATATCTCGCCGGGCGGATTGCCTTTTTCTCCGGCCAGCCGTTGGCGTTCGTCATGGCGCTGGGGTTGATCCTGCTGTGGCTGTTGACCGGGCCGGCGTTCCATTATTCGGATACCTGGCAGCTGGTGGTGAATACGGCGACGACGATCATCACCTTCCTGATGGTGTTCCTGATCCAGAATTCGCAAAATCGCGACGCGGCGGCGATGCAGGCCAAGCTCGACGAGCTGATCCGCGCGCTCGAAAGCGCACGCAACCAGTTCATCGGCATCGAACATCGCACCGAACACGATATCGAGAAGATTCGCGCCGATCTCGAACGGGAATGCGCCACCGATCCGGCGCTCGCCGGGACGTTGACCAGCGTCGAGCATTTGCGCCGCCGCCTGTGAACCAAGCGATTTCCGTTGCGCGGGGGAAACAAGCGACGGCTGGACGGTTCTGACAAGGCGTATCTGTCAGGAGTTTGAATCGATGCCGAAAACGCTATTCGCCGCCGCCGCCCTTGTCCTCGCCGGCGGAGGCGCGGCCTTGGCGCAGGCACCGGCCACGCCGGCTGCGAAGCCCGGCATCGATATGGGCGTGCTTCAGGTGCAGGTGATCCTCGATAACCTCGGCTTTTCGCCCGGCGTGCTCGACGGCAGGAAAGGCATGTCGCTGACCGCGGCGATCAAGGGATTTCAGGAAAGCCGCGGGTTGAAGAAGACCGGCGAGGTCAATGCACCGACGCTGGCGGCGCTCAAGCCCTATCAAGTCTGGACGCCGACCAAGACGCTGGCGCTGACCGCTGCCACGCTCGCCGGCCCCTATATCAACCCGATCCCGCACGGCGAGGATCAACAGGCCAAGCTGCCCGGCCTCTATTACCGATCGCCGATGGAAAAGCTGGCGGAGATGTTCCACACCACGCCCGAGGTGCTGATGGCGCTTAACAGCGCCGATACCGAGCTGTCGCCCGGCACGAAGGTGGTGTTCCCCAACGCGCTGCCGACCTCGCGCAGCTATGATCCGTCATTGCCGCAGGCGTGGCGCGATACGCTTGCTTCGCTCAACGTCGACGGCAACGAGCCCGAGGCGGCGAAGATCGTCGTCGACAAGTCCGATTCGGTGCTCAAGGTGTTCGACGATTCCGACAAACTCGTCGCGCAGTTCCAGGTAACGACGGGCAGCACGCACGATCCGCTGCCGATCGGCAATTGGAAGATCAACGGCCCCGATTACAATCCCAAGTTCGCCTATAATCCCGCGCTGTTCTGGGACGCCAAGGCGGGCGACGCCAAGGCGATGCTGCCGCCGGGGCCGAACGGGCCGGTCGGCGTGGTGTGGCTCGATCTGTCGAAGGAGCATTACGGCATCCACGGGACGCCCGAACCCTCGCTGATCGGCCGCACCGAGAGCCATGGCTGCGTGCGGCTGGCGAACTGGAATGCGGCGCGGCTGGCGATGATGGTCAAGCCCGGCACGCCGGTGGTCTTTCAGGAATAGGGCGCGATGAGCCGGCTCGGCTGGGTGATCCTGACGCTGATCGTGGTCGGCGCGGCGCTGTTCGGATCAATGCTGCATTTCGGCGGTCCGATACGCCGTGCGAATGCGCCGGCGCCGAGCGACAGCCCGCTCGATCCGGGCGCGCCGGCGATCGCGGGCTATCCGGCGCTCGCGGTGCCCGTCCAAGGCGTACGGCGCGATCAGATCAGTGACAATTGGCTCGATCCGCGCGAAGGCGGCGCACGGCAGCATCATGGCACCGATATCATGGTGCCGCAGGGCACGCCGATACTCGCCGCCGCGCCGGGCACGATCGAGAAGATGTTCGACAGCACGCTCGGCGGCACGACGCTCTATGAACGCTCGCCCGACGGACGCTGGCAATATTATTATGCGCACATGTCCGGCTATGCGCCCGGCGTGCAGGAGCAGCAGGTGGTTAAGACGGGCGATCTGCTAGGCTATGCTGGCGATACCGGCGACGCGGGGCCGGGGAATTACCAGCTCCATTTCGGGCTCAGCTACATGCATCCCGGCGAGGGCTGGTGGCAGGGCACGCCGGTCAATCCCTACCCGCTGCTTGCCGGAAAGCCGGTCGGCGGCTAAGGCCGCGGCTTCGGGCCCCGCCGAAGTACTACTTTGACGGGAACCCATTCGCTCTTTCCAGCAGGTAGATCCCATGAAGATCAACGCGGTCGAGATTCGTCCCGGCAACATCATCGAATATGAAGGCGGCATCTGGCGCGCGGTGAAAATCCAGCACACCCAGCCCGGCAAGGGCGGCGCCTATATGCAGGTCGAGATGAAGAACCTGATCGATGGGCGGAAGAACAACGTCCGTTTCCGCTCTGCCGAGAGCGTCGAGCGCGTGCGGCTCGACACCAAGGATTTTCAGTTCCTTTTCAAGGACGGCGACATGCTGACCTTCATGGACAAGGAAACCTATGAGCAGATCACGCTGCCGACCGATCTGCTGGGCGACGCCGCGGCGTTCCTGCAGGATGGCATGGACGTGGTGATGGAGCTTCACGACGAGAAGCCGATCTCGGTCCAGCTGCCCGACACGATCGAGGCGCTGATCGTCGAGGCCGACGCGGTGGTGAAGGGGCAGACCGCCTCGTCGAGCTACAAGCCCGCCGTGCTCGAGAATGGCGTGCGCGTGATGGTGCCGCCGCATATCGGCGCGGGCACGCGGATCGTCGTCGATGTCTATGAGCAGACCTATGTGAAGCGGGCGGATTGATCGCATGCGGATGATGATGATCGCGGCGTTGGCTTTGGCCGGCGCGTCGCCGGCGACGGCAGCCGACACCAAGCCCACCAAGGCCCAATTGCAAAGCGCCGAGCAGACGCTGAGCCTGATCGTCGGCGCGCTCAACGCCAAGGGCGTGCCGCAGGAGACCAAGAACGGCTTGTTCGGCTGTCTCTACGAAAATTCGCTCAGCAAGATCGCCGCCGGCACGGCCGCTGTGATCGCCAAGAACAAGCCGCTCCACGGCGCCGATCCGACGGTGCGGCTGATGGTCATCGCCAAGGTCTGCGGCGCGCCGGTGCCGGTGCCGGTCGATGCCCCGGCTAAAGGCAAATAAGCGATGGTAGCGCATTCCGGCCTCATCACCGTCATGGAGCGCGCCGCGCGCAAGGCGGCGCCGCGGCTGCGGCGTGATTTCAACGAGGTCCAGCATCTCCAGGTAAGCCGCAAGGGGCCGGCCGATTTCGTCTCGATGGCCGACGAGCGCGCCGAGCAGACGCTGTTCGAGGAATTGTCGCGCGCGCGGCCCGATTGGGGCTTCATCATGGAGGAGCGCGGGATCGTCGAAGGCGATCCGGCCAAGCCGCGCTTCGTCGTCGATCCGCTCGACGGCACGACCAATTTTCTCCACGGCATTCCGCATGTCGCGATCTCGATCGCGGCGGAGGAGCCCAAAGGCAACGGCCGCTACGAGCCGCTCGCCGCGATCGTCTATCAGCCGCTGACCGACGAGAGCTTCTGGGCCGAAAAGGGCCGGGGAGCGTGGTTGCAGGATCAACGGCTGCGCGTTTCCTCGCGCCGCGACCTCGCCGACGCGGTGATTGCGACGGGCATCCCGTTTCTAGGCCATGGCAATTTCGCCGAATGGAGCCGCATCTTCGGCGCGGTCGCGCCAGAAGTGGCGGGGATTCGCCGGCTCGGCTCGGCCGCGCTCGATCTCGCCTGGGTGGCGGCGGGCCGGTTCGACGGTTTCTGGGAATCGGACCTTGCGCATTGGGACGTCGCGGCGGGCATGCTGCTGGTCAAGGAAGCGGGCGGGTTCATCACCGATTATCGCGGCGGCGACAAGTCGCTGGAGCGCAATGAATTCCTTGCCGCCAACGATACGCTGCATTCGAAACTGCACAAATTGGTGGCTGGCGCGTTGAGATAATAGCGGGCGAAGACTTGCGAGTGATTCTCACGCCTGCAACCCTTGCCCCCCCGGACCCATCGTTTTAGAAGCCCGGCACATTCCCTTCGCACCTGCGAGAAAACCCTTGGTCGATCTGTCGCAATATCTTCCGATTCTGCTGTTTCTGGGCGTCGCGCTGGCGATTTCCACCGCGTTCGTGGTGTTGCCGATGCTGGCCTCGCGCCTGACCGGCTCGCACAAGCCGACCGTCGCGAAGCTCAGCGAATATGAGTGCGGTTTCCCCGCGTTCGAGGATCCGCGCAGCCAGTTCGACGTGCGTTTCTATCTCGTCGCGATCCTGTTCATCATTTTCGATCTCGAAGCCGCGTTCATCTATCCCTGGGCGGTTTCTGTGTTTCACCTCGGCTGGACGGCGTGGTTCTCGATGATGATCTTCATCGCCGAACTCGCGCTCGGCCTTGTCTACGCCTGGAAGAAGGGAGCGTTGGATTGGGAATGACACCGCACTCCGGCCCCGTCGAGCTGCAGCGCGCGGCCGCGGGCGGCGCGGTCGTGCCGCCCGACGAGGCGTTCTTCAGCGATCTCAACGGCGAGCTGACCGACAAGGGCTTTCTGGTCACCTCGACCGAAGACCTGTTCAAATGGGCGCGCACAGGCTCGCTGTGGTGGATGACCTTCGGGCTCGCCTGCTGCGCGGTCGAGATGATCCACGTCAACATGCCGCGTTACGATCTCGAGCGGTTCGGCGCGGCGCCGCGGGCGTCTCCGCGCCAGTCGGACGTGATGATCGTCGCAGGCACGCTGTGCAACAAGATGGCGCCGGCGCTGCGGCGCGTTTACGATCAGATGTCGAACCCGAAATACGTCATTTCGATGGGTAGCTGCGCCAATGGCGGCGGTTATTACCATTACAGCTATTCGGTGGTGCGCGGCTGCGACCGGATCGTGCCGATCGACATCTACGTCCCCGGCTGCCCGCCGACCGCCGAGGCGCTGCTGTATGGCATCATGCAGCTGCAGCGGAAAATCCGCCGCGTCGGGACGATCGAACGATGAGGGCGTCTGCCCCAGCCTATGCCGCCAATGATGGCGTTGTCGACGCGGCGCGCGCGGTGTTGGGCGATATGCTGCTCGGCGATCAGGAGCGCGTTGGCGAGGTTTCGCTGTTCGTCGATCGCGAGGCTCTCGTGCCGGCGATGATCGCCCTGCGCGACACCAAAGGCCTCGAATATCAGCAGCTGATGGAACTCGCCGGGGTCGATTATCCCGACCGCGAAGAGCGATTCGAGTGCGTCTATTGCCTGCTCAGCCTCACGCGCAATCACCGTATCCAGGTGCGCGTTTCGACCGATGAGGAAAAGCCGGTGCCGTCGGTGACCGGCATCTGGCCGGTCGCGGGCTGGCTCGAGCGCGAAGTGTACGACATGTACGGCGTGCTGTTCGACGGCAATCCGGACCTGCGCCGCATCCTCACCGACTATGGCTTTCGCGGCCATCCGCAGCGCAAGGATTTCCCGCTGACCGGCTATGTCGAGCTGCGTTATTCGGAGGACGAAAAGCGCGTCGTTTATGAGCCCGTGCAGCTGGCGCAGGATTTCCGCACGTTCGATTTCATGAGCCCGTGGGAAGGCGCGGAATATATTCTCCCCGGCGACGAAAAGGGCATGCTGCCCGAAGCCAAGGGCGCGCCGACGCCGCTCAAGGCCGATGAAATCAAGAAGGCCGACGCCGCGCAATCGAAGGCGCAGACGACGGCCGACACGCCCAAATCGACCGAGAGCCCTGCGCAGACCGGCGAGGGCAAGGCGGAAACCAAGCCCAAGGGCAACCGCGAGCCCAAAAAGGCCGACGTCAATCCGACCCCGGGCAAGGGGCAGAACCAATGACCGACGAAACGATCATCAAGGACGCCGCGCCGGCGATCGGCACGCAGCCCGATCCGTATCTCGAGCAGCTGCTCGGCGACAAGGACGCGATCGATCCGACCACCGGCGACGTCGCGATCCAGAATTACACGATCAACTTCGGCCCGCAGCATCCCGCCGCGCACGGCGTGTTGCGGCTGGTGATGGAGCTCGACGGCGAGATTATCGACCGGATCGATCCGCATATCGGGCTGCTCCACCGCGGCACCGAAAAGCTGATCGAGTACAAGACCTATGCCCAGGCGCTCCCCTATATGGACCGCCTCGATTATTGCTCGCCCTTGTGCATGGAGCACAGCTTCGTGCTCGCGGTCGAGAAATTGCTCGATCTCGAAGTGCCGCTGCGCGCGCAATATCTGCGCGTGCTGTTCGCCGAGCTGACGCGCATTTCCAACCACATGCTCAACCTCGGCAGCCATGTGATGGATGTCGGTGCGATGACGCCGAACTTGTGGCTGTTCGAAATCCGCGAGGATTGCCTCAATTTCTTCGAGCGCGTCTCTGGTGCGCGGATGCACTCGAACTATTTCCGTGTCGGCGGCGTCCATCAGGATGCGCCCTTGAAGCTGCTCGCCGACATCGGCGACTGGCTCGACACGCGGCTGCCGCGGCTGTTCGAGGATGCGATCAGCCTCGTCGCCGACAACCGCATTTTCAAGCAGCGCAATGTCGATATCGCCACCGTCAGCCGCGACGACGCGATCAAATGGGGCTTTTCCGGCCCGATGATCCGCGCCGCCGGTATCCCGTGGGATCTGCGCAAATCGCAGCCCTACGATGTCTACGACCGGATGGATTTCGACATTCCGGTCGGCACCAAGGGCGATTGCTACGATCGCTTCATGGTCCGCGTCGAGGAGGTTCGCCAGTCGGCGCGGATCATCAAGCAGTGCCTCGCCGACATGCCCGAAGGCCCGATCGCCAGCCTCGATCGCAAGGTCGTCCCGCCCAAGCGCGGCGAGATGAAGCAATCGATGGAAGCGCTGATCCACCACTTCAAGCTCTACACGGAAGGGTATCACGTCCCCGCCGGCGAAGTGTATGTCGCGACCGAAAGCCCCAAGGGCGAGTTCGGCATCTACATGGTCTCGGACGGCAGCAACAAACCCTATCGCTGCAAGATCCGCCCGACTGCGTTCAGCCATTTGCAGGCGATGGACTTCATGTCGAAGGGCCACATGCTGGCGGATACGACCGCGATTTTGGGCGCGATGGACATCGTGTTCGGGGAGTGTGACCGGTGAGCAGAGTTATGCCAGTCGCCGTCATTGCGAGGGCCGAAGGCCCGCGGCAATCCAGCGTTTCGGTCGGGACTCTGGATTGCTTCGCTCCGCTCGCAATGACGAGCAAGCGAGCGCTGTCCGCGCAGGAACCGAACCATGGCTGAATCCCCGCAACTGCCTCCCGAGGACGAGGTCCGCGCGCGTTGGGGCGATTTCGCCTGGACCGAGGCGAATGCCGCCAAGGCCAAGGAAATCATCGGCCGCTATCCGGCCGGACGGCAAGCGTCGGCGTCGCTGCCGCTGCTCGATCTCGCGCAGCGGCAGGTCGGGGTCGAAACCAAGACGCAGGGCTGGTTGCCGGTGCCGGTGATCGAGTTCGTCGCGAAGCAACTCGACATGCCGTATATGCGCGTGTTCGAGGTCGTTACCTTCTACACGATGTTCAACCTCGTGCCGGTCGGCCGCTATCATGTGCAGGTCTGCGGCACGACGCCGTGCATGCTGCGCGGCTCGGACGACGTGTTGGCGGCGTGCAAGAATCACGGCCTGTCAAAGGGCAAGACCACACCCGACGGGCTGTTCACGCTGACCGAGGTCGAGTGCCTGGGCGCCTGCACCAACGCGCCGATGGTCCAGATCAACGACGATAATTACGAAGACTTGGATTACGACAAGATGACCGTCGTCCTCGAGGCGCTGGCGCGCGGCGAAACGCCGACGCCGGGGCCGCAGGTCGATCGCCAGACCAGCGCCGCCGAGGGCGGGCCGACCAACCTCAGGGCGATGGTCGATGAGAACCACGATTACCGAAGCGAATGGGCATGAGCGCGCTGATCGCGATAATCGTTGGCGGCGTGGTGCTGGTCGTGTGCTTGGTGCTGGCGCTCAAATTGCTTGGCGTGATCATCGGTCTCGCGGCCGCGGTGATCGTCTATTTCGTTGCAGAAAAGCTCATCGGAGGGCCCCGTGCTCGCTGACAAGGACCGCATCTTCACAAACGTCTACGGCTTCCAGTCGTGGCATATCGATGCCGCGATGGCGCGGGGCGATTGGGACAATACCAAGGATCTGATGGCGATCGGCCAGGACGCCATCATCGACAAGATCAAGGCCTCGGGCCTGCGCGGTCGTGGCGGCGCGGGCTTCCCGACTGGCATGAAATGGTCCTTCATGCCCAAGGAGCCGCGGCCCGATCGGCCCAATTTCCTTGTGATCAACGCCGACGAATCCGAGCCGGGTTCATGCAAGGATCGCGAGATCTTGCGCCACGATCCGCAAAAGCTGATCGAAGGTGCGCTGATCGCCGGCTTCGCGATGCGCGCGCGAGCGGCCTACATCTACATCCGCGGCGAATTCATCCGCGAGGCGGAGAACCTCTTCACCGCGGTCGCCGAAGCCTATGACAAGGGGTTCCTCGGCAAGAACGCCGCGGGTTCGGGCTATGATTTCGACGTCTTCGTCCATCGCGGCGCGGGCGCATATATCTGCGGCGAAGAAACCGCGATGCTCGAAAGTCTGGAAGGCAAGAAGGGCCAGCCGCGCCTCAAGCCGCCATTCCCCGCGGGCGCGGGTCTCTACGGCTGCCCGACGACGGTCAACAATGTCGAATCGATCGCGGTGGTGCCGACCATCCTGCGGCGCAGCCCCGAATGGTTCTCGAGCTTCGGCGCCGAAGGGAACAAGGGCACCAAGCTGTTCCAGATTTCGGGCCATGTGAACACGCCGTGCGTCGTCGAAGAGGCGATGAGCATCCCGTTCCGCGAGCTGATAGAAAAGCACGCCGGCGGCATCCGCGGCGGCTGGGACAATCTGCTCGCGGTGATCCCCGGCGGCTCGTCGGTGCCGCTGGTGCCGGCCAAGGAGATCATGGACTGCCCGATGGATTTCGACGGGCTGAAGGCGCTCGGCTCGGGCCTCGGCACCGCGGCGGTGATCGTGATGGACAAGTCGACCGATATCGTCCGCGCGATCAGTCGGATCAGCTATTTCTACCGCCACGAAAGCTGCGGCCAATGCACGCCGTGCCGCGAGGGCACCGGTTGGATGTGGCGCGTGATGGAGCGGATGCGCACCGGCGACGCCGACCTGGCGGAAATCGACACGCTGTATCAGGTCACCAAGCAGGTCGAGGGCCACTCGATATGCGCGCTGGGCGATGCCGCGGCGTGGCCGATCCAGGGCCTGATCCGCCATTTCCGCCCCGAGATGGAACGCCGCATCACCGAAAATCGCGGCGGCGGTCTCGCACCGATGATGGAGGCGGCAGAATGAGGGGTCTGGCGTTCGCCTTAGGTCTGATGATGGCCGGCTCGTCGTTGCCGGCTAGTGCGCATGCCGCCAAATCGGGCGTTGTTCCGGATGGTGTCGTTCGGATGACGCACGATTTCGCCACCTGTGCCGTAAAGAATGCGCCTGACGAGGCCGGCCGGCTTCTCGCGCGCGATTTTCCGTCGGAGGCGTATCGTCAGGCCGAGTTGCAGCTCATTTATGACGAACGTATCTGTGTCGGCGTCGGGAAGCTGGAGTCCGGCGATCTGCTGGTCACTGGTGGTTTGGCCGAAGCCCTGCTGCCGCGCGAATTGGCAGGATCGAGCTTGGCGGCGAGAACGCCGGTCGATCCCGCGCATCCGTTCGAAGTTCGCAATGAACCTCAGTTGATGAGCGTATGCATGATCCGCAAATCGCCGGACGGCGTTAGCGCGTTGTTCGCGACTGCGCCGACGAGCAAAGAGGAAAAGGCGGCGGTTCAGGCGCTGATGCCGACTCTGGTCGCTTGCGTGGCGAAAGGGCAAAAAGTGGCGCTCAGCACTTCGTCGGTGCGCGCGATGCTGGCCTTTGTCGCCTATCGCATGGTGAAAACCTATAACGCGGCCCTTCTGGCCAACGAAGGCTGATCAATGCCCAAGGTTAAAGTCGATGGCGTAGAGATCGAGGTGCCGGCCGGCGCCACCGTGCTGCAGGCTTGTGAGCTTGCCGGCAAGGAGATCCCGCGCTTCTGCTATCATGAGCGGCTGTCGATCGCCGGCAATTGCCGGATGTGCCTGGTCGAGGTGAAGCCCGGGCCGCCCAAGCCGCAAGCGTCTTGCGCGCTGCCGGCGGCGGACAATCAGGAAATCTTCACCACCACGCCGATGGTCAAGCATGCCCGCGAAGGCATGATGGAATTTCTGCTGATCAACCACCCGCTCGATTGCCCGATCTGCGATCAGGGCGGCGAGTGCGACCTGCAGGATCAGTCGATCGCTTATGGCCGGGGGCACTCGCGCTACACCGAGAACAAGCGCGCGGTGACCGAGAAATATATGGGGCCTATCGTCAAGACGGTGATGACGCGTTGCATCCAGTGCACGCGTTGCGTCCGTTTCGCCGAGGAAGTCGCCGGCGTCGAGGAGATCGGAGCGATTGGGCGCGGCGAGGATATGCAGATCACCTCGTATCTGGAACATGCGGTGACCAGCGAGCTTTCGGGCAATGTCGTCGATCTGTGCCCGGTCGGCGCGCTGACCTCGAAGCCCTATGCGTTCGAGGCGCGGCCTTGGGAATTGAAGAAGACGCTGACGATCGACGTGATGGACGCAGTCGGCACCAACATCCGGCTCGACAGCCGCGGGCGCCAGGTGCTGCGCTGCCTTCCGCGGATCAACGATGACGTCAACGAGGAGTGGGCGACCGACAAGACGCGGCATGCGGTCGATGGCCTTGTGCGGCGGCGGCTCGACCGGCCGTATGTACGCCGCGAGGGCAAATTGCAGCCGGCGAGCTGGGACGAGGCGTTTGCGGCGATCGCTGGCGTCAAGGCCGGCAACAGCGTCGCGGCGATCGCGGGCGATCTGGTCGATTGCGAGACGATGTACGCCGCCAAGGCGCTGGTGCAGGCGATGGGCGGTTCGCTGTTCGAAGGCCGGCAGACCGGCATGGATTACGACACGTCGAGCCTCGCCGCGGTCAATTTCAACACCACGATCGCGGGCGTGGAGAATGCCGACGCGATCCTGCTGATCGGCACCAATCTGCGCTGGGAAGCGCCGCTGGTGAACACGCGCGTGCGCAAGGCGATCAAGAAGGGGGCCAAGGTGTTCGGCATCGGCCCCGAGATCGATCAAACCTACCGCGTCGAGTGGTTGGGCAGCGATCTGGCGCTGCTCGGCAAGCTGCCCGAGGCGGCGGCGGCGGCGTTCGAGAACGCCGAGCGACCGATGGTGATCGTCGGCGGCGCGGGCCTCAAGGGGCACGGCGCGGCGCTCAAGCTGGCCAAATCGCTGAAACTCGTGCGCGACGGCTGGAACGGCTTCAACGTCGTCCATATGGCGGCGGCGCGGATGGGCGGGTTGATGCTCGGCTATGCGCAGAAGGGCGGCATCGCCGACGTCTTCGCGGCGAGCCCGAAGCTGGTGTTCTTCCTCGGCGCGGACGAGGTGGATTTCTCGGCCTTCGACAAGAGCTTCAAGGTTTATATCGGCCATCACGGCGACAAGGGCGCGCATCATGCCGATGTCGTGCTGCCGGGCGCGAGCTACGCCGAGAAATCGGGCACCTGGGTCAATCTGGAAGGTCGCGTGCAGCGCGGCGAGCGCGCGGTGTTCCCGCCGGGCGACGCGCGCGAGGATTGGACGATCCTGCGCGCACTTTCGGAAAAGCTCGGCAAGACGCTGCCGTTCGACACGATCGAGGAGCTGCGCGCCGACATGGGCCGCGACACGCCGGCGCTGGCCAGCGAAGGGCTCAAGAGCTTCGAGTGGAATCCGCCGGCGCTTGACGGCAAGGCGGAAGGATCGATCGACGCCTATCCGATTCAGGATTTCTATTTGACCAACGCGATCTGCCGGGCCAGCCCGACGATGCAGCGCTGCTCGGCCGAGCTCGTCCACGGCGAAGATTTCGCGGAGGCAGCGGAATGACCGCGTTTTTCGTCTCGCACGGCATGGTGTATGGCTGGGCGTGGTTCCTCGCCACGATCATCGGCATTCTCGTCATCGCGTTGCCGCTGATGCTCGCCGTGGCGCTGATCATCTACGCCGATCGCAAGATCTGGGCGGCGATGGCGCTGCGCCGCGGGCCCAATGTCGTCGGCCCGTTCGGCTTGCTGCAGAGTTTCGCCGACGGGCTGAAGGTGTTCCTGCAGGAAACGATCATCCCCTCGGCGGCCAATCGCGGGCTGTTCCTGTTGGCGCCGATCATCACCTTTACCGTCGCGCTGATCGTCTGGGCGGTGGTGCCGTTCCAGCCGGGCGTCGTGCTCGCCAACATCAACGTCGGGCTGCTCTACGTGCTCGCGGCGTCGTCGATCGGGGTGTATGGGATCATCATCTCGGGCTGGGCGTCGAACTCCAAATATCCGTTCTATTCGGCGTTGCGCGCCGCCGCGCAGATGGTCAGCTACGAAGTCTCGATCGGCTTCGTGCTGATCTCGGTGGTGTTGTGGGCGGGGACGTTCAATCTCACCGGCATCGTCGAGGCGCAAAAGGGTCTCTATGGCTTCGTCAACGGCAATTATCTGAACCCGCTGCTGTTCCCAATGGCGATCGTGTTCCTGATCTCGTCGATGGCCGAAACGCAGCGGGCGCCGTTCGATCTGACCGAAGCGGAAAGCGAGCTCGTCGCTGGCTATCAGACCGAATATTCGTCGATGGCGTTCGCTTTGTTCTGGCTCGGCGAATACGCCAACGTCATCCTGATGTGCGCCTTGAACGCGATCCTGTTCTGGGGCGGCTATCTGCCGCCGTTCGACTGGGCACCGCTCTATGTAGTGCCGGGGATCATCTGGCTGTTTGCCAAGATCCTGTTTTTCTTCTTCGTGTTCTCGTGGGTGAAGGCGACGGTGCCGCGCTATCGTTACGACCAGCTGATGCGGCTGGGCTGGAAGATTTTCCTGCCGCTGTCGCTGTTCTGGGTCTTTCTCGTCTCCGGGTTCCTGATGCTGACCCGCGTTGGAGTTCCGTCATGAGCGTCGCTCAATATGTCAAAGCCTTCACGCTATGGGAGTTTCTCGGCGCGCATCTGAAGACGCTGCGCTACTTCTTCAAAGCGAAGGCGACGATCAACTATCCCTACGAGAAGAACCCCATTTCGCCGCGCTTCCGGGGAGAGCATGCGCTGCGCCGCTATCCCAATGGCGAGGAGCGTTGCATCGCGTGCAAACTGTGCGAGGCGATCTGCCCGGCGCAGGCGATCACGATCGAGGCGGAGCCGCGCGACGACGGCAGCCGCCGCACGACGCGCTACGATATCGACATGACCAAGTGCATCTATTGCGGTTTGTGTGCCGAGGCGTGCCCGGTCGATGCGATCGTCGAGGGGCCGAACTTCGAGTTTGCCACCGAAACGCACGAGGAACTGCTCTACGACAAGGCCAAGCTGCTCGATAACGGCGACCGCTGGGAACGCGCGATCGCCGCGAACCTTGCCGCCGACGCACCCTACCGTTAAGCGCGCCACAACATCCGGGGCTGCAATGATTCACGTCTCTTTCGTCATCCCCGCGAAGGCGGGAACCCATCTCGGGGCCGTGCCGGGAATTGGACAGCAGTGGAGCTGGGCCCCTCCTTTCGCGGGGGTGACAGGAAAATCATGATTCAAGCCGTCGCCTTTTACCTGTTCGCGTTCGTCGTCATCGCATCGGCGGCGATGACGATTTCGTCGCGCAATCCGGTGCATTCGGTGTTGTGGCTGATCCTGGCGTTCTTCAACGCCGCCGGGCTGATGGTGCTGGCAGGCGCCGAGTTCATCGCCATGCTGCTGGTGATCGTTTACGTCGGCGCGGTCGCGGTGCTGTTCCTGTTCGTCGTGATGATGCTCGACATCGACTTTTCAGAGCTGCGCGCGGGCTTCGTGCGCTATTTGCCGCTTGGCCTTTTCTTGGCGATCGCGCTGGTTGCCGAGATGATCATCGCGGTCGGCGCATGGTCGGTCGGCGGGGTCGATCTCGGCCGGCGGATCGCGCCGATCGCCGATAACGTGTCGAACATTCAAGCGATCGGCGATCTGCTCTACACGCGCTATCTGTTCGTATTCGAAGCCGCCGGGCTCGTGCTACTGGTAGCGATGATCGGCGCGATCGTGCTGACGCATCGCCAGCGCGCCGGCACGCGGCCACAGAACATTGCGCGTCAGGTCGCGCGGCGGCCGCAGGACGCGACCCGCAACGTCAAGCCGCCCGTCGGGCAGGGAGTCGAGCTGTGACCCTTCGACAAGCTCAGGGTGAGCGGATTTGCGGAGTGCTGCGCACGTGATTGGTTTGACGCATTACATCGTCGTCGCGGCGATCCTGTTCGTGATGGGGGTGCTCGGCATCTTCCTCAACCGGAAGAACATCATCGTCATCCTGATGGCGATCGAGTTGATCCTGCTCGCGGTGAACCTCAACCTCGTCGCCTTCTCGGCGGCGCTGCACGATCTCGTCGGGCAGGTGTTCGCGATGTTCGTGCTGACGGTCGCGGCCGGTGAGGCGGCGATCGGGCTCGCCATCCTGGTGATCTATTTCCGTGGCCGCGGCACGATCGCGGTCGATGATGTCAACCGGATGAAGGGGTAAGCGTTCGGTGACTTCGATTCAGTTCATCGTTTTCCTGCCGTTGCTCGCGGCGGCGGTCGCCGGGCTCGGTAACCGCATGATCGGCAATGTCGCGGCGAAGGTCGTGACCACGGCTGCGCTGTTCATCGCCTGCGCGCTGTCGTGGCCGATCTTCATCGGCTTTCTGTCGGGCGCCAACCAGCCGAGTGTGACGCCGGTGTTCGACTGGATCAATTCCGCCGATCTCCACGTCGCCTGGGCGCTGCGCGTCGATGCGCTGACCGCAGTGATGCTAGTGGTGGTGACGTCGGTCTCCGCGCTCGTCCATCTGTATAGCTGGGGCTATATGGAGGAAGACCCGGATCAGCCGCGGTTCTTCGCCTATCTCTCGCTGTTCACCTTCGCGATGCTGATGCTGGTGACCGCAAACAACATCGTCCAGATGTTCTTCGGCTGGGAAGGCGTTGGCCTCGCGAGCTATCTGCTGATCGGCTTCTGGTTCAAGAAGCCGAGCGCCAATGCCGCCGCGATCAAGGCTTTTGTCGTAAACCGTGTGGGTGACCTGGGCTTCATGCTCGGCATCTTCGGCACGTATCTGGTATTCAACACCGTCTCGATCCCCGAAATCCTCCGCCTCGCGCCGACGATCCATTCGACGATCGGCTTCCTGTGGTTCCGCGCCGATACGATGACGGTACTATGCCTGCTGCTGTTCGTCGGTGCGATGGGCAAATCGGCGCAGATCGGGCTGCACACCTGGCTGCCCGACGCGATGGAAGGCCCGACGCCGGTCTCAGCGCTGATCCACGCCGCGACGATGGTGACGGCGGGCGTGTTCATGGTCTGCCGCCTGTCGCCGATGTTCATCACCAGCCCGACGGCGATGCACTTCATCACCTTCATCGGCGCGACGACCTGCCTGTTCGCCGCCACGATCGGCGTGGTGCAGACCGACATCAAGCGGGTGATCGCTTATTCGACCTGCTCGCAGCTCGGTTACATGTTCTTCGCCGCCGGCGTCGGCGCGTTCGGTGGGGCGATGTTCCACCTGTTTACGCACGCCTTCTTCAAGGCGCTGCTGTTCCTGTGCGCCGGCTCGGTGATCCATTCGATGCACCACGAGCAGGACATGCGCTATTACGGCGGCCTGCGGAAGCGTATCCCGATCACCTTCTGGGCAATGATCGCGGGCACGCTGGCGATCACCGGCGTGGGCATCCCCGGCGTGTGGGGGTTGCCGCAGATCGGCTTCGCCGGTTTCCATTCGAAGGACGGCATCCTCGAGGCGAGCTGGGCGGCCGGCGGCGGCGGGCATGTCGCCTGGTGGGTCGGCACCTTCGCGGCGCTGCTGACGAGTTTCTATTCGTGGCGGCTGATCTTCCTGACATTCTTTGGTGAGCCGCGCTGGGCGGGTTCCGAGCATATTCAGCATGCGGTGCACGATGCGCACCACGCCACCGACGGTCATCATGCCGATCCGGCCGGCGAGGACGCTGGCGACGAGCCGCATGTCCACGGCGCACATACCGACGAGCTGCCGCACGGCACCGGTGGCTATCATCCGCATGAAGCGCCGTTGCCGATCCTGATCCCGTTGATCGTGCTGTCGATCGGCGCCGTCGCGGCCGGCTTCGTGTTCCAGCATTATTTCATCAGCCCAGAGGCGGGCGAGAGTTATTGGAAGGGCAGCGTCGCCTTTTCGCAGCATCTGATGGAGGCGATGGAGACGATCCCGCTGTGGGTGAAGCTCGGGCCGACGATCGCGATGCTGATCGGGCTGTATGTCGGCTGGCTGGCCTATATCCGCTCGACCGACATCCCGGCGCGCGCCGCGTCGACCTTCGAGGTGCTGTACCGTTTCCTGCTCAACAAATGGTATTTCGACGAGCTGTACAATTTCCTGTTTGTCCGTCCCGCCTTCGCGATCGGCCGCTTCCTGTGGCACCGGGGCGACGAGAAGACGATCAACCGCTTTGGGCCTGACGGCGCGGCATGGGTGGTGGCGCGCGGCAGCGGCGTCGCCGGCAAGCTGCAGAGCGGATACATTTACACTTATGCCTTCGTGATGCTGATCGGGCTTACCGCCGCGGTCACCTGGGCGATGGCGAGCTGAGCGGACACATGACCGGTTTTCCCATTCTTTCCGTCATGCTCGCGGTGCCCGCCATCGCGGCGATCGTGTGCCTGTTTCTCAGCGCCAACGGCGCGCGCTGGCTGGCGCTGGCGGCGACGCTGATCGATCTCGCGCTCGGCATCGCTTTGTGGGCCACTTTCGATATCGGCGGCGCGCAGTGGCAGTTCCAGGAATATCTGCCGCTGTTCGGTAGCTTCAGCTGGGCGCTCGGCATCGACGGCTTTGCGCTGATGCTGATCATGCTCAGCGTGTTCCTGATGCCGATCTGCATCGGCGCGAGCTGGCAAGCAATAACCAAGCGCGTGCCCGAATATATGTGCGCGTTCCTCGTCACCGAACTGCTGATGATCGGCACCTTTGCGGCGCAGGATCTGTTCCTGTTCTACGTGTTCTTCGAGGCCGGGCTGATCCCGATGTATCTGATCATCGGCATCTGGGGCGGCACGAACCGGATTTACGCGAGCTACAAATTCTTCCTCTATACGCTGCTCGGCTCGGTGCTGATGTTCATCGCGATGCTGTGGATGGCGATCCATGCCGGCACGACGAGCATCCCGGTGCTGCTCAACTACGATTTCCCCGCGCATGCGCAGATGTGGCTGTGGCTCGCCTTCTTCGCCTCGTTCGCGGTGAAGATGCCGATGTGGCCGGTCCACACCTGGTTGCCCGACGCGCACGTCCAGGCGCCGACCGCGGGGTCGGTTATCCTGGCCGGCGTGTTGCTCAAGCTCGGCGGTTATGGCTTCCTGCGTTTCTCGCTGCCGATGTTCCCCGAGGCGAGCCATGAATTCATCTGGCTGATTTTCGGGCTGTCGGCGGTGGCGGTGATCTACACCTCTCTGGTCGCGCTGGTGCAGCAGGACATGAAGAAGCTGATTGCCTATTCCTCCGTCGCGCATATGGCGATCGTGACGATCGGGCTGTTCGCCTTCAATCAATATGGCATCGAAGGCTCGATGATCGTGATGCTGAGCCACGGCCTCGTGTCGGGCGCGCTGTTCCTGTGCGTCGGTGTGATCTACGATCGGCTGCACACCCGCGAGATCAGCCGCTACGGCGGTCTCTCGATCAACATGCCGCGTTACGCGGTGCTGTTCCTGCTGTTCACGATGGCCTCGGTCGGGTTGCCCGGCACGAGCGGCTTTGTCGGCGAGTTCCTGTCGCTGCTCGGCACCTATCAGGTATCGACCTGGACGACCTTGCTGTGCACCACCGGCATCATCCTGGGCGCGGGCTATATGCTCTATCTTTATCGCCGCATCGCGTTCGGGGAGCTGGTTCATGACGACGTCAAGTTGATGCCCGATCTGTCGTTACGCGAGATCGCGTTGCTCGCGCCGATCGCGGCGGTGGTGCTGTGGATGGGCGTCTATCCGCAAAGCTTCCTTGCGCCGATGCACAAGGATGCCGCCATCCTGACCGCGCGGATCGCACGCGCCAAGCCGGCGGGTGATTCACAATTGAGGAATCGCGCGCCCGCCGCGCCTGTCGCCGGCGGGGAGGCCAAGTAATGGATTACGTCGCCAACCTGCGCATGGCGCTTCCCGAAGACGTGCTGTCGATCGCCTCGCTGGCGTTGATGCTGGTGGCCGCCTGGGGTGGCCAACGTTCGACGCGCGCCGTTTCCTGGTGTTCGGTCGCGGTGTTGATCGGCGCAGGAATTGCGCTGATCGGACCCGCCTCATCGGGCGGCGTGGCGTTTGCCGGGCTGTACCGCGCCGACGCTTTTGCCGCCTTTGCCAAGGTGTTGATCTACATCGCTGCCGCGGTCGCGATCATCATGGCGCCCGGCTTTTTCCAGCGCACCTCGGGCGACGATCTGCGGCCCGAATATCCGGTGCTGATCCTGCTGTCGGCGGTCGGCATGGGGATCATGGTGTCCGCCGGCGATCTGCTCAGCCTTTATGTCGGGCTCGAGTTACAGAGTCTCGCCGCTTATGTGCTGGCGAGCTTCATGCGGCGCGATACGCGCTCGGCCGAGGCGGGTCTGAAGTATTTCGTGCTCGGCGCGCTCGCGTCGGGCATCCTGCTTTACGGCATCTCGCTGGTCTACGGCTTCAGCGGCACGACCTTGTTCGACGGCATTTCGACCGCTTATGCGACGCGCCATTCGATGGGCCTGATGTTCGGGCTGGTGTTCGTCTTCGCCGGCCTCGCGTTCAAGATGTCAGCGGTGCCGTTCCACATGTGGACACCCGACGTGTACGAAGGCGCGCCGACGCCCGTCACTGCGTTCTTCGCCAGCGCCCCCAAGGTCGCGGCGATGGGGCTCGCGGTGCGCGTCGCCGTCGAGGCGATGGGTCCGGCGACCGATCAGTGGCGTCAGATCGTGATCTTCGCCGCGCTCGCCTCGATCATCCTCGGCGCGGTGGCGGCGATCGGGCAGAGCAATATCAAGCGGCTGCTCGCCTATTCGTCGATCAACAATGTCGGCTTCGCGCTGATCGGCCTTGCCGCCGGCACGCCCGAGGGCGTCGCCTCGGTCCTGATGTATCTGACGATCTATATCGCGATGACGCTCGGCAGCTTCCTGGTCGTGCTGCAGATGCGCGATCAGAACGGCCAATCGGTCGAGACGATCGACAGCCTCGCCGGCATGTCGCGTACGCGGCCCGGGCTCGCGCTGGCGCTGGGCATCTTCATGTTCAGCCTCGCCGGCATTCCGCCGCTGTTTGGGTTCTACGCCAAGTTCGCGGTGTTCCACGCGGCGGTCGCGGCGGGGCTGTTCTCGCTCGCCGTGTTCGGTATCGCCGCTTCGGTGATCGGCGCTTATTATTATTTGCGGATCGTCAAGACGATGTATTTCGACGATCCCGCACCAGCCTTTGCCAAGGGCGACAGCGTGGTCGAGGGCGGGCTGATCGCCGTGGCCGCCCTGTTCATTTCGCCGCTGGGTTATCTGACCATCCCGCTGATTGGTGGCTGGGCTTTGGTGGCGGCCAAGGCGCTGTTCTGACGACGATCCGCACGATTGCCGAGACCGGATCGACCAACGCCGATCTGATCGCTCTTGCGCGCATCGGGGCTCCTGAGGGGCTGTGGCTGCGCGCCGAGCGCCAGACCGCTGGCCGGGGACGGCAGGGCAGGGCATGGCTGTCACCGTCCGGCAATCTGTATGCGAGCACGATCGTTCGCTTGCGTCCCAGCGATCCGCCGGCGGCGACGCTCGCGCTGGTCGCGGCGGTCGCCCTGCAGGAAACGGCCGCGATCTATCTGCGTAGCGCTGAGCAGTTGCGGCTGAAGTGGCCCAACGATCTGCTGCTTGAAGGGGCAAAACTTGCCGGTATCTTGCTCGAGCGCGCCGACGATGCGGTAGTCATCGGCATGGGGGTAAATCTCGAGCACCATCCGAGCGAGGTGGATCGCGCGGCGACGAGCCTTGCTGCTCACGATGCAGCCGTCGATGCAGCACCGTTTCTTGAAACACTATCGGAAATCTTTGCGCGCTGGCTGGCGCGGTGGCGCGGTGAGGGGCTCTCGCCGATTCGCGAGCGCTGGACGGAGCGCGCCCACGCGGCCGGTACTGCGCTCACCGCGCGGCTGCCCGATGGCAGCACGATCGACGGTTTGTTCGAGCGGCTGGACCGCGACGGGGCGCTGATCCTGCGCTTGGCGGATGGCACCCGGCGTGTCATTCACGCCGGCGACGTGTTTCTGATCTGAAAGGCACCCGAATGCTGCTCGCGATCGACGCCGGCAACACCAATGTCGTTTTCGCGCTGGTCGACGCCGGCCGGATCGTCGCGCGCTGGCGCATCGCCACCGATCCGCGGCGCACTGCCGACGAATATGCGGTGTGGCTGAGCCAGCTCCTTACACTTGAAGGCCGCAGCCGCCGCGATGTCGAGGCGGTGATCATTGCCACGGTGGTGCCGCGCGCATTGCACAACCTGCAGGTGCTGGCGGAAAAATACTTCGGCACGACGCCGCTGATCGCCGGGCAGCCGCCGGTTGAATGGGGCATGGCGATCGATGTCGAGGAGCCGGGGTCGCTGGGCGCCGATCGCGCCGTCAATGCGATCGCCGCGCATGCGCTGCACGAGGGCGACCTGATCGTTATCGATTTCGGCACCGCGACGACGTTCGACGTGGTCGATTATCGCGGCGCGTATAAGGGCGGGATCATCGCCCCCGGCATCAACTTGTCGCTTGACGCGCTTGTCGCCGCCGCCGCCAAGCTGCCGCGCATCGCGATCGAGGCGCCGGCGGATCGCAGCGTGATCGGCCGCGATACCGTCAGCCAGATGCAGATCGGCATTTTCTGGGGCTATATCGCGATGATCGAAGGGCTGGTCGCGCGGATGAAGGCGGAGATCGGCCGGCCGGTAAAGGTAATCAGCACCGGCGGTCTCGCCGTATTATTCGAGAAACAGACCGAGATATTCGACGTGATCGAGCCCGATCTGACCATTCAGGGTCTGGCGATGTTGTGGTCGCGTACCCATAATGACAAATGACGCGCTCGCGCCGCTTTGGCCTGCGGGCGCCCCTTTTTTCCTAGAAAGCATTCAATGACCCCCAAGAAAGAACTGTTATTTTGCGCGCTCGGCGGCTCGGGCGAGATCGGCATGAACGTCAATCTCTACGGCTGCGACGGCCAGTGGCTGATGGTCGATTGCGGCATCACCTTTGCCGATCCCGGCTATCCCGGCATCGACGTGATCCTCCCCGATCTCGGCTTCATCGAGGACCAGCTCGACGGCCTGACCGGCATCGTGCTGACGCACGGGCATGAAGATCATATCGGCGCGCTGCCCTATTTGGCGCTCGATCTCGACGTGCCGCTTTACGCCTCACCATTCACCGCCGGGCTGATCCGCGGCAAGCTCGAGGAAGAGGGCATCGCCGACAAGGTAAAGCTCCGCGTGATCGAGGCCGGCGGCAGTTTCCGCGTCGGCCCGTTCGGCGTGCGCTTCGTGCCGGTGTCGCACTCGATCCCCGAGGGCAATGCGCTGCTGATCGATACGCCCTATGGCCGCGTGCTCCACACCGGTGACTGGAAGCTCGATGAGGCGCCGGTGATCGGCGCGCCGGCCACCGCCGAGATGCTCTCGGCGATCGGCGACGAAGGCGTGCTCGCGCTGGTGTGTGATTCGACCAATGTCTTCAACGCCGAGGCATCGGGTTCCGAAGCGAGCGTGCGCGAGGGGCTGCGTGATGTCGTCGCCGCCGCCAAGGGCCGCGTGCTGGTGACGACCTTCGCGTCGAACGCCGCGCGGCTGCAGACGCTGGGCGAGGTCGCGCGCGACACCGACCGACGAATCTGTGTCGCCGGCCGCTCGCTCGACCGGATCCTCAAGGTCGCGCGCGCGACGGGCTATCTCAAGGATTTCCCCGAATCGGTCGACTTCGACACGGCGATGCGGCTGCCGCGCAACAAGGTTCTGATCGTTGCCACCGGCGGCCAGGGCGAGGCGCGCGCCGCGCTCGCCCGCGTCGCCGATGGTACGCACCAGATTTCGCTCGATGCCGGCGACCGCGTGGTGTTCTCCTCGAAGCAGATTCCCGGCAACGAAGTCGCGATCGGGCGCATCCAGAACCAGCTCGCCGCCAAGGGGATCGAGATGATCACCGAGCGTCAGGCGCACGTCCACGTTTCCGGGCATCCGGGCCGGCCCGAGCTCGCCAAGATGTACGATTGGATCCGCCCGCAACTGCTGGTGCCGGTCCACGGCGAGATGCGCCATCTGATGGAACATGCACGTTTCGGCTTGGCGCAAGGCATTCCGCAGGCGCTGGTGCAGACCGATGGCGACATCGTGCGGCTCGCGCCCGGCGCGCCGGAGAAGATCGGGCATGCCAATGTTGGCCGGCTGGTGCTTGACGGCGACGTGATTCTGCCCGCCGATGGCGGCACGATCAACGAGCGGCGTAAACTTGCGCTCAACGGCCAAATTTCAGTCGCGGTGGCGACGCGCGGCGGCAAATTGTTCGGCGAACCGCAGGTGCGGCTGCAGGGCATCCCGGTTGAGGAAGACCGCGATCCGTTCATCGACGAAGCCGTCGACGCCGCCGCCGAGGTGATGCGGAGCGGCAAGCATCAGGGCGATGCGCTCCGCGAGAAGCTGCGCCTCGCCGTTCGTCACGTCGCGACGCGCTGGACCGGCAAGAAGCCGATTATCGATGTGCTGCTGATCGAGGGGTGACGCTGCGATGCGCTGGTATTCGATGCTCGCGATCTATTTCCTGATCTGGATGTTCTCGGTGTTCCTGGTGCTGCCGTTCGGCGTGCGGACCAGCGAGGAAGCGGGGCAGGATCGGATCGCCGGGCAGGCGGACAGCGCGCCGCACGAGTTTCCGGTGCGCCGGACGATCATCCGCGTGACGATCGTCGCGACGATCATCTTCGCGCTGTTCTTCGCCAATTATCATATGGGCTGGGTGACGCCCAAGTCTCTCGACCTGTTCGGCGGCACGCAGGAAGTGACCTGAGACGGCGTCGCTACGCCCGCAACCGCTCGATCGCCTGGGCGAGCGCGACGTAAAGCTTGCCCATATCCGACGACAGCAATGTCACGCCGAGCGGCGAGCCGTCGCGCTGCGCCAGGATCGATCGCAGCATCGCCTCGAAATCGTGGATGTAGCGATTGACCTGATCGCGGAAGCGGTCGTCCTCGTCATACATCCGCGCGATCTCGCGCGCGTCGTTGGCGTCGAGCAGGCGCACCGCGCGGCGTGTGAAGACGCCGCGATCGCCCTTCAAATACGCCGCCCAGGCGCTGTCCGACACATCGGGAGCGAACGCCTTGGTGATGTCGATCGCGCCCGAGTTGAGCGCTTCGATCAACAGCGAGGCGCGGCGCGCGAAGGTGTCGTGGTCGGCGTTCTCGCGCTCGGTGCGGGCATCGTCGATGCGCTGCTCGACGGCGGCGCTGACGGCGTTGATGGTCTCCATCTGCCGCGACAGCTTGTCGGTCGCGCGCGCCGCCGCATCGACCGCGGCTTGCGCGGCCTCGGCGATCGCAGCGACCTGGCGCTCGATGGTGTTGCCGGTGGCGCGCTTCATCGCTTCCGCGCTGGCGACCTCGAGCGAGCGGGCGGCGGCGGGGATCACCGAATCGAGCGTTTCGCGCGCGCGATCGGCCGCGGCGCTGGCGGTATCGCGGACGCGGATCAGCGCCTCGACCAGCTTGGGCGCCGCTTCCTGCGCGAAATCATGCGTGCGGCCGATCGTCTCGTCCATCATCCGGCCGAGCGCTTCCGCCTTGGCGCGGCCGCCATCAAGCGTTTCGGCCATCGTGCCGGACAATTGATCGAGCGTGCTGCGCTGGCCGGCGATGACCTGTGCGATCGCCTCGATCGCGTCGTGGGTGCTTTCCGCCGCGGTGACGAGCGCCAGCAATTCGGGTTTGGCGCCGGCGACGGTGGCGCGGCTCGCGCCGATCCGCTCGTCGAGCCGGGCCAGCGCCTCGGGCAGCGTTTCATCGATCTCGCGCGCGGCGGCGTCGAGCGCGGTGAGCAGGTCTTCCGAGGTGGCGATCACCGATTTGGCGACGAGGTCACCGGTCCGCAACGATTCGGTCATGGCGTTGGCCGAGCCGCCGAGTGCGCTGATCGATGCGGCGAGATGCTGCGTGCGATCGACACCTTGTGCGTGCAGCGCATCGAGCTTTGCCGCGGCGTCGACAATACCGGCGTCGAGCCCGCCGAGTAGCGATTCGGCCGAGCTATGCTGATCGCCCAGCCGGCCGGCGAGCCGCTCGATCACCGTCTCGACCTGACCGATCCGCTCGGCCAGCGCTTCGACGCTGTTCTTGCTGGCGCGTTCGAGCGCGGCCTGGTTCGATTCGAGCATCGCCTGCATCGCTTCGCCCTGCGCGGTGATGCTCTTGCGCGCTTCGTCGACCGCGCTGGCGGTGCGATCGAGCAGCCCGTCGACGGCTTCGGACATCTCGCCGGTGACCGCCTCGAGCCGTGCCCCGGCGGTTTCGCTGGTCGCCTCCATCCGGGCGATGTGCGCGGCGAGCTTTTGCGCTGCGCCGCTGGCGACGCTGTCCGCCGTCCGGCCGCGATCGGCGAGCGCGACAAGCTGCGCGTCGAGCGCGGCGGCGTGCTCGCTGGCAGTCAGCCCGGTTGATTCGAGCGTCTTGGCCATTTCCGAGGTTTCGGCATGCGCGCGCGGCAGCGACGACAGCAATACGCCGAGGCTCGATTGCGCGGCGGCGGCCGATTCGGTGAGCCGCATTGCCTGCGCATCGGCGGCGCGCACTTCATCCGCCATGCCGATTCGCACGGCGGCGAGCCGCTCCGCGGCGGCGTCGCCCATCGCCATCAGGTTGGTCGTCTGATCGGCGAGCTGCTCGCGATTGGCGTCGAGGTGGCGGGACAGGGCGGCGATCGTCCGCTCGAGGCTGGCGGCTTCGGCGCGCATCGCCTGCGCGGTGTGGCCGAAACGGCGTGCTTCCGCGGTGCTGGTGCGCTGCGCCAGCAGCCAGACGATGCCGATCAACGCCGGCGGCACGCACAGCGCGGCGACGAATTGGACCAGCGCCAGCGGCGCCAGCCCGGCTTGCAGCGTCGGCAAGGCCAGCCAGATCATACCGGCCAGCCACACGACCACTAAAAGACAAGCGAGCACCACCGGCCAACGCGAGGGCGTGGGAGTTTCCAGTTCCTCGTCGGGAAATTCGAAATCGACCGGTGGCGATTCGATGATCGCTTCCGAGTCGGCAGCCGCGGCAGGCTCGTTGGCCTCACCCTCTGCGCCTGCGCGCAGCTCGTATAATCGTGATCCCCCGGTCATCGATGTTGTTTACCACGAAACGAACCCGCGAAAAGCGAATAGCGAAACCTTGCCTTAAGCCCTTGGCGTATATGCAGCACGCTATGGCCTATGATCCTGGTGCAATCGATGCGACCCTGGCGGCGGCGGTGGGCGACGATCCCGTGCTGATCGCCGAGCTTCGCGAAGCGTTTCTCGAAAGCGCCAAACGCGCGCTCGAGCTGCTCGAGGCGGCCGAGAACGACGATGATTGGCGCGCCGGCGCCTGGCGGCTGAAGGGGTTGGCGGCGAGCTTCGGCGCGGTGCGGCTGATGGCGCTGGCGACCGAGGCGGCGCAGGCCCAATCCCATGACGTCGCCGTGTTGCAACGCGTGCGCCGGGCGATCGAGCGGCTCTGACAAGGCGGCCGGGGGCGGAAGCCACGCCCCTTTGCCAAGACCGACGCGACCGCTTAACAGCCGCGCATGATTGCTGGCCTGCTCTTCGCCAATGACGATGCCGATGATCGGCCCGAGATGCTTGCGGCGACGCTGCCGTTTGCCGGGGCGACGCTGATCGAGTTCCAGGCGCGGCTGCTGATCGCCGCCGGCGCGGCGCAGATCATCGTCGCCGTCACCCGCACGACGCCCGAGCTGATCGGCGCGATCAACCGCATCGCCCGGCGGGGCGTGCCCGTGGACGTCGCACGGACGGCCGGCGAGGCGCTGGAAAAGACTCATCCGCTCGCAACCATCGTCATGCTGGCCGACGGATTGATCACCACCGAATCGATCGTCGAGCAGATGGCGACGGGCGAAGGCGATGCGTTGTTGGTCGCGAACGAAGAGGGCGCATTGCCGGGTTTCGAGCGGGTCGGCGCCGGGACTTTGTGGGCCGGCATCGCACGAATCGGTCCGCGGCGGCTCGCCGATGCCGCGCGCTTGCCCGACGAATATGATCTCCAATCCACGCTGCTGCGCGTCGTCGCGCAAGGCGACGCGGCGCGCGTGTCGCTCGCTGGCGGCGATCTGCGCGGCGGGCATGGGATCGAGCGCGACTCGCGCCGGCTCGCCGCGCGCGGCCGCAGTGCGCTCGGCGCGCGGCTCGCCCGGGGCAAGGCGTGGTTCGATCGATGGCTGCTGGCGCCGCTCGCGCGCCTGGTGCTGCCGCCGTTGCTCGATCGCAGCATTCCCTCGGCCTGGCTGTCGGCGAGTGGTGCTGTGCTCGGCCTCGGCGGGCTGGCGATGCTGTTCCTGCGATGGCCAAGGACGGGGTTGGCGCTCGCGGTCGCCGCGGTTTTGGTGCTGGGTCTCGCTCGGGCGCTGTGCTGGTTGCAGAACGAGGAGCGGCACGCGCGTTGGCTCGACAAGGGCGCGGTGGCGCTGGCTGGGGCTGCGACGCTGCTGCTCGGCTGGACGCTGAGCCGCGATTCGGGAACGGCGACCGGACTGTTCGCCGCGGTGACGTTGGTGATCGTCGTGGCGCTGGCCGAGCGCGCGGCGAGCGACCGTATCCGCGCGCCGTGGTGGGGAACGCCGCCGGCCTTTCTGCTCGTCCTCGCGGTGATCACCATCGCCGGCGAACCACTGGCTGGGCTCATCGCGGCCGCCGCGTACGCGGCCGCGGGGCTGGGCTCGGCGATCGAGCGGCTGCGCGACAAGCCTTAGCTTCAATTTAACGACGAATCCGCTAGCTCGGGCGCATGTCGGTCGATCGAGACCCCTTGTCACCCAGCGCCGGCGACGGCGCGGCGGCGTTGCTCGCCCGCGCAGCGCGTGCCGACGCGCGCGCCGAACAGCGCCTGGCCGTGGCGGCGAGCGACCTCGCACACGGCGATGGCCGGCTTGATGACGACTTGCGCGCGCGCATCGGCGAGACGCTCGCCGGGCTGATCGCAGCGATCGACGCCGATATTGGCCATCATGCCGCGCGGGCGCTCAAAGCTGACACGGCGTTCGATCCGAGCGATGCGGCGGCAATGGTCGATCTCTTGCTTGGCGCCGGGCTACTCGACGACCGCGATCTGGTGCGCGTTCTCGTCGCGCGGGCGCGGGCGGAAGCGATCGCTGCGGCATTGCCGCCCAGCGCGCCCGAGGAGTCCGATCAACCGAGTCTGCTCGCCGCGCTGGCCAGCGGCGCGGACCGCGTCACCGCCAGCGCAGCGACGGCGTATATGGCCGCCGAAGGCCGTCGCCGGGCCACCGATCTCGACGCGCGCCGCAACGATCTGCCGGCTGAGCTCCACCACCGGCTGGTCTGGTGGGTAGCGGCGGCGCGGCGAGGCGAGGCTGTAAGCGCCACCGTCGATCGCGCTTTGGTCGAAGCGGCGCAGCGCGCGCTGGCCGCGCATGACGAGGGCGCCCGGCTGGAGGCTGCGGCGAACCGCTTGGCCGCGGCAATCGCACCCGCGGCGGAGGAGCTTGGTCCGCTGCTCGAAGCGGCGCTGGCCGATCGCCGGTTGGCGCTGTTCGCGGCGTTGCTGGGCCATGCGCTCGGCGTGGACGCCGATTTGGCCCGCGATCTCGCGCTAGATCCCGGCGGCGAGCGGCTGTGGCTGGCGCTGCGCGCTCTCGACCTGCCGCGCGATGCCATCGCACGGATCGGACTGACGTTGGCCGAGGCCGATCGCCGGCGCGACGCGGCCGATGTGCCGGCGCTGCTCGACGCGACAATGGCGGTGACTGCTGACGAGGCGCGAACTGCCCTTGCAAGCCTGAGACTGCCCCAGGACTACCGCGCGGCGCTCGGCGCATTGGGTGTGCGATGAGCGCGCTCGACGGCGGGCTGCCGATCGTCCGCGGCCTGGTCGATAGCGGCGGGCGGCTGATCGAGGCTGATCCGCGGCTCGCCGATCTCAACGCCCATGCCGGCGGCGCGATCGGCGCGCCGATCGCCGTGCCGCAGCTGGCGACGCTGGCCCGGCTCGCGCGCCGGCTCGATACGCTGATCTCGCGCGGCGTGCTCGCCGCCGACGGCGATCATGACGTCGATCTATGGGTGCGCGCCGAGCCGACCACCGATGGCGTTCGCCTATCGTTGACCGGCTGGCGACCGCGCCCGATCTGGACCCCCCCGGCCGGCGAAGCGACGCGCGACGTGGATTTCGTTCGCGACGACGCCGATTGGCTGTGGGAGACCGACGCTGCGCTGCGGCTCACCTATGTGTCTGTGACCGCGGCGGCGCACGAAGGGGCCGATCTGGAGACCTTGCTGGGGCAGCCGTTGACGCGGTTGTTTCAGCTTGCTGACGACGACGCCGGCGGCGCACCGATGCTGGGCGCGGTCGCGCTCCGGCAACGGTTCGACGCCCAACCGGCGGTGCTGCGCGCGAGCGGTCGCGCGGTCGAACTGGCGGCGGCGCCGCGGCTCGATCCCCGTGGCGGCTTCACCGGGTTCGTCGGCGCTGCGCGGCTGGTGCGCGAGCCGGTTGCGCCGAAACCCGCCGAGCCGGAGGATGCGTTCAGCACGCGGCTCGATCGGGCGTTGCGCGCGCCGCTCGGCCGGATCATCGCCAACGCCGACTCGATGCATCAGCAGGGCGACGGCCCGCTCGGTGACAATTACGCGGGCTACGCCGCGGACATCGCCACCGCGGGGCGGCATCTGCTCGGGTTAGTCGACGATCTTGTCGATTTGCAAGCGATCGAGCGGCCCGACTTCAAAGTGGCGCGCGAAGCGATCGATCTCGCCGATCTGGCGCGTCGTGCCGCCGGGCTGCTGGCGGTGCGCGCCGGCGATGCGGGCGTAACGATCGACCGGCCGGCGATTGGCGAAGCCTTGCCCGCCACTGGCGAATTCCGCCGCGCGCTGCAAATTCTCGTCAATCTGATCGGCAATGCGGTGCGCTACTCGCCGAAGGGGAGCACGGTGTGGGTACGCGCAGAACGCGAAGGGAGCATCGCCGCGGTGATCGTCGCCGATCAAGGCAAGGGTATTGCGCTCGACGATCAGGCCCGGATCTTCGAAAAATTCGCGCGCGTCGATCCCAGCGAGCCCGGCGGCAGCGGCCTTGGGCTCTATATCGCCCGCCGGCTCGCGCGGGCGATGGGCGGCGACATCACCGTCGATAGCGCGCCGGGGCAGGGCGCGCGCTTTCTCTTCACGCTGCCGGCGGGCGAAGGCTGAGCTCTCAGCGCCGCCGGGCGCGCACGATCAGCAGCACGCCGACGACCGCAAGCAATGCGCCGCGGATCGCCCACGGTCGCTGATCAAGCATGAAGCTCGACGCCGGCCAGTGGATATAGCCGAGCCCCTGGCCGATCCACAGCAGCCCCATCAGCAGCGCGAGCACGCCGATGACGAGCAGGATCGGCCGGAGCGCGCCCATCTCAGCGCTGACCGATCGGGACGTAATCGCGCTGCGTCGGCCCGGTGTAGAGCTGACGCGGACGACCGATCTTCTGATCGGGATCGGAGATCATCTCGTTCCACTGCGCGACCCAGCCGACCGTTCTGGCCAGCGAGAACAGCACGGTGAACATCGACGTCGGAAAACCGATCGCCGACAGGATCACGCCCGAATAGAAATCGACGTTCGGGAACAGCTTCTTCTCGATGAAATAGGGATCGTTGAGTGCCATTTCCTCGAGCTGCAACGCGACGTCGAATACCGGATCGGAGACGTTCATCGCCTTGAACACCTCGCGCACGGTCTGCTGCATGACGGTGGCGCGCGGATCGTAGTTTTTATAGACGCGGTGGCCGAAGCCCATCAGCCGGAAGGGATCGTCCTTGTCCTTGGCGCGCTCGATATAATGCGGGATGCGATCGGGTGTGCCGATCTCGCGCAGCATGTTGAGCGCCGCTTCGTTGGCGCCGCCATGCGCCGGGCCCCACAGGCAAGCGATGCCCGCCGCGATGCACGCGAACGGGTTGGCGCCCGATGAGCCCGCCAGACGCACCGTCGACGTGGAGGCGTTCTGCTCGTGATCGGCGTGAAGGATGAAGATGCGGTCCATCGCCTTTTCGACGATCGGATCGACGACATAATCCTCGGCCGGCACGCCGAAGGTCATGCGCAGGAAGTTGGCGGTGTAGCTCAGCTCGTTCTTGGGATAGATGAACGGCTGGCCGACCGAATATTTATACGCCATCGCCGCGATCGTCGGCATTTTGGCGATCAGCCGGTGGCTGGCGATAGTGCGCTGTTCCGGATCGGCGATGTCGGTGGAATCGTGATAAAAAGCCGACAGCGCGCCGACGACGCCGCACATGATCGCCATCGGGTGCGCATCGCGGCGGAACCCGCGGAAGAAGGTCGCAAGCTGCTCGTGCACCATCGTGTGGCGCGTGATCGTGTGAGTGAACTCCGCCAGCTCGTCCTTCGACGGCAATTCGCCGTTGAGCAGCAGATGGGCGACTTCCATGAAGCTCGACTGTTCGGCCAGCTGCCCGATCGGATAGCCGCGGTGGAGCAGCACGCCCTCGTCGCCATCGATATAGGTCAGCGCGGATTCGCAGCTCGCGGTCGAGGTGAAGCCGGGATCGAAGGTGAACGCGCCGGTCTGGCCATAGAGCTTGCGAATATCGACAACCTCGGGGCCAACGCTGCCCTGGCGCACCGGATAGTCGAAATCCTTGCCGTCCACGGTCAGTTTCGCGGTGTCACTCATCCATTCGTTCCTTTCATCAACCCGTCAGGCCTGAACGGCCATGCGATCGGCGATCCGCCCGAGGCTTTCCTCGCGCCCGAGCAGATCGAGCACGTCGAAAATGCCGGGCGAGATCTTTCGCCCGGTGAGAGCGGCGCGAAGCGGCTGCGCGACCGCGCCCAGCTTCACGCCTGCAGCCTCGGCGACCTGCCGAACCGCAGCTTCTAAATCGCCGCTTTCCCAAGCGTTGACGCCCGACAGGGCGGCATGGACTCGGGCAAGCAGCGTTGCTGCATCACCCCCTAGCAGATCGGTGGCGGCGGCGTCCATTTCCAGTGGGCGGGTGCGAAAAAGGAACATCGCGCCATCACTTAGCTCCAACAGATTGGCGGCGCGCGGCTTCAAAGCCGGCATGCTGCGGCGCAATAAGTCACGCCGAGCGTCGCTGAGTTCGAAGGGCAGCCGCGCATCGACCAGATCGGCCAGCCGCGCGTCATCGGCCTCACGGATATATTGACCGTTGAGGTTCTCCAGCTTCTTCAGATCGAACCGCGAAGGTGATTTGCCCACTCCAGCCAGGTCGAACCACTCGGTCGCTTGCGCACGGCTGATGATCTCGTCATCGCCGTGTCCCCAGCCGAGCCGGAGCAGATAATTGTCGAGCGCCTCGGGCAGAATGCCAAGATCGTCGCGATAGGCATCGACGCCCAGCGCGCCATGGCGCTTGGAAAGCTTGGAGCCGTCGCTGCCGTGGATCAGCGGGATGTGGGCATAGACCGGCTCCGCCCAGCCCATCGCGCGCATGATCGGCAGCTGGCGGAAAGCATTGTTAAGGTGATCGTCGCCACGGATCACATGCGTCACCCCCATGTCGTGATCGTCGACCACGACGGCGAGCATATAGGTCGGGGTGCCATCCGAGCGAAGCAGCACGAAATCGTCGATTTCGGCATTCTGGACGGTGACCTCGCCCTGGACACGATCGGCGATCGTCGTCGCGCCCTCGCGCGGGGCTTTCAAACGGACAACGAACGGCACGCCCCCGGGCGCGTCGCCGGGATCGCGGTCACGCCAGCGGCCGTCGTATCGGATCGGCTTGCCGGCGGCGCGCTGCTCGTCGCGGAGCGCGGTCAATTCATCGGGCGTGGCGTAGCATCGATAGGCGTTGCCGCTTTCGAGCAATTGGCGGGCGACATCGGCATGGCGCTCGGCACGCGAGGCCTGAAAAACGACGTCGCCGTCCCAATCGAGTCCGAGCCAGCGCATGCCGTCAAGAATCGCGTCGATCGCCGGCTGCGTCGAGCGGGCGCGGTCGGTATCTTCGATCCGGAGCAGAAACTTGCCCTCATGATGCCGCGCGTAGAGCCAGTTGAACAGCGCAGTGCGCGCGCCGCCGATATGCAGGAAACCGGTCGGCGACGGCGCGAAGCGCGTGACGACGGCTCCCGTCTCGGGCCGTGTTTCAGACCTTGCGTCCAAAGGCGCATGCTCCCAAGCTGGAAAGTGGATGGCCAGTACAGCCGCGGACGCCCCTAGCACGGCCTTCGACCCGCTTCAAATCGGCGCGGGCGGCCCGTTTGCGCGGCTGCGAAGTGGCCTTGAAACCTGGCTCGAGGCGGAGCGCGATCAGCTTGCCTTGTGGTCGCCGGTAGCGATCGGCTTTGGGGTGGCGGCCTGGTATTCGCTCGACGAACCGAAGGAATGGATCGCGGCGCTTCTGGCGTTGACGGCGATCGGGTTGGGCGCGCTCGCGGTCGGCCGGACCGGCCGGGCGGCGCGCGTCGTCGCGATCGGGGCGCTGGCGGCCGCGCTCGGGCTGGCGCTGATCTGGTGGCGCGCCGAACGCGTCGCTGCGCCGGTACTCGATCGTCCGGTGATTGCGCGCTTCATCGGCCGCGTGGAGAGCGTCGATCCGTTGCCCGCGCGCGAGCTGGTGCGGCTGGAAATGACGCCGATCAAGACGCTGGCGGTTCCGTGCGCGCGTCCGCCGTGCCCGCCGCCGGCGGTGTTGCCGCCGCGCTTCCGGGTCAATATCGCCGAAGGGGACGCGCCGGCCGGGCTGCAAGCCGGGGCGGTGCTCGATCTGCGCGGACGGCTGATGCCGCCCCCTACGGCCGGCGTTCCCGGCGCTTATGATTTCGCCCAAGCCGCATGGTTCGCGCAGATCGGCGCGACCGGACGCGGTTTTGCGCCGATCGCGGTGGTCAGCACGCCGGCGGTGTCGGGCGACGGCATCCGCACGCGGCTGACCCGGCACATCGAGGCGGTGCTGCCGGGAAGCGCGGGCGGCATCGCCACGGCGCTCGTGACGGGCGACACCGGCGCGATCGCCGAGGACGATGCCGATGCAATGCGTCGAGCCGGCCTGGCGCATCTGTTGTCGATCAGCGGTCTGCACGTCACCGCCGTGGTGGGCATCACCATGTGGCTGGTGCTCCGGCTCCTCGCGCTGTGGCCGTGGATGGCGCTGCGCGTGAAGCTGCCGCTGGTCGCCGCCGGCGCCGGCGCCATTGCTGCGGTCGGTTACACATTGCTGGCGGGAGCGGGTGTGCCGACGGTGCGATCTTGTGTCGCGGCATTGCTGGTGTTGGTCGCGCTGATGATGGGGCGCGAGGCGCTGACCTTGCGGCTGGTCGCGGCCGGTGCCGTCGTCGTGCTGCTCGTCTGGCCGGAATCGCTTGCCGGACCGAGCTTTCAGTTGTCGTTTGCCGCGGTGACGGCGATCATCGCGCTGCATGAGCATCCTGGCATTAAAGGCTGGTTTGCCAAGCGGGGGGAGCGTTGGTGGAAGCGCCTGGGCCGCGAGCTCGGCTCGTTGTTGCTGACCGGCGTGCTGGTCGAAGCGGCGCTGGCGCCGATCGCGCTGTATCACTTTCACAAACAGGGGATTTACGGCGCGATCGCCAATATCGTCGCGATCCCGCTGACGACTTTCGTGGCGATGCCGCTCGAGGCGCTGGCGTTGCTGTTCGATGCAATCGGGCTGGGCGCGCCGTTCTGGTGGGCGACGGGTGCGGCGATGCGGCTGCTGTTATGGATCGCGCATACCACCGCCGACGCGCCGGGCGCGGTGCGCATGCTGCCGTCGATGCCGGCGGCGGCCTTTGGGCTGATGGTGCTCGGCGGGTTGTGGATCGCGCTGTGGCGGACGCGGCTGCGGCGACTGGGTCTTCTTCCGTTGGCGATCGGCGCGGTGTGGGCACTGGCGACCCCGGCGCCCGATTTGTTGGTGACGGGCGACGGCCGGCATATCGCGGTGCGGACGCCCGGTGGCGGCATCGCGCTGCTACGCGATCGGGCGGGCGACTATACCAAGGCCATGCTCAGCGAGAATGGCGGGGTGGACGATGACGATCCGGTCGCGCTGGCCGATCTGCCCAACGCACGGTGCAGCCGCGATCTGTGTATCGTCGATCAGATCGCCGGCGGGCGGACGTGGCGGATCATGGCGACGCGGAGCGGCTATCTGGTGCCGGCGGCCGAGCTGATCGCGGCGTGCGCCCAGGCGGACATCGTCGTCAGCGAGCGCTGGTTGCCGCGGCGATGCACGCCGCGCTGGCTGAAGCTCGATCGTGACTTTTTGGCCAAGACCGGCGGGCTGGCGATCACGCTGACGACCGGGCGGATCGTCTCGGTGCTGACACCGGGCGACCGGCATCCGTGGCGCGATCCGCCGATCGTTCAGCAGCCACGGATCAATCGTAACGGCGGAGCAAGCCGGCGAGCCGGCCCTGCACGCGTACCTGATCGGGGGTATAACGCTGCGGATCATAGGCGCGGTTGGCGGGATCGAGCCGCACCATCGCCCCTTCACGGCGGAAATATTTGAGCGTCGCTTCGCTATCGTCGATCAACGCGACGACGATCTCCCCGTCGCGCGCGGTCTCCGAGCGACGGACGAGCGCATAATCGCCGTCGAGGATGCCCGCCTCGACCATCGAATCGCCCGACACCTCAAGCGCATAATGCTCGCCGCCGCCGAGTAGCGCGGCGGGCACTGACAGCATCGACTGACCCTCGAACGCCTCGATCGGCATGCCCGCGGCAATGCGGCCGTGCAGCGGAATCTCGATGACATCGTTGGCCGGCTGCGGCGCGGCGCGCGGCGTTGCGCTGGGCGTGGCGATCGACTTGGGCGCGGTGCGTGTCGTCGCGGTCGGCCGCTCGGGCATTTTCACAACCTCGAGCGCGCGGGCGCGATTAGGCAGACGGCGCAGGAACTGGCGCTCCTCGAGCGCGCTGATCAGACGGTGAACGCCGGACTTGGACTTGAGGTCGAGCGCCTCCTTCATCTCCTCGAAAGACGGCGACACGCCGGTTTCGGCGAGGCGATCGTGAATGAAGCAGATCAGCTCGTGCTGCTTGGCGGTAAGCATTCTCAGTCCTCCCAAGGAACAGACACGGAACGTTTATGAAATGTTCGACTCCAAGTCAAGCGAGCGGAATGATCTCGATCATATCGCCCTCAGCGGCCGGCGGCGCGTGCGCGGGGCGGACGATGAGACAGCCGGCGCGCGCGAGCGTGCGCAGCATCGAGCTGTCCTGGATGGTCGAGGCGAAGGCGCGCCCGTCGCGCAGCTCGGCGCGGAGATAATCGGTGCGCGCGCCGTTGGCGGGAACGGCTTCGCCGAGCGGGACGGCGTAGCTGCGCGGCAGCGGATCGCGCGCGCCGGCCATCGTGGCGATCAGCGGCTTGAGAAACAACAATGCGGTGACGAACGCCGAGACGGGATTGCCGGGCAGCCCGAGCACCACCGCCTTGCCGAGCCGGCCGGCCATCATCGGCTTCCCCGGACGCAGCGCGATCCGCCAGAAATCGATCGATCCGCCGGCGGCGGCCAGCGCCGGGCGGACGAGATCGTGATCGCCGACCGAGGCGCCGCCGGTGGTGACGAGGATGTCCGCATCGACCGACGCGAACGCATCGGTCAGCACGTCGAGCCGGTCGGGCA
Source organism: Sphingomonas koreensis (assembly GCA_006438735.1). Taxonomy (GTDB): domain Bacteria; phylum Pseudomonadota; class Alphaproteobacteria; order Sphingomonadales; family Sphingomonadaceae; genus Sphingomonas; species Sphingomonas koreensis_A. The sequence goes on along the minus strand of RCZF01000001.1, from coordinate 1,275,209 downwards.
GGATGCCAAGATCGACGAGATCGACCGGCAGATCGCCGAGCATCGCGGCGAGCATCGCACCGTTCGATTCGGGGAGCGTGAGCCCGGTGAGCGCGCTGCCGGGCGCGACCAGTTCATCGCCGGTGGCGAGCGTGGCGACGCGGAGCCGGCGGTTGACGCGAAGCGCGCCGTGGCCGGCGGTGGCGGCGAGCGCGATCCGCGCTGGCGTCAGCCGATCGCCGGCGGCGATCAGCGTATCGCCTTCGTTGAAATCGAGCCCCTTGGCGCGGGTGTTGCGGCCGCGGTGCGGCGGGCCTTCGCCGGCGAGCGTCAGCCGATCGCCGTCGCGCGCGGCTTCTTCCTGGACGAGAACGCTATCGGCGCCATCGGGCAGGCCGGCGCCGGTGAAGATGCGCACCGCCTCGCCCGCGCAGACCGCGCCGGCGAACGGGTGGCCGGCGGCGCTTTCGCCAATCACCGTCCACGGCCCCGGCAGGTCGTCGAAGCGGATCGCATAACCATCCATCGCCGACAGATCGGCGGCCGGCTGGGTGCGCAGCGCGGCGATGTCGGCGGCGGCCCAACGCCCGGCGGCGTCGCGCAACGGCGCGGTTTCGCCCGGCACGCGCGGCGCGAGATCGAACAGCCGCGCTTGCGCTTCGGCGACGGGGACGAGCGGTTGAGGATCAGTCATTCAGAATGATGCCGGAGAGGTGAAGTGGAGAAAGTGGAGAGTGTCGCAAGGGTCGGCGGGAGCCGGCGCGAAGGACAAAAAATCGGGCGGTGAGGGGAGGGCGAGCGGCATCCATTGTTCCCTATGCGCTTTGTTGGCGAAGTCGAGCCTTGGGCTGGCGCTGGTGTCGTGGCGCGCTTTTCGATTTTTGTTGCTTTGCCCAGTTTAGAGTCTCCGAGATGGGCCCCCGCTTTCGCGGGTGTGACGGATGCGCGGCGATTCACCTGTTCGGATAGAACAATAGCAGAACATCGGCGTGTAGGAAAGAAGGCGCGCGCGTCACGCTATTTTCCTGCTCGAAAACGGGCCGGAACCCCCCGTGTGGTTAGCGGTTGGGTGTCGATGCCGCAGCAGCCCAGTTATCTTTTCGCCGCGCTTGTCGTGGCGATTGCCGCGACCGCCTGGATCAACGCCCGCACCGCGCGTGCGCCGCTTACCGTCGTGCTCACTGCGGTCGGGCTGATCGCCGCGCTGTTGATCGACACGCTCGATCGATCGGGGACCACCGGCGAAGTGCGGCGCGGCATCCGCAGCGGGCTCGCCCGGGTCGATCTGCCGCAATTCCTGTTCGATTTCCTGCTTGCCTTCCTGCTGTTTGCCGCGGGCATCAGCGTGAACGTCCGTGCGCTGCGCAAGGTCGGCCTCACGGTGTTTCGGCTGGCAATTTACGGCACGATCATCTCGACGGTGTTGGTCGGCGCGGGTTTCCTGGGCGCGGCGCGGCTGCTCGCCATTCCGATGACGCTGGGTTGGGCGTTCGCGTTTGCAGCGCTGATCAGCCCGACCGATCCGGTCAGCGTATCGGCCGCTGCCGGCGGCGGCGACGACGAGGCCGAAACGACGATCCTGCGCGGCGAATCGCTGTTCAACGACGGCGTGGCGATCGTGCTGTTCGGCTGGGCGATCCGCTTTGCCGGCGGCGCGCACGTCGATCTGCTGTCGGTCGGCGGGGAGATCCTGATGGAAAGCGCGATCGGCTTGGCCATCGGCGTGACGACGGGATATGTCGCGCGCAAAGCCGTCGCCACGATCGAGGATTATTCGGCCGAAGTGCTGCTGACGCTGGCGCTGGCGATCGGCAGCTATACGCTCGCGAATGCGCTCGGCGGATCGGGGCCGATCGCCGGCGGCGCGGCCGGGCTGATGATGGCGGGATCGCTGATGCGCGGCGGCATCAACGAAGGATCGCGCGAATATGTGCTCAAGCTGTGGACGCTGATCGACGATATTCTGAGCGCAGTGCTGTTTCTGTTCCTCGGCCTCGAAGTGTTCATGATTTCGAGCCACGTCGATTTCACCATCCTGTCGTTCGTGGCGATCCTGCTGACGCTCGTCGCGCGAGTGCTGACGGTGGGGGTGGTGACCGGCTGGGAGCGGATCGCGCCGTGGCCGGGGGCGACGCGGTTCGAATGGCCGGCGGCGAGCATCCTGATCTGGGGCGGCGGCCGCGGCGCGATCTCGGTCGCGCTGGCGCTGGCGCTGCCGCCGTCGCCGTTCCGCGATACGATACTGACGAGCGCCTTTTGCGTCGCGATCTTCTCGATCCTGATCCAGGCGCCGACCTTGGGCTGGCTGACTCGGCGAGTCAGCGGCGGCCCCGTTACCGACGAGGCCGCGGCGCTGGAGGGCGATGCTGCGCCGGCGTCGCCCGGCGAGGGCGCGGCGACGGCCGAACGGCCGGCGATCAGCGCCGGGCGTTGAGCGCGGCGGCGGCGCGGAGGAGCGCCGTCAGCGCCGCTTCGTCGATCGCATCGCCTTCGTGGAAATCGATCGCGCGGCGGACATTGCCGTCGAGGCTGGCGTTGAACAGCCCGGGGGGATCGTCGAGCGCGGCGCCCTTGGCGAAAGTCATCTTTACGGCGTTCTTATAGGTCTCGCCCGTGCAGATCATGCCGTTTTGATACCACACGGGCACGCCGCGCCACTTCCATTCCTCGACGACATTCGGAAGTGCCTGTTTGATGACGGCGCGGAGGCGGGCGAGCAGAGCGCCGCGCCAATCGGCCAGCGACGCGATGCGATCGTCGATCAATTCGGCGGGAGACTTTTCGTGCGGGGGACCATCCTGGTGCATGGAGATTGCCCTTCGTTTCGGTCAGGCGCGGAAGTCGCCCGATTTGCCGCCGGTCTTGATCAGCAGTCTGACGCCGTCGATGACCATCGCCTTGTCGATTGCCTTGGCCATATCATAGATCGTCAGGAGCGCGACGGAAGCGGCTGTCAACGCTTCCATTTCGACGCCGGTCTTGCCCTCGGTCTCGGCGGTGGCGGTGACGGTGACGCCGGTGGCGTCGGCCGCGAGATCGATGCTGACGCGGGTCAGCGGTAGCGGATGGCAGAGCGGGATCAATTCGGCGGTCTTCTTCGCCGCCATGATGCCGGCGACGCGGGCAACGGCGAGAACATCGCCCTTGGCGGCGGCGCCCTCGCGGATCGCGGCGGCGGCGGCTGGCGACATGGTGATGCGGCCGGTGGCGACCGCCTCGCGCGCGGTGACGGGCTTGCCGGCGATATCGACCATATGCGCGGCGCCGGCGTCGTCGAGATGAGTCAATTTCCCCTCCCGCTCGCGGGAGGGGCTAGGGGAGGGCGTGTCGGTTTGGCGGGTCACCACTAAGACATGCCCTCACCCGACCTCTCCCGCAAGCGGAGGGGAGACTTTATCGGATGAGCTCGCGTGTCGCGGCTTGGATATCGTCCTGGCGCATCAGCGCCTCGCCGATCAAGAAACAGTTGACGCCGTGCGTCGCCATCGCGTCGAGATCGGCGCGCGTCGTGAGGCCGCTTTCGGCGACGAAGGTGCAGCCTTCGGGCGCGTGCGCGACGAGTTCATAGGTGCGGGCAAAATCGACGCTGAAGTCCTTGAGATTGCGGTTGTTGACGCCGATCAGCCGGCTGTGCAGCTTGAGCGCGCGATCGAGCTCGTCGGCATCGTGGACCTCGACGAGGGCGTCCATGCCGCACTCGATCGCGGCCGCCTCGATCTCGGCCATGCGCGCGTCGTCGAGCGCGGCGACGATGATCAGGATGGCGTCGGCACCGAGCGACCGCGCCTCGACCACCTGCCACGGATCGATCGTGAAATCCTTGCGCAGGACGGGCAGCGTGCACGCCTCGCGCGCGGCGACGAGATACGCATCCGATCCCTGGAACCATTGCTCGTCGGTGAGCACCGACAGGCAGGCGGCGCCGCCGGCCTGATAGGCGCGGGCGTGGGCGGGGGGATCGAAATCGGCGCGGATCAGCCCCTTCGACGGGCTGGCCTTCTTGATCTCGGCGATCAGCGCGGGGCCGGTCCCCGCGCGGGCATCGAGCGCGGCGCGAAAGCCGCGCGGGGCGGATTGTCGGGCCTTGCGATCATCGAGATCGGCGAGCGAGATCGTCGCCTTGCGCGCGGCCACTTCGGCGCGCTTTGTTTCGAGGATGCGGTCGAGCATGTCGGTCATGAATAAGCGATCCAGCGATCGAGCAGCGCGGCGGCGGCGCCCGAATCAAGCGTTTCGGCGGCGAGATCGGCGCCTTCGGTGAGGCTGTCGACGCGGCCCGCCACGATCAGCGCGGCGGCGGCGTTGAGTAGCACCGCGTCGCGGTAGGCGCCGCGCTCGCCGGCGAGCAGGCGGCGCAGCGCGGCGGCGTTATAGGCCGGATCGCCGCCGTGGATCGCGGTGATCGGGTGACGCGGCAGGCCGGCATCCTCGGGAGCGATGCGACGCGGGATCGCCAGCTGGCCGACGCCGATCGCCACGGTGGGGCCGGCGCCCGATACCTCGTCGAGCCCTTCCTCGCCCGAGACGACCAAGGCTGCCTCGGTGCCGAGCTGTTCGAGCGCGGCGGCATAGACGGGCGCGTAATCGGGCCGGGCGATGCCGATCAACTGGCGCGTGACGTGCGCGGGATTGGCGAGCGGGCCCATCAGGTTGAAGATCGTGCGCTTGCCGATGCGTCGGCGGATCGGCGTGATGCGCTTCATCGCCGGGTGATGATTGGCGGCGAACAGGAAGGCGATGCCGAGATCGGCGAGCGTCGCCTCGGCGAGCGCGCCGGCGCGGTCCATATCGAGACCGAGCGCTTCCAAGGTGTCGGCGGCGCCGGCTTTCGAGGAGGCAGCGCGGTTGCCGTGCTTGGCGACGGGCACGCCGGCGGCGGCGACGACGAGGCTGACCGCGGTCGAGACGTTCAGCGTGTGGTGGCCGTCGCCGCCGGTGCCGCAGACGTCGATCGCGCCGGGCGGCGCGTCGATCGGGATCAGCCGATCGCGCATCGCGCGCGCGGCCTCGGCGATCTCGATGCTGGTCTCGCCGCGCTCGGTGAGGCCGATCAGGAAAGCGGCGATCGCCTCCTCGCTGGTCCGGGCGTCGAGGATATCGGCGAAGGCTTGCGCGGCGGTTTCGCGGGAAAGGGGTGAGGAAGGGTCGGGGAGGAGGGCGAGCGTCGTCACATTCCCCTCCCGCCTGCGGGAGGGGTTAGGGGAGGGCATGTTCGAGCGGTTGCGACCGAAACAGGCCCTCCCCCGGCCCCTCCCGCAAGCGGGACGGGAGAATGGGCGATGCCCGCGAGGCGCAGGAAATTGGCGAGCAGCGCGTGGCCGTGCTCGGTGGCGATGCTTTCGGGGTGGAACTGGACGCCGTGGATCGGCAGCGTTTCGTGGCGCAGGCCCATCACCGCAGCGTCGGCGGCGGTGGCGTTGACCGTGAGGCAGGCGGGCACGTCTTCGACGATCAGCGAGTGATAGCGCGTCGCGGTGAAGGGCGAGGGCAGGCTGGCGAAAACGCCGCTGCCGTCATGGCTGACCGGCGAGGTCTTGCCGTGCATCAGCCCGCCGCGAACGACGCGGCCGCCGAAATGCTGGCCGATCGCCTGATGACCGAGGCACACGCCGAGCAGCGGCTTGCCGGCATCGGCGCAGGCGGCGACGAGATCGAGCGAGATGCCGGCCTCGTTCGGGGTACAGGGGCCGGGCGAGATCAGGAAGGCGTCGGCGCCCGTCGCGATCGCCTCGGCGGCGGTCAGCGCGTCGTTGCGTTCGACGCGGACTTCGGCGCCCAACTCCATCAGATAATGGACCAGGTTCCAGGTGAAGCTGTCGTAATTGTCGACGACGAGGATCATGGCCGTCGCCATAGCCGATGGCGGGGCGAGCGCAACCACGCAACCGATCGGCGCGGACGCCTTGGATTTGCCGCGATTGATCACGACATGAGCGTTCAGGGCGGAGCCATCCGCGCCGGTGGACGTTGAGCGATCAGGAGAACTCGCCTTATGTTTCGCACCCTTGTCGCTCTTTCGCTGCTGGCCGCGCCGGGCGCGCTGATGGCGCAAAGCTCCAGCAACACGCGCACGCTCGCCCAGGCACAGGCCGCTGCACCCGACGCCGCCGATCCCGCACCCGAAGTCGCAGCCGCCGCCAACAAGCCGCCGCAGCGTGTGCGCAGTGTCACCGTCGTCGGCACGCAGGCCTGTCCGAAATCGACGAGCGACGAAATCGTGGTCTGCTCGCGCGTTGATCGTGACGATCAATATCGCATTCCGCCGAAGCTGCGCGAGGCGCCCAAGCACGCCGCCAACAACAGCTGGGTCAACCGCGCGGCGATGATCGATCAGGTCGGCCGCGAGGCGGGCGGCTTGCCGGATACCTGCTCGGTGGTCGGATCGGGCGGACAGACCGGCTGTTCGCAACAGGCAATGCGGCAATATTCGGCGGAGAAACGCCAGCAGCAGCGCGAGCAGGACGCGCTTCCCTAAGTTGCGGGACGGCTAGCCAAACCTTAGCACTTCCCCGGCGAAGGCCGGGGCCCAGTTGCGATGGCGATCGTAATTGATCGCCGCATTTCTTTACCGTCGTCGCCCAACTGGGCCCCGGCCTTCGCCGGGGAACAAAGACAGGCCGGTTAGCCCTCGGCCCTATTGGCCGAAGCTAGGTTCGGCGGCGCGAGCGATGGCCTCGCGAGCGGCGGCCAGAAGCGCGCCGGCCTTCGCTTCGCATTCGCGCTGCTCATAAGCCGGATCGCTGTCGGCGACGATGCCGGCGCCGGCCTGGACGTGCATGATGCCGTCTTTCACCACCGCAGTGCGCAGCACGATGCACGAATCCATCGATCCGTCGGGCGAGAAATAGCCGACGCAGCCGGCATAGGCGCCGCGCTGCTCGGGCTCGAGTTCGGCGATGATCTGGCACGCCCGGACCTTGGGCGCGCCCGATACGGTGCCGGCGGGAAAGCCGGCGAACAGCGCGTCTAGCGCATCCTTGCCCACCGCCAGCGTGCCGACGACGTTCGAGACGATGTGCATGACATGGCTGTAGAATTCGACGGTGTAGCTGTCCGTCACGCGCACGCTGCCCGCTTCCGCGACACGCCCTGTGTCGTTGCGGCCGAGATCGAGGAGCATCAGATGCTCGGCGCGTTCCTTGGGATCGGCGAGCAGCGCGGCGCGATTGGCTTCGTCTTCCGCCGCGGTCTTGCCGCGCGGCCGCGTGCCCGCGATCGGGCGGATCGTCACCTCGCCGTCACGGACACGGACGAGGATTTCCGGGCTCGATCCGATCAGCGCGAAACCGGGCAGATCGAGGTGATAGAGGAAGGGCGAGGGATTGATCCGGCGCAGCGAGCGATAGAGCTCGATCGGCGGCAGCGCGAACGGCGCGGTGAAGCGCTGCGCCAGCACCACCTGAAAGACGTCGCCGGCGACGATATAGTCCTTCGCCGCTCCCACCATTGCGGCATAACGATCGGCCGGCAGCATCGGCGTCAGCGCGATTTGCTGCGCGGGCGCCTGCGCCGGCGCGGGCAGCGGCGTGTTGGCGAGCCGCGCGGCGACGGTTTCGAGCCGATCGGACGCGGCGTCGATCAGCGCATCGGCCGAGCGCGCCGCATCGGGCCACACCGGCGCGACCAGGAACAACGCATCGGCGAGGCGATCGAAGATCAGGATCACCGTCGGCCTGACGAAGATCATGTCGGGCAGCCGCAGCGGATCGGCGGCGGGACGCGGCAAGTGCTCGACCAAGCCGAAGGTTTCATAGCCGAAATAGCCGACCAGGCAGGCGAGCGCGCGCGGCAGTTCTGCCGGCACGTCCATCCGGCAGGCGGCGACGAGATCGCGCAACGCCGCGAGGCTCGGCGCCTGGCAGGGCGTGAAGGCGGATCGATCGGACAGCCAGTCGCGGTTGATCGCCGCGCTGTCGCCCTCCGCGCGGAACACCAGATCGGGGGCGAGGCCGATCAGGCTGTGCCGCCCGCGCGTCGCCCCGCCTTCGACCGATTCGAGCAGGAAATCGCCGCGGCCGGGCTCGATCAGCTTCAGCGCGGCGGCGACGGGGGTATCGGTATCGGCGACCTGACGACGCCACACCAGCGCTGGGCGGCCCTCGGCGAGCGCCGCACGCGCCTGTTCTGCGCCGTGCGTCACGCCGCCGTCAGGGCTGGTCGTCGGATGCGCCGCCGAGCAACGCCTTACGAACGTCGGCGATCGCCGCGTCGTTCTTCTTCACGCCCAGATCGGCGCGCACCGCCTTGGCGAATTCCTCGGCATATTCGCGGCCGATGAAGCGGCCGAGCCCCTCCCGCGTCGCCTTGACGACATCGGGCTTGGCGCTGGCATCGCCGCGCGTGATCGTATCGGTATAGACCACCAGCCAGCCGGCGTTCTGCGGCGCTTCGAGCAGCTTGGCCTGTTTCGCCGGCGTGCTGAACATCAAGGCGAGCGGCGGCGGCGCGCCTTGCGGATTGGCGGCGAGCTGCGCCCGCGTGGCGTGCACCGCTTCGGGCGCCGGGCCGGCGACCTTGGCCTGGGCGAACGCCTGACCGATCGACATGCCCTTATTGATGCTGGCGACGATCGTGGTGGCGGCCTTGTGCGCGGCCTGGGCGGCGCGATCGATGGTGAAATCGCGCACAACGGCGTCATGCAGCTTGGCCAGCGGCTGCGGCGCGGCGGGAACGATCTTGCCGAGCGCTGCGATCGCGAACGATCCGTCCTCGCCGACTTGGACCAGCTCCGGGCTGTCGCCTGGCTGCGCGTCGAACCCCGAAGCGACGATCTGCGTCATCGCCGGATTGGGCTTCACCGTCGGATTTTCGGGATCAATCCCGGCGACGGTCACCGCCGGCGTTTGTTGCGGCGTGAGCTTCTGATCGGCGACCGCCTCCTCGAACGTGGCACCGCCGGTGAGCGCGTCGTCGATCTTGTCGTGGAGCTGGCCGAGCAGATCGTTGGTCTTCTTCGCGGCAAGCTCCTTGGCAAGCACGTCGTGCGCCTGGGCGAGCGTCTGGCCGGGCACCTGCGCGACCTTGTCGATGCGGACCACGCTCCAGCCGAGCGGCGCCTTGAGCGGGCCGACCACACCGCCTTGCGGCGCGGCGAACACGGCAGTCCCGACATCGGCCGCGGTCTGCTTGGCGTAATCGGCCTTGGTCACGTCGCTGACCGTCGCCGCCTCGAGGCCGGCGGCCTTGGCGGCGGCATCGATCGACACGCCGCCCTTGACCTTGTTGGCAAGCGCGGTGGCGGCCGCCTGATCGGCGACGATGACCTGCTTCAGCGTCCGCTTCTCGGTGGGAGCGAAGCGCGCCGCTTGCGCTTTATAGGACTGGGCGATCTCGGCTTCGCTCGGTGTTGCCTCGGCCTTGATCGTATCGGGCGTGACGATCGCATAGCGGATCACGCGGCGTTCGGGCACGGTGTAGCGATCGATATGGCGTTGATAATAGGTCGCGATGTCCTGGTCGGTCGGCGCCGGCCCGCCGACCATCGACTTGGTGGGGACGAAGCCGATCGAGCCGCTGCGCGCTTCGAGCAGCAGCGAGGCATAAGGCATGGCAAGCCGCTGCGGCACCTGGCTGGCGCCTTGCGTCGGCGTGGTGAGCATATCGACATAGGTCTGCTGCGCGATCTGCTGGCGGATGCCGGCATCGGTCAGATGCTGCTCCGCGAGCACTTGCTTGTAACGCTCGGGATCGAACTTGCCGTCGAGCCCCTGCAGCACCGGCAGGCTGGCGATCTGGCCGTCGATCGCCTTCTTGCTGACCAGCATGTTCTGCTGCTCGCCGAATTTCTGCAGCGCGAGCGTGTTGATCAGCCGCTCGACGGTCGCATCGAAGCCGCCGCCCTCGACGAATTGCGGCATCGTCAACTGCGGATTTTGCTGGCGATAGGCGCTCATCTCGTTCTGCGTTTCGCTTTTCAGCGCATCGGCCGAAATCGCCGTGCCGCCGACCTGCGCGACGGTGTCGCCGCTCGGCGTGCCGCCCGGGCCGTTGCCGCCGAGCCGCTCCACGCCGCCCGCGGCAAAGGCCAGCGCGATGACGATCAGGGCGACGAAGGTGACGCCCATGCCGATCTTCGAATGGGTGAGACGGCGGAGAAGCGAAAGCATGCGGACGAAAACCGATCTGCGAGAAAAATTGAGCGCCACGCTTTAGGCAGGTGCGCGCGAGGCTTCAAGCTTGTGCGCGCAGGTGAGGACGTTAAGCCGGACGGCAAAGATCAAGGGGAGGGATGGCTGATGACTCGGCGCAAGCTGGTGGCGGGGAACTGGAAGATGTTCGGGCTGCGCGCCGATCTCGGCGAGGTGCGCGGGATCGCCGAAGCAGCGGTACGGTATCCCGGCGTCGATACCGCGGTGTGCGTGCCGTTTACGCTGATCGCCGATGCCGTCGCCGCTGCGCCTGAGCTGGTGATCGGCGGGCAGGATTGCCATGCCGAGGATTCGGGGCCGCATACCGGCGCGATCGCCGCGCCGATGCTGGTCGATGTCGGCGCGCGCACCGTCATCGTCGGGCATAGCGAGCGCCGGGCCGATCAGAACGAGACGAGCCAGGATGCCTGGGCCAAAGCGGCCGCGGCGCATCGCCACGGGCTGAGTGTGATCCTGTGCTGCGGCGAGACCGAGGCCGAGCACGATGCGGGTCGCGCCGAACGTGTGGTTCAGGCGCAGATCGAGAAATCGGTGCCGGATGACGCGTCGCCCGACTGGTTTACGCTCGCTTATGAGCCGCGCTGGGCGATCGGCACGGGGCGGACGCCGACGGTGGAGGACATTTCCGCGATGCACGCGATCGCGCGCGCCAAGCTGAAGCAATTGGTCGGCGATCATGCGCGCGGCATCCGCATTCTCTATGGCGGATCGGTGACGGGGGCGAATGCCGGCGCGATCTTCGCCGCCCCCGATGTCGATGGCGGGCTGATCGGCGGCGCGAGCCTGACCGCGGCCAAATTCGCGCCGATCATCGAGGCCGCCGCCAAGGTGTCGCAATGACGCGCGCCGCCGCCTGCCGCTGCGGCCAGGCGCGGATCGTGTGCGAGGGCGAGCCGACGCGCGTCTCGGTTTGTCACTGCCTCAACTGCCAGCAACGCAGCGGCAGCGCGTTTGCCGCGCAGGCGCGGTTTCTGCGGGACCAGGTGACGATCCAGGGGAGCCTGACGATGTTCACCTGGATCGGTGAAAGCGGCAAGCCGGGCATGTTCCACTTCTGCCCGACCTGCGGATCGACGCTGTGGTACGAAACCGAAGCCGAACCCGAGCTGATCGGCGTGCCGATCGGCATCTTTGCGGACCCACAGGCGTTCGGCCCGCCGCTTTATTCGGTTTATGAAGAGCGCAAGGTCGATTGGGTGGCGATCATCAGCCCCTCGACCGAGCATTACGACTGAGATCGCCAGGGCGGCGCGCTGGTTGCGCCGCGCGCGCTATGTAAGCAGCGCCCATAGTCCCAAGGAAATGCCGTTCTGCACGGCGTGCGCGCCGGCGACGGTCCAATATCCCGTGCCGGCCCGCCTTCGATCGGACCAGTTTGCCAGGATCAGGCCATGCAGCGCGAATGTGGGAAATACGGAAAGCGACATCAGCGCGAACCCATGCATGCCAGCATGGATCGCCCCGCACATAAGTGCGGTGGGCAAACAGGATGCGCCGAATTTACCGTGCATTACCCAGACAATCAGCCAGACGATCAGTGATTCAAACAGCGGAGCGAACACCACCGCTTCGACAAAGAGAGCGATCGGATCGACACTATCTATTCGTCCACTGAACCCCGCCGAAGCCGCCTCGCCAAACAACGCCTCGATGGGAAATGCTACCGCAAGCATCAACAGCCTGCCGACCAGCCCTGCGGTGATGCTGGTCGCCAAGGCGTTGGTGGATCGCCCGGTGATGATGTCGCGGGCCATTGACAGCTTTGCCCAAACCGAGCGCTCACGCTTCTCGTGAAGGGCGGAAGGATCTTCGGTTCGCGGCGACGTTCGGGAGGTTTCGGGCATTTGCCTCAGCCGTAGCGTCCCTTCAGCATCGCCCAGGCGGCGCGCAGGCCGTAGGCGTCGCCGCCTTTGGGTCGGCCGGGCTTGGCGGTGGGGCGCCAGGCGAAGGTGTCGAGATGCGCCCAGAGCGTGTCCTTGGGCACGAAACGGCGGAGGAACAGCGCCGCCGTCACTGCGCCGGCAAAGCCGCCTTCGGGCGCGTTGACCAGATCGGCGATGTCGGACTTCAGCATGTCGTCATAGCCGTCCCATAGCGGCATTCGCCACAGCGGGTCGTGGACCGCGGTCGCCGCGGCGATCAGCGCCTCGGCGAGCGTATCGTCGTTGACGAAGGTGGCGGGCAGATCGGGGCCGAGCGCAACGCGTGCGGCGCCGGTGAGCGTGGCGAAATCGAGGATCAGTTCGGGATCGCTCTCGCCAGCCTTGGTCAGCGCGTCGCCGAGGATCAGCCGGCCCTCGGCATCGGTGTTGGTATTCTCGACCGTCAGCCCTTTTCGGGACGCCAGCACGTCGCCGGGGCGAAAGGCGTTGCCGGCGATGGCGTTTTCGACCGCGGGGATCAGCAGGTGGAGCCGCACCGGCAGCTTCGCCGCCATCACCAGCCCGGCGAGCGACAGCGCGTGCGCCGCGCCGCCCATGTCCTTCTTCATCAGCCGCATGCCGCCGCCGGGTTTGATGTTGAGCCCGCCCGAATCGAACGCGACGCCCTTGCCGACGATCGCCACGCGCGGGTGATCGGCCTTGCCCCATTCAAGCTCGATCAGCCGCGGTTCGCGGCCCTTGGCGGCGGCCTGACCGACCGCCTGGATCATCGGATAGCCCGTTGCCAGCGCGTCGCCGCGCGTCACGGTGAGCGTGGCGTGGTGCGTCTTGGCGAGGGTGGCGGCCTCGGCTTCGATCTCGGCGGGGCCGAGATCGCTGGCGGCGGTATCGACGAGATCGCGGACCCGCGCGGTCGCCTCGGCAAGGCGGACGGTTTCGGTGATGCTCGCCGGCTGCGCGGTCAGCAGCACGCGCGCGCCGGTGTCGCCCTCGGCCTTGCGGTAGCGCGTGAAGCGGTGCTGCGCGAGCAACCAGCCGAGCGCGGCGGGGCCGGGATCGCCGTCAGCGAGCCGATAGACGCCCGGCGGCAGCGCGGCGGCGCGCGAGGCGATGCGCCAGGGCGAGCTGGCCGGTTCGTCGCACACCAGCAGCGCCGACCAGTCGTCGGCGGCCTTGCCCGGCAGGATCGCGCTGTTGCCGGCCTTGCCGGTCAGCTGATGCGCGGCGATCATCGCGCGGACGCGTTCGGGCTGACCCGCCAGCCATGCGGCATAATCGTCGGGATGGACGACGTGGATCGTGCGCGCGGGCTGGTCCTTGTCGGGCTGGAGCAGGGCGGCGAAATCGGTCATGGCTCAGCTCGCCGGCGCGACGAGGAATTGTTCGTAGCGATGCTGCCCGTCCGGCTCGGCATAGGTGCTGATATTCAGCGTGCGATCGGGGTAGGTGACGGTGTAGCCGCGATAGACGAAGCCGCCGCGCAGCTTCGGCCCGCCGCGCAGCTCGAAACTGGTCGGTTTGCCGAGCTTGGCCAGGCTGTCCTTGTAATCCCCCTGCGCGGTCGGCGTGAAATAATAATTGGCGTCGTCGGTCAGCAGCGCCTTGTCGAGCGTGCCGCTGCGCAACTGATCGAAAACCTGCCGCGCCTTCGCCGTCAGCGCCGTCTCGTCGGCGGCATCGGCGCTGCTCGCCGCCGGCAGCACGGTGGCGACGATACCCTGCGAGATGGTGACGAAAGCGTCCGAAAAGTCGCTGTTGGTCAGCACCACCACAGCGGTCTTCTGTTCGGGAAAGACGATGTTTTCGGACAGGAAGCCGACTGCCTCGCCGCTATGCTCGATATAGGGCACGCCGCTCTTGGTCTTGCCGATATCGACGCCGAGACCGTAGCCGGTGCCCTTGCCGTCGGCGAGCTTCACCTCGGTTTCCTGCGCCTGCCAATCGTCAGCGGGCAGCACCGCACGATTCATCCGGGCGATGTCCCATTTGGCGAGGTCGCTCGGCGTCATCGCGAGTTCGCCGGCGGCATAGAGCCAGCCGCGCGCGGCGGGCCGCTCCGGCCGCACCGGGCCGAGCGCGAAACGCTGGTACGGCGTCGGATAGCCCGCGCCGACCGCGAGATCCTGATCGATCGGATGCATGTCGAGCTTAGAGAAGATATTCGCCTTGAGGAAATCGAGCAGCTTCATGCCCGACACCTTCTCGACGATCATGCCGGCGACGACATAGCCGGTGTTCGAATATTGCCACTGCGTGCCGGGCGCGAAATCGAGCGGCTTCTTGGCCCAGCGATCGACGATCGCTTGCGGCGTGGTGGGATGCTCCATCGCCGCGAAGCTGTAATCCTGCGGCCAATAATCCTGCAGGCCCGAGGTGTGCGAGAGCAACTGGCGGATCGTGATGGTGTCGCCCTGGGTGATGCCCGGGACGTATTTGTCGATCGCGTCATCAAGGCTCAGCTTGCCCTGATCCTCGAGCAGCAGGATCGCCGCGGCGGTGAATTGCTTCGAGATCGAGGCGATCTGATAGGGCACATCGGTGCGCGCCTGGGCAATCGCGTCGGACTGTTTGCCGTACGCCTTGATGTAGACGATCTTGCCGCCCTTCACGACCGCGATCGAGGCGGAGGGGACGCCGGTCGCGGCCAGCGTGTCGGTCACCGTCTTGTCGATCGCGGCGGTCTGCGTCGTGGTAAGCGCTTGGGCGAGCGCGCCCGACGACGCGAAGCAGGCGAGCGTGGCGGCGGCGGCCACGGCGGCACGATGGCGGAAACGGCGCATGATCGAAACTCTCCCCTCGAGCGCGGGCCGCGGTCGCAGCCGGCGATGACGGAGGCACCATGCGCAAAAGCGCCGCGGGGACAATCGCTTTTTTCGGGCGCTTCGGCGCTAATCAGAGCGGGCGGACGACCAATCCGGGCCGGACGCCGCTGGGAATGGTGCGCACCGCGACCTTCGACCGGGCGGCATCGACATTGATCGGATTGGCGAAGGCGAGGCCGGCGCGGCCGTCCGCGACCCACCGCACCGTCGAGCCGACGCATTGCAGATCGCCGACGGTGATCAGCACGGTTTCGCCGGCACGCAGCGATTCGGCGGCATCGAGGCAAGCGCCGTTGCGCGAGAGATTGCGAATGCGGTGCTGCGAGGGCTGATGCGGGCCGAATCGCTCCAGCGTCGCCGACAGCATGACGCTGTGGCGCGGCTCCCGATTGCTCAGCTGCTGCCCGCTCATGCCGCGATTCTTACCCTTGGTTGCTTAACAGATATTAAGCGGCCACCGCATTTTCACGCATCGAGCGGCGCACCGAACAGATCGTGCGCGTCGGCATCCTCAATGGAAACGGCGACGATATCGCCGACCGCCAGGTGGCCGGCGTCGCGCAGATGCACTTCACCGTCGATCTCGGGCGCGTCGGCTTGAGAGCGGCCGGTCGCGCCGCCGCTCTCGGCATCGACGGCGTCGATGATCACATCGAGCGTGCGGCCGATCTTGGCTTGCAGCTTGGCCGCCGAAATACGCGCGGTCAGCGCCATCAGGCGGGCGTAACGCTCTTCCTTGATTTCTTCGGGCACCGGATCGGGCAGCGCGTTGGCGGCGGCGCCCTCGACCGGCTCGAAGCGGAATGCGCCGACACGGTCGAGCTGCGCTTCCTCCAGCCAATCCATCAGATAGGCGAAATCGTCCTCGGTCTCTCCGGGAAAGCCGACCACGAATGTCGAGCGCACCGCGATGTCCGGGCAGATTTCGCGCCAGCCCCTGATGCGCTCGAGCACCTTGGCCTCGTTGGCGGGGCGGCGCATCGCCTTCAGAACGCTGCGGCTGGCATGCTGGAACGGGATGTCGAGATACGGCAGCACCAGCCCCTCGGCCATCAGCGGAATGACCTGATCGACATGCGGGTACGGATAGACGTAGTGCAGCCGCACCCACGGCGCGATCTTGCCGAGTTCGCGGGCGAGATCGGTCATGTGCGCGCGCACCTCGCCGCCATGCCAAGGGCGCGGCTGGTGCTTGATGTCGACGCCGTAAGCCGAGGTGTCCTGGCTGATCACCAGCAGTTCCTTCGTCCCGGCCTCAACCAGCTTCTCGGCCTCGCGCAGGATCGCATCGGGCCGGCGGCTGACGAGATCGCCGCGCAAGCTGGGGATGATGCAGAACGAGCAGCGGTGATTGCAGCCTTCCGAGATCTTCAGATAGCTGTAATGCCGCGGCGTGAGCTTCAATCCGGCCTCGGGCACGAGATTGAGGAAGGCGTGCGGCGGCATCGGCGCTGCTTCATGCACCGCGCCGACGACTTCTTCATATTGGTGCGCGCCGGTGACCGCGAGCACGCCGGGGAAGCGGTTCCGGATCGTCTCGGCTTCCTTGCCCATGCAGCCGGTGACGATGACGCGGCCGTTCTCGGCAATCGCCTCGCCGATCGCCTCGAGGCTTTCCTCCTTGGCGGAATCGAGAAAGCCGCAGGTGTTGACCAGCACGATGTCGGCGCCGGCATAATCGGGCGACAGCTGATAGCCGTCGCTGCGCAGCTTGGTCAGGATGCGTTCGCTGTCGACCAGATTCTTGGGACAGCCGAGCGACACCATGCCGACACGCGGCGGGGAGGGGAGTAAAGTTGCCATGAGAGTGCGCGCGCATATAACGCCTGCGCCTGCATTTTCATAGGTGTGCCGAATGGCTGAGTTTGTGCTTGTCCCGCATCGCGATTTTCCCAGCAGCGCGATCCGATCGATCGAGGTCGATGCAAGTCGCGGCGAAAACGGCAGATTGACCCTCGATTATCGCGCGATCGGCGCGATCGACCGGGTGGCATGGCCGCATTGGATTGGCGTCGCCCCGGCGGACGACTTGTGGCAGCATAGCTGTTTCGAGGCATTCGTCGGGTCCGGCGGCGCTTCCCAATATGCCGAGCTCAATTTCACGACATCGGGGCAGTGGGCGGCTTATGCCTTTGCCGACTATCGCCAGGATATGCGGCTGATCGACGGCGTTCTGATCGGCGGCGGGCGCACCTTTCGGGACGACATGATCGACATCCGCCGGACGGTCGTGCTCGCCGATTGGGCTGAGATCGACTGCTGGCGGCTGGGATTGTCTGCGGTGATCGAGACGATCGACGGCGAGAAATCATTCTGGGCACTGGCGCATCCGGACGGCCCGCCCGATTTCCACAATCCCGATTGCTTTGCCGCGCGCCTCACGGCACCTGCGGCGCCATGAAGTTCGGTATCGATCGGCTGCTCGCCGACCCCGCCCTGCGTGCGCCGCTCGAAGGCAAGCGCGTCGCGCTGCTCGCGCATCCCGCTTCGGTGACGGCGGACCTGACGCATTCGCTCGATGCGCTGATCGCCGCCGGGCTCAACGTCACCGCTGTGTTCGGGCCGCAGCACGGCGTACGCGGCGACCTGCAAGACAATATGATGGAGTCGCCGGACTATACCGATCCGACTTACGGCATGCCGGTGTTCAGCCTGTACGGCGAGGTGCGGCGACCGCGCGGGCAGTGGATGGGCACGTTCGACGTCGTGCTGATCGACCTGCAGGATCTCGGCACGCGCATCTACACCTTCATCACCACGCTGCGCTACATGCTCGAAGCCGCCGCCGGGCACGGCAAGAGCGTGTGGGTGCTCGATCGCCCCAATCCCGCGGGGCGCCCGATCGAGGGGCTGACGCTGCGCCCCGGCTGGGAGAGCTTCGTCGGTGCCGGGCCGATGCCGATGCGCCACGGGCTGACGATGGGTGAGCTGGGGCATTGGTTCGTCGATACGCTCGGGCTCGATGTCGATTACCGCGTGATCGAGATGGAAGGCTGGGCGCCCGATGCCGCGCCCGGCTATGGCTGGCCGGAGGGCGAGCGGGTGTGGATCAATCCCAGCCCCAACGCGCCCAATCTCAACATGGCGCGCGCCTATGCCGGCACGGTGATGCTCGAGGGCACGACCCTGTCCGAAGGCCGCGGGACGACCCGGCCGCTCGA
Source organism: Sphingomonas koreensis (assembly GCA_006438735.1). Taxonomy (GTDB): domain Bacteria; phylum Pseudomonadota; class Alphaproteobacteria; order Sphingomonadales; family Sphingomonadaceae; genus Sphingomonas; species Sphingomonas koreensis_A. Next base: position 1,257,216 of record RCZF01000001.1, on the reverse strand, counting down.
ATTGTTCGGTGCGCCGGATATCGATGCGCGCTCGGTGGTGGCAGAGATGCGCGCGCTGGCGCTGCAATGGCTCGAGGGCTGCGTGCTTCGCGACATCTGGTTTCAGCCGACGTTTCACAAGCATGTCGGGCAATTGTGCAACGGATTGCACATTCATGCCGAAGCGCCGCTCTACGATCATGCCGCGTTCACGCCGTGGCGGCTCCATGCGCTCGCGTTCAAGGCGATCCGGCGGCTGTGGCCCGACTATCCGCTGTGGCGCGATTTTCCTTACGAATATGAAGTCGGCAAGCTGGCGATCGACGTGATCAACGGCGGACCGGGCTTGCGCGAATGGGTCGATGATGCGGCGGCAACGCCGGGCGATCTCGACGCGTTGACGCGGATGGACGAGGCGGCGTGGGCGGACGAGCGGCGGCGGTTTCTGATTTACTGATCACCGCGGGGGAAGGGTAAAAGAAATCGGGGCAGGCGACGGTTTAACGCCGCCCGCCCGGATCGATCACGACTTGGCGGTGCTCGCCGGCTTCTTCGCGGCGGGCTTGCGGGCGGCCGGTTTCTTCGCGGCGGGCGCTCGCTTGGCGGCTGCAGGCTTTTTCGCGGCCGCGGTCTTGGTCGCCGTCGCGGGCTTTTTCGCCGTGGTCTTCGCGGCGGGCTTCTTTGCCGCCGGGGTCTTGGCCATCACCTTGGGCGCGGCGACGGCGGCTGCGGCGCCGGCGACGACCGCTGCGCCGACGGCGGCGGACTTGCCCTTATTGGCCTTCACCGAGGCGACCGCCGATTTGGCGGCCTTGCTCACCGATTTAGCCGCCTTGCTGGCGGTCTTGCTCGCGCTCTTGGCGGCCGAGCTGGCGGCCTTCTTGACGCGATCGGTGGTCGACTCGGGTTCGGGATGCGGCGCCTTGGCGTGGGGCATGGCTGACTCCGGAATGTGCGACATGGAAAACTCCCTGATTGCTGCCGTTAAAACCGGAACGGGGCCGCAATGGTTCCATCGTCACCGTTTTCGCGTGAGTTCGCGCATCGCCTCGTCGAGGCCGTCGAGCGTGAGCGGATACATGCGGTCGTGCATCAGCTCGCGGATGATGCGGACGGACTGCGAATAGCCCCATTGCTGCTCGGGCATAGGATTGAGCCACACCGCGGCCGGATAGGTCGTGGTCAGACGGTGCATCCACACCGCGCCGGCTTCCTCGTTCATATGCTCGACCGAGCCGCCGGGATGGGTGATCTCATACGGGCTCATCGAAGCATCGCCGACCAGCACCAATTTGTAGTCGTGGCCGAACTTGTGGAGCACGTCCCACATCGGGGTGCGCTCGGTGAAGCGGCGTTTGTTGTCCTTCCACACGCCTTCGTAGGGGCAATTGTGGAAATAGAAGAATTCGAGGTTCTTGAACTCGGTGGTCGCGGCCGAGAACAGCTCCTCGCAGAGCTTGACGAACGGGTCCATCGAGCCGCCGACGTCGAGGAACAGCAGCAGCTTGACGGCATTGTGCCGCTCGGCCCGCATGTGGATGTCGAGCCAGCCCTGCCGCGCGGTGCCCTCGATGGTGGCGTCGAGATCGAGTTCGTCGGCGGCGCCATCGCGGGCGAAGCGACGCAGCCGGCGCAGCGCGATCTTGATGTTGCGGGTGCCGAGCTCCTTGGTGTTGTCGAGATTGCGGAATTCGCGCTGGTCCCACACTTTCAGCGCGCGCTTGTGCGTGCTCTCGCCGCCGATGCGCACGCCTTCGGGATTGTAGCCAGAATTGCCGAACGGGGAGGTGCCGCCCGTGCCGATCCATTTGTTGCCGCCCTGGTGGCGGCCCTGCTGCTCCTCGAGCCGCCGCTTGAGCGTCTCCATGATCTCGTCCCACGATCCGAGCGATTCGATCGCGGCCATTTGCTCGGGCGTGAGGAATTTCTCGGCGACGGCGCGCAGCCAATCGGCGGGGATGTCGGCGCCTTGCACGCCGTAGCTCGTGGCGATGCCCTTGAAGACCTTGGCGAAAACCTGATCGAAGCGATCGAGCAGGCCTTCGTCCTTTACGTAAACCGCGCGCGACAGATAATAGAAATCCTCGGGCCTGCGCTCGATCACCTCGCGGTCGAGCGCCTCGAGCAGCAGCAGATGCTCCTTCAGGCTGGCGGGAATGCCGGCGGCGCGGAGCTCGTCGAGGAAGTTGAGGAACATCGGCTGGGTCTCGGTGTGCGAAGGGCGATGCGACCGGCTAGGACGCTGCGGGCGCCACCGGCAATTCGATCGCGCTGGCGTTGGCGGGCTCGTGAAAAACGCGGATCGTCGCGGCTTTATAGTCGCCCGGCTGCGCGTCGAAGATGTTCGGCACGAAAGTCTGCGGGTTGCGATCGTACAGCGGGAACCAGCTCGATTGCACCTGCACCATGATGCGGTGCCCGGGCAGGAAAACGTGATCGACGTTGGGCAGCGCGAATTTGTAGGCGAGCGGCGTGTTGGGCGTGATCGGCTGCGGGTCCGAATAGCCCTGACGATAACGGCCGCGGAAAATGTCCATCGCGACGGCGAGCTGATAACCGCCGAGCTCGGGCTTGTCGGCATATTCGGCCGGATAGACGTCGATCAGCTTGACGACGAAATCGCCGTCGGTGCCGGTGGTCGAGGCGACCAGATCGGCGATCGGCGCGCCGGCGACCGCGACGGGCTTGTCGAGCACCGGCGTTTCATAGGTCAGCACATCTGGGCGATCGGAGAACGGCCGTTGATCGTCGACCAGCCATTGGCGCCAGCTCGACCCTTCGGCATAGGTCGGGCGGATCGGGCGGATGCGATAGGGGATCGGCTTGGCCGGATCGGAGACATAGGCGTCGGCATCCGCGCCGTCGCCGGTCGGCGCGGTGAACGACAGACCGCCGGCGGGTTGCAGATACAGCTTGGTCATCGGCTGCGCACAGTCTGCCGTGCAGGCGACGGGCCAGTGGTCGAGCTTCTGCCACGTATCGCTGCCGGTCTGATAGGCCAGCACCGACGGCAGATCGGCGGCGGGCGCGCCGGGCTTCAGCTGCGCGTCGAGGAACGGCAGCAGCACCTTTTCGCGAAACCAGCGCGCAGTATCGGCATGAAAATCGATCGGCCCGAGCGTCGAGCCATTGCCCGCCCATTGGCCGTGATACCAGGGCCCGAGAACGAGGTGATCGAGGTTGTTGGCATCGTGCGGCTTGGTCGCCTCGAACGCGGCAACCGCGCCGTACATATCCTCCTGATCCCATTGCCCGGCGATCCACAACGTCGGCACGGTCTGCGGCTGCTTGGCGAGAATGTCCTCGAGCGCCTGTGCTTTCCAATAATCGTCATAGGCGGGATGATCGTGGAGCTTGTTGACGAAGCCCAGCTGCTCCAGCCCGCGGCTCTTGACGAAGCCGCTGGCGGAGCCCGCCTTCAGGAAAGTGTCGTAATCGTCATAGGCATCGCGCCAAAGGTCGCCGGCCGAACCCTTCACCGAGTCCTGGCTGTAGTAGTAATCGTAACCGATCAGCCGGAACGCGCCGCCGTGGAAATCGTCGTCGTTCATCCAGGTGTTGATCACCGGGTCGGCGGGCACCGCGGCCTTGAGCGCCGGGTGCGGATTGACCAGCGCCATCGCCACCATCATCCCGTCGTAGCTCGTGCCGATCATGCCGACGCGGCCGTTGGCTTCGGGGACGTGCTTCACCAGCCAGTCGATCGTATCGTAAGCGTCGGTCGAGTGATCGACCTTGGTCGGGTTGTCGAGGCCGCGCAGCGGGCGTTCGTTAATATAGTCGCCGCCCGATCCGTATTTGCCGCGGACGTCCTGCCAGACGCGGATATAGCCGTTTGCGAGGAACATCGCGTCGCTCTTGCCGACCGCCATATCGGCGTTGGCGCTGCCGCCGCGGACCTCGCCCTCGGCATCATAGGGGGTGCGCTGGAGCAGGATCGGCGCATCGTGCGCGCCTTTCATCATGACGATGACGGTGTGCAGCTTGACGCCGTCGCGCATCGGAATCTCGACCACGCGCTTGACGTAATTGAAGCTCTGATCGGCCGGCGTGAAGCTTTTCGGCATGTCGGCGGGAAAGCTCTGCGCGATCGCGCCGCTCGTCATCATCGCCGCGCCAGCCAAAGCCGCCAGCATCCATTCCGTCCTGCGCATCATCGTCTCCCCGAGCGTGGCGGCGATGGGTGCCACAAGCCGCGCACGGCGAACAGGCGTAAATGCCGCCGCTGACGCGCCATTAACCAATTGGCGCTAGGCCGATGCCCAGACAAAGGGGTTGCAATGGGTTTCGAGGCCGCCGTCAGCCATCCAGCCGACAGCATTCCGGCGATCGCCGAGGCGTGCGGGCGCTTTGCCGTCGAGTGCAGCGACGTTGCCGGCTATGTCGCCAGCGCAAGCGATCAGATCGAACGGCAAACCGAATTGCTGCGCGAAATCGAGCGCGCATCGGCCGACGTGCTATCCGATCAGAGCGAAGGGGCGGACGCCACCGCCGACGCGCGCGATTTCGCGTCGCGGGCGAAAGCGCAGCTGGCGACAAGCAACGAGGTGATCGGCGGCGCGATCCAGGTGTTTGCCGATCTTACCGAAATCGTGCTGTCGCTCGGCCCGCGCATGGCCGGGCTCAGCGATGCGCTGCAACGCGTGAGCGCGGTATCGCGGACGATCGAATCGATCGCCGGCCAGACGCATCTGCTCGCGCTCAACGCGACGATCGAGGCGGCGCGCGCCGGCGACGCCGGTCGCGGCTTCGCCGTTGTCGCCGCCGAGGTGAAAAAGCTGGCGACCGACACCAGCCGCGCCACGGCCGAAATCGTCAGCACGGTCGGCTCGCTCAACGGCGAAGCGCATGGCATCGGCGGCGAGATCGAGCGCGGCGTGGCGCGCGGCGAGGACGCGCGCGGGCGCGTCGAGACGATCCAGCACGCGATCGGCAGCGTGGTCGATCTGGTCGATCGGCTCGATGACAAGACCGACAGCATTGCCGCGCGCGCCGCATCGATGCGCGCCGGGCTGGGCGATATGAATACCGGCCTGTCCAGCTTCACGCGGATCGCCAGCGACGCGACCAGCACGCTGTCGCAGGCACGGCATCGGCTCGATGGACTGGAGACGCGCTCTAACGAGGTGCTCGACATCGTCGCGCACAGCGGCGCGCAAACGCCCGACAGCCCGTTCATCGCGCTGGCGATCGACGGCATGACCGCGGTGCGCGAGGCGATCGATCGCACGATCGGCCGCGGCGAGGTGACCGTCGCCGACGTGTTCGATCGCGATTACCGGATGATCGCGGGGAGCAATCCCGAGCAATTGCTGACGCGCTTCGTCGATGCCGCGGACGCGCATGTCCGGCCGCTGCTCGACCGTTTTTCGACCGCCGATCCGCGAATCATCGCCTGCGCGATCGTCGACATGAACGGCTGGCTTCCCACGCACCGTAGCGACAAAAGCCTGCCGCAAGGCGCCGACATCGAGTGGAACCACGCCAACTGTCGCAATCGTCGTATCATGATGGACGCGCCGACCCGCGCGGCGCTCGACCGCGAGACCTTCTCGTTGTTCACCTATCGCCAGGATCTGGGCGACAACGCCTATCGCGCGGTCAAGAGCGTGTTCGTGCCGCTCCATTTCGGCGGGCGGCGCTGGGGCAATTTCGAGTTGGCCTATATCGATGGCGAGAGCTGACGCGCGCTAGATATTGTCATCTCCGCAATAGCGGGATATCTCCTCACCGCTTCGCTTGCCTCACCGTAACGAGATGGGCCCCCGCTTTCGCGGGGGTGACGCTGTTTTTCGCTAGCGCTCAGCCCTTGGGTGGCGACCAGGTCGGCGCATAAGCATCGATCAGCGCGCCGACGTAATCGGGGCTGCGGCCGGTAAGCTGCGGGGCAGGGTGCGCGGCGCGGACGGCGTCGCGGCCGTCGTGCGCCGGATCGCCGTAGATGAAGCCGTAGATCGGATAGGTCGAGCTGCCGAGCCCGTCCATATCCTTGTACCACACGCGGACTTCGCTCCAATCGTTGTGCTTGGAGACGTCGAACAGCGTGACGTCCTGTTCGGCGTGGCCGCGCTCGCCGCCGATCTTCGACCAATTGGCCTGGGTGATCAGCGCGACGCGGCTATCGACGATACGGCTGATCACGCCGACATGGCCGAGCGGCAGTCGCGCGGTCTTGGCGAAGACGATCACCGCCCCGATCCGCGGTTCGTCACCGCGCTCATATTTGCCCTTGGCCTGATCCCACCAGGTCCAGGCGTCGCCATAGATCTGGATGCCCGAGGCGGCGCGCGCGAACGGCACGCACTGGCCGACATAATCGAGCAGCGACGCCGCGGGGGCCGGCGCCGCCGACAGACCGGCGATTGCGATGGCCAGCGCCAACGCGTTATGAAGCGGGGGGAACCTCATGGCCGCCACCATGCCAAGCGGATTTTGGCAAGTGGTTAGGGGCTATGGTTAATTTTCGTCAACACGGCCGATTTTTGCCGAAACGTGCAAAAACTGCGGTCAATTCTTGCCGGTTTGCCGCCGCGCCATGAACGCCAGCCGTTCGAACAGCATCACATCCTGTTCGTTCTTGAGCAACGCGCCGTGCAGCGGGGGGATCGCCTTGCTGGGATCGCGATTCTGCAGCACCTCGAGCGGCATATCCTCGTGAAGCAGCAGCTTGAGCCAATCGAGCAATTCGCTGGTGCTCGGCTTCTTCTTGAGGCCCGGCACGTCGCGGACCTCGTAGAACATATCCATCGCGCGGGTGACGAGCAGCTTCTGGATGCCGGGGAAATGCACGTCGATGATCGCCTGCATCGTCTCGCGATCGGGGAATTTGATATAGTGGAAGAAGCAGCGGCGCAGGAACGCGTCGGGCAATTCCTTCTCGTTGTTCGAGGTGATGATGACGATCGGGCGCTCGGCCGCGCGGATCGTTTGCTTGGTTTCGTAGACGTGGAATTCCATCCGATCGAGCTCCTGGAGCAGATCGTTGGGGAATTCGATGTCGGCCTTGTCGATCTCGTCGATCAACAGCACCGGCGGCTGGGGGCGGGTGAACGCTTCCCACAATTTGCCGCGGCGGATGTAGTTCGAAATGTCATGGACGCGCTCGTCGCCGAGCTGGCCGTCGCGCAACCGGGCGACGGCGTCATATTCGTAGAGGCCCTGCTGCGCCTTGGTGGTCGATTTGATGTTCCACTCGATCAGCTCGGCGTCGAGCGCCTTGGCGATCTCATAAGCGAGGACGGTCTTGCCGGTGCCGGGCTCGCCCTTGACGAGCAGCGGCCGGCGCAGCGTGACCGCGGCGTTGACCGCGACCTTGAGGTCATCGGTCGCGACATAGCTCTGGGTGCCTTCGAAACGCTGCATGACGGCCTCCAAACCGGATTCGAATATCGGGTTTGGCAAATAGGGGAACAGCGCGTCGTCGCGCAAGCACCCGGTTACTGATCGTCGCGCGCGCTCCGACGGGCGTCGAGCAAGTCCCATAGGCCGCGGTGTTGCGCGAGCACCTGTTGCGCACCGAACGCCATCGCGCGCTCGATCGCCGGCGATTCGGCGAGCGCGGCGACCAGCGATACGGTGTCGGCGTCGAGCGGCAGCGTCAGCGGCGGCGGCATCACGCCGAAGCGCAGCGCCGCACCGTCGAGCACGCGACGGATGCTCCGCCAATCGAGAATCAGCGCGACCGAGGCGCCGATCGCGCAACCGGCGCGGCCCGATTGGGCGAGCATATCGAGCGCATGCGCTTGGGCAACGATCGCGGTTTCCGATTCGGCCTGTCCGGGCGTCGACGGCAGCGGGCCGACCGCGGCGGTGAGCTGCGCGAGATAGCCGCGCTCGGTGGCGAATGCCTCGGCCGATTCGACCAGCCAGGCGTCGGCCGTTTCGTCGCTGTTGCTTGCCACCGCGTGATCGATCGCGCCGGGATGGCGGCCGTGGAGCATGCAGAGGCCGTGAATGGCGTCGGCGACGTCGCGAAGCGGCGCGCGCGGATCGGCGAGCGCGCGTGGGACCGGATGCGCCGCGCTGCCATCGACCGCGACCAGCGCGGCGACAGTGCCCCAGCTCGCCCCTTGATGGACGGCTCTTGCCGAATCGAAAGCCATTTCCCGCTCGAACTCCAGTGACGACACCGGCGTCGCCGACGTGCCGCGCTCTTATCGGGCCAAGGGATATACCGAACCGCGTAAAGACCTGGTGTATTCGGTCTTAACGCTGTTTCAATCGGCGCCCGCCGGTCCGTCGCCGATCAGGACGGCGGCGACGCCGTCTGGCGCGACGCCGCGGCGCAGCAGGCTGAGGCCGATGCGGACGGCGCGCGATCCGGCGCGATTGACCGGCATCTGGGCGGCGACGCCGCGCGGCTGGCCATCGGCGATCACGCCCTCGATCGCCTCGGCCACGGCGACGCGCGAGCCGACTTCGAGCAAGGTCACGAAGCGCACGCTGGCGAGCGTATCGACCGCAATGCCGGTCAAGGCGGCGAGCGACGGCGTCGGCGCCTCGAGATAGCCGCGCAGATTGATGCGCGCCGCGGCGGCATCGGTGATCGCGGCGAGCGCCTGATCGATCGCGCGGACATGGCCGGTGGCGTCCTTCAACTGCTCGGCGGTGGTGATGTCATGCCCGAACATCGCGACGCCCGATCGCCACGGCAGCACGTCCACCGATAGCCGCCGGCCCGGCCGACGCGCCGACTCGATCTCGACCGTTTCGGCGACGCCGCGCTCGATCACGCGGTGCGCGATTTCGATCATGAAGGCGGTGGCGGGGCCGGGGGAGAGCTGATCGAGCGTCGCGCCGAGCCCCGATTCGGTGGCGTAATAAGCGCGCGCGCCGGCGCTGATCCGCGTGATGCGGAGCTGATCATCGAGGATCAGCACGAGCTCGCGGATCGATCCCAGCAGCGCCTCGCCATCGCCGTCCGCCTCATCGGTGCGATCGGCGGTGCACAGCGCCTGCATCAGATCGGTCGAGGTCAGCACCAGCCGCGGGCGGCCGCGGTGGAGGATATAGACCGGCGCACGCGCGGCGCGCTCCTGCCACAGCCCGAACTGGCGCACGAGCGTGGAGGCGGTGACCATCTGAGTGGCGGCGGCGTCGGCCGGGCGGAGCGGGCGGCTATGATCGTTCATGGCGCAAGCAGACGCCGCCCCGCGCGACTCGGCAAGCCGACCGCGCCGCTTCGGACGCGGATCGCCATCAATTGCGGGCGATTGTCGCCAATTCGGAGCGATTAACCCGCGGCGCAGTCGTCGCACCGCCGATCGAGCGCATGAATTACGCGCCTCTGCCGTTACGCCGGGATAGTCGATCGGCAAGGAGCGGCGGCTAGAGTGGCCCCGGCAAGTCCGAGGCGCCCCAAGGTCCCAAGCCTCAGACCGGTCTTCTCCCCAGCCATCCACAGGGAGAGACACCCGAGCCCCGGCGAGAGACTGGTCCTCTCTCGCCGGGGTGTTTTCGTCGATGATCGCTTCCCCGGCGGAGGCCGGGGCCCAGTTACGGAACGGTCATCGTCGGGCGTTGCGGGCGATTATTTCCACCTTCCCAACTGGGCCCCGGCCTTCGCCGGGGAAGGGGGGGGTTATTGATCGAGGAACGAGCGCATCTTGCGGCTGCGGCTCGGGTGCTTGAGCTTTCTGAGCGCCTTGGCCTCGATCTGGCGGATGCGCTCGCGCGTCACGCTGAACTGTTGGCCGACTTCCTCGAGCGTGTGATCGGTGTTCATGCCGATGCCGAAGCGCATGCGCAGCACGCGTTCCTCGCGCGGGGTGAGGCTGGCGAGCACGCGCGTCACCGTTTCCTTCAGATTCGCCTGGATCGCGGCATCGACCGGGATCACCGCGTTCTTGTCCTCGATGAAATCGCCGAGATGCGAATCCTCCTCGTCGCCGATCGGCGTTTCGAGGCTGATCGGCTCCTTGGCGATCTTCATCACCTTGCGGACCTTTTCGAGCGGCATCGACAGGCGCTCGGCCATTTCCTCTGGCGTGGGCTCGCGGCCCTGCTCGTGGAGGAACTGGCGGCTGGTCCGCACCAGTTTGTTGATCGTCTCGATCATGTGGACTGGAATACGAATGGTGCGCGCCTGATCGGCGATCGAGCGCGTGATCGCCTGGCGGATCCACCACGTCGCATAGGTGCTGAACTTGTAGCCGCGACGATATTCGAATTTATCGACCGCCTTCATCAGGCCGATATTGCCCTCCTGGATCAGATCCAGGAACTGCAGGCCGCGATTGGTGTATTTCTTGGCGATCGAGATCACCAGCCGCAGGTTCGCCTCGACCATTTCCTTCTTGGCAATCCGCGCCTCGCGCTCGCCCTTCTGGACCATGTTGACGATGCGTCGGAATTCGCCGAGCGCCATGCCGGTCTGCTGCGAAATCTCCGCGATCTCGGTGCGGATACGATCGACCGCTTCGGACTCATTGGCGACGAACGCCGTCCATTTCTTGTCGATGCCATTGACCGTCGCCAACCAGCTTTCGTCGAGCTCGCTGCCGATGTAGCGATCGAGGAAGTCCTTGCGCGGCACCTTGTGACGCTCGGCCAGGCGCAGCATCTGCCCGCCGAGCGCGGTCAGCCGGCGGTTATACGCATAAAGTTGATCGACCAGATATTCGATCTTGGCGTTGTGAAACTGGACGCTCTCGACTTCGGCGGTCAGCTCTTCGCGCAGCTTGTGATATTTGCGCTCGTCGGATGCCGACAGATCGTTGCCCGCCGACATCGCGTCGAGCCGCGCGGTCTGCACCTTGGAGAATTTCTTGTAGAGCGCCGTGATCTGGGCGAACTTCTCGAGCGCCTGCGGCTTGAGCTGTTCCTCCATCTGCGCGAGGCTGAGGGTGTTGTCCTCCTCCTCGTCGTCGTCGCTCTGGCGCTTGGTGCGCCGTTCGGTCATCGATTCGTCTTCGTCCTCGTCGGCCGATTCCTCTTCGGGCTCGGCTTCTTCCTTGAACGACGGGCCGGCGGTCTTTTCGGAGATTTCGCCGTTATTCTCGCCCGAATCGTCGTCCGACAGGCTCTCCGGTGCGGGCTCCTTGGTCAGCATCGCATCGAGATCGAGGATCTCGCGCAGCTGCATCGCGCCTTCGTTGAGCGCGTTCGACCAATCGATGATCGCGTTGAAGGTGATCGGCGATTCGCACAGGCCGAAGATCATCGTGTCGCGGCCTGCCTCGATCCGCTTGGCGATCGCGATCTCGCCTTCGCGGCTGAGCAGCTCGACGGCGCCCATCTCGCGCAGATACATGCGCACCGGATCGTCGGTGCGATCGATCGTCTCTTTTTTCTTCGGCGCCTCGGGCGGGGCCGGGCTGCCGTCGCCGGCGTCGACCGATTCGACCTCGTCGGCCTCGGCATCGTCCTTGTCCGAATCGCCTTCTTCGCCGGCTTCCTCGTTCTCGACGATGTTGATGCCCATCTCGTTGATCGCGGCCATCGCGTCTTCGAGCTGATCGGACGACATCTGGTCCTGCGGCAGCGCCTGGTTGAGCTGATCGTAGGTGATGTAGCCGCGCTTTTTGGCGCGCGCGAACACCTTCTTGAGCGATCCCTCGTTGAGATCGATCAGCGGCGCGTCGCCCGTTTCACTGGTTTCGGCAACGTCCGCCGTATTCGCCTTCGCCATCAATTGCCCTCAGCATCAAAAGTTCTGGCGTCTTCGTGCGCTTGCACCAAATTTGCAAGCCGCTCTTCCAACGCCTGTTGTTCGCGTACCAACGCGATCTGTCTCTCAAAGGCCTCGTCGGTGAAGCGCGCCTGCATATCCGCCGTCGCCGCCGCCAAGGCCGATTTCACTTCCGGTCCGGCGATCAGGATCGCGATCGCCTCGTCGAGATCGGCGCACGCGCGCAAAGGATCGGACGATTTCTGCGTGAATGAATAGGGCATCTGATCGGCCCTCAGCAGCTCGCTCGCAATTTGATCGAAACCGGACCTCGCCAATATGGTGAGCACTTGCCCGCTATCAAGCGCCTGTTCCTCAAGCGCCAAATCGACCACCGCCTCGAACAACCGCCCCAGCGCGCCTCCGGCGAGACGCAGCGATCCGAGCACCTCGATATGCCGGGCGATCTCGGCCGGATGGCGGATCAGCCCGGCCAGCACCGCCTTGGCGAGCAGCGAATCGATGCCGGTGGCGTGAACCCCCTTGGCCTCGCTGGAAACGGGCGCGGGCGGCGGTGTCCAGCGGCCGTTCTTGCGCTGGCCGCCGCCGCCCGGCACGAACGGCTGGCGCGGCGGGGGCGCGAATTGTGCATCGAAACGGCGGCGGAACTCGGCGATATATTCGGTGCGCACGCCTTTATCGGCGATCGTCTCGGCGCGCTCGGTGAGGCGTTGGCGCAGCGCGGCGCGCTGTTCGGGCGTGGCCAGCGGTTCGGCCGCGAGCTCCTGCGCCCACAGCCGATCGGCCAGCGGCTGTGCGTCCTTGAGCAACGCCCCGAACGCCGCGGCGCCGCGCTGGCGGACGAGATCGTCGGGATCGAGCCCCTCGGGCAATGTCACGAATGCCAGGCTGCGGCCAGATCCGAGCATCGGCAGCGCGCGGTGCGCGGCGCGGATCGCCGCCTTCTGCCCCGCCGCGTCGCCGTCGAAACACAGGATCGGCACGTCGGCGAGCCGCCATAGCCGCTCCAATTGCCCCTCGGTCAGCGCGGTGCCGAGCGGGGCGACGGCTTCCTCGAACCCGACCTGGGCGAGCGCGATCACGTCCATATAGCCTTCGACGACGAGGATGCGGCCGGTCTTGCGGCTGGTGGCAGCGGCGCGATCGAGATTGTAGAGCGTGCGGCCCTTGTCGAACAGCGGGGTCTCGGGGGAATTGAGGTACTTGGGCTCGCCCCCCTTGGATTCATTGGCGCCGATGATCCGCCCCCCAAACGCGATCACGCGCCCGCGCGGATCGCGGATCGGGATCATCAGCCGGCCGCGGAAACGATCATAGGGCTCCTTGCCCTCGACCTGGATCAACAGACCGCTTTCGACCAGCAGCGGATCGCCATAGTCCTTCAGCGCGGCCTTCAGTTTGCCGCGCGAATCGGGGGCGAAGCCGAGGCCGAACGCCTTGGCGGTCGCGGCGGTGACGCCGCGCTTGTCGAGAACGCCACGCGCCTCCGCGCCGGCGATCCCGTTCAGTTGTTGCGCGAACCACTCGGCCGCGTCCGCGCTCGCCTCATGCAGCCCCTTGGCGCGCTCGGCGCGTTCCGCGGCGCGGGGATCGGCGGCGGGCATTTCCATCCCGGCGGCCTGCGCCAATTCCTTCACCGCATCGATGAACGGCAAGCCCCGCTGCTCGGTCATCCAGCGAATCGCATCGCCATGCGCGCCGCAGCCGAAGCAGTGGTAGAACGCCTTGTCGTCGTTGACGTAGAAACTCGGCGTCTTTTCGTTGTGGAACGGGCAGCAGCCTTTGTACTCACGGCCGGCCTTGGTGAGCTTGGTGGTCTTGCCGACCAGCGCCGAGAGCAACGTGCGGGCGCGCAGTTCGTCGAGGAATTGCGGGGTGAGAGTCATGCGCCTGCCGCCCCGCGCTCGCGGATGCCGCCTTCTCCGTCCGTTCGTCCTGAGCTTGTCGAAGGACGTGCGCCACGCGACCGCGCCAGTTGGCTTAGTAGCCGCCAATCCCCGGCAACCAGCGCCTCCTTCTTTGCGCGCGACCAGCCCTTGATGCGGCGCTCGGCCTCGAGTGCCTCAAGCCTGGACGGGAAGTCCTGCGCCCAAGCGAAGGAAATCGGCTGCCGCCGCGCTGTATAGTCGGAGCCCTTGCCGCTAGCGTGCTGGGCAATCCGGCTTTCGAGATTATCGGTATGGCCGGCATAGAAACTGCCGTCGCCACAATGAAGAAGGTAGGCCCAGAACGACATGCCTTTGCTTGGCAGAAGTCTGCGATTCGGTCGAGAGTGACGCTCAGGCCCGCACGTCCTTCGACAAGCTCAGGACGAACGGAGGAATGTGATGCCCGGATAGCAGGCGAATCAACTCAAAGCCGCCTTCACCAGCCCGCTCGCCTTGCTCATATCGAGCGCGCTCGCGTGGCGCGCCTTCAGCTCGGCCATCACGCGGCCCATGTCCTTCATCCCCGTCGCGCCGAGCTCCGTCTTGATCGCCTCGATCGCCGCCTTGGTCTCGTCCTCGCTCATCTGTTGCGGCAGGAACCGCTCGATCACGGCCACTTCGCCCGCCTCGGCGTCGGCGAGCTCCTGGCGGCCGCCTTTTTCGTACATCTCGATCGATTCGCGGCGCTGCTTGACCATCTTCTGCAGCACTTCGACCACCAACGCGTCGTCGTCCGCCACCGGCGCCTGCGTGCGCGCCTCGATATCGCGGTTCTTGATCGACGATTGCACCAGCCGCAGCGTCGCGGTGGTCTGCTTGTCGCCGCTCTTCATGGCGGTGACGAGCGCCGTCTTGATATCGTCGCGAATCATTTTCGTGTTCCTCTTGAGCTTTGTGCGGCGATAGCGCCTCGCCTCGTCCTTTAACAAGTTGACGCACGGCGCGCGCGCGCTTAGCGGACGGGACTTAGCGACATCGCCAACCTCTACCGGAGTGCCCGCCATCATGGCCGACGCCAACCATAGCCCTGCGCCGACCGGAGCGACGGGGGTATTGGTGCTGGCCGACGGTACAATCGCCTGGGGCCGCGGCTTCGGCGCCGAAGGGCAGGCGGTCGGCGAAGTGTGCTTCCACACCGCGATGACCGGCTATCAGGAGATCATGACCGATCCGAGCTTCGCCGGGCAGATCATCACCTTCACCTTCCCGCACATCGGCAATGTCGGCACCAATGCCGACGATTTCGAGGCGGACGCCCCACATGCGCTCGGCATGATCGTGCGCGAGGACGTGACGGAGCCGAGCAACTTCCGCAGCGTCGAGCGGCTCGATACGTGGATGAAGACGCACGCGCGGATCGGGCTGGCCGGGATCGACACGCGCGCGCTGACGCGGCGGATCAGGACCGGCGGCGCGCCCAATGGGGTGATCGCGCATTCGGCGGATGGCGTGTTCGACGTCGACCTGTTGTTGCAGATGGCGCGCGAATGGCCGGGGCTGGAGGGGATGGACCTCGCCAAGATCGTCTCGACCGAAATGGATTACGGCTGGCAAGGCGGCGTCTGGCGGCTGGGCTTCGGGTATGACAGCGAGGCACGCCCTTCGACAAGCTCAGGGCGAACGGGGGAAGGGGGTGCGGCCACCCAACCAAACCCCGTTCGTGCTGAGCCTGTCGAAGCATGTGAGGTCCGTGAGAATTCCGTTCGTGCTGAGCTTGTCGAAGCACGGGCCCCAGGCGCAACCCCCGACGCTCGCCCCCACGTCGTCGCGATCGATTACGGCTCCAAGCGCAACATCTTCCGCAACCTGGTAAAGGCCGGCGCCAAGGTCTCGGTCGTCCCCGCGACCGCTTCGTTCGATCAGATCATGGCGCTCGCCCCCGACGGCTTCTTCCTGTCGAACGGCCCCGGCGACCCCGCCGCGACCGCCGACTATGCCGTGCCGGTGATCCAGAAACTGCTGGAGACCGGCAAGCCGCTGTTCGGCATCTGCCTCGGCCACCAGTTGCTCGGGCTCGCGGTCGGCGCGCGGACGACCAAGATGTTCCAGGGCCATCGCGGCGCCAACCACCCCGTCAAGCGCCTGTCGGACGGCGCGGTCGAGATCACCAGCATGAACCACGGCTTCGCGGTCGAGCGCGACAGCCTGCCGGAGGGCGTGCGCGAGACCCACGTCTCGCTGTTCGACGGCTCGAACGCCGGCCTCGAACTCGAGGCCTCGCCCGCGTTCAGCGTCCAATACCATCCCGAGGCCAGCCCGGGCCCGCAGGACAGCTTCTATCTGTTCGAGCGCTTCGTGGAGATGATGGGATGATCCGAAGCGTTGTTCTTCTGGCCATGACGTTAGGGGCGTGTAGCGGCCACGACCGCCTGCCTACGGACACGGGCACTCATGCTGGCCGGGTTGCGATACTCAATCAAATCGCTGCGAAGTGTAACATGCCTCCTTCGACCTTTAAGTTGAAAGGGCTTGAGGACGTGCATTTTCAGCCCTCACCAGATGCTCGCTACGAAGACGTCAACTGCGCTTTGACCGAACTGAAAAAATCGCCGTTTCCCATAAAAATGGGCTTCATCGGCAACGAAGCATATTCTGACGAAGGCAATCGCCAATAATGCCCAAACGCACCGACATCTCCTCCATCCTGGTCATCGGCGCGGGGCCGATCATCATCGGGCAGGCGTGCGAGTTCGATTATTCGGGCACGCAGGCGATCAAGGCTTTGAAGGAAGAGGGCTACCGGATCGTCCTGGTCAATTCGAACCCGGCGACGATCATGACCGATCCCGAGCTCGCCGATGCGACCTATGTCGAGCCGATCACGCCCGAGATCGTCGCCAAGATCATCGAGAAGGAGCGGCCCGACGCCGTCCTCCCGACGATGGGCGGGCAGACCGCGCTCAACACTGCGCTGGCGCTGTTCCGCGACGGCACGCTCGACAAGTTTGGTGTGCAGATGATCGGCGCCGATGCCGAGGCGATCGACAAGGCCGAGGATCGGCTCAAATTCCGCGAGGCGATGAGCAAGATCGGCCTCGAAAGCGCGCGCTCGGCGATCGCGCATAGTGTCGAGGAGGCGCTCGCTGCGCTCGATCATACCGGGCTGCCGGCGATCATCCGGCCGTCGTTTACTTTGGGCGGCACCGGCGGCGGGGTGGCGTATAATCGCCCCGAGTTCGAGGAAATCGTCCGCTCCGGCCTCGACGCCTCGCCGACCACCGAAGTGCTGATCGAGGAATCGCTGCTCGGCTGGAAGGAATATGAGATGGAGGTGGTCCGCGACCGCGCGGACAATTGCATCATCATCTGCTCGATCGAGAATATCGACCCGATGGGGGTGCATACCGGCGATTCGATCACCGTCGCCCCGGCGCTGACACTGACCGACAAGGAATATCAGGTGATGCGCAACGCGAGTATCGCGTGCCTGCGCGAAATCGGCGTCGAAACAGGCGGTTCCAACGTGCAGTTCGCGGTCAATCCAGCCGATGGCCGGCTGATCGTGATCGAGATGAACCCGCGCGTGTCGCGTTCCTCGGCGCTGGCGTCGAAGGCGACCGGCTTCCCGATCGCCAAGGTCGCCGCCAAGCTCGCGGTCGGCTACACGCTCGACGAGATCGAGAACGACATCACCGGCGTCACCCCCGCCTCGTTCGAGCCGACGATCGACTATGTCGTCACCAAGATCCCGCGCTTCGCGTTCGAGAAGTTCAAGGGCGCCGAAGCCGTGCTGTCGACCGCGATGAAGTCGGTCGGCGAGGTGATGGCGATCGGCCGCAACATCCACGAATCGCTGCAAAAGGCGTTGCGTGGGCTGGAGACGGGGCTGAGCGGCTTCAACCAGATCGACCGTCTCGTCGGCGCGCCGCGCGCGGAAATCGAGGCGGCTCTGGCCAAGGCGACGCCCGATCGGCTGCTGGTCGCGGCGCAGGCACTGCGCGAAGGCTTCACCGTCGCCGAAATCCACGCGATCGCCAAATACGATCCGTGGTTCCTCGAGCGTATTGCCGAGATCGTCCATGCCGAGGAAGAGGTGTGCCAGGGCGGCCTGCCGCGCGACGCCGCCGGGATGCGGCGGTTGAAGGCGATGGGGTTCAGCGACAAGCGCCTCGCCTATCTCGCGCTCAAATCGGCCAATCTCGCCGGCAACGAACGCGGCATCGCGCGCGGATCGGGGCTGATTCACGAAGCGGTCAAGGCGATGACCGGCGGCGTCACCGAGGCGGAAGTACGCAGGGCGCGCCACAAGCTCGGCGTGCGCCCGGTGTTCAAGCGTATCGACACCTGCGCGGCGGAGTTCGAGGCCAAGACGCCGTATATGTATTCGACCTACGAAGCGCCGAGCTTCGGCGAGCCCGAGAACGAGGCGATGCCTTCGGACCGGCGCAAGATCGTCATCCTCGGCGGCGGGCCGAACCGGATCGGGCAGGGGATCGAGTTCGACTATTGCTGCTGCCACGCCTGTTTCGCGCTGGAGGATGCCGGCTTCGAGACGATCATGGTCAATTGCAACCCTGAGACGGTGTCGACCGATTACGACACCTCCGACCGCCTCTATTTCGAGCCGCTGACCGCCGAGGACGTGCTCGAACTCCTCCATGTCGAGCAATCGAACGGCACTTTGGTCGGCGTGATCATCCAGTTCGGCGGGCAGACCCCGCTCAACCTAGCCCGCGCGCTGGAAGCGGAGGGCATCCCGATCCTCGGCACCTCGCCCGACGCGATCGACTTGGCTGAGGACCGCGAACGTTTCGCCGCACTCGTCACCAAGCTCGGACTCAAGCAGCCCGCCAACGGCATCGCCCGCAGCCGCGAAGAGGCGATCGCGGTGGCCGAACGGATCGGCTATCCCGTGCTGATGCGCCCGAGCTACGTGCTCGGCGGCCGCGCGATGGAGATCGTCGACGGTCGCGCGCAGCTCGAAGAATATATCCAGACCGCGGTGCAAGTATCCGGCGACGCGCCGGTTCTGATCGATCAGTATCTGCGCGACGCGATCGAGGTCGATGTCGATGCGATCGCCGATGGCACCGATGTGGTGGTGGCGGGCGTGCTCCAGCATATCGAGGAAGCCGGCGTCCATTCGGGCGACAGCGCCTGTTCGATCCCGCCCTATAGCCTGTCTGCCGCGATCATCGCCGAGATCGAGCAGCAAACGGTGGCGCTGGCGCATGCGCTCAAGGTCGTCGGGCTGATGAACATCCAATTCGCGATCAAGGACTGCGGCTCGGAGGCCGGGGCAGGCGCCGAGGTGTACCTGATCGAGGTCAATCCACGCGCCAGCCGTACCGTGCCGTTCGTCGCCAAGGCGATCGGCGCCCCCATCGCCAAGATCGCCGCGCGCGTGATGGCGGGGGAGAAGCTCGCCGCCCTCCCTAAAATCGATCGTCATATCGATTATGTCGCAGTGAAGGAGGCGGTGTTCCCCTGGGGCCGCTTCGCCGGGGTCGATCCGGTGCTCTCACCCGAGATGAAGTCGACCGGCGAAGTGATGGGGATTGATCGCGATTTCTCGATCGCTTTCGCCAAATCGCAACTCGGCGCAGGCGTCGTCCTGCCGCAATCGGGCGCGCTTTTCGTCAGCGTCAAGGATACCGACAAGCCACACATCGTATTGGGCGTGAAGGCACTCGCCGAGCACGGCTTCACGATCGTCGCGACCGGCGGCACCGCCGACCATCTTGCCGAGCACGGCATTGCTGTCGAGCGCGTCAACAAGGTCGCGCAAGGGCGTCCCCATATCGTCGATCGCATCAAGGACGGCGGGATTGATCTGATCTTCAACACCACCGAAGGCTGGCAATCGTTAAAGGACTCGCAGCCGATTCGCGCTGTCGCCGTCAGTCAGAAGATTCCCTATTTCACCACCGCCTCGGCGAGCGTCGAAGCCGCCAAAGCAATCGTCGCGCTCGCCACCCGGAGCCTTGAAGTCCGTCCGTTGCAATCCTATTATTCGCAATCGCACAATTGATACCCCAATCGAGAGCGTGATGTGCGGGCGGACCCAAGCGGGCCGCTTGATGACAGGGACGTGGTAAAGGACGAGATATGGCGACGGTCGAAAAGATGCCGATGCTGGCCGAGGGCCACGCGAAGCTCACCGCGGATCTGAGGCGGTTGCGCGACGAACGACCGACGATCGTCGATGCGATCGAGGAAGCGCGCGCGCACGGCGATCTCTCGGAAAATGCCGAATATCACGCCGCCAAGGAGCGCCAGGGCCAGATCGAGGCGTCGATCGCCGACATCGAGGACAAGCTCAGCCGCGCGCAGATCATCGACCCCAAGGAAATGTCGGGCGACAAGGTCGTGTTCGGCGCGACGGTGACGTTGCTCGACGAAGACGACAAGCCGATCAAATATCAGATCGTTGGCCAGACCGAGGCCGACGCGAACGTCGGCCGCATCAGTTACAACTCGCCGATGGGCCGCGCGCTGATCGGCCGCAAGGTCGAGGACGAAGTCGAGGTCTCGGTGCCGGCGGGCGACCGCTATTACGTCGTCGAGAAGATCGAGTTCATCTGAACTTTTCCGTCATTGCGAGCGCAGCGACGCAATCCAGGCCGTTAGCGAAACCTGGATTGCGTCGTCGCTGCGCTCCTCGCAATGACGGGGGCGTTGCGTGCCGACCCTACACCAGCGTGTTGCGTTTGATCACTTCGCGGTACCATGTCGCGCTGAGCTTTGGCGTGCGCTTCTGCGTCGCGAAATCGACATAATGGATGCCGAACCGCTTGGTATAGCCGTCAGCCCATTCGAAATTGTCCATCAGACTCCACAAGAAATAGCCCTTGAGTGGATAGCCATCGGCGATCGCGCGGTGGAAATTCGCCAGATAATTGTGGAGATACATGATGCGATCTGGATCGTCGATCCGGCCATCGACCACCTTGTCCTCGGCCGAGCAGCCGTTTTCGGAGATGTAGATCGCCTTGGGCTTCCACATTTCGCTCACCTGCCGCACGCCCCAATAAGCGACCTCCGGCCCGACGAACAGCCAGGGCGAGGACATGTGCGGCGACTCGGGATCATGTGGAATCGTCGCATAGCCTTTCGCCGAATCGTCGGCGCGCACCCATTCCGGCGCGTAGATGTTGAGCGCGACGAAATCCAGCGGGCTGCCGATCGCTTTCATGTCGCCGGCCTGCACCTTGGGTGCGTTTGCGCCTTCCTGCTCGAGATACGAATCGAGGTATTTTCCTTCCATGATCGCAGTCAGGAACATCGCATTATTCTCGCGCGTCGCCTTGGCGGCGGCGGCGATATGCTCGGGCGTCTCGATCACCGGCACGTAGAAGGTCGTGTTGTCGGCGATACCCACTTCGGTGCCGGCGGGGACATGCGCGCGGATCGCCTGCACGCCTAGCCCGTGGGCGAGCACGCCATGGTGCCGCACCTGGTTGACCTGCGCCGGCGGTAGCTTCAGCCCCGGCGCATGCTTGCCATCCTGATGACTGAGATCGGTGAAGCAACGCAGCTCGTTGACCGTCATGAAATGCTTCACCCGGTCGCCGAGCTTGCCCGCCATGAACCCGGCGTAATCGGCATACGCCAGCGCGGTATCGCGGTTCTGCCAGCCGCCGGGCAGCGCCTGCGGCAGATCCCAGTGGAACAGCGTGACGTAGGGCGTAATGCCAGCGGCCAAGAGCCCGTCGATCACCCGGTTGTAATAATCGACGCCCTTTTGATTGGGTTTGCCGCGGCCGTCCGGGAATATCCGCGACCAGGCCAGCGACATCCGATAGGTCTGGACGCCGAGCGCCTTGAGCAGTGCGGTATCCTCGGCTGAGCGATGATAGCTGTCACAGGCGACGTCGGCGGTGTCGCCATTGGCGATCTTGCCCGGCGTATGCGCGAAAACGTCCCAATTGGTCTGCCCGCGCCCGTCTTCGTTTACCGCACCCTCGATCTGATACGATGCGGTCGCGCAGCCCCAGCGGAAGTCGTCCGGGAAGGTCAGCGAGCCCGGCGCGGCCACCGCGAGCGCGCGGGTGCCGCCACCCGTCGCCGCCACCACGCCGCCTGCGGCGAGCCCCGTTCTGATGAACGATCGACGATCCATAAGCCCCTCCTGACATTGTTTTCTAAAAGCAGGCTGCCGGTTTCGAGCGCTGTTCACAACCTTGGTTATCAGTCGCTAACGTCAGCCGGCAGGCAGATCGGGTTCGAGCAAGCGGTGCAGGTGCACCACCACATATTTCATCTCGGCATCGTCGACAGTGCGTTGCGCCGCGCCGCGCCAGGCTTTCTCGGCGCTGGCGTAATCTGGATAGACGCCGACGATGTCGATCGACTTGAGATCGTTGAAATCGAGTGACTGCGGATCGGATACGTGCCCGCCAAAGACGAGATGGAGCTTGCTCATGGATGCGGCTTTCACTGAAAAGGGGTCGCGATCCTCTAGCGGCACCGGGCTGCTTTTTGGAACCCCTGCCGCGCGGTTATTTCGCCTTTGCGGACTTCTTGGCTTTGTCGGCCGCGGCGTTTGCCGCCGCCCCGCCGGCGGTGGTCGCCGCCTCGATCACGCCGTCGAACAGCTTGCCAACCTGCGCGCGCGCCGCTTTGCCGCTGATTCCGCGCGCGTCGAGCTCCTGGATGCCCGCCTCACGCGCGGCCGCCGCCGCTGCGCTTGCCGCGGTGTTGATGCGCTTGCCGACATTGCCGAACAGCTTCGCCTCGCGCGCGGTTCGCGGAATGACTGCGCCGGCGAGCAGCCCGACCGCGGCGCCGCCGGCGAGGACGGCAAGCGCATTGCCCTCCAGCGCATCACCGGCGCGCCTGAGCGCATCGCGCGTGCCGTCGCGCGTCGTCTCGTAAGCGTCGGACGTGCGATCGCGGGTCTTTTCGGCGGTGTCGCGCAGGGACTGGGTAATGCTGGTCATGACGTTTTCCTCGCTCGTCGAGCCTTGGTCCGTTCAGATTTCAAACGCGGCGCGGGCGTGTCGGTTTCATGAGCGGTTCGCCGCTTGCCGCGTTTTCGGCGAAGCGCGATTGCAGCGAGCCCGGCGACCAGGCTGACCAAAGCCACGGGGTGGCTCTTCGCCGCCTCGGCGCTGGTCTCTGCAACCGTCTCGCCGGCGCGTCGAGCTTCGCCGAGCGCGTCCTGCATCAGTCGCCGCGGGGCAAGCCGCGACTTCAGTTCGCGAAAGGTCGATTTGATCTCGGCGCGCGCGATTTCCGATCGACGCTCGGCGCGGGCAAGGCGGTCCCCGCTAAGGCTCATAGCAAATCGTCCTCTCTGCTGAGCGCTCGGCGGATCTGGCGGAACGCCAGCCAGCCGAGCAGCGCTGCGACCAGCAATGCCGCTGCCATCACGATCGCCGTTGCTGCAACGATGCCGACGTGGTTGCGCAGGAACAGCAGGAGCCCGATCAGCATGATCAACACCGCCGACTGGCCGAGCAGCGCGGCGCCGACCATGTAGAAGATCGCCATCCGCCCCCTGACGATACGGCGGAAAATGATCGCGCGGACGCGAGCAATCTCGGCGCGGGCGAGGAACTTCGCATCCTCGGCCAGCCGCGCGCACAGGGCGGCGATGCTTTCCCTTTCAGGCGCCTCGTCGTCGATCGGTGGTTGGTTCAAATTGCCCCCCGTGAACGCGCTCAGGCGTCGCGATCGGCGCTGTCGAGCCCCGATTTGACGAGACGCGCAAGCACGAACCCGATCGCCGCCGCGGTGCCGACGGCGACCGCCGGGCTTTTGCGGGCGAAGTCGCGCAGATCGGCGAGCAGTGCGTCGACGTCCTTGGCTTTGAGCTGATCGGAAAAGCCCGAAATCGCCTTGGCGGCGGAGCGCGCGTAATCGCCATATTCGGCACCGATGCTGCCATCGACCGAGGTCGCGGCATTGTCCATCAGCCGCGAAAATTCATCGAGCGCGCCGCCGGCCTTGGCCTTGCCATCCTCGACATAGGCCATCGCCTTGCCGGTCGCCTGTTTCTGCAGCTTGGCGGCGCTATCCTTGAAGGTCGCGGCCGCAGTAGACGTGGCTTTGCCGGCTTCGTCGCCGACGACTTTCGCGGCAGCGGCAACCTTTTCCTTCGCTGGCTTCGCAGCCTTAGTCGCGGCGGTCTTGAGCGGTTCGCCTTGCGGGCGCGGGGTGGTGACGTCGTCGGCCATGATTGCAGTGCCTTTTTCTCGGTTCACAAACTCAACAACCCGTGTCGGGCGCGGTTCCATCGCGGGGCGGCGAATTGCGATGCGCGCGCCAAGTCGCTAGAGCCCGCCCTCGAACGCCGCCGCCGGCGACTATCCCATCTAGGAGGACCGTTTCGTGACCGCAATCATCGACATCCACGCGCGCCAGATTCTCGACAGCCGCGGCAACCCCACGGTGGAAGTCGATATGCTGCTCGAGGACGGCAGTTTCGGCCGCGCGGCGGTTCCCTCAGGCGCCTCGACCGGGACACACGAGGCGGTCGAGCGGCGCGATGGCGACAAGAGCCGCTGGGGCGGCAAGGGCGTCGACGGTGCGGTCGATGCCGTCAACGCCGACATCGCCGAGGCGATCGTCGGCATGGACGCGGAAGATCAGGCCGATCTCGATCATGCGATGATCGATTTGGACGGCACCGATAACAAGGGCCGGCTGGGCGCCAACGCCATCCTCGGCGTCAGCCTCGCGGCGGCCAAGGCAGCGGCGGACTCGCGCGGGCTGCCGCTCTATCGCTATGTCGGCGGCGTCGCGGCGCATCTGCTGCCGGTGCCGATGATGAACATCATCAACGGCGGCGAGCATGCCGACAATCCGATCGACTTTCAGGAATTCATGATCGTGCCGGTCGGCGCGGACTCGATCGTCGAGGCGGTGCGCTGCGGCTCGGAAATCTTCCACACGCTCAAGAAACGGCTGTCGGATCGCGGCTTGATGACTGCGGTTGGCGACGAAGGCGGCTTTGCGCCCAATTTGGCCAGCACCACCGAAGCGCTGGATTTCATCATGGCCTCGATCGAGCAGGCCGGTTATCGCGCCGGCGACGACGTGATGTTGGCGCTTGATCCGGCGGCAAGCGAGTTTTTCAGAGACGGCAAATACGATCTCAAGGGCGAGGGGAAGTTGCTCGAGCCGGGTGAAATGGTCGAGTATCTCGCCGATCTGGTCGCGCGCTATCCGATCTTCTCGATCGAGGACGGAATGGCCGAGGACGATTCAGATGGCTGGAAGCAGGTGACCGCCAAGCTGGGCCACAAGATCCAGCTGGTTGGCGACGATAATTTCGTCACCAACCCAAAGCGCCTCGCCGCGGGTATCCGCGACGGCATCGCCAATTCGCTGCTGGTCAAGGTCAATCAGATCGGCACGCTGACCGAAACGCTCGAGGCAGTGTCGATAGCGCAGCGCGCGGGCTATACCGCGGTGATGTCGCACCGGTCAGGCGAGACCGAGGATTCGACCATTGCCGACCTCGCGGTCGCGACCAATTGCGGGCAGATCAAGACCGGCTCGCTGGCGCGATCGGACCGGCTGGCCAAATACAATCAGTTGATCCGCATCGAAGAGGAATTGGGCGATGCGGCGCGCTATGCCGGTCGTGACGTCATCCGAACGAAATAACCGCTTGATCGACGAGTCGCGTTGATTCAGAGAAGTCGGATGGCGACCTCGTCCACCTTCCGCACGCTGCTGCGCCGCACCTGGCTGCCGACGCTGGCGTTGATCGTCATGGCGTTCTTCGGCGGCTATGCGGTGCTGGGGCCGAACGGCGTGCTGGCTTACGGCCAGTACAAGCGCCAGCTAGCGACGCGGCAGACGCAATTTCAGGCGCTCGACAAGCAGCGCGCGGTGCTCAAGAATCGCGTGGCGCTGCTCGATCCCAAGCATGTCGATCCCGATATGGCCGACGAATTGGTGCGCAAGCAGCTGGGCGTGGCCAATCCCGACGAAGTGATCGTCCCGCTCAATTGACGCCGCGCGAGCTGATCGGAACCGCGCAGGTGCCCGGCGGCGCCGAGCTGCGGCTGTTCCGCCGCGGCCCCGATTTCATGATCGTGCTCGACCGCAACGAGCTGATGTCGAGCCGGATGAGTGGCTCCGAAGAGGCGCTGGCGACAATGGCGATCGCGCGGCTCGCCGGCCGTCAGGCGCCGCATCTGCTGATCGGCGGCTATGGCATGGGGTTCACGCTGCGCGCGGCATTGGCGCAGCTTGGGCCTGACGCGCGCCTCAGCGTGGTCGAGATCGTGCCCGAAATCATCGATTGGGCGCGCGGCCCGATGGCCGAGCTCGCCGCCGGCTGCTTGGACGACGCGCGCGTGACGCTGATTCAAGATGACGTCGCTGATGTTATTGCAGGCGGGGCAGGGCGCTACGATGCGATCCTGCTCGATGTCGACAACGGGCCTGACGGTCTCAGCCGCGACGCCAACGACCGGCTGTATTCGATGCGCGGGCTCGACAAGGCGCGCGCCGCGCTCAGGCCCGGCGGCGTGCTCGCGATCTGGTCGGCCGCGCCGGACAAGGCATTCGCCCGACGGCTCGGCGACGCCGGCTTCGCGGTCGACGAAGTCACCGTCCGCGCGCGCAGCAACGGCAAGGGGCCGCAGCACGTCATCTGGTTCGGGATGCGGCGGTAATCCATTTTTGTCATCCTAGCTTTCGCGGAAATGACTACGGCAGAGAGACGAGGGCGCACCGTCGCGGATCATCTCCCGTCCGCCCGCGTTTCCCCACCATGCGAGTCCTTGCGCCATTGGCCCCGGGTGATTGCGCCCGGCGCGAAAGTCGTCCTATAGGCGCGCATCCCTAGTCCTCCCCTTACGGAAAACGAGGTTTGTCACCCGTGGCCAAAGCCCCCGCACAAGCGCGCACAGCCGAGCCCCCCAAGCCCAATCGCGAACGCCCGTCCGAGCCGCAGCGGTTCGAAGCGTCGAAGGATCAGCTGCTGCAGTTCTACAAGGACATGCTGCTGATCCGCCGCTTCGAGGAAAAGGCCGGCCAGCTTTACGGTCTCGGCCTGATCGGCGGCTTCTGCCACCTTTATATCGGCCAGGAAGCCGTCGCGGTCGGCGTGCAATCGGCACTGACCGATAAGGACTCAGTGATCACCGGTTACCGCGATCACGGCCACATGCTGCTATGCGGCATCCCGCCAAAGGACGTCATGGCCGAGCTCACCGGGCGTGAAGCCGGCATTTCGAAGGGCAAAGGCGGCTCGATGCACATGTTCAGCGTCGAGCATAAATTCTATGGCGGCCACGGCATCGTCGGCGCGCAGGTCTCGCTCGGCACCGGGCTCGGCTTCGCGCATAAATATAACAACGACGGCGGCGTCGCGCTGGCCTATTTCGGCGACGGCGCGGCCAATCAGGGCCAGGTCTATGAAGCCTTCAACATGGCCGAGCTGTGGAAGTTGCCGATCATCTATGTGATCGAGAACAATCAGTACGCGATGGGCACCTCGGTCAATCGCTCCTCGGCCGAAGACCAGCTCTATCGCCGCGGCGAATCGTTCCGCATTCCGGGAATCCAGGTCGACGGCATGGACGTGCTCGCGGCGCGCGGCGCCGCCGACGAGGCGGTCGCCTGGGTCCGCGCCGGCAAGGGGCCGATCATCCTGGAGATGAAAACCTATCGCTATAGGGGCCATTCGATGTCCGACCCCGCCAAATACCGCAGTCGAGACGAGGTCCAGTCGGTCCGCGACAAATCCGATCCGATCGAGCAGGCCAAGAAGGAGCTCGACGCGATGGGGGTCAAGGAAGACGAACTGAAGGCGATCGAGCAGGAAATCCGCAAGCAGGTCAACGAGGCCGCCGACTTCGCCGAGCAGACCCCCGAGCCCGAGCCGGGCGAACTGTATACCGACGTGCTGGTGGAGACCTATTGAGATGGCGATCGAACTCAAGATGCCGGCGCTGTCGCCCACGATGGAAGAAGGCACGCTGGCCAAATGGCTCGTCAAGGAAGGCGACAGCGTCAAGTCCGGCGATTTGATGGCCGAGATCGAAACCGACAAGGCGACGATGGAATTCGAAGCCGTCGATGAAGGCGTGATCGCCAAGATCCTGGTGGCTGAAGGCACCGACAACGTCGCCGTCGGCACCGTCATCGCGATGATCGCCGAGGAAGGCGAGGACGCCTCGTCGGTCAGCGCCCCCAAGACGGGAGACAAGGCCGAAGCGGGCGAGGGCGCCAACGCCCAGCCCAAGGACGATCAGCCCGCCGACAAGGCCCCCAATGCGCCCGAAAGCCCGACCCCGCACAAGGTCGAGACCGGCGCGCGCCAAATGTTCGACGCCGCCAGCCATGACGCCGAGAGCGATCCCGAGGTTCCCGAGGGGACCGAGATGGTGAAGCTCACTGTCCGCGAAGCGCTGCGCGATGCGATGGCCGAGGAAATGCGCGCCGACGAGCGCGTGTTCGTGATGGGCGAGGAAGTCGCGCAATATCAGGGCGCCTACAAAGTCACGCAGGGGCTGCTCGACGAATTCGGCGACAAGCGCGTGATCGACACGCCGATCACCGAATACGGCTTTGCCGGCGTCGGCACGGGCGCGGCGATGGGCGGATTGCGCCCGATCGTCGAGTTCATGACCTTCAACTTCGCGATGCAGGCGATCGACCACATCGTCAATTCGGCCGCCAAGACCAATTACATGTCGGGCGGCCAGATGCGCTGCCCGGTGGTGTTCCGCGGCCCCAATGGCGCGGCGTCACGCGTCGGTGCGCAGCACTCGCAGAATTACGCGCCGTGGTACGCCAGCGTCCCCGGCCTGATCGTCATCGCGCCCTATGATGCAGCCGACGCCAAGGGCCTGCTCAAGGCGGCGATCCGCACCACCGATCCGGTCGTCTTCCTCGAAAACGAGCTGATGTACGGCCGCAGTTTCGAAGTGCCTAAGCTCGACGATTGGGTGCTGCCGATCGGCAAGGCGCGGATCATGAAGCCGGGCGAGGACGTGACGCTGGTCAGCTATTCGATCGGCGTCGGCCTCGCGCTCGAAGCCGCGGAAAAGTTGGCGGGCGAAGGCATCGACGCCGAAGTGATCGACCTGCGCACGCTGCGCCCGCTCGACAAGGCGACGGTGCTCAAGAGCCTCGCTAAGACCAACCGCCTGGTAGTGGTGGAAGAAGGCTGGCCAACCTGCTCGATCGCCTCCGAAATCGCCGCGATCGCGATGGAAGAAGGCTTCGACGACCTCGACGCACCGGTGCTTCGCGTCACCAACGAGGACGTGCCGATGCCCTATGCCGCCAACCTCGAAAAGCTCGCGCTGATCGACAGCGACAAGGTGGTGAAGGCGGTCAAGAAGGTCTGCTACGCGGACTGACGTTCTTGCGGCCGCGGCACGATAAGTTTCGCCGCAGCCGCATTTTCCTCAATTTGTCAGCGCGGGGATTTGGCTCGCCTGGGTGAACAGCTTTTGCATCGCGGTGTGGATCGCGGGTCCGTCGGAGGCCTGAAAGAACCAGCCCGGTGACGCGCACTGCTCAAGGTTTGGGGAAAGCTTCTTGTCCAACCCGGGACTTACCACCAGCCTAATATAGTCTGACTGAAGATTCTTATTATTTGGATCGCCCGGATTGGCCATGATCGGAAGGTAGGTCGTATAGACGATACCCACGGTTATGCCGGCATCCTTGTAGCGTTGACATTGCGCGGGATCGATCACGTGGGTGCAATGGGTGTTATTGCACATATCATGTAACCCGTCCGTGACGATGAACAGAAATGCCCGGGCGGTCTCGGGTTTCGTGCCATCACCATGGATCGTGATGCGACTGTACATTTTGCTGATCATGTCATCGATATTGGAGTCGCCATTGCCCGCGCTCGTGTTGGGGCCGAGCGTCAGCACCTTAGCCTTGTTCAAGGCCCCATCGTTCCGGATATTATCCGTTCCGTTCAGTCTGGTGCCGATTGTATAAATGTCGCTGAGAGACTGTCCAAATTGATAAAGTCCGAAGCGATAAAGGTCTTTTATCCCTTGGTCTGATTTGGCCGTCTGGATCATGTCCATCGTCGCGGCCTTCAAAACGTCGATTCGCAGCTGAATATTATATTTTGCGGCAATCGAATCGTTGGGCACTTTCTGGAATGTTTTGGGCACGTGACAACCGAATGTGCAGGCTTCGCCGTTTTCGGCGCCCGTCTTCTGATATAGCGCCGCCGCATCGGTGGTGGTTGCTGCGAGACCCATCGACTGCGATGTGTCGAGTGCCATATATATATCAATATAGGGCGCCAGCGTCGTGCTCGCGGTGGCCGTTCCGGAGATTGGCAGCGTCGCCATGCCGAGAATGCCCCCGAACGAGTTGGTGGACGCGGCAGTATATTTGACGGTGGCGGTACGGCTGAGGGGGAGGCTCCCGCTGTCGCTCGTCGAGCCTGCCGCAGCTTGGCAGATGCTATCCACCGGCGCGGCGGATTTTGGCACGGTATCGCTGACGGTAATCGTAAATTGCTTGGCGTTCCCTGCCTTAAAGACGAGCCCCTGATCGGCCAAAGGCGCTGATTGGGTGGTGAAGGTGTTCCGCGAGACATCGCAGGCGCTGCCAGCCGTCTGTTTCATCATGGGCTGTGTGACTGCGGCGAGTGCAGCAGCGTCAGCCAGCGCGTTCATCTTGGTTTGTAGTCGAGCGGCGCGGGCATAATCCACGCCCATTGCGGTCGCAAACACCATCGGGATCATCGCGAACGCGAAGATCATCAGAACATTGCCGCGGCTATGGCCGCGAAATCGATAAAGCGCAGCGATTAAGCGAGCCATGGTCGGTCCGATCAGTCTTGAGGTTGGTTTGAAACGGGATTCACTTTCCGCGCTCAACACTGCGGGCAAGGAATCGACGAGGCATTCCGGGGGTTCATGTAGATTTGATCCTTGAACACCAACGGCCCAACCAATTTGCCGCCTACGACGGGCGTGTAATGATAAGTTGCCTCACTAAATATGACTGAAGTATTCGCTACTTTAAGCTTGGTCGGCACGGCAAGATTGCTGCCGCTATTGACATTTCCGTCGCTTGCCTTGCTCCAGGCAACAGTTGCTTTCTTGTTTTCGTCGATGTTGATCGCCGTAATCCGCAGCGTCGCATTTCCTACTGAAAACGGCATCATGATCTGCCGGGAGGCATCAAGAATCGTTTGGACGTTGCTCGGCGTCAGTGGCGTCGTCGCCGGCGTTCGCGTTATGAGATCGGCGAGGGTGCGGGTCGTTATGGTCACTTTACGGTACGCTGAAATCGCGTCCATCAGCTGATAGCCGCCGATATAGAGCAAGATTAGAAAAGGTGCGGTCATCGCGAATTCCACGGCACCAAGCGCCCTACGGTCGCGCGCCAAATTCTTGACGAACCCGGTTTTGGACATGTGACCGCGAGCCTTCATGACTTAAACGGCTCCGACTGGAAGACAGAGGTGGCGATCAATAACCGTTTGCCGTTTCCGGCCGTCGCTAGGTTGAATCCCAAAGGCCCGCTGACCACCGGCAGCAGGTACATAGTCCGCATGACCACAATGCTGCCTGCCGCACCGGGGCTATACTGCCAATTATCCTTTGGCTTGCCGGTGCTGTCATAAGTTATCGTCGGCGGCGTGGTGTTGATGTCGGCGAACGAATTGACGGTTTGCACGTCGATCATCAGGTTGGCGCATTTCATGAAAGCCGGTAGATTACCGCAGGCTGACGCGTCGAAATCATCTTTCGTGAGTCCTTTGCGCTGCGCTTGACCTGTGACGATCTGCCTCGCGGTTTCCTCCGCCACCGTCTCCAGGCATTGCTGCGCGAAGAACACCAGGCTCGTCTGGATCGTCGCCAGGATCAGCGCGACGAACGGCGCGGCGACGACGGCGAATTCGATGATCGTGGCGCCGCGGCGATCGCGGGCGAGCGTCCGCACGCCCCGAACCGGGATGTGCTTCATCATGTGCTCGCGCAATTGCCCCCACATTCGCTTAGGTCCGGTCCATTATTCCCGCATCGTCTAGCGGGCGAGCCGTTAAGATTTTCTCAATCCGCAAGCGGCGTTGGGGCCTGTCTGCACGGCCGTTGGCGCGCTAACAGACGTGCGATGTCGATCGCCGATTCTCCCGCCAATCCCGAACGCGCGCTGGCGCTGAGTTACGTGGTTCGCGGTCGGCCGGCGGCAGAGGCGATCTTTGTGCTCGACGATAGGCTGGCGGCGATCCTGCGGCGGACTAGCGATCCGCTGGTCGGCCAGATGCGGCTTACCTGGTGGCATGAGGCGCTGATCGCGCTCGATGGGGCACCGCCGCCGGCGGAGCCCGCGCTCGAGGCGCTGGCGCGCGACGTGCTGCCGCTGGGCATGGCAGGACGCGAGCTGGCGGCGATCGTCGATGGCTGGGAGGCGGCGCTCGAAGACCCGATCGCGGAGGAGACGCTGACGCGCTATGCCGGGCGCGGCCGCGCGGTGTTCGAAGCGGTCGGCCGGTTGATCGGGGCGGACGACGCGCCGATCGGCGCGGCCGGGGAAGGGTGGGCGCTGGCCGATTTCGCCGGGCACGTGCGCGATCCGGCCGTCGCGGCGGCGGCAGCGGCGATGGCGACGGCGTTGCTCGGTGCGGCCCTTGCCGGGCGCTGGAGCCGGCCCGGGCGAGCGCTTGGCGCGCTGGCGCATCTCGCGCGGCTCGATCTGCGCGGCGTGGGGCAGACCGGCACGCCGCGGCGGATCGCCAGGATGCTGCGTCATCGGTTGACCGGCCGCTAGGGTTTCGCCCTTCGCCCAAAGGCGTTAGCGTGCGGGCAAAGGCAATTCGGGGGACGTGGCATGTGGCGATATTTGGCGGGCGGTCTCGCCGCGCTGCTATTGGTGACGGCGGGGTTCTTTTTCTTTCGTGGCGGCGCCAAACCCGATGAGCCGCTGTTCGCGCCGGCGCCTCCGCAGACCGCGGGATCGCCGACGCCGCTGCCGAGCAGCGCGCCGGCGGCAAGTGAAAAGACCCGCGAGGAAAAGCGGTTCGATCGCTACGACAAGGATCGCAACGGCCAGATCACGCGCGAGGAATATCTGGCGTCACGGCGCAAGGCTTACGCCAAGCTCGATCTCAATCACGACGGCGCGCTGTCGTTCGACGAATGGGCGCTCAAATCCGAAACGACCTTCGCCAAAGCCGACGGCGATCGATCCGGCGCGATGAATGCGGCGGAATTTCTCACCACCAAGGTGGAGCGCAAGACCACGCCGAAATGCGCCTGTGTGCCGGCGAAGGACGACGATTAGGCCGCCATCCATCCCGCCAGCGCGTCGCGCGCCCGCGACGTGTACATTTTCTTGCGATCGGCTTTCTTGGTGCGGCCCTCGATCGGCGGAAAGAGGCCGAAATTGACGTTCATGGGCTGATAGGTCTCGGCCTCGGCCGCGCCGGTGATATGGCCGAGCAGCGCACCGAGCGCGGTCTCGACCGGCGGCGGCGTCAGCGTCTCGCCAACGAGCTCGGCCGCGGCAAAGCGCCCGGCAAGCAGCCCGATCGCCGCGCTCTCGACATAGCCTTCGCAGCCGGTGATCTGCCCGGCGAAGCGGATGTTGGGGCGCGATTTCAGACGCAACGTGGCGTCGAGCAGCTCGGGCGAGCGGATGAAGGTGTTGCGATGCAGCCCGCCGAGCCGCGCGAATTCCGCGTTCTCCAGCCCGGGAATGGTGCGGAACAGCCGCACCTGCTCGGCGTGCTTGAGCTTGGTCTGGAAGCCGACGATGTTCCACAAGGTGCCGCTGGCATTGTCCTGGCGGAGCTGCACCACCGCATAGGGCCAGCGCCCGGTGCGCGGATCGTCGAGCCCGACCGGCTTCATCGGCCCGTATCGCAGCGTATCGACGCCGCGCGACGCCGCCACCTCGATCGGCATGCAGCCCTCGAAATAGGGCGTGTCCTTTTCCCACTCGCGAAACTCGGTCTTCTCGCCGTCGAGCAGGCCCTGGTGAAAGGCGAGATATTGCTCCTTGTCGAGCGGACAGTTGATGTAATCCTTGCCTTCCCCCTTGTCCCAGCGCGACTGGAACCAGGCGACATCCATGTCGATGCTGTCGCGGTGGACGATCGGCGCGATCGCATCGAAGAACGCGAGTGCGTCCGCGCCGGTCGCCGTGCCGATGCTCGACGCGAGGCCGGGCGCGGTGAGCGGCCCGGTGGCGACGATCGTCAGCCCCTCGGCCGGCAGCGCCTCGATCTTTTCACGAACCACGGTGATGTTCGGATGCGCCTCGATCGCGGCGGTGACGCCGGCGGCAAAGCCGTAGCGATCGACCGCCAGCGCCGATCCCGCTGGCACCTTGTGGACATCGCCTTCGCGGAGGATGATCGAGCCGAGCGCGCGCATCTCGGCATGGAGCAGCCCGACCGCATTGCTGTCGGCATCATCCGAGCGGAAGCTGTTCGAACAAACCAGTTCGGCGAGCGAATCGGTGTGATGCGCCGGCGTCATCTCGCCCGATCCCCGCATTTCGGAAAGGCGGACCTTGTGGCCGGCCTCGGCCAGCTGCCACGCGGCCTCCGATCCGGCGAGCCCGCCGCCGATGATGTGGATGTCGTGAGTCGTCATGGCCGATCCGCTTCGCTTGGGGAAATTGTAAAGGGGGAGAGCGCGGCTTGTGCTTCGCCGCGCGCCGTTCGACAAGCATAAGCTGCAAGCGGCGGGGAGGACAGAATGCGCGGGGTGATGGAGGCGGCGCTGGTCGCGGGGGCGAGCTATTGCCTCGCGGCGTGGTTCGGCTGGGCGGGGCCGGCGGTGACCGTGTGGAAGGGCGCGGGCGTCGCATTGCTGGCGCTGTGGGCGGCGGTGCAGGCGCGCACCCTCGACGGCTGGCTGCTTGCCGCGGTGATGGCGCTCGGCGCGCTGGGCGATGTGCTGCTCGACGCCATCGGCATGAGCGCGGGCGCGTTGGCGTTTCTCGCCGGCCATCTCGTCGCGATTGCGCTATACCTACGCAACCGCCGCGCCGCAGTGTCGCCGAGCCAGCGCGCGCTTGGCCTGTTGATCGCGCCGTTGACGGTGGTGATCGCCGCGGCTTTCGTCGCCGGCCACGGCCAGGCGCTTCCCGTCGGGATTTATGCGACCGCGCTCGGCAGCATGGCGGCGACGGCGTGGACCAGCGCCTTTCCGCGCTACCGCACCGGCATCGGCGCGATGTTGTTCGTCGCCTCGGACCTGTTGATCTTTTCGCGCGCCGGGCCGCTGGCGGGTTCGTTCATGCCGACGCTGCTGGTCTGGCCGCTCTATTTCGCCGGGCAGGCGTTGATCGCGATCGGTGTGAGGCAAACGCTAGCGCGCCGCGAAATCGGCCCCATATCAACGCGATGAAAATCTACACCATCGGTTATGAGGGCGTGACGAGCGACGATTTCATCGCCGCACTCACCACGGCGGGCGTCGAACAAGTGATCGACGTGCGCGCGCTGCCGCTGTCGCGCCGGCCCGGCTTTTCCAAGACGCCGCTCAAGGGCGCGCTGGCCGAGGCGGGGATCGGCTATGTCCATCTCAAGGCGCTCGGCACGCCCAAGGCCGGCCGCGACGCCGCCAAGAAGGGCGACCGCGCGACGCTGGAGGCAGTGTACGAGGGGCAACTCGAACTGCCTGAAGCGCAGGCACAGGCGGCGCAGATGCGCGGTCTGGCAGGCGAGAAGGTGTCGGCGCTTCTCTGTTATGAACGGGACCCTTCGTGCTGCCACCGCACCCTGCTGCTGGAGGCGGAAGGCGAAGGGGCCGAGGTGATCGACCTGTTCGCCTGAGCGAAACGGCGCGCCTAAAACCGCGCCGCGATCGTTGCGCCGCCGCCGTGCGTGTCGCCCCATGGCAGCACGGCGACGCCCGGGTATCGCTTCGAGGTGATCAGGAAGCCGCTGGTTTCGCCGATTCCCGCGCCGACCATCACGTCATACCAATGGTGTTTGCGCGCCTCGATCCGCGACAGGCCGACGAAGCTGGCGGCGACTTGCGCAGGCACGCCGATCGCCCAGCCGTAACGGTTCTGCAGCGTCGCCGCCGCGGCGAACGACAAAGCGGCGTGGCCCGACGGACAGCTGCGGCGGTCGCTGCCGTCGGGACGGCGCTCGGGAAAGCTTTCCTTGAGCCCGACGGCGGCTAGCTCGGCCATGCCCATGCTGCCGGCGGCTTGAAGATCGCCTGCCCAATCGCCCTTCGCCGCAGGAATGCCGAGCGCTGCGAGCACCAGCCCGTCGCGGACGATCCCGCCGGCGTCGTTCCACGCTCGCGTGTTGCGCGCCATTGCCGGTTGCGCGATCAGCGCCACGCCCAGCGCAAGAACCGCAAGTCGATAAGCCGGTCGCATTCGCATTGTCTCCCCGAACGGGAAGGTGCGCACGGTCGGTGAGTCGCACCAAGCGAATTTGTCGGCGTGGTCAGCCTGCGACGGGCAGCTTCACCGTGCCGTCGTCATGTCGCTTGAGCGGACCATAAGCGATCACCGTTTCGAGCAGCAGCGCGCCGTAGAGATGCGGAAACAGCGCGCCGCCGCGTGAGGGCTCCCATTTCACCGGATCGTCCTGCGCATCGAGATCGACCGCCGCCACCCACAGGTCGCTCTCGCCGGCGAAATGCTTATCGACGGTTTCGGTGAGCTGCTCGGCGGTCGAGAGGTGGATATAGCCATCCTGCCGGTCGATCGCCGCGCCTTCGAACGGTCCGGCCTCAAGCGCCTTCATCTCGGCATCGGTCAGCACCTTATAGGCGACGGCGGGGGTCATTCGCCGTCGTCCCCGTCGCCGGCGTCGTCCGGCTGCTCGGCGTCGCCGTC
Source organism: Sphingomonas koreensis (assembly GCA_006438735.1). GTDB lineage: Bacteria > Pseudomonadota > Alphaproteobacteria > Sphingomonadales > Sphingomonadaceae > Sphingomonas > Sphingomonas koreensis_A. The sequence goes on along the minus strand of RCZF01000001.1, from coordinate 1,220,970 downwards.
CTGCGGTCGCTCGGCGGATTGTTCGGCGCGTTCCTTGGCGACGAGCTCCTCGGCCTCGTTCTCGGGCTCTTCCTCTTCGTCGATCTTGGCGGCGGAGACGACATGCTCGTCGTCGGCGACGCGGAAGATCGTCACGCCCTGCGTATTGCGTCCGGTCATCCGGATGTCGCCGACGCTGGTGCGGATCAGCTTGGCCTGATCGGTGACGAGCATCAGCTGTTCGCCATTGTGCGCCGGGAAGCTGGCGACCACCGGGCCGTTGCGATCCGAGGTGACGATGTTGGTGATGCCCTGGCCGCCGCGATTGGTGCGGCGATATTCATAGGCCGAGGTGCGCTTGCCGTAGCCGTTGGCGGTGACGGTGAGGATGAATTCCTCCGCCGCCTCGAATTCGGCCATGCGCTCGGGCGAAAGCGTCATGTCGCGCTCGCCTTCCTTCCACGGCGCGGCGCGCAGATAATCTTCGCGCTCCTGCGGGGTCGCGTCGAACCCGCCGAGGATCGACAGCGAGATCACGGCATCATCGTTCTTTAGCGTGACGCCGCGAACGCCGGTCGAGGTGCGGCTCTGGAACTCGCGCACGGCGGTCGCTTCGAAGCGGATCGCCCGACCCTGACGCGTCGCCAGCAGCACGTCGTCGGATTCGGTGAGCAAGGCGACGCCGATCAGCCGATCGTCGCTATCGTCGTCGAAGCGCATCGCGATCTTGCCGGCGGTCGGGATGTTGGTGAAGGCGTCCATCGAGTTGCGCCGCACCGTCCCGTTGGCGGTGGCGAACATGACGTGGAGCTTGCCCCATTCGGCCTCGTCCTCGGGCAGCGGCAGCACCGTCGAGATCGTTTCGCCGGCAGCGAGCGGAAGAAGGTTGACCATCGGCCGCCCGCGCGTGGCCGGGCCGCCCTCGGGCAAGCGCCAGACTTTTTTGCGATAGACTTTGCCGTGGTTGGAGAAGAACAGCACCGGCGTGTGCGTCGAGGTGACGAACAATTCGGTGATGACGTCCTCATCCTTGGTCGCCATGCCGGCGCGGCCCTTGCCGCCACGGCGCTGCGCGCGGAAGGTGTCGAGCGGGGTGCGCTTGATATAGCCTTCCATCGTCACGGTGACGACCATGTCCTCGCGCTCGATCAGATCCTCGTCTTCGATCCCGTCGGCGGCGGCGGTGATTTCGGAGCGGCGCGGCGTGGCGAATTCGTCGCGCACCTGGATCAGCTCCTCGCGCATCACCGCATAGAGTTTCACGCGGTCACCGAGGATCGCGAGCAGCTCGCCGATCGTGCCGGCCAGCGTTTTCAATTCGTCGCCGATCTCATCGCGGCCGAGCGCCGTCAGGCGGTGCAGGCGAAGGTCGAGGATCGCCTTCACCTGCAGCTCGGAGAGGCGGTAGCTATCGCCCTCGATCTCGGCTTCGACCGCTTCGACCAGCTTGATATACTGCGCGATTTCGGCGACCGGCCATTCGCGCGCGAGCAATCGGGCGCGCGCTTCGGCCGGGCTCGACGAGCCGCGGATGATCCGCACGACCTCGTCTAGATTGCTGACCGCGACGACCAGGCCGAGCAACAGATGCGCGCGCTCGCGGGCCTTGAGCAGCTCGAACTTGGCGCGCCGGGTGATCACTTCCTCGCGGAAGGTGATGAAGGCGGCGATGATGTCCTTGAGGTTGAGCGTTTCCGGCCGGCCGCCGCGGATCGCCAGCATGTTGGCCGGGAAGCTGCCTTGCGCGGGCGTGTGCCGCCACAGCTGGTTGAGCACGACATCGGGGGTCGCGTCGCGCTTCAGGTCGATGACGATGCGCACGCCCAGCCGGTTCGATTCGTCGCGAATGTCGCTGACGCCTTCGATGCGCTTGTCCTTGGCGGCCTCGGCGATCTTTTCGACCAGCGCGTTCTTGCCCTGCTGATAGGGGATTTCGGTGAGCACGATCGAACGCCGGTCGCCGCGCCCCTCCTCGACGATGTGGCGCGAGCGCACGATCACCGAGCCGCGCCCGGTGTGATAGGCGGATCGCGCGCCGGCGCGGCCGAGGATCAGCGCGCCGGTCGGGAAATCGGGGCCGGGGACGATGTCGATCAGCTCGTCGATCGTGATCGCGCCGTTATCGAGATAGGCGAGGCAGGCGTTGACGACTTCGCCGAGATTGTGCGGCGGGATGTTGGTCGCCATGCCGACGGCGATGCCACCCGCGCCGTTGACCAGCAGATTGGGGAAGCGTGCCGGCAGCACTTGCGGCTCGCTCTCGCTGGCGTCGTAGTTCGGCTGGAAATCGACCGTGTCCTTGTCGAGATCGCCGAGCAGCATGCCGGCGACCTTGGCCAGCCGCGCCTCGGTATAGCGCATCGCGGCGGCGGGATCGGGATCCATCGATCCGAAATTGCCCTGGCCGTCGATCAGCGGCACGCGCATCGCCCAATCCTGGGTCATGCGGGCGAGCGCCTCGTAGATCGAGCTGTCGCCGTGCGGATGGTATTTACCGATCACGTCGCCGACGATGCGCGCCGATTTGCGATACGGCCGATTGTAGGTGAAACCGCTCTCGCTCGCCGAGAACAGGATGCGGCGATGCACCGGCTTCAGCCCGTCGCGCACGTCGGGCAGCGCGCGGGCGACGATCACCGACATGGCGTAATCGAGGTAGCTGGTCTTCATCTCCTCGACGATGGAGATGGGGGTAATGTCCGAAGGGTCGGCGAGCAGGGTCTCGTCGGTCAAGTTTTGGCGCTTTCGGGTTGTGGTTCGATTGAATCCGGACCGTAGCCGTTCCGACCGCTCATGTCACGCGCGCCCGCGCACGCGCGAGGGACTCTACGGTTTGATCTCGGCGCCGTCCCAGGCGAACAGCTTGCCGCTGTCGGGTGGGCGCAGGCCGTCGATCAGATCGAGCAGCTGCACGGCGGCGCGGCTGGCGTCGAACAACTGGCCCGGCGCGACATTGCCCTGGAACGGCTTCGACAGCGGCGTATCGACCGTGCCGGGATGCAGGCCGACGACGATCGCGCGGTCGTTCCGGCGGCGCTGCTCGATCGCCAGCGTCGCGATCAGCTGGTTGAGCGCGGCTTTCGAGGCGCGGTAGCCATACCAGCCGCCGAGCCGATTGTCGGTGATGCTGCCGACCCGCGCCGACAGCGCGGCGAATACCGGCGTGCCGGTGGCCGCCATCAGCGGCAGGAAATGCTTGGCGACCAGCGCGGGGCCGATCGCATTGATCGCGAAATTTCGTGCGAGCCAGGCGGCGTCGAGTTCCTTCATCGCCTTTTCGGGGCCGCGTTCGCCCTCGTGGAGCAGGCCGGTCGCGACCACCACCAGCGACGGGGCAGGCCCGGCCGCGACGCGCGCGGCGGCGGCGGCGATGCTCGCTTCGTCCTCGAGGTCGAGCCGATCCGGCAATGATCGCCCGAGCCTCCAGACGCGATCGAACGCGCCTTCTTCCTCGATCGCGTCGGCCAAGGCGCCGCCGATTCCGCCCGAGGCCCCGATGATCGCCGCGCTGGTCATGCCCGCGCGAACCGCCAGTGATCGGCTGTGCTCTCAGCGGAATCGAACGCATAGCCGGCGCTGTCGAAGCCCTTCATCGCCTCGGCGTCGGTGATGCGGTGCTCGCACAGCCAGCGCGCCATCATGCCGCGCGCCTTCTTGGCGTGGAAGCTGACAAAGCGGGGGCCATCGTGGCCAGGCTCGCGGAAATCGACTTCGATCACGCGGACACCGCTCGGCAATTGCCCGGCGACCGCCGCCCAATATTCCTGGCTCGCGAGATTGAGCACGACGCCCGATCCCTCGGCCTCGACATCCTCGGCCAATGCGCCGGCGATGCGATCCCCCCACCACGCGGTCAGGCTCTTGCGCCGCGGCGCCCAGCGCGTGCCCATTTCAAGCCGATACGGGCGGATCGCATCGAGCGGGCGAAGCAGCCCGTACAGCCCGGACAGCATCCGCACGTGGTCCTGCGCGAAATCGATTGCCGCCCCGTCGAGGTTCTTCGCCTCGAAGCCGGTGTAGACGTCACCGGCGAAGGCGAACAGCGCCGGGCGTTCGGGCTGATCGACGAACCCTTTGAAGCGTTTGTCGTTCAGATCGGCGAGCTTGTCGGAAATGTGCATCAGCCCAGCGAGCCGCTTCTTGCCCAGTTTCGCCGCAGCAGCGGCAAGCTTCGTCGCTTCGGGGGCAAAGCGCGGCGCGGTCGGCTGGACGGGCGGCAGCGGGGTCGCGTAATCGAGCGTCTTGGCGGGAGAGAGAATGGCGATCATGCCTGCCGCCTAGTCATCCCCCGTTCCGCGGTCAAAGGCGGAACGTCATTGCGCTCCCGTCGTTCAATCGCTGTTCAGTGGGGTTTCGCCAATGTCGTCGCCTGTTTGCTTGAACAGCGAATTGTCGCCCGGTAAGGCGGCCGCGACCGAAGCGACCGCTCGCATCAGGAGAGTTCCAGAATGAAGATGATTTCGAAGACCGCGCTGGCCGCGGCGCTGTTCGTCGGCGCAGGCGGGATCGTCGTCGCGCAACCGGCGCTGGCCAAGGATCAGGACAAGCAGGCTGCAGCCGCGGCGGCGGCGCCGCAGCTCAAGCTCAGCGAAGATTTCCGCAAGGTGGCCGCACCCGCGCAGACCGCGCTCAACGCCGGTGATTTGGCGACGGCGGAAACCGGCATCACCGCGTCCGAAGCCGCCGCCAAAACCGATGACGAACGCTATGTGGCGCAGCAATTGCGCCTCGCGCTGGTCGCCAAGCAGCAGACCGCCGCGGGAACGACCGACGCCGCCGGGATGGCGCGGAGCGACGCCGCGCTCGCCGCGCCGCTCGACGCGCTGCTCAACAACCCCAGCACGCCGGCGGCCGATCGTGGCAAATACGCCTATATGCGCGGCTCGATCGCGTTTAATCAGCGCAAGTTTCCGGATGCGGTGACTTATTACACCAAAGCGCAGCAAGCGGGATATCAGGATCCCGACATGGCCCTGCAGATCGTCAAGGCGAAGACCGAGGGCGGTGATGTCGCCGGCGGTATCGCCGCGCTCGACGGCGTGGTGAAGCAGGACGAAGCCAGCGGCCAGAAGGCCCCCGAGAATCTGTATCGCTACGCCATCGCCAAGCTTTACAAGACCAACGACCGCGCGACGCTGCTCAACTGGGTGCAGCGCTGGCTGGTCGCTTATCCTTCGTCGAAGAATTGGCGCGATGCGATCGTCGCGTTCGGCTTTCAGGGGCCCACCGCCGCGCAGATGGGCAAGCCCGAGAAGATGGATCTCTACCGCCTGATGAGCGTCACCGGCGCGCTGGCGGATAAGGGCGATTATCTCGAATATGCGCAATATGCGAACGATCTCGGCCTCCCCGACGAAGCCAAAACGGTTCTTGCCAAGGGCAAGGCCGATGGCAAGATTCCGGCTGGCGACAGCAACGCCGGGTCTCTGACCAAGCTCGCTGCCAATGGCGTCGCCAGTGAAGGATCGCTCGCGTCGCTGGCGACCAAGGCGGCGTCCTCGGCCAAGGGTGATCTCGCCTCGCAGACTGCCGACGCCTACCTCGGCCAGGGCAATTACACGAAGGCGATCGAGCTGTATAAGCTGGCGCTGCAAAAGGGCGTCGCGAAACCCGATCTGGTCAACCTGCACCTCGGCATCGCCGAGGGAATGTCGGGCGACAAGGCGGCGGCGTCGGCCAATTTCGCGGCAGTCCAGAATGAACCGACCAAGGATGTCGCGACGCTGTGGCAGACCTGGGCGAGCGGATCGGCGGCTGCCGCGCCGGCCGCGCCGCAGGGCTGATCCGACGCTTCGAATAACGAGGGCGGTCCCGGCTGGGGCCGCCCTTTGTCTTTGGTGCTAGACGGGGATACCCGGCACCTGTTTCGAGGTGCGGATCGTCAGCGAGGTCTTGACGCTGGCGACATTGGGCGCGGGCGTCAGATGCGTCGTCAGGATTTCCTGGAACGCCTTCAGGTCGGTCGCGACGATCTTCAGGATGAAGTCGATCTCGCCGTTGAGCATGTGGCATTCGCGGATTTCGGGGATGCCGGCGACATAAGTTTCGAATTCCGCGAGGTCGCGCTCGGCCTGGCTGCGTAGGCTGACCAGCGCGAAGACGGTGATCGGATAGCCAAGCGTCGCCGGATCGAGCTCGGCATGATAGCCGCGGATCGCGCCGGCTTCTTCCAGTGCGCGGACGCGGCGCAGGCAGGGCGGGGCGGTGAGGCCGACGCGTTCGGCGAGATCGACGTTGGTCATGCGGCCGTCGTCTTGCAGCAAAGCGAGAATCTGCCGATCGATTCGGTCAAACGTCATTACCGCCCCCTGATTCCCACATTTTTCGATCGAACCTTCGCGCCTAAGCATAAGATAATTGCCGTCGAACGCAATTGTCCCACATTGCAACGGCGCAAAAAGAACGGTTCCGGGCGCGCGCGCGACGCGTTAAGAATTGCCGATCACCGTGTCTGGCGGCGATCGCCCAGGAAATCCATTTGCGCTTCGACGACAGCCTCGAAACGGTTCTATCCGCCGACATGGCGACGCCGTTCGGCGCGCAATCGGCGTGGCGGCAGCTGGTCGATCTGATCGGCCGCCGCCGCGCGCCCGCCGCACCCGAAGCGATGGCGCGGCTCGAGGCGATCCGCAAACACGTGCCGATCGCGGTGCGCGCCGCCAGCGCCCGCGCACTCGAACATGCCGAGCCGCCGATCGAGATCGTGTTGCTGTTCGCCAGCGAAGATCCGGAGATCGCCGCGCCGGTGCTGCGCGGCGCCCGGCTCGACGTCGCCGAATGGATCGCGCTGTTGCCCGGGCTCAATCCCCGGACCCGCGCGGTGCTGCGCCATCGCCGCAATCTCGACGCCGCGGTGACGCGCGCGCTGGAGAGCTTCGGCGCGATCGACTTCGTGATCGCCGCGCGAGACGGCATCGCGGCGGACGCGCCGATCGTGGCGCCGATCGAGCCGCCGCCCGCGCCGCAATATTCGCCGAGCCCGTTCGTTTCGTTCGGCGAGGCGGTCCGCGAAGTGCCGGCGGTGGCCGAGGCGCTGCGCCATGCCGAGAGCCCGGCGGCGATCGAGCCGCGCCCGCGCACCGACGGCGCGCCGCATCCGTCGGGCCCGTTCCAGATTTCCGAGCTGGTCGCGCGGATCGCGGCGTATCAGCGCCAGCGCGGCACGCCGAGCGCAACCCCGAGCGACAGCGCGGCACCGCGCGCCGAGGCGGCGTCGGGCTTCCGCTTCGAGACGGACGCGGCGGGGGTGTTCCGCTGGATCGACGGCGTCAACCGCGCGCCGTTGATCGGGCTGTCGCTCGATCTCGCCTCGCTGCCGGGCGGATCGCGCGTCGACGGAGTCGCCTCGGGTGCGTTTCGCCGGCGGGCGAGCTTCGCCAACGCCCGCCTGGTCGTCGAAGGCACGTCGGATGCGGCCGGCGACTGGCGGATCGGCGCGATCCCGCTGTTCGATGCGCTGACCGGACGCTTCACCGGCTACCGCGGCACGGCGCGGCGGCCGCGTCCCGACGAACAGGCCGCGCCGGCGGCGAAGCCCGGCGTCGCGCCCGATTCGCTGCGCCAGCTGGTCCACGAATTGCGCACGCCGACCACCGCGATCGCCGGCTTCGCCGAGATGATCGAGGCCGAAATGCTCGGACCGGTCGCCGAGCCCTATCGCGCGCGCGCCAGCGTGATCCGCGATCAGGCGCGCGAACTTCTGGCGGCGATCGACGATCTCGATCTGGCCGCGCGGATCGAAGGCAAGGCGCTCGATCTGCGCGCCGGGCATATCGCGCTCAGGCCGCTGCTGACGCGGATCACCGACGATCTCGAGCCGCTGGCGACGCTGCGCGGCACAAGCGTCGCGATCGATACGGCGATGCCCGAGCTCGACGTCGCGGGTGACGACCGCGCGATCGAGCGGTTGATCGGCCGGCTGATGGCGGCGCTGGTCGCCGCCGGGGGGCGTGGCGAAGCGTTGACCGTTACCGCCCGACGCGACGACGACGCGGTGGCGGTGCAGTTCGATCGGCCCGCCGCGCTCGCCGCTTATGCCGAGGACGCGCTGTTCGCGATCGACGCCGAAAGCGAGGCGGAAACCGACGGCGCGCCGCTGCTCGGCACCGGCTTTGCGCTGCGGCTGGTGCGCAATCTCGCGGTCGAGCTCGGCGGCAGCTTCACGCTGGGCGAGCAGCGCTTGACTTTGCGGCTGCCGGCCGCCGTAACAGCGGACATGGGGCAAGCCTCGACCAACTGACGTGACGCCCGACGCCCCCCCGGCCGCGGCGCCCTATCGCGTGCCTGCGCCCGATAGCGCCGATCGGATCGCCTGGCCGGCCGATTTCGGGACGCGGTTCGCGATCTTCGTCGATACCGAAGAGGAATTCGATTGGCATGCGCCGCTGAGCCGATCGGCGCGCGCGACGACGGCGATCGCCGCGCTACCGGCGGCGCATGCGCGCTTTGCCGAGCGCGGCGTGCCGCTGACTTATATGATCGACTATCCGGTGGTGGACGCGCCGGCGGCGGTCGCGGTGCTGCGCGCGTTGATCGAGGACGGGCGATCGAGCATCGGCACGCAGCTCCATCCCTGGGTCAATCCGCCGTTCGATGAGGCGCTGGGCGCGGCGAACAGCTTTCCCGGCAATCTGCCGCGCGCGATCGAGGCGGCCAAGCTCGATCGGTTGACGGCGGCGATCACCAGTGCGTTCGGCCAACGGCCGCTGGCCTATCGCGCCGGGCGCTATGGCATCGGGCCGGCGACGCTGGAGCTGCTCGGCGAGCGGGGGTATCGGCTCGATAGCTCGATGCGCGCGCGCTATGATTATGCCGGCGACGGCGGGCCGAATTTCACCGCGATCGGCAACCATGCGTTCCGCGCGGGGCCGGGCGGCGCGCTGATCGAACTGCCGCTGACGACGGTGTTCACCGGCGCAGCGAGGCGCGGTGGGGCGGGGCTGTACAAGACTCTAGGGACGATGCCGCGCGGCCGCGGGCTGTTCGCGCGAGCGGGGCTGCTGTCGCGCGTCGCGCTGACGCCCGAGGACATGCCGGTGGCGGACGCGCTGGAGGCTGTACGGATTGCGGCAGGCGAGGGGGTGCGCGTGCTCAATTTCTCGTTCCATTCGCCGTCGCTGGCGCCGGGACATACGCCTTATGTGCGCGACGCGGCCGATCTGGCGCAATTCTTCGCCTGGTGGGACGCGGTGCTGGCGCTGCTCGATCGGCTGGGGGTCAGGCCGGCGTCGCTGGCCGAACTGATCGCTGCGGCAGACGCTGCGCTTGCAAGCCGCGCCGCGGCTTCGTAACCACGGCTCGCGTGGGCCTGTAGCTCAACTGGTTAGAGCTGGCCGCTCATAACGGCTAGGTTGCGGGTTCAAGTCCTGCCGGGCCCACCACCGACCCTTTTTTGGGGTATGGGATCACGTGTGATCACCAAGCTCGCGTCGCGGCTCATCTCGCTCACCGCCGTCCGGATCGGTGTCGTCATTGGCGCGCGCTGGGACGAGTTCGACGGGATTGACCAGGCGTGGCCCGGGGCGCCGGCACCAGACGCAATTTGGCGTATTCCCGCAGCGCGCATGAAACTCACCGTCGAAGACAAGAGCAACAACGCTTTCGGGGACGATGTACTGCTGTCCTCCCAGGCAGTCGCCGTGCTCCGGACGATTAGGGTGGTCAGCGGGTTTCGAGATTTGCTCTTTCCCAACGATAAGTCGCGGCGAGAACCAATGAGCGAGGTGGCGGTGAGCAGCCTGTATAAGCGCATGCGCGGAGGTGCTTATCGCAATCGAATGGTGCCGCACGATTGGCGTGCCGCGTTTTCGACGATCAGGAATGAGCGCGCTGCCGACCTGAATCGCGACGGCGATCGGCTGATCATCGGCATGATCCTCGCTAATTTTCCGGCGGTGATTTCTGCATCGGAATGGGCTTACAATCGAGCAAGGTACCGTAGGCCTCGCACGGATTTGCTACGCGCCTGGGCCGACAAGATCTGCGACGATGCGGAGTATCCACAATCTTTGATCGGGATGGAAGCGAGAGCGGGGCTATGCTAGGGTCGCGGAATGGCTTTTAGGCTGCCAAGCTGAGACGAACGCGGCCGGGATACCCTCCCTGTACCTCCTCGAATATCACCGAGTTCCGAGCCCCGCCAAAGTCGGCTTGCCGGTGATCGAGGCGATGGCGTGCGGCGCGCCGGTGATCGCAACGCGCCGCGGCTCGATGCCCGAACTGATCGAGCATGGCGTCACCGGCTTTCTCGTCGATACGCCGGCAGAGGTAGTCGCCGCGATCGGCCGGATCGGCGAGATCGATCGGGCGGCGGTGCGCCATGAGGCCGATCGTTTCACGGTCGATCGCATGGCCGACGCCTATTTGGCGTCGTATCCCCGGATATTGGGTCAATAGCTGGGAAGCCAGTTGATGCTGGATAGACCCAGATCAACGTCCGATACGGGATAGCCGCTAAGGTTGCCCAAAAAAGGAAATTGGCCTGCCCCCGATCGCAATCTGTATCCCCGTGCGCAACGAGGCGGCCGAGTTGCCGAGGCTGTTCGCTGCGCTCGATCGTCTCGAGCGTTGTGAGCAAGCGCCGCTCGATCTCTGTCTGTTTCTCGATGGGTGCGACGACGACAGCGCCGGCCTTGCCGAGCACTACCGTGCGCAGGCGCGTTTTCGCGTCCGGATCGAAGGCGCGGCGAGCGCGACGGCCAATGCCGGCCGCGCGCGGCGCCAGGCGATGCGCATGGGACGGCGCGCCCTGCACGATCACGGCGGCTTGCTGTTGACGACCGATGCCGACAGCAGGCCGACGTCGAACTGGTTGACGGCGATGGCGACCGCGCTCGACCATGCCGATGTGGTCGCGGGGCGGATCGTGCGCGCGGGCAATCGGCCCAGCCCGCTGCAGGATCGGATCGAGCGCTATTATGACGCGTTGTTCGCGCTACGCAGGCGGATCGACCCGGTATCGTGGGAAGCGGTCTCGACGCATCATTACACGGGCGCCGCCAATATGGGATTTCGGACTGAAGCATATGACGCGATCGGCGGCTTTGCGCCGCTGGCGAACGGTGAAGACGCGCGGCTGGTCGACGACGCCGCGCGTGCGGGCTTCCGCGTCAGGCGCGATGCCGCCAGTGTCGTCGTCACCTCCGATCGCCGCGAGGGCCGGGTTGCCGAAGGATTGTCCAAATCGCTGCGCGATCTCGATCAGGGCGATGCCGCGATCGTGCGAGTTGCGCATCCCGCCGATGCGGCTTGGCAATATCGAATGCAGGCGATCGCCCGCGGGGCGTACGCCGATGATCGGCTTCCCGTGATCGCCGCGGCACTAGATCTCAGCAACGATCACGTTCTGGGCGTGGCGCGCGAGTGCCCGAATGCCGAGGCTTTTGCGATGCGGATCGTGCCGGCGCCCGTCGCGGGCATGCGCGCCGTCGCGCTCGCCGTCGCCGAGGCCGAACTGTCGTTTCTCTCGGGCGCGGCGCAAGCGGCATGAACGTGCTGCGCGCCGCCATCGTCGAGCAGGGCCGGGCGCTCGAATCGCTGGCCGATCCGGCCGATCACGGCGCGCTGCTCGCGCTGCTGCGGCTGCTGTACGAAACCGGCCGGGCCGATCTGCCGCTCGGTCGGCTGTTCGAGGGCCATGTCGATGCGGTGCAGATCGTCTCGCGCTACGGTAGTCCCGCCCAGCACGACGCGCTCGCCCACGCTGTCGCCGCGGGCGCGACGCTCGGCGTGTGGAATGCCGATCTTGCGGGCGAAGCGCTGCGTCTCGACGGCCAGATCCTCACCGGCGGCAAGAGCTTTGCGTCGGGCGCCGGCATTCTGTCGCACGCCTTGGTCACCGCAGACCAGGCGGGCGGACGGCAGCTGCTGTTGCTCGATCTCGCGCAAACCCCGCCGGCGATCGATCGCGACTTCTGGAATGTCGTCGGCATGCAGCGATCGGCGACGCATATCGTGCGCTGGAGGGATGCTCGCATTCCAGCCGAGGCGCTGATCGGCGCGCCCGGCGATTATAGCCGCGAGCCGTGGTTCAGCGGCGGCGCGTTGCGTTTCGCCGCGGTGCAGGCGGGCGGCATCGCTGCGCTGGTCGATCACACGCGCAGCCATCTGGTCGAGACTGGACGCGCTGAGGATCCGCACCAGGCGGGTCGGCTGGCGGCGTTGTACGGGCTGTCCGAAGCGGCGGCGGGCGCCGTGCGGACCGCGGCTGCCGGGTGGTTCCTGGATGACGAGGAGCAGCTGGCGCGTGTCGCCGCGGCCCGTGCCGCGGTCTATGACGCCGGCGGCCGCGCGATCGGCATCGCCGAGGAAGCGGTCGGCACGGCGGCGCTGTTCGTCGATCATCCGCTGGCGGCGACGATCACCGATCTGTCGATGTATCTGCGTCAGCCCGCGCCCGACGCGCAGCGCATGCGCGTCGGTGCGGCGGTCGCGGCCGGCACGTTGCGGCCGGCGCTGTGAGGCTGCGTATCGGCACGCCGCGCTGCCTGCTGGTGATCGCCCCACATCCTGACGACGAGACGATCGGTGCCTTCGGCCTGATCACGCGGCTGCGCCGTCGCGGCGTCGCGGTGCGCGTGCTGGTGGTGACGGACGGCCATGCCTCGCATCGCAACAGCCGCGCCTGGCCGGGCGCTAGGCTGGTGGCCGAGCGTCAGCGGGAGACGCGCCGCGCGCTTCGGCCCATCGGCGTATCGGCCGGCGACATTGCGTTTCTGAGGTTTCCTGACGGCGACCTCGAACGTACCTCGAACAGCGCGCGTCGCTGCATTATCGCCGCCGTGCGCCGCGCACCCAAGCCGCTGCTGGTTGTCGCACCCGGCTCGGGCGATAACCATCCCGATCACCGCGTGGTCGCCGCCTGCGTCGCGTCGGCCCGCGTCAACGGCGTTCGCGCTCTTGCCTATCCCGTCTGGCCGGCTGGAAAAGCGGTGCGCCGCAGCCGGACGCTGACGCTGTCCACGCAGGAACGTTTCGCCAAGCGCCGCGCGATCCGGAGTTATCGTACGCAGGCAGGCCGGATCATCGACGATCCTGAGGGTTTTGCGATGACGTCCGGGCAAATCGCCGCGTTCAGTCGCCCGACGGAGCATTTCGTGGAAAGCCGGCGATGAGGCCGATCACCCTGGCAGGGTTCGACGCCAAGTTCGCCGCCGATGCCGATCCCTGGCGCACTTTCGAGGACGCCGATGAGGCGCTGAAACGGCGCGCGATCCTCCACGCGATCGGACCGGGGCCGTGGGGACGCGTGATCGAGCTGGCCGCGGGCAACGGCTCCAACAGCGCCGCGATCGCGCCGCGCGCGCTGCGGCTCGACGCCACCGAGGCGACCGCGAGCGGCGTCGCGCTGGTCGCCAGGGCGATCCGCCGCCGCGGCGCCCGCGCCCGCGCCATCCCGCTGGTTGTGCCCGCACGGCTGCCCCGCTATCAATACGACATCGCCGTGGTCGCCGAGCTCCTCTATTATCTCGCGCCGCGCGCGATGGCGCAAACGGCGCGCGACGTCGCAAAGGCGGTTCGGCCGGGCGGCATCCTGGTGCTCGCCCACCACCGCATCGATTTCCCCGACTTTGCCCAGCATGCAGCGCACATCCAACAGCGTTTCCTAGCAGCAACGGGCGCATGCTGGCGCGTTCGCGTCGTCCGTCGGACAAGCCATTGGGTAGTCCTTTCTTGCCGTCGGGCGGCCTAATCGCCCGTGGGCGAGCGCGTGTTCACCGAAGGCGGCTTGATCAGTCCCGGCGCAACGATCCCGGATATTGTGCCCGATGCAGCACCGCTGGTGGTCAAGGCGGAATTCGATCCCGCCGATATCGATGGCGTGGGTGAAGGCATGCCAGCCGAAGCTCGCTTGGCGCGCGCAGCCGGGCGGAGGCGATCATCTGGGCGTGCCTCGCTCCGCCTTGGTCAGCACGCCCAACCGCACAGGCGCCACCGTATCGATCTTTCGCGCAAGCGCGAATAGCGCAGCCGGATTCCCTTGCTTGAGTTCGAGCTCCATCTCGCAAATCGACGATCGGCGTGTCGGCCTCGACCGGGCGCTCCCAGTCCGATCGCGCGACCAGGTCAACTGCGCTGGCGCCGCTTCCCTTTACGGTCTGAATACGCTTCTTGCCGAGCGGCGGATTCGTAGCGAAGGTCCGCCTTTGACAATCTTTGTTTGGGCGTATCAAAGTTAATCGAGTGCTGTCGCATCGGTTCAAGATTGCCAACCAGCAATCCTGAAGCTTCGATCGCATCGGCCGCCTCGGGAGCGAGCTCAAGCTTCAGCTCGACTTCTTGCACCATAGGCGCTTTTCTCATCAGGCGGCGATTTCGCAATCGCCGACATCGGATGATCGGTTCGAAAAAACGGCTTTAAGCTGAATCGAGCACCGGGTCGGCGACTGGGGGATCAGCTTTAGCAAAGGCAGCCATGACAATGTGGTAGCGCTATCGATGCCGACGCGGTTAATAAGTAAGAGATTGTACGAGGGAGGCAAGAAAGATGACGGTGTTCAACAAGCCGCGTTTTTTTTAAGCCCAACACTTGTGCTCGCTCATTTTCATTTTTGCCAAGATCGGGGGCGCTCGCGCGGCCTCAGCGGTTGGAATGCGGACGCACCGGAGAGGCGATCGACTGCCGGGCACCAAATTCTTCGACTAACGCAATACATGCCGGGCTTGTGGGGCCTCAGCTAAAGGCGAACTGCCGATTGATGTTCGGTGGCGAAGGGAGGGCTCGATGGGTTCGGTGACGCGCAGGTTTAAAGTGGTGTTCGCTGGGTTGCTGCTTGCGACGGGGGGCCTGCCGCTCTCGGCGCAGGCGTCGCCAGTGGTGGGGATGACGACCGCATCGAGCTACGCCAATTTTCGCGTTTCGGTATACATCACTGTCGGAGACGTCCGCGCGCTCGCCGAGCGCGCTACGTTCGATCGCCAGTTTGCACGCGTCGCGAGCCAGGTCCACATCGACAAGGTATATATCGAGGCTTACCGCGACGGCGAGTTCGCCACCGACGATGAACTTGATCGCGTAAAAGGCTATTTTGCCGAACGCGGCATCGAGGCATGGGGCGGGATCACGCTCGCAGCGGGCGGCAAAAACGGGCAGTTCGCCACCTTCGATTACGAAAATCCCGATGATCGCGCGCGTTGCGCGCGCGCTGCAGCGCTTGCCGCGAGCCATTTTGATGCAGTGATCCTGGACGACTTCTTTTTCTACAATACCAAGAGCGACGCCGATATCGCCGCCAAAGGCAAGCGCAGCTGGACGCAATATCGCCTCGACAAGATGCACGAGGTGGCGCGTGATCTGGTGATCGGCCCCGCCAGACGGGCCAATCCCAAGGCCCGCGTCATCATCAAATATCCCAATTGGTATGAGCATTTCCAGGGCACCGGTTTCGATCTCGACGAAGGCCCCAGATTATTCGACGGCATCTACACCGGGACGGAAACCCGCGACCCCGTGATCACTGACCAATTGCTCCAGCAATATGAAAGCTACGAGGCGATCCGCTATTTCGACAATATCGCGCCGGGCCGCAACGGCGGAGGCTGGGTCGATACCTACGATACGCGCTACATCGATCGCTATGCCGAGCAACTGTGGGACACGCTGTTCGCGAAAGCGCCTGAGATCACGCTGTTCAATTGGCACGCGATGGCGGACCCGGGCGCTGCGATCGCCGGCGATCGGCCGTGGGCTGCGGCGGACACCAGCTTTGATTGGGATGGCGAGATGCGCAACTGGCGCAACGCCGAGGGTTTGCCCGCCGGCTGGGGGCGCGCCGCCGGTTATGCGCTGGATACGGTCGATTCCGTGCTCGGCGGGCTGGGCCAGCCCGTCGGCGTCGCCAGCTATAAGCCCTATCAATCGTCTGGCGAAGACTTCCTCCACAATTATCTTGGCAATATCGGCATCCCGATCGAATTGGGGCCGACCTATCCTGCAGCCGCGAAATCGGTGTTGCTGACCGAGGCGGCAGCCGCCGACCCTGCCATCGTCGACAAAATCAAGGCGTCGCTTCGCGGCGGCGCGACAGTGGTCGTTACCTCGGGCCTCGTCCAGGCGCTGGCGGACAAGGGCTTTGCCGATATTGCGGAGTGGACGCCGACCGGCCGCACCGTTGCGATCGACCGCTACGTCGTGGGCTCGGGTGCGGGAGCAGGGACGATCGTCGACGACGGCGGGCCGCGCGCGCCGATCCTGGTTCCCGAAATTCGGTTCTACACCAACGACAGTTGGGCAGTGGTGCGAGGCGTCGGCGGCGAAAAGGCGTATCCGCTGGTGCTGACCAACGATTATGGTGCGGGGACGATCGTGATGCTCACGATCCCCAACAACCCGAGCGATCTTTATCGGCTGCCCGCCCCGGTGCTTGCGCAAATGCGCCGCTTCGCGAGCGGTGCGCTCCCGGCGCGGCTGGTCGAGGCCGATGATCATGTGGCGCTATTCGATTATGACAACAACGCCTTCGTCGTGGAATCATACCGCGATGCGCCGACGACGGTCACGATCGAAGTCGCGGCGGGCGCGCGCCTCGTGGCGTTGCCGTCGGGCGGCGCGCTTCCGAAGCTGACGCCCGTTCCGGGCGCGCCGATCGCGGCCGCGAGTCGCGACACCGGCACGGTGCCCGATCGGGCAATCCGCACCACGGCAAAACTCGCGGCACCTGCGCGTTTCATGATTGCGCTGCCGGGTCACTCGTTCAGCGCCTTCCGCATCGAGCCCTGACTGCGTCGCTTGGCCAGCCACTGCGCGGAGAGGCGAGCCCCGACGAGCGACACCGGACAGCGACCAAGACTGCCCGCGCGGTTGATTGCGACCGTTGCTTGTTTAGCGAGACCGAAGCATCTGCATGACGAGCGTCCTCAGCCGGCCGTAATTGCTCGGCCGCAAGGGGCCGAGCGCGCCGTGTTGGTCGATCGGCAAATGACGCAAGGGATGGCCTGCGCGCCGAAATACATAATGATCGAAGAACGCCTGCCAGGCGAGGCGTTCGCGCGGCGGACGCTCGGCGATGGCGATCATCGCCAGCAGCAGCGCTGCATAGGGCGCGTCCGGGCCGCTGGCCGTCGCGTCCCACCAATAATTGACCAGCACGTTGAACGGCGCGGTCGACTCGACTTGATGCCACCACAATTTGGGAATGTAGACGGCGTCCCCTGCATTCAGCTCGACGTGCATCGCGGTAGCTGCGGCAGCGGCGAAGCGTGGATATCGGACGGGGTCCGGCGCGGCGGCGGCAAGGCTGACCGGCTGGCCCGCCATCGTCTTGTCGATCGGTCCGACATAAAGGTCGCCGATCGCTTCGGGCGGGTAGAGCGTGAAGCGTCGTTGCCCGGCCACTACGCACGCGACATTGTCGAGCGTGTCATAATGGCAGGCGATCCGCGCCATATGGCCCAGCCAAATGCGCGGCGCGGCGGCAAGGCCGGGGAGGGGGAGCGGATTGGCTTCGACAAAACCTCTGAGCTGCTCTCCGACAGGCACAGAACCGACATAGATCGTGTCGCTGCCAGGCTGATCGAGCGCCCTAACGACGGCGTCGATCGCATCATGCAGGCTCATGCGGCGCCGTTCGAAATTGAAGCCGTCGACGCCGTCGCCGTAAAAGTAGCTGCCGGCAATGGCCGGATCGCCGACGAACGCCTCAACCTCTCCGGTCCCCGCGAAGGTCGTGCAATAATCGCGAAATGCTGCTGCCGACTGCGAGGCTGCCCGCGTCGCCGGCCATTCGGCGACAAGGCCGCGCAGCACTACCGGCACGCCATCGTTCACAATCATATTGAGCCGCTCAGTCGCGTCCGTGCCCGGTTGCATACCGTATTCGAACGGTTGATCAGTGGGCGGGTGGCGATCAGCCATAATGGCTCTCTGGCAGCAGTTGCTCGTTGCGTCTCCGCGCAAGGACCGGGATCTGTTTGAGCGATGCGATCATCAGCGAGATCGAATGCAAATGGCCTTTTTTGAACAGATCGAGCACGACATCGTCCGAAAGCGCCCGCAGTCGATCCTGATCGATTGTATAAAGATCACGTAGATCGCGCTTCTCGCCGTCGTCGAAGCTCAAGCTGATGTCGATCGGCTCGATCAAATCAAACTGAAGTAGTTCGGCGATGAATTCCGCAGTGGCGTCGATGCCCGGCTTGAGTTCGCGAAACGCGTTTAGAATACTCCGGGTGAACGAGGTAGGCTCGCCCGCGTCGTCGAACAGCGGCTCCCCGTCGCTGACGCTTACGCGTGAACTATCGAGATCAATCGCCAGCCGATCGCCGGCGAGATAAAAAGGCGCGCGCTGCAGCGTGAGCGGCCGATATGAGATCATCTTGCCGCGGCGATCGAAGAACAGGTTCTCGTGCGGATCGATGCCGAGCATCGCCCCGCAAAAAAAAGCCCCTGTTTCTGCATCTTTCGTCAGCAGAATTGGATAGTGAACGACCGCCAGCGGAAACTCGCGCAGCACGATTCGCACGAACCGCTGATCGTCACCGTGTAGCTCAGAAGCGCCGGCTTTCACCCGCACGTCAGCGTGAACACTCGGGTCGAGAACGACGATATCGACCATGGCCCCTCCAGCAATTGGATCAATCTACCCGTCAGATCGTGCGATACTGCCATGGTAACGCAAACCATGCTGATGGCGCTATCAATTTTCTATCCCCTCCGAACGTCCTAAAAAATTGCCCGATAAGCGTTCACTAGTGGCAATTATTACCCATTCTTGTCCGACAAATAGTGTGTTGCGATTTTTTAATGATCGCGCTACCATTTGATCGCGGCGCCTGACTGGGTGCCCGGCTGACGCCCGAAGAGGTCGCAGCCAGGAGGACTCGCGGATCAGCCGGGCCAAGCCCGGAACGAGAGGAGGGGACTTGCATGACTGGAGAAATAGATCGCCTTTGCGGGAGGTTCGGCATCCATCGGATTGGCCGGTCCTTGCTGCTGGTGAGCGCGTCGGCTGCGGCCATTATGACCGTGCCGGCCGCGGCATTTGCGCAATCCGCACCCGAGCAGGGCGCACCGGCGCAGGATAACAACACCACGTCTGGATCGGCGTCGGCTGATGTCAGCGCTGCCCCGAGGAGCCCCGCGACTGCTGTTGCTGCAGGCAATCTCAACGGCCAGGGCCAGATTGATGCACCTGTGCAGGACGCGGCGGGACAGGACATCATCGTGACCGGCCTGCGCGGTTCGTTGCAGCGTAATCTCGATATCAAGCGCAGTTCTGCGGGTGTCGTCGATGCGATTTCGGCGGAGGATATCGGCAAATTCCCGGATTCCAACGTCGCCGCGGCGCTGCAACGCGTCCCTGGCGTCTCGATCAGCCGCGGTACGTCAAGCCTCGGCGGTCTACCCGCAACTACCGGAGACGCCACCGCCATCACCGTGCGCGGCTTCGGCCCGGCCTTTAATGAGACGCTATTCGACGGCCGTCAGGTTTCGACTGGGACCGGCAATCGCGGCTTCGACTTCAGCTCGGTCGGCGCCGATTTCGTCGGCGAGGTCGATGTGCTCAAGACGCCCGATGCGGCGCTGTCTTCGGGTGCGATCGGCGCGACGATCAATGTGCAATATCCGAAACCGTTCGATCATCCGGGTCTGCGGATCGCCGCTTCGGCTTCGGGCTCGATCAACGACGACGAGGGCAAGATCGAGCCCGCCGGCGGGCTGCTGTTCAGTGACACGTTCGCCGATGATACATTCGGGATCCTTGCTGATGTCGCCTACACGCGGCACCGGACGCAGACTAATCACATCAATAACCAGGGTTGGGAGGGCACGCATTTTGCGCCCTGCCAGCTCTCCGGCAGTACCGCGACCACCTGTACCCCAACGTCACCGACCGCCGACCCGCCCCCGGCGGCGTCCGACGCACAGACCGTGATCGGCTTCTACCCGCAGGATTACGGCATCTATCAGGAGCATACCACCGATACCCGGATCGACGGCCGGCTGGCGCTGCAGTGGCATCCGTCGGACGACGTGCTGGTGACGCTCAACGACGATTATTCGCGTGAGAAGGTCCGTGCCGAGCAATACGGTTTTAGCGTTTGGTTCAATTCGGCCAGCCTGACCGATGTGGCGCTCGACGATAATGGCACAGCAACCAGCTTCGTCCAGCCCAACACGCCCACCGACTTTCAAGGACAGATCAATCAGGAAGTCCTTGAGAACAACGAATTCGGCGCCAACCTGAAATGGGATGCGAGCGAGCATCTCAAAATCGAGCTCGATGCTGATCGCTCGCAATCTTGGCTCAATCCCGACGGGCAGCTGAGCAGTATCGATGCCGACGTCGGCTACGGGGGTCCGAACGCCACCAATCTTGGGTTCAACACCAACGGCAGCAGCGGTCTGCCGGTCGTAAGCAATTACGGGCCCGCGGGCGATGGCAGCGCATTTCTTGATAGCAACATTATCGGCTCGCACGTGCTGCCCTACACCAGCACGCGCAACAAGGACACGCTAGACCAGTTCAAGGCGCTCGCTTCTTGGACGCAGGACGATCTCAAGATCACCTTCGGCGGCCAATACCTCAACGATAAGCGCAAGCTGCGCCTCTATAGCGATCTCGCGAGCAACAATCACTGGCAGGCTTATTCCGGCTACGGCCCAGCGTCCGGATCCGCAACCGGCGTCGCGTTACCGCAGGACTTTTTCGGCAACAGCTTCAGCACGAAGGACTTCATCCCTGGCTTCTCGGGCTCGGGCGATCTGCCGCCGATGATCCTGGCGGTTGATCCCCTGAAGGTGCTGAACTACCTGCAGGGTCTTGGCAATCCGCAGGCAATGAACATACCAGGGTTCAATTACGGCGGTGGGGTCATCGACTTCAATGGCACCTACGTACCGGTAGTTGTGCCGGGTAGCAGCCAGGATCTCAGCGAACAGACGTTTGCCGGCTTCCTGACAGCGAGCTTCAAAACCAACCTCGGCGACATGCCGTTGCACATTAATGTCGGCGTGCGCCAGGAATGGTCCCGAACCAACTCGGCCGGGCTCGCCCAGCTGCCTGTCGCCATTGTGATCCAGTCCGGAGATCATACCGCGGAGGCGGTAACGTTGAGCGACCCCACGGCGGTATCGACCACGCATCGTTACAATTATCTCCTGCCCAACATCGACGTAAACCTGGACATCACTGATAAGTTCAAGATTCGCTTCGACGCATCTCGAACACTGACGCGCCCGCCGCTCAACCTCCTGACGCCGGTACTCAATGTGCCCAATACCGAACGGGTCAATTCGCTGGTTGCCTCGGGCGGAAATCCGACGCTGGATCCCTATCTGTCGGACAATCTCGATGTCGGCGCAGAGTGGTATTACCAGCGCAATTCGTATCTCTCGATCGATGCCTTCCGTAAACAGGTGAGCAATTTCATCGTCGGCGGCTCGACCATTCAGACGATCAACGACGTGGTCGATCCAGCGACCGGTCAGACTGCGCAGTTCGTCGTCACGCAACAGGTCAATGGCCCCACCGCGACGGTGTACGGCCTCGAAATTGCCCTGCAGCACGTGTTCGGCGATAGCGGCTTTGGCATTCAGGCGAACGGAACGCTGGTTGGCACGAACAAGCCGTTCGACAGAAACGATCTATCGGTCAGCGGCTTCGCTGTGACAGGGCTGGCGAACTCGGCGAACGCCGTCGCCTTCTATGACAAGAACGGCTTTCAAGCGCGCGTAGCCCTCAACTGGCGCGACGAATATCTCGATCATTTCGGCCAACAACAAAACACGTCTGCATTCGGTAACGAGCCGACCTTCGTGAATTCGAGTGCGCAGGTCGACTTCAGTTCAAGCTATGATATCACGAAGAACGTCAGCGTCTTCGTCGAGGCGCTCAATCTCAATAACGAGACATTGAGCACGCATGGGCGTTATTCGGACCAGATCCTCGATGCGTTCAAATATGGCCGGCGGTTCACCGCTGGCCTTCACATACGGTACTGAGCTCCTCCCCTGCGGGGACGCCAGTATCGGCGTCCCCGCGTTTTCTCCCGTAGCGCAAGCCGCAAAAAAGCATGACCACAGCTGTTAATACGATCGTCATTGTCGGCGGAGGAACGGCCGGATGGCTTACCGCGGGGGTGATCGCGGCGCGCCACAAGGCTCGGATCGAGCGCGGCTCGCTATCCGTGACGCTGATCGAATCGCCCACCATCGCGACGGTCGGTGTCGGCGAGGGAACGTGGCCGACACTGCGAACAACGCTCGAGAAGATGGGTGTCTCCGAAACGGAATTCTTCCGCGAATGCGACGCCGCGTTCAAGCAGGGCGCCTGGTTTGGACGCTGGACGACGGGCGCGCCAGATGACGGCTATTATCACCCGCTGATGCTGCCGCAGGGGTTCATGCAGCTCAACCTCGCGCCGCACTGGTTGGCAGGCGATCAGCCGGGCAGTTTTTGCCAGTCGGTTTGTCCGCAAGGTGCGCTGTGTGACGACGGCTTGGCGCCGAAGACAATAGCAACGTCTGAATATCAGGCCGTCGCCAATTACGCTTACCATCTTGATGCCGGCAAGTTCGCGGCGTTCCTGCAGCGGCATTGCACTGGCAAGCTGGGCGTTCGCCACGTGCTCGCCGATGTCCGCTCGGTCACGCAGGCGGAAAGCGGCGACATCGCCAGCGTCGTCACCGACGGGGCGGGGGAAATTGCCGGCGATCTGTTTGTCGATTGCACCGGCTTTGCCGCACTGCTGATTGGCAAGACGCTCGGCGTGGGCTTCCGCGACTGCAGCGATGTGCTGTTCTGCGACACCGCGCTTGCGGCCCAGATGCCCTACGACCGGCCCGATAGCCCGATCGCGACGCATACGGTTTCGACCGCGCAATCGGCAGGATGGATCTGGGATGTCGGGTTGCCGACCCGCCGCGGCACCGGTTATGTCTATTCAAGCCGGCACATCAGCGACGATGCGGCGGAAGACGAATTCCGGCGGTATCTCGGACCGGGCGCCCGCGATGTTGCCATGCGCCGAATCCCGATCCGATCGGGGCACCGTGAGACATTCTGGAAGAACAATTGCGTCGCGATCGGGCTCGCCGCGGGCTTCCTCGAGCCGCTGGAGGCTTCCGCGATCGTGTTGATCGAATTGTCGGCCAAGCTGGTTGCAGAACAGCTGCCGGCCTGCCGCGAGGTGATGGATATCATCGCACGCCGCTTCAATGACGTGACTGGCTATCGCTGGGGACGCATCATTGACTTCCTCAAGCTACATTATGTTCTGACGCAGCGCCGCGATCACCAATTCTGGATCGACAATTGCGATCCGGCGACGATCCCGGATCGGCTGCGCGATCTCCTCACCCTGTGGCGATTCCAGTCGCCTTGGTTCTTCGACGAGTTCGACAGGCTTGAGGAAGTGTTCCCGGCCGCGAGTTACCAATATGTACTCTACGGAATGGGCTTTCGGACCGAAGTCGATCCCGCCGATAACGTTGCGACCGCGTTGCTCGCGAAGCGGTTGATGACCGAGAACAGCGCGACGGTGCGGCGCCTGAGGGCGCAGCTCCCGCGGCACCGCGATCTGATCGCCAGAATCCGCGAACACGGCATGCAAGCGATTTGACGATAATGACGCGACGAGAGCCGTTTTCAGTTTCTTTGGCGGCTGCGTCAATTCGGAAAACCACGGCAACCAGGAGAGTTCGATGCGCCCCAGCTTGACCCCATGCCGGCTGCTCATGACCGCCAGCTTATGCGCCACAGCCGGTGTGTCGCATGCGCAATTGACGGTCAGTCCGGCGGAGACGCTCGAGACCCAGGGACTCAGCGTTATCATCGATCAGAATCAGTTCAGCCCGATCTTTTTCGACGAGAAGAACGCCGGCGTTCAGATGGTCCTCCACGGTGAGCGCATCGCCACTGACGGCGCAGTGCGCCTCAATCCCACGCCCGAGCAATGGGATCCGGTGCCCGCCTTTGTCGGCCGCTCGCGGGGGGCGAGGCCCGGACAGATCGTCGTGCGATCCGCCTACAAGGATGTTGGCTTGACGTACCGGGTGGCGGTGACGGCGGAAGGCGAGGGGTTTCGCATCGCGGTCGATCTCGACAAGCCGCTGCCGAAGGCGCTTGTCGGCAAGGCGGGGTTCAACCTCGATTTCCTGCCGAGCGCCTATTTCGGCAAAACCTATTTGATGGATGCAGCGCCCGGGCTGTTCCCGCGCCATCCGGTCGGGCCGATGGCCAAGGATGGGTCGGGCGATCCGTTGCCGATGGCGGCGGGCGGGTCGTCGATCACGCTTTCGCCGGAAGATCCGGCAACCCGTGTCACGATCACCTCAAACGGCGCTCCGCTGGCGCTGTACGACGCGCGCAACCGCGCCCAGAACGGCTGGTTCGTCGTTCGGTCGATGATCGCCGCCGGTGCCACCAAGGATGCCGTGGTGTGGCATGTCCGCCCCAATATCATCAAGGATTGGGTTCGTCCGCCGGTCATTTCGTTCAACCAGGCGGGCTATACGCCGTCGCGGTCGAAGGTGGCGCTGATCGAGCTCGATCCTCATTTCAAAGGACCAGCGACGGCGGAGCTCGTCAAGCTGACGCCCGATGGCGACAAGAAGCCGGTGATCACCGCCAAAATCGTGCCCTGGGGCAAATGGAAGCGCTATAATTACGCGCGTTTCGATTTTTCGAGCGTGCAGGCGCCCGGCGTTTACGCGATTTCCTATGCCGGCGTGATGACCAATCCGTTCCGGATCGCGCAAGACGCCTATGATCATATTTGGCAAGCCTCGCTCGATACGTTTCTGGCCGAACAGATGGACCACGTCGGGGTGCGTGAAGAGTACCGCGTCTGGCAGTCACCCTCGCACCTCGACGATGCTCGCCAGGCACCGCCCAATATCGCCCATTTCGACGGTTATAGCATGGGCGCCGATCTGGATTCGTCGTACCGACCGGGTGAGCATATCCCGGGGCTCAACGTCGGCGGGTGGCAGGACGCCGGCGACTACGATATTCAGACGCCCGACAATGCCGAGGTGGTTCGCGATCTCGTGTGGGCGCGCGAAATGTTCGGCCTCGATTGGGACGAAACCACTATCGATGAGGCCGCGCGCGCCGTCGAGATACGGCGACCCGATGGGGTGCAGGATTCGTTACAGCAAATTCGCCATGGCACGCTGCAATTGCTCGCCCAGTACAAGGTTTTCGGCCACGCCATCGTCGGCATCGTCGATCCGGTGCTGCGCCAATATGTCCATCTTGGCGATGCAGGTTCACAAACCGACGGCAAAATATACGATGCCAAGCTCGGCCCGGCGCAGGACAATGGCAACTATTCCGGCAAGGCGGATGATCGCTGGGCTTTCACAACCGATATTCCGGCCAACGACCTGGCCGTTTCAGCGGCGCTCGCGGGCGCCAGCCGCACACTAGGACCGATCGATCCGGCGACGGCCGATGCGGCGCTTTCGACCGCGAAAGAGCTCTTTGCGAAATATGGCGGAGCCGAGGTCGATTCGCGGACCGGGCGCGATGTCCCGCCAGGACCACGCAACCCCGGGATCGCCAATGTCACGGCGACCGTCGAACTCCTCATCACGACCAAGGGCGATCCCGCCTATGTCCGCGCGCTGACCGAATTACTGCCGGTAATCCGCGATCATTTTGATCTTCTGGCGAGTGCTGCCGTTCGCGCGATCCCGTACATGGACGGCAGCTACCGATCGGAACTCTTGCCGATGGTGCGAGACGCCAAGGCAAAGATCGACGCAGAGATCGCGCAGAATCCGTTCGGCGTGCCGGTGAGTCTCGGCTCCTGGGCGGGGTCGCACCAGGTCGTGGCCTTCGGCTCGACAATGTATATGATGCACAAGGCGTTTCCCGATATCGTCGGCACCCAATATACGCTGGATGCGCTCGACTACGTCCTGGGACGGCATGCAGCCAACAATCTGTCGCTCGTATCGACGGTCGGGACGGCCTCGAAGCTGATGGGCTATGGGCACAATCGCGCCGATTACAGCTTCATCCCGGGTGGCATGGTGCCCGGCGTGTTGGTCATCAAGCCGGATTATCCGGAGTTGAAGACCGACTGGCCGTTCTTGTGGTTCGAAGAAGAATATACCGTCAGCACGACTTCTGCCTATATCCTCGCCGCTAACGCGGCGGTTGCCGCCGCCGCGGAAGAGAACGATCGCTCAACCCAGCGGCCCTGAGGCCGGGCGCTATTTCGGCTCGATGACCACCCGGTCGTTGGTGAATGTGGCCATGCGGGTCGGTGCACCGGTTCCCGGTTGGCCGCCGCCAACGCTGACGACGAAACGTCCTGCCATGATCTCGCGCACGCCATCGGCGGTGACGGCGCTCAGGTCCCGCGGGCGCAGGTTGAACGTCACCGAGCGCCGCTCGCCCGGCTGAAGGTGGACTCGTTGCAGCCCTCGCAGCGCGAGGCGCGGGGTGCCGGCGACATCGGGAAACGAGAGGTAGAGCTGAGCGACTTCGTCGCCATCGCGGGCGCCGATGTTACGCACTTCGGTGGATACGGCGAGGCCGTCGCCGACGCCCCCTGCGGCCGGGCGCAACGTGACCTGAAAATATTCGAAGGAGGTGTAGCTCAGGCCATAGCCGAACGGAAAAACCGGCGTGCCCGTGTAATAGCGATAGGTGCGGTTCCCCATGGCATAGTCGTCGAAGGGCGGCAGGTCAGCCACGCTGCGGTAGAATGTCAGCGGCAGCCTACCCCCCGGATCGGCGTGTCCGGACAGGATATCCGCGACTGCGAGGCCCCCCGATTGGCCGGGATACCACGCCTCCAGAATCGCCGCGGCATGTTGCTTCGCCCAGGCCAGATTGATGGGGCTGCCGTTCATCGCGACCACCACCAGCGGTTTGCCGTGCGCTTGCGCTTGCTCGAGCAGTGAGCGTTGGTCAGCCGGCAAGTCGAGCGATGTCCTGTCACCGCCGGAGAAGCCTTGCACCTGCACCGGCATTTCTTCGCCCTCGAGGTCCGAAGTGAGGCCGACAACCGCCACGATCACGTCGGCGTCCTTCGCGGCGGCGGCCAATGGCGCGGTATAATCATGGGTGATGCGCTTCCAGAACATGCCTGGCTGACCCGAGCTTCCCGTCTCCGTTTCGAATTGGAGCGGATAACGTTTGCCCTTGCGCAGTTCGACCTCAACAAGCTTCAGCGGCTCGCCCCAATTGGAAAGGCGGTCGGACGTTACTGCAGGCTTGCCGTCGATATTCACATTGCCCCTGACGCCCGTTACCGCAACTCGGTAAGTGCCCGTCTCGGGTGCGACGAGCGCTCCCGTCCAGACGATCCGGTGGTTCTCCGCGACTTGGCTTAGCGTGTCTGCCGATGTCGTCAGGCCATTTTCTATGCGGGACGCAGCCGGCGCCGCCTCGAAACCTGTTGCCGGCTCCCCCGATCCCCTTTGCACCGCATTGTAATAGTCCGCGTGCAGGCCGGGTTGGCCGTCCGGCGTGACGAAGGCGCTGGCCGGCACCGGGTCGCCGTCGGTAATCGATGGCGTGAACGGGACATAGTGGATCGTCGCCGCGGGAAAAGCGCGCTTGAGTCCGTCGAGCACCGAGATCGGCGGCGCGCTTGCGGGCGACGAATAATTGCCTCGCAGAACGCGCGTCGCGTCGGCGAGCGGTCCCACCAACGCGATCTTGACGCCTGGGGAAAGGGGCAGTGTCCCATCATTCTTCAGGAGCACCATGCTTTCGATGGCGGCTTTAAGCGCCAGCGCCTGATGATCGGCGGTGCCGATCGCGGTTGCCGGCACGGCGGAGACATTGCGTTGTGGCAGGCCCGGCAGATCGCCATTGCGGAATCGCGCGGAAAAGAGGCGAACCAGTGCCCGATCAATGTCGTTGATGCTGATCAAACCGCGCTGCAGCGCGGCCCGGTAGCGCTCGCCGAGATCGGTCGCGCCGCTCAGCGTGGCCGTGTTGCACTCATTGTCGACGCCCGCCTTCAGCGCGGCCGCCACGCCAGCAGCCGCGTCGGGCGCGTATTTGTGCCGATCATAGATGTCGACCACGGCGTCGCAGTCGGACACGACATAGCCCTGGAAGTTCCAGGCGCCGCGCAGGTGTTCGTTGAGCAGGAGATTGCTGGCGCATGCCGGCTGTCCGTCGATGCGGTTGTATGCGCACATGATCGAGTTGGCCTTGGCATCGACGATCGCCGCGCGGAAGGCCGGAAGATAGGTGTCTTCGATATCATGGTCGGAAGCGAACACGTCGGCGACGTGCCGGGTCGATTCCGGGCCGCTGTGAACGGCAAAGTGTTTGGGCGTGGCGATCACGTCGGGCAGATCGGAGTCGGGGCCCTGCATGCCGCCGATGAAGGCAACAGCCATCGTGGCCGTGAGGAAGGGATCCTCGCCATAGGTCTCCTGGCCACGCCCCCAACGCGGATCGCGAAAGATATTGATGTTCGGCGACCAAGTGTCGAGCCCGGTGCCGATCGTGCCCAGGTGACCCGTTGCGCGTCCAATCGTGTGAAGCGCCCGCACCTCCACGCTGATATCGGCCGCCACATCGTGCACCAATGCGGGATCGAAGGTCGCACCAAGCCCGATCGGCTCCGGGAAATTGGTGGTTGGTACCGGTCCCAGAGCGCCGTGAAGCGATTCGGTCCACCAGTTGTACCCAGGCACCTCCAAACGGAGGATGGCCGGCGCGACGTTGAGCAACTGCGGCAGCTTTTCGTCCAGCGTCATCTTTGCGACCAACGCGGCTGCCAGCGCCTCAGCCTCCTCAAGCACTTCGCTTTTCGCTTCAGTGGTCGGGGCAGCGGCGGCCACTGCGGGGTATGCAGTCGTCGTGGCGAGAAGCGTCAGCGTCAGAGAGGCAAAGCGGATCACGGTTGTTTCTCCCTGTTGTTTTGCCCCTGATAGCGCTACCCTAATGAAAGCCCAAGACAGTAGATCGGTGGCGCAGTGGAGGAGCGAGCGATGAAGCAAGCGAACGGATCATCATGGTGGACTCGCTGGCAGAGGACGCTGCCTGATGCGGTGGTCGCTGCCGCGTTGATGCTTGCGGTGCCGGCCCAAGCGCAGGACGATCGCATGACGGCTATCCCGACGCCGGCGCTGCCGGGCGCCATCGAGCTCGGCACGGGCAAGCTTCCGGGGGCGACCGCGTCAGAGGCTTGGCACATGCAATATGGCAGCCGCTTCGCCCGCAATGTCACGGTGGCGACGCTCACCCCCTATCTTCCCGATCCGGCGACGGCGACAGGGGCCGCGGTGATCGTGGCGCCGGGCGGCGGCTTTCGAACCCTGTCGATGGAAAACGAGGGGTCGCAAGTGGCCCAGGCGCTGGCCGCCCGCGGTGTCGCGGCCTTCGTGCTCAAATACCGCTTGAAGCAGACGCCTGCCGACATGACCGGTTTCGAGCGATCGATGCGCGAGATGTTTTCCGGCGCCGCCCGGCCGCCACAGCCGAGCCAAACGAAGCCCGAGGCGGATCTCGTGCCGCAGCTCGCCGATGCGCGAGCCGCCTTCGCCCTGGTTCGAAGCCGGGCGGCGGCATGGAGAGTCGATCCGGCCAAGGTCGGGATGATCGGCTTTTCCGCCGGTGCCATGCTGACGCTCGCGACGGAGCTGGCAGGCGGTAACGCCAAGCCCGCCTTCATCGGCATTATCTACGGTCCGCTCGCCGCGGTGAAAGTCCCTGCCGACGCCCCGCCGATGTTCGTCGCGCTGGCCGCGGACGATCCTTTTTTCGGCGGCGGCGGGTTCGGCCTGATCGAGAGCTGGCGCGCGGCGAAGAAACCGGTAGAGTTTCACCTGTTCGAGCAAGGCGGCCACGGCTTCGGGATGTATCCGAAGACCACCACCAGCACCGGCTGGTTCGACGAGTTTGGTCGCTGGCTTGCGATGCACGAGTGGGCCAATCCGGCGCATTGACAACCGGCGCCGCGGTGTCGTTCCCCCGCAAGCGTCGATGCAGTGCTGCAGCGCACGGTCTGGTTTCGCGTACCGCAGACCGTTCGCAAAGCGCTCATCGCAGCGATCGACGACTAACAGCCGAGTCTGAATCCTCCTCGGGTCATTGCGCTTGCGATCGCCCAGGAGGGCAACCTTTGTCCGATAGGCTGGGAAAGGTAGTCGACCAGCGTGGCGCAGTTCCGCCGGCGATGCTGTGCTCCCGATGGTGACGCGCGGGGGACCGAACAAATCGATTATCAAGCTAGCCATCAGCTAGCGCGCGTCGCCGCATGCGCTACAAGGCATTCATTTTACGCCGCAGGACCCGAGCCTTGACGCATCCCGATCGATATTCCGACGTCTTCATTGGCGAAGGAGAAATGGCGTCGCTCATGCGGGCAAAGAATTGGTCCGAAACGGCGCTCGGCCCGGTGGAGGGATGGCCTGAACCACTCAAAATTGCCGTGCGCATTCTCCTGACGAGCAAGTTCGACATGTGGCTCGGCTGGGGCGAGGACGTGACCTTCCTTTATAATGACGCCTATCGACCAACCCTTGGCAACAAACATCCGCACTCGTTGGCCGCGCCGACGCGGGTACTCTGGGCCGAAATCTGGCCTGATATCGGTCCGCTCATTCAGCAGGTTTATGAGCAAGGCGAGGCGACTTGGAGCGAGGCTCTGTTTCTTCTCCTTGAGCGCAACGGCTACTCGGAAGAAACGTATCACACGTTTTCCTACAGCCCGGTGTTCGATGGTGCCAATCGGGTCGGTGGCGTTCTATGCACGGTCGTCGAAGAAACTGAGCGCGTCATCACGAGCCGTCGGCTCGAGGGGTTGCGCATCCTTGCGACTGAACTGACAGCGGCGGAATCCCCGCGGGACGTGCTCGCGGCGGCGCAGGCTGTGCTCGCAGCCAATTCCAAGGACGTGCCGTTCAGTCTTATCTACTTGTTCGACGGCGACACCGCCCATCTGGTTGGCAGCACGGGTTTCGAGCTTGGCCACTCGGCCGCACTCGAGAGCGTGCCGCTGAGCGGCGATTCCCTTTGGCCGGTGACGCGACCCCATGCCTTCGTGGACGTAAGCGGGCTCGGCGATCTTCCGAGTGGAGAATGGCGCAGGCCACCGCACCAGGCGCTGATCGTGCCTTTGGGCGGGCAGGGTGAGGATCCGGCCCGCGGCGCCATTGTGGTCGGTCTGAACCCTCATCTGACGCCGGATGCCGAGTATATCGGCTATCTCGACCTTTTTACTGGGCAGGTGGCGTCGGGGCTGGCGAGCGCGGAGGCGCACGACGCCGCCAGGCGGCGAGCTGCCGATCTGGCCGACGCGGCACGGCTGCGCGAAGAGGCGGCCGAAGCGCTGTCAACGGCGAACGCGATACTGGCCAACGAGGTAGAGACCCGTACTGCGGAGCGCGATCGGCTGCGGACCCTTTTCCAGCGTGCGCCAGGCTTCATGTGCTCTCTTGCAGGTCCGGATCACGTCTTCGAGTTCATGAACACATCTTATCTGCAACTGGTCGGGCATCGCGACTTGATCGGCATGCCGGTGGGCGAGGCATTGCCCGAGATTGCCGGACAAGGCTTCTTTGAGCTGCTAGACGAGGTCTTTGCGACGGGGGAGCCGTTCGTGGGTCAGGCCATGCCCGTCGATCTGCAGCGTGCGCCGAATAGCCCGCTCGAAAAACGGTATCTCGACCTCGTGTATCAGCCGATCGTCGAGATCGACGGGACTGTATCCGGGATATTCGCACAGGGTCACGACGTGACCGACAAAGTGCGCAGCGAACAGGCGCTACGTGACCTAAACGCGGACTTGGAGCGCCAGGTCGTCGAGCGCACCCAAGCCCGCGGGATGACCTGGCAGCTCAGTCCAGACCTTCTCGGGGCGCTGAATTCAAAGGGCTATTTCGAAACATCGAATCCCGCATGGCGGACCGTGCTCGGCTGGACCGAGGCCGAGGTCGCGAGCATGTCGATATTCGAGCTTTTGCATCCCGACGATGTCGAGGCGACACGAAAGGGATTCGCTCTAACGAATCAGGGAAAGCCCGCCATACGTTTCCCCAACCGCTATCGTTGCAAGGACGGCAGTTACCGCTGGATCTCTTGGATCGGCATTCCCGAAGAAGGGCTGGTCTATTGCAGCGGCCGCGACATCACGGAAGAAAAGGCGGCCGCGGCGGAGTTGGCGAGCGCGCAGGCGGCGCTGCGCCAGTCGCAGAAAATGGAGGCTGTCGGGCAACTCACCGGCGGCATCGCGCACGACTTCAACAACCTTCTGGCCGGCGTAAGCGGCAACCTCGAACTTCTCGGCCTGCGCATGGAACAGGGCCAAATGACTGGCCTCGAACGTTATGTCGTCAACGCGCAGGAGGCCGCTCGACGGGCAGCCTCGCTCACTCAACGGCTCCTCGCCTTCTCGCGCCGCCAGACCCTGGACCCCAAACCGACCGATACCAATCGGCTGATCGGCGGGATGGAGGACTTGGTGCGGCGCACGGTCGGCCCGGCGATTGAATTGAAAGTGGTCGGGTCCGCAGGTCTGGGGCCGGTCTGTGTCGATCAGTCGCAACTAGAGAACGCCCTGCTGAACCTGACCATCAACGCACGCGACGCGATGCCCGGAGGCGGCCGCATCACGATCGAGACTGCCAACAGGTGGCTCGACGACCATGCGGCACGGGAGCGCGACCTCACGCCAGGGCAGTATGTGTCGATATGCGTAACCGACACGGGAACGGGAATGCCACCGGCGGTGATCGCTCAGGCATTCGACCCGTTCTTCACGACCAAACCCTTGGGCCAAGGCACAGGGCTCGGCCTATCGATGATCCATGGGTTCGTGCGCCAGTCGGGCGGGCAGGTGGGAATCGATTCAGAACTGGGCATCGGCACGACGATGTGTCTTTATCTTCCACGCTTTACGGGTGCTCTCGAGCCCCAGGAGCGTGGCGTCGAGGCGCCGGCCGTCGATGTCGGTCATGGCGAGACCGTACTCGTTATCGATGACGAAGAAGCCGTTCGCGCGCTCGTTGTCGAGGTGCTCGCCGAGGCTGGGTACAATGTCCTGGAAGCCGAGGACGGCCCGAGCGGTTTGAAATTACTGCAGAGGGACATAAGGGTCGATCTGTTGATCACCGACGTCGGTCTGCCCGGCGGGCTCAACGGAAGGCAGGTGGCCGACGCCGCGCGGCAGGATCGGCCCGACCTGAAGGTGCTGTTCATCACGGGCTACGCGGAGAATGCAGCAGTCGGAAATGGGCAGCTCGCTCCCGGTATGCAGGTCATCACCAAGCCCTTCGGCGTGGCCGCCCTCGGTAATAAGGTCAGAGAAATCCTCGATCGTTGAGCGGAGGCTCGAGCGGCCAATTTCCAGTTATGATTGCTGCCAGCGGCTTCCCAATCGCGTCTAGCGAGAGGATGCCCCGGCAGCCACGTTGACCGGCCGCATTTATCTGCCAAGCTCTCGTCATGCCGCGCCCGCGCCGTCGCCAGATCGTTCAGCTCGGCGGACTTCCCGCCTACAAGACCGGCGCGCCGTCGCCGTTCGCCGATCTCTATTATTGGGTGATGGAGATGAGCTGGCCGGTGTTCATTGCGATCGCCTCGGGCCTGTTCGTTGTGATCAACCTCGTTTTCGGGCTGGTTTATGCGGCACTTCCCGGATCGATCGTCAATGCCGTGCCCGGGTCGATCGTCGACGGCTTCTATTTCTCGGTCGATACGCTCGGCACGGTTGGCTACGGAGTGATGGCGCCGGCGACGCATCTCGGCCATGCGATCGCATCGGTCGAGATCCTGCTCGGGCTGTTCTTCTCGGCGACGATGACCGGGCTTATCTTCGCTCGTTTTGCTCGGCCGCGCACCAGCCTGTCGTTTAGCAAGGTCGCGGTGGTCGGCCGCTACGAAGGACGGCCGGCGCTGATGGTGCGCGTCGCCTCGGTCCGCTCGCGCCCGCTCGCCGACGTGACGGGACAGATGTCGTGGCTGGAGACGGTCGCGATGCCCGACGGGCGGATCTTTCGCCGCCTGACCGAGCTGCCGTTAGTGCGCAGCCGTAATCCGCTGCTCGGGCTTGCCTGGACGCTCGTCCACCTGCTCGATGAGGACAGCGCAGTGCTGGCGGCGCATGCCCAGGGCGATCGGTTCTTGCTGGCGGTGACAGTCGGTGGGGTCGATACGCTGCTCGCCAGCCAATCACAGGGGGGGGATGAGCTATGGCCGCGAGCAGGTGCTGATCGATCACGAGTTCGTCGACGTGCTGCGCGAGGAGGCAGGCGCCATGCACCTCGATCTTGATCTGCTCCATGACACCGTGCGGATTGGCGCGTCGCCGCCGTGAACGCTCAGCGCTCCCGCCGAGACGATCGCGCTACACATGGGTCTGGCGCAGGCTAAGGTCGTGACCGCCTCCCTTCCAACGCCTTGCGACGAGGCGCATGCCGCAGCCGCGGCATCAGGCGACGTTCCCCATGCCAACTGGGTGCTCGTTGCAACAATCCTCGCCTCGAGTCTGGCGTTCATCGACGGGTCGGTGGTCAACGTTGCGCTTCCCGCAATCGGCCGGAGCTACGGTCCGAGCGCGGCCAGCCTGCAGTGGACGATCAATGCCTATCTGCTGCCGTTGTCGGCGCTGCTGCTGCTCGGCGGGGCGGTCGGCGATCAGTTCGGGCGCCGAAGGATGCTCGTCGGCGGTATCATCCTGTTTGCGTTGGCATCGGCTGCGTGCGCGCTGGCGTCCAGCCTTGTCGTTCTTTTGGCTGCGCGGGCGGTGCAAGGTGTCGGCGCCGCGATGCTCATGCCGAGCAGCCTAGCGATTCTCGGCAATGCGTTTTCGGGAGAAGCGCGCGGCCGGGCGATCGGCACCTGGGCGGCGGCGGGCGCGATTGCCGGCGCGGTCGGGCCACCGCTCGGCGGCTGGCTGGTCGGCGCCGTCGGCTGGCGCGCGATCTTTCTCATCAATCTGCCGGTGGCGGCGGCCGCGATCGGCATCGCGCTGGCCGCCATTCCCGAGAACAGCGACGGCGATCGGGCGCTTGACTGGCTCGGCGCCGCGCTGGCCACACTCGCGCTCGGCGCGCTGACCTGGGCGCTAACCTTGTGGTCGGGGGCGGAGCGGATGACCGGCGCGGCGTGGATCGGGATGGCCATCGGGGTGATCGCGCTGGCGCTGTTTATCCGCGTCGAGCATCGTCGCGGTGCGGCCGCGATGATGCCGCTGGCGCTATTCGCCTCGCCGCGCCTAGCGGGGCTGTCCGGTGTCACCTTCCTGCTCTACGGCGCGCTCGGCGGGCTGCTCGTGCTGCTCCCCTATCTGTTGATCGTCGCCGGCCACTACTCGCCGTTCACCGCTGGCCTTGCGCTGCTGCCGTTCCCGCTCGTGATCGGAACATTGTCGCGCACCGTCGGCCAGCTCACGGCGCGGATCGGCCCGCGCTGGCCGCTGTCGATAGGGCCGATGCTGACCGCGATCGGCTTTCTGCTGCTGGCCTTCGTCGATCCCCGAGCGAGCTATTGGAAAAGCGTTTTTCCCGGTGTTCTGGTTATCGCGATCGGCATGGCGGGCGCGGTCGCCCCGCTCACGACGGCGGTGTTGGCCGCGGTCGATGCCCGGCACACCGGCACCGCCTCGGGGTTCAATAGCGCGGTTGCCCGCACCGGCGGGCTGATCGCCACCGCTCTGACCGGCGCGGTCATCAGCCGCACTGGGGCGGCATTGGTCGGCGCGTTCCACTCAGCGGCGCTGATTGGGGCTGCGCTGGCTGTCGCGGCGGGGGCTGTTGGTCTAGTTTCGTTGGGTCCAACGGCGAGCAGGGCGCGTTTGACAAACGGCTAGGCTCCTTGAGGTGGGGGCGGCCCGCTCTCCGTTACCGCGACGC
The DNA here is from genome assembly GCA_006438735.1 of Sphingomonas koreensis. Taxonomy (GTDB): domain Bacteria; phylum Pseudomonadota; class Alphaproteobacteria; order Sphingomonadales; family Sphingomonadaceae; genus Sphingomonas; species Sphingomonas koreensis_A. The sequence goes on along the minus strand of RCZF01000001.1, from coordinate 1,185,218 downwards.
CGAATGATCGTTGGGCTTACTGGCTTACGGCTGGGCGCTAAGCGTTCACGCGCTTTGTGCATGATTGGTGCGATTGCGGCAGCATTGCAAGCCGATGGTTTGGGCACCCTCACAGTCGCTCCCAGACGTTATTATTGAGCGAACCGCAGCCTTTATCGCTTTTGACCAGTGGGATGAGTCGTGGGCGGAAGTCGAGCCGAACATTGCCGCTTTCATCCAAGGGAGTGACACGGCCTCATGCTGATCAACATCGCCCTGATCTCGCCTCGACACGTGGACTATTGTTAGCGGCGCCGGCCGCAGCGCACTCCCAGATTGTTTTTTTAGCGTTTCCGGCCGCGCGGGGCTGGCGGCTGGGCGCCGGGCTGGGGTGGTCCGCGGCGCGGCGCTCGGTCGCTACGGTTGGCGACAGGGCGCGGCGCCGATGGCAGCACGCTCTTTGCCTCTGCAACGACATAGCCATCCTTCTGCAGCTGCGAAAAAGCGTTTCTTACGCTCGCGGCAACCACTGTTTGAACTGCGGGCGGCAAGTCGCTGAACGCTGTGTTGGAATGAATCGACGCCAGATCGCGCATGAGCGCGTTGGGCAGCCCTTGCGACGCACCCTTTAGCGCGACGATCGCATCGACCACCGCTGCATTGATCACGCCCTGGATGATGTCTGTCGCCGACTTTGCCATAAGTCACTCAAGCCATGATGCACGGCGCGGGTCAACCGGCAGGCAAATGCGCCGAAGGGGCTGACACTGATGCGTCCTCCTCGACGTCGGCTACGGCATTGTCGAGACGCGCGTGAACGTCGCGACAGGCGGTCGATCGGTTCGACGTCGGTCAGCAATTTAGAAATCTGGTTGATGGTCGGCTGGTTGGTAGCTGTCGGCACGTTTACCGTCGAGAGGATGGCAAGCACAGCGTACAGCTTCGGGATCCGGCCGAGCGCGGTGATGTTGGCGACCGATCCGCGATTTGGGCGCGATGCAATTGATGAGACGTGGACGGGCTGGAAGTCGATGATCACGACCGCGGCATTCCCGGGTGTGAGCAGGGGGCGCCGAAGCCGTCGCTCGGCTTGGCATACGACACCATGCTGTCCTCCTATTTGCGAGCGGGTGCGTCGGCGGCGCTGACGTATCGGGTATCAGTCGGGCCTTGGCCGGAGATATAAACGACGGCCGGCTTGTCGCCGGTGAAGGCGAAGTGCGCCACATCAGCCGGCTCGGTGTAGAAGGCGCCTGGTCCGAGCCGTGTCGTCGCGGCATCAGTTGCCGTTCCGCCGTAGCCGAAGTTCCAGTCGCCCGACACGACGATTGCTGTGCGATTGTCCCGGTGGGTATGCGCCGCGATGCGGGTATGCGGGGGCACGCGAATTTCGAAGGAGTAAGGGCCGGGCGCGTCGGGATTGCCGGACAGGACGGTGGTCTCCACGCCACCTAATTGCGAAGTGCCGGCACCGCCTTTGCCCCGGGCCAGTGCGTCCACCTCCGCCGCGCTCAGGCGCTTCGACGGCAGCGGACCGGTACCGTCGAGAAACGCTCGGATGGCGGCGACTGTCGCTTGAGGTTGCTCCTCCATCAGCCAGTGACCCGAGTTGGGAATGACTACCTGATGCACGTCGTCGGCGGCGAAGCGCATAATGAACGCCATGGCCGTGCCAAACGAATGATCTCCGCCGATTGCGAGGACCGGCATCTGCAGGCGCCCGCGCGCGACCGAAGCACGGTTGTCGATTGCGTCTTGGTCGAACGCGGCAAACTGGAGGAAGCCGGCGTGCATACGGCCGGGTCGCGCGTAGAGCTCGGCATAGTGGCGGCGGTCCGCCTCGGGAAAGTGCGCAGGATTGGCTGAGAAGTCGTTCCAGAATCGGTCGAGATAGATCCGCTCGCGGCCTGCGACGAGCCGCTCCATGTCGGGTCCGCCAAAGCGAAAATGCCAAAGGATGGGGTTTTTCAACAGCTCGTCCCAGGGTCCCACACCGGGAACGGGCGCATCAATCTCGACGAGTCGCGTCGTGCGATCGGGGTGCGCTTCGGCAAAGGCGAACGCGACCATGTCGCCGATATCGTGGCCAATGATGTCTGCCGTCGTCACCTGCAGCGCGTCCATTACGCCGGCGATGTCTTCGGCTTCGTTCTTTTTCGTGTAACCCTCGGTGGCGACTGCCGAAAGGCCCATACCGCGCAAATCGACGACGATCACGGTGTGATCGCGTATCAGGTCCGTAGCGAGCGGCACCCACATGTCGCCGGTGTCAGCATAACCATGAATGAGGACCACCGCGGGGCCACTGCCGCCGATGCGGACATGGATCGTGGTGCCGTTCGCCGGAATGTCACGGATCTGAAAAGACGGGGGAAAAATTAGAGCGCTCGAAGGTGCAAACCCGTAAATCGGACCGGGTGCAGCAATTAGCGTAGCGATCGCGAAGGTTGCGAAAGTTCTGAGTGTTTTCATCATTGCCCCCATGCGATGGTCTGACAGCGAATGCGCAGCGCCGCCGCTTGGCAATCGTCCCCGCATGACTTTATGATCGGGAACATAACGGCTGGACAGGCCGGAAATTCCGAACCGACGTTCCGGAGATTGCGAACGATGAAGCTGGACGGAATCGTAGCGTTCGTCATGGTTGCCGATTGCGGATCGATCAACGAGGCCGCGCGACAACTTCGGTTGTCGAAATCCACGATCAGCGAGCGGCTCACCGAGCTGGAACATGCACTTGGTTCCGTTCTGCTCAACCGCAACAGCCGACAGCTAACGCTGACCGACGACGGCATTGCGCTGCTCGAGCGTGCCCGGCGGATCGTCGCCGAAGCGACCGAGGCGCGAGAGCATCTGGCCCGGCGGCGCGGCGAGATCGCGGGCCCCCTGCGCATCGCCGTGCCAAGAGCGTTCGGCGATCTCCATCTCGGCCCGGCCCTCTACGAATTCATGGGCCGCCATCCGGACGTCGAGGTGACCGCCGACTTTGATGATCGGATCAGCGATCTCAGCCAAGGCTTCGACATGGTCGTTCGGATTGCTCCGGACAGCCTGCCGAAGCTTGCAACGGAACAGCTTACAATCAGCCGCCGAACCCTCGTGGCCGCACCAAATTATCTCGATCAGTTTGGGACTCCTCGCAACGTCGAGAATCTCGAGCGACATAAGGCGATTCATTATATGGACCGCGGCCCCGACGATTGGACCTTCAAAGCCGAGATTGAGCGGGTCGTCGCTCGCGTGGTGCCGCGGCTGCGCGTCACGTCATGTTTTGCCATGAGGGAGGCGGCGATCGCCGGGCTGGGTATCGCCTGGCTGCCGACCTTCCACAGCTACGAGGCGGTTAGGGCGGGGACGTTAAGGGTTCTGAACCTCCGACTGGAACCCGACATTACGCCGATCACCGCCGCGTTCCGACCCGATCCGCCGGCCCGACTCAGGGCGCTCGTCGATCATCTGAAGGCCAGCTTCGGCGATCCGCCCTATTGGGACGAGTGCCCGTTGGGACCCCCGGCTCCGAACATTTGAACGGGCAACGCACGTCACGAAGGCGGCGATCACGCCAGGCCGATCCGGCTCGAATTAACCGGCGAGGACGATACCAATCAGCAACGTATGAAGCTGGTCTAAGCCGTGAATGACAATGTTAGCGGTGCCAACCGACCTACGCGTTGACCCTACCGAACGGCAGCTTCGCTCATTCTTTCGACTATAACCTGACAGGCAGGAGGGGATCCCTTGACGTGACCCCCGGTTTTTCCTCCAGTTGGAGCTAGAGTCCGAACTGACAAAGGGACGGGCAGATGAAACAGAAGCAGTTTTCGGAAGAACAGATCATCGGCATCCTGAAGGAGGCCGAGGCAGGTGTTGGCGCTTCCCAACCAGCGCTGGAGTCTGGACTTCGTCCATGATCAGCTCGTCACCGGACGTCGCTTCCGCGTGCTCAACATCATCGATGATGTCACCCGAGAGTGTCTTCGGGCAGTCGTCGATACCTCGATCTCGGGTCGGCGTGTCGTTCGCGAGTTGGCCGATCTGATCGCCGAGCGCGGTGCACCGAGGATGATCGTCAGCGATAGCGGTACCGAACTGACCTCGAACGCCGCGCTTGCCTGGACCGGCGACGCCGGTGTCGAGTGGCATTACATCGCGCCTGGCAAGCCGACCCAGAATGGGTTCGTCGAGAGCTTGGATGGCCGGATGCGTGACGAGCTGCTCAACGAGACGCTGTTCTTCACGATCGGTCAGGCCCGCTCGATCCTCGCGCGCTGGGTCGATGATTACAACACCGAGCGGCCGCACTCCTCGCTCGGATACGCTACCCCGGCGGCGTTCGCCGCCGCAGGTGAAGCAACGGGCTGGGTTAACCCAGCCCGTTGCTTCACCTGCGTTCATGCGCGACGACAATGGTCGGTCTCTGGTTCCCGCCGGATGGAAGCCGGGGGCCACTTCAGCACCGTTGATCGAAAGTCTGGCAGACTATATTTCTTTGCCCGACCGGAGGCCATACGTTGTGGCACCCTCGCTTGGCGATCTTGCCGGCCCACTTGGGCCAATTGCTTTAGCGATAGAAAGCTTGCCAGGAGCTCGGCATTAGCGTTGGAAACTATTAGCGCGATCGCCATTGGCCAAAGCGTTCGGGCTCTCCTGTCTGGCGGCACTTAAAAAGGTTGGTCCCCACGGTTCGTTTGATGCGTCTGCAAGCCAGGGAGGTCGTGCGAATTGATCCATCAAGCGGCTAGCGAGCATATGACATCCTAGGCGATGGAGAAAAACGCTGACCTGAGCACCTATCAACCAACAGTAAGGCTCGCTGATTTGCAGCATCAACCCAGCGCGCCAAAGTCGATTTTGAGCAGCATAGGCGCCAACGGGCGGTTGATGAGAATCGGATGCTCCATCATCGCGTCAACCACACCTCATCAGAGAGCTTCTCGTCGTCGATGCCGAGTTCGCTATAAGAAGAGCCTTCTCGCGCAGAAAGCTGCGGGGGTCATTCCGGCCTGCGCGATCATCTCGAGGACCAGCGCGCGCCGGCGGCGTCTTTAGATATTCCACGATATAGGGCTCAACGCCCGAATTGGGAATCAGCGCCAATGTCTGGCATTGGGGCGCGGCGCAGACCGGCAGCTTGCGGCCAAACAGCCTGACTGCTGGTGGGCCGTTTGCTGACAAGCCACTTTCGGGTGGCCTGTCTGCCAGAGCAGACGCTCGTTCCGGATGGGCGGGTAGTGCCTAAGACCCAGTTGCGGTCACTCGTGGACGGTTTCGACTTTTTAACTCAGGGCGCTCATTCATCTCGCATTGCTGGGTGGATATCCGCCATCACGAACGCGCTCGGCAGCGACGCGGTCACGGTAGTGATGCAGCACTGGAGCCGGTCCGTGCGGCGTGAAGACAGTAGCGAGTCCGTCAGCCGCGCCCTGCGCCGCCACCTCGGCCCGATCAGCCATCCTCGCTTCTGCTTCTGCTATTGCCGGCCAGCCACCGTTCGACGTCAGCGCTTCCGCCAGATCGGCAGCATCGGCGAGCGCGAGATTGACGCCCTCGCCGCTGAACGGAGACATCAGGTGGGCGGCGTCGCCGAGCATGGTCATGCCCGGCACTGACGGCCAACGCAGGCCGATCGGAAGAGCATAGAGCAGACGCACCGCCATTATGTCGCCTGTAGCGACCAAGTCAGTAAGGTCTGACGCCCACCCCGAAAACGCCGCCAAGGCATGCTCGCGGGCCTCGGCAATCGTCATCGCGGCCCAGCGATGGGCGTCCTCTTCGCTCATGCGCCAGCCGGCGTAACCGCGGATGTGCAAGTTCCCGTTGCGCTGACCGATCATCAGTCGATTGTCGCCGACCGCAAACATCTTGCCGTGGCCGACCAGCGCATCGACTTTGGGGTGCGCCGAGGCGTCGAACCCCATCTCAAGCATAGCCACGCCTTCGTATGTCGGCTGAGCGCTGCTCAGCAACGGACGAACCTTCGACCACGCCCCGTCGGCACCTACGATCACGTCAAACCGACATGGCTTACCATCGACAACAATAGCAGCGCTGCCGTCGTTGCGCCGAACCGGGTCTACCTTCGCGCCCCACCGGATGGTTCCTGGAGACAAAGAGCCGAGCAGAATCCGGCGCAGCGCCGATCGGTCGATTTCGGGACGATCGTCGCCACCGCCGTCGCGATCAAACAGCAGCGTCCCTTCCGGGGCATAGAGACGATCGCCTTGGTCCTCCGGACGTGCCGCCGCCGCGAACTCGTTTGCGAGGCCGGCCAGCCGCATCGCCCGTTGGCCGGTCTCGGCGTGCAGGTCGAGTGAGCCCCCCTGTGGCCGCTCGTCAGGGTCCGAATCACGCTCGAAGACTGTTACCGCGAGGCCGCGCCGCTCCAACAGGCGTGCGAGCAGCAAACCGCCTGGCCCTCCTCCGACGATGCCCACAGTTTCGATCATTGTCATAACGTGTCGCTCCCATTAGATAGGAGCCTATATATATAACATAGGATGCTATGCAATGGCGATTGAGGATGACAGCTGGAACCCGCTTGAACATCCTGGCCATTATTTCAGCCGGATCGGCCGCGGGCTGACTCGCGTCGGCGACGCACGGTTGCGCCCGCTCGGACTCGCTACAGCGCAACTGCCGGTGCTGTCGATGATGCGAAACGGTGAACAGCTCTCGCAGTCCGAACTTGCGCGCCTCGCGAAAGTCGAGCAGCCGACCATGGCCCAGCTACTCGGCCGGATGGAGCGGGACGGCCTGGTTCATCGTGAACCCGATCCACGGGACAGGCGCATTAGCCTGGTTTCGCTTACGGATGCGGCGATCGAGCGGTTGCCGGCCGGGCGGCAGGTCCTGCGGCAGGGCAATACCGAGATGACCGCCGGACTGTCGAAGCGCGAGGTCGCCACGCTCGTCGGACTTCTCCAGCGGGTGCTGGACAATGTCGAGGCGATGTAGATCGAGATCTTACATTGAGCGTTCGGCGACGTATGAGATCGCGCGCTCAGAATATCCTAGCTTTAGAGTTCATATATTGATCGGTTAGTGGCGGTTGTTTCGATCCGTAGTTAGTCATTCATCGCGACCGGAGCGCTCCTCTGCACCCGCCGTTGATTCAGGTTTGCTCGGCTCGAACTGGCCGGCAACTGCCTGATGGTCTTCGAGATAGTAGCCGAGGACAGTTGCAAGGGTAGATGACGGTTTCGTTTCTGCTCGGCTTTTGTGGGCCCTGCGCCGGGCCCGGTAGCCGCGAATGCCAAAGACGGTTATCGCACCGATATCGCCATGACCCAGCCTACACCTCCCGTCCGCGTCGCGGCGCTCTACAAGTTTGCGCCGTTGGAGAATCGCGAAGCGACGCGCAAGGCACTAGGGGCGCTCTGCTGCACGAACGGGATCAAGGGCACGCTCCTCATCGCGCACGAAGGCATCAACGGCACGATTGCCGGCTGCGACGCAGGCATCGAGACCGTGCTGGCCGCTATCCGCGCTCTTCCTGGCTGCGCTGATATCGACGTGAAGACGTCGTGGGCGGACACGCTGCCGTTCCACCGCATGAAGGTCCGCATCAAGCGCGAGATCGTGACGATGGGCCAGCCAGACATCGATCCAATTGCTGACGCCGGCCACTATGTTGCGCCCGAGGATTGGAACGCCCTGATCGCCGATCCGGCCACGATCGTGATCGACACGCGCAACGATTACGAAGTCGCGATCGGCACCTTCGCCAGCGCGGTCAATCCAGGTACGAAGACGTTTCGGGATTTTCCCGACTGGTTTCTCGAGCGACGCGACGCCCTGATCGGCGACGGCCCACCGCCGAAGATCGCCATGTTCTGCACCGGCGGAATCCGCTGTGAGAAGGCTACTGCCTTTCTCAAGGCCGAAGGCTTGGACGAGGTCTATCACCTGAAAGGCGGCATCCTGAGCTATCTGGAGAGCGTGCCGCCGGAGGAAAGCCTTTGGCATGGCGAGTGCTTCGTCTTCGATCAGCGTGTCGCCGTCACCCACGATCTGACATCAGGCTCGAACGCGCTATGCCACGCATGTCGTCGCCCGGTCGGCGAGGAGGACCGCCTGTCTCCGCTCTATGTCGCGGGCGTCAGCTGCCCCACCTGCCATGCCGAACGGACAGACGAGCAACGCGCTGGCTACGCCGAACGCCACCGCCAGACCTTGCTCGCCGCGCGGCGTGGCGACAGCCATATTGGGGCTAAGGTCCGACCCCGGTGAGCACTCTGCCGATCCTCTATTCGTTCCGCCGCTGCCCCTATGCGATCCGTGCACGGCTGGCCCTGCTGGCGAGCGAGACATATTGTGTAATCCGCGAGATCAAGCTCGCCGCCAAGCCGGCGGCGCTGACCGCCGCCTCGCCCAAGGCAACCGTACCAGTGTTGGTCCTCCCCGATGGCCGCGTGATCGACCAGAGGCTCGACATCATGCATTGGGCGCTCGCCTGTCACGATCCATCCGGCTGGCTCGATCGCATCGATGTCGCGCTGATCGAAACCAATGACGGCCCGTTCAAACATTATCTCGATCGCGCCAAATATCCCGATCGCTACGGGGCGGACGCTACCGTTCATCGCGACGCTTGCATCGACCTGTTGGGTCCGATCGAGGATCGTCTCACTGGCTCGCAATATCTCTGCGACACCTTATAGTACAGTTCCTGAGATCGGTGTTGCTCGCGACCGCGATCGCCTGGCCGTTTGATTATGCGGCAATGCGGACCTGGCTCGCCGGATTTGCCGATCTCATACCGCTGTCACCGCTTTACTTCGTCGCGGCGAGCGTGATCGCGATGCTCACCGCGCTCGGTCAATCGCTCGCGCCAGCCGTGCCACACCCGCCTGGGTGTGCGCATGACTAGAAGGAGCGGACGCGACTCCTGCTAGCGTGTACTCTGCTGTCCGCCGGTTGGCTGGTACCGAGACGTGTCAGACAGTAGCTGACCGAGTTAACTTCGACCAAGCGTATCCAGAGAATCTGAAGAGAGGTGCGCGAGAATGCGCTTCAGTGCTGCGATGTTGTTTTCGTCTTCGGCATCCTCAAGCGCTTCCTGCAGCACCGCGCGAATGTCGTCAGCTCCGACCAACTCCATCTGCCAATTCGGATAAAGGCGCTCGCGCTTTTCCACGCTCCGGTCCAGCGAGACGATATCGTGATGGCGCGGATCGCTATGAAGGCTCGCGATCAGGTCCTTCACCTGATCGGGCGGTCCCTCGATCCACTGGAAGAAGACGCCGCTGCCGAAAACCAGCACACCGGTGATGTCGCGGGCGACATTACGGCGTTGAGCCCGCTCGATCATGCGGCCTACCTCGGCGTCGTCAACGCCTTCGGCGGCCCTACTGCAGTATACGAAAGTCTCCAGCATGGGCGCAGCGGCGTCCAAGTCAGCGTCGCCTGGGAAGCCGTATTCGTCGAACATAGGTCAGCTCGCTTTTTCTATGCCGGGCAGGTCGGGGGACCCGGTTGTCTACCGGCAGGTTAGCGCATCTTTCCGATTTGGGTAAGGAAGCACTGGCGCGCGCCTCATGCTTCGCCCGAGCGACGGCCTTGCCGCAAGTCCGAATTCGACTGACGGCAGAGTTTAGGCGCGAGGCGGCCCACCAAACGCTCCGCCTGAGGATAGCGAAGGCTATCCTCCGCCTTTGGAGCGCGTGCGGCCCGCGGCGCCCAAGCGCTAACCGACGCCGCGGCTTCGCCGCGGCGATAGCAATCTTCCCGCCCGGCGCGTCACCGCAGCGCTTGCGTTCCGCGCCGACCCGACCTAACCGCACTATCGACCTCGGGGAGTGGCGCAGCCTGGTAGCGCATCTGGTTTGGGACCAGAGGGTCGCAGGTTCGAATCCTGTCTCCCCGACCACAAAATCTTCAACTGGACGACTGGAGCGGGCCGCAGGCGCGCTTTTTGGAGAGGCGCGCTTCGACAGGCTCAGCACAAGGGGGGACGGAAGACCCTTTCCGGTAGTATTGGGCTGCGGACGAACAGGCCCCCGTCATTGCGAGAAGCGCGAAGCAATCCAGCACACAAGCTGGGCTTCTGACAGCGACGGACTTACCCTGCTCAGGGGTGATGCAGCCGCCGCTACGCCGCCGGCAGCGGCTTGATTTCCGGATCGAAGGTGATCGTCGAGCGAATTTCGAGACTGTCGAGGCCGACCGACATCGGGCATTTGACGCCGGGCATCGCCGCCACGTCGAACAATTCGGTGATATGCCCGTCGAGCTTGATCCATTCGACGATGCCGCCGGTGCGCAGATCGATGATCATCACGCCGCACCACGGCTCGGCGTCGCGCTTTTTCATTTCCTCGTCGAGCTGGAGCCCTTCGAAACTGTCGTTGCGCGGTTTCGAAACGGTGACGATCGCGTGGCCGTTGTGGAGCGCCATGCCGCGCAGGAAGCCGGGTGCGAAGGCGATATCGGTGCGTTTGCCGCTTTCGGGATCGACCGAGATCAGATGCCCGCGCCCCGAATCGAGCACCAGCACGCGGTTGCCGTCGATCCGCGGGCTATGCGGCATCGATAGCTGATCGGTGACGACACGGTTGCTCGCGACCTCGATCAGCACGCCACCTTCGTGGCGGCGTTCGCGCCAGCCGGTGACGACATCGCTGCGGCTGACCGCGGTGACATAACGGATCTGGCCGCTGGCGAGCGCCATGCCGTTGAGGTGGCAACGATCCTCCGGAACGAGCTTCGAGATGAACGCAGGCTTCCAGATCGGGCGGAAGCTGTGATTGAGATCGAGCGTCGCCAGGCAACTGTATTTGGTGTTGACGAAAACGACGCGGCCGGCGGCGTCGGTGCCGACCTCGTGAATGTCGATATCGCCGGTGGTCTGGCCGTTGCGCGGCACCAGCGCCATGTCGAACGCCTTGTTGGCAAGTTCGCCGGGACGCAGCATGTTTTCGAGCCGCCAGACCTGGTGAAGCCCGCCGAGATAGAGCCGCCCGGGCTGATAGCAGACGCCCATCGCCCGCGTGAAATTGTGCTGATTGAACGAGACGGTGCCATTGGGCAGCACGCCGACCAGGAACAGTTGGCCGGTCTGATAGGAGGTGAAGGCGATGCTCGTCTGGTTGCTGCGGAGCCAATCGGCAAAGCCGCGCGACACCGAAATCTTGGTGTTGCCGCCGGGCTTCTTGGCCGGCGCAGCGGGGGCGGGCTTCGCTGGCGATGCGGCGTCGGGCGAGGCGGCCGGCTGGTCGGTGGACGGTGCAGCGACCTTGGCGGGGGTTTTGGCGCGCTTCGGCGCGGCGGGCGTGTTTTCAGGCATGGCCTGTTTCTTATCGGTCACGCGGCCTCATGTCTCGATCTGTTGAGAATGGATCGGCCGCCCGCCTCGCCACAAGCGAGACGGACGGCCGATCGATCAGAAGCGGACGCGGATGCCGGCGCGGGCGGCGGCGCCCTTGTAATCGCTGCTCAGGTCTTCCTGGACTTCGAGGAAGCCTTGCACGCCGCCGGGGCTGGTGATGTTCATGCCCACCTTGGCCTGGCCGTAGAGATCGATCGCGTCGTTGCGATAGGCCAGCGAGAACGGTCCGCTATTGAAGGTTATGCCGTCCTTGCCCTTGAACTCCTTCACCGCGGCGCCGCTGGCGTAGAAGGTCATTTGCGTCCCGCTGCTCGACGTCGTGCTGCTGGCGATCCGCAGGCCGGCCTTGCCGCGCAACCCGTCCATCTTGTCGAAATCGACCGTCTGGCCGAGCGCGACGAGATCGTCGAGATCGGTGCGGACATAGGCGACGCTCGCCATCGGCGTGAGCGACAGGCTGTCCGAGCCGAGCTTGGCGCCGATTTCGACCTGCGCGCCGTAGCTGTTGCCATTGAACTTGTCGGTGAAGCCCGAGATCGGGCTGTGCGCCGAGATCCAATAGTGATCGTATTTGGCGAGCGCGTTGACGAACAGCGGGCCGGCGAGGAAGCCGGCATAGACGCCGAGGTTGCCGGCGTCGTAATCGAAGCGATCGCCATCGCTCGAGAAGCGCAGCGTCGAATTCTGATAGCCGCCGGTGACGCCGAAGGCGAAGCCGCCATTGTCGCCCGACGAGCCGAGATCGATGCCCCCCTGGCCGCCGAAATAATCCTGCTTGTAGTTCAGGTTGAAGCGATCGGTGATGCCGAAGGTGGTCTCGTTGCGGCTCTCGTCGCGCTTGTCGAGCCCGCCGTACATCTGGAACCACACGCCGCTGCCGGCGTGACCGTCGGTCCAGGCGCCGTCGCGCAGCGCATCGAGATGGTCGACGACCGCATCGGCCGAGCGATACCACAATTGCTGCGCGCCCTCCGCCGCCTTGAGCGTGTGGAACACCGTTGCCCCCGGCGTGCCGACCAGCTCATAGGCGAACGTCGCGGGATTATAGACCAAGTGATAATCGATCAGCCCAAAGGCCCGCGAGTCTCCGGCAAGCGTGAAGGCGCCCGCAGGGGACGCCGCCCCAGCCTGGACTAGCGTCACGCCATCGGTGAGACCGGCGTTGCCGCTCGGCGACAGCGAAACCGCCGTGCTGCCGTGCGCGGTGCCGACATCGAGCGTGTCGGCAACGGTGCCGCTGCCGCTCGAGTGGATGTCGAGCGCGAGTGCGCTGCCGCCCGAACCGGTGAAGCTGCCCGGGATGGCGAGGCTGTCTCCGGCGACGCCGTTGGTGAGATCGATTAGGCCGCTGTTGTTGAACGTCTCGAGCCCGGTAAGCGTGACATGCGCCGCCGAGCCGCTGGTGCCGAGCGACACCGTGCCGCTGTTGGTGAACACATCGTCGCCACCGCCGAACACGCTGTCACCGACGACGCTGAAGGTGCCGCTGTTGTCGAACAGATCGTCGCCATCGGTGAGCGCGACGCGGCCGTTGATCGTGCCGCTGTTGTCGATCGTCGCCGGGCCGCCGGTGACATCGATGGCATAGCCGTCGCCGGTGTCGATCGTGCCGGCGTTGGTGATCGTCGCGCCGTCGGCCGAATAGACGGCGATGCTATCGAGCGCGCCGCTAACCGACCCGCCCGAGTGGACCGTTACGTCGGCGGTGGTCGTCGCGTCGATATTGATGGCATCGGCCTGCGCCGATGAAACGTCGCCGGTGACATCGACCGACACCGATCCCCCATAACCGAGCGCGCGGATCGCGGTGCTGCCGGCGCCGGTGACGGCCACGTCCCCGGCGGCAATCGTCAGTGCACCGCCAGCGCCGAAGGTCGCCGCGCGGATGCCGTCGCTGGCGTCGCCCGACGTGGTAACCGAACCGGCGGTCACATCGACATCGCCGTAGCTGCCGACGATGATGCCCGGCGAGTTGGGGCCGGCGGTCGAGACCGAGCCGACATCGACCATCGCGCCGCGCGTGCCATAGGCCGAGATGCCGGCGCTGGTGTCACCTGTGGTCGAGACCGAGCCTTGCGTGACCGAGCTGTAACCATAGGTAGTGTTAGCGGCGATGCCCGGCGCGAAATCGCCGGTGGTCGATACCGAGCCGTCGCCATCGACGACAAGGTTGCCGTAACCGCTGACGACGATGCCGCGGCTGTAACTGCCAGACGTGGTGACCGTGCCGGTGTTATCCACCGTTGCGGTGCCGAGCGCGCCGTTCACGTCGATCGCGTCGGCGCTCATGCCGGCAGTCGAAACCGCGCCGGCATTGGTCACCGTGGCGCCATAATAGCCGGCGGCGTAGATGCCGGTCGAATAGTCGCCGCTGGTCGTGACCGATCCGGTATCCGTTATGTTCACGGTCGCGGTGCCGAAGCCACCGGTGGCCTGAATGCCGTCCGCGCCGAAGTAATCGGCCCCGTCCGTCCCCTCGGTGGAGACAGCACCGTTGACAGTCACTGAGGCGTTTTCACCATAAGCCTGGACGCCGACCGAATCGTCGCCGTGCGTCGCGACGTTATTCACCGTCACATTGGCGTCGCCGAGCGCGGTGAAGGCATAGGTGCCGAAGGAATTGGCGCCGTAGGTCGTGATCGTGCCCGTGGACGTCACATTGACATCACCGATCAAGCTGAGCGCGCCGATGCCGTCGGAAGCGTCGCCATCGGTCGAGATCGACGCAGCGTCGATCGTGACATCGCCGAAGGGGGCATAAGCGTGAATGCCCTGCGAGGCCTGACCGGTGGTCGATAAATCGCCGGTGCTGATCGTGATGTTGCCGCCGGCGCTATACGTATCGATGCCGCGCGATGTGTCGCCGGTGGTGGAGACCGTTCCCGTTCCCGTCACCGCGACATCGCCATATCCGCCGGCATAGATGCCGAGGCTGTTGTCGCCGAGCGTGGTGACCGATCCGTTGTTGGCGACGGTGGCGGTGCCGTATTGACCAACGGCGATCACGCCGGGGGAATCGGCACCCTCGGTCGAAACATCGCCATTGACGATCACGGTCGCATTGTAACCGACCGCGACCACCGCCGGAGACGCATCCCCGGTGGTCGATACGTCGCCGACCGCCACATTGGTGTCGCCCAGGATCGTGATCGCTTGGACGCCGTACGATTGGTCGCCTTCGGTGCTGACCGAATCCGCCGAGACGTTGATGTCGGCGTATGTCGCGCTGGCCTGGATACCAGACGAATAATAGCCTTGCGTCGAAACCGAGCCGACATTGATGTCCATATAGCCCGAATTTGCCATGTCGGCGATGATCCCGGCGGCAAAATCGTTGGTAGTCGTCACGCTGTTCGCGGTGACGTCCATCGATGAGGTGTAGCCGCCATAGGATGACGTCGAGTTGCTGACGTCGATGCCTGTGGAACCGTCTCCCGACGTCGTCACGTCGCCGACGTTGACAAGGACATCTTGCGTGCCCTTGGCATAGATGCCCGCAGACGCGTCGCCGGACGTGCTGACGTCGCCGGCATTGACGATCGCATCGCCGTCAGGGCCGAAGCCACCGAAGTTAGAGATGCCGATCGAATCGAAGCCGGTGGTTGTAACGTCGCCGGCATTGACCGTCGCGCCGCCATAGAATCCGACGACGGTGATGCCGTTGCTGTAGCCGCCCGTGGTGGTCACGGGGCCGGTCGTATCGACCTCGGCGTGATTGAACGCGCGCGCATAGGCGCCGCCCGAATGCTCGCCGGTGGTGTTGAGATCGCCGCTGACGGCGATCGTCGCGTTATAACCAAAGGCGTAGGCGCCCATCGAATTATCGCCGGTGGTGCTGATGTCGTTCGCGCCGATCGTTGCGTCGCCATAGGCAAAGCGCGATTCGGCGATCGCGCCGATCGAATTATCGCCGCTGGTGGTGATCGCATTGGCCGATGAAACGGCTGCATTGCCGTTTACTGAATAAGCGAAGGCACCAGCCGAGTTGTCGCCCAACGTGGCGATATCGTCCACATCAATGGTGGAATTGCCGTTGACCGCAATCGCCAGCGCGCCGCGCGAATTGTCGCCGGCAGTTTGGATGGAGCCTTGGGTGATCGAAACGTCGCCCGCCGCGCTGTAACCGCGCACGCCGATCGAGTTATCGCCCGACGTCGTGACAGTGCCGGTGCCATTGACAGTCACATCGCTGGTCGCGCTAGCTAGAATACCGTCGCTATAGTCGCCGCTCGTTGTGATGGTGCCATTATTGGTGACAGTCGCCGTGTCGATGCCCACCGCTTCGACGCCAGGAGAATTCATTCCACTGGTCGAAACGTCGCCATTGACGGTCACGCTAGCATTGTCGCCGTAGGCGTAAATGCCGGGAGAATTATCGCCCTCGGTCGATACGTCGTTGACGGTAACGGTAGCATCGCCGCCATAAGCCTTCACGAAGACCGCGTCCGAGTGGTCACCCGACGTCGAGATCGTGCCGGTCGATGTCAGCGTTGCGCCGCCTTCACCGGTGCCGAACATCACCGCGCCATAGCCGTAATCGCCGGTCGTCGTGATGTTGTCGACCGTCAGCGCGGCGGTCGAGCCCTGGACGACGGCGCCGACGGAGCCATAGCCCGCCGTGGTGATATCACCGGCGGTGACGGCGACAGTGGCGTCGCTTCCGAAGGAAACTGCACGGATGCCGGTCGAATAGTCCGCCGCGGTCGAAACGGTGTCGGCATTTATATCGATCGACCCCGCACCCGCTCGCGCGCTGATTGCGTCCGAGCTATAATTGTAGAAGCTGCCGCCGGTCGTGGAGACGCTGCCCGCGTCGATCGCGATGTCGCCACTGCCGGCATAGGCATAGATGCCGCCGGCATAATAGCCCGAGGTCGTCACCGTCCCCGCAGTGATCGACACATCGCCGGTGTAGGCGTTGGCGTCGATACCGGTCGAGCTATTGCCGCTCGTTTCGATCGTATTGGCATCGATCGTGATGTCGCCGCTGCCGGTTACAGCATTGATACCCTCGGCAGCGCGGCCCGACGTCGTGATGCTGTCGGTGTTGATCGTCAAATCGCCGGAATTGGTGTTGCCGATCACGCCCGTCGCACCCACGCCGGTGGTGTGAATGCTGGTGCCGTCGGCAGAATTGAGCGTTGCCGAACCGTCGTTAAAGCCGATGATCGACACGCCGGCATTGTCGCCGCTGGCGATTGCGACGCCGTCAGCGAGGTTGACGGTCAGATCATAGACTGGCGCGGTGGGATCGAGCCCCGGATCGCGGGCAGGGTCCTGCCCGGGGGTATAATAGGTGATGCCGCCCGCGAAGGGATTGCCGTCCGGCGTGCAGGTGACCGTGCCCTGATCGGTCGCGCCGCATTCGTCCTGCGCAAAGGCGGGGATGGCAATAAACGTCGTGGCGGCGACGCCGGCGAGCGCGGTGCCGCGCATCAGCAACTGGAGACGGCGGGCAGCACGATTTGATGCGGGCGCAATCGCTTCAGACACAATACTTCTCCCTGAATATTTTATGGCGGCTTAATGATCGATATTCAGGGAACTGGCAATATGGATTCGGGTGATCCACCATTATTTCTAGCGACTTATGTTGGCAAAGAACATCGCGCGCACGGTTAATGGAAGTCGCGCGATCTTGGCAGAACGCGGACTTGTCTTGGGTGTGCTGAGATACGAGCAAGCGGCGCTCTTGGATGCTGCGGATGCAAAAATTCGTCGGCGCGCGATAAAGTCGTCGGCGTTTTGCCATCTTCCGAAAGCTGATCGAGCAGCTCGGTGCGATCGATGACGCGCGTCGCCATTAGGTGGACGACACCTTCCACGCTGCGCTGGACGCGGCCTTCGGCGAGTAACAGCCGCGACGCCATCACCGCGCGGCGATAGCGTTCGAACTGGCGCGCCCACAAGACGATGTTGGTGACGCCGCTTTCGTCCTCGATGGTGATGAAGATCGCTTTGCCGTTGCCCGGCCGCTGGCGGACCAGCACGATGCCGGCGGTGCGGACGAAGCTGTCGTTCTTGGCGCGGCTGGATTCGGCGCAGCTCGAAATGCCTTCATCGCGCAATGTCGCGCGCAGGAAACTCATCGGGTGGTTCTTCAGCGATAGACGCGTCGTCTGATAATCGGCGACGACATGCTCGGCCGGCGACATCATGGGCAGCGCGGTGTCCTTTTCCTGGCCCAGCTCGCGGGCGCGGGCGGCGGCGAACAGCGGCAGCTCGCCGGTCGGCGTGCGGCGCACCTCCCACAAGGCGGCGCGGCGATCGAGCCCAATCGATCGGAAGCCGTCGGCATCGGCGAGCAGCCTGAGCGCGCGGGGCGGCAACGCGGCGCGGCGGGCGAGGTCTTCGATGGCGGTGAACGGGCTGTAGGCGCGGGCGGCGGCGATCGTGTCGGCCCAGGCTTGGCGAAAGCCGTCGATTTGTCGAAAGCCGAGGCGGAGGGCGAAGCCGTGCTGAGGCCGCTCGTCACCCCGGACCTGTTCCGGGGTCCACTTCTCCTCCGGCGGCGGCGGTAATTGCGGCACCGTGGATGCCGGAACGAGTCGGTTCCCGTCAAAGTAATACTTTGACGGGTGCCCGAGTCCGGCATGACGGGAGGCGGTCGGCTCCAGCCTATTGTCCCAATCGCTGGCGTTGACGTCGATCGCGCGGACCTCGACGCCGTGCTCGCGCGCATCGCGGACGATCTGCGCGGGGGCGTAGAAGCCCATCGGCTGCGAATTGAGCAGCGCGCAGGCGAATACCGCCGGGTGGTGGCATTTGACCCACGACGAGACATAGACGAGCCGCGCGAACGACAGCGCGTGGCTTTCGGGAAAGCCGTAACTGCCGAAGCCCTCGATCTGCTTGAAGCAGCGATGTGCGAAATCGCGTTCGTAACCGCGCGCGACCATGCCTTCGACCATCTTGGTCTCGAACTTGTCCATGCCGCCGAGGTTGCGGAAGGTCGCCATCGCGCGGCGGAGCTGGTTGGCTTCGGACGGCGTGAAACCGGCGGCGACGATCGCGAGCTTCATCGCTTGTTCTTGAAACAAGGGGACGCCGTAGGTCTTGCCCAACAACTCCCGCAGTTCTTGGGGGTCATGTGGTGGTTTAGGCGAGGGATAGTCGACCTTCTCGATCTCAGCCCGCCGCCGTAGATAGGGATGGACCATATCGCCCTGGATCGGGCCGGGCCGCACGATCGCGACCTGCACCGTCAGGTCGTAGAGACATTTGGGCTTGAGCCGCGGTAGCATGTTCATCTGCGCGCGGCTTTCGACCTGGAACACGCCGACGCTGTCGCCCTTCTGTAGCATCGCATAGACCGCCGGATCGTCGGATTCGAGGTCGAGTTCGAGGTCGTGATCGCCCAGCCCATGGCGGCGCATCAGATCGTAGCTCTTGCGGATGCAGGTCAGCATGCCGAGCGCGAGCACGTCGACCTTCATCAGCCCCAAGGCGTCGATATCGTCCTTGTCCCATTCGATGAAGCTGCGTTCGTCCATCGCGCCGTGATGGATCGGCACGGTCTCGTCGAGCCGGTCCTGCGTCAGCACGAACCCGCCGACATGCTGCGAGAGATGGCGCGGGAAGGGCGCCTCGAGCAACTGCGTCATGATGAAGCGCAGCCGCACAATCTGCGCATTATCGAGCGCGAAGCCGGCGTCGGTGAAGCGCCGGTCCTCCATGTCGCCCGAATAGCTGCCCCAAACCGTGCTCGCGAGCTTGGTGGAAACATCCTCGCTCAGCCCGAGCACCTTGGCTACCTCGCGCACCGCGCTGCGCGAGCGGTAATGGATCACGGTCGATGCGATTCCGGCGCGGTGGCGGCCGTAGCGGCGATAGACATATTGCATCACCTCCTCGCGCCGTTCGTGCTCGAAATCGACGTCGATATCGGGCGGCTCCTTTCGGTCGGTCGAGATGAAGCGCGAGAACAGCAGATCGTGCGTGTTCGGATCGACCGAGGTGACGCCAAGCAGGAAGCACACGATCGAATTCGCCGCCGAGCCGCGGCCCTGGCACAGGATTGGCGGGTCTTGCGACCGCGCGAATTTCACCAGATCGTGGACTGTCAGGAAGTAATTGGCGTAGCCGAGTTCCCGAATCAGCGTGCATTCCTCCTGAAGCAACGCAAAAGATTTGGGAGGAACGTAGTAATCGTATCGTTCGAGCGCGTTCTGCCAAACGAGGTGTTCGAGCCACTCCTGCGGGTCCCAGCCGTCAGGCACCGGTTCGCGCGGATATTCGTAGCGAAGCTGATCGAGCGTGAAGCCGATCCGCGCGGCGAAGCGCAGCGTTTCATCGATCGCCTGGGGATGGGACGCGAACAGCCGTGCCATTTCCGCCGGGGATTTCAGATGCCGCTCGGCATTGGCTTCGAGCCGCCGGCCCGCCTCGGCGAGTGTGGTGCCTTCGCGGATGCAGGTGAGCACATCGTGCAGCGGGCGCTGATCGGGCGTGGCGTACAACGCGTCGGCGATCGCGATCAGCGGGACGCGCGCCGCAGCGGCGATCCGCGCCAGCCGATCGAGCCGGCGCGCGTCCTTGCCGCTGCGCGTCATCGCGGCGCCGAGCCAAACGCGATCGGGCGCCTTGGCCGACAGCAAGGCGAGAAGATCGCCCAGCTCCCGGGGCGGCGTGGCGACGGCGCGCAGCACCGGCGGGTCGGCCGGTTCGACATCATAGTCGACCGGCTTGGGGTGCGCCTGCTGATCGACCGCGGTCGATTCGGGCAGGACGATCAGCAACAGATCGTCGAGGTGCGTCACCAGATCGTCGAGGCTCAGGATACAATCGCCCTTGACCGCTTTCAGATTGCCTGCCGTCAGCAGCCGCGTCAGCCGGCCCCAGCCATGGCGCGTCGCGGGATAGGCGATGATGTCGGGCGTGCCATCGGCGAACACCAGCCGCGCGCCGACCAGCAGGCGGAGGTCGATCTGGCAGTCGGCTTCCTCTTCAGGCGTCAGCTCGGCGGGCCGGCCCGCGGCGCGCTTGGCTTCGAGCAGGTCAGCCATCGCCTGTTCGGGGGCGTCGCGCAGCGCCGCATAAGCGCGCACCACACCGGCGACGGTGTTGCGGTCGGCAATGCCGATCGCGGTATAGCCGAGCGTGATCGCACGCCAGACCATGTCCGACGGCGGCGAGGCGCCGCGCAGGAACGAGAAATTGCTCGCCGCGGCAAGTTCGGCATAGCTCATGCGAACAGCCCGTGGATATACCAGCGCGGCGCTTCCTGCTCGCGGTAGAGCCCGTGGCGGAACACCCAGAAGCGGCGGCCGCGCGCGTCCTCGATGCGGTAGTAATCGCGCGTCAGCCCGGCATTGTCGTCGCGCCGCCACCACTGCGCGGCGATCCGCTCGGGCCCTTCGTAGCGCGTCACGTCATGCTGCGTTCGGCGCCAGCGGAAACGGCGCGGCGGGCCATCGGGGAAGGCCGCGGCGGTGACGTCGATCGGCTGCGGCGGATCGAACAGATGGATCGGCCGGAGCGGCGGCTCTCCGGGCATCGGGCTTGGCCAAGGTTCTGGGGCAGGGGCCTCGACCGCCGGCAGCGCGAGCGTCGCTTGCTCTGGAATGTGCGTGTCGCGCGGCGCGAGCCGGCGGACACGGTCGCGGCCGAGGCGCGTGCTCAGCCGATCGATCAGCGCGATCAGCTCGCCGTCGCGCACTTCGCCGCCCTCGAGCTCGAGCTGGGTCGGCGCGAGCGGCTCGAGCACCGGCACGGCGAGGCGGATCAGATCGAAACCGAAGCCGGGATCGATCGGATCGGCGAGCGCGTCGATGCGCTCGACGAACAGCCGCGAGACGAGTGCGACGTCGCGGGTCGGCACGCTCGTTTCGATCGCGAGGTCGCGGGTCTCGCCGTCGCTGCGGAACAGCCGGGCGGCGAAGCGGCGGCCGCCCTTGCCCCGGCGATCCATCGCGCCGGCGGCGTCGCCGGTGAGATCGGCGATGACGGTGAGCACATCGGCGGTGCGCGCGATCGGCTCGGCGAAGCGGCGCTCGAACCGCAGCGCCGGCGGCGCGCGGTGCGGTGTGATGCGGCTGTCGGTGCGGCCGAGCAGCCGGGCGAGCGCATCGGTGGTCGAGGCGCCGAAACGCGCGGCGAGCGGCGCGGTCGGGCGCTCGGCGAGATCGCCGATCGTGCGCAGGCCGGCGCGGCGCAGCGCCAGCGCGGTTTCCTCGTCGCAGCGCAGCGCCGCGACCGGCAGCGCGTGGATGTCGTCGTCGCCGTCGCCGTATCGCGCCAGTGCCTGCGCCGCCTCGGGCGTGTCGGCGGCCGCGGTGCGGACGGTGACGCGCCACAACTCGGCGTGGCGGGCGAGATCGGCGATCATGCCTGCTTCGTCGCCGAACACATGGGCGCTGCCGGTGATGTCGAGCGTCAGCCCGTCGAACAGATCGGTCGCGACCATCGGCGTATAGCGATCGCAGGCGTCGGCGAGCCGCGCGAGCAGCCGCGCATCGGCGTGCGGATCGTGATCGGCGATGGCGAGATCGGGCGTGCGCACCCGCGCATCGGCCAGTGACAGGCCGGGGGCAAGCCCGAGCGCCGCCGCCGCCGCATCGACCGCGACCAGCCGCATCGCCCCGCGCTGCTTTTCGACCAGCGATAGTGGAGAAGGGTGTTGCTGGGGTTCAGGCGAGCGGGCCGGCGCCGCATCAAGCTGCGTCAGCCGCCAGCGGTCGGTGCTCAGCCAGGGGAGCCATAGCCCCAGATAGCGGCGCGGCGATCTCGCCGAAGATACGCTCGTCACGATTCCACTCCACCAGCCAGCGCGCGCCTGCCGGGCCGCCGCGCTGGCGCATCAGTTCCAGATCGAACGCCGGTAGCCCCGGCGCATTGGCGTCGAATGCCGCGCACGGCGCCGCGGCGACGCGCCAGCGCGTTTGCGCGGCGCTCGGGCTCGGCTCGGCGGCGATGCGCAGCATCAGAATGGTGACGCCCGACGCCTCGGCGGCGACCGCCAGCCGGCGGCTCGCGGTGAGATCGAGCGGACGCGGCTGCCGCCACAGCTCGATCACCGCCACCGCGACGCGGGCGCAGCGCACCACCTCGGCAGCGGCACGCAACAGATCGAGCGCGTCGCGCGGCGCCGCCAGCACCAGCCGAGCCGGATCGAGCCCGAGATCGGCAAGCCCCGGCGCATGCAGCGCGCCGCGCGATTCGGCCTCGGCCTCGCGCAGCCATAGCACCGGCCCCGCGTCGGCGATGAGGCTCGCCAGCATCGCCGCGAAGCCCGCCGCGGCGCCGGCATCTTCCGCCTCGGCGAACAATTCGTGCAGCCGGGCAAGCGCCAATCCGCCGCCCAGCGCGGCGTCGATCGCGTCATGGCCGAATGGCGCCCGCGCCGAGTCGCTGACCGGCCGCTGCCGCTCGAGACGGGCGATGCGGCGTCGCAGCGACGCCAGCGTGGAGGCGGGGGCATAAGTCATCGTTCCTGATTTGTTCTAAACTGCGCTTCGCCGGGTTGTGAGTCAAGCCGAGTCGGGGAACCGTTTACCTCCTCCAACGGTCCCGGCGGCGGCACCATTCGCCGCCTTTGGCGTTTCCCGCAGTGCAGCAGCGTACAATCGGCTGTGTCGTATCAAATCAGGGAAGCACCATGATCGACACCAACCGGCGTGACCTGCTGGTCGCGCTCGCCGCGCTGGGCATCCTCCCGGCGCGCGCCGCCGCGGCTGCCGTCGCCGATCTCGGCGCGCCGCAGCCGTTTTCGTGGGAGGCCTTGCAACAGCGCGCCGAGGCGCTGGCCGGCCAGCCTTACCGCGAGCCGCCCAAGGTCGCCGCCGCCGCGGCGATCGATTACGACGCGGTGGGATCGATCAATTACCGTGACGATCGGACGCTCGCCGGCGGCATCCGGCTGTTCCCGCTCGGCCGTTATGCGCCGACCCCGGTGGCGATCAACATCGTCGAGCAGGGCGCCGCGCGCGCCGTGAAATTCTCGCCCGCGATGTTCACCGCCGAGCAGGGCCATGCCAAGGCGCTGGGCATTTCCGGCTTCAAGGTCATGTCACCCGACGGCAAGAGCAACTGGCTGGCGTTCCAGGGCGCTTCCTATTTCCGCACGGCCGGCACGCAGGACCAATACGGGCTGTCGGCGCGCGGCGTAGCGATCGACACCGGCATCGACGGCAAGGAGGAATTCCCCACCTTCACCGATTTCTGGATCGAGCAGAACGGGCCTTGGGCCTATACAGTCTATGCGCTGCTCGACGGCGCCAGCGTGACCGGCGCCTATCGCTTCGTCTCGCGCTTCGACAAGGGCGTGATCCAGGAGGTGTCCTCGGTGCTGCACCTGCGCCGCGACGTCGAGCTGCTGGGCATCGCGCCGGCCACGAGCATGTTCTGGTATGGCGAGGGCAACCGCGCCGCCGGGGCCGATTGGCGGCCCGAAATCCACGATTCGGACGGGCTGGAAATGTTGACCGGCGCGGGCGAGCATATCTGGCGCCCGCTGGAAAACCCGCCGCGTGCCACGCTCGACGGCTTCCAGGACGACAATCCCAAGGGTTTCGGCCTGATCCAACGCGATCGCACTTTCGATCATTATCAGGACGACGGCGCGTTCTACGATCGCCGCCCCAATCTGTGGATCGAGCCGCAGGGCGCGTGGGGGAAGGGGGCGGTGAGCCTGTTCGCCTTCCCGACCGGCGGCGAGACCGTCGACAATGTCGTCGCGTTCTGGACGCCTGCCGCGCCGGCGCGGCAGGGGCAGCGGCTGGCGTTCGATTATCGGCTGACATGGAATTCGCAGGATCCGCTGGCGGGGCATAACGCCCGCGCGGTCGATTGCTGGACGGGCACCGCCGGGCGACCGGGGCAGGAGCCGATCAAGGGCGCGCGCAAGCTGGTGGTCGATTTCCTCGGCGCCAGCCTTGCGGGGTTCGACATTTCCAGCGGCGTGAGCGCCAACATCGGCGTGACCGGCGGCAAGCTGCTGAACAGCGCAGCCTATCCGGTGGTCGGCCAGCCCAATCGCTGGCGCGTCACCGCCGACATCGCGGCCGCGCCGCCGGGGCCGGCCAATGTGCGGCTGTTCCTGAAGCGCAGCGGCGCACCGCTGAGCGAAACGTTGCTCACGCAGATTTTTTGACGCGATGAACATGCCGCCGCCGCAGCTGCCGCCCGAAGCGCCGCTCGCCATGCCGATCCAGCCGTTCGGCGGCCGGTTGCCCGCGGACATCGAGGTCGCCCGCTTTCGCGCGCCGCCGTCGCCACACGATATTCTCGGCCGCCGCGTGCTGCTGGTGCTGCTGACCTGCCTGCTCGCCACCGCTGCGCTCACCGCGATCAAGACCACGCTGGGCGAGAACGGCATCGGTTTCTGGGACGTGCTGGTGATGATCCAGTTCTTCCCGCTGTTCGCCTGGGTGGCGTTCGGCTTCATCAATGCGACGGTCGGCTTCGTGCTGCTGATGCTCGGCAAACATCCCGGCTATATCCCCGCGCCGCGGCCGACGACGCCGTTCGTTAGCCGCACCGCGGTTCTGGTGCCGATCCACAATGAGGATGTCGATGCGGTATTCGGCCGCGTCGAGCGCATGGCGCGATCGCTCGACGCGTTCGGCGCCGCGGCGCATTTCGATTTCTTCCTGCTGAGCGATTCGGGCGTCGATGCCGGCCCGATCGAGGAAGCGGCCTGGCGCGAGTTGGCGCAGCGCGCGCCGGTCGCGGTCTATTATCGCCGCCGGGTGGAAAATATCGGGCGCAAACCGGGCAATGTCGCCGATTGGGTGCGGCGGTTCGGCGCGGCCTATGATCATATGCTGGTGGTCGATGCCGATAGCTTGATGAGCGGCCAGGCGATGGCCGGCATGGTGCATGTGATGGAGCAGCGACCGACTCTGGCGTTGTTGCAGACCGTGCCCACGGTGATCGGCGCGACGACCTTCTTCCAGCGTTGGATGCAGTTCGCCAACCGGCTTTACGGCCCCGTCGCCTCGACCGGGCTGGTCTGGTGGTCAGGCGCAGAATCGACCTTCTGGGGTCATAATGCGCTGATCCGCACCGAAGCGTTCGCCAGCTCGTGCGGGCTGCCCGATCTCGCCGGGCCGCCGCCGTTCGGCGGTCCGATCATGAGCCACGACATGGTCGAGGCGGCGCTGCTGCGGCGCCGCGGCTGGGCGGTGCACATGATCATGATCGACGAAAGCTATGAGGAATTTCCGCCCACGCTGATCGATCTCGCGGTGCGCGATCGCCGCTGGGCGCAGGGCAATATCCAGCATGTCGCGTTGCTCGGGGCCTCGGGCTTCCACTGGATCAGCCGTCTGCAATTGCTGATCGGCGCATCGGCGTTCATCACCTCGCCGCTGTGGATGCTGTTGATCCTGACGACGGTCGTTCAGGCACTTGTCGGCAACGATGAGGCGATCGTGCGCGGCACATCGTTCGAAATTCTGGAAATGACGTTGGTGCTGCTGTTCGCGCCCAAATTCATGAGCGGCGTGTGGGCGATGATGCGCGCCGATCGCCGCGCCGACTTCGGCGGCGCGCGCGGCATCTGGAAATCGATCGCGCTCGATATTCCCCTGTCGATGCTGATGGCGCCGGTGACGATGATCACCCAGACGCTCGATCTGATCAGCATCTTCCGCGGCCGCCGTTCGGGCTGGCATCCGCAGAACCGCGATCGCGACGGGTTGAGCATGGCCGATGTAATGCCGCGCTATCGCTGGCATCTCGTCGCGGGCGTGGCGTTGTTGCTGATCACCCCGTTCGTGCCGGCGACGGCGCTGATGCTGACGCCGATCACGCTGGGCCTGCTGGTCGCGCCGTGGCTCGCGCAGTGGACCGCCAGCGCGCGGCGCGGCGCGGCGTTTGCCGCGCGGGGCTTCTTCACCGTCCCGCCGGAGCGTATTCCCTGAACGTCGGTGCGACGCTCCGATAAATCGTGCAGCATCACTCACGAAAAAGGGCGCCCCCGCGAGGGAGCGCCCTTCGAAACCCTCGAACCCGAAACGGGTTCGACAGCAGCTTACTGCATGTTGTCGGCGACGGCGTCGGCGTTGTCGCGGACGTTGTCAGCAGCGGCATCCATGTTGTCAGCTGCGTTGTCGAGCTGGTCGGCAGCGACGGCGTTCGACGTATCGTCGGCCATCGCGTCCATGTTGTCGGCGGTCGCTTCCATGTTGTCAGCGACGACGTCGGCATTGTTCTCGACCGCAGCCGCTTCAGGCGACTTGTTGCAGGCGGCCAGAGTCATCAGGCCGGCGGCAGCGACGATAAAGGCAACTTTCTTCATCTATATGCTCCCAAGCATCATTGTGTTCGCGGCCGACCCGATTGCCGTCGCGAAAGATCGGCCATAGCGCCCGAGACCCGCGCGTCAATCGCAAATTCATCTGGCAGACAGGTTAAGTCACGGTTTCGAGCCGATCGTTGCAGTGCACCAAAGCCCGGTTTGCCTTAGACGTTGTGCACACTTATGTGGCTGCCGAACGATTTTCACGCTTCCCCCAAGATTCGCGGAGCATTTCCGGCATGGCCGTCCAATATTCCTATGTGATGAAGGGTCTGACCAAGACCTTCCCGGGCGCTAGCAAGCCCGTGCTTAACAACATCCACCTGCAATTCCTGCCGGACGCGAAGATCGCGATCATCGGGCCGAACGGCTCGGGCAAATCGACGCTGATGAAGATCATGGGCGGGATCGACCCCGAGTTCGTCGGTGAAGCTTGGGCCGCCGAGGGGATCAAGGTCGGCTATCTGCCGCAGGAGCCGCAGCTCGATCCCGACAAGACGGTGATGGAGAACGTCAAGCTGGGCGCCGGCCCGGTCGCGCAGATGGTTGAGCGCTTCAACGCGATCTCGGCCGAGATGGGCGATCCCAAGGACGATACCGATTTCGACGCGCTGATGGAGGAGATGGGCGACCTTCAGACCAAGATTGACGCGGTCGACGGCTGGGCGCTCGACAGCCAGCTCGAACAGGCGATGGAAGCGCTGCGCTGCCCGCCAGGCGATTCGGCCGTCACCAACCTGTCTGGCGGCGAGAAGCGCCGTGTCGCTTTGTGCAAGCTGCTGCTCGAAAAGCCCGACATTCTGCTGCTCGACGAGCCGACCAACCATCTCGACGCCGAAAGCGTTCAGTGGCTCGAAAACTACCTCAAGGAATATACCGGCAACGTCATCCTGGTGACGCACGATCGCTATTTCCTCGATAACGTCGTCAACTGGGTGCTCGAGCTCGATCGCGGCCGCTATTACACCTATGAGAGCAATTATTCGGGCTATCTCGAGAAGAAGGGCAAGCGGCTCGAGCAGGAAGAGCGCGAGGACGCCGGCAAGCAGAAGGCAATCGCCGACGAGCTCGCCTGGATCCGCCAGACCCCCAAGGCGCGCCAGACCAAATCGAAGGCGCGCATCAGGGCGTTCGACGAGCTGGTGAAGAACCAGGAGAACCGCGCGGTCGGCAAGGCGCAGATCCTGATCCAGATCCCCGAGCGCCTCGGCAACAAGGTGATCGAGGCCAAGGGCCTGTCCAAGGCGTATGGCGACAAATTGCTGTTCGAGAATCTCGACTTCAATCTGCCGCCGGGCGGGATCGTCGGCGTGATCGGGCCGAACGGCGCGGGCAAATCGACGTTGTTCAAGCTCATCACCGGCCAGGAACAGCCCGATGGCGGCGAGATCGACGTCGGCAGCACCGTGAAGCTCGGTTACGTCGATCAGAGCCGCGACGATCTCGATCCCAACAAGAACGTGTGGGAAGAGATTTCCGACAAGCTCGAGATATTCCGCTTCGGCAAGCAGGAACTCGGCACACGCGCTTATGTCGGCGCGTTCAACTTCAAAGGGCAGGACCAGCAGAAGAAGGTCGGCCAGCTATCGGGCGGCGAGCGCAATCGCGTGCATATCGCCAAGATGCTCAAGGAGGGCGGCAACGTGCTGCTGCTCGACGAGCCGACCAACGATCTCGACGTCGAGACGCTGCGGGCGCTCGAAGAGGCGCTGGAGAGCTTCGCCGGCTGCGCGGTGGTGATCAGCCACGATCGCTTCTTCCTCGATCGCCTGTGCACCCACATCCTGGCGTTCGAGGGCGACAGTCATGTCGAATGGTTCGAGGGCAACTTCGAATCGTATGAGGAAGACAAGCGTCGGCGGATGGGCGACGCAGCGGATCGGCCGACGCGGCTGGCGTACAAGAAACTGACGCGTTAGCTGCCGTCAGGCGGGGCGGTGGCAGACCGCCTCGATATTGTGTCCGTCGGGATCGAGCACGAGTCTCGCTCGTCGGGCATCTATTTCAGCGCCGCAGTTTCTACCGCCAGACCCTTGACTGTCGCCCCCTCGATCCGCTGCCCAAATGCCATTTCGCGCCGCTCGGCATAGGCATCGCCCTCGGGCGCCCACATTTGAATGACCCGTCGTCCTTCGCGATCAACCACCCAATATTCGGGCACGCCGTGGCGAGCGTAGAGCGGTGCTTTGCTGGTAAGGTCGTTGGCCAGCGTCGAATCGGAGACCTCGATCGCCAGTGCGAGCTTGTTCAGCGGCAGACCTTTTTCATCATGGTCCTCGCCGATCGACACATCTGGTTCGGGAACGCTGTCGTCCGACATATCGACACTGCCCGAACTATAGACCACCAAGTCTGACCCGAGCGCGCGCAACGCGAGCGTCAGCTCGGTCGCAAGATACGCCATCGTCTTGGCGTGCCACACGTAAACCGAATTCACGACCCAGATTTCCCCCTCGATCAGCTCGGTCTTGGCGAAACCCTCGAACGCTCCGGAATCGGCGAGCAGCCAGAAGTCGCGCGCCGTTAGCTTCGCGCGTTGCACATCGGTGCTGACAGGAAGCTGTGCCGTCATGATAGCAAACTATCATGATCGTTTGCGCCGACCAATACCCCGGCGGGAACCGGCCTCACCGCACTCGCTTAACGAACAGCCGGCCGTCGTCGCGCCGTTCGGTCTGGAAGTTGGGCACTGCCTGGATCAGATCGGCGAGCTGATTGTAGCCATAGTTGCGCGCGTCGAAGCTCGATCGGTTGCCGGCGCGCTGGCCGAGTTCGGCGAGGCTTTGATAGCCTTTTTCGTCGCGCTTGCCGGCGTTGTAGGCGTCGATCAATAGCTTGACGAGTTCGGGGCCGATCGCCTCGGCCGAGGCCGAGCGACGGCGGGCGGGGGCAGGGGCCGCTTTCTCGCCGCCGATCGCCGGCGGCAACGGCAGCGGCATCGGCTCGGACGCCTCGTCCAGTGCGCCGACATCGATGAAGCGCGTGCAGGCCTGGCGAAAGCCTTCGGGCGTGCGGCTGGTGCCGAAGCCATAGACCGGCACGCCGTCTTGCCGGATACGCGTCGCCAGCGGCATGAAATCGCTGTCCGACGACATGATCCCGAAACCGTCGATCCGCCCGCGGAACAGCAGGTCCATCGCGTCGATCGTCATCTTCATGTCGGTGGCGTTCTTGCCTTTGGTGAGATCGAACTGTTGTTGCGGCTCGATGCCGTGCTTTAGGCTCATGTCCTTCCAGCCCTTCAGCGCGGGTTTGGACCAATTGCCATAGACGCGCCGGACGTTGACCGTGCCGAGCTCGGCAAGCACCGTCAGCACCGGATCGAGCGTCGCCGAGGAGGCGTTGTCGGCATCGATCAGCAGCGCGACGTTGCGGTTGGGAAATTCGGTCATGCGGCGTCTCCGGGATAAGTGATGGCGGTGATTTCGTAATGGCGCTCGCCCGCCGGCAGATCGACGCGGCGCACGTCGCCGACCGCCGCGCCGCGAAACGCCCGGGCGATCGGCGCGCTCCAGCCGATCCGGCCGGCGCCGGCATCGGCCTCGTCGTCGCCGACCAAGGTGAGCACGCGCTCCGTATCGTCCTCATCGACAATGGCGATCGTCGCGCCGAACCAGATGCGCGCGCGATCGGGCTGGGCGGCGGCGTCGATCACCTTGGCCGCCTTCATCCGGCGCGATAGCCAGCCGAGCCGGCGGTCGATCTCGCGCAGGCGCTTGCGCCCGTAGATATAATCGCCGTTCTCCGATCGATCACCGTTGCCCGCGGCCCAGGCGATCGTTTCGACCAGCGCCGGGCGCTCGACCGCGAACAGCGACTCATATTCGGCGCGCAGCGCGGCATAGCCGGCGGGCGTGATGTAATTGGGCCGATCCATCAGGGCGTCACGCCGGCGGCGGCCGGCGCATCGCTGTCATTCGGTGAGGCCGGCATTCGCCGACGGGGCCGCGGCGGCCATTTCGTTGCCGCCCGGCCGGCGGCCGAGATACCAGGCCAGCCGCGCCTGGCCGCGCGACTGCGCGTGCGAGGGGTTGAGCAAATCGTAAACGACCGCGTTTTCCAGCACGCGCTGAACATAGGTGCGCGTTTCGCTGATCGGGATCTGCTCGATCCAATCGACCATATCGACCGCGCCGGTGCGCGGATCGCCATTGGCGGCAAGCCATTTGTTCACATTGCCCGGCCCGGCGTTGTAAGCGGCGATCGCCAGCGGATAGCTGCCGTAGGTGCCGAACAGCCGCTGGAAATAATTGGCGCCGAGCTGAATGTTATAATGTGCATCGTTGAGCGACGAGACGTTGTAGCTCAACCCCATCCGCGTCGCCGTTTCGCGCGCGGTGCCGGGCATCAACTGCATCAGCCCGATCGCGCCGGCATGGCTGACGATCTGGCGGTCGAACTGGCTTTCCTGCCGCGAAATGGCGTGGATCATCGTCCAGTAGGGCGTTACCGTCGGCGGCACCGGGACCGACGGATAGCCGGCGACCATATAATCATCGAGCCCGTTCTGCAGTGCCGAGCGGCTGAGCATCACGCCGAGATCGGGGCGATTGAGCGTGCGCGACAGCTCGATGCCGAGCCGGTGATCGCTGTCCGACGTCGCGTTGGCGGCGATCTGGCGGACGAAGTCGGTCTGATCCGACCAATTGCCCAGCGTGCCGAGCATCTGCGCGGCGCGGACGGTTTCGCGGTTGTAGAAGGCGGCGCGTTCGGCCTCGGGAACGACGGCCTGGGTGGTCGGCGCCGGCGCCCGGAGCGTCAGGCCGAGATTTTCCTCGGACAGCTGGCCGTAATAAGCGTCGCCGAACACGGCGGCCTGATTGAAATAGCCGCGCGCGGTGGCGGTGTCGCCCGCCGCAGCGGCGGCGCGGCCGGCCCAATAGAGCCCGCGCGTGCGCGTTTGCGGCGTCGGGAACGGCTTCGAATAGCGATCGAACAGCGCGACGGCGTCGCGTGGCCGACCGAGCTTCTTGAGCGCCATGTTGCCGGCGAGCCAGGTGAGATCGGTGTAGGCGTCCTTTTCGGCGTAGGGACGCGCGCTGAGATCGGCGCCGGCGGGATAGGCGTCATCGACCTGGCGGGAGATGTCATAGGCCAGCTGATAGCGCCCGTCGGCCGCGGCGCCGCGCGCCTGGCCGAGCAGCAGCTTGTACCATGACGCAACCGAGGCGGGCGGCCGCGACAGCCGGTGCGGCTGCGCCAGATAGCTGCGCGCGACCGCGGCCTGGCCGGTGTTGATCAGCCAGGTGGCGCGCGCGGCGATATAGCCCGGATCGCTGGCGGCGATCGATTGCACCGCCATGCCGCGATCCGACGCATCGGGTGCGCGCATGAGATAGGCGATCCGCGCATCGAACACCGCGCGCTTGTCCGGGCTGACGTAAGGCTCGTCGCGCTGCGCCGCGCTGGTCGCGCCGCGCCATAGCAGCATGTCGACGCGCTTGTCGTGATCGTCGGCGCGGAACACGCCGGCGAAATCGCCGAGCAGCCGCGCTTCGCCGTCGGGCGACAGGA
This sequence comes from Sphingomonas koreensis, assembly GCA_006438735.1. Lineage (GTDB taxonomy): Bacteria > Pseudomonadota > Alphaproteobacteria > Sphingomonadales > Sphingomonadaceae > Sphingomonas > Sphingomonas koreensis_A. Next base: position 1,153,158 of record RCZF01000001.1, on the reverse strand, counting down.
TGAAGGTCGTCCATGCATCGCGCGCGGCGGCGTTGGCACCGTCGCGATCGCCCGTTTGGGCGAGCGCTTCGGCGTAAGCGACCGCGCCGTCGTCGGTCAGCGGCGGATAGCGTTTGAAGAAGGCGACGGTGTTGCTCGGCGACCCGCCGCTGCGGCCGAGCGCCTTTTCGGCGGCGATGCGAAGGTTCTTCTCGTCGGGCCAATTGGGATGCGCGACGAGGAAATTGGCATATTCGTCGAAGCCGTGATTGTCAGATTGCTCGAGCGTCTTCCATTCGACCAGCGCCTCGCCGAGCGGATCGGGCGCGATGTTGGGCGGGGCATGCTGCGGCGCGACGCTGGTCAGCTGCGCGCGATACCAGCTCATCTGCTGCGGCGTCATCTGAGCGGAAACGGCCAGCCCCGAGAGGCCGGCGACGAGGAACGCGGATTTGAACAAAGCTACCATGTGGACAGGATACGGCATCCCCCCCTATCTGGCCTAGGACAAAATAGACCGCGCCGCGCAGATTTTTGCCGAGCGCGCCAGGAGCTAGCCCGATGTTTTCCGGATCGATCCCCGCGCTCGTCACGCCGTTCGACGCCGACGGCGGTTTCGTCGAAGCGGCCTACCGCGATCTGATCGAATGGCAGATTGCGGAAGGATCGTCGGCGCTGGTGCCGTGCGGCACCACCGGCGAAGCCGCGACGATGAGCGCGGACGAGCATTTCCAGGTCGTGCGTGTCTGTGTCGATCAGGCCAAGGGGCGCGTGCCGGTGATCGCCGGGGCGGGATCGAACGACACGCGCGTCGCGATCCATAACATCAAGGCGGCGAAGGATGCCGGCGCCGATGCTGCGCTGATGGTGCCGCCTTATTACAACCGGCCGAACCAGGAGGGGATTTTCCGCCATTTCGAGGCAGTGTCCGGCGCCTGCGATCTGCCGATCGTGCTCTACAACGTGCCGGGCCGCACCGTAACCGATATGGCCGTGGAGACGATCGGCAAGCTCGCCAACGCCTTTCCCAGCATCGTCGGCATCAAGGATGCGACCGGTGTGATCCAGCGCGTCTCGGCCCAGCGCGCGGCGGCGGGGGCGGATTTCTGCCAGCTTTCGGGCAATGACGACATGGCGCTCGCGTTCAATGCGATGGGCGGGCAGGGATGCATCTCGGTGACCGCGAATGTCGCGCCGAAGCTGTGTGCGCAGTTTCAGGTGGCGTGCCAGTCGGGCGATTACGCCCAAGCGCTCGACTATCAGGACCGCCTGTTCGCGCTGCATGTCGCGCTATTCACCGATGCTTCGCCGGGCCCGGTCAAATATGCCGTGAACAAGCTGCGGCCCGATTTCCCCACCGGCCTGCGGTTGCCGATGACCTGGCCGAGCGAGGCCAGCCAGCGCGCGGTCGATGCGGGGCTGGCGCAGGCCGGACTGTAGCGACGCTTCCCTTCGCCGGTCCGACCGCCTACATCGCGCGTCCCATGTCGCGTCCCAAACCCGCCACCTTTGAAAAAGTGAAGACCGTCGCCGAGAACCGGCGCGCGCGTTACGACTACGCCATCGATACCGTCTATGAAGCGGGCATCGCGCTGACCGGCACCGAAGTGAAGAGCCTGCGCTTCGGCCAGGGATCGATCGTCGAAAGCTATGCCGAGGTGAAAGATGATCAGGTGTGGCTGATCAACGCCAACATTCCCGAGTTCAGCCACGGTAACCGTTTCAACCACGAGCCCAAGCGGCCGCGTAAATTGCTCCTTCACGAACGCGAGATAAACAAGCTGCACGGGGCGGTGGCGCGCGATGGCATGACGCTCGTGCCGCTCTCGGTCTATTTCAACGCGCGCGGCCGCGCCAAGGTCGAGCTGGCGCTGGCGAAGGGCAAGAAAGCGCATGACAAGCGCGAGTCGATCAAGGAGCGCGACTGGAAGCGCGAGCAGGGCCGGCTCCTGCGCGACCGTGGCTGAGCGCCGGGGCCGCGGCAGCGCGCTGATCGGCTGGGTCAAGCGCCACGTCTCGCGCGAGGCGTTCGCGCGCAATCGTTTCCTGCGGCCCGTTGCGCACCGCGTTCTGGCGCCGTCGCTGTGGCGGTTCAACCGCCGATCGGTGCCGCGCGGCGTCGCGCTGGGGATCGTCACCGGCATCCTGTTTCCGTTCGCGCACATGCTCGTCGCCGCGGTGCTTTCGGTGCCGGCGCGCGCCAATGTGCCGACGGCGGTGGCGACGACCTTGCTCAACAATCCGCTGACGATCCCGCCCTTGTGGGTCGCCGCCTATCGCATCGGCCGCTGGGTGCTGCGGCTCGACGCCAGCGTGCCGGGCCGGCCGATCGCGTCGAACGTGACGCAGCACGCCGATTGGCTGCACTGGCTGGTTGCGCAGGGCGGGCCGGCGACGATCGTCGGCCTGGTGATCATCGCCGCGGTGCTGTCGGTGATCGGCTACGGCGTCACCGCGCTCGGCTGGCGGTTGTGGATCCGTCGCAAGTGGCAAACCCGTCACCGCTGAAACCGGTTTGACGCCGCGCGACCTTCGCGCCTAGTCTCGTTCCCAGCACATCCGGCCGCGTCCGCGGCTGCGCATCGTCTGGGAGATTGGGATATGAAGGGTTCGCGGATCATTTCGGCCGTGTCGGCATTGGCGTTGACCGCCGCACTCGGCGGCGCCGCCGTCGCTCAGCAGACCGCAGCGCCGGCGCCGGCCGCGACCGGCCCGCAGATCGGCAGCTTCGGCTTCGACGAAAAGGGCATGGACAAGGCGGTCAAGCCCGGCGACGATTTCTACGAATTCGCCAACGGGACCTGGGCCAAGACCACCGCGATCCCGGCCGACAAATCCAATTACGGCGCGTTCGATCTGCTGCAGGATCTGTCGCAGAAGCGCACGCAGGGCATTTTGGAAAACGCCAAGAGCGATCCGAACTCGAAGATCGGCGTAGCCTATTCGACCTATCTCGATACCGCCGCGATCGACGCCAAGGGGCTCGCGCCGATCAAGCCGTGGCTCGAAAAGATCAAGGTCACGACGACGCGCGACGGCTATGTCGCCTTGCTTGCCGAGGCGAGTCGCAACGGCCTGCGCGGGCCGTTCGGCGGCGGCGTCGGACAGGACGACAAGGATCCCGAGAATTACGCCGTGAGCTTCTATCAGGGCGGCCTCGGCATGCCCGATCGCGATTATTATCTGAACCCCGACAACGATCCCAAGCTCGCCGAGACCAAGGCGGCCTATCAGGCGCACATCGCCAAGATGCTGACGCTGGCGGGCGAGCCCAACGCCGAAGCCCGCGCCAAGGCGATCGTCGATTTCGAAACGCAGATCGCGCAGGTCAGCTGGACGCGGATCGACAGCCGCGACGCGACCAAGACCTATAACAAGATGACCGTCGCGCAGCTTCAGCAGCAGTCGCCGGGCTTCGATTTCGCGACCTACCTCAAGGATGGCGGCATGCCCGTCGATAGCGTGATCGTCGCGCAGCCGTCGGCGATCACCGGCATCGCCAAGCTGGTCGCCGCTGCGCCGATGTCGGTGCTGCAGGATCAGTTGCTGGTGCGCTCGCTCGACGGCTTCGCCGATGTGCTGCCGACCGCGCTCGATCAGGAGAATTTCGCGTTCTACGGCACTGTCCTGTCGGGCACGCCCGAGCAGCAGGTGCGCTGGAAGCGCGGCGTCGATTTCACCACCGGCTCGCTTACCGACGACGTATCGAAGCTTTATGTTGCGCAATATTTCCCGCCCGAAACCAAGGCGGCGGCGCTCGATCTGGTCCACAACCTGATCTCGGCAATGGACGCGCGGATCGACAAGCTGACCTGGATGTCGGCGCCGACCAAGGTGAAGGCGCACGCCAAGCTCGCCGCGTTCACGCCGCGGATCGGCTATCCCGATCAGTGGCACGATTACTCGAACCTGACGATCAAGCCGGGCGACGCGTTCGGCAACGAGCTGCGCGCCAATCAGTGGCAGCACGATTGGGATGCGCAGAAGCTCGGCAAGCCGATCATGCGCTGGGAATGGGGCATGGATCCGATGACGGTGAATGCCTATTCGAACTTCGGCCAGGTCGAGATCGTGTTCCCCGCCGCGATCCTGCAGGCGCCGTTCTTCGATCCCAAGGCCGATCCGGCGATTAATTACGGCGGTATAGGCGCGGTGATCGGCCACGAGATGAGCCACCAGTTCGACGATCAGGGCTCGAAATACGACGCCACCGGCAAGCTGACCGATTGGTGGACGCCCGAGGATGTCGCCAATTTCGGCAAGCTGACCGCGAATATCGTCGCGCAATATGACGCGTACGAACCGCTGCCCGGCATGCACGAGAAGGGCGCGCTGACGCAGGGTGAGAATATCGCCGATCTCGCCGGCCTCACCACCGCCTATGACGCCTATCACAAGGCGCTTGGCGGCAAGACGGCGCCGGTAATCGACGGCTACACCGGCGATCAGCGCTTCTACCTCGGCTGGGCGCAGGTATGGCGCCGCAATTACCGCGAGGCGAACCTGCGCCAGCGGCTGCTCACCGATCCGCATTCGCAATCGATCCAGCGCACCTGGATCGTCCGCGATATGGACCCGTGGTATCCGGCGTTCTCCATCAAGCCGACCGACAAGCTGTATCTTGCGCCCGACAAGCGCGTGAAGATCTGGTAACCGCTTGACGGCTGCGGGGGCGGGGCCAAAGAGGGCGGGATGGCCACTCGTCCCGCCCGCGCGCGCTTCGATCTCGATCCGACCCGCAGCGCCGCGCTGATCGCCGGCGCGAGCGGGCTCGCGGCCGCGCTGCTGATCCTGTGGTTGATCGGCAATGCGGCGATCGCGGCCGGCTTTTTCGCCACCGCCCTGGTGCTGGGTGGCGCGGTGATCGCTTGGCGTCGGCTGATGAAGCCCGCCGCCGGCGCCGCCGCGCCGGTCGATTGGTCGGTCGCCCGCGCGCTGGCCGAAGCGAGCGCCGATGCCGTCGCAGTGACCGATCGGGCCGGGCGGCTGGTCTGCGCCAACGATCGCTATGAGGCGCTGTTCGCCGGCTTTCCGACGCCGCCCGGCTTGCCGCTCGACGACGCCGCTGTCGCCGCCTTGTCGGCCGCCGGCCGCGCGGCGTGGCGCGACGGCGCCGGCGCGGTCGAACGATTGTTGTCGCGGGGCACGCCGCTGGCGGCGGACATCCACCGCGCCGGGGTCGATCAGGACATGCTGGTGTGGCGCTTCCGCGGCGCCGAGGGGCTCGATCTCGCCGAAACCGTGGGCGGTTTGATCGCGGGACCGCAGGGCGACCGGCTGTCGGCTGCCGGCATCATGCTGGCGCTGGTTTCGCCCGAAGGCCGGATCAGCGCCGCCAACCGCGTGTTTCGCGCGCGCGCGATGGGGCATGAGGAAGGCGCGATCGCCGGGGGCGATTTCGCGCGGCATCTGATCACCGATTCGCACGGCCTCGTGCGGTTCGAACGCGAGGGGCTGATCGGCACGCCGCTGCGCGTGTTGCAGATCCCGTTCCTCGAAGGCGAGAATGCGCCGCTGCTCGTCGCGCTGATCGACGAAGAAGACATGCGATCGGGTAGCGCGGCCGGCGGTGCGGCGGCCGATGTGAAGAGCCTCGTCGCGCTGATGCCGTTCGGCATGGCGCTGGTCGATCGCGACGGCCGCTTTATCCAGATGAACGAGGCGTTCGCGCGCGCGGCGCAGGTCGATCCCGCCGCGCCGCCGCTCTATCCGGGCGATCTCGTCGTGCGCGAGGACAAGACGGCGGTGGCCAATGCGATCCGCCGCTTCGCCAGCGGCGCGACGCATTCGGCGGACATGGCGGTCCGCCTGAAGGACCATCCGGACGAGCCGGTCGCGCTGACCATCGCCGGCGCGCGGGGCTTGGGCGATGCCGCGGTGCTGCTCAGCCTCAAGGACAATAGCGAAGAGAGCCGGCTGAAGCGCGAAGTCGAACAGGCGACCAAGATGCGCGCCGTCGGCCAGCTCGCCGGCGGCGTCGCGCACGATTTCAACAATGTGCTGACGGCGATCATCGGGCACTGTGACCTCATGCTGATGCGCCATTCGCCCGGCGACAGCGATTATGACGATATTCAGCAGATCAAGGCGAATTCGAACCGCGCGGCCAGCCTGACGCGGCAATTGCTCGCCTTCTCGCGCCAGCAAACGCTGCGGCCGCAAGTGCTGCAACTGCCCGACGTCATTTCCGAAGTGTCGAACCTGCTCAAGCGGCTGCTCGGCGAAACGGTGACGCTGGTCGTCAAGCACGGCCGCGATCTCGGCCCGGTGCGCGCCGATCCGGGGCAGCTCGAACAGGTCGTGGTCAATCTGGCGGTCAACGCGCGCGACGCGATGCTGGGCGGCGGCGGCACGCTGACGATCGAGACGCTCGCCGTACCCGCCGCCCAGGTGCGCAAGATGGGATCGGACATCCTGCCGATCGCCGATTACACCGCTCTGCGCCTCACCGACACCGGCGGTGGCATCCCGGCCGACATCCTTCCCAAGATATTCGAGCCGTTCTTCACCACCAAGGATATCGGCAAGGGCACCGGGCTGGGCCTTTCGACCGTCTATGGCATCGTCAAGCAATCGGGCGGCTACATCTTTGCCGAGTCGAAGGGCAAGGGCGCGACCTTCACCATCTATCTGCCGGTTCATGCGGCGGGGACGACCGGCCAGCCGGCCGTGCCCGTCGCGCCGCGCGAGAAGCCGGGCGATCTGTGGGGCACCGGCACGATTTTGCTGGTCGAGGACGAGGACATGGTCCGCGCCGTCGCTGAACGCGCGCTGGCGCGGCAGGGCTATACCGTTTTGACCGCGGAAAATGGCGAGGCGGCGCTCGAACTGATCGCCTCGAGCGATCGTCCCGATCTGCTGATTTCCGACGTGGTGATGCCGACGATGGACGGGCCGACGATGGTGCGCCGCGTGCGCAAACGCTATCCCGATCTGCCGATCCTGTTCATGTCCGGCTATGCCGAGGAGCAGCTGCGCAAGTCGATCGACATCGATAACGTCGCGTTCCTGCCGAAACCCTTTTCGGTCCAGCAGCTTGCCGAGGCGGCGCGCGACGCGCTGGCGGCGAAATAGTCGCTGGCGGCGGGCGAATCCGCTCGCTATGGCATCGCGCATGACCGACGCCCGCCGCATCCTCGTTGTCGAAGACGAACCGCTGATCGCGATGATGCTGGAGGACTTTCTCGACGTGCTCGGCCATCAGGTCGCCGGCGCCGCCGACAATGTCGCCGATGCGCTGGCCACGCTTGACGCCGGCGGGGTGGATGCGGCGATCCTCGACGTCAATCTGCGCGGCGGCGAGACCAGCTGGCCGATCGCCGATGCGCTCGCCGATCGCGGTATCCCGTACGTGCTGGCGACCGGCGGCAGCGGCGACGGCATCGCCGAACGCCACCGTACGCGGCCGACGCTATCGAAGCCGTTCACGATGGACGGCGTGAAACGGGCGCTCGACGCACTGGGTTAGCGCGGTTGGCTGTTTGAGGGCACCATCGCCTCGCCCGTTCGTGCTGAGCCTGTCGAAGCACACTATCCATAGAGCGAACGCTTGCGGCGCCCCACGCCCTTCGACAAGCTCAGGGCGAACGGAATTTGTAGCTTCTTGTCGCCCGAGTCTCACGTGATCCGTTCGGGCACTTCGGCGGCGTCTTCGTCGAGCGAGGCTTGCGGCGCGACAGCTTCCCATGGGAAGACGAACCAGTCTTTGGTCACGGTGCGGTCGATCCTCCGGGCGTGGTAGTCGACGCGTTGCGACGAGCCGACATTGTCGATCAGCGTGGCGAAGCGCACGCCTTGCGCCACGGCGCCGGCCTCGGCGAGCGCGGCGCGCAGCTTGGCTATCGTCGCGCCGGTGTCGTTGATGTCGTCTAGAAATAAGAGCCGCTCGCCGCCCCGGGTACGCGCGGCGAGGCGGACGAGCGGCGCGTCGGCGAAATCCTGCACCTGGCTCGAATGATCGACCGAGAGCATCGGCAGCCCGGTCGCATGGCTGAGATAGACCGCCGGGGCGAGGCCGCCGCGGCCGATGCCGATGATGAACGACGGCGTCCAGCTGTCGCGGCGGACCTGATCGGCGAGCGCGAGCACCTGCGCGACATAATCGTCATGCGCGATCTGGGTGAACACCGGCATCAGGCGTGGCCCGCGACATAAGCGTCGAGCGCGGCACAATGCGCGGCAACCTCGTCATCCGTGAGGAACGAGCCGAGGAAGCTGTTGCGCGCGAGCGTGACGAGATCGTCTCGGCTCAGCCCGCGGCTCTCTGCGGCGGCGCGGTAATTATCGGCGATGTAACCGCCGAAATAGGCGGGGTCGTCCGAATTGATCGTCGCGCGCAGGCCGAGCGCCAGCATGCGATCGATCGGGTGATCGGCCATGTCGTCGACCACGCAGAGCTTGAGATTGGATAGCGGGCAGACCGTCAGCGTCATCGCGCTGCGCGCCAGCCGCGCGGTCAGCACCGGATCCTCGAGGCTGCGGTTGCCGTGATCGAGCCGGTCGATGCCGAGCACGTCGAGCGCTTGATGAACATATTCCGGGGGGCCTTCCTCGCCGGCATGGGCGACGAGCTTGAGCCCCTTGGCCCGCGCAGCGGCGAACACGCGGGCGAATTTTTCGGGGGGGTGGCCCAGCTCGGAGGAATCGAGCCCGACGCCGGCGATGCGATCGAGCCACGGTTCGGCGGCGGCAAGCGTCGCGAAGGCGGCGTCTTCGTCGAGGTGGCGCAAGAAGCACAGGATCAGCTTCGTCGTCATGCCGTGTTTGGCGCGCGCCTCGTCCATCGCCGACAGCAGCCCTTCGATCACCGTGGCGAAGGCGATGCCGCGATCGGTGTGCGTTTGCGGATCGAAGAAGATTTCGGCGTGGACGACACCGTCGGCGGCGGCCCGATCGAAATAGGCGGCGGCGAGATCGTGGAAATCCTGCCGCTCGCGCAGCACGTTCGCGCCGGCATAATAGATGTCGAGGAAATCCTGCAGCCGTGAAAAGCTGTAGGCGGCGCGCACCTCCTCGACGCTCGCATACGGAATTTGGATGCCGTTGCGCTCGGCCAGCGCGACCATCAGTTCGGGTTCGAGGCTGCCCTCGATATGGAGATGGAGTTCGGCCTTGGGCAGCCCGGCGATGAAGGAGGCGAGATCGGTCATCGGTGCTTCATCGCTTGGCGCGCGCGGGCGGGCAAGGCGAAAAGCCTCAGGGTCCGTACTCAATTAGAACGAGGATCGTGATCGCCCGTGCAAGCCCGCCGACAAGGAGTGCAGCGCAGACGCGTAGCCGAAGCTACGCGCAAGCAAGCGACGCCGGTCGGCGGGCTTGCACAGGCGACCGCGCTGCGGCGAGCCGATTTTGACGCCATGCGGCGTCGCGCGTCGGTCACGATGCAAAGGCATCGCTCCCTCCTTGCTTCTAGCCTGGCGTCAAAATCGGCTCCGTCACGACCTTGTTCTAATCGAGTACGGACCCTAGCGCTCGCCGAACAATTCGCGCTGGTTCTTTTCCAGTTCCTCGGCGTAGCGGCGGCGGACGAAGCTTTCCGAGAGCAGCCCGAGCACGTCGCCGGTGGACGAGACGACGGCGAGTTCGTCGGCGCCGGTCGTATCGAACAACTGCATGACGCCGGCCATGTCCATGTCCGGGGTCAGCGCGACTTCGGGATGGACGGCGAGCGAGCCGACCGGCTCGGCGGCATCGACATTTTCGGCGAAAACGCGGGCGGGCAGCGCGATGCCCGCATAGCCGCCGTCCTCGTCCGTCAGCACCACCCGGCTGGTCGAACCCAGTGGGAAGCGGCGGCGGAATTCGGCGATCGGCATGCTGGCGGGCGTTGCATTGGCCTCGCGCCGCATCATCCGCCCGGCGGTCAGCGTCTTCATCCAGCCGACGTCGCGCGCGCTCTTGATCGTTTCGCCGCGTAGATGGAGCCGCCAGGTCGAGAACGAATAGCCGAACAGCTCCCGCACGATCGTCGAGGCGACCAGCGACGCCGCGATTACCGCGCCGGTGAGCGAGAAATCATGCGTCGATTCGAGGATCAGCATCGCCATCGTCATCGGCCCGCCGACGATCGCGACGGCGAGCGCGCCCATGCCGACCAGCGCGGCGTCGCGATCGTCGATCACCGCGCGATTGGCGAACCAGGCCAGCGCGTCGGCGAACAGATGGCCGAGCAGCGTGCCCAGCAGCAGCGAGGCAAAGAACAGCCCGCCGCGAAAGCCGAAGCCAAGCGATACGATCGAGGCACCGCATTTGGCGAGGAACACCAAGGCGATGAAGCCGATCGACGCGCCAACCGCGAGATCGGCCTGCAGCGCGCCATGCCCCGACGACAGCACTTGCGGCGACAGCAGCGCGAGCGGCACGAGCAGCGCGCCGCCGACCGCCGGACGCGCCCAATCGGGCAGCGGCGATTTGCGCACGCCTTGTTCGACCAGCGCGACGAGCTGCATCAGCGCGATGCCGACGCCGGCGCACACCGCGCCGAGCGCAGCGTAAAGCAGATAATGGTGCGCCTGCGTCACCGGATCGGCGACGAGGTTGATCGCATAGGGCTGGACGCCCAGCGTCTGCACGACCAGCGACCCGGTCAGCGCCGCCGCGGCGATCGGCGCGATTGCCGATGGCGTATAAGCGCCGATGACGATCTCGAAGGCGTAGAAGGCGCCGGCCAGCGGCGCCCCGAACGCCGCGCCGATCGCCGCGCCCGCGCCCGCGCCGACGAGGTTTCGCACGTCGGAACGCCGCAGATTGAGCGATGTCCCCGCGACCGAGCCGGCGGCCGATCCGATCTGCGCATAGGCAGCCTCGAGCCCGACCGAGGCGCCGAAGCCGTTGGAGATGATCGTCTGCGCGGAGATGATCAGGCTGTCGATCACCGACATCCGGCCGCCGTGGAGCGCATTGGCTTCGACTGCGTCGACGAGGCGGCGTTTGCGCGCGCGGACCAGCACCGAAAAGCCGCCGAGCACCGCGCCGCCGAGCGGCAGCACGAGCAGGATCGGGAGCCCGATCGCCGGCGTGTCGCTCAGTCGGCTGCCGATCGGCAACGCGAACAACACGTGCTGCATCGTCCGCGCGACCGCGCCCTGCAGCAGCGTCAGCAGCCCGGCGACCGCACCGACGCCGACTGCCAGCAGAATGAACGCGACTTCGCTGGCGCGCAGCCGGCGGCGCAGTCCGTTGATCGGTCTCAGGACGCGGTAGACGACGGGCACGCGGCAACCTTTGGGCGAAGTTGAGGCTGCTTCGCCTAAACGCTTCGCTCGGCTTGGGGAAGGGCGACAATCGGGGAAAGCGCTGGGGTTTTCCGCGTTGGTGTGCTAGGGTAGCCTATCACTTGGAATTATGACGTAGGCGGCTCGTGACAGAGGGGTATCGACCCTCGCTTACAGACACGAGGAACCGTCCCATGGACATCAATTATCTCCTGGCCCGCGAGCAGATCTCGCTGATGCGCGCCGCGCAGGCCGCCGGCGCCGAGGCACGGCGGTCGCATGCCGGGCTCGCGCGCGGCTACGCCGCCAAGCTGATCGACCGCGGTTTCCCGCACCAGCTGGCGGCAGCGAGCAAAAGCCCGGATCGCGCACGGACGACCGCATGAGCGACGAGCCGGCGCACCGCCCGGGCACGATCGAGCGGGCGTATGAGCTGGCGCGATCGGGCGCCTATCCCACGATCGATGCGATCCGCGCGCAATTGATGCGCGAACATCACGGTTCGGTGCAGCAGCATCTCAGCGGGCCGACGATCCGTCGTGCACTGCTGCGGCTGTGTCGTGGCCAGACCGATGACGGCGTGGCGTCAGCATCGACCACCGCCTCATTGCCGGCCGAACGGAACGACTGACGTCATCGAGAGTTATCATGGATCAGGGTTTCTTGGCCGAATGTGCGCGGCCCGCCTGCGCTGGTGACGATAAAATCGTCGTCCGCGGCGCTCCTGCGCTGTCTGTTGATGAGGAATCTTGTTTTGATCGCCGCCCAATCTCCAACCGTCATCCTTGTCGTCGAGGATGATCCGTTGCTCCGCATGGCGGCGATCGATCTGGTCGAGAGACAGGGCTTCACCGCGCTGTCGGCCAGCGATGCCGACGAAGCGGTGCGTATCCTCGAAACCCGGCTCGATATTACGATCGTTTTCACCGACATCGATATGCCGGGATCGATGGACGGGCTGAAGCTCGCCGCAGCAGTGCGCGATCGTTGGCCGCCGATCCACATCATCGTAACCTCGGGCCGCTGCTCGCCAGGTGTCGCCGAGCTTCCGCCGGGCAGCCTGTTCTTCGCCAAGCCGTATAGCGACCAGGCGGTGAGCGCGGCGCTGCGCAGTTTGACGCTCTGACGCCGATCGTTGACACGTCGCGCCCGAGCCGAGCGCGGACGATCGGCCGCTGGCTGCTGATCCTGTTCTACGCGATCGCCGGCGTGGCGCATTTGCTCGCGACGGCGGCGATGGTAAGGATCGTACCGGGCTTCGTGCCGTTTCCCCATGCCGTCGTCATTGCCACCGGTTTGTGCGAGCTGGCCGGCTCGATCGGCTTGATCACGCGCCGCTTCCGCCGCGCCGCCGGCTGGGCGCTCGCCGCTTATGCGGTGTGCGTGTTTCCCGCCAACATCCAGCATGCGATCACTGATCTCGGCAGTGGGACGGGGTTGCCGATCTGGTATCACGCGCCGCGCCTGTTGTTGCAGCCGCTGATCGTGTGGTGGGCGCTGTGGAGCGCGGGAATCTGGCCCGCGGCGCACGACCGCGTTGAGGCATAGCTCGAGCGCCGGAGCGCGACATCGACGGACGTGGCTTGGTGATTGCGCCGAAGCGATGATCCGGCGCGGTGGCATGCTGAGCCGAGCGCAGGTTTCACGCCGCTTTCATCTGCCGGTCATGTTAGCGTCGATAGATCGCGTCGCGGAGGTGCGTTGCCAATGTTGACCGTGTTGATCGTCGTCGTGCTGGTCGCGATCGCGGCGCTGGTACTTTACCGCCAGCGACGCCGCCGTCTGCGCGAGCAGCGCCGGATCGCGCGTCAAGAGCGCCACGCCGAAGAAGAGCGCATCTGGAACGAAAAGATGGGAAAGGAGTAGCGCGGTCGCGCGCTGCATCTTGGCAGCGTGGCAGCGTGGCAGCGTGGCAGCGTGGCAGCGTGGCAGCGTCGCGTAGCTCGTGCTATGCTGTCGAAATGATGGTGAAATCCCTCGCAGTCCGGATCGGCGCAATGGCCGTCTTGCCGCTCATCGTCGCCGCATCCCCTGCGCCGCAAGCGCAGGGATCGGGCGTCGTGCTCCCGGTCAATCCGGCCTCGCCATCGACCGTCGGCCGCAACGTCTACACGCCCCCGCCACCGCCGGACGGCAACCGACAGCTGTGCCTGTTCGACAAGCCGACTCGTCAGATGATCTGCCACACCGTCGATGAATGGCGTGCGCAGGGAATCAGCCGATCGGCGAAGGAGAATTTCGAGGCGAAAACGATCAAGTGATCGGCGCGCAGGGGGTCGGCCGCCTTCGATCGTCAGACGCCCGACATGCGAGCCGGAGAGAAGCAGGAAGATCGCGGCCGTGACGATCAGATAGAGGCGTATCTGGCGTCGAACCTGTCGTGCGGTCGATGTCGAGCCGGGCGAGGCGCGATCTCGCCGCGCGCTACATTAGCGTCACCCAAGGCTGACGAAGCTATCCATCACCCGCTTCCTGCCGGCCTGTTCGAAATCGATCTCCAGCTTGTTGCCTTCGATCTCGGCGATCTCGCCATAGCCGAACTTCTGGTGGAACACGCGCATGCCCACCGACAGATCGTCGCGGCCCTTGTTGCCCAGGCTGATGGCGCTGGCGCGGCTTTCAAGTACACGGCTCGGCTCGCGGGAGAAGGTGCGGGCAGTGTAGCCGCCTGGATTTTTCAGATCGACGCCGGCGGCGCGTTGCCAGCCGGGGCCGCGTCCGGCGCCGCGCGCTACGTCGGCGAAGGGATCGGCGCGTTCGGACCAGTTTGCCTGCCACAGCGATGCGCCGCCTGACATCGTGCTTTCGCTCTCGATATGATCGGTGGGAAGCTCGCCGACGAAGCGGCTGGGAATGCTTGAATTCCACTGGCCGTAGATGCGGCGGTTGGCGGCGTGAATGATGACCGCGCGGCGCCGTGCACGCGTGATCGCGACATAGGCGAGGCGGCGTTCCTCCTCGAGGCTGGCGAGCCCGCCCTCATCCAAGGCGCGCTGCGAGGGGAACAGCCCTTCCTCCCAACCGACCAGGAAGACGGTGTCGTATTCGAGCCCCTTGGCCGCATGGATCGTCATGATCGTCGCCTTGGCCTCGTCCGCCGCGCCCTCGTTGTCCATGACGAGGCTGACATGCTCCAGGAACGCGCCCAGGCTATCATATTCCTCCATCGCGCGGACGAGCTCGGTGAGGTTCTCCAGCCGGCCGGCGGATTCGGCGCTTTTGTCGGCCTGGAGCATCGCAGTGTAGCCGCTCTCGTCGAGAATCTGGCGCGCGAGATCGGGATGGGGCAATTCCAGCGCACGCCAGCGGGCGACGTCGCCGACGAAATTGCCGAGGCTGCGCCGCGCTTGCGGGGTGAGCTCGTCGGTATCGAGGATGCGCGCCGCGGCGATCGACAGCGGAACACCCTCGGTGCGGGCGAGTTGGTGGACCTTGGCCACCGCCTTGTCGCCGAGGCCGCGCTTGGGGACGTTGACGATGCGCTCGAAGGCGAGATCGTCGGCGGTCTGGTGGACGATGCGCAGATAGGCCAGCGCATCGCGGATTTCGGCGCGTTCGTAGAAGCGGAAACCGCCGACGATCCGGTAAGGCAGGCCGATCGCGATGAAGCGGTCCTCGAACTCGCGCGTCTGGTGCTGCGCGCGGACGAGGATCGCGACATCGTCGAGGCTCTTGCCGTTTCGCTGGCACGCCTCGATTTCTTCGCCGACCCGGCGCGCTTCCTCGGGGCCGTCCCACACGCCGAGCACCTTGACCTTTTCGCCAGCGTCGAGCTCGGTCCACAAGGTCTTGCCGAGCCGGCCGCTGTTCTGCGCGATCACGCCCGAGGCGGCGCCGAGGATGTGCGGGGTCGATCGGTAATTCTGTTCGAGCCGGATGACAGCCGCGCCCGGGAAGTCCTTTTCGAACTTCAGGATATTTTCGACCTGCGCGCCGCGCCACGAATAGATCGACTGATCGTCGTCGCCGACGCAGGCGATGTTCTTGCGTTCCTGCGCGAGCAGCCGCAGCCATAGATACTGGACGGCGTTGGTGTCCTGATATTCGTCCACCATGATATATTTGAAGCGGCGTTGGTAATCGGCGAGCACGTCGCGGTGCGTGCGCAGGATCACCAGCATGTGCAGCAGCAGATCGCCGAAATCGCAGGCGTTGAGCGCCTTCAGCCGCTCCTGATATTGCCGATACAATTCGCCGCCGCGGCCGTTGGCGTAGCGTTCGGACTCGCCGGCATCGACGTCCGACGGGGTAAGCCCCTTGTTCTTCCACTGATCGATCAGCCCGGCGAGGCTGCGCGCCGGGAAGCGCTTTTCGTCGATATCGGCAGCGAGCACGAGTTGCTTCAACAGTCGCAACTGGTCGTCGGTGTCGAGGATGGTGAAATTCGCTTGCAGCCCGACGAGTTCGGCATGGCGGCGCAGCATTTTCGCGCCGATCGCGTGGAAGGTGCCGAGCCACGGCATCCCTTCTACCACATCGCCGACCATCTTGCCGACGCGGTGGCGCATCTCGCGTGCCGCCTTGTTGGTGAAGGTGACCGACAGGATTTCGGACGGCCAGGCGCGCTTGGTGAACAGCAGATGCGCGAGCCGCGCGGTCAGCGCTGCGGTCTTGCCGGTGCCGGCGCCGGCGATGATCAGCACCGGACCCTCGGTGGTCAGCACCGCCTCGCGCTGCGGCGGATTGAGGCCGCGCAGATAGGGCGGATCGTCGGGGGCAGGCGCGGGAAGGGTCATCGGTGAACAGGTAGGGAACGCGGAGCCGCGGGGCAATAACGGATGCGTGGCGCGGGGTTGCACGGTCGCGTCCGGCTGGGCACGATGCCGGCAAGCGACGGAGGAAGCGCATGATTTCACGGCGAAGCGTAGTGGCGGGCATCGGAATGGGCGCGGCGTTGCCGCTACTGGCGACGCGCGCGGCGGCGGCCGAGGCGCCGATCATCGTGCCGATCGCGGTCGATGACCGCGTGTTGGTCGCTTGCGGGATCAATGGAAGCGATCCCTATTTCTTCATGATCGACACCGGCGGCACGATGAGCCTGATCGACAATGATCTCGCCCGCGATCTCAAGCTGACGGTCGTCGCGAGCGAGCGCTTGCGCGGCATTGGCGGCGATGAGAATAGCGCGCTCTACCGCGCCCATACGTTGTCGATCGGCGGCCAGCTGCATCTCTCGGATGTCGTCTTTAACGGGCGCGATGGCCACGGCCTGGGCAGGGACGTGCGTGGCACGCTCGCGGCGGGCGCGGTGACCGGGTATGACAGCGTGC
The DNA here is from genome assembly GCA_006438735.1 of Sphingomonas koreensis. GTDB lineage: Bacteria > Pseudomonadota > Alphaproteobacteria > Sphingomonadales > Sphingomonadaceae > Sphingomonas > Sphingomonas koreensis_A. The sequence goes on along the minus strand of RCZF01000001.1, from coordinate 1,136,696 downwards.
TCGATTTCGACGCCGGCGAATGGCGCATCTATCCGCACGGATTCGATAGCATCCCCGGCTTTACCGCGGTCGATTCGAGGATCAGCCACGAGAGCAGGGGCGCGGCGCGGATGATCGTTACGGTCATCATCGATGATCAGCCGTTCCGGTGCTTGCTCGATACCGGCGCACCCGGGGAGATTATTCTTTTTCCGGAGGCCGCGCGGCGCACCCGATATTGGAACGATAGCGGGATCAATTACGCACCGCTTCGCGGCAGCGGCATCGGTGGACAAGACGCGATTGGCCGGTTGGTGCGCGCTGAGCGCGCCGTGATCGGTCCGGTCGCGTTCGATCGGCCGCTGGTGCGGCTCGAGGGCGGCCAGCGTGGCCAGCGCTCCAGTGACGGCATCATCGGGTTGCCGCTGATCCGCCAGTTCAACTTCGCCGCCGACGTCCACCGGCGTCGCGTGCTGATTCAGCCCAACCACGTCGCGCCGCTTCGCGCGCGCGCGCCGACATCGGGACTGTGGGTCGATCAGCACGGCAATCGACTGATCGTCGCCGATGTCGGCCGAGGCAGCCCGGCGGCGCAGGCCGGCATCGTCCCGGGCGACGTCGTGGTCGATACGACGCTTGCCAGACTGATCCAAGCGCTCGCTCGCCCGCCAGGCGCCAGCGTCGCGCTGACGATCGAGCACCAGGGTCGGCGTCGCGACGTGACGTTGGTGCTTGCCGACTACGTATAGCGTGGCGTCGGCGCGAGGGTTGACTGTCATCAACCTGTCACACAGCCGCGCAATGGCCGGAACATGGCCACAAATTTCTTCGACGCGGACGAGTCGGCGGGCACGCGCGCGAGCCCGCGGTTCGATCAACCGCTTCATCCTGCCGGGCGCTGGGCCTTCCTCGTCGTACTGGTGGCAGGACTTGCCTATGCCGGCTTTTCGATCTTCGTCGATACCAGGCAAGTCGGCGAAAGCCTGCAGCTTGGCGCGTTTCTGTTTCTCGGGCTCGCGCTGCTGATCGCCTTGGGGTTCGAATTCGTCAACGGCTTCCACGACACCGCCAACGCGGTCGCCACGGTGATCTACACCAATTCGATGCCGGCCACGGTCGCGGTAATCTGGTCGGGCGTATTCAACTTCCTTGGCGTGATCGTTTCGTCGGGGGCGGTTGCCTATTCGATCATCACGCTGCTGCCTGTCGAGCTGATCCTGCATATCGGCAGCGCGGCGGGCTATGCGATGATCTTCGCGCTGCTGCTCGCCGCCGTGTTGTGGAATCTCGCGACCTGGTTCGTCGGCCTGCCCAATTCGTCGAGCCACGCGCTGATCGGCTCGATCCTCGGCGTCGGGCTGGCTAACCAGCTGATCGGCGGCGGCGCCGGCACCTCGGGCGTCGATTGGGGCCAGGCGCGCAACGTGTTGTCTGCGCTGTTGATAAGCCCGATGATGGGCTTTTTCGGCGCAATGGTGCTGCTGTGGGTGATGAAGCTGCTGATCCGCAAGCCCGAGCTTTACCGTGAGCCCGAACGCAACCAGCCGCCCCCCAAGGGCATCCGCGCGCTGCTGATCGCGACCTGCACCGCAGTGTCGTTCGCGCACGGCGGCAATGACGGTCAGAAGGGCATGGGGCTGATCATGCTGATCCTGATCGGCTGCGCGCCGACTGCCTATGCGCTCAACCGCACGATGCCAGAGAGCGCGATGCCGGCCTTCGTGCAATCCGCCAACGGCGCGGCGGCGATCTTCGAGGCGCATGGCGGCACACCGATGCCGGTCGATCAGGCGCGAGTCACCTTGTCACACGCGCTCGAGGTGCGGCGCGCCGCATCACCCGCCGTGTACGGGGCGCTGGAGTCGGTTTCGCATAATGTCAGCGCCGGGATCGAAAGCTACGGCTCGCTGAGCAAGGTGCCGGCGGCGGCGACATCAAATCTGCGCAACGACATGTATCTGGTGCTCGATACCACCAAATTGGTGACCGGCGACAAGGCGGCCGGCGCGCATTTCTCCTCCGCCGAAATCGCCACGCTGAAGGGTTATCAGGACCATCTCCAGCAAGGCACGCGCTATATCCCGTTCTGGGTGAAGGCGATCGTCGCGATTGCGCTCGGGCTCGGTACGATGATCGGCTGGAAACGGATCGTGCGGACGGTGGGAGAGCGGATCGGCAAGATCCATCTGACCTATGGGATGGGCGCCTCGGCCGAACTGGTCGCGGCGGGCACCATCCTGCTGGCCGAGCTATATGGCATGCCGGTGTCGACCACCCATATCCTGACGAGCGGTGTCGGCGGCGCCGCGGTCGCCAATGGATCGGGGCTGCAGAAGCGGACGATCCTGCACATGGTCGCGGCCTGGCTGCTGACGCTGCCGGCGGCGATGCTGCTGGCCGGCGGGCTCTATTGGCTGTTGCTGACGGGCATCCGGCTGGTCGGCTGATCCGACTAGGGTGGTTAGACCTCGAGCCGCCGCCCGACGAACCGCGCCGCCGCGTCCCCCAGCTTCGCCGCGCTGATCACAGCGACGTCGGTGTTCCGCGTAATGGGTTGAACGGGATTGCCATGGGCAACGAGCGCGCCGGCCGCGACCGCGGCGAGCGCCGCTTTCCAGATACGCGCTGCTTTTCGATCTCGCATCGCCGCCTCTTGTTGCCGGGCCTGGATCAGCCGCTATCAAGCAGCGCGCGGGTGACTCGCGGATGAACGAAGGGGCAAAGATATGGCGGAACGAAACGGAATCGCGTCGCATCGCCGCATCCTGTTCGCCAGCCTGATCGGCACTGCGGTCGAATTCTACGATTTCTACATCTACGCGACTGCCGCGGCGCTGGTGTTCGGGCCGCTGTTCTTCCCCGCGGAGGACAAATCGGTGCAGTTGATGCTGTCGTTCGCGAGCTTCGGGCTGGCGTTCGTCGCCCGGCCGGTCGGCGCGGTGCTGTTCGGCCATTTCGGCGACCGCGTCGGTCGCAAATCGACGCTCGTCGCCAGCCTCGTGCTGATGGGCGGATCGACCGTCTCGATCGCCTTTTTGCCGAGTTATGCGCAGGCCGGCTGGATCGCGCCGCTGCTGTTGTGCGTGCTGCGGCTTGGCCAGGGGCTCGGGCTGGGCGGCGAGTGGGGCGGCGCGGCGCTGCTGGCGGTGGAGAATGCGCCCGAGGGCTGGCGCAATCGCTACGGCATGTTCCCGCCGCTCGGCGCGCCGGTCGGCTTCATCGCGGCGAACGGCTTCTTCCTGCTGCTCGGCCTGTTTCTCAGCGACGAGCAGTTTCGCGACTGGGGCTGGCGGCTGCCGTTCCTGGCGAGCTCGGTGCTCGTCGGGCTGGGGCTATGGGTGCGGCTCAAGCTTACCGAAACGCCGGCTTTCCTCGCCGCCGCGGAGGCCGAGGCGTTGCCCAAGGTGCCGATCGCGGCGCTGCTGAAGGGGCATCTCCGTGCAACATTGGCCGGCACGATCGGCGTCGTCGCCTGCTTCGCGATCTTCTATCTCGCGACCGCTTTTGCGATGGGATATGAAACGACGACGTTGGGCCACAATCGGCAGGCGTTTCTGGCGATCGAGCTGGCCGCGATCCTGTTCCTCGCGATCGGCATCCTGATTTCGGGCGTGATCGCGGATCGCACCGGGCCGGTGCGGATGCTCGCTTGGGGGTTTATCGGCACCGTGCTCGTCGGGCTGGCGATGGGGCCGATGCTCGGTGCGCCGTCGCTGTTCGTCGTTTGGCTGTGGCTCGCCGCCGCACTGTTGGTGATGGGTTTCGCCTACGGGCCGCTTGGCGCATGGTTGCCGAGCCTGTTCCCCGCAGGGGTGCGCTACACCGGCGTCTCGATGACCTTCAACCTCGGCGGCATCATCGGCGGCGGATTGGCCCCGGTGATCGCCCAGGCGCTCGCCGCGCGGGGTGGGTTGGGGTTGGTCGGCGTTTACCTGGTCGTGGCCGGCGTGCTCAGCCTGCTCGGGCTGGCGACGCTGGGACGCAGCCGGGCCTAGAGCGACGATCGTAAAATCCAGCCCGTTCGCCCTGAGCTTGTCGAAGGGCGTTTTCTATCGGTGCGGCGGGCTTCGACAAGCTCAGCCCGAGCGGCTTGAAGATGAGCCGCAATTAAAGTCTGTCGCTCTAGTCGATCAATTCCACCGCCATCGCGGTCGCTTCGCCGCCGCCGATGCACAGCGAGGCAAGGCCGCGCTTCGCGTCATTGGCTTGCATAGCCGAGAGCAGCGTCGCCATGATCCGCGCGCCGCTGGCGCCGATCGGATGGCCGAGCGCGCAGGCGCCGCCATGGATGTTAAGCACGTCATGGTTAATGCCGAGATCGCGCATCGCGATCATCGCGACGCAGGCAAACGCCTCGTTGACCTCGAACAGATCGACGTCGCCGATCGACCAGCCGGCCTTGTCGAGCGCCTTTCGCATCGCGAACACCGGCGCGGTGGTAAATTTGGCCGGCGCATGGGCGTGGCCGGCATGCGCTACGACGCGCGCGATCGGCTTGAGCCCGAGCCGATCGGCGACCGACTGGCGCGTCATCACCAGCGCAGCGGCGCCGTCCGAAATCGATGAGGCATTGGCGGCGGTGATCGTGCCGTCCTTCGAAAAGGCGGGTTTCAACGTCGGGATCTTGGCGACGTCGCCGCGCGCGGGCTGCTCGTCGAGCGTGATCGTGTCCGATCCCTTGCGGGTCTTGACCTCGACGGGCACGATCTCGCGGTCGAACGCACCGGATTGCTGCGCTTTCTGCGCGCGGTGCAGCGACTGGATGGCGAATTCGTCCTGCGCCTCACGGGTGAATTGATATTCCGCCGCGGTCTCCTCGGCAAAGCTGCCCATCAGCTTGCCCGGCTCGTACGCATCTTCGAGCCCGTCGAGATACATGTGATCGTAGAGCCGATCATGCCCGATCCGCGCGCCCGAGCGATGCTTCATCGACAGGTAAGGCGAATTGGTCATGCTCTCCATGCCGCCGGCGATCAGCAGATCGGCCGACCCCGCAGCGAGCGTGTCGGTCGCCATGATCGCCGCCTGCATGCCCGAGCCGCACATCTTGTTGAGCGTGGTTGCCTCGATATGCTGCGGCAGGCCGGCCTTGAGCGCCGCCTGTCGCGCTGGTGCCTGTCCGAGCCCGGCGGGGAGCACGCAGCCCATGTAGATGCGTTCGATCGCGTCCGCCGCCACGCCCGCGCGCGCCACCGCCCCGCCGACCGCCGCCGCGCCGAGTTCGGTCGCGCTCGCGCCTGACAGGCAGCCCTGGAAGCTCCCCATCGGCGTGCGCGCATAGGACAGGATGACGACGGGATCGGCGGACATTGAGGGCTCTCCGGTGATGTCTGGTTGAGATCGATCTAGGCGGCGCGGGGTCGGTTTACAAACACCCGACCGTCATCCCCGCGAAAGCGGGGACCCATCACGGCCGGCTACCCCTAGCGCAACCGTCCGGAGATGAGTTCCCGCCTGCGCGGGAATGACGAAGAGGGAGGAAATGACGATCGTGGATGACGCAGCAGCGGCGACAGCCTATCTCCCGCCGATGCATGACACGGTCACCGAAATCCTCAAATGGGCCGCGTCGATCAGCGGCATCCTCGCCGCCTTCATGGTGTCGCTCGATTCGGGGCGGCGGGTGACCGGCTGGGGGTTCGTGATCTTCGTCGGCTCGTCGATCGCCTGGATGGCCGGCGCGGCGCTGTCGAGCGATTGGGCGCTCGGCACGCAGAATATCGTCCTGTTCGGGATCAACCTGTTCGGCGTCTATCGCTATCTGTGGCGCAAGAAGGCGCCGTGACCGCCGCGCTTGCCTGGCCATTGGCGCTCGGCCTGCTCGGCGCGATCGCCGGGAGTTTCATCGCGGCGCTGGTGATCCGCTGGCCGCAGGAGCGATCGGTGTTGACCGGGCGCTCGGCCTGCGATGGCTGCGCGCGCGCGCTCGGCCCCGTCGAGCTGATCCCGCTGCTGAGCGCCGCGCTGCAACGCGGGCGATGTCGATCGTGCGGCGCGGCGATCGACCCACGGCACTGGCAGATCGAGGCGACCGCGCTCGTCATCGGTGTCGCCGCCGGGCTGGCGATCCCGGCGCCGGTTGCGGCGGCGGGGGCATTGTTCGGTTGGCTGTTGCTGGCGCTCGCCGCGCTCGACGTGACGGCGTTCTGGCTGCCCGATCGGCTGACGCTGGTGCTCGCGCTCGCGGGAGTGGCGACGGGTGCGCTCGGCATCGATCCGCCGCTCGTCGATCGGCTGATCGGCGGCGCCGCCGGGTTCGCGGTGCTATGGGCAATCGCGCGGGGTTATCGGCTGGCGCGGGGTCGGGAGGGGCTGGGCGGCGGTGATCCCAAGCTGTTCGGCGCGATCGGCTTATGGCTCGGCTGGCGGCTGCTGCCCGCGGTGCTGGTGCTCGCTTGCGCGGTGGGATTCGCGCTGCTGCTTGTGCGTTTGCTGACCGGGCAAGGGGTGCGCGGCGACGATCGGCTGCCGTTCGGCGCGCTGCTGGCGATCGCGGCTTACCCGGCGTGGCTGGTCATGCTAGCGTTTGCTCCATGATCGCGCCTTCTCTGATGCTTGGCTTCGTCCTCGCCGCCGCGCCCGCCGCGGCGCGCCGTGATACGCCACCCGCGCCGGCGCCGCTGATCGCCTCGGTCGATGGCTTGCCGATCGGCGAGATTCCCAAGCAGCAGCTACCCGCGCGCGGCTGCGCCGCCTATCTTTGGAGCGCCGGCGCGAGCCATGTGCTGATCGCGATGGCGAGCGCCGACCCGGCGCAATTGCGCGTCGCGCTCGACGGCAAGCTGAGCGATTATGCGCGCGCTTCGGCGAGCGGCGCCGGCGGTTTCGGGCTCGATCAGACCACCACCTATCAGGGCGGCGACGTCACCGCGGTGCTCGACATCAACGTGCAATCGCGCGCGCAACTGACCGGCGGGGCGATCGTGCCGTCGGGCACGCTGACGATCGAACGGCCGGGCAAGGATACCGTGATCGTGCCGGTCGGTGGGCTGATCGGCTGTTCGGCAACGGCGCAGGAAGGACTTTCGCAATGACGATGCGCGACATTCTCGATCAGCAACGCGCCGCGTTCATGGCCGAATTGCCGGTGTCGCTTTCGATCCGCAAGGATCGGCTGAAGCGCGCCGCGGCGATGATCACCGACAATGCCGCGCGTTTCTGCGACGCGCTGTCGGAGGATTTCGGCCACCGCAGCCGCGAGCAATCGATGGTCACCGATATCGCCGGCTCGGTCGCGCCGATCAATCACGCGATCAAGCATGTCGATAGCTGGGCGGCGAAGGACAAGCGCGCGGTGCAATTTCCGCTCGGGCTGCTCGGCGCGAAGGCGTGGGTGGAATATCAGCCCAAGGGCGTGATCGGCATCATCGCGCCGTGGAATTTTCCGGTCAATCTGGTGATGGGCCCGGTCGCGGGGGCGTTCGCCGCGGGCAACCGCGCGATGGTCAAGACCAGCGAATATACGCCACGCACCGCGGCGCTGTTCGAGGAAATGGTCCGCAATTATTTTCCGAGCGAAGAACTCGCGTTCGTTTCGGGCGGGCCCGATGTCGGCAAGGCTTTCGCCGAGCTGCCGTTCGATCACCTGCTGTTCACCGGCGCGACCGGGATCGGCCGGCATATCCTTCATGCGGCGGCGGACAATCTGACGCCGGTGACGCTGGAGCTCGGCGGCAAATCGCCGGTGATTCTCGGTCGTTCGGCCGATCTCGCACAGGCGACCGAGCGTGTCGCGCTGGGCAAGATGCTCAATGCTGGGCAGATTTGTCTCGCGCCCGATTACATGCTGGTGCCGACCGAGGAGGAGCCGCGCGTCGTCGAGGGGCTGAAGACCGCCGCGGCGGCGATGTACCCGACGTTGCTCGCCAATCCCGATTACACTTCGATCGTCAACGATCGGCATTTCCAGCGGCTGAGCGACTGGCTCGACGACGCCCGCGCCAAGGGCGCGACGATCGAGACGGTCAACCCGGCAAACGAGGATTTCGGCGGCACCAACAGCCGCAAGATGCCGCTCCACATCGTCCGCGACGTGACCGACGACATGACGTTGATGCAGGAGGAAATCTTTGGGCCGATCCTGCCGATCCGCCGCTACGACACGATCGACGGCGCGATCGCCGAAGTGAACCGCCGCGATCGGCCGCTCGGCCTCTATTATTTCGGCAAGGATGACGCGGAGCGCCGCCGCGTGCTCGATCGCACGATCTCGGGCGGGGTGACGCTCGACGACGTGATCTTCCACGTCTCGATGGAGGAGCTGCCGTTCGGGGGCGTCGGGCCGTCGGGCATGGGCAGCTATCACGGGCAGGACGGGTTTCGCACCTTCAGTCACGCCAAGGCGGTGTTCAAACAGGCAAAGCTCGACGTCGCCAAACTGGCCGGGCTCAAGCCGCCTTATGGCGCGGCGACGCTGAAGGCGGTCGCGCGGCAAATGAAGAGCTGACGGTGGACGATCTGGTCCGGTCGGCGGTGGCTAGCGCCGACGACGACGCCATTCGCGAGATCCTCGCGGAGCTGTGCGCGATCACCGATATGGGGTTCGCGGCGGTGGCGCGCGTCACCGATGCGCGCTGGATCGCCTGCCAGGTGCTCGACAAGATCGAATTCGGGCTCGATCCCGGCGACGAGCTCGATCTGAAAACGACGATCTGCAACGATATCCGCCAGAGCGGCAGCGCGGTGGTGATCGATCACGTCGCCGATCATCCGGACTGGCGGACGCACCACACGCCCGTGCTTTACGGCTTCGAGAGTTATGCGTCGTTCCCGATCGTGCTCGCCGACGGCAGCTTCTTCGGAACGCTGTGCGCGATCGATCCGGCGCCGCGATCACTGACCAGTGCGGATACGATCGCCGCGATGCAATCGCTGGCGAAGCGCGCCGCGGCGATCCTGTCGATGCGGCGTTAGGCGTCAAGAAAGTCGGTGGCGAGACCGATCGCGCGGCGGATACGTTACGCCAATGCCGAGCCAATCTATCTCGGCTTCAAGTCACTCCTACGAGCCTTCGGCGGCGGCGGAGGGCAAGACGTTCAAGCCGGTTCGATGCGGTAATCGATCGGCTTGAAGCTGCCGCCATTGCTATCGGGAGCGGAACAGGCGGTGAGGCCGATGACGACGTCCATCGCCGCGCGAAAGGTGATGTGATCGCCCGCCTTGCTGATCGGCGGGAGCACGCGCAGCTTGCCGGTGTCGGCGTCGATCGGCACGTTCATGAAGCAATTGAACGCGATCGGAATGCGATCGGCCGTCACCCCATAAGGCTCGAGCGCCTCGGCGAGGTTGCCGAAACAGCCGCGATGGACCGGCAGATCGGTGTAGAAATGCCGAAAGGTATCGACCGAACACGGGGTGAGCAGGAAATCGTGACAGCCGACCGTGTCCTCCTCGATTTCGAGCAGCACGTTCGATCGGTTCGAATAGAGCTTGTGGCCGGTCGTCAGCCGGATCGTTTCGGCATAATCGAGCGTGCGGCCCGATGAGATCACCTCGTCGATATCGTCGGCGTTGAACGCCAGAAGATCGGCGACTTGCTCGCCGCGCGGATCGATCACGATCAGCCGATCGCCCTTGTTCAACCGAAATGCGGTGCCGCTGCGTTCGGGGATCGTGTGCGTTTCTATCGGGCTTCTCCCGTGTAATCGAACGGCGCGCACCAGCTTTCGTCGACGATTCGGCCGCTATATTGGCGCGCTTCGCTGGCGTCGCCGTGGCGCGCAAGCATCGGGTTGCGCGATCCGGCCAGCGCTTCGTCACGCGTCAGGATCTTTTCGCGCATGCCTTCATATTTGTTCTCGGCGCGCAGTCGTTCGAACTGATCGTGCAGATTGAATACCAGGGCCGGGCGATCGAAGCGTCGCGCCGGCCGGCTGGCGTTGGGGTGAAGCCCGACGATGAAGAACGCTTCGCCGCCGAAACTCAACGAGAAATGCGGGTTCGACGGATCGGGGCTGACGCGCGAGTCATAATCCTGCCCACGCCATACGTCCTTGTCCGACAGCGACTGGACGCGCTGCCAGAGCGCCGCCTCGAATGCCGCCTCGTCGAGATCGACCGGTCCGTCGAACACCACCGCGAAGCTGCGGTAAAGCTGCGGATCGCGGCGATAATCGCTCGCCAGCCGCATCAGCCCGTCGTGGATGCGCAGATCGTCCCACGCGCTGTCGATGCGGCTGCAGGCGAGCACATGCAGCGTACCTTTGGCCAGCGCCGCCTTCGCCCCGACACACGGAAAAGTGCGCTGCTCGACATGCGTGAACAGCATGGCTTCCAGCTTGTCCTGGGCTTCATGGGCCCAGGGAAACATCGGGGATAGGGATGATGACATGCCGATTAGACGAGCAGAGCGTCGTCGCGTTCCCGCCAATCGTGCTGATCTCGATCAACCCGTTACGAAGGCGGTTCGATCATGCCGCGGTGATCGCGTCGCCTAGGTCGAGCATTTCGCCGCGGGTGATGATCACGCGGTCGCCGAGCTTGACCGCGCCGAACAGCTTGCGCGCAAATGCAACCGGCACGCCGATGCAGCCATGCGTAACATAGCCGTCGCCGACTTCGCTGCCATGGATCGAAATGCCGTCGTTGGTCAGCCGCAGCATATAGGGCATCGGCGCGCCATCGTAGATCGTCGAGTGGTGATCGGCGTCCTTCTGCGTGATCGGAAAGATACCGAGCGGGGTCGGCTTTTCATCGTCGCCGGCGATGATCACCGCAGTGCCGATCTCGTAGCCGGCGCGGAAGATCGAGATCGTGCCGGCGGCGAGATCGATGGTGATGACCCGCTGTCCCTCGGGCGCGCCGGTCTCATCCCAATAATAATCGCCTTGGCGCATCGGGCCATCGACGGTGAGGATATGCTTGACGACATAGGCCGCCGGATCGGGCTGCGGCGCGGGCGCCGCGGCGATGGCGGGCTCAAGGCGCTTGGTGGGCTCGGCGAGGCGACCGGGATGCGAAACGGCGGCGGCCTTTGGCGTCGGCGAGCCGCTCAGCGCGACGCCGCCAGTGATTCCGGCCGTGCCGACGATGAGCAGCGCCGCCGCGGCCATCGCTATCGTCTGTCTACGCATCTTAGGTCTCCCGTTCGCTGGTCGAACGGTCGCTCAAAACAGGACGGCTGGCCACCCCGGCATTTTCAGCGTGCCGATATTGGACGAGCCCGTGTGCTATTAACTACCGGCACGTTAACCCTGTTCTGACGGGACGGTCGCCTTGGGAAATCCCGACCACACCTGGTCGTAATCCTCGTCGAGCGCGCTCGTCTTCAGCGAATGCTCGGTCGGCGAGAAGATCCAGCGGCTTTCGACCATGAACGCCATCGTGTCCTCGATCTTGTGCGGCTTGAGCGCTGCCGCGCTCGCGCCCTTCCAGCTTGCGACATCGGGGCCGTGGCCGCTCATCTGATTGTGCAGCGACAGCGCGCCGGGCTGGAAGCCTTCCGCCTTGGCATCATAGGCGCCGGTGATCAGCCCCATGCATTCGCTCATCACGTTGCGGTGGAACCACGGCGGCCGGAAGGTGTTCTCGGCGACCAGCCAGCGTGGCGGGAAGATGACGAAATCGACGTTGGCGGTGCCGGGCACGTCGCTGGGCGAGGTGAGCACGGTGAAGATCGACGGATCGGGATGATCGAAGCTGATGCTGCCGATCGTGTTGAACTTGAACAGATCGTATTTGCACGGTGCGAAATTGCCGTGCCAGGCGACGACGTCGAGCGGGCTGCGGCCGAGATTGGTGGTCCACAGCGAGCCGCGGAATTTCTGGACCAGCTCGAAATCGCCCTCCGCATCCTCGAACCAGGCGACCGGCGTTTCGAAATCGCGCGGGTTGGCGAGGCCGTTGGCGCCGATCGGGCCGAGATCGGGGAGGCGGAATGGCTGGCCGTGGTTCTCCGCGACATAGCCGCGCGCGCTGCCGTCTGGCAGCGTGACGCGAAAGCGGACGCCGCGCGGGATCAGCGCGATTTCACCGGGCCTCAGGTCGATCCGGCCAAGCTCCGTCAACAGTGTGAGCCGGCCCTGTTCGGGAATGACGACAAGCTCGCCGTCGCCGCTGACGAAGGCGCGATTTTCCATGTCCTTGGTAGCGCGGTAGATGTGGACCGCGACGCCGGCCTGTGTCGTCGGGCCGTCGCCGGCGACGACCATCGTCGTGAGGCTGTCGAGCCAGTCGGCGTCGCCGTCGATGCCTAACGGTCCCCAACGCAGCCGGTTGGGCGCGAACGGCTGCTCGACGACGCCGGGCGCGAACAGCTTGGCGCCGTCGTAGCGGGTGAAGGCCGGGTGTGCCGCCGAGGGCCGCAGGCGATAGAGCCACGATCGGCGGTTCTCATGTCGCGGCGCGGTGAACGCCGTGCCGGAGAGCTGCTCGGTATACAGCCCGAACGCCGGTTTTTGCGGCGAATTGCGGCCGACGGGGAGAGCGCTGGCAATCGCTTCGGTGGCGAAGTGGTTGCCGAAGCCGGTCATATAGTTAGACATAATTATCCTCTCCCTTGAGGGGAGAGGATAGCAAAGCTTGCGAGCTTGCTCGCTAGCGTAGCTTGGTGAGAGTGGGGCGGCAGATACTGCCGTTCACCCTCGGGGCTCCACCCTCACCAACTGCGACTAGGCAGCAAGCTGCCAAGTCTTCGTATCCTCTCCCCTCGAGGGAGAGGACATTGCGGTCAAGCCTCGACTTTCCCCGGCACGACACCGCGGCGAATTTGATCGAGCTCGATCGATTCGAACAGCGCCTTGAAATTGCCCTCGCCGAAGCCCTCGTTTCCCTTGCGCTGGATAATCTCGAAGAAGATCGGGCCGACCATGTTTTCGGTGAAGATCTGTAGCAGCAGACCGCCGCCGGTTTCGGGTGCGCCGTCGATCAGGACGTGGCGCTTGCGCATTTCCTGGACGTCGTGATTGTGGCCGGGCAGGCGCTTGTCGATCAGATCGAAATAGGTGTCGGGCGCGGTCTGGAAGCGGACGCCGTTGGCGCGCAACGTATCGACCGTCTTGAAGATGTCGTCGGTCGCCAGCGCGAGATGCTGGATACCTTCGCCCTTATAATCCTTGATGAATTCCTCGATCTGCGAATGCTCGTCCTGGCTTTCGTTCAAGGGGATACGGATCTTGTTGTCGGGCGCGGTCATCGCCTTGGAGAACAGGCCGGTCGATTGGCCCTCGATATCGAAATAGCGGATTTGCCGGAAATTGAAGATCGTCTCGTAATAATGTGCCCAGTAATCCATCCGACCGCGCTGCAGATTGTGCGTCAGATGATCGAGCGTATCGAGACCGACCGAATTGTCGTTCACGCCCGCGCCCGTCGGCGTGAAATCGGTGTCGTAGATCGTTTCATCGTGGTGCTTGTCGACCAGGTAAAGGTTCGCGCCACCGATCCCTTCGATCGCGGGAATGTCGAGCTCGCCCTGACCGCGATCGCCCTTGACCGCGACCGCCCCGTTTTCGACAGCGAGCTGCAACGCCTTCTGCGCATCCGCGACGCGGAACGCCATCGCGTTGGCAGAGGGGCCGTGCGCTTCGCGGAAACCCGCAACCTGGCCGGCATTATCCATGTTCAACAGGAAGTTGATGTCGCCTTGCGCATAGCGGCGAACGTTCTTCGACTTGTGCGTGCCGACATGCGTGAAGCCCATCTTGACGAACAGATCGGCCAGCGCGTCGGGATCGGGGCCGGTGAATTCGACGAATTCGAAGCCATCGAGGCCCATCGGGTTGTCGTTCTGCTCGGCGGTCATGGCGTCTCTCCAGTTAGTATCAAATGAAACTATACCATCATGCATGCCCTCATTCAAATTTTTCGAACGGATGTGCGAGCGGAGGTTTCCCGCGCCGCTTTGGCAAGTGCGGGCGGTTGTTCTATGCGCGGGATGACTCGATCGATTTTTAGGGAGACCTGCCTTGATGATGCACGCGCGGCTTGTTGGATTGACCGCTCTTTCGAGCTTCGTGCTGGCGTCTGGCGCGTCGGCCCAGCAGACGCCGACGGCGACCCCGCAAATTTCGACGCGCGCGCTCGACCAATCGAGCGCTCAGCCGGTGGCGGGCGACTGGCGCAGCGCGGCGCCGGTGACCGCGCCGCATGCGATGGTCGTTGCCGCCGAGCATCTGGCGACCGACGTCGGCGTGTCGATCCTCAAGGCCGGCGGCAATGCCGTCGATGCCGCGGTCGCGGTCGGTTACGCCGAGGCGGTGGTGCACCCCTGCTGCGGCAACATCGGCGGCGGCGGGTTCATGGTCGTCCATCTGGCGAGCGGCAAGAACCTGTTTCTTGATTTCCGCGAGAAGGCGCCGCTGAAGGCGACCGCGGCGCTGTTTCAGGATGCCCAGGGCAATGTCGTGCCCGGCCGCAGCACGGGGACCTATCTCGGCGTCGGCGTGCCGGGAACGGTGATGGGGCTCAACGAGGCGCTCGCCAAATATGGCACGATGCCGCTCAAAAAAGTGATCGCGCCGGCGATTGCGCTGGCCGAGCAGGGCTATGTGCTCGCGCCGGGCGACGTGAAGATCCTCGACGAGCGCGCCAAGGATTTCGCGATCGAGCCCAATGTCGCGGCGATCTTCCTCAATCACGGCCAGCCGTGGAAGGCCGGCGATCGGCTGGTGCAGGCCAATCTCGCCAAGACGCTGAAGGCCATCGCCCGACAGGGCAGCAAGGCGTTTTACAGCGGACCGATCGCGCAGAAGATGGTGGCGGCGAGCCAGGCCAATGGCGGGCTGTTCACGATGCAGGATTTTGCCGGCTATACGGTCAATTGGGATACGCCGGTGACGTGCAGCTACCGCAGCCACACGATCGTCGCCGCGCCGCCACCGAGCTCGGGCGGGGCGACGGTGTGCGAAATCCTCAAGACCGTCGAGGGCTATCCGCTCGGCAGCTATGGCTACGGATCGGCGCAGGCGACGCATTATATCGTCGAGGCCGAGCGCCGCGCGTTTGCCGATCGCAACACCGATCTGGGCGATCCGGCGTTCGTGCACAATCCCGTCGCCCGGCTGATCTCCGACGCGCACGCGGCGAAGCTGCGCGCCTCGATCCTGCCCGACAAGGCGACGCCGTCGAGCGCGATCAAGGGCGGGGTGGGCGCCACCGAGGGCACCAACACGACGCATTATTCGGTGGTCGATGCGCAGGGCAACGCCGTCGCGGTAACCTATACGCTCAACTATCTGTTCGGCGTCGGCAAGATGGCGGGCGACACCGGCTTCTTCCTCAATAACGAGATGGACGATTTCACTTCGAAGCCCGGCGTGCCCAATAGCTTCGGGCTGGTGCAGGGCGCGGCCAATGCGGTGGGGCCGGGCAAGCGCCCGCTATCGTCGATGTCGCCGACGATCGTGCTGGGGCCGAATGGCAAGACCTTCATGGTGACCGGTAGCCCCGGCGGATCGACGATCATCACCACGGTATTGCAGACGATCATCGATGTGGTCGATTACGGAATGAACATGCAGCAGGCAGTGAATGCGCCGCGCTTCCATCACCAGTGGCTGCCCGATGAGGTGCTGACCGAGCCGGGCTATCTCGATCCCGCCGAAAGCGCGAAGCTGACGGCGATGGGCTATAAGTTGACACCGATCGCCGCGATCGGGGCGGACGAGGCGATCCTGGTCGATCCCAAGACCGGCGTGCTGCAAGGCGCGAACGACCGGCGGCGGCCGGCGGGAGCGGCCGAGGGATATTGAGGGTTGGGAGAGGTGGCTGCGGCGAACGGATCGCTAAGCACTGCCCCTCTCCCAACCCTCTCCCCGCAAGCGGGGAGAGGGCTTTTGGGGGACGCATGGCCAAGACGCTGAAGCTTGACGACTTTTTGCCGTATCGGCTGTCGATCGCCTCGAACCGCGTGTCGGGGGCGATCGCGACGGCGTATCAGGCGCTGTTCGGGCTGCGCATCCCTGAATGGCGGTTGGTCGCGGTGCTCGCGGAGGGCGGCGAGATGACGCAACAGGCGATCGGCCGCGTGACGCAGATGGACAAGGTGACGGTGAGCCGCGCAGCGATTGCCCTGGTCGATCGCGGGCTGGCGAGCCGCAGCCCCAATGCCGAGGATCAGCGATCGCACCATTTGTCGCTGACCGCCGCCGGGCGGACGCTCTACAGCGAGGTCGCGCCCAAGGCGCTGGCGCTCGAACGGCAGATTTTCGCAGGCTTCGCGGGCGAGGAGCTGGCGGCGCTGCGCGGGATGCTCGATCGGCTCGAGCAGGCGGCGGCGGCGCTGGAGGGGGATGGGGGGTAAGAGCCTAGCCGACCGGCTGGGCGTGACACTTCTTCTCGTCATCCCCGCGAAAGCGGGGACCAATCACCCGCCGTCCGAGATGGGTCCCCGCTTTCGCGGGGATGACGAAATGGGGGTTGCGGATGACGGGAGGGGTTAGATGACGGCGAGGGCGAAAGCCGTTGCAATCGACGCCTTTCCGCCCCTACAGCGGGCCAGCCCTCCCCAGGCCGATCGCGTTCGATTTTGTCAGGAGGACTGTATCCCATGCCTATCCGTGCCGGCCTCGACGTCGCCGATCCGCTCGCCCGCTTCATCGACGGCGAGGTGCTGCCGCCGCTCGGCATCGCCGCCGATGACTTCTGGACCGGCGTTGCCGCGATCTTCGCGCGGTTCGCCCCGGAGAATCGCGCGCTGCTCGCGATGCGCGATCTGTTGCAGGCGCAGATCGACGATTGGTTTGGCGCGCATCCAGGCTTGCAGATGCCGGAAAGTTTCCTGCGAGAAATAGGCTATCTCGTCCCCGAGCCGGCGCCGTTCGCGATCGGCACGCGCCATGTCGATGACGAGGTTGCGACGATGGCCGGGCCACAGCTGGTGGTGCCGTTGCTCAACGCCCGCTTCGTGCTCAACGCCGCCAACGCGCGCTGGGGGAGCCTGTATGACGCGCTCTATGGGACGGACGTCTTGCCCGGCGCGGCCGAGCCGGGCGGTTACGATCAGGCGCGCGGCGCGGCAGTGATTGCGCGTGCCAAGGCGTTTCTCGACGAGGCCGTGCCGCTTGCCGAGGGAAGCTGGGTGGCGCTGGACGGCGCGCCGGTGCTGCGCGATCCGGCGCAACTGATCGGGCGGCGCGGCGAAACGCTGATGTTCGCGCACAACGGCTTGCACATCGAGGTGGTGATCGACCGCGCGTCGCCGATCGGGCGCGACGATCCGGCGGGGATCGCCGACGTCGTGCTCGAAGCGGCGCTGACGACGATCGTCGATCTCGAGGATTCGATCGCCGCGGTCGATGCCGAGGACAAGGCGGCGGCGTATCGCAACTGGCTGGGGCTGATGCGCGGCGATCTCACCGAAACATTCGAGAAGGGCGGCGGCACGATGACGCGGCGTCTCGCGCCCGACCGCGTGTATGAAACGCCGGAGGGCGGCGCGCTGACGCTGCCAGGCCGATCGCTGCTGTTCGTCCGCAATGTCGGGCATCTGATGACGACGCCTGCGGTGATTCTGGCCGATGGGGCCGAGGCGCCCGAGGGCATTCTCGATACGATCGTGACCAGCCTGATCGGGCTGTACGATCTTCGGCATCTGGGGACGCTGGGCAACAGCCGGGCGGGATCGATCTACATCGTCAAGCCCAAGATGCACGGGCCCGAAGAGTGCGGCTTCACCGATCGGCTGTTCGATGCGGTGGAGGATCTGCTCGGGCTGTCGCGGCACACGATCAAGGTCGGCGTGATGGACGAGGAGCGGCGCACCTCGGCCAATCTCGCGGCGTGCATCCATGCGGTGAAAGACCGGATCGTGTTCATCAACACCGGCTTCCTCGATCGCACCGGCGACGAGATGCACACCGCGATGCGCGCCGGCGCGATGATCCCCAAGGCCGAGATGAAATCATCTGCCTGGATTAAGGCGTATGAGGAGCGCAATGTGGCGATCGGCTTGGCCTACGGGCTGTCCGGCAAGGCGCAGATCGGCAAGGGGATGTGGGCGGCGCCCGATCGCATGGCCGACATGATGGCGCAGAAGATCGCGCATCCGATGAGCGGTGCGAATACCGCCTGGGTGCCGTCGCCGACCGCGGCGACGCTCCACGCGCTGCATTATCATGCCGTCGATGTGTTCGCCCGGCAGCGCGAGATCGCCGGCGCGGCCGTGCCTGGGCTGGACGGGCTGCTGACCACACCGCTGGCGGGCGGGCGTAACTGGTCGCGCGAGGACGTGGCGCGCGAGCTCGACAATAACGCGCAAGGCATCCTGGGCTATGTCGTGCGCTGGATCGATCAGGGAATCGGCTGCTCCAAGGTGCCCGATATCGACGATGTCGGGCTGATGGAGGACCGCGCGACGCTCCGGATTTCATCGCAGCATATCGCCAATTGGATGCTCCACGGCGTGGCGACGCAGGGCGAGGTGGAAGCGGCGTTCGCGCGGATGGCGGCGACGGTCGACGCGCAGAACGCCGGCGACCCGCTGTATTGGCCGATGGCGGGGGGCGGCGAGAGCCTCGCGCTCGAGGCGGCCAAGGCGCTGGTGTTCGAGGGGCTGACGCAGCCCAACGGCTATACCGAGCCGTTGCTGCATCGGTATCGGGCGAGGGCCAAGGCGCGAGGCTAGCGCGGGTTCAATATTTGTCCCGCCGCGGCTTCTTCTGGCGTTTGCTCGGCAGCGCGTCCGCGACCGTCGCGCCGCGCTCGCCGCGCGGGCGCGGTGGGCCGGTAGTCGTATCGACGCCGGTCTGGCGCTCGGCCTCGGCGTTGATCTCGGCGCCGATCAGGATCGCATAGGCCGATACCCATAGCCACATCATCAGCACGACGACCGCGCCGAGCGAACCGTAGGTCGCGTTGTAATTGGCGAAACTGCCGACGTAGAGCCCGAACAGGACGGTCGCGATCAGCCACAGCACCGTCGCGGCGATCGAGCCGATCGACAGCCATTCCCACCGCGCGTCGGCGCGATCGGGGCCGTAGCGATAGGCGACGCCGAACGCGAAGCTGGCGATGCCGGCGGCGACGATCCAGGTGATCGCCTGAATGAGGACCACGCCCGCTTGGCCGAGCACGTTCACGGCATTGCCGAGATAGCCGAGCAGCGCGGCGGCGAGCAGCCCAACGACGCCGGCTGCCACCGCGACCAAGGTGATCCGCGCCGACAGCCAATAGAGCCGCAGCATCGAGCGGCCGTCCTCTTCCTCATAGATCACGCCGAGCGCCTGGATGATCGCGCCCGAGGCGCGCATCGCGCCGTAGATCGAAAAGGCCAGCGCGATGATCAACGCGATTCCCGCCTTCGACGCGGCGGTGGTGGCGATGGTGGTCAACTGGTCCTGGATCAGCTTGGCGGCGTCGAGCGGGACAAGGTTGATGATCGTCTGCATGTGCACGGCAACTGTCGCGGGGTCGGCGACGAGTCCGTAGGTCATCACCACCGCGCCGAGCAACGGAACGAAAGAAAGGAACGCGTAGAACGCCACGCCCGCCGCCATCAGCGACAGATGGTGATAACCGTCCATGATGTAGATGCGCGCGAAAATCGCCTTCCAGGCGCGCCACGGATGGTGCCAGGGCGCGTGCGAATCGACGCCGGGGATCGTGGCGGGATCGACTTCCGTTACGGAATTCGTCAAGGGGGCAACTCCGTCGCTCTAGGTCGATTCGTAACGGTCAAGCGGCGGGCAGGGTCCGTGCTTGCGGCGGTTTCCCTTTTATTTCAGGCGGGCGGGAGAAAAATCGACTCTCGCCCGTTGCTTATGCGCGAGGGGTTTGCTGCAGTTGCATGTCAGGCCTGGGTGGAGACAGAGCGGGCGTGCGAGTGCGATCGGGTTTTGAGTGGGCGTTGATGTCCGGCGCGTTGTTGCTGCCGGCAAGCGTTGCCGCGCAGACTGCGCAGCAGACGCCGCCGCCGGCCGCCGATCAGCCGCAAGGCGACAGCACGACGCCGCCCGCACCGCCGGCCGATCCCAACGGCGACAAGCCGATCCTCACCGATCAGCAGTTCGAAGGCGCGCTGCCGCCGATTACTGATGATATTGAAGCGCCGCTCGAGCCGATGACGCCGGGCGAAACCGCGCCGACCGATCAGGGCGCACAAGCCGGCGATCAGGCTGCGGCGCCGGGCGCGCAGACCGCGCCATTGGGGGCAGCGCCGGCGCAGGATGCCGAGCTCGGCGAGCCGTTGCCGGCGGTCGGCAGCTTCGACACCGCGCCGCTGCAGACCGCGACACAGGCGGCCAACGCAGAGAAGGCGCCTGAGCTGCGCTACGACGTGGTGGTCAACGGGCTCAACGCGATCGGGCTCGACGATCAATTCAACGATCTGTCCGCGCTGAAAGACGGCAAGGGCAAGGCAGACAATGCGACGATGGTCGACGCCCGCGCCAAGGAAGACGAAGCGCTGGCGGTGCGGCTGATGACGTCGCTGGGCTATTACGATGCGACCGCCCTCTCGACGATCGAGCGCGTGCCCAACGATCCGGGCCATGTCCGCGTGATCGTCAGCGCGACACCGGGGCAGCTCTATAAATTGGGCTCGATCGCGGTGAAGAGCGATCCGACGGTGCCGCCGGGGCTGATCGACAAGGACTTGCCGCTCCATGTCGGCGATCCGATCGAAGCGGCGCGGGTGCAGGGCGCCGAGGCCAATGTGAGCCTGTCGCTGCCGCAGCAGGGCTATCCATTCGCCAAGCTCGGCACGCGCGACATCGTGCTCGACG
Source organism: Sphingomonas koreensis (assembly GCA_006438735.1). Taxonomy (GTDB): domain Bacteria; phylum Pseudomonadota; class Alphaproteobacteria; order Sphingomonadales; family Sphingomonadaceae; genus Sphingomonas; species Sphingomonas koreensis_A. The sequence continues at coordinate 1,116,057 of RCZF01000001.1, read as the reverse complement.
ACGAAACCTATCTCGGCGATTACACGCTGCCGGTCGATCTCGGGCCGCGATCGAGCTTCGGCGACTTCGTGCTGCGGGGCAAGAAACCGGTTTTCAGCGCCGAACACATCGCGGTGATCGCGCGCTTCAAGCAGGGCGAGCTCTACGACGAGCGCAAGACCGACGATCTGCGCAAGGCGCTGGTCGCGACGGGGTTGTTCTCGACGGTGTCGGTCAAGCCGGTCGAGACCGACAAACCGGGGCCGGACGGCACCACGCTGGCCGATATGCAGGTGCGCCAGGTCGCCGGGCCGTCGCGCACGCTGGCCGGCACCGCGGGCTATTCGACCGGCGAGGGCTTCAAGCTGCAGGGATCGTGGACCAGCCGCAACCTGTTCCCGCCCGAAGGCGCGCTGATTCTCACCGGCATCCTGGGTAGCCAGGAGCAGGGCGCGAGCGCGACGATGCGCCGCTCCAACGCCGGCAAGCGCGACAAGACCTTTTCGCTGACGGCATCGGCCGATCATTCCAATTACGACGCGTTCGATGCGTTCACCGGCACGCTATCCGCGCGTTGGTCGTATGATTCGACACCGCTGTGGCAGAAGAAGTTTACCTATGCCTATGGCGTCGATCTGATCGGCACCAACGAAAGCGTCTATGATTTCGCCGCGCTCGATACGGTGCGGCGGACTTACGGCATCGTTGCCTTGCCGCTGCAAGCCGGCTTCGACACGTCGGACGATCTGCTCAACCCGACCAAGGGCTATCGCCTCAAGCTGACGCTGAGCCCGGAAACCTCGGTGCAGGGCGCGATCAGCCCCTATGCGCGCACGATGGTGGAGGCGAGTGGCTATTATCCGGTGTCGAAGAGCATCGTGCTCGCCGGCCGGGCGCGGGCCGGATCGATCCTCGGCGTCAGCCGCGACGATCTCGCGCCGTCGCGGCGCTATTATGGCGGCGGTGGCGGATCGGTGCGTGGCTATGGCTTCCAGCGGCTCGGGCCGCTCGATCCCAATGGCGATCCGGTCGGCGGGCGGTCATTGAACGAATTCTCGATCGAGGCGCGCTATCGGTTCGGCGATTACGGCATCGTGCCGTTCTTCGACGGCGGCAACGCCTATGAAAGCAGCCTGCCGCAGCTCGGCGGCATGCGCTACGGCGCCGGCATCGGCGGGCGGCTCTACACCAATTTCGGGCCGCTGCGAATCGACGTCGCGACGCCGCTCAACCCGCGCAAGGGTGATGGCAAGATCGCGCTCTACATCTCGATCGGCCAGGCGTTCTGATGGCCGAAGAAACCGTGCCCGCCAGCGACATCGAAACGGTGATCGTCGAACGCGCGCCGCTGTGGCAGCGCATTCTCAAGTGGCTGTTGATCGCGGTGATCGCGATCATCGTGCTGGCCGGGCTGATCGTCGCCGGGCTCAACACCGGGCCGGGGCGGCGCTTCGTCGCCGATCGGCTGGCGGGCTACACGCTGGCGTCGGGCCTCAACGTCTCGGTCGGGCGGATCGACGGATCGATCTACGGCGCGATGGTGCTGAAGGACGTCCGCGTGCGCGACACCAAGGGCGTGTTCCTGACCTCGCCCGAGATCGATCTCGACTGGCGGCCGTTCGCCTTCGTCAACAACCATGTCGATATTCGCTCGGCGCGCAGCAAGCTGATCACGCTGGCGCGCACTCCCGTGCTTAAGGCGACGCCGAGCAAGCCCAATCAGCCGCTGCTGCCCGATCTCGATATCGACGTGAACACGCTGGCGATCGATCGGCTGGTGCTAGAGGCGCCGGTATCGGGCGCCAAGCGGATCGTGCGGATCGCCGGCAGCGCGCATATCGCCGATCGCCGCGCGCAGATCGTCGCCACTGCCGCCGCGCTCGGCGGGCCGGGCGTGATCGGCGGCGACCGGCTGGCGCTCAAGCTCGATGCGGTGCCCGACGACGACAAGCTCGATGTGAACGCGCGGCTGATGTCGCCGGCCAACGGCATCGTCGCCGGTATGAGCGGCGTGACCAAGCCGCTGGCTTTCACCATCTCCGGCAAGGGCAGCTGGAAAGCCTGGAGCGGCCGCGCCACCGGCAGGCTGGGCGGCCAATCGCTCGCCGATCTCGGCATCACCGCGCATAGCGGCGCGTTCTCGGTGCGCGGCAACGCGCATCCCGGTCTCTATATGGCCGGCCCCGTCGCACGGCTGACCGCGCCGCAACTCGACATCGCGCTCGATACCACGCTCGATCAGCGAAAGGCCGATACGCGGCTGTCGCTGCGCTCGAGCGCGCTGGCGGTGAACGGGCAGGGGCTGCTCGATCTCGCCAACAGCCGGTTCGGCGGCTTCCACATCGATGCACGGCTGCTGACGCCGGGCGCGGTCGCGCCGCAGCTCAGCGCGCGCGACGCTGCCGCGAGCATCACGCTCGACGGCCCGTTCGCCACGCCGAGCGTCGCTTATGCGATCCGCGCCGGCGCGATCGGCTTCGGCAAGATGGGCGTCGAGAATATCTACGCGTCGGGCAAGGCGACGGTCGATTCGAACCGCATCCTGATCCCCATCAACGCGCGGGCGGCCCGTGTCACCGGGCTCAACGCCGCCGCCGGCGGGCTACTCGAAAATGTCGCGATCAACGGCGACCTGGCGATCGCCGGCAGCCAGATCCTGTCCGACAATCTTCACCTCAAATCGAGCAAGATCGACGCCACCGCGATCATCGCCGCCAACATGGCGACGGGGCGCTACACCGGCGCGCTCAAGGGCCGGGTGAACGATTACCGGATCGACAGCATCGGCATCCTCAACATCGTCACCGACGCCAATCTGGTGACGGCCGCGAACGGCGGCTGGGGAATCAAGGGCCATGTCGTCGCGCGCACTTCGCAGATCTTCAATGCGGGCGCGCGCAATTTCCTCGGCGGCAATGCGATCGTCAGCAGCGACGTTGGCTATGACACCAACGGGCTGATCACCTTTTCCAACCTCAAGCTGGCGGCGCCGCAATTCCGGGTGACATCGGGCTCGGGCAGTTACGATCCATCGGGTCGCATTCTCGTCAATGCGACCGCGGTATCGACGCAATACGGCCCGCTGTCGGCGCGCGTGACGGGAACGGCGACCGCTCCCGAAGTGCTGCTGCGCGCGGCCCGGCCGGGGCTGGGCGTCGGGCTGGTCGACGTCGAGGCGCGGGTGCGCGGGCGCAGCGGCGCCTATGCGGTGATTGCGACGGGGGGGACCAACTACGGGCCGTTCAACGCCGACGTGGTGGTGAAGCCGGGCGCGACGCTGAGTGTCGAGATCAACAAGCTGTTGTTTGCCGGCGTCGATTTCCACGGCACCATCCAGCAAACCGCCGCCGGGCCGTTTGCGGGGACGCTGCAGTTCGCCGGATCGGGCCTGTCGGGCACCGCCAAGCTCGCCTCGCAAGGCGGCGTGCAGCGCGCCGATGTCGCCGCGCACGCCTATAACGCCAAGATCCCGGGCAGCGTGGATTTCACCATCGGCCGCGCGATCATCAACGCCACCGCGATCCTCTATCCCAAGGCGCCGTCGATCACCGCCGACGTGCAGGTCGGCGATCTGCGCTACGGGCCGACCGTGATCGTCAAGGCGCGCGCCAAGATCGATTATCGCGGCGGCAAGGGCACTGCGCAGCTGATCGCGCAAGGATCGAACAGCGTGCCGTTCAACATCGGCGTCAACGCGCAATTGTCGCCAGATACGTGGCTGGCGGCGATCGAGGGCAATGCCGCGGGGATCAATTTCCGCACCGCCAATCCGGCGCGGATCGACAAGCTTTCGCGCGGCTATCAGCTACAGCCGACGCGGATCGAGTTCGATCGCGGCACGCTGCGCCTCGCCGGCCGCTACGGCGACGGGCTGAGTGCGCAGGCGCGGCTCGATCGCCTCGATCTGGTGATCGCCAATGCGTTCGTGCCGGGGCTCGACATCGGCGGCGTCGCCACCGGCAGCATCGATGTGTCGTTGCCGGCGAAGGGCGCGCCGCATGGCCAGGCGCTGATCAACATCAGCAACTTCACGCGGTCGAGCATTTCGACCGTGTCCGATCCGGTCGACATCGTGTTCAAGGGCACACTGGCCGATAACGGCGCCGATGCGCGCGCGCTGGTGAAGCGCGGCGGGACGACGGTCGGACGGCTGATCGCGACGCTGCAGCCGTTCGGCGCGGGATCTTCCTGGGCGACGCGGCTGGCGCATGCGCCGCTATCGGGCGGGATCCGTTACAACGGCCCGTCGTCGGTGCTGTTCTCGCTCTCCGGGCTGACCGGCCAGCATCTCAGCGGGCCGATCGCGGTCGCCGCCGATTTCTCGGGCCAACTCAGCGCGCCACGGCTGAACGGCCTCGTGCGCGCCGACAAGCTGACTTATGACAATGAGGCGTTCGGCACGCGGCTGACCAATCTCGCGATCGCCGGTCGCTTCACCAACGATCGGTTCGATCTTACCAATCTCAGCGCCAATGCCGGCAAGGGCACGATCAAGGCGCAGGGCTTGGTCGGGCTGGCGGCGGACAGCGGTTTCCCGATCAACCTGACCGCCGATCTTAATAATGCGCAGCTCGCCAGCAGCGACGATCTCAGCGCGACGACGACCGGCCAGCTAAAGGTTGTCCACGATAAAACCGGCGGCAGCATTACCGGCAACCTGTCAATCCCGAGCGCGCGCTATGCCATCGTTCGCGAGGGTCAGGCCGAAGTGGCGCATCTCGACGGCGTGCGACGCAAAGGCCAACCGCTCCAGACGCCGGCGCAAAAGGCCGCGGCGGCGCCGATCGGGCTGTTCAAGCTCAATATCGGGCTGAGCGCGCCGAACCAGCTGTTCGTCTCCGGCATGGGGCTCGATTCGGAATGGAAGGCCGATCTGCACATCCGCGGCACGACCGCGGCGCCGCGGGTCAACGGCACCGCCACGGTGGTACGCGGCACCTATTCGTTCGCCGGCAAGCGCTTCACGCTTGATCGCGGCATCGTCCGCTTCGAAGGCGGCCCGCTGACCGATCCGACGCTCGACATTTCGGCGAGCACCACGGTCAACAGCATCAACGCCGTCATCAACATCACCGGCACCGGCCAGCATCCGCAGATCGAGTTCACCTCGAATCCGGCGTTGCCGCAGGACGAAGTGCTCAGCCGGCTGCTGTTCGGCACCGATCCGTCGAGCCTGTCGGCGATCCAGGCGTTGCAGCTCGCCTCCGCGCTCAATTCGCTGCGCGGTTCGGGCGGCGGGCTCAACCCGCTGGGCAAGCTGCGCTCGGCGACCGGCATCGACCGGCTCGAGATCCTCGGCGCCGACGACACGACCGGGCGCGGCACCGCGCTCGCCGCGGGCAAATACATCACCGACGATATCTATCTGTCGATCATCACCGATGCGCGCGGCTACACCGCGACGCAGCTCGAAGTGTCGCTGACCAAGGCGCTCAGCGTGCTGTCCGAAGCGGGGTCGTTCGGCGGATCGAGCGTCAGCGTCCAGTACAAGAAGGACTATTGATCGGGGCGGGCGAGGCGTCGATTTCTTTGCGTTGCGATTAAAAACCGAATATTGGGTATCGTAACGGGAGACGATGCCGATGGAACATGTCGATGTGATCGTGGTGGGCGCCGGCATTTCGGGTATCGGGGCGGGCTATCATCTCCAGACGCGCTGTCCCGATCGTCGCTACGTGATCCTCGAGGGGCGAGCGGCGCTGGGCGGGACATGGGATCTGTTCCGCTATCCCGGCATCCGTTCCGATTCCGACATGTACACACTGGGCTATGCGTTCAGGCCGTGGCGCGGGGCGAAGGCGATCGCCGACGGGCCGTCGATCCTCGACTACCTCAAGGAAACCGCCGCCGAGCACGGCGTCGACAAACACATCCGCTACGGCCATCACGTCAAATCTGCGGCCTGGTCTACGGCGGACGCCCGCTGGCTGGTGACGGCGACCGGGCCCGATGGCGGGGCCGTGCAGCTCAGCTGCAATTTTCTCTTCATGTGCTCGGGCTATTACAATTACGCCAAGGGGCATTCGCCGGCGTTTCCCGGCGCGGCGGATTTTGCGGGGGAGGTGATCCACCCGCAGCATTGGCCCGACACGCTCGATTATGCCGACAAGCGCGTCGTCGTGATCGGCAGCGGCGCGACCGCGATGACGATCGTGCCGGAAATGGCCAAGCAGGCGGCGCATGTGACGATGTTGCAGCGCTCGCCGACCTACGTCGTGTCGCGCCCCGCCGAGGATTCGTTCGCGAACTGGCTGCGCGACAAACTGCCCGGCAAGCTCGCCTACGACATCGTGCGGTGGCGCAACGTGCTGTTCGGGATGTTTTTCTTCAATCGCGCGCGCAAGAAGCCGGCGCTGGTCAAGGAGCGATTGCTCGGCATGGTGCGTGAGGAACTCGGCCCCGATTACGACGTCGAAACGCATTTCACACCGCGCTACAATCCGTGGGACCAGCGGATGTGCCTGGTTCCCGACGGTGATCTGTTCGGCGCGCTGCGATCGGGCAAGGCCTCGGTCGAGACCGGGCGGATCGATCGCTTCGTGGCCGACGGGATCGAACTGGAGAGTGGCGAGATGGTGCCGGCCGATATCATCGTCACGGCGACCGGGCTCGACCTGCAATTGCTCAGCGATGTCGCCTTCACGATCGACGGCGCGCCCGCCGATCTTTCGAAATCGCTCAACTACAAGGGCATGATGTATTCGGACGTGCCCAATCTGGCGTCGTCGTTCGGTTACACCAACGCTTCCTGGACGCTGAAGGCTGATCTCACCTGCCTCTATGTCTGCCGGCTGCTCAACACGATGACGCGGCGCGGGCTCCGCCAGGCGACGCCGCGGATCGATGCCGACGATATCGAGGAAGTGCCGTTCCTCGATTTTTCGTCGGGCTATGTCACGCGCGCGATCGATAAATTCCCCAAGCAAGGCAACAAGAAGCCGTGGAAGCTCAACCAGAATTACGCGCTCGACATCATGGCGCTGAAATACGGCTCGGTCGATCGGTCGATGGAGTTTTCAAATCCGGTGCCGAAAGGTGAAACGCAGCGGGCGGCGTGACGCAGCATTAGCCGCGCAGAGCCGGGTCTCCTCTTGGCCGGCGTGTGTTGGTGAGGGTCCGGAGACGGATCCCGCCGTCGTGGGGATTACGGGCAGGAACTGAGGTAGCGAGCATGCGTTCAGCATTCCGTTCATCAAGGCGACAGAATCCGCTTGCCTCGTTCGTTCGATCGAACTAACGGCCGAGTCGATGGCGCACGATCGACTCCTGGAGACCGCGATCAGCGAGTTCGGCGCGAAGGGGCTGGACGGCGCGAGCACGCGCGGCATCGCCGCTGCCGCCGGCACCGCGATGTCGTCGATCACTTATCATTTTGGCGGCAAGGAAGGCCTCTACATTGCCGCGGCCGACTATATCGCCTCGCAGATGGACGACGTTGCCGAGGGGCTGCCGATCGCTCGCGATGCATTGCCCGGCGATCCAGCGGCGGCGCGCGCGACGATCCAGACGATGCTGGCGCGGATGATCGACAAATTGTCGCATCAGCGCAGCGCCTCCTGGGCGCTGTTCATCGTTCGCGAGCAGATGAACCCGACCGAGGCGTTCGATCGCATCTATGGCGGGCCGATGGGCCGGATGATGGAGGCGCTGGTCAGGCTGGTGTGCATTGCCACCGGCGACACCGACGAGCGGCTCGCGCGGCTGACGGTCATGACGCTGTTCGGCCAGGTGCTGGTGATCCGATCGGCGCGCGCGACGTGCAGCCGGGTGTTCGATCGTCCGGTCGACGAGCCCGGCCTGATCGCCGATTTCAAGGCGCGCGTCGCCGCCAATACCGACGCCATTCTCGATCGATTGATCTCCGAGCGACAGGAACCGCAATGAGCGACGACAACAGCCGCGATTCGTCCGACGACGACAACCGCAAGCGGCGCGACGACGATGCCGGTCAGCACGACCCATCGGACGATGGCGCTGACGGCGATCAGGGCGACAAGGACGATTCCGACGAGGGCGATGACGCGAAGAAGAAGCCGTCGCTGTTCAAGAAGCCGTTGTTCTGGATCATCCTGGTCATCGTCGTCGCGGTGATCGCGGTGGGCGGCGTGCTCTATTGGCTCCACAAGCGCCAATATGAATCGACCGACGATGCGTTCATCGACGCGCATCTCGTGCGGCTGGCGCCGACGGTGGCGGGCACGCTGGTGCAGGTCGCCGATGTCGATAACCGGCATGTCGAGGCGGGGCGGTTGCTCGCAGTGATCGAGCCTTCCGGCCCCGAGGCCCAGCTGGCGCAGGCGCAGGCGGGCGTGCAGCAGGCGGTTGCCGAGCAGCAGCAGGCGGCAGCACAGGTCGATGCGGCGATCGCGTCGCGCAACCAGGCGGCGGCGCAGGCGCGCGCGCCGCTCGCCGATGCGCAAAAGGCGGCGCAGGATCTTGCGCGCTATCAGTCGTTGCTGCGGATCGATCCCAATGCGGTCGCCGGGCAACAGCTCGATCAAGCGCGCGCCGCTGCCAAATCGACCGCGGCGCAAGCGGCGGCGGCGCGGCGCGCGGTCGACGACGCTGATGCGCAGGTGACGGTCGCGCGGCGGCAAGTGACCGCGGCGGGCGCGGGCATCGAGGCGAAGAAGGCGCAGGTCAAGCAGGCGCAAGTGACGGTTGGCGATCTACGGCTGACCGCCCCTGTGGCGGGCCAGGTGGTCAATCGCCAGGTCAACCTCGGCTCCTATGTCGCGCCGGGCACGCAGCTGATGGCGATCGTCCCCGATCGGATGTGGGTGACGGCCAATTTCAAGGAAACCCAGCTGACATTGATGCGGATCGGCCAGCCGGTGTCGATTTCGGTCGATGCCTTCCCCGGCGTGGCGTTCGAGGGACATGTCGATTCGATCCAGCGCGGCGCGGGACAGGCGTTCTCGATCCTGCCGGCGCAGAACGCCACGGGCAATTATGTGAAGGTCGTTCAGCGCGTGCCGGTGCGGATCGAGTTCGATCTCAAGCACGGCCCCGATCCACGCAAATATCCGATCGGCCCGGGCATGTCTGTGGTGCCGACGGTCAAGGTGCGCTGAGATGGCGAGCGCCGCCGCCGGCCACGGCTGGACGCCGTCGCGATCGGCGGCCGGCAAGTTCAGCCCGTGGCTGATCGTCTCGATCATCTCGCTGCCGACCTTCATGGAGGTGCTCGACACCTCGATCGCCAACGTCAGCCTCGATCATATCGCCGGCGGATTGTCGATTTCCGGCGACGAGGCGACCTGGGTGCTGACGAGCTATCTCGTCGCCAACGCGATTGTCATTCCGATCAGCGGGTGGCTGAGCGATACGATCGGGCGGAAACGCTATTTCATGATCTCGATCGCGCTGTTCACGATCTCGTCGCTGATGTGCGGGCTGGCGCCGAACCTGACGACGCTGGTGCTCGCTCGCGTGTTCCAGGGGATCGGCGGCGGCGGGCTCGCGCCGGTCGAGCAATCGATCCTCGCGGATACTTTCCCGCCGGAAAAGCGAGGCATGGCGTTTGCCGCCTTTGCCATCGTCGTGGTCGTCGGGCCGGTGTTCGGGCCGACCCTGGGGGGCTACATCACCGATCACTGGAGTTGGCACTGGATCTTTTTGATCAACGTGCCGGTCGGCATCGCGGCGTTTTTCCTCGTCGAGATTTTCGTCGATGAGCCCAAGGCGATCAAGGATGACCGTGCCAAGCTTCTCAAGCGCGGCATTCGGATCGATTATATCGGCGTGCTGCTGGTGGCGCTGGGCCTGGGCTTTCTTGAAATCACCTTCGATCGCGGACAGCGCGAGGACTGGTTCGCCAGCGGGCTGATCGTCCTGTCTGCCAGCATAGCGGCGATTTCGTTGATCTCCCTGGTGATCTGGGAGCTCAACCACGACGATCCGGTGATCGACTTGCGCCTGATGAAAAGCCGGAACTTCACGTTGACGCTGATCGTGATGGGCACCACCGGCATGATTCTGTTCGGCACGACGCAGTTGATCCCGCAGATGCTCCAACAAGTGCTCGGCTATAGCGCCCAGACGGCCGGGCTTGCGCTGACCGCGGGCGGGCTGGCGACGCTGGTCGCGGTGCCGTTTGCGGGGCGGCTGGCGGACAAGGTGGACGTACGCTTCCTGCTGTTTCCCGCGCTGCTGGTGCAGGCCGCGGCGTTGTGGAACATGTCGCATCTGACAGCGGATATCTCGTTTGCCGACGCGGCGATGGCACGGCTTTATCAGTCGATGGCGCTGCCGTTCCTGTTCGTGCCGATCAACGCGGTCGCCTATGTCGGGCTGCCGCAGAACAAGACGGCGCAGGCCTCGAGCCTGCTCAACGTATTTCGCAACCTCGGCGGGACGCTCGGCATCTCGGTGTCGCAGACGTTGCTCGCCTCGGGACAGCAGCGCCATCAGGCCGTGCTGGTGCAAAAGCTGAACCCGCTCGATCCAAATTATAACGACTGGATGCGCACGGCGGGTAATCTGTTCGGCGGCGGCGATCAGACCTCGTCGTTGGCGGTGCTCTATCAACAGGTCCAGCGGCAAGCGACGATGCTGGCGTTCCTCGACGTGTTTCGCACGCTGATGATCGTCGTGCTGGTGGTGGCGCCGGTCGCGCTGCTGATGCGCCCGCCCAAAAAGGGCGCCGGCGGTGGAGGAATGGGACATTGATCGCGAAACGTCTGCTCGCCGGCCTCGCGCCGCTCGCGTTAGTCGCCGGCTGCACCGTCGGCCCCGATTACCATGCGCCCGAAATGGCGGTGCCGGCTGCTTATGAGGGCACGATCGCGCCGCCGCCGGGGGCGGCGATCGATCCGGCGACGTGGTGGACCGCCTTCGGCGACCCGCAGCTCGACGATCTGGTTAAGCGCGCATTGGCCGACAATCCCGATGTGGCGATCGCCGCCTCGCGCGTGCGGCAGGCGCGTTTGCAGGAGTTCCAGGCGCGCGCCGGCGGCAAGCCGACGGTCGATGCGATGGCGGGCGCCAATTACATCCATTTTTCGAAGAACGCCGGCTTCTCGTCGCTGGCGTCGCTGCTTGGCGGGGGGTCGGGCGGCGGATCGAGCGGCGGCGGTTCGTCCGGCGGCGGGGTGGCGCTGCCCGGCGACAGCATCACGACCTATTCGGCCGGCTTTGACGCGAGCTGGGAACTCGATCTGTTCGGCGGCGACCGGCGCGGCGTGGAGAGCGCGGAAGCGCGCGCAGAAGCAGCTGTATGGAACAAGCGCGACGCCGCCGTGACGCTCGCGGCCGAAGTCGCGGACGCGTATTTCGCGCTGCGACTCGATCAGCAGCAGGAAGCTATCCTCAACGACGAGATCGCCCGGCAACAGCGCGCGTTGCAGATTTCCGCGCACATCGCGCAGGCTGGCCTGGTGCCGCACATCGACGTGACGCGGCAGAATTCGAGCATCACCAGCCTGCAGGCCGCGCTCGAGCCGGTGCGCGCCGACATAAAGGTGCGCGCGCATGCGCTCGGCATCCTGATCGGCCAGCCGCCCGAGGCGCTGACCGCCGAGCTGACGCCGGCGAGTGCCGCGCTGGCGCCTGCGCCAGTGGTGCCGGCGGGCTTGCCGTCCGATCTGTTGCGTCGGCGGCCCGACGTTCGCGCGGCCGAGCGACAATTGGCCGGCGCCACCGCTGACATCGGCGTCGCGGTCGCCGATCTCTATCCCAAATTCAACCTGACCGGCGTCGCCGAGTTCATCTCGACCGCGCTGAGCAATCTGCTCACGGGCGATAGCTTGCAGCTGACCGGATCGGGCGCGGTGCAATTTCCGCTGCTCGATTGGGGCAAGCGCAAGGCGACCGTGGGATTGCGCAAAGAAGACCGCGAGCAGGCTTATCTGAATTACAAGAAGACGGTGCTCGGTGCGCTGCGCGATGTCGAGGATCCGCTGGCGCAGATCGACGCGGAACGTCGGCGCAATGCGGCGCTGCGCCGTGCCCTGACCGACAGCGAAACGACCGCCCATGCGATCGAAGCGCGCTACCAGACGGGGTTCGTCGCGCAAGATTCGTTGCTCAATGCGCAAACCGACGTGTTGAAAGCGCGCGAGCAGGTGGCGATGAGCGACACGGAATTACGCCAAGAAACCGCAGCGCTGTTTAAGGCGATCGGTGGGGGCTGGCAGGCCGACGACGAGGATTCCGCTACGGCAAGGCCGAGTGGTTTAGTCGCCGAGGATCGGTGACACTCTCTGAAAATCGCGCGGCGAAGGCATAAAAAAAGCGCCTAGGCGCCTTATCAAGGGTTTCGAGCTCGCCGATCCGACTCGGCAGACTGAAAAATCCCCACTGCTGTCTCATAAACGAACAGCTATTTGTACGACCGACGACCGCGAATGGGATCGGCCCGGGGTTCGAGATCAAGCTGTTGTTAACAAGCCCGAAATCATCGCCCGGACCGATCGAATCGGTTACCAGGGGCGAATATCTTCGCCGTGCGATGTAGCGAAAAGCAGCATCATCATTGTGTTTTCTCCCTAAGCGCGTCTTCTCAGACGTTCGACATGATTAACAAAAAATTAAGGATAAAGCAACGTATTGCTCAATGAATGGTCCGGATGCGGGACGGCGCTTCCTTAAGGGTTCCTCAACGCCCGCCGCGGTATGTCGATCTCGATGGCGCGGACCCCTTTCTCGAAGCCCGGTAGATCCAAAGTCGCTGTTCGTCGGCGCGGCCTGTTCGCGTCGGCGGCGCCGCTCGATCATGAAGGCGTACTGCTGACGGCGGACGCAAGCGGCTTGAAAGGGCTTGCGCGGGCGCCATTTCGCCTCGGCAGGCACGGGCGGCTGTTGTCGTCGGCGGCGCGGCCGGGAGCGGGCGACATGACCGCGCAGCGCTGGCAATTTCTCTGCGTGGCGCAAATCGCGAATTTCGCACAGCTGCGCCGACACGTCGGCGCGTTGCGGGCAGACCGGCTGATTTTCGATGTATCGGCGCGAGTTACCGCGCAAGGATCGGACTTTCGGTTGTCGGCCGTCGGCCGCTCTGCGCTCGAATTCAAATTCGATGGCGATAGTTTCGAAGAACTCGATGCGGCGCTGGCGGCGTTGCGCGATTCGTTCGCCGAGCCGATCGAGGTGGACGGCGAGCGCCATCGGTTCGACATGCTGCTCGCAGGTGTCGGCACGCCCGTTGCCAATCTCGACGAGGTCCGGCTGGCCGAACAACTCGAGGAAGCGAGTGAACTGGCGCGGATGGAGCAACGGATCGTCACGCGCGACCTATCCAGCGACGCGCCGGCGTTTGATCGGCTGACGCTGATCCGCGATCTCGCCAGCGCCATCGAAAAAGGCGAGATGTTCCTCCATTATCAGCCCAAGGTGCATGTGCGCCGCCAAAAGGTGACGAGCGCCGAGGCGCTGATTCGCTGGCAGCATCCGACGCGCGGGCTGATCTTTCCCAACGATTTCATCCCGGCGGCCGAAGAATCGCGGCAGATCGGCGCGCTGACGCTGTGGACGCTCGATCAGGTGATTGCCGATCAGGCGCTGCTAAAGGCCGCCGGACACGATATTTCGGTGTTCATCAATATTTCCGGACAATTGCTCGGCGACCCGCAGTTCGTCGCCGACGCCTGCGCGCGCGTGCAGGCGGGCGGCGCGGCGATCGGCTTTGAGATTACCGAGACGTCGGTGATCCGCGATCCCGATACGGCCATCGCCAATCTCCAGAAATTCGCCGACATCGGTATCCCGATCGCGATCGACGATTACGGTGCCGGTCTGTCGTCGCTGGCGTATCTCAAGCAGCTGCCGGCGAGCGAACTCAAGATCGACAAGATGTTCGTGATGCAATTGACCAGCAGCAACCGTGATCCGCTGATCGTGCGCTCGACGATCGATCTCGCGCACGCGCTAGAAATGGAAGTGACCGCCGAGGGTGTCGAGACGCAGGCGGCGATGGCGCTGCTCAGCGTGATGGGCTGCGACATGGTCCAGGGTTTCCTGATCAGCCGCCCCGTATCGTTCGAGGCGTTCGTAGCGTTTCTCGCGGAGGACGTCCGCCTGGCCAGTCTCGAAGGGACGCGGCGCTCGTTCAACCAGCCGGCAAGCTTCTGGAAAAGCGCTTGAGTGCTTCGGCGATGGGAGGTTAGTGATGGAGGGGCGTCAGTTACTGACCGGCTACCTTCGTTATGCTGCGCTGATCATTGTGGCGTCGTTCTGCTTTGCGCCACATAGCGCGCTCGCAGCTTCAAATCGGGACGAGCAGTCGAAAATTTCGAAACTGGTTGATGCTGCGAAAGCCAGCATGTTGAGCGACCCCCAGCGCGCCGAGCGGTACGCGGCCGACGCAAAAAGTAAAGCGCTGGCAGATCCGGCCAGCAAGCCCGATCGGCAATTTATTGCTACTGCTGAATGGCTCCAGGGCGAGGCAACTATAAGATTGGGGAAGGCAGACGTCGCTCAGACAATTCTGGAAGATGCATGGCGACGAATCGAAAGCGATACGCGGCCGACAAAGTTGAAGGGTGACTTGCTTCTATCGCTCGGTGGTGCGGCAACGGCTCGGGCAGACGTTTCCGCCGCGCTTGCTGATTATCAGCATGCCTACGACATATTCAGGAAAATCGGCGAAACACGCAGCGAATCAATTGCATTGCTTAGCATCGCGTCGCTCTATCGGGAGGCCAACGACGGCGAAAACGCGTTGAAATATTATTCCCAAGCTCTTGAAGCGTATGACGGTGATCCAGCGCTAGAAGTCTCCATTCACAACAATCTCGGCAATACCCTCACTGAACAGAAGAAATTTTCTTCAGCGAAGCAACAATTTGGGCTGGCGCTGAAAACAGCGCGCAAGATGGGCAGCGATGTTCTCGAGGCGCAAATCTTGCGCAACGTCGCCCGCATGCAACTTGATTCGGGCGATAGGGCCGCGGCCAAGCGAACGGTTGCTGAGGGGCTTAGACTGACCAGCGGTGTTCAGGAAGCGTCTTGGACCACTCAGTTTCTTACAATCGCAGCGCAAGCAGCGCTGGACGAAGATCAGGTTCAGAACGCCGCCAGTCTTATTCAACGTGCTTTTGCCAACATCGACATTGCCGACGACGCCCTCGCTCTGCGAGACGCCCACGAAACCGCCTATAAAATCTACAAGCGCCTCGGTCGGGACGATCTCGCGCTTCAGCATCTCGAGGCGCTCAAGCGGCTCGACGATCAGACGGCGAGCCTGGCGGCGTCGGCCAATACCGCGCTGATGGCGGCGCGGTTCGACTATACCAATCAGAACCTCAAGATCGCGCGGCTCCAGGCGCAGGATCTTCAGCGCAAGATCGCCTATGAACGCGCGCATGCCCGCAACGTGCGGATCGCGTTCATCGCGGCCGGCGGCACGACGCTGGCGATCATCATCATGTTGAGCGTCGGCCTCGTCACCATTCGCCGCAGCCGCAATCAGGTGCGCGAGGCGAATATCGATCTTGCCGAGACCAACACCGCGCTGGCCAAGGCGCTTGCCGCCAAGACCGAGTTCCTGGCGACCACCAGCCATGAGATTCGCACGCCGCTGAACGGCATTCTCGGCATGACGCAGGTGATGCTCGCCGATCGCGCGCTCGACGCCGCGCTGCGCGATCGGCTCGGCGTGGTGCATTCCGCCGGCATCACGATGCGCGCGCTGGTCGACGACATTCTCGATGTCGCCAAGATGGAGACCGGCAACATGACGATCGAGCATGCGCCGATGAACATCTGCGCAATCCTGAGCGACGTCGCACGGGTGTGGGAACATCAGGCGCGCGACCGCGGGCTCGATTTCGTGCTGTCGCTCGACGATTGCCCCGCGTTCGTGATGGGCGACGCGGCGCGGCTGCGCCAGGTGGTGTTCAACCTGCTGTCGAACGCGATCAAATTCACCGAGAGCGGCGCGGTCACGCTCCACGCCTGGACCGATCATGTCGATCACGACGCCCGGGTGCGGATTTCGGTGAGCGACACCGGCATCGGCATCCCGGCGGAAAAGCTCGAGGAGATTTTCGAATCGTTCCGGCAAGCCGATACCAGCACGACGCGACGGTTCGGCGGCACCGGGCTCGGCCTCGCGATCTGCCGCAACCTCGCGCGAGCGATGGACGGTGACGTCCATGTCGAGAGCGCACCGGGCGCCGGGGCGACATTTACCATCGATCTGCCGTTGATCGCGGCACCGACGGAGGTTGCTTCGCCGGATGATGACGCGCCCGGCGGCACGCTGCTGATCGTCGATCGCAACCCGATCAACCGCAGCATGCTGCGCGCATTGCTGGAGGAGCGCGCCGGCGCGATCGAATTCGCCGGGTCGCTCGACGAAGCGATCGAGCGGCTGGCCGTGCCCGGAATCGATCGCATGCTGATCGACGAGGCGACGGTTCGCGCGATCGACGGCGACGCGGCTGCGGCGCTGGCCGGCGTTGTGGCAAGGGCGGGCCCATCGGTCGCCACCGCGCTGTTGTGGACGCAGCCGGGCGAGGGGGACATAGCCGCATTCGTCGATGCCGGCATCGACGAGGTGATCGTTAAGCCGATCGCCGGGCCGACGTTGCGCGACCGGCTTTATCCGGTTGATGCGACGAATCGAGCCCCCCGTTACGATCCGCACCTTGTGTCCGACGCGGCTTGAGCCGATAGAGTGCGAGCGTAATGAATTCACAACCGAAACGAACCGCACTTTGCGCGGGTGGACAACGATGAACGTGCTCTTCATCGAAGACGACCCAATGAACCGCCGGGTTGTCAAAGACATGCTCGACGTCGCCGGCGCGGTATTGACCGAGGCGGGCAGCGGCGAGCGGGGCCTGCAGCTGGTCGGCGAGCGCGACTTCGACATCATTCTGGTCGATCTGCGGATGCCCGGCATGGACGGATTCGAGGCGATTCGGCGCATTCGTGCGCGCGGCGACGCCAAAGCCGCGCTGCCGATCATCGTCGTCACCGCCGATACCGCGGTCGATCTGCGCGAGCGCTGCCTCGAAGCGGGCGCGGATGAAGTGCTGTTCAAGCCGGTGGCGATGGATTCGCTGTTCGACGCGATCGGCCGCCAGCTCGCGCGCGGCGCCGAGCGCGGCGGCCTGATCACCTGATTTTTTAGAAGAAGCTGGAGGCCCGACCGGGAATCGAACCCGGGTGCAAGGATTTGCAGTCCTCTGCGTCACCACTCCGCCATCGGGCCCCGATGCGAGCAAGGCGGCGCAGATGCGCGGGGGCGGCAGGCGTGTCAACCACCAGCGGGCATTTTTGCCGCCGCGCTTGGCGGCGCGGAAGCTGCGCGATACAAGCCGGCAACAGCAACAAGTGTATTGCATGGCTATAACAGTTATGCGACAGGGATGACACGATGATTGACGCGACAACCGATCGGGCCGGCTTTGCGGCGATGCGCCAGGCGATGGTGGCGAGCCAGCTGCGCACCAACGCGGTGAGCGACGTGCGGGTGATCGCGGCGATGGCGCGGATCCCGCGCGAGACGTTCCTGCCCGAGAGCGCCCGGCGGCTGGCGTATCGCGACACCGCGGCGACGATCGCGCATGGCCGCGCCGCCAACCCGCCGATCGCGATCGGCCGGCTGCTCACCGAAGCACATGTCCGCGCGAGCGACGCGGTGCTGCTGATCGGCGCGGCCGGCGGCTACACCGCGGCGGTGCTGTCGGCGCTGGCGAAGCGCGTGGTCGCGGTCGAGAACGATCCGGCGCTGCTCGCGATCGCACGGCCGGCGCTGGACGGATACGCCAATGTCGAGCTCGTTGACGCGCCGCTCGCGGACGGCTGGGCGGCGGGCGCGCCTTACGACCTGCTGATGATCGACGGCGCGGTCGAGCATGTGCCCGACGCGCTGATCGCTCAGCTTCGCCACGGCGGGCGGGTCGTATCCGGGCTAGCCGATCGCGGCGTCACCCGCCTCGCATCAGGCGTGCGCAGCGACGGCGGTTTCGGCCTTACCGCGTTCGCCGACAGCGAATGCGTCGTGCTGCCCGGCTTCGCCCGGCCTAAAGTGTTCACATTCTAGCATAGAGTCGCCCGCCCATGATTCGAAAGACACTTCTAGCGGGCGCCGCGATGGCGATGGTGGCGACGTCGCCGGCCTTCGCCGAAACGCTGCAACAGGCGTTGCTCGAGGCTTATCAGAGCAACCCGACGATCACCGGCGCGCGCGCCGGGCTACGCGCGACCGACGAGACCGTGCCGATCGCGCGCGCGGACGGGCTGCCTAGCGTGAATGTGGAAACCGATTATACCGAGAGCATCGTCAAAGGCGCGAACGCCTATCTCGAGCCCTCGCGCTCCGTCACCGTCACCCCGCAAATATCGGTGCCGATCTACAGCGGCGGCGGGGTTCGCAACTCGATCAAGGCGGCGAAGACGCGGGTCGAGGCGGGCCGGGCCAATCTGCGCGTCACCGAGGGCGATTTGTTCACCCAGGTGGTCGGCGCGTATATGGACGTGATCCGCGACGAAGCGATCGTCGGGCTCAACGCGCAGAACGTCCATGTGCTCGACGTCAATCTTCAGGCGACGCAGGACAGGTTCCAGGTCGGCGATCTGACCCGCACCGACGTCGCGCAGTCGCAGGCGCGTCTCGCGCAGGCGCGCAGCGATCTGGAGACCGCGCAATCGGACCTGATCGCCAGCCGCGAAAGCTATATCCGGCTGGTCGGCACGACACCCGGCAAGCTGGAAGACCCGCCGGTGCTGCCCGGCCTGCCCGATGCGCCTCAGGACGCCGTGCAGATCGCGCTGACCGACAATCCCACGCTGCTCGCCGCCAAGAAGAATCGCGAGGCCTACGGCTATGATGTCGGCGTGGCGCGGTCCAATCGCCTGCCCAAGCTCGGCCTTTTCGCCAACGGGCAATATTACAATTATTTCGGCACGATCGAAAATGTCGGCACCGCCGGCAGCGCGCCCAACTCTGGCAAATCGGCGCAGGCCGGTGTCCAATTGACCATCCCCTTGTTCCAGGGCGGTCGCCCCGCCGCGCAGGTTCGCCAGGCCGAGGCGTATGAAAGCCAGGCGATCGAGCAGACCACCGAGGCGGAGCGCAGCGTCGTTTCGCAGACGCGCTCGGCCTATGCCGCCTGGCAATCGGCGCAACAGGTGATCAAATCGTCGCAAGTCGCGGTCGATGCCAATCAGCTTTCGCTCGAGGGCGTGCGCGCGGAGAACGGCGTGGGAAACCGCACCATTCTCGATATCCTCAACGCCGAGCAGGAATTGCTCAATTCGCAAGTGACGCTGGTGAGCGCGCAGCGCGACGCCTATGTCGCCGGCTTCGCCTTGCTCGCGGCGATGGGCCATGCCGAGGCGAAGGACCTCAACCTCGGCGGCGGCGGGCTCTACAATCCGCTCGCCAATTACAACCGCGTCCACCACAAGATCTTTGATTTCGACGACGATCCGCGGCCGCAGCCGGTCGCCACCAGCACCGCCAACACGCCCGCTCAGGGCGCCGCCGTCGATCCGTCGATGGTGCCGACGCTCGATACGCCAGTTGACAGCAGCGCGCCGAATCCCGCAGGTGGCGTGATTAACGGTCAATAGCGATCATGCGGACGAGGTTGCCAATGGGGGACGTGAGCGCCGAGCCGTCGATGGAAGACATTCTGTCGTCGATCAAACGCATCATTGCCGAGGAAGGCGAGGGCAGCCCGGCGCCGGCGCGCAGTCGCCGCCCCGCGCGGCTGGCCGCCGAACGCGCGCCCGAGCCGATCGCCGACGACGATGACGATGAAATCCTGGAGCTGAGCGATCCCGTGCCGACGCCCAAGGCCACCCCTTCCGCCGCGACGCCTGCCGCCGACGCGATCCTTTCGAACCAGACGGCGCAAGCCAGCCGCGGTGCGCTCGAGGCGTTGTCGCGGCTAATCATCAAGCCCGACACCGCGGGGTCTGACACGCTCGAAGGGCTGGTGCGCGAGATGCTGCGGCCGATGCTGCGCGAATGGCTCGATGCGCATTTGCCGGCAATGGTCGAGCAGATGGTCGCGCGCGAGATCGCCCGGATCACCGAACAAGCCGGCTAAGCCATGACCGGGCCGGGCATGATCGGCCGGCTTGCGCTGCTGCTGGTGGCCGCGCCGATCGTGCTCGCCGCATCCGATTCGCTGCCGTCGCTGCCCGATCCTTTCGCCGCGCCACCCAAAGGCGCGATCGAAACGATGATTCGGCAATCGCAATTCGGCGCGCCGGGCGCGAGCGCGGCGATCGAGCGCTGGCTTGCCGCGCATCCCGCCGCCGCAAAAGGCGATCGCGCCGCTTTGTGGCACCGGCTGTGCAGCGATTACGGCGTTCGCGGCTGGTATGCCGCCGATCTGCGCGCCTGCACCGCCGAAGCGACCGTCGCGCCGAAGGGCGAAGCGGATGACGACATCGCGATGGCGCGGGCGCTGGCCGATGCCCCGCCGGTGCGCGCGATCGGATCGGCGCGGGTGCCGCTGATCGCCAACAAGCTGGGCAGCCGCAGCGCGAGCGTCGTCGCCGGCGGCTATCAGTCGCCATGGTTCATCGATACCGGCGCCGAGGTTTCGGTGGTGTCGCAATCGGTCGCCCGGCGGATCGGCGTGCGGATGCTGCCGCACCGCGTTCAGGTCGGCACCACCACCGCGCCCGTCGCCGGGGCGATGGGGATGATCGATCTGCTGCGCATCGGCGACGCCTCGATCGAAAATCTGCCGGTGCTGGTGCTGCCCGACGCGCAGCTGACGATCGCCGATTTGCCGACCATCCCGGCGATCCTGGGGCTGCCCGCGCTGGTCGCGTTCCACCGCGCCGCGTGGCTCGATCGCGGCGCCGAACTGGCGCTGGGCGAGGCTGCGCCGGCGCCGCCGGCCGATAGCCCGCGGCTCTATTGGCACGAAGAGGGGATCGGCGTGCCGATCGCCACGGCGCGCGCGACGCGCGGCGCGCATCTCGATAGCGGCGCCAATGCGAGCTATCTGCGCGGCCCCGGCCACGCGCTGCTGACCAAGGCCGAGGAAGCATTGGCGGTCGAGCACGATCAGCGGATGGGCGGGGCGGGCGGCGTCGTCCAATCACGCCAGAAGGTGTTGCCGCGGCTGGCGCTGCGCATCGCCGGCGCGCCGATCACGCTGTCGAACGTCTCGATCGCCGAAACCGACCGCGAGGGCGCGGCGCGGATCGGCGACGACGTGATCGCGCAACTCGGCGAGCTGACGCTCGATTTCGATACCATGCGCGTCGCCGCGCGGGCAGCGCGGGCGCCGTCCTGACTCGCGCTGCCGCGGCATGGTCATCTGGCGTTCAGGCAGCGTTTCATAGCCTCGCCGCTTCCTGATTCATCATAGCGGAGGAAAGTCCATGCGCCTGATGTCCAAGGTCGTCGTCGCCGCCGTCGCGACCGCCGCGCTGGCCGGCAGCGCCGTCGCCGCCGAACGCGCGGTCCACATGATGAATGTCGCGCTGCCCGACGGATCGGTGGCGCGCGTCCATTATCTCGGCGATCACCCGCCGCAGATCAGGATCGTGCCCGTCGCCGTCACGCCGATGCCGGTGGCGATGATCGATCCCGCTTTCGCCTCGTTCGATCGATTGTTCGCGGCGATGGATGCGCAGCGTAATGCGATGCTCCGTCAGGCGGCGATGATGGCGCAGACCCCGGCGAGCGGCGGTGCGATCCATCAGGCGGCGCAGCGCAGCGCGCCAGCTGGAGCGATGCATTATTCGTATGTCTCGACGACGAGCAGCGGCGGTTGCACGCAGACCGTGCGGATGACGTCGGACGGATCGAGCCAGCAGCCGCAGGTGATCCGCACCAGCGCGGGCAAATGCGACGGCGCCAAGGCGATGCCGGCAGTCGTCGACGGTGCAGCGCCCGCTACGGCTGCGCCGGCCCCGGCGGCCGCTGCCAAGGCGACGCCCAAGCGGATCGATCCGAACACGATCTGATCGCCGCCCGGCGTGGCGTAGGGGAAAGCGGTCCCCGCGCGGGGCCGCTTTTCCTTTGTGGCGACCCTCGCTATGGCCGCTCGCATGAGCGAGCTTCCCAAGACCTTCGATCCCGCGGCCATCGAACAGCGCTGGTATGCGCATTGGGAGGAGCACGGCCTGTTCCATCCCGATCGCCCGAACGCCGAGCCGTGGACGATCGTCAACCCGCCGCCCAACGTGACGGGCAGCCTGCATATCGGCCATGCGCTCGACAATACGTTGCAGGACATTCTCGTCCGCCACGCGCGGTTGCAGGGCAAGGATGCGCTTTGGGTGGTCGGCACCGATCACGCCGGCATCGCCACGCAGATGGTGGTCGAGCGGCAGATGGCGGCGAAGAACGAGAAGCGCACCGATTTCAGCCGCGAGCAGTTCGTCGAGAAAGTGTGGGACTGGAAGGCGGAAAGCGGGGGCCAGATCACGCAACAGCTCCGCCGCCTCGGTTGCTCGATGGATTGGGCCAACGAGCGCTTCACGATGGACGAGGGCTTTTCCAAGGCCGTCGTGAAGGTGTTCGTCGATCTCTACAACGAAGGCCTGCTCTATCGCGACAAGCGCCTGGTCAATTGGGACCCCGGCCTCGGCACCGCGATCAGCGATCTCGAGGTCGAGACACGCGAGGTGCAGGGGCATTTCTGGCACCTCAAATATCCGCTCGCCGATGGCAGCGGCTTCATCCACGTCGCCACCACGCGCCCCGAAACGATGCTCGCCGACATGGCGGTTGCGGTGCACCCGACCGACGACCGATACACCGCGCTGATCGGCAAGATGGTCAAGCTGCCGATCACCGGCCGCGAAATCCCGATCGTCGCCGACGAACATGCCGATCCCGAGCTTGGCTCGGGCGCGGTGAAGATCACGCCGGGGCATGATTTCAACGACTTCGAGGTCGGCAAGCGCGCCGGGTTCAGGGCGTCAGACATGCTCAACATGCTCGACGCCAAGGGGCAAGTGGCGCAGACCGCCGACGGCCTGATCCCCGCCGATCTGATCGGGCTCGACCGTTTCGAGGCGCGCAAACGCGTTGTCGCGGCGCTTGAGGACGCCGGGCTGCTCGAACGCATCGAGGACCGCGTCATTCAGACGCCCTGTGGCGACCGCTCGGGCGTGGTGATCGAGCCGTGGCTGACCGACCAATGGTATGTCGACGCCGCGACGCTCGCGAAGCCGGCGATCGAGGCGGTGAGATCGGGCGCGATCCGGATGGTGCCCAAGACGTGGGAAAAGACCTTCTTCTACTGGATGGAGAACATCCAGCCGTGGTGCGTCAGCCGGCAATTGTGGTGGGGGCATAGGATACCGGCGTGGTTCGCGGACGACGGGAGCATCTTCGTCGCCGAAACCGAGCATGAGGCGCAGGCCCAAGCCGGTGCGGGCGTGACGCTCCGCCGCGACGAGGACGTCCTAGACACCTGGTTCTCCTCGGCGCTGTGGCCGTTCGCAACGATGGGCTGGCCGGACAAAGCAAAGCCCTCTCCCCTTCAGGGGAGAGGGTTGGGAGAGGGGCAGTCGCAAGCGTTGGCGCCCGATCCTGCCCCTCTCCCGGCCTCGCTACGCTCGTCCACCCTCTCCCCTGAAGGGGAGAGGGCCAAGCAACTCGCCGGCCGCTACCCGAACGACGTGCTCATCTCCGGCTTCGACATCCTGTTCTTCTGGGATGCGCGGATGATGATGCAGGGGCTGCATTTCCTCGGCGATGTGCCGTTCAAGACGCTGTATCTCCACGGTCTCGTCCGCGCCGCGGACGGCGCGAAGATGTCAAAATCGAAGGGCAACACGGTCGATCCGCTGGGGCTGATCGATCGCTACGGCGCCGATGCGCTGCGCTTCTTCATGGCGGCGATGGAGAGCCAAGGCCGCGACATCAAGATGGATGAGAAGCGTGTCGAGGGCTATCGCAACTTCGCGACCAAGCTGTGGAACGCCGCGCGCTTCTGCCAGGCCAACGGCATCGGCGGCAGCGCGACGCTCGAGCCACCGGCGGCGAGCCTTGCGGTCAACAAGTGGATCATCGCCGAGACGGTCGAGACCGTCCAGGCGGTCGATCTCGCGCTCGCCGATCTACGCTTCGATGGTGCAGCGAACGCGATCTACCAGTTCGTCTGGAGCCGTTTCTGCGATTGGTATCTTGAGCTCATCAAGCCGGTGATGATCGGCGACGAGCGCGGCGCGATCGATGACGAGAGCAAGGCTGTCGCCGGCTGGGTGCTCGATCAAATCCTGGTGCTGCTCCACCCGTTCATGCCGTTCATCACCGAGGAGCTGTGGCACGCGCTCAGCGACCGCGATCACGACATCATCGTCGCGCACTGGCCGCAGCCGGACGCGCGGGCGATCGATCCAAACGCGCGGCAGGAGATCGACTGGCTGATCCGCCTCGTCTCCGAACTGCGCACCGCACGTACCGAGCTCAACGTGCCACCCTCGGCGCGGTTGCCGCTTCATGTCCGCGATGCGTCGCCCGATACGCACGCGCGATTGGCGCGACAGAGTGCCGCGCTCGGCCGGCTCGCCCGCGTCGAGGTCGCAAGTGGCGAGGCGAGCGGCGGCGCGGCACAAGTCGTGGTCGATGAGGCGACCTTCGTGCTGCCCCTCGAAGGCGTCATCGACCTCGACGCCGAGCGCGCGCGCTTGGCCAAGGGCATCGCCGGGGCTGAGAAAGAGCGCGATTCGCTCAGCGGCCGGCTCGGCAATGCGAGCTTCGTCGAGCGCGCCAAGCCCGAGGCGGTGGAAAAGGCCCGCGCCGACTACGCGGACAAGGCGGCCGAGGTGGAGCGTTTGCAGGCGGCGCTCGCGCGGTTGGGTTGACGCCCCGTCGTCATTGCGAGGAGCGTAGCGACGAAGCAATCCAGCGCGGCACTCGCAACGCTGGATTGCTTCGCTTTGCTCGCAATCACGCTACGCCGGCACCATCACCTCGATCACCCCGGCGGCAATGTGCGCGGTGACCGGCGTCGTGGCCAGCACTTCGCCATCGATCGAGATCGGCAGCGGCGGATCGGTGGCGACGCGGAGCGAGGCTCCGGTAAAATCGATCGTGTCGTCGTGCCGTGCTTCCAGCCGCAGCACGCTTGCGCCCCAATTCTTGAGCAAGCGGCTCTTGCCGCGCCCCGTCACTGCCTGGACGACGATTTCGCCCGAGGTGACGCTTGCCTGATCGACCAGTTCGGTGCCGCCGTGGAAGCGCCCGTTGGAAATTCGCACCTCGAGCGCGCGGACGCGTTTCGGCCCCGCGCCGTCGTCGACGGTCAGCCAGAACGGCTTGAACTTCGCATATTGCAGCGCAGCCCAGCCGAGATACCCGGCGCGCCCGAAATAGCGTTTGAGCTTGTGCGGCACCGTCTGTGCGATCTGCGGGCTGATGCCGATTGCCGCGCAATTGGCGAAATAATCGCCATCGATCATGCCGAGATCGATCCGCTTGAGCGCGCCGGTGCGGATCACCTCGACGGCGCCGGCGATGTCGAGCGGAATGCCGAGTGTGCGGGCGAAGCTGTTGGCGGTGCCGAACGGCAGCACGGCGAGCGCGGTCCGCGTGCCGACGAGATGATCGACCAGCCCGCTGATCGTGCCGTCGCCGCCGCCGAGGATCATCAGATCGGGCCTGTTCGCCAACGCCTTCAGCATCGTCGCGTCGAGCTGATCGGGATCGCGCACCGCATGCGCATCGACCTTATAGGGCAGCGCGTCCATCGCCTGGCACGCCTGGGCGAACAAATCCTGCCCCTTGCGCGACTGGGCGTTGACGATCATCGCCGCCGTTCGAATGGTCATGCCTGCTCCTGTTGCGCCCCGCATCGACGCTTAGCGTATGTCGCCGCAAACCGAGCGCGTTTCTTTCCGTTCGCCCTGAGCTTGTCGAAGGGCGTGGGCGCAACCGTGCTTCGACAGGCGCAGCACGAACGGGATGGGCTGTGTTCAACGCACCGAGAGTCTTGCGCCACCGCGCCTTGAGTCGCAATGAATGGCCATGAGCCATTATCCCGCGCTTCGCCTCCGCCGCACCCGATCGACCGCCTGGAGCCGCCGGCTCCATGCCGAGACGGTGCTGACCCCCGCCGATCTGATCTGGCCGCTGTTCGTGGCCGAAGGGCAGGGCGTCGAGCAGCCGATCGCCAGCCTGCCCGGCGTCTCGCGCTGGTCGGTCGACGGCATCGTCGCGCGCGGGCGCGAGGCGCGCGATCTCGGCATCGCCTGCATCGCGCTGTTTCCCTATACGCAGGCCGATCGCCGCAGCGACGATGGGCGCGAGGCGCTGAATCCCGACAATCTGATGTGCCAGGCGATCGCCGCGCTCAAGGATACGGTGCCCGAGATCGGCGTGCTGACCGACGTCGCGCTCGATCCCTATACCAGCCACGGGCATGACGGGCTGCTCGACGAGAGCGGCTATGTGCTCAACGATGCGACCGCCGATATGCTCGTTAACCAGGCGCTCAACCAAGCGGCGGCGGGAGCGGATATCATCGCGCCTTCGGACATGATGGACGGCCGGGTGGGGCTGATCCGCGAGGCGCTGGAGCGCGAGGGGCATGTCAACGTCCAGATCATGTCCTATGCCGCCAAATACGCCAGCGGCTTCTACGGGCCGTTCCGCGACGCGGTCGGCAGCCGCGGGCTGCTCAAGGGCGACAAGAAGACCTATCAGATGGACGCCGCCAATTGGCAGGAGGCGCTGCGCGAAGTCGAACTCGATCTCGACGAGGGCGCCGACAGCGTGATGGTCAAGCCGGGGCTGCCCTATCTCGACATCATCTGCCGCGTGAAGGATCGCTTCGAAGTGCCTGTCTTCGCGTATCAGGTGTCGGGCGAATATGCGATGATCGAGGCCGCGGTTGCCGCCGGTGCCGGCGAGCGTGACGCGCTGGTGCTCGAGACGCTGCTGGCGTTCAAGCGCGCCGGCTGCTCGGGCGTGCTGACCTATCACGCGGCGCACGCGGCCCGCCTGCTGGCGCGGTGATCGAAACCGAGCGCCTGGTCCTGCGCACCTGGCGCGAGGCCGACAAGCCGGCCTTCCACGACATCATCAACACGCCGGCGATGATGGCGCATTTCGGCGGCATCGCGCCGCGCGCGGCGATCGACGCGCTGATCGACATGATGATCGCAGCGCAGGATCGCGACGGCTATTCGATGTGGGCGGTCGAGACCAAGGCGGACGGCGCGCTCGCCGGGATCTGCGGGCTGCGGCACCAGATCGGCTATCCCGAACTGCCGGTCTACGGCGAACTCGAGATCGGCTGGCGCATCGCCGAGTGCTGGTGGGGGCAGGGCGTCGCGCGTGAGGCGGCCGAGGCGAGCCTCGCCTGGGGCTGGGCCAATACCGATTTCGCGCGGATCGCCGCCTGGACGTCGATCGGCAATACGCGTTCCTGGGGCCTGATGACGCGGCTCGGCATGAAGCGACACGCCGAGCTCGATTTCCACCACCCCAAGGTCGCCACCGACGATCCCGACGGCGACATGATCGTCTACGCGATCGATCGGCCGCAATGATCGAAACCGCACGTCTGACCATCCGGCCGTGGCGCGACGCCGATCGCGCGCCCTATCACGCGATCGGCGCGCATCCGGAGGTGATGCGCTTTCTCGGCCCCATTCAGTCGCGCGCCGAAACCGACGTGGCGATCGATCGGATGATCGCCGCCGAGCGCGCGCATGGCTTTTGCTTCTGGGCGGTCGAGCGGCGCAGCGACGGCGCTCTGCTGGGCTATTGCGGGCTGTTGCCGGCCAAGCCGCCGATCGACGGCGATATCGAGATCGGCTGGCGGCTGGGCCGTGCGTTCTGGGGCCAGGGCTATGCGTTCGAGGCCGCTCAATCCTGTCTCGACTGGGCATGGCGCAGGCTCGATGTCGACACCGTCGCGGCGATCACCGTCGCCGCCAATACGCGCAGTTGGGGGCTGATGGAGCGGCTTGGCATGACGCGAATCGCCGGCGGCGATTTCGATCATCCCGGCGTGCCCGACGGCAGCCCGCTCAAGCGGCATATCCTCTATCGGATCGGGCGTCCGGATCGGTCAGCTTCCGGGTAGTTGCTTCTGCAACGCGGCGATCCGCGCGGTTTCGTCATCGGTCTGGCGCTGCGCGGCCGCGTGCAGCGTCTCCAGCGCGGGATAGATTGGCTGAAGCTTGTTCGCGCGGTCGATCGCCAGCTCGTCGAGCGTGCTCAGCGTGGCGACGCTGTCGGCGCGCGCGCCGTCGAGTTCGGCAAGCGCGGTTTGCGCATCGAGCCACGCGTCGCTGCCGACGCCCGACGCGCGCGCCGCGGCGACCAGTCGTTTGGCGGCCGTCGCGGCAGTATCGAAATGTCGGCCTGTCGAGTCGAGATCGGCGCCCAGGCTCGCCAGCGTCTTGTCGAGCCCGGCGTCGGGCGTCGCCACGGCGGCCGGCGCGGGCGGTAGCGCATCGCTGCGCGATTCGATCGGGCGCGGCGCGAGCGAGGGATAACCGCCGCCGTCCGAGGCGCAGGCGGCGAGCGCGAACAGGCTGAGGCAGGCGAGGGGCGCGGCGCGGTTCATCACCAATGCTCTATGCGTCGCATCTTGCGCGCGCAACGGGGTTGCGCATCTCGAAAAGCCCCTCTATGTCGCCCCTTCCAAAGCGCCCGTAGCTCAGCTGGATAGAGCATCAGACTACGAATCTGAGGGCCGGGCGTTCGAATCGCTCCGGGCGCACCATTTCCTCTCAAGACATTTCGTTGCGGTAAGCCGCGGCCCGTTATTACGGTGGCGGAACTATCCGCTGTCGGCTCTGTTGGTGCGCGTCGTCAACGTAGAACAATAATGAAAAATCTGATCACTCGGGTCTTTGCCCTCGGACTGTTGAGCAGTGTCGCCGTCACTCCGGTGTTGGCGCAGCATCGCCCGCCGGCGCCGCCGCATGGCCCCGCGCCGCGTCCCGGCCCCGCGCCGCGCCCCGCCGCCAAGCCACATTTTCACGCCGTCACTCAGTCGCGCGGGCATCATTTTCGCAAAGGCCAGCGACTCGCCCCGGCGAATCGTCGCTACGTCGTCAACGATTGGCGCCAGCGCGGGCTGAGCACGCCGCCGCGCGGCTATCAGTGGGTCCGTGAAGACAACAATAGCGGCGATTACATCTTGATCGCCGCCGCAACCGGCCTGATCGCGAGCATCCTCGCCCAGTAAGCCGTTGGAAATGCGCTTCGGGGTGCGGCCGGATCTGCGCGCGGGCACGGCTCCCGCGTCGCTCCGGCTGCGCCCCGAATTGCGTTTCGACACCATAACGACCGATTGCCGGCCTCCTCCGAAAGGCGTATTATCGGCACGCGGGCCAGCCCTCCGATACGAGCGGGCGATCCGTGCCGAGCGGCCCCTTGGCCGCTGGAGGGAGATGGCGATGGTCGGTGCTTCGGAACAGCAAGGCGCAGCCATCAGGCGGCGCGATCAGCCCCGCACGATGCCGCGACGCGCGAGCCGCGTGCTACCGATCCAGCGGCTCGCCGCCCAGGCCCGGTGCACGCGCTGCAATGATACCGGCGCGGTGTGGGTAATCTGTCCGGATGCCGGCGCGGTGAAGCTGCCCTGCGATTGCGCCTCGCCGCCCGCGCATGTCGGGGGCGTCCAATTGGTCGACGCCGGGCTCGCCGCCGCGTTTCTCGCCTGCTGCGGCGTGGCCTATTTCCTGATCTAGCGCGGTTGCAGCGGCGCGACGCTGCCCGTCAGTCCTGCTGGCTGCGCTCGATCGAATCGAGAATCCGCGCGCCGGCCATGAACACCGCGATCGGGCAGACCGCGAACAGCATCTTGCCCTCGAAACCGGGATATTGCTGCAGATAGTGCATCCCGCGCTCGACCGCACCGAGGCCGAGGCCATAGATGATCACGAACGCCTCGAATTTGGTCTTGATGATGAACAGCCGCGCGATCTTGGTCCACATGTTCATAGGTTAAGCAAACATCGCGCCAGCCGCGGAACTGCGCCGTTTACGCATTTCGACGCGTGGTTAATTGTCAAATAACCCGACAGTCCCGATCGCCTCGGCGAGGGCGGCGTGGGCGCGCTCGATCCGGCCGATCAACGCCGGATCGGCGATCGCGACGGGATCGATGCTGTCGGGCCAGTGCTGGTCGATCACTGCGGCGATGCGATCGAGCGCGGCGTCATCGACCAGGAAGCGCGAATCGATCGTCGCGGGATCGGCGACGACGCGCAGCCGCAGACAGGCGGGCCCGCCGCCATTGGCCATCGATTCGCGCACATCGACCACCTCGAGCCGGCGGATCGGGCCGTTGCCGGCGACATGCTCCTCCAGCCAGCCCCACACGCGGGGATTGTCGCGCGCTTCGCTCGGCAGCACCAGCGCCATGCCGGCGTCTGGCAGCGTCACCAATTGCGCGTTGAACAGATAGGACGACACCGCGTCGGCGAGGCTGACGCGCGCCGCCGACACCTCGACGATTTCGACCTCGGGAAACCGCGCGCGGAGATCGGCGTAGAAACCGTCGCGATCGGCGAATGCCTGTTCGTGCGTGAACAGCACGCGGCCGTTGGCGACCGCGACGACGTCATTGTGGAATGCGCCCGCCGCGATCGCTTCTTCGGATTGCTGGACGAACAATGTGCGCTCAGGATCGAGCCGATGCGCGCGC
This sequence comes from Sphingomonas koreensis, assembly GCA_006438735.1. Classification (GTDB taxonomy): domain Bacteria; phylum Pseudomonadota; class Alphaproteobacteria; order Sphingomonadales; family Sphingomonadaceae; genus Sphingomonas; species Sphingomonas koreensis_A. The sequence continues at coordinate 1,085,533 of RCZF01000001.1, read as the reverse complement.
GCGATCGCCTCGCTGGCTTCGCGGTGTTGGCGCGCCGGGAAGGGGCCGCCCGAGACGCCGTAGACGAAAATCTCGACGCCCGGCCGATCGTGGCTTGCACACAGCCGCATGTGGTTGGCCGCGCCCTCGTCGCCGAACGGCGCGGGGACGGGGGCGTGGACCGCGAACGCCTCATGCGCGAAGGCGACGCGCAGCTGCGCCAGCGTGTCCTGCCATTCGTGGCTGCGATGCGGCATCGTCACCAGATTGGCGACGGTGAGGTGGCAGCGGCCGTCGATCGTATCGGGCGCGGGCGAGACGGTCGCGGCATTGGCCGCCCACATCGCCGAGGCCGACAGCGCCTGCGCCTGGAGGTGGGGCGCGGCTTCCGCATAGGACGTCGCCAGCTGGCCCAGCCAGCGGTGATCGGGGCGCGGCAAGGGCAGGAACAGGCCTTGCGCCAGTCCCAGCCGCAGATTGGCGCGCATCTTGGCGATGCCTTGCAGCGCGGCGGCGCGGGGATGCGACGTCTTTCCCGCATTGCCCGTCGCCGCAAGATTGCCAGGGCTCAGCCCGGCATAATTGTGGCTCGGACCGATCAGCCCGTCGAAATTGATCTCGGTGAGCATCACGCCCGCCCGACATGGCTGACGGTGGCGCCTTCCGTTACGCCGAGCGCCTGCGCGCTGGCCGGATCGATCACCACTTTGGTGTCGCACTGACGCACCTTGCCATAGGCGCAGCGGAAATCGCGCAGTTGCCCGCTTGCGACCAGCGAGGGGGCGCCGCCGTCGTGATCGATCGCCAATATCTCGGCGTCGCGCGCCTCGCGGATCGTGCGGACGTTATCGGTCTGCGTCGTCATCGTCGGCCCGCCGTCGAAGATGTCGACATAATTCTCGAAGCGGAATCCCTCGTTTTCGAGCATCCGCATCGCCGCGCGGCCCGAGGGGTGAGGCAGGCCGATCACCGCGCGCGCGGATTCGGACAGCATCGCCGTGTAGATCGGATGCTTGGGCATCAGATCGGCAATGAACTGGTTGCCGTGGGTGGCGTTGAACTGATCCGCGTCCTGGAAATTCATCCCGAAGAAGCGGCCGGCGAGCCCGTCCCAGAACGGCGATCCGCCGGCCTCGTCGATGATCCCGCGCAGCTCGGCAAGGATGCGATCGGCGAAGCGCGCGCGGTGAGCGCGGATGAACAGGTAACGGCTGCGCGCGAGCAGCAACCCCAGCCCGCCGGCGCGCTCGCCGGGATGAAGGAACAGCCCGCCGACTTCGCTCGACCCTTCCAGATCGGTCGACAACGTCAGCATATCGGCGCGGAAGGTGCGATCGAGCTCCGACGAATGCTGCGTCAGCGTGCCGATACGGTAGCTGTAGAACGGCCATTTGCGGCCGACCTGCGTGAATATCTGGCACGTGCCGCGGACCTCGCCGGTATCGGTATTCTCGAGCACCAGCACGAACAGTTCGTCGGTCACGGTGCCGTCGTCGGTGCGATCGAAGCAGGCGTGGCTGCGATCGAGCTTGGTCTTGAGCGAGGCGCGATCGGGCGGCAGATTGGTGAAACCGCCGCCGGTCAGCTTGGCCATCTCATAAAGCGCCTGCAGATCCTCGTCACGGGCAGGGCGGATCAGGAAGGTCATGCGTGGCCTTTCTCGGCGATGCGGAGGATGGTGAGCGTGGACAAGGCAGCGCGTTCGGCGAGGCTGTCCACGAGCAGGAATTCGTCGGAGGAATGAATCGCGCCGCCGCGCGCGCCCATCGTATCGACCACGGGGACGCCGGCGGCGGCGATGTTGTTGCCATCACACACGCCGCCCGTCGCGCGCCAGCCGATATCGAGGCCAAGATCGGCTCCGGCGTGCTTGACGAGATCGAACAGCCGCGCAGCGCCGGGGTCGATCGGTTTGGGCGGTCGGTTGAAACCGCCGTGGACCGACACATCGACGTCGCGCGCCGCGGCGACATCGCGCGTGACGGCGTCGATATGCGCCTTGGCGCGAGCGATTTCGTCGAGCAATTGCGGGCGGAAATTGACACGCAGCACCGCGCGATCGGGGACGACGTTGTTGGGCCCGCCGCCGTCGATCCGCGCGGGATTGACCGACAGCGTCGGGCTCTTCGCGTCGGTCAGGCGCAGCGCGATCTCGGCGGCGGCGACGATCGCGTTGCGGCCGTCGTCGGGGTTGCGCCCGGCATGCGCGCTCTTGCCGCGCACGACGATCGAGAAATTGCCGGTCCCGCCGCGCGCGCCGGCCAGCGTGCCATCGGGCAGCGCGGGTTCATAGGTCAGTGCGGCAATCTTGTTTCGCGCCGCCTCGGCGAGCAGTTTCGCCGAGGAGAAGGAGCCGGTCTCCTCGTCCGAATTGATCACCACCTCATAACCGATGCGGCCGGCGAGCGGCGTCGTCTCGACCGCCTTGAGCGCCGCCAGCAGCAGCGCGAGACCGCCCTTCATGTCCGCGACGCCGGGACCGTTGAGCGTGTTGCCGTCGAGAAAGGTCAGCTGCTGGAACGGGTGATCGACCGGATAGACGGTGTCCATATGGCCGGTGAACAGCATCTGCACCGGCGCATCGGGGCGGACGGTCAGATGCAGGTGATGGCCGTGGTCGAGCGCGTTGACGCTTCCATCGGCGGCGACGCTCTCGGCGGGTCGGGGCGCGACGAGCGCCAGCGTTCCCGGCAACGCGCCGAGCGATTGGCCCAATCGATCGGCGATCCGCGCAAGCCCCGGCAAATTGCCGGTGCCGCTGTTGATCGCCGCCCAGTCCTGCACCTGCTCCAGCATCGCCGCCGCGTCGATGCGCTCGATCGCACCGCGTTCGGTCATTGTCATTTCGGTCATGATGCGGCTCTAGCGGCAAAGACCGGCGTTGAGAACCGCCGCTCCCCAGAACGTCGCGAGGACGGCCGGGCGCCCCAACCGCACCGTTCGTGCGCGGCGCTTAAAAGCTGTAAACCAGCGAGGCCTTGCTGGTCGTGTCGGTGCTCACGCCGCCCGCCGGCGGCAGCGTCTCATATTGGAAATTGTACGACACCTGCGCTGCCAGCGGCCCGAAGAGCTTGGCGTTGAGCGCGGTGGTGCCCGTCACCGTCGAGTTATAGCGTTCGAGATAGGCGTCGGCCTGCTGCGTGATCGAGATCGCCGGTGAAATCTTCCAGGCGAGATCGACCGAGCCGCGCGTCGCGATGTTGTTCTCCAGCGTGTCGTCGATGAAGTTGGTGTAGCGATAAGCCGGGCCGAGCTCGAGATCGAGCGTCACCTTGGGGCTCTTCACCACGGTATAGCCGGCGCCGATCGAGGCCGAATAGCGGCTGTCGTACCCGAGGAACTTGTCGCTTTCGAATTGCAGGTTGCCATAGACGTAGGAGCGATCGTCGACCTTGTAGTTGGGCTCGTACGACGCGAGATAATGTTCGCGCGTGGTGACGTCGAAGCTCTCCTGATAGTCTGCCTGCAGGTGGACCTTCTGCCGCCAGCGCAGGCCCTCGCGATCGAGATCGACCGCGGCGGTGACGCCGAGATTGGGGCTGTTGCCGGTCGACAGCCAGCCGCCGACGCTGGCCTTGCCGGTCCACAGGTCGAGGAAATCGGCGGCTTCCACCTTGGCCTCGTGCGCCTTGGTGTTGGCGTCGCGCCAGGCGGTGACGGTGTCGTTGATCGTCTTGGCGCTTTGCGGCGCGGCCTTGCCGGCATATTTGGCGATCACGCTCACCTCGGCGTCCTTGCCCGAGGCGATCGCCGCGTCGAGCATATCCTTCAGGTCGGGCGGGATCGGCGCGCCGGCGCTTGTTTGCGGATCGACGTCGGCCGTGACGACGGCGGCGGCAAGGAGCATCGCGAGCAGCATGATCGGAGGCTTACCGTGGGTTTCCGGCGGAGAAAAGGCATCAGGAAAACAATTTTCCTAATTGGCTGAGGACATGCCGGCGATCAGCCGAGATAGTCGGCAAACGCGGCCAGCACTCCACGGTAGAGCGCCTGTTTGAACGGCACGATCATCGCCGGCAGATCGGCCGGATCGGCCCAGCGCCAGGCGCGGAATTCCTGATGCTCGGTGGCGATATCGACATCGGCATCGTCGCCGGTGAAGCGGAACAGGAACCAGCGCTGCCGTTGCCCGCGGTAGCGCCCCTTCCACAATTTGCCGATCAGGTCGTCGGGCAAATCGTAGGTCAGTTCCTGTTCGGCGGTGGCGACCAGCTCGACCTTGTCGGGTGCGATGCCGGTTTCCTCGCCAAGTTCACGGTAGGCGGCGGTCAGCGCGTCTTCGCCTTCATCGATCCCGCCCTGCGGCATCTGCCAGGCCTCGAGCGTCGAATCCATCCGCTGGCCGACGAACACCTGGCCGACCCGATTGATCAGCATGATGCCGGCGGCAGGACGATAGGGCAGGTCGCTCATGCCGCCGCCTGCGCCATCGCGCGCTCGCCTTCGGCCTCGCCGATCACCGTCTTGAGCGCGGCCAGCGCGCCGGCCACGTCGCCGCGGCTCGAGGGGATCGCCTGACGGATGTTGACGAAGCCGTGGATGTTGCCCTTCGCCTCGCGGAACACGGTCGGCACGCCGGCGGCGATCAGCGCGGCGGCATAGGCGCGGCCCTGGTCGCGGATCGGATCGAGGCTGGCGGTGATCACCACCGCAGGCGGCATGCCGGCGAGATCGCCCAGCAACGGCGAACTGCGAACGTGATCGGCCTCGGCCTGATAGGCGGCCATGAACCACTCCATGCTGTCGCGGGTCAGCAGATAGCCGTCGGCGAAATCGCTGTACGAGGGATATTCCTTGCTCGCGTCGGTCGCCGGATAGATCGGGAATTGCGCCAGCACCGGCGCAGCGGCGGGCGCATCGCGCAGCGCCATCGCCGCGACGATCGCGAGGTTTCCCCCGGCGCTGTCGCCCGAAAGCACCAGCCCCGTCACCGTGCGGCCCAGCGCCTCGGGGCTGCCCGCCACCCAGCGCGCCGCCGCCTCGCAATCGTCAGGCGCGGCCGGCCAGGGATGTTCGGGCGCGAGGCGATAATCGACCGAGATCACCGGCAGATCGAGCACGCGCGCCATTTCCGCACAGAAACTGGCGTGCGTCGCGATGTTGCCGATCACGAAGCCGCCGCCGTGGAAGAACACCAGCGCCGCGCCGGGCTCGCGGGTCTCGCGCGGATCGAACAGCCGGGCGGGAATGTCGCCGGCAGGTCCCGGAATCGTCAGGTCGGTGATCGTCGCCAGATCGCCGACCGGCGGATCGGCGACGTCCTTCATCGCCTCATACACCTGGCGCGCGGCGGGCGCGTCCATCTCGTGCATCTTGGGCCCCGGCATGCTTTCCAGAAAGGCGAGGAACTGTCGCACATCGGCGCGGACGAAGGGCTCGGTCATCATGGCTCCTGTCTGCCCGCGGTGGCGGTGGCGGGCGCTGGCGCTTACGTAAGGGGAATGATCGCGGTCGTCCATCATCCCGCTTACGTGGCGCCTGCCCCGGCGCGATCGACCTATCAATGGAACAAGAACGGGCTGGTCCGCGATCTGCTCCGCGCGGAAGGCGATGCGATCGAATGGCATGCGCCTGAGCCGATGCCGCGCCGCTGGCTCGAGGTGGTCCACGATCCCGATTACGTCGCCGAAGTGCTCGACGCGCGCGTGCCGCGCGAAAAGGAGCGACGGATCGGCTTTCCGGTGACGCCGGAAGTCGCACTGCGGGCGCAGATCGTGCCCGGCGGCACCTGGCTGGCGGCGATGCTGGCGCTCGAACGCGGGTTTGCTGCCAACACCGCCGGCGGCAGCCACCATGCGCTCGCCGATACCGGTGCGGGTTTCTGCGTGTTCAACGATCTCGCCATTGCCGCGGTCCGGCTGGTCGAGGAAGGGACTGTCGGCCGCGTGCTGATCGTCGATTGCGACGTCCATCAGGGCGACGGCACCGCCGCGCTGACGGCGGGACGCGCCGATATCGCCACTTATTCGATCCATGCCGAAAAGAACTTCCCGGTCCGCAAGGCGCGCTCGACGCTCGACGTCGGGCTGCCGGACGGGATCGGCGACGAGGATTATCTTTCGACGCTCGCCAATACATTGCTGCCGCTGATCGATGATGTCGCGCCCGATCTGATCCTCTATCAGGCCGGCGTCGATCCGTTCGAGGGCGATCGCCTCGGCCGGCTCAGCCTCACCACCGATGGGCTCGCCCGCCGCGATCGCTTCGTCGCCGGCCAAGCGCGCGATCGCGGTATCCCGCTCGCCAGCGCGCTCGGCGGCGGTTACGGTGCCGATGCGCTGGAAGTGTCGCGCCGCCACGTCGCGTCGATCCTCGCGCTGGGATCGGTTTTTGAGTGATCCCAAACTGCAATCGTCATCCCCGCCTCCGCGGGGATGACGCGCTAACGAGCTGATGCCGGTTAACGACAACAAGCGTCAGGAAGCCCGTCTCCGAAAAGAACGGTTTGCACATGCCGCGGCAATTTCTACCTTGGGGGGAAGCGACCCCGGGCGTAGAGGGCGCGTGAATTAGTTTGCAGGAATATGTCATGGCCACCGCCGTCCACCGCGTGACGCCCGCCGAAGCGAGCGCCAATCCCCCGTCCGAATCCGTCGTCGTCCGCTTCGCCGGCGATAGCGGCGATGGCATGCAGCTGACCGGTGGGCAATTCACGCTTTCGACCGCGCTGGCCGGCAACGATCTCGCCACCTTCCCCGATTTCCCCGCCGAAATCCGCGCGCCGCAAGGCACGCTGTTCGGCGTCTCCGCGTTCCAGATCAACTTCGGCTCGGCCTCGATCGAAACCGCCGGCGATCAGCCCGATGTGCTCGTCGCGATGAACCCGGCCGCGCTCAAGACCAATGTCGAGGCGCTCAAGATCGGCGGGCTGATCATCGCCGACGAAGGCGAGTTCGGCGAGCGCAATCTCGCCAAGGCGAAATATGACGCCAACCCGTTGGAGGACGATAGCCTCGCCCAATGGCAGGTGATGAAGCTCAACATCTCGCAGCTGACGCTCGATGCCGTGAAGCCGTTCGGGCTCGGCAACAAGGAGGCGCTGCGCTGCAAGAACATGTGGACGCTCGGCCTCGCGCTGTGGATGTTCGATCGCGAGCGCGCGCCGATCGTCGATTGGCTCAAGACCAAGTTCGCCAAGGCGCCCGAGCTCGCCGAGGCAAATATCGCCGCGCTCAATGCCGGCCATGCCTATGGCGAAACGGCCGAGCTGGGCGGGCAGGTGGGGCAGCTGCATATCCCCGCCGCGCCGGTGGAGCCGGGTCTGTATCGCACCGTCACGGGCGCGGAATCGATCGCCTTCGGTCTCGTCGCGGGCGCGCAGTTGGCCGGCATCAAGATGTTCTTCGGCGGCTATCCGATCACGCCGGCGTCGGCGATCCTGCATTTCCTGTCGCGGCTGAAGGAATTCGGCGTCACCACCTTCCAGGCGGAAGACGAGATCGCTGCCGTCGCCTCGGCGATCGGCGCGAGCTACGCCGGACAGCTCGGCGTCACCTCGTCCTCGGGGCCGGGCATCGCGCTGAAGGGCGAGGCGATCGGGCTGGCGATCATGACCGAACTGCCGCTCGTCATCGTCAACTCGCAACGCGGCGGCCCCTCGACCGGGCTTCCCACCAAGACTGAACAGTCCGATCTATATCAAGCAGTTTACGGGCGAAACGGCGACGCGCCGATGCCGGTGCTCGCCGCGCGCAGCCCCGCCGACGCGTTCGACGTCGCGATCGAGGCGGTGCGCATCGCTACGCACTATATGACGCCAGTGATGATCCTCACCGATGGCTATATCGCCAACGCCGCCGAGCCGTGGAAAGTGCCCGATATGAGCGCTTATGCGCCATTCCCGGTTAGCTTCATGGAGGAAGCGCCCGAAGGCGGCTTCCTGCCCTATGGCCGCGACGACAGACTGGTGCGGCCGTGGGTCAAGCCCGGCACGCCCGGCCTGCTCCACCGGATCGGCGGCATTGAGAAGCAGCTCGGCACCGGCAACATCGATTACGCCCCGGCGACGCACCAGGCGATGACCGACATCCGGCGTGACAAGGTGCTCGGCATCGACGTGCCCGATCAGCAGGTCGAGCTTGGCGAGGCAAGCGGCAAGCTCGCCATCGTCGGCTGGGGATCGACCTTCGGCCCGATCCATCAAGCGGTCCGCCGCGCGCGCAAGAAGGGGCTCGACGTCAGCCATATCCACATCCGGCATATCTGGCCGATGCCGCGGAACTTGGGTGATTTGTTGAAGGGTTACGAGCATATCCTCGTCCCCGAAATGAACACCGGACAGCTCAAGACGGTGCTGCGCGATCAATTTCTGGTCGATGCCCGGCCACTCAACAAAGTGTCCGGCCAGCCCTTCCGCATCGCCGAAATCGAAGCCGCCATCGAAAGCGCCCTGGCATGAACGAGATGACCCCGATCAAGACGACGCCCAAGGACTGGGAGACCGATCAGGAGGTTCGCTGGTGCCCCGGCTGCGGCGATTACGCCGTGCTGAAGGCGGTGCAGCGCACGATGCCCGATCTCGGCGCCGATCCGGCCAAGACGGTGTTCGTCAGCGGCATCGGCTGCTCGTCGCGCTTCCCTTATTACATGGAGACTTACGGCTTCCACACCATCCACGGCCGCGCGCCGGCGGTGGCGACGGGGGTCAAGCTCGCCAATCCCGATCTCGACGTGTGGATCATCACCGGCGACGGCGACGCGCTGTCGATCGGCGGCAATCACATGATGCACCTGCTGCGGCGCAATTTGAACACCCAGGTGCTGCTGTTCAACAATGAGATTTACGGCCTCACCAAGGGCCAATATTCGCCGACCAGCCGCGTCGGCACGCGCAGCCCGTCGACGCCGTTCGGCTCGGTCGACGCGCCGGTGCGGCCGTGCGCCTTCGCGCTCGGCTCGGGCGCGCGGTTCGTCGCGCGGGGGATCGACGTGCACAAGAGCTTGCCGTCGGTTCTGAAGGCGGCGCATGCGCATCAGGGTACGGCCTTCGTCGAGATTTTCCAGAACTGCATCGTCTATAACGACGACGTGTTCGCGCCGTTCACCGCCAAGCCCAACGCCGCGGCGAACCAGTTGTGGGTCGAGCACGGCAAGCCGCTGCTGTTCGACGGCGGGGCCAAGGGGCTGGCGCTCGATACCGAACGGCTGGTGCTCAAGGTCGTCGATGTCGCCGACGACGAGTGGCAGGCGGCAGGCGTGATCGTCCACGATCAGACCAACCGCGGCATCGCGCACATGCTGGTCGAGTTGCCCGCGGTCGGCTTCCCGGTCGCGCTCGGCGTGATCTTTGATCATCCCGCGCCGACCTTCGACAGCGCGGTGATCGAGCAGAACCGGCAGGCGAGCGAAGGCAAGATCGCCGATCTCCAGAAGCTGCTGTCCAAGGGCCAGACCTGGCAAGTCGAAAAGCAGCCGCACGTCATTTGATCTCGTGACCGCGCCTGTCCTCCTGTGGTTCCGCCGCGATCTGCGGCTGTCGGATCAGGCGGCGCTGGTAGCGGCGGCGCACGAGGAGCCGGTGATCCCGGTTTATGTGCTCGACGACGAAACGCCGAAGCACCGCAAGATGGGCGGCGCGTCGCGCTGGTGGCTGCACCACAGCCTCGCCGCGCTCGACGCCAGCCTGCGCGACAAGGGGTCGCGGCTGATCCTGAGGCGCGGCAAGGCCGACGAGGAATTGGCAAAGCTCGCCGAGGAAACCGGGGCGGGGCGCGTCCATGCGATCCGCCATTACGAGCCGTGGTGGCGCAATGCCGAGCGCGCGCTGGGCAAGACGCTCGATCTCGTGCTGCACGACGGCAATTATCTTGTGCCTCCGGGGTCGGTGACGACCGGGAGCGGCCAGCCCTACAAGATCTACACGCCGTTCTGGCGCGCGCTTACCGCCGTGATGCCGCCACCCGATCCGATCAACCGCCCGCGCGGTATTCCAGCACCGACGTCATGGCCGGATAGCGACGCCTTGACCGACTGGCAGTTGCTCCCGACCAGGCCGAATTGGGCCGCCGGCTTCGGCGACGACTGGACCCCGGGCGAGGCGGGCGCACGGGCGCGTCTCGATGATTTCATCGACGCCGCCGCGCGTTACGAAGCGCGCCGCAACCTGCCGTCGGAAGAAGGCACCTCGCGCCTCTCGCCGCACCTTCATTTCGGTGAAGTCTCGCCGGCCCACGTCTGGCATCGCACCGCGGATGCCGGCGGCTCGGTCGGCACTTTCCTCGGCGAGCTCGGCTGGCGCGATTATGCGCAGAACGTGATCCTGCAATTCCCCGATTACGGCCGCGCCAACGCCCGCGATCGCTTCGACGCGCTGGCGTGGCGCAGCGGAAAAGCCGCTGCGGGCGATCTCCGCGCCTGGCAGCAAGGACGCACCGGCTATCCGATCGTCGATGCCGGAATGCGCCAATTGTGGGCGACTGGCTGGATGCACAACCGCGTGCGGATGATCGCGGCGTCGTTTCTGATCAAGCATCTGCTGATCGATTGGCGCGAGGGCGAGCGGTGGTTCTGGGACACGCTGGTCGATGCCGATTACGCGAGCAACGCGGTCAACTGGCAATGGACCGCGGGCACCGGCGTCGATTCGAACATGTTCGTGCGGATCATGGCGCCGCTCAGCCAATCGGAAAAGTTCGATGCGGGCGCTTATATTCGCCAGTGGGTGCCCGAGCTGCGCGACGTGCCTAGCGACGCGATCCATGATCTCGAAGCAGCCGATTGCCTGCCGAAAGACTATCCGGCCAAGATCATCGGCCACCGCGAAGCGCGGGAGCGGGCGTTGGCGGCATATAAGGCGATGGGCTGACACGCTCCTCACCTTCCCCGTCGAAGGCCAGGGTCCGGTTACGCAGCGTCTATGGTCGGCGCAGCGATTAGCTTCTCCAGCTTTGCCACCTGGGCCTCGGCCGTTGCCGGGGAAGCTCCTGGCGAGTCAGCCTTCGACCCGTTCGAGATGCCCGACCTCAAATCCATCGATCGCCAGCGCGGCGATGCGATCGGCGACGACTTCCGGCGGCTTGACCGACGCCGGCTCCTCGCCCGGAAAGGCGCGGGCGCGCATCTTGGTGCGCGTGGCGCCGGGATCGACGATCGCAACGCGGATTTTGGAAACGTTCTCGACTTCTTCGCCGTAAGCCAGCAGCAAAGTTTCGAATGCCGCTTTCGACGCGCCGTACATGCCCCAATAAGCGCGCGCCTTGCGGCCGACGCTGGAGGTGAGCCCGATCACCTTGCCGGCGGCCGCCTTGCGCAACGCGGGATCGAACGCGGCGATCAGCGCGGCTTGCGCGGAGACGTTGAGCGTCAGCACGCGGGCGAGTTCGCGCTGGTCGATCGCCGGCACGGCGGCCAGCGTGCCGAGCATCGCGGCGTTGAGCACCAGCACGTCGAGCTTGCTCCAGCGCTCGCCCAGCGCGGTGGCGAGGCGGGCGATGCTGTCGGTTTCGGTGAGATCGAGCGGAGCGATCGTGGCGCTGCCGCCGGCGGCGAAGATCGCGTCCTCCACGGCCTCGAGCTCGTCGGCCGAGCGCGCGGTGAGCACGACGTGCGCGCCCTTGGCCGCGAGCGCCCGCGCGGTGGCGGCGCCGATGCCGCGCCCGGCGCCGGTGACGAGCGCGATTTGGTCGGCAAGGGGTTTGTCGATCACAAGTCCTCCGTTCGCCCTGAGCTTGTCGAAGGGCGGTTCTGTTGGCGCGGATAGGGGAAAGAGCGGTGCTTCGACAAGCTCGGCACGAACGGTTGCGGGGCTGAACGCCTAATTCATCCGTTCCGCCAGCAAGGCGAATTGATCGACCGATGTGACGTCGTCTTGGTCGGTCAGCGTGGTGGGATAATCGCCGGTGAAGCATGCATCGCAATGCGACGGGCGGATGTCGGCCCGCTTGGCCTCGCCGAGCGCCTTGTAGAGCCCGTCGATCGAAACGAACGCCAGGCTGTCGGCATGGATGTGGCTGGTCATCTCGCCCAAATCCATCTTGGCGGCGAGCAGCTTGGTCCGCTCGGGCGTGTCGACGCCGTAGAAACAAGAGTGCCGCGTCGGCGGGCTGGCGATGCGCATATGCACCTCGGCGGCGCCCGCCTCGCGCATCATCTGCACGATCTTCAAAGACGTGGTGCCGCGAACGATCGAATCGTCGATCAGGATGATGCGCTTGCCCGTAATGAGCGCGCGGTTGGCGTTGTGCTTGAGCTTGACGCCGAGGTGGCGGATCTTGTCGCCGGGCTGGATGAAAGTGCGGCCGACATAATGCGAGCGGATAATGCCCAGCTCGAACGGAATGCCCGATTCCTGCGCATAACCGATCGCCGCCGGCGTCCCTGAATCGGGAATGGGGATGACGAGATCGGCCTCGACCGGGCTTTCGATCGCCAATTGCGCGCCGATCGCCTTCCTGACCGAATAGACCGAGCGATCGTCTGCAATCGAATCGGGCCGCGAGAAATAGACCTGTTCGAAAATGCACGGCCGCGCCGATTGCGGTGCGAACGGCCGGATCGAGCGCAGCTCGTCGCCTTGGACGATGACGACCTCGCCGGGATCGATCGCCCGCTCGAACGTCGCGCCGACGACATCGAGCGCGACTGTCTCGGAGGCGAAGATGAAAGCGTCGCCCAATTTTCCCATCACCAGCGGACGGATGCCGAGCGGATCGCGGCAGGCGATCATGCCCTCGGGCGTCATCACCACCAGCGAATACGCGCCCTCGACGCGTTTCAGCGCATCGATGAACTTGTCGAGCAGCGTCCGATAGCTGGAGGTAGCGACGAGATGGATGATCGTCTCGGTATCCGAGGTCGATTGGAAGATCGATCCGCGCCGCACGAGATCGCGCCGTAGCCGCATCGCGTTGGAAATGTTGCCGTTGTGTGCGATCGCGAAACCGCCGGTGGCGAGATCGGCGTAGAGCGGCTGGACGTTCCTGAGTGCGGTCTCGCCCGTCGTCGAATACCGGACATGGCCGCAAGCGACGGTGCCGGGCAGCGCGCGGATGACGTCGTCGCGATCGAAATTGCCGGCGACATGGCCCATCGCGCGGTGGGTATGGAAATTGGCGCCGTCGAAACTGGTGATGCCGGCGGCTTCCTGCCCGCGGTGCTGGAGCGCGTGGAGGCCCAGCGCGACGAGCGCCGAGGCGTCGCCCTCCGCGCCGGAGACGCCGAATACGCCGCACTCCTCGCGCAACTTGTCGTCGTCGAAGGGATTCGTCGTCAGCATATGCAGCCCGCCGATGTCGTGGTGCCCGGCATATAGGGACGCGCGCGGCGTTTGTCGCGTGCTGTCGTCAGATTGTCACGATCGGCTGAACTTCGCCGCGCTTCGCGGGTTTTTGCGGACATGAGGAGGTGCCGACGATGGCCAAGGATCATGGATCGCAGATCAAGGACGACAAACTTTACGAGGAGCTACGCAAGCAGGGCGACTCGAAGGAAAAGGCGGCCCGCATAGCCAACGCCAAGGCAGCCGGCACGCTCGATCACCGCGGAAGCGAACTCGAGGACCGCACAAAAGACGATTTGTACAAGGAAGCCGAGGAGATCGGCATTGAGGGCCGATCGGAGATGAGCAAGAAGGAACTGATCGAGGCGATTCGCGAGCATTGAGGGCATAAGCCAAATGACAGATATTGGGTGGATTGCGGACCGAGCGTTATCGGGCGCGCCTAAACACAGCTGACGTCGATAGTCCCTTGATCAGTCACACCGGTTCGCTCGCCGTTAGATCTTGATGATCTTCTTGCGATGAGGGATAGGACTGACAATGTAGCTGAAGCAGAAATACGCGCCCTGGGGTACCACTCCCCCACGACTTCTCGGTCATAATAGCCGGGCGTGTTGCTCGTTACTTTGTAACCAAAATGCTCGCCTCCAATTTTCCATTCCTCGTCGCGCTTCAAGCTCTTGATTGGGTAAAAATCGCCCTTGTTGGTGACAAAGCCAGATATGCACCTCTCCACGACAGCAATATTTAGACTGGGATGACGGCCAAGGTCGAATTAGCGTGTTTACTAGGTCTACATCCGACGCGGCGCAGATTCTACGGATGCTTTGGCTTGCCATTCCTTTCGTGCTTATCCTGGATGTGTGGACGGTATTGCGGTTCTGGCAGGACAAGCAGCGAGCTATTGCAGGCGAGAGACGCATACCCGAAGCGGATTTGCTGTTGGGTGGTTCGCCGGGCGCATTGCTTGCTCGGCGCTGGTTCGGGCATAAAACCCGTAAACAACCATTCTCGACGCATCTGCTGCTCACTGTAGCTGTACAGATCGGGGCATCTCTCGGCTTAGCTGTGCTGGATTTTTGACGGGCGCTCGCTCGCAATTAGGCAGGGGCGATGTCAAAAATCGAAATGCGACGCGATTTCGCGTCCAACGTGACCACAAAATGCCCGCTAATAGCGCCACTGCTATCACGATTCGCCCACGTAGAAGTGAGCACCAATAGTTATCGCCTCGGCAGCTGTCAGGAAAGGGCTGCGGTGGCGTAAGCGACCGGAATTGGGGCGAAAGCGGTCACCCCTTCCAATGTTGGAAAATGTCTGAGACATCGTCGAGTCCTTCTAAGCCATTGCGCTGATTTATGCCTCATCTTGATCCCAACCCCGTCGCTTCATCGTCACCTCGCCGTTCGGCAGCGTCGCGGCACTGTCGCGTCGTCGTCGCGCCGTGCCGCGTTACCGACGCGCAGGTGTCGCGTTCTTGTCGCGTCGGTGCGGCCGCGTCGGTGCGTTCCCGGCGCAACAGCCGCGAAACAGCCACGACACTCTCCACTTTCTCCACTTCGCATGCCGCCGGTCGTCACCGGCACCCATTTTTCGCCGAACACGCATTCGATGTTCCCCTCCCGTTCCGCGTCTGCTAGCTATTGACCATGGCCAAGCCGCAAAAACGCTATGTCTGCCAATCGTGCGGCTCGGTGAGCCATCGCTGGGCGGGGCAGTGCGCCGATTGCACCGAATGGAATACGCTGGTCGAGGAGGCGGGGGCGGTCGTCACGCCGTTCCAGGCCAAGCATAATCTGCAATCGGGCGGGCGGACGATGACGCTCGTCGGGCTCGATACCGAAGTCGCGCTGCCCGAACGGATGACGTCGGGCATCGCCGAGCTCGATCGGGCGATGGGCGGCGGCTTCGTCGAGGGATCGGCGACGCTGATCGGCGGCGATCCGGGGATCGGCAAATCGACCTTGCTGTTGCAGGCGGCGGCGCGGCTCGCGCTGGCGGGGCGCGGCGTCGCTTATGTCTCCGGCGAGGAAGCGGCAGATCAGGTGCGGCTGCGCGCGCGGCGATTGGGGCTGGGCAATGCGCCGGTGCAGCTCGCAGCGGCCACCTCCACACGCGATATCCTCACGACGCTGGGGCAGGCGAGCCCGCCCGCGCTGCTGGTGATCGATTCGATCCAGACGATGCATTCGGACCTCATCGAAGGCGCGCCGGGCACCGTCAGCCAGGTCCGCGCCTCGGCACAGGAGCTGATCCGCTTCGCCAAGGAGCGCGGCACCGCGGTGGTGCTGGTCGGCCATGTCACCAAGGACGGCAGCATCGCCGGCCCGCGCGTGCTCGAACACATGGTCGATACCGTGCTGAGCTTCGAGGGCGAGCGTAGCCACCAATATCGCATCCTTCGCGCGATCAAGAATCGCTTCGGCGGCACCGACGAGATCGGCGTGTTCGCGATGGAGCAGGGCGGCCTCAGCGAAGTCGCCAATCCGTCGGCGCTGTTCCTCACGCACCGCGACGAGAATGTGACGGGAACGACGGTGTTCCCCGCGCTGGAAGGCACGCGGCCGGTGCTGATCGAAATCCAGGCGCTGGTCGTGCGGCTGGCCAGCGGGGCGACGCCGCGGCGCGCGGTGGTCGGCTGGGATTCGGGCCGGCTGGCGATGATCCTGGCGGTGCTCGAGGCGCGCTGCGGGCTCAGTTTTTCATCGAGCGAAGTCTATCTCAACATCGCCGGGGGGTATCGCGTTCAGGATCCCGCTGCCGACATGGCGGTGGCGGCCGCGCTCGTCTCGGCGCTCAGCGAACGCCCGGTGCCGGCCGACGCCGTGGTATTCGGCGAAGTCGCCTTGTCGGGCGAGATCAGGCCGGTGGCGCACGGCGCGCTCAGATTGAAGGAAGCCGGCAAGCTCGGCTTCGAGCGCGCGCTGGTGCCGGCCGGGATGGCCGGCGACAAGGGCGCGCTGCGGCTGTCGGGGTTCAAGACGCTCGGCGCGCTGGTCGATCATATGATGGGGCGCGGGTGATCCGCTTCGTCGAATTGCGCTCGACTTCGCGCGCCGATCGCGGCTTTAGGAACACATGGGTCTGACTGCGCTCGATATCGTCGTTGTCCTCCTCGTCGGCGGCGGCGCGGTGCTCGGCTGGCTGCGCGGCTTCGTCACCGAAGTGCTGTCGCTGATGGCGTTCGTCTTCGTGATCTTCGCGGTGAAGCTGTTCCACACGCCGCTGTCGCACGCGCTGCTCGGCACGATCGGCACGGCGGCCGGCGCGGCGGTGCTGGCGTTCGCGATCATCGTCGGGCTGACCTATTTCGGCGGGCGGCTGGTCGCCAATGCGGTCGGGCGGCGGACGCGCACGTCGATCCTCGGCCCGGTCGATCGCGCGCTCGGCTTCGGGTTCGGCGCGCTGAAGGGCCTGATCATTGCCAGCCTGGGCTTCCTGCTGGTCGTGCTGGTGCTCGACACGCTCCACGGCGGCCCGCGCAACCGGCCCGAATGGTTGACCGAGGCGCGCAGCTATCCCTTGCTCAACGCGACCAGCGCGAGCGTTGCCGATTTCGTCGATCAGCGGCGACATGGGCAGCCGGTATTCGGGCACGGTGATCGATCGCCCGCGCAAAATAACACCGACTGAGCGGCCGGGGGTGGGCGATTCCGTCTTTGCCCCCTACATCGCGGTTATGGACGCCCCGCTCTACAATACCGAAATCCTGCGGCTTGCCGCCTCGATCCCTTATCAGGAGCGGTTGCCGGCGCCGATGGCGTCGTCCGAAAAGCGCTCGCCGATCTGCGGCAGCCGCGTGACGGTGGACGTCAGCGTCGATGACGCGGGGCGCGTCAGCGAGCTTGGCATGCTGGTGCGCGCCTGCGCGCTCGGGCAGGCGTCGTCGTCCCTGATGGCGGCGCACGCCATCGGCCGCAATGCCGAGGAACTCGCTGCCGCGCGCGACGCGCTGGCTGCGTGGCTGGCGGGCGAGCGCGATACTGCGCCCGATTGGCCGGGGCTCGAAGTGTTCACACCGGCGCTGGCGCACAGCGCGCGGCATCCCTCGATCCGGCTGGCGTTCGAGGCGGCGGCCGAGGCCGCGGCGGCGGCGCGCGCCGGGGCGATCGCCTGATGGACGGCAGCACCACCTCGCTGCTGCGCGACGGTGTCCTGCTGCTCGGTTTCGCGCTCGTCTTCGTCGTCCTGTTCCGCAAGCTCGGGCTCGGTGCGACCTTGGGCTATCTCGTCGCCGGCGCGGTGGTCGGGCCGCAAGTGCTCGGCCTCGTCGGCGACGCCGAATCGAAGATGGGCATCGCCGAGCTCGGCATCACGCTGTTGCTGTTCATCGTCGGCCTCGAGCTGAGTCCGACGCGGCTGTGGCAGATGAAGAAGGAAATCCTCGGCCTCGGTTTGTTGCAAGTCGCGCTCTGCGGCGTGGCGCTGGCGGTCGTGGTCTATATCGGCACGGGCTTCACGCTCGCCGCGGCGATCGCGCTCGGCCTGCCGCTGGCGCTATCCTCGACCGCGCAGGTGTTGCCGATGCTGCAATCGGCCGGGCGGATGCGCACCCCGTTCGGCGAGCGTGCTTTCTCGATCCTGCTGTTCCAGGATCTGTCGATCGTGCCGCTGATCACGATCGTCGCGGCCTTGTCGCGCAATCCCGCCGATCAGGCCGGGCCGCCCGGCTGGCAGCTGGCGCTTTACACCGTGCTGGCGGTCGCCGGCCTCATTCTCGCCGGGCGCTTCGTGCTGCGGCCGATGTTCATGCTGATCGGCAATTTGGGCGAGCGCGAGATGTTCGTATTCGCCGCTTTGTTCACCGTCATCGCCAGCGCGGCGGTGATGGAGGCGCTGGGCCTGTCGACCGCGCTCGGCGCGTTCGTCGCGGGCGTGATGCTGGCCGATAGCCCATACCGACACGAGCTCGAGGCCGATGTCGAACCGTTTCGATCGATCCTGCTCGGGCTGTTCTTCCTGTCGATCGGCATGATGCTCGATCTCCATGCGATTGCCGAGCGGCCGTTCTTCGTCGTCGGCATGGCGCTGGCGCTGATCGTCACCAAGGCGATCATCATCGGCGGGATCGGGCTGGCGTTCCGGATGCGCTGGCGCGCCGCGCTCGCGCTCGGGCTGCTGCTCAGCCAGGGTGGCGAATTCGGCTTCGTGCTGTTCGCGCAGGCGCAAAAGGCCTATCTGATCGCGCCCGAGGCGGCGAGCCTGTTCGGCGCGATCGTCACGTTGTCGATGGCGACGACACCGTTTCTGATGGCGGTGACGAGCCGCATCCGCAAGGAGCCGGACCGCAGCAGCGAGGGGCTGGAAACACCCAATGAGGACGGCGCCCGCGCGCTGGTGGTCGGCTATGGCCGGTTCGGGCAGACCGTGGCGCAGATTCTGATCGGGCAGCGCATTTCGGTGACGCTGATCGATCAGGACGTCGAGATGATCGAGGTTGCCGGCACGTTCGGCGCGAAAGTCTATTATGGGGACGGCACGCGGATCGATCTGCTGCGTCAGGCGGGCGGTGCCGATGCGCAGCTGATCCTGTTCTGCATCGATGGCGACGTGCTCGACGCCGAGCTGCTGACCAGCGTCAACCATGCATTCCCCACTGCGGCGATCTTCGTGCGCGCCTACGATCGCCGCAGCCTGATCAAGATGGACGGCGCGCCGATCAAGGGCACGGTGCGCGAGGTGATGGAATCGGCGGTGTGCATGGCGCGGCTTGCGCTCGCTGAGCTCGGTGTCGACGAGGAAGAAATCGACACGACCGAGCGCGATTACCGCGACCGCGATGCCGATCGGCTCAAGCAACAATCGGAGGCGGGCGATCTGCACGCGGGCAACGACCGGATTTTGACGCGCCAGTCGTTCAAGCCCGAGCCGGGAGAATGCGGATGAACTGGATCGTGGCGCTTGCCGGACTATCGGGCGCGATCGCCGTAGGGGCAGGAGCGTTCGGCGCGCACGGCGCCAGCGGCGAGGCCGCGGAATGGATCAAGACCGGCGCGCATTATCAGTTGATCCACGCGGTCGCGGCGCTGGTCGCCGTACAACTGAACGCGCGTGGCCCGGCCTGGCTGTTTCTGGCTGGCGGCGCGATCTTTGCCGGAACGCTATATCTGATGGCGCTGGGCTTGCCGCGATGGCTCGGCGCGGTGACGCCGATCGGCGGCGCGATGCTTATCGCGGGCTGGCTATGGTTGGCGGTTTCGGCGGCGAGGTGACCGCGCGGCCACCTCGCGTCGAAACAGGCGTCAGCGGCCGCGGACGAAGTGCACGATCACGGCGATGATCGCGATGACGATCAGGATGTGGATCAAGCCGCCGGCGATGTGGAACGCGAAGAAGCCGAGCAGCCACAGCACGACGAGAATAGCGGCGATCGTAAGAAACATGGGGTCCCCTTTCAAATTGACGCCGCGGCGTGCGGCATAGATCAGGGGAACGCGTCCCGCCGCTGGCCGGTTCCGTAACAATCAGCCTTGGCCGCGGGTCCGATCGAGAAATGCGGTGACGTCGGCGAGATCGACGTCGCGATCGAGATAGGTCCGGCCGATGCCGCGGGCGAGCAGGAACGGCAGCGTACCCGCGTCCATTTTCTTGTCGTGAAGCATGTGCGCGACCAGCGTCTCGCCCGAGGCGGTGATGCCAGCGGCGACGGCGCCGTCGGGCAGGCCGGCGGCGCGCAGATGGCGTGCGACGCGCGCCGCGTCGGCCGCGGGCGCGAGGCCGCGCTCGGCCGAATAGGCAAATGCCAGCGCCATGCCGGCGGCGACACCTTCGCCGTGGATCAGCTTATCGGAAAAACCGGCTTCGGCTTCGAGCGCGTGGCCGAACGTGTGGCCGAGGTTGAGCAACGCGCGCTTACCCGTCGTCTCGCGCTCGTCCTCGGCCACGATCCGCGCCTTGGCGGCGACCGAATGGGCGATGGCGTGGGTGCGCGCGGCCCGATCGCCCGCCAGCAGCGCCGCCGCATGGGCTTCACACCAGGCGAAGAAATCGGGGTCGTCGATCAGCCCGTATTTGACGACCTCGGCATAGCCCGCTCGGACCTGGCGCGCGGGCAGCGTATCGAGCGTCGCGGGATCGATCAGCACCAGCGCCGGCTGGTGGAATGCGCCGATCAAATTCTTGCCGCCGCGGCTGTTGATCGCGGTCTTGCCGCCGACAGACGAATCGACCTGTGCGAGCAGCGTCGTCGGCACCTGGACGAATCCACAACCGCGCTTGAGGATCGCGCAGGCGAAGCCGACCAGATCGCCGATCACGCCGCCGCCGAGCGCAACCACATGATCGCCGCGCTCGACGCCGAGATCGAGTAGCCGATCGGTCAGCGCCTCGAGCTGCGCCCAGCTTTTCGATCCTTCGCCGGGCGGCAAAACGATCGCGTCATTCGTGATGCCCACGGCAGTGAGCGACGCCCGCAGCGTTTCGAGATGCGGCCGGACATTCTCGTCGGTGACGATCGCCATCGGTCGCCCGCGCGCGAGCGGCGCGAGATGTTCGCCGGCCCGCGACAGCAGCCCATTCTCGATCACGACGTCGTAACTGCGCGTGCCGAGCGAAACGGGGATACGGATCATTGGCCGATGGCTTTCAGGATGGCGCGCACAGTGACGTCGTGCGGCGCGTGGTTGCTGGGGATTCGGATCGGCGCCTCGGCATAGAGCGGGTTGCGCACGCGGGCGAGCTCGGCGAGCACCTCGCCGGGATCGCGGCCGCGCAGCAGCGGGCGCGTGTCGCGGCGCTGAACGCGCTCGACCAACACGTCGGAGCTGGCGTCGAGCCAGATCGCCAGCGCGCTTTCGAGAATCAGTGCGCGGGTCTCGTCGTTGATGAAGGCGCCGCCGCCCGTCGCGATCACCTTGCGGGTGCCGTCGATCAGCCGCGCAATCACGCGCCGCTCGCCGTCACGAAAATAAGCTTCGCCGTAATGATCGAACATTTCCGCGATCGACATGCCTGCCGCCGCCTCGATCTCGGCATCGGCATCGACGAACGGCAGACCCATGCGGCTCGCCAGGCGGCGGCCGACGGTCGATTTGCCCACGCCCATCAGACCGACGAGCACGATCGGCTTGCCGTCCCAGCGGCTGTTTGGCGTGCGGCTTTGCAACATGACGGCGGGGGCTATACAGCGAGCCCGCCCGTCGGGCAAAAGGCCGCGCATCGGCCGCAGTGGTTTCGTATAGGGTGCTTCATGTCTCGTTCGCTGGTTACGCTCATTATCGTCCTCGTCGTCGTTATCGGGGGGCTGTTCTGGCTTGCCGGGCGGGATACGGCCAGGCAGCCGGCGCAGGTCGAGAAAGTGGTTCCGCTTGCGAATCTGCAGAATGCCGCGACTGCGCAGTAATTCCGCGCTTGGCGCGATCGCGCTGATTCTGGTTGGGGCGGGCATTCCCGCGTCGGGCCAGGACAAGCCCGAATCGATTCTGCCGCCCGGCTTCGGCCAATCGGCGCCAGCACCGGCGCCGAGCGCATCGCCGACTCCGTCGGCGACGCGCGCGCCGTCCGCGAGCGCCAACCCGCTCGGCCTGTCGATTCTGCCGAGCGCAACGCCGTCCGCCACACCGAGCCCAACGCCGACGCCGGCCGGCACCCCAACGCCCAGTTATGCGCAAATGCCGGCGCAATATGAGCTCCCCGCCTTTGCGCGGCGCTCGCTCGGCGAGATCGGCGTCGCCGGCAACGGCAAGGGCGCGCTGCCCCGCGATGCGTTCGGCGATGCCGATGGCGGGTTTCTCGAGACGCTGATGCGGCGGCAGAACACGCCGATCGCCTCGCGCTGGATGGAAATCTTCCTCCGGCGCGCGCTGGCGTCGTCGATCGATACGCCCGCGCGCCTCAACGGCGCCGATTTCGCCGCCGAGCGCGCGTGGCTGCTGCTACGAATGGGCGAATCGGTGACCGCGCAGGCGATCGTCCAGCAGGTCGATCGCGAGAATTACACGGCCAAGCTGCTCCAGATCGCGATGCAGACGGCGCTGGCCAATGGCGATCCGGCCGCGCTCTGTTCGCTCACTGCGCTGTCGAGCCGGCTCGCGCCCGGTGAGGCGGGCTGGATCATGGCCAAGGCGATGTGCGCCGGGCTGGCTGGCGAACCGCAACAGGCCGACGCGCTGATGAAGGACGCGCAGCGCCACCGCGTCGCCACCGGCATCGACCTGAGGCTCGCCCAGAAAGTGACCGGCGCCGGGATGCGCGGCGACCAATCGGTGACGATCGAATGGACCGGCGTCGATCAGCTCAACGCCTGGCGTTACGGCCTTGCAACCGCGGCCGGCGTCGAGATTCCGGACGAGCTGCTCGGCACGGTGGGCAATCAGGTCGCTTATTGGCGTGCACTGTCGCCGGCGCTCGATGCGCGGGCGCGGGCGGTGTTCGCCGAACGCGCGGCGGCGCGGGGCGTGCTGTCGAACGCCGCGCTGGTCGATCTTTACGGCGAGATCGACATGGGCGACAATTCCGGGACGGCGGAGGACGGCACGGCGCGCGATCTGCGCTCCGCCTATACCGATGCCAATCAGGCCAATCGGCTCGCGGCACTCCGCAAGCTCTGGGATGCGCCGGGCAGCGAGCCGGGGCGCTATGCGCGCCTGGTGTTGACGGCGCGCGCGGCGATCGGAATCGCGCCGGCCGACAAGGTGAAGGAGGCGGACGACATCGTCGCCTCGCTGCTCAGCGCCGGCTTCGATCGGGCGGCAATGCGCTGGCAGGATCATGTCGATCGCGGATCGCAAGCCGCCGCGCTGCTGGCGCTGGCCGATCCGGCTGCGGCCGGGCCGGTGTCTTACGGGGTGTTCAGCGCGTTCAAAGGCGATGACTCGAGCCCGGGCGCGATCAAGACGCGGATGTTCGCGGCCGGTCTGGCGGGCCTTGGCCGGCTGTCGGCGGCTGACAGCGCGCGCGCGGCCAAGGCGACGGGCGTACGGATCGGCCTGGAAAACAGCTGGACGCGTGCGCTCGATCACGCGGTGCAGGCGCATCAGCCCGGCACGGTGGTGCTGCTCGCCGCGATCGGCATGCAGACGCCTGGCTGGGACGGCGTGCCGCCCGAGGCGCTCTACCGTATCGTTGCGGCGCTACACGGCGTCGGGCTCGATGGCGAGGCTCGGATGATCGCCGCCGAGGCGGTCGCCCGCGCTTGACCGGCGCCGGCGACGGCCCGCTGATCGAGCGCTTTCTGGAAATGATGGCGGCCGAAAGCGGCGCCGCTGCCAATACGATTGCTGCCTATGGCAGCGATTTGCGGCTGGCCTCGGCGTTTCTGGAGGGCGGCTTGAGCGCGGCAGGCGCGGAACAGCTCGCGCGGCTCGGCGGCGAATGGCAGGTGTTGTCGCGATCGAGCGTCGCGCGCAAATCGGCGACGTTGCGGCGATTCTTCGCCTTTCTGGTCGATGAGGGGTTTCGCGCCGACGATCCCGGCACTGCGCTGCCGCGACCCGGAACCACGCGCGCACTCCCCAAGACGCTCAGCCATGCCGATGTCGATCGGCTGTTCGAGGCGATTGCGGCGCGGATCGCACGGGTGCCGGCAGATCCCAACGATCTCCGGCTCGCGGCGCTGGTCGAGCTGCTTTACGGCTCCGGTCTGCGCGCAAGCGAGCTTGTATCTTTGCCGCGAGGCGCGGTTTCGCCCGATCGACCGTTTCTGATCCTGAAGGGGAAGGGCGGGCGCGAACGGCTGGTGCCGATCTCGGATCGCGCGCGCGCTGCTGTCGGAGTGTGGCGTGATCAGGTCGCGCCGGGGCGTCCGTGGCTGTTCCCCTCGGGCAAGGGTCATCTGTCGCGGATCAGGCTGTATCAGCTGTTGAAGGCGCTCGCCGCCGAAGCCGGCATCCCGCCCGATCGGGTCAGCCCGCACGTACTGCGTCATGCCTTTGCGACGCACCTGCTCGAAGGCGGCGCCGACCTGCGTGCGCTGCAATCGATGCTGGGCCACGCCGACATCGCGACGACTGAAATCTACACGCATGTCGAGAGCCGCCGACTTGTCGAGCTGGTCAACCAGCGCCATCCGCTCGTTGACGCCAAGCGGCGAGGCGCATAGAGCCGCGCCTTTCCATCCGTTCGCCCTGAGCCTGTCGAAGGGCGTCCTCACGATCGCTAGAATGGGCTTCGACAAGCTCAGCCCGAACGGATTACGGGGTTCTGTTTACTGATGGCGAGCTTTCTCGATTTTGAAAAACCGATCGCCGAGCTACAAGGCCGGATCGACGAACTGCGTGAAACCGCCGCCGACGGTTCGATCGACATCGACGCTGAGATCAAACGGTTGCAGGCCAAATCGGACAAACTCGTGCGCGACACCTATGCACGGTTGACGCCGTGGCAGAAGACGCAGGTCGCGCGGCATCCCGATCGGCCGCATTTCAAGGATTATGTCGCGGCACTATTCGACGATTTCCTGCCGCTCGCCGGCGATCGCGCGTTCGGCGACGATCAGGCGATTCTCGGCGGGCTAGCGCAGTTTCGCGGGCGCAAGGTGATGGTGATCGGCCATGAAAAGGGCGACGACACCGCCAGCCGGCTGCGGCACAATTTCGGCATGGGCAAGCCGGAGGGCTACCGCAAGGCGATCCGGCTGATGCAGCTCGCCGATCGCTTCGGTCTGCCGGTGGTGACGCTGGTCGATACGTCGGGCGCATTTCCCGGTGTGCAGGCCGAGGAGCGCGGCCAGGCCGAAGCGATCGCGCGATCGACCGAGGCGTGTCTGGCGCTTGGCGTGCCGATGGTCGCGGCGATTGTCGGCGAGGGCGGTTCGGGCGGCGCGATTGCGCTGGCGACGGGCAACCGCGTGCTGATGTTCGAGCACGCCGTCTATTCGGTAATTTCGCCCGAGGGCTGCGCGTCGATCCTGTGGCGCACCGCCGACAAGGCGGCCGACGCCGCCGAAGCGATGAAAGTGACGGCGCAGGATTTGCAGAAGCTTGGCGTGATCGACGCGATCGTGCCCGAGCCGCTGGGCGGCGCGCAGCGCGATCCGGCGGCGGCGGCGGCGGTGCTTGGCGATGCGGTGGCGCATGCGCTGGACGAGCTCAGCACACTCGACCGCGATGCAATCAAGCGCGATCGGCGCGAGAAATTCCTTCGGATGGGTCGGCTCTGATCGGACAAAGAAAGGGCGGCGAAACGAAGTTCCGCCGCCCCACCTTCGATCAAGCGTCCGCTATTAGGCGGGGACGGCCGTCGTCATCGTCGAAGACACGTTGTTGAACGTGGTCGTGAGCGCGCTGCCCAAGTTCTTCATGGCGGCGATCGCGGCGACGGCGATCAGCGCGGCGATCAGGCCGTACTCGATAGCGGTCGCAGCCTTGTTATTGCGAATGAAACGACGAATTTTCAACATGTCCGGTCTCCAATGGTTCCAAAGCTTCAGTCACCCGGCTGAACCGGATATACCCCCGGACCAGCATGAATTGGTGTAGGGGGCAGAAGTTGACAAAGGTTTAAGTTGCGCAGCGCAGGAGCGGATCAATGCGCTCGCATCACTTTGTCGCTGACGTTGTTCCACATGCCCGTCGTCACATCGGCGAGGCCGGAGAGCGCGCTGATCATGGCGATCACGATCAGCGCGACGATGAGGCCGTATTCGATTGCCGTGCCCGCCCGGCGATCGCCGGACAGAGCGCGGACACATTTCCCCAAAGCGCGTATCACCGCAATCGATCTCCCACCGACCATCTAGCTAGCGAAGGAGCGTTAACGAATGGCCAACAGCGCCGCTCTGGATGGTGGAAGGCCGCTTTTTCCGGTCGTCGCCGCAGCGATGATCGACGCGCGCGGCCGCGTTCTTGTCCAGCGTCGCCCCGCGGGCAAGATGATGGCGGGGCTGTGGGAGTTTCCCGGCGGTAAGATCGAAGCCGGCGAGCGCCCGGAAGCAGCGCTGGCGCGCGAGCTGGCGGAGGAGCTTGGCGTCGCAGTCGCCGAAGACGCGCTGAGCCCACTGACGTTCGCCAGCGCGCCGCTGGACGACCGTCATCTCGTGTTGATGCTGTTCGAATGCCGCCGCTGGTCCGGCGAGCCGCGGCCGATCGACGCCGACGCGCTGCAATGGCTTCACCCGCGCGAGATGGCGAGCTTGGCGATGCCGCCGGCGGATCGGCCGTTAGTCGATTTCCTGACGCTTTGGCTTGAGCGCGGCGGCGAGCGAGGCTGAGCCGCTGCCGCGGCGCGCCGGTTGCGGCTGCGACGGCGCGGGCGACCAACCGGTCAGAAACACGACGTCGAACCGCTCAGCGACGCGCCCATCGGGATCGGCGCGATCGGCAAACAGCGAAGCGGCGCGCGCGATCGTTTCCTTGCGGAGCGGCGAACGACTGCGAAGCAGGTTGCTCGCGGCCATCCCGCGCAGATCGCCGAGCAGCGACAGCAGACTGGCGTAGCGCACGGTAAGCGTCTCGCCATCGGCGACAGGCAGTGCGAAGCCGGCGCGGACCAGCAGATCCCCGGCCGACCGCACATCGATCCGGGGATGGAGCCGCGCGGCGGGGCGATCCGCTTCTGCCGCCAGCAGCAGTGCGCGCAGCATCGATAGGCTGTCCCCGCCGACGAATGCGCCGAGGAACAGCCCATCGGGTCGCAACATGCGCCGCGCCAGCGCCAGCGCGCCGGGAAGGTCGTTCACGGTGTCGAGCACCCCGGCCGAAACGATCAGATCGAACGACCCGTCGGCGAAGGGCGGACGGTCCTCTTCGCCCTGAACCCTGCCGGCGGCGCGCGCGAAGCCGAACCCTGCGTCGAGCCGCGCGATCCTCGCGTCCATGGGCGGGACGAACGCGCCGTCGAAACAGCCGAGATCGAGCACGTCGGTAAAATCACGCGTCACCGAATCGAGCCGCTCGGCGATACCGTCGAGCATCGCCGCGCGCAGGAAATCATGCGCGGCATAGTCCGCCACGGCGCGGTCGCGGCGGCGGCGGCGCAGTGCGCGGTCGAAAATCTCGGGCATGTCCACGTCGGCCTTGTGCCGATTGCGGCGCGGAGCGACAAGAGCAACCGGGGGGAAATAGGATGCGACAAGCGATCGAGCCGCTGCGACGCGTCGCCGATTGGGCGCTGCCGCCGCGCTGCCCGGGCTGCGGCGCGGTAACGCGGGAGGCGCACCGGTTCTGCGCGACGTGCTGGAGCGCGTTGCGATTTCTCGGCCCGCCGTGGTGCGCGGCGTGTCACGTCCCGTTTGCGTTCGATCGCGGGGAGGACGCGCTTTGCGGCGCGTGTCTGGAGCACCCGCCGAGTCACGCCGGCGTGCGCGCGGCGGTGGCGTATGGCGATGTTGCTCGCACGGTCGTGCTGCGGCTCAAATATGGCGGACGCACGGGCTTTGCCGAAACGGTCGCGCGGCCGATGGCGCGATTGATGCCGGCGGGCGCCGATCTGCTCACGCCGGTGCCGCTGCACCGCTGGCGGCTGTGGTCGCGCGGCTTCAACCAGGCAGCGCTGATCGGTGCGGCGGTCGCACGTGAGACCGGCGTCACGATGATCCCCGACCTGCTCGACCGGACGCAGCAGACGCCGCTGCTGCGCGGTCTGGGCGCGCGCGAGCGAGCCAGGGTGGTCGCCCGCGCCTTCGCCGTGCCCGAGCGGCGGCGTGGCGCAATCGGCGGCAAATCGGTGGTGTTGATCGACGACGTGCACACCAGCGGCGCGACCGTCGACGTCTGCACGCGCGCGCTGTTGCGTGGCGGCGCGGCGCGGGTGACGATCCTGTGCTGGGCGCGGGTGCTCGACCGCGAGAACGATTGACAAGCGCCTGGCGCGACCACACCTCTTCAATATGGCTAGAATCGAAATCTACACCAAGGCGTTTTGTCCTTATTGCTCGCGCGCCAAGGCGCTGTTGAACGACAAAGGCGCAACCTTCGAGGAATATGACATCACGATGGGTGGCCCCAAGCGCGCGGAGATGATCCAGCGCGCGAGCGGCGGCTCGACGGTGCCACAGGTGTTCATCGACGATGCGCATATCGGTGGATCGGACGATCTCGCCGCGCTCGATCGCGCTGGCAAGCTGGACGCGCTACTCGGCGGATGAAGATCGCGCTGCTCCAGATGACGAGCGGCATCGATCCTGGCGCAAACGGCGAGACGCTGGCGCGCGGGATCGCCGACGCGGCGGCGGGCGGCGCGGCAATGCTGTTCACGCCGGAAATGTCTGGCCTGCTCGATCGGGATCGCGATCGCGCCGCCGCGAGCATCGTCGAGGAAGGTAGCGATGCTGTGCTCGCGGCAGTGTGTCACGCCGCTGCCGAGCACCGCATCTGGGTCCATCTCGGCTCGCTGGCGCTGCGCCGGCCCGACGGCAAGCTCGGCAATCGCGGCTTCGTTGTCGATGACAGCGGGACGATCCGGGCGCGGTACGACAAACTGCACCTCTTCGACGTCGATCTGCCGACCGGCGAAAGCTGGCGCGAGTCGGCGGCTTATGCCGGTGGCGACCGTGCGGTGGTGGCGCAAACCCCGGTCGGCGCGGTCGGTCTGTCGATTTGCTATGATCTGCGGTTTCCGGATCTCTATCGCGCCCTGAGTGATGGCGGCGCGACCATTCTTTCGGTACCGGCGGCGTTCACGCGACCGACCGGCGCGGCGCACTGGCATGTGCTGCTGCGCGCCCGGGCGATCGAGGCGGGAGCGTTCGTGGTCGCGGCGGCGCAAACCGGCGTTCATGCCGATGGCCGGGCAACCTATGGCCACTCGCTCGTGATCGATCCTTGGGGCGAGGTGTTGCTGGACATGGGCGAGGCGGCAGGGCTCGGCTTCGCCGAGATCGATCCGGGCGAGGTCGCTGCGGTCCGGGAGCGCATCCCTGCGCTCCACCACCGCCGGCCGATCCCGCCGGTAGAGATCGCGCCATGATCGTGTTCGATTTGCGCTGCGGCGACGGCCATATATTCGAAGCCTGGTTCGGATCGAGCGAGGCTTATGCCGATCAGCGCGCGCGACAGCTGATCGAATGCCCGCTATGCGGCGACACCGCGATCGACAAGGCGGTGATGGCGCCGCGCATAGGCGCAAAGGGCAATCGCGGAGCGCCTGCCAAGTCGACTCGATCGCCGCATGTCGTGAAAGCGGCGATGGCGGCGCTCGCGCAGATGCAGGTCAAGGCACTCGAATCGTCGACCTGGGTCGGCGCGGATTTTTCGGTTCAGGCGCGCTCGATGCACGAAGGCGAGACGCAACAAGTGCCGATCCATGGCCAGGCGAGCGTCGCCGACGCCAAGGCGCTGATCGAAGACGGCGTGCCGATTGCGCCGCTGCCGTTTCCGGTCGTGCCGCCGAGCAGCCGGAATTGACCGATTTAGCGCCGCCATCTACCACGCGATCGGATGCCCCCGTAGCTCAGCAGGATAGAGCGACGGTTTCCTAAACCGCAGGCCGGTGGTTCGAGTCCACTCGGGGGCACCAGAACGGGCCGGGCGCCCGAAGAGGGAGGATGTCATGCGGTTCGGATGGAAAATGCCGGCAATAGCGCCAATCGTCGGCGCGGTCCTGCTGGCAGGGTGCCACGCCAGCGTGCAGCCGCAGAACGCGGCGGCGCCAGATGCGGCGCAGGATAATTATCAGCAGCAGATCGGCGCGCTTTCCGATCCCGCGCGCGCCGGCGTGTTCCTCCGCGCGATCCGCGATGCCGGCTTCGATTGCCAGAAAGTCGTTAGCGCTACGACACACGCGCCGATCAATGGTCAGCCGACCTGGATCGCGCGGTGCCAGCAGGGCAAGCCCTATGTGTTGGAGCTTCAGGCTGGCGGCATATTGAATGTCACGCCGGTCGCCGCGGCGGACGTGCAGGACCGAGTCTGATCGGGGCGCCGGCGCTAGCCGCCGACGCCCCGATCATCCTCAGAGCGCTATCAGGCCTTGACGTGCTTCGAGATGTGCTTGTTCATCTCGAACATCGAGCAGCGATCCTTGCCGAAAATCTTCTTCAGCTTTTCGTCGGCGATGATCTCGCGCTTGTTTTCCGGATTCTGCAGGTTGTTCTTCTTGATGTGGTCCCACACCTTGCTGATCACCTGGCTGCGCGGCAGCTTGTCGTTACCGACGATCGCGGCGAGCTCGGGCGAGGGCTGAACGGGCGCGTGAATACCGCCGGTCTTGGGTGCATCGGCCATGGTTGTCCTTTCCTTTCAGGTCGTCAGCAGGCGCGAATCACGCCTTGCTGAGCGCGGAGCGTTTGTGCGCCGCCTTGCCGCCTTTGTCACTCCTGACGATGAATTGCGGATTTTCCGGGTCGGCGCGCACGGTGTGACCCTTGATGTGCGTATCGCTGGTCTGCTTCTTCTCGACCTTGCCGTGCGCGGTGCCGCCGTGGGATTGCCACGTGACCTCGTCGCCCTTCTTCAGATCGGCCATGACTGTTCTCCTCCGACCCACGAACTGCCCGGCCGCCCGATCGGTTGCATCGCGCCGCGTCATTCCGCATGGAAGGCGGATCAGCCAGGAGACCCGTGATGAAGACCCGCGCCGCCGTCGCGTTCGAAGCGAAACAGCCGCTCGAAATCGTCGAGCTCGATCTCGAGGGGCCGAAAGCCGGCGAAGTGCTGGTCGAGATCATGGCGACGGGGATTTGCCACACCGACGCCTATACGCTCGACGGGCTGGACAGCGAGGGGCTGTTTCCCTCGATCCTGGGTCATGAGGGTGCCGGGATCATCCGCGAGGTGGGGGCGGGGATCACCTCGGTCGCGCCGGGCGATCACGTGATCCCGCTTTACACCCCCGAGTGCCGGCAGTGTAAATCGTGCCTCAGCCAGAAGACCAACCTGTGCACCGCGATCCGGGCGACGCAGGGGAAGGGGCTGATGCCCGACGGCACCAGCCGCTTCAGCTACAAGGGCCAGACGATCTTTCACTACATGGGCTGTTCGACCTTTTCGAACTTCACCGTGCTACCCGAGATCGCCGTAGCGAAAATTCGCGACGACGCGCCGTTCGACACCAGCTGCTACATCGGCTGTGGGGTGACCACCGGGGTGGGCGCGGTGGTCAATACCGCGCATGTCGAGGCGGGCGCGACGGTGGTGGTGTTCGGGCTCGGCGGGATCGGGCTGAACGTCATCCAGGGTGCGAAGATGGTCGGCGCGGCGATGATCGTCGGCGTCGACATCAATCCGGACCGGGAAGCATGGGGCCGCAAGTTCGGGATGACGCATTTCGTCAATCCGAAGGAGGTCGGTGGCGACGTCGTCCCGCATCTCGTCGCGCTGACCGATGGCGGCGCCGACTACAGCTTCGATTGCACCGGCAATACCGATGTCATGCGCCAGGCGCTGGAATGCTGCCACCGCGGCTGGGGCGAGAGCATCATCATCGGCGTCGCCGAGGCGGGCAAGGAGATCAGCACGCGCCC
Organism: Sphingomonas koreensis; assembly: GCA_006438735.1. Taxonomy (GTDB): domain Bacteria; phylum Pseudomonadota; class Alphaproteobacteria; order Sphingomonadales; family Sphingomonadaceae; genus Sphingomonas; species Sphingomonas koreensis_A. The sequence continues at coordinate 1,054,001 of RCZF01000001.1, read as the reverse complement.
CTTCCAGCTCGTCACCGGCCGGGTGTGGAAAGGCACCGCATTCGGCGGCGCACGCGGACGAACCGACGTGCCCAAGATCGTCGATTGGTATATGAACGGTGCGATCGAGATCGATCCGATGATCACGCACCGGCTCACGCTGGACGAGATCAACAAGGGATTCGATCTGATGCACGCCGGCGAGAGCATCCGCTCCGTCGTGATTTATTGACGGAGAAACGCGCATGTTCAGCCACATGATGGTCGGCAGCAACGACATCGATCGCTCGAAGACATTCTACGACGCCACTTTCGGCGCGATCGGCGGCAAGCCCGGTATCACCGACGACAAGGGTCGGCTGATCTACATGCACAATGGCGGCGTGTTCCTCGTCACCAAGCCGATCGACGGTGAGGCGGCGACCGCCGGCAACGGTTCGACGATCGGCTTTGCATTGACGCCCGAGCAGGCCGATGCCTGGCACGCGGCGGGCGTCCAGGCCGGCGGCACCGCGATCGAGGATGCACCGGGCATTCGTGAAGGCGGCATGGGCAAGCTCTATCTCGCCTATCTGCGCGATCCCGACGGCAACAAGCTCTGCGCGTTGCACCGCGTCTCCTGAATGAGCGCGCGGCGTTGGATCCTGACACGCTGCCCTGCGACGACCGCGTCGGCGTCGTCGCCACGGTCAGCGGGTTCCTCACCGCGCAGGGCGGCTTCATCGGTCATCGAGCAGGCGGTCGAGCGCGTCGATCACCGTGCCTCGCTTGACGAGATGAGCGCGATCGGCCGCGATATCGAATCGCAGGTGCTGGCGCGCGCAGTCAACGCGATCGGCGAGCGGCGGGTATTCCTCAACGGCGGCAAGACGGTGGTGTTCAGGTGACGATCGAAACGGTTTCCGAAAACAAGGCGTATGGCGGGGTGCAGGGCGTCTACCGCCATCGCTCGAGCGAGACCGGCACCGATATGGCCTTTTCGGTGTTCGTGCCGCCGCACGCGCCCGGCGCGAGACTGCCGGTGCTGTGGTTCCTGTCGGGGCTGACCTGCACGCACGCCAATGTCACCGAGAAGGGCGACTATCGCGCGGGGTGCGCCGAGCATGGCATCGTCTTCGTCGCGCCCGATACGTCGCCGCGCGGCGAGGGCGTTCCCGATGATGACGCTTATGATTTTGGCCAGGGTGCGGGCTTTTACGTCGATGCGACCGAAGCGCCCTGGGTGACGAATTTCCGGATGCGATCCTATCTCGAGGACGAACTGCCGGGCCTGATCGCCGGCCACTTTCCGGTCGATGTAACGCGCCAGTCGATCACCGGCCACTCGATGGGCGGCCACGGCGCGCTGACGATCGCACTCCGCAATCCTGCGCGTTTCCGTTCGGTGTCGGCGTTCGCCCCGATCGTCGCGCCGTCACGCGTGCCTTGGGGTCAGAAGGCGTTAAGCGGCTATCTCGGCGACGATCGAGCGGCGTGGCGGGCGTATGACGCCTGCGCGCTGATCGAGGACGGTGCGCGCGTCCCGGCTATCCTCGTCGATCAGGGCGGAGCCGATCAATTTCTCGAGGAACAACTGAAGCCCGACTTGCTTGCAGCCGCTTGCGGGTCAGCAGGGATCGAGCTCGATCTGCGCATCCAGCCCGGCTACGACCACAGCTATTATTTCATCGCGAGCTTCATGGCGGACCACGTCGCCTGGCACGCCGCCCGCCTGGCATAGAAAAGCCCCAGACCATCAGGCCGGGGGCTCACGACCGGAAGCGCCCCCCGCTCGGTCGATCAGAATTTGAAACCGACCGCGGCGCCATATTGCCGCGGCTCGATCGTGAACACGTTGGTGAACAGGCCGGTCGATTGATCCGTGACATATTGGCCGGTGATCGCATTATCGTCGGTCAGATTCTTGACGAAGCCGCGGATATACCAGCGATCGTCGGGCCCGTTGAACTGGATCTGGGCATTGACGACTTCATAGCCCTGCATGCGATCGATCGTGTCGTTGAAGATCGAGGCATAGCTGTTGCCGGTATAGTTGAGATCGACCCGCGGAACGAGCGAGGTGTCGCCACCGGTATGGATCGTATATTGCGCGCCGATCGCGAACTTGTAGGTCGGTGCCTGCGGCAGGCTGTTGCCCTTGAGGCTGACCGGGATGCCGGTGTCATAAACCGTGAATGCGCCGCCATAGGCGGCCGCTGCGCCGGTCAACTGAGAACAGACCGAATAGGCGCCAAACGTGCCATTGGGCAGCACTTGGACGGCGGGTTGAAACAGCCCGGCGTCGCCCACGGCTGTGCCGATAGCAGCATTGGTTCCATTGACGAATTGCTGTGCCGCGGCGCTTGACCCGGCGGCCGAGACGACCGCGCAGTTCGCGCCGCCGGTGAGATCTTTGATGATCACCGCATCCGAGCGGCCGCCCGAGGGATCGCGCGTGTCGGGCAATTCGTCGGACGAGGTGACCTTGGAATGCAGGTAGCTGAAATTGGCGTTGACGACGAAATCGTTGATCGGACTGATCACCGCCTCTGCTTCGATGCCATAGATATCGGCATCGATATTGTCGTTGACCGCGGTCCGCGAGACGATGCGAGCGAGCTGCAAGTCCTTATATTTGTAGTAGAAGCCGGTCAGGTTGAGCTGCAGCGTACCGTTGAGGAAGGTGTTCTTCGATCCTAGTTCGAACGAATCGACCTTTTCTGGCCGGAAAGTCGTTGGCACCGCAAAACTGGGCGATAGGGGCGGATTGATGCCGCCCGATTTATAGCCGCGCGAGTAGCTGGCATAGAGCAGGTTGTTGCGCGAGATTTTGTAATCGATCACCGCGCGCCCGGTCAGCCGGGAGAAGGACACCGTGTCCTCGGAGTAGGGCTGCAAGCCGGCGACATTGGCATCGTAATCGAGGCCGGCGTAATTCAGTGCATCGCTCAAGTTGGTCGAACCATAAGGCAAATAGGGCACTTCGCCGTTGCTGTCCTGCAGCAGCGTCGTGCGCGCCGAAAGGAATTTGTGATCGTGGTTGTAGCGCAGGCCGAGCGTCAGCTTTAGCTTGTCGGTGAAATCGAAATAGGTCTCACCGAAGATGCCGTATGATTTCAGCCGATAACGCGCTTCGTCGTTATTGTAGAACGGCGTCGCCGCGATGACCCCTGCTGGCCCGGCCCCCAAGAAGGCCGGCACCGAGCCGAGAATCCCGCTGGCGTAATCAATGCCGAAATTGCTGATCTCATATTCGTTGTTCGTGATCTTCTGATCGAGATAGATGCCGCCGAGCAGGAAGTTGAACATCCCGTCGAAATGGCTGTCGATATGCCCTTCGGCCGACCACTGCGAATATTTCGCGACCGAGCGATCGGGATCGAGGCTCTGGGCGTAGCAGCCGATCGAGGCGCCCGAATAGACGCCGCCGTCATTGCCGTTGATGTCCGACTGGCAGAAGGTGCCGGCGGGGCCGTTGGGCTCAAGCACCTGCGCGATGGGCGCGAACGGATTGACGCCGCCGGGGAACGCTGCGCCGGGCGCTTGTGAATAACCGTAGAGCGTTGCGAGGCCGGTGTTGCCGGTCAGCGGCGCCTCGACCGAATTGGAGTAATCGGTGCGCGAATCGACCTTGTTCTCGGCGTAACCACCCGTCAGGTTCAGCGACAGGCTACCGAAATCGTGGAAGAATTTGGCCTGGAGCTGCTTTTCCTGGGCATAATAGGTCGGATTATAATCGAGGTTGACGGTGCGCAGATCGGCCGGGTTCGAGGCGCCGGCCAGCGCGTCCGCGCCGTAGATGCTGCCGAGCCCAAGGCTGCTGTAGAGCGACGACGTCGAACCGGCGGCAGCGGCGGCGGCAGCCGCCGCCATTGCTTGGCTGGCTCCTGCCCCCAGAGCGGCCGCGTAGGCCCCCTCATAGACCGGCTGATAGGTGGCGACGCGGAAGAATTCCTGCGAGCTCAGCAGCGCGCCGAGCGTGGAGTTCCAGTTGGTTTCCTGATTGTCGAGCCGATCGGGCAGACAGCCGAGGATGCCGGTCGGGTCGCGGTGGCAGAGCTGCTTCTGGATGCGGTCGCGATCGTCTTTTTCGTGGAAATAATAGCCGATTAGATCGAGCCGCGTGTCGCTGTCGGGCTGCCACGACAAGGTGCCGCGCACTGAATAGAGATTGCGGCCGTCGATCCGGCTGTCGTCATAATCGTTCTTGGTGAAGCCATCGCGCTTGAGCCACAAACCGGCGACGCGCACCGCGAGCGTGTTGCCGATCGGCAAGTTGAACATCGCCTTGGCTTTTTTCGAATCGAAATTGCCGTATTCGAATTCGCCATCGGCGTGGATGCCCGAGAAATCGGGTTTGGCGGTGATGAAATTCACCACGCCCGACGTCGCGTTGCGGCCGAACAGCGTGCCTTGCGGCCCGCGCAGCACCTCGATCCGCTCGAGATCGTAGAATTCGCTCTCGAACAGCCGCGTCGAGACCAGCGGCATATCGTTGACGGCGATGCCGGTTGCGGTGTCGCAGGTCGTGCCGGTGCAGAGATCGCCGATGCCGCGGATCGTGAAGCTCGAGCCGGTGAAATTGGTCTTGGTGAAGGAAACGTTCGGGATCGACTGCTGGAGCGCCGACGGATTGACGATCTGCTGCTGCTCCAGGTTTTGCGCAGTAAAGGCGGAAACGGCGATCGGCACGTCCTGCAGGCGCTGCGATTGGCGCTGCGCGGTGATAATGATGTCGGGCACGCCGCCGCTCTGGTCCGGGGCCTGATCCTGCGCGGCGCCTTCGGTCGTCGTCGCGGCGGCGTCTTGCGGCGGGGTCGGGTCGGTCTGCGCGAGCGCCGGTGTGGCGGACAGCAGAATAATCGCGGACGCAGCGAGCAGTTCGAACTTCTTCATGGTAGACATCCCCTCCTGGGCCGCCCGCCAGTCTGATGCCGGCTAATGCGGTGTTCGTGCTTCTGGTATGCAAAGTAAACGTTCTAAAATTACGCTCGTCAATCGAATATCATTAGGAAAACTGCGGGTTTGCGGGGATGTTGCTCAAATGAAACAGTTTCAAAATCGAACTTGTGTTGTGGAAATCGCGATTGCCGTAGCGTCCGCGGCGAATCGTCGGCAAAGAGCGTCGCATGACCGATAATCGCGAAACTCTTGAACGCGGCGACATCAGCGCTGCGCCGGCCAAGATCGCCGTGCCGGATGACGTCGCCGAAGCCGTGCGAACGCTGATCCGCTGGGCCGGCGACGACCCCAGCCGCGAAGGCCTGCTGGATACGCCAAACCGCGTCGCGCGCGCGTGGAAGGAATATTGCCAGGGCTATGGTGATGATCCCGCGCGGCATCTGTCGCGCGTGTTCGAGGAAGTCGGCGGCTATGACGAGATCGTGCTGCTCAAGGACATTCCGTTCCATTCGCATTGCGAGCACCACATGGCGCCGATCATCGGCAAGGCGCACATCGCCTATCTGCCGCGCAACCATGTCGTCGGCATTTCCAAGCTTGCGCGTGTGCTCAACGCCTATGCGCGGCGGCTGCAAGTGCAGGAACGGCTGACCGCCGAGGTTGCCGATTGCATCTGGCAGGGGCTCAAGCCGCAGGGCGTCGCGGTGGTGATCGAGGCGCGGCATGCCTGCATGACGGCGCGCGGTGTGCGAACGCCCGGCGTATCGATGGTCACCAGCCGGATGATGGGCGTTTTTCGCGACGACGAGCGCAGCCGCAAGGAAGTGCTCGCGCTGATGGGCTGTTGAGCGGCGTGGCGGCGCGAACGGTGCTGGTGACGGGCGGCGCGCGCCGGATCGGCGCGGCGATCGCGCGCGGGCTGGCGGCGGCGGGTCATGCCGTGGTGATCCATCACCATGAATCGCATGAGGACGCGGACGCGCTGGTTGCCGAGCTCGTCGCGGGCGGCGGCCGCGTGGCGGCGGTTTCGGCCGATCTCGGCGATCACGCGGCGACGGCCGGACTGATCGCTGCTGCGGGGGAGGCGATCGGCGGGACGATCGACGGGTTGGTCAACAATGCCTCGCAGTTCGAATTCGATCGGCCGCCGATAGACGATCTCGCGCTGCTGGCGCGGTTGACGACGGTCAATCTCGGCGCGCCGGTGCTGCTCGCTTCCGCGCTGTCCGCGCAACCGGGGCTGAGCGACGGCGCGGTGGTCAATCTGCTCGATCAGAAGATCGCCAATCTCAATCCCGATTTCTTTTCCTACACCTGCACCAAGATCGCTCTCGCCGGCGCGACTGAAATGCTCGCGCAGTCGCTGGCGCCCAAGGTGCGCGTCAATGCGGTCGCTCCGGGGCTGACACTCCCCAGCGGCGATCAGAGCGACGCGGAGTTCGCCGCGGTTGCGCGGGAGAATCTGTTGCAGCGGCCGGTCGATATCGTCGAGATCACCCGCGCCGTCGATTATCTGCTGACGAGCCCGAGCATCACGGGGCAAACGCTGTTCGTCGATTGCGGACAGCGCTTCCTGAAGCGCGATGGCGACGTGATGTTCGAGACGCGACAATGAGCGGCTTTGGCGAGTGGAGCGGGGCGGGGCGCTTCGCGGTGCGGCTCGACGGGCTCGAGCTGCAGATGCGGCTTGGCATCCATCCCGAGGAAGTGGCGCGGCCGCAACGCGTCACGCTGTCGGTGACGCTGTATGTCGATTACGGCGCCGCGCCGCCGGGCGACGATATCGCCGCGGCGGTCGATTACGATTTCGTCCGCAGCGGCGTGCTTGCGCTGGCCGAGCGGCACTTCCACCTGCAGGAGGCGCTGTGCGAAACGGTCGCCGCATTGTGCTTTGCCGATGCGCGGGTGCGCGGCGTGCGCGTGCGATCGGCCAAACCCGATATCTACCCCGATGCGTCGGTGGGGTGCGAGATCGTGCGCGCGAACCCGGCTTAAACCGCGTTCGCCGCGCTGAGCACCGCGCGCACGCTCGCGGTGGCTATGTCGGTATCCATGCCGACGCCGAAGATCGTGCGGCCGTCGCCGGTGCGGCATTCGAGATAGGCCGCCGCGGCGACGTCCGATCCGTGGCCGATCGCATGTTCGTTGTAATCGACCACGTCGAGATCGACCCCGCAAGCGTCGCGCAGCGCGGCGATCACGCCCGAGATCAGGCCGTTGCCGCGTCCGCTGACCGAACGCTCCTCGCCGTCGATCGACAGCCGGCCGACGAACACGCGCTGCCCCTGCGCGCCGGTCTCCTCGTAATCGACCAGGGCGAAGCGATCGGGAGGCGACGGGAGATAGGTCGTCTCGAACAGCCGCCAGATGTCGTCGGCGTTGAGTTCGCGGCTGGTGTCGTCGGCCAATGCCTGGACATGGCGGCTGAACGCGGCCTGGAGCCGCTTGGGAAGCTTGAGCCCCTTGTCCTGCTCGATCACCCAGGCGACGCCGCCCTTGCCCGATTGCGAGTTCACCCGGATCACCGCTTCGTAATCACGGCCGAGATCCTTGGGATCGATCGGCAGATAGGGCACTTCCCAGAATTGGTCGTTGCGCGCTTCCTGCGCCGCGAAGCCCTTCTTGATCGCGTCCTGGTGGCTGCCCGAAAAGGCGGTGAAAACGAGATCGCCGGCATAAGGCGTGCGTGGGTGCACCGGCAGCTTGGTGCAGTAATTGACCGTGCCCACCACTGCATCGATGTCGGAAAAGTCGAGCCCGGGGTTGATCCCTTGCGTGTAGAGATTGAGCGCGACGGTCACCAGATCGCAATTGCCGGTGCGCTCGCCATTGCCGAGCAGGCACCCCTCGACGCGGTCGGCGCCGGCCATCAGCCCAAGCTCTGCCGCGGCGACGCCGGTGCCGCGATCGTTATGCGGGTGGAGCGAGATCACCACGCTGTCGCGGCTCGGCACGTTGCGGCAGAACCATTCGATCTGATCGGCATAGATGTTGGGGGTCGCCGCCTCGACGGTAGCGGGCAGATTGAGGATCAGCGGGCGCTCGGGGGTGGGGCGCAGCACGTCCATTACCGCCGCGCAGACCTCGACCGAGAAATCGAGCTCGGCGGTGGAAAAGGTTTCGGGCGAATATTCGAAATGCCAGTCGACGTCGGGCTGCTTGCCGGCCTCGTCGCGCAGGATTTTCGCGCCCTCGACAGCGATCGCGCGGACTTCATCGCGGCTCATGCCGAAGACGATCTTGCGCCACGCCGGCGAGACGGCGTTGTAGAGATGGACGATCGCGCGCCGCGCGCCGACCAGGCTCTGGAAGGTCGTCTCGATCAGATCGCGGCGCGATTGCGTCAGCACTTGCACGGTCACGTCGTCGGGCACGCGGCCTGACCGAACGAGGCCGGCGATGAAATCGAACTCGGTGGCGCCGGCGCTCGGGAAACCGACCTCGATCTCCTTGATCCCCACCTTCACCAGCAGATCGAAGAAGCGCTGCTTGCGCTCGGCGTCCATCGGATCGATCAGCGCCTGATTGCCGTCGCGCATGTCGGTCGAAAGCCAGCGCGGCGGTTTGGCGATGGTGCGGCTCGGCCATTGCCGATCGGGCAGATCGACCTGCGGGAACGGACGGTATTTGACGCTCGGATCGCTGAGCATGATGCTTCCTCGGGCTCGCGGGGCGCGCAGGGCTTCTGCGCTGCCGATGGCGGGGATCGTGTCGAAAGGAAAGCCCTTAGGCGGGGTCGCGCTCACGCGCCGGATGTGCCGCCTAAGGGCGGATAAGTCGCAGGATAAGGCCGAGCGGCGTCAACATCATGCTAGCGGTGTGCCCGAGGCTCGTGCCATTGTCCAGCGGCTGATCTCGATCAACGCGGCATTCACCAATTCTTCAAGCGCTTGGCGCATCACCATCAAAACCCGACCCAAGGACCAGGATCGATGTTGCAGCTCGTCTATGTCAGCACCGCGGCGCCCGGCGTTGCCGATGCCGACGTGCAGAAAATCCTCGCCCGCTCGCGCGCCAACAACGCGCGCGATCTGCTGACCGGGTTGCTCTATTTCGACGGCAAGCGCTTCATGCAGGTGCTCGAGGGCACGCCTGAAGCGCTCGAGCGCGCCTATGAGCGAATCACCGCCGATCCGCGCCACCGTGCGCTGGTCGTCGTCTCGCGCCGCACGATCGAGGCGCGCGAATTCGGCAATTGGGCGATGGCGTATGGGCTGGCGTTCGGCGAGCGGGAGGCGCTGAACGACAAGGTGTCGGCGATCATCGCCAACGCGTCGCCGGCCGTGCGGGGCATCTTCGAGGGTTTCCTTTCCGCCCGACGCGCCGCTTAAGCGCGCGCGAACAGCCGGTCGAGCGGGCTCGCCGGCAGGAACCAGAACAGCGCCACCAGCGCCGCGCAGGCGATGCCGAGCCACGGCGACACGAAAGTCAGCGCCAGGCCGGCGGCATAAACGAGCGTCGCGAAGATTCCCTTGCGGCTCGTCTGGCGGTGATAGGCTCGGGCATCGTGATCCTGTCGCCCGGTGCGTCGGATCGTCGTTTGCAGCCAGGTATAAGCGACCGCGGGCAGCAGCATCGTGACGAGATACAGCCACGTCGCCTCGCGGCTGAAATGATGCTCGCCGAGATACGAGGTCGAAAACGGCACCAGCGACAGCGCGAACAATAGCGCCATGTTCGACCAAACGAGCGCGTTGGTGACGCGCGTCGCGTGGCTGAACAGCCGGTGGTGATTGGCCCAATAGACCGCGACATAGGCGTAGCTGAGCGCATAGGCGAGGAACACCGGCCAGAGCGTGGCCAGCTTGTCCCATCCCTCACTGATCGGCGGGTGCAGCTCGAGCACCATGATGGTGATGATGATCGCGACCACGCCGTCCGAAAACGCCTCGATGCGGCCGACGCCGGGTCGGCCTTCACCGTCCTCGCTATTGCTCACTTCTGTTCGAAGGCGGCGTTGATCGTCAGCAACACGTCGTCGGAGATCAGCGGGATGCCGCCGGAAAGGCCGAAATCGCTGCGCTTGATCGTCGTCGTCGCGGCGAAGCCGATGTTGGGATTGGGCGGGCCCATGATGCCCTTGCCGGCGCCGACGAAGCGTGCATCGAGGCTGACGGGCTTGGCGACGCCGTGGAGCGTCAGATTGCCGTCGATTGTCGCTGCGCCGTCGCCGATGACAGTGACTTTGGTCGAGACGAAATGCGCGGTGGGATATTTGGCGGCATCGAAGAAATCGGCGGTCTGCAGATGCGCGTCGAGCTCGGGCACGGTGGTGCGAACCTTGGCAATCGGAAAGGTCACCTCGACCTTGTTCGCCGCCGGATGGGCGGGATCGAGCGTCAGCGTGCCGGTCGGATTGGTGAACATCCCGGTATATTCGCTGAAGCCAAGATGGCTGACCGTGAACAGCAATTGCGTGTGGTCGGTGTTGACCTGGTACGTGCCCGCCACGACGCGCGACGGATCGGGCGTGCCCGGCGCTACACTCGGCATTTGCTGGGCAAGGGCGGGAACGGCGGCGAAGGCGAGCAGGGCGGCGAAGGCGAGGCGCATCGGCGTGACTCCGTGTGGGACCGTCACCACTCAAGCATATTCGTCATCCCCGCGAAAGCGGGGACCCATCTCCCGGGCGCGCCTCAAGCGCGCAACCGTTTGGCGGGGACGACACGAGATGGATCCCCGCCTTCGCGGGGATGACGGGGGGCGTCAGTTCTTGTCCTTGTCCACCAGCTTGTTCGCGCCGATCCACGGCATCATCGCCCGCAGTTCCGATCCGATCTTTTCGATCGGATGCGCCGCCGCGGCCTTGCGGGCGGCTTTCAATTCAGGCTGACCGGCGCGGTTGTCGAGCACGAAATTCCGCACGAAGCGGCCACCCTGGATGTCGGCGAGCACGCGCCTCATCTCGGCCTTGGTTTCGTCGGTGATGATCCGCGGGCCGGTGGTGATGTCGCCATATTCGGCGGTGTTCGAGATCGAATAGCGCATGTTGGCGATGCCGCCCTCATACATCAGGTCAACGATCAACTTCACTTCGTGGAGACATTCGAAATAGGCCATTTCGGGCGCGTAGCCGGCCTCGACCAGCGTCTCGAACCCAGCGGTGATGAGGTGGGTGAGGCCCCCGCACAGCACCGCCTGCTCACCGAACAGATCGGTTTCGCATTCCTCGCGAAAGTTGGTCTCGATGATGCCCGAACGCCCGCCGCCGACGCCCGAGGCATAGGCCAGCGCGATATCATGCGCGTTGCCGCTGGCGTCCTGATCGATCGCGATCAGGCAGGGCACGCCGCCGCCGCGGACATATTCGCTGCGCACCGTGTGGCCGGGGCCCTTGGGCGCGATCATGATGACGTCGATATCCTTGGGCGGCTCGATCAGCCCGAAATGGACGTTGAGGCCATGCGCGAAAGCGATCGCCGCGCCGGGCCGGATGTTGGCTTTCAGATCGTCGTTCCAGATCGCCGCCTGAAGCTCGTCGGGCGCGAGGATCATGACGATGTCGGCCCATTTGGCGGCCTCGGCATTGGTCATCACCGTAAAGCCGGCATCTTCCGCCTTCTTCGCGGTCGCCGAGCCGTCGCGCAGCGCGATCGCCACATCCTTGACGCCGCTGTCGCGCAGGTTCTGGGCGTGCGCATGGCCTTGGCTGCCATAACCGACGATCGCGATCTTCTTGGTGGTGATCAGGTTCAGATCGGCATCGCGATCGTAATAGACACGCATGTTTTTCTCCTCTGGTTCGTCACCCCGGCCTCCGAGCCGGGGTCCCGCTTTTCTTGACGGTGTCGAAGCAAGCGGGACCCCGGGTCAAGCCCGGGGTGACGGATGTGGTTGTTGAGTAGGCTAAGCCCCTTCGGCGCCCCGCGAAATCGCGACGATGCCGGTGCGCGCGACCTCGACGAGGCCGACCTCGCGCATCAATTGCACGAAAGTGTCGATCTTGTCGGGGCCGCCGGTGACTTCGAACACGAAGCTGCGCGTCGTCGCGTCGATCACCCTTGCCCGGTACACGTCGGCAAGGCGCAGCGCCTCGATCCGGTGATCGCCGCTGCCCGCCACTTTCACCAACGCCAGCTCACGCTCGACGTGCGCGCCGAGCACGGTGAGATCGGAAACCTTATGGACCGGCACCAGCCGCTCGAGCTGGGCGATGATCTGCTCCATCACATGCGCGCTGGCCGAGGTGACGATGGTGATCCGGCTGACGAGATCGTCCTCCGAGATGTCGGTCACCGTCAGGCTCTCGATATTATAGCCGCGCGCGGTGAACAGGCCGGCGATCCGCGCGAGGATGCCGGGTTCGTTGTCGACGATGACGGCAAGCGTGTGCCGCTCGATGGTTTCTTCGCGGATGTGCATGATTAAACCAGCGCCTTGGCTTCGTCGTCCATCGTGCCCGACACCTCGTTGGCCTGGAGGATCATGTCGGTATGCGCGGCACCGGAGGGGATCATCGGGAAGCAATTGGCGAGCTGCGACACCATGCAATCGACCATCACCGGCCCGTCATACGCGAGCATCGCGGCGATGCCGTCGTCGAGCTGGTCGCGGGTTTCGATGCGGATGCCCTTCCAGCCATAGGCTTCGGCCAATTTGACGAAATCCGGCAGGGAATCACTGTAACTTTCTGAATAACGGCTCGAATAGGTCAGCTCCTGCCATTGGCGAACCATCCCCATATATTGGTTGTTGAGGATGAACACCTTGACCGGCAGCCGATATTGCGTGGCCGTCGCCAGTTCCTGAATGTTCATCTGGATGGAGGCCTCCCCGGCCACGTCGATCACCAGCGCCTTCGGATTGCCGAGCTGCGCGCCGATCGCGGCGGGGAGGCCGTAGCCCATCGTGCCGAGCCCGCCCGAGGTCAGCCACTTGTTGGGCTTCTCGAAATCGAAATGCTGCGCGGCCCACATCTGGTGCTGGCCGACTTCGGTAGTGATGATCGGGCTGCGATCCCTGGTCGCCGCATAAAGCGCGCGAATCGCGCGTTGCGGCATGATCGCTTGTCGGTCGGTTTCGGGAAAATCCAGGCTCTTGGCCGCGCGCCAGCCCCCGATCCGCCGCCACCAGTCGCCGAGATCGGGCTTGGGATGCTGCCGCCCTTTCCAGATGCGGATCATGTCTTCCAGCGCATGGCCGACATCGGCGATGACGGGCAGATCGACGCGGACATTCTTGTTGACGCTCGATCGATCGATATCGACGTGGATTTTCTTCGAGTGCGGGCTGAATGCGTCGAGCCGGCCCGTCACGCGGTCGTCGAAGCGCGCGCCCAGGCAGACGATCAGATCGGCCTTGTTCATCGCCATATTGGCCTCGAACGTGCCGTGCATGCCGAGCATGCCGAGCCACTCGGGCGAGGACGCCGGGAATGCGCCGAGCCCCATCAACGTCGATGTGACCGGGGCGCCGGTGATCCGCACGAGTTCGCGCAGCAATTGTGCGGCGGCCGGCCCCGAATTGATGATGCCACCGCCGGTGTAGAAGATCGGCCGCTCGGCTGCGGCGAGCATCTCGACCGCGGTCTCGATCAGCGGTTGATCGGCCTTGAGCGCGGGACGATAGGTCTTGTGCGCGATGGGCCCCGGCTTGGCGTAGCGCGCAGTAGCGACCTGGACGTCCTTGGGGATGTCCACCACCACCGGGCCGGGCCGGCCGGAAGTGGCGATGTGAAACGCCTCATGGACGATCGCGCCGAGCCGGGCCGGGTCCTTGACCAGATAATTGTGCTTCGAACAGTGGCGCGTGAGGCCGACGGTGTCCGCCTCCTGAAAGGCGTCGGTGCCGATCAGGTGCGTCGCGACCTGGCCCGAGATGACCACCATCGGGATTGAATCCATCATCGCATCGGTGATGCCGGTAATCGCGTTCGTCGCGCCGGGCCCGGAGGTGACAAGCACCACGCCGGGCTTGCCGGTCGAGCGGGCATAGCCCTCGGCGGCATGCGTTGCGGCCTGTTCGTGGCGGACGAGGATATGGCGGATGCGCTTCTGCTGAAACAGCGCGTCGTAGATCGGCAGCACCGCGCCGCCGGGATAGCCGAACACGACTTCGACGCCGAGATCGCACAAGGCCTCGATCAATATGTCGGCGCCGCTCTTCTCGGCCATCATCGGTCTCCAGTTTTTGCCGCACCGCAATAGCATTGCGAGGCCCGGCCTGCTAACGACATGAAAAATGCACGTCAACCCTTACAAAGCGAATCTTCTTTCAAAATAATCGAGCATAAAGACCGTTTCTGTCTCATCTATTTTTAGCCAATTTGTCGGCGGCTGGTTGCGGAACCAGGTGTATTGCCGCTTGGCGTACTGGCGTGTCGCCAGCCGTGCCCGGTCGAGCGCTTGGTCGCGAGTAATCTCGCCGGTGACCATCGCCGCGATCTCGCGCACGCCGATCGCGCGGCAGACGGGGGCGCTGTCGGGCACATCGTCGCGTTCCATCAGCGCGCGCACCTCCTCGATCGCGCCATCGTCGAACATCGCAGCGAGCCGGCGATCGCACCGCTCGAACAGCCATTCGCGGTCGGGCAACAGGATCAGCGGCATCAGCGTGACCTGCTCGACAATGCCGCCGGCGCGATCGGCTTGCCAGGCGGCGAGCGGACGGCCGGTCGAGCGGACGACTTCCAGCGCACGCGCGACGCGGGTCGTGTCGGCCGGCGCCAGCCGCGCTGCCGCAACCGGATCGAGCCTCACCAGCGCCTGATGCGCCTCGCCGACCGGCAGCGCGCGGACTTCTTCACGGATCGCCATATCGATTTCGGGGACCGGGGCGATGCCGTCGAGCAGCGTCCGCAGATAGAGGCCGGTGCCACCAACCAGGATTGGGAGCCGGTCCTCGGCGCGCGCCTCGGCAATCGCGATCCTCGCATCGGCGGCCCAGCGTGCGGCGGAACAGCTGTCGGCGCCATCGATAGTCCCGAACAGCCGGTGCGGCACGCGCGCTTCTTCTTCCGGAGAAGGACGGGCTGAGAGAACGCGCAAGTCGCGATAGACCTGCGCCGAATCGGCGTTGATGATCGTGCCGCGATGCCGCTCGGCCAGCGCCAGCGCGAGCGCGGACTTGCCGCTCGCGGTCGGTCCTGCGATGAGCGCGAGCCGTGGGAGTGGCATCATCACACCTCCGTTCGCCCTGAGCTCGTCGAAGGGCGGGCTTCGACAGACTCAGCCCGAACGGGGGAGGGAAAAGCGTAATACATGTTCATCGCAACACTGATAGCAGCCGATGCTCTGGATCGCAGCGATTTAGCGGCGGCGTTCGATGCGCTTACCGCGGCGGGGTGCGAGCCGGGCGGCTGGCGGTGGCTCGACGAGGGAAGCGCCGCGGACATCGCTTTCGCGCGCGATGCGGTTGCGGCGCGCGGCGCGCTTGAGGTGGACGATGCGCGCTATGACGTAGTCGTCCAGCCCGCCGCCGGTCGCGAGAAAAAGCTGCTCGTCGCCGACATGGATTCGACGATGATCACCGTCGAGTGTATCGACGAGCTCGCCGACTATGCCGGCATCAAGCCGCAGATAGCCGCCGTCACCGAAGCGGCGATGCGCGGCGAGCTCGATTTCGCCGACGCGCTTGATGCACGCGTGGCGCTGCTCAAGGGGATCGATGCGAGCGCGATCGACCGTTGCCTCGCCGAGCGAGTGACGATCATGCCCGGCGCCAGGACGCTGGTGCGCACGATGCGCGCGCGCGGCGCGGAAACGATCCTCGTCTCGGGCGGCTTCACGCGCTTCGCCGATCCGGTCGCCGCCGAAATCGGCTTCGACCGCGCGATCGCCAACGTGCTCGAGATCGAACGCGGCGCGCTGAGCGGGAAGGTGGCCAAACCAATCGTCGATTCATCGACCAAGGAGCGCACGCTGATCGATGCGCGCGCGCAACTCGGCCTCGCCGCGCACGAGACGCTGGCGATCGGCGACGGCGCCAACGATCTGGCGATGATCAAGCTCGCCGGGCTGGGCGTCGCATACCACGCCAAACCGATCGTCGCCGCGGCGGCAGGCGCGCGGATCGATCGCGGCGATCTGACGGCGCTGCTTTACGCGCAGGGGATCGGGCGGGCCGAGTGGCTTGGGTAATCGATGCCCGCAATTGGTGATTTTCCGACATTGCCAACCCGTCATCCCCGCGGAGGCGGGGATCCAGATTCTTCGACCTCTGGAAAGAGTCGTTGCGATCGACGGTCTGGATTCCCGCCTTCGCGGGAATGACAACTATCGGGGCGTTTGCCGCCACCCTCTTTCAATGTTGGAAAATATTTGAGACACCGTCGCGCGCCCGCGGGAGCTCGTTCTTTGAAACTTGTCGCATATCGATCGCAAGACCCGCCGCGTCGCTGTGCGGAAAGGTCGCGTCATGGGCGCGTCGCTGTCCCGCGTCGTTCCTAAGCGGTCGCGCGCGCGTCGCTTCACTGTCGCATGGGTGTGGCGAACGTGTCGCTTCGCAGGCGCTTTCCCGGCGCAAAAACCGCAAAATCGCTACGAGAGCCTCTACTTTCTCCACTTCATGGCCGAAAGCGAGGCGATCACCGCCCAGCGTCGCGCCGCTACGGCGCCACCGGCAGGCACCCGCCGCCGACCCGCTTGACTTCGCCGCAGACGCGTGACGCTTCGGCACTCGAGGCGAAGCCGCCGGCCTGTAACCGCACCACCGATCCAGCGTGCACGATATAAGGTTGCCCGCCCCGCAACGACGCGACCTTGGGGCTGAGGCTGCTCCATAGCGACCGCGCCCGCGCTTCATTGCCGAAGGCGCCGAGCTGGACGCGCCAATTGCCGTGCGCGGCGGGCTTCGCCGACGCAGGCTGCGCCGCGTGGGAGGGTGGTGTCGGCCGCGCCGGCGGGGTCGGCTTGGCACCGGGCGTCGGATAAGGCGCGCCGGGATGAGTTTCGGCATGCGCGACCTGGTTCGGCGCCGGCGGCGCTTTGGCGGGCGGGCGGCCCGCCGCGGTCACCTCAGGCGGCAATTGCGCGCGTTGCGCATTCGCTTCGTACTGTCGGGCAAGCGCCAGCCCCTGTTTGCGCTGATCCTCGGGGATGTATTTGTCCATCTCGGCGCGCGTCTGCGTCGCTTCGGGTAACCCAGACGCGGACGCGCGGACCAGCAGGGCATAGGCGCGCGGCCAGTTCTTCGCCTGGCCGCCGTCGCCGTTGAACAGCATCGTGCCGAGGATCAATTGCGCGCGGGGATCGCCGCGCGCGACCGATTTCTCGAGCCACGGCGCGGATTCGGCCTGATGCCCACTTTGAAACAGCATCCGCCCGTAATTGTCCTCGGCCTGGAAATGACCCTGCGCCGCGGCCTTGCCGTACCAGCCCTGCGCCTTAGTCATGTCGACCGGCACGCCGCGGCTGAGGCGATAGGCCTGGCCGAGATTATATTGCGCGTCGGCATCGCCCTTGTCGGCGGGCCCTTGCCAATCCTTGATCGCGGTCTTGTAGTCGCCGCGGCTCCAGGCATCGACGCCGTCCTTGACGATATTGCCACCGCTCTGCGCGACGGCTCCTGCCGCCATTGCGAAGCCGCTTGCGGCCAATACTGCGCCCAACATCTTGTGCATCGCGCCTAACTCCCTGTCGTCGCGCCGGTTCATGGCGCGATCATGCCTGTTCGCGCGCGTTTGGCAACGCCGATCTGCGCGTTGAAGCGCGCGGCGTTAACCGCTTCTTATCCCTCGGCATGGCAATTGGAGGGCTGGAAAAGCAGGATTCAGGGGACAACATGCGCGTTCTCGCGATGGCATCGCAGAAGGGCGGGTCTGGCAAGACCACGCTGTCGGGTCACCTCGCCGTGCAGGCGCAGCTTGCCGGGCAGGGGCCCGTCGTCCTCATCGATATCGATCCGCAAGGGTCTTTGTCCGATTGGTGGAACGAGCGCGAAAGCGAATTTCCCGCCTACGCGCAGACCACCGTCGCGCGGCTCGCCGCCGATCTGGAGGTGCTTCGCCAGCAGGGTTTCCGCCTTGCCGTGATCGATACGCCGCCCGCCATCACCATGGCAATCCAGAGCGTCATCGCCGTCGCCGAACTCGTCGTCATCCCGACGCGGCCGAGCCCGCACGATCTGCGCGCCGTCGGCGCCACCGTCGATTTGTGCGATCGCGCCGGCAAGCCGCTGATTTTCGTCGTCAACGGCGCCACGCCCAAGGCGCGGATCACCTCCGAAGCCGCGGTCGCGCTGTCACAGCACGGCACCGTCGCGCCGATCACCGTGCATCACCGCACCGATTTCGCCGGCTCGATGATCGACGGCCGCACAGTGATGGAGCTCGATCCGAAATGCCGATCGGCGCAGGAGATCGAGGCGCTATGGGCCTATATTTCCGATCGGCTCGAAAAGAATTTCCGGCGCACCGTATTCGCTGCCCCCGCCGCCGCGACGGGTTACGTCCCGCAGCGGCCGATGAGCGGTTTCGGCCGCCGGGTGGTGAGCTGAGATGGCGGCGATGATGGGTCAGCCCAAGGCCGCCGCCTCGCTGTCGTCGGGCTTGCTCGCCCGCAAGGGCCAGGCGCGACCGGCGATGCGGCCGCAGGGCCTCGCCGGGTTCGGCAATTTCGCCGAGGCGATGGACGATCTCGGCTGGAACGACATGCACGGCGATCAGAACGCTGCAACGGTCGTGGCGGAAACCCCGATCCTTGCGCCCGTGCCGACGGTATTGCGCGAGCGCGAAGCGCTGAAGGAAGAAATCGAGGCGCCCAAGGCGGTGCCCGCGGCCGTGACTGCGCCGGTCGAACCAGCGATGACGCCAGCTGCGCTCAACCGCGTCGGCCGCACCGTTCGCGCCACGCAATCGAAGGGCAAGACCGCGTTCACGCTGCGGCTCGACGCCGATCGTCACTTACGGCTGCGGCTGGCAACGGCGGTGAGCGGCCGCTCCGCGCAAATGCTGGTGACCGAGGCGCTGGACGCCTTTCTCGAAACGCTTCCCGAAGTCGAGGAGCTTGCCAATGCGCTCCCGGCTCGGGGTCGGAAGAATCAGGGGGATTGATCCGATGAAGACCCGTATCGCGCTCAACTTCGGCCTCTCGGCGCTGCTGTTCGGCGGCGTCGTGGTCGGTTGCACCCAGGGCGACCATGTTGCGACGGCGAGCTCGCGCGACGCCGGTCGCGCGCAGTCGCAAGCCGCCGACCTCGCCGCCAAGGCCGGCAAGGCACTGGCAGGCAAGAAGGGCGACAAGGCGGTCCAATATGCCGAAGCTGCCGTTGCGCTGCAGCCGCAAGACGCGGATTATCGCGCACTGCTCGGGCAGAGCTATCTCGAGGCCGGTCGGTTCGCCTCGGCGCATCAGGCGTTCGCCGATGTGCTGACGCTCGATCCGTCGAATGCGCGCGCCGCGCTCAATCTGGCGCTGGCGCAGACTGCCGAGGGCGACTGGGCGGGCGCGCGCGATACGTTGACCACCCATGCAAACACGATCCCGGCGAGCGATCGCGGTCTTGCGCTCGCGCTGGCGGGCGATCCCAAGGGCGCGGTGGCGGTGCTGATGCCCGCCGCGCGCGAGCCGGGCGCAGACGCCAAGACACGTCAGAATCTGGCGCTGACGCTCGCGCTGGCGGGTGATTGGCGCGATGCCCGCGTGATCGTCGGCATGGATTTGTCGCCCGCGCAGGTCGATGAGCGCCTTGGCCAATGGGCCTCGTTTGCGCAGCCGCATTCGGCGTCCGATCAGGTCGCGTCGCTGCTCGGCGTCAGGCCGAGCCAGGATCCGGGCCTGCCGGTCGCGCTGGCGCTGAACGCGCCGTCGGCGCCGGTGGCGCTCGCCGAGTCGACCCCGGTTGCTGTCGAGTCGCCGATCGCCGCGCCGGCGCTTGCCGACGTCGCGGCTGCCGCCGAGGCGCCGATCGCGCCCGCGACACAGACGGCGTCGGTCACCTTCGCGCCGCGCCATGAAGTCGTCCAGCCGGTCCCGGCCCATGCTGCGCCCCAGCTGGCGGTCGTGGCTCGTCAAAGCCGCGCGCCGGCTGCCGTACAAACAAGCGCCAAGCCGCAGCCGCAAGAGCTCGCCTCGGGTGACTATTTCGTCCAGCTAGGCGCGTATGAGAATGCCGCGGTCGCGCACGATGGTTGGGTCCGCGCGACCCGCCGGTTTGCCGGGTTCGCTGGCCAGACGCCGCAAGGCATGAGCTTTTCGGCGAATGGCGCGTCGGTCTATCGCCTGTCGGTCGGCGGCTTCGCCAAGGGCGATGCCCGGCGGTTGTGCGGCCAATATCAGGCGCGAGGCGGGCGGTGTTTCATCCGCACCGGCGCCGGCGATCAGGTTGCGCAATGGGTCAGGAAGGGCACCGAGCTCGCCTCGCGCTGATTTCAGGGCAGCGCCTGGCCGCCCTTGAACAGCTTCAGCACCTTGCCCTGAACGGGCAGCCCGTCGAACGGTGTGTTGCCGGCCTTGGCGCGCATCGCATCGGCGTGGATCCGCCACGGCGCATCGGCATCGAGCAGCATCAGGTCGGCCGGCGCGCCGGGGCTGAGCGTACCGACATCGAGCCCCAGCACGCGCGCCGGATTGGCCGATAACAGCGCTGACAGCCGCTCGATCGGCAGCAATTCGTCTCGAACCAGCCCCAGCGCGAGCGGCAGCAGCAATTCCGCATCGGCGGCGCCGGGCGCGGCATCGGCGAACGGCAGCCGCTTTTCCTCCGGTCCTTTCGGGTCGTGCCCCGAACACAAGACATCGATCGTGCCGTCGGCGATCGCCGCGCGCGCCGCCTTGCGATCGTCCTCCGATCGCAGCGGCGGCGAAAGCCGGGCGAAAGTGCGGAAATCGCTGATCGCGATGTCGCTGAGCAGCAGATAGGCTGGTGTGATGCCACACGTCACGCGCACGCCGCGACGCTTGGCGGCGCGGATCAGGTCGAAACCGGCAGCGGTTGTCACTTGTCGGATGTGGAGCCGCGCCCCGGTTTCCTCGGCCAGCATAAGGTCGCGCGCGATCGCCAGCGGTTCGGCGAGCGACGGCGCCGCGGCGAGGCCGAGCCGCGTCGCGGTTTCACCCTCGGTAGCGACGGCCGCCCCGCTCAGCCCGCCGTCTTCAGCATGGGTGATCACCACCAGATCGAGATCGCGCGCATAAGCGAGCACTTTGCGCATCACGCCGCTGTCGGCGATCCAGCCGCGGCCGGTGGCAACCGCGCGCGCGCCGGCGCCCTTGTTGATCGCCATTTCGGCGAGATCGAGGCCGGCCAGTCCCCTTGTCGCCGCGGCGATCGGATGGATCCACAGCCGCGGTTTGCCGATCAATGCGGCGCGCTGGACGATACCGGGATCGTCGAGCACCGGCGACTGATCGGGCATCAGCCCGACGCGAACGATGCCGCCGGCATGAAAAGCGTCGAGATCGACCGCGAACACGCCGAGATCGACGATCGCCGGCGCCAGCGTCTTGCCCTGGCAGTCGATCGTCTCGGCGTCGTCGGGCACGTCGATCGCGCCGCAGGCGACCACCGCGCCGTCACGGACCAGCAGGCCGCCCCGCGATACGCCGGCTTCGGGGCAGACGATCTGCGCGTTCAACAGGGCGAGGGGCCGGCTCATGCCCAACCCTCGACGCCGCGTGCGCGCCGTGTGAGCACGTCGAGGCACGCCATCCGCACCGCGACGCCCATCTCGACCTGCTCGGTGATTGCCGATCGCTCGGCATGATCGGCGACGTTGGAAGCAATTTCGACGCCGCGGTTCATCGGTCCGGGGTGCATTACCAGGGCATCCGGCGCCGCGCGCGAAAGCCGGTCCAGCGTCAGGCCGTAGCGCAGGTGATATTCGCGCGTGGACGGGATGAAGCCGCCGTTCATCCGCTCGCTCTGCAAGCGCAGCATCATCACCACGTCGGCGCCGTCGAGCGCGGCATCGAAATCGGTGAACGCGGTCACGCCCATCCGCTCGATCGCCGGCGGCATTAGCGTGGAGGGCGCGCAGACGCGAACCTCGGCGGCGAGCGCAGTGAGCGCGAGGATATTTGAGCGCGCCACGCGGCTGTGCAGGACATCGCCGCAGATCACCACGCGCTGCCCGGCGATCGAACCGCGGCGGCGCCGGATGGTGAGCGCGTCGAGCAGCGCCTGGGTCGGGTGTTCGTGGCTGCCATCGCCGGCGTTGAGCACCGCGCAATCCACCTTGTCCGCGATCAGTTGCACAGCGCCCGATGCCATGTGGCGGATAACGATCACATCGGCGCGCATCGCGTTGAGCGTCATTGCCGTATCGATCAGCGTTTCGCCCTTTTTTACCGAGCTTTGCGCGGCATGCATGTTGACGACGTCCGCGCCGAGCCGCTTGCCGGCGATCTCGAACGAGAGCAGCGTCCGCGTCGAATTTTCGAAAAAGGCGTTGATCTGCGTGAGGCCGGCGAGTGGGTTGTGGCTCTTGGCGTGTCGCCGGTTCCAGTCGACCCATGTCTCCGCTTCGTCGAGCAGGAACATGATCTCGTGCGGCTGCAGACCGCCGATGCCGACAAGGTCCCGGTGTGGGAAGACGGCGCCGCCCGGTATCTGGGCGGCAGGCGAGTGATCCGATGATGACATTAAAGGGATCGCCTAGCGGCGCGAGCGGTTTCGCGCAAGCAATCCGCGCCGTGCTAAACGGCGAACAGCGTCACGCCGGCATATTTCGCGTCGCCCGGATCGAAGATCTTCTGCGGCTGGAACGGCGCATCGGCGACGCGCGCTTCCTTGAGCCCGGCGAGCTTAAAGGTACCGACCTTGGTCTCGCGCGGCGGCTGGCCGTCGCGCTCGATCGTCACCGCATCGACGAACAACTCGTCGTGGCGCGTATAAAGGATGTGTGGGGCGAGCTTCACCGCCATGCGGTTGTAGGTGCCTTCGATGCACTTGCGCAGCGCGATCGCTTCCAGGACAATCCGGCTCAGTTCCATGAAAACGAATTTAGGCACTTCGACCGACGGTTCAACATCTTTTTTGTGCGGCGCAGCAATTATGCAGCGACGAGTGCGTCGATCGCGCCTTGAAGAATGTAGGCAGCGGCCATTTTATCGACCAAGCCAGCGCGTTTGGCCCGGCTGGCGTCCTGTTCGATCAGCGTTCGGGTCACCGCCTGGGTCGACCAACGCTCATCCCACAGCAGGATCGGCAGGTTGAAGTCGACGAGATTGCGGGCAAAGGCGCGCGTTGATTGGCTGCGCGGGCTCTCACTGCCGTCGAGATTGATCGGAAGACCGATGACAACGCCTTTGACGTGCTGAGCGGCGATCAGCACAGCGATCGCGGCCTTGTCCTTTTGGAACTTGGTCCGTCGGATCAACTCGGCAGGACTGGCGAAGCTCCAGCCGGCGTCGCACAATGCGGTGCCGATCGTCTTGGTGCCGACGTCCAGGCCGATCAGGCGGCCGCCGTTCGGCAATGCGTCGCGAAAGGGGAGGCGGTCGGTGGTGATCATCACGCCCGATTAGCGCCCGGTGCGATGCGTGTCG
Organism: Sphingomonas koreensis; assembly: GCA_006438735.1. Classification (GTDB taxonomy): domain Bacteria; phylum Pseudomonadota; class Alphaproteobacteria; order Sphingomonadales; family Sphingomonadaceae; genus Sphingomonas; species Sphingomonas koreensis_A. Next base: position 1,030,716 of record RCZF01000001.1, on the reverse strand, counting down.
AAGGGGATCGGCCGGCTCCGAGCGAGACCGGCCGATCCCCCGATTCGTTTTATTGACCCGTCGGTGCCGGCGCGGCGGGGGCAGGGGTCGTCGGCGCTGGCTCGGACGCCGGATTGGCCGAAATCTGCGCCGTGGCGGCGGTCTGGACGCGCTGCTGCAGCGCGGGGTCAGACTGCGTGGCCTGCGCCATCGCATTGAACTTCGCCGGGCTCAGCCCGCTCGCCTGCACAGCGGCGGCCATCTTGGTCTGCTTGTCGGTCGCGGCGACGGTCGAGTCCTGCTGCACCTTCTGAACCGCGATTACGGCGGTGGCGAACTGATTGACGTCGGCGTCGGTATAGCTGGCAGCCGGCGCTGTCGCGGTCGGCGCAGCCGTCGTCGGCGCCGGAGCCGGCGTGGCGGTTTGGGCGAGCGCGGCGGTCGTGCCCAGCGTGCACGCGGCGATCATGGCGGCGGCGGTACGAACGATGTTCATCTGAAGCTCTCCTGTTTGTTGTGCCAAAAGAACGGCCGCACCTCGGGAATCATTCCACGGGGTCAACAGAATTGCGGCTGATTCGTGCGTCTTCCGAGGCAAGCCGAATGATTCGATGCCGAATCGATCGTCTACCGTGTCTTTGCGCGGGCATCGAAGCTGGCCAACCGCCGGACGGCATCGGCGCGGATATTGGCCCAGAACAGCGAATAATCGAACACATGATAGTTGTTGCCGGGCAGCACATAGTTGCCGACCAGATCGGGCGGCTCGCCGATCGAGAGAATGCCGCGCCCTTCGCACCGCGCGCCGACTTTTCCTGCGGCGATCGTCGCGGTGCGCAGATCGGCGGACGGATAGAGCGTACCGAGATTGGCGCTTGGCGGCGCAGCGGCGTCGGCCGTGCCGGTCAGTGGGTTGGTGCAGACCACCGACGTGCCGTCGCGCGGTTGGCCATTGAACCCGGTGGTCGCGTCATAAGCGTCGAAGATCAGCGAGGGATCGGCCGGTTCGGCGAAGCTTTGCCAGGAGAGGATGCAGCCGGCCTGATCGGCGCGGGTGCATTCGGGCAGGCCGAGCGCGGCGAGATCGGCGGTCTTCGAAATTGGCCAGCCGACCACATAGGCCGCGACGATCCGCCTCGCGAGCGGCGTTCCGGCGACGCGCTCGCGGAGCAGGCGGGTCAGATGAAGTGCGCCCTGACTGTGCCCGGCGAGGATGATCGGCTGATCGGGCCCGATCGCCTTGAGAAACGCATCGAACGCCGCGAGCACGTCGGCATAAGCGAGCGCACGCGCTTCCATCGCATCGGGCTTGTCGGTCAGGAAAGCGCCGAAGGTCGCCTGGCGATAGCGCGGCGCCCAGACCGCGCCCACCTGGTTGAACGCGCTCGCCTGGCCGCGCAGGAACAACGCCGCGCGATCATTGGCCTCGGCATCGTTTAGCGGCGCGTTCCAGTGCGCGCGATTGAGATAGGAGGTCGGGTGGATGAAGAACACGGCCGCTTCGGGCTTCGCCCCGGGGACATAGCCGGGCGGGGTCCACATCGCCGGATTGCCCGGCTTATCGGGGCGGGCTAGCCACATGTCAGGATTGGCGTAAGTATTCGGCGCGACCTTCGGCTCGGCGACGAATTGCGCGCTCGGCACCAGCGCCGCGCGCATCATCTGCGTGCCGAACAGCCGATAAGCGAAGGCGGCGGCGATGATCAGCACGATCATGATCGCGATCAGATACAGGAACTTGCGGGCCAAGGGGGCACTCCATTGGGCGTTGCGGCGTCAACCCGCGCGTGGCGGAAGCCTGTCGGTGCATGATGCCGACACCCGATGCAATCGTCGAGCGCGTGCGAAGGGCATTGCCTTGGCGCGCCGCCCGGTGCTAGCCGCCCAGCGGATCGCAGCGCGATCCGAGTTACAGGGAAGTTCATGTCCGTAGACACCAAAACCGTGAAGCGGATCGCGAGCCTGGCGCGCATCGCGATCACCGATGACGAGGCCGAGCGGCTGGCGCCCGAGCTCGGCAATATCCTCGGCTGGATCGAGCAATTGGGTGAGGTCGACACCGCATCGGTCGAGCCGATGACCGCGGTGATCCCCAATCATTTGCGGCTACGCGATGATGTGGTGACCGACGGCGGCGTGCGCGACGCGGTGCTCGCCAATGCGCCCGCGGCGGAGCACGGCTTTTTCGCGGTGCCGAAGGTGATCGAATAATGATGTCGTCCAAAGTCATTCCCGCGAAGGCGGGAACCCATCGCCAGCAGGTTGCACCAAGCTCATCCTTCACGAGATGGGTCCCCGCTTTCGCGGGGATGACGGAGAGATATATATGACGCAACTGACCGATCTGGGCGTTGCGGCGATCCGTGATGGCGTTCGCAGCGGCGCTTTTTCCGCCCGCGAGGTGGCCGACGCCTTCATCGTCCAGGTAAGCAAGGCCAAGCCGCTCAACGCGTTCCTGGTCGAAACCCCCGATCATGCGATCGCCGCCGCCAAGGAGGCGGACGCCGCCCGCGCGGCGGGTGAGACGCTCAAGCCGCTGGCCGGCGTGCCGATCGGGATGAAAGACTTGTTTTGCACCAAGGGCGTTTCCTCCACTGCGGGGAGCCACATCCTCGAGGGCTTCACGCCGCAGTACGAATCGACCGTATCGCAGAAGTTGTGGGATGCCGGCGCGGGCATGCTCGGCAAGCTCAACATGGACCAGTTCGCGATGGGTTCGTCGAACGAGACCAGCGCGTTCGGCAACGTGATCTCGCCGTGGCGGCGCAGTGATGGCGGTAACGCGCCGCTGGCGCCGGGCGGGTCGTCGGGCGGGTCCTCCGCGGCGGTCGCGGCGCGATTGTGCCCGGCGGCGACCGGCACCGATACCGGCGGCTCGATCCGCCAGCCGGCGGCGTTTACCGGCATTTCTGGAATCAAACCGACCTATGGCCGCTGCTCGCGCTGGGGCGTCGTCGCCTTCGCCTCGTCGCTCGATCAGGCCGGGCCGATGGCGCGCGACGTCAAGGATTGCGCGATCATGCTCGAGGCGATGGCCGGGTTCGACGCCAAGGACGCCACGTCGCTTGAGTTCGACGTGCCTCAGTGGGAAGCCGGATTATCGAGCAATCTCAGCGGCAAGCGGATCGGTATTCCCAAGGAATATCGGGTCGACAACATGCCGGCGGAGATCGACGCGCTTTGGCAGCAGGGGATCGACTGGGCAAAGGACGCCGGCGCCGAAATCGTCGAGGTGTCGCTGCCACACACCAAATATGCACTGCCGGCTTATTACATCATTGCGCCGGCCGAAGCGTCGTCGAACCTCGCGCGCTATGACGGCGTGCGCTACGGCCTGCGTGACCTGCCTGATGGCGCCAATCTGCAGGATATGTATGCCGCGACCCGCGCCGCCGGCTTCGGCGACGAGGTCAAGCGCCGGATCATGATCGGCACTTATGTTTTGTCGGCAGGCTATTACGACGCCTATTTCACCCAGGCCTCGAAGGTGCGCACGCTGATCGCGCGCGATTTCGAGAAGGCGTGGGAAAGCTGCGATCTTCTGCTGACGCCCACTGCCCCCTCGGCGGCGTTCGCGCTCGGCGAGAAGTCGGCCGATCCGATTGCGATGTATTTGAACGACGTGTTCACCGTGCCGTCGAGCCTCGCGGGCCTGCCGGCGATGAGCGTGCCGGGTGGGCTCGACGGGCAGGGGCTGCCGCTGGGGTTGCAGATCATCGGCAAACCGCTCGATGAGCAAGGCGTGCTCAATGCCGGGCTGGCGCTTGAGCAGCGCGCCGGGTTTACGGCGCGACCAGAGGCCTGGTGGTAGACAAGTAATACCAGATTAGGTAATACTTTTCACATGGCAAAGCAGTTTCGATTGACGGTCAAAGGGCAGGTCACGATCCCCAAGGACGTGCGCGATCTGCTCGGCCTCAAGCCCGGCGAACTGGTCGCGTTTGAGCAGGACGGCGATAAGGTGGTCGTTCGGAAGGGCGACGTTGCACCGGCCGATGCTCGGGCCGGATATGCAGAAATGATGAAACGCATTCGACGGGCGCGCAGCTTCGCCCAGCCGCTGACCGACATGACCGCGGACGATTACATGGCAATTGTTCGGGCGCCCGTTCCGCTGGCCGAGGATCGATGATCTTCGTCGATACCAGCGTCCTGATCGATTTGATCGAACCTGAGGGAGAATGGCGCGATTGGTCCGAGGAGGCGCTCGCCAGCCTGCCGCCATCCGGAGAGATCATCACCAACCACGTCGTGGTCGCAGAGATCGCGCGCCAGTTCGCGACCTTCGACGACGAGCGCAACTTCCTCACCTCGCTCGGGATCGTGATCGCCGCGATGCCGGACGAGGCCGCCTATCGCGCGGGGAAGGCGCATGCCGCTTATCGCGCGGCAGGTGGCGCTCGCGCAGGGGTTCTGGCCGATTTTCTCATGGGCGGGCACGCATCGACACTGGACGCGACGCTGTTGACGCGCGACAGGCAACGCTTCGCCACCTATTTTCCCGAACTCGCCCTCATCACACCAGAGACCGACAATGGCTGACGCATCGACCTCCTACCGCATCCAAGGCGCCACCGGCGAGTGGGAGGTCGTGATCGGCCTCGAAGTTCACGCACAGGTGACGTCCAAGGCCAAGCTATTCTCGGGTGCATCGACCGAGTTCGGTGCGGAGCCCAACACGCAGGTCAGCTTGGTCGATGCGGCGATGCCGGGGATGCTGCCGGTGCCCAACCGCGAGTGCATCCGTCAGGCGGTGCGTACCGGTATGGCGATTGAGGCCCAGATCAACAAATGGTCGCGGTTCGACCGCAAGAATTATTTCTACGCCGATCTGCCGCAGGGTTATCAGATTTCGCAGCTTTATCATCCGCTTGTTGGCGAAGGTTCGCTCGAAATCGAGCTCGACGAGGGCACCACCAAGACGATCGGTGTGGAACGCATCCATGTCGAGCAGGACGCCGGCAAGCTGATGCACGATCAGCATCCGACGCAGAGCTATGTCGATCTCAATCGCTCGGGCGTGGCGTTGATGGAAATCGTCAGCCGGCCGGACATGCGGTCGCCAGCCGAGGCTGGCGCTTACGTCCGCAAGCTGCGGTCGATCCTGCGCTATGTCGGCAGCTGCGACGGCAATATGGAAGAAGGCTCGATGCGCGCCGACGTCAACGTTAGCGTGCGCAAGCCGGGCGAAGAATTCGGCACGCGGACCGAGACCAAAAACGTCAATTCCGTTCGCTTCGTCATGCAGACGATCGAGCATGAGGCCAATCGCCAGGTCGATGTGATCGAAGCCGGCGGGAAGATCGTCCAGGAAACGCGGCTCTACGACCCCGACACCGGCACGACACGGTCGATGCGGTCGAAGGAAGACGCGCACGATTACCGTTATTTCCCCGATCCCGATCTGCTGCCGCTCGAGCTCGACGATGCGTTTCTCGACGAGTGCCGCGCCAGCCTGCCCGAGCTCCCCGACGCCAAGCGGGCACGCTATCTGGGGCTGGGGATCACGCAGTATAATACTGCCGTGCTGACGGCCGAAGTTGAGGCGGCGCGCTGGTTCGACACGCTGCTCGAGAGTGGCGTCAATCCGGTGGCGGCGGCGAACTGGACGACGTCGGAATTGTTCGGGGCGCTCAATCGGCTCGGCAAGGACATTGCGGACAGCCCGGTCGGCCCGGCGCAGGCGGCCGAGCTGCTCGGCCTCGTTGCTGACGGCACGCTGTCGGGCACGCTCGCCAAGCAGGTGTTCGAGATCATGCTCGAAACCGGCGACGATCCCGCGAAGATCGTCGAGGAGCGCGGGCTCAAGCAGACCAGCGACACCGGCGCGATCGAGGCGGAGATCGCCAAGGTGATGGCGGCGAACGCGGACAAGGTCGCCGATTATCGCGGCGGCAAGGACAAATTGTTCGGGTTCTTCGTCGGCCAGACGATGAAGGCGATGGCCGGCAAGGCCAATCCGCAGGTGGTCAACGAATTGCTCAAGAAGGCGCTGGGGTGATGCTCGGCGTCGCGCTCGCGGTGCTGCTGCAGGCGACGCCGGCGGCTGCGTTGCCGCGCGTCGATATCGAAACCAGCGCCGGGGCGATCGTCGTCGAGGTCGATACCGTCCACGCGCCGATCACCGCCGCGAATTTTCTGGCCTATGTCGAACAGCACAAGCTCGACGGAATCAAATTCTATCGGACGGTGAAGGTCCAGGACCATTTCGGCTTCGTCCAGTTCGGCGTGAACGGCGACCCGAAGCGGACGTTGCCGCCGATCGCGCATGAACCGACCACGCAGACCGGGCTCCATCACGTCAGCGGCACGATCTCGGTCGCGCGGTTCGAGCCGGGCTCGGCGCGCGGCGAATTCACCATCAGCGTCGGCGATCTGAGCGGCTCGCTGGACGCCGATCCGTCGAAATCCGGCGACAATCTGGGCTTCGCCGCCTTCGGCCACGTCGTCAGCGGGATGGACGTGGTGGAGACGATCCTCGACGCGCCGATAGCGCCCGATGCGACGCTTGGCGGCTCGTTCAAGGGGGAAGTGCCGGCGGCGCCGGTAACGGTGATCAGTGCGCGGCGGCTTTAGCCGGCGTCCTGCGGATGATGCGGCGTCAGCACCAGGGTGCGATCCTCGACGCGCCACGATTTGAGCATCGACAGGAAGTTCATGCCGAGCACATCGTTATCACCGAACGCGGGCGACACGACGACCGGCAGATCGCGCGCGACGACATCGCCGAGCCGCAGCGCCGGCAGCGTGGCGGTGCGTGCGGTGATCGCGCCATTGGCGGTGTTGAGCACGACGGGAAACAACTGGCTGTCGGTCTTCAGCCCCGCCGCGGCGGCGGTTTCAGTCGATAGCGCGGTCAGCGTCGCGCCGCTGTCGATCAGCATGCGCCGCGGCGCGCCATTGACGCTCGCATGGGCCCAGAAATGCCCATCCGGCGACATGCGGATGCGCACTTCGGTGCCTACGACTTCTTGCCCGCCGAGGTGCAGCGCACCGGCGATTCGCGAAAAATAGGGATCGAACCGTCCGCGCTGGATTACGACGACGATCAGCAGCCCGATCAAGCCGACGGTGACGACGAAATTAAGGATGCTGCGTAACAAGCGTACGCGGAGAACAATCACGACGACGATCGCGACCAGCGCGATCAGCAAATAAAGGTGCGTATCTGGGGTGATGTGCGGCAGCATTGGCGGGCGGGACAGTGCTCGTGGCTGGGTGTCATGCCGAGATAATGCGCCGCGCCGGCTTTACCAATGCTTGAGAGAGCCGCCGCTACTGCGCGTCGTCGTCCTGATTTTTTGTCACGCCACCGGTGCCTCCGACGCCGTCCGGCAGGCCGGGCGCGGTGAAGGTCTCGGGTTCGGGGCCGCCCTCGCCGCGCTTGAGCGCGTCCGACCGCGCTTCGACGGCTTGTTCCACGTCGCTGCGCGGGTCGTTTTTGTTACGATCGGTCATGACGAGTCCTTAAATCCGGTTGGTCGGCTGGGTCGGCGGCGTGGTCGGCTGGCTTGGGTCGGGCACATCGACGTCGGGGCCGGGCGGGTTGATTTCCGGAGGCGGCGCGATCGGCTGCGCGGGTGGGGTCGGTTGCGGGGGCTGGGTCGCCATGATGCTTCTCCTCGTTCCTGCCTCAACGAAGCAGCACGATCGGAGTTGCGTTCGCACAGGCGCTTGCTCCCGCGCGCGCGCCTGCTATAGACGCCGCCGACCTCGCTGTCCCTCGCGGGCGTGGCGGAACTGGTAGACGCGCCTGGTTTAGGTCCAGGTATCGCAAGATGTGGGGGTTCGAGTCCCTTCGCCCGCACCAGCCTCGCCCGATGCAAGGGGCGGCGCTAACTATCCGATTTTTAGAGATGAAGGCCTGAGCGAATGCAGACTGTCGAGACGTTGAACGAAGGCCTGAAGCGCGCCTACACGATGAAGATCACCGCCAAGGATATCGACAAGAAGGTCGATGCCGAGGTCAAGCGCGTGGCGCCGCAGGTGCGCATGCCGGGCTTCCGTCCGGGCAAGGTGCCGGCCAACCTCGTGCGCAAGATGCACGGTGAGGCGATCGCGCAGGACGCGCTCAATTCATCGATCCAGGAAGGCGTTCAGACGCTTCTCGCCGAGCACAAGCTGCGCCCGGCGATGCAGCCTTCGGTCGAGCTCGAAGACGGCTATGAGGCCGGCAAGGACGCCGAGATAAAGGTTGCTCTCGAAGTGCTGCCCGATGTGCCGGCGCCCTCGATCGACAAAATCAAGTTGGAGCGGCTGACCGTGCCGGTCGCCGATTCGGCGATCGACGAGCAGCTCCAGAAGTTCGCCGATCAGCAGAAGAACTGGAAGGATGCCGCCAAGACGCACAAGGCCGCGACCGGCGACCTGGTAGTGATGGATTTCGTGGGCAAGGTCGACGGCACGCCGTTCGATGGCGGGACCGGCGAGGATATGTCGGTCGAGATCGGCTCGGGGCAGCTGATCCCGGGGTTCGAGGACCAACTGGTCGGCGTGAAGGCCGGCCATGAAAAGACCATTGATGTGACTTTCCCGGCCGAATATCAGGCCAAGGAACTCGCCGGCAAGGCGGCGACCTTCGACTTGACGGTCAAGGCGGTGAAGACTGCCGGTGAGAGCAAGATCGACGAGGATATGACGAAATCGCTGGGCCTCGAGAGCCTCGAGCAGCTCAAAGGTCTCCTCAAGGGGCAGATCGAGCAAGAGCACAACGGGCTGACGCGCACGCACATGAAGCGCAAGCTGCTCGATCAGCTGGCCGAGGGACATGATTTCCCGGTGCCGCCGTCGATGGTCGAAGCCGAGTTCCAGCAAATCTGGGCGCAGCTCCAGCACGAAGCGACGCACGAGGAAGACCCCGAGGCGGCGATGAAGGAAATGGAGGCCGAGCGCGATGACTATCAGGCGATCGCCGAGCGTCGCGTTCGTCTGGGCCTGCTACTCAGCGAGATCGGCCAGGCCAATGGCGTTGAGGTCAGCCAGCAGGAAATGAACCGGCTGATCGCGCAGGCCGCGCAGCAATATGGTCCCGAGGATCGCCAGCGCTTCATCCAGTATGTCCAGCAGGAGCCGATGGCCGCCGCGCAGCTCCGTGCCCCGCTGTATGAGGACAAGGTGGTCGATTTCCTGTTCGACAAGGCTGAAATCAGCGACCGCGAAGTGACGCGCGAAGAGCTGGAAGCCGCGATCGAATCCGAAGACGGATTCGCCACCGGCACGCACAGCCATGATCACGATCACGATCACGATCATGATCACAAGCCGAAGAAGAAGACGGCGGCGAAGAAGCCGGCGGCTAAGAAAGCTGATGAGACCAAAGTCGAGGAGCCGGCGAAGAAGGTCGCGACCAAGGCCGCCACCGCCAAGGCCGAGAAGCCTGCCAAGGCTGAGCCCGAAGCGCCGGTGAAGGAAGCCGCGCCGAAGAAGGCGGCCGCTGCCAAACCGGCGGCTGCAAAGGCCGAAGCTAAGCCTGCCCCCGCGAAGAAGCCCGCTGCCAAGAAAGCGCCGGCGAAGAAGGGTTGAAGCGAAGGCTCATCGTCATCCCCGCGCACGCGGGGACCCATCTCCTGACAAAGCCTTTACCGCTGCGCTGGTATTGAGCATGGAAGATGGGTTCCCGCTTTCGCGGGAATGACGGGGATGGGGCAATGCCGGGAATCAACGCGCCGCACATCGCAGTCCTGCTGCCCTGCTATAACGAGGAAGCCGCGATCGCGCAGACGATTGCGGGCTTTCGCGCCGCGCTGCCGAGCGCACACATCTATGTCTACGACAACAACAGCGCCGATCGCACGATCGCCGTGGCGCGTGACGCAGGCGCCGTCGTCCGCTGCGAGCGGATGCAGGGCAAGGGCAATGTCGTCCGCCGGATGTTCGCCGACGTCGATGCCGACATCTACGTCATGGCCGATGGCGATGCGACCTATGACGCGGCGTCCGCCCCGGCGCTGGTCGCGCGGCTGATCGACGAGCAGCTCGACATGGTGGTCGGCAGCCGCGTCGGTGAGGCGGTCGAGGCGTATCGGCGCGGCCACCGGCTCGGCAACCGCATGCTCACCGGCATGCTGGCGCGGCTATTCGGACGCAGTTTCAGCGACATATTATCGGGCTACCGCGTGTTTTCGCGGCGCTTCGTGAAGACCTTTCCGGTGCTATCCGAAGGCTTCGAGATCGAAACCGAGATCAGCGTCCATGCGCTTGAGCTCAGGATGCCGGTCGCCGAGGTCGAGACGCCGTACTTCGCGCGTCCCGAGGGCTCCGAATCGAAGCTAAGCACCTATGGCGACGGCTGGCGCATTCTGCGCACGATCGTGACGCTCTACCGGATCGAGCGGCCGCTGGTGTTCTTCGGCTGGATCGGTGTGATCTTCGTCGCGCTGGCGGTGATACTCGCGGTCCCGCTGATCGTAACCTATATGCACACGCATCTGGTGCCGCGCTTCCCGACTGCGGTGCTGGCGACCGGATTGATGATCCTCGCCTTCCTCAACGGGTTTGCCGGGCTGATCCTCGATACGGTCGTGCGCGGGCGGCGCGAGGTGCGGCGGCTGGCCTATCTGGCGCACCGTGCGCCCGGGCTTGAACTAACTTCGCGCAACGCCGATGTAGAGCATTCCCAAGGGGCATAAGGACCTGAGACCTTCCATGCAGAATCCGTTCGAGACCGGCGATTTCATGTCGCCGCTGACCACGCTCACCAACGGCCTCGTGCCGATTGTTATCGAGCAATCGAACCGCGGCGAGCGCAGCTTCGACATCTTTTCGCGGCTGCTGCGCGAGCGGATCATCTTCGTGACGGGCGGCGTCGAGGACACGATGGCCTCGCTCATCACCGCGCAGCTGCTCTTCCTGGAGTCGGAGAACCCCAAGAAGGACATCTATATGTACATCAATTCGCCGGGCGGCGTCGTCACGGCGGGCATGGCGATCCATGATACGATGAAATACATTCGGCCGCGCGTCGGCACGGTGTGCATCGGGCAGGCGGCGTCGATGGGCAGCTTCCTGCTCGCGGCCGGCGAGCCGGGCATGCGCGTCGCGCTGACCAACGCGCGGATCATGATTCATCAGCCGTCGGGCGGGGCGCAGGGCATGGCCAGCGACATCGAGATCCAGGCGCGCGAGATTTTGCGCATCCGTCACCGGATGAACGAGCTCTATGCCAAATACACCGGCAAGCCGATCGAGGAGATCGAGACCGCGATGGACCGCGACAAGTTCCTCTCGGCCGACGAAGCCAAGGTATTCGGCCTGATCGACGAGGTGTTCGACGAGCGGCCCAAGCCGACCGACGACGCGCCCGACGTGGCCAAGTTACCATCGGAAAAATCATAACCCGATTTTGGTGATTGTAGGATTAGATGCGGCCGCTAGGATAGCGGCCGCTCGAACGCGCTGTGAGTATCCGGCGCCAAGGATGACTTTTGATGACTAAGCTAAGCGGTGGCGACTCGAAGAGCACGCTGTATTGCTCGTTCTGCGGCAAGTCGCAGCACGAAGTGCGCAAGCTGATTGCGGGCCCCACCGTCTTCATCTGCGACGAGTGCGTCGAGCTCTGCAACGACATCATCCGCGAGGAAACCAAGTCCGCGCTCGTCTCCAAAAAGGATGGTGGCGTGCCGACGCCGCAGGAAATCTGCGACGTGCTCGACGATTATGTGATCGGGCAGAAGCGCGCCAAGCGCGTGCTGTCGGTGGCGGTGCACAACCATTACAAGCGGCTCAACCACGGCCAGAAGGGCGCCGACGTCGAGCTGTCGAAATCGAACATCCTGCTCGTCGGGCCGACCGGTTGCGGCAAGACTTTGCTCGCGCAGACGCTCGCGCGCATCCTCGACGTGCCGTTCACGATGGCGGATGCGACCACGCTGACCGAGGCGGGTTACGTCGGCGAGGATGTCGAGAACATCATCCTCAAGCTGCTCCAGGCCTCCGATTACAACGTCGAGCGGGCCCAGCGCGGCATCGTTTACATCGACGAGATCGACAAGATCAGCCGCAAGGCCGAAAATCCCTCGATCACCCGCGACGTCTCGGGCGAGGGCGTCCAGCAGGCGCTGCTCAAGATGATGGAAGGCACCGTCGCCTCGGTCCCGCCGCAGGGCGGGCGCAAGCATCCGCAGCAGGAATTCCTGCAGGTTGATACGACCAACATCCTGTTCATCTGCGGCGGCGCGTTCTCCGGCCTCGAGAAGATCATCGGCGATCGCTTGCAGGGCAAGTCGATCGGCTTCGGCGCTTATGTCGCGTCGCCCGAAGAGCGGCGCACCGGCGAAGTGCTCAAGTCGGTCGAGCCCGAGGATCTGCTGAAGTTCGGGCTGATCCCCGAATTCGTCGGGCGCCTGCCGGTGATCGCGACGCTCGAGGATCTCGATATCGACACACTGGTGAAGATCCTCAGCGAACCCAAGAACGCGCTGGTGAAGCAGTATCAGAAGCTGTTCGACATGGAGAATGTCGAGCTCGGCTTTACCGACGATGCGCTGGTGCAGGTCGCCAAGAAGGCGATCGAGCGCAAGACCGGCGCGCGGGGGCTGCGATCGATCCTCGAAGGCATCTTGCTCGACACGATGTTCGATCTGCCGAGCATGGACGGCGTCGACGAGGTGATGATCGACAAGGACGTGATCGAGGGCCGCAAGGAGCCGATCCGGGTCTACGCCAAAAAGGAAAAGACCGGCGACGCCGCCTGATATTTTAGCAGAACCAATGATTTAACGGGCGCGGGTTAATCCTGCGCCCGTTTTCGTTGGCCTGATTGAGGCCAGCGCACAGCTACTGGTTGTCGGCTTCGGCGCGTGTCATGATCGCGTCATGTCGCAAAGGATCGCCTCATCTGACATCAGAATCGCCGTGCGCGATGATCGTGCGGACATTGCCGCGATGCTGTCGCGCGCGTTCGCCGACGATCCGGCGATGATCTATATTTTCCCCGACGCTGCCGATCGCGCCAAACGGCTCCCGCGGCTGTTCGCTTTGTTGTTCGATACCGACGGGCCGATCGGCATGCGCTTGATAACCAGCGGCGGCGAAGCGGCGACGCTGTGGCGCGGCCCGGGCAAGGCCGAGACCGGCTGGTGGGAGATGCTGCGACATGCGCCCGCTTTGTTGCATGCACTGGGCAGCGCGGTCAGTCGCGCGCTCAAGGTCGCCACCGCGATCGACGCCCATCATCCACCAGGCGATTACTGGTATCTCCACATCGCCGGCTGCGACCCCGGCAGCCAGGGGCAAGGGATCGGCGGCGCGATCGTGCGTAACGGGCTCGCGCGCGTCGCCGACGGCCGGCTGCCGTGCTATCTCGAGACGCCGCTCGAAAAGAATATCAGTTTCTATCGCGGGTTGGGATTCGAGCTCACCGAGACATGGGATGTGCCGGATGGCGGCCCGCGTTTCTGGTCGATGTTGCGTCCGCCAAGATAATGACAATGATGGGTTAATTGGGCAGGCGAATCGGGGAGCGGGACATGGGGAGGCGGTCGATCGGCGCGGCGGCGACGATAGCGGCGTTGCTGGCGGCGGGTTCTGCCAGGGCGAAAAGCAAGTGCAGCGTCGGCGTGATGCTGAAGCTGCCGGTGACGATGGCCGGGCGTCAGCCGACCGTGCCGGTGACGATCAATGGCCACAAGCTGATGCTGATTGCCGATAGCGGCGCGTTCTTCAGCACGCTCTCGCCCGATACCGCGGCGGAATACGGGCTCAAGCTCCACGACGCACCGTTCGGGCTCTACATGACCGGGATCGGCGGACGCGCCGAGGCGTCGGTCGCTACGGTCGATGATTTCGAATTATCCGGGCAGACGATCCACCATGTCGATTTCCTTGTTGGCGGCAGTACGGTCGGCCAAGCTGGCTTGCTCGGCCAGAACGTGCTGGGGATCGCCGACGCCGAATATGATCTCGCCAATGGCGCGGTGCGACTGATCAAGGCGACGGATTGCGGCCACACCAACCTCGCTTATTGGGCGAAGGACAAGCCGGTTTCGGTTGTCGATATTCAGCCCCCAAGCCAAGCGGGCATGCACACGCAGGGCACGGTGATTCTCAATGGCGTAAAATTGCGCGCGATGTTCGATACCGGCGCGGCGACATCGGTGCTGACGCGGCAGGCGGCGGCGCGCGCGGGCGTCAAGCCCGGCGATCCCGGCGTTGTCGAAGGCGGCGACTCGCGCGGCCTTGGCCGTAACGTCGGGCGGACGTGGATCGGTTCGTTCGACAGCCTGCAGATCGGTGACAACGAAACGATCAAGAAAATCCACCTGCGCTTCGGCGACGTCGGTGATGGCGAGTCATTCGACATGCTGATCGGGGCGGATTTTTTCCTGTCGCACCGCGTCTACGTGTCGAACGCGACGCACCGGATGTTCTTCACCTATAACGGCGGTCCGGTGTTCGATCTGTCGGTCCATCACGATATGCCGACCACCTCGGCGGCGGTCAGCGGTAGCGAGCCGACCACTGCCCAGGCCTATAGCGGGCGGGGTACCGCCTTTGCCGCGCGACACGAATATCAGCGAGCGATCGTCGATCTCGGCCATGCCATCGCACTCGATCCGTCCAACCCGCACTATCGCTATCAGCGCGCGACGATCGCGATGGCGACCAAGGACGACACGGCGGCGGCGCGCGATCTCGATGCCGCGATCAAGCTCGCGCCGCAGGATGTCGAAGCGCTGATGGCGCGGGCGTGGCTGCGCTCTCGTGCTGAAGACCACACAGCCGCGCGAGAGGACGCCGACGCCGTTGCTCGCGTGGCTGCCAAGCCCAATGACGTCCAGTTCGATCTCGGCCAGCTCTACGACGTGCTCGATGCGCCCGACCAGGCGATTGAGCATTACGGACTATGGATCGACGCGCACCCGCATGACAGCCGCTTGCCCGAGGCGCTCAACAATCGCTGCTGGCTGCGCACGCTGGCCGGCCGTGATCTCGAGGCCGCGCTCGACGATTGCGACCGCGCGCTGCGGCTGCGTCCGCACGCCGCCATGATGCTCGACAGCCGCGGCTTGACCCGGCTGCGCATGGGCGATCCCAAAAAGGCGATCGACGATTATACCGCGGCGTTGAAGACCGATCCCCGGCTCGCCTGGTCGCTTTACGGTCGGGGGTTGGCGCGCCATCGCCTGGGAATGACCGTGCAGGGCGATGCCGATATCGCCGCCGCCAAGGCGATCCAGCCCGATATTGCCGCGGAAGCGGCACGACACGGCATTGGTGCATCAGAATAGCCCCGGCACGAAGCGTTTCACGCGCGCGGCATAGCCGTCATAGGCGGCGCGGAACATGTCGCGGAGCAACCGTTCCTCTTCCGCGATGCGAAGCCAGGTGCCGAGTGCGTAGACCGGCAGGCCGATCAGCAGCCGCTCGGCGTTTCCGCTCGCGATGGCGACGGCGATCAGGAACAGCGCAAGGGCAGTATAGATCGGGTGGCGGACATAGGCGAACGGGCCGGCGGTGATAAGCTCGTGATCCGATCGGGTCCGCGCGACGATGCTCCAATTGCGGCCCATCGTTCGCGAAGCCCAGACGAACAGCGCAACCGCCGCCGCCATCAGCAGCGCGATGACCAACGCTTCGCCGAGCGCGAGCGGCGACAATGGATCGAGCATCGTGCGCGCGTTTCCGACGCTGACGAAGAAGAACGCGGCAGCCTGGATGGCGATGCCGAGCACCGAGCGACCGGAGCGCTTTTGCGGCCCGCTATCCGGCACACCGCGTCTCAAGCGGGCCGCGATTACCGCGAGGAGGAAAGCGACGAACCCGACCGACAGCGCTGCAAAGCCGGGGAGGCCGACGGGATCTCTGGTGAACATCGCATCACTCTCCTGCCGGGCGGGGCTGCCGCGTCGATCGCCTCAGCTCGGCTTGGCCGCCGCGGCCTTGGCGGCAAGCCACGCCTGATAATTGTCGATCGCTTTCGAATCTTTGAGCACCCGATCCCACGGATCGACGACGACATGCGCGCCGGCGGGGATCGTCAGCGCGCCGGCGCCTTCGGTCATCGGCAGCGTCTTGATCGCATCGCCGACCTGGACCTCGATCGGCGTCGGGAAGGGCAGATTGCCCGGCGCTTGCCAGCGCAGCGTCAAATGATCGCCGTCGCGCGTCTGGATCAGCTTGGGCAGCGCCGCCTGGCGAAGATAGACGTCGAAGAACCAGCGATAATCCTTGCCCGTCACTTTGTTGACATCGGCGATGAACTCGTCGGTCGAGCCGAAGCGGGGCTTGAAATTGCCCGGTTTGGGATCGAGGCGGCCATAGACTTCTAGGCGCGTCGCGGCGTAAAAATCCTTGTCGCCGATCAGGTTGCGCAGCGTGTGGAGCATCCACGCGCCCTTGTAGTAGATGTCCTGGCCCGGGCCGCCCTTGGTCGGCTCATATACCTCTTCCTCGGTGATCAGCTTGCCGCGCACCATCGGCACCTTGTTCTCGATCTTGGTGCGCGCATCGAGCATCATCGCGGCATAGCGCGCCTCGCCCTGCAGCCAGCGGCCGTAGAGCGGCTGCATATATTCTTCGAAGCCTTCGTGGAGCCAATAGTCGTCCCAATTGGCAGCGGTCAGCTGATTGCCGAACCATTCATGGCCGAATTCGTGCTGGAACAGCCAATCGAAGCCCTCGGGTCCCTTGGCGTAATGGTTGCCATAGGCGTTGATCGTCTGGTGCTCCATGCCCTCGTGCGGGGTTTCGACCACACCCATCTTCTCGTCGCCGAACGGGTAGGGGCCGATCAGCGTCTCGTAGAAATCGAGCGTCGGCGCGAACTCTGCGAACAGCGCCTTTGCCTGCGCTTTCTCACCCGGCAGATACCAATAGAACATCGGGATCTCATTGCCGTACTGGCTGTGATAGCTGCCCTTGATCACCTCATAGGGCGCAACATTGAGGGCAATCGCATAGGTGTTGGGATGCTTGATCGACCAGTTCCAGGTCGTCCGTCCGTCAGCCAGCGTATCGACACCTTTCAGCACGCCGTTCGATGGCGCCTTCAGTCCTTTCGGCACGGTGATGTGCAGATCGACGCGGCCGGGTTCGCCGGTCGGGAAATCGAGGCACGGCCAGAAGATGTCGCAGCCATAGCCTTCCGCGGTCGTCGCGAACCAGGGGCGGCCGTCGGGCGTCTTCGACCACACCATGCCGTCGTCCCACGGCGCCTTCACGGCGACATGGGGTTGGCCGCCATAAGTGATCCGCGCGGTGACGTGACCGCCGGTGGCGACCGGGCTCGGCAGGGTGATCGTCAGCCGGCCGTCAGGATCGGCCCAGGCGGTCTTCGGCAACGCCTTGCCGTCGATCGCGACCGCGCGCGGGCCGAGATTGTGGTCGAGATCGATCGCCAGCCGCGTCAGCGGCGCCTTGGCGGTGAACGACAGCGTGGCGACGCCATTGAGCGTCTCGGTCTCGGGCAGCACCTCGAACTGAAGATCGGCCACATCGAATTGCAGCTTGGCCTGATCGGGGTCGATCGGCCCGCCGGATCGCTGCGTCTGCGCAGTGATCGCCGGCTCGCCCTTGGCCGGGAGTTTGGCGATCTGCGCCCCAGCGGCAGTCGTGAACAAAAGCGGCGCGGCGAGCAGCAGGCGTGGCGACATTCGATTCATCTCCTCAGGCTGACATAAGCGCTAGATTGATGCGCGCGCGCGCGCCACCATATAAGAGCAAAGCGCGCCCGGGTTGGGCGCCGTCGGAGTATCCATGACCCAAAGCTATCCCGTCCTGCCGCTGCGCGACATCGTCGTCTTCCCCAACATGATCGTGCCGTTGTTCGTCGGCCGTGACAAATCGGTTGCCGCGCTCGAAGCCGCCATGGCCGCCGACAAGGAGATTTTCCTGATCGCGCAGCTCGATCCGGCCGAGGACGATCCAGGCCGGGACGATCTCTACGACATGGGCGTCACCGCGACCGTGCTGCAGCTGTTGAAGCTGCCTGACGGCACCGTGCGCGTGCTCGTCGAAGGCAAGCAGCGCGCGTCGCTGGCGAGCCTTGAGGAAACCGGCGACTATCTGAGCGGCGCGGTCGATCTAATCGAGGAGACGGTGGCCGAGGGCAATGAAGTCTCGGCGTTGATGCGATCGGTGGTCGATCAGTTCGAGAATTACGCCAAGTTGAACCGCAAGCTGCCGGCCGAAACCGCCACACAGTTGTCGGAAATCGACGATCCCTCGCGGCTCGCCGACGCTGTCGCCGGCAACATCTCGATCAAGGTCGCCGAAAAGCAGGCGTTGCTGGTCGAAAACGATCCCGCGCGCCGGCTCGAGATGGCGTTCGCGCTGATGGAAGGCGAGCTCGGCGTCCTGCAGGTCGAAAAGAAGATCAAGAGCCGGGTCAAGCGGCAGATGGAGAAGACCCAGCGCGAATATTATCTCAACGAACAGTTGAAGGCGATTCAGCGCGAGCTCGGCAGCGAGGGTGAGGAGGACGGCGACGAGATCGCCGAGCTCACCCAGAAAATCGCCACGCTCAAGCTCTCCAAGGAGGCCAAGACCAAGGCGACCGCCGAGCTGAAAAAGCTAAAGACGATGGCGCCGATGTCGGCCGAGGCGACCGTGGTGCGCAATTATCTCGACGTGCTGTTGGGGCTGCCGTGGGGCAAGAAGTCCAAGCTCAAGAAGGACATCGAAGCTGCACAGGCGGTGCTCGACCAAGACCATTATGCGCTGGAAAAGGTCAAGGACCGGATCGTCGAATATCTCGCGGTGCAGGCGCGCACCAACAAGCTTAAGGGTCCGATCCTGTGCCTCGTCGGCCCGCCGGGCGTCGGCAAGACCAGCCTCGGCAAGTCGATCGCCAAGGCGACGGGCCGTGAGTTCGTGCGCCAGTCGCTCGGCGGCGTGCGCGACGAGGCCGAGATCCGCGGCCACCGTCGAACCTATATCGGTTCGCTGCCGGGCAAGATCGTCTCGAACCTGCGCAAGGCCGGGACGTCGAATCCGCTGTTCCTCCTCGATGAGATCGACAAGCTCGGCCAGGATTTCCGCGGCGATCCGGCGTCGGCGCTGCTCGAGGTGCTCGATCCCGAACAGAACAGCAAGTTCCAGGATCATTACCTCGAGATCGACATCGATCTGTCCGACGTGATGTTCGTGACTACCGCAAACACGCTGAACCTGCCGCAGCCGCTCCTCGACCGCATGGAGATCATCCGTCTCGAAGGCTATACCGAGGACGAAAAGGTCGAGATCGCCAAGCTGCATTTGATCGACAAGCAGGTCGAGGCGCACGGTCTTAAGCCTGGCGAGTTCGAACTGACCGATGAGGGTCTGCGCGCGCTGATCCAATTCTACACGCGCGAAGCCGGGGTCCGCACGCTCGAGCGCGAGATCGCCAAGCTCGCCCGCAAGGCGCTGCGCCGTATCCTCGAAAAGAAGATGGAAAGCGTGGTGATCACGCCCGACAATCTTGCCGATTACGCCGGCGTGCGGAAATATCGCTATGGCCTGGGCGAGGAAGAGCATCAGATCGGCGCCGTCACCGGGCTCGCCTGGACCGAAGTCGGCGGCGAATTGCTGACCATCGAAAGCGTCACCGTGGCGGGGAAGGGCGGGATCAAGACCACCGGTAAGCTCGGCGACGTAATGAAGGAATCGGTCGAGACCGCGATGAGCTTCGTCAAGGCCCGCTCGCCGAGCTACGGCATCAAGCCGAGCCTGTTCGCGCGCAAAGACGTGCACATCCACTTGCCCGAAGGCGCCGTGCCCAAGGATGGGCCGTCGGCGGGCATCGGCATCGTCACTTCGATCGTCTCGACGTTGACCGGCGTGCCGGTGCGCCGCGACATCGCGATGACCGGCGAAGTGACGCTGCGCGGACGGGTACTGCCGATCGGCGGATTGAAGGAAAAGCTGCTCGCGGCGCTTCGCGGCGGCATCAAGACGGTGTTGATCCCGGCGGAGAACGAGAAGGATCTGGTCGAGATCCCGGCCAACATCCGCGAGGGGCTGGAAATCATTCCCGTATCGCATGTCGATGAAGTGCTGCGCCTCGCACTGACCGAGCCGCTGACCGCGATCGACTGGACCGATGCCGACGAGCTCGCCGCCCTGCCGCCCCCGGGCGTGCCGACGGTTGGGGGCGAAGTGCACCACTAAGGGACGAATTGAGCCGGTTTTGGGGCTGTCACCCCGAGGATCGGCGGTTTTGCTTTGACTCGACGGGGATGACTCGACTTACTAGCCCACCGGCTTCGGTCGCGATTCCTTTTCGAGTCAATGTAAACAGGGGGTTCCCAGGGATGAACAAGCAAGAACTGATCGGTTCGGTCGCGGATGCGTCGGGCCTGGGCAAGGGCGATGCCAGCAAAGCGGTCGAGGCGGTTTTCGATGCGATTTCCGGTTCGCTGAAGAAGGGCGATGAAGTGCGCTTGGTGGGTTTCGGCACTTTTTCGGTATCGAAGCGCAAGGCGTCGACCGGCCGCAACCCGCGCACCGGCGAGCCGATGACGATCAAGGCGTCGACGCAGCCGAAGTTCAAGGCCGGCAAGGGCCTGAAGGACGCGGTGAACTGATTAACGTTTTTGGGCGCGGCGGGGGCTGGACAAGCCTTTGCTTGGTGCCTTAAGGCGGCATGATACGGGGCGGCGGCGACGCTGCCCCGGTTTCGTTGGCGAACCGCCGACGAACAAACATTGCGGCCAGCAGCTGCAATGGGCGCGTAGCTCAGCGGTAGAGCACACCCTTCACACGGGTGGGGTCACAGGTTCAATCCCTGTCGCGCCCACCATTTTAGCGACCACCAATCGACGGTGTTGTCGGCGGGCGTTTTGCTTGTAGAGCGCGATCACCGCCCCAAAACTTTTTCCAACTAAATGCTGCGCTGACGGAACCGCGTGCGTCGGTTCCCGGCTTCCGTAGCTGCGCTGCCCGCGGAGGCACCCGCGGATGGAAGGCTGTCACAAATCCGCAATGCCTTTGTCACCGTTCTGAAGCGCAAATCACCTCTAACCGTCATCGAGCACGTCTAGCGACTGTTCGTGATCGATAGGGGGAACCGATTCGATCCCGGGCCGCGAGCCCGAACGCCACTTGAGTCGATCGAGATCGGAGATTTTATGTCCAGCTACAAGCGTGCCAGCCAGATCCTGCTTACCGGCGTCGCCTTCACCGCCCTTTCCGCGTGCAACGGCGCCAACGATGTGGCGTCGCCCGGCAGCGGCGGCGACATCACGATCAACAATCCGGCGCCAACCCCGTCGCCAAGCCCCACGCCGACGCCGTCACCGACCTCGGCGCTGATAACGCCTGCCTCCGGCTGCCCGACGATCGCCGATTCGCAGGGTCTGACCGAAGGCGACGGCACGACGCGCACGATCACCGGCCCGACCGGCGAATATCTGATCTGCACGCTGCCGACGCGGATCAAAGCGAGTGTCACGCTGCCGTATATCAAGGGCATCGTCTATCGGCTTGGCGGCCGTGTCGACGTTGGCACCGACGGTGGCCCGACGGCGAGCGCATCGGACACCAACGTCACGCTGACGATCGATCCGGGCGTGATCGTCTATGGCGGCACCGGCGTGTCGTGGCTCGCGGTCAACCGCGGCAACAAGCTCCATGCCGTGGGCACTGTCGAAAAGCCGATCATCTTTACCAGCCGCGACAACATTCTCGGCCTCAATACCGAGAATTCGTCGGGCCAGTGGGGCGGCGTCGTGCTGCTCGGCCGCGGTCAGGTCACCGATTGCCAGGATCCGGCGGCGACGCCCGGCACCACGGCATGCGAACGCCAGACCGAAGGCGCTGTCGATCCCGCGCTTTATGGTGGCAACAGCAACGACGATAACAGCGGCGACCTGGAATATATCCAGATTCGCTATTCCGGCTACGTTCTTTCAGCCAACTCCGAGTTGCAGTCGCTCACGCCGTCGGGCGTCGGCACCGGCACGGTCATGGATCACTTTCTATCGGTTAACAGCTCGGACGACGGCGCCGAGTTCTTCGGCGGGCACCCGCGCATGAAACACTATATTTCGGTCGGCGCCGAGGACGACAACATCGATTCCGACACCGGCACCAAAGCGCGCTTCCAATATGTGCTGGTGGCGCAGCGGCCGAACATTGGTGATGCAATCATCGAGGCGGATACCGACAACACGACGTCGGCGAACACGCCACGTCAATACACTCAAGTCGTCAATTTCACCTTCCTCGATCGCTCGCCTAACGCATCGTCGGATCTGGCGTCGATCCTGCTGCGTGGTCAGACCGATTATGCGTTGATCAACGGCATTCTGGTCAGCCCGAACAACCCGTGCATTCGCATGAGCGATCCGCAGACGGTAGCCGCCAAGGGGTCGGCGGCCGACGAGAATGGCCCGCCGGTGTTCCGGTCGATGGTGATGCAGTGCGGCTCGACCAAATATGTCGGCAGCACGACCAACGGCACGGTGACCGCCGATCAGGTCGAGGCGATTTTCGGTTCGGGCAGCAACAACAATGACGATGCGTTCACGCCGTCGTTGGTGAGCGACTATATCGATGGCGCCAACGAACTGGCGGTGACGCCGACCGACCCGACGTCGTTCGACAGCTACTTCGACAAGACGACCTACATCGGTGCGGTCAAGGACGGCAACGACACCTGGTATCAGGGCTGGACCTGCAACAGCAATGCCGCCGATTTCGGCAGCGGCAACAGCGGCGCGTGCTCGTCGCTTCCCGTCTACTCGGATTGATCGGGCGGTGATCGACAGGGTGGGGCGGTGCCTTGGCGCAGCGCTCCACCCTTGCTGGTTACGGAACAAGGGGTATTCGGGATGAAGAAGATGCTGGCGCTTGGACGCCTGCTGCTGGCCACGTCGGCGATTGTCGCGCCATCGATGGCGCTGTCTCAAACGACGACGGGATCAACGAGTTCGGGCACGAGTGGGATTGACGCGCCGCAGCCGTCACCCGGTGAAACGATGCCGCCACCGAGCGAGGCGCAGACCGGCGCTCCCGCTGCTGTTTCTGGACAGACCGATCAGGCCGCGCCGGATATCTCAATCCCGGGCGGCGACATCGTCGTTACCGGGCAGCGCAACGCCAATATCGAGCAGTCGACCTCGCAGGTCATTTCCGTACTGTCGTCGGAAGACATTGCCCGCACCGGCGAGGGCGACATCGCCGGCGCGCTGTCGCGGGTCACCGGGCTCAGCGTGGTCGGTGACGGCTTCGTTTATGTCCGGGGACTGGGCGACCGCTATTCGCTCGCGCTGCTCAACGGATTGCCGTTGCCTAGCCCCGAGCCGCTCAAGCGGGTGGTGCCGCTCGACATCTTCCCGACCAATGTGATCGCATCGTCGATCGTTCAGAAGACCTATTCGCCCAACTTTCCCGGCGAATTCGGCGGCGGCGTGATCAACCTCACGACGGCATCAGCGCCGAAGGAAGCATTTCTCTCGATCGGCGGCAGCGTCGGCGGCGACACCCGCACCACCGGCAATCTGGGATACACCTATTTCGGCAGCCCGACCGACTGGACCGGTTTCGATAACGGCCAGCGCAACGTGCCGCCCGCGCTCAAGGCGTTCTTCAAAAGCGGTAACCTGATCGCCGACCTGCCGCTGGCCGATCGGCAGGAAATCGGCTCACAGCTCGTGCTCGGTCGCACTGCGGTGGTGCAGCGCAACGACAATATTCCGGTCAATTGGGACGCGAACGTCACCACGGGCAAGACGTTCGATCTCGGCGGTGTCGATCTCGGCGTGATCGCGACGGCCGGCTACAGCACCAAGTGGCGCACCCGCGACACGATCAATCAGACGGCCAACACGCCTGACCTGTCGAGCCTGGCCAGCGATTATGAGCGGGTGATCACCGACGACCACATCGTCGTCGATGGCCTGCTCGGTCTCGGCCTAGAATTCGGCCAAAACAAGATTCGCTGGACCAACCTGTTCATCCGCGACACGCTGAAGGACACTCGGCTTGCCAACGGCACCACGTTTTACGACGGCTATCATCGGATCATCCAGGATACCGCCTGGTACGAACGCCAGCTGATCGATTCGCAACTCGTCGGCGAGTTCAAGCTGGGCGCGGTCGATATCGATACCCGGCTTGGATATGCCAATTCTAAGCGCAACGCGCCGTACGAAACCGAATTCGGCTATTCGGAAGTGCCGGCTGGCCCGTATCAGGGCCTTTACGTCAACGTCCTTGATAATCAGTCGGGCGATGCTTCGGTCGCGTTCTCAAAGCTCAACGAGAACTTGTGGTCCGGGGGCATCGATTTCACTTATCACGCCGCGTCGAATCTTTCGGTAACCGCAGGTGCAGCCTATACCGACACACGGCGGACCTCGACGCGGCGGGAATTCTCCTTCTTCCTGCCCAACCGAACGGCGGACGGCTTCGGCTTCAATCTCGACAATCCGGGGCCGGTATCGCTGTTCCGGCCCGACTATCTGGTCGAGCCAACCGTGATCGAATATTACGGGGTGGATGTGAATGAGCCGACGCAGTCCTCGGCGGCATTCAAGGCCAGCCTCAAGAATGTCGCGACATATCTTCAGGCCAACTGGCAGATTAATTCGGCGCTCAACCTCAATGCGGGGTTCCGCTATGAAAACGCGGTCCAGAAGGTCGCGCCCGAACAGGTATTTAACGTGCCGGTCAGTTCGACGGCGTCGAATACGATCGACCGCGACTATGTGCTCCCCGCGGCCACGTTGACCTGGGCGATCGCGCCCAAGATGCAGCTGCGCTTCAACGGTTCGAAGACGATCGCGCGGCCGCAGTTTCGCGAGTTGCTCTATCAACGCTATTACGATCCGGAAACGAACCGCACCTATACCGGCAACCCGTTCCTGATCGACAGCCAGCTCTACAATGTCGAAGGCCGCTACGAATGGTATTTCGCGCACGACCAGCATCTGTCGGTCGCGGTGTTCGCCAAGCAGATCGATCATCCGATCGAGCAATATCTCTATACTGACGGCAACACATATTATTCGAGCTTCGCCAACGCGCCCAAGGCCAAGCTCTACGGTGCGGAAGCCGATCTACAGAAATATTTCGATCTGTCCAGCATGGGCGCCATGTTCAACAGTCACCGCGCGGTGGTGATCGCGAATTACACATACACCAAATCCAAGGTGCCGGTGACCGCGGGCGATACGACGATCAACAACACCGGCACCGTGACGCCGGCCAGCAATCTGTTCCAGGATGGACGGCCGCTGACCGGCCAGTCGGATCACATCGCCAATCTTCAGCTGGGGCTGGAGAGCACCAGCCACCTGTCGCAGCAGACCTTCATCCTCGGCTACGCCAGCAAACGGCTAACGGCGCGCGGCCCGTATCCGCAACCCGACGTCTACGAATATCCCGGTCTCCACCTCGATTTCGTCGCACGCCAGGGGATTACGATCGCCGGCATCGGCTTCGAGGCGAAGCTCGACATCCGGAACATCACCGGCACCAAATATAAGGAATATCAGCAAAGCGGATCGAACCGGACGTATTTCAACCTGTACGACGTCGGCACCAGCGGCTCGATCGGGCTGGCTCTGAAGCTCTGACGGCCAAGCGAATAAAGGGGGACCGGTCCCAGCCGCACACCTCGCGCGGCTGGGACCTTTTATTTTATCCCCAGGGACGCTCGCGAAACCATTTGGTGATGATATATTTTGTGCCGACGCGGACCTTCATGCCGTGATGGATCGTGGCGGGGTTGGGCGTCCCATCGGGCCGCAAATTGTTCCAGCACAGCAGTTTGCCGGTTTCCGGTTTGACGATCTTGTCGATCGTCTTGAACCGCGTCGCGCCGCCAGCATCGGGTTCGTTGAGATAGATCATCGCCGTCCAGGTGCGATTGCCGGCAACCGAGCAATAGCGCAGGAAATCCTCCCCCGAAGGCTCGAAATAATCGGTATGCGCCTTGAATTCCTGACCAAGGGCATAGCGCTGGCCCTGGATCGGCTCGCCGTGTGCCGGATCGATCCCGGTGAGCTCGATGATCCGCGCCTCGACCGCGGCGACGACCGGATCGTGCTTGTCGAGATCGCAGGTCTCCGAAGTGCGAAAGGTCGCGTCGCCGTTCGAATCGGAAATCGTCGAGGGGCGGCGCGTGGCGTCGATCCGGGCGATGATCGCCGCGCACAGATCGGCGTCCAGAAAGTCGCGCTTCAGGAACAGCGTGAGCTTGGCGCTGGGCACGCGCTGCACGCCGTCATGCGCCATGATCCGCGCCATGATCGGCTCGGACGGGTGGCCCGATCCGAGATTGGGAATGGCGGCGGGCGAGGGAATCTGCGTTGTCATCGCTCCATTTTGCCAAAGACGAGCCGCGCCCGCCAGTGGAACAAAGCGGTCGGCGAGCGTCTAATTCAATTCACATGGCGTATCTATCATTGTAACGAAAGCCGGCGGATAGCGCGAGCATCGGGGATTTTCGAGTAATGCGATTGGTGTTGAGTCCCCGCGCCCGCGCGCTGTTGCGGCGCTTTCCCCGGACCAATGCCTATTCCGCGCTCGAACTCGTGTTGCTCGCCCTGCTGGCGCTGCAGGCCGCGCGGCTGGTGTGGGCGGTCTTCACCCCGGTGACGCCGCTGGGCGACTGGCGGCCGAACGCGCCCGGCGGGGTCGGCCAGCCGACCGAGCTGCTGAGAAGCTTCGATCCGTTCTTCCGGCTCGGTGGCGGCGACAAGCCCGCGGCGGTGACGACGCTGCAACTGACGCTGTTCGGCACGCGGATCAACGAGGCGACCGGCGGCGGATCGGCGATCATCGCCACGCCCGACGAGGTGCAGAAAAGCTACAAGGTCGGCGATGAGATCATGCCCGGCGCGACCCTGAAGGCGGTGGCGTTCGATCACGTCTCGATCGATCGCGGCGGGACCGTCGAGGATCTCTATCTCGATCAGTCGACGCCGGTGACGCCGGTCGCGCCCTTGCCGGAAGGCATGGCGCAAACGACCGCCGCGCCGCGCGTGACGCTGCAGGACATCAATTCGCGCGGGCTCTCGTTTGCCGATCTCAAGGCCGGCATCGGCTTCATCCCGCGGATCGACGGCGGCAAGATCACCGGCCTGGTGCTGCGCCCCAACGGCGACGGATCGGCGTTCGCCAAGGCGGGGCTGAAACAAGGCGATATCGCCACCGAAATCCTCGGCAAGCCGATTTCCGGCCCCGGCGACATCGACAAGGCGGCGGCGACGCTCAAAGACGGCGGCATCCTCTCGCTCATGGTCGAGCGCGGCGCATCGACCATTCCCATCGGCATCAACGTGACGGGTCAATGAAGACATATTTCCTCGCATCGGCCATCGTGCTGGCGCTCGCCGCGCCGGCCAGCGCGCAATTGTCGCTGAACGTGCGCGACGCGGATATTCGCGCGTTCATCGCCGATGCCTCGCAGGCGACCGGGCGGACCTTCATCATCGATAGCCGGGTCAACGGCAAGGTGACGGTCGTCACCGATCGGCCGCTGTCGAAATCCGAATATTTCGAAGTGTTCCTGTCAACCTTGCGCTCCAACGGTTTGATCGCGGTGCCAACGGGCGGCGGCGCCTTGCGCATCCAGCCGATCGACAACGCCGCGTCGCAGCCAACCCGCGTCGGCACGCGCGGCGTGGGCGGCAACAGCTTCGTCACCGACATCGTCCGGCTGCGCTCGATCGATGCGCAATCGGCGCTCGATACCGTCAAGGCGCTGGTCAGCCCGCAGGGCTCGGTCACCGCCAACAAGGGCGGCAACTCGCTGGTGATCGTCGATTTCGCCGACAATGTCCGCCGCATCCGCTCGGTCTTGTCGGGGATTGATACCGACAATGCGACGACGCGGGTGATCGCGCTCGATCACGCCGGCGCGCGCGAGATCGCCACCGCGCTGCAGGCGCTGATCGGCACCGGCGGGCAGGGCGGCGACGCGACTGATCCGGGCGTGTCCGTTGTCTCGGTCGACAGCTCGAATTCGGTGGTGCTGCGCGGCGATCCGTCGACCGTCGCGCGGCTCGCCGGCGTGGCGCAGGATCTCGATCGCAAGGCCGAGGCGGGTACGCAGATCCGCGTCATCTTCCTCGAAAACGCCGATGCCGCGCAGCTCCTGCCGGTGCTCCAGCAACTCGTCGGCGAGCAGCCGACCGAGGCGCCGGCTGACGATGCCAATCAAACCGCCTCAAGCGGCAATTTCCTGTCGCAATCGGATAGCGGCAACGGCACCAGCGGGCTGGGCGCGCAGAACAACACGGTAACCAACACCAGCCCGTCGGCGCCGAGCCCGACGCCGACGCCGAGCGGCGGCACCGGCAAACCCGCGATCGTCGGCGCCGGCGGCCGCACTGCGGCGGTCGTCACGCGCTTCACCGGGGCCAATGCCATCGTCATCGCCGCGCCGCCCGAGGTGCAGCGCCAGCTGAGCGACGTCGTGCGGCAGCTCGATACGCGGCGCGAACAGGTGCTGGTCGAGGCGGTCGTCGCCGAAGTGTCCGATACCACGGCGAAGCAGCTCGGTGTCCAGTTCCTGCTCGGCAACCTGAGCGGCGGTGGCTTTGCCGCGACCAACTACAGCAGTTCGGCGCCGAGCCTGCTGACGATCGCCGGCGCGATCGGCTCGACATATCTTAACACCTCGACGGTCACCACCAACGGAACCACGACGGTTACATCGACCAACAGTGCGGTCGGCGATCAGCTCCAGCAGGCGGCGGTCAGCTCGCTGCTGGGCGCGAACGGCGGCTTGTTCGGTGGGGCGACGCGAATCGGTGACACCATCCTGGGCGGCATCATCAACGCCGTGAAGAGCGACACGCAATCCAACCTGCTGCAATCGCCATCGCTGGTGACGCTCGACAACAGCCCGGCGCATATCCTGGTCGGCCAGGAAATTCCGATCACCACCGGCAAGGCGCTATCGAACAATTTCGACAATGCCTTCCAGACCACGCAGCGCGAGAATGTCGGCATCCAGCTCGACGTCAAGCCGCAGGTCAATTCGAGCGGCACGATCAAGCTGTTCCTGCATCAACAGGTCAGCTCGATCGCCGGGCCGGTGTCGAGCGACAACAGCGATCTGATCCTCAACAAGCGCGAGGTGCAGACGACGCTGACGGTCGATGACGGCCAGATCGCGGTGATCGGCGGACTGCTCGACGATAACGAGCGGCGGACGATCGAGAAGATTCCGTTGCTCGGCGACATTCCGGTGCTCGGCAATCTGTTCAAGTCGCGCTCGCGCAGCCATGCCAAGACCAATCTGATGATCTTCATCCGCCCGACGATCCTCAAGACCGCCGACGACAGTCGCCGGGTCACCGAGCAGCGTTACGGCTATCTCCGTGCGGTGCAGGGCGGCATGAACCCCGACGCCGAGCCGAGCATCGATCAGCTGGTGCGCGATTATCTCGGCGCGTCGCCGCCGATCCCCTCCGCGCCGGTGCCCGGCAACATCAACGATCCGCAGATCATGGTGCCGACGGTGCGCAGCTCGACGCAGATCATCAAGCCGCTCAAAGGAACCGATCGGTGAAGATCAGCCGCGGCGATGCGATCGAGGCGGCGCCGGCGGCGGCGCCGATCGTGCTGCCCGAGAGCATCGAGCCGCTGACGCTCACTGCGAGCATCGCGACGATCCCCTATCTGTTCGCCCGGCGCTTCGGCGTCGCGCTGGCCGGCGATGCCGGTCATCCCGCGATCGCCATGCGCGAGGGTGGCGATCCCAAGGTTCTACTCGAGCTGCGGCGCCATCTCGGCCAGCCGTTCGACGTGTCGTTCGTCAGCGCCGAGGCGTTCGATAAACTGCTCGGCGAAGTCTATGCGATGGACGGTCAGGCGGCGGCGATGGCGGCGGGCAACCTCGGGCTCGACGGCGATCTCGATCTGCTGGCCGGAGATTTGCCGACGGCGGAGGATCTGCTCGATTCGGCCGATGACGCGCCGGCGATCCGGCTGATCAACGGCATCATCGCCGATGCCGCGCGCAACGGCGTGTCGGACATCCATATCGAGCCCTACGAAACCGGCCTCGTCATCCGCATGCGGATCGACGGCGTGCTGCGTGAAACGCTGCGCATGCCGCCGCACGTTGCCCCGGTGGTGGTCAGCCGCGTCAAGGTGATGGCGCGGCTCGACATCGCCGAACGCCGCGTGCCGCAGGACGGCCGCATCGGCCTGACGCTCGGCGGCAAATTGCTCGACGTGCGCGTCTCGACGCTGCCGAGCCGGGCGGGCGAGCGCGTCGTGCTGCGTATCCTCGACAAGGAGAATGCCGGGATCAACCTCGAACAACTCGGCATGCCGCCGGCGATCGACAAGGTGGTGCGCCAGGCGATCAGCGAACCCAACGGCATCGTGCTCGTCACCGGGCCGACCGGTTCGGGCAAGACGACCTCGCTTTACGCCGCGCTGCGCCTGCTTAACGACGGCAGCCGCAACATCCTGACGGTCGAGGATCCGGTCGAATATGCCGTCGAGGGCGTCGGCCAGACGCAGGTCAATCCCAAGGTCGGGCTGACCTTTGCCGCCGGCTTGCGCGCGATCCTGCGGCAGGACCCCGACGTCGTGATGGTCGGCGAAATTCGCGACCGCGAAACCGCCGAGATCGCGGTGCAGGCGTCGCTGACCGGGCACCTCGTGCTGTCGACCGTCCACACCAACGATTCGGTCGGCGCGATCACGCGGATGCGCGACATGAAGATCGAGCCGTTCCTGCTCGCCTCGACGCTGCGCGCGGTGATCGCGCAGCGGCTGGTGCGGCGCTTGTGCCCGACCTGCCGCCAGCCGGTCGCCGCGACCGGATCGGTGGCGACGTTGCTCGGCCTCGAAGAAGGCACGATCGTTTACGAGCCGGTCGGCTGCCCCGAATGCAACGGCACCGGCTTCAAGGGCCGGATCGGCGTGTTCGAGGCGATTCGGATCGACGAGACGATCCGCCGGCTGATCAATGACGGCGGCGACGAAAGCGTCATCGCCCGTCACGCCTTCGCGCATTCGGACACGCTGACAACCGCCGCGCGCCAATTGGTCCGCGACGGTTTGACGACGCCGGAAGAAGCGGTGCGCGTGTCGCGCAGCGAAATGGCCGAGGTCGATGGCTGATTTCGATTTCCTCGCGATCGACACGCGCGGGCACGAAAAGCGCGGCCATATCGCCGCCGAAACGATCGACGACGCACGCACCAACCTCGATGCGCGCAAGCTCTATGTCGTTCGCATCGAGCCGGGATCGGGCCCGCCGCCCAAGGGCAAGGCGCTGTTGTCGATGCCGAGCCTCACGCGGCGCAAGATGTCCGGCAAGCAGTTGACGTTGTTCACGCGCCAGCTGGCCACGCTCAACCGCGTCAGCCCGCTTGAGGAATCGCTGCGCACGATCACGCGCCAGACCGAGCAGGAGCAGGTCCGCGAGATCGTCAGCGCGGTGCATGCCGGCGTCGTCGAAGGGCGGCGGCTGTCAGAGGCGATGGGGCGCGAGGCGAAGAGCTTTCCACCGCTCTACCGGGCGATGGTTTCGGCCGGCGAGAGTTCGGGCAGCCTGCCGACGATCCTCGATCGGCTGTCGTCGCTGCTAGAACGGCAGGCCGAAATTCGCGGCAAGCTGATCACGACGATGGCCTATCCGACGATCCTCGCGATCGTCGCGATGGGCGTGGTTGGGGCATTGATGATCTTCGTCGTGCCACAGGTCGTCGAGCAATTCGACACCGTAGGGCAGACGCTGCCGTTCCTCACGCGGCTGGTGATGGCCGTGTCGCATTTCCTCGTCGGTTATTGGTGGCTGCTGGCGATCATCCTGGCGGGGGCGGTGGCGATCGCCTGGC
Source organism: Sphingomonas koreensis (assembly GCA_006438735.1). Taxonomy (GTDB): domain Bacteria; phylum Pseudomonadota; class Alphaproteobacteria; order Sphingomonadales; family Sphingomonadaceae; genus Sphingomonas; species Sphingomonas koreensis_A. The sequence continues at coordinate 999,004 of RCZF01000001.1, read as the reverse complement.
GTGCGCTCAAGGAGCCCTCGGTCAAGCTCGCGTTCGACAGCTGGCTGTTGCGGATTCCGCTGCTCGGACGCTTGTTGCGCGATCTCCACGCGGCCCGGATGGCGCGCACGCTCTCGACCATGGTCGCCAGCCGACTACCGTTGCTCGAAGGGCTGAACCTGACCGCCAGCACGATCAAGAACGCGCGGCTGCGGCTCGCCACCGACGAGATCGTCGAATCGATTCGCGGCGGCGGCAGCTTGTCGGCGGCGATGCGGCGCAGCGACGTCTTTCCGCCATTGCTGACGTATCTGGCGGCGTCGGGCGAAGCGGCGGGGCGGCTCGACGAAATGCTCGAGCGCGCCGCCGATTACCTCGAACGCGAGTTCGATCGCTTCACCGCGACCGCGCTGTCGCTGCTCGAACCGCTGATCATCGTGTTGATGGGCGGCGTCGTCGCGACGATCGTGCTATCCATCCTGCTGCCCATCCTCCAGCTCGAAACGCTGGCCGGCCAATGAGGTTCGTTATGTCGAAATTTTCCGTCCGTCATCCCCGCGAAAGCGGGGATCCATCTCCCGACTGTTGCTTCGAGCACGAACCTCAGGAGCTGGGTCCCCGCTTGCGCGGGGATGACGACGATGGCTTCACGCCCTTAAGGCGTTCCGCCGAAAACGGTTTCACGCTGGTCGAGCTGATGGTGGTCATCGTCATCATCGGGCTGCTCGCGGCGATCGTGGCGTTCAACGTCATTCCGATGGGCGACAAGGCGCGGATCGAAAAGACCAAGAGCGATATCTCGACGATCGAGCAGGCGCTGGAAATGTATCGCCTGCAGAACCTCCATTATCCGAGCACGAGCGACGGGCTGCAGGCGCTGGTCAAGGCGCCGTCCTCCGCCGATCCGTCGAAATATCAAACTGGCGGCTATATCAAGAAGCTGCCGGCCGATCCGTGGGGGCGGCCTTATCTCTACGCGGCGCCGGGGCAGCATAGCGAGGCCGACGTCTGGTCCGACGGCGCGGACGGCAAGGAAGGCGGCGAAGGTGTCGATGCCGATATTGGCAGCTGGCAATAAACCGCCCCGTCATAGGGAGAGCGGGTTCACGCTGATCGAGTTGATGGTGGTGATCACGATCATCGGGCTCGCATCGGCGGCGGTGGTGCTCGCCATGCCCGATCCGCGCGGGCGGCTGGTCGATCAGGCCGATCGCTTCGCCGCGCGCGTCCGCGTGGCGCATGACGCCGCGATCCTCAATGCGCGGACGACGAGCGTGTGGGTCGCACCGGGCGGCTATGGTTTCGATCTGCGCAGCCGCGACGGCTGGCAGCCGATGCCCGACAGCACGCTGCGCGTCACGCAATGGGGGCAGGGCGTTCGCCCCGCGCTCACCGGCCAGGCGCGTCAACGGGTGATCTTCGATTCGACCGGGCTGGCCGATCAGCCACTCGACCTGCGGCTCGAGCGCGGCGCGGAAACAGCGGTGGTGCATATCGGCGCCGGCGGCGAGGTGCGCGTCGATGACTAGGGACAAGGGATTTACCCTCATCGAGATGATGGTAGCGCTGGCGGTGTTCAGCCTTGCCGCGATGGCGCTGATCCGGCTGGAGGGCGCGACGATCCGCTCGACCGGGATTCTCGACGAGACGCTGGTCGCCGAAATGGTCGCGCGCAACGTCGCAGTGGAGACGATGACCGATGCCCAGCCGCCCGCGCTCGGCCCGACCACCGGCACCGAAAGCAATGGCGGGCGCACCTGGACCTGGACGCGGCAGACCCAGCCGCTCGGCGACGCCGGCGCGTTCCGGATCGACATCGCCGTGGCGGACGGGGCAGCCTCACCGATCGCGCGGCTGATGATCGTGCGGCCCCCGGCTCCGGGCACGGCGTCATGACGCGCGCCGAACACGCCAGCTCGAGTCGTCGTGCGCGTTCCGCCGAAAACGGCTTCGCTTCTCGTGCGCGCTCCGCCGAAAACGGCTTCACGCTGGTCGAGATGATGGTTTCGCTGCTGATCTTCGCGCTGCTCGCCGCGGCGGGCGTCGGGCTGCTGGCGTTCAGCGTCCGCGCGCAGGCCGCGACCGACGGCAAGTTGCAGCAGCTTGCGCAATTCAACCAGCTCGGTTCCGCCCTGTCGGGCGATCTCGCGCAGGTCCGCCCGCGATCGACCCGCGACGCGAGCGGCGACATGCTGCCGATCTTCACCGGCGCGAACGGATCGGGTCAGACGCCGATGCTGCGCTTCGTGCGCGCCGGCTGGACCAATATCGACGAAGCGCCGCGGCCGAGCGAACAAAAGGTCGAATACCGGCTCGACAGCGGCGTGCTGACGCGCGTGGCTTATCCGATGCTCGACGGCGCGGCGCCGGGCCCAAGCGCGGCGATTCTCACCGGCGTGTCGCAGGTTGGGTTGCGCTATCGCTATTCGGGGGCGTGGAACGATCATTGGGACGGCAATCCCGATCGCCCACTGCCCGACGCCGTCGAAATGACCATCACGCGCACCGACGGGCCCACTTTTCGCGAGCTTTTTCTGGTCGGCACCGGCTATCGCATCCCGCAGGAATTGGGGGGCGATAGTGCGGCAGGTTAAGGAAGGCGAGCGCGGCGCGGCGCTGCTGACGGTGTTGCTACTCGTCGCGGTGATATCGGTGCTGGCAGCGGGCGCGCTGGAGAAATTACGGCTGTCGACACGGCTCGCCGTCAACGGCGTCGCGATCGAGCAGGCGCGCGCCTTCGCCTACGCCGCCGAGACACTGGCGGTGCAACGCGTCAATACGATCCTCGCCGAAGACGCCGCGCGCACCACACTGGCGGGCAATTGGAGCGGCCAGCCCTATCCGCTGCCGATCCCCGGCGGGGTGGCGACGCTGACCGTCACCGACGGCGGCAATTGTTTCAATCTCAATGGGCTCGTCGTGCCGACGACGCCCGGCGTCTATGTTGCGCAGCCTAATCACATCACCCAATTCGCGCGGCTGATGAAGCTGGTCGGCATTCCCGGCCAGAGCGCCGACGGGATCGCCGCGGCGACTGCCGACTGGATCGACAGCGACACCAACCCGCTGCCGCTCGGCGCCGAGGATAGCGCCTATCTCGGCAAGGACATTCCCTATCGCACCGCCAACACCTTGATGGCCGATCCTTCCGAAATTCGCGCCGTGGCGGGCATGACGCCCGAGCTCTACGACAAGCTGAAACGCTGGATCTGCACGCTGCCCAAGGCCGAAATGTCGAAAATCAACGTCAACACGCTGCAACCCGAGGATGCCCCGCTGTTCGCCATGCTGTTCCCCGATACGATGGATCTTGGCAAGGCGCGCTCGTTGCTGCTGGCGCGGCCGGCGGACGGCTATGACAGCACCGTGGCCTTCTGGAACCTGCCGTCGCTCAATGGCGGCCTGGTGCCGAGCGACGACGCCAAGGCGCAGACCGACGTGCGCACTTACTGGTTCAACCTCGATATCGACGTGACGCTCGATGGCGCCGCGCTGTCGCAGCACGCGCTGCTCGATGCGTCGGGCCAGCGTGCGCAGATCGTGTCGCGCGCCTGGGGCGATCCGGCATGAGCGAGACGCTTGTCCTGTTCCCCCCGGCCGGCGACGATCCGGCATGGCGCTGGCTGCGGATCGACGATGACGCGGTGGTTGCACGCGGCGAGGGCATCCCCGTGCCGTCGCCGGACGAAGCCGCGCCGCCGCGCACCGTGGCGATCGCCCCGGCCGAGGGGGTGACGCTGCACTGGGCGACGCTGCCCGACCGCTCGATCGCGCAGGCGGTCGCCGCCGCGCGTCTGGCGGTGGGGGAGGCCAGCGTGACGCCGCTCGCCGAGCTGCATGTCGCGGTGGGGCGAGAGGACGCCGCGGCGGAGCGGCCGATCGGCGTGGTCGGCGTCGCGGCGATGCGCGCGTGGCTCGTCGCGCTTGCCGAGCAGGGCGTGGATCCCGACGCCCTGGTGCCCGCGCCGATGCTGCTGCCGCGGCCCGAGGAAGGCTATGTCCGCGCCGATCTCGCCGGCCACGGCGTCGTTCGCGGCGCCACCAGCGGCTTTGCCGACGAAGCGCGGCTGACCGAGCTGATCACCGGCGACACGCCCCCCGAAACGCTCGACCGCGAGGCCCTCGAGGCAGCGATCGTCGCCGCCGCGGCGTTCCCGGCGCTCGATCTGCGTCAGGGCCCCTTCGCCAAGCGCCGGCGGCGCGCGATCGATTGGCCGCTGGTCCGGCGGCTCGCTTGGCTCGGCGTGGCGATCCTCACCGCCACGCTGTTCATCAGCCTCATCCTCATCATGAAATATTCGATTGCCGCCGATGGGCTGGAAACGCGCGCCGACATGCTCGCGCGCCAGGGCCTGCCGCCGGGCCAGACCGTGACCGATCCCGATCGCCAGCTCAACGAGCGGCTCGCCAGCCTGCGCGGCGGCGGACTGGGCTTCAGCCGGACCGCCTCGGCGGTGTTCAGCGCGGTGCAGTCGGTGCCCGGCACCGAGCTTACCGCGCTCGCGTTCGACGACGCCGGCGCGCTGAAGGCGACGGTGACGGCCCAAGGCGAGGCACAGGCCAACGATCTCAAGCATCGCATCGAGGCGATGGGCTTCACCGTCGAGGCCAGCCCGTTCACCGCCAATGCCGGGCAGGTCGCCGGCGATCTGACGGTGACGCCGTGATCGCCGCGCTCAAGACCTGGTTCGACGGGCGTTCGCTGCGCGAGCGGCGGATGCTGCTGGCGATGGTCGCGATGCTGGTCGTGACGATCTTCTGGTTCGGCTTGATCGCGCCGGTGACCGATGGCCTGTCGTCGTCGCGCACGCGGCTCAACGATGCGGTGTTGCGTCTCGCCGATACCGAAATGCGGCTCGATGCCGTCAAGGCGCTGCAGCAATCGCATCCCGCGCCGATTCCCGGCCCGCTCGACGACTATCTCCGCCAGAGCGCGAGCGACGCGGGCTTTGCGCTGTCCGACGTCAATGCGCAGGGCGATGGCCGCGTGCAGATCGCGATCCCGACCGCGCGACCCGGCGCGTTGTTTTCCTGGATCGCCGATCTCGATGGCGCCGGCGTGATCGTCGCCACGATCGACGTCAGCAACAATGGCGATCAGACGGTATCGGCGCGCATGACGTTGATGAAGAGGGGCGCATGAAACGCATTCGGCTCCGCACCGGCCCGGCCGCCTTGTTCGGCGCGGTGTTCCTGGTTGCGCTGATCCTGTTGCTGCCGATGCGGCTGGCGCTGGGCTGGATCGGGCTCGCCGATCTCGGCGTCACGGCACGGCGGGTGACCGGCAGCGTGTGGCTCGGCTCGCTCAATGAAGCGCATGCCGGCCAGCTCGATCTCGGCGATCTGGCGGCGCGGCTGTCGCCGATCCAGCTCTTCGTCGGGCGCGCCCGCGTCGATCTTGCAGCGGCGGGCGACACGGCGTTGCGTGGTGCGATCGGCATGTCGCGCCACAGCGTCGGCGTCGATGATCTCAGCGCCACCATCGTCGGCGGCGGGAATTTTGGCGCGGTGCCCGTGAGCGGGCTCGATCTCGACGATGTCAGCGTGCGCTTCGCCGATGGCGCGTGCGACCACGCCGAGGGCCGCGTCCGCGCGACGCTGGCCGGTGCGATCGGCGGCGTCGTGCTGCCGCAGGCGATGAGCGGCACGGCGCGCTGCGAGGGCAATGCGCTGCTGCTGCCGCTCGCCAGCGCCGCCGGCACCGAGAGCCTGGCGCTGCGGCTTCACGAGGACGGTAGCTACATCGCCGATCTGTCGATGCAGACCGGCGACCCGGCGCTCGCGACCAAATTGCAGCTTGCCGGTTTCCAGCTTTCGCCAAGCGGCTATCTGCTTTCGGCGCAGGGGCAGTTTTGATGGTCTTGACGCTGGCCCGCCCGGCCCGCTAGGGCCGCGGCTTCGCGGCGACCGTAGTTCAATTGGTTAGAGCGTCGGCTTGTGATGCCGGAAGTTGCGGGTTCAAGTCCCGTCGGTCGCCCCATCGCTTACTGGTTCAGCTGCGCTGAGCACTGCGCCGGCCCGCTCCCCCGCCCGATCAAAGGACCAATCATGACCACCGGCTGGGGCTTCCCCGATTTCGACGCTCACGAGGGCGTGCATCTGTTCACCGATCCCGATTCGGGGTTGAGCGCGGTCATCGCGGTGCATTCGACCAAGCTCGGGCCGGCGGCGGGTGGCGTGCGCTTCTGGCATTATGCCGACAGCGATCAGGCGATTACCGATGGGCTGCGCTTGTCGCGCGGGATGAGCTTCAAGAACGCGATGGCCGGGCTCGAATTGGGCGGCGGCAAGGGCGTGGTGCTTGCAGGCAAGACCGGCGACACGATCACCGAAGCCCAGTTGAAGGCGTTCGGCCGTGCGGTCGAATCGCTCGGTGGGCGTTATGTGACGGCGGAAGACGTCGGCATGTCCGAAGCGCGCATGAAGGTGATCGCGGGCGAGACGAAATACGTCTCGGGCCTGCCCGTCGCGAGCGGCGCGGCCGGCGGCGATCCCGGGCCCTTCACCGCGCTCGGCATCTATCTGGGCGTGAAGGCGGCGGCCAAGCGCGGGCTCGGCGCCAATGCGATGAAGGACGTTCACGTCGCGATCCAGGGCGTCGGCTCGGTCGGCGGCGGGCTCGCTCGGCTGCTGGCGAAGGACGGCGCGCGACTGACACTGGCTGACGTCGATGCGGCCAAGGCGCAGGCGCTGGCCGAGGAGCTGGGCGGCGAAGCGGTGGCGGCGGACTCGATTCTCGGCGTCGAAGCCGATGTCGTCAGCCCCAACGCGCTCGGCGCGATCCTCACAGAGGCATCGATCGAGCAACTTAAGACGACCGTCATCGCCGGTGGCGCCAACAATCAGTTGGCGACCCGCGAGGACGGCGCGCGGCTGCACGACCGCGGCATCCTTTACGCGCCCGATTACGTCATCAACGCCGGCGGCATCATCAACGTGGGGCTCGAATATCTCGGCCGCGGCGACGAAGCCGAGGTCAAGGCGCGTATCGCGAAAATTCCCGATCGGCTGATCGAAGTGTGGGACGAGAGCGATCGCACACAGCAGCCGGCCTCCGAAGTCGCCGATACGATCGCACGGCGCTTGATCGGTCGCGGCTAGGATTGGAGCAGCCTGCCGGTCGGCACGGGAATAATTGAGCGTCGGCCGCTGGATTTGCGCCGGAGAGTGCCCTAACAACGGCGCGTCGTGCCAGTTATTCATGCCCTCGCCAATCCCGCCCGCTTTTTGCGCATCGCCCGGCCGTTGACGCCGGCGCTGTTCTGGGCTGGCATTGCGCTGGCCGCGATCGGCAGCTGGGCCGGCCTCACCCAGACGCCGGCCGATTATCTGCAGGGCGAGAGCGTCCGCATCCTCTACATCCATGTGCCGAGTGCATGGCTGGGGATGGGCGGATGGAGCAGCCTCGCCATCGCCAGCATCGTCTATCTCGTCTGGCGGCATCCGCTGGCGCGCGTCGCGGCGCAGGCGATTGCATTGCCCGGCGCGGTGTTCGCGGCGCTGTGTCTCATCACCGGTTCGATCTGGGGCCGCCCAACCTGGGGCACTTGGTGGGAATGGGATGGGCGGCTGACCTCGATGCTGCTGCTGTTCTTCGTCTATCTCGCCTATATCGCGCTGGTCCGTGCCGATAACGATCGCGGCGGCGACGGGCGCATTCCGGCGATCTTCGGCGTCGCGGGATCGGTGCTGCTGCCGATCATCCGTTATTCGGTGGTGTGGTGGAACACGCTGCATCAGGGGCAGAGCATCGGACTGACCAGTTCGACGATCGCGGCATCGATGTTGTGGCCCTTGTGGTTCACGATCCTCGGGTTCTCGCTGTTCTTCGCCGGCATCGTGCTGATGCGAATGCGCGCCTTGCTCGCCGCCGCCAAGGCCGAGGCGAGGATGCGGCGGATGGCGGCATGACGCTCGATCCCTGGCCCTTCGTGATCGCGGCCTATGCTGTCACCGCGATCGCCGTGGTGATCCTGTCGCTGCTCAGCTGGCGCGCGATGCGCCGCGCGGAGGCGGCGGTGGAGGCGAACTGGCGGGCATGAAGGCCAAGCACCAGCGGCTCACCCTGGCGTTGCTGGCGCTGGCGGCGGTGATCGGTGCGGGGCTGCTCGCGCTGTCGGCGCTCAAGGGGCAGGCGTCGTTCTTCTACGCGCCGTCGGATGTGGTGAAGGATGGCCTGCCGCTCGGCAAGGCAGTGCGGTTGGGCGGCATGGTCGAGGGCGGCTCGATCGAGCGCCAGCCCGACGGGATCTCGATTCGCTTCGTCGTCACCGACGGCGCGGCGCAAGTGCCGGTCCGCTTCAGCGGCATCGTGCCCGATCTGTTTCGCGAGAAATCGGGCGTCGTTGCCGAAGGCCAGTTCCAGCCCGACGGCAGCTTCACCGCGACCAATCTGCTCGCCAAGCATGACGAGAAATATATGCCGCCCCAGGTCGCCGGTGCGATGCACAAGACCGAAAGTCTCGAAAAGTGATCGCCGAAGCCGGCCTCGCCGCCTTGTGGTTCGCCGCCGCGCTGGCGGCGTTGCAGGTGGTGCTGGCGGTGCTGGGCGTGCGGCGCGCGCAGGCCGACACGGGCGAGATCCTGACCACGATCCGCCCGATCGCGGTCGTCCAGGGCCTGCTCGCAATTCTCGCCATGCTGCTGCTGATCACCGTGTTCGTGCAAAGCGACATGTCGGTGAAGCTCGTCGTCGAGGATTCGAGCGCGGCCAAGCCGTTGATCTACAAGATCGCCGGCGCGTGGGGGAATCACGAAGGCTCGATGCTGCTGTGGGTGACGATCCTGGGCGTCGCCGGGGCCGCGGTGGCACTGTTCGAGCGGCAGCTGCCCAAGCCGACGCTGATCGCGACGCTGGGCGCGCAGGCGACGATCGCGCTTGGCTTCTACGCGTTCCTGCTGTTCTCCTCGAACCCATTCGCGCGGCTCGCCAACCCGCCGGCGGACGGGCAGGGGCTCAACCCGCTGCTGCAGGACCCCGGCCTCGCGTTCCATCCGCCGACGCTTTACATCGGCTATGTCGGCATCTCGGTCGCTTTCTCGTTCGCCGTCGGCGCGATGATCACGCGGGATGTCGGTCCGGCGTTCGCCCGCGCGATGCGGCCCTGGGTGCTGGCGGCATGGATTTTCCTGACGCTGGGCATCACCGCGGGCAGCTATTGGGCCTATTACGAGCTCGGCTGGGGCGGCTGGTGGTTCTGGGATCCGGTCGAGAACGCGTCGCTGATGCCGTGGTTGGCGGCGACCGCGCTGCTCCATTCGGTAACGGTGCTGGCGACGCGCGACGGTTTGCGCGCTTGGACGATCATGCTCGCCGTCGTTGCCTTCTCGATGTCGATGATCGGCACCTTCCTCGTCCGTTCAGGCATTCTGACCAGCGTTCACGCCTTCGCGATCGACCCGAAGCGCGGGGCGTTCATCCTCGCGCTGCTGGTCATCTACATCGGCGGCGCGCTGGCGCTGTTCGGCGCGCGAGTCGGCACGATCCGCCAGGGCAATACCTTCGAGCCGGTCAGCCGCGAAGGCGCGCTGGTGGTCAACAACCTGCTGCTGTCGGTGATCCTCGGCATCGTGTTGATCGGCACGCTGTATCCGATCGTCGCCGCGTCGTTCGGCACGCAGCTTTCGGTCGGTCATCCCTTCTTCGATTCGACCGCCGGTCCGATCGCGCTGGTGCTTGTCGCGATGATGGCGATCGGGCCGTTGCTGCGGTGGCGGCGCGACAAGGGTGCGGCCGCGCTGCGGCGGGTGGCGATCCCGGTTGCGGTGACGGTGCTGGCGCTGATCGCGGTGTTGCTGCTCGCGCCGGGCATCCATATCCTGCCGCTGCTCGGCCTCGCGCTTGCCGCCGGCGTCGCGGTGGCCAGTGTCGCGCCGCTTTGGGGGCGCGATCTGCGCCGTACGCCGCTGTTCACCTACGGCATGGTCGTCGCCCATCTCGGCATCGCCGTCAGCCTCGCCGGCATGGCCTCCGAAAGCGCATTCAACAAGGAAACGTTGGTGGCGACGCGGATCGGCGAGCCGCAGCATGTCGGCCCCTATGAAGTCACGCTGCTCGGCATCAAGCCGGTGGTTGGCGTCAACTGGTCCGCGCTCGAGGCGAAACTGCAAATCCGGCGCGGCGGCGCGACGTTCTTCCTGACGCCGCAGCAGCGCTTCTTCTCGACGCCGCCGCAGGTGACCAACGAATCGTCGATCAAGACCGCGCTCGACGGCCAGCTTTACACCGTGCTGGGCCAGGCCGATGATGGCGGCCGCTGGCAATTGCGGCTGTGGTGGAAGCCGTTCGTCACGCTGATCTGGCTCGGCGGCGCGCTGGTCGCGATCGGCGGCGTGCTGTCGCTGCTCGGCCGGCTGCTGCGCGAACGCCGCGCGGTGCGAAGGGGGCTGGCATGAAGAAACTGCTGCTCTGGTTGCCGCTGACCGGATTCGCCTTGCTGTTTGCCGTCGTGGCCAGCGGGCTGTTCCGGCCGAGCGATCACCTCATCCATTCGCAGATGGTCGGCAAGCCGCTGCCCAAATTCTCGCTGCCGCCAATCACGCCGGAACGGCCCGGGCTGGGCAGCGCGATGTTCGGCGACGGCAAGCCGCGCTTGCTCAACGTGTTCGCCAGCTGGTGCATTCCGTGCATGGCCGAATCGCCGCAACTGATGGCGCTGAAGCAGCAAGGCGTTGCGATCGATGCGGTTGCGATCCGCGATACGCCGCAGAACATTGCCGGCTTCCTCAAGCGCTTCGGCGATCCCTACGAACGTATCGGCGACGACCGGCAGGGCACGTTCCAGGTCGCTTTGGGATCGTCGGGCGTGCCGGAAACCTATGTCATCGATGGCCACGGCCGGATCGTCGAGCAGCATATCGGCGATGTTCGCGCCGAGGACATTCCCGACATCCTCGCCGCGCTCGAAAAGGCGCGCGGATGAAACGGCTCGTGCTCCTGATCGCGCTGCTCGCCGCGCCGGCGATGGCCGATACCCCGCTGCCCCCGGCCGCGCTCGCCGACACGCAATTGGCCGATCCTCATCAGGAGGCCGAAGCACGCGATCTGATGGAGAATTTGCGCTGCGTCGTCTGCCAGGGGCAATCGATCGCGCAGAGCGACGCCGATATGGCCGGCCAGATGCGCGCGATGGTGCGCCAGCGCATCGCCGCCGGCGAAAGCCCGGGGGCGATCCGCCATTGGCTGATTGAGCGTTATGGCGATTATGTCAGCTACGATCCGCCGTTGAGCGGCATCACCGCGCCCTTGTGGCTCACCCCGCTGGTGCTGCTCGGGCTCGGCGCGTGGATCGCGCGGGCGAGTTTCAAACGACGCAACAGGGTGCAGATCTGATGGGCTGGGCGATGATGGCCATCATCGGCATCGGCGCGGCGGGCCTGCTCGTCGCGTTCGGCGCCGGGCGGGGGCTGTGGTCGATCATCGGTGCCGCGCTGATGATCGGCGCGATCGGCTATGCCGTCCAGGGTAGCCCCGGCCTCGCCAGTCACCCGGTGAAAGCCGACGCTCAGGGCGTCGAGATCGATCCCGGCGTGATCGAATTGCGCGGGATCATGTTCGGCCGTTTCGGCGAGGACAGCGTCTATCTCACCGCTTCGGACGGTCTCCAGCGCGCCGGCGAGACAGAAGCAGCAGCCGGGCTACTGCTGCGCGCGATCCGACACAAGGCCAACGACGCCGCGCTGTGGACCGAGCTCGGCACGGTTTTTTCGACACACGACGGCGGCTATGTGTCGCCCGCCGCGCTTCTGGCGTTCAATCGCGCCGCGCAATTGGCGCCGACCAACCCTGGCCCGCCGTTCTTCGAAGGACTCGCTTATATCCGCGCCGGCGACTTTCCCAACGCGCGCCGCTTCTGGGCAAAGGCGCTGACGCTGGCGCCGGCTGACGCCGGCTATCGCCCCGAAATCGCGGTTCGGCTCGATCTGCTGGATCGCTACATCGCCATGGCGGGGCAGCAATAGCCGCGCACGAGCGGCCATCGTCATTGCGAGCGGAGCGAAGCAATCCAGCGGCTAAGGACCACCGACGTGCTTCGCTGCGCGCAGCGACGATTATTCGCCCCGGCCGGTCTTCTCCTGCAACGCATCGATCCGCTTCGAAGCGTCGGCCTTGGTCAGCGTTTCGTCGAACGGCTCGCCGGCTTCCTCGCTCAGCGTCTTGAGATAGGAGGCTTGCGCGCCGGTCATCGCTTCGTTGCCGGTGGTCCAGTCATCGGGGTCCTTCTCGGCGTTGGAGAAGGGCTCCGCCTTGGGGTTATCATGCTCGGTCATCGCGATCGTCCTCTTCAGGGGTTCGCGATGAAAACGAGCATGTTCCCATTCCGTTCCGCGCCGAGGCTTACCCCGCCCAAGCTTCGAACGGCAGGTCGAGCGCTTCGGCGACCGCCTGATGACGGATCCTGCCGTTCGATACGTTGAGCCCGTTGGCGAGATGCTTGTCGCCCGCCATCGCCTGTTCCGCGCCGAGATTGGCGAGCTTCATCGCAAACGGCAGCGTCGCATTGTTGAGCGCGAAGGCCGAGGTGCGCGCAACCGCGCCGGGCATGTTGGCGACGCAATAATGGATCACGCCATCGATCTCATAGACGGGATCGTCGTGCGTGGTGGCATGGCTGGTTTCGAAACAGCCGCCCTGATCGATCGCGATATCGACCAGCACCGAGCCGCGCTTCATCGTGCCGAGCATGTCGCGCGTGACGAGCTTGGGCGCCGCCGCGCCGGGCACCAGCACCGCGCCGATCACGAGATGCGCATTCTTCACCGCCGCGGCGATGGCCGCCTTCGAGGCGTAAGCGGTCTTGATCTGGCTACCGAAGAACATGTCGAGCTCGGCCAGCCGCGCGTTGGAAATGTCGTAGATCGTCACATCGGCGCGCATGCCGACCGCCATCTGTGCGGCGTTGACGCCCGAAACGCCGCCGCCGAGGATCGCGACCCGCGCCGGCGCGACGCCGGGGACGCCGCCGAGCAACACGCCGCGGCCGCCCTGTTCCTTCTCGAGATAATGCGCGCCGACCTGGATCGACATGCGGCCGGCGACTTCGGACATCGGCTTCAACAGCGGCAGCGAGCGATCGTCGGCCGTCACCGTCTCATAAGCGATGCAGGTCGCGCCCGATTTCATCAGCCCTTCGGCTTGCGGCTTGTCGGCGGCGAGGTGGAGATAGGTGAACAACAGATGCCGCGGCTCGAGCAGCGCGATCTCGCTTTGCTGCGGTTCCTTCACCTTCACGATCATGTCGCTTTCGGCAAACACCGTCTTGGCGTCGGGCACGATCCGCGCGCCGGCGGCGACGTAATCCTGATCCTCGAAATCAATGCCCATGCCGGCGTTGGTCTCGACGATCACCTCATGCCCGGCGCCGACCAGCTCGGCGACCGAGGGCGGCGTCAAGCCGACGCGATATTCGTGGTTCTTGATTTCCTTGGGCACACCGACGCGCATGATTTCTCTCCTTGGAAGACTTTGGTGCATTATAGACCGTCGCGGGCGGCAAATCCCTGCAAACTGTGCATCGGATTGGGCCGTTCGAGCATGACTTCGCTTCACCGAGCGAGTATCTCGATGAGATCATGCAACTCGACCGCATCGACTCGGCCATTCTCAAGCGTGTCGCTGCCGATGCGCGCGCGTCGGTCAGCCAGATCGCCGCGGCCGTCGGCTTGTCGCAATCGGCCTGCACCCGCCGCATCCAGGCGCTCGAAGCGGTGGGCTTGATCGAAGGCTATGGCGCGCGCCTCGGCCACAAGCGACTCGGCTTTCACGTGACGGCCTTGGTCGACATCACGCTCGGCACGCAGATCGAGGAAGACCTTGCCGCGTTCGAGGCGGCAGTCGCCACGATCGACGGCGTCGTCGATTGTGCGCTGGTGTCGGGCGGGCAGGATTACCGGCTCAAGATCCTGTGCCGCGACCTCGACGATTACGAGCGGCTCCACCGCGAGCACCTCGGCAGGCTGCCCGGCGTCGTCACGATCAACAGCAGCTTCGTGCTGCGCGCCGTGCCGACGCGAAGCGAGGCCGAAGCGCTGTTCGGCGCATCCAACTGACCAGCTGAGTCGTTACGTTGCAGCGCATCATACTGCGTGTTAGAGGGCCGACCGTTATGAACAGGGGCGCGAACCAGGGGCTGCTTGCGGCCCAAACCCTCGTCATGCGGGCGCGAAGCCTCCGCTGGTGACCGTCACGACAGAAACCGCGGGAGAACCCGCAGCACGGCCCGCCGATGATGGCGGACACGGCGGCCACGGCCATTCCGAGGGAATGGTCAAGCTGGCGATCGGCGCGATCGGCGTCGTGTTCGGCGATATCGGCACCAGCCCGCTCTATGCGTTTCGCGAAACCTTCGCCGGCGAGCACACACTGGCGCTCGACGTGCCCAACATCATGGGCGTCGTCAGCCTGATGTTCTGGTCGATGATGATCGTGGTGACGCTCAAATACGTCTCGATCATCATGCGCGCCGACAACAAGGGAGAGGGCGGCAGCCTGGCGCTGCTCGCGTTGGTGTCGGGCAAGACCGGCAACAAGCGCTGGACCGCGGGGATCATCCTGCTCGGCGTGTTCGCGACGGCCTTGTTCTATGGCGATTCGATGATCACTCCGGCGGTGTCGGTGCTCGGCGCGATCGAGGGTCTGTCGGTCGCCGCGCCGGCGTTCAGCGGTCTTGTGTTGCCGCTCGCGGTCGTGATCCTCGTGTTCCTGTTCGCGATCCAGAAAAACGGCACGAGTAAGGTCGGGCTGTTCTTCGGGCCCGTGATGATCTTCTATTTCCTGGTGATCGGTACGCTCGGCGTGATCTCGATCGCAAAGACGCCGGGTATTTTGTGGGCGCTCTCGCCGACCTATGCCGTCGAGTTTTTCATCCACGGACCGCTACGCGCATTTCTCGCGCTCGGGTCGATCGTGCTGGCGGTGACGGGCGCCGAGGCGCTTTACGCCGACATGGGGCATTTCGGCCGCAACCCGATCCGCTTTTCGTGGCTGGTTTTCGTGCTGCCGGCGCTGATGTGCAATTACATGGGGCAGGGCGCGCTGCTGTTCCGTGACGGCGCGACCGCGCTTGAAAGCCCGTTCTACATGATGGCGCCCACCGGCTTGCAGCTGCCGCTCGTCATCCTGGCGACGATGGCGGCGATCATCGCCAGCCAGGCGGTGATTTCCGGCGCGTTCTCGGTGACGCAGCAGGCGATCCAGCTCGGCTTCATGCCGCGGCTGCGGATCGAGCATACCAGCGCATCGACCGCGGGGCAGATCTATATTCCGCTGGTCAACTGGATGTTGATGACGATGGTCATCCTGCTCGTGCTGTTCTTCCAGACCTCGTCGAACCTCACATCGGCTTATGGCATCGCGGTGACCGGGGCGATGACCATCGACACCTGCCTGCTCGGTGTTGTTCTGTTCCGGCTGTGGCATTGGAAACCCTATTACGCGATTCCGCTGCTCGCCTTGTTCTTCCTCGTCGATGGTGCCTATCTCGCCGCCAATCTGACCAAGGTGCCGTCGGGCGGCTGGGTGCCGCTGCTGGTCGGCTTCATCATCTTCGGCTTCCTCACCACGTGGGCGAAGGGCAGGAAGCTGATGATCGAACGGCTGCGCGAGGCGGCGATGCCGATCAAGATCTTCATCCAGTCGGCCGCCAACACCGCATCGCGCGTGCCCGGCACCGCCGTCTTCATGACCTCGAGCCCCGACGGCGTGCCGCACGCGCTTCTGCACAATCTGAAGCACAACAAAGTGCTCCACGAGCGCGTGATCCTGCTCACCGTCAAGATCGCCGACGAACCCTTCATCGACGAATCGCGCCGCATTTTCATCGAGGATCTCGGCCAGGGCTTCCACCGCCTGATCATCCGCTACGGCTTCATGCAGGACGCCGACGTGCCCGCCGCGCTCGCCTGCGTGCATAGTTGCGGCGCCGATTTCCGGATGATGGACACCAGCTTCTTCCTCGCGCGGCAGACGCTGCTCGCCGCCGACAAGCCGGGCATGATGATCTGGCGCGAAAAGCTGTTTGCCTGGATGCTGCGCAACGCCGAAAGCGCGATGGAATTCTTCAAGCTGCCGACCAATCGCGTGGTCGAGCTGGGGAGCCAGGTCGAGATTTGAGCGAAACCGCACCGATTATCGTCACAGCATTATTCGGGAGGACCGATGCGGCATGGTTCGATGCGCTGCGGCAGGCGCATTTCCCGCCCGAGCGCAACCAATTGGCCGCGCATCTGACGATGTTCCATCATTTGCCGCCGGGCCTGGCTGACGAGCTCAAACAGCGGCTGACCGCAGAAACCAGAGGCCAGCATCCGCCCGCGGCCAGGATTGGCGGCGTGCTCTCGCTCGGCCGCGGCGTCGCCTATCGTATAGACTCGCCCGGTCTGGAGGGTGTCCGCTATCGGCTTGCGGCGGCCTTCTCCGGGATGCTGACGCCGCAGGACGCGGCTGGCTGGCGACCACATGTCACGATCCAGAACAAGGTAGAACTGAGCCTCGCCAGAGAATTACGTGACAAACTTGAGAGTGAGTTCAAACCGCGCGCGGTAGCGATCACCGGCTTGGCGAGCTGGTGGTATCGCGGCGGTCCGTGGGAGCCGCTGTCGCGCCACATGTTCGCTTGACCGTGCCGGATAGCCTACCTATAGCCCGCGCCTCGCGAGTGAAGCGGCCCGTATGGGGCGGAGTAGCTCAGCTGGTTAGAGCACGGGAATCATAATCCTGGGGTCGGGGGTTCAAGTCCCTCCTCCGCTACCACTCGCGAATACGCCGCCGGGATCGTTGAGCAACAGGATCGCGTCCCGGCGCGCCAGCGCCGCCAGCGTCAGCCCATGCGCTTCGGCATGCGCGATCGCCATTGTCGTCGGCGCGGAAATGCCGGCGAGCAAAGGTGCGCCAGCGACCAGCGCCTTGTCGACCATTTCGAAACTGATCCGCGAGGTGATGAGCAGGAAGCCATCGGCAATATCGACGCGATCGATCGCCAGCGATCCGATCAGCTTGTCGAGTGCATTGTGCCGGCCGACATCCTCGAACGCCCGCACGACCGCGCCTTGGTCGTCGCACAGCGCCGCGGCATGCACCGCGCCGGTCGCGCGATTGATCGGCTGATGGTCGCGGATCGCCCCCAGCGCGGCGAATAAGGCCGCCTTGCCGACACGCGGCAGTGGTGCGGGTCTCGCGAGGGGACGCATGACCTGTTCGAGCCCCGAAATCCCACACAAACCGCAGCCGGTGTCACTGCTGCGGTGGCGAACGCGATCGTGGATGCGGCCGGCGCAGGCTTCCGCCAGCGTGACCCGGACGATCCAGCCGCGCTCGCTTTCAAAGCAATCCATGTCGAGAATGTCGGCGGCGCTGTCGGCCAGCCGCTCGGTCAGCATGAAGCCGGTGGCGAAGGCATCGAGCGCCTCGGGCGTCATCATCATCACCGCATAGCCGAGCCCGTTGACCTCGATCGCAACCGGCGCCTCGATCGCGATCGCGCGCGTCATCGCCGCGGCGCTTTCCGGGGTGAGCACGATCAGCGGTTTGTCGAGCGATGACGTCATGCCTTCAAAAAGTCCGCCGGGGTGTTGATATTGGCCAGCGGTTCGGGCGAGGCGATTGGCGTCGCTCCTATGGCTTCGCCCCAGCCGCGAACCGACCGCCGGGGATCGGTCGAGACGTACCGCTCCAGATCGATCGCAAGCGAGGCCGGCCAGCAGCCGAGGATCGGGGCGTCGCGGCAGTAGGCCGGTGGCTCTGCAATCAACGCGTCGATCAGCGCTGTCGGCGCGCGCGGCATGTCGCAGCCGATGGTCAATACGGCATGGTAGCCTTCGGCGTCGGCATATCGCAGCGCCGCGGCGATGCCGCCGAGCGGACCGAGGCCGGCCTTGGGAACGTCATCCAGGCCCATCCACCCTGCGCGATCGCGGCCGCAAAGCACGATCGCGTCCACGAAAGGCCGGAGCACCGCGGCGGCATGGTCGATCAGCGGCGCGCCGTGCAGCAGCGCCTCGGCCTTGTCGCTGCCGAACCGGCTCGATCGGCCGCCGGCGATGATCGCGCCGAGGATCAGCCTTCCTTCTCCAGGCGCACCGGCACCGATTTTCCGGCCGGGACATGGCTTTCCAGCGCATGGTGGGCCAGCGGGATGAGCAAATTGCACTCAGGATAATAGGCGCCGAGACAGCCGTCGGGAATGTCATAAACGACGACGCGCAATCCATCGACGCGGCGCTCGCTATTGTCGCCCGAATCGCCGATCAGCGACACGGTGTCGCCCTCCGCCAACCCCGCCTTGGCCATGTCGCGCGCGTTGATCAGCACGACGTCGCGCGTGCCTTTGATGCCGCGGAAACGATCGTGATAGCCGTAGATGGTGGTGTTGAACTGGTCGTTCGATCGCAGCGTCATCAACCGGTAGCGGCCTTCGGCATCGTCGAAGCCCGTCGCGTTGAGCCCCGCGGGCACGTTGAACTCCGCCTTGCCGCTTTCGGTCTTCCATTCGCGGTGTGCCGCGGCATTGCCCTTCCAGAAGCCGCCGGGCGTGAACATCCGCGCGTTGAAGTCCTTGAACATCTCCGGATAGGTCGCCTCGATCGCATCGCGCACCTGGGCGTAATCGCCCGCCCAGCCGTCCCAATCGACCTTGGGGTTGGGCGCGATGGTGGCCTTGGCCATCTCAGCGACGATCGCGGCTTCCGAAAGCAAATGCTCGCTGGCCGGCGTCGCTTTGCCCTTGGAGCCATAGATGTTGCTGAACGAATCCTCGATCGACACGCTCTGCGCGCCGCTGGCCTGTCGGTCGGTTTCGATCCGGCCGAGACAAGGAAGCAGATAGCTCGTCTTGCCCGGCACCAGATGCGAGCGATTGAGCTTGGTGGCGATATGCACCGTCAGATCGAGCGTGCGCCAGGCCGGCTCCATCCTGTGCTGATCGGGAATGGCGCGAACGAAATTGCCGCCGAGCCCGACGAAGGCCTGTGCGGTGCCGTCGAGCACGGCCTCGCAACTTGCCACCGTGTCCCAGCCCTTTTCCCTAGGCGGATCGAAATCATAGAGTTTTTTGAGCAGATCGAGCGGCGCCAGTTCGGGCTTCTCGGTGATGCCGACGGTGCGCTGACCCTGCACGTTGCTGTGCCCGCGCACCGGCCCCATGCCCGCGCCGGGCCTGCCGATATTGCCGCGCAGCAGCAGCAGATTGACCACCATGTGGACGTTGTCGATGCCGTGTCGGTGCTGCGTCAGCCCCATGCCATAAACCGCGATGACGCGTTCCGATCGACAATAGACCTTGGCGGCGTGCAGGATCGCCTTCTTGGTCAGCCCGCTTTCCCGGACGATGTCGTCCCATGAGGTCGCCCGCGCCTTGTCGGCAAAGGCGTCGAAGCCGGTGGTATGCTCGGCGATGAAGGCGTGATCGAGCACCGCGGGGCCGCCGCTCGCTTTTGCCGCGTCATCGGCCTCGATCGCATATTTGCACATGCCCATGATCGCCGCGATGTCGCCGCCGGTCTTCACCTGATGATATTGCGTCGAGATTTGTGTCGAGCCGCCGGTCGCCATCTGCACCGGGTTTTGCGGATCGGTAAAGCGTTCCAGCCCGCGCTCCTTGAGCGGATTGAAGGTAATGATCTCCACCCCGCGATCGGCGCAGGCCTTCAATGGATGGAGAAAGCGCGGGCTGTTCGATCCGCTGTTCTGCCCCCAGAAGAAGATCGCGTCGCATTTCTCGTAATCTTCGAGATGGATCGTGCCGACCGGCGATCCGATCGCCGACTTTAGGCCCACCGAGGTCGTTTCGTGGCACATGTTCGAGCTGTCGGGCAGGTTCTGGCTGCCATACATCCGCGCGAACAGGGCATACATGTACGATGTTTCGAGGCTGGCGCGGCCCGAAGCGTAGAAGATCACCTTGGTGGGATCATAGCCTTTCAGATGCGCGCCGATATCGGCGAACGCCTCGGCCCAGGGAACCGCGACATATTTGTCGGTCGCGGCATCGTATTTGAGCGGATGGGTGAGGCGGCCGGCCTGTTCTAAGTCGAAATCCTTCCACGTCAGCAACTTGCTGACGGTGTGTTGCTTGAAGAAATCGGGCGTCACGCGGAAGCTGGTGAGCTCCCAGGCGGTCGCCTTGGCGCCGTTTTCGCAGAATTCGGCGACATGCGGCTTGGCCGGCTTGCCCCAGGCGCAGCTGACGCAGGCGAAACCGTCCGGCTTGTTCTGCCGGGCGAGCGCGCTGAGCAGCTCGGTGGGCGGCGCTTTCTCGCGCGCGGTAATCTCGGCCAGCGATTTCATCGAACCCCAGCCGCCGGCCGGGCCTTCATAGGGCGTGGTGTCGATGTCGCGTGTGTCGCTCATGGGATCCTCCGTGCAATGCTAACGCAAGTGCAAGCCAGAGGATGCGCGCGCAAAGCATTTCTGCGGTTTGCCCGAAAAGGGCGCCGTCCCCATGTTGCCAGCCATGCCGCATCGCCCCTAGATGCGGCCTTTGCCATCGACGGATGCCTTCCATGACCACCCATTCGACCCGCATGCTCATCCTCGGCTCCGGCCCGGCCGGGCTTTCCGCCGCGATCTACGGCGCGCGCGCCGGGATGAAGCCGATCCTCGTCCAGGGCATTCAACCCGGCGGGCAGCTGATGACGACCACCGATGTCGAGAATTATCCGGGCTTCGCGGACGTCATCCAGGGCCCGTGGCTGATGGAGCAGATGCAGAAACAGGCCGAGCATGTCGGCACCACGCTGATGTGGGACACGATCGTCGACGTTGATCTCACCCACCGCCCGTTTCGGCTGACCGGCGACGGCGGCGATATCTACGAAGGCGAGGTGCTGGTGATCGCCACCGGCGCGCAGGCCAAATGGCTGGGGCTCGACAGCGAGGAGGCGATGAAGGGCAAGGGGGTCAGCGCTTGCGCCACCTGCGACGGCTTCTTCTATCGCGGCAAGAAGGTCGCGGTGATCGGCGGCGGCAACACCGCGGTCGAGGAGGCGCTGTATCTCACCAACCACTCGCCCGACGTCACGCTGATCCACCGCCGCGATTCTTTGCGGGCCGAAAAAATTCTCCAGGATCGGCTGTTTGCGCATCCGGGCGTCAAGGTGCTGTGGAACAAGGAAGTGCGGACCTTCGTCGATGGCGGCGGCACCGCCGGGCTCGTCGCGCTCGATCTCGAGGACACGCAGACCGGCGCGACCAGCCGGCTAGATGTCGAAGGCGGCTTCGTCGCGATCGGCCACCATCCCGCGACCGAGCTGTTCCGCGGGCATCTCGAGCTCGATTCGGATCATTACATCAAGGTCGAAACCGGGACGACGCGGACGAGCGTGCCCGGCGTGTTCGCGTGCGGCGACGTGATGGACAAGGTTTATCGCCAGGCCGTGACCGCCGCCGGCACCGGCTGCATGGCGGCGCTCGATGCCGAACGCTTCCTAGCCGAAGCCGATTTCGAGCGCGTCGCCGAAGCGGCGGAATAGCCTTAGCCGATCGCAGCGACGATCGCCTCGAACAGGGCGTCGGCATCTCCGTCGCGCGCGAAGCTATGCGAGGCGGTGGGGATACGATCGACGGCGCCGCCCCAATCGCGCCGTTTCGCCTCGGCGGCGAATGCTTGCGCGGTGGCGTCGCGCTCGGCGAGAATGATGTGCGTCGAGCGGGGCAGAGTGGCGAAGAAACGATCCGCAAGGTTGCGGGTTTGCTGCGATCCATTGAAAGCAACGCGTTGTAAACCACGCACAAGCTTGGTGATATTCACGCCGCCGCTCAACAGCCGACGCCATTCGCGCGGATCACGCAGCCGTTCAGCGTAGCGCGCGCGGATCGCCGCGGCGGGCGGGAGGTCGTCGGTCGTCTCGATCACCCAGGGATTGGTGACGATGAGTCGGTCGATTCCGGCATCGCGACCGAACAGCGCCAGCGCGGTCGCCGCATCGCAATTGCCGAAACCGATCAAATGAGAGAGCTGCGGCTGGGCCGCGCGGAAGGCGGCGGCGGCGGCGGCGATGTCGGGCCCGCTCGACGCATAACCGCCATTCTCGCCGCTCGAATCGCCCACGCCGCGGCGATCGAAGCGAAACACCGGCACGCCGTGCTCGGCGATCCGCGCGGCGAGCAGCGCCATCCCGCGATGCGCGCCGATGCGGATTTCATTGCCGCCGGAGACGATCAGCAGCCCCGTCGTTCCCGCGGCGCTATCCAGCGTGCCGAGCAGCGTTTCGCCCGCGCAATCGAAGGAGATCAGCTCTCGCATCGACGCACCCAATCGGCGAGATCGGCGGCGAGCAGCGCTGCCAGCGCGGGATCATTGTCCGGTTCGCTACGGCGCCACAGCGGCGCGCCGGCGATCTTGCGATCGGCGGCGGCAGCGTCGCTCTCCAGGCGGACGATGCGGCACGGCGGGGCGGTGTCGGCCTCGGCCGCGCCCAGCGCGCGCAGCAAGGCGCTTGGCGCGCGGTGGCCGGCCAGCTCGATCGGCGGCCCGTCTTGATCGACGGCGGTCGCGTCGAAATCCCGGTCGCTCACGTGGCGGCTGCGCACCAGATCGCGGATCAGCGACGCGCCCGACGCCGGCGCGAAATACCAGCGCGATAAGGCAGGAACGTTGCCGGCGATCAGGCAGCCGCCGCGCAGCGCCGCCATATGAACGGGGCGATCAATGACGCAGGAAAGAGCCTCAGGCCAATCATCTACCGATAACTGTTCAAGTGATGTAATGCTTTCGCCGGTTCCCGGCAGGTCGGGCAGCACGCTGCCGATCCCTTGATCAGCCAACGCCCGAAGCATCGTCACGACGAACGCCCGCAGGCGGTTCGCCTCTTCGAACAGCGGCATCGCCAGCACCACGATCGGGCCATCGAAAGGACCGAAGCGCATCAACGCCTCGCGCCCGCCGGCCCAATCGTAATGGTCGATCACATGAGCGCCTTGGCCGCCGCGAATTCGCTGAGCGCGCCGAAGGTTTCTAGCATCTCGCCATCGACCTCGTCGTCCTCGATGACGATGCCGAGCCGGTCCTCGAGCTCGGTCAGCACGCCGGCGACCGCCATCGAATCGAGCTCGGGCATCGCGCCGAACAGCGGCGTCCCGGCGTCGAGCGCAGCGGCGCGCGCCTCGCTCAGGCCCAGCACGTCGCGCAGGACGGCGCGGAGCGTGGCGTCGATTGTCGTCTTGCCTTCGGGAACCAAGTCAGCGCCCCTGTCGCGGTTTGTCTGGGCGCCCGCGGTAATCGGTGGCGGGCGCGGCGGCAAGGGGCCCTTGGCAGCGCGGCGCAGCGCACTATCAAGGCGGCATGATCCCGCTCGATCCCGTGCCGAAGCCGATCGACCATTTGCCGGGCCACGGCGCGCCGGGCGATGTGGCGATCGAGGACCGCGCTGGACCGCTCGATTATGCCGGGCTGGAGGCCGCGGTCGGCGCCGTGGCGCAGTGGCTGGCCGAACTGGGCCTCGCGCCGGGCGATCGCGTCGCCAGTTGGCTGCCCAAAACTCGCCTTGCGTGCGTGATGCCGCTTGCCGCACCGCGCGCCGGGCTTGTCCATGTGCCGATCAACCCGGTGCTCAAGCGCGCGCAAGTCGCGCATATCCTCGCCGATAGCGGCGCGGCGATGCTGATTACCCAGCCGATCCGCGCGGGCATGCTCGAGGCTGGCGACGTTCCGGCTGTCTGTCGGATCGAGCAGGAGGAGACTGTTCCGCTCGGCGGCGCGAGAATGTCGCCGTCCGACGCCGATGTCGATGCGCTGGCGGCGATCCTCTACACCTCGGGCTCGACCGGCCGACCCAAGGGCGTGATGCTCAGCCACGCCAATTTGTGGCTCGGCGCGATCAGCGTCGCGCATTATCTGAAGCTGACGCCGGAAGATCGAGTGCTGGGCATCCTGCCGCTCAGTTTCGATTACGGCCAGAACCAGTTGTTCTCGACCTGGGCGGCGGGCGCGCGGATCGTGCCGCTCGATTATCTCACCGGGCGCGATGTCGTGAAGGCGGTCGAGCGTCACGCGATCACCACGATCGCCGGCGTGCCGCCACTCTGGGTGCAGCTGCTTGAGAGCCAATGGCCGGAAACCGCCGCATCCTCCTTGAAACGATTGACCAATTCGGGTGGCGCGCTGACGCCGGCGATGATCCGCTCGCTCCGGACGCGCTTTCCGCAGGCTGATCTCTACCCGATGTACGGGCTGACCGAAGCGTTCCGATCGACCTATCTCGATCCAATGCTGGTCGATGCCCATCCCGAATCGATCGGCCGCGCGATTCCCTTTGCCGAGGTGATGGCGGTCGCGCCCGACGGCTCGCGCGCCGCGCCGGACCAGCCGGGCGAACTCGTCCACGCCGGTCCTCTCGTCGCGCAAGGCTATTGGCGCGATCCCGAGCGCACTGCGGCGCGCTTCCGGCCGGCGCCGTCGTTCTCGACCTATGGTGGCGCGGCGGCGTGGTCCGGCGATACCGTGATCGAGGGCGCGGACGGGCTGTTCCGCTTCGTCGGCCGCGACGACGAAATGATCAAGAGCGCCGGCAATCGCATCAGCCCGACCGAGATCGAGGAAGCGGTCCTCGCCGGCGGCGAGGCGGCCGAAGCGGTGGCGATCGGCGTGCCCGACGCACGGCTCGGCCAGGTGATCGTCGTCGTCGCGCGCGCGATCGGTGATCTCGAGGCGGCCGAACAGAGCTTGCGCACGCGGCTGCGGCGTGATCTGCCGAGCTTCATGCAACCGGCCCGCTATGACTGGCGCGACACGCTTCCCCGCAACGCCAACGGCAAGCTCGATCGCGCCGCGCTCGAGGCGGGGCTGACGTCATGAAGCCGATCGGTCCGATCCCCCAGCGATTCGCCGACCAAAGCGTCCTCACAATCGCCGGCAAGACCGCCGCCGAATGGAGCGACATTGCCGGCGACACCCCGCTGTTCGTCTATGATTTTGCCGGCATCGCCGATCGTGTCGCCAGCCTCCGCGCGGCGCTGCCGGCCGGGGTCGATGTCCATTATGCGATCAAGGCCAATCCGTTCGCGCCGTTGGTCAAGGCGATGGCGCCGATCGTCGACGGGCTCGACGTCGCCTCGTCGGGCGAAATGCGCGCGGCGTTGGCGGTCAAGCCGGCCGCCGCGATCAGCTTCGCCGGGCCTGGCAAGCGCGACGACGAGCTCGAGGATGCGATCCTCGCCGGCGTCACGATCAACCTGGAATCCGAAAGCGAGGCGGCGCGCGCGCTGGCGATCGGCGATCGCACCGGCGTGACGCCGCGGCTCGCGGTGCGGGTCAATCCCGATTTCGAACTGCGCGGCTCCGGCATGCGGATGGGCGGCCGCGCGTCGCCGTTCGGCGTGGATTCCGGCCGCGCCGCCGCGCTCGTCCGCACGATACGTGATGCGGGTGCGGACTGGCGCGGCTTCCACATCTTTGCTGGGTCGCAGGCGCTGGATAGCGACGCGATTATCGAAATGCAGTCGGCGACGCTGGCGCTAGCCGCGCGCCTCGCCGACGAAGACGGCGCGACGCCGCCACTGGTCAATCTCGGCGGCGGCTTCGGCGTCCCTTATTTCGCCGGAGACACGCCGATCGACGTGGCCCGCATCGGCGCGGCGCTCGCCGACGCCTTGGCGTCACGCGCGGCCATCCTCGCCGACAGCCGTTTCGCGATCGAGCTCGGCCGCTGGTTGGTCGCCGAGGCCGGTGTCTACCTCACCCGCGTCGCCGACCGGAAGGAGAGCCAGGGCGAAACCTTTCTCGTGGTTGACGGCGGCCTCCATCACCAACTCGCCGCGTCGGGCAATTTCGGCACCGTCGTCCGCCGCAACTATCCGATCGCCATCGCCGATCGCTTGGCCGCGCCGGGGGAAGAGACCGTCACCGTCGTCGGCTGCCTGTGCACGCCGCTTGATCGCCTCGCCGACAAGGTGGCGCTGCCGCATGCCGAACCAGGTGACGTCATCGCGCTGTTTCTCGCCGGCGCCTACGGCCTCTCGGCGAGCCCTAGCGCCTTCTTGAATCATCCGATTCCGACAGAGATTCTCGCCGGTTCGCCGGACAATCCTAACGCTATCTTCACCTCTTGATCGCATAGCCCGGGCTGTAGCTGCGCGCCTTGCGGGATGACGTCACCCGCTCGAGGCCGCGCCTGCGGGAGAAGGTTTGATGCGGTTGCAGCAGTTTTCGAAGGTCTTTGCCGGCCCCGTGATCGCGATGACGACGATCGCCGGGTGCGCCGGCGGCGGCGGGCGGCCCGAGCTGCCCCCGGCGTCGTTCGTCTCGAGCAATCAGGCGCCGAGCGAGCAATATATCATCGGCCCGCTCGATACGCTCAACATCTTCGTATGGCGCAATCCCGAGCTGTCGACCAAGGTCCAGGTGCGGCCCGACGGCCGCATCACCACGCCGCTGATCAGCGACATGCCCGCGGTCGGCAAGACCCCGGCGATGCTAGCGGACGACATGAAGATCGCGCTGTCGCAATATATCAAGGATCCGATCGTCTCGGTGATCGTCGATAATTTCTCTGGCACGTTCAGTCAGCAGATCCGTATCGTCGGCGCCACCGCCAAGCCCGCCTCGATTCCCTATCGCGCCAACATGACCGTGCTCGACGCGATGATCGCGGTTGGCGGGCTGTCGCAATATGCCGCGGGCAATCGCGCGAAGCTCATCCGTTACGACAAGGCGAGCGGCAAGCAGACCGAATATGCGCTCAAGCTGTCGAGCCTGCTCAAGGACGGCGATCCCAAGGCCAATGTGATGCTGCAACCGGGCGATGTGATCATCATCCCCGAGAGCATGTTCTAAAGGACGCCCGCGTGAACGGTCTTTTCGACGAACTGCGCATTGCGCTCCACGCGGTCTGGACGCGGCGCTGGATTGCGCTCGCCGCCGCTTGGGCAATCTGTATCTTGGGCTGGCTCGCGGTCGCGCAAATCCCCAGCACTTATACGTCGCACGCCCGCGTTTCGGTCGACATGCAGTCGCTGTTGCCGGGCAAGATCGGCATCTCCAACGCTGAGCAGCAGCAGAGCATCGATGCGGTGCGCCAGACGCTGACGTCGGCGGTCAACCTCCAGAAGGTCGTGCGCGGCACCTCGCTCGCCGGCACCGTGGCCAACGACAAGGACATGGCCGCGCGCGTCGGCGGCTTGCAGCAGGCGATCAAGATCACCGCGCAGCAGAACAATTTGTTTGAGATCGACGCCACCGCATCGAACCCCAAGCTCGCTCATGACGTCGTCCAAAAGCTGATCGACATCTTCGTCGACACCAACATGGCCGACGATCGCGACGAGAACAGCCAGACGCTGCAATTCCTCGACGCGCAATTGTCGCAGCGCCAGCAGCAATTGCAGGACGCCGATCAGAAGCGCCAGGATTTCCAGAACCGCTATCTCAGCGCCTTGCCCGGCACCGGCACGCTCGATGACCGCATGACCGCGGCGCATACCGAGCTTGCGCAAGTCGATTCGGACCTTGCCGTTGCGCAAAGCGGCCTTTCCACCGTCAATGCCCAGCTCGCCGGGACACCGCCGACCGTGCCCGGCGCCAACGGTGTCACCGGCGGCCCGGCGGCGGCGCGCGTTGCGGCGATCCAGGGCCAGCTTGCCGATGCCCGTGCCCGCGGCTGGACCGACAGCTATCCCGACGTGATCGCGCTCAAGAGCCAGCTCGCCGCTGCGCAAGCCGCGGCGCGGAGCGAACCGGCCGGCGCGGTCAGCGGCTCGCCCAATCCGATGTATATGTCGCTGAAGTCGATGCAGGCGGACAAGCAGGCGACGCTCGCCGGCTTGCTCCAGCGCAAGACCCAGCTCCAGCACGATCTCGATACGCTCGGCGACAAGCTCGCCAGCGATCCCGGCGTCGCCGCGCAGCAGGCGCAGATCGAGCGCGATTATCAGGTGCTCAAGGATCAATACGACAAGATGCTCGCCGACCGCGAGGACATCAAGCTGCGCGGTCAGGTCCAAAGCCAGACCGACGCGGTGAAGTTCACCGTGATCGATCCGCCGACCAGCCCCAGCGTGCCGACCGCGCCCAATCGGCCGCTGCTGCTTACCGGCGTGCTGATCGTCGGCTTGCTCGGCGGGATCGGCGCGGCGTTCGCGCTCAGCCAGCTCAAGACGACCTTCCCGACCGCGGCGCGGCTCGAAAAGGCGTCGGGCATGAGCGTGATCGGATCGATCGGCGAAGTGCTGACGCGCGCGCAACAGGCGCGGCGGCGCGAGCGGCTGCGTTATTTCGCCGGTGGGTTCGGCGGGCTGGGGGTTGCCTATGTCGCGCTGCTCGGTGTGGAATTCCTGCAGAGGGGACTGGCGGCATGAATGACGCGACGCCACGTCGGCTGACCGGATCGCTGCTCGAACGAGCGGCCGAGGTCTATGATTTCAGCGATCACTTCCGTCCGCGCGGTGATCGCCCGGCGCCGATGACGCCGCCGATCGCGCCGCCGGCGGCGTCAACCGCGCGCGCGCCGATCGCGCCCGCGCCCTTTGTCGGGCCGGTAGCGGCGATCGATCGCGAACTGCTGTCGCATGGCGGCTTCCTCGTCCCCGGCGCGCCGATCGGCGTGCTCGCCGAGGAATTCCGGCTGGTCAAACGCCATTTGCTGCTCGCCGGCCGCGAATTGGCCGAGGCCGACCCGATCCGCTCGCGGATGATCCTGGTCTGCTCGGCCAAGCCGGGCGAGGGCAAGACCTTCTGTTCGATCAACCTCGCGCTGTCGATGGCGGCGGAGCGCGACGTCGAGGTGCTGCTGGTCGACGCCGATTTCGCCAAGCCCGATGTCATGCGCACGCTCGGCCTCGACGAGGGCCCGGGGCTGCTCGACGCGCTCGGCCATCCGTCGATCGCGCTCGAAACGTGCGTCATCCGCACCGATATTCCACGGCTCAGCCTGCTGCCCACCGGCACGCGCACAACCGACGATACCGAATTGCTCGCCAGCGATCGCACCGATGCGCTGCTCGCCAGCCTGGTAATTGCCGATCCGCGCCGCATCGTCATTTTCGATTCGCCGCCCGCGCTCGCCGCGTCGCCCGCCTCGGTGCTCGCCGGGCAGGTCGGCCAGGTAATGATGGTCGTGCGCGCCGACACCACCAGCGAAACCGACCTGCGCGAATCGGTCGCGCTGCTCGATCGCTGCGATCGCATCCAATTGCTCATCAACGCCGTATCCTACGCCCCCGGCGGTCAGCGCTACGGCACCTATTACGGTCATGAGGACGCCCAATGAACCGGCTCTTGATGTTCCTGGCCATCGGCCTGTGCGCTGCGCCCGCGGTGGCGCAGGACACGCTCGCCTCCGATGCACCGCCTGCCTATGATCAGGATGCCGCCCCGGCCGACGCCGCACCGGCGCGCGGCGGCACCGGGCAGAAATACATCTCGCCCTATATCGAGCTCGGCCAGATCGTCACCGCCGATCTGACCAACGACGATGTGCTGACCTATTCGGAAGTCGCTGCCGGCGTCGATGCCGGCATTTCGACGCGCAATAGCGAAGCGCAGGTCAGCTACCGCTATGAGCGCGACATCGCTTGGTCGAAGCACGATCACGATTCGGACTATCATGAGGGGCTTGCTCGCGCCGCGGTCGGCGTGGCGCCGGGCGTTTCCTTGGAGGGCGGGGCGCTCGCAACGCGGTCGCGCGCCGATATTCGCGGCGGCGCGCCGGCGGTGCTCAGCGGCAATGTCGACAATGTCAGCCAGGTCTATGCCGTCTATGCCGGCCCGACGATCGGCACGCATGTCGGCCCGGTCGGCATCAGCGCGAGCTATCGCTACGGTTACACCAAGGTCGAGGATCCGAGCTTCACGCCGCTCGATCCGGGCCAGCCGCGGCTCAACAATTTCGACAGCGCGCACAGCAACGTCCTGCAGGGCAGCCTGAGTATCAAATCGGGCGACGTCCTGCCGGTCGGCGTGACGGTCAGCGGCGGCTGGGACCGCGAGGATGCGCACCAGCTCGATCAGCGCTATGATGGCAAGTTCGCCCGCGGTGACGTCGTCCTGCCGGTCTCGCGCACGCTCGCGCTCGAAGCCGGCGTCGGCTACGAAAAGATCGAGATCAGCCAGCGCGATCCCGTCGTCGATGCCGGCGGCGCGCCGGTGGTCGATAACAACGGCCGCTTCATCACCGACAAGAGCTCGCCGCGCCGGATCGCCTATCGCACCGATGGGCTGATCTACGATGCCGGCGTGCTGTGGAAGCCAAGCCCGCGCACGCAGCTCGAAGCGCATGTCGGTCATCGTTACGGATCAACCAGTTACGCCGGCAACTTCAACTGGGCGGTGAGCGAAAGCCTCGGCGCGCAAGTTGTCGTCTATGACGAGGTCGACACCTTCGCCCGGCAATTGCGCAACGGCATCGACAATCTGCCGACCAGCTTCGTCACCGGCAACGGCGTGTTCGGCAATCGCTTCAACGGCTGCACCTTCGGCACCTCAGGCGCCGCCGCGGGCGGTTGTCTGAATAACGTGTTCCAGTCGATCTCCAGCTCGGGCTATCGCGCCCGCGGGATCGACGCGGTGATCGTCGCCAGCCGCGGGCCGGTGCGTTCCGGCTTCGGCGTCGGCTATGCCCAGCGGCATTTCTACGCGCCCAGCGGCAACACCGATTTCACGATCAGCGGCGTCGATGACGAAAGCTATTACGCGCAATATTTCCTGTCGCGCGCGCTCGACTCGCGTTCGAGCATCGAGGGCGATCTCTACGCCGATTATTACGACAGCGGCATCCCCGGCGCCGGCCATACCTTCGGCACCGGCGCGACCGGCAGCTACAACCGCAGCTTCGGCCGCATCCAGACGGTCGCCTCGCTCGGGCTGTTCGCCTACGATGCCGATGCGGCGGACAAGAATATCTCCGCGCAGGCGCTGATCAGCGCGCGATACCAGTTCTGAACGTGCGACAGACCACACCAGGCAGGATGTGACGATGTACGAAGATCATTACGGATTGACCGGCCGGCCGTTCGCGCTGACCCCCGATCCGCGCTTCTGGTACGAAACCGCGACGCATCGCAAGGCGATGGCCTATCTCGGCTTCGGGCTGACGCAGGGCGAGGGCTTCATCGTGATCACCGGCGATATCGGTGCGGGCAAGACCACACTGGTCGGCCATCTGATGGCGACGATCGACCGTGAGCGTCAGCACGTCATCCAGATCGTCACGACGCAGGTCGAGGCCGACGATCTGCTGCGGCTGGTCGCCGGCGGGTTCGGCATCGCTACGGCCGGGCTGAGCAAGGCTCAGTTGCTGGAACGGATCGAGGCCGGGCTGCAGGCGGTCGCGCGCTCGGGCCGGCGCACGCTGCTGATCGTCGATGAGGCGCAGGCGCTGCCGGTCGATTCGCTCGAAGAATTGCGCATGCTGTCCAACTTCCAATCGGGCGGCCAGGCGCTGGTGCAGATCTTCCTGCTCGGCCAGCCCGAGTTCCGCGATCGGCTGCATGGCTCGGACGCGCTCGAGCAATTGCGTCAGCGCGTCATCGCCGTCCACCATCTCGAGCCGATGGAGGCGCATGAGGTCGAGCCCTATATGATCCACCGGCTGTCGCTGGTCGGCTGGCAGGGGCGGCCCGATTTCACCGGCGACGCGCTCGATGCGCTCTATCAGGGATCGGGCGGCGTGCCGCGGTTGCTCAACCAGCTGGCCGCGCGCGTCTTGCTCTACGGCGCGATCGAGGGGCTCGAACTGATCGACGGCGCCATCGTCCGCGCCGTGATCGACGACATGAAGGGCGATGCTCCCGAGCCGGGCGAGGCCGCGCCGCCGCTCGTCGCGGGCGACGCCGACGAGCTGGTCCGCCGTATCATCATGCTCGAAGCGCGCGTCGAGGAGCAGAACACCGCGCTCCGCCGCGTCCTCACATTGCTGGTCGATTGGGTCGAGGCCGATACCGCGCGGCACGACGGGGCGCGCGAAACCTCGGCGGCGTGAGCGCCGCCATGGGCATCGAGAACGGCCTGTCGGTCGATGTCGAGGACTGGTTCCAGGTCGGCGCGTTCGAGCGCGTGATCGACAAGGCCGATTGGCCGACGCTGCAATCGCGCGTCGAGGACAATACCGATGCGGTGCTCGATCTGTTCGCCGAATCGGGATCGAAGGCGACCTTCTTCACGCTCGGCTGGGTCGCCGAGCGCTGCCCCGCATTGATGCGCCGAATCATCGCGGCTGGGCACGAAGTCGCCAGCCACGGCGTCGATCACCAGCGCGTCTTCACGATGACGCCCGAGCAATTCCGCGACGACACCCGCCGCGCGCGTAAGACGCTGGAGGATGCCGCCGGCGTCGCCGTCACCGGCTACCGCGCGCCGAGCTTCTCGATCGACAAGCGCACGCCCTGGGCGCATCAGGTGCTGGCGGAGGAAGGCTATGCCTATTCGTCTAGCGTCGCGCCAGTGAAGCACGATCATTACGGCTGGCCAGACGCACCGCGCTTCGCCTTCCGCCCGATCGCTGGCGCTGCGCTTATCGAGCTGCCGGTGACGACCGCCCGGATCGGCAGCCGCAACATGGCGACCGGCGGCGGCTTTTTCCGCCTGTTTCCCTCGGCCTTCACCAATTGGGCGGTGCGGCAGGTCAACACCGACGGCCGACCCGCGATCTTCTATTTCCATCCGTGGGAAATCGATCCCGGCCAGCCCCGCGTCGCCGATGCACCGTTCAAATCGAAACTGCGCCATTACAGCCGCTTGGGCGCGATGGCTGGCAAGTTGCGTCAGCTTGTCGGCACGCATCGCTGGGGCCGGATCGACGCCATCGCCGCGCGCGAGGCGGCGCGGCTTGGATGACGGCGCTCAGGCCCTCGCCGCCGATCGAGCTGCGCGCCGCCAATCTCGATGACGCTGGCGAGTGCGCCCGGATCAACACCTTCGTCCGAGATCACCGTGACGGCACGCCGTTCCACCTAACCGGTTGGAGCCGCGCGATCGAGCGCGGCTGTCGCCAGGCGAGCCATTATCTGCTCGCCGAACACGCCGGCGGGGATCTGGCCGGCGTGCTCCCGTTAACCGCGATCCGCTCGCCGCTGTTCGGCAGCGCGTTGGTGTCGAGCGGCTTCGCGGTCGATGGCGGCGTGCTGTCGCATGACGAGGCAAGCTGCGGCGCGCTGGTAACGGCGGCGTGGACTCTCGCGGAGCAGCTCGGCTGCCCGACGCTCGAGCTCCGCGGCGGGCCGACCCCCGATCACGGCTGGCATGTCGACGAGGAAACCTATCTCGGCTTCGCCCGCGATCTGGCGAGCGACGACGACGCCGAGCTCAAGGCGATCCCGCGCAAACAGCGCGCCGAGGTGCGCAAGGCGCTTGCCGGCGATCTGACGGTCGAAACCGGCAGCGACTTGCGCGATCTCGCCGCGCATTACGCCGTCTATGCCGAGTCGGTCCGCAACCTCGGCACGCCGGTGTTCCCGCGCGCCTTGTTCAGCGCGGTGATCGACGAACTCGGCGAAGTGGCCGATGTGCTGACGGTGCGCGATGGCGGCAAGCCGGTCGCGAGCGTGCTCAGTCTCTACTTCAACGGCACGGTCTATCCCTATTGGGGTGGCGGGACTTTTTCGGCGAGATCGTTGCGCGCCAACGACCTGATGTATTTCGCGCTGATGCGCCACGCCCGCGAACGAGGCTGCACGCGCTTCGATTTCGGCCGATCGAAGGCGGGCACCGGGCCGGCGGCATTCAAGAAGAATTGGGGTTTCGAGCCGCACCCGTTGGCCTATGCCGTGCGCACCGCCGCGGGCGCTGCGCCGCGCGAAATCAATCCGATGAGCCCGCGCTACCGGTTCCAGGTCGCGGCATGGAAGAAACTGCCGCTGTGGCTCGCCAACCGCATCGGCCCGCCGATCGCGCGGGGGCTCGGCTGATGGGCGACATATTGTTCCTGGCGCACCGCGTGCCCTATCCACCCAACCGCGGCGACAAGATCCATAGCTATCATCTGCTGCGCCACCTCGCCGCGCACGCCCGCGTCCACCTGATCGCCTTCGCCGATGACGACGCCGATCGCGGTCATGACGCCGCGCTCGCGCAGCTGACCGCGAGCCGGACGATCGTCGATCGCACGAAGGGCAGGGGGCGTGCCGCGATCGAGGCGCTCGCGGCCGGCAAGCCGGTGTCGCTGACCGCCTTTGCGTCGCAAGCTGTTGCCAGCGCCGTGAAGAAAACGCTCGCAACGCACCAGATAGAAACGATTTTCGTCTTTTCGGGCCAAATGGCGCAATATCTTCCGGCCCATTTCCCGGGCCGGATCGTGATGGATTTCGTCGATATGGATTCGGCCAAATTCGCCGCTTACGCCGATGATGCCCGCGGACCAATGTCCTGGATGATGCGCCGGGAGGCACGTCTGCTCGCCGCGTTCGAGCGCCGGATCGCCGCTCGCGCCGATGCCAGCCTGTTCGTCAGCGGTGCGGAAGCCGCGCTTTTCCGTCAGCATGGCGGCGCCAACGCCGTCGCGATCGAAAACGGCATCGACACCGCATCGTTCGACCCCGCAGCGTCATTCGCTGCCGTCGCTCACCCCGAACCCTTGATCGTCTTTACCGGGCAGATGGACTATCGCCCGAACGTGGACGCGGTCGATCGCTTCGCGCGGCGCATCCTGCCGCTGGTGCGCGATACCGTGCCCGACGCGCGCTTCGCCATCGTCGGTCGCAAGCCCGATCCGCGCGTCGCCGCGCTGGCGAGCCTGCCCGGCGTCACCGTCACCGGCGAAGTGCCGGACGTGCGCGGCTGGCTTGCCGCCGCGTCGGTCGTCGTCGCGCCGCTGCAATTGGCGCGTGGCGTGCAGAACAAGGTGCTCGAAGCGATGGCGATGGCGCGGCCCGTCGTCGCTTCGCCCGCCGCCGCCGAGGGCATCGATCACGATGGCACGATCCAGGTCGGCGAAGATGCGCCCGCATTCGCGGCGCGCGTTGTTGAGCTGATTCAGGACCGCGCTGCCGCCGACACGCTCGGCCGCGCCGCGCGTGCCCGCGTGATCGCGCGGTACGGCTGGGACGCCCGATTGGCGACGCTCGACCCGATCATGGGGTTTGATACGGCCGCCACCACCCGGAGCGCGGCATGACGATCGCCATGCCCGCCGCCGATTTCGCCGCGCCGGTTACGGCCTGGCGCCGCCATCTCCTCGCACTCGGGATCGTCGCGCTGGCGCTGCTCGCGCTGTTCCGCGATGACGTCGCGACGCTTGCCGATCTGTGGTGGACCAGCACGACCTTCGGGCATTGCCTGTTCATCGGCCCGGTGATCGCTTGGCTGGTATGGCAGCGCCGCGGTGATATTTCGCAATTGCAGCCGGTTGCGTGGTGGCCTGGCCTAGCGATCGTCGTATCCGGCGGGAGCGTCTGGCTGGTTGGCGCGGCGGCGTCGGTCGATCTGTTTCGGCAGCTCGGGCTGATCGTTATGCTGCAAGGCGCGGTGGTCACGATCCTCGGCCCGACGATCGCGCGCGCGCTCCTGTTCCCAATGGCTTACGCCTTCTTCCTCGTGCCGTTTGGCGAGAGCATGGAAGGGCCGCTGCAGACCGTCACCGTCACCATGATCATGCCGATGCTCCACGCGGTCGGCGTGCCGGCCACGGTCGATGGGGTTTTGATCACGATTCCAAACGGCTATTTCGAAGTTGCCGAGGCCTGTTCGGGGGCAAAGTTCGAGATTGCGATGATTGCGTTCGGCACGCTCGTCGCCAATGTCTGCTTCGTATCGTGGCGGCGGCGCGCGGCGTTCATAGCGATGGCGTTGGTGGTGCCGATCCTCGCCAACGCGCTCAGGGCATTCGGGACGATCTATGCTGCGCATCTGACGTCGGTGGCGCAGGCGACAGGCTATGATCACATCGTTTATGGCTGGATCTTCTTCGGCCTGGTGATGGCCGCGGTGCTGGCGATCGGGTGGCGCTGGTTCGATCGCGATCCGCTCGCGCCGTGGGTCGATGTCGCCGCCTTGCAGGAGCTACCACGCGCCCGGATCGCGGTCTGGGCGGCGGCTTTGCTGACGCTGGCGACTGCCGGAATTTTTCCGATGTGGGCGCAGGCCGTCATTTTTCGTGAGGATGTACTGCCGGATCATATCGACCTGCCAAGCGTGCCCGGCTGGACCCGCGCGCCGCTATCCACGCGCGCGCCGTGGACGCCGTATTACCCCGGCGCCGATCGCTTCCTGGTCGGGCGCTACGCCGATGCCGATGGCGATGCAGTCGATCTGTCGCTGGCGGTGTTCGCCGGGCAGCAGCAGGGCAGGGAAATCGTCACCTTCGGCACCGGCGTTTTGCGACAGAACGATGTGTGGGTGCGGGTCGAGGATGTCGCGCCCATTGCCGGCGGCAGCGCGATGCGGATAACCGCGCCGGGAGATGTCGAACGGATCGTCGCGACATGGTATCGGATCGGCAATGTCCTCACCGCGAGCCCCAACATCGTGAAGCTAGAGACGCTCAAGGCGAAGCTGCTCGGCGGTCCGCAGCGCGCGGTGGCGATCCATCTGTCGGCCGAGGTGACGCCGGGGCGCGATCCGCGCGCAGCGATCGAGCGGTTCCTGAGCGCGCTCGGCCCGCTCGATGCGCTGGCTGATCGCCTTTCCTCCGTTCGTGTTGAGCCTGTCGAAGCACGGGGCGCCCCACGCCCCTCGACAAGCTCAAGGCGAACGGGGAACCATATACCGGTCGGCAGCTGATGTGCGGCATCGCCGGGCTATTCTACCCGGCCACGCCCAAACCAGTCGATCCCGCGCGCATCCGGGCGATGACCGATGTGCTCGCGCATCGCGGCCCCGACGGCAGCGGCGTGTGGACCGCGCCCGGCGTCGGCTTCGGGCATCGGCGGCTGTCGATCATCGATCTCGGCGGCGGCGCGCAGCCGATGGCCTCGGCCGACGAAAAGATCGTCGTCACCTATAACGGCGAAATCTACAATTTTCAGGAAGTCCGTGCCGCGCTCGAAGCCAGGGGCGCGGTGTTCCGCACCGACAGCGATACCGAAGTGTTGATCCACGGCTGGCGCGCATGGGGCCCGGCGATGCTCGATCGGTTGAACGGCATGTTCGCCTTCGCGTTGCACGACGCCGAGCGGCAGAGCCTGTTCCTGGCGCGCGATCGGCTCGGCGTGAAGCCGCTCCATTATGTCGAGCTGTCGGACGGTGCGCTGGCGTTCGCCTCCGAACTCAAGGGTCTGCTCGCCCACCCGCTGCTGCGCCGCGTGCCCGATATCCGCGCGGTCGAGGATTTCATGGCGCTCGGCTATGTGCCCGACGACGCGTGCCTCGTCGCCGGCGTGAAGAAACTCGCCGCCGGCTACAGTCTGCTGGTCGAGCGCGGCAAGCCGGTGCCGCGGCCGCAGCAATGGTGGGACGTGGATTTCTCGAACCGTGCGAAGGGGTCGGCGCGCGCGCTCGAGGAGCAACTGGTCGATCTGATGCGCGCGGGCGTACGCTCGCGGCTGGTGTCGGACGTGCCGCTCGGCGCGTTCCTGTCGGGCGGGGTGGATAGCTCGGCGGTCGTCGCGCTGATGGCCGAGGCGTCGAAGCGCGCGGTCAAGACCTGCACGATCGGCTTCGATGAGGCTGGGCATGACGAGCGCAGCTATGCCGATGCGGTCGCCAAACGCTTCGCCACCGATCACCGCGAGCGCGTCGTCGCGGCGGACGATTTCGCGTTGATCGATACGCTCGTCGCCGCGTTCGACGAGCCGTTCGCTGACGCCTCGGCGCTCGCCACCTACCGCGTCTGTGAGCTGGCGCGCGAGAGCGTGACGGTGGCGCTGTCGGGCGACGGGGCGGACGAGGCGCTCGCCGGCTATCGCCGCTATCGTTTCCAGGCGGCCGAGGAGCGGGTGCGCGGGCTGCTTCCCGCCGATCTGCGCCGCAGCGTGTTCGGCACGCTTGGCGGCTGGTATCCCAAGGCCGATTGGGCGCCGCGGGCGTTTCGCGCGAAATCGACCTTGCTCAACCTCGCGCGCGACGGCGAGGAAGCCTATGCGACCTCGGTCGGCGTCACCGCGCCGGCGATCCGCGACCGACTGTTCACCGATTCGGCGCGCGCGCAGCTCGGCGGGCACCGCGGCGAGACGCGCTATATCGAGACGATGCGCGATGCCCCGGCGCGCGATCCGATCGACCGCGCGCAATATGCCGATTTGAAGCATTGGCTACCCGGCGACATCCTGACCAAGGTCGATCGCACCAGCATGGCGGTGAGCCTGGAGGCGCGCGAGCCGCTGCTCGATTACCGGCTGATCGAATTCGCCGCGAGCCTGCCGGTGTCGATGCGCCTGCGCGGCGGGCAGGGCAAATGGTTGATGAAAAAGGGCATGGAGCGCTATCTGCCGCGCGAGGTGCTGTATCGCCCCAAGATGGGCTTCGTGACGCCGATCAGCGCGTGGTTCCGAGGGAGCCTGGCGGACGAAGCGAGCGCGCTGGCCCGATCGCGAACGCTCGGCGGCACGGGGTGGTTCGACATGGCCGCGATCGAGAAGCTCGCCGACGATCATCGCTTCGGCCGGTCGGAGCATGGGCGGACCTTGTGGCAGCTGATGATGCTGGAGCGATCGATGATGAGGCTGTTTGGGTAGCCGTCTATTGGCGACGAACGCCGAGATAGGGCGGCAGCGAGCCGTCCCTTCCGCCGTCATCCCGGGCTTGATCCGGGATCCCGCTTCTTTCGTCTGTTCGTGAAGAGCGGGACGTCGGATCAAGGCCTGGGAGACGAAGAATAACGTTCTTAATTGGTGCTTAGCGGAAGTCCGCTCCCCGTCGCCTATATCGGCGAACTAGATCGTAAAACCCGACTGCGAAAATGCCCGAAATTGCTGCGCCAACCTCTGGAGGTGCCGAGGTCAAACGTTCGAGCAGAACGGCGAGAAGCACACCTGAGAGAATGGCGACAAGGTTAGCAAAAATGCGGCTCACTGGCTCAGGTTAGCAAATTGCAAAATGTTAGCAACTGCGGTGATAGCCACCCATCCACTCACCCCATCTGCATCCGCATCCATGACGAGAACAGCTGCGGCCACAACTTCGTGCTCAGCGCATCTTCCGGGACGCGCTTCGGCCCGAACCCATGCCCGCCCTTCTCGAACAGATGCGCCTCGACCGGCACCTTCGCGGCACGCGCGGCGGCCAGCATCGCCAGGCTGTTCTGCGGGTCCACCGTGCCGTCGTCGAGCGCCTGGGCGATGAACAGCGGCGGGGTGTCGGCGGTGACGCGCTTGTCGGTGTCGTAGCGCGCGGTGATCGCCGGATCGGGGGTGGGGCCGAGCAGGTTCTTGTAGGTGCCGCCGCTTGAGCCGAGCACGCTGTTGATCACCGGATAGAGCAGCCCGGCAAAGGCCGGCTTGGCGGATTGCCGGTCGGCGGCGTCGATCGGATCATAAACCGTGTCGCCCGAACTCGTCGCCAGCGAGGCGGCGAGATGTCCGCCGGCGGAAAAGCCGATAATGCCGAGCTTGGCGGGGTCGATGCCGTATTTCCCCGCATTGGCGCGGATCAGCCGCATGGCGCGCTGCGCATCCTGCAGCGGCACGTCCCAGCGCCGCGCCCACCCTTCGCCGGGCAGGCGATAGGCGAGCACGAACACGGTGATTCCTTCGGGCGTGAAGGTGTCGGCGACTTCGATCCCCTCGTTCTGCACCGACACGAAGCCATAGCCGCCGCCGGGAATCGTCATCAGCGCGCGACCATCCGGGTTCTTGGGGCGATAGACCGCGACGATCGGCTCGGCGATCCCGGCGAGCCACAACTGCCGCTGGCCGGCGGGCCCGTTCATCGTGTTGGCCGGGGCGGGGAGCGTCGTCGGCGCGCCGGGCATCTTGCCCTTGGGCCACAGCGTGAGATGCTCGGGCGGCCAGACCGGCCGGTCGGGCGCGCCGGCGGCAGGGCTTGGCTGCGGCCAATCCTGCGCGCGTGCCGCGCCGGCGAGCGTGAGGCCGAGGCCGGCGCCGATCAGGCTGCGGCGATCGATGGTCATGGCGGCTCTCCTATGCGGTGGTGTCGCGCGACTGTAACCGCGCGGACCCGCAAAGGAAAAGCGTCAGGTGAGGAACAGCGCCAGCGCGGCGTGGAGCGTCAAGGCGATCAGCGCGAGGCTGGAGAGGAAGAACAGGGCGAAGCGCGCGGCGACGCGGTTCCACAACGCCTGGACGAGGCTGTGGAGGACGCGCAGGATCACATAGCCCCAGCCGATCGCGGCGTTGATCCCGCCGCCCTGGCCGATCAGCGCGAGCACGATGGCGACCGCGTAGAACAACGTCGGCTGTTCCATCAGATGATTGTAATTATGTGCTTTCCACTGCGCGCGCGGCGGCAGCGCCTGATCGGCGTCGCCGGGCTTGGTGCCGGTCAGCTTGCCAAGATCAATCCCCGCCGCGCTCATCGCCGGCAGCCGCGTAGCGAGCATCCACACCAGCATCACCAATGTCCAGGCGATCAGCACGACCACCGGCCGCAGGATGGCGAGACTTGGATCGAGCATGGTGATTCCCCCCGTTGCGGCGGCGAGGCTCGCGCTTTCGGTTCGCTTTTGCAACTGTTTTCCCGCGGTGCTTGTGCGGGCGCGCGCCGCGTGTCAGCTTCGCGTTGCGAAAGGGCATCCATGGCGCAGGCGACGGCTTCGGCATCAGGCGGACTGAGCAAGCGGCAGATCGCCGCCGTGGTCGCCGGCAATGGCCTCGAATTCTACGATTTCCTCACCTACGCTTTTTTCGCCACGCAGATCGGATCGGCGCTGTTCCCGGGCAGCGCCGACAACAAGCTGCTGCTGAGTTTGGCGACCTTCGGCGTCGGCTTCGTCACGCGGCCGCTCGGGGGCGTCATCATCGGGCGGATCGCCGACAGGAAGGGCCGCAAGCCCGCGATGATCCTGTCGTTCGCGCTGATGGGCGTGGCGATCGTCGGGCTGGCGCTGACGCCGTCTTACGCAGCGATCGGCATGGCGGCACCGGTGATGGCGGTGATCTTTCGGATGCTGCAGGGCTTCGCGCTCGGCGGCGAGGTTGGGCCCAACACCGCGTTCCTGGTCGAGGCCGCACCGCCCGGACGGCGCGCGCTTTACGTGTCGCTGCAATATGCCACGCAGGACATGGCGGTGCTCGCCTCGGGCACGATCGGGCTGATCCTGTCGTCGACGCTGACGCCGGCCGCGCTCGGCGAGTGGGGCTGGCGGCTGGCGTTCCTGATCGGGGCAACGATCGTGCCGTTCGGGCTATGGGTGCGCCGTTCGCTCGCCGAGACGTTGGTGGCGGAGGCCGACCAGATCGAAACCGGCGCGGGCGGGCGCAGCGTGCTGGCGATCGCGATCGCCGGGCTGCTGCTGCTGATGGGCGGCACGATCGGCAATTACACGCTCGATTACATGACGACCTTCGCGCAGAATTCGCTGCACATGGCGGTCAACACCGCGTTCGGCGCAACGGTGGTGCTCGGCGTGACGAGCGTGATCGCCGATCTGATCTCGGGCTGGTTGGCCGATCGTTATGGGCGCAAGCGGACGCTGGTGGTGCCGTGGCTGCTGCTGTTCGTGCTGTCGATCCCGGCGTTCCTGGTGATCGTCCATTTCCGCACCGGGACGGCGCTGTTGTCGATGACCGCGCTGCTCTCGATTCTGCTGGCGCTGGCGATGTGCCCGGCGCTGACCTTGTTCACCGAGTCGCTGCCGGCGCGGGTGCGGGCCGGGGCGATGGGCACGGTCTATGCGCTGTCGATCGCGATCTTCGGCGGGAGTGCGCAATTGGTCGAGCAGGCGCTGATCAAGTGGACAGGGAACCCGATGGCGCCGGCCTTCTATATGACGGCGGCGTTGGGGGTGGGGGTGATCGGTATTTTGATCCTGAAGGAGGAGAAGCGTGATCGCCGGAGCGGGACGCCGACCGGGCATCTCGATCCGGCGCTATTGTCCTAAACCTTTTCTCCGTCACCCCGGCCTTGAGAAGGGGGCCCGCTACTGTTCTCCGCTCGATAGAAAGCGGGACCCCGGGTCAAGCCCGGGGTGACGAGATAGGAGATCAGTCGAAAATCGCGCCCCAGCGGCGCTTTTCGCGGTCCTTCCACAGGCCGCGGTGATAGGCGTCGCTCGCCAGCAGCGGCATCACCGAACCCGCCTCGGCAAACACCATCTGCTCGATCCCGGTGTTGACCTTGCCCCAACTCGCCGCCTCCTGCAGCGTGGATGAGGAGCACGCCCCGTCGCGCACATCGGCGACGGTGATCTGCACCGCGTATTTATGGACCTGCACGTCCTCATGCCCGAGGATTTCCGCGCACACCACGGTATCCTGGATGAAGTTCTTGGGCACGCCGCCGCCGATCATCAGCAGGCCGGTGGTGCCGGCCTTGATCTTGATGTCGGTCAGCTCGCGGAAATCGGCGATCGCGTCGAGCACCATGT
This sequence comes from Sphingomonas koreensis, assembly GCA_006438735.1. Taxonomy (GTDB): domain Bacteria; phylum Pseudomonadota; class Alphaproteobacteria; order Sphingomonadales; family Sphingomonadaceae; genus Sphingomonas; species Sphingomonas koreensis_A. The sequence continues at coordinate 956,686 of RCZF01000001.1, read as the reverse complement.
ACGGCTTGCCCTCCTTGGCGCGATCGACCTGATGCTTGACCAACCCGAAACCTGCCGATGAATCGACAAACGCCGGGCAGAAGATCGGCACGTCATGCTCATAGGCGAGTTTGACGAGGCTGTTGTCCTTCTTGCCATGCTCGACGAGATACTTGCCCATCTCGCGAATGAAGGCGCGGCTCGAATAGGGCTTCGCTTCAAGCGAATTGGCGATCTCGTAAATCGTATGATCGCAATCCTGCAGCTGCTCTTCGTCGATATAGGTGTCGTAGATCCGGTCGATCAGCAGCGAGCGCAGCGTATCATCGTCAGGAACTTCAAGCGCTTGGTAGTGCTTGTGGCCAAGCCCTTCGAAGAAATCCATGTCGACGATCGAGGCGCCGGTGGCGACGATCCCGTCGACCATGTTGTTGCGCACCAGCTCGGCATAGAGGTCCATGCAGCCGCCGGCCGAGGTCGAACCGGCGATGACGAGGAAGATCGAGCAGTCCTTGTCGGCGAGCATCTGGTTGTAGATGCCCGTGGCGCGGCCCAGATCTCGGCTGGTGAAGCTCATCTTCTTCATCGCGTCCACGATCGGCCGCGCGTCGAAGCTGGTGATGTCGATATGTTCGACGGTGGTCGAGAGAAGTTCGGCCTTGCGGGTGTCGTTGATCGTGTCGGTCATTCTCTGTCCTCATTCCCCCTCTCGCTTGCGGGAGGGGGCTAGGGGGTGGGCGCCCGGCCTGTTGCGGGCGTTTCGCCTGATGGTGAGCGCGAGCCCACCCCTCGATCCCCTCCCGCTTGCGGGAGGGGAGGAAGGAGGCGGTAATGAAGGGCTGTTACAGCGTGACGACGTTCGACGAAACCGTCTCGGCCTCTTCGGCATAGAGGCTCGCCATCGGTTCGTCGGTCACGATCACCGTTTCGTCCGAACCAAAGCCGTTGAACGCGGTGCGCATCGCCGAGCCATAAGCGCCGAGCATGCCGATTTCGATATAGTCGCCGGCCTTGACGTCGGCGGGCAGCAGGAACGGGCCGGTCATGTGATCGAGATCGTCGCAGGTCGGGCCGTAGAAGCTAAACGCCATGTCGCGCGTGTTGCTTTCCGGCTCGCGCAGCAGCGCGACCGGGAAGCGCCAACCGATGTGCGCGGCATCGAACAACGCGCCGTAGGCACCGTCGTTGATGTAGAGTTCATCGCCACGACGCCGCTCGACGCGGACGATCAGCGACGAATATTCGGCGCACAAGGCACGGCCCGGTTCGGCCCACAACTCGGCCGAATAGGAAATCGGCAGGCTTTCGAACGCGCGGTGGATCGTCTCGAAGTAACGCGTCAACTCGGGCGGCTCCATGCCCGGATAGACGCTGGGGAAACCGCCGCCGACGTCTATCACATCGACGGTAACGGCCGCCTCGACGATCGCCGCGCGCACGCGCTCCATCGCCGCGGCATAAGCCTCGGGCGTCATCGCCTGGCTGCCCACGTGGAAGCAGATGCCGAGCGCGTCCGCCGCCTGCCGCGCGGCAAACAGCAATTCCTTGGCTTCATGCGGCGCCGCGCCGAACTTGGCGGCGAGGCTGAGCTTGGCATGTTCCGACGACACACGCAGTCGCACACACAGCGTGAGATCGGTCGCGTCCCTGGTGGCGCGCATGATCTTGGCCAGCTCCTCAAGCGAATCGAGGCTGAAGGTGCGCACGCCGTGGCTGAAATAGGCCTCGGCGATCGCTTCTTCGGCTTTCACAGGGTGCATGAAGCACAGAGTCGCTTCCGGCAGTGTGCGCGCGACGAGCCGCACCTCGGCGATCGAGGCGACATCGTAATGCGTAATGCCGCTATCCCAAAGGATGCGGATCAAATCGGGCGATGGGTTCGCCTTGACCGCATAGAGTGACCGCCCCGGAAACTTCTCGACGAAGAATCGGGCCGCGCGCGCCGCGGAATGCGGACGAACGAGCGTGACGGGCTGGACCGGGCCAAGCCGAGCAATATCGATGCCACGGGTGACATCGACGGGGGCGCTCGCTAGCCCCAGCGCGTTATGATGCTTGTGCAATTCAAGGGACCTCCAGGGGTAGTTCGTAGAAAGCTGCCTTGCGGTAGGAAGTCCCATGGGGCAGCGGGAAGCGCGACATAGGATCAGCAACGCGCCATGTAAAGCGTGTGTCCGCAAAGCGAGGTGAACAGTGACGATCGTGCGACAACCAACGCGGGCCGGCGTGCGCGACGCCGCGGCGAAAATCGCGCAAATCCTGCCGCCTACGCCGCTGTTCGTCCATGACATCGAAGGTGCGCGGGTCGCTTTCAAGGCCGAATCGCTGCAACCGATGGGCGCGTTCAAGCTGCGCGGCGCATGGCACCGGCTGACCGCGCTCGATTCGGACGCGCGCAAACGCGGTGTCGTCGCCTTCTCGTCGGGCAATCATGCGCAGGGCGTGGCGTGGGCGGCGAAGCGCCTCGGCATCAACGCGCTGATCGTGATGCCGGCCGACGCGCCCAAGGTGAAACGCGAGGCCACGCTGGCGCTCGGCGCGGAAGTGGTGACCTATGATCGCGCGACCGAAAGCCGCGAGGCGATCGCCGCAGGGCTCGCCGAGGCGCGGGGCGCGACATTGGTGCCGAGCTTCGACGATCCGTGGATCATCGAAGGGCAGGGCAGTGCGGGAATCGAGGCGGCGAAGCAGATGATCGATGCCGGATTGCCGGCGCCCGATCATGTCGTCACGCCGTGCGGCGGCGGGGGGCTCGCCTCGGGCCTGGCGCTGGCGCTGCCCGAGGCGCGGATCAGCGTAGTGGAGCCCGAAGGCTGGGACGATATGCGCCGCAGCCTCGAATCGTCGTGGATCGAGCCGGCCGGCGCCGATGCGCCGCCCACCGCATGCGACGCGCTGATGACCAAGGAAGTGTCGCCGCTGACCTTCGATCTACTCGCCAAGCGGGACGCCAAAGGCTTCGCGGTAAGCGAGGAGCAGGTGCGCATCGCGCAGCGCTGGGCGGCGGAAAAGCTCCATCTGGTGATCGAGCCGGGCGGCGCGGTGGCGCTCGCCGCGGTGCTGGCGGGGATCGTGCCCGCGGCCGAGGGGATGCTGGTGCTGCTGTCCGGCGGCAATGTCGACGCGGAGGCTTACGGCCGCGCGCTGGCCGGCGCAGCGCAGCGCGTCGCCGAGCCGGCATGAGCACGCTGGCGCCCGCGATCGCGATGCTGGCCGCCTTCGCGCTGGTGATCGGCGGCATCGCGCTGCTGCGCCGCGGCGGCGACGGACGCACCAAGGGCATCCTGATGCTGGTGATGGCCGCGGTGCTGGTGGCGAACGTCGCGATCTGGACGATGTGACGGCGGGCGCCGTCGCCTCGTCATTGCGAGCGCAGCGCGGCAATCCAGCGTCGCGCATCGCCCTGGATTGCTTCGCTACGCTCGCAAAGACGGGAGGAGCGACAATGCCGGACCTCTCTTCGGGCGTCAGTCGTTTACCGCGCTCGGATCAACGACGAGAGGACATACCATGCCCCATCGGACCGCCGCGACGCTGCTGGCAGCAGTTACACTGGGGCTAGCCGGCTGCAATGCCACGCCCCAAACCGGTAAGGGAAGCGCGCAGCCTGCCCAGCCCGTCGATACGGCGACGACCGCGGCGGTCGAGCCCACGCCCGCGCCAACCGCGGCGGTTAAATCCACGCCTGCGCCGCCTCCTGCAGCCGAGCCGTCGCGCGGTTCGTCCGAGGCGGCGGTTGCCGTAGTGGAGCGCTATTACGATGCGATCGACCGCGGTGATTTCCGTACGGCTTACGCCCAGTGGGACCGCGACGGCCAGGCCAGCAACCAAAGCTTCGCGCAATTCCAGCGCGGCTTTGCGCAGACCGCGTCGGTCTCGGTCGATGCGGGCGCACCGACCAACGGCGAGGGTGCGGCGGGATCGGTGTTCGTCGATGTGCCGGTGACGGTGCATGCGACGCTCAAGGACGGGACCGAGCAGCGCTTCGCCGGGCGTTATACGCTGCGGCGGGTGAACGATGTCGACGGGGCCAGCGCTGAACAGTTGCGGTGGCATCTCGATTCGGCGGTTTTGAAGGCGGGGTGATGTTCGTTCGTCACCCCGGGCTCGACCCGGGGTCCCGCTTTTCTTCCCAGCGTTCGCGGCACGTTGGAGACATGGCGTGGCTGGCATGGGCGAAGCCCATGCCGTCGGTCGGCGCTTTAGCGCCGCCGGCCGCACGCGCCGCGGGGAGCGCGATTTAGCGACGCTAAATCGCCGCGCGGCGCGTTACTTAATCGGCGAGTTCGGGTCCAGCCGCATGTCGAGATAATTGTCCACCGACTGCATCAGTTCGGGCATCTCGTCTTGGAAGAAGTGATTGGCGCGCGGGATCACGTCGTGGTGGATGGTGATGTGCTTTTGCGTGCGCAGCTTGTCGACCAGCTTCTGCACCGCGAGCGGCTGCACCACTTCGTCGCCCTCGCCCTGAATGATGATCCCCGATGAGGGGCACGGCGCAAGAAACGTGAAATCGTACATGTTGGCCGGCGGCGCGATCGAGATGAAGCCGCGGATTTCCGGGCGGCGCATCAGCAACTGCATGCCGATCCACGCGCCGAAGCTGACGCCGGCGATCCATGTCGTCTGCGCCTCGGGGTGAAAGCTCTGCACCCAATCGAGCGCGCTCGCCGCATCGCTCAACTCGCCGATGCCGTTGTCGAACACGCCCTGGCTCTTGCCGACGCCGCGGAAATTGAAGCGCAGCGTGGCGAAACCGCGGCGCTGGAAGGTCTTGTAGAGCTCCTGCACCATGCGGTTGTTCATCGTGCCGCCGCTGGACGGATGCGGGTGGAGGATCATCGCGACGGGCGCGCGCGGGCGCGGGGCGGGGGCGAAACGCCCTTCGAGACGGCCTTCGGGGCCGGGAAAAATGACTTCGGGCATGGGACCTGCGGATAGTTTGAGGCGCGTGGTGGCGCGGAAAAGCGTGCGGGCTATATAGGTGGGCACGCTCATTTCGCAATCATTCTGGACCCGCCTTGGCCGACCGTCTCTATCTGGACCATGCCGCCACCACGCCGATGACCGCGGCGGCGCGCGCCACCGTCGCCGACGGCATGACGCGCTGGGCCAATCCGTCGTCGCCGCATGCCGAGGGCCGCGCCGCCCGCGCCGCGCTCGAAGGCGCGCGCGCTGCGATCGCCGCGGCGTACGATTGGCCGGGCGAAACGCTGCTGACCAGCGGGACGAGCGAATCGCTGGCGATCGCGCTCAATCGGTCGGTCGCAGCGCGGCGGCTGATCTCGGCGGTCGAGCATGATGCGGTGATCCGTGCCGCGCCCGATTCCGCGGTGCTAGCGGTCGGCGCCGACGGCCTGCTCGCGCCAGAAAAGCTCGGCGCAGCGCTCGCCGAGGGGCCGCGCGCGCTGGTCTGCGTGCAATGGGCCAATAGCGAAACCGGCGTGCGCCAGCCGATTGCCGCGCTGGCCGATGCGGCTCACGCCGCCGGCGCGCTGCTGCTCGTAGATGCCGCGCAAATGCCCGCCGGCGCCGATGGGGATGTCGCGGCGCACGCCGATTTCGTCGCGCTGTCCTCGCACAAGCGCGGCGGCCCGGCCGGCATCGGGGCGCTATTGGTGCGCGATCTCGCGACGCTCAACCCGACCGGCGGGCAGGAACGCGGCTACCGCCCCGGCACCGAGAATCTGCCGGGCGCGCTCGGCTATGCCGCCGCGCTCGCCGAGCCCGAAGACCTGTCGGCGATGGCCGCGCTACGCGCCGCGCTAGACGACGCCATCAGCCGCTCAAGCGGCGAGGTCGTCGCTGCCGATGCGCCACGCCACCCGGCGATCGGCGCCTACCGAATGCCCGGCGTCGCCGCCACGACGCAGCTGATCCGCTTCGACATGGCCGGCATCGCCGTTTCGGCGGGCAGCGCCTGCGCGTCGGGCAGCATGAAACCAAGCCATGTGCTCGGCGCGATGGGCTGGGACGAAGCAGCGTCGCGCGAAGTCGTGAGGGTGAGCTTCGGGCGCACCACCAGCGCGACGGACATCGATCGCTTCATTAACGCCTGGCGCACCATTGCCCGCGAAACGCGGCGGGCGGCGGCGTGAGCTATCTCGATTACCAGGCGACGACGCCGCTCGCGCCCGAGGCATTGGCGGCGATGCTGCCATGGCTCGAATCGCAGCATGCCAACCCGCATTCGCCGCATCGCGAGGGCCGCGCGGCCAAGGCGGCGGTCGAGCATGCCCGCGATCAGGTCGCGGCGCTGTTGCCGCCGGGCGGCCGCGTCGCCTTCACCAGCGGCGCGACCGAGGCGCTCAACTGGGCGATCAAGGGAACGACCGGCGCAATCGTGACGATCGCCACCGAACACGCCGCGGTGCTCGACACCGTCGAAGCCGAGCGCCGGCGCGGCCGCGCGGTGACGGTGCTGCCGGTAGGCGCGGACGGGATCGTCGATCTGGACGCCGCGCGGGCGGCGATCGTGCCGGGCGTGGGGCTGGTCGCGGCGATGCTGGTCAACAATGAGATCGGCGTGACCCAGCCGGTCGCCGAGCTCGCGCGGCTGGCGCGCGCGGCTGGTGCGCTGATGCTGTGCGACGCGGCGCAGGGCTATGGCCGCGTCGCCGTGCCCGAGGAGTGCGATCTGATCGCGGTGTCGGCGCACAAGATCCATGGGCCGAAGGGGATCGGGGCGTTGTGGGTCCGCGACGGCGTCGCGCTGGAGCCGCTGCTCCACGGCGGCGGGCAGGAATCGCCGGGGCGATCGGGCACGCTGTCGCCGGCGCTGTGTGCCGGGTTCGGCATGGCGGCGGCGCTGATGGCACGCCGCGCCGATGACGATGCGGCGCATGTCGAGCGACTGTGGCAGGCGGCGGCGGAGCGGCTCGGTCTCGAAGACCGTCATGCCGGACTCGTTCCGGCATCCACCGCGCCGCATTCCGCTCCGGGCGCGAGGCGCAGTGGACCCCGGAACGAGCCCGGGGCGACGACCTGGCGGCTCAACGGCGCCGCCGCGCCGCGGTATCACGGCAACCTCAACATCCGGCGCGACGGCCTCGATGTCGCCCGCCTGATCAGCGACCTGCGCGACATCGCCTTTTCCGCCGGCTCGGCCTGCGTCAGCGGCTCGGGCCGGCCCAGCCATGTGTTGCGCGCGATCGGCCTCAGCGATGCGGAGGCGCGATCGAGCGTCCGGCTCGGCTTCGGCCGCTATACGACCGCGCTGGAACTGACCGACGCGATCGATCGCATCGCCGCCGCCGCCGATGCGCAGCGGATCGCGGCATGATCGCGGTCCGCTTCATCGCCGCGGACGGCGTGACGGTCGAGGACGTGCAAGGATCGCCGGGCGATCGGCTGCTCGATCTCGCTCAGGCATACGGCCAACCGCTCGAGGGAACGTGCGAAGGCCAGATGGCCTGCTCGACCTGCCACGTCATCGTCGACGCGCAGGATTTCGCCAAACTGCCGCCGGCCAGCGAGGACGAGGAGGACATGCTCGATCTTGCCGTCGGCGCGACGCGCACCAGCCGGCTGGCGTGCCAGATCATGCTCGACGCCGCGCTCGATGGCCTCACCGTCAAAATTCCGCCCTCCGCACGGAACATGCAGCGACGTTAGATCATTACGCTTGCGCCGCGTTTGGCATGAGAGAGGATTGAGCCATGAAGATGTTCGCGTTTCTCGCCGCTGGGCTTGTAGCCGCCGCCAGTCTAACCCCCACCGCCGCCTCGGCGCAGCATCACGGACGCGTGGTCCACGAACGCGTCGTGACGCGTCACGTCGTCCGGCATCGCCGCGGCCATGCGCGCCGCCACCGTCTCGTCTGCAACACGCATTGGTACCACCACCGCCGCGTTCGCCGCTGCCATACCGTCTGGTACTAAGGCTTGAACACGCCGCCCGGCTCCGCCATATGGCGCGCGGGAGTCGGGCGGACGTGGTCGTCGCCAACCCGGTCAGGTCCGGAAGGAAGCAGCCGCAACGATTTCGCCACGGGTCGTTCCGGCTCCCACCAGCGCCGCCAAGATTTAGCAAATGCTAAATCGCGCCAAGCGGCGCTGCGGCCGGCGGCGCCCAAGCGCCGGCCGACGGCGCGGCTCCGCCGCGACGCTTTCACAAATGCCTTCGCTCTGTCGTCATGCCGGACTCGTTCCGGCATCCACCGCGCCACAAGCGAGGCCGGAGCGACTGGCAACGTGGACCCCGGAACAGGTCCGGGGTGACTTTTCCTGCGGGGCACGGCCTTTCCTACAACGTCCCTTCTCGCTATAGAACAAACCATGATCATCGACACCCTCCGTCGCGCCCGAATTTCTGGCCGCGGAGGCAACCCTGGCGGACCCGCGCGACACTCTCCACTTTCTCCACTTCACCTCGGCCTTCGACATCGCGCTCGCGCATGCCTAGATAGCATCCGATGAGCGATTCCCTCGATCTCGGCGAACCCGCGCAGCCTGCGAAGGCCGAAGCCTACCGCGTGTTGGCGCGCAAATATCGGCCGCAGACCTTTGCCGAGCTGATCGGCCAGGATGCGATGGTGACGACGCTGGGCAACGCGATCAACCGCGGCCGGCTGGCGCATGCGTTTCTGCTCACTGGGGTGCGCGGCGTCGGCAAGACCTCGACCGCGCGGCTGATCGCCAAGGCGCTCAACTGCATCGGGCCGGACGGGCAGGGCGGCCCGACGATCGATCCCTGCGGCGTCTGCGAGCCATGCCGCGCGATCGCCGAGGGGCGGCATATCGACGTGATCGAGATGGACGCCGCCAGCCACACGGGCGTCGACGATGTGCGCGAGATCATCGATGCGTCGCGCTATTCGGCGGTTTCCGCGCGCTATAAGATCTACATCATCGACGAAGTCCACATGCTGTCGAAGAACGCGTTCAATGCGCTGCTCAAGACGCTCGAGGAGCCGCCCGAACACGTCAAATTCCTGTTCGCGACGACCGAGGTCAACAAGGTGCCGGTGACGGTGCTGTCGCGCTGCCAGCGGTTCGACCTGCGGCGCATTCCGTCGGACAAGCTGGGTGCGCATTTCGCCTGGGTCGCCGAACAGGAAGGCGTCGAAGCAGAACCCGAGGCGCTGGCGCTGATCGCCCGCGCGGCGGAAGGATCGGCGCGCGACGGGCTGTCGATCCTCGATCAGGCGATCGCGCATGCCGGAATGGAGGGCGGCGGCGTCAGGGCCGATCAGGTCCGCGAGATGCTCGGCCTGTCCGATCGCGGCGCGATCCGCGAATTGATGGGGCTGGTGCTCGCCGCAGACGCGCCCGGCGCGCTCGCCGCGCTGCGCCGGCAATATGATTACGGCGTCGATCCGCAAAGCGTGCTGCGCGCGCTGCTCGAGGCGGTGCACGGCGTGACGCTCGTCAAGCTCGGCACCCCGCCCGACGCCGCGCAACCGGCCGAGGAGCGCGAGGCGTTCGCCGATTGGGCGGGCAAGCTGTCGTTCCAGGCGCTGCACCGGCTGTGGCAATTGATGCTCAAAGGGCATGACGAGGTCGCGCGCGCCGCGCTGCCGATCGAGGCCGGCGAGATGGCGCTGCTACGCGTGATCCATGCGTCCAGCCTGCCCGATCCTGGCGAGTTGGCGCGGCGGATCGCGAGCGGCGACGGGATCGCGCCGATGGCCGCGACGGCACCCGCTGCGACGGCTGCCGCCTCGGTCCAATCCGCCGCTTTGCCCGATACGCTCGAGAAGATCATGGCGCTCCTGGCCGACAATCGCGAGCTCGGGCTGGCGGAGAAGCTGCGGATTTCCGCGCGCGTGGTGCGCTGCGAACCGCAGCAGTTGGTGCTGAGTTCGTCCAAGCCGCTTCCCGCGGACCTGGTGTCCGACCTCGCGGATGCGCTCAAGCGGATCACCGAAAAGCCGTGGCGCGTGACGGTCGAGGATGCGCCCGGCGCGCCGACGCCGCGGGAAGCCGAGCAGCAGCGCGAGACCGACGCGCGCCAGGCGATATTGGAAACCCCGATCGTCAAGGCGGCGTTCGAGGCATTCCCAGATGCCGAACTCGAAACATGGACGACCGATCAACGGAGTACGACCGCATGAACAACATCGAAGACATCATGGCGATGGCGCAGAACGTCCAGGCCGAGCTCGCCAAGGCGCAGGACGGGCTCGACAAGATCGAGGTCGAGGGCGTGGCCGGCGGCGGGCTGGTCAAGATCAAGGCGTCGGCCAAGGGGCGGATCATCGGCGTCGAGATCGACGAATCGCTGCTCCAGCCAGCGGAGAAGCAGATGGTCGAGGATCTGGTCGTCGCCGCGCTCAACGATGCGCGCGCCAAGGCCGATGCCGCATCGAACGCGGAAATGTCCAAGCTGACCAGCGGTATGCCGCTGCCGCCGGGGTTCAAGCTGCCGTTCTGATGTCGTTGCGGGCTTGGAACAACCCCGCCGCCCGCTTCGTTATCGACGCTCAACTGTAACAGGAGGGTATCGATGATCGAGGAAGAACGCATTGTGGAAACGCCGGCCGAGCCGCGCGCGACCGAAACGCACACCACGGTCATTGAGCGTCGTGGCGGCGGTGGCGGCACGATGCTGATCGGCATCGCCGTGTTGATCCTGGTGGTGGTCGGCGCGTTCTATTTCTACAACAAGAGCCAGAACGACAATCTCAAGACCAATGCGATCACCTCCGCTGCGCAAAGCGTGTCGGACGGCGCGCAGAAGGTCGGCGATTCGGCCGAAAAGGCCGCCGACAGCGCGACCAACCAGTAAGAGCGCGCGGGCTGGGCGTCAGCGGACGCAGGCGTCCAGCCCGTCGTTCCTCACCACCGCCGAGCGTGCGGCGATCGAATTGCCGTAGCGCCGGGTAAAGCCGTGCGGATCGATCGCGCCCCGCTTCTTGGGCAGCGGCAAAATCGCCGCGATCCGCGCCGCCTCGGTGACGCTCAGATGCGAGGCGTCATGCCCGAAATAGCGCATCGCGCCGGCGTTTGCGCCATAGGTGCCGATGCCGGTTTCGGCGATGTTGAGATAGACTTCCATGATCCGGTGCTTGCCCCACAGCCCCTCGATCAGAACCGTGAACCACGCCTCGAAAGCCTTGCGGGCATAGCCGCCGCCTTGGATCAGAAAGGCGTTCTTCGCGGTCTGCTGGCTTATTGTCGATCCGCCATGAACCCGCCCCCCGCGCTCATTATGGCGATAGGCCTGTTGCAGCGCGGTGAAATCGAAGCCGTGATGCGAGCAGAAGCCAGCATCCTCTCCGGCAATCGCCGCGCGCGCCATGTCGGGATCGAGCTTCGACAGCGGCATCCAGTCCTTGTGAATGCCACGACCGTCAAGCGCGTTGCCGAGCATGGTGAAAGTCACCGGCGGGGGCACAAAGCGGTAGAGGGCGACCCAAGCGACCGAGACGATCACGAACCAGACGATGATCTTGATCAGCAGCCGAATTACGCGCGCGAGGAACGATCGACGGCCGCCGCGCATGCGGGCGGCGCGACGGCGGACGGCGCGGCTGTGGGTGTTGCTCATGCCGACGCTTCAACCACATTCGCCATCGCCGCGGAAGCGGGGACGCGCGATGGTCGCACATTTGAAATCGGGCGTCGTCTGTGCCGGAAGCCGACCGAGATGGGGCCCCGCTTTCCGGGGATGACCATCCGGTAGCTTACGCCGCCAGCAGACGCTTTTCGCCGGCGAGGCGCATCATCGCCTTTTGTAGCTTCTCGAAGGCCCGAACCTCGATCTGGCGGACACGCTCGCGCGATACGCCGTAAACCTGGCTCAGCTCCTCGAGCGTCTTGGGATCATCCGTGAGGCGACGCTCGGTGAGGATGTGCTTCTCGCGGTCGTTAAGATCGTCCATCGCCGATGACAGCATGTCGTGGCGCACCTCGGCCTCCTGCGCGTCGGCGACGATCTTGTCCTGCAACGGCGCATCGTCCTGGAGCCAATCCTGCCACTGGCCCTCGCCATCCTCGCGCATCGGCACGTTGAGCGAGGTGTCGCCGCCCATCGCCATGCGGCGATTCATGCTGGTGACTTCGGTTTCGGTGACGCCGAGATCGTGCGCGATCTTGGCCACGTCCTCGGGCTTCAAGTCGCCATCCTCGAACGCGTCGAGCTTGGCCTTCATCCGGCGCAGGTTGAAGAATAGCTTCTTCTGCGCGGCAGTAGTGCCCATCTTGACGAGGCTCCACGAGCGCAGGATGAATTCCTGGATCGAGGCGCGGATCCACCACATCGCATAGGTCGCGAGGCGGAAGCCGCGATCGGCCTCGAACTTCTTCACGCCCTGCATCAGGCCGATATTGCCCTCCGAGATAAGCTCCGAAACGGGCAGGCCGTAGCCGCGATAGCCCATCGCGATCTTGGCGACGAGACGAAGATGCGACGTCACCAGCTGCGCGGCGGCATCGGTGTCACCATGCTCCTCGAAACGCTTGGCGAGCATATATTCCTGCTCGGGCGCGAGGATCGGGAATTTCTTGATCTCGGAGAGATAGCGATTGAGGCTCGCTTCGCCGCCGAGCGCGGGGATCGTCGCGGGGACGTTGCTGCGGTTGGCCATGATCGTGTCTCCCTTTATTTCGGGCGAAAGCGCGCTGCGTTTTCGCTTGCAACCTATACGATGAGTGACGTGAACAGTTCCTGCATGTCAGCAGGCATTTCGCTATCGAACGACAAAGCGTTGCTTTCGACGGGGTGGATGAACCCCAGATGCGCTGCGTGCAAGGCCTGCCGCTTGAAATGCAGCGTTTCCAGAAGCGCCCGGTGCGCGGGCTTCGTCCGGCCATAAACGGGATCACCCAGCAACGGGTTCCCGATCGAGGTCATATGGACGCGAACCTGGTGCGTGCGGCCGGTTTCGAGGCGGCATTCGACCAGCGAAGCGTCACGCAACGGCCGCACCATGCGGTAATGCGTTACGGCGCGACGACCGCCTTCGACGATCGCAATCTTCTTGCGATTGGTCGCCGATCGAGCAAGCGGCGCGTCGATCGTGCCGTTACCCGGATTGGGGCGTCCGGCGACGATCGCCTTGTAGCGCCGATCGATCGAATGCACCGCGAATTGACTGGCAAGCCCTTCGTGCGCCCTATCGGTCTTGGCGGCGACCATCAGGCCTGAGGTGTCCTTGTCGATCCGGTGGACGATGCCGGGCCGGGCGACGCCACCGATTCCCGACAGCCGACCGGCGCAATGGTGAAGTAGCGCGTTGACCAGCGTGCCGTCGTAATTCCCCGCGGCGGGGTGGACGACGAGGCCGGCGGGCTTGTCGAGCACGATCAGGTGATCGTCCTCGAATACGATGTCGAGCGCGATTGCCTGCGCTTCGTTGTGCGCAGCCCTCGGCGGCGGCACGGCAACGCTGAACGCCTGGCCGGCGGTCGCCTTGCTGGCGGGATCGCGCATTGCGACGCCGCCGGTATCGGTGACGGCACCTGACGCGATCAGCGCCTTGAGCCGCTCCCGAGAGAGGTTGGGCACCGCGTTCGCCAGCGCGCGATCGAGCCGCCAGCCATCAGCCGTTTCGGCGATCCGCGCTTCAATGATGGAATCCCCCCGGATCATACCGTAGCGAGATGGGCATGAGTGCCCGTATTTCAAGTGCTGCGCTGCAACAGATCATCGCCCACGCTGCCGCATTTCCGCAGCTGGAGGTGTGCGGGTTGCTGTTCGGCGACGCGGACGTGATCGAAGCGATCGAGCCGTGCGACAATGTCGCCGAGGATCGCGCCACCCGGTTCGAGATCGATCCGGCGCGGCTGCTGGCGGCGCACCGGGCGATGCGATCGGGCGGCGCTCGCTTGATCGGCCATTATCATTCGCATCCGCGCGGGTCAGCGACCCCGTCGGCGCGTGACGCCCAGGCAGCCGCCGCCGATGGCGCAATTTGGCTGATCGTGGCGGGCGGCGCAGTCGACGCGTATCGCGCGGTCGATCATGGCGAGATCGAGGGGCGGTTCGCGCCGCTAGCGCTCGACATCATGACGTCGCCTTGCGCTGGCGGCGACGCTCCGCCAGAAGAGGCCCAACTTAAGGACCTTGGGGGAGAGTTTTCGTAATGAGCATCGGCCCGGTCGAATTCGCCAGCCTGCTGTGCTCGCGCCTGTGCCACGATCTGCTCAGCCCGGTCGGCGCGCTCAACAATGGGCTCGAGCTGCTGGCCGACGAGCACGATCCCGAAATGCGCGCACGCTGCCTAGAATTGCTGGGGGAAAGCGCGCGGGCGTCGGCCAATAAGCTCAAGTTCTTCCGGCTCGCGTTCGGCGCGGCGGGTGGCTTCGGCGAAACCGTTGACACACGCGAGGCGCGAACCGCGATCGAGGGGCTGTTCGTCGACAACAAGCGGCTGCAACTCGGCTGGCTGGTCGAAGATCCGGTGTTGCCAAAGAGCGCGATCAAGGTGCTGCTCAACCTTGCGCTGATCGCCGGCGATGCCTTGGTGCGGGGCGGCCAGCTCGATATCGGCGGCGAGACGCGCGATGACGGCTCGGTCGAGATCGTTGTGCGCGCGGCGGGCCCCCGGATCGTGCTCGACGCCGAATTGCGCACCGCGCTGGCCGGCGGCGGAGTCGATGGCCAGATCACGCCGCGCGCGGCCGCGGCGCATCTCGCGCACCTGCTCGCAACCGAATCCGGCGGCTCGATCCAGGTTTCCGAGCCGGACGCGGATGTGTTGCTGTTCGGCGCCGCACTCGGGACGCACGCCGGGTAAACGCCTCCTTAACCGCTCCCGGGCCATGGTTTTCGCGCGACAAGCGCCCCGGGGGATCATGGACGACCTGCTTCAGGAATTCATCGCCGAAACGCGCGAGACGATGGAGGCATTGTCGGGCGAGATCATCGCCTGGGAAGCCGATCCGTCGGATCGCGCGCGGCTCGACGCGATCTTCCGCTTCGTCCATACCGTCAAGGGCAGCTGCGGTTTCCTCGATCTGCCGCGGCTCGCGCGGCTGAGCCATGCGGCCGAGGACGTGCTGTCCGCGGTGCGATCAGGCGAGCGCGCTGCGGACACCCATCTCGTCAACGCCGTGCTGGCGATCGTCGATCGGATCGGCGAGATCGTCGAGGCAATCGATGGTGGCGTGTCGCTCGACGATGGCGGCGAGGATATGCTGATCGCGGCGCTCGACGGCAAGACCGAGGCGATTGCGCATGTTGCGGCGCCGGCGGCGCAGCGCGCGCCGACCAGAAGCGTGCGGCTGAGCGTCGATCTGCTCGATCGAATGATGAGCGGCATGTCCGAAATGGTGCTGGCGCGCAATGAGCTGGCGCGGCGGCTGCGCGACGACGCCGATCCCGATCCCGCCGTGGAAGCGTCGCTCGAACGCTTGTCGCTGACCGTCGCCGAAATGCGCGACACCGTAACGCGGACGCGAATGCAGAAAATCGATGCCTTGTTCTCGGCGCTGCCGCGGATGGTGCGCGACACCGCCGCGGGCCTGGGCAAATCGGTGGCGCTGTCGATCGACGGCGCGGACGTCGAGCTCGACCGCGAGATGATCGAGATGATGCGCGATCCGCTGGGCCACATCATCCGCAATTCGATCGATCACGGCATCGAGACGCCCGCCGAGCGCCGCATCGCCGGCAAGCGCGAGAACGGCACGCTGAGCGTTTCCGCGCGGCAATCGGGCAATCAGATCATCGTCGAGATCATCGACGACGGGCGCGGGATCGATACCGAGAAGGTGATCCGCAAGCTCGTCGCGAGCGGCGCGCATAGCGAAGCCGAGCTGCGCGCGCTGAGCGACAAGGCGCGGCTCGATCTGGTTTTTGAGCCCGGGCTGACCACCAAAGACGAGGTGACGGCCGTTTCCGGCCGCGGCGTCGGCATGGACGTGGTGCGCGCCAATATCGAGCAAATCGGTGGCCGGATCGAACTGTCGAGCGTGGCGGGCAAGGGATTGCGGACAACCATCCATGTGCCGCTGACGCTCTCGATCATCTCGGCGATCGTCATCGGCGTTGGCGCGCAGCGCTTCGCGATCACGCGGCAATCGATCGAGGAAATCGTTCGGGTGCGCAGCGGCGGCGCGGTGCGGATCGATCGGCTCGGCTCGACTGCGATCGCGACGGTGCGCGAGCGCCGCTTGCCGCTGATCGACCTGGCCGCGCTGCTCGGCATCGCCGGCGGCGAGACGCGGACGCCCGACATGCTGGTGATCATCGGCATCGCCGGCGGCAGCTTCGCGCTGGCGGTCGATTCGGTGCTCGACAACGAGGAACTGGTGATCAAGCCGGCATCGCCCGCGGTAATGGCCTCGGGCTGCTACGCCGGGCAGACGCTGCCCGACAGCGGCTTGCCGATGTTGCTGCTCGACAGCGTCGGAATCGCCGCGGCGGCCGGCGTGCACTTCGGCCGTGAGGCGCCGCAGCCCGCGGCGGCGAACGATCAGGAAAGCGCGGCGGTGATGCCGGCGCTGCTGTTCATGGACTTGGACGGCGTGCGCCGCGCCGCGCCGCTGGCGGCGATCGACCGGGTCGAGCCGATCGCGATCGACCGCATCCAATATAGCGCCGGCCAGCTTCGGCTGTCGGTGGACGACCGGCTCATTCCGCTGGCGGCGCAAGGCAGCTTCGACGGCCGCAGCGAGATCGCCGTGCTGCGGCTGACCGACGGCGATCATGAAATCGGCTACGCGATCGGCGAGGCGCTCGATATCGCCGATCTACCCTGCGAAATGACGCCGGCGCGCGAGCCCGGGCCAGTGGCGGGCGTGCTGCTGTTCGACGGCGAGCAGATTGAACTGCTCGATCCGCACTGGCTGTTCGCACAGCATGTCGATCCTGGCCTCACCGCTTCGGCCGCGCCGCTGTGCCTGTTGAGTGGCCGCGACGCCGGCTGGATGGCGACCTTCCTCCGCCCGGCGCTGGAGCGCGCCGGCTACCGCGTCGCGACGAGCCTCAAGCCCGGCGAGCGCGCGGCCTTGATGCTGGCGATGGACGACGATCCCGAGACCGCGACGGCGGCCGCGCCGGTGTTGCGGCTGCGGCGCGATCGCCGGGCGGTCGACAGCGGCAGCGAGACGATCTACCGCTATGATCGCACGCGACTGAGCGAAGCACTGGCGCGCCATGCGGCGGGTGCACGCTGATGGACAATCTGTTTCTTGTGGCGAATATCGCGGGTCGGCCGGTCGCGATCAGCTCCGATCAGGTCGAATCGGTCGTCGATATCGGCGAGATCGTGCCGGTGCCGGCGGCGGATCACCGGGTGCGCGGCCTCGCCGCGTTGCGCAGCAAGGTGGTCACGGTGATCGACACGCGCGTCGTGCTGGGGCTCGACGAGCAGACGAAGCCGTCGCCGCGCGCCGTGATCACCGTCGTCGATGGCCATCATTATGCGATCCTGGTCGATACGCTCGACGACGTGACGCCGTGTGAACTGACGCCGTTATCGGGCGGCATCACGCTCGAGGCGGCGTGGCGCAGCGCGGGGTGCGGCATCGTCGAGCTCGACGGCGAGCCGGTGCTGGCGATCGATCTGCGCGCGATGATCCCCGGCGTATCGCTCGCCGCGTGACTTTCGTCGATTAACGCGACGCTTACGGATTTCGGGCAAAGCTTGGGCATAACGTGGTCGAACAGGGTGGCGCAGCATGAAGACTTGCCTCGTGGTGGATGATTCGAAGGTGATCCGGAAGGTCGCCCGGCACATCCTGGAGACGCTCAATTTCGAGGTAAGCGAGGCCGGCGACGGGCAGGAGGCGCTCGACAGCTGTCTGCAGTCTGCGCCTGACGTGATCCTGCTCGATTGGAACATGCCGGTTATGAGCGGCATGGATTTCCTGCGCGCACTGCGCGACAGCGCGATGAAGGAACGGCCCAAGGTCGTGTTCTGCACCACCGAGAACGGCATGGCCTATATCCGCGCGGCGATCGATGCCGGCGCCGACGAATATGTCATGAAGCCGTTCGATCGCGAGACGCTCGAGAGCAAGCTGCAAATCGTCGGCATGGCCTGATCCGGCAGAGCGTTCGGCATGGCTATACAGCGCGTTTCTGCGGAGCGGCCGGTCTGGGCGGGGCCGGTGGCGCGTATCCTAATCGTCGACGATTCGGTCGTCGCCCGGGCGGTGATCGCGCGGATGATCGATCTGGGGCGCGGCTATGCCGTGGCCGGCGCGGTTTCGGACGTTCGCGCGGCGCTGTCCTATCTCGCCGCCGAAAAGGTCGATGTGATCCTCCTCGATATCGAAATGCCGGGGATCGACGGTCTTACCGCGCTGCCCGACATCGTCGCGGCGGGTGGCGACGCCAAGGTGCTGATCGTTTCCTCGGCTTGCGAGGAAGGCGGCGCGGCGGCGGTGCAGGCGCTGGCGCTCGGTGCGGCCGACACGCTGGTCAAGCCGAGCAATGGCCGGCTGATCGGCAGCTTCGCCGACGCGCTCGAGGATAAACTCTCGCGCCTGACGCAAGCGCGGTCGCATCGCGCGTCCGCACCGCCGGCCCGGCGTCTGCCGGCCCCGGCGGTGGGCGACGATTTCGATATCGTCGCGATCGGCGCCTCGACCGGCGGCATCCATGCGCTGAGCCAGGTGCTGCGCGCCTTGCCGAGCGATTTCCAGGTGCCGATCCTGGTCACCCAGCATCTGCCAGCCTCGTTCATGCCGTATTTCGCCGCGCAAGTGGCGATCCTGGCCGGGCGACCGTGCGACGTCGCAACCGATCATATGCGGCTGCGGCCCGGCCGGGTGATCATCGCGCCGGGGGATGCCCATCTGCGCTGCACGCGCCTTGGCGACGGCGGCGCGGCGCTGCGGCTTGTCCGCACACGCGCGCCAAGCGGCTGCATGCCGTCGGTCGATCCGATGCTCGCCTCGGTGGCTGACGTGTTCGGCGCGCGGGCGCTGGGCGTCGTGCTGAGCGGCATGGGGCGCGACGGCGCCGAGGGCGCAGCGGCGCTGAGCGCGGCCGGCGGCGTCGTCATCGTTCAGGACGAAGCGAGTTCGGTGATCTGGGGGATGCCCGGCGCGGTCGCGCGCGGCGGCCACGCCTCGGCGATCCTCCCGCCCGACGACATCGGCCGGCTCGTCGCGTTGCGGCGCCGGCCGGCATGATCGCGCCGCTTCCCGATACCGCGCGGTCGGGCGCGCTCAACGTGCTCGCCGCGCTGCTCGAATCGCGCACCGGCCAGCAGATCGCGGCCAACCGCGAATGGCGGATGGAGACGTCGCTCAAGCCGCTGCTGCGCGATCGCGGCATCGACAGCCTCGACGCGCTGGTCGGCAAGCTGCTCGATGGCCGCAACCCCGATCTCGGCGACAAGGTAGTGGACGCATTGCTCAATCAGGAAAGCTCGTTCTACCGCGATACGGCGGTATTCGAGATGATCGCCGAGGCGGTGACCGGGCTCGACAAGCTCGCGCTCGGCAGGCGGATACGAATCTGGTCGGCGGGGTGCGCGACCGGGCAGGAGCCGCTGTCGCTCGCCATGCTGTTCGCCGAGCGTGAGGAAGCGGGTGGATCGCCGTGTCCCGAGATACTCGCGACCGACGTTTCGGAGGCGGCGCTCGCGCGCGGTCGCGCCGGGCGTTATTCGCAGTTCGAGATTCAGCGCGGGCTGCCGATCCGGCGCATGATGCGCTGGTTCGACGCCGTCGATAGCGATTGGGTGGCGCGGCCGGAGCTCGTCCGCCGCGTCCAGTTCAAGCGGCATAACCTGGTAAGCGATCCGCCACCGATCGGCCGGTTCGACATCGTGCTCTGCCGGAATGTGCTATTCTATCTGTCGCAGCCGCTGCGGCGGCAGATTTTCGAGCGGCTCGCCGAAGTGATCCGTCCCGGTGGGCTGCTGGTGCTGGGCGCCGGCGAGACAGTGATCGGGCAGACCGCCGCCTTCGCGCCCTCGGGCCGCTTCAAGGGCCTTTATGAAGCCACCGGCGTGCGCCATTCGGGCGGCGCCAGCGTCGCGGCATGATCGCCGGCGGTTGATTTCACGCCGTTGCCGGCTCAAGCATAAGTGATGAAGCCGATCGACGCGCCATCGCCCAATTTCGACGCGCGCGCGCTGCCGATCTCGATGATCGTGCTGCATTATACCGGCATGGAGGATGCCGCCGGGGCGATCGCGCGGCTTCGCGATCCCGCGGCCAAGGTGTCGGCGCATTATGTCATCGACGAGGATGGCACGGTGCTCAAGCTGGTCGATGAAGCGCACCGCGCCTGGCATGCGGGCAAATCGCACTGGCGCGACGTGAGCGACGTCAATTCGGCGAGCGTCGGGATCGAAATCGTCAATCCCGGCCACGAATGGGGCTATCGCCCGTTCCCCGATGCGCAGGTCGCCAGCGTCGTGCGGCTGGTCGCCGAGATCAAGGATCGCCACGAGATCACCCGCGGCAACATCGTCGGCCATTCGGACATCGCGCCGGCGCGCAAGCGCGATCCCGGCGAGCTGTTTCCCTGGCACGAACTGGCTCGCCGGCGGCTGGCGCTGCCGCGCCCGACCAAGAATCTGGTCGATCCGGGCTGGGGCGAGAGCGGTTTCCTGATGGCGCTCGAGCGCTTCGGCTATGACGTCACCGATCCGATGGCGGCGATCATGGCGTTCCAGCGGCGCTTCCGCCCCGAGCTGGTCGATGGCGAGATCGATGCCGAGCTGCGGATGATCCTGCTCGCTTTGTTGTTGCCCAAACCGCAGGGGGATGATTGAGGGTTTGTTTTGCGGCGCAGCTACCGCTGTTAAGAGCCGCACCGGCCCGCTCCCCCACCCGGCCACCCATAGGATAATCGCATTGGGTGGCCGGGTGGGGGAGCGGGCCGGTGCGGCTTCCCTTAGCGCCAACTCGGCGCTAAGCACCGACACGCCAGAGGGTCGGGCGACCGCGGCGCGCAAGCGGCGAGGAAAGTCCGGGCTCCACGGAAACGACGGTGCCGGGTAACGCCCGGCGGGGGTGACCCCAGGGAAAGTGCCACAGAGAGCAGACCGCCGACGCCCGTTAGCGGGCAGGCAAGGGTGAAAGGGTGCGGCAAGAGCGCACCGCGGGCCTGGTAACAGGACCGGCACGGCAAACCCCACCGGGAGCAAGACCGAATAGGGGCGGCATAGGGGCTTCGTTCCGGCCCGTCGCCCGGGTTGGTTGCTTGAGCCCGCAGGCGACTGCGGGCCTAGAGGAATGGTCGCCCATCGCCTTCGGGCGGGGACAGAACCCGGCTTATAGACCCTCTGGCGCTTTTGCCGATCCCGCGACATAATCCCCTTATAACAAAAGGGGATCGCACATGCGGGGCAAGATTTTAGCGAGCGCAACGGTCCTGCTCGCCAGCACGGCGGCGGTGTCGGCGCAGCAGCCGGCGACGACCGTCCAGCAGGATTTCGAACGGGCGACGGCGCTCAGCAACGGGCCGGACAAGGCGTCCGCGCTCGCCGCCTGGCAGGCGCTCGAATCCCGCGTCGCGGCCAGCAAGCGCAACCATGCCATCGTGCTGGTGCGCAAGAGCGAGGTGCTGTTCGATCTCGGCCAGAAAGACGCCGCGATAGCGGCCGCGCGCGCCGGGCTGGTCGATCTGCCGGGGAGCGACCACTCGCTGGATGGCGATCGCATGCAGGCTTATCGCAATCTCGGCAACGTCGCCGAATCGTCGCTGGATTATGCCGGCGCGGCGGAATTTTACCGCACGGCGCTGCCGCTGGCGACGGACCCGACCGACACGCTGGCGGTGCTGCGCGGCCTCATCCAGACCGAAATCTTCACCAACCCCGATCTCGTCGGCCCGCAGCTCGATCAGGCCGACGCGCTGATCGCGCCTCGCAAGGTCGATCGCGGCATCAAGGCGATCTTCGCCCGGCTGCGCGGGCAATGGCTGATGGCCAAGGGCCGCTTTGCCGACGCCGCCGCCTTCGATCAGATCGCGGTCAGCGATCTCGGCGGGCTGACAGCACAAACCGATCTCAACGACGCCGATGCCCGATCCGACACCGCCATAGCGCTGCTGCTCGAGGGCAAGGCGGACAGCGCGCGCGAATATATGGCCTATACCGGCGCGGGCCGGTTGCCGACCGGCTCGTTCGACCCGGGGCTGGTGATGAAGCCGCCTTATTGCGGCGGCGACGATCAGTTGAAGCCCGATGACGCTGCGGTGATCTCCTTCAAGGTGGGCGATGACGGCCGCGTGATCGACAGCACGCCGATCTACGCGGCGGGCGGCGGCGCGGCGGCGCTCGCCTTTGCAAGAGCGGCGCGCGACTGGTCGTGGCGGCCGGAGCAGCTCAAGGCGATGCCGCCTTTCTTTCGCTACAGCGCGCGCGTCGAATTGCGCTGTTCTACGGCGTTCGAGCGGCCCTCGATTGGGATGTTTCTCGATCAGGAGCTCGGCGGCTGGCTGGCCTCGAAAGGCGTTGCGCTGGCCCCGCCGATCACCGGCTCCGACGTCGCCGCGCTGCCGATCGAGCGCGAGCGGCTGGCCGAACAGCAGACCGCCAATGGCCCGGATGCGCTGCTGCTGGTGCCGACGATGATCGCGATCGGCGAAAATGCGGTAAGCGGCCGCGAGGAGACGCAGTCGCTCGCCACGCGCGCGGTCGCGATCCTCACCGCCAACGGCGCGCCGGCGGTTGCCCGGCTCGCCGCCGAACGGCTGGTGTGGGAGACGGGCGAAGCGGAGGCGTGGCGCGGCGATCGTTATGTGCGGATCGTCCGGGCGCGGCTCGTCGATCCGTTCTACGCGCAAGATCCGCAAGCGCGCGCTGCGATCCGCATGCTCCTCGCCGATCGATTGCGGGCGGATCACGAGGACGATGCGACGCAGCTGCTCCAGCAAGTGGCCGATGATTCGGGCCTACCGAACGCCGATCCGCTCAAGGTCGGCGCGCTGGTGCGGCTGGCTTCGATCGAGGCCGGCAATGGCAAGCTCGATCAGGCGCGCGCCGCGTTCGATCGCTCCGGGCTTGCGGCCGATCAATGCGCGTTGCTCGATGCGCCGCCGCGACTGGTCGCTTCCAACGTCGGGACCGACGATTTCCCGAAAGAAGCGACGCGCTGGGGCTTCGAAGGATGGACCCAGCTACAGTTCGACGTGACCGCCGACGGCAAATCGCAAAACGTCCGTGCGATCGTCTCCTATCCACCGTTCGTGTTCACCAAGGCCGGCGCGAATGTGTTGGACGGCGCGCGCTTTGCGAAGAGTTATCGGCCGGATGGCGGGCTGGGCTGCAGCGGCAGCGTGCAGAATGTGAAATTCCTGATGGGGGGCATGCCGCGCGGCTGATCACGCCCGCGCTTGCGCTGCCCGGCGGTTCGCCTATGTCGGGAAGCGATGCCACGTTCCTCCCGATCAACCGACTGGGGCTTTCCCCGCTGGCGCGGCTATGGCGCCGATCGCGAGGCCGTGAAGGTCCGGCTGTGCGATCGACACGGCTGCACCGAGCCCGGCAACTGCCCCGCGCCCAAAACCCCCAACGGCAGCGAGCGCTGGTATTTCTGCGGCGCGCATGCCGCGGAATACAATCGCAACTGGAATTATTTCGAGGGGCTGAGCGACGAGGACGCCAAGCAGCGCGAGGCTGATGAGCGGCGCGATTCCTCGGGATACAGCGAATCGAAGCACAATAGCTGGGCAGGGCCGGGCGACGGCAGCCGATCACGCGACGAAATGCGGGCGCTCGACGTGCTCGAGCTCGAGCCCGACGCCGATTTCGACGCGGTGCGCGCGGCATGGCGGCGGATGGCCAAGGTCAACCACCCCGATGTCCGCCCCGGCGACGCTGAAGCCGCGACGCGATTCCAGGCGATTCAGGCGGCTTATGACGTGTTACGTGTGGCCGAGGATGCACGCCAGTGGAAGCCGGCTTAAGACGCAGACTCGCGCAGTGCCCGGCTTGGGTCGGCATCCACACCGTCGGCTATGAACCTCGGCTAGTCGGCACGGTGGACCCCGGAACAAGTCCGGGGTGACGGCGAGAGAGCGCGCGCGATCAGCTTACCGAAGTTGGCGTCACCTTGAAATCCACCCTGAACTGCTTGTCCGTCGGGCCTTCCGCGCCGAACTCGATCACCGAGGGCTGATCGAGCCCGACGACGAGCTTCGGGCTGACGCTGTGATGGCCGTTCGCGATCGAAGTGACGTCGATCGTCGAAGCGACGCTGACTTTCGTCGCTGTCTTGGGCGCAGTCGTCACACTCATGCTGACGTGGTTGCCGGCGGCGTCGCCGATTTCGATCTTGGCGGGCTGGCCGGCGCTGACCGTCAGGTGCGGCGATCCGACGACGCGGTCGCCGTCATGCAGCGTCATCGCCAGCAGGTAGGTCGGCGCGGTAGGCGCGGCGGCGGCCAATGGCGACACAACGAGCGCGGCGGCGATGATCGGCAGGTAACGCATGGTGCTTCTCCCCCTGTATCCAGAGGCGAGCTTATGCCTGAAGCGCAACCACCACAAGTCAGGCGCTTTTATGCCGCCGCGTAGCGCTCCGCGGTCGATCGGATCAGCGCGATCATGTTGGGAATGCCTTGCGTCCGGTTCGAACTGAGCTGGTTCTTGAGATCGAACGGCGCCAGCGCCGCATCGATATCGGTCGCCATGATCGCCGTTGGCTGCCGGTCCTGCACCGTCAGCAGCACCAGCGCGATGATGCCCTTGGTGATCGCAGCATTGCTATCGGCGAGGAAATGGAGCGCACCGTCGTCGCGAACGGTGGGATAGACCCATACCGACGCCGAACAGCCCCGTACCAGCGTCGCGTCGGTCTTGAGCGGCTCGGGCATCGGCTCGAGCTCGCGGCCGAGATCGATCAGCAGGCGGTAGCGATCGTCGGCGTCGAGGAAATCATATTCGTCCTGCAGATCGGTGAGGCGGGTCATGCGCCGCCGCTAGCAGGGGCGGGCCTTACAGGTCCACCCCGGCGGCGATCGCCTCGAGCTTGCGGATGCGTTCCTTGAGATCGGCGATCTCGATCCGCGCGGTGGCATTGGGCACGGGGTGATCGCGCGGCTCGCCGTGGCGATCGAGCTCCTGCTGCTTGAGCTGGAGCCAGCCGCGCCAGCCGGTGAGCGTCGCATAGACGACGATGGTGAGGCCGCCGAGCGCGGCCGCGGCGATGGTGAGGTAGAAGCTCGGGTCCATCATGACATGGTTCCTTTCAGCTACGGTCGCGCAGTTTTTCGATCTCGCGATCGAGCCGGGCGCTGCTGTTGTCGTCGGTCGCCAGCCGTTCGAGCACGGCGATGCGCTCCTTGAGCGTCTGTACTTCGCCGCGAAGCTGGCGGTTCTCCACCGTCTCGGCGGCGTCATCCGCGCCTTTGCGCGTATGGCCGGCGCGGATATTGGCCTGGATGATCCTGCCGACGATCACGATCGCCACGATCAGGACCACCATCAACTCACCACTGTTCACATTCCGTCTCCTGATTCCTGGCGGCTCAATTGAGCGGCGTATCGCGCAGTCGATCGATTTCGTCCGACACATCGACCCCCTTGTCGGTGGCGATCCGCTCCAGCACGCGAACGCGTTGTTCGAGCCGCTCTGTCTGGGCCGCATATTGCGCGGCTTTTTCCGCGACCATGCGCGATTCGATCTCCATCTGCTTCTCGCGGTGGGCGAGCCACGGCTTGACGATCAGCGAGCCGATCAGCGCGACGATCGGGATGCACAGCGCGATGACCGGGATGATGAGCGGGTCCATACTGTCGTTTCCTTATTTGGCCGGGCCGCGCAGCCGCTCGATCTGCTGATCGAGCAGCGTGCCGCTGTCGGTGACGATCCGCTCGACATTGGCGAGCCGATCTTTGATCGAGCCGATCTCGGCGCGCAGCTGGGCGTTTTCCTGGCTGAGCAGCTTGACGCGCTCGGTCGTTTCATTGGTCGCCTTGGGATAGATTGCCTGGCCCCAGGCGCCGTCGAGCGGATAGCCGTTCTTGATGCGGAGCCAGGTGGTGAACATCCAGCCGACGACGCCGATAAGTGTGACCATCACGATCAACGGGCCGACCCGCATGAGGATTTCTGCTGCGTCCATTGCTTCGGCTCCTCAGTTGGTCACGTCGCGCAGCGCATCGATCTCGCGCGCGGTGCGGTGGCCGGGATCGATCGTGATGCGTTCGAGCACCGCGAGGCGATCCTTGAGATAATCGATCTGCAGCGACTGCTGCTCCTTTTCGCGGTCGAAGCGGGCGGCGGTGCCGGCGCTCAGTTCGGCGAGCGCCTTGCGGACCTTGCGGCGGCCCATCCATTGCAGGATCAGTGTGGCGACGACGCCGAACACCAGGCCGAAGAAGAAAGCGATTTCAGGTGGCATGTGTCGTCTCCCTCAATCGCGGTCGCGCAGCGCATCGATTTCGCGCGCGGTGCGCTCGGCGGGATCGGTGGCGATGCGTTCGAGCACGCGCAGCCGCTCCTCGAGCCGGCCGATCTGGCCGGTCAGCCGTTCGTTCTCGCTCGACAGCAACTCGATCTTGCGGCTCGCGGCGGGATCATGTTGATCGTCGTCGCGATCGTAGCGCCCATAGCCGCCGAACATGCCGTTCATCATCATGCCGATCGGATGGCGCCCGCGGCGCATCGCGCGGCGGCCGTGGCGATCGTCGATCGGATAGCCGTGCTGCGCGCGGATCTTCATCGAGACGATGCCGCCGATGGTCGAGATCGCGATGATCGCCAGGACGAAGATTTGTCCACTGTCCATTGTATTCCTCCCTTTCGCCCCCGCGATTTCAGCGCAGGCTGTCGATCTCGTCGGCGAGCCGCGTGTTGCGGCTGGTGTACATCAGCTCGATGTCGGCGAGCCGGCGGTCGATGTCGCGGAACTTGGAGCGCACCTCGGCGGTCGAGCGCTTGGGATTGCTGCGCACGCCTTGCCAGAATTTCGCGTTGTCTTCCGATTGATAGAGCCCGATCGGCTTGCGCGGTGCGAGCCAGGCGGCGGCGATATAGCCCAGCAGCATCACGCCGCTGGTCACCCAGGTGAGCAAAACCATACCGACGCGGACGAGGGTGACGTCGAGTCCGGTGTAATCGGCGATCCCGGCGCAGACGCCCTTCCATTTGGCGTTCTGCTTATCGAGATAGAATTGGGTGCGGCTGGCGGACATCAGTTCCTCCTGGTGCGTTCGAAGGTCTCGAAAGACTGATAGGTTTCGACGGGTTCGTTGGCGGGCGGCAGCGGCTTCCAGTCGGGATGATCGGCGGCGACGATCCGCTCGACTGTGTTGAGGCGGTCCTCGAGCCGGCGGGCGAGATTATACATCTCATCCAGCAGGTTCTCGTCTTCGTTGGTCATCCGCGGCGCCTGCTTCCACTTGGTTATGTAGTGGAAGATGATCCACGGCAGCCCGAGGAAGATCGCAACGACCGGCACGCCGATCGAGAAAAAGTCGTCCATCTCAAGATTCCTTCTTCAGGCGCGCCTTGAGCTCGGCGAGATCGGCGTCGACCTTGTCGCTCGACTTGAGCTCGGCGATTTCCTCGTCGAGCGTCTTCTTCGGGCCGCCGAGCGACAGCGCATCGGCATGGCCCTCGGCCAGATCGACGCGGCGCTCGAGGACATCGAAGCGCGAGAAGGCGTCCTGCGTCTTGGGGCCGTTATAGACTTCGCGCAGGCGCACCCGATTGTTGGCCGATTCGAGCCGCGTCATGATCGTGTTCTGCCGGCTGCGCGCTTCACGCAGCTTGGTCTG
The DNA here is from genome assembly GCA_006438735.1 of Sphingomonas koreensis. Lineage (GTDB taxonomy): Bacteria > Pseudomonadota > Alphaproteobacteria > Sphingomonadales > Sphingomonadaceae > Sphingomonas > Sphingomonas koreensis_A. The sequence continues at coordinate 929,127 of RCZF01000001.1, read as the reverse complement.
CAGCTTGGCGATATCCTCTTCCGAGGCGCGCAGCGCATCGTCGAGCACGCCGATCTCGCTCTGCAGCTGCTCGCTCATGTCGGCGGCCTTCTGACGTTCGAGCAGCGCGGCCTTGGCGAGATCTTCACGATCCTTCGACAGCGCCAGTTCGGCCTTCTCGGTCCAATTCTCCTGGAGCTTGTCGAGCTTGGCGATGTGGCGGCGCATCTCCTTCTGGTCGGCGATGGTGCGCGCGGCGGACGCGCGGACCTCGACCAAAGTCTCCTCCATCTCGAGGATGATCATGCGGATCATCTTGGCCGGGTCTTCGGCCTTGTCGAGCAGGTCGGTGACGTTGGCGGCGATGATGTCTCGAGTGCGGGAGAAAATGCCCATTATGTGCTCCTGGGTCAGATGGGGGTGCCGGGGCGGCGCAAGGGAGTGCCGCCCCGGCTGCCGATCAGGCGACGGCGCCTGCGGCAATATGCCCGACGGCGGGGCCAAGCGCACCAAGCATGAACACCGAGCTGACGAGCGCGGTGGCGGCGAGGGCGGCGAGGGTGCGGCCGGCGGCTTCGAACTTGAACATGATGACCTCCCTGAAATTTCGATCTGGTGGTCCGCCTTGATTGGCGGGCTTGCAGGATATTTTGCAGGACCCGTGCCAATTTAAAAAACGGCCGAAATCGGCGGTGTTTGTTCGAGCAACACACTTTGTTGTTGCCAACAATTGGCAAATCGCGCCAAGGGATGGGGATGGAGCGGACGACGCAGGTCATCGGTCAATCGGGCGCGTTTCTCGACGCGCTGGAGCGCGCCAGCCGTGCCGCCGCACTCGATCGCCCGGTGCTGGTGATCGGCGAGCGCGGCACCGGCAAGGAGCTCGTCGCCGAGCGGCTCCACCGGCTGTCGCCGCGTTGGGATCAGCCGCTCGTCATCATGAACTGCGCCGCGCTGCCGGAGACGCTGATCGAGGCCGAATTGTTCGGCCACGAGGCGGGCGCCTTCACCGGCGCGACGCGGGCACGGGCGGGGCGGTTCGAGGAAGCGCACGGCGGCACGCTGTTCCTCGACGAACTCGGCACGCTATCGATGGCGGCGCAGGACCGGCTGCTGCGCGCGGTGGAATATGGCGAGATCACGCGGATCGGATCGTCGCGGCCGCTGCACGTCGATGTCCGCATCGTCGCGGCGACCAACGAGAGCCTGCCCGACAAGGTGGAGAAGCACGGCTTTCGCGCCGACCTTCTCGATCGGCTGAGTTTCGAGGTCGTCACGCTGCCCCCGCTTCGCGCCCGCAAAGGCGATGTGCCGGTGCTCGCCGAGCATTTCGGGCGGCGGATGGCGTCCGAAATGGGGCGGCACGATTGGCCGGGGTTCGGCGCCCAGGCGATCGACGCGCTGAGCGAATACGCCTGGCCGGGCAACGTCCGCGAACTGCGCAACGTCGTCGAGCGCGCGGTCTATCGCTGGGAGCGCGAGGGGCCGATCGAGACGATAGAGTTCGATCCGTTCCGATCGCCGTGGCAGCCGGCGACCATGGTGCGGCCGGCCGAGCCGGCCAAGGCCGAAGAGAGCGCTTCAGACGACGATCCCGTCACCGCGTGCGAGGAAGGGCCATCCGACTTCAAGTCTCGCGTGTCGCGGTTCGAGCGGGAGCTGTTGACGCGCGCGCTGGCCGAGCATCGCTACAATCAGCGCGCGACCGCCGACGCGCTGGGGCTGAGCTACGATCAATTGCGCCATGCGCTGCGCCGGCACGAGTTGCTGGGCGTCGGACATTGATTTCTCACCTTCGATCGGTTGCGTAACGACTTTCGCGGACCCATTTGGCTGGTCCCGGCGTTGCCTAAGCGACCCCAAACCAGATCAGGAGACGAGCCATGGCTTTCGAACTGCCGCCGCTGCCTTATGGATATGACGCGCTGGAGCCGACCATCAACGAAGAGACGATGAAGCTCCATCACGACAAGCATCACAAGGCCTATACCGACAAGCTAAACGAAGGTGTCGAGAAGGACCCCAAGCTGGCCGGCAAGTCGATCGACGATATCCTCGGGATGATCTCGTCACAGCCGCCGCTGGTCCGCAACAATGGCGGTGGCTATTGGAACCACGATTTTTTCTGGAAGATCATGGCGCCGGGCGGCGGCCAGCCGTCGGGCAAGCTTGCCGACGCGATCGCCGAATTCGGCGGGCTCGACAAGCTGAAGGACGAGTTCAACGGCAAGGGTGCGGGTCAGTTCGGATCGGGCTGGGCGTGGTTGATCGCCGATGGATCGGGCAAGCTCAAGGTCACGTCGACGCCCAATCAGGACAACCCGCTGATGGACGACGCCAAGGAGAAGGGCACGCCCGTTCTGGGCAACGACGTGTGGGAGCACGCTTACTATCTCACCTATCGCAACGACCGCGCGGCCTATCTGAAGGCGTGGTGGGATGTGGTGAATTGGGACGAGGCCGGAAAACGCTTCGAGAGCGCCAGGGGCTGAGGCTCCGGGCCAACGAGCGAGAGGGGCTCCGGGAAACCGCGGCCCTTTTTGTTGGGCGCGCGGTTGCACGTTCGCACATTGGCACCGTCCACTCCTGTCATCCCCGCGAAGGCGGGGACCCATCTCGTACGGCAGGTGATGGGTCCCCGCTTTCGCGGGGATGACGCGATGGGGTCGTTGCTGGGCTGATAGCGGCAGCCTTCGATAGGGCTGTCATCGGGGTGCGGTGGATGCCGGAAAAAGTCCGGCATGACGGTTCAGCCCTCGACCGGCTTGTCCGTCACCGCGTCGCTCTTGGCGGCGGGATCGAGGCCGTGGCGCATCAGCATCGGCAGGTTGGCGGCGCCGAACGCCAGCGACAGCGCGGTCACGCCCCACACCTTGATCGTCAGCCAGGTATCGAAATCGACCGAGGCGCGCAGCACTTCGTTGGCGACCGCGAGGGCAAGGAAATAGATCGCCCAGTTCCGCGAGAGCAGCATCCAGCCGCGATCGGTTAACCCCTGATAGCCGACCTCGAGGACATATTTAAGCAGCGGCCGGCCGGTGAACAGCCCGCCGAACAGCAATGCCGACAGCAGCGCGTAGATCACCGTCGGCTTGATCTGAATGTATTTGGGATCGTGGAGGTACAGCGTCATGCCGCCGAAGCCGACCACCAGGATCGCCGAGATCCACAACATCGGCGAGACGCGGCCGAGCCGCAGCTTGGAAACGACCACCGCGATCACGATCGCCGCCATGAAGGCGGTCGTGCCGACGAACACATTGGCGAATTTGTAGGCGAGGAAGAAGACGATCAGCGGGCCGTAATCGAGCGCCAGGCTGAGGCCGGGATTGGGCTGCTTGGCCGTCGTCGCTGCGGGGACGTCACTCATTTACGCACACTCTCCACGCCGGCGATGATCCGCGCGACTTCCTTGGCGTCGAACGGGCGCAAGTCGCCGATCTGCTCGCCCACGCCGATCGCATGGATCGGCAAGCCGTATTTCTCCGCCGCGGCGACCAGCACGCCGCCGCGCGCGGTGCCGTCGAGCTTGGTCATCACCAGGCCGGTGACGCCGGCAAGCTCCTTGAACACCTCGATCTGCGACAGCGCGTTCTGGCCGGTGGTCGCATCGAGCACCAGCACGATGTCGTGCGGCGCGGCCGGGTTCAGCCGACCGAGCACGCGGCGGATCTTGGACAATTCGTCCATCAGCTCGCGCCGGTTCTGCAGGCGTCCCGCGGTATCGACGATCAGCACGTCGGTGCCCTGCGCGGTGCCGCGCTTGACGCCTTCATAGACAAGGCCGGCGGCGTCGGCGCCTTGCTCACCCGAGACGATCGGGACGCCGATGCGATCGGCCCACACCTTGAGCTGGCCGATCGCGGCCGCACGGAAGGTGTCGCCGGCGACGAGCATCACCGAGTAATCCTCGTCGGTCAGCCAATTGGCGAGCTTGGCGATCGTCGTCGTCTTGCCCGAGCCATTGACGCCAATGACGAGCATCACCTGCGGGCGCGGGAAGGCTTCGATCTCGATCGGCTTGGCGACCGTCGCCAGCACCTTCTCGATTTCCTCGGCGACGATCAGGCGGATGCCGAGCTCTTCCAGATTGCGCTCGACCGGCGTGTCGGCGAGCCTGGCGCGCACGCGGGCGGCAGTCTGCGGGCCAAGATCGGAGGCGATCAGCGCCTCTTCGATCTCGTCGAGCTGCGCCTCATCGAGCCGGCCAAGCCCGAGCCCGGCGAGATTGCCGACCAGCCGGTCCGACGTGCGCTTGAAGCCACCGATCAGCTTGTCGTGCCAGGAAGGATTCATGCGATTACTTTGCTTGCTACGTCACCCCCGCGAAAGCGGGGGCCCATCTCGTTATCGTCGGTCTTGAAACCAGCGGGAGGAGATGGGTCCCCGCTTTCGCGGGGATGACGGGAGAAGGTCAGGATACCGTCGCTGAGGCCGATGATGGTGAGAGCTAGCACAGCGCCGACTTCGTAAACGCGATCAAGCCGAACGTCGGCGAAATTGCCCGCGTGGCCGCGATCGCCGGGCCGCTCGACCAGCACCTGCTGTTCCGAGCCGACGAGGCCGGCAAGCCACGCCGCCCGCCGCGCCGCTGCCGCCGCGCGCAGCGTTGCCGCCCGGGCCTTGCGCGTTTCCGGTTCGACTTGCGGCATCCGCGCGGCCGGCGTGCCGTCGCGCGAGGAATAAGGGAAGATGTGCGCGTGGACGATGTCGCAATCGTCGATCAGCGCCAGCGTATTGGCGAACATCGCCTCGGTTTCGGTCGGAAAGCCGGCGATCAGATCGGCGCCGATCGCGATCTCGGGGCGGGCCGCCTTGAGCCGCTCGACGATCGCCACTGATTGCGCGCGGCCGTGGCGGCGCTTCATCCGCTTGAGCACCATGTCGTCGCCGGCCTGGAGCGAGAGGTGGAGATGCGGCATCACGCGCGGCTCTTGCGTGATCAGCGCGAACAGCCGGTCGTCGATCTCGATCGAATCGAGCGAAGACAGGCGCAGCCGTTCGAGCTTGGGAACGTGCGACAGGATGCGCTCGACGAGTTGGCCGAGGCTGGGCGCGCCGGGCAGATCGGGGCCGTAGCTGGTCAGATCGACGCCGGTCAGCACGACCTCGCGGTGGCCGCCGTCGACCAGCATCGCGATCCGGTCGATCACCGCGCCAGCCGGGACCGAGCGGCTGTTGCCGCGGCCGAGCGGGATCGTGCAGAAGGTGCAGCGGTGATCGCAGCCGTTCTGCACCTCGACGAAGGCGCGGGCATGGCCGTCGAAGCTAGTGGCGAGATGCGGCGCGGTCTCGCGCACCTGCATGATGTCGCCGACGAGGACCGGGTCGTAAGCTTCCCAGGCTTGCGACGAGAGCTTCTCGCCATTGCCGATGACGCGAGTCACCTCGGGCATCGCCGCGAAGCTCGCTGGATCGATCTGCGCAGCGCAGCCGGTGACGATTAACTCCGCCTCGGGCCGCGCGCGGCGGGCGCGGCGGATCGCCTGGCGCGTCTGGCGCACCGCCTGATTGGTCACCGCGCAGCTGTTGACGACGATCGTATCACGCGCGCCCAGCAGCGTGCGGATCGTCTCGCCCTCCGCGAGGTTGAGCCGGCAGCCGAGATTGATGATATCTGGCCCGGTCACGCGACGACAGGCGAGGGGAGGCAGCACATGGCCGACGATCTAGGGACAGCGCCGGGCGAAGTCCATGCGGCAGCGCGCGCGGTGCTGGCCTTCTGGTTCGACGAGACGCCCGAAGACAAATGGTTCGCCAGGGACGAAGCGCTCGACCGCGCCATTGCCGGTCGGTTCGGCGCGCTGCGCGATGCGGTGTTGGCGGTTGACGCCGCCGGCTGGCGGGATGATCCGGACACGCTGCTCGCCGCGGTCATCCTGCTCGATCAATTCTCACGCAACATCCACCGCGACCGCGCGCAGGCATTCGCGGCCGACGGGCTTGCGCTCGATCTGACGCATTTGGCGATCGCGCGCGGGTGGGATGCTCTGGTGCCGCCCGAGCGGCGCGCGTTTCTCTATATGCCGCTGATGCACGCCGAGGACCGCGAAGAGCAGGCACTCAGCGCCGATTGCTTCGCGCGGCTCGGCCAGCCGGAAAACCTCTATTTCGCCAAGGCGCACCGCGCGGTGATCGATCGGTTCGGTCGTTTTCCGTCACGCAACGCCGCCCTTTGACGGGCATCGACCCCGGCGGAGCGGGCTTATCTCAACCAGCCAGGCGCTGGTTGGTGACGGTATCGGAGCTCGCCGCTGGCGCGGGCTCGGCATGGAGCAGCCGGCGTTCGGCGAGATGACGGCGCGCATTGGCGGCGCTGAGCGGACGGCCATAGAGCCAGCCCTGGCCCTTGGAGCAGCCGAGCGCGCGCAGCCGCTCCTCGATCGCGGCGTCCTCGATGCCTTCCGCGGTGATCGGCAGGTTGAGGCTGTCGCCGAGCCGGGTGATGGCGTTGACGATCGCCGCACTCTCGGCATTTTCGTTGATCGAGGTGACGAAGCTGCGATCGATCTTGATGCGATCGAACGGCAGCGCGCGCAGATGCGCCAGCGATGAATAGCCGGTGCCGAAATCGTCGAGCGCCAGCCGCACGCCCTGGTTCTTCAGGCTGCCGACGATCGATTGCGCCAGCGCCAGATTGTCGAACAGCGCGCTTTCGGTGATCTCGATTTCGAGGCGGCTCGCCGGGAAGCCGGTTTCGGTGAGTACCTTGATGATCTTTTGTGCCAGCCACGGATCGCGCAGCTGCCATGGCGAGATGTTGATCGACAGCGTCAGCGCATGATCCCAATCGCGCGCCGCATCGAACGCCTGACGCATGATCGATAGCGACAGCTCGGCGATCATGCCGGTTTCCTCGGCGATCGGGATGAACTGATCGGGTGGGATCAGCCCGTGCGTCGGGTGATCCCAACGCGCAAGGACTTCGAAGCCATAGAGCCGCCCGGTCGTTAGATCGACTTGCTGTTCGAAATACGGAATAATCTGCTTTGCAGGGATCGCCGTGCGCAGCCCCGACTCTAGCTCGTTGCGCGCCTGAAGCTCGCGCTCCATCGACTGGTCGAACCAGGCGAACCGGTTACGGCCCGATTTCTTGGCGGCATACATTGCGATATCGGCGCTGCGCATCAGCCCGTCGATCCCGCTGCAATCGAAATCGGATCGCGCGATGCCGAGCGAGGCGGTGACGTGGAGCTGCAACCCGTCGGTCGTGAATGGCTGGGCGAGCCGCGAGACCAGCCGTTCCGCGATGCGTTCGACGGTATCGGGATGATCGGGCTCGAACTGGAAAGCGCAGGCGAATTCGTCGCCGCCGAACCGCGCGACCAGCGCGACCGAGGGCATCGCGGCGCCGATCTCGTCGGCGACATGGCGGAGCAGCGCGTCGCCGGTGGCGTGGCCGTGCATGTCGTTGACGGTCTTGAAGTGATCGAGATCGAGCATGATCATCGCCACCGCCTTGGTCTTGCGCGTCGTCTGCGTGAGCAGCGCGGCGCCTTCTTCGGGAAACGAGCGGCGATTGAGGAAGCCGGTGAGCGGATCGCGCGCGGCGAGCTGCTGCGCGCGTTCTTCGGCGGCGGCACTGACCAACAACTCGCTGGACAGCATGGTATGCCGCCGCCAGCCGAGCAGGATCAGCGCGACGTTGAGCAACAGCGCGATGACCAGCGTTTGATCGGGGGCCGGGCCACCCGACAGATACTGCTTCAGGATGTTCGACAGAACGGCGCTGCCGGTGCCGACGAACAGTAGAATCGCCGCGACGGTGATCGCGCCGGTGACGAGATCGTCACGCCCCGCCTTGGGGCGATCGCTGTTCTGATATGGTGTCGACGCCACGCGATCCGCCCCCAATATACTGGTCTGGTGACGATTCTCCCACAGCAAGCGTATAGATCGGGTTAAGCCGAGCGGGTTGCCATCGAACAGGTGATAGGCTAGGGCGCGCGGCAACGTTCCGTTATACGAACGCGATCTGAGCGCGCCTGAGGGCGTCCGCTGGCCGGCGAGGTTTCGCCCGCCGGCGCATTTTGCGTTTTGCGGAAAAGCGATGTGAGGTAACGCGATGTTCGACAGTTTGAGCGACCGGCTTGGCGGCGTTTTCGACCGTCTGCGGGGCCGTGGCGCGTTGACCGAGGCGGATGTGCGCTCGGCGATGCGCGAGGTTCGCGTCGCGCTGCTCGAGGCCGACGTCGCGTTGCCGGTCGCGCGCGACTTCACCGACAAGGTCACCGAACTGGCGGTCGGCCAGAACGTGCTGCGCTCGGTCACGCCGGGGCAGCAGGTCGTCAAGATCGTCAGCGACGCGCTGACCGAAATGCTCGGCTCGGACGAATCCGAGCTGCATCTCGACGTGACGCCGCCCGCGGTGGTGATGATGGTCGGCCTGCAGGGTTCGGGCAAGACGACGACCACCGCGAAGATCGCCAAACGGCTGTCGGGCCGCGACCGCAAGAAGGTGCTGATGGCGTCGCTCGACGTCAATCGTCCGGCGGCGCAGGAGCAGCTGGCGACGCTCGGCACGCAGGCCGACGTGGCGACGCTGCCGATCGTCCAGGGTCAACAGCCGGTCGATATCGCCCGGCGCGCGATGCAGGCGGCGAAGTTGCAGGGCTTTGACGTGCTGATGCTCGACACCGCCGGCCGACTTCATGTCGATCAGGCGTTGATGGCGGAAATGCAGGCGGTCGCCGATGTCGCCACGCCCGCCGAAATTCTGCTCGTCGTCGATGCGCTGACCGGGCAGGACGCGGTCAACGTCGCGCAACGCTTTTCCGAACAGGTGCCGCTGACCGGCGTGGTGCTGACGCGGATGGATGGCGATGCGCGTGGCGGCGCGGCGCTCTCCATGCGCGCCGTCACCGGCAAGCCGATCAAATTTGCCGGCACCGGCGAAAAGCTCGATGCAATCGAGGCGTTTCATCCGAGCCGGGTGGCCGGCCGCATCCTCGGCATGGGCGACGTCGTCAGCCTGGTCGAGCGCGCCGCCGAATCGATCCAGCAGGAAGACGCCGAGAAGATGGCGGCGAAGCTGGCCAAGGGTCAGTTCGACATGAACGATCTTCGCGCGCAGCTGCAGCAGATGCGCAACATGGGCGGTCTCGGCGCGCTCGCCGGCATGATCCCCGGCATGAAGAAGGCGCAGGCGGCGATGAATTCCGGCGCGGTCGACGAGAAGATCCTCGTCCGCATGGACGCGATGATCACCTCGATGACGATCAAGGAGCGCGCCAAGCCCGAAGTCCTCAACGCCAAGCGCAAGATCCGCGTCGCCAAGGGATCGGGGACGACGGTGCAGGAGCTCAACAAGCTGCTCAAGATGCATCAGGAAATGGCCACCGCGATGAAGAAGATCCGCAAGATGGGCGGGCTGAAGGGCATGATGGCGATGCTCGGCAAAGGCGGCATGGGCGGCTTGGGCAATGCGCTCGGTGGCCCCGACATGGGCGAAGCGATGGGAAAGATGGGCGGCGGCTTGCCCGGCCTGCCCGGCGGTGGCGGCATTCCGCCCGAACTCGCCAATCTAATGAACAAGAAGAAAAAGTAACGCTGCGGCGTCTCCAACCGTTTGAAACAAGGAAAGACTAGATCATGGCACTCAGCATTCGTTTGTCGCGTGGCGGCTCCAAGAAGCGTCCGTATTATCGTATCGTCGTCGCCGACGCGCGCAGCCCGCGCGATGGCCGGTTCATCGAGAAGCTCGGCACCTACAACCCGCTGCTGGCGAAGGATTCGGACGAGCGGATCAAGCTCGACGGCGACCGCGCCAAGCATTGGCTGAGCGTGGGCGCGCAGCCGACCGACCGTGTCGCCCGCTTTCTCGATGCCGCCGGCATTCGTGAGCGCGCCGCGCGCAGCAACCCCAACAAGGGCAAGCCGGGCGAGAAGGCCACCGAGCGCGCCGAAGAGCGTGCCGAGAAGGTGAAGGCCGCCGAAGCCGCCGCCGAGGAGGCGAAGAACGCGCCGGCGCCCGAGCCTGAGCCCGTCGCCGAGGAAGCGGCTGTCGAACAAAGCGCAGCGCCGGCGGAAGGCTCGAACGAGGAAGCCGAGGCGGTGGTCGCCGCCGAGGTCGAAGCCGCAACCCAAGAGCCGACGCCGGAAGCCGAGAAGGTCGCCGAGGCCGCTGCTGAAGAGACGCCGTCGGCCGAGGCCAATGAGGCGACGCCGAACAGCGACGCCGGCGACGACGTCAAGGCCGCCGAAGGCGAGTCCGCCCAGGCGCCGGCCGAGGGCTGATGCCCGGCGATTCTCCCGTCACGCTGGCCGCCGTTATCGGCGCGCACGGTGTGACGGGGGAGGTCCGGCTAAAACTCTTCACCGAAGACCTCACGCCCTATCGCGTCTTCAACGGCGGCGCGCTGACGCTCAAATCCGCGCGTGCCGGCAGCAACGGCACGATCGCGCGTTTTGCCGAAGTGAGTGATCGCAATGCGGCGGAAAAGCTTCGCGGCACGACGCTGACGGTGCCGCGATCGTCGCTGCCGCCGCTCGAGGACGGTGAATATTATCACGTCGATCTGATCGGGCTTTCGGTGGAGAGCGACGCGGGCGAGCCGGTCGGCACCGTCGTTACCGTCGATAATTTCGGCGCCGGCGATATTCTCGAAATCGAAAGGCCGGGCGGCGCGCGGTTCATGGTCCCGGTGGCGCACAGCGAGATCGGCGACGTCGCGATCATACCCGCGGCTTATCTCGACTGATCAGCGCGCGAGAACGCGTTTTTCGGCGAGATCGTTGCGGATCGTGGTCGCCGCCACGCCAGCCTCGCCCATCGCGTGGCTGATCTGATCGAGCCCCTTGGCGACGTCCCCGGCCGCGTAAAGGCCGGCGATGCTGGTGCGCTGATGGGCGTCAACTTCGAGGCAGCCATCATCGGTAGCGTTCGCACCGAGCGCGACGGCGAGTTCGGATCGGATGACCGAGCCGAGTGCGGGGTAGATGCTGTCGAAGGCGAGTTCGCCATCGGGCACGCGGGCGACGATGCGATCGCCATCGATGTGGAGCGGCTCGCACGGTCCTTGCGTAATCACCACGCCGAGCGCGGTAAGATCGGCCTCATCCTCGGTCGACAGGTCATGCGGCCCGTCAGGCGAGATCAGCGTCACATCTTTGCTGTACATCCGCAAGAACCGGGCCTCGTTAGCGCCGTGATCGGTCGTGCCGATCACGCCGATGCGTTTGTCGGTCACCTCGAAGCCGTCGCAGATCGGGCAATAGCGCAGCAGGCCGCGCTGCAATGCGTCGTCGTGCGCGTCCGCCGCCATTCTGGGCCGATTGTTGACGACGCCGGTCGCCAGCAACACCGATCGCGCAGCGATTGGCCGGTCGCCGAGATGAGCGATGAACAGGTTGCCGTCGCGGCTCAGCCGGTCGATCTTGCCCGGCGTTACATGGGCGCCGAATTCGGCCGCCTGCGCGCGCATGCGACCGAGCAGGTCCGTCCCGCTGATACCACCGGGATAGCCAGCGTGATTATGCGTGCGGGGGATCAGCGCCGCGCGACTGCCCCCTGCATCGATCAGCCGCGTTGTCAGGTGAAAGCGCGTGAGATAAATCGCCGCGGTGAGCCCGGCCGGGCCTGCGCCGACGATCAGGCAATCGATCGTTTCACCCTCGCTCATCGCGCTCATAGCGCGCGTCTAGGCCTTTCGTTCCTTGCGCCGCCGCCCGCCCGCCGTATATACATGCCGTATATACGGAGGCGATGATGACCAAGGAGTATCGCGCGAAAGTGTTCAAGTCCGGCAATTCGGTCGCTCTGCGGCTGCCCAAGGCGCTCGGCTTGAAAGACGGCGAAGAGATGGTGCTGCGCGAGGAGGGCGGGAAATTCGCTTTCGAGCCGGCGGAGGCAACGCCAGAGCGCATCGATCTGACGGGAATTTGGGGGTCGATCCCCGACCTGAAGCCGTTGACGCCCGAGGAGCGTATCATGGAGCCGCGCGAACTCGACTGGGAAGGAAAGCTGCTGAAGCGTGACTGACCCCGCCTATCTGCTCGATACGAATGTCTGCATCTACATCCTGGAAGGACGGATCAGCGCGTTGCGCACGCGACTTGAACGGCAGTCGCCGGGCGCGATCGTCGTTTCGGCGATATCCTTTGCGGAAGTCATGCGCGGCGTCGCCCGTGACGATCACGACCGGGAACGGCGCGCAGAACGGCTGTTCGGGTTTTTTCCCGTTTTGCCGTTCGACGTTTCGGCAGCAAGCGCCTACCGCGACGTGCCGTTCAAGCGGGGCAGTTTTGATCGGCTGATTGCCGCTCACGCCCTCGCTTTGGGTCTTGCGCTGGTCACCAACAACGAACGCGACTTTGCCGATGTGCCAAAGCTCAAGGTCGAGAATTGGACGCTGCCGCTATGACCTGGCGCGCCACAGTGCTGACGCTTTACCCGGACATGTTTCCCGGGCCGCTCGGCCATTCGCTCGCCGGGCGCGCGCTGGCGGAACAGCGCTGGTCGCTCGACACCGTCCAGATCCGCGATTTCGCGACCGACAAGCATCGCACGGTCGATGACACGCCGGCGGGCGGCGGGGCGGGGATGGTGCTGCGCGCCGATGTCGTCGCGGCGGCGCTCGATAGCGTGGCCAGCGACGCCCCGGTGCTGGCAATGACGCCGCGCGGTGCACCGCTCAGCCAGGCGAGGGTGCGCGCGTTGGCAGCTGGCCCGGGTGCGACGGTCCTCTGTGGCCGCTTCGAAGGATTCGACGAGCGGCTGTTCGAGGCGCGCGCGATCGAACAAGTGTCGATCGGCGACTATATCCTGTCGGGTGGCGAGATGGGCGCGCTGGTGCTGCTCGACGCTTGCATTCGCCTGCTCCCCGGCGTAATGGGCGCGGCTTCAAGCGGCGTGGACGAGAGCTTCGAAACCGGGCTGCTCGAATACCCGCATTATACCCGACCGCAAATGTGGGAAGGGCGCACGATCCCCGAAGTGCTGCGATCGGGGGATCATGCGAAGATCGAGGCATGGCGCAAAAGCCAGGCCGAGACCGATACACGGCTACGGAGGCCGGACCTTTGGGAGCGCCATGAGGGCGCTCGGGTTCAACCTCCCTCTGGCGCGCGGCGACAGACGAAGGACGACCAGTCATGAATCTCATCCAGACGCTCGAAGCCGAGCAGATCGCCAAGTTCACCGACGCCAAGGCGATCCCCGAATTCCGCCCCGGCGATACGGTCAAGGTCGGCGTGAAGGTCGTCGAAGGCGAGCGCACCCGCGTGCAGAATTACGAAGGCGTGTGCATCGCGCGGTCGAACAAGGGCATGGGGTCGAACTTCACCGTTCGCAAGATGAGCTTCGGCGAAGGCGTCGAGCGCGTCTTCCCGCTGTATTCGCCCAACATCGATTCGATCGAAGTGGTGCGCAAGGGCGTCGTCCGTCGTGCCAAGCTCTATTATCTGCGCGGCCTGACCGGCAAGCGCGCCCGCATCGCCGAACGCCGCGATCCGCGTCCGACGAAGGACACCGCTGCGGCGGAGTGATCCGTCGCCACTGAAATCGCCAGGGGCGCGGCGGCTTCGGCTTCCGCGCCCCTTTTGCATCCGGGTTGCGATCAGGCGAGTGACGCCCGGTTGAAATCGGTAACGTCGATATTGTTCTCAACGAGCAGCTTTTCCAAGGCGTCGGCGCCATTGGCCTCGGCATAGCCGCGCTCGGCTTCTGAAATCGGGATCGCCTGAAGCCATTCGATCGTGCCGTTGCCAACGGTTAGCGGGTGCGGTCCGTGCCGCCAGGAGAAGGGTAGCACATAAAGCAAGTGCTCCAGCGTCGACGATAAACCGTAGAGCGTCATCACATCGGGATGGACCGCGCCACGTCGCAGCGGCCAGCCGCGGTTGACCACCCACAAGGCGCACGAACCGATCGCCCGTGAGAAACCGTCCGATGACGCCGGATATACAGCAACGATCTGAAGACGGGTCTCGCCATAACCGATATCGTGATCGGCCAGCGTAACGGTGCCTAGCGAACTGAAGCCGTTCCCCGGCTTATCGGGGCATAGCGCGAGATCGATCCGCACCTCGCCGCTGTCGTCATGGCAAGAAACGAACGTCGGGCTGCCCGCAAACGTGTCCGCCAGTTCTTGGGCTGAAGCATCGGCATAGTCTGAAACCGTCATCCAAATCTCCTTTTGCGGGCGCTCATGCCCGATCCGCGCCAATCACGCCACTTTACGACGGGCCATTGTATCGCAATAAACGGCCATCGTCGGCGGCCGCAGGCGGAAACCATCGGAAAAAGTGGAGAGCGACGATGCGGAAATCCTGGCTTTTGGCGGGCGTGGCGGTGGCGACGACGTTGGGAAGCGCCGCGGTTGCGGCCGATCCGCCGGCGCAGCATCTGACGCTCGAGCGGATGTTTTCCGAGCCCAGCTTGTCGGGTCCATCGCTTCGCGGATTGCAATTGTCGCCCGACGGCAAGCTGGTGACCTTGCTCAAGGCGCGCGGGGATGAATCGGATCGCTATGATCTGTGGGCGATCGACGCGACCACCGGCGCCGAGCGGATGCTGGTTGATTCGAAGAAGGTCGGCACCGGCGCGGCGCTGTCCGAAGCCGAGAAGATGCAGCGCGAGCGCATGCGGATCGGCGGCGACAAGGGCATCGTCGCTTATGATTGGGCGCCGGACGGCACGCACATCCTGGTCCCGCTCGACGGCAACCTTTATCTCGCCGATCCATCGGGGGCCGTTGCACAGCTTACCGACGTCAAAGGCGGCACGCTCAATCCGACGATCAGCCCCAAAGGCGGTTTCGTCAGTTATGTCCACGGCGACGAGCTGGTGGTCGAGCCGCTCGCCACCAAGCAGCCGCACGAGATCACGCAGGGCGCGACTGACACCGTCAGCTGGGGCACGGCGGAATTCGTCGCGCAGGAAGAAATGGATCGGCGGACCGGCTATTGGTGGTCGCCCGACGATCGCTACATCGCGGTGCAGCGGACCGACGTCAGCCCGGTCAAGGTCGTCACGCGCACGGCGATCGGCTCGGACGGCGCGTCGGTTTACGATCAGCGCTATCCCGCCGCGGGCACGCCCAATGCTTTGGTCGATCTTTACGTGATGAAGCCCGACGGCTCGGCCAAGGTGAAGGTCGACATGGGGTCCAATCCGGACATCTATCTCGCCCGCGTCTATTGGTCGGCCGACGGCGATACGCTCTATGTCGAGCGCGAGGCGCGCGATCAGCAGACGCTCGATCTGCTGGTGGTCGATCCCGCCACCGGCAAATCCAAGGTGTTGTTCACCGAGAAGGCGGGGCCGAAGAGTTGGCTCAACTTGTCGAGCGCGTTCCACGCCATGAAGGACGGCAGCCTGATCTGGTGGTCCGAACGCAGCGGCCACGGGCACCTTTATCACTATGCGAACGGCACGTTCACGCAGCTCACCAGCGGCGACTGGGATGTCGCCGGGCTGGTCGGCGTCGACGAGGCCAAGGGGCGGCTGTACTTCACCGGCGACAAGACCACGCCGCTGGAGGAGCAGCTATACTCGGTCGATCTGGCGCACCCTGATACGATCACGCAACTGACCGAAAACGGCTGGTCGAACAACGCCAGCATGGACGATAGCGCGACGCGGCTGATCGTCGGCCGTTCGAACACGCAACATCCGCCGCAGGTCTACCTTGCCGATGCAACCGGCAAGCGCGTCCGCTGGCTCGAACAGAACGATATCGACGCGAACCACCCCTACGCACCCTATCTCGCCAGCCTGCGCCCGACGACGTTCGGCACGATCGAGGCCGATGACGGCACGGTGCTGCACTATCAGATGATCACGCCGCCGCTGGTGCCCGGTAAGAAATATCCGGTGTTCACCGAACATTACGGCGGACCCGGAGCACAGGAAGTCAGCAATCGCTGGAACGGCGCGTCGCTGGCGCAATATGTCGTCGGCCAGGGCTATGTCTATTTCGAGATCGACAATCGCGGCGCGACCAATCGCGGCACCAAGTTCGAGGATGCGATCTACCACGCGATGGGCACCGTCGAGGTCGCCGATCAGTTAAAAGGCTTGGATTTCCTCAAGGCGCAGCCATTCGTCGATCCCACCAAGATCACGACGTTCGGCTGGTCCTATGGCGGGTATATGACGCTGAAGCTGCTCGAAAAGAGCCGCCATGTGTACGCTGCCGGCGTTGCCGTCGCGCCGGTGACCGACTGGACGCTGTACGACACGCATTACACCGAGCGTTACATGGGCGATCCGACCAAGATTCCCGCGGCCTACACGGCGTCGGGCGCGCTGGCGGAGTCGGACAAGATCGTCGATCCGCTGCTGCTGATCCACGGTCTGTCGGACGATAACGTCGTGTTCGACAATTCGGCGAAGCTGCTGGCCAAGATGCAGGCCGCCGATCAACCGTTCGAGACGATGCTCTATCCGGGCAAGACGCATGCGATGTCTGGCGTCGTCGATCATGTGTATCTGACTATGATGAATTTCCTGAATCGGCACGTCGGATTGCCGCCGGTCGACCCCGGCAAGTGATCGCCGGAGGGGCGGCGGCCGGTTTCGCCGCCCCGCAAGGGTTTTTTCGCGATTAACCATCGCCGTTGACGCACTCGCGGTGCGAATGCGCTAAATGGCCTGCCTTGTGGATCCGATCGGCGTCGGCCGGTCGAGGCGAGGGCAGGGACCAATGGCCGATAGCGAGACGGCGATGCTGGCGCCGGTGCGCGGACGAGCGCGGATCGACGTGCTCGATATGCTGCGCGGCCTCGCCATCCTCGGCATACTGTTCATCAACGTGCCCTATATGGCTGCGCCGGTCGCCCGCTTCAGCGCCGATGCGCGCTCGATCGGCTGGAGCGGGCTCGATCAGATCGCCTGGGGGCTGCAATATATGCTGTGGTCCGGCACGCAGCGCTGCGTGCTGCAATTCCTGTTCGGCGCGGGCATGATGGTGCTGACGGCAAAAGCGATGGAGCCCGACGGGCCGGTCGCGATCGCCGACCTTTATTATCGCCGCAACCTGTGGTTGCTCGCCTTCGGGCTGGTCGACGTGATCCTGCTGTTCTGGCCCGGCGACATCCTCCACATCTACGCGCTGGCGGCGCTGTTCCTGTTTCCGTTCCGCAAGCTCGGGCCCAAGGCGCTGGTCGCGTGCGGGTTGGTGTGGGCGCTGATGGTCGCCGTCGGCATTCCCGAATACGGCTTGCGCGAATTTGCCGCTCGCACGACGCTGGTGGAACACGTCCAGGCTGCCGAGACGAAGCAGCTGGCGGGCCACGCGCTAACGAGCGCCGATCGCCAGACGCTGACCGATTGGCGCGCCCAGCGCGAGATGATCCACCATCCCGCGGAAACGCGCGAAGCGATCGTCGCCGAGCAGCAGGCGCACGCCGGCGGGCTGTTGCCCTATGCCGAGCATCAATGGCGCAGCTGGTTCGGGCTGGTGCAGGGTTGGCTCTATTGGAGCGTGATCGAGGCGTTTTGCACGATGCTGATCGGCATCGCGCTGTGGAAATGGGGGGTGATCCAGGGCGAGCGGAGCCGGCGCTTTTATCTGGCGATGCTGCTGGCTAGTTACGGCGTGGGGTTCACGCTGCGCGGCATGGGGCTGATCGAAGAATTGCGTTTCGACGACGGGCCGCGGACGATCTGGTTCACCAATGAATTTGCGCGGCTGGCGATCGGGCTGGGGCATGTCGCGCTGATCAATTTCGCCGTGCAGACCCGGATCGGCCGCGCGATCCTAGAGCCGTTCAAGGCGACCGGGCGCATGGCCTTTTCGCTCTATTTCCTTCAGCAGTTCATCGGCATGTATGTCCTGTTCTCGCCGTTCGGGTTCAACCTGTGGGGCCGGTTCGGCTGGGCGGCGATGACAGCGATCGCGTTGGCACTGATCGCATTCGAGGTGGTGCTGGCCAATCTGTGGATGCGCTGGTTCAGCAACGGCCCGATGGAGTGGCTGTGGCGGTCGCTTGCGTATGTGAAGTGGATGCCGCTGCGGCGCCCGGCCGGTCCGACCACGGCCCGGCCCAACACCGCTCGGGCATGACGTTCCAAGCAAAACTTGCTTCCATTCCGCCGCTCGCGTCCTAAGTAGCGGTCCTGCCCGACGCTTGCGGGTATCTGACAGGATGGACGGACACATGGGCTATCGGATCGTTGTCGTCGGCGCGACCGGCAATGTCGGGCGCGAGATGCTCAACATTCTCGCCGAGCGCGAATTTCCTGCCGACGAGATCGCTGCGGTCGCCTCGTCGCGGTCGGCCGGCAGTCAGGTCGAGCTCGGTGACAGCGGCACGATGCTCAAGGTCCAGAATATCGAGCATTTCGATTGGTCCGGCTGGGACATGGCGTTGTTCGCGATTGGCTCCGAAGGCACCCGGGTCTATGCCCCCAAGGCAGCTGCGGCCGGTTGCACCGTGATCGACAATTCGTCGCTCTACCGAATGGACCCGGACGTGCCGTTGATCGTGCCCGAGGTGAATCCCGATGCTATTTCGGGCTACACGCGGCGCAATATCATCGCCAATCCGAATTGCTCGACCGCGCAGATGGTCGTCGCGCTCAAGCCGCTTCATGACGCCGCGACGATCAAGCGCGTGGTGGTGGCGACCTATCAATCGGTGTCCGGCGCGGGCAAGGCCGGGATGGATGAGCTGTTCGAGCAGAGCCGCAACATCTTCGTCGGCGATTCTGCCGAGGCGAATAAGTTCACCAAACAGATCGCCTTCAACGTGATCCCGCATATCGACAGCTTCCTTGACGATGGTTCGACCAAGGAAGAGTGGAAAATGGTGGTCGAGACCAAGAAGATCCTCGATCCGAAAATAAAGGTGTCGGCGACGTGTGTGCGCGTGCCGGTGTTCGTCGGCCATTCGGAAGCGATCAATATCGAGTTCGAGAACGAAATCTCGGCCGAACAGGCGCAGAACATCCTGCGCGAGGCGCCCGGCATCATGCTGATCGACAAGCGCGAAGACGGTGGATACGTCACCCCGGTCGAATGCGTCGGCGAATATGCCACCTTCGTCAGTCGCGTCCGCGAGGACCCGACCGTGGAGAACGGCCTATCGATCTGGTGCGTCAGCGATAATCTGCGCAAAGGCGCGGCGCTCAACGCCGTGCAGATCGCCGAATTGCTCGGCCGTCGGCATTTGCAGAAGGCTGCGTAATACATCCGATTTGGATGTAATTGCTGCACTTGCTACATTGCGCCCAGTGATTGGAATGGCTTAGCTCGAGAACCGCAGTCATGCGGCCAACTGAGCCGTCCGGTGCTGAGGAGCCTTTCATGATGTGTCGTCGATTTACCGGCCTTGGTCGATGACATTCCGCGCCGATCTGTTCTGGTCTTTTCGTAGCCCCTATTCGTATCTGGCGCTACAGCGATGGCGCGACATCGTTGGCGAGTATGATTTGACGATCAACTTGCGCCCGATTTATCCGATCGCGGTGCGGCAGCCCGACTTCTTCGAGCGCAGCCACCCCAATTATTTGCGGTATACGACGCTTGACGTCCGACGCGTAGCAGAACGCATGGGCGTCACGCTGATTCCGCCGCACCCCGATCCGATCGAGCAGACCGCCGGCAGCCGCCGCATTCCCACCGATCAGCCGCTGATTAGGCGGCTGGTGCGGACCTGCCAGGCGGCGGCGCGGCGCGGGCGCAGTTTCGATTACGCCGATGAGGTGTCGCGGCTGATCTGGGGCGGCGTCGAAGGGTGGAACGGGCAGCATTATCTCACCGCCGCCGCACGCCGCGCCGGGCTCGATTTCGCCGAGCTCGAGGCCGAGGCGGAGGCCGATCCGATCGGGCTCGACCGCGATGTCGCCGCCAATCAGGCGGTGCTCGAGGAAGCCGGCCACTGGGGTGTGCCGACGCTTGTCTTCCAGAACGAGCCGTTCTTCGGCCAGGACCGCATCGATCTCGCGCTGTGGCGGATGAAGCAGGCCGGCTTGGAGCGGCGTTGAGCCATGATCGCCGGCGGCTGCCGCTGCGGGGCGATACGCTATGCGGTCACGACCAAGCGTATGCCGCCGGTTTATTGCTGCCATTGCCGGGATTGCCAGACCTGGTCGGCGAGCGCCTTCAGCGAGCAAGCGGTGGTCCGCGACGGGGCGTTGCGTATCACCATCGGCACGCCGACCGAGTATCACTTCGCCAATCCGAGCGGATCGATCTCGCGGCAATATGTCTGCGACAAATGCCATACGCGGCTCTACAACACCAACAGCGCGCGGCCGGGCATCGTGTTGATCCGCGCCGGAACGCTCGATGCCAGCGACACGCTGAGACCGGTCGCGCATATCTGGACGAAGCGAAAACAGCCCTGGATCGTTCTGCCCGAAGGCGTGCCGAGCTTTGCCGAAAGCGCGCCTGCGGCGACGTTCGCCGCGATCTTGCAGCAAGCGGCGGGAGATCCCGAATGAGCGACACGATAACCGGCGGGTGCCAGTGCGGACGCGTGCGCTACGCCGTCGAGGTTCACGATGACGAGGCCTATCTGTGCCACTGCCGGATGTGTCAGCGTGCGACCGGCGGGGTGTCGATTGCCTTCAAGAGCGTGCGACAGGCGGACGTGACGTGGCAGCGCGAGCCCGATCGTTATGCCTCGTCGCCTTTTGCCAAACGCGGATTTTGCTCGGCGTGCGGCACGCCGCTGACTTTTGCGTTCAACGAGGGCACCGAAAATATCGACCTCACGATCGGCAGCTTCGACGATCCATCGCGCTTCACGCCGCATCACCATTTCGGCGCCGAGAGCGTCCACGAAGCGTGGCTCGACACGCGCGATCTGCCGCGATACCGCACCGACGAGCACAAACCGCTCGTCGAACGCTGGATCGCGACCGTTGGCAAACTCCCCGATTGAACCGCAGTTTTTCGACAGTTTCGACGGCGTAAAGCTCGCCTGGCGCGAAGTGGGGCAGGGCAGGCCGGTGGTGCTTCTCCACGGCTATTTTTCCAACGCCGAGGTGAATTGGCTGCGCTACGGGCATGCCGAGACGATCGCGGCGGCGGGTTATCGGGTCATCATGCCGAATCTGCGCGCGCATGGGGACAGTGCCCGGCCGCACGATCCGGCCGCCTATCCGCCCGACGTGCTGATGCGCGACGGCCTGGCTTTGATCGAGCATCTCGGGCTGAGCGATTACGATCTTGGCGGCTATTCGCTGGGCGCGCGGACGACCGTTCGGATGTTGGCGAACGGCGCGACGCCGCGCCGTGTCGTCATCTCGGGAATGGGGTTGAAGGGCCTGCTCGATACTGCCGGGCGCGGCGGCTATTTCCGGCATATCCTCACCAACCTCGGCAGCTTCGAGCGCGGCAGCAGCGAATGGCTGACCGAAGCCTTTCTCAAGACGACCAAGGGCGATCCCGTTGCGCTGTTACGAATCCTCGATACGTTCGTCGATACACCCGAAGCGGCGATCCGGGCGATCGCGCAGCCAACGCTGGTCGCGAACGGCGTGGACGATCATGACAATGGATCGGCTGCCGATCTCGCCGCGTTGCTGCCGGATGCGCGGCTGGTCGAGCTGCCCGGCAATCATATGAGTGCTGTCACCAAGCCCGAATTGGGCGAGGCGATCGCCTCTTTCCTCGCATCGTGACAGAAACGCGCTCGATGTCGCGCTGACGGCAAAATAGCCGTCGATCCCGTCGCTACTCCTGCGCCGGCGTGTCGGGGATCGTTCCCTCGTCGGCGATGCCCGCCGCGAACGATTCCGACGAGTCGGCGCCGTCGGCCTGATGCGCCTTGCGCCGTGTGCTGCCGCGCAGCGACAGCAGCGCCGCGCCGGCGGCGAGCGCGCCGACACCGCCGGCCAGCGTCTTCCACCAGCCCCGGCGCGCCGGGGCGGTCGTCACAGCATGGCTCTTGGCCGGCGACGCGGTGGTGCTGACGGTATTCAGCGGCGCGCGCCGCGCGCGTGGACGCGCCGTCGCGTTATGCCGGGCGGCCGCACGCGGCGCCGCCACCTTCTTGGCAGCGGCGGCCCGAACCGGCGGGGCGGGCGGCTTGGCCGCGACCACCCGGCGTTTCGGTTTGGCCGGACTCTTAGCAGGATTTTTCGCCGTATCGCGGCCCGGGGGAGTCGCCACGTTAGGCGGCGTGGCGTGACCGGGATTGCCCGCGTCAGGCGTCTCCGTATCCTCACTTCGTGACGGTGGCGTCGGCGGCGCAGGAGGCGTGGCCATCGATCGGTCCTTTCGAACTGGTTATGGCTTGCCAACGCGCGAGTAGCGCCCGCGTTGCGCGCCGATCAGCGGAACGGCGGCTCGTCGAAGGCGCGGAGCTTGCGGCTGTGCAGCTTGGCGCCCTCACGCCGCAGTTCCTCGCAGGTCTCGATGCCGATCCGCATATGCTCGCTGATCGCGCGCTCGTAGAAGCGGTTGGCCTGGCCGGGCAGCTTGAGTTCGCCGTGGAGCGGCTTGTCCGACACGCAGAGCAGGGTGCCGTAAGGCACGCGAAAGCGATAGCCCTGCGCCGCAATCGTCGCCGATTCCATATCGACGCCGACAGCGCGCGAGAGCGAAAAGCGCAGCGCCGAGCGCGAGAAGCGCAATTCCCAGTTGCGGTCGTCGGTCGTCACGATCGTGCCGGTGCGCAGGCGCCGCTTGAGCTTGTCGCCCGATTGACCCGAAACCGTTTCGGCGGCGCGCGCCAGCGCCTGCTGCACCTCGGCGATCGCCGGCACCGGGATTTCCGGCGGTAACAATTCGTCGAGCACGTGATCGTCGCGGAGGTAAGCGTGCGCGAGGACGTAATCGCCGATCCGCTGGCTGGGGCGCAGTCCGCCGCAATGGCCGATCATCAGCCATGCCTCGGGGCGCAGCACTGCGAGGTGATCGCAGATCGTCTTTGCATTTGACGGCCCGACGCCGATATTGACCAGCGTAATGCCGGTGCGATCGGGCGCGATCAGGTGATAGGCGGGCATCTGGTGCCGCCGCCACGCGCTGTCGCTGACGACGCGCTCGGGATCGTCTCCGGCGTGGATCATCATGCCGCCGGCGCCCGACAGCGCGGTGTAGCGGCTGCCTTCCTCCGAAAGCTGGCTGCACGCCCAGCGGACGAACTCATCGACATAGCGGTGATAGTTGGTGAACAGCACGTAGCGCTGGACATGCTCGGGCGGCGTGCCGGTGTAATGCCGCAGCCGAGCCAGCGAGAAATCAGTACGCAAGCCATCGAACAACGCCAGCGGGCGATTGTCGTCGCTGCCTTGCCACAAGCCGTCGGCGATCTCGTCGCCGATATGGGCGAGCTCGGTCGCCGGGAAATGCCGCGCCAGCTCGGACGCCGATACCTCATCGAGGCTCAACGCATGGCCGGGATCGAGCACATAGGGGAAAGGAATTTCCTGACGCCCGGAAACCGCCTTCACCTCGACGTCGTAATCCTCGATCAGCAGCGTCAGCTGTTCAGTGAGATAATCGGCAAAGATCGCGGGTTTGGTGACGCTGATGCGGTAATCGCCGGGCGTGACGAGCCGACCGTAGGAGCGCAGCGGCGTCGGGCGATCGCTACCGCCGCGATAGCTCAGGTGGATTTCGGGATAAGCGAAAGACCCGTCGAAGCGGCTTTCGGCGCTCGGCGGCGTGCCATCGACGAGATAGGCGTTGAGCGCGGCCTGAAGGCGGCTGACGGAGAGCGTGTAGAGCCGATCGAGTTCGGCGACGATATCGGAAGCTTGAGGCATCTTGTGCGGCTAAAGCGTGTCAGCCGTGCTGGCAAGAGCAGGCGCGCGGCACCGGGACTGGTGTCGGCGATCAGCGCTTGCTGGGCTTGCTCGCCGGCTTGCGCGTGTGGCGCAGGTGATTGGCGCCCACCGCGGCACCGGCGATCGTGGCCGCAACACCTGCGCCGATGGCGGCCGCGGCGATCGGCCGCTCCTTGACAGCCTCGAAGGCGGTCTCGACCATCGCGCCGACGATCTCGCTGGTCGTTTCGAACGCATCGCCGATCCGTGTCTTGGCGTCGGCAATGGTGCCCTTGTCGTTGCTGTTGGCGGCGGACAGCGTGTCAGTCATGATCAACCCTTTCGCAATTGCCGCCAAGCGCGCGACGGCGAACCGGCGTTCCCGCCGGTTCGCCGAAGCGTGCCGCGGATGCGACGGTCCCTCAGAGCTGTTCGAGCAGATGCTCGGCCGAGCTCACCTTGAACTCGCCCGGCGCTTCGACATTGAGCTGCTCGACGACGCCGTCATTGACCAGCATCGAATAGCGCTGGCTGCGGGTGCCCATGCCGAATTTGGAGCCGTCCATTTCGAGGCCCACCGCCTCAGCGAACGCGCCATTGCCGTCTGCCAGCATCGTCACCTTGTCGCCGGCGTCGTTGCTGCTGCTCCAGGCACCGAGCACGAAGGCGTCGTTGACGGCGGTGCAGGCGATCTCGTCGACGCCCTTGGCCTTCAGATCACCAGCCTTGTCGAGATAGCCGGGCAGATGCTTGGCCGAACAGGTCGGTGTGAACGCGCCGGGCACGGAGAACAGCGCGATCTTGCGGCCCTTGAAGTAATCCGCCGATTCCACCGCTTCGGGGCCTTGCTCGGTCGCCTTGATGAAGGTCGTATTGGGCAGGCGATCGCCAACGCTGATGGTCATTGCAAAATTCTCCTGTGGGACGGGGAAACGGTGAACGATAGCTTGGGCGTGGCGACCCGATTTTCAAGCATGGCCGAGCCGCGAGCCGCCCGTTAATGATAAAGCGATGGACTCGATCGAATATCTGACTGGCCAGTTCCTGTTGGCGATGCCGGGAATCGGTGATCCGCGCTTCGAACGTGCGGTGATCGCGGTTTGCGCGCATGACGCCGGCGGCGCGATCGGCATCGGCATCGGCGCGACGATCGCCGGGCTCGGTTTGCACGAGCTGCTCGATCAGTTCGAAATCGAGCATGGCGCCGCGCCCGATATGCCGGTGCATTTCGGCGGCCCGGTCGAGCCGCAGCGCGGCTTCGTGCTGCATTCGGACGATTGGGGCGGGCAGGATACGATCGACGTCGCCGGGCGGTGGTCGCTGTCCGGCACGATCGACGTGCTACGGGCGATCGCCGCGGGTAAGGGGCCGTCACGCTGGCTCGTCGCGCTTGGCTATGCCGGCTGGGGCGAGGGGCAGCTCGACGAGGAAATGACGCGGCACGGCTGGTTCAGCACGCGCGGCGATACCGATCTGATCTACGGCACGAGCGTGTTCGATCGATGGGAACACGGCTTCGGCAGCGCCGGGATCGATCCGCGCCTGCTGTCCAACGCCACCGGCACTGCCTGATAAACATATAAAGACATCTTTATATTTGATTTGGAGGCCGCCTCTCTCTATGTGGGCGGCATCCGGCGAGGCGCTGCGCCCGCCATTCCATGACCGATTCAGGAGACACTTTGTGGCCACCGCCCCCGTCATCGAGCGCGAAGATTATGTCATCGCCGACCTTAGCCTTGCCGATTTCGGCCGCCGCGAGATCGACATCGCCGAGACCGAAATGCCCGGCCTGATGGCGCTGCGCGAGGAATTCGGCGCATCGCAGCCGCTGAGGGGCGCGCGCATCGTCGGCTCGCTGCACATGACGATCCAGACCGCGGTGCTGATCGAAACCTTGACCGCGCTCGGCGCGCAGGTGCGCTGGGCGACCTGCAACATCTATTCGACGCAGGATCATGCCGCAGCCGCGATCGCGGCGTCGGGCGTGCCGGTGTTCGCGATCAAGGGCGAGAGCCTCGCTGATTACTGGGACTATGTCGGCCGCATCTTCGATTGGGGTGACGAGACCTGCAACATGATCCTCGACGACGGCGGCGACGCGACGGCGTTCGCTTTGTGGGGCGCACGCATCGAGGCGGGCGAAACGATGCCCGAGCCCGACAATGACGAAGAAGTCGAGATGCAGCGCGCGCTGAAGGCGTTCATCAAGGCGCGTCCCGGCTACCTCACCGAGACGGTCAAGAACATCAGGGGTGTGTCGGAAGAGACCACCACCGGCGTCCATCGGCTCTATCACATCGCCAAGGCGGGCAAGCTGCCGTTCCCGGCGATCAACGTCAACGACAGCGTCACCAAGTCTAAGTTCGACAACCTCTACGGCTGCAAGGAATCGCTGGTCGACGCGATCCGCCGCGCGACCGACGTGATGCTCGCCGGCAAGGTCGCCACCGTCGCCGGCTTCGGCGATGTCGGCAAGGGCTCGGCGCAGTCGCTGCGCAACGGCGGCGCGCGCGTGCTCGTCACCGAGATCGATCCGATCTGCGCGCTGCAGGCGGCGATGGAGGGCTTCGAGGTCGTGACGATGGACGAGGCGGTCAAGCGTTCGGACATCTTCGTGACCGCGACCGGCAATGCCGACGTCATCACCGCCGATCACATGAAGGCGATGAAGCCGATGGCGATCGTCTGCAACATTGGCCATTTCGACAGCGAGATCCAGATCGCGGCGCTCTCCAACTACAAATGGACCGAGATCAAGCCGCAGGTCGATCTCGTCGAGTTCGACGACGGCAAGCAGATCATCATCCTCGCCAAGGGCCGCCTGGTGAACCTGGGCTGCGCGACCGGCCATCCGAGCTTCGTGATGTCGTCGAGCTTCACCAACCAGACGCTGGCGCAGATCGAACTGTTCACCAAGCCCGATCAGTATCAGAACGACGTGTATGTGCTCCCCAAGCACCTCGACGAAAAGGTCGCTGCGCTCCACCTCGAGAAGCTGGGCGTGCATCTGTCGAAGCTCAGCCAGAAGCAGGCGGATTATATCGGCGTGCCGGTCGAAGGGCCGTTCAAGCCCGATCATTATCGGTATTGATCGGGCGACCGACACGCGCGGCGGCTACTGGCGATCCGCTGGTAGCCGCTCGCTATTGTGAAGCAAGCGGTCCAAGCGCCTCCTTCAGCTCATCTAGCCAAGGCTCATAATGACGCCACTGATCGATTGAGTCGCTGCTGATCGGACGCCGCACCTGTTCAGAGCTGGCGGTTCTCACTGGCCTTTGGTTTTTATGAAATTCCAAACAAGCTATGTCGAAAGGCACGCCAATATAGCTTAGCATTGCCCGAATTTCTTTTTCGGGATTTACAACCAAATTTTCATGCTCGACGCGGTGAACAAGATCGAGCTGCAAACTGTCGATATGGGCCATCAGCCGCACATAATCGCTGTAATAGGTGCCGATATCCTTCAGCGAATAAGAAAAGGCTTGTCCACGGGCAAAGTGCTGTTTGAAATTGGAAAAGCAGCATGCCATTGCGCCACGGCGCGCATCGATGATCTTCGCCTGCGGCAAAATGAGCCGAATAAATCCGATGTTCAGCCAATTGTTCGGCAACTTGTCGACAAAGAGCGGACGATTCGATTTCCGGTGGGCAGATGCGAGCCGAAGATATTCGTCGCCCAGTTCCTTCAGACGAGACGCCGGTACCCGGTCCATAATATCAAGGAAACCAGGCGCTTCCTTGTTCCACAACTCACAAGTTAACTGGTGAATTTGGACAGGAATGATCGGGAGTTCGGAGGTGCCTTCTATCATCGGATGGCTTGCGAGAATTTGCTCGATCAACGTTGAGCCGGCACGTGGCATGCCAACCACGAAAATTGGCCCCGGCAATATGCATCCCGAGTCGGCGTGCCGAGAAAAAAAGTCTTTCGTAATCGCACCGATGCAATGATCAACTTGTCTGCTGATTTCGGCGGCATCGTGTCCGAGTGCGATGTGACGAATCCGGTTTGCCGCTTCGTAATGCTCGAACGACTCTTCATAACGGGCAGCTTGCTCCAACACTCTGCCCAAAGTGAAATGCAACTCGGACGCCAGACGGGGAGGAGGGCGCTCGGCCAGAAGCATTTGGAGTGTATCGATCTCGGTCGATCCAAACCGAGTATATTTAAGGTTGGCTAGCCCCCACCATGCGTCGCCTAATTTGGGGTCAATGGCTATGGCATGCCGAAAAGCGTCGACGCTTTGCTGCGGCTCGCCGATAGTTTTCAGAAGGTGACCATAGCCCAGCCAGAGTCGCGCGTTTTCCGAGTAGCGTTCCAAGAGGGAGGCATAACCTTGACGGGCTATGTCATAGTCGCCCAATTGCGCCAGTAGCGCCAGCTTCTTCAGATGGACATCGATATTGGTCGGCGTGACTGCCAGCACGTCTTCCAATATCGCGATGGCGCCAGCTATGGCGTTAGATTGAGCCAGAACCCTGGCAAGATTGATCTTGGCTTCCTCAAATCCTGGCGCCAGTGCAAGGACTTCACGCAGCAATTCCGCTGCGCGATCATAAATGCCCGCTCTCGCGGCGAGATCTGCGAGAATGCAAAGGGCAGCCACGTCGCGTGGGCGGACCCGGAGGCGACGACGAACAAGCGATTCGGCTTCGCTCAACCGATCGGCGTTCATATAAGCGATCGCCAAAGACAGTTCGCGGTCAGGCGATGACGCCTCTAAAGGCGATTGCGGGTGATCCGTCTCCGGCAGGCAAATATCAGACATTATTATCTACGACCTGACAAATCGACCGGGCGTTTTCAACCCGGTCGATCAGTGACTGCTCGCGATCAGTATTTAATCTGGAAACCGGCGTACATGTAGCGGCCTACGTTGTCGTAGATAGCGCTACCTTCACCGATGCCTGTCAGCCCAAACGGAGGAAGCTGATTGAAGACATTGTCCATTCCCAAGTAAAAATTGGCCTTATCGGTTACATCGATTTGAGCGCGAATATCGGAATAGGTAATGATCGGATAGAGTTTGTATTTGTCCGGAAGCGCATAAGGATCGGTCGGATCGCGACCTTGCACGCTGTAGAAGTCCTCATACGCACCGTTAACTTGATGGCCGATATAGTGGAACTTATACCCCAGAGTAACCTTACCGCGCTTCAGCGCCACATCGAGTGTGAATTCGTTCTGCGGATCAGCAAGCTCTGATAGGAAACGATCTTCAAAGTTCGGATTGGTCGGATCGAGATACTGACTTTTCTGAAGAGCCAGCGTGTACAGCCCCTGAAAGGACAATTGTCCGATATTGCCGATCTGGTGGTTGTAATCTACTTCGAAGTCAATGCCACTGTTGATGAGTTTTGCAAAGTTGAGGGGCGTATCCTGCAAACTATTGTTTACGTATTCGCCTTCAGTGATCGGCCGCGTTGTATCCCGCTGAAATAACGAACAGAATTGATTGTCTAGCGTCGGCAAATCATAGCAAGCGTTGATGATGCCCTGCGGGTCGGGTGTCGTGATGACGTTGCTTACCTTGATATGATAATAGTCTGCCGTGAAGGAGAAGCCGGGCAGGAAGGCAGGGGTAAACACGCCGCCGACCGTCCAGGAGTCGGACTTTTCGGCATCAAGATCGGGATTGCCGCCGGACAAATAGCCCGGGGTGGATTGGTAGACGAAGGCATAATCGTCGGGTACGCCGGCAAGCGCACAATTTTTGGCCCGATATTGCGAAGCACCTGACGCGTTACGGTTCTGACGCGCGCATGGATCGGAGAAGCCGAAATAATTCTGCCCCAGCGGCGTGTAGAGATCCGACAGATTCGGCGCCCGCACGGAGCGCGAATAATTTGCTCGGACGGTCAAGGATCGGAACGGCGAATATTCGAAGCCGCCATTGTAGGCATATACCGTTCCGGTCGTTCCCTTATAATCGGCAACGCGCGCGGCGCCGTTAAGCGTCAGCGACTTGATAAACGGCAAATCCTTCAGCAACGGGACGCGCAGTTCGCCGTAAGCCTCCTTGACGACAAAGGCAGTAGGATTGAACTCGGGGATAGCGTTGTAGAAGGTCGCCGCGGCTGCGGTTGCGGCGTCTTGCTTGTAAAAGCTGGTTTCCCGCCGATATTCGCCACCGATCGAGAAGCCGATCGGACCACCCGGAAGATTCAGGAACTGGCTGGTATCGCCGCTGACGTAGCCGCTGATATCGAGCTGTGTGATCTTGCCGTCCGCAATAGAGTTCTGCAGCAGATAGTTACGAGCTGCATTGGTAACGTTGCCCGCACCGAAAAGATTGACGGGGACGCAGGAGCTTACGTCGTTCGCAAGTGCATTGGCGGCAAACGTGGGATCAACGCCGGCCGCGATCGCCGATTGGTTAGCCGCGGTCGCCGCAGCGGGATCAACCGACGCACGGCAGACTACGTTACCGTTAGCTGCGCCGCCGCTCGCAAGCCCCTGATCGACGGCGTCGATCGACAGGAAATAACGTTGAAGATTAACGTTGCCCTGTATCTTTGTATGCTCGTCAAATTCGCCATAATTGGCGGAAAGCTCGTAATGCCAATCGGTGTTGAAATCGCCGCGAATACCACCAACAATGCGATAGGTCTGACGACGCGCCGCTTCGGTTCGATTAGTTAAATCGAGTGCATTTTTATAAAAGCCGAACCCATATTGATCGGCGTTGTTAAGTCCGTCGCCGTCATAGTCACCATAATAGTCGCGAATAATGCCACGCGCCTGATTGCTCAAATAGGGATTATCGGTGTGAAACCGTTCCCCAAGGGCATTTGTGAAGAATGGGCCGTTCGACCCGCCAAACGAGTCGGTTCGGCTGTAGGTCGCCTCGACGAAGGGAACCAAGGCTGTGGAAATATCGAAATGCGCAATTAGATTGGCGCTATACCGGTCAAGCTTCGGGCGGAACGCCGTTTGCAGGCCGTCGCGGAAATTGTCGCCATTGCCCCCGAGATAGCTGGGGGCCGAGGTTATTTCGGACTGGTCAATTTGAGTGCCCGTCTGCTCAATAAGCGTGCCGTCGGGCTGGAACAGCAGCGGCGTGTAGGTGCTCCCGCCGAAATAGTCGAGGAAGGTACCACCGTTTGTATAAACGCCGCTTCGGACATCATGGAAAAAGTCGCTTTGTGGCGCATCAGCAGTACCGACCGCGTGAATCTGATAGAAACCGTTGACCGTCCTATAAGCCTTGCGCTGGGACGAGTAAAAGTCTTCCTGATGCGCATATTCGACGTTCAGCGCGATATTTCCGCGCCCGTCGGCGAAATTTTGCCCCGCCAGCACGCTGATAAACTGGTTCCCGGCGTCACCATGTTCGCTTATCCCCGCCTGACCGCGGACTTGAACGCCCTGATAATGGTCCTTGAGTACAAAGTTGACCACACCGGCCAAAGCGTCCGAACCGTAAACAGCCGAATCGCCGCCCGTGACGACGTCAACCCGGTCGATCAGGTCCGTCGGGATGGTGTTGATGTCGACCGAAGTGCCGTCGCTCAGGATATCGCCGCCTACGTGCCGTCGACCATTGACCAACACCAATGTCCGCTGCGTGCCCAGTCCGCGAAGATCGAGCAAGCTCAAACCGGCAGTGCCAAGAAAGCGTGTCGAGTTCGACTGGCTGAAAGTACTACGTAGCGCTGGCAATTGGTTCAGCACATCGCCGATGGATGTTGTGCCGGTCTGGAAGAACGTCTCGCCCGACAAGGATGTGACAGGGACTGGCGAATCGAGGTTGGGGCGACGGATGCGCGATCCCGTGACGACGATTTCCCCATCGGCTTTTTGATCTGCCGGGGTCGATGCATCAACTTGCGCCTGATCGGAGGCTGGGGACACGCTCTGCGCGCTTTGCTCCTCCTGCGTGGTTTGCGCGGCGGCAGGTGCACTGAGCGCAATACAGGCGCCCGCCAAAGCGGTGCTGCCGAGTGCGCGCGCGACATAGATTCTGTTCTTTGCCATGACATTTCCCTGTTAGTGCCCAGCGGGATTAATGCTGGAGTGGGAAAGTGCTCGCAATAGGCGAAGAGGCGCGCGCGTCACTCGGCGAGCAGGTGTGGCTTTTCTGTTACAGAGACGAAGCCGGCTTGATAGCCCCTTGATCATTTTGGACCGTGCGGTCCTTCCGCCGTCTCTGTCACGCGGCTACGACGATCGAGCGGAGCCTGCGGTGCTTCAGGAGACGTTCAATGCACGGGTTGGTTTTGGCGGGATCAGTGTTGGCTGGGTTCGTGGCGCTGTCTATCGCGAGCCTCTTCGTTGGCCTTCGTTCGCTGCGTGAGGCGCGCGAATTGGTCGGCGAGAGCGTGCGGATGGCCGCGATTGGGGCAACGTCGCCCGCTTTAGCGGCGGTCGTGCGACCCGATGGACGCCTCGATATGTCTGATCGGCTCGCGATGTGGTTGGGTTTGTCGTCGCCGCCGACGGCGCTCGAGGAACTTGCTGGCGATGAGGCTGGTCTCACCGAGAACGACCTCCATATGCTTACAATGGCGGTAACTGCTGCCAGACGGTCCGGTCGAAGCTTCAGGATGGCGGTACGCGCGAATGGATCGACACGTGCACTTGTTGTCGAAGGCGCGGCAGCACCAGCCCAACTGGATGTAACTGGCGCGGTTTTGCTGTGGTTTTTTGATGCCACCGACAGCCAAAGCGAGATGATCCGATTGCGCGATGAAAACGCGCAGCTCCGCAATGCCTATGAAGCGCTCACCGGGCTGATCGAGGTCGCGCCGTTGCCGATGTGGTATCGCGGGCCCGATCTGCGGCTGGCGATGGTCAATTCGGCGTATGTCGATGCGGTGGAGGCGAGTGGGGCCGATGATGTCGTCGCCCGCGGGATCGAGCTGGTCGAGGCGGCGGGGCTTGGCGGGCCGCTGGCGAGTGCGGTCGCAGCGCGCGATTCGGGGGTGATGCAGCAGCAGGCGATGCCGGCGACGATCGGCGGCGCGCGGCGGATGCTGCGGGTGTTCGACGTGCCGTTGCCGACCGGCGGCGTGGCCGGCTTTGCGGTCGATATCGACGAACTCGAGCAGGCGCGCGGCGGGATCAAGCGCTTCGCCGAGGCGCAGCGCGCGATGCTCGATCGGTTGTCGGCGGGCGTGGCGCAATTCTCCGCGGATCGCGCGTTGGTGTTCTGCAACCAGCCGTTCCGCCGACTGTTCGCGATGCGCCGCGAGTGGCTTGCCGATCGCCCAGAATTCGACCGCGTGCTTGAGCGGATGCGCGAGGCCAATCGCTTACCCGAAGTCCGCGACTTTCCGGGCTGGAAGGCCGAGCGGCGCGCGTGGTTTACCGCGGCGCCGGGCGGCGTCGAGGAGAATTGGCATTTACCCGGCGGCATGCATCTCCGTCTGCTCGCACAACCGTTGCCCGACGGCGGCTTGCTGCTGGTGTTCGAAGACCGCACCGAGCAAGTTCAGCTCGCCAGTGCGCGTGATACGCTGCTGCGCGTGCGCACCGCGACGTTCGACAATCTGTTCGAGGCGCTCGGCGTGTTCGCCGCCGACGGCCGGTTGCAGCTCTGGAACACGCGCTTTGCCCGGGTTTGGAATTTCGACGACAATTTCCTCGCGGGCCATCCGCGTGTCGATGCACTGGCCGAGCGCGCCGCCGCGCAATTGAGCAATCCGGCGCGCGCCAGCCTGATCGGCGAGCTGGTCCGCTCCGCCACCGTCGAACGGCAGCAGCGCGGCGGCCGCGTGGCCTTCGCCGACGGGCGCCATTTCGAGTTCGCCGCGGTGCCGCTGCCCGATGGCAACGCGTTGTTCACGATGCTCGACATCACCGACAATCGCCGCATCGAACAGGCGCTGCGCGATCGCAACGAAGCGCTGGAGGCAGCCGACAAGGTGAAGACCGCGTTCGTCGCCAACATGAGCTACGAATTGCGCACGCCGCTGACCTCGATCAGCGGCTTCGCCGAGATGCTCCATGGCGGCTATGCCGGCAAGATGACCAAGGCGGCGGACGGTTATGTCGAGGCGATTCTCGATTCGGTCGGGCGGCTCGGCACGTTGATCGACGAGGTGCTCGATCTGACGCAGCATGGCGGCGCGCCCGAGCTCGATCTCGACGAGGTCGATCTTGCGACGGTCGCGCAAAGCGCAGCGGAGGCGATTGCGCCGCTGGCCGAGCGCTACGGCCTCGATTTCGCGGTGGAGATTTTGCCCTTTGTCGGGATGGTGCGCGGCGATGCGCGGCGGCTGGGGCAGGTCGCGGAAAACCTGCTGCGCCACGCCATCGCCGATACGCCGGAGGGTGGGCGCATCCTACTCCATGCTGACGGCACCAAGAAGCGGGCGCGGCTGATCGTTTCGGACGACGGCCCCGGCATGGACGCGGCAGCGGCGGCGGTGGCGTTCGATCGCTTTGCGCGGCCCGGAATGACCGATACCGGCGAGCGCGCGCTTGGGCTTGGGCTGCCGCTCGCCAGGCAAATCGTCGAGGCGCATGGCGGGACGATCGCGTTGGTGTCCGAGCCAGGGCAGGGCACGCTGATCACCGTCGAGCTGCCGCGCGGATGAAGACCGTTTCAGCCCCGGTCGTGCTGAGCGTGTCGAAGCGCGGTGTGCGCCATGCCCTTCGACACGCTCAGGGCGAACGGAGGATGCGTTGAGGCTCGGCGATACGGCCGCTAGCGAAGCGTTCGGCGCACGGCTGGCCGCCATCGTCGTGCCCGGCGACGTCGTCACGCTCAGCGGCCCGCTCGGTGCCGGCAAGACCAGCATCGCCCGTGGACTGCTCGCCGCGCTCGGGCTCGAAGGCGAGGCGCCAAGCCCGAGTTATGCCATCGTCCAGCCGTATGATCCGCCTGAGGTGCGGCTGCCGGTGCTCCACGTCGATCTCTATCGGCTCGACGATCCGGCGGAGCTCGACGAACTCGGCCTCGATGATGCGCGCGCCGAGTCGCTGCTGCTCATCGAATGGCCCGAGCATGGCGGCGACTGGTCTGAGGCGCTCGCGCTGACCCTTGCGATCGAACCGGACGGCGCGCGGCGCTTGACAGCGCGAGTGCCGGCGGCATGGGAAGCGCGATGGCGATCGATATGACTCCGCCGGCCGATGCGGCCGCTTTCCTCGCGGCGCATGGATGGGGCGGGGGGCTCATCGCCCCGCTCGCCGGCGACGCCTCGTTCCGCCGCTATTTCCGCGTGACGGACAGTGGCCGCAGCGCCGTGCTGATGGACGCGCCACCACCGCACGAAAACCCGCGCCCGTTCGTCGAGGTCGCTTGCTGGCTGCACGGTCATGGCTTCGCAGCGCCGGCGATTCTTGCCGCCGATCTCGATCGCGGGCTGGTGCTGATCGAGGATTTCGGCGACGTCAGGATGCGCGAGACGGTCGACGCCGATCCCGCGCGCGCCGCGCCGCTTTACGCCAGCGCTATCGATGTGCTTGTCGAGTTGCACAAGCACGAGGCGGGACCCCTGCGCCCCTATGACCGCGCCGAGCTCGAGCGTGAGGCGGGATTGTTCACCGAATGGTATTGTCCCGCCGTCGGCATCGCGGCCGATGGGGCGCGCTACCGCGCGGCATGGGGCGCGGTGTTCGATCGGGTCTCGATCCATCCGGCCCCGGTCATTGTGTTGCGAGACTACCATGCGGAAAATCTGATGCTGATCGATGGCGGCGGCCTGGGTCTGCTCGATTTTCAGGACGCGCTCGCCGGCCACCGCGCTTACGATCTCGTGTCGCTGTTGCAGGATGCGCGGCGCGATGTTGAACCGGAAATCGAGGCGATGATGCTGACGCGCTATTGCGAGGCGACTGGCGCGGGCGACGAATTCCGGGCCGCTTATCACATCCTGGGCGCCCAGCGGAACGCGAAGATTTTGGGTATCTTCACCCGTCTTTGGCAGCGTGACGGCAAGGCGCGCTATGCCACGATGTGTCCGCGCGTCTGGCGCTATCTCGACCACGATCTGGCGCAGCCCGCGCTTGCCCCGGTCAAGGCGTGGTTCGACGCCAATGTGCCGCGCGAATTGCGCGGTGATCCGATCGAGATCTCAAGCCGATGAGCACTAGCCGCACCTTGGCGATCCGCCCCGATCCCGGCGGCAAGGTGCCCGAGACCGCGATGGTGATGGCCGCCGGCCTCGGCAAGCGCATGCGCCCGTTGACCGCGACGCGGCCCAAGCCGCTGATCAAGGTGGCGGGGCAAGCGCTGCTCGATCATGTCCTTGATCGGCTACGCTCGGCGGGGATCAAACGGGCGGTGGTCAACGTGCATTATCTCGCCGACGCGCTAGAGGCGCATCTGGCACGGATCGAGGGCATCGATATCATCATATCTGACGAGCGCGGCCAGCTGATGGAAACCGGCGGCGGCCTCGTCCAGGCGCGCGATCTGATCGGCGATCAGCCGTTCCTCGCGGTCAATAGCGACAATCTCTGGCTCGACGGGCCGACCGACGCGATCCGTGCGCTCGCCGCCGCCTGGGATGACGACACGATGGACGCACTGCTGCTGCTGGTGCCGCTGGCGCGCGCCAATTTTCATGGCGGGCAGGGCGATTTCCATCTCGATCCGTTCGGCCGCATCACCGGGCGGCGCAAGCCCGGGCGGATGGCGCCGTTCGTCTATTCGGGCGTGCAGATGCTGTCGCCGCGGGTGATCGCCGATTGGCCCGATGGCGCGTTCTCGACGATGCTGTTCTGGGAACGCGCAATCGAAGCGGGCCGTGCCTACGGGCTGGTCCATCAGGGGCTGTGGTTCGATGTCGGCACGCCCAAGGCGGTAAGGGAAGTCGAGGCGATGCTCGCCGATGGCTGATCGCACGCGGCCGGCGCTTTACACGATCCCCGCGCACCGCGCGTTCGCCGATGCGCTCGCCGCCGGGCTGATCCGCCGCTTCGGCAAGGACCGGATGAGCCTCGCTCGCGGGCTCGTGCTGCTGCCCAACAATCGCGCCAAACGCAGCGTCAGCGATGCGTTCGTGCGCGCCAGCGAGGGCGGCCTGCTGCTGCCGCGGCTCGTCGCGATCGGCGATCCCGAGCTTGACGAGGCGGCGGGCGCCGCGCTCGATCCGGCCGACGACCCCGAACCCGTGCCGCCCGCGGTCGCGCCGCTCGCCCGCCGCATGATCCTGGCGCGGCTGGTGAGCGAGGAGCGCGCGCGCGCCGGTCAGCCGATCGATGCGGCGGAGGCAGTGCGGCTGGCCGGTGATCTCGCGCGCACGCTCGATCAATTGCTTGTCGAGGAGGTCGATCCCACCCGGCTTCGCTCGATCGAGCTCGCGCCCGAATTGTCCGATCACTGGCGGCGTTCGCTCGAGCTGTTCGGCGTGGTGCTCGATCGCTGGCCCGAAGAGCTGCGTCGGCTGGGCTGCATCGATCTGGCCGAGCGTCGCGCCCGGCTGATCGCGCGACTGGCGACGCGGTGGCGCAGCGATCCGCCGGCCGGCTTCGTCTGCGCCGCCGGTGTGACGACGTCCGCGCCGGCGATTGCGCGGCTGCTGCGCTGCGTCAGTGAGCTGCCGCAAGGGATCGTCGTCTTTCCCGGTTTGGCGCTTGAGATGGAGGCTGAGGAATGGGAGGCGCTCGGCCCGCACGATCCCGATCCGGCCACCGGCCGTCGCCCGCGCGCGATCGAAACGCATCCCCAATTCCACCTGAAGCTGCTGCTCGACCGGATGGGCATCAACCGTCACGAAGTTGCCTTGTGGCGCGAGGGCGGCGGGCATGACGCCGGCGCAGTGCGCGGCCGGGCGGTCGCCAATGCGCTCGCGCCGGCGGCGTTCACCGGCAAATGGACGACCCTGCCGGCCGAGGCGCGGCGGCTATCGGGTGTGCGTGCCGCCGAGCTGGCGACGCCGGCCGAGGAAGCGCAAGCGATCGCGCTGGCGTTGCGCGAGGCGCTCGAGACGCCCGAGCGGACCGCGGCGCTGGTGACGCCCGATCGCGCGCTGGCGCGCCGCGTCGCCGCGCATTGTCGCCGCTGGGGCATCGCGATCGACGATTCTGCGGGACGGCCGCTGTCGATCCTGCCGCCGGGCACGCTGATCGCTGCACTGGCCGAGGCGGCGGCGCAGCGCTTCGCGCCGGTCGCCTTGCTCGCGCTGGTCAAGCATCCGCTGGTCCGTTTCGGCGAGGCGCGGCTGGCCTGGCTGGATGGCGCGCGGGCGCTCGATCGCGCGTTGCGCGGGCCGCGGCCGGCCCCCGGGCTTGCCGGAATCGACGCCTGGCTGGCGCAGACGGGCGACCGCGATGGCTGGCTGCGCCAGGCCGCGGCGCCGTGGTGGCGCGAGGCGCGCGATCTGCTCGCGCCGATCGAGACGGCATTCGCCGCCGGGCCGCGGCCGCTCGCTGACCTGCTCGCCGCGCTGCGCGACACGGCGACCGCGCTCTGCGGCGACGCCTTGTGGCGCGAGCCCGCCGGCCGCGCGCTCGCCGATCTGTATGGCGATCTCGAGGCGGAAGCGGCGCCCGCGCCGCACACCGTCGATCCCGCCAGCCTCGCGCCGCTGCTGACGACGCTGATGGACGAAGTCGCGGTGCGGCCGCCGCAGGGTGGGCACCCGCGATTGGCGATCTACGGCTTGCTCGAGGCGCGGTTGCAGACCGCCGACCTGATGATCCTTGCCGGGCTCAACGAAGGCGTGTGGCCCGGCCAGCCGGCGCCCGATCCGTGGCTCGCGCCCCGCATCCGCGCCGAGTTGGCGCTGCCTGGGCTCGAACGCCGTGTGGGGCTAGCCGCGCATGACCTTGCCGAGGCGCTGGGCGCGCCCGAGGTGCTGCTGACCCGCGCGCGCCGAGACGCGCGCTCGCCGGCGATCGCCTCGCGTTTCTGGTTGAGGCTGGAGGCGATGTCGGGCGGGCTCAATCGCTGGCGCGCGATCGAAGACTGGACGCGACGGCTCGACGATCCCGGTGAACATTTGCCGGCCGATCGCCCGGCGCCGATTGTCCCCGCCGATCTGCGCCCGACGCGGATTTCGGTCACCGAGGTCGATCGCCTCAAGGCCGATCCCTATGCCTTTTATGCGCGCCGCGTGCTCGGGCTGGCGACGCTCGACGCGATCGACGCCGATCCCAGCGCGGCATGGCGCGGCACCGCGGTTCACGCGATCCTCGAACGCTGGGCCAAGGAAGACGGCTGCGCGCCCGACAAGCTCGACGCCCGCGCCCGCGCGATGCTGGCCGATGAGCGCACCCATCCGATGCTGCGCGCGCTGTGGCAGCCGCGGCTGATGGAAGCGATCGACTGGATCGCCGCGAAAATGGCCGAGCTCGACGCCGAGGGCCGCCGCGTCGCCGCCGTCGAGGCGTCGGGCGCGGCCGAAATCGGCGGCGTCACGCTGTCGGGCAAGGCGGATCGCATCGATCGGCTGGCCAACGGCGCGCTGGCGATCGTCGATTACAAGACCGGCAAGCCGCCCTCCACCGCCGCGGTGCGCGCCGGCTACAGCCTGCAACTGGGGTTGATCGGCGCGATCGCCGAGCGCGGCGGCTTCGCGGGCTTGTCGGGGAAAGCGGGCGCGTTCGAATATTGGTCGCTCGGCAAGGGCCGCGATGGCTTCGGCTATGTCGCGACGCCGGTCGATCCGGCTGGCAAGCGCGATCGCATCCCGACCGACGAGTTCACCGCCATCGCCGCCGCGCATTTTGCCGATGCCGCAGCGCGCTGGCTAACTGGCGAAGAGGCGTTCACCGCCAAGCTCCACCCTGAATATGCGCCTTATGCCGATTACGATCAGGTGATGCGGCTCGACGAATGGTATGGCCGTGAGCGGTCATAGCCCCAATCCCCTCCCGCCGTTGACCGGCAATCAGGCCGCCGCGAGCCGGCCCGACGCGCACGTCTGGCTCTCCGCTTCGGCGGGCACCGGCAAGACGCAGGTGCTGGCGGCGCGGGTGTTCCGGCTGTTGCTGCGCGGGGTCGATCCCGGGGCGATCCTGTGCCTGACCTTCACCAAGGCCGGGGCGGCGGAAATGGCCGGGCGGATCAGCCGGCGGCTGGCGGCGTGGGTGCGCATGCCCGACGCCGCGCTCGGCGCCGATCTCGTCGCGCTGGGCGAAAAGCCGGCGCCGGAGCTGCGCGGCCACGCCCGGACGCTGTTCGCCAAAGTGCTCGACGCGCCCGGCGGCGGCATCCGCATCCAGACGATCCACGGTTTTTCGCAGAGCCTGCTCGCCGCCTTCCCGATCGAGGCCGGCCTGACGCCGGGCTTCCGCCCGCTCGAGGCGCGCGAGGAGGCGGTGCTGGCGCGCGAGGCGCTGGCGGCGATGCTGATCGATGCCGAACGCGATGGCCGCACCGCGCCGTTCGAGGCGATCGGCGCGCTCTCGGTGCGGCTCGGGGAGGGCGGGGCGGAGGCATTTCTCTCAGCCTGCGCGCGTCAGCAGGAGGTGTTGCAAGCGTTGCCCGGCGGGGACGGGATTCAGCCTTTCCTGCGTCGTGCGCTCGATCTGCCGAGCGGCGACATCGAGGCCGCGATCGTCGCGGCGTGCGGCGATGCCGCGTTCGATCACCAGGCGCTCGACGCGCTTGGCGGCATGAACAGCGGCTGGGGCACCAAGAAGGGCCTGGACCGTGCGGCCGCCGTGTCCGCCTGGCTCGACCGGGCGCCGGCCGAGCGGGCAGCGACGCTCGATCAGCTCCACCTCGTCTGGGCCAAGGCGGACGGCGATCTTCGCTCGTTCGG
Source organism: Sphingomonas koreensis (assembly GCA_006438735.1). Classification (GTDB taxonomy): domain Bacteria; phylum Pseudomonadota; class Alphaproteobacteria; order Sphingomonadales; family Sphingomonadaceae; genus Sphingomonas; species Sphingomonas koreensis_A. Next base: position 888,818 of record RCZF01000001.1, on the reverse strand, counting down.
CAAGGGGCAAGCGCCGCAAGACCCGGACTACGCCGATCTCGCCACCGCGCTGCATGGTTATTGCGCCGATCTGCTCGGCTTGCGGACGCGCGCCGCCTATGCCGATCTGCTCGCCGCGGCGCTCAATGTCGGCCGCGATTATGCCGATGCCTATGCCCGCGCCAAGCGCCGCATCGGCGCGGTCGATTTCGACGATCTGATCCGCGGCGCCGTCGATCTGTTGAGCCAGCCCGGGATTGGCGATTGGGTGCGCTACAAGCTCGATCAGGCGACCGAGCACATTCTGATCGACGAGGCGCAGGACACCAACGTCGCGCAGTGGACGATAGTGCGCCGGCTGACCGAGGAATTCTTCGCCGGATCGGGCGCGCGGGGCGACGCGACGCGGACGCTGTTCGTCGTCGGCGATTACAAACAGGCGATCTTCGGCTTTCAGGGCACCAACCCGATCTTCTTCGCCGCTGCCGAACAGGGTTTCGCCGCCGATGCCGAGGCGGCGCGCGACGAGACGACGGGGGAAGGAACCGAGTTCGCGCGCCTGTCGCTGACGCATTCGTTCCGATCGACCCGGCCGGTGCTCGAATTCGTCGATGCCGCCATAGACGCCGCCGGCGAGCCGGGGCTGGGCGCGGTCGGCGATCTCGAACGCCATGCCAGCGAAGTGCCGGGCCCGGGTGCCGTCACCTTGTGGCCGCCCGTCACCGCTGCCGACAGTGACGAGGTGGAAGATGAGGAAGGCTGGGTGGGCGACGCCACGCGCATCCTGGCGACCCGCATCGCCCGGCAGGTGCGCGCCTGGATCGACGGCGGCGCGCTGCTCGAGAGCAAGGGGCGCGCGATCCGGCCCGAGGATGTGATGATCCTGGTCAAGCGGCGCGGCGAGCTGGCCTCGCTGCTCGTCGCGCGGCTCTATGCCGAGGGTGTGCCGGTGGCGGGGGTCGATCGCTTGCGGCTGAACGCGCCGCTGGCGGTGCAGGATTTGCTCGCCGCGGTGCGCTTTGCGTTGCAGCCCGATGACGATCTGTCGCTTGCCGGCTTGCTCGTCTCGCCACTCCTCGGCTGGAGCCAGGACGAACTCATGCAGGCCGCCGCTCCCAAGCGCAGCGGCAGCCTGTGGCGCCACTTGCGCGAGACGCAGCCGCGCGAGCGGCTGACGGCGCTCGACGCGATGCTCGCGCGGGTCGATCTGTCGACGCCGTATCAATTTCTCGAGGAGTTGCTGTCCGGGCCGCTCGACGGACGGCGCAACCTGATCCGCCGATTGGGCCAGGAAGCGCGCGACCCGATCGAGGAATTGCTCGGCGCTGCGCTCGATTTCGAGACGCTGTCGGCGCCGTCGCTGCAATTGTTCCTCGATTGGTTCGATCGCGGCGATGTCGAGATCGTGCGCGACCCTTCCGCCCCGCTCGACGCCGTCCGCGTGATGACCGCGCACGGCGCCAAGGGGCTGCAGGCGCCGGTGGTGATCCTGGCTGACGCCACCGCGGATCCGGGCGCGGCGCCGCGCGGCATCCTCAAATGGGCGCCCGAGGAAGGCGGCCTCGCGATCCCGATCATCCGTCCCCGCGCCGCCGAGCGCGCGGGGCCGATCGAGGCGGTGATCGCCGAAAGCGACACGCGCGAGCTCGAGGAGCATTGGCGGTTGTTCTATGTCGCGGCGACGCGCGCGGAAGAGCAGTTGTTGATCGCCGGTGCGCTCGGCCCGCGCGCCAAGGGCGTGCCGCCCGAAAACAGCTGGTATGCCGCCGCCGATCGCGCGCTGACGCAATTGGGAATCGCCGCCGGGGAGAGCGAGCCTCGCATGTTCGAGGGGATCGAGCGCCGGCGTCCGGTCGCGATCAAGGCGCCTTCGGACGCCCCGCCCCTATCTCCGGAGCCGCTACCTGATTGGACACAGGCGCCCGCCCCTGTGGAGGCGCGCCCGCCGCGGCCGCTGGCGCCGTCGTCGCTTGGCGAAGACGATGTCGCCGATCCGCCGCCGTCACCGGCGATGCGCAGCGCCGCCGAGCGCGGCCGGCTGATCCATGCACTGTTCGAGCGGTTGCCGCCGGTTTTCACCGCCGATCGCGCCGCCGTCGCCGAGCGCTGGCTGGCCGGGGCCGGCGGTGTCCCCGACGCGGCCGTGCGGCGGGAAATCGCCGGGACGGTGCTCGCCGTGATCGACGATCCGCGGTTCGCCGATCTATTCGGTCCCGAGGCGCTGGCCGAAGCGCCAGTCGCCGCAGTCGTCGCCGATGGGCTGGTCGTCGCCGGCACGATCGATCGCCTGCTCGTCACCGACGACGCCGTTCGCCTGATCGACTTCAAGACCGGGCGCCGCGCGCCGGCGACGCTGGCCGACGTGCCAGCTTATCACTTGCGCCAGATGGCCGCTTATGCCGCCGCGCTTCGCGTCATCTTCCCCGATCGCCGCGTCGAAGCGGCGCTGCTCTACACCGCTGCCCCGGCGCTGTTCGTCCTGCCCAACGATCTGCTTGCCGCGCACAAGCCGGGCTTGCCGCCGACGCAACAAAGCTTGGCCGGCGATGGTTGAGCGGGTTCGCAGCAATGCCTAGATCGGGTGTCAAAGGAGAATTCAGATGGCGACCAAGCAGATCACCGATTCGAGCTTCGAGAACGACGTGCTCAAGGCCGAGGGGCCCGTGCTGGTCGATTTCTGGGCGGAATGGTGCGGCCCGTGCAAGATGATCGGCCCGAGCCTCGAGGAAATCTCCGACGAGCTTGGCGAAAAGGTGACGATCACCAAGCTCAACATCGACGACAACCCCGAAGCACCGGGCAAATTCGGCGTCCGCGGTATCCCGACGATGATCCTGTTCAAGAACGGCCAGCCCGCCGCAACCAAGGTCGGCGCCGAGCCCAAGAGCCGGCTGAAAGCGTGGTTGGAGGGCGAACTGGCGTGACGTATGTGCCGAATATTGGTAGGCTGACCAGATGGCGACCGCGCTAGGACATAATCGACGGGGCACTTTCAGCCGGGGGGGCGTGAGCATGTTCGCAATTGTGTTCGATCTGGATACGCAGACTTTGGAACAGACCTATCCCAACGCATCATGGCGCAATGCCTATTCGGACGTGCGACGGATATTGGAAGGCCGGGGCTTTGATTGGCAGCAGGGATCGACCTATTTTGGCAATGATCGGGTCACCGCGGTCGATTGCGTTCTCGCCGTACAGGAACTGAAAAGAACCTATCCTTGGTTTCAGCCCTCCGTCCGCGACATCAGGATGCTCCGTATCGAAGAAAACAATGACCTCGGGCCGGCGCTGGAATAATCAGCTGCGATAATCGGCGTTGATCGAGATGTAGCCATGCGTGAGGTCGCACGTCCACACGGTGGCGCTGCCCTCGCCGAGGCCAAGATCGGCGCCGATCTCGATCTCGCTGCCCTTGAGGTGCGCCGCAACAGGCGCCTCGTCATAACCGTCGACCGCCAGCCCGCCGGCAGCGACCTGCGTGTCCCCGAAGCGGATCGCCAGCTTGTCGCGCTCGGCGGGTTCGCCGGCTTTGCCGACGGCCATCACCACCCGGCCCCAATTGGCGTCCCCGCCGGCGATCGCGGTCTTGACCAGCGGCGAATTGGCGATCGACATGGCAATCCTGTGCGCGCTGGCGTCGCTCTCCGCGCCCGTCACCGCGATCTCGATGAATTTTGACGCGCCTTCGCCGTCACGCACGACGAGATGAGCCAGTTGTCGGCACAGATCGTTTAGAGCGGCGGCGAACGCATCGGCGCCGTCATCGTCCAAGCTAGTAAGCGGCGCATTGGCAGCCGCGCCGGTGGCGAACGCCAGCACGGTGTCGCTGGTCGACGTATCGCCATCGACGGTGATGCACGAAAAACTCGTCTGGTTCGCGCTCGATAGCGTGGCCTGCAGAAACCCCGGCTCGACCCCAGCGTCGGTAAAGATGAAGCCCAACATCGTCGCCATATCGGGCGCGATCATCCCCGATCCCTTGATGATCCCGACCAGCGTGACGGTGCGCCCGTCGACGATCGCGGTGGTGACGGCGGCCTTGGTGAAGGTGTCGGTGGTCATGATCGTCGCGGCGGCTTCTTCCCAGCCGCATGGCTCGGCGGCGAAGGCGGCGTCGAGCCCGGCTTCGGCCTTGTCGACCGGCAGCGGCACGCCGATCACGCCGGTCGAAGCGACCAGCACGTCCGAGGGTTGGCAATCGAGTTGCGACGCGACGCGCGCCGCAATCGACTCGACGGCGTCGCGGCCGCGCGATCCGGTGAAGGCGTTCGAATTACCGGCATTGACCACCAGTGCGCGCGCGGTGCCGAGCGGCAGCACCTTGCGGCACCATTCGACCTCGGGTGACGGGCATTTGCTCTGCGTCAGTACGCCGGCCACCGCGGTGTTCGGATCGAGCGTAATGAAAGTCAGGTCGCAGCGATCCCAGCTCTTGTACTGCGCCCGCGCGATGCGGAGCGACACGCCTTCGATCGGCGGCAAATCGGGAAATGTCGCGGGCGCAAGCGGCGAGGGTGGTGACATGGCGGGGTGCTTCCCGGTAAGAGGGGCTCAAACGAGCCAAGGGGTGTTATCGTGCAGTTCTCGTCGCGCAAGCTATTCGTCGGTCTGGGTGTCGCGCTGTTGGCGGCGGCGCCATCCTCGGGCGCCGCGCAGGTCAAATCGCCGGCGAAGAAGCACACTGCCGCCGTTGCCGCCGCGCCGGCCGCGCCGCAAGCCACCCCCAACGGCAATCCCGCCGACTGGTTTCCCGCCGACGCCTATCCGCCTCAAGCCAAAGCGGCGGGCGTCGAGGGGCGCACCGCCTTTTCGATCAGCGTCGATGCAAGGGGTCGGGTCACCGGGTGCAACATCACCACCAGCAGCGGATCGCCGCTGCTCGACAGCACGACCTGCACGCTGATTGTCACCAATGCCCGATTCAAGCCGGCGCATGACGCAGCCGGGCAGGCTGTGGCGGGCGTCTGGACCTCCGCAATGGTGTGGAGACTCACCGCCGCCGCGCCGGAATTGCCGGAGGGGATCGCCGATCAGGGCGGGGTGTCACCGGCGGAGGCGTATAACCAGTCGCTGACCGAAGAGAAGCAAGCCGAAGCCGCGCAGTCCGATCCCGATCAGGGAAGTGACCAGAGTCCTTCACCGGGCGATCAGTGATCGGCCCCAGATTTCCGTTGGACGAATCCAGTCGTCGCACTTATCTGCGCGTTGACCGCGCCGTCGTTCGGCGTCGGGGTTGAACGGGACCGCATGAACCTGCTGCTGCTTCTCTATGCCATGATCGCGGGCCTGGCCGGCATCAACGCCGGTCCGTCTGGCGTTGCGCGCATGGCGGCGGTGGCCGACGGGGGCGCGGTTGCCGCTGAAGCGCAAGCGGCCGCACCACAAGCGGGGATTGCGTTGCAGGCGTTGGTGCAGCGCCGCGCCCTTACGTCGCTGTTGCCCATCACGACGCTGATCGATGCCCGCCGCATCGCGATCGACAGCCCGGCCTTGCCACCGGTATCGCATGGTCGCGCCACGCCGGAGCGCCGGCGCGAATAGCGCGCTGCCGGGCGGCCGCGCGCCGCTTTCTGCCATTACCATATTCCAGCCTGCGCCGCCGCGCGTGCGCACGCTCAGCTCCATTAATCAGGAAATTGCCATGCTCGGCGGCCTTGCCAAATCCATTTTCGGTTCCTCCAACGATCGCTACGTCAAGTCGCTCGGCTCGATCGTCGCGAAGATCGCCGGTTTCGAAGCCGCGGTGTCGGCGATGTCCGATGAGGAGCTTGCCAACCAGACCACGCTCTTCCGCGCGCGGCTTGCCGATGGGGCCGATCTCGACGATCTGCTGCCCGAGGCCTTCGCCACCGTGCGCGAGGCGGCGCGGCGCGTGCTCGGGATGCGCCATTTCGACGTCCAGATGATCGGCGGCATTGTGCTTCACCGCGGCGAGATCGCCGAAATGCGCACCGGCGAGGGCAAGACGCTCGTCGCGACGCTGGCGACCTATCTCAATGCGCTCCCCGGAACGGGCGTTCATGTCGTCACCGTCAACGATTATCTGGCGGCGCGTGACGCCGATTGGATGGGGCAGGTCTATCGCTTCCTCGGCCTCACCGTCGGCGTGATCGTGCCCAATCTGACCGATCAGCAGCGGCGCGACGCCTATTGGTCCGACATCACCTACGGCACCAACAACGAATTCGGCTTCGATTACCTGCGCGACAATATGAAATACGAGCGCTCCGCGATGGTGCAGCGCCCGTTCAATTTCGCGATCGTCGATGAGGTCGATTCGATCCTGATCGACGAAGCCCGCACGCCGCTGATCATTTCCGGGCCGACCGACGACAAGTCCGAACTGTACATGAAGGTCGATGCCATCGTGAAGCAGTTCGTGCCCGAGGATTACGAGCTCGACGAAAAGCAGAAATCGATCATCCTGACCGAGGACGGCACCGAGCGCGCCGAGCGGATGCTCGAAGATGCCGGTCTGCTCGAAGGCTCCAACCTCTACGATTTTGAAAACACGCTGGTGGTCCACCACCTCAATCAATCGCTGCGCGCCAACGCGATGTTCAAGCGTGACATCGATTACATCGTCAAGGACGAAAAGGTCGTCATCATCGACGAATTCACCGGGCGCATGATGGACGGCCGGCGCTGGTCGGACGGGCTCCACCAAGCGGTCGAGGCCAAGGAAGGCGTCACCATCGAGCCGGAGAACCAGACCCTCGCCTCGATCACCTTCCAGAATTATTTCCGCATGTATCCCAAGCTGTCGGGCATGACCGGCACCGCCGCGACCGAGGCGGCGGAATTCTACGACATCTACAAGATGAACGTCGTCACCATCCCGACCAATGTGCCGATCCGGCGCGAGGACGAGGAAGACGAGTTCTACAAGAACACCGACGACAAATTCGCAGCGATCGCCAAGAAGATCAAATTACACGCCGAAAAGGGTCAACCCGTCCTGGTCGGCACGGTGTCGATCGAGAAATCGGAGCTGCTGGCTGCCTTTCTCGAAAAGGAACAGGTGGCGCACAGCGTGCTCAACGCGCGCCTTCACGAACGCGAGGCGCATATCGTCGCGCAGGCGGGCCGCAAGTCCGCAGTGACGATCGCCACCAACATGGCCGGCCGCGGCACCGACATCCAACTCGGCGGCAATCTGGAATTCCGGATTGGCGACGAACTGGCCGATCTGCCCGAAGGCCCCGAGCGCGAGGCGGCGATCGAGCGCATCCGCCAGGAGATCGATATCGAAAAGCAAGCCGTGCTCGACGCCGGGGGGCTCTTCGTGCTGGCTACCGAGCGCCACGAAAGCCGGCGCATCGACAATCAGCTACGCGGCCGTTCGGGCCGTCAGGGCGATCCCGGGCTCAGCCGCTTCTATCTCAGCCTCGACGACGATCTGCTGCGCATTTTCGGCCCCGACACGCTGTTCGCCAAGATGATGCGCTCGAACATCGAGGACGGCGAGGCGATCGGTTCGAAATGGCTCTCCAAGGCGATCGAGACCGCGCAGAAAAAGGTCGAGGCGCGCAACTACGACATCCGCAAGCAGGTCGTAGAATATGACGACGTGATGAACGATCAGCGCAAGGTGATCTACGAGCAGCGCAGCGACATCATGGATGCCGAGACGGTCGGCGACATTGTCGACGACATGCGCGCCGAGACGGTCAACGCGATCATCGGTGCGGCGTGCCCGCCCAATTCCTATCCCGAGCAATGGGATGTGGAGGGAATGAAGGCGCAGATCACCGAGCTGCTCCATCTTGATCTGCCGATCGACGACTGGCTCAAGGAAGACGCCGTCGATGCCGAAATGGTCGAGGAGCGCGTTCGCGAGGCGGCCGATGCGGCGACTGCTGGCAAAGCCGGCGCGCTTCAGCCGGAAAGCTGGCAACAGATCGAGAAATCGATCCTGCTGCAAAATCTCGATCATCACTGGAAGGAGCATCTGTCGACGCTCGATGCGCTGCGTCAGGTCGTCCACCTGCGCGCCTATGCGCAGAAAACGCCGCTCAACGAATATAAGCAGGAGGCGTTCGCGTTGTTCGAGCGGATGCTCGCCAATATCCGCGAGGATGTGACGCGCACGATCGCCTTTGCCGAATTCCAGATGGAGCCGCCGCCGTCGTTGCCCGATCTGCCGGATTTCATCACCTCGCACTTCGATCCGTTCACCGGGGAAGATGATACCGACGATATCGACGCCGGCACGCTCGGCGTGGTGACGACGCGAATCGCGCCGCTGCAATCGCCGCGGCCGACGGGCGACGAAGTCGGCGAGGATCCGGCGGATTGGGAAGGCACGGTTAGCCGCAACGCGCCGTGTCCGTGTGGATCGGGCCGCAAATACAAGCATTGCCACGGCGCGCTGGGCATCGAGCGGGTTTAGGCTAACTCAATAAGAAAATCGTCATTGCGAGCAAAGCGAAGCAATCCAGCTCGCGCACGTCGCCCTGGATTGCTTCGCTTTGCGCGCAATGACGACAAGGCATTCGGCGCACACCCGACGCGCCGGCATGTGACTCTTAAACGCAGACCATCACTGCTTCGGCATCACGATCGACGGCCCTAGATTTTGCAACACCGCTTGCGCGTCGAACGCGCGGACGTTGCCGGTCGGCGGCACGCCGTGGCCCATCACGATCTCGGCATGGGCGTCATATTTGTCGATCGTGTTGATGTCGAAATCGCGGCCGAATGGGTCGCCTCCGAACGGATCGTAGAAGCCCCACCCGAACCCCGGCCGGTGATAGCGCCACGAAACGCCCCAATAACCGTAAGGCCCAGGACCAAACGGATCGCTGACATAGGTTCGCGTCTTCTTGTCGGTATCGCGATCGACCAGCACGAAATTGTCATAGCCGTTCTGCACGGTCAGTTCGGCTGCGCGGTACAGCAGATAACGCTCGACAGTGTCGCGCGCAGTGACGCTATTACCGGAAAAACTGACCTGAAATCGGTTGGGCTCGATCCGTTGTTCGCTGAAGCCTTCGCGAGCAAAACCGCGGCCGGTGGCGGGGTGATAGGTCGTCGCCGTCTCGCACCCGGCGAGCAACAATGAGGTTGTCGCGAGCGCGGTGAAAAGCGGCAGGCGGCGGCGGGCTGATGACAGGATCGGCATGATACTCTCCACGCGGCGGCGGACACCGGACGCGCGATCCGCCTCGCCGTCTAGAACGCCCGCAAAAGCGCGCGGTTCCGCGGATTCAGCGGTTGCTTTCGCTTAGCCGCGTGCGCCGTAATCGCGGTTCCCGGTCCATGTCCGCGGCGTGCTTGATCGACTGGCGCAGCTCGTCGCGCTTTTCGTGGATCGAGGCGATTACCGGCCCCATCGCGATGCCGAGATCGACCAGCACCGCTTCGGACAATTGCAGCGAGCTCTCGACAGTTTCGGGCACGGCGTCGGTTGCGCCGGCACGGTAGAGCTCGGCCGCGTGCGCGGTGTCGCGCGCGCGGGCGATGATCGGCAGATCGGGCACCCAGCCGCGCACCCGCCGCGTGATGCGCACCGTCAACACCGGATCGTCCATCGTCAGGATCAGCGCGCGGGCGTGGCCGAGATTGAGCCGGTCGACGAGTTCGGACCGCGCGACGTCGCCGAAGATTACGGGATAGCCCTCGCGTCGCGCCGCGCTGACCGTATCGATATCCGCTTCGACGGCGACGAATTTCTGGCCGTGAATTTGCAGCATGTCCGCCACCAGCCGGCCGACCCGGCCGAAGCCGATCACGACGGTGCCGGGGCCTTCGGGGTCGATCGCCGCCTCTGGTTGGGCATTGCCCAGCCGCCGCTCGATGCGCCGCGCCGCGCTTTGGCCCAGCCAGGCGAGCAGCGGCGTGATCGTCAGCCCGATCGCGGTGACCGTTTGCCAAAAGGCGGCGGTGGAGCCGTGGATCAGCTGCGCTTCGGTGGCGACGCCAAGCACGATCAGCGTGGTTTCCGACGGGCTCGCCATCAGCACGCCGGCTTCGGCCGCGGTGCCGTTGCTTGCGCCGGTCACGCGCAGCAATGCAAAGGTCACCGCCGCCTTGACGAGCACCACGCCGAGCACCGCGAGCAGCAACCCGCCCCAATTGGCCATCACCAGCCGCAGGTCGAGGCTCATGCCCACGGTGATCAGGAATACGCCGAGCGCCAGGCCCTTGAACGGCGCGGTCATCACTTCGACCTCGCTGTGATATTCGGTTTCGGCGATCAGAAGCCCGGCAAGCAGCGCGCCGACGATCGGCGAGAGGCCGGCGGCGGTGGTGGCGAGGCTGGCGACGATGACCACCAACAGCGAGGCGGCGAGGAACAGCTCAGGGCTTTTGGTGCGCGCGGCCTGGGCGAACAGCCGCGGCAGGACGAGCCGCCCGCCGATGAAGATCGCCGTTACGGTGAGCGCGCCGACAGCGGCGACGTGGGCGAGCCCGGCCCAGCCGTTGCTCGCGGTCGGCGCCATCGCGCCGAGTACGAAGATGATCGGCACCAGCGCCAGGTCTTCGAACAATAGCATCGCAAACGCCGATCGCCCGACCGCGCTTTCGGTGCCGGCGATCGGCAAGATCAGCGCGGTGGAGGACAGCGACACCGCGAGGCCGAGGCCGATCGCGCCGCCCCAGCTTTGCCCGAGCAGATGGAAAGCCAAGCCGAGAATTAGTCCCGATCCGAGCAGCTCGACCGCGCCGGCGCCGAACACCAAAGTGCGCATCGCCCACAGGCGTTTGAGCGAAAGCTCCAGGCCGATCGAGAACAGCAGCAGGATGATGCCGAATTCGGCAAACGGCTCGATCGCGTGCGCGTCGGTGATCGTCATGTAATAAAGCCACGGCGCCTGCGGCACGAGCGCACCGAGCCCGGCCGGGCCGACCAGCACGCCGACCAGGATGAAGCCGATCACCGGGCTCACTTTGAAGCGCGCGAACGCGGGAATGACCAGCCCGGCCGCGCCGAGGATCACCAGCGCATCGCTGAAACCGTGATTTTGGAGCCCGATTGCCATCCCGGCACTTAAGCCGATCCGGCGCGCTTTGTCAGCGTCCGCGTCGCCTGAATGATCGGCCGATCAGAACGCCGGTTCTTCGCCGGGATTTTCGGGCGTGTGGATGCCGCATTCGACCTTGTCCCACCCGCGCCAGCGGCCCGATCGCGGGTCTTCGCCAGGCAGCACCTTGCTCGTGCACGGCGCACAGCCGATCGACGGATAGCCGGCCGCCTCGAGCGGGTGACGCGGCAGATCGTTCGCCGCGAAATATTGGTCGAGCTGGTCCTTCGACCAATTGGCCAGCGGATTGATCTTGAGCCGCCCTTCGCCGTCGGTTGTATCGATCTCGAAGCGGGGCAGGCCGCTGCGCGTCGACGACTGAAACCCCTTGCGCCCGGTGAAGGTGGCGTCGAGCCCGGCTACCGCGCGGGCAAGCGGCCTGACCTTGCGGATGTCGCAACAGCCGTCGGGATCGTAGGACCAGCGCAAGCCGTTTTGGTCGCGCGCGAGATCGTCGGGTTCTGGCGCCAGGATCTGCAGGTTGAGGCCGAGTTGATCGGCCAGCCGGTCGCGATAGGTGATCGTTTCGGCAAAATGCTTGCCGGTATCGAGGAAGAACACCGGCAGATCGGGCGCGAACCGCGTCACCAGATGGAGCAGCACCGCCGATTCCGCGCCGAACGACGAGACGATCGCCGCCTCGCCGGCCAACCGATCACCGATCACTGCCGCCAGCATCTCGTGAGTGTCGTTGCCGCGGAAAAGATTGTTGAGCCGGATCGCGTCGTGCTGCGAAAAGCGCGGACGCACGTCGAGCAGATCGCGGATGCGAATGGCGGCATTAGCCATGACGCAATTTCCAAACGGGCGCGCGATCGTCGGCGGCGCGCTGATAAACGTAATCGTAGCGTGCCAGGGCAGCGTCGAGCGTGGCTGGATCGATCGGCGCTTCGGGCGCGAAGCTGTCGAAGCCGCAGCGGCGCATGAACGCAATCTGATCGACCAGCACGTCGCCCGCCGCACGAAGCTCGCCGGTATAGCCCGATTCGCGCAGGATACGCGCCGCGGAATAGCCGCGGCCGTCGCGGAAGCTCGGAAAGCTCACTTCGATCAGCGCGAGCTGCGCGAGATGCGGTATCAGCGCGCGCGCGTCCTCACCGGCTTCGAGGCGGACGGCATCAGCGTCGCGCTGATCGAGAAAGGCGTCGAGCGTCACCGCGGGCTCGCCGCGCGGCGAATCGTCGCGGAAGCGGAGGCGGGAAGGAGAGCGCGCATCGCCGGGAGCGGTGGCGGCGCGCTCTCCCCCAGAGCCGCCATCGCGGCTGTTCGTGATCTCACCCATAGATCGCTTCCTTGAACGGATCGATCCCGACGCGGCGATAAGTGTCGAGGAAGCGCTCACCGCCTTCACGCCGGGCGAGATAGACGTCGGTCACCTTTTCGACCGCATCGACGATGCCGTCTTCGTCAAACCCGGGGCCGGTGATCTTGGCGAGGCTGGCGTCTTCCGCGCCCGATCCGCCGAGCAGCAGCTGATAATTCTCGGTGCCTTTGCGGTCGACGCCGAGGATGCCGATGTGGCCGGCGTGGTGGTGACCGCAGGCATTGATGCAGCCGCTGATCTTGAGCTTCAGTTCGCCCAGTTCGCGCTGGCGGCCGAGATCGGCGAAGCGCGTCGCAATCTTCTGCGCCACCGGAATCGAACGCGCGTTGGCGAGGCTGCAATAATCGAGACCGGGGCAGGCGATGATGTCGCTGATCAGATCGAGATTGGCTTCGGCAAGGCCGGCGTCGGCAAGCTGCTGCCAGACCGCATAGAGATCGGCCTTGCGAACGTGCGGCAGGACGATGTTCTGGCTGTGCGTGACGCGCAGCTCATCGAAGCTGTAACGTTCGGCAAGATCGGCCATCAGATCGATCTGATCGGCCGACGCGTCGCCGGGAATCCCGCCGACCGGCTTGAGGCTGATCGTCGCGATCGCGTAGCCCGGCCGCTTGTGGGCATGGACGTTCTGATCGACCCACAAGGCGAAATCGGGGTCGCTGCGATCGATCGTATCCGGTGCGTCGGTGTCGAATGGGGGCGGCGCGAACATCGCAGTGATTCGCTCAAGCTCCGCAGCAGGCGGATCGAGCCCGAGCGTCTTGATCTCGGCGAATTCCGCCTCGACCTGGCGGGCATATTCGGCCGCGCCGAGATCGTGGACCAGGATCTTGATCCGTGCCTTGTAGATATTGTCGCGGCGGCCGTGGCGATTGTAGACGCGAAGGCAGGCCTCGACGTAGCTGATCAGATCGTCGGCGCCGACGAAATCCCTGATCTCGGGCGCGATCATCGGCGTCCGGCCCATCCCCCCGCCGACGAAGATCTTCGCGCCAAGTTCGCCGTCGCGCTCGACCAATTGAATGCCGATGTCGTGCAGCCGCATCGCCGCGCGGTCCTCGTCGGAGGCGATCACGGCGAATTTGAACTTGCGCGGCAAATAGCTGAATTCGGGGTGGAACGTGCTCCACTGGCGCAGCAACTCGGCCCAGGGGCGCGGATCGGCGACTTCGTCGGCGGTCGCGCCGGCAAACTGATCGGACGAGATGTTGCGGATGCAATTGCCGCTGGTCTGGATCGCATGCATCTCGACGGTGGCGAGATCGGCGAGGATGTCGGGCGCCTGCTCGAGCTTTATCCAATTGTACTGGATGTTCTGTCGCGTGGTGAAATGGCCGTAACCGCGATCGTATTTGCGCGCGATGTGCGCGAGCATCCGCATCTGCCGGCTGTCGAGCGTGCCATAGGGCACCGCGACGCGCAGCATATAAGCGTGGAGCTGCAGGTAGAGCCCGTTCATCAGCCTAAGCGGCTTGAACTGATCCTCGGTAATGTGGCCGGCGAGCCGGCGCTGCACCTGATCGCGGAATTCTTCGACGCGGGCATCGACGATCGCCTGATCATATTGGTCGTAACGATACATATCATATCACCCAGTTGCCGGCGCCCGGATCGGCGGGCTTGAGCGTGAGGTCGGCGCGCACGGTGGGGCCGAGCGCGCGGACGCGGTCCTTGACGTGCGCGGGGCGGGGGCCGTCCGGCGTCGCCGCGGCGTCGATCACATAGGGTGCGTTGACGCGCCGCGCGCCTTCCTCGGCGCGGGCGATGGCATCGCCGTCACCGCCGACATCGGCGGCATCCTCGACATGGCGCGACCAGTCTCCGCCGGTCCACCAGATCACGTCGCCGGTGGCGAGATCGTTGCCGGTCAGCAGTTTCATACCAGCGCCCCTTCCGCCACGCGCGCCCAGCGCGCGAGCTTGTCCTCGGCGTCGGACAAGTCGACCACCTCGCCGACGACGATGATCGCGGGGCTCTTGACCTTCTCGCGCGCCACCATCGCGCCGAGATCGGTGAGCAGCGTCTTGATCGCGCGGCTTCCCTGCAGCGTGCCGCGTTCGAGCACCGCGACGGGCATGTCCGGCGCGACGCCGTCGGCGATCAGCTTGTCGGCTATGTCGCTGGCGGTGGCGACGCCCATGTAGATGACGAGCGTGCGGCCCTGCCCGGCGAGGCCGGACCAATTCTGATCGGAAAGCCCCTTGCACTGGCCCGCGACGAAGCTGACCGCCGAGCTGTGATCGCGGTGCGTGAGCGGCAACATCGCCTCGGCCGCGCAGCCGAGCGCGGCGGAAACCCCGGGGATCACCTCGACGGGCAGGCCGGCCGCGCGCACTGCCTCGACCTCTTCGCCGCCGCGGCCGAAGATGAACGGGTCGCCGCCCTTCAACCGCACGACGACGCTGCCGGTCTTCACATGCGCGACGATCAGCGCGTTGATGCCGTCCTGCGGCACGGTGTGGCGCGACCGCTGTTTGGCGACGGAGATACGCTGCGCCGACGCCGGCGCGAGATCGAGGACGCGCGGATCGACCAGTCCGTCGTGAACGACGACATCGGCGATCTTGAGCGCCTCGACCGCGCGAACGGTGAGCAGCCCGGGATCGCCCGGCCCGGCGCCGACGAGAATGACGCGCCCGCGCGCGGTGGGATCGAGAAGCGTTGCCATGATCGCCAAGGTGGGCCGGCCGGCTTACCGCGACAACGGATTGATGCTTGGGCGCGAGGTAGCGAAACTTTGCGCGGCGATGTCGTCCGCCTCGGGCTCGACGCACTGGTGTCGGCGCAGCCGTCGGGCTCAGGCGTCCCGCAGCCCGATCCCGATGTTGGCCCGCGCCGAATCCGCTTCGCTCGAAACCACCGGATAGGCGCAGTAATCGGCTGCATAGTAAGCGCTCGGCCGGTGGTTGCCGGACCAGCCGATCCCGCCGAACGGCGCGGCGGAGGAGGCGCCATTGGTGGGTCGGTTCCAATTGACGATACCGGCGCGGGCATTGGCCCAGAACTGGTCATAGAGCGCCGGCGTCTGGCTGATCAGCGAGGCGGACAGCCCGTAACGCGTGTTGTTTGCCTCGGCGATCGCCGCCTCGAAATCGGGCACGCGAATGATCTGGAGCACGGGGCCGAACAGTTCGATATCGGGACGATCCTGCACGTCGGTGACGTCGATCAGCCCGGGGGTCAGGAACGGCCGGTCCTCGATCAGCCGCTGCATGTGGCGGATCGGGCGGCCACCGTGCGACATCAGCGTGACGAAACTCTCGGTCAACTGGTCGGCCGATTGATTGTCGATCACGCAGCCCATGAACGGCGCCGGATCGGCGTGCGGCTCGCCGACGATGATGCGGCCGACCAATTTGTCGAGCGTTTCGATCAGCGGCTGGTAGTTCTTTTCATCGACGATCAATCGCCGCCCGGCGGTGCAGCGCTGCCCCGCGGTGGTGAACGCCGATTGCACGATCAGCACCGCGGTGGAATGCAGATCGGGCGATTCCCACACCACGATCGGATTGTTGCCGCCCATTTCGAGCGCGAGAATCTTTTCCGGCTTTTCGGCGAACTGGCGGTTGAGCGCGATGCCGGTGCGCGCCGAACCGGTGAACAACAGGCCGTCGATGCCGTCATGCCCGGCCAGCGTCTTGCCCTCTTCGGGCCCGCCGATGACGAGGCGGATGCACCCCTCTGGGATGCCGGCGGCGTGGAAACAATCGACCAGGAACGCGCCCGATGCCGGGGTCTTTTCCGAAGGCTTGAACACCACTGCGTTGCCGGCGAGTAGCGCGGGAACAATGTGGCCATTGGGCAGATGCGCGGGGAAATTATACGGGCCGAGCACCGCGAGCACGCCGTGCGGCTTGTGCCTCAGCGCCATACGCGCGCCGGCTTGGCCGTCGAGCCGACGCTGCGCGGTGCGCTCGGCATAGGCCTTCACCGAGATATCGACCTTTGCGATGACGGTATCGACCTCCGTGCGCGCTTCCCACAGCGGCTTGCCGGTTTCGCGCGCGATGGTGTCGGCGAACGGCTCGGCGCGGCTGCGTACGACGTTGGCGAAACGGCGCAGCGCCTCGGTGCGGTTGGCGAGCGGCTGCGCGGCCCACGCCGCCCAGCTGTCGCGCGCGCGCGCCACCTCGGCATCGACGTCGCTGATCGCGCCACGCCACAGCACCGCCCCCGTCGCGGGTTCGTGCGAGACGATTTCGTGTCCGGCCATGCAGTCCTTATCCTTCCCGTGTGGGCGCTCTTGCCCGATATCGCGGGGCTTTTCCACACCTAGCGGGATAGCGCTGCGCCCATCGCCCGGATTGCCTCGATCTTGGCGTAAAATCGCGACCAATCATCGGTTTCGGCGATCGGCGCCCAGATGGCTTCGACTTCATCGATCAGCATCGAGCACGGCGCATCGCCGCGCCAGTAAGCATGATCGCGGGTCGATCGCGGCGCATAAGCGGCGAGCGCGGCGCGGACCTCCTCGAAACCGTCGTCATATCGTTCATCGACCGGCAGGCCGCCGCCGAACGCGTCGAAGAAAAAGCGATCGATCGGCGTGTCCGAGCTGCGCAGCGCCCGCTCGACCGTCTGGACCAGGGCGCGGTCCTTCGCCGCATCGCGCGCTTTCATGCCGAGCCGCCACAGGATCGCGTCGCTGACGGCGCGCTGATAATGCTCACCAAAGCCGTCGAGCGCGGCGATCAGCGGCTCGGCGTCGCTGAGCAGCCGCAGCGAGATCGCCAGTTGTGCCGCATCCCAATGGATCGCCTCGGGCTGGCGACCGAAGGCGTAGAGCCCGGCATGGTCGAAATAGGCCGCGGTGAAGGCGGGATTCCAGGTCGGCGCGAAGCGCCACGGGCCGTAATCGAAGCTCTCGCCGGTCACGTTGATATTGTCCGAATTGAGCACGCCGTGGACAAAGCCCGCCGCCATGTAACTCGCCGCGAGCCGCGCAGTGCGGCGGACGACGTGATCGAGCAGCCGGGCAGGCCCGTCGTCACCGGCCGCCTCGCCATAGAAATGGCGCAGAACGTACTCGACCAGCCGGCGCATGTTCGCTTCATCGCGTTCATGGGCGAGCCGCTGGAACGTGCCGATGCGGATATGCCCGTGGCTGAGCCGCACGAGCACCGCCGAGCGCGTCGGCGAGGGCTCGTCGCCGCGCTCCAGCGCCTCGCCGGTTTCGATCAGCGAGAAGCTGCGTGACGTCTCGACCCCGAGCGCCTCGAGCATTTCGGTCGCCAGCACCTCGCGCACGCCGCCCTTGAGAGTCAGCCGGCCGTCGCCGAAACGGCTCCACGGCGTTTGCCCCGATCCCTTGGTGCCGAAGTCTATCAGCCGGTCGGACGTGTCGCGGAGCTGCGCGAACAGGAAGCCGCGGCCGTCGCCGATCTCGGGATTGTACACGCGGAACTGATGGCCGTGATAGCGGAGCGCCAGCGGCGTCTGCAGGCCGCCGGCGAGCGGCTCGAAGCGGCCGAAATGCGCGATCCATTCGGCGTCGCTCAGATGATCGAGGCCGACCTGCGCCGCGGCGCGATCGCTCCGAAAGCGTAGCCGCGTTTCGGGGAAGCGCGCCGCCGCGACCGGATCGTAGAAGCCGTCGCCCAGCTCGAGAATCGTGGTTTCGGGGCGATAGCGAGCGGGTTGCGGGGAAGCGGCCATGCGGCGATATGGGTGACGATGAGCGAGGGACGCAACCATGCCGGCCTATGAAAACCGATATTGGCACTCGGCCGACGGGTTGAAGCTGCATTACCGGGACTATGCCGGCCCCGCCGATCGGCCGCCGATCGTCTGCATTCCCGGGCTCACGCGTAACGTGCGCGATTTCGAGGACGTGGCGGCGCGGCTGGCCGGCGGGTGGCGGATCATCGCGGTCGATCTGCGCGGGCGCGGCGAGAGCGGCTACGCCAAAGACCCGGCGGCGTATAATCCGTTGACCTATGCCGAGGATGTGGAAGCGCTGCTGACCGAAATCGGCTGCGAGCGCTATATCGCTTGCGGCACTTCGCTCGGCGGGATCGTGACGATGCTGCTCGCGGCGCGCGCGCCGGGCCGGATCGCGGCGGCGCTGCTCAACGATGTCGGGCCCGATATCGAGGCCGCCGGATTGGCGCGCATCCGCGGCTATGTCGGCAAGTCGAACACCTTCCCGACCTGGATGCACGCCGCGCGCGCCGTCGCCGAGGCCAATGCCGATGTCTATCCCAACTATGAGATCGGCGACTGGCTGGTGATGGCGAAGCGGCTTTACCGGTTGAGTAGCTCGGGCCGGATCGTGCTCGATTACGATATGAAGATCGCCGAGCCGTTCCGCACGCCCGGCGGCGAAGCAGCACCCGACATGTGGCCGGCGCTGGCGGCGCTTGGCGACGCGCCCGTGCTGATCGTCCGCGGCGCGCGCTCGGACGTGTTGGGGGCCGACACCGCCGATCGCATGACCGCGGCCCTGCCCCAGGCCGAGTTGGTGACGATCGCCGATGTCGGCCACGCGCCGACGCTGTCCGAGCCGGCTGCAGTGGCAGCGATCGATCGCTTGCTCGCGCGGCTCAAGGAACCCGCCACCGCCTGAGGCGTCTCGCTGGGGTATCCCCCAAGCCGGAGCCGCCGATGACCGAAGCCGATGCCCATACCGCCGTGACGCCGCTCAAAGGGCGCAGGGCGATCGTCACCGGTGGAACGACCGGGATCGGCCGCGCCATTGCGGTGTTGCTGGCGAGCGAAGGCGCCAAGGTCCACATCTGCGGGCGAACCGCCGAGCCGCTGCGCGATGCGCTCGATCGGATTGCCGAGGTCGGTGACGGCGCCGGCACCGCGATCGATCTGGCCGACCCCGAAAATGTCGCACGCTATTTCACCGAGGCGACCGAATGGCTGGGCGGGCTCGACATCGCCGTGATCAATGCCGCCGTGCCGGCCGACGCGCTCGGCGAAACCGACGAAAAGGCGCTGCGCTATCAGATCGCCACCGATTTCACCGGGTATCTGCTGAGCGCGCATGAGGCGCTCGATCGTTTCGATGGCAAAGGCGAGATCAAAGGTGACGTCGTGCTGATCGGATCGATGTCGGCGCATGTGCTCGGCGGCGGTTCGACGATCTATGCCGGGATCAAGGCGGGCATCGCCGGCTTTGCCGAGGCGCTGCGCCGCGAACAGGGCGAGAAGGGCGTGCGCGTCTCGCTGATCGAGCCGGGTTTCACCGGCTCCGATTTCCAGGATGCCGCAGACTATCCCGACGACAAGAAGCGCAAGCTGATCGCCGACGCGAAAATGCTGCGCGCCGAGGATATCGCGGTCGCCGCGCATTTCGCGCTGACGCAGCCGGCGCGCACCGTCGTGCAGCAGATGACCGTCGTGCCGCGGGTGCGCGACGAATGAGCTTCTTCTTCGATTCGCTCGTCTTCACGCCGCACGACGTCGATCTGTCGCGATCGCCGCTGGCCGGCAAGATCGACGCCGAAACCTATGTGCTCGGCGCGTTCAATCCCGGCATGACGCGGCTCGGCAACGGCAATCTCCTGTTGATGGTGCGCGTTGCCGAGGCGCTGAAGGAGCCGATCCGCGACGGCAAGATCCATTCGATCCGGTGGTTCGACGGCGGCTACACGCTCGATGCCTGGCCGCTCGAGATGGTCGATACCGCCGATCCGCGAAAGTTCATGATGCGCGGCGCAGGTTGGCGGGTGATGGCATTGACGTCGCTGTCCTGGCTGCTGCCGGTCGAGCTCGATGCGAGCGGCGCAAAGGTGATCGCCGTCCATTACGATCGGATCGTCGCGCCGGCGGCGTCCTACCAATGCTACGGCGTCGAGGATGCGCGGATCAGCCTCGTCGGCGATCGTTTCCTGATGACGACCTGCTCGGTCAGCCCCGAGCGCCATTCGACCACGCTCTACAGCTCACCCGATGCGCTCTATTGGACGCTCGAAGGCATCGTGCTCGATCACCAGAACAAGGACATGCTGATCTTCGAAGGGCTGATCGGCGAGAAATATTGGGCGCAGACGCGGCCGCTCGGCGACCTCTATTTCGCCTATCCGCCAGGCAGCGAGTGGCGCGCGGGGCCGTCGATCAATCTCGCCACCTCGCCCGACGCGATGCACTGGAAGCCTTGCGACAAGCCGGGTATCCGCCCGCATTCGGCGACGCTCGCGACCGCGCGGATGGGCGGCGGGACGCCACCGATCCTCACCGATGACGGGTGGCTCAGCCTGTGGCACGGCGTGGAGCCGGCAGGCGTGGTCGGTATCTATCGCACTTATTGGTCGATGCTCGATCGCGACGATCCGTCGCGCGTCGTGCGCACCAGCCACGAGGCGTTGATCGAGCCCACGACGGCGCTGACCAGGCCGATCGAAGATCTGAAATATCTCGACAATGTCGTGTTCTCCACCGGCATTGCCGACGCGGGCGATCACTATGTCGTCGCCAGCGGCGAGGCCGATCTCGCCTGCCGCATCACCCTTGTCCCGAAAAGCGCGTTCGGCGCGCACTAAGCCGGTAGGCGCGAAAGCGCGATGACGGCGTCGAGCCCGCCGCCGGCGCGGTTCTCCAGGCTGATCTGCCCGCCGGCGTCGTCGACGATCGCCTGCGCCAGCGCGAGGCCGAGCCCGATGCCGCCGGTCTCGCGGTTGCGCGAGGTTTCGAGGCGGGTGAACGGATCGAATACGTCGGCGATCCGGTCGGGCGGAATGCCGGGGCCCTGGTCCGACACGACGATCCGCACCAGATCGGCCGCCGGCTCGATCCGGACGATCGCCGAATCGCCGTATTTGATCGCGTTCTCGATCAAATTGCGCACCGCGCGGCGCATCAGCGAGGGGCGCAGCTTCATCGGCAGCCGCGCGCCGTCTGCAAAGCTCACGTCGGCGCCGAGATCGCGAAAATCCTCGACCACGGCATCGACCAGCGCGCTGAGATCGACGTCGACCGGCGGTTCACTGGGGCGGCCGAGCCGGGCGAGCGACAGGATGTCGTCGAGCGTGCGGTTCATCTCGTCGATCGTGTCGGCCATCCGCGCACGGTCCTGATCGTCCTCGACCGATTCGATGCGCACACGCAGCGCGGCGAGCGGCGTGCGCAGATCGTGGCCGATCGCCCCGAGCATCCGGTCCTTCTCGTCGAGCATCGCGGTGACGCGCAGCGTGAGCGCATTGAACGCGGTCGTCACTTCGCGCACGTCGCGGGGGCCGGTTTCAGTGAGCGGCTCGGCATGATCGCCCGGGGTGAAGGTCTGCGCGGCAGCCGCCAGCGATTGCAGCGGCCGCGAGATGCGCCGGCCGATCCACAGCACCGGCAGCAGCACGATGACGTACAGGATCAGCGTCTGCGCGATCAGCCGCCAGATCAGCGAGCGATCGGTGCGCGGCCAGGGCGCGCGCAGCGACAGCCAGCCGCGGCCCGGTATCTCGACCGCGACGTCGAGAACGGTGTCGAACCGGCTGAGCCGCGCGGCGCGGTGACGGCCGAAGCGATGCGGCTGCCAGTCGGTCGGCTGCAGCGGACGGGTCGCGGCGACGATGGCACCGACGGTGAAGCCGGCGCTGCCGAGCGCGGTGCGGATGCCCTGTTCGACATCGCCCTGACGCGACAACCGCGGATCGACGGGATTGGTCGGCAGCAGCTGGACGTGGCCGCGCCCCGAATCGGCCGCGGCCCCGCTGGCCAGTCGCTCCTCGGCATCGACCAGCCGCGTAACGGTCGGCGTGGTGATTTGTTCGAAGCGCAATTGATTACGTTCGCGCAGCAGCAGGCCGAAGTTGATCGCCTGCGCGACGAACAGCGCGATCGCGACGAGCAACGCCATCTGGCCGGCGAGGCTGCGCGGCCAGATCGATAGCCGGCTCACAGCCGCGTCACGTCCGCCGCCAGCGTGTAGCCGCCG
Organism: Sphingomonas koreensis; assembly: GCA_006438735.1. GTDB lineage: Bacteria > Pseudomonadota > Alphaproteobacteria > Sphingomonadales > Sphingomonadaceae > Sphingomonas > Sphingomonas koreensis_A. Next base: position 866,611 of record RCZF01000001.1, on the reverse strand, counting down.
CCCCACACCGTTTTGATCAGCTCGGGATTTTTGGCGTCTTCCTCGATCTTGCGGCGCAACCGGCTGACCTGGTTGTCGATCGCGCGGTCGAACGCGGCGGCCTCGCGGCCCTGTGTCAGATCGAGCAGTTGGTCGCGCGTCAGCACCTGGCGCGGGCGCTGCGCCAGCGCGAGCAGGAGATTGTATTCGCCGGTCGAGAGTGGAACGGACACGCCCTCGCGATCGACAAGCGCGCGCTCGCCTGTCTTGAGCACCCAGCCGGCGAAGCCGTAGGCACCGGTTTCGGGCGCATGCTGCCGATTGCCCGACGCGGCGCGGCGCAGGATGACCTTGACCCGGGCGGCGAGTTCGCGTGGCGAGAAGGGTTTTACGACATAGTCGTCCGCGCCCATTTCGAGGCCGACGATGCGGTCGGTTTCCTCGCTGCGCGCGGTCAGCAGGATCACCGGCATTTCGCTGGTTTCGCGGATGTGGCGGGTGAGGCTCAGCCCGTCTTCGCCCGGCATCATGATGTCGAGGATGACGAGATCGATCGCATAAGCGGCAAGCCGCGTGCGCGCCGCTTCGGCATCGCCGGCCTGCGTCACGCGGAAGCCCTGCTTTTCGAGATATTTGGCAAGCGGCTCGCGGATCGAGCGTTCGTCGTCGACGAGCAGCAGGTGCGGGGTTTCGGCCATCGCCTCGTCGCTTGCCATGATCTGCCTTTCAGGAAAAGAGCCGGGCGGGCGTGGAGGAGTCGCCCGCCCGGCAGCCGGTGACCGGTGTTACTGGCCGGCCGGCTGTTCGGCGGCGCGCTTGGCCTGCCATTTGGCGCGCATGTCGGCGCGCTTGGCTTGGCGCTCGGCCTTCATCGCCTGCATTTCGGCCTGATCGATGCGGCCGTCGTGGTTCGCATCCATCTTGTCGAACCGCTGCGTGGCGGCAGCGCGGGCTTCGTCGCGGGTGATCGTGCCGTCATTGTTGGCGTCGATCCGCTGCATCATCATGCCGTGGCCGCCGCGGTGGTGGCGCATGCCGTGATGCGCCGCCATAGGCTTGCCGTCGGGGCCGGTGCGCGGCGTGGCCGCCTGATCACCATCGGCGGCGCGCTTGGCTTGCCACTTGGCGCGCATCGCCTGGTGCTTGACCTGCATTTCTTCCTTGGTGATCTGGCCGTCGCCGTTCGGATCCATCTTGGCGAAGCGCGCGTCGGCGGCGGCAATCGCCTCGTCGCGGGTGATGACGCCGTCCTTGTTGGTGTCGAGCTTGGCCATCCAATCACCGTGATCGCCGCGATGATGCATCGTCGGCGCAGCAGGCGGGGCGGGGGCGGCAGTCTGGCCGGCGATTGCCGCGCCGCTAAGGGCGGTGCCGGCGAGAACGGCCGCGAGAATGAACTTCTTCATCGGGCAGGGTCCTTGTCAGGGGCGAGAACCGTTCCCGCCGTCCTGGCTGTTCTGGGCTCCGGCTGTCGCAAGGGTTTGTCCGGCAGCGACGAAAGTGTCGCAAATTGTCGCAGGGCGGGCGTTGCTAAGCGAAAATCGCGACGCTCTGCATGCCCTCGGCGACGCGCTGGCCGTCGGCGTTCCAGATCGCCATCGATTGGCTCGAGCAGCCGCTTTTTGCCTGATCGGCGCGGGCGTGGAGCAGCCACCAGCCGTCGCGCGTGGCGGGCCGCGGTGTCAGCAGGTTGACGATCCACGTCAGCGAACTGACTGGCGCGTGGACGTTGCCGAGGAGCTTGAACGCCGCAGGCGGCAGGGCGTCGGCGACCGCCATCAGCTCGACCATCGGATCGAGCCCGTCCGAATCGCGCAATCGCGCCCAGCGCAGCAATTCGGCCGGGCCGAGATCGGGCTCCTTCAGGTCGAGGAAGTTGAAATTGCCGGTGAAGAACTCGTCGGGTCCAGTGTAGAGTTTGGCGTCCGGCGCGGGGGCAGGGCGATCATGGCCCGCCGCCTCGTCGAGCGACAGGCGTGACGGCTGATCGGCCATGAACACGAAGGTGGCGCGGTAGCCGAGGCCGGCGTCCGACGTGATGTCGGATTGGATGAAGGCCGCGTTCCGGCCACGGCGGAGCTTGGTCGCGGTGACCGTCACCGCGCCGGCGAGCGGGCCGATGAAAGACACTTGGGCGGATCGCAGCGGCGGCAGATCGGCCTCCGAATGCTGCGCAGCATAAAGGGCGAGCGCGGAGGACAATCCGCCATAGGTCGTCCGGCCCTGCATCCAGTCGGCGGGGATCGTCGCCGTGAAGCCGGTGTCGGTCGGGCGGGCAGCGGCGAGGATTTCACTCAGCGGTGTCATGCGATTTCCACCAACCGGTCGCGCAGTTCGCGCTTGAGCACCTTGCCGATCGCGCTGCGCGGCAGATCGAATACGCGGTGGAGCGCGGCCAGGCGCTGGGTCTTGCCGAGCCGGGCGTTGGTTTCGGCGAGGATCGCGTCGGTATCGGCATCGCCGCGCGCGACATAGAAGCCGACCGGCGTTTCGCCCCATGCCGCCGATGGTACGCCGATCACCGCGCAATCGGCGACCGACGGATGCTGCGCCAGCACGGCTTCGAGATCGGACGGATAGACGTTGAACCCGCCCGAGATGATCAAATCCTTCTTGCGGTCCATCAGGATCAGGAAGCCGTCTTCGTCGAAGCGGCCGATGTCGCCGTGGCGGATGAAGCGATTGCCCTCGGCGTCATACCATTCGCTGTCGCGGGTCGCCGCGCCGCGGCCATGATAGCCGGTCATCATCGCCGGCGAGCGGCCGACGACTTCGCCGGTTTCGCCGGGCGCGACCTCGCGGCCGTCGTCGTCGATCAGGCGGATGTCATGCCCCTCGACCGGGCGACCGACGGTGTGGAGCTTGTCGGGGTAGCTGGTCGCAACCAGCGCGCAAGTGCCGCCGCCCTCGGTCATGCCGTAATATTCGACCAGCGCGCCGGGCCAGCGATCGACCACGTCGGCCTTGAGCGCGGCGGAAAAAGGCGCGCTGGTGCAGGTCTTCAGCCGGAAGCTGGAGAGATCGAACGCGTCGAAATCGGGCAGCGCCATGATGCGGCTGTATTGCACGGGCACCAGCATCGCGTGGGTGGCGCGGGTCGCCTCGGCCATTTCGAGGAAATGGCGCGCATCGAACTTCGCCATCAGCACCGCGGTGCCGCCCCAGCCGAGCGTTGGCAGGAACGAGACGAGCGTGGTGTTGGAATAGAGCGGGGTGGCGATCATCGTCACCGCGTCGCCGAAACCGGCACCGGCGTTGCGATGAATATGCGCCCAGCGCATCGCCTGGCTCTGAACGATGCCCTTGGGCGTGCCGGTGGTGCCCGAGGAATAGATGATGTTGAACGGGTCGTCGGGGGTTATGGCGACAGGGGCCGGCGCGACGCCTTCGGGAGCGAGCCAGGCGTCGATTTCGGCGAAGCGAACCAACTTCGTCTCGATCGCTTGGTCGGCTAGGCGCGCGGCCATCGCCTCGTCGACGAAGACGATCGGGGCGGCGCAATCGGTGATCATGGCGGCGATCGCGTCGTCGGTCGCCGAGGGGGCGAGCGGGGTGGCGACGCAACCGGCGCGGAGCGCGCCGAGGAAGGTCGCGGCATAGCGAATCGACGGCGCGCCGACGATCGCGACCGACTGGCGCTGGGCGACGCCGTCACGCTGGAGCGCCGCGGCGATGCGGTCCATCAGCGCATCAAGCGCGGTATAACTCAGCGCGTCGTCGTCCATCACCAGCGCCGGCTTCGCGCCGCGTTCGGCGGCGTGAGCGCGGATCAGGTCGGGTAGCGTCGCGAAATCGGACGCGAGCATCGTCTCGGCGGTCATCGCCCCCGGCTAGTCCAACCGCACCGCGATTGCCATACGCGATGTTCGAAAATGCTAGCTGCCGGTAGTGGCGGTCTGGCCGAACAGCACCTTTTTCTGCTCGTCGGTCATCGGCGTGTCGGCGGGGCGGATTTCTTCGCCCTTGCGATAGGCCTCGATCGTCGCGGGCCGCGCCTTGACGGCTTCGAACCAGCGCTTGAGATTGGGGAAATCGGCGAGGTCCTGGCCCTGGCGCTCGTAGGGGACGATCCACGGATAGCTCGCCATGTCCGCGATCGAATAATCGCCGGTGATGAAATCGCGCCCCGCCAGCCGGCGATCGAGCACGCCGTAGAGCCGGTTGGTTTCCTTGACGTAGCGATCGATCGCATAGGGGATCTTCTCGGGCGCGTAGCCGCTGAAATGATGGTTCTGGCCGAGCATCGGGCCGAGCCCGCCCATCTGCCACATCAGCCACTGGATCGTTTCGGTGCGGCTGCGCAGATCGTCACCGGCGAACCGCCCGACCTTGTCAGCGAGGTAGAGTAGGATCGCGCCCGATTCGAAGATGCTGATCGGGTCGCCATTGTCCGCGGGATCGTGATCAACGATCGCCGGCATCCGGTTGTTGGGCGCGATCGACAGGAAATCGGGCTTGAACTGATCGCCTTGGCCGATGTTGACCGGCAGGATCGTGTAATCGATCCCGGCTTCTTCCAGAAACATCGTGATCTTGTGGCCGTTCGGCGTCGGCCAATAATGCAGATCGATCATGCGTGCGCTCCTGTTTCGAATGTCGTCGAGGGCGCGAGATGGGGAAGCAGGCGCGCGATTAAAAGCGTCGCCACCGCTCGCTGTTCGACCCCCCGCCGGAGGTGAAGTGGAGAAAGTGGAGGGTGTCGCGCAATTTTATCGAGCCCGCACCAACGATATATCGCTTCGGAAAAGGTAGCTACAGAAGAACATACCAGGAACATGGCATATTTCCGGCGTGTAGGAAAGCGTGCGCGACGCCCTTTTCCTGCGCGGCGATGTGTGCGATGCCATCAAGCCATACCCGACATTCAGATTCGAAACTGGAGAGATGTCATGGCGAGCGTTGCCGAGGTCGATAGCACGGCCGATCCGATCGAGGCGTTCCGCGCCGAAGCGCGAAGCTGGCTGGCGGCCCATTTTCCGCCGAGCCTGAAAGGCAAGGACAATGCGATGTCCGCGGTCGAGGGGCCGTCGGAGCCTAGCGCCGACGAGGAAGCGTGGCGCAAGGCGATGGGCGAGAAGGGCTGGGGCGTGCCGACCTGGCCCAAGGCTTATGGCGGCGGCGGGCTGAGCCGCGCCGAGGCGCGCGTGCTGGCCGAGGAAATGGCGCGTGCGGGCGCGTGGAACCCGATCGGCGGGATGGGCGTGATGATGTTCGGCCCGACGCTGCTGGAATATGGCTCCGAAGCGCAGAAGCAAACGCATATCCCGGCGATCGCCAAGGGCGAGGTGCGCTGGTGCCAGGGCTATTCGGAGCCGGGCGCGGGGTCCGATCTCGCCAGCTTGCAGACCTTTGCCGAAGATCGCGGCGACCATTATCTCGTCAACGGGCAGAAGACGTGGACGAGCGGCGGGCAATGGGCGGACAAGTGCTTCGCGCTGGTGCGCACCGACAAATCGAAGAAGCACGAAGGCATCAGCTTCCTGCTGATCGACATGGATTCGCCCGGTGTCGAAACCAAGCCGATCCGGCTGATTTCGGGCCAATCGCCGTTCTGCGAAACGTTCTTCACCGACGTGAAGGTGCCCAAGGAGAACCTGGTCGGCGCCGAAGGGCAGGGCTGGACGATCGGCAAGCGGCTGTTGCAGCATGAGCGGCAGAATTTATCGGGCGGCGGATCGACGGCGGGGCGGCTGTTCGCCGGCAAGCCGGTCCATGACCTCGCCCAGGAATATCGCGGGACCGACGATCAGGGGCGGATCGCCGACCAGGATCTGCGGATGCGGATCGTGCGGCACGAAATGGACGCGCGCGCCTTCGCGTTGACGCTGCGCCGCGCGGCGATCGAGGCGAAATCGAACCAGGGGCCGTCGGCGGCGACATCGATCATGAAGAATGTCGGCGCGCGGATCACGCAGGACCGCGCCGAACTCAACGTCGAGATCATGGGGATGAACGGGCTCGGCTGGGAAGGCGAGGGGTTCAGCGCCGACGAAATCGCGCAAACGCGGACGTGGCTGTGGGGCAAGGCGGTGTCGATCTATGGCGGATCGAGCGAGATCCAGAACAACATCGTCGCCAAGCGGATCCTGGGGATGCTGGATCATCAGTGATGCGGGCTATCCGTCACCCCGGACTTGTTCCGGGGTCCACGGTAGCGCCGGGCGAGGAATTTGATCCGAGAACGCAGCGCGCGGGGCTTGGTGGATGCCGGAGCAAGTCCGGCATGACGGCATAAATGAGGACGAGTTACGATGGCCGCACTCAACGACGAACAGACGATGCTGCGCGACATGGCGCACGAATGGGCGGACAATGAGTCGCCCGTCAGCGCGTTTCGCGCGATGCGCAACGCCGCCCCCGCGCACGGCTATGACGCCGCCGCCTGGAGCGAGATCGGGCAGATGGGCTGGGCCGGGATCGTCGTGCCCGAAGATTTCGGCGGATCGGCATTCGGCTATCTGTCGCTCGGGCTCGTGCTCGAGCAACTTGGGCGGACGCTGACCGCCTCGCCGCTCGCCGCGACCGCGGTGGCGGCGTCGGCGATCGCGCTTGGCGGGAGCGAGGCGCAGAAGCAGGCGTGGCTGCCGCGGATCGCCAGCGGCGAGGTGGTGGCGACGCTGGCGATCGACGAAGGGCCGGTGCACGATCGCAAGATCGGCGCGACCGTCACGGGCGGCACGCTCACCGGGACCAAGCCGTTCGTCGCGGAAGGCGATAGCGCCGGGTTGTTCGTCGTGGCGGCGGCGGACGGGTTGTATCTGGTCGATGGCGCGGCCAAGGGTGTGACACGCAGCGCGCGGCGGATGGTCGATGCGCGTAGCCATGCCGAGGTGCGCTTCGATGGTGCCGCCGCCGACAAGCTCGGCGATGCCGCGCTGACCGATCGGGTGTGCGATCTCGCCGCAGCGGCGACTGCCGCGGAAATGCTCGGCGTCGCCAACCATGCGTTCGAGACGACCAATGATTACCTCAAGACACGCGTCCAATTCGGCCAGCCGCTGTCGACCTTTCAGGCGCTGCAGCACCGCATGGCGAAGATGTTCACCGAGCTTGAGCTGATGCGCTCCGCGGTCGAAGGCGCGCTGGAGGCGATCGACGCCGGGCGATCGGATGTCGACCAGGCGGTGAGCCTGGCCAAGGCGCTCGCCGGGGATACGCTGCATCTCGTGAGCCGCGAGATGGTCCAGCTCCACGGCGGCATCGGCATGACCGACGAGCATGACGCCGGCTTTTACTTGAAGCGCGCGCAGGTGCTGGAGACGATGTGGGGCTCAGCCGCATGGCACCGCGAGCGCTTCGCGCGGTTGAACGGATATTGACGCCGTCGTGGAGGAGCCCCCGATCGTCTGCCCATCACATCGGCGGCATCAGCCCGTCCTTGCCCATCGCGACGAACTGCGCGGCAGGCGTTCCACCGGCACCGGGCGCGGCGACGACGAATAATTTCTGACCCTTGGCGAGCATCGTCTTCTGTGTCGGTTCGAAGCGGACGATCGGGGCGTTGTCGGGCACCATGACGGTGGCCGTGCCGCCCTTGTAACCGATCGTCAGACGTGTTCCGCCGCCCGGAACCGCCGCGCCGGCGCCGCTCTGGACGGTGCCGTTGGTCATCGCGCCATTCTGGACACTGCCGTTGGTCATCGCGCCGTCCTGGACGGTGCCGTTGGTCATGGCGCTGGCGCTATCGGCACCCGGCTGATCGGCATTGGCGACGGCGGCCGGCATCTGCCAGCCATAATGTCCTTCACCGGTGCCGCGCATCGATTCGGGGAAGATCACCACCTCAAGCGCTTTCATATCGGCGCCGTCGCCGGTCGTCGCGGTGCCGATGAAATCGCCGTTTTTCAGCGTCGACAGGCTCGACGGCACGACCCAGGCATAAGCGGTTTTGTCACCAAGCGAGACCGTGGCGGGTTGGCCGTCATAGCCCTGCACCGTCAGCGAAGCGGCCGAAACCGTCTGCGCCGTGCCGCGAATGCGCATCGCGCTGTCGGTCGGCGATGCGGGTGTATCGGCGACGTTGGCGGTTGCCGCAGCGGTGCTGTTGTCAGGCTTGGAGCAGGCGCTGAGGCCGACGAGCGCCAGGCCCGTCATCGCCGTCGTGATTGCCGTCTTCATGTGCCGAGTTCCTTAAAATGGGTAAGACCGACGCGATTCGCGCGCGGGCCGCTGGACTTCAAAGCATCAAGCGATGCGGATAGTTCCACCTCAGTCGTGCAGCACCCGATCGTCGAACAGCCCGAACGCCAGCGTACTTGCATACATCGCCACCGCTTTTTCGCGCGGCATGGTGCTGGCCCATTTGCGCATGTCGAAGGCGGCGTTCTGCAGCGCCATCAGCGTTTGCGCCGCCACCAGCGGGTCGATCGCGCGGATCGAGCCTTCAGCGATGCCGTCGGCCATCGTGCCGGCGTAGCGCCGCGCGATGCGGTTCGAGCGGTCGAGCATCTGCTGGCGGACGCGCGGGGGGAGGCCGTGAAGCGCGGTGGTGCGGAGCAGCGGCCCGCGTTCGGAGAATTGCACGTCGAGCAGCGTTGCGATCGTGCTCGACAGGCGAGACCAGTAATCGCCGCCGCGATCGTCGGCGAGGTGCTGCGCGTCGGCGATGGTGTCGAAACTGCGCTTGTAGCAGGCGATTACCAGATCGTCCTTGGCGTCCAGATGATGGTAGAAACTGCCCTTGGTGACGTTCAATTCGCTGGCAATCTTCTGCACCGAAGCGCCGCGATAGCCGAGCTCGTTGATCAGCCGGGTGGCGGCACGCAGGAATTGTTCGCGGCTGGGCTCGGCCTCCTCGTGATCGAGATCGATCATCTCGGGAGTCCACTCGCGGCCCGGTGCGGCGATGCCGTGGGCGAAGACGTCCATCAGCCGCTGCTCGATGCGGCCATATTGATCGGGATCGTAGCGTTCGAGCCAGACCGGCAACCAGAAGGTGTTCTCGAGCAGCACGTGCGCGCGCGCGCCGTAGAGATCGTGCTGCGCCTTGCTGCCGTCGGCGCCCCACAGCCGCCGCGTCTTACGGAATACCTCGCGCCAGCCGGCGAGCAGCGGGCCCTTGAACGGCTCCTCCATCGCGCGCAGATCGGAGAGGACGGCGACTTCCTGCTCCTCGCCGCGCTGGATGCGGGCGAAGCGCTGCATGTTGATCGCGAGATAGCGGGCGACGCGGGCCTCGGGGTTCGGCTCGTCGAGCGCCTCGTCGAGCATTGCCATCAGCGTGTCGAGCGTGTTTTCGAAACAGGCGGCGGCGAGATCGTCCTTGCGCTTGAAATAATAGGTCACGCTGGTGGTGTTGAGGCCGACCCGGCGGGCGACGTCGGCGAAGGTCATGCCTTTCGCGCTCTGCTCGTTGATCGCCTGCGCAGCGGCCGCGAGAATCGCGTCGCGCTTGGCACGGAATCGCTTGGTTCCGCCCTCGATCTCTTCCCGCACTGACGCCACTCGCCCCTCCATCCAAAAATCAGATTATCAGCTTCGGTTCGAAGAGACAGAACTTTTTATGACCGGAGCGTGACCGCGCAATAACATGCGGCAAGTGCGCGCAAAACGGCGGCGGATCGACTTTACCGAAGATGCGGTATGGTCTAGGCCCGGCGTCAAATAGGCATGGTGGAGGATGAGGCATGGATTTCACGCTGACCGATCGGCAGACCTATTGGCGTGACCGGGTGAAGGACTTCATCGACCGCGAAATCCGCGCCCGCCAGGCCGAACATGACGCCCAGGCGCATGACGGCGAACGCTGGAAAGTCATTCCGGTGATCGAAGACGTGAAGGCCAAAGCGAAGGCCGCCGGCCTGTGGAATTTCTTCATGCCGCCGCGATCCGGGCGGGCCCATGTCGATGACAGTTTCGAATTCGAGGGTGAGCAGCTTACGAACCTTGAGTATGCTTTGTGCGCCGAGGAAATGGGCAAGGTCGGCTGGGCGAGCGAGTGCTTCAATTGCTCCGCGCCCGATACCGGCAATATGGAAGTGCTGCTGCGCTACGGAACCGCCGAGCAGAAGGAACGCTGGCTGCGGCCATTGATGAACGGCGAGATTCGATCGGCGTTCCTGATGACCGAGCCGGCGGTGGCGTCGTCCGACGCGACCAACATCCAGACGCGGATGGAATTGCAGGGCGATTATTATGTCGTAAACGGGCGGAAGTGGTGGTCGTCGGGGGTCGGCGATCCGCGCTGCAAGGTCGCGATCCTGATGGGCAAGACCAACCCCGAGGCAAGCCGCCACACGCAGCAATCGATGATGATCCTCGATATGGAAAGCCCCGGCGTGACGATCGAGCGGATGCTGTCGGTCTATGGCTATGACCATGCGCCGCACGGGCATGGTGAGGTGCTGCTCGAGGACGTGAAGGTGCCGGTGGAGAATATCCTGCTTGGCGAGGGGCGCGGGTTCGAGATCGCGCAGGGCCGGCTCGGGCCGGGGCGCATCCATCATTGCATGCGCACGATCGGCGTGGCCGAAACCGCGATCGAGGCGATGGCCAAGCGGCTTCTGACGCGCGTCGCGTTCGGCAAGCGGATCGCCGATCACTCGATCTGGGAACAGCGCATCGCCAAGGCGCGGATCGATATCGAGATGACGCGGCTGCTGTGCCTCAAGGCCGCCGACATGATGGACAAGGCCGGCAACAAGGCGGCGCAGATGGAGATCGCGATGATCAAGGTCGCCGCGCCGAACATGGCGCTGTCGATCCTCGACGACGCGATCCAGGCGCATGGCGGCGGCGGGGTGAGCCAGGATTTCGGGCTCGCGCACGCCTGGGCGGCGATGCGGACGCTGCGCTTCGCCGATGGGCCGGACGAGGTCCACAACCGGGCGATCGCGCGCAACGAGTTCGGGCGGTATGCCGATCTGCCCGAGGCGGTGGCGGCGAAGGAAATGGTGCGGCGCTAACAAATCGTCATGCCGGACTTGTTCCGGCATCCACTCATCCGCTTGCGCCGACGTTCGGGGCGCGGTGGACCCCGGAACAAGTCCGGGGTGACGAAGGGAGAGAAGAGTGAAAGCAGCCGTCCTGTTCGAAGCGAAGACACCCCTGTCGATCGAGGATGTATCGATCGCCAAGCCCGGCCCGCACGAGGTGCTGATCCGCACCGCGGCGGTCGGCGTGTGCCGATCCGATCTGCATTTCGTCGATGGTGCCTATCCGCATCCGATGCCGACGATCCCGGGGCATGAGGCGGCGGGCGTCGTCGAGGCGGTGGGGGACGAGGTGCGCACGGTGAAGCCGGGCGATCATGTCGTCACCTGCCTGTCGGCCTATTGTGGCCATTGCGAGTTCTGCGTCACCGGGCACATGTCGCTGTGCATCGCGCCCGATACCAAACGCGCCAAGGGCCAGCCGCCGCGGCTCAGCATGGGGGAGCAAATCGTCCATCAGATGCTCAACCTGTCGGCCTATGCCGAAATGATGCTGATCCACGAGCACGCCTGCGTCGCGATCGATCGTGACATGCCGCTCGACCGCGCGGCGATCATCGGCTGCGCGGTGACGACGGGGGCGGGCGCGGTGTTCAACGCCGCCGACGTGACGCCTGGCGAGACCGTATGCGTGGTCGGCTGCGGCGGCGTCGGGCTGGCGGCGATCAACGCGGCGAAGATTGCGGGGGCGGGAAAGATCATCGCAGTCGATCCGGTCGCCGACAAGCGCGCGCTCGCCGAGAAACTGGGGGCAACGCATTCGGTGGATGCGCTGTCGGAAACCTGCGCCGATCAGGTGGTCGAGATTACCAAAGGCGGCGTGCATCATGCGATCGAGGCGGTCGGGCGGCCGCAATCGGCGGCGACCGCGGTCAAGGTGCTGCGGCGCGGCGGGACGGCGACGATTCTCGGCATGATGCCGCTCGCCGAAAAGGTCGGGCTGTCGGCGCTCGATCTGCTGTCCGGCAAGCGACTGCAAGGCGCGCTGATGGGGGCGAACCGCTTTCCGGTGGAAATCCCGCGGCTGGTCGATTTCTATATGCGCGGGGTGCTCGATCTCGACACGATCATCGCCGAGCGATTGCCGTTGGAGCAGATCAACCATGCGTTTGACGAGCTCCGAAAAGGTGATGCGACCAGGTCGGTGGTGGTGTTCGCGTGAGCCAGCCCAACGCCCGTCACCCCCGCGAAGGCGGGGGCGCATCTCGCGCCGGTTGTGCTTGGTTCAAGGGTGGGGAGATGGATCCCCGCTTGCGCGGGGATGACAAACGGTGACCGGCGAGATCAACACCATCGCGGCACAAGGCAAGGATCGGCTCGACGAAGCCGCGCTCGCCGCGTGGATGGAGGCGCATGTCGCGGGCTTCCGCGGGCCGCTTACCTACGCCAAGTTCGCCGGCGGCCAATCCAACCCGACCTACCGCATCGACAGCCCCTCGGGCAGCTATGCGCTGCGCCGCAAGCCGTTCGGGCCGTTGCTGCCCTCCGCGCATGCGGTCGATCGCGAATATCGGCTGATTGCGGGACTGCATCCGACCGGCTTTCCGGTCGCGCGGCCTTATGGGCTGTGCACCGACGAGAGCGTTATCGGCGCGGTGTTCTATGTGATGGGCTATGCCGATGGGCGGAACCTGTGGGACGGCACCTTGCCCGACTATGCGCCGGCCGAGCGGACCGCGATCTACAATGCGATGTGCGACACGCTGGCGGCGTTGCACAGCGTGGATTACGCCGCGGCGGGCCTTGGCGATTACGGCAAGCCGGGCAATTATTTCGAGCGCCAGGTCGGCCGCTGGACCAAGCAATACCGCGCCAGCGAGACCGAGCACATGGCCGAGGTCGAGCGGCTGATCGAGTGGCTGCCCAAGACGATTCCGCCGCAGGAGCGCACGTCGATCGTCCACGGCGATTACCGGATCGACAATATGATCTTCGCAGCCGACCAGCCGAAGGTGATCGCGGTGCTCGACTGGGAGCTCTCGACGCTCGGCGACCCGCTTGCCGATTTTTCCTATTTCCTGATGAGCTGGGTGACGGAGCCCGAGGGGCGATCGGGCGTCAAGGGCAAGACCGGCGGGCAGACCGGCATCCCGACGATCGAGGAAATGGTGCAGCGATATTGCGCAGCAACGGGGCGCGAAGGTTTGCCCGATCTCAACTGGTATTTCAGCTACAATCTGTTCCGGCTGACCGGGATCGTTCAGGGCATCAAGAAGCGCATCGTCGATGGCACCGCATCGAATGCGCAGGCCGAGCGATCCGCGGCGCAGGTCTATCGGCTGGCGCAAGCGAGCTGGGATTTCGCGGTGAAGGCGGGGGCGGAATAATTAGAGGGAGCAAGATGTCGCAATTCGATCTTACGGGCAAAGTCGCCATCGTCACCGGATCGTCGCGGGGGATCGGCAAGGCGTCAGCGGTAGAACTCGCCGTGCACGGCGCGAGAGTCGTCATTTCCAGCCGCAAGCAGGACGCGTGCGACGCGGTTGCGGCCGAGATCAATGCCAAGCACGGTGATGGCATGGCGATCGCGGTGGCGGCTAGCATTTCCGAAAAGGCGGCGCTGCAGCACCTTGTCGACGAGACGCGGGCGCGGTTCGGGCGGATCGACGTGCTGGTCTGCAACGCCGCGTCCAACCCCTATTACGGGCCGCTTGCCGGAATCAGCGACGAGCAGTTCCGCAAGATTCTCGACAACAACATTCTCTCCAACCACTGGCTGATCCAGATGGTCGCCCCCGAAATGCGCGAGCGCGGCGAGGGGAGCATCGTCATCATCTCGTCGATCGGGGGGCTGCGCGGGTCGCCAGTGATCGGCGGGTATAATGTGTCCAAGGCGGCGGACTTCCAGCTCGCGCGCAACTATGCGGTCGAATACGGGCCGAATGGCGTGCGAGTGAACTGCATCGCGCCGGGGTTGATCCGCACCGATTTCGCCCGCGCTTTGTGGGAAGACCCGGAAACCGAGAAGCGCAGCACCAAAGGTGCCCCGCTGCGCCGCATCGGCGAGCCCGAAGAGATCGCCGGCGCGGTGGTATTCCTCGCCTCGAAGGCGAGCGCGTTCATGACGGGCCAGGCGATCGTGATCGACGGCGGCGTGACGATTTGAACAACGCCCCGTTCGTGCTGAGCTTGTCGAAGCACGGTTGGGACCACGCCCTTCGACAAGCTCAGGGCGAACGGAGGTAAGGAAATGCGGTTCACAGGCAAATCGATCATCGTCACCGGCGCGGGCTCGGGGATCGGGCGCGTAACCGCGCGGCTGTTCGCGGCCGAGGGCGGGCAGGTGATCGTCGCCGACAAGAGCGAGGCGGTGCACGAAACCGCCGAGTCGATCGCCAAGGACGGCGGCGTCGCCAAGGCGGTGCAGATGGATGCGGGGGTGGAGGACGATGTCGCGCGCACCGTCGCCTTGGCGTGCGAAGCGTTCGGCGGGCTCGACGTGATCTACGCCAATGCCGGTATTTCGGGCGGCATCCCGGGGCTGTTCGAGGGCACGGTGGAGATGTGGCAGGAAATCCTGCGCGTGAACCTGATCGGCCCGTTCCTCGCGATCAAACACGCCGCGCCGAAGATAATCGAGCGCGGGCGCGGTGCGATCGTCTGCACCGCAAGCGTTGCCGGCCTGCGTTCGGGCGCGGGCGGGCCGCCTTATTCGGCGTCGAAGGCCGGCGTGATCAATCTTGTGCAGACCGCCGCGCAGCAATTGTCGGGTTCGGGCGTGCGCGTCAACGCGATCTGCCCCGGCCTGATCGAAACCGGCATGACGGTGCGCGCCTACGAATACGCCCGCGAGAACGGCAAGGAGGACCGGATCGGCCGGCTCAATCCTCTGCGCCGTGGCGGCGAGCCCGAGGAGATCGGTCGCGTGGCGCTGTTCCTTGCCTCCGACGATGCGAGCTATGTCAACGGCCAGGCGATCGTAGTCGATGGCGGGCTGTCATCGAGCCATCCGGTGACGCGGCAGGAATTCGGCAAGACCGCGGCTTGACTATTGCTGCACAACATCTTGACTTGAAAGCGTAACCGGGTCGGCGCAGTTTGCCAGCATGCCGTTCATCGCCTTATTCGCCTCGTTGCTGGTTGCTGGCCAGCTGGCGCCGCCCCCGCCAGTCGCCGATGGTCCGCTGCCGCCCGGTGCGTTTGAAAGACACCGTTTCGTCACCTTCGAGCCCGGCGCGGTCGACTGCGCTGGAATCGCGGTGACGGCGACGCGCGAAGAGGCGCCGATGGCCTCGGTCGGATTCGCTTACGGCAGCAACCAAATGTCACCGGCGCGGGGTTTCTATCGCATCCATTTCTCGATCGATGGCGATGGCCGTCCGATCGACATCGATCACGAAGGCCAAGACGCTGTTCCCGGTTGGATCGACGCCAGCGACGTCATGCCCGCTTTTGCCGCATGGCGGTTTGCCGCGGCGGCGCCGCAGACGCGCTGCACCATTGCGTTCACGATCCACGACCAGCCGGTCAGTGCCGTGCCGCCGGCCGAGGCGATGCGTTATTTTGCGCTGCCGCACGTCAAACGGGGCGACGAGCGCGATATTTTCGAGCGGACCCCGCCTCCGGGATCGACCTGCTTCACGCCCTATGCGCCGGCCGAACTGGTTCGTGTGTGGCCCGATTTCGAGACGATTCCGCAAGCGCCGGGCACGCGGAGCTTCACGACAATAGAGTATGACATCGACGCACGCGGCAAGCCGATCCATGTTCGCGTCGTCGCTTCGGACGGCAATCGCGATCTCGAGGCGAAGGGCGTCGCGTCGATCAAGCGCTCGCGTTTCGCGAAAGGTGCGCGATCGGGATGCACCTATCCGTTCCGCCGCACCCCGATCGAGCCGCTGCAGGCGCCGGAGGGACCGAAGGCGGGCGCGCTGCGCCCGGCCGATGCAGATTGCGAGGGTGCCGGTGACTGGACCCATCTTGGCTTGCTGAGCTTTCCCGAGCCGTTCGGCAAACGATCGATCGAGGGTTGGGCGATCGTGCGGTTCGACGTCGCGCCGTGGGGCGAGACGGGCGACATCAAGGTGCTTGCGGCTGAGCCCGCCGACGTCTTCGGCACGCAGGCGATTCAGACGATCCGGCAATCGACCAAGCCGGTGTCGAAGCGCGGCTATACCGGCTGCGTCCAGCGGGTGAATTTCAAGATGGGCAAACCCGGGGAACCGGGCAAAACGATCGACTGACGCGCGATTACTCACGCATCCGGATCAGGCCTTCCTGCGTCGCGCTCGCCACCAGCCGGCCGTCCTGGGTGAAGATGCGCCCGCGATTGAAGCCGCGGGCATGGCCGGCCCAGGGGCTGTCGCAGGCGTAGAGCAGCCATTCGTCGGCGCGGAATGGTTCGTGGAACCACAAAGCATGGTCGAGGCTGGCGGTCTGCACATTGTGCGTCATCCAGTTGACGCCGTGCGGCAATAGCGCGGTGCCGAGCAGCGACATGTCCGAGGCATAAGCCAGGATCGCGCGGTGCATCGTCGCGTCGTCGCCGAGCGATGAAACGAGGCGAAACCAGCTATATTGCGTCGGCTCGCGTTGCTCGGGCCGGAACCAGGAGCGCGGGTGGACCGGGCGAATCTCGATCGGCCGCGCGCGCAGCATGAAGCGGCGGAATTTCTCGGGAATTTCGTCGATCATATCGCGGCGAAGATCGGCTTCGGACTTGAGCTGATCGGGGCCGGGCACATCGGGCATCGCATCCTGATGGTGGAGGCCGTCCTCAGGCGTCTGGAAGCTCGCCGCCATGTTGAGGATCGGCTTGCCCTGCTGCATCGCGATGACGCGGCGGGTGGCGAAGCTGCGGCCCTCGAAATCGCGCACGACACGGAAGATGATCGGGAAATCCTCGCTGCCCGGGCGCATGAAATAGGCGTGGAGCGAGTGCGCGGTCTTGGGCGCTTCGGTCGAGCGTTGCGCGGCCTGGAGCGCCTGCGCGATCACCTGCCCGCCGAACACCCGGCCGACGCCGCCGGGCTGGCGGCTCCCGCGATAGAGATCGGTGTCGAGCTCCTCGATGGTGAGGAGATCGACCAGCGCGCGCGTGAGCTCGGCGGGGGGTGTGTCAGGGGCGGCGTTGTCCATCGGGTTCCTATAAAGCCCTCTCCCCTTCAGGGGAGAGGGTTTGGGAGAGGGGAAATCAAAAGGCGGTGACTTAGATTGCCCCTCTCCCCGGCCCTCTCCCCTGAAGGGGAGAGGGAGTTTGGGTCAATATCCCGCCGCGCGCGCCAATTGATCGGCGTGGAAATTGGCGTCGCCGAACATCTCCGCCAGCACGCGCGCGCGCTTCATGTAGAAGCCGATGTCATATTCATCGGTCATGCCGATGCCGCCCTGCATCTGGACGCCTTCCTGCACCGCGAGGGTTGTGGCGAGGCCGGTCATTGCCTTGGCGACCGACACCGCCTCATCGGCAGCCGCATCTTCGGCGTCGAGCAATTGCTGCGCCTTGAGCACGGCCGCGCGAGCGACTTCCATTTCCGAATAGAGGTGCGCGGCGCGGTGCTGGAGTGCCTGGAAGCTGCCGATCGGCGCGCCGAATTGCTTGCGCTCCTTGAGGTAGCCGACGGTCATGTCCATCGCGCCGCCGCCGACGCCGAGCAATTCGGCAGACGCGCCGGTGCGGCCGGCGGCGAGCAGGCGCTTCAAGGGGCCACCGCCGGCATCGACTTCGCCGATGACCGCATCGGCATCGACCTCGACGCCATCGAATTGCAGCCGTGAAGCCAAGCTCGAATCGGCCAGGCGTTCGGGGGTGTTGGTGAGGTTGGCGGCGTCGCGGTCGACCGCGAACAGCGTGATGCCCTCGGCTTCGTCGGCGCTGCCGGCGGTGCGTGCGGCGACGAGGATGACGTCGGCGACATGGCCGTGGGTGACGAACTGCTTGGCGCCGGTCAGCTTGAAGCCGTTGCCGGCCCGCTCGGCGGTCATCGCGATTTCGGCGCGGTGTTTCGGCCCCTCGTCGATGGCCAGCGCGGCGATAGAGTCGCCGGTAAGTATGCCGGAGAACCATCGGTCGGCATGCGGCGTCCCCTTGAGCACTTCCACCGCGGCGACGGCGGTCGAGAGGAAGGGCGAGGGGGAGAGGTTGCGGCCGATTTCCTCGAGGACCACGCCGGCCTCGACATGGCCGAGGCCGAGGCCGCCGGCATCCTCGCCGATCAGGATGCCGTTGAAGCCCATTTCGGCGAACTGCTTCCACAGGTCGCGGGAAAAGCCGGTTTCATCCTTGGCGTCGCGCAACTTGCGCAGGTGTGCGACGGGGGCGTGTTCGGCGACGAAGTCCTTGGCGGTGTCGCGCAGCATCGTCTGTTCGTCGTTGAGGTATAGGGGCATTCTGGTCTCCCTCTCCCCTTCAGGGGAGAGGGCCGGGGAGAGGGGCAGTCTCTCGCATCCGGCCCGTTAGATGTAAGGTTTCGACTGCCCCTCTCCCAACCCTCTCCCCTTCAGGGGAGAGGGCTATTCAGCTCGGCAAATCCAAAATCCGTTTCGCCACGATGTTGAGCTGGATCTCGCTCGTCCCGCCCTCGATCGAATTGCCTTTGGAGCGCAGCCAACCGCGTACCTCGCGGCCGCCCGAGGAGCGCTCGCTATCCCATTCGAGCGCGTCGGAGCCGCCGGCCGCCATCATCAGCTCATTGCGGGTCTTGTTGAGCTCGGTGCCATAATATTTCATCATCGAGGGCTGCGCCGGGTGCGCGCGCCCCGCTTTCAGCTCGTCGATGAAGCGCTCGGACTGCATTGCGAAAGCGCGCGCGCGGACCTGGAACAGCGCGATCTGGCCGCGCAGGATCGGATCGACGCCGCCGCGTGCCGCCTCGACCAATGGATCGCCGCCGGTGCTCGCCAGCCCCATGCCGGAGATCATCTCGCGTTCGTGGCCGAGCAGATATTTGGCGACGTCCCAGCCCTTGTTCTCCTCGTGGATGCGGTTGGCCTTGGGCACCTTCACATTGTCGAAGAAGGTTTCGCAGAACGGCGAATAGCCCGAGATCAGCAGGATCGGTTTGGTCGAGACGCCCTCGCTCGCCATGTCGAACAAAAGGAAACTGATGCCGCCCTGCTTCGATTCCTTCGAGGTGCGGACGAGGCAGAAAATCCAGTCGGCCTTGTCGGCGTAGCTGGTCCAGACCTTCTGGCCGTTGACGACATAATGATCGCCGGCATCTTCGGCCCATGTTGCCAGACCGGCGAGATCAGAACCGGCATTGGGTTCGGAATAGCCTTGGCACCAGCGAATTTCACCGCGCGCGATTTTGGGCAGGTGTTCGAGTTTCTGCTCCTCGGTGCCATATTTGAGCAGCGCCGGGCCAAGCATCGAGATGCCGAAGCTGTTGAGCGGATTGCGCGCGTGGATGCGGCGCATTTCCTCGCGGAGGATCTTCGACTCTGCCGCGCTCAAGCCCCCGCCGCCATAGTCTTTCGGCCAATCGGGCACCGTCCAGCCGCGTGCGCCCATCGCGTCCATCCATTGCTTCTGCGCCGGCGTGAGCATGGACTGGTCACGGCCGCCCCATACCGCGTCCTTTTCGGAACGCATCGGCTCGCGCATTTCGGGCGGGCAGTTGGTATCGAGCCAGGCGCGGGTTTCGGCGCGGAATTGCTCGAGATCAGCCACTGAACCGCTCCCCCTTTTCAGCCTTGTCCTTGAGCAGTGGCGCGACGTCGAAGCCGTGCTTCTCCAGCCCCGCGACGATCTTCTTGAGCCCTTCGGTGTCGGCCCAGAACATCGGGCCGCCGCGATAGACCGGCCAGCCGTAACCGTAGATCCACACCACATCCACGTCGCTTGCGCGCTGCGCCTTGCCCTCGGCGAGGATCAGCGCACCTTCGTTGACCATCGGATAGAGCGTGCGCTCGACGATCTCGTCGGTCGTGACCTCGTGTCGGGGCGTGCCGGTCTTCTTGCGGAAATCCTCAATGATCTCGGCGACGCGAGGGGAGGGCGAGGGGGTCCGCTTGTCGTCGTAATCGTAGAAGCCGGCCTTGGTCTTCTGGCCCCAGCGTTTTTCGGCGGCGAGCGCGTCGCGGATGCTTTCGATGCGGGTCGGGTCGCGGTGCCAGCCGATGTCGACCCCGGCGAGGTCGCTCATCTGGAACGGCCCCATCGGCATGCCGAAATCGACATGGACCGTGTCGATCTGCTCGGGCGTCGCGCCTTCCATCAGCAGCTTCATCGCCTCGATTTGGCGCGGCATCAGCATGCGGTTGCCGATGAAGCCGTGGCATACGCCCGCGACTACCGCGACTTTGCGGATTTTCTTGGCCAGCGCCATCACCGTGGCGAGCACGTCGTCGGCGGTCTTGTCGCCGCGCACGACCTCGAGCAGCTTCATCACATTGGCCGGCGAGAAGAAGTGCATGCCGAGCACATCCTGCGGTCGTTTGGTGCTGGCGGCAATCTCGTTGACGTCGAGATAAGAGGTGTTCGACGCGAGGATCGCGCCGGGCTTGCAGATGGCGTCGAGCTTGCCGAAAATCTCCTTCTTCACATCCATATTTTCATAGACCGCCTCAATGACGAGGTCGCAGTCGGCGAGATCGTCGAGGCTGAGCGTCGGCTTCAGCGCGCCCATCGCCGCCTCGACCTGCTCGGGCTTCATCCGGCCCTTGGCGGCGGTCGCTTCGTAATTCTTGCGGATCGTGGCCGTTCCGCGATCAAGCGCATCCTGCTGCATCTCGACGATCGTCACCGGGATGCCCGCCGACAGGAAGTTCATCGAAATGCCGCCGCCCATCGTGCCGGCGCCGATCACGCCGACGCGCTTGATGTCGCGCAACCGGATGTCGTCGGCGATGCCGTCGATCTTTTGCGCCTTGCGCTCGGCGAAGAAGATGTGGCGCTGCGCAGCGGATTGCACGCCCATCATCAGTTTCATGAACTCCGCGCGCTCGAACTGGACGCCTTCGTCGAAGCTAACGCCCGAGGCTGCTTTTTCGACGCAGGCGATGTTGGCGGCGGGCGCGTCGAAGCCGCGGAAGCGACGGGCGTTGGCCTTCTTGAAGGCTTCGACCGCTTCGGGATCAGGCTTGGCGGTCTTCTGGCTGGCGCGCGGGAGCGGCTTGCCAATGACCTCGCGGGCAAAGGCGATCGCGTCGGCCTCCAGGCTGTCCTCGCCGGCGAGCTTGTCGATCAGCCCGGCGTCGAGCGCCTTTTTGGCCGGGATCGGATCGCCCTTGGCGGTCATTTCAAGCGCCAGCGCGACGCCGGCGATGCGCGGAATACGCTGCGTGCCGCCGGCCCCGGGCAGCAGGCCGAGCTTCACCTCGGGCGTGCCGAGCTTCGCCGAGGGGACGGCGATGCGGTAATGACAGCCCAGCGCGACTTCGCAGCCGCCGCCCAGCGCGGTGCCGTGGATCGCAGCGATGATCGGTTTGTCGGCAGCCTCGATCATGTCGACCAAGGTGGGGAGCGCTGGCTCTTGCATCGGCTTGCCGAATTCGGTGATGTCGGCGCCGGCGAAGAAGGTCCTGCCGTCGCAGCGGATCACCACCGCGTGGACGGTATCGTCGGCGACGCCTTCCTTGATCGCCGCCTCGATCCCCTGCCGAACCGCGGCGCCGAGCGCGTTGACCGGCGGGTTGTTCGAAACGATGACGAGGACGTCGCCGTGGCGGTGGGTGGTGATCGGGCCGGTCATTTTGTGTCTCCTTGTTCCCCGGCGAAGGCCGGGGTCCAGTAGCGATGGTGGCAGTTGGTTGGCGCTGCGCTTTGTTACAGCAACCTTCGCAACTGGGCCCCGGCCTCCGCCGGGGAACGTTAAGTCAGCGCCGAATAGATCAGCGTCTTCAGCTCGCGGCGGATCGGGTAGGTGTTGCTGGGCGACATCTGCGTCATGAACACCATGTCGATCCGCTCGACGGGATCGATGAAGAACGCGGTCGAGAACATCCCGCCCCAATAATATTCGCCGACGGAGCCGGGGATCATCGACTTGGCGACGTCGGTCGTCACCGCGAAGCCGAGGCCGAAGCCGGCGCCGGCATTGGTCGCCTCGCTGAACAGCGATTTGGACATGCTGGCGAGATCCGATCCGCCGGGCAGGTGGTTCATCGTCATCAGCTCGATCGTCTTGCGGCCGACGATCCGCGCGCCATCGAGTTCCCCGCCGTTCAGGCACATCCGGCAGAAGCGATGATAATCGTGCGTGCTGGAGACGAGCCCGCCGCCGCCCGACAGCAGCCTGGGTCGCCGCGCCCAGGCGCTGCTCGCGCCGGGATCGTACATCACGCGGCCGCCCTTTTGACCATTCGGGCCGGGGACGAAGGTGTAGCAATCGGTCAGCCGGTCGAGCTTGTCCTCGGGCACCTGGAAAAAGGTATCGTTCATGCCGAGTGGAGCGAAGATATGCTCGGCGAAGAAGGCGTCGAGCTCCTGTCCGGAGACGCGCTGAACCACCGCGCCGAGCACGTCGGTCGACACCGAATAATTCCACGCGTCGCCGGGCGAGAATTCGAGCGGCAGCTTGCCGAGCGCCTCGACGAACTCGTCGAGCGTCAAGCCCTTGTGCCAGCTTTCCATCTTCGACTCGCGATAGGCGGCATCGACGTTCGAGCGGTTCTGGAAGCTGTAGGTGAAGCCCGATGTGTGGCGCAGCAGATCGATCATCCGCATCGGCTGCGCGGTCGCTTTGGTGACGAACGGCACGCCCGCGCCGCCGCCATCATAAACGCCGACGCCCTTCAACTCGGGCAGTACGTGATGCACCGGCGTATCGAGCGCAACCTTGCCTTGCTCGGCGAGCATCATGAACGCGATCGAGGTAATCGGCTTGGTCATCGAGGCGATGCGGAACAGCGCGGTGTCGTCGAGCGCGGCGCCGCCCTCGCGCGCGGTGCCCCGGCTGACGAAATGCGCGACGCCGCCGTCGAGGCCGATCAGCAATTGCGCGTGCGGCAGCAGCCCTGAGTCGATGTAGCGCGTCTGCAGCAACGCATCGATCCGCGCCAGCCGATCGGCATCGAAGCCGTAGCGTCCGGGATCGGTGCCGTGCATCGTTACTCCATACCTTTCATTCAAACTTGCGTCCTCCTATTGCCTTGAGCGACGCGAGAATCAACTCTATCGTTTCCAACTGACGCGATAAAGACAAACCCGACATTCAAGAGTGGAGAGAAACGCCTTGGCCAGCCACGCCCCCGTTCCGATCGATCCTGCCTGGCCGAAGCTGTCGCTGGCCGAGGCGAGCGCGCTGCTGACCGCGCCGGGCCAGCGCTTCGAGATGGAGACGGTCGAGATCGGCGGCGTGCCGACGCGGGTGTGGAAGAACGCGCCACCCCATCTTGCGCTGCTGCTGCAATTCTCGCGCAGCCATGGCGACGGGCTGTTCACCATCCATCAGGACGAGCGCGTCAGCTACGAAGCCAATTTCCGCGCGGTGGCGACGCTTGCGCGTCATTTGCAGGCGCTGGGCGTCGGCAAGGGCGACCGCGTCGCGCTGACGATGCGCAACATGCCCGAATGGCCCGTCGCGTTCTTCGCGGCGGCGAGCCTGGGGGCGATCGTCGTGCCGCTCAATGCCTGGTGGACGGGGGCGGAGCTCGCTTACGGGCTCGCCGATTCGGGCGCCAAGGTACTGGTGATCGACAATCGCCGGCACGAGCGGTTGATCGACCATTATGGCGATCTGCCCGATCTCGAGCATGTGCTCGTCGCCCGCGCGACGACGCCGCTCGCCGGCAAGGCCAGTCGGCTGGAAGAGGCGATCGGCACGCCGGGCGAATGGCACGCGCTCGCCGACGTTGCGCTGCCGCCGGTCGCGATCGCGCCCGATGACGATGCGACGATCTTCTATACCTCGGGCACGACCGGCGAGCCCAAGGGGGCGCTGGGCACGCATCGCAACCTGATGAGCAACATCCTGTCGGGGGGCTTCTCGGCGGCGCGGTCGTATCTGCGCCGCGGTGAGACGCCGCCGCAGCCCGAGCCGCGCACCGGCCTGCTGGTCATCCCGCTGTTCCACGTCACCGCGTGCAGCGCCTCGATGATGGGAACGATCGCGACCGGATCGACGATGGTGTTCATGCGCAAATGGGATCCCGTCGAAGCGATGGAGATCATCGAGCGCGAAAAGGTCAATCTCACCGGCGGCGTGCCGACCATCGCGTGGCAGCTGCTCGAGCATCCCGATCGCGACAAATATGATCTGTCGAGTCTCGAGAGCATCGCTTATGGCGGCGCGCCGTCGGCGCCCGAACTGGTGCGGCGCATCTATCAGGAATTCGGCGCGCTGCCCGGCAACGGCTGGGGGATGACCGAGACGATGGCGACCGTCACGCACCACGCCGGCGAGGATTATCTCAATCGCCCCGACAGTGCCGGTCCGCCGGTCGCGGCGGCCGATCTCAAGATCATGGCGGAGGACGGCATCACCGAACTGCCGGTCGGCACGGTCGGCGAGCTGTGGGCGCGCGGGCCGATGATCGTGAAGGGCTATTGGAACAAGCCGCAGGCGACCGCCGAGACGTTCGTCGATGGCTGGGTGCGCACCGGCGATCTCGCGCGGCTCGACGAGGAGGGGTTCCTCTACGTCGTCGATCGCGCCAAGGACATCATCATCCGCGGCGGCGAGAACATCTATTCGACCGAGGTGGAGAATGTGCTCTACGCGCACCCGGCGGTGACCGACGCGGCGCTGATCGGCCTGCCGCACCGCACGCTCGGCGAGGAACCGGCGGCGGTGGTTCATCTGGCGCCGGGTGCGAGCGCGAGCGAGGCGGAATTGCAGGATTGGGTGCGGGTGCGGCTCGCCGGCTTCAAGGTGCCGGTGGCCATCCGCTTTGTGCCCGAAACGCTGCCGCGCAACGCCAATGGCAAGATCCTGAAGCGCGAGCTGAAGGGGCTTTTCGTCGATCAGCCGGTAGCGTGATGCCCAATGCGGTCATGCCGCCTGGGTGAAGCAGGCATCGGCGATCGTTTCGCGAGCGGACCTTTTTTGGCGGACGATCGTAGAGCGTTCATGCTGACCGAGAACTTCCTCCGATCGCGCCGCCGCAGCGAGCTCTCATCCGAGGAGAAGGCCGCGCTGGAAGGCGCGATCACGCGCGTCGAGCGGCTCCCGGCACGGCGCACGATCGTCGAGCGCGGCGATGCCGTGCATAATTCGACCTTACTGCTGTCGGGTTTTATGTGCCGCTACATGGATGCGCGCGACGGCTACCGTCAGTTGGTGTGCTATCATATCCCGGGCGACTTCATCGATCTGCACGGCTATCCGCTACAGCGGCTCGATCATGACGTCGCGACGATTACCGAAGCCGAAATCGCCGTGGTGCCGCACACCAATCTCACCGCCGTCACCGATCGCTTCCCGCATCTCGGCCGCATGCTGTGGTTTTCGACGCTGCTCGATGCCGCGCTGCACCGCGAATGGATTTTCCGGATCGGGCGGCTCGATGCGCGCGGCCGCGTCGCGCATTTCATCTGCGAGACGCATGCACGGATGCAGGCGGTCGGGCTCGCCAGCGACGGCGTGTTCGATTTTCCGCTAACGCAGCAAGACATCGGCGAGGCGTGCGGGCTCACCAGCGTCCACGTCAACCGCACGCTGCGGCGGCTGCGCGAGGAGGGTCTCGCCGAAGTCGCCGATCGCCGCGCGCGCATCCTCGATCTGGCCAAGCTCGCTCGGCTCGGCGAGTTCGAGTCCGATTATCTCTATCTCGAAGACGAGTTCCACACGCCCTGAGGCGTCATTGCGCCGGGGCAGGGGCGGCCGGGGCGAGCCCGTAATCCTCGAGCATCGGGCCGACATCGGGATCCTTGCCGTAAAACGCGCGGAACATCGGGCCGTAGTCCTCGGTGTGACCCTTCGACAGGATGAGATCGCGGAAGCGCTGGCCGTTCGCGCGCGTCAGCCCGCCGTTCTGTTCGAACCAGGCGAAGGCGTCGTCGTCGAGCATCTGCGTCCATAGATAGGCGTAATAGCCCGCAGCGTAGCCATTGGCCCAGATGTGCAGGAAATAGCTCGAGCGATAACGCGGCGGGACGTGCGCGATGTCGAGCCCCATCTTCGCCAGCGCTTGCGCTTCGAAATTGTCATTGTTCTGCTTGGGGGCGCTGGCCGGCAGCGTGTGCCAATCCATATCGAGCAGCGCCGCCGTCAGCGTTTCGCCGAGCGTATAGCCGGTGTTGAATTTCGACGCCTTCTTGATCTTGTCGATCAGCGCCTGCGGCATCGGCGCGCCGGTCTGATAATTCTTGGCATAATTGGCGAGCACCTTGGGATCGAGCGCCCAATGCTCGTTGAACTGCGACGGGAACTCGACGAAATCGCGCGCCGTGTTGGTGCCCGAGACGAGCGGATAGGTCTGGTTCGCGAACAGGCCGTGCAGCGCATGGCCGAATTCGTGGAACATCGTCGTCACGTCGTCGAAACTGATCAGCGCGGGCTGGCCCGGCGCCGGCTTGGTGAAATTGGCGACGTTGTAGACCACCGGCTTGGTGCCGAGCAGCTTCGATTGCGTGACGAAGTTCGACATCCAGGCGCCGCCCGCCTTGTTGTCGCGCTTCCAATAATCGAAATAGATCAGGCCGAGCTCCGATCCGTCCTTGTCGTAGACGGTATAGGCCATCACGTCGCCCTGATAGACCGGCAGATCGGTGCGCTTCTTGAAGGTGATGCCGTACAGCTGGTTGGCGGCATAGAAGACGCCGTCTTCGAGCACGCGGTGGAGCTCGAAATAAGGCTTCACCTCATTCTCATCGAGATCGTATTTGGCCTTGCGAACTTGATCGCTGTAACGTTCCCAGTCCCACGGCTTGAGATCGAAATGCTCGCCGTCCTTGTCGATCTGTGCCTGGATTTCGGCGGCTTCGCGCTGCTGTTCGGCGGCGGTCGCGGGCACCAGTGCCTGCATGAACTTGATCGCGGCGTCGGGCGTCTTGGCCATCTGATCGTACAGCACAAAAGCGGCGTAGCTCGGATAACCGAGCAGACTGGCCTTTTGGGCGCGCAGCATCGCCAGTTCCTCGACTGCGGCGCGCGTATCGTTGGCGTCGCCCTTTTCGGCGCGCGTCCAGCTCTGGTTGAACAGCGCTTCGCGTGTCGATCGGTCGGCGAGCGAGGCGAGCGCGGGCTGCTGCGTGGTGTTCTGCAGCGGTAGCAGCCATTTGCCGGGCAGCTGGCGGGCCTTGGCGTCCTCGGCGGCGGCGGCGATCTCACCGTCGGAAAGCCCGGCGAGCTTCGCCTTGTCGTCGACCACCAGCGCGCCCGCCTTGGCGGCGGCGATCAGCTTTTGCTGGAACGCGGTTTCGAGGGTCGAGATGTCGGTGTTCAGGGTGCGCAGCTTGGCCTTGTCGGCATCCGACAGATTGGCGCCGGCGTGGACGAATTGCTGGTAATAAAGCGACAGCACCTGCAACTGCTCAGGCGTGAGCTTGAGCGTGTCGCGGTTGTCGTAGAGCGTCTTCACCCGCGCGAACAGTTTCGGATCGAGATAGATCGCGTCATTATGCTGCGCGAGCTTTGGCGCGATCGCGGTCTGCACCGCATCGAGCGCGGGGTTCGAATTGGCCTGATCGACGCCGTAGAAGGCGAGCTCGGCGCGCTCGAGCATGCGGCCCGATTTTTCCATTGCCGCGATCGTGTTGTCGAAGGTCGGCGCGGCAGGATCGGCGGCGATCGCCTTCATCTCGTCGAGCTGGATCGCCATGCCGCGCTCGATCGCGGGCTGATAATCGCTGTCGCGGATCTTGTCGAACGGCGGCGCGTGAAACGGCAGCGTGCTGGCGCTGGCGAACGGATTGACCCGCGTTGCCGCCGGCTTGGTTTGCGCGGCTGCCGTCACGGTCGTGACGCAGGCAAGGGCGGTGGCCCCGAGGAGCAGCGACTTGAGGATCATCGACGGCGACCTTTTCGTGTGACTCGGGATGGTTGCGGCCATCGTCGCAGCGTGGTCGCCGCGGATCAACCCTCGGTTTGCTCGAGACCGGGGGCATCCCGGCGCGGCGCCGTCTTCCAGATCAACACGATCGTTGCGAGCAAGACGGGGACGACGAGGATGCTGCCTTCGGGGCCGGTGCTGCCGCCGGACAGCAGCGCCGATCCGGTCGCACGGCTGGCGAGCAAATGGCCCTGCGAAACCAGCCCCGAATCGGCGACGCCGTAAAGATAACTCTGCGCCCAATCCCAGGCGCAGTGAAAGCCGATCGCCCACCACAAGGAGCCGGTCCACCACAACGAGAAAACGAAGACGATCCCGGCGAGACTGACCGCGACGATGCCCATCAGAGTCTCGCCGCCGTTGCCGGTGTGGACGAGCGCGAACAGCACGATAGAGAAGATCACGGCCGCAACCCAAAACCCGATGACGGGCGCGCGTTTGGCGTTCGGATTGATCGCGCGGACGATGCCGGTGACGCCGCGTGCGAGCGTGAACTGCAGATAGCCGCGAAACGTGAATTCCTCGAACAGGCCGACGAGGAGGAAGGCGATCAGCCATTCCACGCCATAAGTGAGGATCGCGCCGCCGCCGATCGCAAGCCCGTCGAACGCAATGCCGCCAGTGAGCGCGAGCAGCCCGACCAGCACCGAGAGCATCAGCAGCCCGGAGCCGATCCCCTTGACGAAATCGGGGATGACGTTGCGCTTGCGGATGCCGTAGCGCCAGAACGGCCGTCGCTCGATCAACGACATGATCAGCGCGACCACCAAGACCATCGCTGCCAACGTCGATTCGATCGCGATGCTGGGCAGCGGCTGCGAGCCGATCCCGCCTTCGGCGCGCATCGGGGAATGGGGAAGTCGGGCCACGATCCAAATGACGCCGTAAAGGAGCGCGAAAAACAGCACTAAGCTCCACCCCGCGCGCAGGCCATCACGACCGACGAAAATCCAGGCGAGACGCGATTGTTTGGCCGGCGCTGCCGACGCGGTGTCATTCATGGTGTTAAATTCCTGCTGGCGACGAACCGCCCCGTATCAGCGGCAAATAGAAGATCGCATCACTGCCGTCAAAGGCGATGAGAGCTACCTGCGATGCTTGCGATGCCACTCAAACCAATCGCCAGATAGTCATGCCGATCGATCGGTGTCTGTCCGCCGAGGCGCGCGCTTGTTCTCGTATCCGCTTTCGCGGTGATGACGAAGATCGGGCGATCAAGACTATTCTGTCAGGCAGCGCCCACCACGCCGGCCACCGCTTTTGCCCAGCCATCGAGCCGCGCCTGCCGAACATCGTCGTCGATCGATGGCGTGAAAGTCTCGACCGCGCCGCGCATCCCCGCCGCCGCGTCGAGATCGGGGAACAGCCCGCAACCCACGCCGGCGAGCATCGCCGCGCCCAGTGCGGTTGTTTCGGCGAACAGCGGGCGCTCGACGGTGAGGTCGAGTATGTCGGCCATGTCCTGCGCCATCCAGTCGTTGGCGACCATGCCGCCGTCGATGCGCAGGCAATCCCAATCGGCGCCGTCGGCGGCGAAGGCGGTCTTGAGGTCGTTGGCCTGGTGCGCCATCGCCTCCAATGCGGCGCGGACGATGTGGGCGCGCCCGGTCGAAAAGGACAGGCCGGTGATGCTGCCGCGCGCGTCGGGCTCCCACCATGGCGCACCCAGCCCTGACAGTGCGGGGACGAGGAATACGCCGCCGTTATCAGGCACGCTGCGCGCCAGCGCCTCTGTTTCGGGCGCCGCACCGATCAGGCCGAGCGTGTCGCGAAGCCATTGAACGAGACTGCCGGCGACGAATACCGATCCCTCAAGCGCATAGGCCCGCTCGCCGCCAAGCTGCCACGCGATCGTCGACAGCAAGCGGTTGGCCGAGCTCGGCGGCGTTGCGCCGGCATGCGTCAGCACGAAGGCGCCGGTGCCGAAGGTCGCCTTGGTTTCGCCGCGTGCGAGGCAGGCCTGGCCGATGCTCGCCGCCTGCTGATCGCCGGCGATGCCGCAAATCGCAATGGCCTCGCCGAACAGCGTCGTCTCGCCGAAACGGCCGGCGCAGTCGACGATCTCGGGCAGCGCGGCGCGCGGCGTATCGAACAGTTCGAGCAGCCCGTCGTCCCAGGCGCCGCTGCCGATCGCCATCAGCGCGGTGCGGCTGGCATTGGTCGCATCGGTGATGTGGAGCCCGCCGGTCAGCTTCCAGATCAGCCACGAATCGATCGTGCCGATCGCCAGCGCGTCGCCGGCATCGCGGACCGCCGGCCAATTGGCCATCGCCCAGGCGATCTTGCTCGCCGAGAAATAGGGATCGAGCAGCAGCCCGGTCTTGTGCTGGAGCGCGGGTTCGAGGCCGCGCTCGCGCATGTCGCGGCAGGCGGCGGCGGTGCGGCGATCCTGCCAGACGATCGCGGGCGCGAGCGGCGCGCCGGTGGTCTTGTCCCAGAACACCAGCGTCTCGCGCTGGTTGGTGATGCCGATTGCGGCGATCGCCGCCGCGCCGCCGGCCTTGTCGATCATCGCTTGCGCGCACGCCGCGGTTCGCTCCCAGATCTCGGTGGCGTCATGCTCGACCCAGCCGGGCCTGGGGTAATGCTGCGTGAGATCGCGCGATTCGCTGCCGAGACACGTGCCGTCGGGCGCGAACAGCATCGCGCGGGTGGAGGTGGTGCCCTCGTCTATCACCAGGATGCGGTCGTTCATCGCCGCGATGCTAGCCGGGATTACAAGCCGAAGGAATGCGGCTAGATGAATGCAGCGTATCGGTTGGAAGGAACCCGGGTGGCGACGACGGCAGACGATGGACCAGTCCCGGCAAGCGAGGCGCCGGCAATGCCGCGCGCGCCGGCCGCTCCCCCGGGTGCGTTCGGCCTGCCGCTGCCCGAAGCGGGCGAGCCGGCCGAAACGGAGCGGGTGACGCTGCGGCGTGATCGCCTGCTCGCATCGCTGACGCTGATGATCGGGCTGGGCGTGGCGATGGGGGCCCCATTCGCGCTTCAGGCCGGCGCGACCTTCTTCCTGCCGGTCACCGCTGCTCTGGTGATCGCGATCGCGCTGGTGCCGGTGCTCGAGTGGCAGGAACGGCACCGCATTCCGTCGCCGCTCGCCGCGCTTGTCTGCGTACTGCTATTCATATTCGCGGCCAACATCGCGCTGGCGGCGATCATCGTGCCGGCCACCGAATTCTTCCGGCTCCTGCCCGAGCGGATCGATCGCATCCAGACCAATATCGCGCCGCTGCTCGATCTCTATTCGAACCTGCAGAAATATGTGAACAGCACGATTCAGCACCTCGTCGCCGGCAGCGCGCATCCGGCGCAGACGATCGCGCAGACGCCGCCCAATTCGATCGTCGAATTGACCGCGACCTCGGCCCCGGCGGTGATCATCCAGGTGTTCTTCGGCATCCTCGTGGTGTTCTTCTTCCTGTCGGGCTGGACGCGGCTGCGGCGCAAGACGATAACCAGCCGCGCCAGCTTCGGCGGCGCGATGGCGACGGCGCGGGTGATCCAGGACGTGGTCGACGACACCTCGGCCTATCTCGGCACGATCACGATGATCAATCTGGTGCTCGGCCTGGTGGTCGCCGGGGCATTCTGGGCGGTCGGCATGCCCTATCCGCTGATGTGGGGGGGCATCGTCGCGCTGTTCAACTACATTCCCTATCTCGGGCCGATTATCGCCGCGCTGCTGATGGCGCTTGGCGGGTTGATGGTGTTCAGCGACATCTGGTCGGCAATGATTCCGCCGGCGATCATGATCGGCTGCCATCTGCTCGAGGCGAACGCGGTGACGCCGATGATCGTCGGCCACCGGTTGACCATCAACCCGCTGCTGATTCTCATTTCATTGAGCTTCTGGGGCTGGGTTTGGGGCACACCCGGCGCGCTGCTCGCAGTGCCGCTGCTGATCATCATCCAGACCGTGATCGGCGCCGCCGGCAAGCCCGATATCGCCGGCTTCCTGTTCGAACACGGCACGCTGGTGCGGCCGTCGCCGCCTGAGCCGGGGCTGTCGCCGGAAGACGTCGCTTGATCGGTTGACAGCCCCGGGCGGCTCGCCTAGTTGCCGCGCCTCACGCTTCCAAGCGGGTGTAGCTCAGTTGGTTAGAGCGCCGGCCTGTCACGCCGGAGGTCGCGGGTTCGAGCCCCGTCACTCGCGCCATTCTTCACAGGGGATGGCGATGCGATTTCCCCCGATTTCTCGTCTTTCGCGCCTTGCCAGCCGGCCCGCATTGTTGAACATTGGTCGTTTGGCGCAAAATGGGGCCGGCGAATGCAGCCAGACGACCGAGTAACGATACACACGCGAAAACCAAGATCGGTGACGCTGCCGGCGCGGCCCGAGCCGATCCAGGTCGATCCCGCCACCACCGCCGTCGTCGTGATCGACATGCAGAACGCCTATGCCTCGGAGGGCGGTTACGTCGATCTCGCCGGCTTCGACATTGCCGGCGCGGCCGGGGTGATCGGGCGGATCGCCAAGGTGCTGGAAACGGCGCGCGGCGCGGGCATCCAGGTGGTCTATCTGCAGAACGGCTGGGATGCCGATTATGTCGAGGCGGGCGGCCCCGGCTCGCCCAATTGGCACAAGTCCAACGCGCTGAAGACGATGCGCGCCAGGCCCGAACTGCACGGCAAGCTGCTCGCGCGCGGCGGCTGGGATTACGAGCTGGTCGATGCGCTGGCGCCGCAGCCCGGCGACATCCGCGTCCACAAGACCCGCTACAGCGCCTTCTTCAATTCGCAGCTCGATAGCGTGCTGCGCGCGCGCGGCATCCGCACCATCGTGTTCGTCGGCATCGCCAGCAACGTCTGCGTCGAATCGACGCTGCGCGACGGTTTCCACCTCGAATATTTCGGCGTGATGCTGGAGGATGCGACGCACCATCTCGGGCCGGATTTCGTCCAGGCGGCGACGATCTACAATGTCGAGAAATTCTTTGGCTGGGTGAGCAACGTCGCGGATTTCTGCGGCAGCCTCGGCCAATTGCCTGACGGAGACCGATGATGCCTTTCGAGCCGATCAACCCGCCGCAATTCCCGACGCCGATCGCGCCTTATTCGGCGGCGGCCAAGGCGGGCAACACGGTATACGTTTCGGGCGTGCTGGCGCTCGGCGAGGGCGGGGCGGTGCTCCATGTCGGCAATGCGGCGGCGCAGACGCGCCATGTGCTGGAGACGATCAAGACGACGCTCGAGGCGGCCGGCGCGCGCCTGGCCGACGTCGCGATGAACCACATCTTCCTCAAGGACCTCGGCGATTACGCCGCGTTCAACCAGGTTTATGCCGAGTATTTCCCGGGCGCCAAGCCGGCGCGTTATTGCATCAAATGCGATCTGGTGAAGCCCGAGTGCCTGGTCGAGATCGCATCCGTGGCGCACATCGGCTGATGCCGCACGCGGCGGGGCTTCATTACGAGACGCACGGCCCCGCCGACGCCGCGCCGCTGCTGCTGTCCGCCGGACTGGGTGGCTCGGCGCGGTATTGGGGTCCCAATCTGGCGGCGCTCGCCGCACGCCACCGGGTGATCCTCTATGACCATCGCGGCACCGGCCGCAGCGATCGGGCCTTGCCGGTGACGGTATCGGTCGACGACCTTGCCGACGACATGCTGGCGGTGCTGGACGCGGTCGGCATCGAGCGGGCCCGCGTGATGGGCCACGCCGCGGGCGGCATCGCGGGATTGGCGCTGGCGCTCAAGGCGCCCGAGCGGATCGATCGGCTGATCGTCGTCAACGGCTGGGCGTCACCCGATCCTCATTTCCGGCGCTGCTTCGATGCGCGGCTCGCGTTATTGCGGCACGCCGGGGCCGAGGCCTATCTGCGCGCGCAACCGATCTTCCTCTATCCGGCCAATTGGACCGCCGCGCACAGCGCCGCGCTCGACGCCGAGCTGCCCGAACAGCTCGCGCATTTCCCCGGCGCGGCGACGATGGAAAAGCGCATCGCCGCGCTCGCCGCCTTCGATGTCGCCGGCCGGCTGGCAGCGATCGCTACGCCGACGCTGGTCATCGTCTCGCCCGACGACATGCTGGTGCCGTCCGACGCCGGCGCGCGGCTTGCCGCCGGCCTGCCGAACGCGACGCTTGCGGCGATCCCCGGCGGCCACGCCTGCAACATCGTTTCGCGCGATCGCTTCGAGCGCACCGTCAACGACTGGCTCGGCCACGACTTTTAACAAGGAGACTCAAGCATGCAGGTCGGCGTCTTCGTTCCCATCGGCAACAACGGCTGGCTGATTTCCGAAAACAGCCCGCAATACAAACCGAGCTTCGATCTCAACAAGCAGATCGCGCTCAAGGCCGAGGAGCATGGGCTCGATTTCCTGCTGTCGATGATCAAGCTGCGCGGATTCGGCGGCAAGACCGAGTTCTGGGAATATAATATGGAGAGCTTCACGCTGATGGCCGGGCTCGCCGCCGTCACCGACAAGATCAAGATCTACGCGACCTGCCCGACCCTGCTGGTGCCGCCGGCGTTCGCGGCGCGGATGTGCAACACGATCGATTCGATCAGCCACGGCCGTTTCGGGCTGAACCTCATCACCGGCTGGCAGCGTCCGGAATATTCGCAGATGGGGATGTGGCCCGGCGACGAGCATTTCAGGAATCGCTACGACGTGCTCGACGAATATGCCCATATCCTGCGCGAGTTGTGGGAAACCGGCGTCTCCGATTTCAAAGGCCGATATTACCAGATGGAGGATTGCCGCGTCCGGCCGCTGCCCGAAGGCGACATGAAGATCATCTGCGCCGGGTCATCCGACGCCGGGCTCGCCTTCTCCGCCAAATGGGCGGATTACGCCTTTTGCCTCGGCAAGGGCGTCAACACGCCGACCGCCTTCGCGTCCAACAACGAGCGGCTCGCCGCGGCGACCGCCAAGACCGGCCGCGACGTATCGGTATTCGTGTTGGTGATGATCATCGCCGCCGAAACCGACGGTGAAGCGATGGCGAAGTGGAAACATTATAACGACGGCGTCGATATCGAGGCGATCTCGTGGCTCATGGAGCAGGGCGCCGCCGACAAACACAATAAGGACACCAACGTCCGCCAGCTCGCCGCGCCGGAGGGCGCGGTCAACATCAACATGGGAACGCTGGTCGGCTCGTACGAAAGCATCGCGCGGATGCTCGACGAGATGGCCGAGGTGCCCGGCACCGGCGGTGTGCTGCTGACCTTCGATGATTTCGTCGAGGGCGTCGATGCGTTCGGCAAGCGCATCCAGCCGCTGATGAAATGCCGGCAAGCGGCGGCGGGATAAGACCCCCCAGCAGGGTCATCGTCTCTGCGAGGAGCGAAGCGGCGCGGCAGTCCAGCCCGCGCACGCGGCCCTGAATTGCTTCGCGTCGCTCGCAATGACGGCCTTTTTCCCGCGCTAGGCGGTGAATTTCCCCGCAACGATCAACCGACCGGGGCCGAGGCGATCAAGCACCGCCGGCAGATCGGTCTCGGCGACCGCGAGGCAGCCCTCGCTGCGGCCGAGCATGCCGTGCTGGCGGATCATATCGTCGCTGACATACCAGGCGCCGTGAACGACGATCGCGCGCGATTCGGCGTTGCTGTTGCTTGCCTCGAGCCCCTGCAGCCGCATCGAATGGCCGTGACCGCCGACATAATAATCGCTCGTGCGATACGCGCCTTCGGACGTGCAGTTCGAATTGGGCTCGTTCGAGAAGCGGTGGAGGAACCCGGTGTGCGCGGGATCGGAACCGCGGCCATGCGCGACGAGATACGACGTCACGCTGCGGCGCTTGAGATCGACGACATGGAGCCGCGCGGCGCGCGAGGCCGAGGAGAAATCGGCAATGCCGACGACATCGTCGTGCGCGATCTGTGCGCGGTGCTGGGCGAGCGCGGCCTGCGCGCGGGCAAACAGCGGCGCGGTCGGCCCGCTGTCGACGGGGGGCGGGGCGGGCGGCATCATCGTCGCCAACGTCCGGGCGCCGGCCGCAACCGACTGTGGAACGATCAGCGCACCGGCGCCGATCGCGGCGACCGAGAGGAACCGACGGCGGGAAAGATCAGGTGTAAGCATGGCGCGACCATAGCCGAAAAGTTCCCGGCAAAGGGGTAAATCGCTCACCTTTCAGCCTGTTATCGACACGTCTGGTCGTGCGGCGTCGCGCTAAACCGTGGGTATGCCGATCGATACGCTCGATGCCGGCAGCCCAGGAACATCGACGCGAAAGGAAAACAGCCCGCCGGCGAGCGGCTGTTCGGCCAGAGCCGCGGCATCCAGCTGTTTCGACGCGGTCGTCGCGTAGGCCTTCCGCAAATCCTCACCGCCGAAAGCGATCTTGGTGACGTTGGCAACCGGCAGCGCGACATGCTGCATCAATTCGCCCGCCGGCGAATACCGTCGCGCGCCCCAGCCGCCGTAAAGGCCGATCCACAAGCACCCCTCCGAATCGATCGTCGGGCCATCGGGATGGCCTTCGCCTTCGGGAATTTCGAGCAATATCGCGCCGTTCGACAAGTCGCCCAACGGCGACACGTCATATCGGTGAACCTGCCTCGCCAACGTATCGACATGATAGAGGATCGTCCCTTC
This sequence comes from Sphingomonas koreensis, assembly GCA_006438735.1. Lineage (GTDB taxonomy): Bacteria > Pseudomonadota > Alphaproteobacteria > Sphingomonadales > Sphingomonadaceae > Sphingomonas > Sphingomonas koreensis_A. The sequence continues at coordinate 830,277 of RCZF01000001.1, read as the reverse complement.
TGGGCTGGCGACCGGGCCGTTGGTGATCGGGCAATGCGGCCCGGCGGCGACCGCGCGGCCGTGCGGATCGAGCCGATAGAGCCGGCCGCTGTCCGATCGCTCGCCGTCATCCATCGATCCGAACCACAGCCGCCCCTGGGCATCGACGGTGCTGTCGTTTAGGCGGTTGTCGGGCATGTCGGGCTCGGGATCGAACCACGGCGTGAAGGCGCCGCGATCGGGATCGAACCAAGCGAGCCCGGTCTTCAGTCCCGCAAGCCAGCGGCCGTCGGCGGTGGGTTGCACCCAGCCGATCTGATCGGGCGCCTGCCAGGTATCGCGCGCGCCGGTCGCCGGATCGAGCCGGTGGACGTGGTGGCGTTTGATGTCGACGAACCACAAGGCGCCGTCGCGCCACAGCGGCCCTTCGCCGAGCAGCGCGCCCAGATCCCACACACAATCGACGCTGGGTTGCGGCACGGCGGTCTCCTTTTCGACTGGAGCGGGCGTGATAATCGGCGCGTGTCGGTTCGTCATCCGATAAGGTCGGACTGATCGGATCAACGCGGGCGGGTGACGGCGCGGCAAGCTTGAGCTAAGCGGCGCACCCAGCATGTCGGTCCATATTCTTCACGTCCATTCCACCTTTGCGCTCGGCGGCAAGGAAGCGCGTGCGGTGCGGCTGATGAACGCGTTCGGCGATGCCGCGCGGCACACCATCGTCTCGGCGATGCCCGATCAGTTGGGCGCCCGCGATGCGATCGCGCCGGGCATCCGCTATGAAATCGCTCAGGACCCGCCCGCGCTCACCGGCAAGCCCTCGGTTCAGCGCTATGAGGCGCTGTCACGATACATGAGGCGGTTCGATCTCGTGCTCACCTACAATTGGGGCGCGATGGATGCGGTGATGGCAGGCCGGGTGTTCGGCAAGCGCATGCCGCCGATCGTCCACCACGAAGACGGCTTCAACGCCGACGAAGCCGACGGCCTGAAGCCGCAGCGCAACATGTATCGCCGCATCGCGCTGGGCGCGACGCAGGCGCTGGTGGTGCCGTCGCAAACGCTCGAAGAGATCGCGCTGACGACATGGAAGCAGCCGCGCGAGCGCGTCTATCGCATCGCCAATGGCGTCCCCGTCGCGCGCTATGCCGAGACGCCCGAGGCGGGCGCAATCCCCGGCTTCCACCGCGAGCCCGGGGAGATCGTCGTCGGTACGCTCGCCGGGCTGCGCGAGGTGAAGAACTTGCCGATGCTCGTCCGCGCGGCCGGGGGCGTGCCGCTGCCGGTGCGGCTGGTGATCGTCGGCGATGGGCCCGAACGGCAGCGGATCGAAAGCACCGCGGCGTTGATGGACATGGCCGATAAGCTGCACCTGCCCGGCTTCCTGCCCGATCCGCACCGCTATATCGGGCTGTTCGATATCTTCGCGCTGTCGTCGCACAGCGAGCAATTCCCGATTTCGGTGATCGAGGCGATGGCGGCGGGGCTGCCGGTCGCGGCGCCGCACGTCGGCGATGTCTCGCGGATGCTGTCGATGGCCAACTACCCCTATGTTACACCGCACGTCGACGAGGTCGAGCTGCGCGATTCGATTACCGCGCTCGCGCGCGAATCCGGGGCGCGAAAAGCGGTCGGCGCGGCCAATCGGGCACGCGCGAAAAGCGATTATGACGAGCCGGCGATGATCGCCCGCTACGCCGCGCTTTATGCCGAGGCGTTGGGAAAGCCCGGCATTTTCGGCTGAGTCGGTATTTCCTCGCTTCGTCGCCCTAGTGCGCTATATCTGCCACATCGATCATTTTCGGAGGTTCGTACGTGTTCAAAGGCCTGAAGCCGATCATCTATAACGGCCAAGAAGTCTGGCCGCTGGTTGAGGGCGGAAAAGGCGTTGCCGCGACCAACCACGCCAGCGCCGGCGCCTGGGCGGCGGCCGGGGGCATCGGCACCGTGTCTGCGGTCAATGCCGACAGCTATGATCCCGACGGCAAGATCATCCCGCAAGTCTATCACGCGCTGACCAGGCGCGAGCGGCATGAGGAGCTCGTGCAATATGCGATCGACGGTGCCGTCGAGCAGGTCCGCCGCGCGTTCGACATTGCCGGCGGCAAGGGCGCGATCAACATCAACGTGCTGTGGGAAATGGGCGGCGCGCAGCGCGTGCTCCACGGCGTGCTCGAGCGCACGCGCGGCCTCGTCGCGGGCGTCACCTGCGGCGCCGGCATGCCCTACAAGCTCAGCGAGATCGCCGCGTCTTACGAAGTCAATTATCTGCCGATCATCAGCTCGGCGCGCGCTTTCCGGGCGCTGTGGAAGCGGGCCTATTCCAAGGCGGCGGAATGGCTCGCGGCGGTGGTTTATGAAGACCCCTGGCTTGCCGGCGGGCATAACGGCCTGTCCAACGCCGAGGATCCGCTCAAGCCGCAGGACCCGTATCCGCGCGTCAAGGAACTGCGCGAGACGATGCGCGAGGGCGGTATTTCCGATGACGTGCCGATCGTGATGGCGGGCGGCGTCTGGTATTTGCGCGATTGGAACAATTGGATCGACAATCCCGAGCTCGGAGCGATCGCCTTCCAGTTCGGCACGCGGCCGCTGTTGACCAGGGAAAGCCCGATCCCGCAGGGCTGGAAAGAGAAGCTGACCGACATCGAGGAGGGCGAGGTGCTATTGCACCGCTTCTCCCCGACCGGCTTTTATTCGAGCGCGGTGCGCAATCGATTCCTGCGTGCGCTGGAGGCGCGATCGGAGCGGCAGATCCCGTTTTCGACGCAGGAAGCCGGCGATCATACCTTCCAGCTCGACGTCGGCGTGAAGGGCAAGAATTTCTGGGTGACGCGTAACGATCTGCTCCGCGCCCGGGGCTGGTATGGCGCCGGCTTTGTCGATGCGCTGAAGACGCCGGACAACACTTTGGTGTTCGTCACGCCCGAGGAAAAGGCGACGATCCGCAAGGATCAGGCCGATTGCATGGGTTGCCTCAGCCAATGCGCCTTCTCGTCGTGGATGGACAGCGAGACCAATTCGACCGGGCGGTTGGCCGATCCGCGCAGCTTCTGCATCCAGAAGACGCTGCAGGACATCGCTCACGGCGGACCGATCGAGCAGAATCTGATGTTCGCCGGCCACGGCGCCTATCAGTTCAAGAAAGACCCGTTTTATTCCAATGGCTTCGTGCCGAGCGTCAAGCAGCTGGTCGATCGCATCCTGACCGGCGACTGACGCGCGATGGTCAGCCGCCGCCGGGCGTATGCGGCCCGCGCGGCGGCGCGCCTTGCACCTGGCCCTGGCTGCCGGGAAGATGCTGCTCGAAATCGAGCCGGTAGAGATCGAATCGGCGATCGGTGAGGTTGCGCACCGTGCCCTCGGTGCGCGCCCAGGTGAGATCGCTCAGATTGACGTCGCTGATCGTCAGCGTTTCGACATTCTCGCTCGCTTCCGCCGCGATGCCGTCGCGCGCGAAGGGGAAATCGCAGGGGGTGAGGATGCAGCTCTGCGCGTATTGGATGTCCATATTGTCGACGCCGGGCAGGTTGCCGACGTTGCCCGACATCACGACGAAACACTGGTTTTCGATCGCGCGCGCCTGGCAGCAATAGCGCACGCGCAGATAGCCCTGGCGGTTGTCGGTGCAGAACGGCGTGAACAGGATGCGCGCGCCTTCATCGACCAGCCGGCGGGCGAGCTCGGGAAACTCGCTGTCGTAACAGATCAGGATGCCGATCGGGCCGCAGTCGGTCTGGATGACATCGACGGAGTCGCCGCCCTTGATGTTCCACCAATAGCGCTCGTTGGGCGTCGGGTGGATCTTCTCGCGAGCATGGACGGAGCCGTCGCGCAGGCAGACATAGGCGACGTTCTGGATATCGCCGTCGTCGGTGCGGGTCGGGTGCGATCCGCCGATGATGTTGATATTATATTCGAGCGCCATGCGATTGAGTTGCTTGACGATGTTGGGCGTATGCGCGGTGAGCGCGTCGATCGCCTCCATCGGCGTCAGATGGCGTTTCTCATAGGCCAGCAAGGGCAGCGTGAAGAGCTCGGGAAAGACCACGAAATCGCTGCGGTAATCGGCCGCGACATCGACGAAATATTCGACGTTGCCGATGAAATCGTCGAAATCCTTCACCGCGCGCGCCTGCAGCTGGACGGTCGCCAGCCGCACACTCTCGACGTCACGGGGCAGCGGATAGGTCTTGTCGGCATCGTCGGGCACATACGGGTTGCGCCACATCATCAGCGCGGCGTTGCCTTCTGACTTCTTGTCTTCCGGCAGATAGCCTTTCAGCACGCCGCGCATTTCAAAACCGTTGCGCAGCTGGAAACTGAGCACCGGATCGCGCAATTTGCCCGAGGCCACCGCAGCGACATAGCCTTCCGGCCCATCGACCTTGCGTCGATTGCGTTGAAAGCCGGGCATCCGCCCGCCGATGATAATACCCTTCAGTTCAAGCCGTTCGGCAAGGGTCTTGCGTGCGTCATAGAGGCGCTGGCCGATGCGGACGCCGCGCACCTGCGGATCGACGCACATTTCATAGCCATAAAGCCACGCGCCGGTGGGATCGTGGCGCGAGCCGAAGCCGTTGGCGGTGATTTCTTCCCAATCATGTGGGGCGAGCGCGATATCCTCGTCGAGCCGCATCGACGCGCAATAGCCGACCACCTTGTCGTCATACAGCGCGACGAACTGGCCTTCGGGAAAATGATTGATCTGGCCGCGCACCATCCCGGGGCTGTAGCCCGAGATGCGATCATAGGCGCGCGCGACCAGATCGATGATGCCGGCGACGTCGCCGGGGCTGGCGACCCGCACCTCGAGCCGCTTGGCGCTGGAGCGGGCCATATCGCTCAGCCCAGCCCTTGGGCGTGCATCGCCTTTTCGAGATTGACGCGGACCGCCTCGAAGAACTGTTCGGTCGTCATCCACGGTTGATCGGGGCCGATCAGGATCGCGAGATCCTTGGTCATCTGGCCACCCTCGACAGTGTCGATGCAAACCTTTTCAAGCGTTTCGGCGAACTGCGTCACCTCAGGCGTGCCATCGAACTTGCCGCGATATTTGAGTCCGCCGGTCCAGGCGAAGATCGAGGCGATCGGGTTGGTCGAAGTGGCCTTGCCCTGCTCATGCATGCGGAAGTGGCGCGTTACGGTGCCGTGCGCCGCCTCGGCCTCGATCGTCTTGCCGTCGGGCGTCATCAGCACCGAGGTCATCAGGCCAAGCGAGCCAAAGCCCTGCGCGACCTGATCGGACTGGACGTCGCCGTCATAATTCTTGCACGCCCAGACGAATTCGCCGTGCCATTTGAGCGCGCTGGCGACCATGTCGTCGATCAGGCGATGCTCGTAAACGATGCCCGCTTCCTTGAACTTGTCCTTGAATTCGCTTTCGAAAACTTCGGCGAAGATGTCCTTGAAGCGGCCGTCATAGGCCTTGAGGATGGTGTTCTTGGTCGAAAGATAGACCGGCCAGCCGAGGTTGAGCCCGTAGTTCATCGATGCGCGGGCGAAATCGCGGATCGAATCGTCGAGATTGTACATCGCCATCGCGACGCCCGATCCGGGGAACTGGAACACTTCCTTGTCGATCACCGTGCCGTCGTCGCCTTCGAACACCAGGCGCAGCTTGCCGGGGCCGGGGATGCGATAATCGGTCGCGCGATACTGATCGCCGAACGCGTGACGGCCGACAACGATTGGATGGGTCCAGCCCGGGATCAGCCGGGGCACGTTGCGCATCACGATCGGCTCGCGGAATACGACGCCGCCCAGGATGTTGCGGATCGTGCCGTTGGGCGAGCGCCACATCGACTTGAGGCCGAATTCCTCGACGCGGGCCTCGTCCGGCGTGATCGTCGCGCATTTCACGCCGACGCCGTATTTCTGGATTGCCTTCGCCGAATCGACGGTGATCTGATCGTCGGTCTCGTCGCGCTTCTCGATCGACAGGTCGTAATATTCGAGATCGATGTCGAGATAGGGGAGGATCAGGCGCTCGCGGATCCATTGCCAGATGATCCGCGTCATCTCGTCGCCGTCGATTTCGACGACCGGGGTTTTCACCTTGATCTTCGCCATGCTGCATTCTTTCCGTGATTGTAGAGCGGGGTCGCCGACGCACCTAGGGGCAAGGGCGGCGACGATCAACCGGGGGCGGCGAGCGATCGACGTTGTCTTGCCTCGGCAACACAGTTATGCCTCGGCCAATGTCATCGCTTGAAAAGCCGCCGGTCGGCACCTCCACGATCAAATGGCGCGTGCCGGCCATGCACCCCGAGGGTCGCAAATATGTCGCCATCGCCGGCGTGCTTGTGCTGCTGTCGCTCTGGGTGTGGGACGTCGCCACCTGGCCACTGATCGGGCTGACCTTGTGGGTGGCGCTGTTCTTCCGCGATCCGGTGCGCGTCACGCCGCAGGGCGACGATCTGATCGTCGCGCCGGCCGACGGGCTGGTGACGATGATCGAGCGCGTACCGGTGCCGATCGAGATGGCCGGCCCGAACGGGCTCGGCGAGGCGCCGCTGGTGCGCGTCTCGATCTTCATGTCGGTGTTCGATGTGCATATCAACCGCACCCCGATCGCGGGGACGATCCGGCAGCTCGTGTATATCTCGGGCAAGTTCCTCAACGCCGATCTCGACAAGGCGAGCGAGGAGAATGAGCGCCAGCACATCCTCGTCGAGGGGCATGACGGCCGCCGCGTTGGCTTCACGCAGATCGCCGGGCTGATCGCGCGGCGGATCGTGCCGTTCGTCAAGCCGGGCGACATCGTCGCCAGCGGGCAACGCGTGGGGCTGATCCGGTTCGGCAGCCGGGTGGACGTCTATCTGCCCGAAGGCGTCGCACCGCAGGTCGTGCTCGGCCAGCGCAGCATCGCCGGCGAGACGGTGTTGGGGCGGATCGGCGTGCCGACCGCGATCGGGATTGCGCAGTGAGCCGGAAAGAAACCGTTCGGTCGGGCGTATAACATCGCGATGACAGCGATGACCCTCACACCGTCATGCCGGACTGGTTCCGGCATCCACGACGCCCCATTTCCGAACCGTTCGATTTTGCGGATCAGTGGACCCCGGAACAATTCCGGAGTGACGGCGTCGTTCGGCGCAGGTAGCCAGGCATGAGACCGCCGCTTCGCCGCCCGGTCGGGGGACTGCCGCTGCGCGCGGTGGCGCCCAACGCGGTCACTGCGCTCGCCTTGTGTTTCGGCCTGTCCGGCATCCGCTTCGCGATCGGCGCGGACTGGGAGCGCGCCGTCTTGATGATCATGGTTGCCGGCGTGCTCGACGGGCTCGATGGACGGATCGCGCGGATGCTTCACGGCGAAAGCCGATTCGGCGCCGAGCTCGATTCGCTCAGCGACGCGATCTCGTTCGGTGTCGCACCGGCGCTGATCACCTATTTGTGGTCGCTGATCTATCTGCCGCGGATCGGCTGGATCTCGGCCTTGATTCTGGCGGTGTTCTGCGCGCTTCGCCTGGCGCGGTTCAACGCCAATATCGACACCAGCGAGCAACCGCACAAATCTGCCGGATTCCTCACCGGCGTTCCGGCGCCGGCGGGCGCGGCGATGGCGATGCTGCCGATCTACATCTGGCTGTGGAGCGACGAGGCGATCTTCCGATCGCCGTTGCTGGTCGCACCGTGGGTCGCCTTCGTCGCGGTGATGATGGTGTCGAGCGTCGCGACCTACAGCTGGTCCTCACTCAAGCTGCGCGCCAATATCCGCTTCGAGGCGCTGGCGGTGGTGGTGCTGATCGGCGCCGCGCTGCTTTCGGCGCCGTGGCACACGCTAACCGCGCTGTGCGTGGCTTATCTGCTGTCGATCCCGTTTAGCATCCGCTCTTACGGACGGGTCAGGCGGCTTCGCGGTACGGCAACGGGCGCGGCTGCGGTCGCTGAGTGATCGCCGTGCGGCTCCGCGCCAGCACCAGGCGCGGCGCAGGCGCGGGCTCGACCAGACCCGCGAGCGCCTCGGCGATACGCGGCAACGCCGGGATCAGCGTGCCGATCAGCACCGCAAGCGTGATGACGAAAGCGCCAGCGAAAACGACGAAACCAAGTGCAGCCATTGCCCATCTCCGTTCGATGCGGGGCGCGGAAGTCTTCGGGGGCAACGTCGATGCCCTCGGTTCGTTCCGTTCCCACGTTTCGATCGTTATATGTTCCTTAAACGTTCCATCTGTCAACGCTTGATTTCGTGAGCCGGCTCGGCTAAGCGCCGCGCCTCAACCCCGCATGGGAAGCGCATATACCGGTGTTCGGCAGTTGTCGGATCACTGCTTCCCAGAGGCTTAACCGGAAAGGAATGATCCTATGGCGGCACCTGTCGTCTCAATGCAGCAATTGCTCGAAACGGGCGCGCACTTCGGCCACCAGACCCACCGCTGGAACCCGAAGATGAAGCCGTATATTTTCGGCGATCGCAACGGCATCCACATCATCGATCTGTCGCAGACCGTGCCGCTGTTCGCGCGCGCGCTCGATTTCGTGTCGCAGTCGGCGGCGTCGGGCGGCAAGGTGCTGTTCGTCGGCACCAAGCGCCAGGCGCAGGAGCCCGTCGCCGAGGCGGCGCGGCGTTCGGGCCAGCATTTCGTCAACCATCGCTGGCTCGGCGGCATGCTGACCAACTGGAAGACGATCTCGGGCTCGATCAAGCGCCTCAAGAGCCTCGACGAGCAGCTTTCGGGCGACACCGTCGGCCTGACCAAGAAGGAAGTCCTTCAGCTGACGCGCGAGCGCGACAAGCTCGAGCTGTCGCTGGGCGGCATCCGCGACATGGGCGGCATTCCCGACGTGATGTTCGTGATCGACGCCAACAAGGAAGAGCTGGCGATCAAGGAAGCCAACACGCTGGGCATTCCCGTCGTCGCGATCCTCGATTCGAACGTCTCGCCCGATGGCATCGCTTTCCCGGTGCCGGCCAACGACGACGCCAGCCGGGCGATCCGCCTGTATTGCGAAGCGATCGCGATCGCCGCGACGCGTGGCGGCCAGGACGCGCAGATGATGAGCGGCAAGGATTTCGGCGCGATGGCCGAACCGCCGGTCGAAGCCGCAATCGCAGCGCCCGCTGCTGAGGCCCCGGCCGCAGAAGCACCGGCTGCCGAGCCCGAGGAGCAGGCCGCGGCGGTCACCGAGACCAACGCGCCGACCGAGGCCGAAGTCGCCGAGGCAGCTGCCGAGACCGAGCGCCAGATCGACGCCTGAGGGTTTCCGGCAAAGGTGTACTTTGCCGGGGTCCCTGACCCGTCGCCGAACTGACATGCGGGCGGGGTAGGGCGAAAGCTCTCCCTCGCCCGCCTCCATATTCACGAACCAAAAGGACTATAGACATGGCCGATATCACGGCAGCCGCGGTCAAGGACCTGCGCGAGAAGAGCGGCGCGGGCATGATGGATTGCAAGAAGGCGCTGACCGAGAATGGCGGCGACATGGACGCGGCGATGGATTGGCTGCGCACCAAGGGCCTGGCCGCCGCGCAGAAGAAATCGAGCCGCACCGCCGCGGAGGGCCTCGTCGGCGTGGCCGTTTCGGGCACCACCGGCGCTGCGGTCGAAGTCAATTCGGAGACCGATTTCGTCGCCAAGAACGATCAGTTCCAGAATTTCGTCCGCGACGTGACGCAGATCGCGCTCGCCAAGGGCGACGATCTCGATGCGCTTCGGGCCGCGTCGATGCCGTCGGGCGGAAGCGTCGAAGAGGTGCTGACCAACAACATCGCCACGATCGGCGAGAACCAGTCGCTTCGCCGCGCCAAGCGGATCGGGGTCACGCAGGGCGCGGTGGTGCCGTATGTGCACAACGCCGCGGTCCCCGGGCTCGGCAAGATCGGCGTGCTGGTCGCGCTGGAAAGCGATGCCGGCGCCGATGTGCTCGAGCCGCTCGGCAAGCAGATCGCGATGCACATCGCCGCGGCCTTCCCGCTGGCGCTCAACGAGGACGGCCTCGACCAGGACGTGATCGAGCGCGAACGCGCGATCGCCACCGAAAAGGCCAGCGAATCGGGCAAGCCGGCCGAGATCGTCGCCAAGATGGTCGAGGGTTCGGTCAAAAAGTTCGCCAAGGAGAATGCGCTGATGTCGCAGCTGTTCGTGATGGACAGCAAGACGCCGATCGCCGACGTCGTCGCCAAGGCCGGCAAGGAAGCCGGCACGACGATCACGCTCAAGGATTACGTCCGCTTCCAGCTCGGCGAAGGCATCGAGAAGGAAGCGAGCGACTTCGCCGCCGAGGTCGCCGCGACCGCCGGCATCAAGAACAACTGAACGCGCTTGCTCTCTACGTCGTCACCCCGGACCTGTTCCGGGGTCCACGGTGCCGCGCTCTCCAATCGGGAGAGTTCGCGGCGCGGTGGATGCCGGAACCAGTCCGGCATGACGGGTGGGGCAACGCGGACCCGAGCTTGACCCAAGGGCTCCCGCTTGCGTCGGCGAACGGATGATATCGACGCATAATTGCCGCGCTCTCCGATGCACCGTTTCTGCACGCCGCCTCTGCGGCATCAACGCTTGGCAGCGTGGCGGGTCGCTACTAAGGTCCGCGCCGCCCCGTGACAGTCCCGAAGGTTTCATGACAGCCCCTCATTACAAGCGCATTCTGCTCAAATTGTCGGGCGAGGTCCTGATGGGCGAGGGCGGCTTGGCGATCGATCCCGGCGTCACCGCACGCGTTGCCGCCGAAATCGCCGGTGTCCGCGAAATGGGGCATGAAATCTGCGTCGTCGTCGGCGGCGGCAATATCTTTCGCGGCATATCGGGCGCGGCGCGCGGCATGGATCGCGCCACCGGCGATTACATGGGCATGCTGGCGACGGTGATGAACGCGCTGGCGGTGCAGAATGCGCTGGAGCAGATCGGCGTCGATACCCGCGTCCAGTCGGCAATCCCGATGTCGAGCGTGTGCGAGCCGTTCATTCGCCGCCGGGCCGAGCGCCATCTCGAAAAGGGCCGCGTGGTGATCTTCGCCGCCGGCGTCGGCAGCCCCTATTTCACCACCGACACCGGTGCCGCGCTGCGTGCCGCCGAGATGAAATGCGACGCGCTGTTCAAGGGCACGTCGGTCGACGGCGTCTACGATGCCGATCCCAAGCAGGTGGCGAGCGCCAAGCGTTATGCGACCGTTTCCTACGACCGCGTCCTTGCCGACAATCTGAAAGTGATGGACGCCAGCGCCGTGGCCTTGTGCCGCGACAACAATATTCCGATCGTCGTCTTCAATATCCGCGGCGCCGGCAATCTTGCCGCCGTGCTGAAGGGTGAAGGCGTCTCGACGGTCGTCACCAATAAGGAGAGCCAGTGATGCCAGCCTATGACAAGGCCGATCTCGAACGCCGCATGGCCGGCAGCGTCGAGGCGCTAAAGCATGACTTGCAGGGCCTGCGCACCGGCCGCGCCTCGACCGCGCTGCTCGATCCGGTCACGGTCGATGTCTATGGTTCGAACATGCCGCTCAATCAGGTCGCGACGGTTTCGGTGCCCGAGCCGCGGATGCTGAGCGTGCAGGTGTGGGACAAATCGAACGTGGGGCCGGTGGAAAAAGCGATCCGGTCGGCCGGGCTCGGGCTCAACCCGATCAACGACGGCAACACGCTGCGCCTGCCGATCCCCGATCTGACAGAGGAGCGCCGCAAGGAGCTCGCCAAGCTTGCCGGGCAATATGCGGAGAAGGCGCGGATTGCGGCGCGCAATGTCCGCCGCGACGGCATGGACAGCCTGAAGACCGACGAAAAGAAGGGCGTCTATTCGGAGGACGAGCGCAAGCGCCACGAAACCGAGGTGCAGAAGGTGACCGATGCGACGATCGCCGAGATCGATGCCGCGGCCACCGCCAAGGAAAAGGAAATCATGGGCCAGTGATCCCGCTGCCCGCCACTGCTCCCGAAACGATCGTCGGCGGCGGCGCCGCGTCGCTGCCGCGCCATGTCGCCATCATCATGGACGGCAATGGGCGCTGGGCGAAGAAGCGCTTTCTGCCACGCGTCGCCGGGCACCGCGCCGGCGTGGAGGCGGTGCGCAAGGTGACGCGCGCGGCGCGGGCGATGGGCATCGAGGTGCTGACGCTCTATGCCTTTTCTTCGGAGAATTGGCGGCGCCCGGAAACCGAGGTCAGCGATCTGATGGGGTTGCTGCGGTTGTTCATCCGCAGCGATCTCGACGAATTGGTACGCGAGAATGTGCGGCTGCGGGTGATCGGCGATTACCAGCGCTTCGCCCCCGATCTCGTCGCGATGGTCGATGAGGCGCTCGCGCGCACCGCGGCGAACGACGGCGCGGTGCTGGTGATCGCGCTCAATTACGGCGCCCAGGCGGAAATCGCCGCGGCGGCGCGTGCGCTTGCCGAGGACGCCAAGGCGGGGCGGATCGATCCCGCATCGATCGACGAGGCGGCGATCGAGGCGCAACTCGATACGCGCGATCTGCCGCCGCTCGATCTCGTCATCCGCACGTCGGGCGAGCACCGGCTGTCGAACTTCCTGTTGTGGCAGGCGGCTTATGCCGAACTGCTGTTCGTCGACACGCTGTGGCCCGATTTCGACGAGAAAACGCTCGGTGACGCGGTCGCGTCGTTCGGCCAGCGCCAGCGGCGGTTTGGGGGCCTGTGAGCGACGCATCCCCGGCCCGGGGCATGTCGGAGCTCACGCTGCGCACGCTGGTCGGCGTGGTGCTGATCGCGGTGGCGGCGATCGCTTTATGGGCCGGCGGCATCGTCTTCTGGCTGCTGACGGTGGTGATCGCGCTGCTGATGATGGCCGAGTGGAGCGATCTGTTCGCCGCGCCAGCCAAGACCAAGCGGCTCGCCCAGCTGAGCCTTTCGGTGCCGCTGGCGATCATGTGTCCGCTGGCGGCGGGCCCCGGTTTCTTCGCGCTCGGCCTGCTGATCGGCGCGGCGTTCTTCATCGTGATCGTCAGCCAGCGCCCGCCGCTGGCGCTTGGCACGATCTACGCCGGCTTGCCGGTGCTCTCGCTGCTGCTGATCCGGCACCAGCAGGACGGCATCGTGTTCGTGTTCTGGACGATGGCGCTGGTTTGGGTCACCGATATCGGCGCCTATTTCGCCGGCCGCGCGATCGGCGGGCCGAAGCTTGCTCCGGCGATCAGCCCGAACAAGACCTGGGCCGGGCTCGGCGGCGGCGTCGTGCTCGCCGGGCTGTTCGGGATAGCCATGCATGCCGCGTACGGCCTGCCGCTGCGGCTGACGCTCGCGTCGCCGTTGCTGGCGGTAGTCGCGCAGGGTGGCGATCTCTACGAAAGCTGGCTCAAGCGTCGCGCCGGGGTGAAAGACAGCGGCAATATCCTGCCCGGCCACGGCGGCGTGCTCGATCGGCTCGACGGCCTGGTGCCGGTTGCGCCGATCGCGGCGGCGCTGGTGGTGGTGCTTCCGAAGCTGTATTCGCTGATCGGATGGTGAAGCGGGTCACGATTCTCGGCGCGACCGGATCGGTCGGGCGATCGACGCTCGATCTCGTCGAGCGCGCGCCCGAGGATTTCGAGGTCGTCGCGCTGACCGCCAATTGCAACGTCGGCGAACTCGCCGCCGCGGCGATCCGCACCAACGCGCGGCTCGCCGTCGTCGCCGACGAAAGCTGCCTGCCGGCGTTGCGCGAGCGGCTGTCGGGCACCGGAATCGCCACCGCGGCCGGTCGCGACGCGGTATGCGCCGCCGCGCAGGACGCCGATTGGACGATGGCGGCGATCGTCGGGTGCGCCGGGCTCGAACCGGTGATGGCTGCGGTCGCCGGCGGGGGCACGGTGGTGCTGGCCAATAAGGAGCCGCTGGTATCGGCCGGCGAGATCGTGCTGGCGGCGGCGCGGGTGAGCGGCGCGACCGTGCTGCCGGCCGATTCCGAGCATAATGCGATCTACCAATGTTTCGATTTCGCCCGGCCCGAGCGGGTGCGGCGGATCGTGCTGACGGCGAGCGGCGGGCCGTTTCGCGATCGCTCGCTCGCCGAAATGCGCGGCGTCACGCCCGATCAGGCGGTCGCGCATCCCAATTGGTCGATGGGCGCAAAGATCTCGGTCGATTCGGCGACGATGATGAACAAGGGCCTCGAGCTGATCGAGGCGGCGCGGCTGTTCCCGGTCCCGCACGAACGGATCGAGATCGTCGTCCACCGCCAGTCGATCATCCACTCGATGGTCGATTATGTCGATGGCTCGATGCTGGCGCAGATGGGGCCGTCGGACATGCGCGTGCCGATCGCCCATGCGCTCGCCTGGCCCGATCGCATGGCCACGCCGATGGCGCCGCTCGATCTGGTCGCGATCGGCCGGCTCGATTTCGAGGCGCCCGATCCGGTTCGCTTCCCCGCGCTCGCGCTGGCCCGCCAGGCACTCGAGGCCGGCGGCGCGCGGCCGGCGATCCTCAACGCCGCCAATGAGATCGCCGTCGCGGCGTTTCTCGCGCACCAGATCGGCTTCCTCGAAATTGCCGCAATCGTCGCCGATACGCTGGAGCGTTACGACCCGGCTGCACCGGACTCGCTCGATGCGGTTCTCGCGGTGGACAAAGAAGCCCGGGCGGTGGCGCGTGCGCGTGTAGAGGATTGCGTCGTTTGAGTCAGAACCCCGGCATCCTGCTGACCATCATCGCCTTCATCCTGGTGATCGGGCCGCTCGTGTTCGTCCACGAATTCGGCCATTATCTGGCGGGGCGGCTGTTCGGCGTGAAGGCCGAGGCGTTCTCGATCGGCTTCGGCCGCGAGATTTTCGGTCATACCGACAAGCGCGGCACCCGCTGGAAATTCGGCTGGTTGCCGCTCGGCGGTTATGTCCGCTTCGCCGGCGACATGGGCGTGGCGAGCGAGCCGAGCGCCGACTGGTTGGCGCTGCCGCCGGCCGAGCGCGCGCAGACCTTCCCGTCGAAGCCGGTGTGGCAACGCGCGATCATCGTCGCGGCCGGGCCGGTTACCAATTTCATCGTCGCGATCCTGATCCTTGCCGGCTTTGCCTTCGCTTATGGCGACGTCCGCACGCCCGCGACCGTCGGCTCCGTGATGCCGGGCAGCGCGGCACAGGCTGCCGGGCTGCGCGCCGGCGATCGGATCGTTTCGATCAACGGCCGATCGTTCGACCGCTTCGAGAATTTGGCGCGCTATATCGCGATTCGTCCCGGTGCTCCGGCGCAAATCCAAGTCGTTCGGGCCGGACAGCCGGTCGCGCTCGCGGCGACATTTGGCGCGGTGAAAGAAGGCGATCGCTTCGGCAACACCTTCGAAATCGGTCAGCTCGGCATCGGGCCGTCCGAGCCCGTTTTCGCCACGGTCAGTCTGGTCGAAGCGCCGGTGGTCGGCGTGCGACGGACCGGCGAACTGGTGCGGATGATGGCCGATACGATCGGCCAGGTGATCACCGGCCGGCGGTCGCTCAAGGATTTCCACGGCCCCGTCGGCACCGCGCAGATCGCCGGCGAACAGATGACGCTGGGGCTCGACGCCTTCGTCGCGCTGATCGCGGTCGTCTCGATTAATCTGGGATTCATCAACCTATTGCCAGTGCCGATGCTCGATGGCGGCCACCTGTTCTTTTATGCGATCGAGGCGGTGCGCCGCCGGCCGCTTGGTGCCGCCGCCCAGGAATGGGCGTTTCGTGGCGGGCTGGCGGCGATTCTGGCGTTGATTGTGGTGGTGACGTTCAACGATCTCGGCGCATTCGGCCTGTGGAAGAATCTCGCCGGGTTGATCGGTTGAAGCGCTTAGGGCAGGGCATGCTCGCCGTTCCCGGCATGGCAATTCCGTTTAGGGTGGGACTGTGACAGTAACCAACGTTTCGAGGCTCGGCATGCGGGCGATGGCCGGGCTCCTTGCCGGGACCATGCTTTCCGGATTGCCGGCGGTTGCCCACGCCCAGACCTCGCCGGCCGGGACGCCTGCTGCTTCGGCAACGCCAGCGACCCCGACGCCGGCCGGGCCCGCAACGCAGGCTGCTCCCCCGGCCAATGCGCCTGGCGCAGCGCCGCTGGCCACCGCGCCGGCGCCGGCGCGGATCGTCAAGTCGCTGCGCGTCGATGGCTCGCAACGGATCGAGCCGGCGACGGTGCTGTCCTACACCAAACTGCGCGTCGGCCAGGATTACACCAACGCATCGCTCGATCAGGCGATCCGCGATCTCTACGCCAGCGGCTTCTTCGCCGATGTATCGATCGATGGCGTCGAAACCGGCGATATCATCATCAAGATCAAGGAAAATCCGGTGATCAACCGGGTGATCCTCGACGGCAACAAGCACATCAAGTCGGACAAGATCACCAAGGAGATCAAGCTCGCGCCGCGGCAGATCTTCACGCGCACCGCGGTCCGCGAGGACGTGTCGCGCATTCTCGAGCTGTATCGCCGCGAGGGGCGTTTCGCGGCGAATGTTCAGCCGCAGATGGTGTCGCTCGATCAGAACCGCGTCGACGTCGTGTTCGACATCAGCGAGGGCGACAAGTCCAAGGTCCGCCAGATCAACATCATCGGCAACCACGAGTTCAAGGACGGCAAGCTGCTCAAGCAGATGGCGACCAAGGAAGCGCGGCTGCTGACGATCCTGAGCCCGAACACGAGCTACGACCAGGATCGCATGGCTTATGACCAGCAGAAGTTGCGGCAATTCTATCTGACCGAAGGCTATGCCGATTTCCGCGTGACTTCCGCGGTCGCCGAACTGACGCCCGACAAGAAGGACTTCATCATCACTTATGTGGTGGAGGAAGGCCCGCGCTACAAATTCGGCGACGTCACTGTCGATAGCGACATTCGCGATTTCGACGGCAAGCGGCTGGCGACGACGCTGCCGTTCCATAAGGGCGATTGGTACAACGCCAAGCAGGTCGAGGATTCGGTCGACAGCCTGACCTCGACCGCGGGCCTGTTCGGCTACGCCTTCGCCAATGTCGATCCGGAATTCACGCCCGATCGCGACGCCAAGACGATGGATATCAATTTCCATATCGGCGAGGCCAAGCGCACCTATGTCGAGCGGGTCGACATCAACGGCAACACGCAGACGCAGGACAAGGTCGTGCGGCGCGAAGTGCGGTTGGCCGAAGGCGACGCATTCAACACCTTCCAGGTCAAGCGTTCGTCGGATCGGATCAATTCGCTCGGCTATTTCCAGGATAAATTCGAGCTCAAGCAGGTGCCGGGCTCCGCGCCCGACCGTGTCGTGCTCGAGGCCAATCTCGAAGAGAAATCGACCGGCGAGTTGCAGCTTTCGGCGGGCTATTCGGATCTCGAAGGCTTCATCATCCAGGGCGGCATCACGCAGCATAATTTCCGCGGCAAGGGCCAGGAACTGCGCGCCAACGTCAGCTGGTCCTATTATTCCAAGTCGATCGAGCTGGGCTTCACCGAGCCTTATCTGTTCGACAAGAGCGTGGCCGTTGGCGGCGATCTGTTCCGCCGCGATTACAATGCGTTCAACTACGTCGGCGACAGTCGCGAGACGACCTATAGCGACGTATCGACCGGCTTTCAGCTCCGCGCCGGCATTCCGCTGACCGAATATTGGTCCCTCGCCGGCCGCTATCAGCTGTCCTACGATGAAGTCGGGTTGGACAAGGGCACCTATTATACCGGCGGCACCTGCGATCCACTCAAAGCCGGCCGCTATTTGTGCGATTCGCTCGGCAATCGCTGGACGTCGGCGGTCGGCTATTCGATCATCTACAGCAGCCTCAACAACGGCATCAATCCGACCGGCGGCACACGCCTGACCTTCAACCAGGATTTCGCCGGCCTCGGCGGCGATGTGCGTTACATCAAAACCCGCGCCGATTATGCGCATTATTGGAACCTCGGCAGCGGCTTCATCCTGTCGACCAAGGCAGAAGGCGGCTGGATCGCCCCACTCGAAAAGGATCCGGGGCCCGGCGTCGACAGGATCCGGATCACCGATCGCTTCCTGCTCGGCGAGCCGCAGTTCCGCGGCTTCGACATCCGCGGCATCGGCCCGCGCGTAACGCGGACGCCCTATACGACCGATACGACCACCGGCGAACAGGTGCTTGTCACCGACAAGAATTCGATCGCCGACGATGCGCTGGGCGGGCGGGCTTATTATCTCGGCCATCTCGAACTCGAGCTGCCGCT
This sequence comes from Sphingomonas koreensis, assembly GCA_006438735.1. Classification (GTDB taxonomy): domain Bacteria; phylum Pseudomonadota; class Alphaproteobacteria; order Sphingomonadales; family Sphingomonadaceae; genus Sphingomonas; species Sphingomonas koreensis_A. The sequence goes on along the minus strand of RCZF01000001.1, from coordinate 812,234 downwards.
CGGTGCAGGTGCCAGCTCGCTAGGGCTGCGGCCGTCGATTTATCTCGACGCCGGCGCGCTGTTCGGTCTGAGGAAGCCGTTGCCGACAGCGACTTTCCCGACGCATGTCGACGCAAATGGCAATATCGTGGTCGATCCGAAGGTCAGCCCGGTGCTCGATGGCAGCAACAATCCGCTTTATTATTATGCGCTCGCCGACGGCAGCACGGTGACAACAACCTGCGCGAGCGGTATCCCCGATGGCTCCGGCGCTTGTAATGGTGTTGCGGCAAATAGTGCACTGACCACCTCGATCGCGCCGTTCAAAGAACAATTCCTCGGCAATTCGGCCAGCCCACGGCTGTCGATCGGCATTGGGGTCAATTGGAATTCGCCCTTCGGTCCGCTGCGCATCGATCTTGCCAAAGCGCTGCTCAGCCAACCGGGCGATGATAAGAAACTCATAACCTTCAACGTAGGGGCTCAATACTGATGACCTATCTGACCAAGATCCTTCTCGCCGCCGCCGTTTCGGCGCCGGCCCTGCTCGCCGCCACGACGCCGGCGAACGCGCAAAGTGTCGCCGTGCTCGATCCCGATGCCGCGGTCGGCAACACCAACGCCTGGAAAGCCGCCGCGGCGTCGATCCAGACCACCTACAAGACCCAAATCGCTCAGGTGCAGGCGCGGCAGCAGGCGCTGGCGCAGGAAATGCGCACCACGGTCGCGCCACTCGATACGAACCACGATGGCAATGTATCGCAGCAGGAACTGGCTGCGGCACAGCAGACCAATCCGAATGCGCTGAAGGCCGCCCAGGCCAAGGAAGAATCGATGAATGCCGAGCTGCAGCGCCTGTCCGCGCCGGTCAGTCGTGCGCGCGCTTACGCGCTCGAGCAGATCGCCAACCATGAGGACGACGCCGTGTCGAACGTCGTGAAGGCGCGTCACATCGCCGTGCTGCTGCGTCCGCAAGCCACTTTCGTCGCCGATCCGTCGGCCGACCTGACCTCGGCCGTCACCACCGAACTCGATCGGATCGTCACCGCGCCGGTGAGCATTTCGCCGCCGGCCAATTGGCAGCCTGGCCAGCAAAATCAGCAAGGTGCTGCGCCGGCCGCTGCGCCCGCCGCCGGACAGCCCCAGACCCAGGGCCGGTGACCGAAACGACTGACGGGGGTGACCGCCGCACCGGGCCGATGGACATCGGCCGGGTGATGGCGGCGCTGCCGCACCGCTACCCGATGCTGCTGGTCGACCGTGTCGAGGAGATCATCCTCGATCAGTCGATCACCGCAATCAAGGCGGTGACGATCAACGAGAGTTTCTTCCAGGGTCATTTCCCGGGCCGTCCGATCATGCCCGGCGTGCTGATCGTCGAGGCGCTGGCGCAAGCCGCCGGCATCCTCGCGGTCCAATCGCTCGGCCTCGCAGGGTCGGGCAAGCTGGTCTATTTCATGGCGATCGACGGCGCGAAATTCCGCAAGCCGGTCGAGCCGGGCGTGCTGCTGCGGCTCGAAGCCGAATTCGTCCAGAAGCGCGCCAGCGTGTGCAAATTCGCCGGGCGCGCCACGATTGACGGCCAACTCGCCGCGGAAGCCAATTTCACTGCCATGATCGCCGATCCGCCAAAGGCGTAAGCCGGGCAGGGTTGCTCAGATGCCGCGCCCGCTGTAAGGCGCGCGGCTCCGGCTGGTCGGAAACCAGCCTTTTCGGAGAAGTTGACGTGAAGAAAGCAATCCACCCCGATTATCACATGATCAAGGTGCAGATGACCGACGGCACCGTGTTCGAGACGCGCTCCACCTGGGGCAAGGAAGGCGACACGATGACGCTCGACATCGATCCGCTGGCGCATCCGGCCTGGACCGGCGGCCGCGGCACGATGCTCGATACCGGCGGCCAGGTCGCGCGCTTCAACAAGCGCTTCGGCGGCCTTACGCTCGGCAAGAAGTAACGCCCGGCACGCGTCGTTCGTTAACGGCGCGTTAGCCTTCGTGAGCTAGGTTTTTCCTCATGTCAGCGTGAGGGAAAACCAATGCTCGCCGCCGAAATCGAACCTGCTCAAGCATTGCTCGGTGCAAGCCGCCGCCGTGCCCAGCGCGCGCCGGTCTCGCTCGACGCCAAGATCGGCCGCGGCGGCCTGGCGCGTGCGCTGTGCCGCGTGGTCGATCTGTCGCTGCACGGCGTCCGGCTGCAAACCTATTCGGCGCTCAAGCGCGGCTCGCTGGTGTGGCTGACTCTGCCGGTGATCGGCCCACGCATCGCGACCGTCGTCTGGTCCGACGATTTCAGCGCCGGCTGCCAATTTACCGCCGCCCTCGACGACGGCGATTTCGAAACGCTGGTCGCGCTCGACGGCACGCTGCGCCCGGCGGGCTGAGCGGGCCGGGCATCAGGTGAGGGCGAGCCGGAGCCATGTCTCGCACAGGACGATCGACGAAGGGCGGTTAAAAGCGCCGGTTCGGGCGGCTGATTTCCAGCGTGCGGTTTCGAACCCACAAACATGGTCCGCTCTTGCTGTAAATCTAGAAGATGTTCTATACATCAAAGCGATAGATGGTGCGCCACGTCACCGCGTGTCCGGCGAGTTGGGTGCCCATCGTGCGAAAGGTCGCGCCATGATTGAGGCATCTTCGGTAAAGTCGACTTGGGCTTACATCATTTTCTTTATGGTGGTTTGGCCGACAATGTTCGTTTCGAGTGGCATCCGCTATAGCGACGAGCATCGACCGCTGTCGTTGATCGTTGCGCTGGGCGCTTTCGTGATGACGCTTTACACGCTGTTCCTGCTCGTTCGCAAAGTTCGGGGTGTTTCCCCTGTAGCATCTTCAGGTTTTGAATGACCGAAGCGCGACGCTGCAACCCGGCGCGCTGTCTGCCTAAGTTCGGCTGAGGCTGTTATGGCCAGGCTTGCACGCCCTCGTGACGCGTTGAAAAACCGATGGCGGAGAGGGTGGGATTCGAACCCACGGTGAGCGTGAACCCACGGCGGTTTTCAAGACCGCTGCCTTAAACCACTCGGCCACCTCTCCGCACGCCGCCGCTTATGCCGCGCGCGCCGATTTGTGCAAGCGCTGCGCCGACAAGGGGTTCATGTCGCGGCGTTGCTGTGGCATCACTGGGGCATGTGGGGCGTATCAGCAAAATCGAAACGAGCATTGGGGCTTAGCGCCGCCATGCTGGCGTGCGCGATGATCGGCGGATCGGCGACGGCGCAGAGCGAGGACGGCTTCCAGAGCTATCTTCAAGTGTTGCGCGGCAAGGCGCAATCGGCCGGCGTATTGCAGCGCACGATCGACAGCGTCTTCCCGACGCTGACGATGAGTGACCGCGTGATCGAGCTCGATCGTGCGCAGCCTGGCGGTAGCCCGAACGCGCCGATTGCGATGTTCGCGCCCTACAAGGCCAAGCATGTCGATGCCGCGCGCATCCGGCGCGGCCAGGCTGCCTATCAGGAAAACCGCGGCAAGCTCGCGCGGATCGAACAGGAAACCGGCGTGCCCGAATCGATCATGGTCTCGATCTGGGGTCATGAGACCAATTACGGCGGCTATACCGGCAATTTCGATCTGCCCAACTCGCTGGCGACGCTGGCTTACGAAGGCCGTCGCCGCAGCCTGTTCGAAGGCGAGTTCATCGATTCGCTCAAGATCATGGACAAGGGCGTCTCGCGCGACACGCTGGAGGGCAGCTGGGCAGGGGCGACCGGCGGCCCGCAATTCCTCCCGTCGGTCTATCTCCGCCTCGCTGCCGACGGCGATGGCGATGGCCATGCCGATATCTGGCATTCGGATGCCGACGTGCTCGCCTCGATCGGCAATTATTTCGTCAACGCCGGCTGGCGCAAGGGCCAGCCGTGGGGCTTCGCGGTCTCTGCGCCTACGAGCATCGACGTGGACGCGATCGCCAGCCGCACCGTGCCGACGCGCTGTGCCAAGGTGTTTCAGCGGCATAGCGAGTGGAAAACGATGGCCGAATGGCGCGCGCTCGGTATCCAGCCGCTGGCACGCGGCTGGCCGGCGAACGATCACATGCTGGCGACGCTGCTCGAGCCAGACGGGCCGGGGCAGACCGCCTATCTGCTGACCGGCAATTACCGCGTCATCCTCGATTACAATTGCTCGAACTTTTACGCACTATCGGTGGGGCTGCTGGCGGATGCGGTATCGCAATAAGGGCGCCTGGGGGGCGTTGATTTTACTGACGACACTGAGCGGGAGCGCCGTTCTGGCGCATCAGGCGACGCCCACAGGGGTGCCGTCGGTGCCAGCGCCGCCGCAGGACCAGACGCCGCCGCCCGATCTGCCCGTGGGCGCGGGGCCGAGCGCGACGTCGCAAGCCGGCGCGACCGTCTCCCGCTATGACGAGGTCGGCTACGCCAGCTGGTACGGCGACGAATTGCGCGGGCACAGGACCGCTTCGGGCGATGCGTTCGATCCGGACGCGATCACCGCCGCAAGCCGAACGCTGCCGCTCGGCTCGTTCGCCGAGGTGACCGCGCTCGACAGCGGGCGGACGGTGCTGGTGGCGATCACCGATCGCGGGCCGCATCGGCCCGATCGGTTGATCGATCTGTCGGTCGGCGCGGCCAAGTTGCTCGGGGTGGACGCCAAGGCGGTCGCGCCGGTGCGCGTGCGTCAGGTCGATCCGCCGGCGGCCGATCAGGTCGCGCTCAAGCAAGGCATGCCGGCAGGGCCGCGGCTCGATTCGCCGGCGGTGCTGCTCGCCGGGCTGCGTGCGCGGCTGAGCGAAGTGCCGGGCACGCCGGTCGCCGCCGTTACGCCGCCGGCCAAGATGCCGGTTTCGCCCGCCGCCGCGTCCAAGCCCTCCAGCGCGAAGCCGGGCGCATCGTATCCCGCTCCCGGCAAGGCGGCGACGGTCGCGCCCGCGCCAAAGCCGGTCGTCGCGGCGACCAAGGCCGCGCCGCCTGCCGCCAAGCCGCCGCCCGTCGTTGCCGCGGGCAAATACGCCGTCCAGGTCGCCGCTTTCTCCAGCGCGGCAAACGCGAAGTCGCTCGCCGGACGCATCGACGGCCATGTCATTCCCGCCGGCAAGTTCTGGCGCGTCGAGCTTGGCCCGTTCGCCGACAGCACCGCGGCCAATCGCGCGCGTGACGGCGTCGCCAAGCGCGGCTATGGCGATGCCCGTGTCGTCCGCAAGGATTGAAATTTCACCACCAGCGTAACGGAAACGAGTACCCGATGAAGAAACTGTTCGCCGTCCCTTCGATCGCCGTCCTGATCGCCACGCCGACGATGGCCGAGGCGCCGCCGTTCGATACGCCGGCGACGGTCGCGTTCATGCAGGACATGAACACCGGCGCGGTGCTCTATGCCAAGAACCCCGATCAGCGCGTGCCGCCGGCCTCGCTCGCCAAGATGATGACGGTCTATACCGTGTTCGACATGATCAAGCGCGGTGACGTGAAGCTCGATCAGCAGATCGTCTTTCAGCCCGAGGCGTGGAAGCAGTGGCACAGCCAGGGCTCGACCATGTTCCTGTCGACCGGGGAGAGCGTCAGCGTTGCCAACCTGCTGCTCGGCATTATCACGCTGTCGGGCAACGACGCGTGCATCGCCATCGCTGACGGCGTGTCGGGCACCGAACAGGCGTTCGTCCAGCGCATGAACGAGAACGCCCAGAAGCTCGGCCTCACCAACAGTCACTTCGGCACGGCCAATGGCTGGCCGGACGGCGGCGTCACCTATGTCACCGCGCGCGACATGACCAAGCTCGCCGAGGCGACGATCCGCGACTTCCCCGATCTCTACAAGCGCTTCTACGCCAAGCCCGATTTCAGCTGGGGCCAGACGATGGGCGGCAATGCGATCACCCAGGCGAACCGCGATCCGCTGCTCGGCCGCGTGCCCGGTGCCGACGGGCTCAAGACCGGCCACACCGAGGAATCGGGTTACTCGGTGGTCGGTTCGGCCGAACAGGGCGGCCGCCGCATCGCGATGATGATGAGCGGGATGACGAGCTTCAACCAGCGCATCGAGCAATCGGTCGCCTTCATGAACTGGGGGTTCCGCGCCTGGCAGGACAAGACGCTCGCCCCCAAGGGCAAGATGGTCGAACAGGCCGAGGTGCAGGGTGGCGATTCGACCACCGTCGGGCTCGTCGCGCCGCAGGACATCGCGGTAACGATTCCCTCGGGCTCGACGCCGAACATGCAGATCAAGGTCGTCTATCAGGGCCCGATCGCCGCGCCGATCAAGGCCGGCCAGCATATCGCCGATATCGTCGTCACCACGCCCGACGCCGGCGCGCAGACCATGCCGCTGGTCGCCGCCAAGGATGTCGGCAAGGCGGGCTTCTTCCGCCGCGCGTGGAACGGCCTGCTGACACTCGTTTGAGGCGGCGGCGGTGAGCACCGGCCGCTTCATCTCGCTCGAAGGCGGCGAGGGGGCGGGCAAGTCGACCCAGGCGAAGCGTCTCGCCGCCGCGCTTCACGACCGCGGTATCGAGGCGCTCGTCACCCGCGAACCCGGCGGCAGCGAGGGCGCCGAGGCGATTCGCGGCCTCCTCATGCACGGCGAGGTCACGCGCTGGAGCCCGCACAGCGAGGCGTTGCTGTTCGCCGCGGCCCGCGCCGACCATGTCGAAAAGCGGATCAACCCCGCGATCGGCGCGGGGGCGTGGGTGATCTGCGACCGTTTCGTCGATTCGAGCCGCGCCTATCAGGGCGTCGCCGGCGGGATCGATGACGCCGCGGTGCTGGCGCTGCACGGCTTCGGCTCGCGCGGATTGTTGCCCGATCGCACTTTCGTCTTGGAAGTGCCGCATGACGAAGGCGCCGCGCGCGCCACCGGCCGCGACGGCGCCGCCGCCGATCGCTTCGCCGCGCGCGGGGCAGGCTTTCATCGCGACGTCGCCGATGCGTTCCGCCGTTTCGCCGCCGCCGAGCCCGATCGCGTCCGCCTGGTCGATGCCACCGGCACCCCCGAGGCCGTGACAGAGCGCCTGCTGGCGGGCCTAACCGACCTGCTGCCATGACGTCACTGATCGGCAATGCGCGCGCCCACCAGACCTTTCTTGCCGCCGCCCACGGCAGTTCAATGCATCACGCCTGGCTCTTCGCCGGCCCGCAAGGGGTAGGGAAGGGCAGCTTTGCGCGCATGGCGGCGATGCGGATGCTGGCGGAGGCCGCCGGCGACCTCCCCTCAACGTCACCCCGGCCCCCGAGCCGGGGTGAGGCTTCTTCTTCTCTCTTGGATCAAGAAAGTAGCCTAACCCCGGGTCAAGCCCGGGGTGACGAAGGGGAGGGGATCGTCACCCCCCCCGGCACCCGCACCCGCTCCCTCATCGAAGCCGGCTCGCACCCCGATTACCGAATCCTCTCCCGCCTTCCCAAGGACCCCGAAAAGCCCGACCAGGATCTCGCCCGCTCGATCCCGATCGCGCAGGTCCGCGCCCTTCAACCGCTATTCGCGACCACCCCGTCGCTGTCGCCGCGCCGCATCGTCATCATCGACGCGATCGACGATCTCGAACGCGCCGCCGCCAACGCGCTGCTCAAGAACCTCGAGGAGCCGCCCGCCGGCACGATCTTCCTCCTCGTCAGCCACGCCCCCGGCCGCCTGCTCCCGACGATCCGCTCACGCTGCCGCCTGCTCCGCTTCGAGCCGCTCGCCGCAGACGTGCTCGCCGACGAACTCGCCCGCCGCATGCCCGATGCCCCGCGCGCGGAAATCGCCGCGATCGTCGCCGGCGCCAAGGGCTCGCTCGGCCGCGCGCTCGATTTCGCCGGCCTCGACATCGCCGGCATGGACAAGGCGCTGACGACAATCGCCACCACCGGCGACCCCACAAACGCCGAACGCTCCGCGTTGGCCAAGTCGCTCGCCCTCAAGGCCCAGCAACAACGCTACGAAGCTTTCCTGGACCGCGCCCCCGCCTTCATCGCCGAAGCCGCGACGACGCGGGCAGGAGAGGCGCTGCGGACGGCCCTCGACGCCCAGGAAGCGGCGCGCTTGCTGGCGGCGAGCGCGCGGGGCTTGTCGCTGGATCAGCGCGCAAGCGTGTATGAGATGGCTGGGTTGGTGGCGCGGTTGGCGGCGTAGTCTTCGACAAGGGGGAGGCTTGCCGACTAAGCATGATCGCGGCATCCTTGCTTCATGCACACCACCACAGCCTATCACCGTAGAGAAGCATTGACCGACAATGAGTTAGAAAATCTGCGCGCTGCGCTGGTCGATGAAGTATCTCGCTATAAGATAGCCATCGCGGGATATAACACAGAGAAGATGCGCCAATTTGGCGAGCCTTATATGGCCAAATTGCAGGCGAAAGTTGCCGACGTTATCAGTTTGCAGCAGCAGCGAGCGTCGAAGGCTGACTAGATCGCTGGCGTTTGAGAAGTCGGCGCCGCTCGCCCCTTTGCCACCGCCCACCAATCGGCTAACAGCCGCGCATGGCCGACCCCTTCTACATCACCACCGCGATCAATTATCCCAATGGCCGCCCGCATATCGGCCATGCCTATGAGGCGATCGCCGCCGATGCGATCGCGCGGTTCCACCGCCAGGCGGGGCGCGACGTGCGCTTCCAGACCGGCACCGACGAGCACGGCCTCAAGATGGTCCAGACGGCGCGCGCCCGCGGCGTCGAGGTGCGCGCGCTCGCCGACGAAATGTCCGGCTATTTCCAGGAGATGGCGGCGAAACTCAACATCTCCTACGATCGCTTCATCCGCACCGTCGAGCCGCAGCACCACGCCGCCACCCAGGCGCTCTGGAAGGCGATGGAGGCCGCCGGCGACCTCTATCTCGATCGTTATGAGGGCTGGTATTCGGTCCGCGACGAGGCGTTCTACGACGAGAAGGAACTGATCGACGGGGAAGGGGGCAAGCTCTCCCCCAACGGCGCGCCGGTCGAATGGACCGCCGAGGAAACCTGGTTCTTCCGCCTGTCAAAATATCAGCAGCGCCTGCTCGATTATTACGCCGCGCACCCCGAATTCATCGAGCCCGAAAGCCGCCGCAACGAAATCCTCCGCTTCGTCGAGGGCGGCCTGTCCGACCTGTCGGTATCGCGGACCAGTTTCGATTGGGGCGTCAAGGTGCCGGGTAGCGACGGCCATGTCATGTACGTCTGGGTCGATGCGCTCACGAACTACATCAGCGGGCTCGGTTACCCCGAAGTTGGCGGAGACTTCGCGCGCTACTGGCCGGCAAATCTCCATCTGATCGGGAAGGATATCGTCCGCTTCCACACGATTTATTGGCCGGCCTTCCTGATGTCCGCCAACATCGAGCTGCCAGTGCAAACTTTCGGCCACGGATTCGTCCTCAACCGCGGCGAGAAAATGTCGAAATCGACCGGTAACATCGTCGACCCCGTAGAGCTTGCCGATCGCTTCGGCGTCGATGCGCTTCGCTATTTCCTGATGCGCGACATCAGCTTCGGAAACGATGGCAGCTTCTCCGCAGAAGCCATTGTAACACGGTCGAATGCCGATCTCTCGAACAGCTTTGGCAACCTCGCGCAGCGCACGCTTTCGTTCATCGCCAAGAACCTCGATGGCAAGCTCCCGGAAGCGGGGAAGGGTGACGCCGCCGACGCCGAATTGCTCGCCGCCGTGGCTGACGCCGGCCGGGAATTTCGAAGTTTGTTCGATAAACTTGCGCTATCTCAAGCCGTAGAGGCTTGGATTCGCGGCGTTTTTGCGTGCAATCAATATATCGATGTGCAGGCGCCCTGGGCGCTGCGCAAGACCGATCCCGATCGGATGCACGCCGTGCTCGGCACGCTCGTCCGCGCGATCCGTGATCTCGCGATCACCATCTATCCCGTCATCCCGGCCTCGGCCGACAAGGTACTCGATCAACTCGGCGTCGCCGCCCGAGACCATGCCGCACTCGACGATGATCGCTGGTACCAAATGCTCGCGGAAAGCGATTTCCGCCTCGCCCCGCCGAGCCCGGTGTTCCCGCGCCTAGAAGCCCCGGCGGCGGAGCCTGCCTGATGCTTGCCGACAGCCATTGTCACCTGAATTACAAGGGCTTGGTTGAAGAACAGCAGGCGGTGCTCGACCGCGCCCGGGCGCGTGGCGTGACGGCGATGCTCAACATCTCGACGCGCGAAAGCGAATGGGATGCCGTTGTCGCCACCGCCGAGCGCGAACCCGACGTGTGGGCGACGATCGGCATCCATCCGCACGAAGCCGATCAGCATCCCGACATGAATACCGCCAAGCTGGTCGAGCGCGCCCAGCACCCGCGCGTCGTCGGCATCGGCGAGAGCGGCCTCGATTATTATTACGACCATAGCGATCGCGCCCGCCAGCAAGCGAGTTTCCGCTCGCACATCGCCGCCGCGCGCGAAACCGGCCTGCCGATCGTCGTCCACACCCGCGACGCCGAGGAGGACACCGCCGCGATCCTCGCCGACGAAATGGGGAAGGGCGCCTATCCCGGCGTGATCCACTGCTTCACCGCAAGCGGCGCGTTCGCCGACAAGGCGCTCGCGCTGGGATTCTACATCTCGATCTCCGGCATTGTGACCTTCAAGAACGCCAAGGATTTGCAGGAAACCGCCGCGCGGCTGCCGATCGAGCGGCTGTTGATCGAAACCGACGCGCCGTTCCTTGCGCCTGTGCCTCACCGCGGGAAACCCGGCGAGCCGGCATTCGTCGCCGATACGGCGGCTTTTCTCGCCGATCTACGCGGCGAAAATGTCGATGATCTGAAAGCGGTTACGGCGAAGAACTTCCACGAATTGTTCGCCAAGACGCGGGCATGAAGGTCCGCATCCTCGGCTCCGGCACATCATCCGGCGTGCCGCGTATCGGCAACGATTGGGGCGCATGCGATCCCAACGATCCCCGCAACCGCCGCACCCGCGCTTCGATCCTCGTCGAAACTGCCGAGGCGCGCGTGCTGATCGACACAAGCCCTGACATGCGCGCGCAGTTGCTGGCTGCGAATGTCGGCACCGTCGATGCGGTGATCTGGACCCACGACCACGCCGATCACTGCCACGGTATCGACGATCTCCGACAGATTTTCCACGCCATAGGCGGCCCCGTGCCGGGATTTGCGCGGCGCGATACCTTGGCGTCGCTGACCGCGCGGTTCGCCTATGTTTTCGCCGGGCGAGACGGCTATCCGCCGACCGTCGCGGGTGAGCCGTTGCCCGATCAAATGACGATCGGCGATCTTTCGATCCGCGTCGTCGATCAGCCGCATGGTTCGATCACCGCCGCCGGACTTCGCTTCGAGGCAGCCGGGCGATCGATGGTTTATGCAACCGATTTCAAGCATCTGACGGCCGATATGGTGACGCTCTATGAGAACGCAGATGTTTGGATCGCGGACGCGCTTCGCCGCCGTCCACATCCCACGCATGCCACGGTCGACGAGGTGATCGGCTGGAGCGGCGATCTCGGCGTTGCCCGCACCGTGCTGATCCACATGGATCAGTCGATGGATTATGCCACGCTAGCGCGCGAGCTGCCGGCGGGAATCGAGCCCGGGTATGACGGGCTGGAGATCGTTCTGTGACCGGCGATACCAGCCTCAACGCGCTGTTCCTCGCGTTGCTGCTGGTGCTGCCTTTGTCGGCACTGATCGCGCGGCGGATGCCGATCGGCCAAGCGACGAAAATGGCGCTTGCCTGGGTCGCGATCTTTGCGGTCGCGATGCTGATCGTGTCAGCGCGTCACCGCGTTGCAGCCGGTTGGGCGCGCGTCACCGACGCGATCGGCGGTGGTGACCAGAGCGTCGTCGGCGGCAATGTTCGTATCAACAAGGCCGATGACGGCCATTTCTGGGCCGACGCCAGCATCAACGGCGTCAAGCGCCGCATGCTGATCGATAGCGGCGCGACGACGACGGCGATTTCAGCCGATACGGCAAAAGCTGCGCAGCTCGACCTGAGCGAAAGTCCATTCGCGACGATATTATCGACCGCTAACGGATCGGTGGCGGCGCAGCGCTCCTCGATCGCAAGCCTCGAGATCGGCAGCATTGATGCGAGCGATCTGCCTGTCGTCGTCTCGGCGTCGTTCGGCGACACCGACGTGCTCGGCATGAACTTCTTGTCACGGCTCAAGGGCTGGCGGGTCGAGGGGGACACACTTATCCTCGAACCCCGCACGAACAATGCCAGTTTAACATAATGTATATTATCGGACTTAGATTATGAGCGAGACGGGGACTCCCCTCCAGCCGATCGAGCGGCTTCGCGCGGTAATGGCGCGACTGCGCGATCCCGAGCGCGGTTGCGAGTGGGACACCGTCCAGACATTCGCGACGATCGCGCCTTATACGATCGAGGAAGCCTATGAGGTTGCCGACGCGATCGATCGTGGCGACATGGCCGAGCTCAAGGACGAGCTCGGCGACTTGCTGCTCCAGGTGATCTTTCACGCGCGGATGGCCGAGGAAGCCGGATTGTTCGCGTTCGATGACGTCGCCACCGCGATCGCCGACAAGATGGAGCGCCGCCATCCGCATATCTTCGGCGATCGCGCCGACGGCGGCCATCGTCTGTGGGAGCAGATCAAGGCTGAGGAGCGCGCTGCCAAGAACGATGCCGGTGCGTCGTCAAGTGCGCTAGACGGGGTCGCGCTCGGACTGCCGGCGTTGCTTCGTGCCGAAAAGATCCAGAAGCGCGCGGCGCGTGTCGGGTTCGACTGGCCCGATCCCGCCGGCGCGCGCGCCAAGATCGCCGAGGAGTTGGCCGAAGTCGAAGCCGCCGCCACTGACGCCGAGCGCAATGACGAAATCGGCGATCTGCTGTTCGCGACAGTCAACTGGGCGCGCAAGCTCGGCGTCGAGCCCGAGGCGGCGTTGCGCGCGGCGACCGCTAAATTCGAGCGCCGATTTCGCGCCATGGAATCCGAAGCCGGCGATGGCTTTGCGCGCCTTGATCTCGATGACAAGGAAGCGCTGTGGCAGACGGTCAAGCGGAGCGCTGGGTAAACCGTTCATAATCGCGAGGCGCTAGCCGGACTTCGTACCAGGCGCGATCGCCCTCCACCCCCTGCCCGAGCACGTCGCCATGCGCGTGGAGCCACGCCGCGCCGGCGCCATCCGCAGTGGCCAGCTTGATCGTGTAGCGACGATGTCCCTCGGTCAGCCGCTCGGCGGCGACGGCAAGCAGGGTATCCACCCCCTCCCCGGTCAGCGCGGAGAGCGCCACGACATCCTCGCGCCGGTCAGCCTCCGCGATCATCGCCGCGCGCGAATCCTCGTCGAGCAGATCGAGCTTGTTCCAGGCCTCCAGGCGGGGCGTGATGCTGGCGTCGGCGACGCCAATCTCGCTCAGCACCGTCTCGACGTCGGCGCGCTGTGCTTCGCTGTCGGGATGCGCAATGTCGCGGACGTGGATCAGCAGATCGGCCGACACGACTTCCTCCAGCGTGGCCTTGAAGGCGGCGACCAACTGTGTCGGCAGATCGGAGACGAACCCCACCGTGTCCGACAAAATCGCCTTGTCGATTCCGGGCAGCTGGATTTGCCGCAATGTCGGATCGAGCGTCGCGAACAGCAGGTTTTCCGCCATGACGTCGGCGCCCGTCACACGATTGAAAAGCGTCGATTTTCCGGCGTTGGTATAGCCCACCAGCGCAATCACCGGCCACGGCGCGCGTTGCCGGCGATCGCGGTGGAGGCCGCGCGTGCGTTTGACCTGATCGAGCTCGCGCCGCAACCGCGCCATGCGATCGCGGATCAAGCGGCGATCTGCCTCGATCTGCGTTTCGCCCGGGCCGCCGAGGAAGCCGAAACCGCCGCGCTGCCGCTCGAGATGGGTCCAGCTGCGCACCAGCCGGCCGGCCTGATAATCGAGATGCGCCAGCTCGACCTGCAGGCGCCCTTCGGCGGTGGCCGCGCGTTCCCCAAAAATCTCTAGGATCAAGCCGGTGCGATCGATCACCTTGCATTCGAGCGCGGTTTCGAGATTGCGCTGCTGCACCGGAGTCAATGCCGCGTCGAACACCGCTAGTTGCGCGTCCTCCATCCGGATCGTAGCGGCGATCTGCTCCGCTTGGCCGCTGCCGATCAACGTCGCCGGCTTGGCGCTGCGCACCCTGAACGCCACGCGCTCCGCCACGACCAGGCCGATCGCCTCGGCCAGGCCGGCGGTTTCGGCCAGGCGCGCGTCGGCGTCGCGGTGTGCGTCGCCTTGATCGGGCAGCACGACAACGGCGCGCGCGCCGCGCGAGAATTCACCGCGATCGCGGTCGAACCCGGTGCTCAATCCTCGCTCGATCCGCTGGTTTCTTCAGCGAGGTTGAGCGGATGCGCCGGCTGAACGGTCGATACGGCATGCTTGTAAACGAGTTGCGACAGCCCCTCGCGCTGGAGCAGCATGCAGAACAGGTCGAACGCCGCGATCTGGCCCTGCAGCATCACGCCGTTGACCAGGAACATGGTGACGCTGTCGTTCGATTTGCGCACAGCGTTCAAAAAGATTTCCTGAAGCAGCGGCTGCTTCTTCGAGCCATCGCCCATTGCCTCGGTGATCGCGGTGACGTCGATCGGACCCGACGGCATGATCGTCGAGATGGCATGCTTGTAGATCAGCTGTGATTGACCATCGCGCCGCAACAGCACCGAGAAATTGTCGAACCAGGTGACGATGCCCTGAAGCTTGACGCCCTTGACGAGAAACATCGTCACCGGCGCCTTCGATTTGCGCAACGCGTTTAGAAACAGGTCCTGAAGCGAGGTCTGCTTGTCGGCCATCATCGGATCCCTTTGTTCTTGGCGGGGTCGTGAACCCGCATTGCGCCGGATTCCCGGCGTCGGAGCCGCGCAGTTCGCGCGCGAACCGGCAATCTAGGGACGCGATGGCGGTGCGTCCATATGCTAGGGATTATTCCTCGTTGCGCGTCTCGGTGATGCCGAGCAGCTTGAGCTTGCGGTGGAGCGCCGATCGCTCCATCCCGATGAAGCTGGCGGTGCGCGAGATATTGCCCGAAAAGCGCCGGATCTGGACGCGCAGATATTCGCGCTCAAAGGTTTCACGTGCTTCGCGCAGCGGCGATCCCATGATCGCCGTCGCGCCGCCGACCTCGCCCTGATCGCCGCGAACTTCGGCGGGCAACAGATCGAGATCGATCCGCCCGATGCGATCGCCCGGCGCGAGGATCACGGTGCGCTCGACGACGTTGCGCAGCTGGCGGACATTGCCGGGCCAATCATAGGATTGCAGCGCGACCATCGCATCGGGCGCGACCTCGGGCGTTGGCACGCGGCGCTCAGCGGCGTAATGCGCGACGAAATGATCGACCAGCGGCGGAATGTCCTCGCGTCGTTCGGACAGCGAGGGAATGTCGACCGGGACGACGTTGAGACGATAATAGAGATCTTCGCGGAACCGGCCCTCGGCGATTTCCACCATCAGATCGCGCCCGGTCGCCGAGACGACTCGGACATCGACCTTCACCACGCGCTGCCCGCCAATCCGCGTGAAGCTCTGATCGGTCAGCACGCGCAGAATACGCGCCTGCGTGGCGATCGGCATGTCGGCGATCTCGTCTAGGAACAGAGTGCCGCCATGCGCTTGTTCGAGCATGCCGGGACGGACCAGATCGCCCCCCTCCTCCACGCCGAACAGCTCCTCCTCGACGCGCTCGGGCGTCATTCGGGCGGCGCTTACGATGACGAACGGCGCCTCGCCGCGCTGGCTCCAGCCGTGGAGCAGCCGCGCCGCTACTTCCTTGCCCACGCCCGCCGGCCCCATGATCATCACCCGGCTGCCGGTCGACGCCACCCGCTTCAGCGTCGCGCGGATACCGTTGATCGATGCAGAACTGCCGGTGAGATCGGTTTCCCGCCCGACGGTGGCGCGCAGCGATTCGACCTCCCGCTTGAGCCGTTCGGTTTCGGTTGCGCGCGCGACCATCAGCAACAGCCGCTCGGCCTCGAACGGCTTTTCGATGAAATCGGCGGCGCCGCGGCGGATGGCCGCAACCGCGGTGTCGAGATTGCCGTGGCCGGAAATTACCAGCACCGGGATCGAGGGATCGCGCCGTTTGAGCTCATCGAGCAGCTCAAGCCCGTCGAGTCGCGAGCCATGCAACCAGACGTCGAGCAGCACCAGCGAGGGCCGCCGCGCGGCGATTGCCTCCAACGCAGCATCGCTGTCGGCCGCGGTGCGGGTTTCATAGCCCTCGTCTTCCAGCACGCCGGCGACGAGTTCGCGAATGTCGAGTTCATCATCGACGACAAGGATGTCGAGCGCCATAATTCAATGTGTCCGGGTGCGAGTAAGGGCGGCGGGTAGAACTTCATCGCCGTCGGGGGCAGGATCGGTCGCGGCGGCATCGAGCGACGCCAGCATCTTGGCATCGAGGCGCATCGTCACGATCGTGCCGCCGCCGGGGCGATCGGCGAAATCGATCGTGCCGAAATGCTCTTCGGCGATCTTCTTGACGATGGCGAGGCCGAGGCCGGTGCCCCGCACGCGCGTCGTCATATAGGGTTCGACGAGGCGGTGGCGATCGTCGGGCAGCCCGACGCCGTCGTCCGCGACCGAAATCGTTGCGACGCCGCCGGCATTGGCCAGGCTCATCGTGATCTCGCCAGTGGCGTCCTCGCCCTTCGCCTCGATCGCCTCGACCGCGTTCTTGACGATGTTGGTCAGCGCCTGGCCGATCTGGCGACGATCGCAGACCAGCATCGGCGGCGGATCGTCATGGACCAGCGCAAAGCGGACGTGGCCGTGCGCGACTTCGTGCAGGAACAATGCTTGACGCCCGATGTCGAGCAGCGATTCCTCGCGAAACACGGGCTTTGGCATCCGCGCGAACGACGAGAATTCGTCGACCATCCGGCGCAGATCGCCGACCTGTCGGACGATCGTCTCGGTCAGACGGTTGAAGGTGCTGTCGCCGCCCTCGAATTGCTTGCCGTAGCGACGCTGGAGGCGTTCCGCGGCGAGCTGGATCGGGGTGAGCGGATTCTTGATTTCGTGCGCGATGCGCCGCGCGACATCAGACCACGCGGCGCGGCGCTGATCGAGCAATTGCTGGGTGATGTCGTCGAAAGTGAGCACCTGGCCGGTGTCGTCGCCGGTGATCTTGACGGCGAGCGTCTTGGCGTCGCCGTCGGCCGAGACCTGGACGATCGCCTCGCGCGTCTCGCCGCCGAGCAGCGCGTCGAGCTCGGGTGCCAGCGCGGCGAGCGGATGGCCGACCGGATTGCGGCCATCGACGTGAAGCATCATCGCCGCCGAGCTGTTGACGAGCTGTACCTCGCGGTCCCGGCCGATCGCGATGACGCCGGCGGTGACGCCAGACATCACCGCCTCGATCAGCGCACGTCGGCTGTCTAGCGCGGAGGTCTGCACCTCGAGCCGCTGCGTCATGATGTTGAAGGCGCTGCCAAGCGTGCCGATCTCGTCGCGCGTCTTGGGCTCGGGCACGCGCACCGCGAGATCGCCGTCCGCCACCCGCCGCGCGGCGCCGACCAGTTCGTTGACCGGACGGACGAGCCGATCGGCGACGGCGAGCGCGATCCATACCGTCAGGCCGACGATCAGCACCGCGACCGCAAACAGCACGGCGTTGAATTTGAGTTGAAGCGCGCGGGCGCGGCCCTGGAGGCCTCTGTAATCACGGATAACATCGGTCGCAGCGAGATGCTGGCGATCCAGAAACTTGGCATCCTCATTGGTGCCGACGTACAAATAGACGTTTGGCATTCCGGGAAGTTGGAGCAACACCCAGATCGTGTCTGGCGTGCGATCGATCAGCGGCTTCGGATTCTTGCGAACGAGGTTTAGCCGCTCCGGCGTCACGCGTTGGTCAAAAGACTTTTCGTCGGGTGCACTACAGACATCGGGGATATTGCAAACCCCAATGATGTTTACACCGTCCTTGCCGGTATATTCAAAAGCAACAGCTTGCGAGAGATGCCTATTATAGGCCTGATAGGCGAGATACCGACTGAATATCGACGTGCCCGGACGATACTGCCCTCGATTGGTCGCGATGTCCTGCCCCATTGTTCTCGCTTCGTCGATCCAGCGATCAATCGATTGTTGTTGGGCATCCTGAACAAGTTCTACAGTTGAATCGAAGGCGTTCTCGGCGCGATTCGACACCCAATATTCGTTGACCGACTGGAACATCAGCGATGCCGCGATCACCGTCAGCACGATCGGCACGCTGGCGATCAGCGAGAAGGTCGCCACCAGCCGGACGTGAAGCCGCCCGTCGCCCCCGACATTGGCTCGCGCGGCCCGGCGGCGGGCGATGCGGCGGCCGACCAATACCATCAACGCGACCACCGGCACCAGATTGCCGAGCAACAGCAATGCCGCGATCCCGGGGCTCAGCAATTGCTGCGGCTGGCCGTTGCCGTGGAGAATCCGATAGGTGACGATCCCCATCACCACCGCCGCGGCGACCACGGCGATCTCGATCGCGGGCGTCACGGCGAACCGCCGGCGAGATGACGTCATGAGAAATTCGGGGTCGGACACCGCATCCATCGTTGCAGGGATACAACGTCAGCGTTGCAACGAAAACACATAATGTGACGCTTCAGCGCTGATGGCGCTCGCCCGGTCGTGGCGCATGGCTTAGCGATCGGGGTCTATGCCGAGCGTATCGAGCCGTTTTTTCAGCGTATTGCGGTTGATCCCGAGTGCTCGGGCGGCGCGCAACTGGTTGCCGCCATGGCGCGCGAGCATCGCCTCGATCAGCGGCCGCTCGACTTCGCCGATCACGCGATCATAAAGCGTCCCGTCGTCGAGCGCGGCGGGATTGTCTCGAGCGAGCGCTGCGAGGCGGGCGTGCACTGCCGCCTCGATCGCCGGGTTGGACATTGCGGCAGGTTCGATAGCGGGCGCTCCGAGGATCGCCTGGATCGCCTCGCCGCCGATCACGTCCTCGCGGCCCAGCACGGCGATCCGACGCATCAGATTTTCCAGCTCGCGGACGTTGCCCGGCCAATCGTGCGCGATCAGCGCGGTCGTCGCCGTTTCGGAGAGTTGCTTGCGCGGCAGCCCTTCCTCGGCGGCGCGATCGAGGAAATGGCGCGCGAGCAACGCGACGTCCTGGCGTCGTTCGCGCAGCGCCGGCAAGGCGACCGGCACGACGTTGAGCCGATAGAATAGGTCCTCGCGGAACTGGCCCGAGGCGACGAGCCTGTCGAGCGCGCGATTCGTCGCAGCGACGATGCGCACATCGGCGCGGATTGTGCGCGCGCCGCCAACGGTGGTGAACTCGCCCGATTGCAGCACGCGCAGCAGCCGGGTCTGCGCCTCGATCGGCATGTCGCCGATTTCGTCGAGGAACAGCGTTCCCCCCGCCGCCTGCTCGAACCGCCCGGCAGTGCGGACCTGCGCGCCGGTGAAGGCGCCGCGTTCGTGGCCGAACAGCTCGGCCTCGATCAACTCGCGCGGGATCGCCGCCATGTTGATCGCGACGAACGGCGATCGGCGGCGCGGCCCGAGATCGTGGATCGCCCGCGCAACTAGCTCCTTGCCGGTGCCCGATTCGCCCGAGATCAGCACCGTCAAATCGTTGGCAACGACGCGGGCGATCACCCGGTAGACGTCCTGCATCGCCGGCGATCGCCCGATCAACGGCAGCGCGCGGTCTTCCTCGCCGATCGGATCGGCCGCCGCGCCCCGTTCCCCACTGCCGAGCGCGCCGCGCACCGCATGCGACAAGGCGTCGAGATCGAACGGCTTGGGCAGGTAATCATAAGCGCCGACCTCGGTCGCGCGCACCGCGGTGGTCAGCGTGTTCTGCGCCGACAGCACGATCACCGGCAGCGCGGGATGCTCGGCGACGAGCGCGGCGATCATGTCGAGGCCGTTGCCGTCGGGCAGGACGACGTCGCTCACCAGCACGTCGGGCGCCGCCTTCGCCAGCTGCGCGTGCATCTCCGCGAGCGAGCCGACCAATGTGACGTCATGGCCATCACGGCGGAGCGCCTGGCCGACCACGGCGCGGATCGCGGCGTCGTCGTCGACGACAAGAATGCGGCCGGTGCGGCTCATTGCGACGCGCGCGGCAACAACACGCGGAACACGGTGTGCACGGGATCGCCCTCGCGGCCGTATTGGACGATGCCCCCCATGTCGCGCACCAGCTTGTCGACCAAGGCGAGGCCAAGCCCCTGCCCTTCGGGCTTGGCGGAAACGAACGGCTCGAACAAATGGCCGGCGATCTCCGGCGGCGCGCCGTCGCCATTGTCGATCACGCAGATTTCGATCGGCAGCGGCCGCCGCGGCGCGCCTTGCGCGGCGCTGACCGCCATGCCGTGGCGATAGGCGGTCGTCAGCATCACGCGCCCGGTGGCGCGGCCACGCACGGCCTCGCACGCATTCTTGAGCAAATTCAGCATGACCTGAAGCACGGCGTCGCCGTCGGCGAGCACGGCCGGCAGCGACGGATCGAACTGTTCCTCGATCGGCACATCGCGTGCAAAGCCAGCGCGGGCGACGCGGCGCACGTGATCGAGCAAGGGATAGATGTTGTGCGACGTCGGCGTCAGCGGGCGGGTGTCGGTGAAATCCTGCATCCGATCGATCAGCGCGGCAATGCGATCGACCTCGGTCGTGATCAGCGTGGTCAAGTCGCCATTGGCATCGCCGCTGCCGGCGATCAGCTGCGCGGCGCCGCGGATGCCGGAAAGCGGATTCTTGATCTCATGGGCGAGCATCGCCGCCGCGCCGATCGCGGCATGCGCGCCCGATGCACGATCGGCGGTCAGCCCGATCCGGCGCGAGGTGGCGGCATGATGCAGCGTGATCGTTCGCCAGCCCTGCGGATCGGCGACTTCGGCCTCAAGATAGTCGAGCCGGATACGACCGGCGCGGCTCGTCTCGATCTCGGTATCGAACGCGGCGAGCGCGCGTCCGTCGCGTCGCGTGTCGAACGCGGGCGGCGTCAGGACCGCTTCGAGCAGCTGACCGATCATCGCCCGCTCGGACATGTTGAGC
The DNA here is from genome assembly GCA_006438735.1 of Sphingomonas koreensis. Classification (GTDB taxonomy): domain Bacteria; phylum Pseudomonadota; class Alphaproteobacteria; order Sphingomonadales; family Sphingomonadaceae; genus Sphingomonas; species Sphingomonas koreensis_A. The sequence goes on along the minus strand of RCZF01000001.1, from coordinate 791,342 downwards.
AGCGCTTCGCATTCGGCATTGGCGTGGGCGATGCGCCCCTGGCGATCGACCGTCAGCACGGCGACTGGCAGCGCCGCGAGCAACTCGGCATGGCTCGGCCCTGCCCCGGCAATGGCCTCAAGCGGCGGCACGAGAGCGCCACGGCGCGTAGAATTCGGCGAGCATCGCCTTGACGACCGCCGCCTCGGGCTCCTGATTGACGCGGTTGCGGAATTCCGCCGAGCCGTGCAGCCCGCGCGTATACCAGCCGATATGCTTGCGGGCCATGTTGACACCGGTTTCGGCGCCATAATGATCGAGCATCGCGTCGTAATGCTCAGCGATAACGCGATATTGTTCGTCGAGCGAGGGATCGGGCACGCGTCGCCCGGTGGCGAACCACGCCATCATCTGGCCAAGCAGCCACGGCCGACCATAAGCGCCCCGCCCGATCATCAGCCCGTCCGCGCCCGATTGCTCAAGCGCGGTTTCGGCGTCCTCGATCGAGCAGATGTCGCCATTGACGATCACCGGGATCGTCACCGCGTCCTTGACCTGCCGGACGAAGCTCCAATCGGCGCTGCCGCGATACATCTGGCAGCGTGTGCGGCCGTGAACGGTGATCATCTGGACGCCGATGTCCTGCGCTATGCGGGCGAGCTCGGGCGCGTTGAGGCTGGCGTGATCCCAGCCCATCCGCATCTTGAGTGTGACCGGCACGTCGACCGCTTTGACGACCGATTCAACGATATCGCCGGCGAGTTTCAGATCGCGCATCAGCGCCGAGCCGGCCCAGCCGTTGACGATCTTGCGAACCGGGCAGCCCATGTTGATATCGACGATCGCCGCGCCCTTGTCGGCGGCGAGCTTGGCCGCCTCGCCCATTTCCTGCGCGGTGCAGCCGACCAGCTGCATCGACACCGGCTCTTCGAGCGGATGCCAGGCCGCCTTCTGGATCGATTGCCGCGTCTCGCGGATCGCGGCCTGGCTGGCGATCATCTCGGTGACGTTGAGCCCCGAGCCATAGCGCCGCACGAGCGTGCGAAACGGCATGTCGGACACCCCCGTCATCGGCGCGAGCACGATGGGCGAGTCGATCCGGACGGGGCCGATCTGGATGGGCGCGAGTTTCTTCATGATGTGCCTGAAATTTAGGCAGCGCATAGTCGAGCACGCCGCGGCTGGCAAGCACGGCGCGCATCCGCTAGGCGGACGCGATGACCGCCGACCGCACCGTTGCGCTGATCGTCGCCGCTGGCCAGGGCACGCGGATCGGCGGACACCCCAAGCAATTCCTCGCCCTCGGCGGCAAGCCGATGCTGGCGCACAGCTATGCAGCGCTCGCCGCCCATCCCGCGATCGACGATGTGATGGCGGTGATCGGCGCGGGGCAGCAAGCCTTGCTCGAGTCCGCTATCGGCCCCGGCGCGGGCATCACCGGCGGCGCGACGCGCCGCGAGTCGGTTCGCGCCGGGTTGGAAGCGATCGCCGCAACCGGCGGCGCAAGGCGCGTGCTGATTCATGATGCCGCGCGGCCGTTCGTTCCAGCGGCGGTGATCGATGCGCTGCTGGCGGCGCTCGACCACCATGACGGCGCGGTTCCGGCGCTCGGCGTCGCCGACACATTGGCGCATGGCGGCCGCGCGCTCGGCGACATCGTCCCGCGCGACGGGCTGGTTCGCGTCCAGACGCCGCAAGCGTTCAGCTTCGAGACGGTATTGGCGGCGCATCGACATTGGCCGGAGGGCGAAGACGCCAGCGACGACGCGCAAATGGTGCGCCAGTTCGGCGGGTCGGTGGCGCTGGTCGAAGGAGATGTGATGCTCGACAAGGTGACCTATCCCGCCGATGTCGCCGCCGCCGAAGCGCGACTGGCGGCAGGCTTGCGCGTGCGCAGCGCGACCGGCTTCGACGTCCACCGGCTCGAGGCCGGCGAGCAATTGTGGCTCGGCGGCGTGCTGATCCCGCACGACATGGGGCTATCTGGGCATAGCGACGCCGATGTCGCCCTCCACGCGATCACCGACGCGCTGCTCGGCGCGATCGCCGCGGGGGACATCGGCACGCATTTCCCGCCGAGCGACCCGCAGTGGCGCGGCGCCGATTCCGCGCAGTTTCTCACCCACGCCGCCGATCTCGTCGCGGCCGAGGGCGGCGTGATCGACTTCATCGACCTTACGCTCATCTGCGAGGCGCCCAAGATCGGCCCGCACCGCGACGCGATGCGTAACCGTATCGCCGGGCTGCTCAAGCTGTCGCCGCGCCAGATCAGCATCAAGGCGACCACTACTGAGCGGCTCGGCTTCGCCGGCCGCGGCGAAGGCATCGCCGCGCAGGCCAGCGCGACGATCCGCGTGCCCGAGGATTTCTCATGATAAAATCGCTGTTCCTTTCGGTCGGCGCGGCCTGTTGGTTCGCGTCGAGCGCGGCTGCGTCGGCGGCGACGCCGTGCGTCACCACAACCGAGGCGACCTCGATCGCGCTGGTCGCTATGCCCGAACTCATCCAGCAGGTCGGCCAGATCTGCGCTGGCGTGCTGCCGCCGGCTTCGCTGGTGCGGCAGACCGGCGGCGCGTTTCTGGTCAAATATCAGATTGAGGCCGATCGCGCCTGGCCGGCGGCGCGCGCGGCGCTGGCACGGGTCGCCGGGCCAGATATCGCGCCGTTGTTGCAATCCGATTTTACCCGGCCGATGCTGACCTCATTGCTCGGCCCGGCGCTGATCGGCACCGTCCAGCCCAAGGATTGCCGGCAGATCGATCACATGGCGACGCTGCTCCAACCGCTGCCGGCGCGCAACACCGCCGGGCTGATCGTCTCTGCGCTGCAATTCGCGCGCGAAAAACAGGCCCAGTTCGGGAACCCGGGCGATCGCCAGACGCTCGACATTCCGATCTGCCCGGCCGATAGGCGCTGATCTTATGGACAGCCTGCTTCCCGCCGACCTCATCGCCGCCGCGACTCGCGTGATCGAGTCCAACCGCGCGCTCGGCCGCCGCATCGCGCTCGCCGAAAGCTGCACCGGTGGCCTCGTCGCGGCGGCGCTGACCGAGGTGCCGGGGGCATCCGACGTCTTCGAAAGCGGTTTCGTCACCTATTCGAACGATGCCAAGCTCGGCACGCTCAAGGTTTCGAGCGACGTGCTGGAAACCTTCGGCTCGGTGTCGGTCGCGGTGGCGTGGAGCATGGCGCAGGGCGCGCTGGAATTGTCCGACGCCGATGTCGCGGTGGCGATCACCGGCATCGCCGGCCCCGGCGGCGGTAGCGAGAAAAAGCCCGTCGGCACCGTCGTGTTCGCGCGCGCCGAGCGCGGCGCGGATCCAGCGCAGGTGGTGGCCGATCGGCGGGAGTTCGGCGATCTCGGGCGCGGCGGCGTGCGGCTTCAGGCGGCGCTGTGCGCGCTCGAGCTGTTGATGCCGTCCGAGGGCGACGTTGCGGTCGATCGGGCACCGTAGAGCACGCGGGCTCGCTCTTCGAACGCGCCGATCATCTTCCTGAGCGCGCGATCGAATACCTGGCCTGCCAGCATCTCGAACACGCGATTCTTGAACGCGAAGTCGACCGCGAAATCGACGACGCAGCCCCCCGCTCCATCGGGTCGGAAGTGCCAGTGGTTGCGCAGATATTTGAGCGGCCCATCGACATAATCGACGTGGAGCTCGCCCGGTCGCTGCTTCTCGACGCGCGAGGTGAACGTTTCGCGCAGACCCTTGAAGCCGACGATCATGTCCGCGACCATCTGCGTGTCGCTGTCCGATCGCACGCGGATCGCGCTGACCCAGGGCAGGAACTCGCCATAGCGGCCGACATCGGCGACCAGATCGAACATCTGCTCGGGGCTATAGGGCAAATGCCGGGTTTCGTGATGCTTGGGCATCAGATGCCTTAAGCCTGGACCCCGGACTGCGCCGGGATAGTGGCGCCCTTGCCGGCCGCTGCCAGCTTCGCCTCGCGATTGGCGCGCAACCGGGCGAAATCGTCGCCGGCGTGATAGCTCGACCGCGTCAGCGGCGACGACGCCACCAGCAAGAACCCTTTGGCGCGCGCGATTGCGGCATAGGCATCAAACGCGGCAGGTGTCACGAAATCCATCACCTTGGCGTGGCGCGGCGTCGGCTGGAGATATTGCCCCATCGTCAGGAAATCCACGTCGGCCGAGCGCATGTCGTCCATCACCTGATGGATTTCCAAACGCTGCTCGCCGAGTCCCAGCATCACCCCCGATTTGGTGAAGATCGACGGATCGTGCTTCTTCACGCTTTCCAGCAGCCGCAGCGAGGCATAATAGCGCGCGCCGGGGCGGATCGTCGGATAGAGCCGCGGGACGGTTTCGAGGTTGTGGTTATAGACGTCGGGTCGCGCCGCGACGATCATCTCGACCGCGGCATCGGCCTTGTTGCGGAAATCGGGGGTGAGGATTTCGATCGTTGTCGCGGGCGCGGCGGCGCGGATCGCCTCGATCACCTTGACGAATTGCTTCGCCCCGCCATCGGGCAGATCGTCGCGATCGACCGAGGTGATGACGATATGCGCGAGCCCCATCTGCACAGCTACTTCGGCGACATGCTCGGGCTCCAGGGGATCGACGGCGCGCGGCATGCCTGTCTTGACGTTGCAGAAGGCGCACGCCCGCGTGCAGGTGTCGCCCAGGATCATCACGGTGGCGTGCTTCTTGGTCCAGCACTCGCCGATGTTCGGGCAGGCGGCCTCTTCGCACACGGTGGAAAGGTTCTTCGCGCGCATTAGCGCCTTGGTTTCGGCGAAACCCACGCTGGTCGGCGCCTTGACGCGGATCCAATCGGGTTTGCGCTGCCGCGGTTCGCGCGCGAGCGGGGTCATCTCGTTCATCGCCGCCAGATAGCGATTGTTCGCCGCGCTTGCCACCCCTGCGCGCGCCTGCAAAAGATGCAGTCATGACTGACTTTTCCGATCTCATCAGCGGCTACCACCGCTTTCGCGACACCGATTACAAGCGCCAGCACGATCGCTGGGCCGAACTCGCCGAGGGCCAGAGCCCGCGCGTGATGGTGATCGCCTGCGCCGACAGCCGCACCGATCCCGCCACGGTATTCGACGTGTCGCCGGGCGAGATCTTCGTCGTCCGAAACATCGCCGCGCTTGTTCCGCCTTATGAAACCGGCGGTGGCCGACACGGCGTTTCGGCGGCGATCGAATATGCCGTGACGCAACTGGAGGTGCCCGAAATCCTGGTCATGGGCCATGGCTCGTGCGGCGGCGTCCAGGCCTCGCTGACCGGCGTGTTCGACGGCGCCGCGCCCGGCGAAGGCGGCTTCGTCGCGCATTGGGTCGATATGCTCGACGACGCACGCGCCAAGGTCGTCGCAGACTGCGGCACCGGGCCCGAAGCGACCCGCGCGCTCGAGCTCGCAACCGTCCGCGTCTCGCTCGCCAATCTACGCTCCTTTCCTTTCGTCGCCGAGCGCGAGGCCGCGGGCAAGCTCGCGCTGCGTGGCGCTTATTTCGCGATCCGTGACGGCGTGCTGTGGGTGATGGGCGGCGACGGCACCTTTGCGCCCGCCTGATCGTTAGACGGCCATGAGTGTAGCCTTCCGTCGCGAGAGCGACGACGAACACAAGGAACCGCGGTTCGAACTGCCGCTGCCGCCGGGGCCGAATCTGGTGACGGCGCGCGGCCGACGATTGATTGCGGCCAAGGTCGCCGTGCTGGAGACGGCGATTACGGCTGCGGAGGGCGAGGCGATCGAGCCGCTGCGCCGCGAGTTGCGCTATTGGGTGACGCGGATGACCACCGCCGAGATCGCCCCGCCGCCCGATGATGACGAGGCCGGCATCGGTTCACGCATTCGCATTCGACTCGCCGGGCGCGAGCGCGTGATCGATATTGTCGGCGCCGATGAGGCCGATCCGGCGAGCGACCGGATCGGCTATGCCGCGCCGCTGGCCCATGCATTGCTCGGCGCGACGCCCGGCGAACGGGTCGATTTCAACGGTAAGGCCGAGGCGATCGAGGTGATCGCGGTTTCGCCGATCCCCGAGGAGACGGCATGAGCGAGAAGAGTTTCGAGCGACACCGCCAGCCGTGGCGGCAGGACGAGGTGCAGAAACTGCATACGCTCGCGAAGAAGGGCATGGCGCTGAAGGCGATCGCCAAGGCGCTGACCCGAAGCGAGGAATCGGTCAAGCAACGTGCCAAAGAGGATGGGCTCAACATCGCCAAGTTGCGTTGAGCGGCTGCGATCCGGGAGGTCCCATCGTCATCCCCGCGAAAGCGGGAACCCATCTCGTGCCGCTGGGCCTTGTGAACCCGAAGGAGCTGGCTCCCCGCTTTCGCGGGGATGACAACTAGGCGTCGCGCGACGTCAGTCCAGCCCCAGCGCCTCACGCGCCACTTTCTCGACTTCAGGATCGATCGGCGGCGGTTCCATTGCGACATGCGCCTCGAGCGCGTCAGCGACGGCGGTGAGCGCCGCAATCCGAGCTGATTTCTTGTCGTTGCCGTCGATCACCGTCCACGGCGCCGCCTTGGTGTCGGTCTGCTCGAACATATCGTGCATCGCGCGGAGATAATCGTCGCGCTTGGCGCGGTTGCGATAATCCTCGAGCCCGGTCTTCCAATGCTTCCAAGGCTCCTCAAGCCTTGCCTTCAGGCGGCGATCCTGCTCGGCCTGAGTTACATGAATGAACAGCTTAATTAGCGTCGTGCCGTTTTCGATCTGCTGCGCTTCGAAGGCGTTGATCTCGTCATAGCCGCGCCGCCAGTTGGGCTCGGACGCATAGCCTTCGACGCGTTCGACGAGCACGCGGCCATACCAAGAACGATCGAACACGGCGATGTCGCCGGCTTCGGGGAGTCGCTTCCAGAACCGCCACAGGAAATGATGCGCCAGCTCTGGTGGGGTCGGCGCGCTGATCGGCCAGACCTCGTAGAAGCGTGGGTCCCATTCGGAAGTCATTCGCTGGATGATGCCGCCCTTGCCCGAGGCGTCCCACCCTTCGAGCATGACGATCGCCGGCCGCTTGTGGGCGGCGTGCGCGACCTGGATTTTCTCGAGCCGCTTCTGGAGCTTCTTCAGGTCGTGCTTGTAGCGGCCTTCATATTTATGGCCGGATTCATAATCGTGGAGATGGATCGTCATGTTCCCCTCCCGCCTGCGGAAGGGGTTAGGGGAGGGGTTGTGATTGCATGGTTGAGGCGCATGGCCGTTACATGCCCTCCCCCGGCCCCTCCCGCAAGCCGGAGGGGACGATCACCCCGCCTTGGGCGTCACCACCTCATCGACATTCTTCTGCGCAGCGCCGGGTTGATCGACCAGCCGGATATTGAGCTCGCGCAATTGCTTGGCGCTGACCGGCCCCGGCGCGCCCATCATCAGATCCTCGGCGCGCTGGTTCATCGGGAACAGCACTACCTCGCGGATGTTGGGCTCACCGGCGAGCAGCATCACCATCCGGTCGATCCCCGGCGCCGACCCGCCATGCGGCGGCGCGCCGAACTTGAACGCGTTGATCATACCGGCGAAATTGGTGTCGACGTCTTCCCTGGAATAGCCGGCTATCTCGAACGCCTTGTACATGATCTCGGGCCGGTGGTTCCGGATCGCGCCCGATGACAGCTCCACGCCGTTGCAGACGATATCGTACTGATAAGCGAGAATATCGAGCGGGTCCTTGGTCTCCAGCGCGTCCAACTCGCCCTGCGGCATCGAGAAGGGGTTGTGGCTGAAATCGACCTTCTTGGCGTCCTCGTCATATTCGAACATCGGGAAATCGACGATCCAGCAGAACTCGAACCGGCTCTCGTCGATCATGGCGAGCTCCTGCCCAATCCGCGTCCGCGCCGCGCCGGCGAGCTTAGCCGCCTGCAATTCCTTGCCCGCCGCGAACACGATCCCGTCGTTCGGACCCAGCCCGAGATCGGCGATCAGTTTGCGCGTCGCCTCCTCGCCATGGTTTTTGGCGATCGGCCCACCGAGCTCGCCGTTCTTCTGCGTGATATAGCCGAGCCCGGCGTGGCCCTCAGAACGCGCCCAATCGTTGAGATCGTCGAAGAACTTGCGGCTCTTCTCGGCGGTGTTCGGCGTCGGGATCGCGCGGACCACCCCGCCCTCCCCGACGATACGATCGAACAACCCGAAGCCCGATCCCTTGAAGTGATCGGAGACGTCGGAGATCAGGATCGGGTTACGCAGATCGGGCTTGTCGCTGCCATATTTGAGCATCGCCTCGCGGAACGGGATGCGCTTGAACGGCAGCGCCGAGACCTTGCGCCCCTTGCCCTGCCAGTCGGCGAATTCCTCGAACAGCCCGTGCAGCACGGGCTCGATCGCGTTGAAGACATCTTCCTGCGTGACGAAGCTCATCTCGAAATCGAGCTGGTAGAACTCACCCGGTGAGCGATCGGCGCGCGCGTCCTCGTCGCGGAAGCACGGCGCGATCTGGAAATATTTGTCGAACCCGGCGACCATCAGCAGCTGCTTGAACATCTGCGGCGCCTGCGGCAGCGCGTAGAACTTGCCCGGATGAACGCGGCTGGGAACAAGGTAATCGCGCGCGCCCTCGGGCGACGAGGCGGTCAGGATCGGGGTCTGGAATTCGGTGAAGCCCTGGTCGATCATCCGCTTGCGCACGCTGGCGATCACCGACGAGCGCAACATTATGTTCTGGTGCAGCCGCTCGCGGCGCAGATCAAGGAAGCGGTATTTGAGGCGGATGTCCTCCGGGTACTCGGCGTCGCCCGCCACCGGCATCGGCAGTTCGTGCGCCTGGCTCTGCACCGTCGCCGCGGTCGCGCGGACCTCGACGCCGCCGGTCGGCAGGTTCGGATTGACCGCCTCGGGCGCGCGCGCCGTCACCTTGCCAGTGATGGTGACGACCGACTCGTTCTTCAGGCTCTCGATCACCTTGAATGCCGGGCCATCGACCTCGGTGACGATCTGGGTGATGCCGAAATGATCGCGCAGATCGATGAACACCAGATCGCCGTGATCGCGCTTCTTGTGGACCCAGCCCGAAACGCGAACTTCCTCGCCGACGTTTTCGGGGCGCAGGGCGCCGCAATTGTGGGTGCGATAGGCGTGCATGGTCATCGTCTTCCAAATACCGCCGTCATTCCCGCGAAAGCGGGAACCCATTTCGTATCCGTGCCTAGCGTGCGGCGGTTCGGAGATGGGTCCCTGCTTTCGCGGGGATGACGGTCAAGAGAGTGGTCGCGCTTCCCTCGCACATGCCACTTTGTCAACCCGCCCCGCCCTCGCTATGGGGCTGCAATGCATATCCATGACCTGATCGAGGACTCGGCGAGCCTCGCCAATCTCTGCAGCCGCCTGTCGACCGCGCCGTTCGTCTGCGTCGATACCGAGTTCATGCGCGAAAACACGTTCTGGCCCGAGCTGTGCCTGATCCAGATCGCCGACGTGAACGAAGCCGCAGCGATCGATCCGCTGGCGCCGGGCATCGATCTCACCCCGCTACTCGATCTGATGACCAAGAACGAAGACGTGCTCAAGGTCTTCCACGCCGGCGGGCAGGACCTCGAAATCGTTTACAATCTCACCGGCACGACGCCGCATCCGTTGTTCGACACGCAGATCGCGGCGATGGCGCTGGGGCAAGGCGAGCAGGTCGGCTACGGCAATCTGGTCGACAGCTGGCTCGGCATCCAGGTGGATAAGGGCGCGCGCTTCACTGATTGGAGCCGCCGCCCGCTCGACAAGCGGCAGATCGATTACGCGATCACCGATGTCACGCATCTCGCGACGATCTTCCCCATGATGCTCGAGCGGCTCAAGAAGACCGGGCGCGGCGCATGGCTCGATCAGGAAATGGACCGGATCGGCGATCCGGCCAATTACGCCAACGATCCCGATCTCGCCTGGAAGCGCGTGCGGATCGCCGGCCGCAAGCCAGAGGTGCTCGGCCGGCTCAAGGCGCTGGCGCGGTGGCGCGATCTCGAAGCTCAGGGCAAGAATCTGCCGCGCGGCCGCATCATGAAGGACGAGACGCTCGCCGATCTCGCCGGCTCGCCGCCGAAGAAGCAGGCCGATCTGGCGCGCGTGCGTGGGCTTTCGGGCGCGTGGGCGGGCAACGACATCGGCGGCCGGCTGATGACGGCGCTGGCCGAGGCGCAGCCGATGAGCGCGGACGACCTGCCCGCGCGCGACGATCGCAAGGCCGGGCTCGGCAAGGAAGGCGCGCTGATCGCCGATCTGCTCAAGCTGCTGCTCAAGATTCGCGCTAAGGAAATCGACGTCGCGCCCAAGCTGCTCGGGCGCAGCGACGATCTCGAGGCGCTGGCGGCGGGCCGGCGCGCGGGGCTGTCGATCCTCGAGGGCTGGCGATTCGACCAGTTCGGCCGCGATGCGCTCGATCTCGTTGAGGGACGGCTCGGCTTTGGCGTCAAGGACGGCAAGCTCAAGATGACGCGGACGGAGGCGGCGTGATCCGCGCGCTGCTCCCGCTGGCGTTGCTCGGCGCATGCGCTGCGGCGCAGACACCGGTGGTGGGCGGCGCCGCGCAATCGTGCAAGGCCGATGGGCTCGACGATCTGGTCGGCAAAGCCGCAACCGCCGAGCTTGGCGCCGCGGCGCTCGATCGATCGGGCGCAAAGAGCCTCCGATGGATTCAACCCGGCACGATGGTGACGATGGACTTTCGCCGCGATCGCCTCAATCTCCACCTCGACGCCGGCAATGTGGTGACGCGGATCAATTGCGGCTGAGCCGTTACGTCAGCGTCAGCCGAGGTTCGCCCCCCAGCCCCGTGGCCAGCGCCTTGTGACGGCGCTCGACAGTCTCGCCGTAAAGCGCAGCGTCGCTTTCGGGCAGCGTCAGCACGATCGCCCTGCCCTCGCGGCGGAGCGCCGCGCGGTCGAGCGGCCCGGCGACGCCGCCGCTCATCCGCTGGCCGAGCCGGATCGCCAGCCCCCACACCATTGCGCGTCGCAGGTCTTCCGCCGAGGCGAGCGCGGGCAGCGGCGCGGGCGATCCGTTGCCGCCGCCCAGCCCGGTAAACAGCGCCTGGGCGATCAGTGCGCGGCCCCGCGCATCGATCGCCACCCAATTGCCGTGCAGCGCGATTTCCATCCCGCGCTCGGCGCGAAACTCCGGATTAGCGTGCCAGCCGACATCGGCGAGCAGGCACGCGGCATGGCGCAGCCGGGCGAGATCGACATCGTCCTCGACGAACAAGGGCGCGATCCAGCGATCGAGCAGATCGCCATGTTCGGCAAAACGCCCCAGCCGCCGCCCCTCGTCACGCGCGCCGGTGATCAGCGGATCCTCGCCGCGCTCATGCTCGCTCAGCGCGCCGTACAGCAGTCCTTCGCGCAAACCGAAGGCGGAGACGATCGTCGTTTCGCTGCCGAGCTGACGGATCAGCATGCCGAGCAGCATCGCCGCGTCCCCCAATGTCGGGATACGCGCGTTCGATAAATCGGGCACCTGGCGCAACCGCGCGCGATCGAGATGCGCGATCGTCCGCCCGATCCGCGCGACCGTCGTCGGGACCATCTCATATTGGTGGATGATCGGCAGCGGATAGCCGGTCAGATGCATATCGAGCCGGCCAAGCGATCGCCACGAGCCGCCGACCAGATAGAAAGGCTTGTCAGCGCCGCTGCCCGCCCAACCCGATTTGCCGATGGTCTTGGTGACGTGGCGATCGAGCGCGCCCTTGCCTCTGGCGCGGATCGCACCGATCCGCAGCACGCCGAGCGGGAACGACACGCGCTCGGTCGGCTCGCCGCGCTCCAACCGCACCAGCTCCAGGCTACCACCGCCGAGATCGCCAACGATCCCATCGGCATCGGGAATGCCCGACAACACGCCGTAACCCGCTGCCAGCGCTTCCTCCTCGCCCGACAGCAACTCGACCTCCAGCCCGATCGCCTCGGCATGGTCGATCAGTTCGTGGCCATTGGCGGCGTCACGCACCGCCGCTGTGGCGACGGTGCGGATCGTCGCCACCTCCATCGCGCGCACCACGGCGGCGAACCGCGCCAGCGCCGCCTGCGCGCGCGCCATCGCCTCCGGATCGATCGCGCCCTTGCTGGCGAGATCGCGCCCGAGCCCCGCCATGACCTTTTCGTTGAACAGGATCGACGGCAATCGCGCCGGGCCCTGATAAACCACGAGGCGCACCGAATTCGAGCCGATGTCGATGATCGCCGTGCGAGGATGCGCGCCGATCTCGGGCTTCGTCTTGCGGAACAGGAGCGTCGCCATCGCTGGCGTCAACGCCGGCGTCTGAGCGAGAGTTTGGGCACCGACTCGCGGTGATCGAGCGCAGCGCCGCGGCCCGATAGCGACGGGTTGGTCATGAAATAACGATGCAGGTTGAACGGCCGATCACCGGGCTGATCGCGAACATAGCTGCCATCGGCCTGCAATTCCCAGCTCTGTTCGTTGTCGAGGAGATTGGCGACCATCACCTGATCGAGGATCTGATCGTGCACCGTCGGGTTCTCGATCGGCAGCATATATTCGACGCGCCGATCGAAATTGCGCGGCATCCAATCGGCCGACGAGATGAACAGCTTGGCGCCGTCATTGGGTAGCGCCTTGCCGTTGCCGAACGCCCAGATGCGACTGTGCTCGAGAAAGCGGCCGATCACCGATTTGACGCGGATGTTTTCGGACAGCCCCGGCACGCCCGGTCGCAGGCAGCAGATGCCGCGCACGATCAGATCGATTTCGACGCCGGCGCTCGAAGCCTCGTAGAGCTTTTCGATCACCGCGGGATCGACCACCGAATTCATCTTGGCCCAGATCGCTGCCGGCAGGCCGGTGCGGGCATTGGCGGTCTCGACGTCGATCAGCTCGACCAACCGGCTCCGCAAGTCGCGGGGCGACATGCTGATGAGCGCGAGATGCTCGGGTTCGACATAGCCGGTGATGTAATTGAACACATGGGCGGCGTCGCTGCCGATCCGCGGGTCGGCGGTGAAGAAGCTCAGATCGGTGTAGATGCGGGCGGTGATCGGGTGATAATTGCCGGTGCCGAAATGGCAGTAGGTGCGATATTCGCTGCCCTCGCGCCGCACGACCATCGAGATCTTGGCGTGGGTCTTCCAGTCGATGAAGCCATAGACGACCTGGACGCCGGCGCGCTCCAGCGCGCTCGCCCACAGCAGGTTCTGCTCTTCGTCGAAGCGCGCCTTCAGCTCGACCACCGCGGTCACCGATTTGCCCGATTCGGCGGCGGCGATCAGCGCGTTGATGACAGCGGGCTGCTTGCCGGCGCGGTATAGCGTCTGCTTGATCGCCACCACGTCGGGATCGGCCGCCGCCTGCTTGAGAAACGCGAGGACGACGTCGAACGTCTCGTAAGGGTGATGGACGACGATGTCCTTGGCCTTGATCGCCGCGAAGCAATCGCCGCCGAATTCGCGGATTCGCTCGGGAAAGCGCGGGCTATAGGGCGGGAATTTGAGATCGGGACGATTCTCCTCGACCAGCAATTCTAGGTCGCTGATGCCCAGGAACGCGGCGCTTTCGGTGATGATCGCATCCCCGCCGCCGAGTTCTTCCTTGAGCAGAACGCCCAGCGCATCATGCATGCCCGTTTCGAGATCGAGACGGATCACCCTGCCCCGCCGCCGCCGCTTGATCGCATTGGCGAAGTAACGGACCAAATCCTCCGCTTCCTCCTCGATTTCGATGTCGCTGTCGCGCAACAGCCGGAAGGCGGCGCACCCCTTCACGTCGTAGCCGGGGAAGATCAGCGACGAGAAATGCTTGAGCAGCGTTTCCATCGCAACATAGCGCGCCGCCTTGCCCGGCACCCGCAGGAAGCGTGGCACGGTATTTGGCAACAGCACGACTTCGCGGATCGGCTCGGCATCGGAAAGGCGGACGAGATCGAAGATCAGGCTCGATCCGCCGTTGGGCAAGAACGGGAAAGGATGCGCGGGATCGAGCGCCTGCGGCGTCAGGATCGGGAAGATTTGATCGCGGAAATGCGTTTCCAGCCAGCGCTCGTCTTCTTCAGCGATGCCGCCGGCGTCCAGCACCTCGATGCCATTTTCCGAAAGCTCCTCGCTAAGCGAAATCCACACATGTTGCTGCGCCTGCATCAGCCGATCGGCCTCGATCGTGATCTCGCGCAATTGCTGGCTCGGCGTGCGGCCATCGACCGATTTGCGCTCGACATCCTGAAGCTGCTGCCCCTTCAACCCGGCGACGCGGACCATGAAGAATTCGTCGAGGTTCGAGCCCGATATCGACAGGAAGCGCAACCGCTCGAGCAAGGGATGCGCGGGATTGCGCGCTTCTTCCAGCACGCGCCGGTTGAACGCTAGCCACGACAGCTCGCGATTGAAATAACGCTCGCCGCCGGCGTCGCCGACAAAAGGATCGTCGTCGTCGTCGTCGAAACGCGCAAGATGGGCTGGTCGGGTCATCAATCCTCGGGTGTTGCGGCGGTCTGCCTGGCGATCAGCCCGGCCGCAGCCAATGTGGCCCGGGCGAGCGGAATCGACAAGCGTTTGCGCCGTTCGAGCACGTCCTGATCGAGCACATCGACGGTGCGCATGACAGCAATATGACTACGCTCGGTGCGCGCGATGAGCCATTGGATCAATTCCGGCCGCGCATCGAGACCACGACGCAGGAACGCCCGCCCGAACAGTGCGGCCATCAGCACGTCATCGGGCGCGCCGAGCTCAAGCATCGGCGTCGCCGTCAGCCGCGAACGGAGATCGGGCAACCTTATCGCCCATTGCGGCGGCGCGGCGTCGGCGACGATCAGCAGCGGATGGCGATCGGCCTGCGCGCGGTTCCAGGCGTGGAAGATCGCCGATTCGGGCTGCATCTCGGCATCGTCGATGATCGTGCCGCCGCTTTTCGCGGCGAAGATGCGCGCCAACAGGCTGCGGCCGGATTTTCGCGGCCCCACCAGCAACGCCGCCATCACCGGCCACGCGCCCCAATGTTCCAGCGCATGAACTGCGCGCGCGTTCGATTCGCTGATCAGGAATTCTTCATCGCGCGGGTCCGCCGGCCAGTCGAACGGCAGGGCGAACTGGCTCATCCCGCGGTCGCTTCGCCCGTTGGCGACGCGCCGGGCGGCGAGCCGCGCCGGATGCGCAGAGCGCCGGCGCCGCTCTCCACCTGCCAGCCGCGCGCCTGCAACGCCGCCGCGAGCGAGGCCTGCACGCCGGAGAACGACACGCGCATCACCGAAACGCCGCCGATCGCCAGGCTGGTGGTCGAAGCCGAATTGACGCCGGGAACCGCGCGCAACGTCGCCTCGCTGGCCGAAACCGCGGCGGCGTTGGGCGTATCGACCTGAACGTCGATGATCGTTCCCTGCTGACCCGTCGTTGCCGACTCGAGCGACAGCGCGTCGAGCGCAACCACATCGATCGGTGTCGGCGTTGGCGTGGGGGTCGGCACATAAGCGAGCCCCGGATCGGTGCGCAGGATACCGCTGCGCAGCGCCCCCTGATAGGCACCATCGATCCGCGCCACGCCGGCATCGAGGAGCGCGGCAAGCCCGTCTGCGCTGTTGACCCGAAGCGTGAAGCTCTGGATCAACCGATCGTCGGGCCCGTGCCGCGCCTCGAACACGCCGATCACCGGGCCGCCGGGATATTGCCGATAGATTCGCACGACCGGGATCAGCACGTCGGACGCGCCATATTGATCGAGCACGGTGCGCCACCAGCCGCGCCCGGGGCGGCCGGCCTGGCCGACATTGAGCAACAGCGCATCCGGACCCGTCCCGGTCGGGCGGACGTAATCGATGCTGCTGTTGCCGGTACGAAAACGCGCCCAGGCCTGTTGCCAATCGCTGCGTTGCTCGAATGTCTCGCCGACGCCGCCGGTCCATTCGATCGGCATCACCAACAGCGGCGGCGATCGGAAACCGCCGCCGGCGATGCCGAGCAAGCCGCCCGCGCGGCTGCGATTGAAGGTGACGCCGAGCCGGGCGATATAGCGGCTCGGCCCGATCTGCTCATTCTCGACGACGATTGCGGAGACGATCGAATCGAGCGTCGAATCGGACACCATCGCGCCGCCACCGCCGAGCCGTTTCGACAGCAACGCCCAGGCCTTGCGCTGTGCCAGCCGCCAGCCGGCGTGGCGCGCGGCTTCCGAATCCTTGGCAGTGACATCGACATTGACGCCATCGACTTCGAAACTGCCGGAATCGTCGATCGGCGCAACGCCGCGCGCGCCGCTTTCGATCTGGCCGAGAACGACGCCGCCGCTGCCGAACAACAGCAGCGCGGCAAGCGGATAAAGCACGTGTTTGATACGGGGGCGTGTCATGTCGCCGCCCTTTTGGCGAAGCAGGCGTGGAAATCCAAGCGCGATATGGCTAGGCGCGGGGGATGACCGACGATCAACCGGGTATCAGCCCCTATACCTATGCCGATGCCGGCGTGTCGATCGACGCCGGCAATGCGCTCGTCCGCGCGATCGCGCCGCTTGCCAAGGCAACGAGCCGGGCGGGCGCCGACGCCGATCTCGGCGGATTCGGCGGGCTGTTCGATCTGAAGGCGGCCGGGTTCATTGATCCGCTACTGGTGGCGGCGAACGACGGCGTCGGCACCAAGCTCAAACTGGCGATCGAGCATGACCGGCACGACGGCGTCGGCGTCGATCTCGTCGCGATGTGCGCCAACGATCTGATCGTGCAGGGCGCCGAGCCGCTATTCTTCCTCGATTATTACGCGAGCGGGAAGCTCGACAACGAAGTGGCGACGCGCGTCGTCGCGTCGATCGCGGATGGCTGCCGGCAGGCCGGCTGCGCGCTGATCGGGGGCGAGACCGCGGAGATGCCGGGCATGTACGCGGCGGGCGATTATGATCTCGCCGGCTTCTGCGTCGGCGCGGTCGAGCGCGATCAATTGCTGACCGGCAGCGAGATTGGCGCGGGCGACGTCGTTCTTGGGCTGGCGTCGTCGGGTGTGCATTCGAACGGCTTCTCACTCGTTCGCCGGCTTGCGGCGGACCGGGGCTGGAAGCTCGATCGTCCCGCGCTATTCGATCAGGACGTGCTGTTGATCGATGCTCTGATGGCGCCGACGCGGATCTACGTGAAGAGCCTGCTCCCGCTGATCCGCGAGCGCCGCATCAAGGGGCTGGCGCATATCACCGGCGGCGGCTTGCTCGAGAATATCCCGCGCGTGCTGCCCAAGGGAGCGCATGCCCGGATCGACGCCGGTGCCTGGGCGCGACCGCGGCTGATGGCGTTCCTGCAGGCGCAGGGCGCGATCGAGCCCGAAGAAATGGCGCGCACCTTCAATTGCGGAATCGGCATGGCAGTGGTGGTTGCGGCCGACCAAGCCGAGAGCGTCGCCGATGCGCTGCGCGCGGCAGGCGAACAGGTCGAGACGATCGGCGCGATCGAAACCGGCGAGCGCGGCTGCACCGTTTCGGGTCCAGCTGGGACGTGGAGCGCGCGGGAAAACTGGACGGCAACGCACAACGCATGACTCGCTCAATTAAAGGAACCACCCCGGCGAAGGCCGGGGCCCAGGTGGGCAGGCCGCAGTTGGCTGGCGTCGTGCTTCACTACCGCAGCTTTCCCAACTGGGCCCCGGCCTCCGCCGGGGTGGAAGAAAATGGTTAGAACAAAGGTCGGCATCCTGATCTCGGGCCGCGGCTCGAACATGATGGCGCTCACCGAGGCGGCGCGTAGCGCGGACTGTCCTTATGAGGTGGCAATCGTTGCGTCGGACAAGCCCGAGTCCGCCGGGCTCGCCTGGGCGCGCCAGCACGATCTTGTCACCTTCGTGCTATCGCCCAAAGGGATCGGCAAGCCCGCCTATGAAGCCGCCATCGACGGCGCGTTGCGTAGCGCCGGGGTCGAGGTGATCGCGCTCGCCGGCTATATGCGGCTGCTGTCCGATTCGTTCGTCGCGAAATGGCGCGGGCGGATCGTCAATATCCACCCCTCGTTGCTGCCACTGTACAAAGGGCTCGATACGCACGCGCGGGCGATTGCGGCGGGTGACGCGGTGGCGGGATGCTCGGTCCACGTCGTCACAGAAGAGCTCGACGGCGGCGCCGTGCTTGGCCGGGCGGAAGTGCCGATCGAAGCTGGCGACGACGCCGACTCGCTTGCCGCGCGCGTCCTTCTTGCCGAGCATCGCCTTTATCCGCAGGTTCTGGCAGAGTTCGTCGCGCGATGAGTCCCGATCCCGACAAGCAGCTGGACAAGATCCGCGCCATGGCGCTGGCGCTCCCGGAGACCGCCGAACGGCCGTCGCACGGCTCGCCTGGTTTCCATATCGAAAAGGGCAAGTTTTTCGCCTATTTCTGGCACGACCATCATGGCGACGGCGAGACCGTCGTGATCGTCAAGACCAGCGGCCTCGAAGAGCAGGCGATGTTGATCGAGATGCAGCCGGATTGCTATTACAGCCCGCCCTATCTCGGCCCGAGCGGCTGGGTGGCGATGCGGCTCGACGGCGATGTTGATTGGGACCGGGTCGGCGACCGGATCGCGCAAAGCTGGGAAATGGTAGCGCCCGCTCGCTTGCTGGAGGCCGGCGGCCGATGACCAACTATCAGGAAGACCCGACGACACCGGAAACGCCCGCCGAACGCGCCGTTGCCAAGGCCGAAGCGGCGGCGACGCGGCGGCGCTGGTTGACGCTTGCCGAGGTCGTCGCGATCGCCGGTGTGGTGATTGCTGGGCTCACGCTTTGGAACAATTGGCAGGGCCGCCAAGCCGACCAGGCCGAGCAACGCGCGGCCGCCGCGCAAACCGCCAGCGCGGCGCGTGCCGGTACCGTCGTTACGCTGACCGCGATGCCCAAGGACGAGGGCGCTGCGCTGTCGCTAAAGGACCCACAGCACAATATCCAGAGCATCGAAGTGCGCTTCCCGAGCGCACTGAGCATCGCGCCGCAATCGAGCACCGTCGATCTGTCGATCGAGACCGATTGGTTCGAAAGCGCGCTGCTCAAGGCGATCGATACCGGCCCCGCCGATCAGAGCGGCCGCCTGCCGGTGATGATCACCGCCAATTATTGGGACGGCGAGCAGCACGTGACCGACGCTGCGATCTATGACATCGCCTGGCGGACGCACGGACGGCTGTTGCGCGGACGGGCGCTGTCGCTCAAGGGAATCGTGCTCGAACGGCGGCACGGCGTCACGCAGGGGGCGATCGATGCGCTTTGGGCGAAACAAAAGCCGAAGAGCTGAAAGCGACCCGCCGGCTAATTTCACCATCCCCGCGAAAGCGGGGACCGCCCAAGCGAAACGGACACGAGTTGGGTTCCCGCTTTCGCGGGAATGACATTCAGATCAGATGCGGCGCGCGTAAACCACGTCGTCGTGCCAGGTTTCGCCAACCAGGAACCGGCGCGTGCCGGCAAGCGCAAACCCCTGCCGCTCGTAAAACGCCCTTGCGCGGGCGTTGGCCCCGTAGACGCCGAGCAGCACACGGTTCTTGCCGAGCGCCGCAGCGTCAGCGAGTGCTCGATCCATCAGTTCCGCGCCCAACCCAGAGCCGTGCATCCGAGATAAGGTATAGATACGCTTGAGCTCGATGTCGGCTGAACCGGTATCGACCGGCAAATCGGGCGCGGTCAGGACGCTATAGCCGATCGGCGCCCGGCCCTCGCCCGCTTCGGCGATCGCAACAACGCTCGCCGGATCGGCGATCCACGCGTCGAAGCCGGCGGCCGCGTTGTTCGCGGCGCAATGCGTGACGATGTCGGCCCCGCTCAGGATCCCGGCGAACGCGTCGAGAAAGGTCGCCGCGCCGACCAGCGCCAGCGCGGCGGCGTCCTCCGCCACCGCGCGACGCAGGATCGCTTTCATATTAGCCGACAATTTCTTCCGGCTTGAAGAAATAGGCGATTTCGATCGCGGCGTTCTCGTCCGAATCCGAACCGTGCACCGAATTGGCCTCGATCGATTCGGCGAGTTCCTTGCGGATCGTGCCGGCGTCGGCATTCTCGGGGTTGGTCGCGCCCATGATGTCGCGGTTGCGCTGCACGGCGCCCTCGCCTTCGAGCACCTGCACGACTACCGGACCGGAAATCATGAACGACACCAGATCGTTGAAGAACGGCCGCTCCTGGTGGACGGCATAGAAGCCCTCGGCCTGATCCTTGGTCATCTGGATGCGCTTGGAGGCGACGACGCGAAGGCCGGCCTCCTCCAGCATCTTGGTGACCTCGCCGGTCAGATTGCGACGCGTGGCGTCTGGCTTGATGATCGAAAACGTGCGGTTCGCGGCCATGACCGTGAAGCTCCTGCTTTTGGATTGTGACTGAATGGCGCCGCCCTATCCGCGGGGCCGCGGTTATGCAAGCTGCTCCCAGCCGCCCGCCTCGCCCTGCTTCCAATAGCGCCGCTCGACGCCCTCGCGATCAGCGAGCGCTTTCCACGCCTGCCGCGCCTCGACGATTCGCTCCTCGTCGAAGAAATGGAACGCGCGGTCGAAGTCGAGCGCCGCGTCGCGCCACACGCCGTCGGCCAGCGCGATGTTGCGCGCGGCGCTGGCTGCGGCGGGCTCGCTGCTCAGCAGGATCGGCTGCACGGCGTCGCCCTCGCCGCCGGCGCAGGCGTGCGGCAGGAAGCTGTCGGGCTTGTAGGTCCACAACAATTTGTCGAGCGCCGGGAGCCGCGCCGGCTCGGCGACGATAAGCAACCGCCCGCCGTCCGCCACCACCCGCTCGGCGATGCGCGGCAGCACACGATCGAGCGGCGTGGCGGTGAGATGGTAGAAATCGACCTGCATTATCCTGCCGTCAGCCCCGCGAAAGCGGGGACCCATCTCCCACGCGATTTATCCAAAACAACCAGCGTGGCCGTTGAACCGATTCGGGATGGGTCCCCGCATTCGCGGGGATGACGACCTGTAGGATCACTTCTCGAAATTATCCCGCACCAGCCGGTCGAGCACGCGCACGCCGAAGCCGGTCGCGCCCTTGTCGTAGTTGGGTCCGGGTTTGTCGGCCCAAGCCATGCCGGCGATGTCGAGATGCGCCCAGCGCACGCCGTCATCGATGAAGCGCTGCAGGAACTGCGCCGCGGTGATCGATCCCGCCGCGCGCGGGCCGACGTTCTTCATGTCGGCGATCGGGCTGTCGATCAGTTTGTTGTAGGCGTCGCCGATCGGCAGCCGCCACAATTTGTCGCCGGAACCAAGCCCGGCGGCGAGCAGCTGATCGGCAAGGCCGTCGTCGTTAGAAAACAGGCCGCCATGCTCATGGCCCAGCGCGACGATCATCGCGCCGGTCAGCGTCGCCAGATCGACGATCGTCTTGGGATGATGCGTGCGCTGCACCCAGCAGAGCGCGTCGCACAGCACCAGCCGTCCTTCGGCGTCGGTGTTGATCACCTCGATCGTCTGCCCATTCATCGACGTCACGACGTCACCCGGGCGCTGCGCATTGCCATCGGGCATGTTCTCAACGAGGCCGCACACGCCGATCACGTTCGCTTTCGCCTTGCGCATCGCCAGCGCCTTCATCGCGCCGACCACCGCGCCGGCGCCGCCCATGTCCCATTTCATGTCTTCCATGCCGGCGGCCGGCTTGATCGAGATGCCGCCGGTGTCGAACGTCACGCCCTTGCCGACCAGCGCGAGATCGGGATCGCCCGCCCCCGCCCCGCTCCACTTGAGCGCGAGCAGCCGCCCCTCGCGGCGCGATCCCTGGCTGACGCCGAGCAGCGCGCCCATGCCGAGCGCGCGCATCTCTTCCTCGTCGAGCACCGTGATCTCGAGGCCGAGCCCCTCCACTGACTTCTTGACGCGTTCGACGAAGCTTTCGGGATAGATGATGTTGGCCGGTTCCGCGACCAGTTCACGCGTGAGCGCCATGCCTTGCGTCACCGCATCGAAATCTTCCCACGCGGCAGCAACGCCATCGGGCGCGCCGGCGATCGTGATCGTCTGCAGAGTAGGCTTGTGCTTCTCGGGCAGCTTGGTGCGATAGACGTCATGACGCCAGCCGCGCTGCGCCGCGCCGGCCGCGAAGCGCGCTACCGACTTTGCCGAGGGTGCGCCGGCCAGTGCCGAGAAATCGACCGTCACCGCGGTGACGCCCGAGGTCAGCAGGCGGGCCGTCAGCGCGCCGCCGGCACGCTCGTAATCGGCCTCGCCGCCTGCACCCACGCCGATCAGGATGATCCGCTTCACATCGCCATCGCCGGGCAGGAAAATCTCGACGCTGGCGCCGGCCTCGCCCTCGAAACGGCTGGCGCGCGCCGCGCCGAGAATGGTCTTCTGGTCGGCATCGCCGATCGCGCCGAAAACGAGCCGGGCGAGCCCATCCTTTTCAACGGGCAAGGCGATCACGCCGGCGTCGATGGCGGCACGGGGGGCGAACTGAATCTGCATCAATGTCCTCAACTGGTTCACGATAGGGGAATGGGTCGCTCTCTAGGCGCTGAAAGTGTTGCTGGCAAAGCACGCGCGATTGCAGGACCGCGCCGGCGATGCGATAGGGCGGCGTCACCGTCGTCATTCCGGCGCGCGTGGGGGTCGAGAGTGTCCAAGTGAGCCGTCGCGAGCTGATCGCCTCCTGCACGTTGCCGCTGGCGCTGTTCGCCGCCGGCGCGGCGCGCGCCCAGGATCTGAACGATCGCGCGGCGGGGCCGCCGCCGCCGTCCGCAACCCCGCTCGCCACCGATGCCAACCAGGTCGATTTCAGCGCGGGCGCGCTCGAATATGACATGAACGCCGACGTCGTGACCGCAACCGGCGACGTGCGGATGTTTCGGCAGGGCAACCGGCTGCGCGCCGACAAGGTGGTGTGGAACCGCAAGACCGGCGCCGTCGTCGCTACCGGCGACATCGCCGTCACCAATCCGCAGGGCGATGTCGCTTACGGCGATTCGATCAATCTCACCGATACGCTGAAGGACGGCGTCGTCCAGAACATGCTGCTGGTGCTCGATCAGGGCGGCCGGCTCGCGGCGCAACAGGGAACGCGCGACACCAATGGCGTCGTCACGCTCAAGCGCGCCGCCTACACGCCGTGCGACGTGACCAACACGGCGGGCTGCCCCAAGGAGCCGTCGTGGAAGGTGACCGCGGTCAGCGTCACCTATCGGCCCGATCGTGAGCGCATCTATTACAAGGGCGCGCAATTCCATTTGTTCGGCCTGCCCGGGCTGCCGCTACCCAATTTCTCCAATCCGATCGGCGGCCAATCGTCGAGCGGGCTGCTGACGCCCGACATCCAGATCGATCACACCAACGGCCTCGAAATCGGCCTGCCATATTATTTCAAGCTCGCTCCCAACCGCGGGCTGACGATCACGCCGCGTATCTTCACCAGCGCCTTGCCGATGCTCGAGGCGCAATATGATTCGCTCAGCACGCTCGGCTCGTTCAGCGTCACCGCCTACGGCACCTACAGCCGGCAACGTGACGACATCGCCGGCGTGACCACCAATGCCCCGGGCGAAAACGACTTTCGCGGCTATTTCGACGCCTCCGGCCGTTTCCAGCTCGATCCGAATTGGAGCGTCAGCGGCTCGATCCGCATCGCCTCCGACAAGACCTTCCTGCGGCGCTACGACATTTCGCGCGATGACCGACTGCGCAGCACGATCGACGTCGAGCGGATCGACAAGGACAGTTATTTCTCGATCGCCGGCTGGGCGGTGCAGACGCTGCGCATTGACGAAAGCCAGCATCTCCAGCCGCTCGCGCTGCCCGAGATCGACTATCGCCGCCGGATCGCCGATCCGTGGCTGGGCGGTACCTTCACGTTCCAGCTCAACAGCCTGGCGCTCGATCGCTCCGAGGGACAGGATACGCAGCGCGCCTTCGCCAGCGCGCAGTGGCAGCTCAACAAGCTGACGCGCTGGGGCCAGGAAGTGACCTTCACGGCCTATGGCCGCGGCGACATTTATCACACCAACGATACGCTCGCGACGACGATCGCCAGCTACCGCGGCGACGAAGGCTTCGACGATCGCTTCATCGGCGCGCTCGCGGTCGATGTGAAATGGCCGCTGATCGGCAATTTCCTGAGCGGCACGCAGCGGTTGACGCCGCGCGTCCAGTTCGTGGCGTCGCCGCACACCGCCAATCTGTCGATCCCCAACGAGGACGCCCGCGCGGTCGATCTCGAGGACTCGAACCTGTTCGCGCTCAATCGCTTCCCCGGATACGATCGCTGGGAGGATTCGACCCGCGTTACCTACGGCGCCGACTGGTCGGTCGATCTGCCCAATTTCTCGGTCGATGCGACCGTGGGCCAAAGCTATCGCCTCGCCTCGCAGCCGACGCTGTTTCCTGATGGCACGGGTCTTAACGGCCGCTTCTCCGACATCGTTGGACGCACAGAACTGCGCTACCGCGATTTCGTTTCGCTGACGCACCGCTACCGGCTCGACAAGGACGGCCTGGCGATCCGCCGCAACGAAGTGGACGCGACGGTCGGGTCGCGCGCCACCTATGTGATGGTTGGTTATCTTCGGCTCAATCGCAACATCGATCCCAGTCTCGAGGATCTGCGCGACAGCGAGGAAGTCCGGCTGGGCGGCCGCGTCCAGGTGGGGCGCTTCTGGTCAGCGTTCGGATCGACCGTGATCGATCTCACCGATCGCAAGGAAGACCCGCTGTCGCTCGCCGACGGATTCGATCCGGTGCGTCATCGGCTCGGCGTCGCTTATGAGGACGATTGCCTCAAACTTGGCGTTACGTGGAAACGCGACTATCAGAACACCGGCGACGCCCAGCGCGGCAACAGTTACCTGTTGACGCTGGCATTCAAGAATCTGGGCCGCTAAGCTGCGGTTCAGATCGGCAATGCTATTGGCCGGCGCTCGATATTCTGCGGCGCTTGATGGGAAATTATAACACGTGATCATGACGTTATCGAAGGCGGTGCGGGTCACTCGCTCGGTCGGCCTTGTCGCGGCGCTGGCGCTCGGCACCGCAGGATTTGCCCAAAGCGGCGCCGATCAAAGCGACGATTCCGATCGGGCCGGGGCGCCGAGTGCGGGCGCCGACACCGGGCTGAACATTCCCAGCGACGTGCAATTGTTCGGCAAGCTCGATCCCAATGTCCGCAAGCCGACCGCGATCATCAACGGCACGGTGATCACCGGCACCGATGTCGATCAGCGCGTCGCGTTGATCGAATCTGCCAACAATATCAACATGCAGGGCGAAGACCTCAACCGGCTCAAGCTGCAAGTGCTGCGCGGCCTGATCGACGAGACGCTGGAGATCCAGGAAGCGAAGTCGAACGACGTGACGGTGACTCCGGAGGAAATCCTGCAAGGGTTCACCCGCGTCGCGCAGAATTTCAAGATGTCGCCCGATCAGCTTCGCGCCTATCTCGTCAAGATCGGCTCGTCCGAGCGCTCGCTCGATGGCCAGATCGAGGCCGAACTCGCGTGGAGCCATTATCTGCGCAAGGAAGTCGAGCCGTTCGTCAACGTCGGCGACGAGGAAGTCGCCGCGATCCTCGATCGGTTGAAAGCGTCGCAAGGCACTGAGGAATATCACCTCAAGGAAATCTACATGTCGGCGTCGCCGGATCGCGCGCAGCAGGTGCATGACAACATGCAGAATCTGATGAAGCAGATTCAGTCCGGCGAGCATCCATTCGAATATTTCGCACAATTTTCCGAGGCATCGACCCGCGCGGTCGGCGGCGACCTCTCCTGGGTTCGCGCCGCGACGCTGCCCGGTCCGCTTGCCGAGGCGGCCAAGCAGATGCAGGTCGGCCAGATCGCCGGCCCGATCGAGGTTCCAGGCGGATTTTCGCTGCTCTATCTGGTCGATAAACGCCAGGTCGGCACCGCCGATCCGCGCGACGCACGGCTCAGCCTGCGCCAGCTGACGATCACCTTCCCGGCGGGTACGACGCAGGCGCAAGCCACCGCGCGCGCAGCCGAGTTTGCCAAGGCGACACAGGCGATCCAGGGCTGCGGCGGCGTCGCCAAGGTTGCGACGCAGATCGGCGCGGAAGTGGTCGATAACGATCAGGTTACCGTGCGTCAGCTGCCGCCGCAGCTGCAGGACATCATGCTCAAGCTCCAGGTCGGCCAAGCGACGCCACCGTTCGGCTCCGCGACTGAGGGCGTCCGCGCGCTGGTGCTGTGCGGCCGCGACGACGCGCCGGGCGGGTCGCTGCCGGGCGCCGATCAGGTTCAGGGGCAGCTGGAGCAACAGCGCGTCAATCTGCGCGCTGAACACATGCTGCGGGATTTGCGCCGTGATGCCGTGGTCGAATATCGCTAGCGCGTCCGGCGCCGATCGCGGCATGATCGCGCCTCTCGCCATCGCCATGGGCGATCCCGCCGGGATTGGCCCTGAGATCATTGCCAAGGCTTGGGCGGCACGCCGGCGCGCCGGTTTGTCGCCGTTCTTCGCGGTTGGTGATGCGCGTGCGATCGGTCGCGTCTGGCAAGGTCCGATCGCAACGATCGACAGTCCCGATCACGCCGCGCGCGTCTTCACCAAGGCATTGCCGGTGCTCAGCGTCGAGGATGGCGGTGCGATCACCCCCGGCGCGCCCGATCCCGAAGGCGCGCAATGCGCCTTGCGATCGCTCGAGCTCGCGGCCGGGCTGGCGCGATCGGGCGCGGCGAGCGCGCTGGTGACGGGGCCCGTGTCCAAGGCGCAGCTCTACAACATCGGCTTTACGCACCCCGGGCAGACCGAATTCGTTGCCGAACGCTTCGGCGTCGCCGGCGAGAACGCGGTGATGATGCTCGCGGGGCCCACGCTGCGCGTCGTGCCGATCACCACCCACGTTCCGCTCGCCAGCGTGTCGAGGTTGCTCAGCGTGGATCTGATCGTCGCCAAATCACGCGCGACGGCGCGCGGGCTGGAGCGCAACTTCGGCATCGGCCAGCCGCGGCTCGCCTTTGCCGGATTCAATCCGCACGCCGGCGAGCAGGGCGCGATCGGCCGCGAGGAGATCGAAATCATCGCGCCGGCGATCGAGCTGTTGCGCGCCGAAGGGATCGACGCCACCGGGCCGTTAGCCGCCGATACCATGTTCCACGCCCGCGCTCGCGCGACCTATGACGTCGCGATGTGCTGCTACCACGATCAGGCACTGGTGCCGCTCAAGACACTGCATTTCGACGAGGGCGTCAACATCACGCTTGGCTTGCCCGTCGTGCGCACTTCGCCCGATCATGGCACGGCGTTCTCGATCGCGGGGCAGGACAAGGCCGAACCCGGCGCGATGATCGCGGCGATCAAGATGGCGGCCGAGGCCGCCGCATGCCGCCGCGCCGCCTGCGCGGCGTGACCGCGCTTCCCCCGCTCCGCGAGGTCATTGCGAGGCACGGGTTGAGCGCCAGCAAGGCGCTGGGCCAGAATTTCCTGTTCGACGGCCAGCTGCTCGCGCGTATCGCGGCGATCCCCGGCGATCTCGACGGTGCGGAAGTGTTCGAGGTCGGCCCCGGTCCGGGCGGGCTTACCCGCGCGTTGCTGGCGAAAGGCGCGCGCGTCACCGCGGTGGAGCGCGACCGGCGCTGCATCCCCGCGCTTGCCGAGCTCGGCGATTTCTACCCCGGCCAGTTGCGCGTGATCGAGGACGACGCGCTGGCGATCGATCCGCCGACGCTGTTTGAAGGACGGCCGCACATCGTCTCCAACCTGCCCTATAACGTCGGCACTGCGCTGCTGGTCCGCTGGCTATCGGCCGATTGGCTGCCGTGGTGGCAAAGCCTGACGCTGATGTTCCAGAAGGAGGTTGCCGCGCGCATCGTCGCTGCGACTGGCGATGATGCGTATGGACGGCTCGCGGTGCTGGCGCAGTGGCGCGCCGATGCGCGGATCGCGATGCCGGTGCATCGCTCGGCGTTCACGCCGCCACCCAAGGTGATGTCGGCTGTCGTCCATGTGACGCCCAAAGCCGCGCCGCTCGGCGTCGATCTCGCGGTGCTCGAGCGGTTGACCGCCGCTGCTTTCGGGCAGCGTCGCAAGATGCTGCGCCAGAGCCTCAAGAGCGTGCCCGGGGCGCTCGCCGCGCTCGAGACGATTGGTGTGGAGGAGACGCGTCGGGCCGAAACGGTCAGCGTTGATCAGTTCACGGCACTTGCCCGCGCACTGTCGGCTTAGTCTGCCGCGCTTGCCTTGGTGTCGGTGTCTTGCGCGGCCAGCGCGGTGGGCCGCGGCCCCTTGGCGATCGCCGCGGCGAGTTGCTGCCCTTCGGGACAAGCGCCGCCGCACAGCTTCTGCAGCTTCGCGAGATCGGCCTTGGCCTGCGTCACCGCCCCCTTGGCGACCAGCGCCCTGCCCTCACCGGCGATCGCGGCACGGTCGTTGGGATCGAGCAGCATCGCGTCGCGGTAAAGCCGGATCGCTTTGCCATCGAGCCCGCGCTGCTGGGTGACGTCAGCGAGCACGACGAACGCCGCGCGGTTGCGCGGATCGACGGCCAATGCCGTTTCCAGCGTATCGGTCGCCTCGTCAAACTTGCCGGCCGCAGCGGCGGTCTTGCCCTGCGCGAGCAATTGCAACGACCGGGCATCGACCTGATCGTCGGGCTTCTGGCTGTGCAGCGAGGTCGATACCGAGACGAGCATCAGCGCGGCTGCGGTGGCGACAAGCGAGATACGCATCAATTTCTCCAGCATGGTTGTTCGCGACGGATTTAGCATGGCCGCACCACCCGTGCGACGAAAAAACCGTCGGTGCCGTCGGCCGCCGGCGTCAGCCGCACGCCGGCCCCGTGCGACGTCCCCGCGGCGAGCGACAGCGGCTCGGCGCGCCAATCGGGATGATCGGCGAGGAACCCCGCGATCTGCCCCTGCCCCTCGTCGTCAAGCAGCGAACAGACGATATGGACCAGCGCGCCGCCCGGCTTGACCAGCGCCGCGCCAATCCGCAGCAGCCGCGCCTGCGCCTCGACCAGCCGATCGAGCCGATCGGGCGTCAGCCGCCAGCGTGCCTCGGGATTGCGCCGCCACGTGCCGGTGCCCGAGCACGGTGCGTCGATCAGCACGACATCGGCGCGGTCCTGCCAATCGGCCAGCGCTGCGGTTTCATTGCCGGGATCGAGCAGCCGCGTGTCGACGATCGACACGCCCGCGCGCGCGGCGCGCGGAGCAAGCCGCGAGAGCCGGCCGCGATCGCTGTCGCCGGCGAGCAGCGCGCCGTGGTTCGCCATCGCCGCGGCCAGCGCGAGCGTCTTGCCGCCGGCCCCCGCGCAGAGATCGACGATCGCCATTTCGGGCGCGGCGTGCGCGGCGGTCGAGACGATCTGGCTGCCCTCGTCCTGCACCTCGATCAGCCCCTCGCGCCACGGCGCCAGTTGTTCGACGTTGGTGCCGGTGGGCAGGCGCAAGCCGTGTGCGGCATGCGGCAGCGGCGTCGCATCGGGGAGCACTTCGCGCAAATCGGCAGACGTCGCCTTCAGCGCATTGACGCGGACATCGAGCGGCGCGCGGTCGAGCAGCGAGGGCATGGCGTCGTCGGCAATGCCCGATTGGCGCAGTCGATCGACCAGCCACGCCGGCGCGACACCGCCGCTCGCGCCTTCTTCCGCATCGCCGATTGGTGCGGGACACTTTGGCGCACCATCGAAATGGGCCGCCATGTCGGGATCGGTCCGCGCCAGCGCGATCATCGCCGCGCGGCCGTTCGCCGGGCGCTCGCCGGCATGGCGGATCGCCGCATAAACCATTTCGCGCACCGCGCGGCGGTCCTTGCTGCCGGCATAGCGGCGCGTGCCGAAATAGCGCGCGATCAGCGTGTCCGCCGCCGGGCCGCTACCGCGCGCGGCGATAACGATTTCGTCGAGCAGCTCGATCGCCGCCTGGACGCGCGCTCCGGGGGTCATCGGGTCGGGTAGTTCGGCGCCTCGCGCGTGATCGTCACGTCGTGGACATGGCTTTCGCGAAGCCCCGCGCCGGTGATCCGCACGAAGCGCGCGCGCTGCTGCAAGTCCTCGATGGTGCGCGCGCCGGTATAGCCCATCGCCGCCTTCACGCCGCCGACGAGCTGGTGGATCACTTCGCGCGCCGGCCCCTTGAACGGCACCTGACCCTCGATCCCCTCGGGCACCAGCTTCAATTGGTCCTTGATGTCGCCCTGGAAATAGCGGTCGGCCGAGCCGCGGCCCATCGCGCCGACCGAGCCCATGCCGCGATAGGATTTGTATGAGCGGCCCTGATACAGGAACGTCTCGCCCGGCGCTTCCTCGGTGCCGGCGAGCAGCGATCCGATCATGCAGGTCGATGCGCCGGCGGCGAGCGCCTTGGCGATGTCGCCCGAGGTGCGAATGCCGCCGTCCGCGATCACCGGCACGCCCGATTTGGCGGCCTCCGCGGCGCAGTCCATCACCGCTGTAAGCTGCGGCACGCCGACCCCCGCGACGACCCGCGTCGTGCAGATCGATCCCGGGCCGATGCCGACCTTGATGCCGTCGGCACCAGCGTCGATCAGCGCGCGGGTCGCCTCGGCTGTGGCGACGTTGCCGGCGATAACCTGCACCGAATTGGAGAGCTTCTTGACGCGTTCGACCGCGCGGCTGACCTCGCGGTTATGGCCGTGCGCGGTATCGATGATCAGCAGATCGAGCTCGGCATCGACCAGCGCCGCGGTGCGCTCGAACCCCTTGTCGCCCACCGTCGAGGCGGCGGCGACGCGTAAGCGACCGGCGGCGTCCTTGGTCGCATCGGGATAGGTTACCGCTTTCTCGATGTCCTTCACCGTCACCAGCCCGACGCAGCGATAATCGCTGTCGACCACCAACAACTTCTCGATCCGGCGCTGATGGAGCAGCCGCCGCGCTTCCTCTTGGCTGACGCCCTCGCTGACCGTCGCAAGATTATCGTGCGTCATCAGTTCGGCGACCGGCTGATGCGGGTTCTCGGCGAAGCGCACGTCGCGGTGCGTCAGGATGCCGACCAGCTTGCCGCTTTTCTCGGTTACGGGAATACCGCTGATCTTGTGGCGGTCCATCAGCGCCTGCGCTTCCGCTAGCGTCGCGGTCGGCGCGATGGTAATCGGATTGACCACCATACCGCTTTCGTACCGCTTCACCTGCCGCACCGCGTCGCATTGCTCTCCCACGGTCATGTTGCGGTGGAGCACGCCGATCCCGCCCAATTGTGCCATCACGATCGCCATGTCCGCCTCCGTGACGGTGTCCATCGCCGACGAAAGGATCGGGATATTGAGCGCGATGCCGCGGCTCAGCTGCGTGCGCGTATCGGCCTGACTCGGCAGCACGTCTGATTCCGCCGGCTGCAGAAGCACGTCGTCGAAAGTAAGGCCGAGCCGGATGTCCATGAAGCGCCAGATCCTGGGTGCGAGGGAGGATTCGTGGCGGCCCATGTAACCAAAGCACGGCGCGCGCGCTAGGGGGCGAGCGCACCGGTTTGTGATGCGCGACCTTTCCGGGCGTGCTAGCATGTCAGCGAGCCGATCCGGGGAGATCGGCGGGGTTGCTCAGAGGCTTGCCATGATCCTGATTGTCGCCGCGTTGATCGTCCTGATAGTGCTGTTCTACCTAATGACCAGCATCAAGATCGTCCGCCAAGGCCATCAATATACGATCGAACATTTTGGCCGCTTCACCACCGTGGCGAAGCCGGGGTTCAATTTCTATCCGTCGTTCTTCTACCGCGTCGGGCGGCGCGTGAACATGATGGAGCAGGTGCTCGACATTCCGGGGCAGGAGATCATCACCAAGGACAATGCGATGGTCGCGGTCGACGGCGTGGTGTTCTTCCAAGTGCTCGACGCGGCCAAGGCGGCCTATGAAGTGTCGGACCTGTTCGTCGGCATCATGCAACTCTCAACCACCAATCTGCGCACCGTGATGGGATCGATGGACCTCGACGAGCTGCTTTCCAAGCGCGACGAGATCAACGTGCGGCTGCTCAATGTGGTCGATCACGCGACCAATCCGTGGGGCGTTAAGATCACCCGCGTCGAGATCAAGGACATCCGCCCGCCCGCCGACATCGTCAATTCGATGGGCCGTCAGATGAAGGCCGAACGCGAGAAGCGCGCCAACATCCTCGAGGCCGAGGGCACCCGCGCGTCGGAAATCCTGCGCGCCGAGGGCAAGAAGCAATCGGCGATCCTCGAGGCAGAGGGCCGGCGTGAAGCCGCGTTCCGGGAGGCCGAGGCGCGCGAGCGCGCGGCCGAGGCCGAGGCGCGGGCGACCAAAGTGGTGTCCGACGCGATCGAGGGCGGCAGCGGCCAGGCGATCAATTATTTCATCGCGCAGAAATATGTCGAGGCGGTCGGCAAGTTCGCCACCTCGCCCAATGCCAAGACGATCCTGTTCCCGGTCGAAGCGACGCAGCTGATCGGCACGCTGGGCGGCATCGGCCAGCTCGCCAAGGAAGCGCTGGGCACCGACGCCCCGGCTAGTACGACGGCCCCTGCCCCCGCCGCCAAGCGCGTGCGCGGCCCGTTCGAGCAAGGCGAAGCGTGAATTTGGGCGCTTTCACCGCCAGTGCGGGGGTGATCTGGCTGGCGGCGGCGATCCTGCTCGGGATCGGCGAGATCGCAATCCCCGGCGTGTTCCTGATCTTCCTGGCGATCGCCGCCGCGATCACCGGACTGGCGACGCTGGTGCTGACCGATCTGCCGGTCGCCGCGCAATTGCTGTCGTTCGCGGTGTGGAGCGCGGTGACGGTCGCGATCGGCAAGCGCTGGTATCTCGATTATCCCGTCGAATCGGCCGATCCGCTGCTCAACGACCGTGTGTCGCGGATGATCGGGCAGGTCGTGACGGTGACCGACGCGATCGCCGACGGCGACGGCCGCGTGCGGGTCGGCGACGGCACCTGGCCGGCGAGCGGCCATGACGCCGATGTCGGTGCGCATGTCCGCATCGTCGGCGTCGCCGGCGGCACGTTGCTGGTCGAACCCGCAGATCCGGTTAGCTGACGAGCTCGGCGCGCCGCCGCGGCAGCGCCTCGGGCATGTCGCTGGCGATGAACGCCAGCAATTGCTCGCGCACCGTCGCGCGCAAATCGAACTGCCGGCCAGAATCGGCCGCGCTCACCAGCGCTCGAACCTCGATCACCTGCTCGCGAATGTCGGTCACTTGCATGCCGACCACGCGGCCATCCCATTTCGGATCGGCGCGGACGATCTGCTCGAACTTGACGCGAAGCCGATCGACGTTGGTTGCCGGATCGAGATAGAAAAAGGCGGTGCCGAGCAACTGGCTTTCCCGCCGGGTCCAGTTCTCGAACGAATCCTCCAGGAACTTCGAAACCGGCACGATCAGCCGGCGCTCGTCCCAGATCTTCACGACGACATAGGTCAAGCGAATCTCCTCGACCCGCCCCCATTGCCCGTCGATGATGACGACGTCGTCGATCCGGATCGGCTCGGTGAACGCCATCTGGATGCCGGCGATGAGATTCTTGAGCGCCGGCTGCGCCGCGGCGCCGACCGCAAGGCCAGCCAGCCCTGCCGAGGCCATCAGCGTCACGCCGACGCTGCGGACGGCGGGGATGCTCAACAACATCAGGCAGATAGTGACGAACCCGACCAGGAAGATCGCGATCCGGCCGAGGATCGCGCTGCGGGTTCGCCGCCGCCGCGCGGCGAGATTGTCCGCCACGGTGATGTCGGTTTTGATCTCGACGAGCCGTTGCACGGCGCGAACCATCGTCACCGCCAGCCAGCCCAGCATCGCCGGCACGATCAAGCCGGCCGCTTGGCTCCACACGGCATCGGCCTGGGCAACAAGATGAAGATGCGGCCGCACCAGCGCCAGCGCGACCGCGACGATGATCCAGCGAAGCGGGCGATAAGCGTAGTCGAGAACGATGTCGTCGCCTTGCGCCGCGGTGCGCCGCGCCACGCGTCTCAGCAGCGCGCAAGCCAGCGAATGAAGCGCAAGCGCGGCGGCGACGGCGACCACGCACGCCAGCGCGTCGACCAGCGGGACAGGAAGCTGCCAGCCCAAAGATTCGATCTGATGCATGCCGCCTCAACGGCAGCGCGGCGCGACGGTTCCGATCAGGCCGCTACGGTTTTCAGGACTTGCCGAACAATCCCGACGCGAGACCGCCAAGACCACCCAACCCGCCGCCTTGCTCGCCAAGCAGGCCGGCAAACCGGCCGAGCGCGCCTTCGCCGCCGATGTGACCGACGATTTGCTGGAGCGCATCGCTCGGCAGTCCTGTGGTCTGCGCCGCCTGCGCGACGGTGTCGCCGGGTTGCGCATGATGCTGTGCGAGGGCCGTCACGGCTTGCTCGACCTGCGCCGGATCGAGCCCGACTTTGGCAGCAAGATTGGTGATATCGACGTTGCCGGCCACTTGGCCCAGTAGTCCATCGAGCAGGCCCATCGCACGTCTCCCGCGCCATCATGGCGCAGGAGCCGGCTTATCATCGATCAGGCCGGAACGCGAGGACTTGGCGAGGCCTGAGCGGCGCTCGCGAACGGCGCGGCCTGGCGAACGCCCTCGTCGACATGCGTTTCGAACTGACCGAAATTCTCGACGAACAGATCGACTAGCTTGGCGGCGGTGGCGTCATAATCGGCCTTGTCGGCCCAGGTCCGGCGGGGATCGAGGATCGCCGGATCTACGCCGGGCACGCTGACCGGCACCTTGAAGCCAAAGTTCGGATCGGTGCGGAACTCGGCTGTGTTGAGGCTGCCGTCTAGCGCCGCGTTCAGCAGCGCGCGTGTCGCCTTGATCGGCATGCGGTTGCCGACGCCGTATTTGCCGCCGGTCCAGCCGGTATTGACCAGCCAGCAGTCGACCCCGCCCTTGGCGATCCGCTCCTTGAGCAGATTGCCGTAAACGGAAGGATGCCGCGGCATGAACGGGGCGCCAAAACAGGTCGAGAAGGTCGCCTCGGGCTCTGTAACGCCGATCTCGGTGCCGGCGACCTTGGCGGTATAGCCCGACAGAAAGTGATACATCGCCTGATCGGGCGTGAGCTTGGCGATCGGCGGCAGCACGCCGAACGCGTCGGCGGTGAGCATCACCACGTTCTGCGGCACCGGCCCCATATTCTCGGCCGAGGCATTGGGGATGAAGTCGATCGGATAAGCGCCGCGGCTGTTCTCCGCGAGGGCGGCATCGCCGAGATCGAGCGCGCGCGTTTCGGCGTCCATCACGACGTTTTCCAGCACCGTGCCGAAGCGCTTGGTCGTCGCATAGATTTCCGGTTCGGCCTCGGCCGACAGCCGGATCATCTTGGCGTAGCAACCGCCCTCGAAATTGAACACCGCGTCATCGGACCAGCCATGCTCGTCGTCTCCGATCAAGGTGCGGGCGGGATCGGCCGACAGGGTCGTCTTGCCCGTACCGGACAGGCCGAAGAACACGGCGGTATCGCCGTTCGCCCCGATATTGGCGGAGCAGTGCATCGGCATCACGCCGGTCGGCGGCAGCAGATAATTGAGCACGCCGAACACCGATTTTTTCATCTCGCCGGCATAGCGCGTCCCGCCGATCAGGATCAGCTTCTCGGTGTAGCTGACCGCGATCACCGTTTCGCTGCGGCAGCCATGACGAGCCGGATCGGCGCGAAAGCTGGGCAGATCGATGATCGTGTAATCGGGATCGAACCGCTCGAGGTCATTCGCCTCGGGCCGGACCAGCAGCGTGCGGATGAACAGATTGTGCCAGGCAAGTTCGTTGATCACGCGCACGCCGACGCGGTGCCTGGGCTGCGATCCGCCGAAGAGATCCTGGACGAACAGCGTGTCCTTCTGCGCCAGCGCGGTGAGAAAATCCGCCTTCAACGCCGCGAAATGTGCGGGGTCCATCGGCTTGTTGGTCTTGCCCCACCACACCGTCGAGTCGGTCTCGCCATCGCGGACGGTGAATTTGTCCTGCGCCGAGCGGCCGGTGTGCGGCCCGGTTTCGACGACCAGCGGGCCATCGGCGGCAAGCCGCCCCTCGCCGCGCGCGATCGCCGCTTCGACGAGCGGCGCCGTGCCGAGGTTCCAGTGAATTTGCGCAGACGTTGCAATGCCCTGGGCATCAAGGCCCAGGGCGGGTGTACGAATCGGCAACCTGTCTCTCCCAGAGTAAAATAACGCCGCAGTCTTCGCTGCATACGTATGCCATGCCTCTGTCGAGCGCATATCCCGCCGGCGGCGCAGCGTCAAACCGGGCAAAGCGCATAGTTGAGCGTTGCCGCGCTTTGCCCTAGGGCAATCGTCCGACCGTTCAGGGAGATTTCCAGGCGATGACGGCCACGATCGCGCTCGTCGACGACGATCGCAACATCCTGACCTCGGTATCGATCGCGTTGCAGGCCGAAGGCTTTCTAACCCGAGTCTATTCGGACGGCGAAACCGCGCTGAAGGCGCTGACCGACAATCCGCCCGATCTGGCGATCTTCGACATCAAGATGCCGCGGATGGACGGGCTCGAGCTGTTGCGGCGGATGCGCGAGAAGGTGGCGACGCCGGTGATCTTTCTGACCTCGAAGGACGATGAGCTCGACGAAGCGCTGGGCCTGGCGATGGGCGCCGACGATTATATCGCCAAGCCGTTCTCGCAGCGATTGCTGATCGCGCGCATAAGGGCGATCCTGCGCCGCGCCGAGCTGACGCAGAAACCGGGCGAGGCCGAGGCTGACGGCACCGCCGTCGAGATGCTTGTGCGTGGGCGGCTGACGATGGATCCGGCGCGTCACCGCGTCACCTGGAGCGGCGGCGACGTGACGCTGACGGTGACCGAGTTTCTGATCCTCGAAACGCTCGCGCAGCGCCCCGGCATCGTCAAGACGCGAAATCAGCTGATGGACGCCGCCTATCAGGACGACATCTACGTCGACGATCGCACGATCGACAGCCACATCAAGCGCGTGCGGCGCAAGTTCCGGCAGGTCGATCCCGAGTTCGATGCGATCGAAACGCTTTATGGCGCCGGCTATCGCTTTTCCGAGGAATGACGAGCGCGATCGCGACCTCGCACTGCGATGGTCGGGCCGCGTCTCGCTCACCCGCCGCATCCTGGCGGTCAACATCTTTGCGCTTGCGCTGCTGGCCGGCGGTTTCTTCTATCTCGATTCGTATCGCAGCCGGATTGTCGATTACCGCGTCGCCCAGGCCGCTCGCGAAGCGCGGCTGATTGCCGAGGCGATCAATGCCGCTCCCGCCGATCGCCGCGATCGGCTGACGCTGCGGCTGTCGCGCGAGACGCGGGCGCGGCTCCAGCTGTTCGATAGTAGCGGCCGGGAAACGCTCGATACCAAGGCGGCCGGCCTGCGCAATTTCGTGCTGATCGATCCCGACAAGGAGCCCTGGCAGCAGGCCTTCGCCCGCTTTCTCGATGCCGGCATCGACACCGTGGTCGGCGCCACGCGCGCGCCGCTCTACCGCGATCTGGCGGCCGACGAGGGCGCTTCGTGGCCGGACGTGCGCGCGGCGCTGACGTCGAATGGCGCGACCGCCACCGTGTGGCGCGCCCCCGATCGCACGCCGGTGATCACCGCGGCGGCCGGCCTGCCTTCCGGCGGCGCGGTGATGACGACGGTCAATGCGCGCGACATCACCCAGACGGTGCGAGTCGAGCGCGCGCGGCTGAGCATCGTGCTGGGCATCGTCACGCTGCTGTCGATCCTGCTCTCGCTGTTTCTGGCGCGCACCATCGTCCGGCCGCTGCGGCGGCTGGCACGGGCGGCGGTGCGCGTTCGGCTCGGCCGTGCTCGCGAAGTGGTGGTGCCCCGCCTGCCCTCGCGGGGCGACGAAATCGGCATGCTCGCGCGCGCGCTTTCCGACATGAGCCTCGCCTTAAGGGCGCGGATCGACGCGACCGAAGCGTTCGCCGCCGACGTCACCCACGAGCTCAAGAATCCGCTAGCCTCGCTGCGTTCCGCGGTCGAGGGACTATCATCGGTGCGCGATCCGGCGCTGCAGGAACGCTTGCTCGCGATCGTGCGCGATGACGTCCACCGGCTCGATCGCCTGATCAGCGACATCTCGGAAGCGTCGCGGCTCGATGCCCAGCTGAGCCGCGCCAAGTTCGATCCCGTCGACATTGGCGCGATGATCGCCGCGTTGCTCGCTACCCGGATCGAGCGCGGTGTCGAGCGCGGGGTGCGGCTCGCGTTCGATCGTCGGCGCGGCGAGGCGTTGATCGCCAACGGCGAAGGGGCCCGGCTGGAGCGCGTATTCGAGAATTTGATCGACAATGCCATATCCTTCTCTCCCGACGGCAGCCTCGTCACCATCGCCGCTGTCCGCGAAGGCGAGTCGATCGTCGTTCGCGTCGAGGACGAAGGTCCCGGGGTCCCCGAAGAAGCGCGCGAGGCGGTTTTCCGGCGGTTCCAGTCGATCCGCCCCGAAAGCGAACAATTCGGCAAGCATTCCGGCCTAGGGCTGGCCATTGCACGGACGATCGTCGAAGCGCATCAAGGCGCAATCGCGGTCGAATCGCGTGAGGACCGGCTCGGGGGCGCGCGGTTCGTGGTCCGATTGCCTGCCGCCGAGAGCCGCTGAAGCCGGGGACGAGATGACCGCCGTATCTTCCGAAACGCTGCATGCGTCGTGCGTCGCGATCGGCGGCCGCGCCGTGCTGATCGAGGGCCGATCGGGCAGCGGCAAATCCGATCTCGCGTTGCGGTTGATCGATCGCGGCGCCACGCTCGTCAGCGACGATTACACCGTGCTGGTGCGCGACAAGGGCCAACTGGTGGCGATCGCGCCGGCCAATATCGCGGGACAGATCGAGGTTCGCGGCCTCGGCATCGTGCCGATAGACCATGTCGAGCGCGTGCCGGTCGCGTTGGTCATCACCCTCACTGATCTCGTCGAGCGGTTTCCCGACGAGCGGCCCGAACGAACAGTCGCCGGCGTTTCGCTGCTCGAAATCGCGCTAAACCCGTTCGAGATGACGGCGCCGATCAAGGTCGAGCTCGCGCTTGCCCGGCTGACGGGTTAGCCGATGCGGGGTGAGCCCAAGGATATCCTGCTCGTCACCGGTCTGTCCGGCGCGGGCAAATCGACCGTGCTCAAAACGCTCGAGGATCTCGGCTGGGAAGTCGTCGACAATCTGCCGCTGCTGTTGCTCGATCGCTTGCTTGCGAGCCCGCTACCCGATGGCGTGTCTCAGGATGAGCGCCCGCTCGCGCTCGGCTTCGGCGCGCAAACCCGCGATTTCGATCCCGAGCGGATCGTTCAGCGCATCAAGAAGCTGCGCGAGGAACATGGCAGCGACATCGGCACGCTGTTTCTCGATTGCTCGGGCAGCGAGCTCGAGCGCCGCTATTCCGAAACGCGCCGCCGTCATCCATTGGCGCTCGATCGCCCGGCGAGCGACGGGATCGCCCGCGATCGCGAATTGCTGGCGCCGTTGCGGCGCTGGGCCAACCGCCTGATCGACACCACCACCCTGTCGGCCAACGAACTCGCGCAGCAGGTGCGCAGCACCTTTGCCAGGGATCGACTCGGCGGGCCGACACTGTCGATCATGTCGTTCGGTTATGCCCGCGGGCTGCCGTCGAACGCCGATCTGGTGTTCGACATGCGGTTCCTGCGCAATCCACATTGGGACGAGGCGCTTCGGCCGGGCACCGGGCTCGATGCCGATGTCAGCGCTTATGTCGCCGCCGATCCGGCTTATGAGGCGGCGATGGCGCAGATCGAATCGCTGTTGCTGCTGCTGCTTCCGCGCTACCGGGCCGAGGGCAAAGCCTATGTCACCATCGCTTTCGGCTGTACCGGCGGGAGACACCGTTCGGTCCATGTCGCCGAAAGGATGGCGTCAAGGTTGCGCGCCGGCGGTTTTTCGCCCACGGTCGCGCATCGCGACCTCGCGGCGGCGCCGCAGGACTCGCTGGAAGATGCGCCGGCCAACAGATGATACTTTCGGGAACGCAAGAAGCATGATCGGCTTGGTACTCGTCACGCATGGGCGGCTTGCCCAGGAATTCGTGACCGCGATGGAACATGTCGTCGGCAAGCAGGAGCGGATCGCGACGGTCTGCATCGGCCCCGATGACGACATGGAGGCACGGCGGCAGGATATCGCGGTCGCGATCGCCGAGGTCGATGCCGGCCGCGGCGTGATCCTGTTGACCGATCTGTTCGGCGGCACCCCGTCAAACCTCGCGATTTCGCTGATGGAAACCGGGCGGATCGAGGTGATCGCCGGGATCAACCTGCCGATGCTGATCCGCCTCGAAGGCGCACGCAAGACGATGAAGGTGGTCGATGCCGTCGCCGCCGCGCGCGAGGCGGGACGCAAATACATCTCGGTCGCGTCCGAAGTGCTCGGCGAGGCGGCTGCCTGATGCGGGCCGAGCGCACGGTCATCATCACCAATCGACGCGGGTTGCACGCCAGGGCGAGCGCCAAATTCGTCACGCTCGCGGCGACCCAGCCGGTCGAAGTCGCTGTTGCGAAGGACGGCAACGCGGTCACCGGCACGTCTATCATGGGGCTGATGATGCTCGGCGCAGCGATGGGCGACACGATCACGATCAGCGCTGAGGGCGACGGCGCCGAGGCCGCGGTCGGCGCGCTGACGGAACTGGTGGAAGCCAAGTTCGGCGAGGACTGATGCCGCGCCAGATCACCGCCTTTTCCAATCCGCTGATCAAGCGCGTCCGCCTCCTGCGCGACAAGCGGCATCGGCGCGAGGAAGGGCTGTTCCTCGCCGAGGGGTTGCGCATCCTGACCGAGGCGCGCGAGACCGGGCGGCTGCCGCTGATGCTGTTCTATGCCGCCGCCAGCGCCGCGCACCCGCTGGTCGGCGCGCTGATCGCCGAGGTCGAAGCGGCGGGCGGCGACGCGATCGAGACGGTGCCGGACATTCTCTCCAAACTCTCGGGTAAGGACAATCCGCAGGCGGTGGTCGGCGTGTTCGCGGAATTCGCGACATCGCTCGAGTCGCTCGATCGCAGCACATCGGGCATCTGGCTGGTCGCGGAGAAATTGCGCGATCCGGGCAACCTCGGCACGATCCTGCGGACCGGCGATGCGGTCGGGGCGGGCGGGTTGATCCTGATCGACGATTGCGTCGACCCCTTTTCCGTCGAGGCGGTGCGCGCGAGCATGGGCGCCTTGTTCACCGTTCCGATCGCGCAGGCGCGGTGGGGCGATTTCCTCGTGTGGCTGCGACAGGGGCCGGGGCGGCTTGTCGGGTTGAGCCTCGACACCGAGCATGATTACCGCGCCGCGCGATATGAAAGGCCAACCTTCCTGCTGACCGGCAATGAGGCGCAGGGGCTTCCGGTGGGCTATGCCGCGGCCTGCGATCTGCTCGTCAAGCTGCCGATGCGCGGCAAGGCCGACAGCCTCAACGCAGCGGTGGCGACCGCGGTGATGGCTTATGAAGTGCTGGCACAGCAGCGCGGTTGATCGATAGGTTTCGACCGGCTCAGGACGAGGGTGTTACTAACGCTCCGCGAGATGCAAGCTGTGGCCCAAGGAGACGACCGATGAAACGCCGGTTCATACTGATCGCAATGACGCTGATTGGCGGGTGCGCCACCACTGCCCGATCCGGCGACGCGGATGCGCCGAAATCGTTCGCCGGAACACAGTGGATGATCGCCAGCATCAACGGTGCCCCACCGAGCGCCGAGCGCAAGGCCGCGATCAGTTTCGCCGACGAGCGGATATCGGGCAGCGCGGGGTGCAACAGCTTCGGCGGCGGTTATGCGGTTTCGGGCGGCACGATGACCGTGACGCAGGTGATCTCGACCAAGATGGCATGCGTCGGCCCGGGGATGGATCAGGAGAACGCGTTCTTCAAGATCCTCGCCGCGCCGATGACGATGGCTTGGGGCAAGGACGGCGCGTTGACGCTGAGCGACGGCGCGGGAAGCGTGACGTTGGCGCCGACGGCATAGCCCTTTCCTTCTCCTTCTCCTTCCCCTTCGTCCTTCCCCTTCCCCTTTCCTCTTCCCCGGCGAACGCCGGGGTCCAGTTGCGAGTCGGTCGGAGCGGCCCCTCAGCGGAACCACTAATGCCTTCCCAACTGGGCCCCGGCCTCCGCCGGGGAAGGTAGAAATTTTTATTCGGCGGCTTCTTCCGCATCACCAAGCAACGGCGCGACGCCGCTCTCGCGCGCCAGCGTCTCAACCGGCGACACATCCTCGAGCTCACGCTGGCCGCTTTCGATATTGAGCGCGAGGAACTTGCGGCCGGTGACCATCAACCGGCCGTTAAAAGAGTTCGAGAAGCTGTTGAAATTGTTGACCGCGCTGTTGAGGCCGTTGCCGACCTTGCGCAGGTCGTCCGCCACCTTGGCGAGGCGATCGTGCATTTCCTTGCCGAGCTTGCCGATCTCGGCGGCCTGCTTGGCCATCTTTTCCTGCCGCCACACCGCATCCACCGTCCGAGCGATCGCGATCAGATTGGTCGGCGTCGCCAGCAGCACGCGCTTTTCGAAGGCGAAATCCCACAGCGTCGGATCATGCTCCAGCGCCGCCGAGAGGAAATGTTCGCCAGGCACAAACATGATGACGTAATCGGGCGCGTCGGCAAACTGGCTCCAATAGGCCTTGTTGCCCAGCCCGTTGACATGCGCGCGCATCGAAGCGGCGTGCGCGGCCAGGCCGGCGTGACGCTCGGCCTCGTCGACCGCGCCGAACGCGTCCTGATAGGCGTTGAGCGACACCTTGGCGTCGATCACCAGCGACCGCCCGCCGGGCACGCGGACGATCGCGTCGGGGCGCAACCGGCCCCCATCCTCGACAGCGACGCTGACTTCGGTCTGAAAATCGGTGTGTTCGGACAGGCCGCAGGTTTCCAGCACATTCTTGAGCTGCTGTTCGCCCCAGCGGCCGCGCGATTTGGGCGCGTTGCGCAGTGAATTGACCAGCTTTGCTGCCTCGCTCGACACCTTTTCCTGCCCGAGCCGCATCTGTTCGATCTGGCCCTTCAGGTCGCCGAACGCGTCGCGGCGCTCCTTCTCGACCTTGGCGACGCCTTCTTCATAGCGTTGCAGCCGTTCGGTGACCGGCTGGAGCAGCGCCTTGAGCCCCTGCCCCGACGTTTCCTCCGATTGCTTGAAGCGCGCTTCGGCGCGGTCGAGGAACGCCTTTTGGGCCTCGGTCAGCAGCTTGGACGACACGTTGGAGAATTCCGCGGTCATCGCTTCGCGTACCGCCTTCATTTCGGCGATCCGCGCCTCGAACGCGCGTGCGTCGGCGCGTAGCGTGGCGAGCTCGGTCCGCGCGGCATCGCGATCGTCGCGAATGGTGATCAGTTCGGCGCGGAGCTGATCGAGGGCACGGGCGCGTTCCTCAGCGCCGGCGAGATCGGTGATCGCCTTGCGAAAATCGTCAGTCCGCGCGTCGCGCTCGGCGCGCATCGCGGCGACCGCGCGGCTGCCGAGGAACCAGCCGATCGCGAGACCGAGCGCCAGCGCGAGGACGACGAAGGTGACGGCGGTGGTGGACATGGCGGCTCCCGAGAACGAAGCGGGAACCTAAACCGACGACCAGCACGGAGCAAGCGTCGCATGCTCAATGTTCGTTGGCGAAGGACGGTGCCCAGTGTCGGGCCGGCCGTAACTTACCCCGGCTTTCACTGAGGAACGCTCTACATCGAGGCGTTTACGCCGCAGTCTTGCGAAGTTTGTCTAGCTTCTTGAGCACCATCGATCGCTTGAGGCGCGAGATATGGTCGATGAACAGGATGCCGTCGAGGTGATCGATCTCATGCTGCATACACGTCGCCATCAGGCCGTCGAGCTCTTCCTCAAGCGTCGCGCCGGTCTCGTCGAGCCAGCGCGCGCGGCAGCGCGCGGGGCGCTCGACCTCGGCATATTGCTCCGGGATCGACAGGCAGCCCTCGTTGTAGATCGACAGCTCGTCGCTGACCCA
Source organism: Sphingomonas koreensis (assembly GCA_006438735.1). GTDB lineage: Bacteria > Pseudomonadota > Alphaproteobacteria > Sphingomonadales > Sphingomonadaceae > Sphingomonas > Sphingomonas koreensis_A. The sequence goes on along the minus strand of RCZF01000001.1, from coordinate 747,704 downwards.
AAGCAGTTCGGGATTGATCACTATCTTCGGATCGCGGATCGGCTCGCCGTCTTCGTTCTCGGCCTCTTCGTTTTCGTGGACGCGCTCCTGCAGGTCGATCACCAGCACGCGCTGCTCGACGCCGACCTGCGTCGCGGCCAGGCCGATGCCGTTCGCCGCATACATCGTCTCGAGCAAATCCGCGCCGAGTTGGCGGACGGCATCGTCGATCTGCGCCACATGCTGCGCGACGCGGCGCAGACGCGGATCGGGGACTTCGAGGATTTGCATGACGGCCATGCAGCGTCAGCTAGGAAAGCGGCGGCCCCTCGTCAAGCGACCGGGCGGCGCGCGCGGAGCGCCTGGGCGAGCGTGCCTTCGTCGAGATAGTCGAGCTCACCGCCGACCGGCAGGCCGTGGGCGAGTTGCGTGACGCGGATCGGAAATCTTTCGATCCGCTCGGCGATGTAATGCGCGGTGGTCTGGCCCTCGAGTGTGGCGTTCATCGCCAGCACGACCTCGTCGATGCCGCCGGCCTCGAGTCGGCCGAGCAGCGAGTCGATCGCCAAGTCCTCCGGGCGGACGCCTTCAAGAGCGGAGAGACGCCCGCCGAGCACATGAAAACGCCCAGGAAACAGCCGTGACCGGTCGAGCGCCCACAAATCGGCGACTTCCTCGACCACGCACAGCGCGCGCGCGTCGCGGCGCGGATCGGCGCAGATGCCGCAGGGATCGGTGGTATCGACATTGCCGCAGATCGAGCAGGTCGCCAGCCGCTCGCTGACCTGCTGCAGCGCGGTGCGCAGCGGATCGAGCGCGGTCTCGCGCTTCTTGATGAGATGCAGCACCGCGCGCCGCGCGGAACGCGGGCCGAGGCCGGGAAGCCGGGCCAGTGCCTGCGTCAACGCCTCGATTTCGGGGGAAGCCATATTGCACAGATAAGGGGTTGCGCCCCGCCCTGCCAAGCGGTTCAGAGAGACCATGCGGATCGTCTTCATGGGAACGCCCGATTTTCCGGTGCCAGTGCTGCAGGCGCTGGTCGATGCCGGGCACGAAATCGTCGCGGTGTACACGCAGCCGCCGCGGCCGGCGGGGCGCGGCAAGCGGCTGGTCCCCTCGCCCGTCCAGGCCCGCGCGGAAGCGCTGGGGCTGACGGTGCGATCGCCGGTGTCGCTAAAGGGGGCCGAGGAACAGGCGGCGTTTGCGGCGGTGGGGGCCGACGTCGCGGTGGTCGCGGCTTACGGGCTGATCCTGCCGCGCGCGGTGCTTGATGCGCCAACGCAGGGATGTCTCAATGTCCATGCCTCTTTGTTGCCGCGCTGGCGCGGGGCGGCGCCGATCCAGCGCGCGCTCCTTGCCGGCGATGCGGAAACCGGCGTTTGCATCATGCAGATGGAAGCGGGGCTCGACACCGGACCGGTGCGGATGGTCCAACGAACGCCGATCGACGACAAGACGGCCGGCGTGCTGACTGAGGAACTCAGCGCGATCGGCGCGCGGCTGATGGTTGCGGTGTTGAGTGATCTAGATAGCCACCCGGCGGTGGCGCAACCCGAGGAGGGCGTCACTTATGCACCGAAGATCGACAAGGCCGAGACGCGGCTGGACTTTTCAGTCGACGCCACGGCGGTCGAACGCCAGGTGCGCGCGTTCAATCCGCCCGGCGCGTGGTTCGAGGCGAATGGCGAGCGGACTCGCGTGCTCGCGGCGGCAATCGCGGATGGATCGGGCGCGCCGGGCGAGGTGATCGACGGGGAACTGACGATCGCGTGCGGCACGGGGGCAATCCAGCCGGTCCTCGTCCAGCGCGCCGGGCGCGGCGTGATGAGTGCCGGCGAATTGCTGCGCGGCTTTCCGATCCCGGCAGGCACGCGACTGTGACGCGTTTTGCGCTGACCATCGAGTATGACGGCGCGCCGTTCATGGGCTGGCAGCGGCAGGCGCATGGGCCGAGCGTGCAGCAGACGATCGAGCAAGCGGCGCGCAAGATCACCGGTGAGGCCGTGCAGGTCCACGCCGCAGGGCGAACCGACGCCGGCGTGCATGCGCTGGGGATGCGGGCGCATCTCGATGTGACGCGGGCGATCACGCCGTTTCGGCTGACCGAGGCGCTCAACGCAGTAATGCGGCCCGATCCGGTCGCGGTGCTAGACTGTGCCGAGGTGCCCGCGGATTGGCACGCGCGCTTCTCGTGCGTCGCACGGCATTACGAATATCGCATCGTCACGCGGCGCGCGCCGCTGACGCTGGCGCTGGGACTGGCGTGGCGGATCCCCGGGGCGCTCGATGTCGATGCTATGGCGTCGGGTGCCCGCAAGCTGTTGGGACGGCATGATTTCACGACGTTTCGCTCGGCACATTGCCAGGCCGAAAGCCCGGTGCGGACGCTCGACCGGCTAGAGGTTGCAGAAGCCGGCGGGACGATCGTGATCGAGGCATCCGCGCGTTCGTTTTTGCATCATCAGGTGCGATCGATGGTTGGCTGCCTGGCGCTGGTCGGCCAGGGGAGATGGACGCCGGACGATGTCACCGACGCGCTGGCGGCGCGCGATCGCGCCGCGCTCGGTTTCAACGCGCCGCCCGAGGGGCTGTATTTCGTCCGCGCGGATTACCCTAGCGACTGAAGCGCGCGGCGAGCTCGACATGGGTCGACCAACGGAACTGGCCGACCGGCTGGATCCAATCGAGCCGATAACCCGCCTCGCACAACATCTTCGCATCGCGCGCGAAGCTGCTGGGATTACATGAGACATAGGCAATGACCGGCACCGTCGATCGGGCGAGCTGCTCGGCCTGATCGCGTGCGCCGGCGCGGGGCGGATCGATGACGATCGCAGCAAAACGGTCAAGCTCCTCGGCGGTCAACGGGCGACGATAGAGATCGCGGTGATCGGCGGCGATGTGGCGCTGGGCGCGGCCGGCGGCAGCCTTGAGCGATAGGATCGCTTCGCGCGCGGCTTCTGCGGCATAGACGCGCGCACCGGCGAGGCTCAGCGCGAAGGTGCCGAGGCCGGCGAACAGATCGGCGATGACGCCGGCGCGGCCGACCGCCTCGCGCACCGCATCGACCAACGCCGCTTCGCCCTCGACGGTCGCCTGGAGGAACGACGCGGGCGGGAACGGCACCGGCACGCCGCCGAGCGTGATGGTGGCGGGCTCGGGCTCCCAGCGCGTTTCGGGGCCGAAGCCGCCGTCGAGCGACAGCCGTGCGAGCTTGTGGCGCTCGGCGAAGGCGGTGATTCCCTCGGCGGCGGCGAGCCCGTCGCCTTCGACGCCGTCGATCAGCACGTCGACGCCTTGATCGACGCGCGTCAGCATCACGCCGGCGCGGCGGGTGCCCTTGAGCAATACCGACAGCAAACCACGGAGCGGCTGGAGCAGCGCGAACAGATCGGGTGCGAGCACCCAGCATTCCTGCAGATCGACCAGCGCATGGCTCTTTTCCTCGGTAAAGCCGAGGTGGATCTGCCGCCCACGCCGCTCGGCATGGAGCGTCGCGCGGCGGCGGCTCTTCGGCGGCGAGAGCAGCGGCGCGCGAATATCGGTCGTCAGCCCCTGCGCGGCGAGCGCGGTGGCGATGCGATCGGTGATGAAATCGGCGTACGCCGGATCGTCGAGATGCTGAAGCTGGCAGCCGCCGCAGCGCGGGAAATGGCGGCACGGCGGGACTTGATGATGCGGGCCGGGGACGACTTCGCCCGACGACAGCAGCGTATCGCCCGGCGCAGCGAGCGCGGCGTGGCGGCCGCCGGCGGTCATCCCCTCGCCGCGCGCGGCGACGCGGATGATTTCGGTTTCCTGGGTCATAAGGAGGCTCGCGCAGCAGTCATGGCGCGCGCCAGATCGTCGGCAATAAAGGCGGGACCAAGGCGGCGCGCGGCATCGCCGTGAAGCCAGACGCCGGCGCTCGCAGCCTCAAGCGGATCGAGCCTGGCGGCGAGCATCGCGGCGATCGCGCCGGCGAGCACGTCGCCGGTGCCGGCGGTGGAAAGCCAGTCGCTGGCGTCTGGCCTCAGGCGCGCGCGGCCGTCGGGTGCGGCGATCACGGTGTCGGCGCCCTTGAAGACGATGGTTGCGATGGCCCGGCGCGCGGCGGCGCGGGCGCGGGCGAGCTTCGAGGTGTCGGCCTTGCCGAACAGCGCGTCGAACTCGCCGGCATGGGGGGTTAGGATCGCGGGCGGGTGGCGTTTTGCGAATGCGTCGAGACGGTGCTTGAGGAGGTGCAACGCGTCGCCGTCGATTACCAGTGGATGATCAGTGGCGAGCGCGAGGTCGAGCTTGGCCGCTGCATCGGCGTCGCGACCGAGGCCGGGGCCGATCAGCAGCGCGCCGATCCGCTCGTCGTCGAGGCTGGCGTCATCGAGCGGCTTGTGAACGAGCGCATGGGAGCCGCCTTGGCCGTTGCCGAGCAAGGCGACATAGCCGGCGCCGGCGCGCATCGCTGCTTCGGAGGCGAGCAATGCCGCGCCCGCCATGGCGCCGGCGATGATCGCGACCATGCCGCGAGTATATTTGTGGGCGTCGGGCCCGGGAGTCCCTAACGACGGCTTATCAATTACCTGTGCGTCGCTGTTCGCATCGATTCCGATGTCGATCACCCGCACCGCACCGCAATGGCGCGCGGCGGGTTGGAGCAAATGCGCGGGCTTGAGCGCGCCGAGCGCCAGCGTCACGTCGAAATCGGGAACGGCGCCGAGCGCCCTGCCCTCGTCGGTGGTGACGCCACTGGGAAGATCGACCGCGATCGCCAAGCGCGATTTTCCGGCAAGATCGACCAGTTTTTTTTCGAGCGCGGGGTTGAGCGGACGCGAGAGGCCGGTGCCGAACAGCGCATCGACGAGCACCGGGGCGGCCTTGGTCGACGCGATGTCCTCGATCGGGCCGGACCATGCCGCCCTCGCCTGCCGCGCGGCGGCGCTCGACGGCTCGCCGGTGGCGGCGACGCGAACATCCAGGCCGGCAGCGGCGAGCGCGGTCGCGGCGACATAGCCGTCGCCGCCATTGTTGCCGGGACCGCACAGCACCAGCACCGGCGCATCCGACGCTAGACGTTGGACGGCGGCGGCGACGCCTTTGCCGGCGCGATCCATCAGTGTTTCGACGCTGGCGCCCGCGGCGATTGCGCGCTCCTCGGCGGCGCGCATTTCCGTGGCAGTGAGGATCGATTGCCCAGCGATGGGCGTCATGACGCCTTCACGGTCGCCGGGAGACGATAGCGATCGCCACCGATCGCGACCTCAATCTGGCCAGCGGCGACGATCGTGACCTTGGCTTGCTCCGCGCCGTCGGCGGAGACCACGCCGCGGCCGTCCTTGGTCACGAGCAGGCGGTGGAAGCCGCCATCGGGATTGTGGACGACGAGGGTGAGGCCGTCTGCGCCGTCGATGCGATCGACGGTGCAGGTGCGCGCGAAGTCGGTTGCGCCTTGGGGCGCGCATTCGAGGTGGTTCTCGGCTGACGAGGTATCCGTTGCACCAAGCTGGTTGTCAGCCGGGGCCGAATGGCAGGCGGCAAGCGCCAAGGATAAAATCAGCGCGCTAGATATCCGCGTAGACATGGCGTTCGGCTCGGGCTCCCGGGTGGGTGACCGCGCCCTTATAGGCAGGACCGACGTTCTGCGCATAGCGCCACAGCGCGCCCGCCCCATAATCGGACTGCCGCGCCCGCCAAGTCGCCTTGCGCGCGGCGAGCACGTCGTCCGCGACGTCGAGATCGATCGTGCCGGCGTCGGCGTCGATACGGATCGTGTCGCCGTTCTCGACCAGGGCGATCGGGCCACCGTCCGCCGCTTCGGGGCCGACATGGCCGATGCAGAAGCCGCGCGTGCCGCCCGAAAAGCGGCCATCGGTGATCAGCGCGACCTTTTCGCCCAGGCCGAGGCCGTAGAGCGCGGCGGTGGTCGATAGCATCTCGCGCATGCCGGGCCCGCCCTTTGGGCCTTCGTAACGGATGACGATCACCGATCCTTCCGCGATGTCCCGTCCCTCGACGGCGGCGAAGGCGTCTTCCTCGCAATCGAAGACGCGCGCCGGGCCGGTGAACTGGAGTACGGGAATGCCGGTGATCTTCACGATCGCGCCGTCGGGGGCAAAGCTGCCCTTCAGCGCGACGACGCCGCCGGTGGGCTTAAGCGGCGTCTTAACGTCGTGGATCACCTTCTGATCGGGGTTCCACGTCACCTGATCGATATTCTCGCCGAGCGTTTTGCCGGTTACGGTGAGGCAATCGCCGTCGAGAAAGCCGCCATCGAGCATCGTCTTCATCAGCATATAGACGCCGCCGGCTTCATACATATCCTTGGCGACATATTTGCCGGCAGGCTTCAAGTCCGCGATGTAAGGCGTTGATTTGAAGATGTCGGCCATGTCGAACAAGTCGAAATCGATCCCCGCTTCATTGGCCATTGCCGGCAAGTGCAGCGCGCCGTTGGTCGAGCCGCCGGTCGCAGCGACGACGCGCGCGGCGTTCTCGAATGCGGCGCGGGTGCAGATGTCACGCGGGCGGATGTTGGCTTCGAGCAGCGCCATCACCTGCTCGCCGGCCGCGACCGCGAGGCTGGCGCGATCTGGATAGGCGGCGGGCATCATGTTGGAATTGGGAAGGCTGAGCCCGATCGCCTCGCCGACGCAGGCCATGGTGTTGGCGGTGAACTGGCCGCCGCACGCGCCGTGACCGGGACAAGCGACCTTTTCGAGCTCGATCAGCTCCTGCAACGGGCAACCGCCGGCGGCATATTGGCCGACTGCTTCGAACACATCGACGACGGTGACGTCCTTGCCGTGGAAGTGACCGGGCAGGATCGAGCCGCCATAAACGAAGATGCTCGGCACGTTGAGGCGGAGCATCGCCATCATCATGCCAGGAAGCGATTTGTCGCAGCCGGCGAAGGTGACGAGCGCGTCGTAGCAATGGCCGCGGACGCTGAGTTCGACCGAGTCGGCGATCACCTCGCGGCTGACGAGGCTCGATTTCATGCCCTGATGGCCCATCGCAATGCCATCGGTGACGGTGATCGTGTTGAAGCGGCGCGGCATGCCCCCGCCGGCGATCACCCCGGCGCGCGCGGCATCGGCTTGGGCGTCGAGCGTGGTGTTGCACGGCGCCGAATCGTTGCCGGCGCTGGCGAGGCCGACGAACGGCTTGGCGATATCCTCTTCGGGAATGCCCATCGCGTAATAATAGCTGCGGTGGGGGGCGCGTTCGGGCCCGACCGAAACGTGACGGCTGGGCAAGCGGGATTTGTCGAATTGGCGGGTCATGGCGACAGGCTATTTCCCGATTGCGCCGTTCTACGCAACCCTGTTGCGTGTTTCGATCAGGATCGGCGTGAGGATGTCGGTCCAGCGGGCGACGCCGGCCTCGTCCGCGATCAGATCGTTGCGCACCTCGATAGCGAGATAGGGCAGCCCCCTAGCCTCGCCGTGGCGATTGAGCGTCGCGTTGAGCAGCTTGCCCGAATAAGGCTCGTTGTCGCCGGTTTCGAGGCCGGCGGCGCGGAGCAGATCGATCGCGATGCGCGCGGCGCGATCATCGTGATTGTAGAGGATGCCGACTTCCCAGGGTCGATCGCCCGGCGCGCTTTCGAGCCGCGGCGTGAAGCTGTGGATCGAGGCAAGCAGGCGCGGCCGGGTGCGCTCGATCAGCGCAGCGAGCGCCGCGTGATAGGGATGGTGGAAGCGCGTGATTCGCTCGTCGCGATCGGCGGCGGCGTTGCCGGGAATTACATGGCCGTCGCTGGTTGCGGGGATCAGCGCGGGATGATCGGGCTCACGGTGGAGATCGATGACGAGCCGCGAAACGGTGGCGAGAATCGCCGGCGCGTCGAGCCGGGCGGCAAGGCCGCGCGTCAATGGTTCGGCGCCGATATCGATGGCGATGTGGAGATCGAGCAGATCGGGCGTAACGCCGAGCTCGATCCCCTCGGGCACGACGTTCGAGGCGTGATCGCACAGCAGCAGGATGTCGCCGGCGCCAGGGAGGATGATCGGTTGGCTCATGGCGTCTTGCCGCTCTTGAAGGCAACGAAAGCGGCGGCGAATTCGGAGCCCGCGAAGGCGTCGTCGAACGCGGCGTCATGCGCCGAGTCGCGCGGATCGGCGAGCGTTCGCTTGAGCATCGCGACGGCGCCGGGCGCGTTGACGGCGATCTGCGCGGCGAGAGCGGCGGCCGCCTTGCCGGCATCGGGAGCGAGGATTTCGACGAGGCCGATCCGCGCCGCTTCATCGGCGTCGATCGGCTGGGCCGAGAAGAGCATCCGGCTCGCTTGGCCGCGACCGACCTGCGCGATCAGCCGGGCGACGTCTTCGCCGGGATAGCCGATACCGAGCTTGGCGGGGGTCGTCGCGATACGCGCGTGGGCGCCGGCGACGCGGATGTCGCAGGCGAGCGTGAGCGCGACCGCGGCGCCGTAACAGCCGCCGTCGATCGCGGCGATGGTCGGGATCGGCAGTGCGGCGAGCGTATCAATGGCGGCGCGCATGGCTTCGCGGAAACGCGCGGCGGCGGAGGGATCGGCTTGCAGCGCAGCGAATTCGGTGATGTCGGCGCCGGCGGAGAAGATGCCGGGCGCCGCCGAGCGGAGGATCAGCGCACGGGCGTCGCTGGCGGCGATCTCGGCGAGCGCCGACGCGAGCGCATGCCAACCGGCGATCGGTATGGCGTTGCGCGCCGCCGGGCGATCGAGCGTCAATGTGGCGATTCGCGCATCGAGGGTCCAGCCGATCATCTCAGGCGAGCCACGATTCGAGCAGCCACCAATCGGGGTACGCCGCGCGGATCGTCGCGCCGGCGGCTGCGCAGGCGGCGGCACTGTCGAACAGCGCGAAACAGGTCGCGCCCGAGCCTGACATCCGCGCCAGCGTGATGCCGGATGTTTCGTTTAGCGCCGCCAGCACGGCATCGATCTGCGGCGCTATCGCACGCGCGGCCGGTTCAAGATCGTTGCGGCCGCCGGCGGGATCATCGGGCAGCGGGCCGTGATCGACGCCATCCCAGCCCCGAAAAACGGCGGCGGTGGAGACCGCGACGCCCGGATTGACCAGCAGCACCGGCGTGTCCGGTGTCCCATCGACGAAGCGCAATTGCTCGCCGACGCCGCCGCCGATCGCGGTGCGGCCGAACAGGCAGGCGGGCACGTCCGCGCCGAGCTGCGCCGCGCAGGCGAGCAGGCGGGGATCTTCGAGCGCGACACCCTGCAGCCGCGCGGCTACGCGGAGCATCGCGGCGGCGTCGGCCGATCCACCGCCGATTCCCGAGGCGATCGGCAAGCGCTTGTCGAGCGTGATGGCGAGCGGCGGCAGCGGCGCGATCCGCTCGGCGAAGGCATCGCGCGCGGCGGCGACGAGATTGCCCCCTGCCCTCGCCAACGCGTCGGCAAACGGGCCTGTCACAATGAAGCTGTCGGCGCGCGCCGGCGCGACCGTCAATATGTCGCCATCGCGCAGGAAAGCGAACAGCGTCTCGATCTCGTGATAGCCGTCGGCACGGCGGCGGCGGACGTGGAGCGCGAGGTTGATCTTGGCCGGCGCCGACTCGACGATCATGCCGATCAGTGCTCGACCGGCCCGGCGCCGAGCCCGTCTTCGATCTTGGCGGTCAGCCGGCTCTGATCGGCCGGATCGGCGGTGATCGCCGCGGCGCGCCAGGCGTAGCGCGCTTCGAACCGGCGGCCGGCCTTCCAATAAGCGTCGCCGAGATGCTCGTTGATCGTCTCGTCGGCGGGCTGGCCTTCCACGGCGCGCTCGAACAGCGGCAGCGCCTTGGCCGAATCGCCCTGCTTGAAATAGGCCCAGCCGAGCGAATCGGTGATCGCGGGATCGGCCGGCTTGAGCGCGCTCGCCGTCTCGAGCAGCTTGCGCGCGGCGGCGACGTCCTCGCCGTGCTCGATTTCGGCATAGCCGAGATAGTTGAGCGCGAGCGGCTCATTGGGCGCCAGCGCCACCGCCTTTTGCAGCGCAGCACGGGCGGCGGGCCACTGCCCCGCTTCGTCGAGTGCGCCGCCCTTTTGCAGATACATCGACCAATCGGCGGCCGGGCCGGCGCGCTGGATCGCCTGATCATAGGCCTGCGCGGCCTCGGCATTAAGCTTGAGCGCGATCAGCGCGTCGCCGTAGCGTTGCGCGTCCTGGGCGGTGGCGCCGGGGGCGCCGTTGATCGCCTTGGCAGCGGTGAGCGCCTGCGCGTCGTCGCCGGCGTCGCCGAGCACCGCTACGCGGGCGCCCCGGGCGATGTCCGCGAACGGCCCGGCCGGATCGACGCCATCGAGCGCCTTCAACGCGAGCGCGGTCTCGTCCTTGCCTTCAAGCGTTTGCGCGAGCAGCAGCCGCGCGCGATCGTCATGCGGATCGAGCCGCAGCGACGCGCGCGTCAGCACGATCGACAGCGGCCCCGGCGTATCGTGCGAGAGATCGGCGGCGAGCCGATCGAACAGTCGCGAGGCGCCGAACGCGAAACTGGGCTTGCGCCCGTCACCGAGCGACGCGCGCAGCGCCGCGATCACGCGGTCGTCGCCGGCCAGCAGTTCCCTCGCCGCATCGCCCTTGCCCTTGGCGGCGAGCAATTGCGCGGCGTTGACGCGGAAATCGAAGCTCGCCTGGTCCATGCCGAGCAGCGCCTGAACCGCGGCGACGCCGTCATCGGTCTTGCCGGTCGCGATCAGCAGCAGCGCGCGGTTCTCGGCAGCGTAGCGGCGGCCGAGCGAGTTGCCCGCGCCCGCGGTCAGGGGCGCCAGCGGATCCTTATCGTCATTGTCGAACGCCTGCCAAGCGCGCAGCACCGGCGCCATGAAATCGAGCGGCCCCGCGCCGACCCGATCGATCGCGGCGTCGGCGCCGTGCTTGTCGCTCGCGTCGATCGCGGCGGCGAGCGCGATGACGGCGCTGTCCGCCGGGGCGACGGCGGCGGCGGTCAGCGCACCCGCGGCACGATCGGTCAGCGCGTCGTCGCCGGCGTCGAGCGCGGCGCGATAGGCGCGCAAGGCCACCACCGGGTTGCCCGGCGCGGCCGATAGCGCATCGGCATAGCGCGTTGCGGCGAGCGCGGCGTCGCCATCGGCGTCGGCCGCGCGCGCCTTCAGATAATCGGACAGGTGGCTGGGAGCCGCATCCGCCAGCGCCGGCGTGGCGACGCCCGCCAGCATCACCGCCAGCAGCAACGTGCGCTTACATATTGGGATAGTTCGGTCCTCCGCCGCCTTCGGGCACGACCCAGTTGATGTTCTGCGTCGGGTCCTTGATGTCGCATGTCTTGCAGTGGACGCAATTCTGCGCGTTGATCACGAATTTCGGATCGCCGGTCTCTTCGCCCACTACCTCGTAAACGCCGGCCGGGCAGTAGCGTTGCGCCGGCTCGTCGTACATCGGCAGATCATAGGCGATCGGGATATCCGGGTCCTTCAGCGTGAGATGGACCGGCTGATCCTCCTCGTGATTGGTGTTGGACAGGAACACCGAAGACAGCCGATCGAAGCTGACCACGCCGTCGGGCTTGGGATAATCGATCTTGCGGGCGAGATCCTTGCGCCACAGGCTTTCGTGATCGGGGTGGTGCTTCATCGTGAAGGGCATCTTGAGGCCGAAATGCTCAAGCCACATCGTCACCCCGGCGAGCGCCGAGCCGAGCGAATCGCCGAATTTCTTGACCAGCGGCACGACGTTGCGGACCTTGGATAGTTCCTTCGCCACCCAGCTGGTGCGATACGCTTGCGGGTAGGCGGCGAGCTCGTCGTGCGCGCGACCGGCTGCAATCGCGTCGAACGCCGCCTCGGCCGCCATCATGGCCGTTTTCATCGCAGTATGCGTGCCCTTGATCCGCGGTACGTTGAGGAAACCCGCCGAACAGCCGATCAGCGCGCCGCCGGGGAACACCAGCTTGGGCACCGATTGGTAGCCGCCGTCGTTGATCGCGCGCGCGCCGTAGGAGATGCGCTTGCCGCCCTCGAGGATTTCGCGGATCGCGGGATGCGTCTTCCAGCGCTGCATTTCGTGGAACGGCGACAGATGCGGATTGGTGTAGTTGAGCCACGTCACGAAGCCGAGCGCGACCTGCCCGCCGGCCTGGTGATAGAGAAACCCGCCGCCGTTCGAACCGTCGGTTTCGCTGAGTGGCCAGCCCTGGGTGTGGATGACGCGGCCGGGGACGTGCTTTTCCGGCGCGATGTCCCACAATTCCTTGATGCCGATGCCGTAGACCTGCGGTTCGCTGTCGGCGCGCAGATCGAACAGCCGGATCAGCTCCTTCGACAGCGATCCGCGCGCGCCCTCGGCGAAGAAGGTATATTTGGCGTGGAGCTCGAGGCCGGGCTGATAATCGGGCTTGTGCGTGCCGTCTCGCGCGACGCCCATGTCGCCGGTGGCGACGCCGCGGACGATCTTGCGATCATCGTCGAACAGGATTTCGGCGGCGGCGAAGCCCGGGAAAATCTCGACGCCGAGCGCCTCCGCCTGCTCGGCCAGCCAGCGGCACAGATTGCCGAGGCTGCCGGTGTACGCACCCTTGTTGTGCATGAATGGCGGCAGCAGGAAATCGGGCATCGAGCGCTTGCCGGTGCGGCCAAGCACCCAGTGATGATTTTCGGTGACCGGCGTTTCGGCGAGCGGGCAGCCCGACGTCCGCCAATCGGGCAGCAGCTCGTCGAGCGCCTTGGGATCGATCACCGCCCCCGACAGAATATGCGCGCCGACTTCCGAGCCCTTTTCGAGAATGCAGACCGACAGCTCGGCCTGTTTTTCGGCGGCAAGCTGTTTGAGCCGGATCGCCGCGGCCAGCCCGGCCGGGCCGGCACCGACGATCACCACGTCATAAGGCATCGATTCGCGTTCGCTCATCATCGTCTCCGTATCGCATTGCCGGCCGCGCTCGTCGTGTTCCGGCAACGCCTTGTCCAATCACGCGTGCACGTGAATTGACCGGCTCGTCAACAGGTGAGCCTATGCGTCGACATGGGGGCAGATCAGCATATCGACTGGAATGCGGCGGCGGCGAGCGCGCTCGATTGGTGGCATGACGCCGGCGTCGACACGCTGGTCGATGAAGCGCCGCACCAGTGGCTAGCGGCGGCCGTAGCGGCGCCGGCGACACCCGCCGGGCCGGCGGCGCTCGCGCCCGACCGACCCGCCGCGCTGCCCGATACGATCGAGGCGTTTGCGGCATGGCGGACCGGCCCCGCCGCGCCCGACGGCAAATGGGGCCGCGCGATCGCGCCGACCGGCGACGTCGGGTCCGGCCTGATGGTGCTGATCGACATGCCCGAGCGCGAAGACGCCGACACCGGCGTGTTGCTGAGCGGCGATGCCGGGCGGCTGTTCGATCGGATGCTCGCCGCGATCGGTCGCGATCGGCAATCGATCTACCTCGCCTCGCTGGCGGTGGCGCGGGCGCCGTCGGGCCAGATCGCCGCCGAATGGCTCGACGAACTGACCCGGCTGGCGCGCCATCACGTGGCGCTGGCCCGGCCGAAGCGGGTGCTGCTGCTCGGCAATGCGGCGAGCCGTGCCTTGCTCGGGGCCAATGTCGCTGCAGCGCGGACGCGTTTCCATGTACTTAACCACGACAGGGGGACAAGCGAGGTGGTGGCCAGCTTCCATCCCAAGTTCCTGCTGGAGCAGCCGGCGCGCAAGGCCGAGGCGTGGAGAGACTTGCAGATGTTGATCGGGGGATTCGAATGATGCGGGCGACATGGCTGGCCGCCGCGGCGATGATCGCGCTGCCGACGACGGCGTTCGCCGCCGCGCCGGGCGAGGCCGACGTCAAGCTGCCGTCGATCGCCGAGAGCCGCGCTAGCGAGGCCGCCCCCGCCGTGCTCGATGCCGATCAGGTTTCGGGCTATCGTCAGGTGTTCGCGAGCATCCACGCCGGCGCGTGGAGCGACGCGCAGATCGCGCTCGACGCGATGAAGCCGGGGCCGCTGCATCCGATCGCGCTGGCCGAGCTCTATACCGCCAAGGGATCGCCCAAAGTGGCGCTGCAGCCGCTGCTCACGCTGCTCGGCCAGGCGCCCGAGCTGCCCGAGGCCGATCAGCTCGCCGGCCTCGCCAAGCTGCGCGGCGCGACCGATGACATGCTGCCGACGCTGCCCGAGGCGCGCAAGCTGAGCTGGATCGCCGGCGCGCCGATCCGCATCCGGCTGCACAGCACGGGCAGCGACGCGGTGGCGGCGCAGCTCGAAACCGGCATGCGCCAGTTCATCAAGGACGATAACGGCGCCGCCGCGGAAGCGCTGCTCGAGGAAACGCAAGGGCTCACGCCCGAGGCGCAGACCGAATGGCAAGCCCGCGTCGCCTGGATCTATTATCTCGCCGGCGACGACGGCAACGCCCGGCTGATGGCGGCAAAGAGCGCCAACGACCCGGGCGACTGGGGCGTGCAGGCGAACTGGACGATCGGGCTCGCCGCCTGGCGCCAGCATGACAGCGCCACCGCCGCCACCGCCTTCCTGACGGTGGCGAGCCGCGCGACCGACGTCGATCTGCGCGCGGCCGGGCTTTATTGGGCGAGCCGCGCCAATATGGCGAACGGCCGGCCCGACCTGATCCAGACCGAACTGACCAGTGCCTCGCAATATACCGAGACCTTTTACGGGCTGCTCGCGCGCCAGGCGCTCGGGCTGAGCGCGCCGGTGGTGGCGGCGCGCGCCGATGCGACCGACGCCTGGAAACAGCTTGCCCGATTGCCCAATGCGCAGGTCGCCGCCGGGCTCGTCCAGATCGGCGAAGCCGAGCTGGCCGACGACGTGCTGCGCCACCAGGCAGCGATCGGCGACGCCGGTGATTATCACGCGCTGGTGCATCTCGCCGGTGACTTGAACCTGCCCGAGACCGAAATCTGGCTGTCGCACAACGGACCGGCCGGCGCCGAACCCTCGGTCGCGGCGCGCTATCCGACGCCGAACTGGACGCCCGATGGCGGCTGGCGCGTCGACAAGGCGCTGGTGTTCGCCCACACGCTGCAGGAATCGAGCTTCCGCCGCGACGTGGTGAGCGCGGCCGGCGCCTATGGGCTGATGCAGATCCGCCCCGCCGCCGCGACCGACATCGCCCGCGCGCGGGGCGAGGCCGACCGCACTTATGACCGCGCGTCGCTGAGCCATCCATCGACCAACATCGAGATCGGCCAGAGCTATCTCGAGCAGCTGCGCGATCAGCCTTGCACCGGCGGTCTGCTGCCCAAGGTGATCGCCGCTTACAACGCCGGCCCGCTGCCGGTGCAGGCGTGGAACATGGTGGCCAAGAACAACGCAGATCCGCTGCTCTACATCGAATCGATCCCTTATTGGGAGACGCGCGGCTATGTCGTCACGGTGCTGCGCAATTACTGGATGTATGAAGGCGAGGAAGGCAAGAAATCGGCCAGCCGCGCCGCGCTGGCGCAGGATCTGTGGCCGCGCTTCCCCGGCTTGCCCGGCGCGACCGCGGTGCGGATGACGCCGCCCGCCGCCAACCGTACGCTCGCCAGTGCCGATTGACGAAACCGCCGCGTTCCTGCCCGTCAGGATCGCCGTGCTCACCGTCTCCGATACGCGTGGGCTGGCCGACGACCGATCGGGCGATGCTTTGGTCGACCGGCTGACCGCGGCCGGCCACGTGCTGGCCGACCGCGCGATCCTGCAGGACGACGCCGAGACGATCGCGGGGCACCTGCACGCCTGGGTCGATGACGATCAGATCGATTGCATCATCACCACCGGCGGCACCGGCGTGACCGGGCGCGACGTGACGCCCGAGGCGATCGAGCAGGTGGCGGACAAGATGATCCCCGGCTTCGGCGAACTGTTCCGCTGGCTGAGCTACGCCAAGATCGGCACCTCCACCGTGCAATCGCGCGCCTGCGCCTGCGTCTCGCGCGGCACCTACATCTTCGCGCTGCCGGGATCGACCGGCGCGGTGAAGGACGGCTGGGACGGGATATTGGCGACCCAGTTGGACAGCCGTCACCGACCGTGCAATTTCGTGGAACTGATGCCGCGGCTTAGGGAGCGGTGACGGCTGGTTCGCCCCAATAGCGGCCGCTCAGTCTCCAAAAACGCGAATGCCGGAGACGTCAATTATTAGCCCTTCAAATACCGAGGGTAACGTTACGGTGCATCAGCGGTTTATCCCAGATATTCGGTGCCAATCTGTCTTTCTTGAAAACCGCCACTCGATTTCTAGCTTCCGTGATTTCCGTGATCCAAGTCCGCAGGTTCGCTGTATCGATGTTTTTCTGCCCGACAAAATTCACTTCGCCTTTCTCATCGACAAGATCCTGTACAAATACGAGGCGGTTCGCCCGCTCTCCAACGTGGCCGAAGGTATGTGCGAGCATATTTCGCTTGGACGCGAGCGTTTGGATTTTTGCAAGAATTTTGAATGCCTCGTCCCATACGCTCTCGTCGGCGAAGTTACGAATGAGCCGTTCCAATAGGTTCGTCCGGGCGCGGAAGCTCCTGAACCCGTCCCAGATCACCCTCGCGCGAAACTCGTCCACACCGAGCAGGTAGATCAGCCACATCGAAAGGAACACTTCGAGCTCTACCCATTCTCGAATGATCTCGCCCGTGAGCCGATAAAACTCGGATTTCTCTTCAGCAAACCGCTCTTCCCGAGTGACCATTTATCCGCTGTTCCTTAACCCAAAGTTCATCGATTCTATCTTGCTCCGTGGTCTTGACGATGAACTTGACCTTTTGTCGATCGCTTGAAAGCTGTCGGCGCCCTATCCACCAATCCAAGCCCTTCAGTCCGCCGTGCGCACCACCGCCAGTTCGTGCCCATCCGTATCGCGGAAGTGGAAGCGGCTGCCGCCGGGGAAGGCGAAAATGTCTCGCGTGATCGTGCCGCCGGCCGATTCCACCGCCGACTTGGCGGCCGCTAGATCGGCGACCTCGATCACCGGCAGCGGCGCCGCCGTCTGTTCTGCCGGATCGGCCTGGAAACCGATGTCGGTGTCGCCGCTGGTCGTCGCGGCGTAGCTTGGGCCGAAATCGGTGAAGCTCCAGCCGAAGGCGGCGGCGTAGAAGGCCTTGGCTGCGGCGGTGTCGGCGACCGGCAATTCGAGATAGTTGAGCCGCGCTTTCATGTCGCATCTCCTGCTAAACGTTCTTGATACGTTCTCAGTGATCGGCTAGCCTCTGTCAATGGCCGCCCGCCCCCGCCCCGTCCGCGGCGCGACGCTCAATGCCGAGAGCGCGCGCTTCAATCTGCCCCAGGTCGAGGTCGATGGCGACTGGCTCGATGCGCGCGAGGATGTCGACGGGGCGGCGGCGCCGCTGCGCACGACGGTGACGGTCGAATCGCCGCGCACGATCATCACCTACAATCAGTCGCCCGACATCGGCTTCGATCGCTCGATCAATCCGTATCGCGGCTGCGAGCATGGCTGCATCTATTGCTTCGCGCGGCCGAGCCACGCCTATCACGATCTTTCGCCGGGGCTCGATTTCGAAAGCCGGCTGTTCGCCAAGCCGATCGCGCCCGAGCTGCTGCGCGCCGAGCTGGCCAAGCCGGGCTATGTCGTGCGGCCGATCGCGTTCGGCACCAATACGGATCCCTATCAGCCGATCGAGCGCGATTGGCGGATCACCCGGGGCTGCATCGCGGTGCTCGCCGAGACCGGCCACCCGCTGACGATCACCACCAAATCCGATCGCGTGCTCGGCGATCTCGATCTGATCGAGCCGATGGCAAAGAAGGGGCTCGCCGCCGTCGCGATATCGGTGACGTCGCTCGATCCCAGGATCGCGATGACGCTCGAGCCGCGCGCGCCGGCGCCCGAGCGGCGGCTGACCGCGGTGCGGCGGCTCGCCGATGCCGGCGTGCCGATCTATGTCTCGATCGCGCCGGTAATCCCGGCGATCACCGATCACGAGATCGAAGATATCGTCGAGCGTGCCGCCGAATCGGGGGCGCTGGGCGCGTTTTTCCTGCCGGTTCGGCTGCCGCATGAAGTCGCGCCGCTGTTTCGCGCCTGGCTCGATGCGCATTTTCCCGATCGCGCGGGCAAGGTGATGGCGACGATCCAGTCGCTGCGCGGCGGCAAGGACAATGATCCGCAATTCTTCACGCGGATGCGCGGCAGCGGCCCTTGGGCCGAGCTTTTGCGCACGCGTTTCCAGATCGCCTGTCGCAAACACGGCCTGGGCAATGCGCGGATGAGCCTGCGCACCGATCTGTTTCGTGCGCCGCGGGGCGCACAAGGCGAGTTGTTCTGACGACAGGGCGCGCTTGCCTCCCCTTCGCCTAGGGGATAGTGACGAGCTCTTGACTAGCGGCGTGGCGGCAGATGGATCCAGAGACCGCCGAATAGAGGATCCCACCAATCTGTGGCTCGTGCACCCGGCTGCGCGAGCCCTGTTGCCGTTTGCGCTGCGTTTCGGGATTTCCGCCAACATCGTATCGCTTGCCGGGCTGACGCTCGGCGCGGGCGCGGCGGTGGCTTATTCGCAGTGGCAGGACTGGCGGCTGGCGTTCGTCGCGCTGGCCTTGAGCGTCTGCTGGCTGATCGCCGACGGGCTCGACGGCATGATCGCGCGTGCGACCAAGACGGCGAGCCCGTTCGGCCGCATTCTCGACGGCTTGTGCGATCACGGCGTGTTCGCGCTGATCTATCTCACGCTGGCGGCGTCGATCGGGACGGCCGTCGGTTGGGCGCTGGCGATCGTCGCGGCGACGGCGCACGCCGTGCAATCGAGCCTTTACGAAGCGGAGCGCGCGCGCTTCCACCGCCGGCTGCGCGGCGCGGCGGAACCGGTGCGGCATCCCTCGCTCGGTAACCCGCTGGTGCGCTTTTATGACGCGATCGCGGGCAGCCTCGATCGACACGCCGCGCGCTTCGATGCCGCGCTGCGGACGAGCGGCGACGCCGCCGGCTTCGGCCAGCAATACGGCCGCGCCGCGGCGCCGGCGATGAAGGCGATGAGCCTGCTCAGCGCCAATGTCCGCGTGATCGCGATTTTCCTCGCCTGCCTGGCGGCGCATCCGGCGCTGTTCTGGTGGTTCGAAATCGTTCCGCTGAGCCTGATTGCGATCGCCACGATCGCGTGGCACCGGCGCGTCGAACGATCGCTGCTTGCCGGGATCGAATGGCCGGCCGGCGCCGCGGTGCGCTCCGCTGGTCTGGCCGCGCCGGAATAAGAGATCGCCGGATCGGCCGGCGCCTACCCTTCAACTGACAATAGAAAGAAGCGTTAGAATGAACCCCATCAAGGTCGCCATCGTCGGCATCGGCAATTGCGCCAGTTCGCTGGTCCAGGGCCTGGCGTATTATCGCGAGGGCACCAACGATACGATCGGGCTGATGCACCACGATCTCGGCGGCTATAAGCCAAGCGACATCAAGGTCGTCGCGGCATGGGACGTGGATACCCGCAAGGTCGGCAAGGACGTGTCGGAGGCGATCTTCGCCAAGCCCAATTGCACCGCGGTGTTCGCCGACAATGTCCCCGCCTCCAACGCGGTGGTCAAGATGGGCCGCATCCTCGATGGCGTCGCCGAGCATATGGCAACCTATGTCGACGACCGCACCTTCGTCGTCTCCGATGCGACCGAGGCGACCAAGGCGGACGTCGTCCAGACGCTGCGCGATAGCGGCGCCGACGTGCTGATGAACTACCTTCCCGTCGGCAGCCAGGAAGCGACCGAATTCTACGCCGAATGCGCGATCGAGGCGGGCGTGGCGTTCGTCAACAACATCCCGGTGTTCATCGCGTCGACCCCGGAATGGGCCAAGCGGTTCGAGGATGCCGGCGTGCCGATAATCGGTGACGACATCAAGGCGCAGATGGGCGCGACGATCGTCCACCGCGTGCTGACCGATCTGTTCGCCAAGCGCGGCGTCAAGCTCGACCGCACCTATCAGCTCAACACCGGCGGCAATACCGACTTTCTCAACATGTCGAACCGCGGCCGGCTCGCGTCCAAGAAGATCTCCAAGACCGAAGCGGTGCAGTCCGTCGCCGCCGAGCGGCTCGAGGACGAGAACGTCCATATCGGCCCGTCCGATTACGTGCCGTTCCAGAACGACAACAAGGTCGCGTTCATCCGCATGGAGGGGCAGTTGTTCGGCGGCGTGCCGATGCACCTCGAAATGCGCCTGTCGGTCGAGGATTCACCCAATTCGGCCGGCGTCGCGATCGACATGATCCGCTGCGCCAAGCTCGCCAAGGATCGCGGCGTCGGCGGCGTGATCGACGCGCCGTCCGCCTATTTCTGCAAGCATCCCCGCGAGCAAATGACCGACGACCACGCGCATGATGCGGTCGAGGCGTTCATCGCCGCGGCGTGAGGCGACTCGACACTGCGATCCTGCTTGCCGCCGGGCAAGGCAGCCGGCTGCGCGACACCGCGCCGCTGAAGCCGCTCTGCCCGGTCGCCGGTGTGCCGCTGATCGACCGGGCGATCACCTCGCTCGCCGAAGCGGGCATCGCGCGCGCGGTGGTGGTGACGGGCTATGAGGCGGCGACAATCGAGGCGCATCTCGCCGCGCGCGACTGGCCGCTGACCGTCGAAACCGCGCGGACCGCCGACTGGCGGCAGCCCAATGGCGTCTCCGCGCTGGCGGCGGCGCCGCTGCTCGCAGGCGAGACGTTGCTGGCGATGTGCGACCATCTGGTCGAGCCGGCGCTCTATGCACGGCTGGCCGACGCCAGGGCGGACGGCGGCTTGCGGCTGGGCGTCGATCGGCGGCTGGGGCATCCGTGGATCGATCCCGAGGACGTCACCTGCGTCGCCACCGAAGACGAGCGCATCGTGGCGATCGGCAAGGCGCTCGAGCCGCATGATTGCTATGACGTCGGCGTGTTTGCGGTGGGCCGGGGTTTTTTCGACGCACTGGCGGGGCTTGCCGAGCCATCGATCACCGAAGGCGTCCGCGCGCTGGCGAGGGAGCGCCGCGCGGGCGTGGTCGATTGCAGCGATCTCGGCTGGATCGACGTCGATGACGCCAAGGCGCTGCGCTGGGCCGAGGATTGGGTGCGCGGCTGACGATCGGCGGATGGGACACTTCCCGTTCGCCCTGAGCTTGTCGAAGGGCGGGAGATTCAGGTGCTTCGACAGGCTCAGCACGAACGGAGTGGTTTGGGACTCGTGGCCCCCAAAGTTAGTCATCCCCGCGGAGGCGGGGACCCATCACCGGCCGTTC
The DNA here is from genome assembly GCA_006438735.1 of Sphingomonas koreensis. Lineage (GTDB taxonomy): Bacteria > Pseudomonadota > Alphaproteobacteria > Sphingomonadales > Sphingomonadaceae > Sphingomonas > Sphingomonas koreensis_A. Next base: position 726,614 of record RCZF01000001.1, on the reverse strand, counting down.
GAGATGGGTCCCCGCCTTCGCGGGGATGACGATAGTGTGGTGTTTCTACGCCGCTCTCAGCCGATAGTCCTTGAACTGCGCCCGGAGCGCGGTCTTGAGCAGTTTACCCGTCGCGGTGTGCGGCAACTCATCGACGAACAGGATTTCGTCGGGCAGCCACCATTTGGCGACATGACCGGCAAGGTGCGCGGTGATGTCTTCCGGCGTCACCGCACTGCCGGTTTTTCGGACCACCAGCAGCAGCGGCCGCTCGTCCCACTTGGGATGCCGGACGCCGATCGCTGCGGCTTCGGCGACGCCGGGGCAGCCGACCGCGGCGTTTTCGAGATCGACCGAGCTGATCCACTCGCCGCCCGATTTGATCACGTCCTTGGCGCGATCGGTAATCTGCATCGTTCCGTCGGGGTGGAGCACCGCGACGTCGCCGGTATCGAACCAACTGTCTGCGCCGACCGCGTCTTCCGACGCCTTGAAATAGCGCTTCACCACCCACGGCCCGCGGACCTGGAGCCGGCCCGAGCTGACGCCGTCGCGCGGCAGGACATTGCCCTCGTCATCAACGACCCGGAGTTCGATGCCGAACGGGATCTGGCCTTGCTTCGAGACGAGATCGAGCTGCTCGTCGCGGCTCATCGCGTCCCAGTGCGGCGGCGGGAAGCCGGCGGTGCCGATCGGCGAGGTTTCGGTCATCCCCCACAGATGCTTTACGGCGACGCCCATGCCCATCAGCCGCTCGATCATCGCGCGCGGTGCGGCCGATCCGCCGATCGTGACTTGCTGGAGATGGCGCGGCTGCTCGCCGCTGCCGTCGATATGCTGGAACATCGCCAGCCAGACGGTCGGCACGCCGGCCGAATGCGTGACCTGCTCGTCGTTCATCAGCCGGCATAGGACGTCGGCGTCGTTGACCGCCGAATAGACGAACTTCGCGCCCGACAGCGCGCCGGCGAAGGGCAATCCCCAGGCGGCGGCGTGGAACATCGGCACGATCGGCAACACCACGGCGCGCGACGACAGGTTGAACACCCACGGCGCGACCTCGGCCATCGCGTGGATCATCGTCGAGCGATGTTCGTAGAGCACGCCCTTGGGATGGCCGGTGGTGCCGCTGGTGTAGCACAGCATGCAGGGATCGCGCTCGCCGCCCTCGACCCAGTCGTAATCGCCATCCTCGGCGTCGATCAGCGCGCGCAGGCCATCGGCGCCGTCGCTGTCCATCACAATGAAATGCTCGATCGAGGTCCATTCGGGCTTGAGCCGGTCGACGATCGGCTGGAACACCTTGTCGTAAAGCAGCACGCGGTCTTCGGCGTGATTGGCGATATAGACGAGCTGTTCGTCGAACAGCCGCGGATTGATCGTGTGGATCACCCCGCCCATGCCGATCGCGCCATACCAGGCGACCAGATGATGGGCGTGGTTCATCGCCATCGTCGCGATGCGATTGCCGGGGTGACAGCCGAGCCTTTCAAGTGCTTGCGCCAGTTTCTTCGCATCGTGCGCAACGCCCGCCCAATCGGTGCGGGTCTCGCGCCCGTCGGCCCAGTGCGAGACGATCTCGCGTCCGCCATGCTCACGCGCGGCGTGATCGATCAGCCGCGGCACGCGCAGCTCGAAATCCTGCATTCCACCGATCATCGCACCCTCCCGCGAGAGGGGTCGGCGGAGGGTTTGGTCCCCTAAATCCGACAGGCCCTCCCCTAGCCCCTCCCGCAAGCGGGAGGGGAAATTATCCGACCAGCGCCAGCCTCGTTTCGGAGGTCTTGAACGCCACGCTGGCGATACCGTGCATCGCTTCGAGCTGGGCCGCAAGCTCGACATCGAGCAGAAAATCGCGGCCGAGCAGCACGCGCGCCTCGCCGCCGCCGGGAAGCGAGGTTCGCACGCGCAGCTCGCCGCGGCCGCCGCGCGCGCCGGCGACGAGGTGCGCGAGCTGGCGCAGCGCGCCGGGTTCGGTGACGTCGAGCTCGATGACCATCCGCGCGCTCGTCGCCAGCGCCTCGAACGGCTGGATCCGCTTGACGGTGACGCGCGGCGTATCCTCGCCGGCGCGACGATCGAGTTCGACGGTGAGCAGCCCGCAACCGCCGTTCTTCGCCGCCTCCTCGAGATCGGCGGCGGCGCCGTCGTCGAAGCAGGTGGCGACGAATTGGCCGGTCGAATCGGACAGTGTCGCCATCATGTAGCGACGGCCCCGCGCCGACGTGCGCCAGCGCGCGTCCTCGACCAGCGCCGCCATCGTCGCGCCGGTGCGCGATCCTTCCGCGATCGGCAGCTCGCCGAGCGCGGCGTAATTGCGCGCGCCGTGCATCCTCGCGAGCAAGGCGTGACGATCGACCGGATGCGCCGAGAAATAGAAGCCGAATGCTTCCTTCTCCTGCTCCATACGCTCGGCGATCGACCAGCGCGCGGCGGCCGGCAATTTGATCGCCGCCTCGCTCGTCTCGCCTTCGCCGAACAGCCCGCCCTGACCGCTGACCCGCTGATCATGCAGCCGCGCCGCGGTGGCGAGGATGGTTTCGGAGACGGCCGAGATGCCGGCGCGATTGAGATCGATCGCGTCGAACGCGCCGGCGCCAGCCAGCGTCTCGAGCTGGCGCTTGTTCATCAGCCGGGGATCGACCCGCTTGGCGAGATCGTCGAGCGAGGCGAAGCGCCCGTTCGCGCGGCGCTCGGCAACCAGCTCCTCCATCGCCCGCTCGCCGACGCCCTTGAGCGCGGCCAGCGCATAGCGCACCGCGCCGCTGTCCTCATGCGGCTCGACCGAGAAATCGGCTTCGCTGCAATTGATGTCCGGCGGCAGGCAGGCGACGCCGAGCCGCCGCATGTCATCGACGAAGACACTGAGTTTATCCGTCAACGCCATGTCGTAGCTCATTGACGCGGCGTAGAATTCGGGCGCGTGATGCGCCTTGAGCCAGGCCGTCTGATAAGCCAGCAGCGCATAGGCCGCGGCGTGGCTCTTGTTGAAGCCGTAGCCGGCGAACTTATCGATCAAGTCGAACAGCTCGTTGGCCTTGCCGGCTGGGATATTATTGTGCTCGGCGCAGCCGGCGACGAAGATCGCGCGCTGCTGATCCATCTCCGATTTGATCTTCTTGCCCATCGCGCGGCGCAGCAGATCGGCGCCGCCGAGCGAATAGCCGGCGAGCACCTGCGCGGCCTGCATCACCTGTTCCTGATAGACGAAGATGCCGTAGGTCTCGGCCAGGATCGTCTCGAGCAGCGGGTGCGGATAGTCGATCGGCTCCTGCCCGTTCTTGCGGCGGCCGAAGCTGGGGATATTGTCCATCGGGCCCGGCCGATAGAGCGAGACGAGCGCGATGATGTCGCCGAAATTGGACGGCCGCACCGCCGACAGCGTGCGCCGCATGCCTTCCGATTCGAGCTGGAACACGCCGACCGTCTCGCCGCGCTGGAGCAAGGCATAAACCTCGGGATCGTCCCACGACAGCGCATCGAGATCGACGGTGACGCCCCGGTTTTCAAGCAATTGCACCGCCATCTTGAGAACCGATAGCGTCTTCAGCCCGAGAAAATCGAACTTCACCAGCCCGGCGCCTTCGACATATTTCATGTCGAACTGCGTCACCGGCATATCCGATCGGGGATCGCGGTAGAGCGGGACGAGCTCGCTGAGCGGTCGATCGCCGATCACCACGCCGGCAGCGTGCGTCGAGCTGTGGCGCGGCAGCCCTTCGAGCTTCATCGCCAGATCGAGCAGATGGCGCACATTATTGTCGTTCTTATATTCGGCGGCAAGCTCGCTGACGCCGTTGAGCGCGCGATCGAGCGTCCACGGATCGGTCGGGTGGTTCGGCACCAGCTTGGCGAGGCGATCGACCTGGCCATAGCTCATCTGCAGTACGCGCCCGGTATCCTTGAGCACCGCTCGCGCCTTCAGCTTTCCGAAGGTGATGATCTGCGCGACCTGATCGCGGCCGTATTTCTCCTGGACGTAGCGGATCACCTCGACGCGGCGCGTTTCGCAGAAATCGATGTCGAAATCGGGCATCGACACGCGTTCGGGGTTGAGGAAGCGCTCGAACAGCAGGCCGAGCTTCAACGGATCGAGATCGGTGATGGTCAGCGACCAGGCGACCACCGAGCCTGCGCCCGAGCCGCGGCCGGGGCCGACCGGAATGTCGTGATCCTTGGCCCATTTGATGAAATCGGCAACGATCAGGAAATAGCCGGGGAAGCCCATCTGGATGATGACGTCGAGCTCGAATTCCAGGCGATCGAGGTAGGTCTTGCGCTCCTCGACGCTCAGCAGGCGCCCGGCGATCTGCTCGATCTTTTCGAGCCGCACACACAGCCCGGCGCGCGCGTCGATCCGGAGTTTGGTCGCCTCGCCCGCGCGGTCGCCGGCGAGGCTCGGCAGGATCGGCTTGCGGTTGGGCGCGGCGACCGCGCAGCGCTGCGCGACGACTAAGGTGTTGACGATCGCCTCGGGCAGATCGGCGAACAGCTCGCGCATTTCGCGCGCCGGCTTCATCCAGGCATCGGGCGACGATTTCGGGCGATCGTCGCTGGCGATATAGCTCGAACTGGCGATGCACAGCAGCGCGTCATGCGCCTCGCCGAAATCACGATCGGCGAAGCAGCAGGGATTGGTCGCCACCAGCGGCAGATCGCGGTTGTAGGCGAGATCGAGCAGGTGCGGCTCCGCGCTGCCCTCGATCTCGTCGAGCCGGCGCGTCAGCTCGATGTAGAGCCGATCGGGGAACAGCGCCTGCAGCCGATCGGCATAGGCCAGCGCGCGATCGTGCTGCTCCTCGGCGAACAGCTGGGCAAGCGCGCCTTCGCGCCCGGCGGTGAGCGCAATCAGCCCGTCGGTGCGCCCGGCGAGATCAGCGAAGGCGACATGCGCGGGCTGCTCGATCGGGCGATCGAGATGCGCGCGGCTGACGAGCGCGCAGAGATTGTCATAACCGGTCGCATCCTGCGCGTAGAGCGCGATCCAATCGAGCGGCGCATCGACGCCCTCGGGCATGTCGGGCCGGCAAATCCCGAGCATCGTGCCAATGATCGGCTGCACCCCGGCGCCGCGACACGCATCCGAAAACGCCATCGCCGCATAGAGCCCGTTGCGATCGCTCAGCGCCGCGGCAGGAAACCCCAGCTCCTGGGCACGCTTGGCGATGGCCTTCGGCTCGATCGCGCCGTCGAGCATGGTGTAGGACGAGAAGATACGCAGCGGCACGAAAGCGGAATGGGGCATCGCTTCACTATGGCGACCCCATCGAGTCGGGGAAAGGGGGTGTCAGCGCCAATTGCGACGTTGTTCGACGCGCGAGCCGATAAGGATCACAGCAGCTTTTCGATATCCGCGGCGATGTCCTCGGGCTTGGTCGTCGGGGCGTAGCGATCGACCACCTTGCCGCTGCGATCGACCAGGAATTTGGTGAAATTCCACTTGATGCCCTTCGATCCGAGCACGCCGGGCGCCTGCTCCTTGAGATCGCGGAACAACGGATCGGCCTGATCACCGTTGACGTCGATCTTGGCGAACACCGGGAAAGTGACGTCATAAGTCAGCGAGCAGAAACTGGCGATTTCGGCGGCGTCGCCCGGCTCCTGATGGCCGAACTGGTTGCACGGGAAGCCGAGCACCTCGAAACCGCGATCGGCGTAGCGGCGGTGCAGCGCCTCGAGCCCCTCATATTGGGGCGTGAAGCCGCATTTCGAGGCGGTGTTGACGATCAACAGCACCTTGCCGGCATAGGCCGACAGATCGACCTCGGAGCCATCGGCGGCTTTGACGCTGTGATCGGTAATCGCGGTCATCGGATCGGCTCCCCATGCGCGGCGAGCATCGCCGCCAGATTGCGGCGAACGCCCGGCCATTCGGGCGCGAGAATGGAATAGACCACGGTGTCGCGCAAGCGATCGCCGAGCACCATATGGCCGCGCAGCACGCCGTCCTGCTTCGCGCCGAGCCGCTCGATCGCCCGGCGCGAGGCGCGGTTGAGCCAATCGGTGCGGAGCTGGACGCAGTGGCAATCGAGCGTATCGAAGGCGTGGCCGAGCAAGAGCAGCTTGGCCTCGGTATTGAGCCCGGTGCGCTGCACGCGCGGGGCATAGACCGTGCCGCCAATCTCGACGCGGCGGTTGGGCGCGCTCATTCGCATGAAGCGCGTTACGCCCGAAACCGCGCCGCTTTGATCGAGCACCGTAAACGGCAGCGCCCGCCCCGCCGCATGGTCGCTCTCGAGCCGGTCATACCAGCGATCGATCGTCTCCGGGCCTGGGACCATCGTCGCAAACGCACCGTCGAGCCCGGTGGCAAAGGCAGCGAGAATCCCCGCGCGATCATCACGCCGGAGCGGCCGCAGCGTAACGTGGCGCCCGACCAGGGTCGGCGTGTCGCGCCACGGATCGCTCACTCCAGCCGGCCCTCGTGCAGCCGCACCACCCGATCCATCTTCGCCGCGATCCGCTCGTTGTGGGTCGCGACCAGCGCGGCGGAGCCTTCCTGGCGGACGAGACGGACGAATTCGGCGAACACCACATCGGCAGTATGCTCGTCGAGATTGCCGGTCGGCTCGTCGGCGAGAACCAGCGCCGGACGGTTGGCAAGTGCGCGGGCGACGGCGACGCGTTGCTGCTCGCCGCCCGACAATTGCGCAGGGCGATGCGTCAGCCGGTGGCCGAGACCGAGCGTGGTCAGCAGCGTTTCCGCGCGCTCCTGTGCCACGGCCGGTTCGAGGCCGCGGATCAGTTGCGGCAGCAGCACATTCTCGGTCGCGTTGAAATCGGGCAGCAGGTGGTGGAATTGATAGACGAAGCCGAGATAATCGCGGCGCACCTCGGTGCGGCCGGCGGCGTCGAGTTTGGCCGCTTCGTCGCCCTCGATCAGGATCGATCCGCCGAAGCCGCCCTCGAGCAGCCCGACCGCCTGGAGCAGCGTCGACTTACCCGAGCCCGATGGGCCGAGCAGCGCGACGATCTCGCCCGGCGCGATCGCGAGATCAACGCCGCGCAGCACCTCGATGACATGGCCGCCCTGGCTGAAACTGCGCGTCAGCCCAATCGTGCGCAGGATCGCGGTTTCGGTACGCGTGTTGGCGATCGTGTCATTCATAGCGCAGCACCTCCACCGGATCGGTGCTCGCCGCCTTGAAGGCCGGATAGAGCGTGGCGAGGAAGCTCATCAGCAGCGCGACGACGACGATCGAGGTGATCTCGACCGGATCGGGTTTCGACGGCAATTCGGTGAGGAAGCGGATCGAGGGATCCCATAGATTCTGCCCGGTGATGAACTGAACGAAATTGACCACGCCCTGCCGGTAGAACAGGAACAGGAAGCCGATCAGCAGCCCGGCGACGATGCCGATCACGCCGATCGTCGTGCCGACCGTCATGAAGATGCGGACCATGCCAGCGCGCGTCGCGCCCATCGTGCGCAGGATCGCGATGTCGCGGGTCTTCGCGCGGACCAGCATGATCAGCGACGAAGCGATATTGAACGCCGCCACGAGAATGATGATGCACAGGATCGTGAACATCGCCACACGCTCGATCTGCAGCGCCTGGAACAGCTCCGAATTCATCTGCTGCCAGGTAGTGAGCACGCCTTTCGTCTCGATTCGGTCGCCGAGCGGCTTGAGGATCGTGCCGACCTTGTCGGCATCGACGGTGTTGATCTCGACCATGCCGACCGAATCGCCCATCATCAGCAATTGCTGCGCATCGCTGAGCGGCATCAGCACATAGGCCTTGTCGTAATCATAGACGCCGATCTCGAAGATCGCGCCGACGGTATATTTCACGATGCGCGGCACCGTGCCGAACGGCGTCGTCTGCCCTTGCGGATCGATCAGCGAGATTTCGCTGCCGACCTGCGCGCCGAGCGATTCGGCGAGCCGCGAGCCGATCGCGACGATGTTGCTGCCCGGCTTGAGGCTGGCGAGCGAACCCATCACCACCTTCTGGTTGATCGTCGGGTTGTTGACGATGTCTGGCAGCTGCATCCCGCGAAGCAGGATGCCCTCGCTGCGGCCATCGAGCGTGGCGAATAGCGGCTGTTCGATCAGCGGTTGCGCGCTCGTCACGCCAGGCAGCGCCTTCGCCTCGGCGGCGATGGTGCGCCAATCGGGCAGGTTATTGCCGAAGCCCTGGACAACCGCCTGGCCGTTGAGGCCGACGCTCTTGTCGAACAGCTCGGCGCGAAAGCCGTTCATCACGCTCATCACGATGACGAGCGCGGCGACGCCGAGCATCACCGCACCGACGCTGAACCCGGCGACGAGCACGATGAAGCGCTCGCCCTTGCCCGGCAGCAGATAGCGCCGGGCGATCATTCGTTCGTAGCGGGAGAGTATCATGACGTCGCTTTGATCCCGGCGCTGGCCGCTGTCGAAGCGCCGGCTCTACGGTCTGTGCGACGGGCTGGCAACTCGCGAGCGGCTGTTGCGGAATCGCCACAGGCTTTGTTCAATCGTTACGCAAGACGCGCATTTGCGGTGACAAATGGCGCGTCTCATCATAGCGTCGTCCACACTGAAGCTCAGGCAAAAAGCCGCGGTTCGGGGAATTTTTCGCTCCGCGCGTTCGCCAAGAACGCTGCGTCGCAGCGAAAGATACATAAGGGGGCTGACGAGCAATCGTCACGCAGGCGCCCGGGTCGCACAGCGGCTCGGGCGTTTGCCGTTTGGGCCTGATTTTACCCGAATCGATCACGATGCCGGCGGCCGAACCGGGCGATCGGCCGACAGCCGCCGTGACTTTCGCTTTATGGGACGTCAGGCGGGCCAGTGGCCAGGCAAAACGGAGGCTCGGTTCCGTCAAGACGCCATCAAAATAGCCGACGGCCGAGGAAGCGCTGGGTCGTCAATCGCGGCCGCTCTGCGCGAACGCGGCGGAATTATGCCAGGGTCGACCGATCGTCGGGTTTCGGATTGGATGCCGATTGAGGCGCCGCCAAGCCGCGGTGCCAGGCGACGTCCAGCCACGCGGCGATGAACGCAGTGAAGACGATCTGGGCAATGCTCGCGCCCATTGCACCTAGCGTCGGGATCAGCAGGAGCGCGCAGGCGAAGAAGATTGCGGTGCCGATCGTCGCGACGAGCAGAACGAGTTGCGGGCGCCCCATCGACAGCAGGATCGAGCGCGAAGGGGCGGCGTGCATGACGAAGATAACGCTGATGATCTGGGTGACGAGCAGCGGCGTTGCATCGGCATAGGCATGGCCGAGCGCAGCGACGATCACGGTGTGGCCGAGCAGCAGCGCGGCGAGCAAGGCAGCCACGCCGATCACACCCAGCGCCCATTGGATGCGCAGCGTCAGCGCGCGCAATTCGGCGAGGTTACCCTTCGCCCACAGCCGCGCCATGTCGGGATAGAGCACCGCCTGCGCCTGCGCGCCGAATTGCTGGGCGAGCTTCGCCAAGCGTTTGGCGATATGATAGAAACCCGCCGCACTCGGGCCGGATAACGCGCCGACCATCAGCGTATCGGCTTCCTGGGTCAGCGTGCGCATCGTCATCGACAGGTTGGTCGACCAGGCGAACGCCAAGAAGCCGGGGAAATCGCGCCGCAGCCCGCGCGGCGAGGCGCGCAGTGGGTTGCCGATCCCTTGCGCGCGCAGCGCCGCGAAACCCTGATAGACGAAGATCAGCGCGCCAACGATCTGCGCGGCGATGGTCGCGATCAGAAAGCCTTCGATGCCGAGCGCGCGATAGCCGCAATAGGCCGAGAGGAAGACGAGCACGGCGGGGCCAATCAGCTGGCTGTAGGCGATCGTGCGGAAACGGCCGGCGAGGCGCAGCGCGGCCGTCGGCATGCCGGTGATGTTGAACAGCGTGCCGACGCAGCAGATCGCGACCAGCGGCAGATAGGCCGGGCTGATCCCGACCAAGGGGGCGAACAGCCAGGCGATCGCCAGCGCGCTGCCGGCGGCGAGCATGGCGGCGCCGACATCGAGCAACAGACCGTAGAGATAGAGCCGGGTGAGTTGGCGGCGATCGCGCCCGGCCTCGAGATCGCTGGCGAACTTGATCAGCGGCTGCCAGGATTCAAAGCGCGCGATGCGCTCGACCAGCCGGACGAAGGTCAGGATCATGACGAAGACGCCGAACGTTGCCGTCGTCAGCGTGCGTGCGGCGATGCCGGTGCCGATCAGCGTCAGCCCCGTGCTCATCGCATTGCCCGACAGCAGGTGGCCGATCTGCTTCAGGTGATGAAGCGGCACGCCGGCCGCCCCGACCAGCGCCGCGATCGAACGGATCGGGCTGCGCGCGGCCGTCATGACGCGCGCACGATTTGACGGACGATCATGAAGGCCTCGGCGGCCCGACAGAATACGGTGGCGCCGCGCATCGTCGCCAGCGCACGGATCGCCTCGGGCGAGCGTTCGTCGGGAAACGCCTTGGCCTGTGACCGGAACGCGGCGAACGCGTCGATCTTGAGCGTGAGCTGATCGGCGATGTCGATGAAGCAATTGGGCAGGAAGGCTGGGGTCGTTCCGGGCGCCGCCCAATTGGTTTCGGACAAGGTTTCATAAGCGAGGATTTGCGCCGGCGCGTCGGCTCGGCGCGGGCGCGCCCAGACCATCGCCGCGGTGAAGCAGGCCTGATGGTCGAGATGGATGTCGCCGACGAACGGTATGAACAGCGTGTCGGGGGCGATCGCATCGAGGCACTCGCCAAGCCGCGCGTTGATCTCGGCTGCGGGCATGGCATCGAGCGCGGCGGCGGGGAGATCGAGCCGATGCGTCTGCGTCACGCCGAGCAGGCGGTGCGCGGTCTCGGCCTCGGCCATCACCGCCGCCATATAGCTTTCGGAAAATTGCGGCGGCCGGCCTCGGGTCGCGATCACGACATGCACCTCGGCGCCGCCGGCGGTGAGCCGCGCGATCGTGCCGCCGCAGCCGAGCACTTCGTCGTCGGGATGCGGCGCGATCACGGCGACGCGATCGGCCGATAGCGGTTCGATCACGTTCGGTGCCTCAAGCGTCCCGCTCCTTCCGTCGTCGAGGGCGCAATCGTAGGCGGCCGCGACGACGATCGGGAAACGCGATTTCGGCCCGATCCCTATTTGCCGGTGGCTACCCCTTTCGGGCGCGGCATCCTCCCGAATGCGAATGGCGCGCGGCGGGGGCATCGGCCACACATCGACCGGACAAGTGGTCGCCGCAGCGGCTGCATAGCCGGATAGCGACGCATGATTCCGACCCGCGCCATGCCAGTTCGTGCCAAACGGAAGGCGCCCGTCTAATGCCGCGCCCCGTCACCCCGATCATCTCGGCCGGCGACCGGCGGTTGCGCGGCGAGATGCCGCTGCCGCCCGAGGTTCTCCTGACACCGACTCTGGTCGAGCGCGGCCCTCATCCTGCGGCGGCGGGGCTGATGGTCGTGGGCGCATTCCTGACCGGCTATCAGCTGCTGCACCTCGGCGGGATCAATGTCACCTTGGCCGATTGCGCGTTTCTGCTGGCGTTCGCGATCGGTCTCGCGCGCGGGCAGCTTACCGCGATGCCGTTCGGTGCGGCGACGCCGTTCTGGCTGATCGGGCTGACGATGATGCTGGGTGGGCTGTTCCTCGGCTCGCTCTATCATATCGACATGACGCGGTGGCTGATCATCGCCTTTCAATATCTGGTCGGATTCTTGGCGCTGCCGATGCTGCTGATGGCGCAGCCCGAAGCGCTCGCGCGGCGGCTGGTCGCTGCATTCATCATCGGCATCTTCGTGATGGAGGCGCTCGGCATCGTCGCCAGCCTAACGATGACGCACGCCCAGGCCGCGGCGATCTTTTCCGACGATTTCCTCGCGGGCAACGGCCGGTTGTCGAGCTTCGCCTCGGAGCCGAACTGGAACGGCGCGATCATCGCCTTCACGCTGCCGCTGCTGATCTACGCCTATTCGACGCGCATCCTGCCCACCTGGTTCGCGGCGATCGCGGCGCCGCTGCTCGGCTGGGCGCTGATGCTCAGCGCGTCGTTCACCGGCTTCAGCGCGGCGATGGTGGCGATTGCGATTACGTTGCTGTTCCTCGGCATGCGCTATATCGGCGGTACGCTGCTGCTCGCGGCCGTCGCCGCCTCGATCTTCTTCGCCAGCGGCGCGCCGGTCCCGTCGATTTTCGAGAAGCGCGTCGGCAGCGCGATTTCAAGCGGCGACATCGAGGAGGCCGGCACCTACAAGGGCCGCGTCGAGCTCATCAAGCTCGCCTGGCACACCGCCGATCGCACGCTGATCGTCGGGCTCGGCGCGGACCGTTTTCGCACCACCAACGAGATCAAGCAGCCGGTCCACAACCTCTATCTGCTGATGCTGGTCGAAGGGGGGCTGATGTCGTTCGGTGGCCTGCTCATGCTCGTCGCGCTGCTATTCTGGATGCCGATCTCCCGCCTCGCATACAATCGGATCGAGGCGGGCATGGCGCTCGCCGTGGTTTCGGTGTTCGTCATCTACAGCCAGTCGAGCCCGCACCTGTTTTCGCGGCTGATCATCGTGCCGGTGCTGCTCGCCCTATTGATACTCTCCAAAAGTGACAGGGGACGTATCCAAACGAGTTACGCCGCTCGGCCAGTACGACCTCTGCGCCGCGACCCCACCGGAATAGCCCAACCCGATCCCGCGGCGATCCGATAGTATCGCGGCTTGGCCATGTTTTCGGCACCTTTTCCGCCAGTTGGGGAGGCAGTCATGCAGATCAGCCGATCGTTGACACGGGTGACCACCGGCATCGCCCTTGCACTGATGTTGAACAGCTGTGCGGGCGGAACGGGGTCGCTGCCGCAGATGCCGCCGCTGGCCACGACCCAATATCAGCTCGGCACCGGAGACGAGGTCCGCATCTACGTCTACGGGCTCGACGCGTTCAACAACACCACCTTCACCGTCGCCGACGATGGCGCGCTGTCCTTGCCGATGATCGACAAGGTGCAGGCCCAGGGCAAGACCTTCGCGCAGCTCGAGGGCGCGATCAAACAGAAGCTGCTCGACAAACAGATCCTCAAAACGCCGATGGTCAATGTGCAGCCAACGGCGCTGCGGCCGTTCTACATCCTGGGCGAGGTCAACAAGCCGGGCGAATATGCCTATCGCCCCGGCATGTCGGTGCGCGCGGCGGTGGCGATGGCGGGGGGCTACACCTTCCGCGCCGATCAGCAGCGCGTGGCGATTACGCGCACGCTCGACGGCCAGCAGATGCAGGGCCGCGCCGACGCCGACGCACCGGTTCAGCCGGGCGATCAGATTCAGGTCCACGAGCGGTGGTTCTGAGACGCCGGGTCGCGCTGGCTGCGGCCGCCTCGCTCGCGGCGCTGGCGACGCCCGGTCACGCCCAGCGGATCGATCAGACCGCGCCGATCATCGATCTGCCGGGTCAGGACCTGCCGCCCGAAGGCGTGCCGCTCGGGCCGTTCCGGCTTTACCCGTCGGCAGAAGCGGGCGTTGTATATGACAGCAACATCTATGCCTCGCCGACCAATGTGGTGGGCGACGGGGTATTCGTGCTGACGCCGCGGGTCGAGGCCAAGCTCGACAGCGGGCCGCTCAACCTCTCGCTGCTCAGCGAGTTGCAGTTTCGCCGCTTCTTCAAGCACAGCACCGAGGACAGCGACGCCGCGACGCTCCGGATACAGGGCGCCTATGATCTCGGCAGCACCGATACCCTCGCCGGTTTCGTCAGCCTGCGCCGCGCGATCGAGGACCGCGGCGATCCAGAGGCGAGCCAGACGCGCAGCACCGGGCCGCGGCGGATCAATCTGGTCGATACCGAGGTGGCGTGGACCCACGACACCGGTCGCGCCTATCTGCAGGTGCGTGGCGATGCCAGCAGGATCAATTACCTCGCGCCGATCGACAGCGACCGCGATCTTGCGATCTACGCCGGGCGCGCCACTGCGGGCTATTATGTGTCGGGCAACGTTCGCGCGATCGTCACCGGCTTCTACAATCGCCGCGATTTCCGGCTTGCGACCGATTACACCGGGGTCAACCGCGATGCCGATACTTACGGCGTCCGCGCCGGGCTCAATCTAGCGCAGAGCGGTTTCTTCCACGGCGAGGCGACCGTCGGCGTGTTCCACTTTGCGCCCGACGATCCGTCGCTCAAGGGCCGCACCGGTCTCTCCGCCGACATCTCGATGTCGTATCTGCCGTCGCGGCGCTTGGGCTTCACGCTCGACGGCTTTCGCGGCGACGTCGCGACGGTGCGCAACGGCGCACAGCAACGCACCGACACTCGCGTCCGCTTGGGCGTCCAGGCCGAGGCGCGCAGCAACCTCCACCTTCAGGCTTCGGCCTTCTACCGCCACAGCAGCTATATCGGCACCGGGATCACCGAGCGCACGATCGGCGCGAGCGGCGAGGCCGAATACCGCATCAACCGCTATCTCGCGGTGGCACTGACCGGCAGTTACGCCAAGCGCCGCAGCGACGATCCCAGCCAGCCGTTCGAACGCACGCGGGTTGCGATCGAACTCAGGAGCCAGTTCTGATGCCTGTCGCCGCTTCGCGTTCGTTGGTCGGCAGCGGCGGTCTCGTCGCGCTGCTCGTGATCCTGCTCTGCCTCGGCCTTGCGGCGTGCAGCGATCCGACCGAGGCCAAACCGCCGCCGCCACCCGAAGCGGTAACCGGGCCGCTCGCCTTTCCCGGGGCGACTGGGTTTGGCGCCGGCACGAAAGGCGGGCGCGGCGGCAAGATCATCATGGTCACCACGCTCGCCGATTCGGGGCCAGGGTCGTTTCGCGCGTGCGTCGAGGCGTCGGGGCCGCGCGTCTGCATCTTCCGCGTCGCCGGCGTGATCCGGTTCACCGGGCGCCCACCGGTGATCAGCAATCCCTTTTTGACCATCGCGGGGCAGACGGCGCCGGGCGGCGGCGTCACGCTGGCGCATGGCGGCGGCCCGAACGGCTTCACGCCGCTGCTCATTAAAAACAACCACGACGTGGTCGTCCGCCATATCCGCGTGCGGAACGATCGCATCGGCGGCGCGCGCGAAGCCGAGGATTCGATCACCATCGAGAACAGCCGCAACGTGATCGTGGATCACGTCAGCGCCAGCTGGGCGCGCGACGAGGTGATCAACCCTTATGGCGACAACGACGACATCACGATCAGCTGGTCGATCTTCGCCGAGGGGATCCCCCATCACAGCAAATGCGCGTTGCTCGCCAGCGATCCCAAGGGGCCGCAGCAATTGAGCTTCCTCGACAATCTCTGCGCGCACAACAACGACCGCAATCCCGACATCAACTTCCCGCCCAATTCGTGCGCCGAGGTGGTCAACAACGTGCTCTACGATGCCAGCTCGCAATTCGCCGAGGTATGGGAGAGCTATGGCGGCGCCCCGGTATCGATCGTCGCCAACGTGATGCGCAAAGGGCCGTCGACCGCCGACCACGCCGTCGGTATCGATCGCGAAGAGATCGGCTCGACCGGCAACGCCGCGATCTACATGTTCGGCAATCGATTCGACGGCAAGTTCGAGCACATCGCCCCCGATTCGCAAGCCGTTGCCCTCGCCTCCCCGCCATGTCCGCTGACGATCAAGCCGATGAGCGCGGATCAGGCCTATGAAGCCGTGCTGACGCATGCCGGCGCTTTCCCGCGCGATGCATTCGATGCCCAGATGGTCGATGAGACGCGCAATCGCACCGGGCACATCGTCCGCGCGCCGGGGACGATCCCGCCGATCGCCGCCGGCACGCCCTATCCGGATGCCGATCAGGACGGGATGGACGACGATTGGGAGCGCGCGCACGGCGCCGATCCGACCCGGCCCGACCCCTGGGATCATGCCAATGGCAGCAAGCTCGCCAATCTCGATGCGTTTCTCGCCGATCTCAGCGCTCGCCTGATCGGCCAAGCCGGCGCGGCACAGCCATGACGCCGGCCGGCCTCGACATGCACGCGCCGGTCGCCGGCGACGCCGCACGGCCATCAGCCACGCATCAACACATCTTCACGCTGATCCGCACGCTGATCGCCGAGGGCCGCGTGACGCCGCGCGGCGATACGCTGCGCATCCTCGACATCGGCTGCGGTGACGGGCGGATGATCCATTCGTTGCAGACGCTCGCCGATCGCCATCTCGCCTCGTCCAGACTCGAAATCCACGGCTTCGACATCGGCGAGCACGGCTTCAGCGACGATAGCCAGATGGGCCGCACGCTCGCCTATCTTTCCGAACGGCATCCGGCGATCGATTGGTCAAAGCGCATCCACATGATCTCCGAAGGCGATGATTGGGGCTATCCCGCGGGATCGTTCGACATCGCGGTGTCGAACCAGGTGATCGAGCATGTCGAGGATCTCGATCATTTCCTGGATAACCTCCGCTTTGCGGTAACGCCGGGGGGCCCATCGATCCATGTCTTCCCGCTCGGCCAGTGCATGCAGGAGGCGCATTGCCATGTGCCCTTCTCGCACTGGATCCGCGACTTCAATTATCGTGTCGCCTGGATCGCGATGATGAGCCGGCTCGGCATCGGCCGCTATCGGCTCGATCGCACATTGCTCGGCCACGGCTCGGTCTCACGGCACGCGGTAGAGACGGCAAAGTTCATCGAATGCTGGACCACCTATCGCTCGTTCCGCGAGATCGCGGACGCCGCCAGCCGGCGCGGGATGGCGACATCGTACCAATTCACCAAGGATCTGTTCTCCACCAAATTGCGGCAACTCGCCAAGCGACCGGCAGCGGCGCGATACCGCCGCTTGATGCCGTTCGGGCTCGAGTGGCTGGGCTTCGTCGTCGGTCGCTCGCTATCGTCGTCGACATTGACGATCACCCCGCTGCAATATGACATCGGCGCGCGGATCGCCGCCGAGAAGGCGCGCCGAGATCGCATCGAGGACCAGTCATGGTCGGCGGCGGCCGAATGAGCGGGACCGCCTCAACGACGGTAGCGCTCGCCCGGCCCGATATCGCGGGGATCACCACGCGCCGTCGCGCGCGCATTTGCTTTCCGTTCAGCGGTGACGTGATCGGCGGCAGCCACCTGTCCGTGCTCGAGCTCGTGCGGCGGCTCGATCGCGAGCGATACGATCCATTGGTGGTCGTGCAATATCCCGCTGGCAAGCTCGCACAGCTATTCGGCGCGCAGGGCATCCGCGTCTTGTGTCCGTTCGATTGGCCCGAACTGCCCTATGCGACGCGGGTTGGCGCGAATGTCATCAGGGCGGGAATCGCCAGCCTGCGTCAACAGATCCGCTTTCTGCGCCGCGAGGCAGTCGATATCGTTCACATCAATGACGGGCGAACCCAGGTCAATTGGGCGCTCGCCACCAAGCTCGCCGGTGCGCGGCTGCTGTGGCATCATCGCGGCGATCCGGGATCGCGTGGACTGCGCTTCGCCGCACCGTTCCTCGCCGATCGCGTGCTGACCGTTTCGCAATTCTCGCTGCCGCGGCCCGGTATGATCTCCGCCGCAGGCAAGGCGAGCGTCGTCCACAGCCCTTTCGACAGCGACCTCGCGGTCGATCGCACTGCGGCGCGCGCGGGGCTCATCGCCGAGCTCGGGGTGCCCGAGGAAACCCTGCTGCTCGGCTATTTCGGGGCGTTCGTCGCGCGCAAGCGGCCGCTGCTGTTCATCGATATGATCGCGCGGCTGCGCAAGCTGTGGCCCGATCGCGCGGTGGTCGGGCTGATGTTCGGTGCCGCCGAAGAACCGCCGATGGACCTCGCGGTGCGGCAACGGATCGCCGTGGCGGGGCTCGACGAAGACGTGCGCGTGATGGGCTGGCGCTCGCCGGGGCCGCGCTGGATCGCGGCGTGCGACCAACTGATCGTGCCCGCGGTCGGAGAGCCGTTCGGGCGCACATTGATCGAGGCGATGCTGGTCGGCACGCCCGTCGTCGCGACGCGCTCTGGCGGCAATGTCGAGGCGCTGGACGATGGGCGATTGGGCCGGCTGGTGATGCCCGAGGATGCCGAGGCGCTGGCTCGCGCCGCGATCGCGCTCGCCGACGACGATCCGCGTGCGCTCGCTGCAACGGCGCAGGCCGATGCCCGGACGCGTTTCGGGATCGGTCGCCATTGCCGTCAGGTAAGCGCGGTTTACGATGCGTTGCTTGCCTGATCAGCCGAGCAGCGTCGTCGTCAATGAGTCCCATTCCGCGGCGATCCGGCGCGACGAGAAGCGATCGACGACCAGCGGCGCCGCTGCCGCCAGCCGTTCGCGCAAGCCGCTATCACCGATCAGCCGATCGAGCGCCGTTGCCAGCGCAGCGACATTTTCGCGCGGAACCAGCAGCCCGTTGTCGCCATCGATCACGAGTTCGGCCGGCCCGAAATCGCAATCGGCGGCGATCACCGGCAGCCCCGCCGCCATCGCCTCGCCGAGCACGTTCGGGAAGCCTTCGTAACGCGAAGGCAGGACGAAGATGCCGGTTTCGGCGATCCACCCCCCGGGACGCTCGCTGAGCCCGCGCAGCGCGATTCGATCGTCCAGCCGATGGGCTGCGATCCGCTCGCGCAGGGCGTCGGCATCGGGGCCGCTTCCCCATAGCTCAAGTCGCCAGCCCCGCTGGCGCTCGGCGATCCGGGCAAAGGCATCGATCAGCAGGTCGAAGCCCTTCTGGGACTCGAGCCGGCCGACCGCGGCGATGGTGCGCGGGCGCGGATGACGGAGCGGCTCGCGGGCTGGGGTCACTGGATTGGCAATCACCCAGATTCGGCTGCGGCTCGCCGCCGGGATGCAGCGGCGGCTGGCATGCGTCTGGCAGACGATCGCGGCGGCGCGACGGTAGAGCGGCGGCAACGCGAACCGCCATAGCGGGTGCGCGGGCTGGTGCTCCGGGTTGTTGCGCTCGGCGACGACCACCGGGATCGACAGGCCGATCGTCGCGGCGAGCGTGAGGACATTGATCTTGGTGAGGAAGCTGACCACCAGATCGGGCTCGATACGGGTCACCGCGCGGCGCAGCGCGACGATACGGCTAAGCGGCGGGGGCAGCCAGCGGCGCCCGCGACGGGCGGGGATTCCGAGCCGAACGAAGCGGACGCCGGCGGGAAAGGCGTGGTAGATCGCGTCGCCCTCGGCATCGAACGAAATCACGGTGACCTGCGCGCCCCTCGCCAACCAATGACCGGCGAGCCACGCGACGACACGCTCCGCCCCGCCGGCGCCGAGCGCCGCGACGACGATTGCGATCGACCGCCCGGCCGATGGCGGCGCGGATCCGATGGGAACGACGTCGGTCATGCACGGCCGACGATGCCAGCGGTGCGCGGCGTCGCGAAAGGGGCATTCGGTCTAGTCCAGATGCGCCGTTGAGTGTGGCGCCTGCGATCGGGATGGTGCGGCGACCCTGCGGCGCGAGGACTTGCGAGACGCGATGCGAATACTGTCGATCTTCACGACCTTCACGAACGGTGGCGCCGAGGTGCTGGTTGCCAATCTGTCGGGTGCGTTCGCCGCAGCCGGACATCGCTCGACGGTGGTCGCCTTGAGCGCCGCCGCCAGCGTCGGCAACGATCCCGCGACCGAAGCGGCAATGTGCGAGAGAATCTCGGCTGAGGGCGGCGAGGCGCTGGAGCTCGGTGACGATGCGCGGCGCCGTCCCGTCGCCGGGGCGCTGGCGCTGCGCCGCCTGGTCCGCCGGATCCAACCCGACGTGATCCACGCCCATACCGCCCGCGCGTTGCCGCTGCTGTGGCTCGCGCGCGCGCCGTGCCCGGTGGTGTTGACGCATCACAACAGCCGCCTGAGCTTTCCGCCTGCGCTGTTCGCGTTGTTCGATCGCGTCGCCGACGGCTATGTCGCGATCAGCCACGATTGCGCACGGCTGCTGCGCACCCGCACGCGGCGGCCGATCACCCGGATCGTCAACGCCGCCGGCGCGGGGTTTCTCGCGCCCGGACCGCGCGATGCGATCGGCGATCCCATAACCATCCTCGCGGTCGGCGCGCTCAGCGCGCAGAAGAACTATTCGATGCTGATCGAGGCGGCCAACCATCTGCGCCACCGCTGCGGCGCGCGATATCGCTTCCGCTTGCAGATCGCCGGCGATGGCGCGTTGATGCCGGCGCTGCGCCAGCACGTCGCCGAACGCCGACTGGGCGACGTCGTCGAGCTGCTCGGCAACCGCGGAGATATCGCCGCGCTGATGCGGGGTGCCGACATCTTCGTCAATTCGTCGCATTATGAGGGCATGCCGATCGCCATGCTCGAGGCGTTGCAATCGGCGCTGCCGGTGGTGGCGACCGACGTGGCCGGGACGCGCGAGCTTATCCTCCATCGGCACAACGGCCTGCTCGCCCGCTCCGACGATGACGACGCGCTCGCGCTCGCGCTGCACGAGCTGCTGACGGAACCAGGCATCCATCGCCGGTTCTCCGCCGCCGCGCTCGACACCGGGCGGCAATACGACCTGGCGACCTGCGCCGGCGCGCATTTGCGGCTCTACGCCGATCTCATGCAGCGTCGCGCCTACGGCCCACGCGCCACGTCGGCGCCGCGGGCCGCTCTACAAAAGGAGTAGTCACGATGCACTGCCTGCGGCTCCCAATAGCTTTTGTCTTCGTGCGGCCGGTCGATCACCATCACCTCGGGCACGGAATGGGTCCGTACTCGATCTCCAACAATCGGCAGGTATCGTGACAAGCTTGGCGACGACCTATCGCACCGACGATTTCTACGGCAGCGCCGGCGCGCAAGAACAGCGCACGGGCGATCCCGCGATGTACAACCTCCAGGCGCGGCACATCCAGCGCATCGTGATGCGCCACCGCTGGCTGATCATCGGCATCGTCGGGACGATCGTGGGGTTCGCGGTGATCACCCAAATCCTCGCCACCCCGATGTATCGGACCAGCGCCACCGTTCAGGTGGAACTGACCGACGAGGCCGGCGCCAACCAGGCCGACGCCGCCTCGCGCAACGCCCAGCGCGTCGAAAACGTCGCCAAGATCTATCGGTCGCGCGCCGTGGCCGAAAATGTCGTCAAGGCGCTGGGACTGGCCAGCAGCAGCAAGTTCATGGGCGCCGCCGCCAAGCCGCTAGACCGTGTGCGCGACCAGGATCTTGCGCAGGCGACCACCCGGCTGGTCAATTCGCTGACGATCGGCAGCAATCAGAATTCCGACCTGATCGACATTCAGGTCACCTCGCCTTACCCCAAGCTCGCGGCGCAGATCGCCAACGAGGTTCCGGGTTCGGCGCAGCGAATGCGGCTCGAGCGCCGTGAGGAAACCCGCGTCGAGCTGCTTCAGGGGCTGGATGCGCAGGCGGCACGGCTGGCCAAGGGCGCTTCCGATGCGGAGCAGCGTGTCGCCGATTTCCGCGCCCAGGCCGGGATGCTCGAAGGCGCCGGCGGGCCGGAGGATCTTCAGCAGATCAATCGCGTCGCGGTCGAGGCGGCGTCGGCCATCGGCATGCGGTCGGCGATGGCGGCGCGCGCCGGCGACGTCGCTCGCGCGCAGCAGATGCGCAGCGTGGCCGGTGCCGATTCGCCGCTGCTCCAGCAGCAGCAGCGCGATTATGCGACGGCGCTCAGCGAACGCGCACGGCTGGCCGCACTATATGGGCCCGGGCATCCCGAAATGATCCGCGTGCAGCAGCAGATCGATGCGCTCGACGCCGATATGAAAACGGCGCGCGCGGAGGCCCAGGCAATGGCGCGCGCACAAGCCGATGCCGATGCCGCACAGCAAACCGAGCTCGCGCGCGGCGAATCGGATGCCGCCTCGGCGCGCGCCGGCGCGCTGCATGGCGAGCTCGGCGCGATGATCTCCAAGGCGTTCGGCAACAACGCCAACAAGGTCGAGCTGGCGCGGCTCGATCGCGCCGCGCAGGTTGCGCGCGACGCGTATATGTCGACCCAGACACAGGCTGAGCAGGTCCGCGCGCTGCTTGGTGTGGTCGGCCTGAATACCACGCTCGTATCGCCCGCGACGGTGCCCACCGATGCTTTCTCCCCGACCCCGAGCCGGACGATCGCGATCGCGTTGATCGGCTCCACGCTGTTGTCGCTGCTGCTGGTCTTCGCGATCGAGATCATGGACGACAAGGTGCGCAGCGTCGATCAGGTGCGTCGCTGGTTCGGAATGCCGACCTTCGGCATGTTCCCGATCGTGCCCGGCTTGCGCACGACCGCGCTGGAGGACAGTCCGGTGCTTCGCGAGCCGCAGTCGCTGTTCGCCGAAGTGGCGCGATCGGCGCATGCCGAAGTGGCCGATCTCGGCAAGGGTCACCAACCGCATACGATATTGATCACCTCCCCCCTGCCCGGCGACGGCAAGTCGACCGTCGCGCTCAGCCTATGCGCGGCAGGGAGCGCCGCCGGCCGGCGCGCGATCATCGTGGATTTCGACTTGCGGCGCCCCGGTTTGATGCAGCAATTGCAGCGCCAGAGCGACGGGCCCGATCTCGTCGAGCTGCTGATCAGCCCGCCCGCCGAGTTTCTGTTGCCCGATCCCGGACAGGCATCCAGCGATCGCGAGATCGAGACCTTCAAGCCGCAGCTGATCAGCGTGCGCGAGCCGGTCAAGGATCCCGCTTCGCTGATTTCGCATCGGCGGATCGAGGTGCTGATGAGCCGGCTGCGCGCGCAATATGACCTGATCATCATCAACGGGCCCGCCGCACTGGCGGTGCGCGACGCCCGCACGCTGTCGCAGATTGCCGACCATACGCTGATGGTGATCGCCTGGGGCCGCACGACGATCGACGAAGTCAACGCGACGATGCAGCAGATGAGCGGCAAGATCGACGCGGCGATCTTCGACAAGGTCGATTATGCCGAACATGCCCGCCGCGGCTATGGCGATGCAGTACAGTTCTACATGGACAGCACGGCCTATTATACCGGCGATGTGCCCGGGCCGATCGGGATCGGCGGGTGGCTGCGCGGGCTGATCAAGCGGCGGCAATGGTCGTGGCAGGGCTGAGCGCCCTCAACGGCAGCGCGGAAGCGGCGGTGATCAAGCTCCGCGACATTCCCCCGTCGGAAGGCCTCCCGGCGGTCGTGGTGATCGATCGTTCGGCGTTCAACCGCAACTGCATCGTCGCCAGCCTCGCCGATGCTCTGCCCGCGATACTGTCGTTCGATTGCGTCGCGGACGTGCCCGAGGGCATCGGCGCGCCGATCGTGCTGTTGTTCGCCGATGACGATGACGGCGATACGCTCGATGCCGAGCTGGCCGCGGCAACGCAACGCTGGCCGAGGGGAACGACGGTCCTGCTGCTCGGCAATGGCGCCCGCGGCTTCGAGTTGACGCCCGACCGGCGGGGCGCGCTCGATGCGATCCTGGCCGACAGCCTGCCCGCCGACATGCTGGCCGCGGCGATCCGGCTGGCGCATCACGATCATGTCGTGGCGCCGCGCCGGCTTTGGCCCCGCGACGGCGCGCGCATCCGTATCGACGGCCTGGCGCTCGACCGGATTGCTGCCGCCCACCCGCTGCTCGTGCACAGCACCGCGCGGCAGCGGCAAGTGATGCAACTGCTCGTCATCGGCCTGCCGAACAAGGTGATCGCCGAGCGGCTGCTGATCAGCGAGTCCACGGTCAAGGCGCACATCCGCGCGATCATGGAGATGCTCGGCGCCGAGAACCGCACGCAGATCGTCGCTCGGATGATGCAGCTGCATGACGACACGGCAAAACCCGACAAACGAGGCCGCGAATGAAGCAGTTCGCCGATCTGATCGCCGATCGAGCCGCGGATGATCGCGGATCGGATTACATGTTGATGTCGCTGATCCGTCAATTCGAGACGCGGCTGCTCGATCTGTTCACGCAAGGCAAGCTTGCGGGCACCACCCACACCTGCATCGGCCAGGAGGCGAATGCGATCGCGCTGATGGCGGCGATCGACAAGGACATCGACACGGTCTGGTCGAACCATCGCTGCCACGGCCACTTCCTGGCCTATTGCGGCGAGGCCCAACGCCTGTTCGCCGAGATATTGGGACGCGCGAGCGGGGTGTGCGGCGGCCGCGGCGGTAGCCAGCACCTCGCCTGGCGCAATTTCTTCTCGAGCGGAATCCAGGGCGGCCTGGTGCCGCTCGCTATCGGCACCGCGTTCGCCGACCGCGATGCCGGCGCGATCACGGTCGTATTTCTCGGCGACGGCACGATGGGCGAAGGCTATGTCTATGAAGGGCTCAACCTCGCCTCGTTGTGGCATTGCCCTGTGCTGTTCGTCGTCGAGGACAATGGCATCGCCCAGACCACACCGCGCGCCATCGGTGTCGCCGGTAGCATTGCCGATCGCGCGCGGCCGTTCGGTGTCGAATCCGCGTCGATCAGATCGACCGTTCTCGCCGAGCTGAAGCCCGTCGCACGCGAGGCGGTGGCCTATGTCCGGGAGCAGCGACGGCCGTTCTGGCTGCACATCGAAACCAGCCGGCTGCGCGCGCACAGCAAGAGCGACGACACGCGCTCCGACGAGGAGTTGGCGGTGCTGCGCCAGACCGATTGCCTCGATCTGCTGCGCGACGAGGTCGGCGAGGAAGCCGCGCTGCTCGACAGCGAGGTCGCGGCCTATCTCGACGCGTGTTTCGACGCCGCGATGCAGGATCCCGAGCCATGCGCGTAATCGAGCAGATCAACCACAGCCTGCATGCCTTCATGGCCGCCAATGCGCTCGCTTACGTCATGGGCGAGGATTTGCTTGATCCCTATGGCGGCGCGTTCAAGGCGACCAAGGGGTTGTCGACGGCGTTCCCCGACCGCGTGCTGACCACGCCGATCTCGGAAGCAAGCTTGGTCGGCGTGGCGACCGGCATGGCGATCAAGGGCAAGCCGGTCTGCGTCGAGGTCATGTTCGGCGATTTCCTCACCTTGTGCACCGATCAGCTGATCAACCATCTGTCGAAACTGCCCTGGGTCTATCACGATCAGATCGCCGCGCCGGTGGTCGTGCGCGCGCCGATGGGGGGCAAGCGCGGTTACGGCGCGACCCATAGCCAGTCGCTCGAAAAGCACTTTTGCGGCGTGCCGGGCCTCACGGTAGTCGCGGTCAGCCAATATTCGAACATCGCCGACATTTACGCCGCCGCCTTCGCCGCCCGCACCCCGCACCTGATCATCGAGAACAAGCTGAGCTATGCCCGCCAGCTCGACGATCGCGCCCTCGCCCCGCATCGCGATCCCGATCTGGTGATCGTCACCTACGGCGGCAGCACCGAGGTCTGCGTCGCCGCGGCCGATCAGCTCGAGGACGAGGACGAGCTGACCGTCAATATCGTCGAGGTGACGACGCTGTCGCCGTTCGATCGCGCCGGCCTGCGCGCGCGGATCGGGAGTTGCCGGCAGGTGCTGGTCGTAGAGGAAGGCGCCGACGGCTGGGGCTTCGGCGCCGAGGTGGCGCGCGCGCTGATCGGCCTGTCGGGGCTGCATTTCGCCGCGATCAGCGGGCCGCCCCATCCGTTGCCGAGCAACAAGGCCTGGGAAACCGCCCTGCTACCCGCGCCGCCGGCGGTGGTCGCCGCGGCGCTCGATCTGGTTCTGTAATCGAAAGGGGTGGCGATGCTAGACCGGACCAGCGGCGCGAGCGAAACGGCAAGCGCCTATCCGCGCAAGGCGATCCTCACCATGCCGCGGCTCAACGCCAACGAGGATGAGGCTCGCATCGCCGGGATCGGGATCGCGCCGGGCGATGCTTTCGCGCGTGACACGCTGCTCCTCACAGTCGAGACGACCAAAGCCGCCAACGATGTGCTTGCGCCGTGCGCCGGCACGGTCGAGCGGCTACTCGTCACCGTGGACGAGATGGTCGGGGTCGGCACGCCGGTCTGCGAGGTGATGTTCGCCGAGCCGGTCCAGGCCGATGAAATCGATTTCCGTTGGGCGGACGAAACGACGGCCGAGGATGAGCAAGGCGGTGACGACACGGTTCATGTCTCGGCCAAGGCGCGGCTGCTTGCCGAACAGCTCGGCGTGGCGATCGAGGAGATTTCGCCGCGCGGCGGCCGCATCCGGGTCGAGGATGTGGAGCGCCATGCGGCCCAGACGGCGCCGGCGTTGCCGCCTGCGCGACGCGCCGAGGCGCCGGCCTTGCTCAAACGGTATGGCGGCGGCGATGCGGTGATCGTCGGCGGTTCGGGCCACGCGCGCGCGGTGATGGACGCGCTGCGCCACAGCGGCTTCACCATCGTCGGCGCGCTCGATGCCGCGATTCCCGCGGGCAGCATCGTCAGCGGCGACGTTCGCATCCTCGGTGACGAGACGATGCTCGAAGAACTTTACGGACGCGGGCTCCGCGCGGCTTTCGTCGGCGTTGGCGGTGCGACGTCCAACGCGACGCGACAGCGGGTGTTCGACCGGCTGGTGACGCACGGCTATCACTTGCCGCCGATCGTCGCCGCATCGGCGCATCTGGGCGAACACAGCACGCTCGGCGCGGCGAGCTATCTGTTTCCAGGTGCCAATGTCGGGCCCGGCGTGACGATCGGCGACGATTGCATCATCAACCAGAATGCCGTCGTGGCGCACGACAGCGTGATCGGCGATCACGTCCATCTCGCGCCCAATGCCGTGGTCGCGGGGCATTGCCGGGTCGGCCGAGGCTCGACGCTCGGCATGTGCGCGACGTTGCTTTACGGCGCGGCGATCGGCAGCGACTGCCTGATCCACAACACCGTCGCGGTGACCCAGGACGTACCCGACGGCACGGTGTTGAGCCTCGCTACCGCCAGCCGCCGCCAGCCGCGCGGCGACCCGGACTGACGGTGGCGACCAACACCGCCTTCGATGTTGCCAGCGCACCGCGAGCCCGTCCCGCGACGCGGCGCGGGTTCAATCCGGCAGCGCATGGGTTACGCGGCATCGCCTCGCTGATGGTGTTCTGGGCGCACCTGCTGGGCGGGACCGCAGAGCATATCTATGACGGCAACGCCTTCTATGTCGCGCTGGTCTGGGGGCCGTGGAGCTTCGGCGCGTGGGGCGTCGAGCTGTTCTTCGTGATCAGCGGCTTCGTGATCCTGCCCAGCGTGATGCGCTATTCGGTCGGGCAATTCGCGCTCCGGCGGTTCTTCCGGCTCTACCCGCTGTTCTTCGCCTTCACCGTGTTGTTCGTCGTGCTCAACGCCGTGACCCATGCTTATCCCGATCTCGCGTCGACCAAGGGAGTCATCGCCGGCTTGCTGTTCCTCAATCTGTTCACGCATACCGAGCAGCTCACGCCCAATGCCTGGAGCCTCACCTACGAGGTGATGTTCTACGCCCTCGCCGCTTTCAGCTACGACACCGCGATACGCCGACGCAGCGACATCGGCACGATCCTGGCCACGATGGTGTCGGCCGCGTTCCTCCTGCGCTATCCGATCGCCTCGTTCTTTCTGGCCGGTGCGATCGTTCGCGGCGTCTATGATGCCGGCATCCGTCCGCCGGCGATTGTCGCGCGGCCGCTAGAGGTCGTGTTCGCGCTGGCCTGCATCTATCTCGCCGGAACCAATCGGTTCGGCTTCTCGCAGGCCGACATGGCGAACCCCCGTGCCTGGGCGCTGATGGCGGCTACGATTGGCTATTTCTATCTCGCGGTTCAGGCCGACAGCGTCACCACCCGGTTGTTCTTGGGCCGCGCAATCGCTTATCTGGGGACGGTGAGCTACTCGCTCTATCTGTTTCACCCCTATACCTATTTCGGCGTACGCGCGCTGTTCGTCCGGTTCGGGCTGTTCGGCGACGATTGGGCGCTGTCGATGGCACTGTTTTTCGCCGTCGCCACGGTGATCACGCTCGCGCTGACGCACGTGGTTCACCGCAGCCTGGAAGTGGCGCCGTATCGCTGGTTTTTCCACCAGCGCGTCTATCGCGGCGCCGCGGATACCGAAAGCCGGTGAACCGGCGTCGGCCGCCATCCCTTTGGGCATCATCCTGAAAAGCATCCGTGGCGCGTCGAGCGTCGGGGTATAGTGGCTGCCTCACCGCGACATTGGACGCCATATCCCATGACCAGCCTAAGGACCGGAATTCGAGACTTCTCCTTCGCCGCCGGCGAGAAGGTCCTGCCCCGCGCGATCAAGACCCGCGGCCCGATGGGCGCGCTGCGCCGCGCCGCGAGCTTCTGGGCGCGCGACGCCTTCGTTCTTTCCTATCCCAAGGCCGGGCGCACCTGGTTCCGCACGATGATCGGCTACATCATCAGCCACCAATACGATCTGTCGCTCGACAATCCGATGGAGATCCAGCATTTCTGGAAGCTCTCCTCGCGCATCCCCAACATCGCCTTCACTCATGACGATTCCCCCAACCTCAAGTTTGGGCCTGAGGTCGAGACCGACAAATCGGCTTATGCCGGCAAGCGCATCTTGTTCCTGACGCGCGATCCGCGCGACGTGCTGGTATCCTATTATTTCGACGCCAGAAACCGGATGAAGGTGATCGATTGTTCGATCGGCGAATATCTGAGCGGCGAGCGCGGCAGCATCAACGCCATCGTCGCCTTCTACAATGCCTGGGCGCGCGCGCGCGGATCGGTGCGGGCGTTTCACTGGATCACTTATGAAGACATGCACGTCAGCCCGCGCCGCGTGCTGCGCGAGGCGGCGGGTTTCCTGCAGCTTCCAGCACTCGACGATGCGCTGCTCGATCAGGCGATCGAGTTCGCCTCGTTCGAGAATCTGCGCAAGATCGAGCTCGCCGATGGCTTCGGGCACGAACGGATGCGCCCCGCGGATCCCGCCAATCCAGACAGCTTCAAGGTCCGCCGCGGCAAGATCGGCGGCTATGTCGATTATTTCAGCGAGGAAGAGATCGCCTATATCGACGATTATCTCGCGCGGCATCTCGATCCGTTGTTCGACATCTATCAGCGCCCCTCGTGCCGCGAGCGGGCATTAGCGCAACCCGGGGTCGGCTAAACGCCGGCCTCCGGGACCAGGGAGCCATGCGCCCGCTGACGACCCCGGCGCTCGCCGGAATCGTTCCGCCGATCGTTGCGGTGACCCCGGCACGGATCCGGAGCGCGTATCGGCCCGATATCGATGGGTTGCGCGCGGTCGCGGTGCTGCCGGTGGTATTGTACCATTCCGGGCTCGGCGTGGTTTCCGGCGGCTTTGTCGGCGTCGATATCTTCTTCGTCATTTCGGGTTATCTGATCACGCAACTGTTGGTCGCCGATATGGAAGGCGGCCGCTTCTCGCTGGTGCGCTTCTACGAACGACGCATCCGTCGGATCTTCCCGGCGTTGTTCGTGTTGCTCGGTGCCAGCGCGATCGCTTCGACGGCCATCATGCTGCCGCGCGATCTTGCCGATTTCGGCATTACACTGGTTGCCGCGGCGGCGTCGGCGGCGAACGTTTTGCTGTGGTGGCAATCCGATTATTTCGCCGCTTCCGCCCAACTCAAGCCGATGCTGCACACCTGGTCACTCGGCGTCGAGGAGCAATTCTACCTGTTCTGGCCGCTGCTGCTGCTCGCGCTGAAGCGGCTCGGCCGGCGGACGTTGATCGCGGCAACGGTTGTGATTCTGGTCGGCTCGTTTGCCGCTTGCGTATGGATGACCGATCGTCAGCCCTCGGCGGCGTTCTACCTGTTGCCGTTCCGCGCCTGGGAATTGGCGCTGGGCGCGGTACTGGCGCTTGGCCTGGTGCCGGCATTCCGCTCCAACGGGGCGGCACAGATCGCCGGCGTCAGCGGCCTCGCGATGATCGGTTATGCCGTTATCGCCTTTTCGGATGCGATGCCGTTCCCCGGCGCAAGTGCGGCGATACCATGCATCGGCACGGCGCTGGTCATCCAAGCCGGCCGGGATCAAGCGACGCTGGCGAGCGCGCTGCTGTCCCGTCCCGCGGCGGTGTTCTGCGGGCAAATCTCCTATTCCTTCTATCTGTGGCACTGGCCCCTGTTCGTGTTCGCGCGCTACCGGATGATCGACGAGCCGCCGCACCAGTTGATGATCGAAATCGCGTTCGTCGCATTGCTATGCGCCGCGCTGTCGTGGCGGTTCATCGAGCGGCCGGTGCGGACCGGACAGGTGCTGCGCAGCCGCCGCGCGCTGTTCGTCGCGGCGGCGGCGATGGTGGCGTGCACATCGGCGTTCGGCGGGGTGCTCGTGCTGACCGGCGGCTTGCCGCAACGCGTGCCGCCGAAAGTGGCTCAGCTTTCCGCTTATTCGGCCGAGGCCAATCCCTATCCCTGGCATTGCGACGGAACGCTGGCGATCACACGTGCCTGCGTGATCGGCGACCCCGCCCGGCTGCGGATCGCGCTGCTCGGCGATTCGCACGCAGCGGCTTTGCGCGCCGCAATGGGGCGGATTGGCGAGGACGGCCCGGCGACGCTCTATGGCGCCGCGTCGCGCTGCCCGCCGCTGCTCGGCTACGGGCCGGACGCCGCCTGCATTGCCGCCAACGCGCGCAACGTCGCTTTCCTGGAGGCGCATCCGGCGATCGACACCGTCGTCCTGGCGGGGCGCTGGACCTATTATTATCGCGGCCGTGCGATCGCGGCGGGGCCGGCCGAAACCAATGGCGACCTGCCGGACCTGCAGGACGCGCAGGGCTGGCACTACCCGCAATTCACCGCCGCAGCGCGCCGCGCTGTGCAGGACGGAATTACGGCGATGGTCGATCGTCTACTTGCCGCCGGCAAGACGGTCGTGCTGGTCTATCCGATCCCGGAAACGGGGCACGACATCCCCTTCACGCTCGCGCGCCTCGATTGGAGCGGCAGGCCGGCGCAGACCTATGCGATCCCCGCCTCGCTCTATCGCCAACGCCAGGCCGATACCGTCGCCATGCTCGATAGGCTCGGCCGCAATCCCCGGCTGCGCCGCGTCTATCCCGCGACCGTGCTTTGCGACGGCGAACAGTGCGCGGCGGCCAGAAACGGGGTGCCGCTCTATATGGACAGCAATCATCTGAACGCGCGGGGTGCGGAGCTGCTGGCGCCGGCGATCGCGCAGGCCGCGAAGCCCTGAACATATCGTTCAGGCGGTGCCGATCAGCATCGTGACGTTGCCGCTGCGCGGATCGACCGGCCGCTCGGCGACCTCGCCGGTGTAGATCACGCGGTGGAGCAATGGCGGTATCCCATAAGCCCGCTGCGCCAGCTTGCCGGCGAATACCGCGACCGAATCGGTTCCGATCGGCAGCTTGTGCCAGGCGTCTTTATGGAACACCTCGGTGCACACCGTTTCTCGCTTGCCGCACAACGCCGAGAAATAGCGTTCGTCGAGATGCGCGCTCTCGACGATGCGGCGGCCGGGACCGGTCGGCTGCGCCAACTGCGGATCGCCGAACCGCCGATTGATCCAGGTCGCAACGCTACGCAGCCGCGCACTCAGCATCATCACCGCCAGCGCATCGGAAACGCCCTTGCCGGCAAACCGTGGATTGATCGTGCCGCGATTGGCATCGACCCGAAAGCCGACCCTGCTCCAGCGCGCGATCGAATTGAGCATCATCGCCTCGATCCGCTGGAGCGTGGCTAGATCGGCCTGATATTTGAGCCGCTGAATGGCGACGCGGTAGCGTGCCGGCGCCGCGTCTGGCGGGGTAAGCCCGATCATGATCAGATCGGCGATCGCGCAGCACTCGGCCATCGCATCGATCGGCACCTCATAGGCGCTCTCGCCTTGATGGAACCGTGGCGGATCGGGCTGCGGGAAGCCGTCCGCGTCGCGATCGATCTCGATCTTTCGCGCGATGTAGCCATGCTGTCCGGGCTGGAAATAGCTGACGTCGCCGAGGCTCGCGACAAGATCGGTCGAGCCATGGTGATTCCGGCCGATGTCGATCAGCGGCGCCTGCCAGGGAAGTTGCTCGTCGGCGTTCTCGACAAGCTGGTTCCACAGCCGTTGCAGCCGGCCACCGAACGGAATGATCACCACCGCCGCGCCGGCGCGAAACAGATCGGCCAGCGCGCCCGGACGGAGCGCATCGGGCGCCAGCTCGACGATCGCGCCGGCCGGCGCGTTCGGCGGCGCCGCGACGACGCGTCGGGCCCGTGGGCTCGCGGATCGCACCAAGGGTGGGTAAGCCTTCAATCGAGAACCCCGCGCAGCGCACCGGCCACGGCCACCATCGTTTGCGGCTCAAACGAATGATCGACCGCAAACATGATGTTGCGCGCGGCGACCTGCTGCGCGACGGGCAACCCGCCATCGGTGCGGACGTGGCGGCCGCGAAACGCGGTCTCGCGGCTCATGTCGGGGCAGCCGCCGCTCGCGCAAGCGATCCCTTGCGCGCGCAGGCGGCCGACGACATCTTCGACGCCCAGGCCGTGCGGCAACGCCGCCGGGCGCACCTGCACGTTGCAGCGATACCAGGCGGGCGTGGTACCATCCGGGATCGGGGGGCATTCGATCGCCGGATGGTCTCGGAGCGCGGCTCGCAACGCTTCCGCATTGGCCTGGCGACGGCGCAACCATACGGGAAGCTTGGCGAGCTGGCGGCGACCGATCGCCGCCTGCATCTCGGTCAGCCGGAAATTGCTGCCGAAACTGTCGTGCATATAGCGGAAAGCGTTACCCGGCGTGGCAGTGCGGAGCCGGTCGGGATCCTTACCATGATCCTTGTACGCCCAGGCGCGCGCCCACAAAGCGCGGTCGGCAGTCGTCACCATCCCGCCTTCGCCGCCGGTCGACATGATCTTGTCGGTGCAGAACGAAAAGGCGGCGATGTCGCCGAAGCTGCCGACCCGGCGACCGTGGATCGCCGCGCCGTGCGCCTGCGCGCAATCCTCGACCAGGAATACGCCCGCGGCGTCACAAAGTTCGCGCAGCCGGGCCATGTCGCAGGGCCAGCCCGAGAGATGAACGCAGACGATCGCGCGGGTGCGAGGGCCGATCATCCGCGCGGCGGAATCGGGCGCGATCGTCTGCGAACCGGGGTCGATATCGGCGAACACCGGCGTCGCGCCGACCGCCGCGACGCAACTCGCCGTGGCGAAGAAGCTGCGCGCCGGCACGATCACCTCATCCCCGCGGCCGATGCCGAGCGCGTGCAGCGCCAGTTCGAGCGCAAGTGTGCCGTTGGCCACCGCGATCGCATGCTCGACGCCGACGAAGTCCGCGAACGCGCGCTCGAACGCCCGCGTCTCGTCGCCATGCACCAGCGCGTTGACCCGGCCGCTGGCGAGCACGGCGGCGACCGCCTCGATTTCGTCCGCCTCGAAGCACGGCCAACGTGAGGCGAAAGCGGTCGGCGCCGTGGCGATCCGCGGCGGCGCGGCCAGCGGGGCCTGACGCAAGGCGGCGGGCGCCGTCATCAGTGGATCATCCGCCGCTCGTCGTCGATCGCCGCCATCGAGAAAGCGATCTCGCCGAACGGCGCGCTCATGTCCGCGCTGCCGTTGGGCAGCTTCACCAGATTGTGCGCGATCCGACACACCTCGTCGTCATCGCCATCGGCGACCAGTTGTTCGAGCTGGTCGATCGCGCGGCTGATGAGCGGCAGCGGGATCGGCCGCGAATGCGCCTCGAAAATCCCATCGATCCGCGACTCGAACCGCTGCTCGCAAGTGTCGAACAATTCCTCGTAGAGCTTTTCGCCAGGCCGCAGGCCGACGATGCGGATGTCGATATCGACATCGGGCTCGAGCCCGGCGAGCACGATCATCTGCCGCGCCATGTCGATGATCCGCACCGGCTCGCCCATGTCGAGCACATAGATGTTGCCGCGATCGGTATCCTTTTTCACCGCATAGGCGCTGCTTTGCAGGATCAGTTGCACCGATTCCTTCACGGTCATGAAGAACCGCGTGATGTCCGGATGCGTCACCGTCAGCGCGCGGCCTTCGCTGATCTGCCGTTTGAACAGCGGCACGATCGATCCGGACGAGCCGAGCACGTTGCCGAACCGCACCGTGACGAAGCGCGGCGCATCGGGATCATCGACCCCGCACACATCGAGCGCCTGGGCGTAGAGCTCGCCAAGCCGCTTGGTCACCCCCATCATGCCGACCGGATTGACCGCCTTGTCGGTCGAAACCTGGACCATTGCGCGGACGCCGAACGCGCACACCGCGTCGGCGACGTTGCGCGTTCCGATCACATTGGTGTGGACACCGGCGCACGGGTTGGCCTCGACGATCGGCACATGCTTGAGCGCCGCGGCGTGGAACACATATTCGGGGCGGAACCGGGCGAACACGTCATTCAAGGCGCTGCGACGGCGGATCGAGCACAGCGCCTGATGGAAAACGACGTCGGGAAAGCATTCGCGCGCTTCCATGTCGATCGCATAGAGGCTGTGCTCGGCATGATCGAGCAGGACGATCTCGGCAGGTCCGAAGCTGGCGAGCTGCTTGACCAGTTCGCTGCCGATCGTGCCGCCGGCGCCGGTGACCAGCACGCGGCGGCCGCGGATCAGCTCGGCAACGATCTCGCGTTGCATGGTGCCCTCGGGACGGCCGAGCAGCTCGGCGACCGGAAGCGTATCGACATCGATCCGGGGCGTCGGACGGAGCAGCTGCGCGCACGGATCGCTCACCTTGCCGAGCTCGAGCCCGAGTTCGTGGGCGCGGACGATCAGCTTCGCGCGATCGGTGAACGGCAGGCAGCCGGCATCGTCGCACAGGATCAGCCCTTCGGGTTTGCGGCCGCGTTCGTCGAGCATCGCCACCGTGCCGGCGAGCATTTCCGGCCCGCCGAGCACGGGGACGCCCGACAGCCGCGAGATCGGGTCGTCGAGCGCGGGGAGTAGCACGCCCACCACCTCGATCCCGGCGGCACGGTCGAGCCGGACAAGTTCGATCACCGAAGAGGCCCAGTCGAGCGGACCAAGCAACAAGACGCGCCGCCGCGGCGGACGTGACGGTTCGCGCAGCCGCAGCAACTGTCGCTGCCGCCGCTCGCGCTGCAGCCGGCGCCCGGCGCGCATCGCCATCATCAGCACGATGAGCGCGACGCTGTCCAAGATCGCGATCGCCACCGCGTCATGCGCGAAATGGCGGTAGAACGGGACCGCCAGCGTCGCCAGCCAGGCGACGCCGAGCCCCAGCACGATAACCTGCGCGACGAACAGCGCATCGCTCAGCTGGAAATAGCGCCAGCTGCGCCGATAGAGCCCGCTGGCGACGAAAACCGCGGTTGCGATGGACGCGAAGAATAACAGGAAGACGAGCCGATCGAACGGCGATTGCGACTGCCCGCGATCAGCGAGCGCGAACACCGAAGCAACAGTCGCCATCACCGCGGCGAAATCGAGCGCGATGATCGCGATGTATCGCACCGCCCGGCGCCGGGCGAACCGGCGGAGGCCGGTCCCGAGCCGATCCAGTGGCGGCGCCGGCGCACGGGCTGACCGGGTATCGGCGGGTTCGGAGGATTTGGTCATCATATGCCCTGTTGCCGAAAATCGAGCGTAACGCGGTGCGGATCGTGCCGTCGGCGGCCATCGGCGTATCTCTACTGGCAAGCGGCGATGGGAACACTTCGGCGAACAGCCATAATCCGCAATGGCCGGCGTGGCGCATTCGAGCAGCTTTCGGCGGCGCTCGCCCCGATGGGGTGGCGACCTGGCTCCAAAGGGTATCGGCCTGCCCAAAAGGGCATCAGCCCGAATGCGGCCTTCCATCGCCATCGGCCCGGGCTAGGGTCGTTCCGGCGCCGCTCGAGACGAGGTTACCTTGAACATGAAGGTGTTGCTGCATTCCAGCCTCGCTTATTCGCTGATCAATTTCCGCGGCGCCTTGCTCGCGGCATTGATCGCGGCGGGACATGAAGTGATCGCCACCGCGCCCGATCGCGATGCCGAGGTCGAAGCCCGGCTGCGCGCGATCGGCGTTCGCTTCGAACGCGTGCCGATGGCGCGCGCGTCGCTGAGCCCGTTGCGCGATCTGGCGACGCTTGCCGCCTACGTCCGCCTGATGCGCCGGCACCGCCCCGATGCGGTAATCGCCTATACGCAGAAGCCGATCATCTACGGCGGGCTGGCGGCGCGGCTCGCCGGGCGGGCGCGTTTCCACGCGTTGATGAGCGGGCTCGGCTATGTGTTCAGCGCCGAGGCGGGGCGCCGCGTCTGGCTGCGCCGGCTGGTCAGCCGGCTCTACCGCGAGGGCGTGCGCTCGGCCCGGGCAATCTTCGTGTTCAACGCCGATGATCGCGCGGAAATGCTGCGCAACAAGATCATCTCCGCTTCTCACTATGTCGTCCAGGTGCCGGGTTCAGGCGTCGACACACGGCATTTCGCCGCTCAGCCGCTGCCCGACGGACCGCCCGTCATCCTGATGATCGCGCGGTTGATGCGCGACAAGGGCGTTTATGACTTCGTCGAGAGTGCAAAGCGCGTGAAGGCGGTGTTGCCCGCCGCACGCTTCCAGCTGCTGGGGCGGCTCGAACCCAGCAACCCCACGGCGATCACCCCGGCCGAATGCCGTGTCTGGACCGACGCAGGGTTGATCGAACTCCTGCCCGAAACGCGTGACGTCCGCCCCCATCTGGCGGCGTCCAGCCTGTTCGTCCTGCCGAGCTTCTATCGCGAAGGCCTTCCCCGCACGATCCTCGAGGCGCTTGCGAGCGGCCGGCCGGTGATCACCACCGATCTGCCCGGCTGTCGCGACGCGATCGTCGATCGCCGCAACGGCCGCCTCATCCCACCCCGCGACCCCGAGGCGTTGGCGCGCGCGATCCTCGAAACGCTGGCCGATCGCGACGCGCTCGAGGCGATGGCCGCTGCCGCGCGCGATCATGCCGAACGGCATTACGACGTCCACGACGTCAATGCCGTGCTGCTGTCGTGCATGCGGCTGTCGGCAGCGACGAGCAGCCCCCGGCCCAGCCCTCCCCTCCCCACGGCGCTTCACACTTATGAACGCGCTTGAAGCGCAGTTCGCGCCGCGCGCCGCACATCGCGCGCAGGAGCTGAGCGTCGTCATCATCGGTGCAGTCGCCAGCACCGAGGCCGCGATCTCCAGCGCTGCGCGGACGACGGGCTGGCAGGTCAGGCTGATCGTCACATTGCCGCCGGATCGCGCCGCCCGGCATTCCGACTTTCGCGATCTTGCGCAGCCGGCGCGCGACGCCGGCGCCGACTTGCTTCACGCGGCGCGGATCAACGATACCGCGGTGATCGACCGGATCGCCGCTGCGGTGCCCGATCTCGTGCTCGTAATCGGATGGTCGCAGATCTGCGGGCCGGATTTGCTCGATCGGTTCGCTGGCCGCATCCTAGGCTACCATCCGGCGGCGCTGCCCCGGCTGCGCGGTCGCGCCGCGATCCCGTGGACGATCCTCGCCGGCGAGCCGATCACCGCCGGCACGCTGTTCTGGATCGATCGCGGCGTCGATAGCGGCGCGATCTTCGAACAGCAGTTCTTCCACGTCGCATCGGACGAAACCGCGCAATCGTTATACGACAAGCACCTCGCGGCACTAGGCCGGCTCGTCTCGCGGGCGCTGGCGCGGGTCGGCGAAGGCGACACCCGCGGCGAACCGCAAGACGAGCGCTACGCGACCTACGCCGCGAAGCGCACGCCGGCCGATGGTGCGATCGATTGGACACAGCGAACCGACGAAATCGCTTGTCTGGTGCGCGCGGTCGGCCGACCTTATCCCGGCGCGCATACATGCCTCGCCGGCGCCAAGGTGACCTTTTGGTCGGCTCGGCCGGTGTCGGGTGGTGGGCTCCATCTTGCGCGCCCTGGGCAAATCGTCGAGCGGGGCGATCGACATCTGCTCGTTCGAACCGTCGACGGCCTCTTGCGGGTCGACGAATGGGAAACGGATCAGGCTAATGATCCGAAGTTGCACCAAATATTCGGATAATATCGGGGCGTCGCGTGAGTCGCGGCACCTTTGTGGCCGATCCGAGTGCAAGACTATCTAGGTAAAAATACTTTTTACAGTTGTGGCGCCTAACGGCTCATATAATTGTTGCATATCAGTATTTTGTCCATTTTGGCGGATGCCCAAGATGGGATTGTTGCCGGACTCGACCGAATGCCCCCTAAGAGGTAAATTGAGCAAGTTCGATGACCGAAAGTCGAACCATTGTTAAACGGAGACATAACAATCATCTCCAATGACAACGGGCGCAGTTGGATCTCTGATAATTAGAAGGGGCACTGCGATGAATGACGCCATACACGTATCGTTACTCGGCAAAAATGCGCTTATTCGCGAAGGACTGCGACATATATTGACAGGGGAACGGTTTCAGGTGGTTTCCTCCGTCGATGACGCGGCCAACCTGGAAAGCCGGGACGAGACCAGTTCGCAAAAAGTTATCTTTGTCATCGATCAGGGGAGCGAGCCCTACGCTCGGGCCGATATCGAGGCATTGCGGCAGCGCCATCCCAATGCGCTCGTCGTGCTGCTCGCCGAGACATTCGATTTCGACGATATGGTCGGCGCGTTTCGTGCGGGGGCCCGCGGCTATATCGTCAAGGATATCAGCTGCGACAGCCTGGTCGGATCGCTTCACCTCGTGGCGCTGGGCGAACGCGTCTTGCCGAGTGCGCTGATCGATCGATTGCCGAGCAATCCCAGTATGGCGCCGATACCCACCGCGACGCCGGAGATACGCAATCTGCTGTCGGATCGCGAGATCGAGATTCTGCGCTGCCTGGTAATCGGCTATCCAAACAAACTGATTTCGCGGCGGCTCGACATCAGCGAGGCGACGGTCAAGGTCCACGTCAAGGCGGTGCTGCGCAAGCTCAAGGTGCAGAATCGGACGCAGGCGGCGATCTATGCGCTGCACCATGGATTGAGCGGGGATGTCGGACCTAGCGTCTCGATCGTCGTGCCCAGCCGTCGGATCGAGGCGGGCAACCCTGCCTACCGGTTACCGATGCCAGCGGTCATCGATCCTGCCGTCGCCGCCTGATCGACCGACAACTCCCGCGGCGAGAGGCGAAGGGATAATGCCGACGATTCTCAACCGCCCGCTTGCGGCGATATTGCTGTTCGCCTGCAGCCCGTTGCTGCTGCTCACCGCGCTTGCCGTGCTGATCGCGCTGGGGCGGCCCCTGATCTTTGTCCAGACGCGTGCCGGACAAGGTGGGCGGCCGTTCGGCCTGATAAAGTTCCGGACGATGACCGCCCGGCGCGATCGATCGGGCCGGTTGCTCCCCGATGCCGAGCGAACGCCGCGCACGGGTTTAGTAGTGCGGCGCACCAGACTGGACGACCTCCTCGGCCTGCTCAACGTGGTGAAGGGGGATCTGGCGATCGTCGGTCCACGGCCGCTGCTGCCCGAGACGATCGCCAGGCTTGCCAGCGCCGGCGAGCGCCGCTCGGCCGTGCTACCGGGGATCACCGGTTGGGCGCAGGTCAACGGCAATACGCTGCTGAGCGACGACCAGAAAGTTGCGTTCGATCTCTGGTATGTCGAGCATCGCAGCTGGCGCATCGACGCGGCCATCGTGTTGCGCACGATCGACGTGCTGCTGCGAGGCGAACGGATGAACGCCAAAAGACAACCGCAAGCGGCGGAGAGCGGAAGTCCGTAACGAGCGGTGCACGAGATTGACCACGCTCCCCCCGTTGTGAGGCGAAAAGCATCGCACTCGCCGTTAACGGCACGGTCGCCTTATCTTCCAATCGACACTGCCGTCGATTACAGGCGCCGCGCCGCGCTCGGCACAAACTCGAAGACGCGCACTACCGACAAATTTTGCAACGGCGGGCATCGACGTCTTGGTCCGCCGCCGTGCGGATCATCGATATTGGGTTCGCGACCTTCGCCAACGCGGCGCTTCCACTCACAGATGCTCGACGCCGCTGCACCGGCGCTACCGCAGGAGATCGCCATAAGCGGCCAGCTGCCGATTCCGACCCAGCAGATCGAGCGTCCGATCGATGCTGGTGAGCAAGCGCGCGACATTGGTATCGCCGGGATGGACGGCAACGCGCACGACGTGCTGGCGGTGCAGCAGGGCTGGCGCCAGCCCGGCAACCATCAACGAGCTAGTGATCCGCGGACGGCTTCGGCTTGCCCAGGTAATCACCGGTCCGCGGGCGATAACCTCGTCGGTGGTCGGGCGCCAGACGCGCAGATGATCCTCGGCGATCCCGAAGCCGGCTTCGACCAGCGCTTCGCGCGCGCCATCACCGTATAGCCAGGCGGGCGCGACGAAGCCGGTCACCGGCATTCCGCTAATGTCCTCGATCAGCCGCCGCCCGTCGCCCATCCGGCGCGTGGCTTCCCGTCGCCCGAGGCCGAGAAACTCTCCCTCGCGCGCGGTCATGTGCCGGGCCTTAAATCGGGCCAGGGCGCCGGTGTGGATGCTATCGTCACGGTGGAACCAGCCGTGGACGAAGAGTTCGACACCGGCCTGTGCCCAGCGGCGAAGCTTGGCCTGATACGGTCGATTGGTCGACAGTGGCGCCTCACCCCAATGATTGGGCACAACCAGCATCGCGAAGCGCATGCTTCCCAGCGACCGCGCCAGCCGATCGACCAGCGCATCGATCTGGGGCTCGAATTTGGGGCCGACATCGTGGATCGCGACGATCAGCTTGCGGTCACGCGACATCGGCGACTCGCTCGATCAACCGGGTATAGCGACCGAACAGTTCGCTGAAATGTTCGTCCATCGTCCGAACGGCGCTGGCGCTAGTGCCAGCCTGTCGGCGATGCCGCTGAGGGTCGTCGTCCAGAAAGGCGTTCAATGCCGCCGCCAGCGCGCCGGCGTCGCCGGAACGGTAGAGCGCGCCTTGGCCGGCGACCAGATGATCGCGCGCGCCGCCGGCATCGGGCACGATCAACGGCACACCGCTGGCGCGCGCCTCGGCCGCGGTCATGCAGAAGGTTTCGGCCTCGCAGCCGTGTACCAAGGCGTCGGCCGATGCGAGGATCGTCGCCAGCTCGACGCGGTCGTGCAGCGGCTGGACCAGGCGGACATGCGGATTGCCGAATGCGGCGCGCGCTATCCGATCCCGACTGCGCCCGTCGCCGATCAGGATCAGCCCGACCGGATGGTCGTAACCCGCGCGCGTGACCGCATCGACGACCATCGGCCAACGCTTTTCGGGTGCGAACCGGCCGATGCCGACCAGCAAGCTCGCGCTGGCTGGCAATTGGCAATGATCGAGCAAGGCGGCGCGGAGTGCCTCGTCGCGGCGTTCGGGGCGGAAGATTCCCGGTTCGACTCCCATCGGTTCGGTGATGACGCGGCGCAGGCCGCCCGCAGTCAGCCGCCGCGACAGATCGCTGCTGGCGCAAATGATCAGATCGTAGCGCGCGTCGAGTTGCCGCAAGTGGCGCCAGAACCACTCGAAGCCGCGATCGATCGTCTCGCGGTCAGCGATCGTGCCGAACCAGCGATAGGCATAAGCGGCGAGCGGATCGGCATGCATGACGAGCGCGCGGGGTGCGACGCCGCGCCACCGCGCGACCATCGCCGCGCTCGACCATGGCGACGATACCTCGACGATGTCGGGCGCGAGCCTGTCGAGCGCGGCGTGGAGCGCCGCCTCGTCACCGAAATAGTGATAGGCGCGATCGAGCGGAAACGCTGGCGCTGCGATCGTCACGATCCGCGCACCGCGGCCGAAATGGCGCACCGCGTCGCGCTCGCCCGGCGCCAGCACGATGATCTCATGGCCCGCGGCTGGCCCGGCCCGCAGTTTGCGCTCGACATAGGTCTTCACCCCGCCACCGGTTGGCGTGTAGAAAGCGCAGACATCGACGATGCGCATCAGCGCGGCTTTCCGATCGGCCCGAACGATAACAGGCCGTGGCGATAGTTCATGACGATGGTGATCGGCGTCGGCCCGTTTCGGGCATAGGCGCTGGCTTCATTGGCGTGGGGTTTCGACCAACTTAGCTTGGGGTTGCCGGCAAAACCGATGCCGTCGCTCGACAGGCCGAACTTGCGGTTGCCGTCGCGATCGTGGAGCACGCTTACGGCGTAGCGGCCCGCGCGCGGCACACGGATGCACAGTTGTACGGGCCCCGACGTGGATGCCGGCACCTCCACGCGGCTGAACGGCTTGCCGGCAGCGACCAACTTATTGTCATCGGAGAGGAAATCGTCGTCATTGTCGGGATAGACTTCGATCTTGAGCAACCCGCGTCGGTCCTTCAGGCCGACGATCGACACCAGAAAGGAAGGACCATTCTCCGGCGCGCGGCAGCGCCCCGCCGCTTTGCCGAGATCGGGAGTCGATGGAAGAGTCGTTTGCGCCGCGATGAGCGTTGCCAGAAGCGCCGTGATCATGCCGCCGCCTCGCGCTTGATCAGGCCGGCGGCGCCCACCACCGCGCCGACCAGCAAGTGGGTGAGCAAGATCAGCCCGGCGATCATCGCGATCATCGTGCCGACGTCGTTGTCGCGGCCGACGACAAAGATCGCGAGGCCGACGAACGCCAAATCCTTGTTGGGCATCAACGGCAGCCTTGAGAGCAATTGCCGGAGCGTCGCCAGGATCAGCCACCAGACCAGGCCGACCGAGGGCAGAACGAGATGCCACATCAGCGCGGTTAGGCTCGTCGTCGCCAGGATGCGCGCCAGATGGATCGCAGCGATGCGCCAGAGCGCGGCCCGCGGCAGCGTGAACAGCCGCTTACGCAGCAGCAGCATCGCGAACGACGTGACGGCGAGCACGCCGAGCGACCCCAAGACCGCCTTGCCGCCCTTATCGAGCTGGAGCAGTCCGAAGAATGGCAGCGCCGCCGCCATCATCACCAGCGTCACCGCATTGCCGGCTAGCGCGGAGAGGATTGCGACGTCCTTGATCGCGCCGAACGGGGCGTTTTTCGTGATCAGTCCGGTGCGGCGGACCCACGCGTAGAAATAAACCTCACCGAGATAGCCGAGCAGGATTTCGTTGGCCACGCGCTTGCGCAGCAAGGCCACGAACCCGGCTGGCGGGAGCGCCCACAAGCGTCGATAGATCACCCATTCCGATGCCGGCGTCGTGAGATAGGCGACGGCAAACACCAGCCAGAATCCGATGCCCAGCGGCACCAGCGAGAGAATGTGCGCCACCGGCGTCCCGCGTAGCTGGAGCAGCGCAACGGCCAGGATCGCGAGCGAAATGAGGCTGCTGACCAGACCGGTCCAGCGTCGGCCGATTGCCGGCAGCGTGCCGGCAATCAGGCCGGAAGGAGCGGTGGAATGGAAAGCGATCGCAGGGGCAAAAGTCTTGTCGGCGATCGGCACGGTCATGATCGATTCGAATTGCTTACCCACATACTCCGATATGACGGCGCGGGCAGACAGGCGCCGCAGTCGGCGCCGACAAATATTTACCAATCGAACCCCAATGAAACGATCAGCGTGCGCGGGCGCAGCGGGGTGAATTGCCGGGCGTCGCGGATCGAGAACGGATTGCCGAACGCGAAACTGTCGCCCGCGGTATCGAACAGATTGTCGAGCCGCGCGGTGACGCTCCAGGGTCCGGCAGTGGCGGTCGAGCTGAGCGCGAACACCGCATACTCGCCCATCTGGCGGTCGAGATCGGGATCGAAGCTCAACCGCGCGCTGCCGATGTAATTGCCTTGTCCGGCCAGACGAACGGTCCAGTCGGCGATGTCGAAACGATAGCCGAGCAGGCCGCGCACCGTCACATTGGGGACGACCGGCAGGCGGCGATCGTCGAGCCGCTCGCCGTCGGCGGTGGAAACGAGCTCGGCCTGTTCGGCGTTCAACCCGGCACTCAGAGTCCAGCCGTGGCCGATCGACCAGGCGATGCTGGCATCGCCGCCGATGATCCGTGCCTGCCCGGCATTGCGCGTCGAAATCAGGCCGTTGTCGAGCAGATAGTCCGATTGTACGTCGTGCCACCTGTCATAATGGACGCTCGCCGCGAGCGACAGCGCGTCGCCGCCGAGCATCGCCCGGGCCCCGCCTGCCAGGCTATCGAGCTCGTCCGAATCGAAATGCCCCTGCGCTTGCCCGGCGCCAGGCGCCAGGCCGCCCGGCCGCAGCGCCCGGGCATAACGCAGGAACACGTAACGCCCCGTGTTCGGCTGCCACGCAATCGACAGGCTTGGCGCGAATCCGAGCTTATGCTGGCCTTTGCGCGTCTGCCC
This sequence comes from Sphingomonas koreensis, assembly GCA_006438735.1. Lineage (GTDB taxonomy): Bacteria > Pseudomonadota > Alphaproteobacteria > Sphingomonadales > Sphingomonadaceae > Sphingomonas > Sphingomonas koreensis_A. The sequence goes on along the minus strand of RCZF01000001.1, from coordinate 682,783 downwards.
CAGCAACTCGGCGCGTTCGTCGGCGGCATCGGTGAGCGACAGCCGCGCGCCGGCGGTCACGGCTAGTGGCCCCAGCGCCACGGTTGCATCGCCGAACGCGGCATATTCGGCGACATCGCGATCGATCGATTCGACGGCGAGCGGCAAAACGCCGGCCGCGGTGATCGTGCCGTCTAGGCTGCTCGAGGCGTGCAGATAAGCGAGCCCCGCGACCCAGTTTATCCGGCCCGGAGCCTCGGGCGAAAGCCGCAGTTCCTGATTGATGATCGAATAGCGCCGGTAATCGGCGAATAGTGCCGGCGCGGGAACGCCGAAATCCCCCGCTGCAGCGCTCGCGTCGAGCCGATAATCGACCGACTGGGAGATGTAGCTGCTTGCCGAAACCAGCTGCAGGTCGCCGACGCGCCCGCGAATGTCCAAATGGGCTTGGGCGAAGTCGTTGTCGGCCGGTTCGGCGACCGGATGAATGCGCGACAGCGCCCCCGCCGAACCGGTGACATACTGGCTGTCGCGCGCGTTGAGCGACTGCAGGATGCCGCCGAGATCGATCGTCCAGTCGGAATCGGGGGTCCAGCGCACCGCGATCCGGCCGCCCTCGGCCGTGGTGCGATTGGTGTCTCGCGCGCCGCCGATCGTATCGAGCCAGCCGGGCTCCGAACGATAATAACCGACCGCGCGCACCGCGAGCGCATCGCGCGCCAGCGGCAGATTCAGCGTCGCATCGCCCCCGCCGCCGAGCCCGCCATGTGCCCCGGCCTCGCCGACCAGCGCCGCCGCGCCCGACACGACGCCCAGTTCGGGCGAGTGGGTGACGATACGGAAAATGCCGCCGAGCGCGCCCGATCCATAAAGCGGCCCTTGCGGCCCCTTGAGCACCTCGACACGGTCGACATCGAGCAGCAGTAGATCGGGATCGGGCGCATCATAGGTGATCCGGCTGTTGTCGATCACCACCGCGACGGTGGACTGGCTCAGCCCGTTGAACGGGCTGTCGGCGATGCCGCGGATGAATGCGCGGTTTCGGCCCGGTCCCAGATTGGTGAAGGCGAGCCCGTCGATTTGACTCGCCACAGTGCCGCTGTCGGGCGAGACGATTCCCGTCGCAACCCGGTCCGGCTCCGCGACCGACAGGCCGACCGGCAGCGTCGACAAGGATTCCGACCGCTTAGTCGCCGTAACGATGATATCGGCGCCGGGGCGATCGGCCCGCCGAGCGCGGCGCGGCTTGGGCGGGCCTGTCGGGACCGGCCGCAGCGACGGCGCGCGTTCGAGGCGAAACAGGTTGGGCGTGACGGCGACCGCGCGAAAGCCGGTTCCGGCGAGCATCCGATCGAGCGCCGCCGCGGGCGTCAGCCAGCCTCGGACGGGATGGGTCGTTACCGGCGGCAGCGCACTGCCGGTGCCGATCGACCCGCCGGTGATCGCGGACCAAGCCGCCAAGCTCGACGGCAAGGGTCCCGCGGGAATATCGAATTGCTGCTTGGCCTGCGCCGCCTGAGCTGCGGCGATCGGCCGCGCGTCAGCCGCGTGCGGGAGACAGCACGGTGCGAGCGCCACCGCGCTCCACCCCAAGACCCGTGACGGCGGCGAGATCCGATACCAGATGCGATCCGTCGCCAATCACCAGCACTCCTGAAAAGCGACGCTGGTCCAGCGACGCGGCGAGGTCGATTCGCTTGCCCGTATACCTGCTAATATCGTTCGCCACGTTTCTGAGCGGCGTATTGTCGTAGATCAAGCGGCCCTCGCGCCAGCTCGCGACCGCGTCGGGCGCCACATGGCTGATCGTCGCCGGCGCGTTACGCTCCGCGGTCAGTCGATCGCCGCCGGCCAGCCGCACCCGCTCGCCGCTCGGCGGGGTGACGGTTACATTGCCCTGCGCCACGGCAACCGACACGCGATCGGCCGCTCGATCGATCGAGAAGCGCGTGCCGATATCGCCGATGCGATAGCTGCCCGCGGTAATGGCGAGTTCGCGGCTGGGATCGTGCCGCACGTCGAAATAAGCGGCGCCGCGAAGCATCGTGACCTGGCGCCGCCGCAACCCCACGCTGATCGCGCTGTCGGCCGAAAGCTCGATTCGGACGCCATCGGCCAAGGCAAGGCTGCGGGTCGCCCCCGGTCCCGTCGCATAAGTCGTCGGCCCGCCTTGAGGATGGATAAGCGGCAGGCTGAAGGTCAGTGCCAGTGCCGCAGCGATGCCGGTGCCGAGAAACCAGCGTCGTTTGACGCTTGGTCGGCGGAAATCGATAACGACCTGCTCGTCTTCGATCGATTGTGGGTGAAGCATGGTGCGAATCGCCGATCGATGCTCGTCGATCCCGGCGTCGATCAATGAAACCTCGTCGAAAATGGTGCGGTGGCGCGGATCGGAGTCCAGCCAACTGGTGAAGGCATGCCAGTCGATGTCGTCATCGCCGCGCGCGATCGCTTGTTGCCAGTCGACGGCCGCTTCGACGATTGCTGTGTCCCTGTCGTCCATAGCCTGTCCATTTGCCCCATGCGGATGACGTTCTCGTCCAGCCATCGCCTCAGTCCAACAGCGCGGCGCGCAGGTGCTTCATCGCCACCGCCATGTGCTTTTCGACCCCACTGCGGCTGATCCCGAGCTTGACGGCGACTTCGGCATGACTGAGTTCGTCGATCTTGTGCAGCTCGAAAACGCGGCGCGCACCTTCCGGTAAAGCGGCGATCGCCAGCGCGAGCCGGCGGGCCTCGTCGCGCGCCTCTATAACCCGGTCGGCGGTATCGACCGGGTCGGCTACCTCATCGGTGCCGGAAATGGGCCCGTGCACGTTTTCCGACCAATCGCGCTCACGCGCGGCGCGACGGCGGCGGGCCCGCAGGCGATCGATGATGAGATTGTTGGCCGTTCTGAACAAATAGGCGCGCCAATGCTCGACCGAGCCCGGCGGCTGGGCGCCGGCGCGAATCCACAATTCCTGAAGGATGTCCTCGGCCTCCGCCATGTCGCCGGTGCGCGCCGCCAGAAACCGCAGCAGCTCGCCACGATGATGGCCGTAAAGGTGGGACAATTCGGGATCGGGATCGGGCCTCACCCAACCCGTCTATCCGGTGCCGGCGCATTTGTCGTTACCTCGCGATGCCAGCGGCGGCGCCGGCGTCGATCCCAAAGCCTTAATCGATGCTTGCGGGTTCCACCCAAAGCGGATGCTGGACAGGCGTGGCGCGCGGTTTCCGCGAGATCGGCAGGCGTCGCGCCAACCATAGCCCCGCCCGCCACGCCAGGACGGTGACCAACAGATAGAGCCCGACGACGATCATCAGCGCGCGCATGGCGTAGCTGCTCGAGAAGTCATCGACCGCTACGCCGGGATCGGGTTTTACGTCCGATTGCGGGAAACCAGGAAGATAGTTCGCGGGTTTTGACGACATCGTTCACGTCCTCCGACAGGGAGACGACGCGTGGCGGTCATGTCCTCAGTCGTCCGTCCGCGCGCGCGCGAATTTCGCGATCGGCGATCGAGAGAAGAACTAAGGTTTTGTTGGCTTTTGAAGTGCTAGCGCCGAGCATACCGCTAAGCCTGCTGATTCTACGTTTCACGGCTCGCGTCGATCGAGATAGATCGTAATCGAGTGCACAATTTCTGCTGGCGATTGAGATGGAGCCAACAGGATCAATAGCTTAGTGGAGTTTGGCTGGGGCGGCAGGATTCGAACCTGCGAATGGCGGCATCAAAAGCCGCTGCCTTACCACTTGGCGACGCCCCAGCAGAGCGGGCGGCTCTAGGCGACGCGCCGCGGCATGAAAAGACCCTTTGCGCTCAATCCAGCCGGTCGAGCCAGCCGTGCGTGTCCTCGGCGGTGCCGCGCTGGATGCCCGTGAGCGCGGCGTGCAGGCGCGCCGTCACCGCGCCCGGCTTGCCGTCGCCGATCCGGAAGCCGCCTGCCTTCATCTTCATGCTGCCGATCGGCGTCACCACCGCGGCGGTGCCGCAGGCGAACGCCTCGACCAACTGCCCGCTCTCGGCGTCGGCCTGCGCCTGATCGATAGCATAGGGTTCTTCGCGCGCTTCGATGCCGAGATCGCCCGCGATCGTCAGCAGCGAATCGCGGGTGATGCCGGGCAGGATCGTGCCGGTCAGCGGCGGGGTGGCGATCGATCCGTCGGCGAATACGAAGAAGATGTTCATGCCGCCCAGCTCTTCGATCCAGCGGCGCTCGGCGGCGTCGAGGAACAGCACCTGATCGCAACCCTGACGGGTCGCCTCGGCCTGAGCGACGAGGCTGGTGGCGTAATTGCCGCCGCACTTGGCCGCCCCGGTGCCGCCCGGCGCGGCGCGGGTATAGTCCTGCGACACCCACAAGGTGACTGCCGGCGCGCCGCTCTTGAAATAGCCGGCGACCGACGAGGCGATCACCGCATAAAGATATTGCGAAGACGGCTTCACACCGAGAAACACTTCGGTGGCAAACATGAACGGCCGAAGATACAGCGCGCCGCCCTCGACGCCGGGAATCCACGCCTGCTCGCGCCGCACCAACTCGCGGACCGATTCGAGGAACAGCGCCTCGGGCAGTTCGGCCATCGCCATGCGCTGGGCGGAATTGCGGAAGCGGCGGGCGTTCATTGCCGGGCGAAACAGGGCGGTGCCGCCATCGGCCAGGCGATAGGCCTTCAACCCCTCGAAAATTTCCTGCGCATAATGGAGCACCGAGGTGGCGGCATCGATCGTCAGCGGCGCGCGTGGTTCGATCCGGGGCTCGTGCCAGCCTTGCTCGGCGCCGTAGCGAACCGTCGCCATGTGATCGGTGAAAACGCGCCCGAACCCCGGGTTTTCCAGCAGCCGGCCACGCTCATTGGCATCGACCGGCGCGGGGTGATCGGTCACCGCAAACGTGGGTCGATCGGTAGAGCGGATTGGATCGTCGAGCATCGTCACAGCGGCTGCCTTGCCATTTTTGGGGGTTGAAGACCAGTAAGGATGCCGTCAAACTCGGTCAACATGGCTGCCCCAACCCCGTCCGCCTCGCCGCTGTTCCTGCGCGAACCCGAGATTCGCCGCGGCGTCGAATTGCTCTATTTCGGCTATAGCCGCATGACGCGATCGATCGACGAGGGGCTCGCCGCACAGGGCCTTGGCCGGGCGCACCACCGCGCGCTCTATTTCATCGCGCGTCAGCCCGATCTGACGGTGAGCCAGCTGCTCGAGCACCTCGCCATCACCAAGCAATCGTTAGGCCGCGTGCTCAACGAGCTCAGCGATCGTGGACTGGTCGAAGCGCGTCCCGGTGAGCGCGACCGGCGGCAACGGTTGCTGCGGCTCACGTCGGCCGGCGCGGCGCTGGAAACCGGCCTATTCGAGGCGTTGCGCGAGAAGCTCGCCGCGGCTTATGCCCGCGCCGGGCAATCGGCAGTAGGTGGTTTCTGGGCGGTGCTCGAAGGGCTGATTCCCGACGACGAACGCGGCCGTGTCGAGGCGCTGCGAACCTGAAGCTATGCCAGCTTGAAGCCTTCGCGGTTCATCGACCGCGTCAGCTTCTTGTTCTGTTCCTCGCTCAATTTGGCGAACAGCGCCGGAAACTGGACGCTTTCCTCATCCTGCATGTGCGACTCGATTTCCCGGCGAAAGGTAGCAAGCGTCTCAAGGAAGTCGGGTGCGTTCTTGGGCATGTTCTCGAGATCATAGAGGAAATGCTTCACGTCGCCATGCTCGCGGATCAGCTCCTCGGCAGCGGTGCGCTCGCCGGCGTCGCGCAGCGCGGGATAGATGACATTCTCTTCCTCGATCGCGTGCTTGGCGAGCGCGTGCTTGAGCTGGACGAGCAACATCGTCCGCTTGGCGACGGCACGCGTTTGCGTCGCCTCGATTGTGTCGAAAATCTTGAGTACCGCCTTGTGCTCCGCGGCAAGCGCATCGGGCCAGTCACCGGCGAGAATCGTCGGCGCCTGCACCGCGGTCTTGCGGCCGATCATCGCCAGCACGCCAAGCGCCGCGCCGGCCGCCGTCGCGGTAGCGATGAGCCCCAGCCTGGATCGGCTGCCGGCCTCATCTTCGGAAATGAAGCGGCCTTGTTCATCGCGTTCGACCGTCGTCATATCAGCCTCCTGTTCGGTTCAGCAAAACAACCGATGGAAACCGCGAGACGTTCCGCCGGTCAGCGCGCAGCGGCGGCCATTTCGACATTGCGATCACGCGCGGCGGTGAGCGTTTCCGTGAGCAGCCGCGTGAGCGCATCGCCGGAGTCGAGCACGTCGAGCCCCTTGCGCGTCGATCCGCCCGGGCTGGCGACGCGATCGGCGAGCGTGGCAGGCGATGCCTCGGCCGCCGCCGCCATCATCGCCGCACCCTCGACGGTGGCGGTCGCCAGGCGCAGCGCCTGATCATCGGGCAGCCCGATCGACGCACCCGCCGCCGCCAGCGCATCGATAAAGCGATAGACGAAGCCCGGCCCCGATCCCGATAGCGCCGTCACAGCGTCCAGCTGCGCTTCGTCGGCAATCCACTCGACCAACCCGAGCGACGCCATCAGGGCCGTCGCCGCCTTCCCCACGTCGCTGTCCGGATCGACACCGTAGAGGCCGACCGCGCCGTGGCCGATCGCGACCGGCAGATTGGGCATCACCCGCACGATCGCGCCGACATCGAACCGCTTCGCCAGCGACGCGACCTCGACGCCGGCGAGGATCGACAGCAGCAGCTTCGCGCCCGCGATCCGGGGCGCCAGCGCCGGCGCGACATCGTCGAGCATCTGCGGCTTTACGCCGAGCATCACTGCCTCGGGGGCGCTCGCGTCAGAAATCTGGGTGACGTGCCGGACGCCGTCGGGCAGCTTGGGCGCGCCAGGATCGATCACCGTAACGCTCGCCGGAGCGACATCGCCGCTGGCGACCCATTGCTGGAGCATCGCCCCCGCCATATTGCCACAGCCAATCAGCCAGATGCTCTTCGGTACGCCCGTAATCATGCTTCTCCCTGGGTTTCGATCAGCGCCGCGGCGATCGCTTCCTTGGGGCTCTTGCCGCCCCACAGGACGAACTGGAACACCGGATAGAAGCGTTCGCACTCGTCGATCGCGCTTTCGACGATCAGTTCGGTTTCGGCCAACGTCAGCGTGCTGTCGTCGTCGCCGCCGACCAAAGCGGCGTGGCGATAGAGCAGCACGCCGGTCGACGACCACAATTCGAAATGGCCGATCCACAGTTGCTCATTGATCAGCCCGATCGCTTCGTAGATCGCGGCGCGGCGCTCATCGGTGACGCGAATATCGGGGAACGCCAGGAATTGCAGCACGCTGTCTTCCTCGCGCCACAGGCCGCGCAACTCATATTCGGTCCAGCTGCCCTTCACATGCGCGACGACTTCCTCGTCTTGGCGCTCATGCGTCCAGCCATGCGCCGCGAAATAACTTTCGAGCATGTCGATCGGGGCGGCGTCTTCGTCGCGTTCGAGGTCGTTCTCGTCGAGCATCAGGCACATCTCCTCGCGCCGAGCGTGCCGATCGACACGCGGCGACACAAGGCTAGCAATCGATCAGCGCGGCCGAAAGCTGTGGAAAAGACCATCAAGCCTTGGGTGCGGGCTTGCCGGGGGCTTTGGGCGGTTTCGGCGGCTTGGGCGCGATCGGCGCGGCGTGCGCCTCGATCAAATCGAGCCGCGCGCGCAGCGCATCGTTTTCGTCGCGCGCGGCGACCGCCATCGCTTTCACTGCCTCGAACTCATCACGGCTGACGAAATCGCTGCCGCCGATCCATTCCTTGAAGCGCGCACGCGCGCCCGATTCGGCCTCGCGCCCCATGCCGGCGAAGGTGCCGGCCGCGCCGTTCACGAATTTCGCGAAATCGTCGAAGATCTTGTTGTCGGCCTGCATCGTCTGGTTCCTGAAATAGCCCGGATCAAAGCATGATTTGGGTGCTGCCCGAAGACCGCACAAGGGTTTCGGCGTTCGGGTTGAGCTGGTGGATGCCATAGGTGAGCGCCCCGGCGAAGCAGATCCACACAAGATATGGCACCATCAGCCACGCCGCCGCCGCGCGAATGCGGCCGAACGCCACTGTCGTCGCCAGCGCGAGGACGAGCATGGCGCCCGTTAGGATCAGCGCGCCGATCACCTGGTGGCCGCCGAAGAACAAGGGGTTCCACGCCAGATTGAGCGCGAATTGCGCCACGAACAGCCCCACCGCGACACTTCGGCCGCGCGCGCCGCGGGCATGCAGGATCATCGCCAAGGCCAGTCCGATCAGCACGTAAAGGATCGTCCAGGCGACCGGGAACACCCAGCCCGGTGGGGTCAGCGCCGGCTTGGCGAGCGCGCGATACCAGGCGTTGTTCGCTCCCGTCCCGATGCTGCCCCCCGCGGCGAAACCGAGCAGAACGATCACCGGCACGGTGACGAACGCCCACCGCAGGAACGACATCCGCAACTGCTGCTTCGACGCGAGTTCGCTCACACGCAGGCTCCTTCGACCGGAAAGTGGCTCGCGCTTACTATGGATTGCGGCAAAGCGGAAACCCCGCGCTCAACGGTGCGCCGCGAGCAGGAATTCGACATTGCCCTCCGGCCCGGTGATCGGGCTTTGCGCGACGCCCTCGACGCACCAGCCCTGCGCCGCGAACCACCCCGCGGCGGCGTCGCAGACCCGCCGGTGGACGGCGGGATCGCGCACGACCCCGCCCTTCCCCACCTCGTCGCGCCCCGCCTCGAACTGCGGCTTCACCAGCACGAGCGCGCGCGCCGCGGGCTTGGCGAAGCGAAGCGGCCGTTCGAGCACCTTGGCCAGCCCGATGAAGCTCGCATCGCACACGATCAGATCGACGGTCTCGGGAATATGATCGGCGGTGAGGATCCGCGCGCTGGTCTGTTCGTGGACGATCACCCGATCGTCCTGGCGCAGCTTCCAGGCAAGTTGGTTGGTGCCGCTGTCGATCGCATAGACGCGCGCCGCACCGCGTTGGAGCAGCACATCGGTAAAGCCGCCGGTCGACGAACCGACGTCGATCGCCACGGCGCCCGCCACATCCCAGCCGAAGTGATCGAGCCCGTGCGCCAGCTTGATGCCGCCGCGCGACACCCACGGATGATCGCGCCCGCGCACATCCACCTGCGCGTCCTCGGCGACCTGCTGCCCTGCTTTCTCGATCTTGCGCTCGCCGACGAACACGAGCCCTGCCATCACCAGCGCCTGCGCCCGCGTCCGCGACTCGGCCAGGCCGCGATCGACGAGCAGTTGATCGATGCGGGCTCTAGGCAAGGAAGGGGTTTTCAATCCGCAAACGGCCGTCGATGACGAGGCCATGGTGCATGTCTTCGCTGTAGAGGCGGCGGCATCGTGCCTTTAAGGCTGACGCAACGATCACCGCGTCATAGGTCGATAATCGATAGCGCTCGGCGAGCGCCAGAGCGCTATCATGCGTTTCCAAGTCGAGCGGGTGCACGTCGAGCAATGACCGGACGCCCGTCAGGAAGTAATGGATGCGCGGCCATTCCAAGGCCATCTTCCGACGCGCGACGTTCACGAACTCATTCAGCACCTGAACGCTGATGGTGCCTCGGCCGTCCATTAGTGAGGTCGCCCGAATCGCCCTCTCGTCCTTGCCGGCGGCGTAGATCAGGATGTTCGAATCGAAGAAGTCACCGCGCATTCGCTTCTTCTCGATCGAACTTGTAATCGGCAGGCAGGCTGCCGCAAAGACTGCGGATCGCCTCTCGCGCGGCTTCGAACGCTTCGCGGCGCGCAATGGCCACCTGTCCGCCGTCGAGCGCGCAGAGTTCGATATCGTCACCTTCCTTCAATCCGAGCTCGCGCGCGACATCGACGGGAATACGGACGGCGAGGCTATTGCCCCATTTTGCGATCTGCACGAACGACCTCCATCGATATACGGACCGCAAGTGTATATCCGTCCTGGCCGGCAATCAATATCAGGCCCGCGCGCCCTCCACGACGCCGCCCGAATTGTGGCGCAGCGCCTTGAGCACGGTTTCGACGATATGCTCCGCATCGAGCCCGGCCTGGGCGTATTGCGTTTCGGGCTTGTCCTGATCCTGGAACACATCGGGCAGCCGCATCGTGCGCAGCTTCAACCCGGCGTCGATCAGGCCCTCGTCGCTGGCATAGGTCAGCACATGCGCGCCGAGACCGCCGACAGAGGCTTCCTCGATCGTCACGGCGACCTCGTGGCTCGCCAGCAGTTTGCGGATCAGCGCCTCGTCGAGCGGCTTGGCGAAGCGCAGATCGGCGACCGTCGTGCTCAGGCCCTTGGCGTCGAGCGCGTCGGCGGCCTTTAGCGCCTCGCCGAGCCGCGTGCCGAGCGACAGGATCGCCACCTTGTGCCCGTGGCGAACGATCCGGCCCTTGCCGATCTCGAGCCGCTCGGGCGTTTCGGGCAGCGCCACGCCGGTGCCGTTGCCGCGCGGATAGCGCACCGCGATCGGCCCGCTGTCGTGGAGCGCCGCAGTATGCACCATGTGGACGAGCTCGGCCTCGTCGGCGGCCGCCATCACGACGAAATTAGGGAGGGTCGCGAGGTAAGTGACGTCGAAACTGCCGGCATGCGTCGCGCCGTCCGCACCGACCAGCCCGGCGCGATCGATCGCGAAGCGCACCGGCAGGTTCTGGATCGCCACGTCATGGACGACCTGATCATAGGCGCGCTGCAGGAATGTCGAATAGATCGCGCAGAACGGCCGCATGCCCTGCGCGGCAAGGCCGGCGGCGAAGGTGACGCCATGCTGTTCGGCGATGCCGACGTCGAAAAAGCGGTCGGGATAGGCCTGGGCGAACTTGTCGAGCCCGGTGCCCGAGGGCATCGCCGCAGTGATCGCGCAAATCCGCGGGTCGTTCGCCGCTTCCTTGACGAGCTGGGCGCCGAACACATTCTGATATTGCGGCGGCCCCGGTGGCGCCTTGGCCTGCACGCCGGAAATCACGTCGAACTTCTGCACGCCGTGATATTTGTCGGCCGCTTCCTCGGCGGGCGCATAGCCCTTGCCCTTCTTGGTCACGACATGGACGAGGATCGGCCCCTGTTCGGCATCGCGCACGTTTTCGAGCACCGGGATCAGGTGATCGAGATTGTGGCCGTCGATCGGCCCGACATAGTAAAAGCCGAGCTCTTCGAACAACGTGCCGCCCATCGTCATGCCGCGGGCAAATTCGTCAGTCTTCTTGGCGGCCGAATAGAGCGGACGCGGCAGCATTCGGGCGAATTTCTTGGCGAGATCGCGAATGCCCAAAAACTCGCGGCTCGATACGATCCGGCTGAGATAGGCCGACAGCCCGCCGACAGGCGGCGCGATCGACATATCGTTATCGTTGAGGATCACGACCAACCGGTTGCCGGCGGCTGCGGCGTTGTTCATCGCTTCGTAGGCCATGCCGGCGGACATCGCGCCGTCGCCGATCACCGCGATCGCCTTGCCCGGTTGGTCCGCCAGCTTGTTGGCGATCGCAAAGCCGAGCGAGGCCGAGATCGAGGTGGAGGAATGCGCCGCGCCGAACGGATCATAGTCGCTTTCGCTGCGCTTGGTGAAGCCGGAAAGCCCCCCGCCCTGCCGCAGCGTGCGGATGCGATCGCGCCGCCCGGTCAGGATCTTGTGCGGATAGCATTGGTGGCCGACGTCCCACACCAATCGGTCGCGCGGGGTATCGAACACATAATGGATCGCGGTGGTCAGCTCGACCACGCCGAGCCCGGAGCCGAGATGACCGCCGGTGACGCCCACCGCCGAAATCACTTCGGCGCGCAACTCGTCCGCCAGCTGGCGCAGCTGCGCCGGCTTCAACTTGCGAAGGTCTTCGGGAACAACGACAGTGTCGAGCAGCGGCGTTTCAGGAAGATCGGTCATCACAGAAGGTCTAGCCCAGCGCGGACACCGTGTCGATTGCCCGCGGCATGCCTGCACCAAAGCTTGACGCCGCGTGGACGGCGCGCGACCCCGGCGACATGGCCGACATCGAGCTGCGCCCGGCAACCGACGCCGACATTCCCGCCATTGCCGCCTTGATGGCGCGCGCGATCGACGCGCTGCAACGCGGGTTCCTGAGCGATGCCGAAATCGCCGCGAGCCGGGCGGTGATGGGACTCGACACCCAGTTGATTGCCGACGGCGGCTATGCCGTCGCGACGATCGACGGCCGGATCGCCGGCTGCGGCGGCTGGAGCGGCCGCGCCACGCTCTACGGCGGCGATCATAGCGCGGCGTTGCGCGACGCCCGCCTCCTCGATCCGGCGCGCGAGCCTGCGCGGATTCGCGCGATGTTCACCGATCCGGCGGTCGCGCGGCGCGGCATAGGCCGCGCGATCCTGGCGTATTGCGAGGCCGCGGCGATAGCGGCGGGGTTTCGATCGGCCAAGATGATGGCAACGCTGGCCGGCGAACCGCTCTACCGCGCCTGTGGCTATGAGGTGATCGAGCGGACCCATGCGTCCGCCGTCGATGGCGTCGCCGTGCCGCTCGTCAAAATGGGGAAAGCGCTAGCCTAGTCGCAATCGGCGCACTTGCCGCGGACTTCGATCACCGGCCGCTCGGGCGAGAATCCGGCAGCTTCCGCGGCATTGCGCACGCCGCGCGTGATGCTGTCGTTATCGAGATGCACTGTCTGCCCGCAGCTGTCGCAGACTAGGAAGATGCAATCGTGCAGGCAATCGGGATGCGCGTTGGCGACATAGGCGTTCGAGCTTTCCACCCGCCGGGCGAGATTCGCCCCGACGAACAGATCGAGGATGCGATATACGCTGTTGGCGGCGACCCGCCGATCCACGGCCTTCGACACCGCCTCGGCAATGTCATAGGCCGACGCCGGCTTGTCGAAGCTGGCCAGCGCCGCGAACACGCTGGCGCGCATCGTCGTCCATTGCTCGCCCGACTTCTCCAGCGTGGACTGCGCCGCGCGGCTCAGCGCCTTGCCTTGATGCTCGTGGTGGTGATGAACGGCCATGCGCCAAATCTAGGGTTTCATCACCCCGGCGGCAAGCGTCAGTGACTGGCGCGGCGATTGAGATCGTGGCCGAGCGCAAGCAGCGCGACGCCCATCACCGTGTAAACCGTCTCCATGCCGCCATCATGCGGCAGCGAAATCGCGCCCGCCATCATCCCCAGGCCGAACGAGCCGAAAAATAACGGCATGGCGTAACCGTGACTTAGAAAGCCCCGGCCAAGCGCGACCACGCCGAACACAATCGCGAACGACAGGCCGATTTCATGCCACAGCGGATTGAGCAGCGCCGCGCCGACGGAGGCCATCAACGCGAGGAAGATCGCACTCGCCACGCAGTGCACCGCGCACAGGCCGGACAGCCCGATCGCCAGGCGATCGAAGCGCGAATCGAGCCAATGCCCAAACCGAGGCTGTGCGAGTGTCGTCATCGCTCGCCATTTGGCACACCACTTCGCACGTTACAATATATCATCGGCAATTTTTTGGGGTTTGTGTGTCGGCAATCGACCTGCGGTGCCGGTTGGGCTAAGCGCCGGCTCATGTTGCAGCAAACCAGCGCCATCGACTCGTCGCGGCCGCGCGCGATCGCCGCCTGGCTGTTTGCCGTTGCCGGGCTGATCGTGGCGATGGTGGTGATCGGCGGCATCACCCGGCTGACCGAGTCGGGCCTGTCGATTACCGAATGGCAACCGATCAGCGGCGTCATTCCCCCGCTTACCCATGCTGAGTGGATTGCCGAGTTCGACAATTACAAGCGCATTCCCGAATATTACGAGATCAACCGCAACATGACGCTCGCCGGTTTCAAGGCGATCTTCTTCTGGGAATATCTCCACCGGCTGGTCGGCCGCGTCATCGGCCTCGCCTTCGCCGCGCCGCTGATCTGGTTCGCCGTGCGGCGGCAGATTCCCAAGGGCTATGGCTGGCGGCTCGTCGCCGTTCTCGCGCTCGGCGGGATGCAGGGGGCAATCGGCTGGTGGATGGTGTCGTCGGGCCTGTCGGTGCGCACCGACGTCAGCCATGTTCGGCTCGCGGTGCATTTGATCACCGCGCTGGTGATCCTCGCCGGCATCGTGTGGACCGCGCTCGATCTGCGCATGCTAGCGGCGACGCGGCTCGCCCGCCCCGCCCGGCTGCGACCGATCGCGGTCGTCGCGCTGTTCTTGCTGTTCACTCAAATCATGTTCGGCGCCTTCACCGCCGGGCTTAACGCCGGCTACGCCTTCGCGAGCTGGCCGCTGATGGGCGACAGCCTGTTCCCCGCCGGCGTGCCGATGGTCGATCCGGCGTGGCGCAACGCCGTCGATAATCCGATCGTCGTCCAGTTCATCCACCGCTGGTTCGCGTTCGCCGCCGCCGCCGGGCTCGTTGCGCTCGGCGTGCGGGCGATCCGCCAGGGCGCGAAGACGCCGGGCGTCGCGGTCATTGGCCTCGTCGCGCTGCAAATCCTGCTCGGCATCTCGACGTTGATGAGCGGCGTCGAGATCGTCATCGCCGTCGCGCATCAGCTCAACGCGGCGCTGACGCTGATCGCCGCCGTCGCCGCCGCGCATGCGATCGGACGGCGCGGGAATTTGGCGCTCGTGCAGGGCTGATCGTTTCGGGGCACTGGCCGAGCAAGGCTCCGGTATCATAATACCCGCTCGCAATCCCGCGCATTCGCTTGACTTCTGCGCTCTGTGCGTCGATAGGGCAACCGTTCGCGCCGTTCCGAAAGGGGCGGCGTCGCTCGTTTCACATAAAGAGGTCTAGCCCCATGAAGGCGCTGATGAAGACCACCAAGTCGGCCAAGCCGCACGAGGTGGAGAAGAAGTGGCACATCGTCGATGCCGACGGCCTGGTGGTCGGTCGCGCGGCGACGATCATCGCCAATGTCCTGCGCGGCAAGCACAAGCCGAGCTACACCCCGCACGTCGATTGCGGTGACAATGTCATCGTCATCAACGCCGACAAGGTCAAGTTCACGGGCAACAAGCTCAAGGACAAGATCTATTATCGCCACACCGGCTATGCCGGCGGCATCAAGGGCGTGGCCGCGGGCAAGGTGCTCGAAGGTCGTTTCCCGGAACGCGTGCTTGAAAAGGCGATCGAGCGGATGATCCCGCGCGGCCCGCTGGGTCGGGATCAGATGCGGTCTCTGCGCATCTTCTCGGGCAGCGAGCATCCGCACGCCGCGCAGAACCCCGAAGTGCTCGACATCGCGTCGATGAACCGCAAGAACAAGGTGGGCAACTGATGTCCGACAATCGTCAATCGCTTTCCGATCTCGGCGCCATCGCGGCGGCCGATCAGGCGCCGGCCGCCGAGGGCGAAGCCCCCGTCGCCGCTGCCCCGCAGGAGCCCGCCCGCGAACCGATGCCGCTGCGCGAGCAGATCCTCGACAAGCAGGGCCGCGCCTATGCCACCGGCCGCCGCAAGGACGCCGTCGCACGCGTTTGGATCAAGCCGGGCTCGGGAAAGATCGTCATCAACGGCCGCGATCAGGAAATCTATTTCGCGCGTCCGACGCTGCGCCTCGTGATCAACCAGCCGTTCGGCGTCGCCGGTCGTGATGGCCAGTATGACGTCGTCTGCACCGTCAAGGGCGGCGGGCTTTCGGGCCAGGCCGGCGCGGTCAAGCACGGCATCAGCCAGGCGCTGACCAAGTTCGAGCCGGTGCTGCGCGCGCCGGTCAAGGCTGCCGGCTTCCTGACCCGCGACAGCCGCACCGTGGAGCGCAAGAAGTACGGCAAGGCCAAGGCCCGCCGCAGCTTCCAGTTCTCGAAGCGCTAACCAGAATCGCCGCGCTGGGCAGCGGAAACGGCAGTGCCGTTTTCGTCTGCTGGCGAGGCGCTCAATCGGAAATGAACGGGGCGGCTCCGAAAACGGCGCCGCCCTTTTCTATTCGCCGAACGTCCGCACCCGCAGATCAAGGTCGCGCCCCGAAATCCGCAATTCGTTGAACGCGGCCGGGCTCGCGCGCGTCCGTTCGGACAGCGTCCCCGCACCGATCAGCCGCACCGTGCCGTCGGCCGTCTCATGCGTCACGTCGAACGGATCGTGGACATGCCCGCTCAACACCACCTGCGCGCCGGCCCGCGCCAGCGCGCCCAGCGCGTCGCCGCCGCCAGCGGTCCGCGCGGTCGACTGCGTGCCGGCATCGATCAATGGATGATGGCACGCGACGATCACCAGCGCGTCGTCGGGCACGTCGTCGATCTCCGCCAGCGTCTTGCCGAGTTGATGATCGCTCACCCGCCCCTTCGACCAATTGAGCCGCCACTGAAAACGTGACGTGGTCCGCAGCGGGACGATCGCGATTCCCTCGATCGCCAGCGGCCTTTCGAGCGCGCGCTCGACCTTGCCGTAGCGATGATACGGACGAAACAATCGCCGCAGCATGTTGAACGCCGGCAGATCGTGATTGCCCACCTCGATCGTCAGTGGCCGGCCGAGCGCTTCCAGCCACGCTGCCGCGGCCGCGAACTCGTGTGATCGCGCGCGCATCGTCAGATCGCCGGTCATGACGATCGCATCGGGCTGCTCGTCGGCGACGCAGGCTGCAAACCAATCGAGCGCCGCGCGATCCTCGGCGCCGAAGTGAATATCGCTGACGTGGAATAATCGGATCATTGAGTGGCCAACGTCCGAACCCTTCAAAGGTGTCATCGGCGCCTCGCCTCACTTGACGCGTAACGACGACGAGCGCAGATTTTGCGCGGGAACCGAGGGGGATGTGCAATGGGTATGCCATGGAAGCGCGCGATCAGGAGCGTCGCGCTGGCGGGAATAGCGATCACGTCGATCGGCGCGTCGTCGCCCCAGATTGGCAAGCCGGCGCCCGCGTTTCAACTCACGCTGATCGACGGATCGAAGGTGACGCTCGATCAACTCAAGGGCAATGTGATCGTGCTCAATTTCTGGGCGACTTGGTGCGTGCCGTGCCGAGCGGAGCTTCCACTGCTCGATGCTTATTACAATCTGCAGCGGCGAACCGGTCTGAAGGTATTCGCCATCGCGACCGAAGACTCGCTGCCGATCTATCAACTCAAAAAGCTGTTCGCGGTGATGCACATCACCCCGATTCGTCGCATCAAAGGGCCGTACGACACGCTCAACGCCGTGCCGACCAACTACATCATCGATCGCGAGGGCGTGGTTCGATATGCCAAGGCAAGCGCGCTCGATCTCGACGATCTTAATGCGCAATTGGTGCCGCTACTCAAGGAACCGGTCCCGCCCGGCACGACGCCAAGCTGAACGCTATCGGCTCAGCGCGGCGACGCCCGGCAGGTCCTTGCCTTCCATCCATTCGAGGAATGCGCCCCCGGCGGTGGAGACGAAGCTGAAATCGTCCGCCACGCCCGCCTGGTTGAGCGCCGCGACGGTATCGCCGCCGCCGGCAACCGAGACCAGCGATCCTTCGCGCGTCAGCGCCGCCGCGGTGCGTGCCAGCGCGACCGTCGCGGTATCGAACGGCGGCGTTTCGAACGCGCCGAGCGGGCCGTTCCAAACCAATGTCTTGCAGGTCTTGAGCACGTCGGCGAGCGCTTCGGTCGCGGCGGGGCCGATGTCGAGGATCATCTCGTTAGCGGCGACTTCATGGACGTTGATGGTGCGGGTCACCGGGTTGGGCCTGAATTCCGTCGCCACCACCACGTCGTACGGCAGGTGAACGGTGCAATTGGCTTTGTCGGCGGCATCGAGGATTTCCTCGGCGGTGCCGGTCAGGTCATGCTCGCACAGCGACTTGCCGACATCGACGCCGCGGGCGGCGAGAAAGGTGTTGGCCATGCCGCCGCCGATAATCAGGTGATCGACCTTGCCGACGAGGTGCCGGAGCACGTCGAGCTTCGACGACACCTTGGCGCCGCCGACCACCGCGGTGACGGGATGCTCGGGGTTGCCGAGCGCCTTTTCGAGCGCGTCGAGCTCGGCTTCCATCGCGCGGCCGGCGAAGGCGGGCAGCTTGTGCGCCAGCCCCTCGGTCGAGGCGTGCGCGCGGTGCGCGGCCGAAAAAGCGTCGTTGACGTAGAGATCGCCGAGCGCGGCGAAGCGATCGACCACGGCGAGATCGTTCGTCTCCTCGCCGCCGAAAAAGCGCGTGTTTTCCAGCACCGCGATGTCGCCGGGTTGCAGCATCGCGACCGCGTCCGCGTCGCCTTCCCAATCGACATAGCGCACTGGGCGGCCGAGCACCTCGCTATACGGCCGCGTCACCAGCGCCAGCGACATATCCGGCCGGGGCTGCCCCTTGGGCCGGCCGAAATGCGCCAAGATCAGCACGATCGCCCCCTTGTCGGCGAGTTCGGTGACGGTCGGGATCGTCGCGCGCAGCCGCGTGTCGTCGGTCACCGCACCGTCCGCCATCGGCACGTTGAGATCCTCGCGCACCAGCACGCGCTTGCCGCGCACCTCGCCGATGTCGTCCAGCGTCTTGAAGCTCCGCGCCATCACTCTTCCAATCCTATCTCGTCGCCGATCGCAATATCACCGCCCGCGATCACCCGGGCGAGCGCGCCACCGCGCCAATCCGGTGTCAACGCCGCCTTCAACCCCGGATCGATCGCGTCCATCCGGCTGCACGGATAGCATTCCTGCTTGATCTCGAGCAGCACCGTGCCGATCCGCAGCCGCGCGCCGGCCCGCTGCGGCAGATCGAGTCCGTCGACCAGCAGGTTCGCCCGCCGCGCCGACCAGTGATGATCGGCGCCGAGATCGGCCATCGCCGCGTCCCAATCGGCGCGCTCGATCAGCGACACCTGCCGCCGGCCTCGCCCGCCGGGCTTGACCGCACCGCGAAAATCGCCGTCGAGACCCGCCTCGATCGTGACGCGAACATGCTCCAGCACCTCCATCGCCCCGCGCGGCCGGGCGTGCCGGGCGATGCCGGCGAGCGTGCCCCGCATCGCGATCAGATCAGCTTGGCCATCGCCCGCGCGGTATCGACCATGCGGTTGGAGAAGCCCCATTCGTTGTCGTACCACGACAGCACCCGGACCAGCTTGCCGTCGATCACCGCGGTCTCAAGGCTGTCGACGGTCGACGAGGCCGGCGTATGCATCAGGTCGATCGAAACCAGCGGCTCGTCGGTATAATCGAGCACGCCGACCAGCGGGCCGCTCTCGCTCGCCTTTTTGAGAATCGCGTTGATCTCTTCGACGCTTGTATCGCGCTTCGGCGTGAAGGTCAGATCGATCAGGCTGACGTCGGGGGTCGGCACGCGGATCGCCGAGCCATCGAGTTTGCCCTTCAGTTCGGGCAACACTTCGCCGACGGCGCGCGCGGCGCCGGTGGTGGTCGGGATCATCGACATTGCCGCGGCGCGCGCGCGGCGCAGATCGGGGTGGATCTGATCGAGAATCTTCTGATCGTTGGTATAGCTGTGGATCGTCGTCATCAGCCCGCGCTCGATGCCGACGGTATCGTTCAACACCTTGGCGACCGGCGCCAGGCAGTTGGTCGTGCACGACGCGTTGGAGACGATCGTGTGCTCGGGCTTCAGTTTGTCGTTGTTGACGCCGTAAACGACGGTCAGATCGACATTCTTGCCCGGCGCCGAGATCAGCACTTTCTTGGCGCCTGCATCGATATGCTTCTGGCAGCTGGCGCGATCGGTGAAGAAGCCGGTGCATTCGAGCACCAGATCGACGCCCAGTTCCTTGTGCGGCAAATTGGCGGGATCACGCTCGGCGGTCACGCGGATGTGCTTGCCGTCGACGACGAGATCACTGCCCTCGGCCGAGACCTTGCCGGGATATTTGCCGTGCACCGAATCCCGCGAAAACAGCCAGGCATTCGATTTGGCATCGGCGAGATCGTTGATCGCCACCAGTTCGAGATCGCCGCCGCCGTTTTCGAGCATGGCGCGCGCGACCAGCCGCCCGATCCGCCCGAAGCCGTTGATCGCCACCTTGACCGTCATCGAAGAACCTCCATCAAAAAGCCGAACGGCCGCGGGGGACGGCGGCCTGAAACGACGATGCGCCCGGTCTTTGCGGTCGCCTGCGCGCGGCGTCAACCGCGGGCGGGGAATCATTCTTGCCGTCGCGCCAAGCCATGCTATCCGGTTGCCATGGCAGACGATGTTCGAGGCGAGCTTCACCGGATCGATCGTGCGCTCGCGCGGATCGAGGCGGCGGTCGAGCAGAATCGGCGCGCCAGCGATTCGCTGAGCCGCCGTCACGCCGCGCTCAAATCGCGCATGGCCGAGGCGCTGACCGCACTCGACGACGTCATCGCCCGCGGCGAGGCGCGCTGATGGCCGAGGTCACGCTGATCATCGGCGGCCGCCACCACCAAGTCGCCTGTCGCGACGGGGAGGAAGCACAGGTGCAGCGGCTCGGCGCATTGCTCCAGGATCGCTGGCCGGATGCCGAGCGCGCCGCCGGCGGCGTCAATACCGAACGCGCGATGCTGTTCGTCGCGCTGATGCTCGCCGACGATCTCGACGAGGCGCTGCGTAAGCCGGCCGCCGACGGCGGTCCTGCGCTCCCGCCGGGGCTCGCCGATCGGCTCGAGCGGATCGCCGCCGCTCTTGAGGAAACCGCCGCCACCTCCTAAATGGTCAGCGGTGGGCACTGCCCGATACGAGCTGAGCGATTATCCCTGAGGCTATTCATCATCCAAGGGAGCTGTCCCTGCCCGGGCCCTGGCCCGACGTACATGGCCCCCACCTGACGTAACAGGCGTCAGAGGATATTCAGGCAAACGGTCATGGCGGTCCCACCACCACCTTTTCCCGATAAACGCACCTTGCGCACGACGTTGCGGACGACGCGCGACGCCTTCGTCGGCAGCGGTCGGGAGCCCATCGCCCCGCCCCTGCCCTATCTCGCGCTGCTCCGCCCCGGCCTGATCGTCGCCGCTTATGCGCCGATGGCGAGCGAGGCCGATCCGACGATGCTCGCGCGCGTCGCGCTGCATCGCGGCTGCCGCCTGGCGCTGCCGCATGTCACCGGCCGCGACGCGCCGATCCGGTTCCTCGAATGGCGCCCCGATCATCCGCTCGACGACGGCCCGTTCGGGCTGCGCCAACCCAGCGAGGATCGGCCCGCAATCACCCCTGATATCATCCTGACGCCGCTGATCGGCTTCGACGCGCGGTTCCAACGGCTCGGCCAGGGCGCCGGCCATTACGACCGCGCCTTCGCCGCCCTGCCCGCCGCGCGACGGATCGGCGTCGCCTGGTCGGTCCAGCAGGTCGAGGCGTTGCCGGTTGACGCGTGGGACGTTCCGCTCCACGCCGTCATCACCGAAAGCGGCTGGATCGAAGGAACGAGTGCATGACGCCAAGCTGGCGCAAACCCGTCGGTATGCTGGCGATCGTCGCGCTGATCATCGTCTGGGCAGCGCTCGTAACGAGCCTGTCGGCGACCGTCGGCGGGTGGCATTGGTCGCTGCAATTGGCGTTCTACGTCGTCACCGGCATCGTCTGGATCGCGCCGCTGAAGCCGCTGCTGCGCTGGATGGAACTCGGCCCGGCCAGTCGCTGACAGCCCGGCGCGCCGACATCACGTCGACTGAATGGTGAGTTCGGCGACGACGTCATAAGCGTCGCCGCGATAATAGGATTGGGTGTATTCGGCAGCGCGACCGTCCGCCAGAAAGCCGCGACGCTCGATATACAGGCCCGGCGCGCTCGGATCGATGCCGAGCCGCTCGGCTTGCTCCGCGTTGAACGCGATCGCCCGCAACCGCTGCAGTGCACGGACCGGACGATTGCCGCTGCGATCGAGCGCCTCGTAGAGCGACGCATCGACGACATCGGGCGACGGCAGGCAATAAGCCGGAATGGTCGACTGCTCGAGCGCCATCGACAGATCGTCGGCGTAGCGGATGCGGTGGAAACGAAACACCAACGCGCCCGGCGACAAACCGAGCGACAGTGCCTCCTCGGGCGTGACCGCGCCGGATGTCTTGCTGATCCAGGTGCTTCGGGGAACACGGCCGCGCGACACCATGTCTTCCGAAAAAGACGTCAGCTTGGAAAAGCTTTTCTCCACGCGCGGCGCCACCACGAACGTGCCGGCGCCGCGGCGTCGCGAGAGCAAACCATCGGCGACCAACCCGTCGATCGCCTTGCGCACGGTAATCCGAGAGACGCCGAATTCGTCCGACAGATCGCGTTCGGTGGGGATCGCTCCGTTGGGCCGCACGGCATGGCCGGTAATGGCATCGCGCAACAGCTTTTCAAGCTGAACATACAAGGGCGTCGGATCGTGCTTGTTCAATGGGCCGAGCCGATCGATCAATGACACGCTGCCCCTCCTCCTGCACTTTGACGCCTGACCTTGGGCATCGTCAGTTCTGTAGCCAAATGTGATGTTGGTCCGTTTCAGTCAATTCCAAAGACCGGCGGCGTCGTTGCCCGACCGCACGTTCGATGCTGCCGGTTCGATTGACGCGCATTAAATGTCATGACAATTTTGCCAATGGTATTATCGGTTGGGGCGAGTGATGGTGGCGAAGATCGCAAGATGGGCCGGCGCGGCAATGCTGGCGGGGTTGCTCGTGTCGGCGACGGGGCCACGCGGTGCAACGCAGGGCGATGTCGATGATTTGGCGGCATCGCTTGGCTATCGCTTTGCGATCATCGACAACCACGTGGGCGACTGCCCCGGCGGGGCGGCGCAGTGTTTTCTATCGGTTTTGACGATCCACACGCCCAAGTCTCTGCCGGCTTCGCTCACGGGCGGCATCACCATCCATTATAACTATGTGACCCCGCTCCTGCGCGCCGACAGCGACGTCTTTGCCGACACGCTGGTCAACGGCGATCTTCATCGCCTGACACTCAAGCCGGGCGCCCGGCTTGCGCCGGATCATGCCTATCGCATCGAGCTGTGGGGCGCGGGACATTTCTTTTCGGCCTATCACGCGATGCCAAACGCGTATCTGAGCGCGCCCGGCCTGCAGCCGCGAACGATCGCCGCGGCGCGCGCGGCGATCGATCCGGAGACGGGCATCGAATATCTGCCGTTCGTCGCGCCGATGACCGACGAGGCGAAGTTGGCCAGCGCCGGCGCGGGCGACGCGACGCGCTGGTTCACACCCGAACGCGCCTTTGCCGCTTACGCCGAGCGCGGCACGAACGCCGCGCCGCCCGAGTTTGCGATTATTCCAAAGCCGATGACCGCACACCATCTCGGCGGCGCGGCGATCGACTTGTCGCATGGCGTGACGGTGCGCCTCTCCGGCGTCGATCGCGCCGCGATCGCCCCGGCGCTGGCCTATCTGCACGGCGCGATCGGCGGCGATTTCGCGAGCGGGCCCAGCCTGAGCGTCATCGTCGGCCAACCAACGGGTGTGCCGGCCGAAGGATATCGCCTGCGCACCGCGGCGGGGGGCGTTCGGATCGAGGCGGCGGATGCCGCGGGCGCGTCCTATGCGCTACGCTCGCTAGCGCAACAGGCGCAGTATGAGGGTGGCCGGCTGCGCCCGCTGGCGATCGACGATGCCCCGCTGTTCGCCTATCGCGGCGTTCATCTCGACATTGCCCGTAATTTCCACAGCAAGGCGGAAATCCTCAAGCTAATCGATGCGATGGCGGCGTATAAGCTCAACAAGCTCCACCTCCACCTCGCCGACGACGAAGGCTGGCGGTTGCAGATCAAGGCGCTGCCCGAGCTGACCGAGATCGGATCGAAACGCTGTGGCGATGCGTCCGAGACGACTTGTCTCGAACCGCAACTCGGCGCCGGGCCGAGCGGCAGCGGGCCGAGCAACGGCTATCTTTCGCAGGCCGACTATATTGAGATCGTCAAAGCGGCAAAGGCGCGCCAGATCGAGGTGATCCCATCCTTCGACATGCCCGGTCATTCGCGCGCCGCGATCCGATCGATGGAAGTGCGCTACCGGCGCCTTATCGCGGCCGGCGACACATCGCAGGCAGGCCAATATCGGCTGGTCGAGCCGGACGACATGACGCGATATCGCAGCATTCAGAATTACGACGACAACACGCTCAACGTCTGTCTTCCTGCGACCTATCGGTTCCTCGGCACGGCGCTCGACGAGGTTATCGCGATGCACCGGGCAGCCGGCGCGCCGCTGCGCAAGTTCCATATCGGCGCCGACGAAACCGCCGGCGCCTGGACCGGCTCGCCCGCCTGTCGGCGGATGATGGCGGCGAAGCATATCGCCGCCGACCGGCTAGGCGCCTATTTCATCGAGCGCGTCGCCGCGATGATCGCAGCGCGCGGGATCGAGGTCGCCGGATGGAGCGACGGATTGAGCCATACCGCGACCGCCTCGATGCCGCGGCGCGTGCAATCCGACATTTGGGGCGGGTTGTTCACCGGCGGCGTGACGGAAGCGCACGAGCAAGCCAATCGCGGGTGGGACGTCGTCTTGTCGATGCCCGATTTCGGCTATCTCGACATGCCTTACGCGCCCGATCCGAACGAGCGCGGCTATGATTGGGCGACGCGTGGCGTCGATACGTTTCAAATCTTCGGCTTCATGCCGGAAAACCTGCCCGCCAATGCCGAGTTCATCAAGGACATCGACGCGCAGCCGCAGACCATAATGGATACGACGCCACTGGCGGCGGGCCGACACATCGTCGGCATCCAGGCGCAATTGTGGAGCGAAACCGTGCGCGGCGACGCTGCGGTGGATTATATGCTGTTTCCCCGGCTGTTGGCGCTTGCCGAGCGCGCGTGGCGGCGGCCGTCATGGGCGCCGCCCTACCACGCCGGGCAATCCTATCGGTTCGGTGGTGGCCGGGTCGATCGTTCGGCGATGCTGGCGGGCTGGCGCGATTTCGCCGGGCGCGTAAGCGCGCAACTGCCGTTGCTCGATCGCGCCGGCATCGCCTATCGTCTCGCGCCGCCGGGTGCGCGGGTGGCGAATGGCACTTTCACCGCCCTCCCCGAATTTCCCGGCATGGCCATTCAATATCGCACTGCCGGCGGCGCCTGGCGGCGCTATGACCGCCCCGTGGCCGTCAAGGCGCCGGTCGAGACCCGCAGCGTTGCGCCCGACGGACGTCCCGGTCGATCGGTGCGCGTGAACTGAGCAACGCATCCTACCAAAGGAATACCAATACGATACCTATTGAGATTTTTCGCCGTCTAGATATGATGCTCGCGCGGCTAATGTGGTCGCGAAATCCATGGAGCTGGCTTGTGACGGCAGCGATCGCACCGCGCGGCGACGCGTGCCCGGCATGACGCTGATGCACAGCGAGGCCGGTGAGGCCGGCACGGCGGTCGCGCGTTTTCTCGCGTCGAACGGGGCAGCGGTGGCGCGGATCGGCGCCCGGCTCGCTGCCGATCCGCCGGCCGTGATCGTCACGTGCGCGCGCGGCTCATCGGATCATGCTGCGACCTACGGCAAATATCTGTTCGAAACGATGGTCGGCGTGGCGACGGCCTCGGCCGCGCCGTCGGTTTCGTCGATCTACTGCGCACCGGCATCCCCTGCGCCGACGCTGTGCCTGGCGATTTCGCAATCGGGCCGTAGCCCCGATCTGCTCGCCGCGGTCGAGGCGCGCAAGGCGGCGGGGGCGTATGTCGTCGCCTTAGTCAACCAGCCGGGTTCGCCCTTGGCGGCGATCGCCGACGATGCCCTGCCGCTCGAGGCCGGCGCGGAGCGATCGGTCGCGGCGACGAAATCGTACATCGTCTCGCTGGCGGCGCTCGCGGCGCTGGCTGCCGCCTGGGCGGGCGATACGGCGCTGGCCGAAGCCGTGCATAAACTGCCGACGCTGTTGCCGCGCGCCTTCGCGCTCGATTGGTCAGCCGCGCTGCCGCCGTTGATGGCCGCGTCCAGCCTGTTCGTCATCGGCCGCGGCTATAGCTACGGCATCGCGCAGGAAGCCGCGCTCAAGCTCAAGGAAACCTGCGCGCTCCATGCCGAGGCGTTCAGCTCGGCAGAGGTTCGCCACGGTCCGATGGCGCTGGTGCGCGACGGTTTTCCGATACTCGCCTTCGCCGGGAGCGACGGCGCGGGCGCCGATGTGCGCGATATAGCGGAGACGTTTCGGCGGCGTGGCGCGGCGGTCAGCCTTGCCGGTGGCGGGGATCTCCCGGTGATCGACGCGCATCCGGCGATCGAGCCGATTTTGATGGTTCAGAGCTTCTATGCGATGGTCGATGCGCTGGCGCTCGCGCGCGGGCTCGATCCGGACAATCCGCCCTTTCTCGCCAAGGTGACGCGCACCCGATGACGCTGCAGATCGCCAACGGCCATATCGTCACCGCCGACGGCGTGCTCGACCGCGCCGAAATCGCCATCGATCGCGGGCTGATCGCGTCGATCGCACCGGTTACGTCGGGTCGGGTCGATTGGGATCTCGACGGCGGATGGCTGTTGCCCGGTTTCATCGACAGCCAGGTCAATGGCGGCGGCGGGGTGCTGTTCAACGATGATCTTTCGGTTGGCGGCATCGCGACGATCGCCGGCGCGCACGCGCGCTTCGGCACCACGGCGCTGCTGCCGACGCTGATCAGCGACGAGGCCGCGGCGATCGCCGCCGCGCTCGACGCGGTCGACGCCGCGATCGCCGCCGAAACGCCCGGCGTCGTCGGCGTCCATATCGAAGGGCCGTTCATCAATATCGCGCGGCGCGGCATTCATGAGGCGCGGCGCATTCGCCCGCTCGACGATGCGATGATGGCGCTGTTGACCCGCCCGCGCGCGGGCAAGGTGATGCTGACGCTGGCGCCGGAATTATGCGATCCGGGTGATATTCGGACGCTGACCCGGCACGGCGTGATCGTCAGCGCCGGGCATAGCGACGCGAGCTATGAGCAAGCGCGCGCCGCGATCGAGTCCGGCGTGACCGGCTTCACCCATCTGTTCAACGCGATGTCGCCGCTGCAGCACCGCGCCCCGGGTATGGTGGGCGCAGCGCTCGATTGCCCCGGGACATGGTGCGGCCTGATCGTCGATAACGCGCATGTCCACCCCGCCGCCGTTCGTATCGCGATCGCGGCCAAGGGGCACAGCGGCATCATGCTCGTCACCGATGCGATGTCGAGTGTCGGGACGTCGGACGAGGAATTCACCCTGCAAGGCAAGCGGATCCTCGTCCGCGACGGCATCTGCACCGATGCCGACGGCACGCTGGCGGGATCGGCGCTCGACATGGCTACCGCACTCAGAAACACCGTTGCTGCGACCGGCCTCTCGCCCGTCGAGGTCGCGCCGATGGCGGCGACGACGACGGCAGCGTTTCTCGGCCTGTCGAGCAGCCACGGCGCGCTGGCGCCGGGCAAGCGTGCCGACTGGGTATGGCTCGACGCCGCGCTGCAACCGCGCGAAACGTGGATCGGCGGCGTTGTCGCGGCGACGGCGGACGAATGACCGGGAATCGGGAGGATAATCGCGTGGCGGAGCTGGTCATTCATTCGCCCTTGCGCGGTTGGTCCGCGCCGCTCGAGGAAGTGCCCGATCCGGTGTTCGCGACACGCATGCTGGGGGACGGCGTCGCCATCCACCCGATCGGCTCGACGCTTCACGCGCCTTGCGCGGGTACGATCGCCACGCTTCACCATGCCCATCATGCCGTGACGATCCGCAGCGACGGCGGCGTCGAGATTCTCATCCACCTCGGGCTGGAAACGGTGGCGCTCGCCGGCCGCGGGTTCACGCCGCGCGTCGTGCTGGGTGAGAGGGTCGCGGCGGGCGACGCGCTGATCGATTTCGATCTCGACGCGGTGGCGCTGAAGGCGGCCAGCATGATCACGCCGGTGATCGTCACCAACGGCGACGCCTTCGCGATCACGCAGCGCGCGATCGGCCGGGCGGTCGAGGTGGGCGATCCGTTGATGACGATCACGCCCGTCTGCGGCGACCGTCTGGCTTTGGCAGATCGAGGCGAAGACCTCGCCAGCCGGGCGATCGCGGTGCCGATGGCCCATGGCATCCACGCTCGGCCGGCCGCGCGGATCGCCGATTGCGCGCGCAGCTTCGAGGCGACGATCGAGATCGTCCACGGCGGCCGCCGCGGCAATGCCCGCAGCCCGATCGCGTTGCTCGCGCTGGGCGTGCGCGTCGGTGACCGATTAACGATCGAGGCGCGCGGGAAGGATGCGGAAGCCGCGATCGAGGCGGTCGGCGATCTCATCCTCGGCGGCATGGACGAAGCCGCGGTTCCCTCCGAGCACACAGCCACCGCATCGAAACACAGGACAACGGCGATCGACGACCATGGCCATCTCGCCGGTATCGTCGCATCGCGCGGCGTGGCGATCGGCGCCGCCGTCCGCATGACCGAACAGGAAATCGCGGTGGAGCGCACCGGCGCTGCGCCCGCCGTCGAGCGTGCCGCGCTAGTGCAAGCGCTTGACGAGGTCCGCGCGGCGCTGACGGTCGCGGCCGGGGACGGCGTCGGGCAGCAGTCGGCGATCATGGCCGCGCACCGCGCGCTGCTCGATGATCCCATGCTGGGCGACGCCGCGGAGGGCCATATTGGCGAGGGCTTCAGCGCCGGCTTTGCGTGGCGGCGCGCGATCCGATCGCAAGCCGCGCTGCTCGAACAGACCGGAGATCCGCGCCTCGCCGAGCGCGCCGACGATCTACTCGATCTCGAACGGCAAGTGCTTATCGCGCTCGGCGCCGAGCAACCGCCTGAACAAATCGTCCCGCCTGGCTCGATCCTGCTCGCGCGCGATTTGCTGCCTTCGCAATTGATCGCGCTCGATCCGTCGCGCGTCGCGGGGCTGTGCCTCGAACGCGGCGGGCCGACGTCGCATGTCGCGATCCTCGCCGCCGGGATGGAACTGCCCATGCTGGTCGCGCTTGGCGCCGCGCTCGGCGACGTCGCCGACGGCGCGCCGGTGATCCTCGATGCCGAGGCCGGCCTGTTGCAGGTCGATCCCGATGCAGCAACGCTCGAGCAGACCCGCCAGCGGATCGCGACCCGCGACGCGCGGCGGGCGGCGGCGCGGGCGACGGCGCTGGACGAAGCGCGCACCGCCGACGGCACGCGGATAGAAGTCTTCGCCAACCTCGGCTCGCTCGACGACGCCCGGCTCGCCGTAGCGCACGGCGCCGAGGGATCGGGCCTGCTGCGCACCGAATTTCTGTTTCTCGATCGCGACGCACCTCCCGGTGAAGACGAGCAGGCAGCACAGTATCAGGCGATTGCCGACATGCTGGCCGGCCGGCCGTTGATCGTGCGCCTGCTCGATATCGGCGGCGACAAGCCGGCGCGGTATCTGCCGATGCCCGCTGAGGACAATCCCGCGCTGGGCCTGCGCGGCATTCGCGTCGGGCTCGATCGGCCCGAATTGCTGGAAACCCAGATCCGCGCCATCCTCCGCGTCGAGCCGGCGGGGCAATGCCGCATCATGGCGCCGATGGTGGCGAGCGTCGCGGAACTTCGCGCGGTGCGCGCGATCGTCGATCGCGCTGCGCACGACCTGAAGGTTGCCGCGCCGATCGCGCTGGGGGTGATGATCGAAACGCCGGCCGCCGCCGTCACCGCCGATCTGATCGCCGCCGAGGCCGATTTCCTGTCGATCGGCACCAACGATCTGACACAATATACGTTGGCGATGGACCGCGGCAACGCGGCGGTCGCCGCCGGCGTCGATGCGCTGCATCCTGCGGTGCTGCGGCTGATCGCGCAGACCTGCCGCGGCGCGGCCGACCATGATCGCGTGGTGGGCGTGTGCGGCGGGTTGGCGTCCGATCCGGCCGGAATACCGCTGCTGATCGGACTGGGGATCAGCGAATTGTCGACCATCCCCGCCTTCGTGCCGGAGGCCAAGGCGCTGGTTAGCCGGCTCGACGTCGCCGATTGCCGCGAGCACGCCGAACACGCGCTTGTGTGCCGATCGGCGGCCGAGGTTCGCACGTTGTGCCGCACGTTCGAGGAGACGCTGTCGTGACCAATCTCGTCGAGAAACTGCAGCCGCTCGGCCGCGCCTTGATGCTGCCGATCGCAGTGCTGCCGGTGGCCGGGCTGCTGCTCCGGCTCGGCCAGCCCGATCTGCTCGATATCGCGTTCGTGTCGGCGGCCGGCGACGCGATCTTCGCGCATCTCGGCCTGTTGTTCGCGGTTGGCGTGGCGGCCGGCTTCGCGCGCGATGGCAACGGCGCGGCTTGCCTTGCCGGGCTGGTCTGCTTCCTCGTCGCCGAACGCGGCGCGGCGGTGTTCGTCCACGTTCCCGCCGATGCGCTCAAGGGATTTAGCGGCGACGGAATCGCGATCGCCACGGACGCCTATAAGCAGGCGGCGCTGGCGAAGATCGACGTGCCGATCGGGATTATTTCAGGGCTTGTCGGCGGGAATTTCTACAACCGCTTTTCGGCGATCGCCTTGCCCGAATATCTGGCGTTCTTCGGTGGCCGCCGATTCGTGCCGATCGTCAGCGGCCTGGCCGGGCTGGTCATCGCCGCGGTGCTGGGGCTCGGCTATGGTGCGATAAGCGATGGCATCGACGCCGCCAGCCGCACGATCGTCCACGCCGGCCCGCTCGGCTTGTTCATCTACGGCGTGCTCAACCGGCTGTTGCTGGTGACGGGGCTGCATCACATCATCAACAACGTCGTCTGGTTCGTGGTGGGCGATTATCACGGTGCGACGGGCGACTTGCGGCGGTTTTTCGCCGGCGATCCGAGCGCCGGCGCGTTCATGTCGGGCTTTTTCCCGATCATGATGTTCGGCCTGCCCGCCGCCTGCCTGGCGATGTATCACGAAGCGCGCGCCGATCGCCGCAAGGCCGTCGCCGGCATGCTGTTCAGCCTCGCGCTGACCGCGTTCCTGACAGGCGTGACCGAGCCGATCGAGTTCACCTTCATTTTTCTCGCGCCGGTGCTCTACGCCATCCACGCGGTCCTCACCGGCCTGTCGATGGCGCTGATGCCGGCATTGGGCGTCCATCTCGGCTTCGGCTTTTCCGCCGGCTTGTTCGATTACGTGCTGAACTATGGAAAATCGACGCGACCGCTGCTGCTGCTTCCGGTCGGCCTCGCCTATTTCGCGATCTATTACGGCTTGTTCAGGGTCGTCATCCGCCGCCTCGATCTGGCGACGCCCGGCAGGGAGAAGGACGACGTCGACGCGCCTGAAACGGCCCAGCCGTCCGAGTTCGCCAGCCGCGGCGCGCGCTATCTCGCCGCGCTCGGCGGGCCGGCAAATATCGTCAGCGTCGATGCCTGCACAACGCGCCTGCGGCTGGTGGTGACCGATCAATCGGCCATCGACGAGCCCGCGCTGAAATCGCTGGGCGCGCGCGGCGTGCTCAAACCGTCACGCCATGCCCTCCAGATCGTGCTCGGCCCGGTCGCCGATATGGTGTCAGTCGAGATTCGCGATGCCATGGCGGCGATGCCGCAGGCGGATCGCCTCACGCCTGCCGATGCGCCGGCGGGCCCTAGGGACGCGCCCCCTCGCCTTGCCACGGCGTTCATCGCTGCACTCGGCGGCGCGGACAATGTCGAGCAGGCCGCGATCCTCCACGGCCGGCTCAGGGCGAAGCTGCGCGACGGCGATCTGGTGCAACATGCGGCGCTCGATCAGCTGGGCGCGCGAGGGTTGGTCACGACCGACGACGGCGTCACCCACGTGCTGTTCGATCCCGCATCGCCGCTGGCGTCGAACGATCGTTCGCGGGCGGACGTGAGGGTCCCCGCCTAGTACAGAATGATCAGCCGCGCATGGTCGCCAGGATCGGCGCGAGCGCTGATTCCATCGCGGCATAGCCCGCCTCGGTCGGATGCACGCCATCGACCGCCAGACCGGGCTTCATGCCGCCCTGCGCATCGGCGAGCACCGGATGATAATCGACCCATGTCGCGCCCGCGCCCTGCGCATAGCCCTCGATCCAGTCGTTGAGGCGGTGGATCGGCTCGGTCACCTCCAGTCCTTTGCGCCACGGAAAGCCGGCCGACGGCGGGATCGAGGCGAGCAGCACGTCGATACCCGATGCCTGGGCGATCTCGGTCATCATCCGCAGATTGTCTTGCGACTGCGCGAGCGTCATCGGGCCGGTGTTGCCGGCGATATCGTTGGTGCCGGCCATGATATGGACCGCGCGAGGCTTGAGATGGACGACGTCGGCCATCATCCGCAGCACCATCTGCGGCGTCGTCTGGCCGCCGATGCCGCGGCAGACATGAGCCGTGTAGGCGAAGAATTGCGGGTGTTTGTCGTGCCACCCCTCGGTGATCGAATCGCCCATGAAGACGATGCCGACCGGCTTGCCCGAGGCGATCAGCGCGGCGTTTTCGTCGGCGTAGCGCGCGAGCCAGGGGAAATCCTTGGTCATTTCCTCGGGCGTCTCCATCCGCGCCAGCGCCGGGGCGGCGGCGACGAAGGGCGCGAGCGCGGCGGCGCCGAACAGCGAACGGCGCGTAAGGGCAAGGGTCATAAGCGGTCCATCCATTGGCAGGGTGTTGGGCGAAGGTGATCGGCGGGCGTCACGCCGTTCTGGTCGATCTCGGCATAGCGCTGGCCGTCGGCGGTGAAGGCGGGCCAGGCGGGCAGACCGGCGGCGTTGGGATCGCCGGTGCGCGCGAAAGCGACCCAATAATCGGCAAGGCTCAGGCCCGGCCTGATCTGCGCGTCGCCCAGCACATAGCCGATCTCCGAGCCATGGCTGGCGATGCCGCCGCTGGGCGCGAGATCGAATTGGTAGCGCCAGGTCGGCCAGCCGTTCGCTGCGGTCAGCTCCGCGGTGGTGTTGGCCGGGCAGCGGAAGATGATGTCGGTGCCGACCGTCAGCACGCGGTCGCCGAGCCGCGGATCGGGCGGCGGTGCGGATTGATCGAGCCTGTAGAAAGCGCGCGCCTGATCGGCATGGTCGGCGAACGCGGTGTCGACGGCATCGTCGAGGTGGGTCGCGCCGCCGTCGACGCCGAATTCGGCGCGGTTGGTGCCGACGATCACTGGCCGCTTGGGCGCCTGGGCGTAAAGCGTGCGCGGATCGGCGGGGAGCACTTTGCCGTCGATCGTCGTATGCAGCCACAAGAAGCCATGCGTCTGCACGCCCGGATCGTGGAGCTGGAGATCGGCGGCGAGCAACGCGGCGACCGAGGCGTGGCGCAAGCTTTCGATGTCGCCGCCCGATCCCATCAGCGCGTCGAGCTGATCGCCGAGCCGCAGCGCGTGATCGAGGCTGCGGAACGGCAGGCCGAACCCCGGCGTGCCGCTTTCCATGATCGCCTTGGCGAACAGGCCCCTGGTTTCGGGGCTGGCGAGCAATAGCGACACGTCCTGCGAGCCGGCCGATTCACCGAAGATCGTAACGTTGCCGGGATCGCCGCCGAATTTGGCGATATTGGCCTGCACCCATTTGAGCGCGGCGATCTGATCCATCAGCCCGTAATTGCCCGAGGCGCCGCCTTGCTCCCTAGCCAGCGCGCGGTGCGACAGGAAACCGAGCACGCCAAGCCGATATTGGATCGCCACCAGCACAACGCCCTTGTCGGTGAGGCGCGATTGCACCGTTCCGCCCGCGCCCCCGGCATAATTGCTGCCGCCATGGATCCACACCATCACCGGGCGCTTGCCGGTGAGCGCGGGGGTGCGAACGTCGAGCGTCAGGCAATCCTCGCTGGCGTAGCGGTAATTATGCGTGTTCCAGGCGTAATCGTTCTGGATGCACGCCGGCGCTTCCTGCGTCGCGTCGCGCACCCCGCGCCAAGCGACTACCGGCTGCGGCGCGCGCCAACGGTTTTCGCCCATCGGCGGCGCGGCGAAGGGAATACCCTGAAACGCGAGCGCATTGCCATCCGAAGTAGTCGCGCCCTCGATCGTGCCGCCGGTGGCGACGACGCGCGGCGGGGCGGCTGCGCTCATTAGCAGCGAGGCCATGACCAGCGCTGCTCCCCGGCGAAGGCCGGGGCCCAGGCGGGAAAGCCAGTGTGATGACACGCCGCGCTTGAACAACGAATGTTCCGCACCTGGACCCCGGCCTTCGCCGGGGAACGAGAACTGACGACTAACCACCTGCCTTCACCGATTGCGGCTGAACGTTCCAGCCACGCAGGTTGAGCGTCGGGCTGGCGGCGGCGTCGGCCGGATAGCGGATCGCGATGGTGCGGCTCTCGCCGGGCAGCAGCGATACGTAATTGTCGTCATAATAAGCCGGCAGGATGCGCTTGCCGGCCTTGTCGACCAGCGTCAGCTTGGCCTCCAGCGCCGGCGTCTGCCCCGGATTGGCCAGCGTCACGCGGATCAGCATGTCGTCGCCGTTCCGCACGGGCGCGGCGGCGGTAAGCTGCAGCGGGGTCTGCGCCAAGCCGTCGAGTGCGCGATACGCCGCCTCGTCCCTGCCGCGCCAATAGAAGTTGCGATCGACCTCGGCGCCGTCCGCCCCCTTGAGTGTCAGTTCAATGAGCGCCGCGCCGTGCTCGGCGAGGATCGGCGCGAGCGGCACGTCGGCCAGATCGGTCTTGCGATTGGCCTTGGCGTCGACCTTGTCGCTACGCGTGAACAGCGCCGCGCCATCGAGCCCGACGACGCGCGTCTCCACCGTCATGCCCGGATGATCGTCGCGCGTGGTGTTGAGCACCACCAGCTTGTTGTCGGGCAGATTGAGCTGTGCGTGGAGCGGGCGATTGGCTTCCTTCGCGCCGAAATAGGCGGCCGAGGTGTCGTAATCCCAGCTGTAGAGCTGCCAGATGTTCGACGGCCAGGCGGGATGCGACATCCACAGCAGGTGGCCGCTGTTCTTGGTCCACAGATGGCCGAGGAAGCCCTCGTACATCGCCTTGTGGTCCTCCATGTTCATCATCTGCGCCTTGCGCTCGAAATCGGGCAGGCTGGTGCCGGCGCCGAACATCGTGTCGAGCGCCTTCATGAAGCCGTGGGTGTCGCCGTTCCCGCTGAAATGCCAGTCGTGATAGGCGAGCGTATCGCTGAGCGGCCATTGATCCGCCTTGGGCACCCACGCCTCGATCGATTCGAGCGTCGACAGGCTCGGCGTACCCGATTCGACCGAAAAGCCGGTGGCGAGATCGGTGAAATAGCCGACCGGGGGGCGGTAATCATACGGCCCCGATCCCTGCAGCTCGACTGAATTGGAAGAGCCGGTGTACCAGCGCGTGCCGTCGAGCTGCGCGACAGCGTCGTCGAGCCCTTCGTTGAGCGTGGGATAAGGCACGCCCTCGTTGCGGCCGAACCAGACGACGATCGAGGGATGGTTGCGATAGCGCGCGATGACATCACGGGCGTTGGCGAGGAACAGTTGCGGATCCTCAGGCTCGACCTGGTAATTCTGCGTCGATTGCCAGAAATCGTTGAGGATCATCATGCCGTTTTCGTCGGCGAGATCGTAGAACGTGTCCTGGTCGTTATTACCCATCCAGTTGCGGATGATGTTCATGTGCGCCTCGCGCTGGAGGCGGAAATAGGGCGCGAGCCGGGCGCGGCTCGATTGCTTCATCGCATCGTCCATGCCCCAATTGCCGCCACGCGCGGCGATTTTCACGCCGTTGACGCGGATCGTCAGATGCGGTTCGGGCAGCGCATCGGCCGAGGCGTCGGTGACGGCGGGCGACTGCTCGCCGGCCGCGGTGAGCGATTCCACCCAGCCGTGCGGGGTCTGCTTGATCCCGGCATGGGTGACGTCGATCAGCTTGTCGCCGGCGAGCCAGCCATTGGTCGGCTGTACGGTGACGCGGCGCAGATCGCCGGCCGAATCGAACAGCGACAGATCGTAGCTCACCTCACGAATGCCGAAGCGCAGCGACCTGGTCGCCGAAACCGTGCCGCCGGTCGCCGCGGTGAGCGTCAGATCATGGAGATCGGGCGCGCCATAGCCGTTGGGCCACCAAAGTTTCGGATCGAGGACATGGAGCTGGCGGAACTCGGCAGGCGCGAGCTTGACGAGCGTCTCGCCGGGCGGCGCGGTGACGGTCTTGTCAACCGCGACGTCGTCGAACGCGGCATGTACCGTGACCTGTTGCGCCGCGCCGGTGGTGTTCTCGATCGGCACCGCGATGTAGACGTCCGCGCTGTCGATGCGCGGCAGCGGTAGATCGGTGACAACGTGCGGATCGCCGATCGTCACCGCGCCGTGCGCTTCGAGATCGACCGGCAGCCACAGGCCGGTATCGCGATCGCGAATGCCGGGAATCCAGTCCCACCCTTCGGTGGCGACGAAGGTCGGGCCGTCGATCGCCAGTTGCCCGCCATTGGGACCGACCCCGGCGGCGATCGACTGTTCGTGCGGGATTCCGGGGTGCGGTGGCGGCGAGACCCGGACCGCGATCACATTCTCGCCCGCAACCGGCTGGATGGCGAACTGACCGCGGATAAACGCGCCGGTCGTGGATCCAAGGTGCTGCCCGTTGAGCCACACGTCCGACGCGTAATTGATGCCGTTGAACACGATCGTCAGCTGCTTGCCCGCGGCGTCCGCCGGCACGGTGAAGCTGGTGCGATACCAATAATCCTGGCGAGCGAGCTTTTCCGGGATCGCGAGATTGTCGAGCCCGTAATAGGGATCGGGATAGACGCCGCGATCAACCAGCGTCTGCAGCACGGTGCCTGGCACAGTGGCGGCATACCATTTGCCGGCGTCATAACCGGGGCGCGACAGCGCCGCGCCATCGGCTTTCACGTCGGGCGCGGCGGCGAGCCGCCAGCCGTTGATCTGCCAGCGATCGGTCCCGGCGGCCTGAAGCGCTGGGGCATTGGGCAGCGGCTTGGCCACCGGCTTGAGGTCGGGGCCCTTGCCTTGCGGCAGCGTCCACGCCGGTTGCTGTTCGGTCAGCCCGATATTGGCGCTCTTCTGCAGCGGCCAGCCCGAGCCGACCTGATCGAGCTGGACGAGATCGAAATCGGGCCGCGCGGCGACCACGGCCTTGAGCGCCGCCGGGTCGAGCGCGGAATCATCGGCTTGCGCGCCGACCAGCGTGCCGCCGAAATGCGGCTGGCCGTCGATCGCGGGGGCAATGGCAATCTTTCCGGCAACCTGTGGCGCGGCCGAAGCACCGCCCCCGACGCGCCGGCCATCGACATAGAGCGTCACGCTCGATCCATCGGATACCGCCGCGACATGATGCCACGCGCCGGGCGCGATCGTCGCACTGCCGATGATCGCGCGACCGTTGCCCTGATAGGCGAGCTTACCGTCGATCAATTCGAGCCGGCGGCTGGCGGCGGCGGGATCGCCCAGCGCGATCAGCGTGACCACGCCGGCCTGGCGTTTGTCGGGACGGACCCATGCCGACAAGGTGAACGCGTGGCTTGCCGATGCAATCGCCGCGCCATCGGTCAGATCGTTGCCGACGCCGATGCCCCCGGCCAAAATCCGCGCATTATAGGGGCCGGCAGCCTGCGGCACGCTGGCATGTACCGCCACGGCCCAGGCCGCGCTCGTCGCCAGGAAAATTGCTCGCTTCACAGTCCCCTCCCCTTGATGTCGGCATCTCGTCGCCGGTCATGCTCACTTTAATACATCAATTTTCATTATTCAATCGGCCGTGTCTCCCACGGCTTATCCATCGCTGGGCGGGCGTGGAATGGTGCGAACATGCTCCGGCAAATGCGCGAGCCGCTCGAGCGCGTCATCGTCGAACACATAACGCTCGAACCATTGCCGCCAGGCGTCGCGAAGCGGCTTGGGCAGGTCGCGGATCGCGGTCATGCCCTGCATCAGCGTATCAAGCGCCGATACCGAGTTAGGCTTTTCCCACCAGTAATTGACCATCACGTTGAACGCGGCGAGCGCCTGCACATTATGCCACCAGATCGGCGGGATGTAGATCGCATCACCCGGCTCGAGGTCGGCGACCAGACCATGGCGCGCCGCTTCGGCATAGCGGGGATAGCGGTCGAGATCGGGCGCATCGATATCGACCATGCTGACCGGCGGGCCGGCGATGGTGAAATGCAGCGGCCCGACATAGAGATTTTCGAACTGCTGCGGCGGAAACAGCGTGAACCGCCGCCGCCCGCCGACGACCACCGCGATGTTGCTAGATTCGTCAAAATGCGTCGAGACATGCGTGGCATTGCCGACCCACAGCCGGGCGACCGCCGTCGGCAGGCTGACCGGCAGCCGGTTGGCGTCATCCCAGCCGGGCAGGTGATTCCCCGCGGTCGCCGCACCGGCATAAAGCGCATCGGGGTTCGGCACGTCGCGGATCGCGAGCAGACGATCGACCAATGACGACAGCGCGCCGAACCGCTTCTGAAAATTGCAGCCATGCATCGTATCGTCATAAAAAAAGCGACCGCCGATCTCCGGCGGACCGACCAGCGCCTCGGCGGGTTTGCCGTTGTCGAATTGCTTGAGATAGGAGGCGAGTGTCTCGTCGGATCGACGCGCGGCGGCGACGGCGGGCCAGTCACGCGCCAGGCCGCGGAGGACGACCGGACGATAGCTGCTTTGGATTCTCAGCAGCATTTCCTCGTCGAGGCCGCCGTCAGTCTCCGCGACTCGTTGCGTGATCTCAGCGCTCATCGTTTCCGACCCTAATACTGGCGGCCAATCGCGGCTAAGTCGCCGCCGATGCCCAATCTGTCTCGTTCGTCCGAGATTGTCCCGACATTTCAGCCGGCGTTCGCCTTGACGGTCAGATGCAGGCCGCAAGTCAGAGCCTATAATGCTGGCTTTAGTGCCCCGCGCAACCGCGAGTTGAATTAATTTAAGCAAATTTATGTTTTATAATTGACGGCCTCAATCCGTTTTGTAACAATTGCGTTCAGAGGCGATGAATCGTCCGATCGGCCGTGGGGAGTCGGGCATTGTCGGGGAACCGACGATCCTTCTTACCGAGCTGCCGATCAGGCGGCTCCCACGCCCGACGTGGTTTCAAAAGGAGGGGACAATGACCCGGCGCATTTCCATTCGGTCGGCATTGCTGACCGCCGTTTCGGTCAGCAGCATGATCGGCTCTGCCGCCATCGCACAAGATGCCGCGTCAGTCGCGCCGGCAGCCGACGCCACCGCCCAGACGGCACCGCCGGCTGACGATACGACGCAGGACATCGTCGTCACCGGCATCCGCGGGTCCCAGCTGCAGTCGGTCAACCTCAAGCGCAATGCCGCCTCGGTGACCGATTCGATATCGGCGGAAGACATCGGCAAGCTGCCTGACGTCACGATCTCCGACTCGCTGCAGCGTATCCCGGGCGTTCAGATCAAGCGTGACGCCGGTGAAGGCTCGTCGATCAACATTCGCGGCCTGCCCGAGGTCGTAACGCTACTTAACGGCGAATCGTATCTCGGCGCCAATTCGATCACGACCGTCCAACCGAATTTCAACGACATTCCGTCGCAGCTTTTCGCAGGGGCCGATGTCGTCAAGTCGTCGACCGCCGATCTGCTCGACGCCGGCATCACCGGCACCGTCAATCTGCGCACCCGTCGCCCGTTCGATCTCAAGCACGGGCTAACACTCTCGGCCGCGGCCGAGGGCCAGTACGGCGACAAGACCAAGAAATACGATCCCAACATCAACGGGCTAATCTCTTGGCACAATGATCGCATCGGCTTCCTCGTTTCGGCGGCTTATACAGACAATCACTTGTCGAATTCCGAAAACGGCATGCTGCGCAATTACGGCGCGACTCTGCATAACGAGCAATTCGCAACCGAGGCTAATCCGACCGGCGATGTCACCGCCACCGGCGGCTTCTCGCCGGCGACGCGTCCACACGGAACCGTGATGTCCGACGGCATCGACGTCAATGGCGACGGCGACACCAACGATGCGTTCATCGTGCCGCAGGGTTTCGATGCCTTCAATACGGTGACGCAGCGCCAACGGCTTGGCATCAATGGGTCTTTCCAAGCCAAACTCGGCGATTCGCTGGAGTTTACCGCCGACGGGTTCTACACCCACCAGACGCAATACAATCGCACCGCGGGCTTTCAGCAGCAGGATATCAACTGGCAGGCGGCCGAGTTCGTGCCCGGCCAATCGACCGACACCGGCGTGACGGTGCCGATCACAGTCAACAATATCACCCACGATTATAATCTAAACACGACGCAGATCTATAATTACGATCTCGGCGACTTCTCGTCCTACGCGCAGAACGATCATTACGTCTCACAGTCGCAAAACTATAATGCCGAGCTGAAATGGGACAATGGCGGGCCTTTCTCCGCCACGGTTCGTGGCATCTACGGAAAGGCCACGCAGAATTACGACCAGAGCTACGCTCAGTTCAGCCCCTCGAACGGTCTGCAATGGTCGCCGGGCGGCATCGGTCATTATCCTGATGGCGATATTCCGTTCAACACAGATGGCTATACCGTTGATACGCTGGCAGGCGCCAACGCGCTGCATTCTGTCGTAGATTTCACCGGCAGTCAGCCATCCTTCGCGTTGCCCGACAAGCTGGTCAGCGAACTCGGCAACATGAATGATTACGCGCTTAAGACTCTTTCGTCCGAAGGCAATTATCGTCGCAAGGCGACCCTAAAGGTGCTCCGCGCCGATGCCGCGTATGAAGCAAACGATTCGGTAAAGTTGGAATTCGGCGCTCGCTATTCTGATCGTTCGGCTGACAATTTCGCGTTCGATCGCGCGGCGCCGCTCTATCAGGGCTCCGCACAAGGCTCGGGCGTCGTCGATGGCGGTTGTCTGGTCAAGTGGAAGGGCTTCGACGTGCCCATCAACGACTCAACCTGCTATGCCGGGACCGGCACGATCGGCACCCCCGGTTTTCAAGGTTATACCGCAGGGCGCACGCGCAAGGCGGACGACCCGGCATTCGACGGCATCATCAAGCAATTCAACGTGCCAGCCAACGGAGTTCCGCCGCTTTACGTGCTCAACCCTGGAGCGATGGATAACGCCCAGAAATTCCAAGACGGTTTCTATCCGGGCAATGTAGAGGTGATGAATCCCGGGTCGTCGTTCAATGTTGGGGTCAAGCAGATCTCCGGTTACGCTCAGCTTGACGTCAAGGGCGAGGTTTTCGGCATCCCAGTCAGCGGCAACGCCGGCCTTAAGATCATCAATACCAAGCTCGACATTCTGCAATATATCACCGGCAATCCCCGTCCTTACGGACTTGCCGGCCTCGTCGCAGGGCTTGACGAAACCAAGCGCGAGTTCACCGATTATCTGCCGTCGTTCAACCTTGCCTTCGATGTCGCGCACAATCTCAAGCTACGCTTGGCGATGACCCGGACGATGACGCTGCTCAACCTCGATCAGTGGGGCGGCGGTCTCACCCCGAACTACGCGATCGATACGAGCGGCTCGGTCCCGGTCTTCAGGGTCACCGGCGGCAGCGCGGCGGGCAATCCCGATCTCGATCCATGGCGTGCGACTAATCTCGACGCTTCGCTCGAATATTATATCGGCCGGGCGAGCTTGATCAGCGTCGGCGGTTTCTACATTGATGTGAACAGCTTTATTCAAGCGGGCTCTGTTCTGCGCAGCGATCTGCCCGACAATGACGGCGTGGTGCGCAATCGAACCGTGTCGATCAGCGTTCCAATTCAGGGCGACGGCGGCACGCTGAAGGGCGTCGAGGCGCAGTGGCAGCAGTCGTTTGGTGATCTCGGATTCATGCCGACGTTCTTGCAGGACTTCGGCGTTGACGCGAACATCACCTACTCGCCGTCGGATTCGGGGCAGACCGATCTGGCCGGGGACACTATCCCATTCCAGGATAACTCGGTGCTCCAGACCAACCTCGTCGGTTATTATCAAGGGCATGGGCTCCAAGCCCGCGTTGCTTGGAACTACCGCTCGAAGCGCGCGGTCTCGCAGGATTTCGGCGGCATCACTGGCCTCGAGCTCTATCAATCGCCGACAAGCTATATCGACGCGTCGGTCAGCTACGACGTCAACGATCACCTGACGGTCTATGCCCAGGGATCGAACCTGACCGGGGAGTATGAGAAATACTATCTCACCTTCCCCGATGAGCATGCCTACAACAGCATCTTCGAGCGGCGCTACACCGCGGGCGTTCGCGTCAAATTCTAACTTCCGTCCTTCCCAATGCCCGCCTGCATCACCCAAGTGATTCAGGCGGGCTTCTTTTTGCCGGCGGGGCTGGAGTAGAACGCCGCGATGCCCTCGTCTGATTCCCCTCATTGCCGCTCGGGCGAGCCGATCCAGTCGATCGTCATCGTCGGCGGCGGCACCGCCGGTTGGATGGCGGCGACGTTGCTCGCCAAGCGGCTCGAGCGGCAGGACATCGCGATCACGGTGGTCGAATCGTCGGCGATCGGCACGGTCGGTGTCGGTGAAGCGACGACGCCGGCGATCCGCGATTATTTCCGAGCTGCTGAGCTCGACGAGCAAGCGGTGATGAAGGCCTCCAACGCGACGATCAAGCTCGGCATTCGCTTCGATGGGTGGACTGGCGAAGGAACCTCGTTCTTCCATCCATTCGGGCTCTACGGCGTTGCCTCGAACAACGTCGCCTTCCATCATTACTGGCTCAAGGCGCGCGCCGCCGGCGATCGGCGACCGATCGGCGACTATTGCCTGGCCACCCAACTGGCGGCGGCCAACCGTTTCCGCCCGCCGCACCGGCCGGCGCCGGACTATGCCTTCTTCGACTGGGCGGTGCATTTCGACGCCGGCCTCTACGCCCGCCATCTCCGCGACGTCGCCAAGGCGCGCGGCGTGCGTCATATCGACGCGCGCGTTCGCGACGCGATCCGTGACGGCGACACCGGTCTCATCGCTGCGATCGACACCGAGGAAGCCGGGGTCATCGCCGGCGACCTGTTCGTCGATTGCACCGGCTTTCGCTCCCTGCTGCTCGGTCAGGCGCTCGACGAGCCCTGTGTCGATTGGACCGACTTGCTGCCCTGCGATCGCGCCGTGGCGATGCCCTGCGCGCACGGCGATGGCGCGCTCACGCCCTATACGCAGGCGATCGCGATGCCGGCCGGCTGGCGCTGGCGAATCCCGCTTCAGCACCGGGTCGGCAACGGCTATGTCTATTCGAGCAAGCATCTGTCGGACGACGCCGCGATAGCCACGCTGACCGGTGCGCTGGAAGGCGAGCCGCTGGGCGAGCCCAATCTGATCCGCTTCGTCACCGGCCACCGCCGCCGCTTCTGGGCCGGCAATTGCGTCGCGCTGGGCCTTGCCGCGGGCTTCCTCGAGCCGCTCGAATCGACCAGCATCACGCTGATCTTCTCGGGGATCGAGCGGCTGTTGCACCTATTCCCCGATCGCAGCTTCGACCCCGCGCTGGCCGAGGACTATAACCGCATCACCACGCTAGAATATGAGCGCGTCCGCGATTTTCTGCTGCTGCATTATTGGGCGGCGCGACGTGACGAGCCGCTGTGGCAGCAGACGCGCCAAACCGAGCTGCCCGAAAAGCTGGCTCATAAAGTCCGGATGTTCACCAGCCGCGGCCGGATGGTGCGCTACGAGTGGGACGCGTTCCAGGACCCGAGCTGGCTATCGATGTTCGCCGGCCTCGATCTCCTCCCCGATCGCTGGGACCCGCTTGCGGATTATTTCCCGCCCGATGAAGTCGCGAATGCGCTGGCCGCTATGCGCGACCAGATCGCACTCGGCGTGGACTCGGCTATTCCGCACGGAACATTCATTGCGGAAAATTGCCGCAACGTTTGAACAAGCCGTGGCGGGCGCTGAGAGAAAGGGTGCTCCGTAAGTTGCCGGGGTGCGCCTTGGCTATAGCGGCGACCGAGACCGGCAATTACACCACCAAGTGCAACGAAAGGCTGGCGAAGCAAGGGCATCGGCCGCGCACCCCCTAGCCCAGGTAGTCGGGCCGTTCGATGTCGGCGATGATGCCGATCTCCCGAGGCTCCCAGTCGAGGACCGCCATGGTCGACTTGTTCGACGCGGGACCGTTGCCTGCTACGAATATCGCCAGTCCGCCGAAATGACTTTCGGCCTGCTCGGGCGTCAGCGATTTGGCGGGAACGCCGAGCTGCCGCCCGATCGCCTCGGCGATCGCCTTGAAGGCAACGCCCTCCTCAGCGATCGCATGGTAGGCCTCGCCCTGCGCGCCGCGCTCGACCGCGAGCCTATAGACCCTTGCCGAATCGTTGCGATGCACCGCCGGCCATAAATTCTGTCCGTCACCGACATAGGCCGAAAACCCCTTTCCGCGGGCGATCTTGGCGAGCATGGGAACGAATCCGTGTGTTTCCCCTTTACCGTGAACCGAGCGCGGGTTGCGGACGACCGAGGCGTGTAGTCCCCGATCGGCGAGCGAGAACGCAGTCTGCTCGGATGCGCGCGCGAACCTAGGGTCTATGGGTGGCCGAGCATCTTCCCTGAATATTTCCCCGGGTCGCGTGATAAGGACGCCGCCCGTCACGACGATAGGCCGCTTAGATCCGGCATAGACTTCGCCGAAGGTCTCCAGCGCGGCGGTTTCCTCAGCCGAGAGTTCGACGATGCGCGACAGGTCAAGTCCGAACGCGGTATGCACGATCCCGTCGGCATCGCCCGCCCCTTTTCGGAGAATATCCAAATCGCCCAGGCCGCCGACGATCGGCGTCACGCCTTTTGCCGAGAGCGCGTCGGCCTTCGCGGCGGATCGTACCAATCCCACAACCGAGTGGCCCGCATCGAGCAGTTCTTGGGCCACCATGGACCCAATCCAGCCGTTCGCACCGGTGAGAAATACGCGCATGACAACCTCCTTGGACAGCGGGTCCGGCCACGTGCTAGCGTCGCCGTCAGTGACTGACATAGGGATGTTGTCAGTCACTGACAATGGAGATCTTGGATTGATGGGTAATGAGGAGAACGCACGAGCTCGCATGCAACGGTCAGCACTCGACCTTTTCAACGAGCACGGGTTCGAACGGACGACCACGGCGCAGATCGCCGCGCGCGCAGGAGTCACCGAGCGGACCTATTTTCGCCATTTCGCAGACAAGCGCGAGG
This sequence comes from Sphingomonas koreensis, assembly GCA_006438735.1. Classification (GTDB taxonomy): domain Bacteria; phylum Pseudomonadota; class Alphaproteobacteria; order Sphingomonadales; family Sphingomonadaceae; genus Sphingomonas; species Sphingomonas koreensis_A. The sequence goes on along the minus strand of RCZF01000001.1, from coordinate 638,130 downwards.
TTCTGTTCGACGGACAGGAAATCCTACGCGAGGCGCTCACGGCGGCGATCACCGATGCACCCGCCACCCTCGGCCCGTTCGACGCGATGTTTCACGCGTTCCATTCGGTCGTGCCTACTCTCGAGGCAAACCGATCGTTTGCCGAGCCGCGCCAGAAAGTCATTGCAGCCACGCCCGCCTTGCAGGAGCGGGAGATGGCCAAGCTTGCCGCGCTCGCAGATGCGCTGGCCGATAGTTTGCAGTCGCGCGGCGTCGCCGATCCGAAGGCCACGCTCGCGGCGCGCACCGGCATGACCGCCTTCGCGCACGCCGCCACGGCTTGGCTCGGCGATGCAACGGTATCGCTTGGCGAGCGCCTTGAGCTTGATCATTCCATCTTGAAGGAAATGATCAGCGATTGATGGAAGATCGACGAGAACGATGGACAGGGCCAGACTGCCCATTGTCCTAGCATTCGTTACCTAAACGCACCGATGAGCATTTCCCACACCGGCGCCGCTCTCTCGCGTTTGCCAGCTGATCTGCTTGGAGATCCTCTGGATTTTGAGAATCGGCTGATCGCTCAATCAGACCGTCTAGTTGGTGCGGGCGGTCGGGCTCGAACCGACACTTCCGTTAAGGAAACGGGATTTTGAGTCCCGCGCGTCTACCAATTTCACCACGCCCGCATGCCGATTGAGGCACGTTTGGGGCCACTGATCGACGATTTCGGGGTCTATATGCGAGCCGAGATCGAATTTCCATAGCTGTCTTGGATGTTTCGCTGAGCCGATATCCAAGCGAGGTCAGATGTCGGATCGATCGCGGTCAAACCGTCGCAAGCCAACCGCGACAGAGCGCTCGCCTCACCCCTCCCCCAACGGCACGTCCCGCAACGCCGCGTCGAGTGCGGCTAGATGCGGACCGGCGACATCGGCCAGCGCCTGCTCCAGCGCCCGATAGCGTGCCAGCACCGCGCGGCCGGTCGGGGTTAGCGTCGCGCCGCTCGTGCGGCCGCCGCCGGCGTGGGCCTCGACCAGCGGGTCGGCGAAGCTGCGGTTCATCGCGTCGACCAGCAGCCAGCTGCGCCGGTAACTCATGCCGAGCGCGCGGCCGGCAGCGGAGATCGAGCCCTGGCGATCGATCGCCTCGAGCAGATCGGCCTTGCCGGGGCCGAACGCGATCGTCTCGCCGCAAAGCAATTGCGCCTTCAGCTTGAGCCGGCCGATCCGCACGGCTTATTTGCCGATCATCACGTCGCTGGCCTTGACGATGACGGTCACCGCGTCGCCCTCGGCGAGGCCGAGATCGGCGGCGGCTTCATTGGTGATGCTCGAGGTGACGATGTTGCCGCCGCCGATATCGACCTTGACCGTCGCATTGACCGCGCCGGGCGTCACCGCGACGAGCGTGCCGGGAATCTGGTTGCGCGCGCTGATTTTCATCGGGCTTCTCCTTCGCAGCGGATTGAGCAGCTTTTGCCGGGCGATGGCAAGGCGTGGCGTGGGCGCGTAAATCTCGCTAGAGGGCGGGCATGGCGAAGTCGCATCGGTTCCATTCGATCCATACCCACGCGCTGCTGCGCGTCGGCGCGGCGACGCCGCTGGCGACGGTCGGGGATCCGGCTGCCAATGCTGCGGCGACGATCGCGCTGGCGCAGCAGGCCGACGGCGAGAGCGTCGATCTGCTGGTGTTTCCCGAGCTCGGCGTGTCATCCTATGCAATCGACGATCTGCATCTGCAGACCGCGCAGCACGCCGCGACCGACGCCGCGCTGGCCGCGATCGTCAAGGCGAGCGCCAAGTTCACGACAGTGCTGGTGGTCGGCGCGGCGATCCCGCGAAACGGGCGGCTGTATAATTGCGCGGTGGCGATCGCGCGCGGGCGCGTGCTGGGGGTGATTCCCAAAACGTTTCTGCCCAATTACCGCGAATATTACGAAAAGCGCTGGTTCGCCTCCGGGCAGGGGCTGACGGGGCTCGACATCGCGGTGGCCGGGCAGATCGCGCCCTTCGGCGTCGATCTGATCTTTGCCGCCGACGATCTGCCGCATTTCGTGTTCCATGCCGAGATCTGCGAGGATTTCTGGGCGCCGACACCGCCATCGACCACAGCGGCGCTGGCCGGCGCGTTGGTCTGCTGCAACCTTTCCGCCTCGAACATCGTGATCGGGAAGGCGCGCGAGCGCGAAATGCTGGCGGCGGCGCAATCGGCACGGTCGATCTGCGGCTATGTGTTCTCGGCCGCCGGGCCGGGCGAAAGCACCACCGATCTGGCCTGGGACGGCCAGGGGTTGATCCACGAAATGGGCGAGCTGATCGCGCAGTCGCATCGCTTTGGGAATACCCCCGAAATCGTCGTCGCCGATCTCGACATCGGCCGGCTGCAGCAGGAGCGGATGCGCGTCGGCACGTTCAACGATGCTGCCGCTTTCGCCGGGCATCCCGAGACGCGGTTCCGTCGGATCGGCTTTGCCCACCAGCCCGATTTCGCAAACGTCGGGCTGAAGCGCCCGGTGCGGCGCTTTCCGTTCGTGCCCAATACGCCGGAAAAGCTCGACCAGGATTGTTACGAGGCGTTCAACATCCAGGTGCAGGGGCTGGCCAAGCGCGTCACCGCTTCGGGCGTCGAGCGGCTGGTGATCGGGGTTTCGGGCGGGCTCGATTCGAGCCATGCGCTGATCGTCGCGGCCAAGGCGATGGACCTGCTCGAGCTGCCACGCGAGCGCATCCTCGCCTATACGCTGCCGGGCTTTGCGACCGGCGAGGCGAGCAAGGCGAATGCCTGGCGGCTGATGCGCGCGCTGGGCGTCTCCGGCGACGAGATCGACATCCGCCCCGCCGCCGAGCAGATGCTGCGCGACATGGGCCATCCCTATGCCGACGGCGCGCCGGTCTATGACGTCACGTTCGAGAATGTGCAGGCGGGCTTGCGGACCGATTATCTGTTCCGGCTCGCCAATCAGCACAACGGCCTAGTGGTTGGCACCGGCGATCTGAGCGAGCTGGCACTGGGCTGGTGCACCTACGGCGTCGGCGATCAAATGAGCCATTATACGGTCAACGCCGGCGTGCCCAAGACGCTGATCCAGTTCCTGATCCGATGGGCGGTGAAGACCGATCAGTTCGACCGCCCTACCGACGATGTGCTCGGCGAAATCCTGGCCGCGGAAATCACGCCCGAACTGATCCCGGCGAGCGAAAGCGGCGCGGTGCAGAGCACGCAGGCGCGGATCGGGCCGTATGAGCTGCACGACTTCTTCCTGCATCATATCGTGCGCTTCGGCATGGCGCCGTCGAAGGTCGCGTTTCTCGCCTGGCATGCCTGGCACGATGCAAGCGCGGGGCGCTGGCCGATCGATTTCCCGGCGGGCGAGCGGCACGACTATGATCTGGCAACGATCCGACGCTGGCTCGCGAGTTTCCTGCGGCGCTTCTTCGCGTTCAGCCAGTTCAAGCGATCGGCAATTCCCAATGGGCCGAAGGTTTCGACCGCGGGTGCATTGAGCCCGCGCGGCGATTGGCGCGCGCCGTCAGATGGGGTGGCGACAGCATGGCTCGACGAATTGAACGCGAACGTGCCTTGAATGCATTGCCGCCCGCGAAGAAGTGAGGTGGCACGGGTAAGTGGGGAGCTTCTGTTGCCCGGTGCTCCCCGTACCGCTGGAATCGCTTCTGTTGCCCGGTGCGGTCCAACCGCGCTTTCGTCCTAGTAAATTAGACCGTTAGGTCCAATTTACGCGGCAATTGCGAGTGCTTCGTTATCGTTAGCACTTATGGTTTTGAGCCTTGAACGGGTTACTCAGCCCGGGCAAAAACAGCGCCTTTGAACACACGTCGATCCTGGTTCGGCCCCGTCAGAGCCTCCCTGTGAGGAAGACTTTGGTGGAGCCGCCGGGTACTGCCCCCGGGTCCGCTGCGCCTATTATGCACCGCCATTTATCGCCATAGCCGGGCGAACCCGGCGCATCCGATATAGGCGAAAAAGCGTGAATTAAAAGCCCAAGGTTCGGGGCCGCCCGGCCATGCACTCGCCACAATGCTGGCGCACAACCGCACCATCATGTTGACCCAGCGTTCCCGTTACGCCCTGCGCGCCATGCTGTTTCTCGCCGAAGCGCCCGCGGGCAGCCCGCCGATCCCGATGACGCGCATCGCCGCCGAGGCGAACGTGCCGCGCAAGTTCCTTGAGCTGATCCTCGCCGATCTGCGCGAAGCCGGGCTGCTGCACAGCCACCGTGGCAAGCTGGGCGGCTATTGCCTGTCGCGGCCGATCCACCTGGTCTCGCTGGGCGACATCATCCGCGTGATCGAGGGGCCGTTGGCGCTCGTGCCCTGCGTCAGCCGCACTGCTTATCGGCGCTGCGCCGACTGCAAGAGCGAAGCCGATTGCGCGATCCGCCACGCGATGCTGCGCGTGCGCGACGAGACCGCGCGGATCCTCGACGGCACCAGCCTGGCCGATGCGATCGCCGAGGATCTGGCGGCGGCTTAATTTGATTGCGGTGCCGGCCCACGCCCCCACCCGACCACCCACGGCAGTTTCCAAATGGGTGGTCGGGTGCGGGCGTGGGCCGGCACGGCATTGTTCAGCGCCGCTGAACAGCAAATCAAACTTTCCGCGCTTTCAACTCGTCCCTGATTTCGCGCAGCAGCGCGACGTCGGCCGGTTCGGCCGGCGCTGCCGCTTCGGGCTTGGGCATCAGCCGGTTCACCGCGCGGACGACCAGGAAGATGATGAACGCAACGATCAGGAAATTGACCGCCTGGGTGATGAATTCACCGTAGCCGAGCAGCGACACGCCAGCTTTCTTCAGCGCGGCATAATCGCTCAGCGAGCCGGCATAGTTATCGGGCACCGTGCCGAGCACGAGAAAATAGCTCGAAAAATCGAGCCCCCCGAAAAGCTTGCCGATCACCGGCATGATGATGTCGTCGGTCAGCGACGTGACGATCTTGCCGAAGGCCGCGCCGATGATCACCGCCACGGCGAGATCGAGCACGTTGCCGCGCGCGATGAACGTCTTGAACTCCTTGAACATCGAGGCCTTCCTTTTTCCGATTTCGCTTCGCAGCGCCATCTGCGCCCGCTAGAATGCGTCTGGCAAGGGCTGGAGGAGCCAATATTATGAAGTTTCGCACCCCGATCGTGATCGCCGCCGCCATGACGGTCAGCGCCTGCGGGATCAATTCGATCCCCACCGCCGACGAGAATGTGAAGGCGAAATGGGCCGACGTGCAGGCCGATTATCAGCGCCGCGCGAACCTGATTCCCAATCTCGTCGCGACGGTTAAGGGCTCCGTCCAGGGCGAGGATAAAGTGCTGACCGACGTGATCAACGCGCGCTCGAAGGCGACCGCGATCCAGATCAGCGGCGACGACCTGACCGATCCCGCCAAGGTGCAGGCGTTCCAAAACGCGCAAGGGCAGCTCAACGGTTCGCTGAGCCGCCTGCTGGCGACGGTGGAAGCCTATCCCGACGTCAAGAGCCAGGCCAATTTCCAGACGCTGATGAGCCAGCTGGAAGGCACCGAGAACCGCATCACCATTGCGGTCCGCGATTACAACACCGCGGTGCAAGACTATAACACCCGCATCCGCACCTTCCCCGATGCGATCGGCGCCAAGGTGTTCTACGGCGCCAAGCCCAAGACCCAATATCAGGCGACCACGCCGGGGGCGGAAAACGCGCCGAATGTCGATTTCGGGAATATGAGCTGAGCGCCTGATCGTGGCGCCCACCCTCGACCGCCGGCATTTTGACCGCTGGCTGACCCTGCTGATCGTCGTCGCGGCGCTGTTCGCCGCGGCGGCGGCGCACGCGCAGACCTTTCCCAAGCTGACCGGCCGGGTCGTCGATGCCGCCAATCTGCTCAGCCCGGATCAGGAGGCGCAACTCGATCAATTGTCGCAATCTATCGAGCAGGCGTCGTCGCGGCAATTGGTGGTGGCGACGATCCCCGATCTGGAAGGCCGGGCGATCGACGATTACGGTTATCAGCTCGGCCGCGCTTGGGGGATCGGGCAAAGCAAGATCAACAACGGCATCATCCTGATCGTGGCGCCGAACGAGAAGAAGGTGCGGATTGAGGTCGGTTATGGACTCGAGCCGATTATGACCGACGCCTTGTCCAACATGATCATCCAGAACGACGTTCTGCCCAAGTTCCGTGACGGCAACATGCCGGGGGGGATCATCGCCGGGGCCAACGCGATCGCCGAGCAGTTGAGGGCGCCGCCCGAAGACGCCGAGCAGAAGGTGGCGCAGGCCGCCGCCGCGTCTCGCCAGCAATCGCAGAGCGGCAACAAGGGCGGCTTTCCGTTCGCGCTGGTTTTCTGGCTGATCGTGTTCGGCTTCATGATGGCGTCTCGAATCTGGGGACGGCGGCACGGCAAGCGCTATCGCGGCGGCATGTGGCCGATCTTCCTGTGGGGATCGGGCTTCGGCGGGGGTGGCGGTGGCGGCGGATCGGGCTTTGGCGGTGGCGGCTTCGGTGGCGGTGGCGGCGGCTTTTCCGGCGGTGGCGGGTCGTTCGGCGGCGGCGGCGCATCGGGGGGTTGGTGATGGCGCACGTTTCGCATCTTTCGCCCGAGCAGCGCGACGTCGTTACGCAGGCGGTGACGGCGGCGGAGACCGGCACCAACGGCGAGATCGTCACGATCGTCGCCGATCGGTCCGACGCCTATCATGACGTCGCGCTGCATTATGTGATCGCGGCGATGTTGCTGGTCGCGGCGCTGGCCGCGGTGCAGCCGGCGTGGCTCGAATGGCTGGTCGGGGTCGTCACCGGCGGATGGACGCTCGGCCCCGATCTGCGCGGGCTGTTCTTCGCGCTGCTGATCGTCGAGGCGATCGTGTTTCCGATCCTGAACGGCGCGCTGCGGTTCATGCCGCTGCGCCTCGCGCTGACGCCGCGGGCGACGCGGGCACGGCGCGTGCGGCGGCGGGCGGTGCAATATTTCCGCGTCGGCGCGGAGCGGCGCACTGCGCAACGCGTGGGCATCCTGCTCTACCTCTCGATCGGCGAGCACCGCGCCGAGATCGTCGCCGACGAAGCGATCCACACCGCCGTGCCACCCGAACGATGGGGCGATGCGATGGCAGCGCTGATCGACGAGGTGCGCGACGGCCGTGTCGCCGAGGGCATGGCGGCAGCGGTGGCGCAGATCGGCGCGATCCTGGGCGAGACGTTTCCCAAGACGGCGGACAACCCTAACGAGCTGCCCGATCGGCTGATCGAATTGTGAGTTCGGATACGGTCGAAACCGTTTGGGAGGGCACGTTCATCGCCGCCAAGCGCCGGGGCAAATGGGAATATGTCTCGCGCATCGGTGGCGTGCGCGCGGCGGTGATCCTGGCGATCGATAACGGCGACGTGATTCTGGTCGAGCAATATCGCGTGCCGCTGGGCAAGACTTGCCTGGAGCTGCCGGCGGGGTTGGTTGGCGATCTCGATGCCGGCGAAAGCGTCGAGCAATCGGCGCGGCGCGAACTCGAGGAGGAGACCGGCTATCGCGCCGGGCGCATCGAGGAGTTGGGCGAATTCTATTCGACCCCGGGGCTGGCCAGCGAAGGGTTCACCCTGGTGCGCGCGACCGAGCTATCGCAGGTCGGCGACGGTGGCGGCGATGCCGACGAGAATATCGTGGTGCACCGGGTCGCACTGGCGCAGCTGGAAGCGTTCGTGGCCGCGAAGCGCGCCGAGGGATGCGGCGTCGATGTGAAGCTGCTGTTGCTGCTGGGCGCGGGGATCGTGGGCGGCGGCTGAACTACAAGACCTCCGCCGCGACGCAGTTAATTGACCGGAGCGCTTACCAACGAGGTCCTTCCTTCGCCGGGAAAGGGCAAAAGTGGCGTACCGCGCCGGCGTCAGCGGAAATTGTCGGCGTAGGCTTGCAACTTGAGCGTCTTGGTCGGCGCCGGGACCACGCTGTAGGCAAACCCTTCGCGTTCGGCATAGGCTTGCGCCGCCTTTAGCGTGGGGAAGCTCAGCCGGATTTGCTCGCGCGTGTCGCCCGAGCCGGCCCAGCCGGTCAGCGGATCGGGTTGCTGGGCCTCGGCGGGTTCGAATTCAAGCTGCCAGCGATCGGTGCGGGCGCGGCCCGATTGCATGGCGTTTTTCGGGCGCTGATAGATGCGGACGGTCTTCATGGCGCTCCCTTAGCTATTTTGCGCGCGGCGCGCATCAGCGTTTTTTGTGCGAGTGGTCGCGGCGGCGGCGACAGGATCGTCGGGCCAGGGGTGGCGCGGATAACGGCCGCGCATCTCCTTCGCCACCGCCGCCCAGCTGCCGGCCCAGAAACCGGGCAGATCACGTGTCGTCTGGATGGGACGGCCGGCCGGCGAGGTCAGGCTGAGCACGAGCGGCACGCGCCCCTGCCCCACCACCGGATGCTCGGCGAGGCCGAACAGCTCCTGCGGGCGCAGCGTGACGGTGGGGCCGGCCTCCGCGGCGTAATCGATCGCGTGGCTGCTGCCGGTCGGCGCGGCGAAGCGCGGTGGGGCGAGGCGATCGATCGCCTGCAGGCCATCCCAGCCGATCAGCGAACGCAGCACGCCGTCGAGCGCGGCGGGATCCAAGTCGCCGAGGCGGCGCTTGCCGGTGAGCAGCGGCGTGAGCCATTCGTCGGCCCGGGCGATCAGGCTGTCGTCGTCGAGCGCCTGGCCGGCGAAAGCGGCGCGCTGGCGCAATGCCCGCGTCCCGTCGTTCCACGGCAGATGCGCAAGCCAGTGCGCGCGAACGCCCTCCAGCAGCGCGGCGGCGAGCGTTTCGGGATCGGCGTCGCTATCGGGGCCGCTGGCGAGGCGGATCGCGCCGAGCCGGCGTTCGCGGATCGCGCGGACTGCGCCGGTGGCGGGATCGAACGCGGCGGTGCGGCGGGTTTCGATTCGGTCGCCGAACAGCGATTCGACGCTGGCGAGGTCGATCGGCGCTGCGGAGAGGATGCGGGCTCCCGCGGCCATGCCCTGCGTCTCGGCGACGGCGAGCCATTCGGCGCGCGCGAGCGACGATGCCGGATCGAGGCGAAAGCCGCGCCCGCCGACCGAGGCCCAGGTCTCGCCGGACGCGTCGCGGCGGTGGGCGACGCGATCGGGAAAGGCGAGCGCGATGGCGATCCCCACGTCGTCATTCCCGCGAAAGCGGGAACCCAGCTCGTGCGCGGCGGACTGGATTGAACGGTTGGGAGATGGGTCCCCGCTTTCGCGGGGATGACGGAGGAGTTGCGTCCACCGTTCCGCCAATTTCCGGCCCGCCGCCGCGCGCGGGCCGCGTTCGGTGCGCCAGCGGCGGCGGCGGGTGTCGAGATCAGGATCGTTGCCCCCCAGCCCGCGCTCGCCGAGCAGCACGGCGACCTCGGCGGCGGTGCGGGCAAGACCGAGCGGCGCGGCCTCGACCAGCATGTGCGCGAGCCGCGGCGGCAGCGGCAGACGGGCGATGGTGCGGCCATGCGGCGTCGGCCGGCCATCGGCGTCAAGCGCGCCGAGCCGGGCGAGCCGCGTACGCGCTTCGGCGATGGCGGCTTCGGGCGGCGGATCGATCCAGCCGAGATCGCGCGGATCGGCGACGCCCCACAAGGCGCAATCGAGCGTCAGCGCCGACAGATCGGCCTCCAGAATTTCGGGCGGATCGAAGCGCGGCAGGCCGGCGGTCGCGGCTTCTTCCCACAAGCGATAGGCGCTGCCCGGCCCCTGCCGCGCGGCGCGGCCGGCGCGCTGCGTGACGGCGGCCTGGCTCGCGCGTTCGGTGACGAGACGAGTCATGCCCGCCGCGCGGTCGTAGCGCGGGCGCCGGGCGAGCCCGGAGTCGATAACGATGCGGATGCCGTCGAGCGTCAGGCTCGTTTCGGCGATCGAGGTGGCAAGGACGATCTTTCGCCGGCCTTGCGGATCGGGGGCGATGGCGGCGCGCTGCGCGGCGGGATCGAGGCTGCCGTGGAGACGATGGAGCACGATACAGTCGCCCAGTCCGTCGAGCCGTTCGGCGGTGCGCTCGATCTCGGCGACGCCGGGAAGGAAGGCGAGCACGCCGCCCTCGCCTTCCGCTAGCCCTGTGCGGATCGCGACAGCGACCGACGCCTCGATCCGCGCTTCGGCATTGCGCCCGAGGTGGCGGAGCGTGAGCGGGTGGCTGCGGCCTTCGCTTTCGATCACCGGGGCATCGCCCATCAATCGGCCGAAGCGCGCGCCATCGAGCGTCGCGGACATCGCCAGCAGCCGCAGATCGGGTCGCAAGCCGGCCTGCGCGTCGAGCGCCAGCGCCAAGCCGAAATCGCTATCGAGGCTGCGTTCGTGGACTTCGTCGAACAGCACGGCGGCAACGCCGGCCAGCTCGGGATCGCCCTGGATGCGGTTGACGAAAATGCCCTCGGTGACGACGGTCACGCGCGTCCGGGCCGATCGCTTGCTGTCCATCCGCGTGGCGTAACCAAACGTCTCCCCCACCCGCTCGCCCGCCATCGCCGCCATTCGCTCGGCGGCGGCGCGCGCGGCGAGGCGGCGCGGGCTGAGCAGCACGATCTCGCCGTCGCACCACGGCTCGGCGAGCAGCGCGGGCGCGACCGCGGTGGTCTTGCCGGCGCCCGGCGGCGCGACCAGCACGGCGTTGGCGCGCGCGCGAAGCGTCGCAAGCAGATCGGGCAGGACCGCGTGGATCGGCAGGGTCATCGGCGCGATCCTATCCGCATCAGTTTCGCCGGATGTTGAGCGTCCACGCCTTGGGCCGGCCGGCCGGATGCGGCGTGCCGTCTAGACGCTGGGCATGGATAATCTTGACCGGACGCGTGATCATCTGACCGCGCATCTCGTCCGATCCGCCACCGCTCGGCAGCGCGAGGATGCGGCGGACCACGTCCATCCCCGAGACGACATGGCCGAACGCCGCGAAGCCGCGAAACTCGCCACGCGCATCGAGCGAGGGATTGGCGCCGACCATGATCGAAAAATTGCCGGCGGCCGAATCCGGATCGGGGCCGTGCGCCATCGAAATCGCCCCGTCGGTGTGATGGATGCCGGTCTTATCCGTCGCTTCGAGCGGGACCGACGGGAGAATACGCCGCGCATCCTGCGCGATGCCGCCCTGGATAAAGCCGAGCTTGGGCGACCCCTTGCGGCGCGCGGCGCGGTAGAAGGCGGTGCCGTCGAAGCGGCCGTCATCGACATAGGCGAGGAAATTGGTGGTGGTCTTCGGTGCGTGTTGCGCATCGAGCGCGATCACGATCGCACCGGCGCTTGTGACGAGGCGGACGCGGACCAAGCCGGGCGTGGACGGCGAGGGCGCGGCGGCGAGCGGGCCGGCCAGCAGCGCCAACAGGAGCAGAAGGAATCGCATGCCCGCCCCCTAGCGAAGTTTGCGGCGGAGAACGAGGCTTGCGTCCTAGTATCACATGGCGGCGCGGTGATAGGCGGCGGCAAAAGGGAGTCGCGCCTTGTCCCGTCATCACGCCCACGATCATGGCCATCATCATGCCCCGGCGAGCTTCGGCCGGGCATTCGCGATCGGTATCGCGCTGAACCTCGGCTTCGTCGTGATCGAGGCGGGGTTCGGGCTGGCCTCGAACTCGGTCGCGCTGCTCGCCGACGCCGGGCACAATCTGTCCGACGTGCTGGGACTGTGCGTCGCCTGGGGTGGCGCCGCGCTAGCCCGGGCGGCGCCGTCGAAGCGCTTCACCTACGGGCTGCGTGGATCGTCGATCCTTGCTGCGCTGTCCAATTCGCTGCTGCTGCTCGTCGCGCTCGGCGCGATCGTGCTTGAGGCGGTGCAGCGATTCGGCCATCCGCATGCCGTCGCCGGGCCGACGGTATCGATCGTCGCCGGCGTCGGGATCGTCGTCAATCTGGCGACGGCGATGCTGTTCGCGCGGGGGCGCAAGGGCGACATCAACATCCGCGCCGCGTTTCTGCACATGGCGGCCGATGCCGCGGTATCGGCCGGGGTGGTGATCGTCGGGCTGGTGATCTGGCGGACCGGCGCGGCGTGGATCGATCCGGTGACGAGCTTGGTCATCGCCGCGCTGATCTTCTGGCAGACCTGGGGATTGCTGCGCGAATCGGTCGAAATGTCGCTCGCCGCGGTGCCGCGCGCGATCGATTACGACGCGGTCGGCGAGGCGCTGCGCGGTTTGCCGGGCGTCGCCGACACGCACGATCTGCACATCTGGCCGATGAGCACGACCGATACCGTGCTGACCGCGCATCTGCTGATGCCGGCCGGCCACCCCGGCGATGCCTTCCTGGCGAGCGCGCAAGACATGCTGCAGCACCATTTCGCTATCGGCCATGCGACATTGCAGATCGAGGTCGATCCGGGATGTTACTGCGCGCTGGAGAGCGACAAACGCGTCTAGAACGCCCGCGCGACCGCGAACTCCACCGCCTCAATCATCGCGTCCTTGGCCTGGCCGGGGGCGAAACCGCCGAGCGCGTCGATCGCGCGCTGGCCGTAATGGCGCGCGCGGGCGAGCGTATCATCTACCGCGCGGCTCGACCGGACGAGTGAAATGGCGTGCGCGAAATCCTCGTCGGCAACACGGTGGCCGGCAATCGCCGCTTTCCAAAAGGCACGGTCCGCCTCGTCGCCGCGCGCATAAGCGAGAATCACCGGTAGCGTCATTTTGCCTTCGCGGAAATCGTCGCCGGCGTCCTTGCCCATCGTGCCGGCATCGGAAACGTAATCGATCGCGTCGTCGACCAGCTGGAAGGCGATGCCGAGGTTGCGCCCGTAGCTGTCGAGCGCGTCCTCCTCGGCCGACGGGCGTTCGGCGACAACCGCGGCGATCCGGCAGGCGGCGGCGAACAGCGCCGCGGTCTTCGCGCCGATGATGTCGAGATAGCGTTCCTCGCCGAGATCGATCCGGCGCGTCGCGGTCAACTGGTTGACCTCGCCCTCGGCGATGATCGCGCTGGCGCCCGACAGGATCTTGAGCACCTTGAGGCTGCCGTCCTCGACCATCAGCTCGAAGCTGCGCGAGAACAGGAAATCGCCGACCAGCACGCTCGCCGGATTGCCCCAGATGATGTTGGCGGTGCGCTTTCCCCGGCGAAGATCGGAGCCGTCGACGACGTCGTCGTGCAGCAGCGTCGCGGTGTGGATGAACTCTACAGATGCGGCGAGCCGGTGATGCCGCGTGCCGGTATAGCCCAGCAACCGCGCACTCGCGAGCGTCAGCATCGGCCGCATCCGCTTTCCCCCGCCGGCGATCAGATGCCCGGCAAGCTCGGGAATCAGCGGGATCTCGGACTGCATCCGATCGAGAATGACGGTATTGACCGCATTCATATCGGCGGCGACGAGCGCCATCATCGGTTCGAGCGACGGCGCGCGGTCGCCCGCGATGCGGTGAATGGTGGCGGTCATGTTCGCCGGGATGTGGCGGCATTGCCGGCCAAAGGCAAGGCTTCGGGGTTGCGCGGCGCCGCCGCGCCCCGCACAAGGCGCGAGAGACGAGGCGGACGAGAGGGCGAAACGCAGTGCCGGACGACACGCTGAGCGGATACCGCCAGAGCATCGACAATATCGACGCGGCGCTGGTGTTCATGCTCGCCGAACGCTTTAAGATTACCCAGGCGGTCGGCCGCTACAAGGCCGAGAACGGCATGCCGCCGGCCGATCCGGGCCGCGAGGATCGCCAGATCGCGCGGCTGCGCAAATTGGCCGACGACGCCGATCTCGATCCCGAATTCTCCGAAAAATTCCTGCGCTTCATCATCGACGAAGTGATCCGTCACCATGAAAGCTTTCGCGATGGTGGCTGACGACACGCCGGCGATCGGGATTTTGGGCAGCGCCGGGCGGATGGGGCGGACGATCGCGGGGCTGCTGCCGACCTTCGGTGCGCACTTCGCCGGCGGCGCCGACACTGGCGACGATCCGGCCCGCGCAGCGCAGGGCGCCGACGTGCTGGTCGATTTCTCGACACCCGCCGCGCTGCAAGCCAATCTCGCCGCCGCGCGCGCCGCGGGCACGCCGATCGTCGTCGGCACGACCGGGCTGACTGGCGCGCATCACGATCTGATCGAGGCGGCGGCGGCCGACATCGCCGTGCTGCAGACCGGCAATACCTCGCTCGGCGTAACTTTGCTCGCCTGCCTTGTTCGCGAAGCGGCGGCGCGGCTCGGCAGCGAGTGGGACGTCGAGATCGTCGAGATGCATCACCGCGAGAAAGTCGATGCGCCGTCGGGTACCGCCTTGCTGCTCGGCGAAGCGGTGGCGTCGGGACGCGGCGATACGCTTGCCGAGGATCAAGTGGTCGCGCGCGCCGGGCTGACGGGCCGACGCGTCGAGGGGACGATCGGTTTCGCCAGTCTGCGCGGCGGCACGGTGGCGGGCGACCATCAGGTAATCTTCGCCGGCGACGGCGAGCGGATCGAGCTCGGCCACCGTGCCGAAAACCGCGAGATTTTCGCGCGCGGCGCGATCAAGGCGGCGCTGTGGCTGATCGACAGACCGGCCGGGCGCTATATGATGGCCGAGGTGCTCGGGGTTTGACCAAGGCCGAGATCGTCGAATTCTTCTCCCGGCTCGCCGCCGACAATCCGCATCCCGAAACCGAGCTCGAATCGGTCAACGATTATACCCTGCTGGTGGCCGTGGTGCTTTCCGCACAGGCGACCGACGCGGGCGTTAACAAGGCGACGCGGGCGCTGTTCCGCCAAGTCGACACGCCCGAACAGATGGTCGCGCTCGGCGAGGTCGGCCTGAAAGAACACATCAAGACGATCGGCCTGTTCAACACCAAGGCGAAAAACGTCATCGCCTTGTCGCAGGCGCTGATCACCGATCACGGCGGCAGGGTGCCGAACGACCGCGACGCGCTCGAAAAGCTGCCCGGCGTGGGGCGCAAGACCGCCAACGTCGTGATGAACGTCGCCTTCGGCGCCGAGACGTTCGCGGTCGATACGCACATTTTCCGCGTCGGCAACCGCACCGGGCTCGCTCGCGGCAAGACGCCGCTGGCGGTGGAGAAAAAACTCGACAAGGCGGTGCCGCAGCCGTTCCGGCTGCACGCTCATCACTGGCTGATCCTGCACGGCCGCTATGTCTGCAAGGCGCGCAAGCCCGAGTGCTGGCGCTGCGTCGTCTGCGCTCTGTGCGCCTACCGACCAAAGACACCGCCGCCGAAAGCGGGATGAAACCGCTGGCGCGCGCCGGCTTGCTTTGCTAGTCGCATCCGCGGCCGGCACCCGTAGCTCAGCTGGATAGAGCGCTGCCCTCCGAAGGCAGAGGCCACAGGTTCGAATCCTGTCGGGTGCGCCAGTTCCTTGCGATATTGTGAGCGCTAGAAATAGCTGCGTCCACAAAGCGGCGTTGCGACCGATCCGCCCTCCGATCGTTGTCCTACCGCCAACGCGCGTCGCACCGCGCCGTTTGAGGAGAGCAATCATTCAGATCAACCGCAGCGACGCGGCCGCTTCCGCCGCCGGCCCGACCGATTATTTCACCGGGCGGGTGCGCATCGATGCGCCGTTTGCCGGCAGCGGCAATCTTTCGGGTGCGACCGTCACGTTCGAGCCTGGCGCGCGGACCGCGTGGCACACGCACCCGCTCGGGCAGACGCTGCTCGTCACCAGCGGGCTCGGCCGGGTGCAGCGCGAAGGCGGCGCGATCGAGGAGATCAGGCCCGGCGACGTGGTATGGTTCGAGCCCGGCGAGAAACATTGGCACGGCGCATCGCCCTACACGGCGATGAGCCACATCGCGATCGCGGAAAAACAGGATGGCGAGGCGGTCGTTTGGCTAGAGAAGGTCAGCGACGCGGCGTATCATCGCGCCGCCGCGTGATTTGCTTCAGCGCCTGGTGGTCGAGCCCGGACCGCTCAGACCATCCGGCTTTGCTTGACGGCCGCCTCGATGAAGCTGGCGAACAGCGGGTGCGGATCGAACGGCTTCGATTTCAGTTCCGGGTGGAACTGCACGCCGACGAACCAGGGATGATCGGGCCGCTCTACGATTTCGGGGAGCATACCGTCGGGCGACATGCCGGAGAATACCAGCCCTCCAGCTTCGAGGCGCTCGCGATAGGCGGTGTTGACCTCATAGCGATGGCGATGGCGCTCGCTGACCTCGGTGGCGCCGTAGATCGAGGCGACCACGCTGTTGCCAGCCAGCGTCGCGGGATAGGCGCCGAGCCGCATCGTGCCGCCGAGATCGCCGCCCGCTTCTCGTTTTTCCAAGCCCGATTTGCTCATCCACTCGCTGATCAGGCCGATCACCGGCTCGTCGGTCGGGCCGAATTCGGTGGACGACGCCAGTGCGATGCCGGCGAGATCGCGCGCGCCCTCGACGCAGGCCATCTGCATGCCGAAACAGATGCCGAAATAAGGCACGCCGCGCTCCCGCGCGAAGCGGACCGAGGCGATCTTGCCCTGCGCGCCGCGCTCGCCGAACGCACCCGGGACGAGGATCGCGTGGCACGGCTCGAGCCGCGCGGCGATATCGGCGTCGTCATGCTCGAACAGTTCGGCGTCGATCCAGCGGATGTTGACCTTGACGCGGTTAGCGATGCCGCCGTGCACCAGCGCCTCGTTCAACGATTTATAGGCATCCTGCAGGCCGACATATTTGCCGACCACGCCGATCGTCACTTCGCCTTCGGGATTGTCGAGCCGCTCGACGATCTCGGTCCAGCGATCGAGGCTGGGCGCCGGCCCCGGCTCGATGCCGAACGCCTTGAGGACTTCGCTGTCGATGCCCTCAGCGTGATATTGCAGCGGCACGGCGTAGATGCTCGGCGCATCGAGCGCGGGGATCACGGCTTCCTTCGGCACGTTGCAGAACAACGCGATCTTGGCCCGCTCGCTTTGCGGCAGCGGCCGTTCGCAGCGGCACACCAGCACATCGGGCTGAACGCCGAGCGCGGCGAGCTCGCGCACCGAATGCTGAGTCGGCTTGGTCTTGAGCTCGCCGGCGGCTGAGATGAACGGCACCAGGGTGACGTGGATGCTGATCGACTGGCCGCGGCCGAGTTCGTTGCGGAGCTGGCGGATCGCTTCGATAAAAGGCAGCGATTCGATGTCGCCGACGGTTCCGCCGATCTCGCACAGCACGAAATCGAGATCCTCGACATCGGCCTTGGCGAATTCCTTGATCGCATCGGTGACGTGCGGGATCACCTGGACGGTGGCGCCGAGATAGTCGCCGCGCCGCTCGCGCTGGATAATCTGCTGATAGATGCGGCCCGAGGTGACGTTATCGCTCTGATGCGCGGCGACGCCGGTGAAGCGCTCGTAATGGCCGAGATCAAGATCGGTCTCGGCACCGTCATCGGTCACATAGACTTCGCCATGCTGATAGGGCGACATCGTCCCGGGATCGACGTTGAGATACGGATCGAACTTGCGAATCCGCACGCGATAGCCGCGCGCCTGCAGCAACGCGGCGAGCGACGCCGCCATGAGACCCTTGCCAAGCGAGGAAACCACGCCGCCGGTGATGAAAATGAACCGCGCCATGGGAGCAAAGACCTAGCGTCAATCGACATGTTTGGACAAGCGCCCGAATCCGATCGGGCGCGAAAAAGATCGGCTTGCGGTGCGGTTATTGCGCCAGCGGCACCGAATCGTTGGCCGGCGCGGGCGTGCGCGCCGGCGCCGGCCCGTTGGCCGCAGCTGCCGCCGCCGCATCGCGCGCGGCCGCGCCGAACGGCGTATCGCCCGGCGGCGGCGCGGTATTGGCCGCCCCGGTGCTTAGCGGCGCCTTGCGCGCGAGCGACGTATCGATCGAGGTGCTGTGGCGAGTCGCTGCGAGCACCGCCATGGCGATGCTGAGCGCGACGAACAGCGTGGCGAGCACGCCCGTCGCCCGCGTCAGGAAATCGGCCGCGCCGCGCGCCGACATTAACCCCGACGGGCTGCCGCCCATGCCGAGCCCGCCGCCCTCGGACTTTTGCATCAGGATCACGGCGACGAGGCAGGCTGCGATGATGGCGTGGAGGACGAGCAGAAAGGTGAACATGGGCGTGTGATCGATCCGTATCGGGAGAAGCCGCGCACATAGGCGAGGCGGCCGGCGCGATCAACCATCGCACGCCAATGGCCGATTTCCGGGCGACATTTCGTTGTCGCACTGAAACCCGATGCGATCGGGGGCGTTATGGCTTCAGCAACGACAATCGAGTTTCATGCCCTACGTGAATCGGAAGTTTGCACGGTGACTAGTATTGCGGAACAGCCGCTCAAGACCTGGATGCGCACGCTCGTCGATTACGTGCGCTCGGGCGAGCCGGACCTTACCAACCGCCAGATGGCGCTCTTGCTGGTGGTCTATCTCAAACCCGGCCCGCATACGGTGCGCGGCCTCGCCCGCGCGCTCAACGTTTCGAAGCCGGTGGTGACTCGCGCCTTGAACAGACTTGGCGCGCTGGGCTATCTGCGCCGCCAACGCGACGACAGCGACAAGCGCAACATTTTCGTCGCTCGCACGTCTGAAGGGGCAGGTTTTCTTGAAGAGTTCGGTCACTTCCTCAACGACGACACCCCCCTCCCCGCCGTCCGCCACGCCGTCGCATAGCGCTTTTGCGCTTACCGGCCCGTCGGTTACGCTCGATCCGGCAATCAATGCGGTGCGCCGCGATCTGGCCGACGTCCGCCTGGCGGACAAAGTATTCGCGCCGCACTACGTGCAACCACTGGCAATGGCCGCGACCGTTGCGACTCCGGTACTGGCGACTGCCGCGGCCGGCGCGGATGCGGTGTCACAGCTCGAGCCGGGCGACATCTTCGACGTGCTGGAAATCGCCAACACCCATAGTTGGGGCCAGTGCCGTGCCGATCGGATGGTCGGCTATGTGGCGAACGACGCACTGATGCCGATGGTCGTGACGGACGACGCGGCGTGATCGCCAGCGTCTTCATCGACGGCGCCGCCGGGACCACCGGGCTCGAAATTCGCGAGCGGCTGGCAGGACGAGAGGATTTGACGATCATCGCGCTCGGCGAGGCCGACCGCAAGGACGCCAGGGCCCGGCGCGAGGCGCTCAACGATGCCGATTTCGTCATCCTGTGCCTGCCCGACGCCGCGGCGCGCGAAGCCGTCAGCCTGATCGACACGCCGCGCACTCGGGTGATCGACGCCTCCACCGCGCATCGCACCGCCGATGGCTGGACTTACGGCTTCGCCGAGCTGGAGCCGGGTCAGGACGCCGCTATCGCCGCCGCGACGCGGGTCAGCAATCCCGGCTGTTATCCGACGGGCTTTCTGGCGCTGATCAGGCCGCTGGTCCGCGCCGGATTGGTGCCGCATGATTGGCCGATCAGTGTTAACGCTACCTCGGGTTATTCGGGCGGTGGCAAGGCGATGATCGCCGAATTCGAGGCCGACGGCGGCCGGGGCGGCGCCGCGTTTCGCGCGTATGCGCTCGGCCTGGCGCACAAGCATGTCGGCGAAATGCAGCGCCATGCACGGCTGGCGCACCCGCCGATCTTCGCGCCCGCCGTCGCGCGGACCTATCGCGGCATGATCGTCGAGGTGCCGCTGCCGCTCCACGCCTTCGGCCGGCGGCCGTCGCTCGACGCGATCGAAGCGGCGCTGCGCGAGACCTATGAGGGATCGCGGCTGGTTGCCGTCACCGGTGGCGGCGACGGCGATGTCGTCGATATCGCCGCCGACGCCGGGACCGATCGGATGACCTTGCGCGTTCATGGCAATGCCGAGACCGGCCAGGCGCGGTTGATCGCCACGCTCGATAATCTCGGCAAGGGCGCGGCCGGCGCCGCGGTCCAGAATCTCAACATCATGGCCGGACTCGATCCGGTCGCCGGGTTGACGCTATGACGTCATCGCCCGCCACCAAGGGAGAATTCATGCGTCAGCCCGTTTCCAAACTGCTGCTGTTCGGCGCGACCGGCGATCTTGCGCAGCGCATGTTGCTGCCATCGCTTTTCGGGCTTTATGACGACGGGCTGCTTCCCGAGGATTTGACGATCATCGGCACCGCGCGCAGCGATTACGACGACAAGAGCTATCAGGCGTTCGCCGCCAAGGCGCTCGAGGAGTTCCTGCCCAAGGAGCTCAAGGACAAGGCGAAGATCAAGCAGTTCCTGACGCGGCTTTCCTATCAGGCACTCGACATCACCCACCCGGAGGGCTTCCCCAATCTCGCCAAGAAGATCGGCGACACGGCCGGCGGGATGGCGATTTTCCTGTCGACCGCACCGTCGCTGTTCGAACCGACGATCAAGGGTCTCGAATCGGTCGGCCTCGCACACGGGCTGGTGCGGATCGGGCTCGAAAAGCCGCTCGGCGAGGACCTTCCTTCAAGCCAGAAGATCAACGATGCGGTCGCCTCGGTCTTCCCCGAGGATCGCACCTTCCGCTTCGACCACTACCTCGGCAAGGAGACGGTGCAGAACATCCTGGCGCTGCGCTTCGGCAATTCGTTTTTCGAGCCTGTGTGGAATGCGCAGGGCATCGACAACGTCCAGATCACGATCGCCGAGACGGTCGGGTTGGAGGAGCGTGCGGGCTATTATGAGGGCACCGGCGCGCTGCGCGACATGGTGCAGAACCATATCCTGCAATTGCTCGCGCTGGTGGCGATGGAGCCCCCTGCCCGCTTCGACGGCACCGCGGTGCGCGACGAGAAGGTCAAGGTGTTTCGATCGCTCCGCCCGATCGAGCCCGAGGAAGTGCCGCACGTCACCGTTACCGGCCAATATGGTGCCGGAGCGATCGGCACCGAAATCGTCAAGTCCTATACCGACGAGCTCGGCAAACCCTCCACCACAGAGACGTTCGTCGCGATCAAGGCGCATATCGACAATTGGCGCTGGCAGGGCGTGCCCTTCTATTTGCGCACGGGCAAGCGCATGGCGACGCGGCGGAGCGAGATCGCGATCCAGTTCAAGGCGGTGCCGCATTCGATGTTCGCCGGACGCGGCGGGCTGCTGCAGCCCAACACGCTGATTATTCGCCTCCAGCCAGAGGAATATATCGAGTTGCTGGTGATGGCGAAGGAGCCAGGGCTCGATCGTGACGGCGTGCGGCTGCGCGAGGTTCCGCTGAACCTTAGCCTCGACGCCGAGTTCGCGGGCACGCGGCGGCGCATCGCGTATGAAAGGCTACTGCTCGATCTGATCGAGGGCGACCAGACGCTGTTCGTGCGCCGCGACGAGGTAGAAGCGCAATGGACCTGGATCGACGCGATTCGCGCCGGCTGGGCGGCGAACGACACCAAGCCGAAAAGCTATTCGTCGGGAAGCTGGGGCCCATCGAGCGCGATCGCGCTAACCGAGCGTGATGGGGTTACCTGGCAGGACGATTGAAGAACCTCCGCCAGTTTGTTGTGATTAAATAGGATATATGATGACCGAGATCGAATGGTGGGATTATGACGACGCCGATGAGTTCGCCGCGGCGGTCGCGGGCGATATCGGATTCATCATCGACAGCGCGATCGATGCGCGCGGCGCCGCCGTCATCGCGCTCGCCGGCGGCAAAACGCCGATGCCGATCTATGCCAAGCTCGCCGAGGCCAAGATCGACTGGAAGCGCGTGACGATCATTCCCGGCGACGATCGCATCGTGCCGCTGGGCGATCCGCTGTCGAACGTCACCGCGATCGGCAAGGCGTTCCTGCCGAAGGGCGCACGGGTGATCCCGCTCATCAGCGCGACCGCGCCCGATTACAAGGCGGCCGGTCGCGCCGCCGATGCGATCCTGCAGGATCTCCACTGGCCGCTCGATCTGTGCCTGCTCGGCATCGGCGGCGACGGGCATTGCGCCTCGATCTTCCCCGGTCCCGATTACGACGAGGCGCTAAGCGGCCCCAAGGAACGCCGCGCGCTGGGCGTGATGCCCGATCCGCTGCCGCCCGAAGCCCCGGTGCCCCGCGTCACACTGTCGCGCGAAGCGATTATCTCGGCCCGCGCGCTGATGATCGCGATCACCGGCGAAGACAAGAAAAAGGTGTTGGAGCGCGCGATCGAAGAAGGCCCCTCGTCGAGCCTGCCGGTCGGCCGTGTGCTCGCCGATGTGGAATTGCCGGTCGACATCCATTGGAGCGCGGCATGACGCTCCACGCCGGGATCGCCGCCGTCACCGATCGCATCATCGAGCGATCGAAGTCGTCGCGCAGCGCCTATCTCGCGCTGATCGAGCGCGAGCGCGACGCCGGATCGATGCGACCCAATCTCGGCTGCGCCAACCTTGCGCACGGCTTTGCCGGCACCGAGGAGGATCGCGATCAACTGAAGTCGGCGCGCGCAGTTAACATCGGAATCGTAACGGCTTACAACGACATGCTCTCAGCGCATGCGACCTATTATCGTTATCCCGAGCAGATGAAGGTGTGGGCGCGCGAAGCCGGCGTGACGGCGCAGGTCGCGGGCGGCGTGCCGGCGATGTGCGACGGCGTGACGCAGGGCTATCCGGGCATGGAGCTGTCGCTGTTCAGCCGCGACACCATCGCGCTGTCGACCGCGATCGCGCTGAGCCACGGCATGTTCGAGGGCGCGGCGCTGCTCGGCATTTGCGACAAGATCGTTCCCGGCCTGCTGATGGGCGCGCTCCGCTTCGGCCATCTGCCGACGATCCTGATCCCCGGCGGGCCGATGCCGTCGGGCCTGCCCAACAAGGAAAAGGCGCACGTCCGCGAGCTTTTTGCCGAGGGCAAGGTCGGCCGCGAGGAATTGCTCGACGCCGAGATCGGCGCCTATCATTCGAAGGGCACTTGCACCTTCTACGGCACGGCCAACACCAACCAGATGATGATGGAGATGATGGGGCTCCACGTCCCCGGATCGGCGTTCGTCAATCCCGGCACCAAGCTTCGCCAGGAACTGACGCGCGCCGCCGTCCATCGGCTGGCCAAGATCGGCTGGGACGGCGACGATTATCGGCCGCTGGGGCTGTGCGTCGATGAAAAGGCGATCGTCAACGCCGCTGTCGGCCTGCTCGCGACGGGCGGATCGACCAATCACCTGATCCACCTCCCCGCCATCGCCGCAGCGGCGGGAATCGTGATCGATTGGGACGATTTCGATCGCCTGTCCAAGGTCGTGCCGATGATCGCGCGGGTGTATCCCAACGGCGCGGCCGACGTGAACGGCTTCGAGGCGGCCGGCGGCATGGCGTTCGTGATCCGCGAATTGCTCTCGGCCGGGCTCGTCCACCGCGACATTTTGACCGTCGGCGACGGCGATCTTTCGGCTTATGCCGAAAAGCCGCAGATCGATGGCGATACGCTCGGCTGGGCCGATCCCGGCGCCAGCGGCGACGAGACGATCCTGCGCCCGGTGAGCGATCCCTTCTCTTCCGAGGGCGGCTTTCGCATGCTCAAGGGCAATATCGGCCGCGCCTGCATCAAGGTCTCCGCGGTCGAACGTGAGCGCTGGACGATCGAGGCCCCTGCCCGGGTGTTTTCCGATCAGGCGTCGGTGCTGGCCGCGTTCAAGGCCGGCGAGCTCGATCGCGACGTCGTCGTCGTCGTCCGCTTCCAGGGCCCCCGCGCCAATGGCATGCCCGAATTGCACAAGCTGACCCCGGCGCTGGGCGTCGTGCAGAACCGCGGCCACAAGGTCGCCCTGGTCACCGATGGCCGGATGTCGGGCGCGAGCGGCAAGGTGCCGTGCGCGATCCACGTCAGCCCCGAGGCGTTGGGCGGCGGGCCGATCGGCAAGATCCGCGACGGCGATCTGATCCGGGTCGATGCGGCAACGGGGGAATTGCAGGCGATGGTCGACGAACAAGAGTGGGTGGCGCGCCCGCAGGCCGCCGCGCCGGAGCCGACCGAGGGCATGGGCCGCGAGCTGTTCGGCCTGATGCGTGCCAACGCCAACGAGGCCGAGCGCGGCGGGTCCGCGCTTCTGGCGACGATGCACGCATGAGCGCGCGCGAAGTCGTCGCGGCGGATATCGGCGGCACCAATGCGCGCTTCGCCATCGCCGAAGTCGCCGATGGCCATGTCGTCTCGCTCGGCGAGCCGGTGACGCTGGAAACCGCGCACCACGGCAGCTTGCAGCTCGCCTGGCAGGCGTTCGGCAAACAGATCGGGCGCGACCTGCCGCGCGCCGCGGCGATCGCGGTCGCCTCGCCGATCAACGACACGCTGATCAAGCTGACCAACAATCCCTGGATTATCCGTCCGCCGCTGATCAATTCTCGGCTGGAGGTCGATACCTGGACGCTGATCAACGATTTCGGCGCGGTGGGTCATGCGGTCGGTCAGCTCGACGACAAATGGTTCATCCATCTCTGCGGCCCCGACAAGGCGCTGCCCGAGCATGGATCGATCACCGTGGCGGGCCCCGGCACCGGGCTGGGCGTCGCGCAGGTGCTCAAGACCAAGACCCGCGGCTATCATGTGATCGAGACCGAGGGCGGGCATATGGATTTCGCCCCGCTCGACGGCATCGAGGACGAGCTCGTCCGTCGCTTGCGCAAGACCTTCACGCGGGTTTCGGCCGAACGCGTGTGCTCGGGGCCGGCGATCGTCGCGATCTACGAAACGCTGGCGCAGATCGAGGGCAAGAAGGTGACGCAGCACCGCGACGACCGCACGATCTGGGATCTCGCGTTCGACGGCAAGGACAGCCTCGCGGTGGCGGCGATGGACCGCTTCTGCCTCGCGCTCGGCGCGGTGGCGGGCGATCTCGCGCTGGCGCACGGGCCGACCGGCGTGGTGATCGCCGGCGGCCTGGGCCTCAGGCTCAAGGACAATCTGCTCGAATCGGGCTTCGGCCAGCGCTTCGTCGCCAAGGGGCGCTTTCAGCAACTGATGTCGACGATCCCGGTCAAGCTCATCACCCATCCGCAGCCGGGCCTGTTCGGCGCCGCCGCCGCCTTCGCGCAGGAGCATACGCAATGACCATCGAAGAGATCATGCGCACCAGCGCCGTCATTCCCGTGCTGGTGATCGACGACGCCGCGACCGCAAGGCCGCTGGCCGAGGCGCTGGTGGCGGGCGGGCTGCGGGTGCTCGAAGTGACGATGCGCACGGCGTGCGCGCTCGACGCGATCCGCGAGATGAAGCAGGTCGAGGGCGCGATCGTCGGCGCGGGCACCGTGATCAGCACCGAGCAATTCGAGCAGGTGGTGGAAGCCGGCGCCGAGTTCATCGTCTCGCCGGGCCTGACCGATCGGATCGCGCGGCCGATCATCGATTCGGGTGTTCCCTATCTCCCCGGCATCGCCAACGCCGGCGACATCATGCGCGGCCTCGATCTCGGCCTCACGCATTTCAAGTTCTTCCCGGCCGAGGCGTCGGGCGGGTTGAAGGCACTAAAGAGCCTCGCCGCGCCCTTCTACCAGTGCCAATTCTGCCCGACCGGCGGTATCACCGAAGCGACCGCGCCCGAGTGGCTGGCGTTCGATCCGGTGCTGTGCGTCGGCGGTAGCTGGGTGACGGGCGGCACGATGGCCGAGGTGGAAGCGAAAGCACGGGCGGCGGCGGGATTACGGGGCTAACCAAGCGCCCTTCGTGTCCGGCGAGCGGGATTTGCTCGGTAGTCTAAATCCCAGTTGTGTCGGATTCCCGGGGCTGGTAACTTTTCCCATGACCAACATTGATGCCGGCGGTGTCTTGCTCTTCCTGTTGTTCGCCGGAGCGATCGCTGTAGGCGTTATTACCGGCGAGATGCCGGTCAATTATAGCAAAACACTCTAAGTCCGGAGAGACAGCAACCCAATTGCCTTTTGGGGAGTCGCAACAGCGTTTGGGACAATCGCAATTTTGGGCCT
This sequence comes from Sphingomonas koreensis, assembly GCA_006438735.1. Classification (GTDB taxonomy): domain Bacteria; phylum Pseudomonadota; class Alphaproteobacteria; order Sphingomonadales; family Sphingomonadaceae; genus Sphingomonas; species Sphingomonas koreensis_A. The sequence continues at coordinate 612,478 of RCZF01000001.1, read as the reverse complement.
GGCGATTGCAATTTGCGACGTCGTTTGAAGGCCGTTCTCAACAATTGCAGGCGGTCTTACATCTCCCCCCGCGCGTGCCTGATTGCGTACCATTTGGCGACATTGGCGTTATGCTCGGCGAGCGTATCGGCAAAGACATGGCCGCCGGTGCCATCGGCCACGAAATAGAGCGCCTTGGTCGTCGCCGGGTGCAGCACCGCATCGATCGAGGCGCGGCCGGGGTTGCAGATCGGGCCGGCGGGCAAACCGGTCATTGCATAGGTGTTGTAGGCGTTCTTGGCGTGCACCTCGGACTCGAGGATGCGGCGGCCGAGCGGGCGCCCCTTGGTGATCGGATAGATGATCGTCGGATCGGCCTGGAGCGGCATGCCGACGCGTAGCCGGTTCGAATAGACGCCCGCGACCATCGCACGTTCGCTTGGCTTGGCGGTTTCCTTCTCGACGATCGCGGCGAGCGTCAGCGCCTGCTGCGGCGTCGTCACCACCAGGCCTGGCGCGCGTTTCGCCCAGGCGGCGGCGAGATACTTGGTCATCGCCGTCTGCATGCGCTTGAGCACCGAGGCGCGCGTATCGTCGCGTTCGTAGCTGTAGCTGTCGGGCAGCACCGAGCCCTCGGCGGGAACGCCGATCACGCCGGTCAGCCCCTTGGCGGCCATCAGCCGGTCGCGGACCATCACCGAGGGCAGCCCTTCAGGCACCGCCACCAGCCGTTGCAGCGTCTTGCCGCCCTGCATCAGCTTGAGGATGTCCGACTGGCTGAGATGCGCGGGGATGCGATATTCGCCGGCCTTGATCGGCGTGCTCGATCCGAGCAGCTTGGACAGCATGACGAAGCGGCTCGCCGCGCGGATCGCGCCGGCCTTTTGCAACTCGTCGGCCGCGCTCGACAGCGTGGCGCCGTCGTGGACGACGACGCTGAGATTCTGCTTCGCCGGCCCCGCGCCGCCCCAGCTCTGGACGAACAGGAACAGCGCCCCGATCGCCGCGATCGCGAGCAGGAAGCCGAAACAGCCGAGCTTGCGCATTATCCCTCGACCGTTCGTGCTGAGCTTGTCGAAGCACGGTTGGCGCCTGCGCCCTTCGACAGGCTCAGGGCGAACGGACGTAGGGGCATTAAACCGCCTTCATCACCAGCGACGCATTGGTGCCGCCGAAGCCGAAGCTGTTGTTGAGGACCGCTTTAACTTCGCGTTTCTTGGCGACATGGGGGACCAGGTCGACGCCTTCGGTCCCCTCGTCCGGATTGTCGAGGTTGAGCGTCGGTGGCACGATCTGGTCGCGGATCGCCAGGATGCAGAAGATGCTCTCCACCGCGCCGGCACCGCCAAGCAGATGCCCGATCGCCGATTTCGTGCTCGACATCGACGCGCCCGAGAGATCGTCGCCGAACACGCGCTTCGCCGCGGCGAGTTCGATCGTATCGGCCATCGTCGAGGTGCCGTGGGCATTGATGTAATCGATGTCGGACGGCTGCATGCCTGCCTTGCGCAGCGCCATGCGCATCGCGAGTTCGGCGCCCTTGCCCTCGGGATGCGGGGCGGTGACGTGATAGGCGTCGCCCGACAGGCCATATCCCACAACCTCGGCGTAGATCTTCGCGCCGCGCGCCTTGGCGTGTTCATATTCCTCGAGCACGACGACGCCTGCGCCCTCGCCCATCACGAAGCCGTCGCGGTCCTTGTCATAGGGCCGGCTCGCCTCGGTGGGGCGATCGTTCATGCTCATGTTGAGCGCCCGCGCCTGCGCGAACCCCGCAACGCCGAGCGGGTTGATCGTCCCCTCGGCACCGCCCGCCAGCATGATGTCGGCATCGTCGTCCTTGATCATCCGCGCCGCATCGCCGATCGAATGCGCGCCGGTCGAACAGGCGGTCACGACCGCATGGTTCGGACCCATCAGGCCGTATTTGATCGAGACCTGACCGCTGATCAGGTTGATCAGACGGCCGTGGACGAAGTGCGGGCTGACCCGACCGGGGCCGCGCTCGTGCAGATTGATCGATTCGATCTCGATTCCCGGCAAGCCGCCGATCCCCGAGCCGATCGAGACGCCGGTACGCAGCTTGAGCTCATCGCTCATATTCTCGAGCCCGGCATCCTCGATCGCCTGGCCCGCGGCGTCGATGCCATAGATAATGAACGGATCTACCTGGCGTTGCACCTTGTGATCGACGCGCAGGTTCGGATCGAAGCCATAGGCGTGATCGGCCGGCTTGACCTCGCAGGCGATGCGGCACTTCTGGTCCGACGCGTCGAAGCGCGTGATCGGACCGGCGCCCGATTTGCCGGCGATGATGTTGGCCCAAGCCGTTTCAACATCGGCTCCCAGAGGCGTGACGAGCCCCAATCCGGTTACGACAACGCGCCGCATGGCATTCTCCGTTCTAGCGTCCTCAATGCGAAACGGCCCCCCGCCCCTGATCGATGCCCTGGGACGGGGAGCCGTTCGTCAATTCCGGCCCGGTCGGGCGCAGGCATACCGCGTTTCGCGGATCAGCTCTTGTGCTCGTCGATATAGGTGATCGCGTCCTTGACGGTCGTGATCTTTTCGGCGGCATCATCGGGGATTTCCACGCCGAATTCTTCCTCGAACGCCATCACCAGCTCGACAATGTCGAGGCTGTCGGCGCCCAGATCATCGATGAAGCTCGCATCTTCGGTCACCTTGTCGGCTTCGACGCCGAGATGCTCGACGACGATCTTCTTCACGCGATCGGCGGTCTCGCTCATGTCCCTAGTCCCTCTCTTCGCTTGGGGTTCCTGAATCCTGAACGCACGTAGAACGCGAGGGGGGCCAAGGCAAGAGTGGCGCGATCAGATCATCGCCATGCCGCCGTTGACGTGGAGCGTCTGCCCGGTGACATAGCCGGCTTCGCGGCTGGCGAGATAAACGACGGCGGCGGCGACATCCGCACCCGAGCCGAGATCGCCGACGGGAATTCGCGTCAGCAGCGCGGCCTTTTGCGCGTCGGGCAGCCCATCGGTCATCGCCGAGCGGATGAAGCCGGGGGCGACGCAATTGACGGTGATGCCGCGGCTGGCAAGTTCCTGCGCCAGCGCCTTGGACATGCCGACGACCCCGGCCTTCGAGGCGGCGTAATTGGCCTGGCCGGGATTGCCGGTCGCGCCGACCACCGAAGTGATCGAGATCATCCGGCCGAAGCGCGCCTTCATCATCGGCCGCGCGGCGGCGCGGCACAGCCGGAACGCGGCCTCGAGGTTGACGCGGATCACCTGATCCCATTCGTCGTCCTTCATCCGCATCGCCAGATTGTCGCGGGTGACGCCGGCGTTGTTGACGAGGATGTCGAGCTTGCCGCCCAGCGCCTCGACCGCGGCGGGGACGAGCGCGTCCACCGCCACCGCGCTCGACAAGTCGCACGGCACGGCAACGTGGTCACCGCCGAGTTCGGCGCGAAACGCAGTGAGCTTTTCGGCATTGGAGCCCGACACCGCCAGCCGCGCGCCTTGCGCGGCGAGCGACTTGGCGATCGCCGAGCCGATCCCGCCCGACGCCCCGGTGACGAGTGCGGTCATGCCTGTAAGGTCGAACATGGGAAGTCCCTTTCTGGGCGAAAAAATCAGAGCGTGTTCGCCAGCGCCTCGATGTCGTCGATCGTGACGATGCTGAGCGTCTCGACCTCGGGGGCGGTGCGTTTGACCATGGGCCCCAGCACCTTGCCGCCGAATTCGACGAACTGGCTGACTCCTGCCGCGTGCATCGCCAGCACCGATTCGCGCCAGCGCACGCGGCCGGTGACTTGCTCGACGAGGCGCGCGCGGATGTCGTCGGGCGCGGTGATCGGGGCGGCCGTCACATTGGCGTAGAGCGGCACGAGCGGCGTATCGATCCGCGCGTCGGCGAGCGCGCTGGCCATCGCGTCGGCGGCGGGTTGCATCAGCGTGCAGTGGAAAGGCGCCGACACCGGCAGCAGCACCGCGCGCTTGACGCCGCGATCCTTGGCGATCGCCGCCGCGCGTTCCACCGCCTCGCGGTGACCGGAGATCACGACCTGGTTCGGATCATTGTCGTTGGCGATCGCGCATACCTGGCCCTCGGCGGCTTCGTCGGCAATCGCCTGCGCCTTGGCGAGATCGGCGCCGAGCAGCGCCGCCATCGCGCCCTCGCCCACCGGCACCGCCGCCTGCATCGCCTGGCCGCGACGCTTGAGCAGCCGGGCGGTGGTGGCGAGATCGATGGCGCCCGCCGCGCTCAAGGCGGTGTATTCGCCCAGGCTGTGACCGGCGACGTAATCGGCCTTGTCGGCAAGGCTGATGCCGCCTTCCTGTTCGAGCACGCGCAAGGTGGCGATGGCATTGGCCATGATCGCCGGCTGGGCATTTTCGGTCAGCTTAAGTTCGTCCGCCGGCCCTTCGCGCATCAGGCGGAACAGATGCTGGCCGAGCGCCTCGTCGATTTCCTGAAAGGTCGACAGCGCGACGCGGCTGGCCTCCGCGAGCGCGGCGCCCATGCCGACCGCTTGGCTGCCCTGCCCGGGGAAAATGAACGCGCGCATATCCGTCTCCTCGATTGTGCCGCCCGAGTAGGAACCGATGCGCGCCAAGGCAAGCCGCGACAATTTGCGACCAATTCACAGCCCGGGCGACAAACCCCTGCGACACCCGCCTCCTACTTTGTTGATGACGCCGATGAGCGGCGCCGAAGAAGTGGAGTGAGAATAATGAAAAAGTTTCTTCTGAGCGCGATCGCCGTTTCGATGATCGCCAGCCCGATGCTTGCTGCTGCCCCGGCCGAGGCCGCGCAGCGCCACCAGACGACGGTCGTCAAGCACAAGGCCAATGGCCGCACTGTGATCAAGCAGAAGACCCAACGGCCCAATCGCCAGGTTGTCCGCCGCACGGTCGTCAACCGGGCGCCCCAGGTCCAGTATCGTAGCTGGGCGCGTGGCCAGCGGTTCGATGCGCATTATGCCCGCAACTATCAGGTGGTGAACAACTACCGCGGCTATCGCGGCCTCTATCAGCCGCCGCGGGGCTACCACTGGGTGCGCTCGGGCAATGACGCGGTGCTGGTTGCATTGACCGGCGGCCTGATCGGCGCCGTGATCGGCGGCGCCTTCAACTAAGACGCCACGAGATTCGGGGCGGAAAGCACAGGCTTTCCGCCCCGTTTTCCTGCATCCTGCGCCGCAGCAACCAGCCGCGACACTTTGCGACCAATCGGCCGCTTCCGCGACAAACGCCTGCGACACCTTCCTCCTATCTTGTTGATGACGCCGATGAGAGCGCCGAAGAACGAAATGGAGTGAATGAGATGAAAAAGTTTCTTCTGAGTGCCGTCGCCGCGACCCTGGTCGCCTCGCCGATCCTCGCCGCCGCGCCGGCCAGCGCCGCGCAGCGCTATAGCCATCAGATGGCGCGCCCGACGCATGCCGCGCAGCGCCCCGCCTACCGGGCTCAGCCGCGGGTGAATTACACGCAAAACTACCGTCAGTGGAACCGCGGTGATCGCTTCGATTCGCGCTACGCCAGCAACTATCGGACGGTCAGCAACTATCGCGATTACCAGCTCCAGGCGCCGCCGAGCGGCTACCAATGGGAGCAGTCGGGCAATGACGCGGTGCTCGTTGCGCTAGCCGGCGGGCTGATCGGCGCCGTCATCGGCGGGGCGTTCAACTGAGGCCGATCCATTCCCGGCGGAGCTTGCGTTTCGCCGGGAAACCGCTAAGGACCACGCCAACCGAGGTGGGAAGCAACCGCTTTTCCGCCTCGGTTTGCATTCGAGACGATAGCCGGAGGGGCTCCCGCATGGTGCGGGCGTCAGCGATCGGCCAAGACGAAGGACGAGACATGGCTCTTTACGAGCACGTCTTCCTTGCGCGCCAGGATCTGGCACAGGCGCAGGTGGACGCACTGGCGGAAAACGCCACCAAGATCATCGAGGACAATAAGGGCAAGGTCGTCAAGACCGAGACCTGGGGCCTGCGCAGCCTGGCGTACAAGATCGCCAAGAACCGCAAGGCGCATTATGTGATGCTCGAAATCGACGGCCCCGGCGATGTCGTCGCCGAGCTGGAGCGCCAGACCGCGATCAACGAAGACGTGATCCGTTACATGACCGTCCGCGTCGACGAGCATGAGAACGGCCCGACCGTGATGATGCGCAAGGGCGAGCGCGACACGCGCCGCTCGGGTGGCCGCGACGGCCGTGACCGTGACGATCGTGGCCCGCGCCGCGACCGCGACAATTAAGGAGGCCTGACCCAATGGCACGCCCATTCTTCCGCCGCCGCAAGAGCTGCCCCTTCTCCGCGAAGGACGCGCCGCGGATCGATTACAAGGACGTCCGTCTGCTCCAGGGCTTCGTGTCCGAGCGCGGCAAGATCGTCCCCTCGCGCATCACGTCGGTGAGCGCGAAGAAGCAGCGCGAACTCGCCCAGGCGATCAAGCGCGCCCGTCACCTGGGCCTGCTGCCCTACCTCGTTAAGTAAGGAGCATTTGACATGGATGTGATCCTGCTTGAACGGGTCGAGAAGCTCGGCGCCATCGGCGACGTGGTGAAGGTGAAGGACGGCTTTGCCCGTAACTTCCTGCTGCCCAACAAGAAGGCGCTGCGCGCCAATGAAGCCAACCGCAAGGTCTTCGAAGCCAATCGCGAGCGGATCGAGGCGGACAACGCTTCGAAGCGCGGCGAGGCCGAAAAGGAATCGAAGACGATCGACGGCATCACGCTGACGTTGATCCGCCAGTCCTCCAATGCCGGCCAGCTCTACGGCTCGGTCGCGGTGCGCGATCTGGTCGAGGCGCTCGAGGCCGAGGGCCACAAGGTCGCCAAGAGCCAGGTGGTGATGGACAAGCCGATCAAGGCGATCGGCATGCACGACGTGAAGGTCGCGCTGCACCCTGAGGTGTCGGTGACGATCAAGGTCAACGTCGCGCGCTCGCCCGAAGAGGCCGAGATGCAGGCGTCGGGCGTCGATGTCATGGCGGCGATGTTCGAGGAAGGCCGCGATACCGCGGGCTTCACCGAAGAATATGATGCCAATGCCGAGCCCGGCGAGATCCTGGGCGAGAGCAATACGCGCGAAGATCGCGCCGAGGCTGCCGTCGAGGAAGCCGAAGACAACGGCTGACGCCAGCGACGACACACAGAAAAAGGGCCGTCCGGAGCGATCCGGGCGGCCCTTTTGCTGTCGGGCGCGAGCGCCGATTTTTCAGGGGCAGGCGATACAGGCGCTCAGCACCGCGAACAGGGGAATAAGCGCCAGGAAGATCGCGAAGATGCTTTTCATCGAAGTAACGCCGTTTGTTGAACTCATCGGCGAAAATGCGCGGCGGGCGCAAAGGTTTCCGGTTGATGAACGGGAATATTTTGGTTTCGGCGTGGAACTACCTTGGGGAAATCGTGATCGACGGCCCGAGTAGAACGGCAAATGTGATCGCGACGATCGCTCCGACCGCCAACGCGGGCCAACTGCGAGGAATGACGAAAGGCTTGAGCACCGTTTTCTTTGGCACGGCATAGCCGATCGAGATGAAGCCGGCGTTGCCACCGAACGCGGACGCCAGCGCCGACATGATCGTGATCACCAGCCCGACCGGGTTGAACAGGCCGACCAGCACCGCCGCAAGCCCGATCACGATATAATAGAGATGCGCGATCCGGCGCCGACTGCCCCCGGTCTCGGCCGAGTCGCCCAGCATCTGCGTCAACGCGCCGATCGCGTGCATCACCAGCCACCAATAAACCAACGCGCCGAACAGGATGAAGCCGATCCGCCACGCCCAGGGATCGGCCAGCGGCCCGATCCCGCCGCCGGGCCCCGGCCCCAGATCGCCGTAGCCGCTGACGCCCGAAAAGAGGAAATAGCCTGCCGCGACGAACCCCTTGCTGACGGCGATCAACCACAGCACCAGCCGCATGAGGTCGCCCCGCGCCCGCGACCACAAGGCCCAGGCGATTAGCGACAGCGCACCGTCCATGACCACCCCGGCGCAGGCCACGATCCGCTGGGTCATCAGCGTCACCGAATCGCAATCGATATAGAATGCCCCGATCGTCCGCAGGCGCCCGCCCGTCAGCAGACAGGCGGAAACATGTCCGCCGATCTCGTGCCACATCGTCAGGACCGGCATCAGAATCAGGCCGAGACCGATGATCGTGATGGGATCGATACGCTGCTGATCCGGCTCTATCATCAACTTCAACCTTCTCTAATCACGCCGATTTAGACTTGCAGGTCAGTCGCCGACCCCATTACCGCCGCCCGAACAACTTTTCGATGTCGCCGTGCGCGAGCTTTACCCAGGTCGGGCGGCCGTGGTTGCATTGGCCGGAATGCGGCGTCGCTTCCATCTCGCGAAGCAGCGCGTTCATTTCCGTCACCGAAAGGATGCGGCCGGCGCGAACCGAGCCGTGGCAGGCCATCGTCGCGGCGACGTGATCGATGCGTTCCTTGAGGCTCAGCGCATCGTCATAGGCGGCGAGTTCGTCGCCGAGATCGGTGACGAGGCCGTGCACGTCGCTCTGGCCGAGCGGTCCGGGCACGCCGCGGACCAGCATCGCGCGTGGGCCGAAGCGTTCGAGATCGAGACCGAGCTCGGCGAGTTCGGCAGCGCGCTCTTCGAGCCGATCGCAGGCGGGTTCGTCGAGCTCGACGACTTCGGGGATCAACAACGCCTGCGAGGCGACCCCCTGCCCGGCGATGCCGGCGCGCATGCGTTCGAGCACGAGGCGCTCGTGCGCGGCATGCTGATCGACGATCACCAGCCCGTCCTCGGCCTCGGCGACGATATAGGTCTTGGCGACTTGCCCGCGGGCGACGCCGAGCGGGAACTGCCCGGTTTCCGGCGGCGGTGCGTAAGCGGGCTCTGCGCGGGCTTGTGGTGGCGGCGCGAAGAAGGTCGGGCGGCGATCGCGCGCCATCGTCGTTACGCCGGCGAAAGCGGGGGCCTCCCGGTGATCGGAATACGGCATGAGATCCCCGCCTTCGCGGGGATTACGGCTGTGGGGTTCGCTGGTCCACATCGCCAGCGCCGCATCGCTCGGGCGCTGGCTGCGGAAACCCTCGGCGTCGAGCGCCCGCCTGAGCCCGCTGACGATCAGGCCGCGGACCATCGCCGGATCGCGGAAGCGGACTTCGGTTTTGGCTGGGTGGACGTTGACGTCGACCGCGTCGCTCGGCACCTCGAGAAACAGCGCGACGACGGCGTGGCGATCTCGCGCGAGCAGCTCGGCATACGCGCCGCGCACCGCGCCGGTGAGCAGGCGATCCTTCACCGGGCGGCCGTTGACGAACAGATATTGATGATCGGCGACGCCGCGGTTGAACGTCGGCAGCCCGGCGACGCCGCCGAGCACGACGCCCTCGCGCTCCAGATCGATACCGACGCTGTTGTCGATCAGTGCCTTGTCGGTGAGCGCCGCGACACGCTCCGGCCGGGTTTCGCCGCCGCCGACCGAGAGCACGCGGCGGCCGTCATGATCGAGGCTGAATCCGACGTCCGGCCACGCCATCGCCAGCCGCTTCACCACATCCATGCACGCGCCATATTCGACGCGCGGCGTGCGCAGGAACTTGCGCCGCGCCGGCACGCGCTCGAACAGCCGCTCGACCCGCACGCGCGTGCCGGGCGGAAGCGCCGCCGGGCCCTCGCTCGCCAGCGCGCCATTGTCGACCACGCGCTGCCAGCCGTCCGCGCCGCGCACCCGGCTTTCCAACGTCAATCGCGCCACACTGGCGATCGAGGGCAGTGCCTCGCCGCGAAAGCCCAGCGTGGTTACCGCCTCGATCGCCTCATCGGGCAATTTGGAGGTGGCATGGCGCTCCAGCGCCAGCGCCATGTCGTCGGGGGTCATGCCGCAGCCGTCGTCGGTGACTTCGACCAGATCGACGCCACCGCCTTCCAATCGCACCGCAATTCGCGCCGCGCCGGCGTCGATCGCGTTTTCGATCAATTCCTTCAACGCACTGGCGGGCCTTTCCACCACTTCACCGGCAGCGATACGATTGACGAGTTGTTCGGGCAGGCGGCGTATTGACATGCCGCAAGCTGTAGCCCAATCGGCGGCATCCCGCGACCCGCATCAAACGGCAACCCAAGCGTGGACTTCCAGGCTTGGGGGCGACGGGACATAATGTGCGAACCACCGCGGCGGGGGCGACGCGGCGACTGACGGAACCATCGATGATCTTCTCGCGATTCTTCAAATTGATGTCCCACGACATGGCGATCGATCTCGGCACCGCCAACACGGTGGTCTATGTTCGCGGCCGCGGGATCGTGCTCAACGAACCGTCGGTGGTGGCGATCGAGACGCTCAACGGCGTGCAGCGCGTGAAGGCGGTCGGCGACGACGCCAAGCTGATGATGGGCAAGACGCCGGGCACGATCGAGGCGATTCGCCCCTTACGCGACGGCGTGATCGCGGACATCGACGTCGCCGAGCAGATGATCAAATATTTCATCCAGAAGGTTCATGGCCAACGCCGCTTCGCGCGCTGGCCGCAAATCGTGATCTGCGTGCCCTCGGGATCGACCAAGGTCGAGCGCCGCGCGATTCGCGACGCTGCGCAGAACGCCGGTGCCAGCCAGGTTTGGCTGATCGAGGAGCCGATGGCCGCCGCGATCGGCGCCGACATGCCCGTCACCGAGCCGATCGGTTCGATGGTTGTCGACATCGGCGGCGGCACGACCGAAGTCGCCGTGCTGTCGCTGCGCGGCCTTGCCTATACGACCAGCGTGCGTGTCGGCGGCGACAAGATGGACGAGGCGATCGTCTCCTACGTCCGTCGCAACCACAACCTGCTGATCGGCGAAGCGACCGCCGAACGGATCAAGCAGGAAGTCGGCATCGCCAAGGCGCCCGCGGACGGCATCGGCCAGACCATCCACATCAAGGGCCGCGATCTCGTCAACGGCGTGCCCAAGGAAATCCAGATCAACCAGGGCCAGATCGCCGAGGCGCTGAGCGAGCCGGTCGGCACGATCGTCGAGGGCGTGCGGATCGCGCTGGAAAACACCGCACCCGAGCTCGCCGCCGACATCGTCGATCAGGGCATCGTGCTCACCGGCGGCGGCGCGCTGCTCAAGGGCCTCGACGAAGTGCTGCGCGACGAAACCGGCCTGCCCGTCACCGTCGCCGACGAGCCGCTGACCTGCGTCGCGCTCGGCACCGGACGCGCGCTCGAGGATCCGATGTTCCGCGGCGTGCTGATGACCGGCTGAGGAGGTCTGAACGATGGCGCCGCCAGGCAAACGGCGCCCGGGATTTTCGCGGCGGGCGCAATATGGAGTCTTTCTGGGCTATGTCACCGCCGCGCTGGGCGCGGTGGCAGGCGTCGTCCTGTTGATCCTGTCGACCACCAATCCCCCCGCCTTTGCGCCGTTGCGCAACACCGTGGCCGAGATCACCGCGCCGGTATCGAGCGGACTGGCAAGCGTCGGTGGCGCGATCGTCGCAGTGCCCGGTGCGATTGGCGACTATTTCGGGGTGAAGCACGAGAACGCCCGGCTGCGCGCCGCGGTGACGCGCCAGTACGCTCTGCTGATGCGCGCCCGCACGCTTTCCTATGACAACCATCGCCTCACGCGATTGCTCGCGCTGCGCGATCGTACCGGCGGCGCGATCGTCGCGGCGCGGCTGATCAGTTCCTCGGCCTCGAGCACGCGGCGCTTCGCCACGCTCAACGCCGGCTGGCGCCAAGGCGTCCGCACCGGACAGCCGGTCAGCGGGCCGACCGGCCTGATCGGGCGCGTGCTCGATGCCGGGCCTGACACCGCGCGCGTGCTGCTGCTCGGCGACGCCGAGAGCGCGGTGCCGGTGCGCCGCACGCGCGATGGCGTGCCCGCGACCGCCAGCGGCCGCGGCGACGGCATGCTGGAGATTCGCCCGATCAGCCTCAGCGACGCGCCGTTCAAGGCGGGTGACGTGCTGATGACCTCGGGCATAGGCGGGCTGTATCCGCCAGACATTCCGGTCGCCCGGATCGTGACACGGACGCGCGACGGCGCGCTGGCGCGGCCGTTCGAGACGCCCGACACGCTCGATTATGCGATCGTCCAGCAAGCCTTCTTCCGCGCGCCGACGCCTCCCCCGCCGACGCCGTGAGCGAACCGCCGCCCGAACGCTTCGCCCGCAGCGCGCCGGCGGCGCAGCGCCGCGCCGTGCCGATCGTCTCGATCATGCTCGGTTCGCTGGTGACGATCATACCCGTCGTCACGACCTATCCGATCCTGCCGCCGTTCGGGCTGATGATGCTGCTCGCTTGGCGGCTGCTGCGGCAGGATGTGCTGCGCGTCTGGGCGCCGGTGCTATTCGGCCTGTTCGACGATCTCCTCAGCGGTCAACCGATCGGCAGCGCGGTGCTGCTGTGGACGGTGAGCTTCTTCGCGATCGAATTGTTCGACCAGCGGCTGGTGTGGCGTGATTTCCGGCAGGACTGGCTGATCGCGAGCGGCGCGATCGCCTTTTGTTTAATCGGCGGCCGCTTGCTGGCCTCGCCAATCGCCGCGCATGTCGATACCATGCTGCTGTTGCAGATCGTGATTTCGATAATGTCCTACCCACTGATCGCCCGGTTGTGCGCCTGGCTCGACCGCAAGCGCGGCCGGCCATGAAGCGGCCGACGCGAATCGTTTCCGAAGCCGCGCAGACCTACAGCTTCACGCGGCGCGCGATGATGCTGGGGGCCGGCCAGGGCGCGGTGGGGCTCGTGCTCGCCGGGCGGATGGCGTGGCTGTCGATCGCCGAGAACGAGAAATATCAGCTGCTCGCCGAAAGCAACCGCGTCAACATGACGCCGATTCCGCCGCGGCGCGGCTGGATCCTCGATCGCCGCGGCGCGCCGATCGCCAATAACCGCACCGATTTTCGCGTCGACATCATCCCCGATCGGCTCGAGGACGAAGAGCGCGTGCTCGGCCTGCTGCAGCAGATCCTGTCGCTGCAATCCGAAGCGATGGAGCGGATCAGGCTCGATTTGAAAAACGCCGCCGGGTTCCAGCCGGTCGCGGTCGCCGACGGCCTCGATTGGGAGCAGTTCGCCGCAGTCAACGTCCGCCGGCCGGAATTGCCTGGAGTCGCCCCGACACAGGGCTATTCGCGCAACTATCCCGCAGGTGCCGCCGTCGCGCATCTGACGGGGTACGTCGGCACAGCATCGGCCGAACAATATGAAAAGAGCCACAATCCGCTGCTCATCACGCCCGGCTTCCAGATCGGCAAGGACGGGCTCGAAAAGGCTCTGGAAAGCCGGCTGCAAGGCAAGCCGGGGGCGAAGCGCGTGGAGGTCACCGCGCGGGGCAAGCTCGTCGAACAACTCGCAACGCGGCCCGACACGCCGGGCGAAAACGTTCGCCTGACGATCGACGCCGGGCTCCAGGAATATGCCGCGCGGCGGCTTGGCACCAATTCCGGATCGGCGGTGGTGCTCGATTGCCTGACCGGCGACGTGCTCGCGATGTGCTCGATGCCCGCTTATGATCCCAACAGCTTTTCCGACGGCATCAGCCATCTCGAATGGGACATGCTCTCGGGCAACGATCACGTGCCGCTGATGAACAAGGTGCTGCAGGGCCTCTATCCGCCAGGGTCGACGGTCAAGCCGATGAATTCGCTTGCGCTGCTCCGCGCCGGCGTGACGCCGGATGACACGGTGCATTGCAGCGGCGCACTGCGGGTCGGCACCGGGCTGTTCCATTGCTGGAAGAAAGGCGGCCACGGATCGATCAGCATGCGCCGTGCGGTCGCGCAAAGCTGCGATATCTATTTCTACGAAATGGCGCGGCGGGTCGGCTATAACAACATCGCGCCGGTCGCCCGCGAGCTCGGGTTGGGCCAGGAATTCGACATTCCCTTCACCAGCCAGCGTTACGGCACCGTGCCTGATCCGGCTTGGAAGGCGAAGAAATACCATCACGACTGGACCGTCGCCGACACGATGAATGCCTCGATCGGCCAGGGCTATGTGCTGGTCAATCCGCTCCAGTTGGCGATCATGGCCGGGCGCATCGCCTCGGGCCGCAAGATCGTGCCGCGCATCCTGCTCGATCATCGCCATGGCACGCCTCCCCCGCTGCCCGGCATCGCGCCCGAGCATGTCGCGGTGGTGCGCGATGCGATGTATGCCGCGGTCAACGACGGCGGCACCGCCGGCGCGGCGCGGCTCTATCTTCCCGGCGTCAACCTCGCCGCCAAGACCGGCACCGCGCAGGTCCGCCGCATCACCATGGCCGATCGCGCCGCGGGACGGACCGGCAATGCCGGCGTGCCGTTCAAGCTGCGCGAGCACGCGTTGTTCATCTGCTTCGCGCCGGCGGAAAACCCGCGCTACGCCGCCGCGCTGGTGCTCGAGCACAACGGCCACTTGATCCACAATCTCGACGCGCCCGCGATCGGCCGCGACATCATGACCTATCTATTCGATCGTGACCGCGCGACCAAGGCGCTGGCCGAGGTCGAGCCGACCTGGGGCGGCGACATCGCCACCCGCATGGCGGTGGAGGCTGCGGCCTATCGCGCGGTCGCCGACATTCCGGCGATGGCGATCAGCACCAAGACCGACGCCGGCGCCACCACCGATTCGACCGCGGTGCGCCGCGCGACAGCGGCGAGCAGCGCCGCCGCCGAAGCCGTCGCAAATTCCAGCGTACCGGGCACGCCGGCCGAATCGGGCTCGCCGGGCAACGATCAATGACACGCCCCGATTTTATCCCCGCGCCGCTCGCGCAACTGCCGTGGCGCATGCTGCTGACGGTAATGGCGATCGGCGGCTTCGGGCTCGTCGTGCTTTATTCGGCGGCGGGCGGCAGCCTGCATCCCTGGGCCGAATCGCAGGGTATCAAATTCGCCGTCTTCCTGGTCGGCTCGATCCTGCTTTCCTACGTTCCCGAAGGCGCCTGGCGAAAAGGCGCCCTGCCCGCTTATGCGGTGCTCTTAGTAATGCTGGTGCTGGTCGAACTGATCGGCGCGGTGCGCGGCGGCGGCCAGCGCTGGCTCGGCATCGGGCCGTTCCAGTTGCAGCCATCCGAATTCATGAAGCCGGTGATCGTGCTGGCGGTGGCGATGTTCTACGACATGCTGCCGCCGACCGAGACACGGCGCGTGACCGGCGTGCTGGCGCCCGCGGCGATGATCCTGATCCCGGCGGCGCTGATCATGAAACAGCCCGATCTCGGCACCGCGCTGATGGTTACGGGCGGCGGTGTGGTGGTGATGTTCCTCGCCGGTGTGCCGCTGCGGCTGTTCGTGGCGGGGGCGATGGGCGTCGCTGTCGCCGTGCCGCTGGCGATCAGCTTCGTGCTGCGCGGCTATCAGCGCGATCGCATCATGATCTTCCTCGATCCCGACCGCGATCCGCTCGGCATGGGCTATCACATCAGCCAGTCGAAGATCGCGATCGGATCGGGCGGTGTGCTCGGCAAGGGCTTCCTGCAAGGCACGCAGAGCCACCTCGATTATCTGCCTGAAGGTCATACCGATTTCGTCTTCGCGACGATGGCGGAGGAATGGGGTCTGGTCGGCGGCGTGCTGCTGATCATCGCCTTTTTCAGCGTCATCGCCTGGGGCATCGGCGTGGCGCTACACGCCCAGACGCGCTTCGCGCGGCTGACGGCAGCGGGGCTCGCCTCTACGATCTTCATCTATGTAGCGATCAACCTCGGCATGGTGATGGGCCTGGCGCCGGTGGTCGGCATCCCGCTGCCGCTGGTCAGTTTCGGGGGTTCGGCGCAGATGACGGTGCTGATCTGCCTCGGCATCCTGATGTCGATCGACCGTCAGAATCGCAAGGTCTCGCGCTTTTAGAAAAAGTGGCCCGACAAGGTTTGCATTGCCCGAAAAGCGATGCTAACGCCCCCCCTCCAATCGCGGCGGCGCTCTTTCGGCCCGCCCTTCGCCGATCGGAATGGACGCATAGCTCAGTTGGTAGAGCAGCTGACTCTTAATCAGCGGGTCCTTGGTTCGAGCCCAAGTGCGTCCACCATAATTCAATGACTTAGAGGCGAGAGCGGGACGGTGATCCGGCGTGGGGTCCCACTGGGGTCCCAGACCGATAGTCGTTTCTACGGCTTACATTTAAGCCGACGACGAGTTTGATTGAGGTCGATCAACGTTCTATTGTAGCGTCATGTCCCAACAAGCGGTCCACCTCCAGCAAGTCCCTGCCACCAATCCGACGCCGGATTGGGTCCGATTTCCTGGTAGGGTCGGAAACGCGTTGGTCGCGATCATTACTATTGTTGAGGAGGAGTACATTGCCGTCCGCGAGCGGGGCGACTTCAAAGAATTGGCCGGCAACAGTCCTTACCTGCGCCGAAACGAGGTAGTGCCCGGCGTCTTCGACATGATTCTCGCGAGGACCGTGGATCGCAGCAACGGGCCATGCGGCGACCTTGTTCGTACTATTGCCGAGCAATTTCGTCCTGAGTTTATTATTCTGTCGGGGATCGCAGGCGGCGTCGGGCGCGAGGGTGTCGGCCTTGGCGACGTCGTGGTAGCCGATCACGTGGACTGGTACGAGATGCGCAAGATGGCGGAGGGCAAGGACGTCCGTCGCAAGATGGCGCTCGACCACCCGTCGCTGTACTTGCGCGAGACTATGTTCCAGCGGGTCAAGCACCAGGAAAAGTGGCTCGCTCGGATCGGCTTGGAGCGACCAGTCGATGGCAAGCCGCAAGTCTTTGAGGGCAACTTGATCGCTGGAGACAAGATTCTTGGCGACGGCGAAAATGAATACCAGCGGATGATTCTCGAGGAATTCGACAAGGCGCTGGCCGTCGACATGGAATCCTATGGCCTGGCCCGGGGTGTCTACAACGCAAGGAGTGCTCGGCACTACAACCTGAACTACCTCGTCGTCCGGGGCATTTCCGACCTCGTCAACGCCGAGCAGAACAACGACCAGCGCAATCAATGGCGGGACTACGCCGCCGCCACGGCCGCCGCCTTCTCCCTGAGCGTGGCGGACGAGATCGTTGCCTTATGCGGATGAAGTTCCATATGAAGAACGAAATGGGAACATCGACTGAAGCCCGACCGGCTTCCCAGCGACTGAAGGTGGCAGCATGAGCGCCGACGTTGCCCTGGCGAACCAGTACCTGGATGCGCTGGGTGAGCAGATATCGCTGTCGGTTGCACTGTGCGCGGATTATTCCGCGCTACTGCGTGGCGAGCACGGCGGCCCGCTCACCCATCAAGCCCTCCTGTCGCTTGCCAAGCAGCGTGGCCGCATCCTGCTTTCCGGCCGCGGCGGGTCCGGAAAGAGTACGTTGATGCGCCGGCTGGTCGTGGGCGGCGCAGCCGCCGGGGCTACCGTGATGCTCGTCGACTTGTCGCGATGGGACCACGCCGCGAGCGAGGGCTGGAAGGCCCGCCGCGACGGTGCCCGTGACTCGATCGATTTCCTATTGCGGCGCTTTGGCCCCGACGAGACGGATGTCGCGGACCTCGACTTCCTGCCGGCCCAGCAGGAAAAGTTGCTCGTTATCGATGGCCTCAATGAGACACCGGGCTCGATTGCCGACGACATCCTGTCAGCGTGCGACCAGATCGCTTCTTTGATCATCAATTGCTCGGTGATCGTTTCCGACCGCTTGGTGCGCCGCCGCACAAACGGGGATGAACGTTGGTTCTTCGCCATGCCGCTAGACGTTGACATCGACGAAGCCCGGAAACACCTGGACGTAGACGCGCTGCCGGCGGGTGCTCAACGGTTGCTCGACAGCCCGTACTTCGTGGACAAGGCCATGAAGGGCGCTTTGAAGAGCACACCACTCGCCACCATTCGGGATTTCGTCGAGAGCCATGGCAAGCTGGACGGAACGGGAATGGAGGTGGCCGCGGAAGGTGCCTTCGCAGCCTATCGGGACGACGAATCTCGGTCTTTCGATCCCGGGATGTTTCCCGGCGATCAGGGCGCCAGCGTTGCAGATACGCTCCGCCAGGGCGGAGTACTCGTTGGCCTGCCTGACGGACGCGTCGCATTCAACCATCACTGGGTCCACGATTATCTCGCGGCTAGGTATCTCGCGTCAAATCCTGACCTTTGGGATTTCGCACATCGCCACCGCTCGTTAGACGCGTTGACCTTCAAGGGTAATTCGTTCGACGCCGTCGCATTCGCACTTGAAGAGCTTCAGACGGAAGCGAAGGACGCATTTCTGCGCGCGGTCTATGATTGGAATCCATACGCGGCGGGGTACGCGCTCGCGGAGGTTGAGGAGATTGCGCCGGCGAACATCTCGCGCTCCCTGCGCACGGTTATCCTAGCGATGCTCGCCGAGAAGAAATTCGACCGGCACTATCGTTCAGCGCGAAAGGCGCTGGACGCCCTTGAACTGTTCACGGACGACACGGCAGTCGCGATGAGGGGTGCGGTCAACCGAGAGGCGCTGATCGAAATCGTTGCAGAAGAACCAGACCATTCCGACCTGTTTGCCACTTGGAAGGCGCTGTTCACGTTGCCCAGCGGACAGGCCGCGAGCGACGCTACTATCAATGCGGTCGAGGAAGACGACTCAATAATCGGCTGGACGGCGGCGAACGTGCTGAAGCGGTTGTCGCTCACGGCGGATCAGGGTGATCGGCTCGTGCACATCGCGTACAATGGAAGGGCGGTCATCCGGTGGCGGGCCAGCCACGTTATGGGTAGTGCGACCATGGACAGCTTTCGAGAAGCCCTGCTCGACCGAGTGACGAACGACGAGGACGAGAACGTTCGGTATGGCGCAATGAGGTCGCTCGTCGAGCTCGGCTCCCATTCGCCTGAGCTTGCCGCCCGGTTTGTCGAGGATCTCCAGCCACGCCTTGGAGAGATCGCGAAATCGCCGCGCGTCATGACGGAACTCAAGAACGCGGTGTTTCTCTCGAAGGGATGCGCCCCTGAAAATTGGTCGATGGAAATTTCGCGGCTGTTCTATGCCCGGGCTGACGTTGCCACCGATCCGCTTGAGATGGAGGCTTGGTCCAAGCTTTCGTCGGACCTGCGCCAGCATGACAGGCTGGCCGCGTGAGAGAGATCGACCAGGAACGATGGGATCGAAGATTCCTTGAGCTAGCAAAGATGTTTGGCACATGGAGCAAAGATCGCTCCGCAGGGACCGGCTGTGTGATCGTTGGGCCCGATCGGCTTTTGCGCGCTTCGGGCTACAATGGCTTTGCCCGGGGGATCGACGACGACGTATCGGAACGACATGAACGGCCGGCGAAATACTCCTGGACAGAGCACGCCGAGCGCAATGCAATCTATAACGCCGCCAGACTTGGCATCGCGCTTGAAGGATGCACAGCTTACGTAAACTGGTTTCCGTGCATAGATTGTGCGCGGGCTATAGTGCAGGCTGGTATAAGTCGCCTCGTGGGCCTGGAGGCTGACCACACCGACGAGCGCTGGGGGGCGGAATTTCAATTTTCCTCCGAAATGCTGCAAGAAAGTGGCACTCAGATCACGCTTTACAATTATCCGCATTTGACAGCTCGAAAATAGAGTATTGGATGAGGTTTTGGATATTGACTTCCAACGTTATGCTAAGAAGTAAGTTTCTTAGATTACAATACTTTAAAGAATATGTGCCGCAACGAGCATAGATCCAATCATCTTGGATTGGCTATAAATAACCAAAAAACGCGCAAGAATATCCGACCGGCTCGCAATATCGCCGTTTACGTGATGCTCTGCACCTTTTTACTATGACCCATATTGCAGCCGCACTAGGCGTAGGCGGTGGCTTGACTAAGGACGGTCATTGAGCAGCATAGTTGTTCAACAGACCCCAAGCTGGCAGCCTGAATGTGGGACCCCAACCTGCGCCATATTTCACTGACTCCATCGACGATCCGTCAAGCACGCCTCCCGGCATTGATGGACGCCCCGTAACGCTGCCACCTACCTCCGGCGTACATTTCTCGTATATAATTAGAATATGCATCACAGCTCTTGATTAATTCGAAAATATGGCTATTTTTGATAGTATATTAGGAGGCTGTCATGCGGGACAAACGTTCAAAGTTCGTACAGTTGGCTAACCAACGCGTCACAAAGGCGCTTGATCAAATTCGTCTGGTCGGCAATCTTTCCAACCGCGCAGCGTATGAGTTCACCGACGAAGACACGAAAAAGATCGTCAAAGCGCTCCAACGGGCCGTCGATACGGCGAAGGCGCGGTTCTCCGAAAGCGATACCGGCTCCGATCAGATTTTCTCTCTGGATTGATGATCAATGGCCGATCGGCTCACGCCGGAGCGGCGCAGCAGACTGATGGCGCGGATCGGGCCGAAGAACACGAAGCCCGAACTAACCGTCCGCCGGATGTTGCATGCCTCTGGGTGGCGTTACAGACTTCATAAGAAAGGGCTGCCGGGTACGCCGGACATTGTGTTCGGAAGCCGCAAAGCTGCGGTGTTCGTCCACGGCTGTTTCTGGCACGGTCATCATTGCCGACTTGGCAGGTTGCCCAAAACCAGGCCGGAGTTTTGGTCCGCGAAGATCGAAGGAAATAGAGCGCGGGACGCTCGAAAGGTGGATCAGTTGGTGAGCTTGGGGTGGAGAGTGATCACGGTGTGGCAGTGTGGCTTGAAAGACGCCGAAGGTAAACGCCGAGCTTCATCCGTTTCTGTTTCAGTCCGTACCGAAATTTAACATAGAAGGTCTTGCGCCCCGATCGCTCGACGCGGAGCGTCATCCCTGGGCAGCGTAGGTCATGAACTTCTTGCCGCTTGGGTCCCGCCTTGATGGCTTCGATCGTCTTATCGGTAAGTGCTTTCTGCATGTGTCACCCCTTCGAATGACACCTCAATAATCATGGAAATCAGGCTATCTCAAAGAAATTCCCAGTGCGCGGAAAACCTGCATCGGGAAAGTTCAACCCGACGTGATATGGTTTTATTCCTGTGTGACCGGGGGGTGTTTTGGTCCGAGCCCCGGTAACGATATTCGGACCAAGTACCGCGACACCAATTCTGAGTTTTCGAGCCTCACGTGAATACGTGACGGCTCGCTCCCTCACTAATAACGAGTTCGTTATTTTGCGAGGCAGCTAGTCATGACATCGTGATTAACGCCCATCCCATTGCATGCCGAGTTTAGCCGTCGTCACGCATCAGGAGCGTGAGCAATGCCGGATTGACGAACAGAGCTTCTCGTCCTGCTTTTCGCTCTTCAAGCAATCCGATCGATGCCAAAGTCTTGAGATAGGTTGATGCAGCTTGGCGCTTGGCCATTCCGGCATCGACCACATTGCCGATCCGGCAATAAGGCTGCGAGAATATCAGCTCAGCCAGCTCCCGGCTGTATATACGCGGGGCCTTGTCCCGCATGACCTGTGCTGTTTCATCCAGAAGCGCACGGATGGCTCTGACCTTGCGGCTCGTCCAGTCTGCCGTGTCCCGGACGGCCTCGATTACGAATAGCAGCCAAGGCTCCCAATCGCCCTTTGTCGTGACATCGAGCAGCAGCCGGTAATAGTCATTCTTTGCCCGGATAATTGCTCGACTGAGATACAAGACCGGAATTTCGAGCAGACCGTGCTGCACTAGAAAGAGCAGGTTTAGGACCCGTCCTGTTCGACCGTTGCCGTCGGTGAACGGATGGATCGCCTCAAACTGGTAATGCTGGACGGCCAGCGCAATCAGCGGGTCAACGTCGCCGTGATCGTGAATATAGCGTTCCCAGTTGGCGAGCAAATCCCGAAGCAGCCGCTCACCCGTCGGCGGGGTAAAGATGACCACCCCGGTGCGGTCGTTCGCCAATGTGGTCCCTGGCGAGACTCGGATATCCATATCCACGCCCTTGATCGCACTGCATATCTCGACAGCCGTGCGCGTCGATAAGGGGCGCTCATCGAGGCTCGCAAAACCGTTGGCTAGGGCCGTGCGGTAGCGCAGCGTTTCCTTGGTTGCTGCGTCCACACCCGCGCCTGCTGGTGTGTTTGCAAATTGGAAGAGGCGATCGCCTGTCGTAACAATATTCTCAATCTCCGAACTGGCTTGCGCTTCCAGCAGCGGGATCGAATTGATCAGGATCGATTGGTTCGGGATAATATGGCCGATCGCCTTGAGGTCAGCTAAGGCTGCGCGCGCTCCGATGCACGCTTTAAGCACGGCTGCCGTTTCCAGCGCATCCTTCGGCGGCAATAGCGGCAATCGGTTATGCGGTAAGGCCGGGTCAAAATTCATATGTCGATGTTTATCAAAAAAGTCGACATATTCAATCGATATGTCGATAGCATCGACACATCGGGATTTTTCCTGACGCGCACTAGCGCTATCGATATTACGCTGCTGCTCGGTAAGCGCATGATCGCGCAGCCTCATTCCCTCACCGCTCTGATACCCAGAAAAATGACGATCTTCCGCTGGGGTCCCAAGGGGGTATCGGGCGCTTAAGCTTGTATGGAAGAGCATAAAACGATCTGCGGCAGAATGAACGACCAAAGAGTCGCGCGATCAATTGTCGATGGACAATATGAAGCGGTATGATTTAGAATAAAAAGACCTAATATCAAACTCTTAATCAGCGGGTCCCTGGTTCGAGCCCAAGTGCGTCCACCATTTTTTCAGATGAACGACAGTTGATCGTCTCGATACGCGGCGCGGATTTATCCTCGCTATGGGCACGACAAAGAGCGGATTGCCTGCATCGCGGGCCCCTCATTCTCGCCTGAATAGCGGCTGTTGCGATGCGCGTTGCGCCCCGGCGATCACACCTGTCATAGCGGAAGGCCAGCTGCGATTCGACCGTCCCGGCCGGATAAGACGGCAAAGGTAATAGGATAGCGCGACGATCCGCCTCGTATGATTAGCCGATCGAGGACGCAGCCGCGCGCCGGTGGTTGCCACCGCCGTGGGATTCGCCATAGCGGGCGGATGGACGCGATGAAGGGAATCATTTTGAGCGCCGGCAGCGGATCGCGGTTGCTGCCGCTGACCGCTCGGATGCCGAAATGCCTCGTCGAGGTCGGCGGAAAGGCGATCCTCGATCACCAGCTTCAGGCGCTGGCCGATGCCGGGATCGGCGAAGCGGTGATCGTCACCGGCTATCGCGGCGATCAGGTCGATGCGCATCTGGCCGAACAGCGTCTCCCGCTGGCGACGCGGACGGTGTTCAACCCGTTCTGGGCGGTGTCGAGCAGCATCGGCAGCGTGTGGGCGTCGCGCGGCGCGTTCGACGGATCGTTCTGCCTGATAAATGGTGACACGATCTTCAGCCCGGCGATCGTGCGGTTGGCGCTCGAGCAGGCGACGACGGGCATCAACCTCCTGATCGAGCCGATCGCTGCGCCCGAACTCGACGACATGCGCGTGGCGGTGAAGGATGACCGGGTAATCGCTGTATCCAAACAATTGCCGATCGAACAAACGACGCACCGCTCGCTCGGCGTGATCATATCGATCGGCGACGCGCGCGGCTATATCGACGCGCTCGATGCCGTGATCGCCGAACCGGGCGGCACCAACGCCTATCATCACGACGTGATCGATCGCCTGGCGCGGCGTCGCGGCGTCACCCCGATCATTGACGCGATCGGCGGCTGGCAGGAAATCGATCGTCCCGAGGACATCGCCGCCTGGCACACCGCCGATCGGCCGGCACCGGCATGAAGCGACGCGTCGCTTTCCTGTTCCTGGGCGAGACGCTGCTGATCCCCCACCTCTATCCGATCGTCGAGGCGCTGGCAGCGGCGGATCCTGCGCTGCCGATCGAGCTTTGGGTGTCGACCTCCGTTCATGAAGTGCTGATCGGCGGCTGGCTGGCGGCGACGCCGTTTGCCAACGTCCGAGTGCGGCGCGCGCCGGGGTTTCGCGCGCTGCGTGGTCATGAGGATGGGCGCAATCCACCGCTGCCGGCCAAGCTGCCGATGCTGGCGCGCCTCGCGCCGCGGTTGGCGCGAACGCCGGTGGTGGTGTGCGCCGAGCAGACCAGCCTGTGGCTGCCGACGCTGCTGCCGCTGCCGAGCCGCTTCATCAAGACGCCGCACGGCGCGGGATCGCTGATGCGGCGCAAGGATCGGCGGCGGCGTGCCGCCTGGCGGACGCTGGTCGCTGCACCGGGCGAGCGAGCGGCGCTGGCCGCGGTGGGCGTCGATCCGGCGCGGATTGCGGTCACCGGCTATGTGAAGGCGGCGTTCCGGCAGCGCGCCGATCGCGCCGCGCTGTTCGCCGAAGCGCGGCCGATCATCCTCTACAATCCGCACTGGCGGCAGCATCGATCGTCGTGGTGGCGCTGGGGCGGCGAAGTGATCCAGCGGATCGTGCAGAGCGGACGCTACAATCTGATCTTCGCGCCGCATCAACGATTGATCGAAGGCGCGCCCCGGCTGCGCGCGATCGTCGCCGATCTGGCCGACCGGCACGATGTCCTTTGCGATCTCGACAGTTTCGCGATGGTCGACGGCAGCTACACTGCGGCGGCCGATCTTTATCTCGGCGATACCTCAAGTCAGATCGTCGAGTTCCTGATGCGGCCGCGGCCATGCGTGTTCCTTGATGCGCAGGGCGTCGATTGGCGGCGCGATCCGGCCTATGCGATGTGGGAAAATGGCGCGGTGGTGAGCGATCTCGATGCGCTGATCCCGGCGCTCGACGCGGCGCCGGCGCTGCAACCCGCCCTGGCCGATCGACAGGCCGCCTTCGCCGAACGCCAGCTCGGCCCGCTCGACGGGCAAGCGCCGGCGCGTGCCGCCGCCGAAATCCTCGCCGCGCTGCCCGGCGCGCGCTGAGCTATCGCAATTCCCGCCGAATCGGCTATCGGCGCGGCATGACTGCGCCGCGCACGCCGCAGCCGACGGTGGTGCCGATCGGCGACAATCCGACCCGACTGTGGGGCATGACCGCACGGGAACGGCTGCGCCGTATCGCCGTACAGAACAAGCTCGCCATGGCGACCGACGCCGCGGACCCAGGCGTCACGATGCTCGCCAATCTCGCTTTCGCGTTCGATCCCGCCTGGATGCCCTATCTCATTGCGCAGCCGGGCACGGTGCTGACCCGCGGCGGCGTGCCGGTGCTGGCGCATGTCGATGCGGCGCACCGCGAGGCCGTCAGTGCGGCCATGCGCAATGCGGTGCCGGTCGCCGCTGCGCCCGGCCTCGTGCTCCATCCGGCCGAATCCGAAAGGGGCATTTTCAACGAAGCGCTGCGCAAGCGCGAGCGGCCGTTCGCCGAACCGCTGACCCAGGTCAACGTCCCCGCCATCGAGCGCGCGAGCTATGCCGGCGCCTATAAGGGCGTAACCGACGTCCTGACCAAATATCTGTGGCCGCGCTGGGCTTTCCACATTACCCGGCTCGCGGCGATGCTGGGGCTGTCGCCCAATCAGATCACCGCGATCGGCACCCTGCTGTGCATCGTCGCGACGATCGCCTTTTGGGACGGGTGGTTCTGGAGCGGGCTGGCAACGGGGCTGGTCTTCATGGTGCTCGATACCGTCGACGGCAAACTCGCGCGTTGCACGATCACCTCGTCGGCGCTGGGCAACGCGTGGGATCACGGCGTCGATCTCGTCCATCCGCCGATCTGGTGGTGGGCGTGGGCGAGCGGCTGCGCCGCTTACGGCAGGCCGCTCGACGAACGGACCTTCTGGATCGTCATCGGCGTGATGCTGTTCGGCTATGTCGCGCAGCGCCTGATCGAGGGCGCGTTCATCGTCCGCTTCGGCATGCACATCCATGTCTGGCGCAAATTCGATAGCGATTTCCGGTTGGTCACCGCGCGTCGCAATCCAAACATGGTGATTCTGTTCGCCGGGCTGCTGATCGGCCACCCCGATTGGGGAATCGTCGCGGTCGCCGGCTGGACGCTGGTGTCGCTGGCGGTGCATCTGGTCCGTCTGGGCCAGGCGATGACGGCCAAGGCGCGCGGCGAGACGCCGGTCAGTTGGCTCGCATAAATAGCGGTTAGCGCCGCAATAACGACACGAGGGCTTGCCAAATGCCGTAAAACCGCCACATCGGGCGGCCACTGCATGCTGATGGCATCGTCGCTATACGCCGCCATTGTGACAACCTCGCTACGGATGAGCTGGCTTTGAGCAACGCACCCCGGACCTTTGCCGTCGATGCCGCCGCGCTGCCCAGCCCGCGGATGCGCCATGACCTGTTGGCCGGACTACCCCTACTCGATCGGCCGACGATCACGGTGGCGCGCATCGACGCTCCCGCCCGGATCGGCGTGATCAGCAATCCGCGCAGTCATCTCAATCGCACCAATCAGCGCGATCCCGCCATACCGGCGGGTGCGCCGTGGCTGTTCAGCGCGCCGAACGGCAAGCGCGAGATGTTGGAAACGCTCGCTCGATTCGCCCAGGCAAAGATCGATTTGTTGATCGTCGATGGCGGCGACGGCACCGTGCGTGACGTCATTACCGCCGCGCCGCGGTTTTTCGATCGGATGCCGCGGCTGGGAATCGTGCCGAGCGGGAAGACCAACGCACTGGCGATCGATCTCGGTATCGCGCTGTCCTGGTCGGTGGAGAAAGCGGTCGAAGCGGCCGCTGCGGGCTGCTGGGCAACGCGCGCGCCGATCGAAATATCTGGGGTGCCCGGGCGCGACGACGCGCTGCGCGGCTTTCTGCTCGGCGCTGGAGCGTTCGTTCGCGCCACCGAATTGGCGCAAAGCACGCACCGCGCCGGGGCGTTCAGCGGGCTGGCGGTCGGCATGTCGCTCACGCTGGCGATCACGCAGACCTTTTTCGGATCGGCGACCAACGTCTGGCGGGTCGGCGAACGAATGCGGCTGAGCAGCGACCAGGGCGAGGCCGATCGGCCATTTTACATCGTGCTGGGCTCGACGCTGGAGCGACTGCCGCTGGGGCTCAAGCCGTTCGGGCGCGAACGCAAGGGGCTCAAGGTGCTGGCGGTCGATGCGCCGCCCAAGCGGATGGCGCTGAGCGTGCCCGCGCTGCTTGCCGGATCGGAAGCCGATTGGTTGAAAAAGGCTGGCTATCACCGCGGCGATCCGCGCAGTTTCGAACTATCGGTCGAGAACGGCTTTATCCTCGACGGCGAGCATTATCCCGGCGGCGACCTCACCGTGCGGATCGGCGAGCCGTTGCACTTCGCCGTGCCGTGACGACGTTGCAGGCCTTCGTCGCCGAGGAACTGGCGACGGCGGCGGTTCCCGAGGCGGTGGCGGCGGCGCAGCATCTGGCGGGAGCGCCCGGCGCCGCGGCCGTGCTGTTCTACGGATCGGTGTTGCGGACCGGCGATCTCGACGGCGTGCTCGATTTCTATGTGCTGACGGCGGGCAAGCCGCGCGGCGTGATCGGGCGGGTGCTGTGGCCGGACGTGGCCTATCACGAAATCCCCCTGCCCGGCCGGGTGATCCGGGCCAAGGTAGCGACGATGCCGCTATCGACCTTTGCCGCCGCCGCCCGCGGCGATCTGCTCGACACCACGATCTGGGCGCGCTTCGTGCAGCCTTGCGCGCTGCTCTGGTGCGCTAACGACGACGCCCGCGCCGCGGCGGCGAGCGCGGTCGTGGCGGCGATAACGACGGCGGCGCGCTATGCCGCCGCGTTCGGGCCGAGCGAAGCCGCACCGCTCGATTATTGGCGCGCGCTGTTCGCAGAAACCTATCGCACCGAATTGCGCGTCGAGCGGCCGGGCCGCGAACACCAGATCCTGTCGTTCGATCCCGATCGCTATGCCGCCTTGCTGCCGCTCGCCTGGGCCGCGGGTGATATCGCGTTCGAGACAGCGCGCGCGAGGTTTCGCCCTCACCTGCCTGAAACGCACCGCCGGCGGCTCAAACGCGCGTGGCGCGCGCGTCGGCGAGCGGGCAAGCCACTCAATCTCGCGCGGCTCGCCAAAGCCGCCTTCACCTTCGACGGCGCGGCGCGGTATGGCCTGTGGAAGCTCGAGCGGCATACCGGCGTACACGTGCCGCTAACGCCGTGGCGCGAGCGGCATCCGATCCTCGCTGCGCCCGGCGTGATGTGGCGCGTGTGGCGCGCCGCGCCGCGATCGTGAGCTTCAATGCGCTGATATTGGCGGGATCGCGCGGCGGGATCGATCCCGTCGCGGCCTATGCCGGCGTTTCGGACAAGGCGCTGACCGACATCGGCGGCGAGACGATGCTGGCGCGCGTCGCCGGCGCGCTCCGCGACGCGGGCGCAGCGCGGATCGCGGTGTCGGCTTCCTCGCCGGACGTCATCGCCCATGCCGAAGCGCTCGGGCTCGAGCCGCTGGCGGCGGCGGCGGGGCCGAGCCTCAGCGCCGCTGCGGGACTGGCGGCGCTCGGCGCGCCGCTGTTGCTGACGACGGCTGATCATGCCCTCCTGCGTCCCGAATGGATCACTGCCTTCCTCGCCGATCTGCCCGCCGACGCCGATGTCGGCGCGCTGCTCGCGCGGCGGCAGGCGATCGAGGCGGCGGCGCCGGAAACGCAGCGGACCTATCTGCGCTTTGCCGATGGCGATTGGTCCGGCTGCAACCTGTTTCACTTCGCCACGCCTAAGGCCGCTGCCGCAATCGAGCTGTGGCGACGCGTCGAGGCGGATCGCAAGCGGCCGTGGCGGATCGTGCGCAAGCTCGGCCCGGCGATGCTGCTGCGCTATCTCACGCGGCGGCTGACCTTGAGCGATGCCGTCGCGCACCTCGGGCAGCTCGCCGGCGTGCGCGCGGTAGCGGTGCCCTGTCGCGATGGCCGCGCCGCGATCGACGTCGACAAGCCTGCCGATCTCGATCTCGTGCGCGCGTTGCTGGCAGGCGACTATTCGGCGGGTGCGGTTTCCTGAACCGGCCGCGCCGCCCGCGCAAAGCGGATCACGGCGACGCCGAGCAAAACCGCCGCCGAGAGCGATCCCGCCATCACGCCGATGCCAGCCCCGACGGTGCCGAGACGCGGCAACGTGTAGATCGAGACGCCGAGCAGGATCACCACCGCGACGGTGCGCGCGGCAAGCGCCGTGCCGGCCCGGTGCGCGGCCATCAACACCGGCTCGAAACTGACGGTGGCGAGATCGATGCACCCGGCCGCGGCCAGCCACATCAGCACCGACCGGCCGTAATGGAAGTCCTTGCCGCCAACGAGGTAGAGGATCGGATGACCAGCCGCGGCGACGATGCCGAGGATCACGACCGAGGCGACCGCCGACATCAGAAACACCCGGGTCAGCAATCGCGGCAGATTGCGCGCCGATGGCGAGCGCACCGCGCGGACGATTTCGGGGAATGCCGCGCGCGACAGCAATTGTGACAGCTTGCCGAGCGCCTGGGCGATCTGAAACGCGAGGCGGAACGCGCCGGCCGCGGCGGGACCGAGATAAGCGCCGACCAGCAGCAGGGGCGCCTGCTTGGTCGATAGGCCGAGTGTCGAGGTCGCGTTGGTGGTGAGCATGAAGCGAACCAGATTGGGGTTTTCGCTGAACAGCCGGCCGCGTCCGATGCGCCCCCGCGCGATCAACCGCATGTCGCCGGTCCACCACAGGAAAATCCAATAGACCGCCGATGTCGCCACTTCGGCGACGCCCCAGGCGATCAGGAAACCGGTCACCGTGGGCATCACGAACGCCGCCACCACCGCGCCCAAGAAGCGCACCACCGGCGTCGTGCTGTCGGCCGCAGCCGAGAGCGAGAATTTATCGCGCAGCCGCAGGATGCCGACTGCGGTCGATCGGATCGTGACCAGCTGGATGATCGCATAGGCCAATGTCGCGCGCATCAGATCGGGGGTGATGCCGAACCGGTCTCCCCACAATTCGAGGATACCGACCGACAACAACGATCCCGCCACCGCGCTCGCGCCGTCGAGCAGCAGGCACGCGCGCAGCAGCCGGCCGACCGCGCCATCGTCGCCCGACGTTATATGATCGACGCCGTAGCGCACCACGATCTGCCATGTCTGGAAACCCATGAACGTCGCGATCGCCTGCGCCGCGCCATTGATCAGCGCGAAACGACCGAAATCGGCGACCCCCAGGCTGCGAGTCGCGATACCGAGATAGACCAGCGATAGAACCGCCAGCACGCCGCGGCTGGCGAGCAGCCACCCGAGGTTGCGCGCCGCGGCGCGGGCGCTCTGGGGCAATCGGAAGCGACGCCGGTTGGGAATGGAATCGTGCACGCCAGCGCCGCCTATCGCTGGATGCCGCCCCCGACAAGTCGAACTCGCGTCGGCGTGACAAGGCCGACCGCGAACGGTATCGCCGCACGCCACGACCAACGAGATGGGAGACGGACGATCTGCGGCATTGCCGGCTATTTCGCGCGCGACGGCGCGCCTGTGTCAGTGGCGATGATCACGGCGCAATGCCAGACGATCGTCCACCGCGGGCCTGACGATCAGGGCGTCATGGTCGATGGCGATTTCGGCTTCGGCATGCGCCGGCTGAGCATCATCGACATCGCCGGCGGCCACCAACCGATCGACTCCGCCGATCGCCGCCATACGATCGTGTTCAACGGCGAAATCTACAACTTCCCGGCGATGCGCCGCGAGCTTGCCGAACTCGGCCACACCTTCGCGACGCACAGCGACACCGAGACGATTCTCGTCGCCTATCAACAATGGGGCGACGACGCCTGGGCGCGGCTCGACGGGATGTTCGCGGTGGCGATCTGGGATCGGCTCGATCGCCGGCTGACGCTGGCGCGCGACCGCACGGGCATCAAACCGCTTTATTACACCGAACAGTCGGGCGGCTTCGCTTTCGCGTCCGAGCTGAAGGCGCTGCTCGTACTGCCCCGGCTCGATTTCACCGTCGATCCGCGCGCGGTCCACGATTATTTCAGTTATGGCCATATCCGTTCGCCGCGCTCGATCTATGCCGAGGTGAAGACGTTGCGGCCGGGCCATGTGCTGTCGATCGGCGCACGGGGCGAAGCCCGCCGGCATGCCTATTGGCAGCCGGCCTATCGACCTGCCGAACCGTTGACCGAAGCGACGTGGATCGATCGTTTCCGCGCGACTTGGCTGGACGTCGTCAAATCGCAGATGCTTGCCGATGTCGATGTCGGCGCGTTCCTGTCCGGCGGGGTCGATTCGTCTGCAGTGGTGGCGGCGATGCGGCAGGTGTCGGATCGCCCGATCAAGACGTTCACGATCGGCTTTCCCGAGCCGCGGTACGACGAAAGCGGCTATGCCGAGGCGGTGGCGCGGCATCTCGGTTGCGATCACACCGTGCAGATGATCGATCTCGGCGATGCGCGCGATGTGCTGCCGGCGATCCAGCGCTGCTACGACGAGCCGTTCGCCGATTCGTCCGCGGTGCCGACCTGGTATCTCAGCAAGATGGCGGCGCGCGACGTCAAGGTCGCGCTGTCGGGCGATGGCGGCGATGAAATCTTCTTCGGCTACAAACGCCATCTGACCGAGCGGCAAGTCGGCCGCTTGCCCGGCGCGGTGCGGCAAGCGGCGCGCGGTTTCGCCAGGCTGCCGGCGATGCCGTGGAAGGCAGGTGCGGAAACCTATCAGCGCTGGCAGAAGACCGCACGCAGCGCCGGCCTCGCCGACGGTGCGACCCGGTTCTTCGCCAAGACGCAGATCACCTCGCCGCGTCTGCGCCGGGAGCTGTTCGCCGGCACGATGCTCGACGGGCACGATTATGACGGCGCGCTGGACGATCTCACCGCCGAATATTTCCCCGATCCGCTCGCCATCTCGCATGATTCGGTCGAGCAATTCGCAATGGGCGATCTCGCGCTCAACCTGCCTGGGCAGATGCTGACCAAAGTGGACCGGGCGAGCATGGCGCATTCGCTCGAGGTGCGCGTGCCGATGCTCGGCAATGCGCTGATCGATCTCGCGCTGGCGATGCCGGCCGAGATGAAGCTTCGACGCGGCGTCGGCAAATATGTCATGCGCCAGGCGATCGCGCCGTGGCTGCCACCGGGCATCCTCGATCGCCGCAAACAGGGTTTCAAAATCCCGCTCCATCAATGGTTTTCGGGCGATCTCGGCGGCCACGTCCGCGACTTGTGGAACGACAGCGGCCTCGCACACTCGGGCTTTCTCAGCCAGGCCGGGTTCGACGCGGTGATGGCCGAGCAGCGATCGGGTCGACGCGATCATGGCCGCTTGCTCTACGCCATCGCGATCTTCGCCTATTGGTGGATGGCCGATCGCGAGCGCCACGCCGCCCTCAACACATCGGAGACGCCGCCATCCCTTGCTACGCGATAGACGATCACCGCCCCCAATCCGGTGAGAACGTATGGATCGCCCCCAGCGCCGATGTGATCGGCGATGCGCAGCTCGGTGACGACGCCAGCGTGTGGTTCGGCGCGGTTATCCGCGCAGACAACACGCCGATCATCGTCGGCGCGCGGAGCAACGTGCAGGAATCGGCAATGTTGCATTCCGATCCCGGCGCCCCGCTGACGATCGGCGAGGATTGCACGATCGGCCACCATGCGATCCTGCACGGCTGCACGATCGGCGATCGCACGCTGATCGGCATGGGCGCGATCGTGCTCAACCGCGCGGTGATCGGGCCGGACTGCATCGTCGGCGCCGGTGCGCTGGTGACCGAGGGCAAGAGCTTCGCGCCCGGCAGCCTGATCGTCGGCAGCCCGGCGCGAGCGATCCGCCAGCTCGACGACAAGGCGCTGGCGATGCTCAAGGCCTCTGCCGCGCATTATGTCGAAAAGGCCCGCCGCTATGCCGCGGGCCTTACTCGGATCGACTGATTACTTCGCTACCCATGCGGTGACCGCCGGTCGCAACCGATCGGCGATCGACTTGCGCACCGAGATCGAGGTCAACGCGCGCTTGACGCCGTCACGCGACGCCGCTGGCAGGTTCTTGTCGGCAAACGCCTGGATCTTGCCCGGCATCGCCGGATCGTTCGATCCTGAACCCAGCCCCACGACGTAGCTCGATCGCGTGCTTTCCTCGAGGAAGCCGTTGACCATATCGAGATTGGCCACCGCGAAATCGAACGCCAGATCGGGATGATTGTTCGAAATCACGTCCAGCAGGGTCGCACGCTGCGGCCCGGTGAAGGTGTCGGTCTTGACCACGTCGAGCGCGCGCTGAGCGAGCGCATCGTCCTTGGCGAAGCCGAGCAAGGCAACGTCGAAATTCTTGATCACCGGGTTCTTCTCCGCCTTGGTCAGCGCAAGCAGCGCGTCCCATTCGGCCGGCGTGGCATTATAGGCGTAGGTGATCAGGATCGGCCGGCGGATCGTCGCTGGGATCGCGTTGGGATCGGTCTTGAGCGCCGCGACATAGCTGCGCGCCTTGGCGAGCAACGCCGGATCGCCATCGACGCCAAGCTGGCTGATCAGCCCCGAGCGCAGATCGGTGATATAGGGTTGCTCGTCGGCCTGCGCTTCGAAGCCGATGCGCTGGAGGACCGGCGAGAACATCGTTTCGGCCTTGGCGCGTAGCGGCTTTTCAAGCGGCGTATCGCGGTAGAGCCCCGCGAAGCTGCCGACCTGCCCCGACACCATCGACCAGACCAGCGGATCGGCATCCTGCGGCACCGCATCCAGCGTATCGAAATAGACGCCGAGATCCTGATAGCCGCCTCGCGCCAGCGCGATGTCGTCGCCGAGCAGGCCGAGCTGATCTGTCAGCGCCAGCTTGGAAAAAGCCGAGACAAGCCCGGCATGATCCTTGGCGTCATATTGCGTGCGGAAATAGCTGCCCTGGCCGCGGTTGACAACTACCGGACCGCACCCGGCGACCGTCATCGGCGTGTTCGCCGCGCCGCTCACCACGCCGTCCGCCGTTCCACCGCCGAGCGCGCCGATCTTGACCGGCACATGCCACGTCTGTGGCGTCTTCGAGGCTGCGTCGAGCCCGAAGCGGTCCTGGCTGAGATTGATCGTCGTCTTGCCGGCCGCGCAGCTCTCGCTCGCCACCTTGATGAGCGGCACCCCGCCCTGCAGCGTGAAATCGTCGGCGATCGGCTTGATCGGCTTGCCCCACGCCTGGCCGATCTCCGCCCACAGATCGTCGGTCACGGTGTTCGAATGGTTATATTTGACCATGTAGTCGCGAATGCCGCTGCGGAAGGTGTCCGCCCCGACGGTCGATTCGATCATGCCGATGACCGCCTGACCCTTCGCATAAGTGATACCATCGAACGCGCTGCCGATCTCGTCGACCGTCGTGAGGTGGCGGATGATGGGATGCGTCGCCGCGGTCGAATCGGCGCCCATCGCACCCTCGCGGTCCCGCGCCACGTTCTGCGCCGGGATATTCCAGCTCGGATTGAGATCGCCCATCGTCTTGTTGGACATCCACGAGGCAAAGCCCTCGTTGAGCCACAGGTCGTCCCACCATGACGGCGTCACCAGATCGCCGAACCATTGGTGTGCCATCTCATGAGCGACGGTCAGGAAAATGTCCTGCTTGTCGCTCACCGTCTCGTGGCTGGGATCGAACAGCAAGGTCGGCTCGAAATAGAAGATCGCGCCCCAATTCTCCATCGCGCCGAAGAACTGGCTCGAGCCCGGCCCGGCGATCATGTCGAGCTTGGGCAGCGGATAGGGCGTGCCGAAATAGTCGTTGTAATAATCGAGCACGCGCTTGGCCGATTGCAGCGCGTAATCGCCCTGATCGACGACGCCGCGGCGCGTGATCACGCCGATCTCGGTCTTGCCGTCCATGATCGTCTTGCGCTCGACATCGCCCATGCCGAGGAACAGCAGATAGCTCGACATCTTCGGCGTCACGTCGAAATGATAGAGCTTGGTGCCATCGGCCTGCTTGTCGATCGAGCTGGTCGGCATGTTGGAAAACGCGGTCTGATTACCCGGCGCCACGGCGCTGAGCTTGAACGTCGCCTTGAAGCCGGGCTCGTCCCACATCGGCGCGAAACGGCGCGCATCGGGGGCTTCGAACTGCGTCACCAGCATCCGCGCTGCCGATCCATCGGGATTGGTGTAATCGATCGCGAAGAAGCCGGCCGCCGATTCGTTGATCTTGCCGGTCCAGGCGAAGGTCATCGCATGCGTGCCGATGCTTGCCGCCGTAGGAAGCGCGACGGTGATCTGGCCCTGTGTCTTGTCGTAGCTGACGGTCGCCGCCTTGCCGTCGAATGTCACCTTGGAAATATCGAGATTGGCGGCGTTGAGGACGATCTTGTCGGTCGCCTGCTTCACATCGATCGTCACCGATTCGCTGCCGCTGAAGGTCATCGCCTTGGCGTTGGGATTGACCGTGATGTCGTATGCAACCGGCGCGACATTTTGCGGCAGCGAACCGGCGGCGAGCGCGGGCGTCGATACGCCCAGCAACAGACCCAGCGTCAAAGCGATCTTCATATGCCCCACTCCCTGAAAGATTATGCGGCGGTGTGTTAGTAACAACGGACACCAAAGGCAAACACCATTCGGCACGGTCGGCTGGACAGGCAATTCGGTTGCGCTATGAAACGGGCATGACGCTTCCCGCCCCGCTCGATCGCCTGCGGCTGCCCGTGATCGGCGCCCCGCTGTTCATCATTTCCG
This sequence comes from Sphingomonas koreensis, assembly GCA_006438735.1. Taxonomy (GTDB): domain Bacteria; phylum Pseudomonadota; class Alphaproteobacteria; order Sphingomonadales; family Sphingomonadaceae; genus Sphingomonas; species Sphingomonas koreensis_A. The sequence continues at coordinate 577,121 of RCZF01000001.1, read as the reverse complement.
GGCCCGATCTGGTGATCGCGCAGTGCAAGGCGGGAATCGTCGGGTCGTTCCCTGCGCTCAACGCGCGGCCGCAGGGCGTGCTCGACGAATGGCTGCACCGCATCACCGAGGAATTATCGGCGTGGAACCGGGACCATCCCGACACGCCGGCTGCCCCGTTCGCGGTCAATCAGATCGTCCACCGCTCGAACGATCGGCTCGAGGCCGATCTGGCGACCTGTGCGAAATGGCAAGTGCCAATCGTCATCACGTCGCTGGGCGCGCGTGAGGAGCTCAACCAGGCGGTGCACGGCTGGGGCGGCATCACGCTTCACGACGTGATCGACGACCGCTTCGCACACAAGGCGATCGAGAAGGGCGCAGACGGGCTGATCGCGGTCGCCGCCGGCGCCGGCGGACACGCCGGCCGGCTATCGCCGTTCGCGCTGATCCAGGAAATCCGTGCCTGGTTCGATGGGCCGTTGGCCCTATCGGGCGCGATCGCCAACGGTGGCGCGATCCTCGCGGCCCAGGCGATGGGGGCGGACGTCGCCTATATCGGATCGCCGTTCATCGCCACCGACGAAGCCAATGCCGAGGCCGATTACAAGGCCGGAATCGTCGCCGGCCGTGCCGCCGACATCGTCTATTCCAACCTGTTCACCGGCGTGCACGGCAATTATCTGCGCCAATCGATCGAAGCGGCGGGGCTCGATCCGGAGAACCTGCCCGAAGGCGATCTCAAGACGATGAATTTCGGCGGCGGCAATTCGAGCAAGGCCAAGGCATGGCGCGACATCTGGGGATCGGGCCAGGGGATCGGCGCCGTCGACAAGGTCGAGCCGGTGGCGGCGCGGATCGAGCGGCTGGCGGGCGAATATGCAAGCGCACGCGACCGGATTTGCGCAGTCTGACGCTTTCCTAGAAGGCGTGGCTCAGCCGATCGAGCATCGATCGCGCGGGGCTCGGTGCGATGGTTTCGTCGTCCTGCGCGGTATCGAGCCGGGCGACGCGGCGATAGAGATCGGCGCTCGATGCGATCAGCGCCCGCGCCGGTGCCGGCATCGCCTCCACCGCCGCGGGATCGGATTTCGGCGCGGCGCCGAGCCGACGGGACGGATCGAGCGCATCGCGCCGCGGCATCTCGCCGGCATCGACCGCACGCTGGGTCAGCAACCAGGCGATGATATGCATCAGCCGCGTCGTCACCTTGAGCGACTCGCAGGAGAAGCTGACCCGCTCCAGCGGCGTCAGCCCGTCGCGATCGGCGCGGCCGGCCTCGTCGAAATAGCCGCGCGCTTCATCGGCAAGCACCATCGCCTCGATATAAAGCGAGTCGATCAGCTTGCGCTGGATGGGCGATTCGATGGACGGCAACGGCATCGCGCGAGACTGCCACAAAGCGTGCAGGCGGGACATCGCCGAGTGCGGCGCGCTGTCCCAAAACGATTCGTCAGGCGATAATGTCGGGAATCAATTGATCCTCGATCATCGCGATCTCGTCGCGCAGCGCCAGTTTGCGCTTCTTGAGGCGCGCGATGCGAAGCTGATCGGGCGCGTTGGTTTCGAGCAGCGCGGCAATCGCCGAATCGAGATCGCGATGCTCGGTGCGCAACTCGGCCAGGCGGCGCGTCATCGCATTATGCTCGTCCACGCGCCCCAATTCCTTCCGCCGGCCCGTGCACGATCGGCGGTGGGCCGATCCGCTTTAACCGATCGCCGCGCCTGCCGCCACGCTTCGTCGTTAGTAACCACGATCAGGGGCGACATTGGAACGATTGCATGTTTTACTCGTCGTTGGTCAATCAACCAAGGAGGACCGCTTCCATGCAAAACGCGCATTTTTCGGCACTTGAGGCCAAGCATGCCGGGCTCGATCGCCAGATCGCCGCCGAGTCGCATCGCCCCCTTCCCGACTCGCGGACCTTGGCCGACCTCAAGAAGCAGAAACTGCGAGTGAAGGAAGAGCTGCTGGCGATCTGATCGCCGTGGCGAGCGCGGGCCGCCATTCCGGCGGCCCGGCTCCTTCAGCTTTTAGCGATCGTCTTGACGAAGCCCGGCTTCTTGGCGCCCCGGCCCACGGGCTTGCGCGCCTTGAGCGGATCGATCTGGTGATCGAACGCGACGCCGACGCGGCCGACGGCGGTCCATGCGATGTGCCCTGAAATCCAGCCGATTCCGCGGACTTCGACCTCGATTTCGGTTCCGGTGGCGATATAGTCGCCATATTCGGCCATGAGCCCGCCGGCCGACAGATTGCGCACCCGGACCTGCGCGATCGACGCTTCGCCGCGCAGCCGGAACCCTGCGACCAGCAACAGGCTATCGCGTGACTGATTGCGGCTACTCGCCGTATCGTCGGCGGGGGGGCTGGCTGTGACGGGGTCTTGCGGCGCTCGGTCCATCGTCGTGCTCGGAAAAACTCATCGTGATCGGCCGGTATAGCCGATCAATCCTTAGCCAATAGGTAAGGCACGATCAGTCTTCGCGCGACACCTTTTCGTTACGCTCGTGGCTTTCCTGCGCCTCGACCGTCATGGTCGCGATCGGCCGAGCCTCGAGCCGGGCCAGCGAAATCGGCTCGCCGGTCACTTCGCAATAACCATATTCACCATCGTCGATACGGCGGACGGCGGCCTCGATCTTGGCGATCAGCTTGCGCTGGCGATCCCGCGTGCGCAGCTCGATCGACCAATCCGTCTCGCTCGACGCGCGATCGGTGAGATCGGCCTCGCGCAGAGAATCGGCCTGAAGCTGCGAGATCGTGCCCTGCGCCTCGCGCAAAATGGCCTCTTTCCACTGCAGCAGCTTGTCGCGAAAATAATCGAGCTGGCGGTCGTTCATGAACGGCTCGTCGGCGGTCGGCCGGTAGCCATCGGCCCCGGGGGCCGGCGGTGGCGGAAGTTTCGCTGATTCGTCCACGCTCTTCAACACCGTAGCCATACACCCCTCCATCGGAATGACCGCGGACGCTGCCCGCGTCTCTCATCATCCTGATCCGAGCGGGCCTATAGCCATGCCCGCCGCGCTCGACAAGCAACTCCGCGTTTCGACGGCGTTTCCCGTCCGGGCGGGCCCCGGGCGCCGCCGTGCGCACAAGTATCCGTGTCGACTCTGTTCCAAAAGGGCACGTTAACCATGAATCGGGGCGGCCCTGTCCCGTTTTTCGACGTTGGCCCCGACGAAGCATGGTAAACGCGCTTGCGCTTAATAGTTTGTTTCGGCCTTGTGTTCACAGGCGACGGGCACTCCGTTGTTGAACCGGGACCTGGCACACGGGGACATTGCCAGTAACGAAAGAGTGACATCATGTCGGTGCGGATGGCTTTGGCGAAATTGTGTGCATGCGCATGCGGCGGCGCGATCGTCGGCGGCGGTGCGGTCCATGTGGCCGAACACCCCTCCACCTTCGTGAAGCGGCATGTGACCAAGACGAAGGTCCGCCAGGTCGCTTATCATCGCCCGGTGCGGCGCAAGGTTGTTACCCGCACGCAGACCGCCTGCGCCCCGGCGACCGTCACCGTGACCAGCCAGGGCGCCCCGATCCCGCTGCCCCCGCAGCCCAATTTCGGCGGCGGCGGCAGCCCGCCGGTGATCGTCGGCGGCAGCGGTGGCTTCGGCGGCGGCGGCGGCTTTTTCAGCGGCGGATTCTTCGGCGGCGGCAGCAGCGGATCGAGCGGCAGCATCGTCATTTCGTCGACGTCGAGCGGCGGATCGTCTTCCACCTCGAGCAGCACCGGCGGCGTTTCGAGCACCAGCTCGTCGAGCGGCAATGTTTCCTCGTCGTCGAGCACCAGTTCCTCGTCATCGACCAGCTCGTCTTCAAGCACCAGTTCATCGACCAGCAGCAGTTCGTCGTCGAACGGCTATGGCTCGAGCAGCCATGGCTGGAGCACCAGCGGCGGCTGGCATCATGGCGGCCACCATCATCCCGGCTCGTCGGGCGGGCCACCCGCGCCGGTGCCGGCACCGCCGATGGTGCTGCTGTTCGGAGCCGCCGCGGCCGCGCTTGTTGCCCGCAAGCGGTTCGCCGGGCGCAAGCAGGCAACGGCCTGATACTCGATCAAGGCAAATGGCGGGCCGGAGCGTTGCTCCGGCCCCTTTTTTATGCGTTCTTCAGCGCTGCCTCGATCTCATTGACCGGATGGCCGGTCAGGTCCTTGTCGAGCTCACCGATCAGGCGGCTGCTGACTTCCTTGTGATAATGTTTGCGCAACTCGCCCAGCGTCCGCGGCGGCGCGACGATTATCAGCGATTCGAAATCGTTGTTCAGCGCGCGCTTCTTTAGCCGATCGGCGGTTTCGGCGGCGAAACGATCTTCCTCGACCTGATGAAAGTCGGTCTGCTCGAAGCTGCTGCGTGCGCTGCCGACGCTCGATGACGAACTGCCGGGCGCATCGGTGCCCTGATCGCGAGTCGCGGGATTATCCTGTTCGAGCACGCGTTCGACGATGAGATTGGGGTATTCGGCATCGCCATCGTTGCGGAGGAACAGCATCTTGCGGCCATCGGCCACCACCACGAAGGCGTCATGCGGAACGTGCATCGTCGAAACTCCTGTGTTGTTGTGTTCTCGCCCTCCAACGCGCGCCGACCCGGCGGGGTTGCGCCATAACGGGCGCCCGGCCATAGCGCGGCGATGCACGATATCCGTTCGATCCGGGACGACCCCCACGCCTTCGACGCCGCCCTCGCCCGCCGCGGCATGGCGCCGCGCGCCGCCGATCTGATCGACATCGACGAGCGCCGCCGCGCGCTGATCACCGAGCTGCAAGAAGCGCAGAAAAGCCGTAATGCGCTGTCGGCGGTAATCGGCACGATGAAGCGCGACGGAAAAGACGCGGCCGAGCCGATGGCGCAAGTTGCCGCCCTTAAGGAACGTCTTCCCACTCTCGAGATCGAGGAAAAGGCGCTCGGCGCGGAACTCGACACCGCGCTCGCCGCGATCCCCAACCTGCCGCTTGCCGACGTGCCCGACGGCGCGGATGAGGGCGACAATGTGCTGATCGCCGACCACGGCAAATTGCCCGATTTCTCGTTCGAGCCGCGCGAGCATGATGCGATCGGCCCGGCGCTGGGGATGGATTTCGAGACCGGCGTCAAGCTCGCCGGCGCGCGCTTCACGCTGCTGCGCGGGCCCGTCGCCCAGCTTTACCGCGCGCTCGGCCAGTTCATGCTGACGACGCTGGCGCGCGAGCATGAATACGAACAGGTCGTGCCGCCGCTGCTGGTTCGTGACGAGGTGGCATTCGGCACCGGGCAATTGCCCAAATTCGCCGAGGATCTGTTCAAGACCACCGATGGCCGCTGGCTGATCTCGACCGCCGAGATGAGCCTCACCAACATCGTTCGCGAGCAGATTTTGAGCGAGGAGGCGCTGCCGCTGCGCTTCGCCGCGCTGACGCCGTGTTTTCGCTCCGAAGCGGGCGCCGCCGGCCGCGACACGCGCGGGATGATCCGCCAGCATCAGTTCGACAAGGTCGAGATGGTGTCGATCGTCACGCCCGATGCGTCCGAGGCCGAGCATGAACGGATGACCGCCTGCGCCGAAGGGCTGCTGACCACGCTCGGCCTGCCCTTCCGCCGGATGAAGCTGTGCACCGGCGACATGGGCTTTTCGGCGGCGCGGACCTATGATCTCGAAGTATGGCTGCCCGGCCAGGGCCGCTACCGCGAGATTTCGAGCTGTTCGACCTGCACCGATTTCCAGGCGCGGCGGATGAACGCGCGGTATCGGCCTGAGGGCGAAAAGGGCACGCGCTTCGTCCACACGCTCAACGGCTCGGGGCTCGCAGTCGGCCGCACGCTCGTCGCGGTGCTGGAAAATTACCAGAATGCGGATGGCTCGGTGACGGTGCCCGAGGTGCTGGCGCCCTATCTTCCCGGCCTCGATCGTCTCGAACCGAGCGCCCGAAAATGATCGCGACCCTAAACCCGTTTGGCGATTGTTCCTGTCAGACAAGAAATCTCCGTCATCCCCGCGAAAGCGTGGACCCATCTTCTGCGCGTTCCACGATCGCAACGGTCGTGATGCCGGCACGTCGGGGAGATGGGTCCCCGCTTTCGCGGGAATGACGTGACTTTGCTGAAATTCACTTGCCTGAATGGAAAATTCGGCGACGCGTCTCAGTATGACGGAGGCATTGCACGATAGATGCGCATTCTGCTGACCAACGACGACGGCTATCACGCCCCGGGTCTCAAGGTTCTGGAAGAGATCGCGCGCGCTTTTTCCAACGATGTGTGGGTGGTCGCGCCGACCGATGAGCAATCGGGCGCGGGGCATTCGCTGACGCTCACCCGCCCTTTGCGCATTCGCCGCCACAGCGAGCGCCGCTTCGCCGTCAGCGGCACGCCGACCGATGCGGTGATGATGGCGCTGGCCAAGATCATGAAGGATTGCCCGCCCGATCTGATCCTGTCGGGGGTCAATCGCGGCGCCAATCTGGCCGAGGACGTGACCTATTCGGGCACCGTCTCGGCGGCGATGGAGGGGGCGCTGGCCGGGGTCCGTTCGATCGCGCTGAGCCAGGTCTATGCCCGCGAAGGCATGGGCGACACCGTGCCGTTCGGCGCGGCGGCGGCGTGGGGCGAGCGCGTGCTGCGGCCGCTGATCGATGCGCCGCTCGCGCCGCGCACCTTGGTCAACGTCAATTTTCCGGCGGTGGCGGCCGAGGCGGTCAAGGGTGTGCGAGTCGTCGGCCAGGGCCTGCGCGATTACGGGCGGCTGCAGATCGTCTCCAACCGCGATCCGCGGGGTTATGAATATCATTGGTTCGGGCTCGGCCCAACGATCGAGACGCCGGCGCACGCTACCGATCTCGAAGCGATCGCCGATGGCTATGTCGCGGTGACGCCATTGCATCTTGACCTGACGCACCGTGAATCGCTTGCTATGCTGGATGCAGCGTATCGCTGACGCAAGGGGGACGGCATGAGGGGGATCGGACGGGCCAGCGCCGTGACGCTCGGCTTTTTGGTGGCGGGCTGCATTCCGCAAATTTCCCCGCCGCCCGACTATGGCCGTGCCCCGCAGCGCGAAACGCCGCCGCCGCCGCCCACCGACCAGCAGCAAGTGTCCACCCTCCCCGCCTCGAAGCCTGCATGGGAAGCCAATCCGGTCACCCCCAACGGGCGGTTCGTGCCGGCGACCAGCTATACGGTGCGCCCCGGCGACACGCTCCGCCGAATCGCCGACCGGACCGGCGCGGGCATTCTGGCCATTGCGCGCGCCAACGGCCTGTCCGCGCCTTATGCCGTCACCCCCGGCGAACGGCTGAGCATTCCCGGCGGGCGATACCACCTGATCGAGCGCGGTGACACCGGCATCGCGATCGCCCAGGCTTATGGCGTCCCCTGGTCCGATATCGTCGATGCGAACGGGCTGAGCGAACCTTATCTGCTGCGCGCCGGCTGGCGATTGCTGGTCCCGGGCGGTGCGATCGCCGGCGCCCCGCGTTCGACCGCAGCCGAACGCGCCGCCGCCTTCCAGCTCGACGTCGACGATCTCGTCACCGGCAGCGAACCCGCGCTCGCCGAGAATCGCGCGCCCGCCGCGCCGACCCCGTCGTCGCGCCGCGTGCTTGCCTCGACCACGCCGATCGAGACGCCGGCCAATCTCGTCGGCGGCTTTTCGTGGCCGGTGCGCGGGCGCGTCGTCACCGGATTCGGGCCGGGGAACAGCGGCGTGCGTAGCGACGGCATCCAGATCGCGACGCCCGAAGGCACGCCGGTGCTCGCCGCGGCGGACGGCGTGGTTGCTTATGTCGGCAGCGGCATCCCGTCGCTGGGCGGGCTGGTAATCGTCAAGCATGGCGACGGCTACACGACGGTTTACGGCAATGCGAAGAAGCTGCTGGTGCAGCGCGGCCAATCGGTGAAGCGCGGGCAGGAAATCGCGGTATCGGGCCAGACCGGCTCGGTCGATCGGCCGAGCGTGCATTTCGAGATCCGCAAGGGGCGCGATCCGATCGATCCACTGGGCAAGCTTTCGGGCTGACGTCCCCCGAGGCTGGAAATGTTGGAGATTCGCTGCCACTAGGACCGCTATGCAGAGCGAACGCACGACTGCTGACCAGCCGGTTCGATTTTGCCCTTTGCGACCCCTTCGGCGAAAGTGTGCGACACTCTCCACTTTCTCCACTTCACCCCGCGCGACAAACGATGTCGCCGGGATGACGCTCGCCAAACGCCATGCTAAGCGCGCGGCGCCATGACGACCTATTCCTCCGATCTGCTCCGCCTGCTCGATCAGCGCGGCTATATCCACCAGCTGACCGATGCTACCGGGCTCGATGCGCTCGCGGCCAAGCAGGTGGTGCCGGGGTATATCGGGTTCGACGCAACCGCGCCGTCGCTCCATATCGGCAGCCTGGTGCAGATCATGATGCTGCGGCGGATGCAGCAGGCCGGGCATAAGCCGATCGTGGTGATGGGCGGCGGCACGACGAAGGTCGGCGATCCGTCGGGCAAGGACGAGAGCCGCAAGCTGCTCGACGATGCGGCAATCGCCGGCAACATCGCCTCGATCCGCCGCGCGTTCGAGCGCTTTTTGCGCTTTGGCAACGGGCCCACCGACGCGATCATGGTGAACAACGCTGATTGGCTCGACAGGCTGGAATATATCCCGTTCCTGCGTGACGTTGGGCGGCATTTCACGATCAACCGGATGCTGTCGTTCGATTCGGTGAAGCTGCGGCTCGATCGCGAGCAGCCGCTGACCTTCCTCGAATTCAACTATATGATCCTTCAGGCGTATGATTTTCTGGAGCTGTCACGGCGCGTCGGGTGCCGGTTACAGCTCGGCGGTTCGGATCAATGGGGAAATATCGTCAATGGGCTCGAGCTGGCGCGGCGGATCGACGGCGCCGAATTGTTCGGGCTGACGACGCCGCTGATCACCACCGCCGACGGGGCGAAAATGGGCAAAACCGCGTCAGGCGCGGTTTGGCTCAACGACGATCAGCTCTCTGCCTACGACTATTGGCAATTCTGGCGGAACACCGACGACCGCGATGTCGGGCGCTTTCTGCGACTGTTCACCGATCTTTCGATCGACGAGATCGCGCGGCTCGAGGCGCTGGACGGCGCCGAGATCAACGAGGCGAAGAAGGTGCTGGCCGACGCCGCGACGATCTTGTGCCGGGGCGAAGAGGCGGCCGGCGAGGCGGCGGAAACCGCGCGACGGACCTTCGAGGAAGGCTCGGCCGGCGACGCGCTGCCGCGATACGCGGTGCCGGAGGGCGCGATCGGGATCGTCGATGCGCTGGTCGCCTTGGGATTCGCCGCTTCGAAGGGCGAGGCGCGGCGGCTGATCAAGGGCGGCGGCGCGCGGATCGATGGCGATAAGGTGGCCGACGAGGCCGCGATGGTGACCGTCGGAGACGCGCCGGTGCGTGTATCGGCAGGCAAGAAGCATCACGGGCTGCTGACGCGATAGGCTTCTTCTCGCCGTGTGACCGCCCCGCCCTCCACGCGCCCCCGCAACACTTTATCAACCAGCTTCCTTGCCGCGCGGTTTACGCCTCGGTTCCTATTTATCGGACATCCCAGTTATTGGGAGGGGCGCAAAGTATGAGTGGGTACGGTCGGGAGGCGATCAAGGACGATCGGCTCGTCGCAAGAGACGAAGTGCATTACCGCGCCCGCGGCTTCGGCCCCGACGCGCAGCCGATAAGCCTGCTGATCGTCAACATCTCCGCGCTCGGCCTGATGGCGCGTTGCGAAACCGCGTTCGAGATCGGCGACCGGATCCGCTTGACGCTGCCCGTGGTCGGCGTCGTCGTCGCCGAGGTGCGATGGTCGCTGGGCGGCCGGGTCGGTTGTCAGCTCGACCAGCCGATCGCGCTCAGCGATTATTACGAGCTGATGGCGACGATGGTGAAGGGCCGCTAGCCAGAGCGAAGCAGCCCCACGCCGGCGTCGCGATCGAACAGATAGAGCGCGGTCCGCGCCGCCTGGCCGCGCGGGCCATCGAGGCCGCCGTCGCGATCGATCAGCAAGCGGGCGTCGTCATTGGCGATCGGCAGCAGGTCGCCGAGCATGTCGGGCGTCGCGAGGCGGAAGCCCGCTTCGCCCGATTGGCGCGTGCCGAGCAGTTCGCCGGCGCCGCGCAGCCGCAAATCCTCCTCGGCGATGCGGAAGCCGTCGTTGGTCTCGCGCATCAAGGCGAGGCGCGCGCGCGAGGTTTCGCTGAGCGCGTTACCGCGAATCAACAGGCAGTTCGAGGCCTCACTCCCCCGCCCCACGCGGCCGCGCAGCTGGTGGAGCTGCGCAAGGCCGAAGCGATCGGCGTGTTCGATGACGATCAGCGTGGCGTTGGGCACATCGACGCCGACCTCGATCACCGTCGTCGCGACGAGCACGCCGATCCGCCCGGCCGCGAACGACGCCATGACGGCGTCCTTTTCCGGCCCCTTCATGCGGCCGTGGATGAGGCCGACGGTGTCGCCGAAACGCGCGGCGAGCGTCTTGGCGCGGTCCTCGGCGGCGGCGAGATCGGATTTCTCGCTTTCCTCGACGAGCGGGCAAACCCAATAGGCCTGGCCGCCGGCATCGAGGTGGCGGCCGAGCGCTGCGACGACATCGGGCAGCCGATCTTCGGCGATTACCCGTGTTTCGATCGGCTGGCGGCCGGGCGGCATTTCATCGAGCCGGCTCTGGTCCATCTCGCCATATTGCGCGAGCGTGAGCGTGCGCGGGATCGGCGTCGCGGTCATCGCCAGCAGATGCGGCGGGTGCTGCGCCTTGGCCTGCAGCATCATCCGCTGCGCGACGCCGAAGCGGTGCTGCTCATCGACCACGACGAGGCCGAGATCCTTGTAGCCGACCGATTCCTGGAAGATCGCATGGGTGCCGACGAGGATGTGGATCGAACCGTCGGCCAGCCCCATCAGCACGCTTTCGCGCACCCGCCCCTTGTCGCGCCCGGTGAGCACCGCGATCGTCACGGGAACGCCCGCGAGCAGGCGTCGGAGCGTCTCGCCGTGCTGCCGCGCGAGGATTTCGGTCGGGGCGAGGAAGGCAGCCTGCGCACCAGCCTCGACCGCGATCAGCATCGCCATCGCCGCGACCAGCGTCTTGCCCGCGCCGACGTCACCCTGGAGCAGGCGAAGCATCGGCTGGCTCTGCTGGAGATCGCCCTCGATCTCGGCGATCGAGCGTGCTTGTGCCCCCGTGGGTGCGTAAGGCAATTTGACGGCGTCGCGCAGCCGGCCATCGCCGCCGAGCGCGCGGCCGCGGCGGGCGCGCGACGAGGCGCGGACCAGCGTCAGCGCGAGCTGGTTGGCGAACAGCTCGTCATAGGCGAGCCGTTCGCGCGCCTTGGCATTTGACGGATCGGCGTGGATGCGGACGAGCGCGTCGCGCCAATCGGGCCAATCGTGACGCGCCTTGAGGCCGGGCTCGATCCATTCGGGAAGTTCGGGGGCGCGCTCGATCGCCTGCGCGGCGAGCTGGCCCATGCGGCGCGCGGTGAGGCCTTCGGACAGCGGATAGATCGCCTCACGATCGGGCGCGTCGGCGGCTTCGTCGAGCGGCAGGACATAGTCCGGATGGACGATCTGGAGCTCCTGGCCGTACATCTCCAGCCGGCCGGAGACGCGGCGCGGCTCGCCGAGCGGGAGCAGCTTCTTCACCCAGCCCGAATTGCCGCCGAAATAAACCAGGCTGACGATGTTGCCCTTGGCGTCCGCCGCATGGGCGCGCGTGGGGCCGCGACCGCTGCTGACGCGGTAGTCGGTCGTGGTCAGCGTGATCGCAATGGTGCGGCCGGCGTCGGCCATATCGAGTTCGTCGCGCGGCACCCGATCGATGAAGCCGGTCGGCAAATGAAACGCCGCATCGACCACGCGCGCGATGCCGAGCCGATCGAGCGGCTTGGCCAGCGCCGGGCCGACGCCTTTCAGTGCGGTGATCTCGGCGAACAGCGGATTGAGGATTTCGGGTCGCATGACTATCTGGGTCGCACTCCGCTCCCGTTCGGGCTGAGCTTGTCGAAGCCCTGTCCTTCTTTTGCCGCGGTAGAAGAAAGAACAGCCCTTCGACAAGCTCAGGGCGAACGGAAATATCTGTCGCCGACGGCTTTTCCAACCAGCCGCCGGCTGTTTGCATTTGGAAACGTCATGGATCGAGACACACGCCTCAAACGCCTGCGCTTCCGCGCCTGGCACCGCGGCACCAAGGAGGCGGACCTGCTGATCGGCGGATTCTTCGATACGCACTCGGCGGCGTGGAGCGAGGCGGAGATCGCCTGGTTCGAAACGCTGCTCGAGGAACAGGACGTCGATATCATGGGCTGGGCGATCGGATCGATCGCGGTGCCCGCGGCGTTCGACGGCCCGATGATGACGCAGATGAAGGACGTGGGCTACGTGCCCGTCGCCGAATAACCTCCCTCTCCCCTTCAGGGAAGAGGGTCGGGGAGAGGGGCAGTCACGCAGCGTCGTCCTCTCGTCCTGCCCCTCTCCCAAACCCTCTCCCCTGAAGGGAAGAGGGCTTTAGGAAACAGCATGCCCGATCTCTCCAAAATCCTTTCCGCCAAGCAGCCGCTGACGCTCGCCGGCGTGCCCGCGGGGTTCCTGCCATGGTTGCTCGCCGATCTGGCGCGGGCGGCGGAGACGCGCGCGGTGTTCGTCGCGGCCGACGAGGCGGAGATGCGCGCGGTGGCGGCGACGGCGGCTTATTTCGCGCCCGAGCTCGAAGTGTTCAGCTATCCGGCGTGGGATTGCCTGCCCTATGACCGCGCCTCGCCGACATTGCGGGTGATGGCCGAGCGGCTGGCGACGCTGCACAAGCTGCAACAGCCTGCGAAGGCGCCGCAACTGATGGTCACGACCGCCAATGCGGCGAGCCAGCGCACGCTGACGCCGTTCCGCATCCGCCAGCTCGTCGCGCGGCTTGCGCCGGGCGAGCGGATCGGCCGCGACAAGCTCGCGCAACTCCTGCAGGCGAATGGGTACGTCCGCGTCGAAACCGTTGCGGACTCAGGCGAATTCGCGGTGCGCGGCGGGCTGGTCGATCTGTTTCCGTCGGGCGAGGAGCACGGGCTGCGGCTCGATTTCTTCGGCGACGAGATCGAAAGCGTGCGGACCTTCGATCCCGGCGATCAGCGCACCACCGGCCGAGTCGATGGCTTCACGCTGTTGCCGGCATCCGAAGCGCTGCTCGACGAGGACAGCATCAAGCGCTTCCGCAGCCGTTACCGCGAGCGCTTCGGCGCGACCGCGACGGGTGATCCGCTGTATCAGGCGATTTCGGACGGACGGCGGCTGGCCGGCATGGAGCATTGGCTGCCGCTATTCGAAGAAAAGATGGCGACGCTGTTCGACCATCTCGGCGACGGCGCGATCATTGTCCGCGATTCGGGCGTGACCGCGGCCAATGAGCAGCGGATGGAGGCGATTGCCGATTACCATGCCAATCGGGTGCGCGCGCAATCGAACGATCCGGGCAGCTATCGCCCGCTGCCGACCGACACGCTGTATCTGAGCGCCGACGAGCTGGCCGAGCGCAGCGCGGCGGCAATCGCGCATCTGGCGACGCCGTTCCACGAGCCCGAAAGCGCCAGCGTGCTCGATTTCGGCGTCGATGGCGCGCGCGATTTCGCGCCGGAGCGCGGCGCTGGCTCGAATGTCTACGAAGCGGTCGTCAAACATCTCACCAAGCTACGGAAAGATGGGCGCAAAGCGATCCTCGCCAGCTATTCAACCGGCGCGCGCGAACGCCTTTCCGGGTTGCTCGCCGATCACGGACTGAAGAACGCGCGAATGGCGGAGGGCTGGCAAGCGGCGCTTGGCCAGGCCGATACGGATGTCACGCTGATCGTGCTGCCGCTCGATCACGGCTTTTCCACGCCCGACGTCGCGGTGCTGACCGAGCAGGACATGCTCGGCGATCGGCTGGTGCGCCGCGCCAAGCGCCGCAAATCGGCCGACGCCTTCCTGGCCGAGCTTGCCGCGCTGTCGCCGGGCGATCTCGTCGTCCATGTCGATCACGGCATCGGCCGCTACGAGGGGCTGACCTCGATCCCGGTGGGGACCAGCCCGCACGATTGCGTCGCGCTGGAATATGCCAGCGGCGACAAGCTCTACGTGCCGGTCGAGAATATCGACGTGCTGTCGCGCTACGGCTCGGGCGAGGATACCGCCGCGCTCGATCGGCTCGGCGGCGAGGCGTGGCAGCGGCGCAAGAGCCGGATGAAGGATCGCATCCGCGAGATCGCCGGTGAGCTGATCGCGGTCGCCGCCGAACGCGCGCTGCGCCCGGGCGAGGTCGCCGAGCCCGACGACAGCGCCTATGCGAGCTTCGTCGATCGCTTCCCGTTTTCCGAAACCGACGACCAGGATCGCGCAATCGAGGAAGTGCTGGGCGATCTCGCCGCCGGCCGGCCGATGGACCGGCTGATCGTCGGCGATGTCGGCTTCGGCAAGACCGAGATCGCGCTGCGCGCTGCCTTCGTCGCGGCGATGGCGGGAATGCAGGTGGCGGTGGTGTGCCCGACGACATTGCTCGCGCGCCAGCATTACAACAATTTCACCGCGCGTTTCGAAGGCTTTCCGCTCAACATCGGCCGGCTGTCGCGACTTGTGACGGCGGGCGAAGCCAAAACGGTGCGTGAGGGGCTGGCCGACGGGACGATCGACATCGTCATCGGCACGCATGCGGTGCTCGCCAAGTCGGTCGAATTCAAGCGGCTCGGGCTGGTGGTGGTCGATGAGGAGCAGCGCTTTGGCGTGACGCACAAGGAGCGGCTGAAGGCGCTGAAGGCCGACGTCCATGTGCTCACCCTCACCGCGACGCCGATCCCGCGCACGCTGCAAATGGCGATGTCGGGGCTGCGCGAGCTCTCTGTCATCCAGACGCCGCCGGTCGACCGCCTCGCGGTGCGCACCTATGTGATGCCGTGGGATCCGGTGGTGCTGCGCGAGGCGTTGCTGCGCGAACATTACCGTGGCGGGCAGAGCTTCTTCGTCACGCCGCGGATCGCCGATTTGCCCGACATCGAGGAGTTTTTGCGCGAGGAAGTGCCCGAAATCCGCTACGTCGTCGCACACGGCCAGATGGCGCCGACCGAAGTCGAGGAGCGCATGTCGGCGTTCTACGACAAGCGCTACGAAGTGCTCGTCTCGACTACAATTGTCGAAAGCGGGCTGGATATCCCCAGCGCCAACACGATGATCATCAATCGCGCCGATCGCTTCGGCATGGCGCAGCTCTATCAGCTGCGCGGGCGCGTCGGCCGGGCCAAGACGCGGGCCTATGCCTATTTGACGACCGCGCCCGACCGGCTGATGACCGAGGGCGCGGAAAAGCGGCTCAAGGTATTGAGCGATCTCGACAGCCTCGGCGCCGGGTTCCAGCTCGCCAGCCACGATCTCGACATTCGCGGCGCCGGCAATCTGCTCGGCGACGAGCAATCGGGGCATATCAAGGAAGTCGGCTACGAACTCTACCAATCGATGCTCGAAGAGGCGATCCTGGAGGCCAAGGCCGGCGGCACGCTGACGCGACCGCGCGATTTCTCGCCGCAAATCACCGTCGATGCGCCGATCCTCATCCCCGACGATTATGTCCCCGATCTCGATCTGCGCATGGGCCTGTATCGCCGCCTCAACGAACTGGAGGACAAGAACGCGATCGAAGCGTTCGCCGCCGAGCTGATCGATCGGTTCGGCCCCCTGCCCGATCCGACCGAAAATCTGATCCGCCTCATCGAGATCAAGATGAACGCGAAGAAGGCGTGCGTTTCGAAGATCGAGCTCGGCCCGCGCGGCGCGCTGGTGTCGTTCCATGACGATCAGCCGCCGAATATCGACGGGCTGCTCGCCTATGTCGCGCGGCTCGACGGGGTCGCGAAGCTACGCCCCGACAGCAAGCTGGTGATCGCGCGCGCGTGGGGCGATCCGAAGAGCCGGCTCAACGGCGCGCTGCAATTGTCGCGGGGGTTGGCCAAGGCGATGGCGTGATGAGCGGCCGCCGGCGCGCGCCTTAACTGCTGTGATCGGCGGCGATGCGCCAGCCGTCCGGCTGTTTAACGAGCAATAGCGAAGTCGGGCCGGTCCATTCCTTGGTGCGCTTGCCCGCCGGGGCGACGTGATAGCGCGCGATCAACAGCGCATGGGTGGAATCTATCAGCCGAAAATCGAGCGGCTCGAACGATAGTGTGCCGCGTTCGGCAACGCGATCGCCCGTGAAATACGCCTGGTAGTGTGTTGCGATTTCGGCTTTTCCATGCGCAACGCCGGTTCCGGTGACAAAGGTCGTGGACGGCGCATCGGCATAGACCGCCATGAACCGATCGAGGTCGCCAGCGTTCCAGCCCGCCGCGCTTGCGGCCATCGCTGCCAGCACCTGAACCTTGGCCTGATCGACCGGCGTCGCCGCCAGCGTCGGCGCGGCGCACGCCGCCAGCGCCACTGCAAACCCGATGTGTCGCATCACCCTTTCCCTCTCACCAATGTCGCCAGCGCGTCCGATGACAGAGCCTCGGCGCACAAGAACCCCTGGTAATAATTGCAGCCTTCCTTGGCGAGCAGATCGAGCTGCTCGGGCGTCTCGACGCCTTCGGCAATCACAGCGAGGCCGAGCGAGCGCGCCATTTCGATCACGCCGCGCACCACCACGCGGTCGCGCGGCGTGCCGGCGATGTCTTGCGCCAGCTTTTTGTCGATCTTGAGGTAATCGAGCGGCAGCGCCTTCAGATACGCAAGGCTTGAATAGCCGGTGCCGAAATCGTCGATCGCGACGCGGCAGCCCGCGCTGCGCAATGTCGTGAGCAGGCTCGCGGCGGCGCCAAGATCGTCGATCAGCCCGGATTCGGTGATCTCGACCGTTAGCCGCCCCCGCGGAAAGCCGCTGGTATCGATGCGGTCGAGCAGCAAATCGGCAAATTCCGGCCGCGCGATGTCAGCGGCGGTGAAATTGACCGATAGCCGCAAACCAGACAGCGCCGCCGGCCACCGCGCCGCGCGGGCCAGCGCGAGCTGCTGGACGCGATCGGACAGCGCGATCGCGAGATCGGCGCGGTCGGCGGCAGCGAACAGCGTTTCCGCGCCGAGCGAGCCGAGCCGGCCATGCTCCCAGCGCGCCAGCGCCTCGACGCCGACGATCGCGCCGGAGGCGATCGACACCTGCGGTTGGAACAGCACTTCGATCTCGTCGCGGTCCATCGCGTGGCGCAGATCGACCGCGAGCTTCTCGATCGACACGGCGTCGCGATCGCCGCCCGGCGCGGTTCGGATCGTCGCGCTATCGGACGCCTTGGCCTCGGCCAGCGCCTCGCTGGCGCGGCGCAGCAGGCGCGCGGCGTCGTCACCAGCGACGGGCGCGGCGACGCCGATCCGCGAGCCGAGCACCACCACCGCGTCACCCGCGACGAACGGCCGCGCCAGCGCCACCGACAGCCGCTCGGCGACGAGATCGATCCGCCCGCCCGTGGCCGGCGCGGCGAGCATGAATTCGGAGCCGCTGAGCCGCGCGACAATGCCGCCGCGGCCGAACAGATCGCTCGCGACGTCCTCGATCCGCTTCATCGCCGCGCGCAGCAACGCATCGCCGGCGGCGCGGCCATAGGTCGCGTTGACGAGATCGAAGCGGGTGAGCGCGATCAGCAGCACCGCCGGCGCACGGTCCCCGCCCTCGCCGAGCCGGCGATCGAGCCAGCGCCGCGCGCCGGCGGCGGTGCGGCCGTCACCCGCGTCATCGTCGTTCCGCTGGCTCGGCGCCTCGAGCATCGCATCGATCGCGCCGGTCGCCGTATCGCGCCGGACGTGCGCGACAACGCGGCCGAGCTCGGCGAGATCGTGCGACACGACGATCGGCTCGGCGGTGCGCTCGAAACGGCGTAGCGCGGCGATCAGCAGCGCGCGGTCAGCCCGCCCGATCAGCCGCAACGCGGCCGCCGGATACAGTGGGGCGTCGATGCCGGCGAGCCGGGCAAGCACCGGCGACGGCTCGACGGCATGACCGGGACGCCACTGCCAGCCGAGCCGCTTGTCGCTCGCCTCGGTCGCCCGCCAGCCGCCGGCGAGCCGCTCGACATGGCGCGCGGCGAAACGCAGCGCCTGGACGAACGCCGCCGGATCGTGCGGCCCGACCAGGAAATGCGTCGCGCCGGCATCGTAGAACTCGCCCAGCGCCGCGACATCCGTCGCCGAGACGAGCGCCAGCAGCGCACCGCCATTGACCGTCACTACCTCGCCGAGCGTCCGTGCTGCCGCCAGCCCCTCGTCCAGCGCGCCGCGTGCGTCGACCACCGCGACGCCGGCGCCGCTCGCCAGAAAGCGCCGCTCGGCATCGTCGATGCGGCGCGCGGCGATCACCTGCCAGCCGCCGGTCGCGGCCAGCGCGGCCAGCGGATCGCGGTGCCGGAACGACAGGATGAACAGCGGCGCCGATGCGCGTGCGCGGTGTTTGGCGTCGGCCTGGCTCACGCCCCCTCCCTATTGTGCGACCCTAGGCCTGTCCTAGACTGCGCAAGCGTTTCCGCAAACGGGGTTGTTTGGCGCCAGCGGACGCCCTAGCTCCGACACATGGCCAGCGCCCCCGCCCTTATAGACCGCCACGGCCGCACGATCAGCTATTTGCGGATCTCGGTCACCGATCGCTGCGATCTGCGCTGCCGCTATTGCATGGCCGAGCACATGACGTTCCTGCCGCGCGATCGGCTGCTGACCTTGGAAGAGATTGCGGTGATCGCCGATCGCTTCGTCGATCGCGGCGTGACCAAGATCCGGCTGACCGGCGGCGAGCCGTTGGTCCGCCGCGGCGTGACCGAATTGGCCGCTCAGCTTGGCAAGCGGCTGGGACACGGCCTCGAAGAGCTGACGATGACGACCAACGCGAACCGCCTTGGCGAGCACGCAGCAGCAATCGTCGCGGCAGGCATGAAGCGGATCAACGTCAGCCTCGACAGCCTCGATCCCGATACCTTTCGCCACATCACGCGCCACGGCGACGTCGCTCGGGTGATCGCCAACATCTTCGCCGCGCGCGACGCCGGGCTGGCGATCAAGATCAACATGGTCGCGCTGAAGGGGCTCAACGAGCATGAGACCGGCCCGATGCTCGCCTGGTGCGGCGAGAACGGCTTCGATCTGACGCTGATCGAGACGATGCCGATGGGCGCGATCGACGAGGACCGCGCCGATCGCTTCCTGCCGCTGACCGAAGTGCTCGAGCGGTTGCAGCGCGAATTCGGGCTGGAGCGCGAGATCGATCGCAGCACCGGTGGGCCGGCGCGTTATTGGAAACTATCGCCTTATGGCACGCGGCTGGGGCTGATTTCGCCGCTGACTGCCAATTTCTGCGACGGCTGCAACCGCGTACGGCTGACCACCGAGGGCAAGCTCTACATGTGCCTCGGCCATGACGATCAGGTCGATCTGAAACGCGTGCTGCACGACGGCGGACCGGACGCGCTCGACGCCGCGCTGGACGAGGCGATGTGGCTCAAGCCGAAGCGCCACGATTTCCGCATCGGCGCCGGCGAAGCGCCCGCCGTGGCGCGGCACATGAGCGTCACCGGCGGATGACGCTGCGGCGTGCGCTGCTCGCCTCGCCGACCGAGCCGGCGCAGACCGCGGCCGACGTGCTCGCCAAGCTTTATGACTGGGCGCCGGTCGAGGAGGCCGAACTGGTCGTCGCTCTGGGCGGCGACGGCTTCATGCTGCAGACGCTCCACGCGCAGCTCGACGGGCGGCAGCCGGCCGTGCCGGTGTTCGGCATGAACCTCGGCACCGTCGGCTTCCTGATGAACGAATGGCGCAGCGGCGGGCTTGACGAGCGGCTCGCGGCGACGCGGCCGTTCAAGGTGACGCCGCTCAGCATGACGGCGCGGACGGTGTCCGGCACCGAGCACGTCATCCCGGCGATCAACGAAGTCTCGATGCTGCGCGAAACGCGCCAGACCGCCAAGCTGGAAGTGACGCTCAACGACCGTATCGTGCTCCCCGAGCTCGCCTGCGACGGGGTGCTGGTGGCGACGCCGGCCGGATCGACCGCGTATAATCTCTCGGCGCAGGGGCCGATCCTGCCGCTTGCCTCCTCGTTACTGGCGATCACGCCGATCAGCCCGTTTCGTCCGCGTCGCTGGCGCGGCGCGATCGTGCCGGACAAGGCGCGGATACGGATTCGCGTGATCGACCCGGACAAGCGCCCGGTCAGCGCGGTGGCCGATCAGCGCGAGGTCCGCGAGGTCACAGAAGTCGACATCGCGATCGATCGCGCGCGCGATCTGACGCTTTTGTTCGACCCCGAACATGCCCTCGACGACCGCATCACGATGGAGCAATTCATCGCCTGATGGGGTTGCATCCGGACTCCGAGGCGGTATAGAGCCGCCCTCGGCTTCATTCCCTGATAGCTCAGCGGTAGAGCTCTCGACTGTTAATCGAGCGGCCGTAGGTTCGAATCCTACTCAGGGAGCCAGCCGACCGGCGACAGATGGCCGCGCGCCCTAGCGCACCGTGTTCTTCTGCGCGAAAAACGCCATCGTCATCAGCGCGACCAAAACGCCGACGCCGCCAATGGCCAGAATGACCAGCTGCCCAATATTCATTTCTCTCTCCCTGACACGCCTTTGGCGTTGGTTCTTGTCATGAAGACTGAGGACAATGTCGGGCTCCGGCAAGCCTGATTCGTCGCTGCGCCGCACAACGATGCGGCGGCGATCGGGATCGCCGCGTGACTTTTATCGCGGCTGTTCTTATGATGTTCCGCCGTGGACAGCCGCAAGATCATCCATGTCGATATGGACGCGTTCTTCGCGTCGGTCGAACAGCGCGATCATCCCGAGCTGCGCGGCAAGCCGGTCGCGGTCGGCGGATCGAGCGGGCGCGGGGTCGTTGCAGCCGCTAGCTATGAAGCGCGAACGTTCGGCGTGCGATCGGCGATGCCCTCGGTCACGGCAGCACGGCTGTGTCCCGATCTGATCTTCGTGCGGCACCGTTTCGAGGTATACCGCGAGGTTTCGCAGCAAATCCGCGCAATCTTCGCCGATTACACGCCGCTGGTCGAGCCGCTGTCGCTCGACGAAGCCTATCTCGATGTGACCGACAATCTGCGTGGGCTACCCTCCGCCACCGCGACTGCCGAGGAAATCCGCGCGCGCATCTTCGCCGAGACCGGGCTCACAGCATCGGCCGGCATTTCGTACAACAAGCTGCTGGCGAAGCTGGGGTCGGATATGAACAAGCCCAACGGCCAATGCGTCATTACCCCGGCGCGCGGGCCGGCGGTGGTCGCGGGGCTGCCGGTCGGGCGGTTTCACGGGATCGGCCCCAAGACCGCAGAAAAGATGAACCGGCTCGGCATTCTCACCGGCGCCGATCTGCGGGCGCAGGACGCGTCGTTCCTGGAGGCGCGGTTCGGCAAGGCGGGGCGGTGGTATCACGCGATCGCGCGCGCCGAGGATCACCGCCCGGTATCGCCGCACCGCGAGCGCAAATCGTCGGGATCGGAAACGACCTATGCGGTCGATCTCGCGGCAGAGCGGGATATCGAAGAGGCGATCCGCGTCCAGGCCGACGACGTGTGGCAATGGTGCGCCAAGACCGGCATCCACGGCCGCACCGTCACCGCCAAGATAAAATATGCCGATTTCCAGATCGCCACGCGCAGCCGCACGCTGGCCACTCCGGTTACCGATGGAGATACGTTGCGGGCCGTGAGCGTCGATCTCGTGCGATCGGTGTTCCCGCCGCGGACGGGGATCAGGCTGCTCGGGGTGACCGTGTCGAACCTCGAAGGCTCAGCGGCCGAAGAACCGCCGCAAATGGCGTTGGCGCTCTAGCCGTCGGATCAACTTTCCGCCGGCGCGCCGGCAGCGGCGGCGACGACGCAGATCAGGCCGACGATCACGAAACCGGCGCGTTTCCACCAGCCGCCTTCGCCGGTGCGGATCGATACCCATAAGGCCAGCCCGGCCTGCATCGCGTAATAAGCGGCGAAGGCGCGCGAGGCCCAGGCGATCACCGAAAACGGATCGGTCAGCCACGTCACCGCGATCGCCAGCGCACAAGATGCCATGAACGATGCGCGCACGCCGAGCTTTTTCTGCGACACCTCGATCACCAGCCCGCCCGATCCGATCGAATCGGCGATCGCCGCGCTCAACTGGCTGGAGGCGGCACCGATCAGCACGAAAATGCCCATCGCCGGCGCGACGAGCTCCATAATGTCGAGGATCCCGGCGACGCCCTCAGCATGGCTGGCCTGCGTAAGGAACGGCGTCAGCAGCGCGAGGAAGGCGATGTAGATCGCGCTCGACAGCCACTGCGCGTGGCGCATCGTCACGACGCGCGTCCGCTGATCATATTGCTCGCCCATGTAGCGCGATGTCTCGAAGCCCTGCACGGTGATCAGCAGGCCGAGCAGCAGCGGGATGCTCCCCCAGCCGATTTTGGCCGGGGGCAGCGGCCCCGTCGTTCCGTGCATCGCCCACCACAGCCCCAGCGCGACCAGCATGCCGGCGATGATCGCCAGCTTGAGCGACACGGTCGCATGCGCGGCATGCTCGATCTTGCGGATGCTGCCGGAGAAGGTGAGCAGCACGAAGATCAGGATGATCAGCGTAACCGCGCCGTTCGAGATCGCCGCGTGAAGCCCGTCGGGCACCGCCAGCGGCTTCATTGCGAATTCGGCGAGCAGCTTCAAATAATAGGCGACCGAGACGGCATAGGCGATCGCCAGCGTCGCCTGCGCCGCCCGCATGCCCCAGGCCATCGGATCGTGGACGCCGATCCGCTGCTTGATGTTCTCGATGTGGACGATGTTGAAGCGGATCACCCAACCGACGAGATAGGCGATCGCGAGCAGCAGGACTTCGGCGAGGATCGCGGCCTTGCCGAATTCGCGCGCGAGGATCGGGCCGCAGATCAGGAAGCCGCTACCGATGATCGAGGCAAGCGGCGTGACCGTCGCCTTCCATCGTTCGGATCGGGCGAACTTCGGAAAGGTCAGTGCTGCAGCAACGATCAGCGCCGAGACGATCGAGACGATGACGATCACGTAGGCGTCCGCTCGGCAATTATTGGACGTCGGTTAGTCATAATGCCTTTCAAGCGGTGCCGCCGAGCCACGCGGTGGTATCGCGGAGATGGCGTTTATAGTCTGGCTCGGCGAGCGCGCGGCGGAGATCGGCGACGCGGCGCCGAACTTCGTCGAGATTGAACCCCTCGAGCGCCGTTTCGGCGAGCCGCTCGAGCTTGTCGGCATAGCTGCCGAGGCAGGCCAGCCGCGCCGGATCGTCGCAATCGATCGAGACTTCGCCCAACGCCCGGATGTAGCGAAGCGCCGCGTTCATGTCCGACGCGCAATATTGCGCCAGGGCGCCGAACGAGCGATCGAGGAATAATTCGAAGGTTTCGGGATGCGCGATCACGCGCAACGCGCCATCGTCATCGACGCGCAGATGGCTGGGCAGCGTTCGGCCAGCGAGATCGGACAGCGCCGCCCCGAGCCAATCGAGGCACGTAATCGCCGTGAACGGATCATTGATGCCCGGTGACAGGGCGCGCGCCGCGATCTCCACCAGTTCGTCGATCAGAAAGCGCAGATCCTGCAACGCCGATCGCCGCGCACCGATCGCAAAGGCGTCGCGGATCGCTTCCACCGCCGCGTCGCTGCACCGTTCCGGCGGCGCTGCCTCGATCAAGGTCCGGCCGGCATGCGCGAAATCGCCGGGTTGATATTGCAGCCGCAGCACCAGATCGTGCTTGCGCGCTGCAGCCATGAGGCCCTGATCGTCGATCAGCTGGATGTAACCGGTCTTTTTCGCGCAAATCAGCGTGCGCCGGTCCGCCTCGGCATCGCTGGCGTCGTCACGAAACGTCGCCGGTACGCGCGATCGGTCATTCGATCCGTCATCATCGAGCCGCGCCTGGCCGATGCCAGCCGGAAAGCGCTGATCGATCTCACCGAGCAAACGGTCGCCGATCTCCTCGATCACCGAATTGATGTGGAGCTTGCTCGGCACGTGATGGATGAAGAAGATCAGCACCCCGATCGAACACAGCGCCAGCAACACACCGACGAGCAGCGCGTCGTTCGGCACGAAGCCGACGCTGTTGCCGGTTTCGTCGGGCGACTGGATCGTGCGCAACACCATCAGGCAATAGACGAAGGTCGCGATGAACGTGCCAAGCGTCACCTGATTGCCGCGATCGGACATGAAGTTCGACAGCAATCGCGGCCCATATTGCCCCGACGCGTAGACGACCGCCGCGATCGTCACCGAGAACACCGTGCCCGCGACGGTGATCATCGATCCGCCGATCGAGGACAGCACTTGCCGCGCGCCATCGGGCCGCGCCGAATACAGGAACGGCACGTGCGCCATCCACGCCGAGCCGAGCGTGTTGTCGATCACCAGCATGACGATCGCGAGCACGATCGCCAGGAACGCCATGACGCTGGGCAAGAACCAGTAGCTGCTGCGAAGATCGTCGGCGAGCTTGAGGAGCCGCGACCTCATCGATCGAGCGCCATCGCGCGCATGGTTTTTCCCCCAGGGCCGGTAGCGGCTCGCAACGGAACGGGCGATGCGCCGCTTTGGTTGCGCTCAGCCAGCGGCGTCGCCACCGCCGATTGCCGCGCGCACCGCGGCGACCGCAGCATCGGCCTCGTCGCCGTCGGGGCCGCCGCCTTGCGCCATGTCGGGCCGCCCGCCGCCGCCCTTGCCGCCGAGCGCGGCGACCGCGCGCTGGACGAGATCGACGGCGCTTCGCGTCGCGATCAGATCGTCCGTCACGCCGACCGCGACCGACGCGCGGCCCTCATTGACCGCGACGAGCATCGCCACACCCGAGCCGAGCCGCGCCTTCATCTCGTCGACCGCGCCGCGCAACCCCTTGGGATCGAGCCCGTCGACGACCTGGGCAAGGAAGCCCGCTCCACCAATCTGTTCCGGCCCGGCGGCGTCCGCCGTGCCACCGCCGAGCGCCAGCGCCTTCTTCGCCTCGGCAAGCTCACGCTCGAGCCGGCGGCGATCCTCGACCAGCGCGGCGACGCGCGCCGGGACCTCGTCGGGCGACGCCTTGAGCGTCGCCGCGGTCTCGCGCAGCTTGTCATCGCGGTCGCTGAACCAGCGCCGCGCCGCCTCGCCGGTCAGCGCCTCGATCCGGCGCACGCCCGACGAAACCGCGCCTTCGCTCACCACCTTGAACAAGCCGATATCGCCCGTCGCGCCGACATGCGTGCCACCGCACAATTCGAGGCTGTAGATCGGACTATTGTCGCCGCCGGTGCGGCCCATCGAAACGACGCGAACCTCGTCGCCATATTTCTCGCCGAACAGCGCCATCGCGCCTTCCTCGATCGCCTCGTCGGGCGTCATGAGCCGCGTCTGCACCGCGTCGTTCTGGCGGATATAGCCGTTCACATCGGCTTCGACCTGCGCGATTGCGTCATGCTCAACCGCGGTCGGCTGCGAGAAATCGAAGCGCAGGCGATCGGGCGCGACGAGGCTGCCCTTTTGCGCGACATGGGTGCCGAGCCGCTCGCGCAGCGCGGCGTGGAGCAAATGTGTCGCCGAATGGTTGGCGCGGATCGCGCCGCGGCGGGCATAATCGACCACCAGCCGAACGGTATCGCCGACCGCGATCTCCCCCGCCTCGATCCGCACGTGATGCGCCCAGACGCGGCCGAGATGCTTTCGCGTATCCTCAACGATGGCGCGCAAGCCCTTGTCATTGCTGATGCTGCCGGCATCGCCGACCTGGCCGCCGCTTTCGCCGTAGAATGGCGTCTGATTGGTGACGATCTCGACCGTGTCGCCGGCGCCGGCGCGATCGACGCGAGCGCCGTCCCTCACGATCGCGACGATCTCGCCCTCGCCTTCCTCGGCGGCATAGCCGGTAAATTCGGTGCCGCCCTTTTCCTCGGCGAGATCGAACCACAGGTCGTCGGAGGCCTTGTCGCCCGATCCCTTCCACGCGGCGCGCGCGGCGCGCTTCTGCTCGGCCATCGCCGTGTCGAAGCCGGCGCGATCGACGCCGAGCGATTGAGCGCGCAGGGCGTCCTCGGTGAGATCGTACGGGAAGCCGAACGTATCGTAGAGCTTGAACGCGGTTTCGCCGGCGAGCACGTCGCCGGGCTTCATCCCCGCGGTCGCCTCATCGAGCAGCTTCAGCCCCTTGTCGAGCGTTTGACGGAAGCGCGTTTCCTCCTGGGCAAGCGTCGCCTCGATCAGCGGCTGGGCGCGGATCAATTCGGGATAGGCGACGCCCATCTCGGCGACCAGCGCCGGCACCAACCGGTGCATCAGCGGCTCCTTCACGCCCAGGATATGCGCGTGGCGCATCGCGCGGCGCATGATCCGGCGCAGCACATAGCCCCTGCCCTCGTTCGCCGGCAGCACACCGTCCGCCACCAGGAAGCCCGAGCAGCGTAGGTGATCGGCGATCACGCGGTGGCTCGCCTGGTTCGCGCCGGTCGTCGCGGTATGCGTCAGCGTGCCCGATTCGGCGATCAGCGCCCTGAACGTATCGGTATCGTAATTGTCGTGGACACCCTGCAGCACCGCAGCGATGCGTTCGAGCCCCATGCCGGTGTCGATCGATGGCTTGGGCAGGTCACCGACGATCTCACCGGCTTCCTGGGTATATTGCATGAACACCAGGTTCCAGATTTCGACGAAGCGGTCGCCATCCTCATCGGGGCTGCCGGGCGGGCCACCGGGGATGTGATCGCCGTGATCGTAAAAGATTTCCGAGCACGGCCCGCACGGACCGTTGTCGCCCATCGTCCAGAAATTGTCCTTGGTGGCGATGCGGATGATGCGGCTTTCGGGCAGCCCGGAAATCTTGCGCCACAGATCGAACGCTTCATCATCGGTGTGATAGACGGTTGCGGTCAGCTTCTCGGCGGGCAGGCCCCATTCCTTGGTCAATAGCGTCCAGGCGTGGGTGATCGCCTGTTCCTTGAAATATTGCCCGAACGAGAAATTGCCGAGCATTTCGAAGAAGGTGTGATGCCGCGCGGTATAGCCGACATTGTCGAGATCGTTATGCTTGCCACCGGCGCGGACGCATTTCTGCGACGAGGTGGCGAGGCTGTACGGCCGCGTCTCAAGGCCGGTGAAGACGTTCTTGAACGGCACCATCCCGGCGTTGACGAACATCAGCGTCGGATCGTTCTGCGGCACCAGCGGCGCCGACGGCACCTTGGTATGGCCGGCGTTCGCAAAATACTCGAGGAACGAGCGGCGGATGTCGTTGGTCGATGTCATGCCCGGCATCTAGGCGACCGACGCCGCCTGCTCAAGCGGGCGCGAGCACGCAGAGCGCGGCGGCGTTGCTTTCGAAGCGCAGCGGCATCGTCAGTTCGATCACTTCGCCATCGAGCGCGATATCGACGCTGCGCGATTTGCCGCTGACCTCGATCGTCTCGGCATCGCCGATCGCGGCGAAATCCTGCCGATTGGCGAGCCCCGCGATCGTGCGCGCGGCAAACCCGATCAGCGCCAGCCGCCGCCGCGAAGCGACCGCATAGACCGAAAGCCGCCCGCCCTCGAGCGTCTCGCGCTGGCCGATCTTACCCGCCTTAAGCGCGTAGCGATTGTTGCCGACGAACAGCATCGGCGTGACGATGTCGGTCTCGCCGCCGGGCAGGCTGATGTGCAGCCGGTGATGCCGCATCCGCGCCAGCGCGGCGATGCTCGCGCCGATCGCGGCGAACCATTTCGGCGCATCGCGAGCGTCGCGATCCCGCACCATTTCCGGGTAGAGGCCGATCGAGGCATTGTTGATGAAGACGTGATCGTTGACGCGCGCAAGATCGATCCGGCGCTTGTGCCCCGCCGCGATCACCGCCGCCGCGCCGGGCAGATCGAGCGGAATACCGAGCTCGCGCGCCAGATGGTTGCGGGTGCCGAGCGGCAGGATGCCGAGCGTCTTGCCGGCGCCCGCGACGATCTCCGCCGCGCAGCCGAGCGTGCCGTCACCGCCGCCGACGACGATCAGGTCGTTCGCTTTCGCCGCGTTTCGCACGGCCGCGTTGATCTCGTTGCCGCCGATCAGGTGAAGCTGGATCGTTAAGCCCGCGTCGGCGAAAGCGGCTTCGAGCTCGCCCGCCAGCGCGTCGCCTTTCGACGCGGCGGTGCCGCCCGAGCGGTTGACGAAGACGGGGATAGTTGCGGCCATCAGACGGGCGCGTCGATCGCGGCCGGCGGCTGCGAGAAAAAGCGCGGGCCGGCATCGGTCATGTGGAAGCAATCCTCGATCCGCACGCCGAACTTGCCGGGCAGATAGAGGCCGGGTTCGTCGGAGAAGCACATGCCGGCGGCGAGCTTGGTCGTCTCGCCGTGGACGAGATAGACCGGCTCGTGCCCGTCGAGCCCGATGCCGTGGCCGGTGCGGTGCGACAGGCCGGGGAGCTGATAGCCCGGGCCGTAACCGAGGCTTTCGTAGAAGCGGCGCACGGCGTCGTCGACTTCGCCCGCAGGGGTGCCGATCTGCGCCGCCCGGATCGCGACCTGCTGGCCTTGCTGGACCTGATCCCACACCTTGCGCTGTTCCGCGCTCGCGGTGCCGTGGACCCAGGTTCGCGAGACGTCCGATTGATAGCCCTGCACGGTGCAGCCGCAATCCATCAGCACCACCTCACCATCGGAGACCGTGCGCGGATGTTTGGAGCCGTGCGGATAGGCGGCCGATTCGCCGATCAGCACCATCGAGAATTCGGGGCTGCCGCCAAGCTTGCGCGTCGCCGCGTCCATCAGCGCCGAAACCTGATCCTGGCTCATGCCCTTTTCGACGCGGGGATAGACCCAGCGATAAGCGGCGATCGTCACGTCGGTCGCTTTCTGCATTAGCGCGAGTTCGGCGGGTGTCTTGATCATGCGGGTGGCGCGAACCACCGGCGTCGCGGGGACAAGCTTGGCCTCGGGCAGCGCGAGGGTGTGGCCCTCGAAGGCGAAATAGCGCACGTTTGCCTCGACCCCGATCGGGCGGGCGGCGAGCTTGCGGTCGCGCAGGAAACCGGCGATCGTTTCCATCGGATTCTGGTCCTCCTGCCACACCCGCACCTCGGCGGGGACGGCGAGCGTTTCCTTGACCGAGGGCGATTCGAAGAACGGCGTGACGATGCACGGTTGCCCCTCGACCGGCAGGATCGCCGCGGTCAGCCGCTCGCTCTGCCACCAATGGACGCCGGTGAAATAGACCATCGACGATCCCGCCTCGATCACCACCGCGCCGATGCCATTGGCCTTCATCAGCGCCTGCGCGCGGGCGAGGCGGCCGGCATATTCGGCCGTGTCGATCGGCTTGGCGTCGCCGGTGATGTCATGCAGCCCGGCAAGATCGGGCTCGGCCGCGCGCACCACGCTCGCGGCGGCCAGCGGCAATAGCGCGCCTGCCGTCAGCAATCCGCGCCGGCCGATCGTGATGCTCTTGGTCATATCGCTCCCTTTACACGCCTTGACCAGCGCGCCGCTTTCCCGTTGAT
This sequence comes from Sphingomonas koreensis, assembly GCA_006438735.1. GTDB lineage: Bacteria > Pseudomonadota > Alphaproteobacteria > Sphingomonadales > Sphingomonadaceae > Sphingomonas > Sphingomonas koreensis_A. The sequence goes on along the minus strand of RCZF01000001.1, from coordinate 547,697 downwards.
GGCCCACTTCTAGCAGGGGAGCGGAAATGGCCAAGCGGCTGACCATGTTTATCGTCATCGCGCTCGTGCTCGGGCTGATCGTCGGCTGGGGCATCAATGCCGCGATCGACGACGGCAGCGCCGCCAGCGCCGCGCAATTGACGGACATCGCCGGCTATTTCTCGATCCTGACGACGATTTTCCTGCGGTTGATCAAGATGATCATTGCGCCGCTGGTATTCTCTACGCTCGTCGCCGGCATCGCGCACATGGGCGACGGCAAGGCGCTCGGGCGGATCGGCGCGCGCTCGCTCGGTTGGTTCATCTGCGCCAGCCTGACGTCGCTGACGATCGGCCTTGTGCTCGTCCACCTCCTCAAACCGGGCTCCGGCCTGCACCTCGCGCTCCCGCCCGCCACCGCCTCGGCCGGGCTCGACGAGGCCGCGTTCAACCTCAACACCTTCTTCACGCATATCTTCCCGGCCTCAATGATCGAGGCGATGGCCAATAACGAGATCCTGCAGATCGTGGTGTTCTCGGTGTTCGTCGGCGTGGCGATCACTTCGGTCGGCGAGGCGGCCGCGCCGCTCGTCAAGGCGATCGACGCGCTGGTCAAGGTGATGCTCAAGATCACCGATTACGTCATGCGCCTGGCGCCGATCGCGGTGTTCGCCGCAGTCGCCAGCGCGCTGACCGAGCAGGGCCCGGGGGTGATCGCCAATCTCGCTTATTTCATGGGCTCGGTTTATCTGGGCCTGTTCGCGCTGTGGGCGGTGCTGATCGGCGCGGCGTTCCTGGTCATCGGGCCGCGGGCGGGAACGCTGGTGCGCTATATCCGCGAGCCGTTGCTGGTGGGCTTCTCCACCGCGTCCTCCGAGGCCGCCTATCCGCGCACGCTCGAGGCGCTCGAGAAATTCGGGGTGCCCAATCGAATTGCCAGCTTCGTTCTCCCCTTGGGCTATTCGTTCAATCTCGACGGCTCGATGATGTACATGACCTTCGCGTCGATGTTCATCGCCCAGGCTTACGGTATCGACCTGTCGCTCGGCGAGCAGATCACCATGCTGCTGGTGCTGATGGTCACCTCGAAGGGCATCGCCGGGGTGCCCCGCGCCAGCCTGGTCGTCATCGCGGCATCGCTCTCCATGTTCCATATTCCCGAGGCGGGGTTGCTGCTGATCCTGGCGGTCGATCACTTCCTCGACATGGGGCGGACGGCAACCAACGTGATCGGCAACGCCGTCGCCGCGACCGTCATCGCCAAATGGGAAGGCGCGCTGGAGCACGGAGAGCCGGTTCAGGCATAGGCATAAGGGCCGCCGGCCTTGAGCGCGGCCTGATAGGCCGGGCGCGCGTGGACCTTGTCGAGCCAGGCGATCGTCGCGGGGCGACCGGCGTCGAGCCCGGCGCGGGCGCGCGCGGCTTCGAGCGGGAAGCTCATCATGATGTCGGCGCCGGTCATCGCGTCGCCGGCGAACCACGGGCGCGTCGCAAGCTCGCTTTCGACATAATCGAGATGGACATCGATCATCGGCTGGATGCGCTTCTGCGCCGCCTTGCCGAATAACGGCACGCGACTGAGCACCAGCTTGACGAGCAGCGGCGGCATCAGCGAGCCCTCGGCATAGTGCAGGAACTGGCGGTAACGCAGCACGCCGTCGCGGCTGGCGGGCGGGCCGAGCTTGCCGTCGGCCTTGTCGACCAGATAATCGATGATCGCGCCGGTTTCGGCGACGACGCGGTTGTCGTCAGACGTGTCGACGATCACCGGCGACTTGCCGAGCGGGTGGACGCGCTTGAGTTCGGGCGGAGCGAGCATGGTCTTGGGATCACGCTCGTAGCGCTTGACCTCATAGGGTAGGCCAAGCTCCTCGAGCATCCACAGCACGCGCTGCGACCGCGAATTTTCGAGATGATGGACGATGATCGTCATGCGTCGCGCTCCTTGTCGGGCGTTGGTTCAGGCCCGCGCCGACCATATCCACGCCGCGGCGGGAAAGTCGATGGCGTCGGCTTGGCGGTGGCGTTCGCAGACCTCGGCGATGCGCGCCAGCGTCGCCTCGCGCTGATCGGCCAGGAGCGCGCGCAGGATCGGCGCGCTCGGGCCGATGCGGCTGAAGAAGCTCACCGCATCGCCGACCGGATCGGCGCCCGCGCCCGCGTGATAGGTGTAATCGATCGGCGTCGCGCGCGCGTCGATCCAGCCGGCGTCGGCAAGGATAGCGGCGACACGCGATTCGTCGGCGAAGGCGAACGGGCCGGGCGCATCATCGCGCGGCGCCGGCGGCGCGCCGGTGGCGGCCGCGACGATCTCGGCCATCCACGGATTGAGCGCGGTCGCGCGGAAGCAGGAGAAGACCAGCGCGGCTCCCGGCGCCGCGGCGGCGTGGAGCGCGGCGAAGGCGCGGACAGGATCGTCGAAGAACATCACGCCGTGGCGCGAGACGAACAGATCGATCGGCGCGAGATGGCCCGCGGCGGCGACGGCGTCACCTTCGGCGAAGCTGAGCGTGCCGAGCGGGGCGGCTGCTAAGACTGGATCGTCACCTTTCTCCGGCGACCGAAGCAGCCCAGGCGCGTCAGCGCTTGCGCCCGGTCCGTCGCTGGGGTCTGCTGCGCCTTGCGATCCGGCGGCGCGCTGGCGAGCGACGCCGAGCAGGCCGGCGGAGAGATCGACGCCGGTGATCGCCAGATCGGGGCGGGCCCGAGCCAGCGCGATGCTGGTCGCCCCGGCGCCACAGCCGATGTCGAGCACCTTGCCGGCCGCCGGCGGCGCCGCGGCCAGGATCGCGGTGTCGAGGTGGGGCGCGAAATCGGCGAACGAACGGTCGGTGCGGCGCCATTCGGCTGCCCAGACGTCACCGACGGCGCCGGTCCAGTCGCTTGCTTCGGTCATTATGTGAGCCTCCGATGAATAAGAGATTTACCTGGGGTCGAGACCTCTACGCGACCTTTCGGTTTGCGCTTGCAAGGAGGTTGCAACGGTCGCGCAGGCGGAGAGGTCGCCCTTCGACGATAGCGGGATACCCCTCCGGCGCTACGCGCCACCTCCCCTTGCAGGGGAGGATTCGCGTTGGGCGAGCTTGAGCGGATTCTATCATGATTATCCCCCTCATCCTTCTCCCTTGGCAGCGGGAAACTTGGGGTGATCACGACCCGAAGGGAGGGTGAAGTGGAGAAAGTGGAGAGCGTCGCGTGCCTTTCGCCACTCCCCCGAAACGACGAAAGGCCCGCCGTCACCGGCAGGCCTTTCCATGCGTGCGACGCGCGAGCGCCGCGTATCGGTGTGATGACGATCAGGCGTCATCCTCGGCATCGGGGCCGGTCATCATTTCCTCCGCCACCTTGTCGGTGCGGGTGCGGATCGCCTTTTCCAGGCGATCGGCCATTTCCGGATTGTCCTTGAGATAGGTCTTGGCATTCTCGCGGCCCTGGCCGATGCGGACGCTATCGTAGCTGAACCATGCACCCGATTTCTCGACCAGCCCGGCCTTGACGCCGAGATCGAGGATTTCGCCGATCTTCGAAATGCCCTCGCCGTACATGATGTCGAACTCGACCTGCTTGAACGGCGGTGCAACCTTGTTCTTGACGACCTTCACGCGCGTCGCATTGCCGACGATATCGTCACGGTCTTTGATCTGGCCGGTGCGGCGGATGTCGAGCCGGACGCTGGCGTAGAATTTGAGCGCGTTGCCGCCGGTGGTGGTTTCCGGATTGCCGTACATCACGCCGATCTTCATGCGCAGCTGGTTGATGAAGATCACCATGCAGCGCGAACGGCTGATCGAGCCGGTGAGTTTGCGCAATGACTGCGACATCAGCCGCGCCTGGAGGCCGACATGGCTGTCGCCCATCTCGCCTTCGATCTCCGCGCGCGGCACGAGCGCGGCGACCGAATCGATCACCAGCACGTCGATCGCGTTCGAGCGGACCAGCGTATCGACGATCTCGAGCGCCTGCTCGCCGGTATCGGGCTGCGAGACGATCAGCTCGTCGATGTTGACGCCGAGCTTCTTGGCATAGACCGGATCGAGCGCATGCTCGGCATCGACGAACGCCGCGGTGCCGCCGCCGCGCTGTGCTTCGGCGATGACATGGAGGGCGAGCGTCGTCTTGCCCGAGCTTTCCGGGCCGTACACCTCGATCACGCGGCCGCGCGGCAAACCGCCGACGCCGAGCGCGATATCGAGGCCGAGCGACCCGGTCGAGATCGTCTCGACCTGCATCGTCTGTTTCGAGCCGAGCTTCATCGCCGAGCCCTTGCCGAACGCGCGGTCGATCTGTGCGAGCGCGGCGTCGAGCGCCTTCTGCCTGTCAGTGGATGCTGTCGCCATGCCGGTATCGATGACCTTCAAGTTCGCTGCCATTGGAGGCTCCCGTCGCTAGAACAATCGTGTGTCGCGTTCAACGTGGGAGTAGGTGTATCGCATATGTTCCGGTGGAACAAGAGGGAAACACGATACTCTTTTTTAGCAGTGGAATGACCGAAAATGGTGGTTAGCTGCCGTAGGGATGGACAGCCGCGTTCGACTTCCGCAGCATAAGCGAATGAGAAAACTTGCCGCAATTTACGAGCGAAAAGGCGCGTTGTTTGTCACGGCCGCTCATAGAACCATCGCAGGATTCTGGATTGACGAAGAGCGCGTAGAGACCCTCGATCGACCCATGCCCGAAGATTTGGGCCGAGCCGTCGAAGTGGCACTGGCTCGCTCGCAAGATGGTGTTGCCACCCCTTCGCCAGCAGCGCGGCTCGACAAGCCGCTGTTGAGGGCCGCTGGTGTGAGATCGTGGGTAACGTTCATGAAGTTGTCTAAACACGTAAGCGTTTCGCTTGATGAAGACGTGCTGAAGATCACTCCCTACCGCAACCTTGGCGGAAAAGAGGGCTTTGAGCCGCAGCCAGATGTGGCGGTCGCATTTCCAGCTTCTGCCTCAGCCTTAGGCGCGAAGCTCACCGAAATGCTCAACGACGTAGACTAGGGCCGAATGACCGCAACTGGGGCGAGAGCCGCTGTTTCATTTGTCATTCCCGCGCAGGGGGGATCGAGAACTTTAGCGCACTCGACACATCTTCACGGCCAACCTGGATCCCCGCCCCCGCGGGAATGACGGTGAGTGGCGAAGTTGCCGTCATCAGAAGAAGTTGCCGTCATCAGAAGCGGGACCCCGGCTCGAGGCCGGGGTGACGGGGCGGGTATGGCACGGGCGGAACGTTACTGCGCCCCGCCCTTCCCCATCAGCTTCTGCGAGAAATACACCATCTGCAGCGCCTGGAGGCGTGCGCCCTGCGCGATGTCGGCGTCGCCCGAATGGCCGCCGGCGGTGTCTTCGTAGAACAGGTAAGGCAGCCCGTATTCGCTCATCCGCGCGGCGAACTTGCGCGCGGCCTCGGGGCCGACGCGGTCGTCCTTGGTGGTCGTCCAGATGAACGGCTCGGGATAGGAGCCGCCCTTCTTGAGATTCTGATAGGGCGAGATCTTGGCGAGGAAGGCGCGCTCGGCGGGGTTCTTGACCGAGCCGTATTCATCGACCCACGAAGCGCCGGCCTCGATCTGCTCGTAGCGCATCATATCGAGCAGCGGCACCTGGATGACGACCGCTTTCCACAGATCGGGATGCTGGTTGAACTCGACGCCCATCAGCAGCCCGCCGTTTGAACCGCCGTAGATGCCGAGCTTGTCGCGGCTGGTGAGCTTACGCGCGAACAGATCCTGCGCGACGCTGGCGAAATCGTCATAGATGATCTGGCGCTTGGTCTTGCGGCCGGCTTCGTGCCATTTCGGCCCGAATTCGCCGCCGCCGCGGATGTTGGCGAGCACGAAGCTGCCGCCGCGCTCGAGCCACAGCTTGCCGGTGGTGCCCGAATAATAAGGCGTCATCGAGATCTCGAAGCCGCCGTAAGCGGTCATGATCGTCGGCGTCGTGCCGTCGAGTTCGATGCCCTTTTTGTGGACGACGAAATAGGGAATCCTGGTGCCGTCGGTCGAGGTCGCCTCGAATTGTTCGACCACGTCGTCGGAAGCGTCGAAGCGCGGCGGGGTCGATCGCACCTTGGCGAGCTGGCCGGTCGCTGCGTCGATCCGCCACAAGGTGTCGGGATCGAGGAAGCCGGTGACGTCGAGATAGGCCAGATCGCTGCGATCGGTGCTCGAGACGACGCCAATCGTCGCATTGTCGGGCAGCGCGATCGGCGTCGACGTCCAGCCGCCGTTCGCGGCCGGCGTGTAGGTTGCGGCGCGGCCGCGGACATTGTCCGAATAGACCACGAGCAGCTTGTCCCGCGTCGGCGCCGCGCCATCGATCGATTGGCGCGGCCCCGGCTGGAAGATCACCGTCGGCGTCAGCGCGCCGCCGTTCTGCAGATCGGCCAGCGTGACCGAAACGAGCGCGCCGGCGGGAATCGCCTTGCCGCCCGCGGTCCAGTCCTCGCTGGTCTGGATGATGACGCGGCCATCGACCATCCCCAGCGGGTTCGCCTTGGCGGGGATCGGCAGCTTGACCGCGCCGGTGGGCGTCAGCAGATATTTGTCCGAGCCGAAGAAGGTCTCCGCGCGCGACAGCAAGGTGGCGCGGTGGCCCTGCGCGTCGGTGAGCGTGATGCCGCCGCTCGACGCCTGATCGGTCGCCGCGCCGCGCAGCACTTCGACCGCCGCCGTCAGCGGCTGGCCGCGCTTGAGCGTCTTGACGACGAACGGATAACCCGAGGCCGTCATCGTCGCCGCCCCCCAATCGCGCGCGACGAGGATGGTGTCGTGATCGATCCACGTCACGTCCTGTTTCGATTTGGGCAGGCTGAATCCGTTCGCCACGAACTGGCCGGTCGTGAGGTCGAACTCGCGGACGGTCACCGCGTCCTCGCCGCCGTCGGACAGGTTGACGAGGCAATAGCGCTCCTCGGGCTGCAGGCAGGTCGCGCCTTTGAAGACCCAGTTCTTGCCCTCGACCTTGCCGAGCGCGTCCATGTCGATCAGCGTCGTCCAGTGCGGGCTGGCGGTGGCGTAATCGGCGTCGGTGGTCCAGCGCCACAGACCGTGCGGGTGCGCCTGATCGCGCCAGAAATTGAGGATGCGGCCGCCGGTCTGATCGGGATAGGGAATGCGATCCTCGGCCGCGGCGATCTTCAGCGCATCGTCGTAAAATCCCTGGTAGCGCGGATCGCCCTCGAGCCGCGGCAGCGTCTTGGCGTTTTCCGCCGCGACCCAGGCCATCGGCTTGGCGCCGTCCTTGTCCTCGAGCCAGAGATAGGGGTCGTCGGCGCTGGCCGCCTGAGTCGGCGTCGTTGCGGGCACCGTCTGGGCGCCGACCGGAACCGTGGTCAGCAGCGCGAGCGGCAGATAAAGCATCGCCTTCATCGTCATTCCCCTGTCTTCTTTGTCAGAACGCCGCCTTCGCCTGCGGCTCGTTCATCATCGCCTGGCGGACCAGCGGGATCGGCGGGCCGCCGTAGCTCAGGAATTCGTCGTGGAACGCCTTCCATGCCTTGCGGCCGCCGCGCGTCGCGGTCCAATCGGCGCGCAGCTTCATGATCATCAGCTTGCCCAGCGTGTAGTTGAGATAGGCCGGATCATAGGTGCCGCGCGCCGCCTGCTGCTCGGCATTGCCCTTGTCCTGATAGCATTGCTGCTCGAACATCGCCTCCGACTGGGCCTGCGTCATGCCGTGCGCGTGCAGCCCGATCGCCGACAGGAAGCGGCAATCCCGCAGCAGCGCGTTGGTCAGCTGGCCGACGTGCGTCTCAGGATCGCCGTTGTTGAGGCCGGCGTCCCACATCATCTGCTCGGCGTAATGCGCCCACCCTTCCGCATAGGCATAGCCGACGAACAATTGGCCGAAGATCGACGGCGAGCGGTTGGCGTGGAGGAACTGGACGAAATGCCCCGGCATCACCTCATGCACGGTGGTGAACAGCAAGTCCGCCTTGCCCGGCACGAACGCGTCCTGCTCGGCCTTGGGCCATGAAGGATCGGGCGGCGCGATGTAATAGACCGAGGGGATGCCCTTATCGAACGGCCCCGGCGGATCGATATAGGCGGAGTTCTGCCGGTTATACGCCGGCGCCTCCTCGACATGCGCCTCCTCGGTGCCGGGGATGCTGACGAGATCGTGGCTGGTGACGAACGCGCGGAGATCGGGGATCTGCTTGCGCGCGGCGGCGACCGGGCCACCCTCCGGCTTGTCGCCCTGCATCTTCTTGGCGCAGTCCTCGATCGAGGCGCCGGGCGCAAATTGCGAACACGCCTGTTTGAGCGCCGCCTGATTGCGCGCCAGATCCTGCTTGCCGATCGCCTCGAGCTGATCGAGCGGCACGTCGACATCCTCGGTCGCCTTGAGCATCCGCGCGAACTTGTCGGCGCCGAGCGCGTAATTTGTCGTCGCACTGCCGCGCTGGCTCTTCAGCCATGTCGCGATGTCGCGCATCGATCGCGACGCCTTTGCCGCCGAAGCCGCGAACTGTTGCTGCAGCGCCTGATCCTGCACGCCGGTGAACGCCTGCCCGGCATCGTGCGCGTAGAAATCGGCGAAACCGTCGAACGCCGAGACGCCGTAATCGATGAAGCTCGCCGGCATCGGCGTTTTGAGGTTAGCGCGGATGTTCGCCGCTGCGCCAGGCACCGCGTCGAACAGCTTGATGACGGCCTTCATCCGCGTCGGCAGGTCGGCGTAATTGCGCGCGAGATAGACGTTGGGATCGAGCCCGCCGCCGACATAATAGGCCGGATTGGTATGCGGCTGATCGGCGTCGGTCAGCCAGAACAACTGCCCTTGCGCGACCTTGATCAGATAATCGCGCTCGAAGCGCTGCTGCGGCGTCAGGCTCGCATCGGTGAAGCCTTGCGCCTTGCCGATCGCGGTGCGGAGGAACGCGGCCTGGCGATCGAGCCCGGCCTGGCTCCAATCGGGCAGCTGGCCATCGAATTCATGCTTGCCTTCATAGACAGCGAACGACGGATTGAGCTTGAACCAGCCGGCGATGTAGCTGTTGACGAACGGCGTCCACCCCGGATTGGCGGTGGTCGCGCCGCCGGGGCCGTACGGCACCGCGGCCGCCTCGTTGGCGGTGCTGGCATTGCCGCTCTGCGGCGAAGGCCCGCATGCCGTGAGCGCCGCCAGGCCGATCGTCGCGAGCCATTTTCCCCGCATCTGTTGCTCCCCGAGTCGTTTGCGCCGGGATGCTGGCAGGTTGCGATGGACCGCGCCACCCCCGGAACGCGGGCCGCGCCCGGTCGTTTGCTCCACCGACACCAAAGGCCGAGGAGCCCCCATGCCCTATATCAAAACCCGCGACGGCACAGACATTTACGTCAAGGATTGGGGCAGCGGCCGCCCCGTCGTGCTGATCCACGGCTGGCCGTTGTCGTCGGACAGCTGGGATCCGCAGATGCTGGCGCTGGCCAATGCCGGGTTTCGCGCGATTGCCTATGATCGCCGCGGCTTCGGCCGGTCGGGCCAGCCTTGGACTGGCTACGATTACGACACGCTCACCGACGATCTCGCCGACGTCATGAAGGAAACCGGCGCGGACCAGGACGCGACGATCGTCGGCTTCTCGATGGGCGGCGGCGAAGTCGCGCGCTATATGTCGCGCCACGGCGGGCAGGGCGTGATCGGCGCAGGGCTGATCTCGTCCGTGGTTCCGTACATGCTCGAGACCGACGACAATCCCCACGGCGTGCCGCAGGATCAGCTCGAGGAGATCGCCAAGCAGCTCCAGAAGGACCGGCCGGCGTTCATGCGCAGCTTCCTGAAGGATGTCTTCGGCGTCGGCATCGTCTCGCATCCGGTGAGCGGCGAATGCATCGATTGGGCGTGGCGGCTGGCGATGCAGGCGGGGCTCCAGCCGACGCTCGAATGCGCCAAATCGTTCGGCTTCACCGATTTCCGCGGCGATCTTGCCGCGTTCCGCGTGCCGACGCTGGTGATCCACGGCACCGGCGACGCGACCGTACCGATCGATGCAACCGGCCGCGCCGCGGCGAAGGGCATCGCGGACTCGCAGCTCGTCGAATATGATGGCGCGCCGCACGGCGTGTTCGGCACCGAGGGCGATCGCCTGACGCGCGATCTGCTGACGTTTTTGGGGCGGTAACCGAGATCGTGGTGCCGCTGCCTAGACGGCGGCACCACAAGCCCTGCCATCATCTCGCCAAGCTTTCGCATATTGCCGCGCGGCCCCCGCCGGCCCTAAAGCGCGTCGCACATGGCCCAGCATCCCCTTCGCATCGCCAATTTCCGCGCCTATTTCCTGTCGCGCTTCGCCGGCACGATCGCGATTAGCGCGCAGGGGATCATCATCGGCTGGCAGGTCTATGGCATCGCCCGGCAGACGCAGGACATCAAGCAATCGGCGTTCCTGCTCGGCATGATCGGGCTGGTGCAGTTCGTACCGCTGTTCCTGCTGACCCCGATCGTCGGCCTGATTGCCGATACGTACGACCGCCGCTGGATCGTCCGGGCCACGTCTGCCTTGCTGACGCTCAACGCGGTGATGCTCGGGGTGCTGACATGGGCGGGGGATCTCACGCTGCCGTTCCTGTTCGTCGCGGCTGCTTTCGTCGGCGTCGCGCGCGCTTTTTCGGGGCCGGCCTATTCGGCGCTCGCCCCCAACCTGGTCCCGCGCGAAAGCCTGCCGACGGCGATCGCGGTCAGCTCGATCGCGTGGCAGGCCGGCACCATCGCCGGCCCGAGCGTGGGCGGCGTGCTTTATGCGATCCATCCCGACATCGCCTACGGCACGATCGCGGTGCTGCTCGCGGTGGCGACGGCGACGATGTTCCTAATCGGCAAGGTGCCGCAGCCGGCGGTGCAAAAGAACCGACACCCGCTGCAGCGCATCGCCGACGGCTTCGCCTATGTCCGCGATAATCGCCTGGTGCTCGCCGCGATCACGCTCGATCTGTTCGTCGTCCTGCTCGCCGGTGCAACCGCATTGCTGCCGGTCTATGCCCGCGACATCCTCCATGTCGGCGCCGGCGGGCTCGGCGTGCTCGCCGCCGGCATGGGAACCGGCGCGGCGATCGGATCGATCTGGTTTTCGATCCGGCCGATGAAATCGAATGTCGGCGTCAAGATGCTTGGCGCGGTGCTGCTGTTCGCCGCGGCAATTCTCACCTTCGGCCTGTCGACCTCGTTCCCGCTAAGCGTCGGCGCGTTGGTCGTCGCCGGTGGCGCCGACATGGTCTCGGTATATGTCCGTCAATCGTTGATCCAGCTGCACACGCCAGACGAGATGCGCGGCCGCGTCGGCGCGGTGTCGCAGCTGACCATTTCCGCCTCGAACGAGCTGGGTGAAGCGGAAACGGGCTTGATGGCGTCGCTGCTCGGCCCGGTCGGCGCGGTCGCGTTCGGCGGCATCGCCGCGATCGCCATCGTGCTGGTCTGGTCACGACTGTTCCCCGAACTCAGGCTTGCAAAGACCTTCACCCCGCCCGACATCGTCAACCTCGAACCGGCAAAGGGAGCGACACAGCCATGAAAGCCCAAAGCATTCTGGAGACGATCGGCAACACGCCGCACGTCCGGCTCAACAAGCTGTTTCCGGACGCGAACGTCTGGATCAAATCCGAGCGCTCGAACCCCGGCGGGTCGATCAAGGATCGCATCGCGCTGGCGATGATCGAGGCGGCCGAGCAATCGGGCAAGCTGAAGCCCGGCGGCACGATCATCGAGCCGACCAGCGGCAACACCGGCATCGGCCTGGCGATGGTCGCCGCGGTGAAGGGCTATAAGCTCGTGCTGGTGATGCCCGAGAGCATGTCGATCGAGCGCCGCCGGCTGATGCTGGCTTACGGCGCCAGCTTCGATCTGACGCCCAAGGAAAAGGGCATGAAGGGCGCGATCGAGCGCGCGCTCGAACTCGTCGAGCAGACCGACGGCGCGTGGATGCCGCAGCAGTTCGACAATCCCGCCAACGTCGATGTCCATGTTCGCACCACCGCGCAGGAAATCCTGAACGACTTCGCCGATACGCCGATCGATGTGATCATCACCGGCGTCGGCACCGGCGGCCACATCACCGGCGTGGCCGAGGCGCTCAAGAAATCCTGGCCCAACCTCAAGGTCTATGCCGTCGAGCCGACCGCCTCGCCGGTCATTTCGGGCGGGCAACCGGGGCCGCATCCGATCCAGGGGATCGGCGCGGGGTTCATCCCGGCCAATCTCCACACCCAGTCGATCGACGGCGCGATCGAGGTCGAGGCGGCCGACGCCAAGGAGATGGCGCGGCGATCGGCGCGCGAAGAGGGCATTCTCGTCGGCATCTCATCGGGCGCGACGCTCGCCGCGATCGCGCAGAAGCTGCCCGATCTCCCGCAGGGCGTCCGCGTGCTCGGCTTCAATTACGACACCGGCGAGCGCTATCTGTCGGTGCCCGATTTCCTGCCCGAGGCCTGAGCGCTCCCCGCGCCGATGCTCGATCGCATGACTGAAACGCCGCTCGTGAGCGACGACGCGCCGCCGCGCGCGGGCCCGGTCGTGCGTGCGGTGCTCGTCTTGGTCGCGCTGCTGGTGGTCGCGCTGCCATTGCTGATCGTTACCCTTGCGCCGCCGCTGCCGGTCACCCTCGTGCAGCGGAATCTGCCTCGCCCGCATGTCGTGCCGGCCGAGGAATTGCCGCCGGTCGAGCCGCTCAAGCTGATCGATCTGACGCCGGACGCCGCGCGCGCTTACAACGAAACCGTGCCGTTCTCGACCGATCCCAACCCGGCGGCGCGGCCGTTCCACCTCGCCGGCGGCGATCTCGATCAGCAGCGCGCGATCGATTGCATGGCGGCGGCGGTGCTCTACGAAGCCGGCGACGACGCGGTCGGCGAGCAGGCGGTGGCGCAGGTCGTCATCAACCGCGTCCGCCACCCCGCCTTCCCCAAATCGATCTGCGCCGTGGTGTTTCAGGGATCGGAGCGCTCGACCGGCTGCCAGTTCACCTTCAGCTGCGACGGCGCGCTCGCCCGTTGGAAGCCGAGCGACGCGGCGTGGGACCGCGCGCGGGACGTCGCGCGGCTCGCGCTCACCGGCCATGTCGACAAGGCGGTCGGCTATTCGACGCATTATCATACCGATTGGGTGGTGCCTTATTGGAGCTCCAGCCTCGACAAGGTCGCGCGCGTCGGCACGCATCTGTTCTTCCGCTGGACCGGCTGGTGGGGCACGCCGCCCGCCTTCAACCGCCAGGTTTCCGACGACGAGCCGGTGATCGCGCTGCTCGCGGCGCTCTCGCCGGCGCATGCGCTGGACGCGAGCGCGGTCGACGGCGCCTCCCCGCTCGACGCCGCGACGATCGCCAATGGCGGTCTGCCCAGCCCGGTGGCGGGCGATCCCGATACCTTCCTGGTGACGCTCGATCCGACCTGGCCGGCAAGCAGCTTCGCGGCGCTGGCAACACAGACCTGCGGCGAACGGCCCTATTGCAAGTTCATGGCATGGCGCGACAAGGCCACCACCCCGGCCACCGTGCCGATCACCCCGGCGCAGATCGGCGCGATGGCGTTCAGCTATCTCCGCGACAAGCCGCATGGCTATGACAAGCCGCTGTGGAATTGCGTCGCCTTCCCGCGGGACGATCCCGGCCAATGCATGAAGAAGCAGGTGCTGGTGGCGCTGCCGGTCGATCCGATCAAGCCGGCGCCGACTCCACCCGCAAAGGTGACGCCGCCCTCGGCCGCGGCGATCAAGGCGCTGCCCGACGCGCTCGCCGGCGTGCATCGCAAGACACCACCACCCGCCACCGCGCCGAGCCCGGCCGCGACGCCGACGCCGCAAGGGCGCTAGAGCGACCGCCCATTACCCGGAGCGCCGCTCACGCCGCGACGAACATCTCCGGAGTCAGTGCCATCATCGCCTCGCTCCCGCCCTCGATCTTGCGGCGCAGCGCGCCCGCTTCGGGCAGGATGCGATCGGCGAAATAGCGCGCCGTCACCAGCTTCGCCTCGAGGAACGAATTGTCGCCCTCCCCGCTTGCGAGCGCCTCGCCGGCCGCCTTGGCCATGCGCAGCCACATCAGGCCGAGCGCGACCGTCCCCATCAGATGCATGTATGGATGCGCGCCGGCGCCGACATTATCGGGGTTCTGCATGCCGTTCTGCATGAACCACATCGTCGCCGCCTGAAGCTCGCCATTGGCGCGTTCCAGCTTGGCCGCGAAATCGGCGAGTTTTTCGTTGTTCTTGGCCGCGGCAACCTCGTCGCCGACCACCTTGAAGAACGCCTGCACCGCGCGGCCGCCGTTCATCGCCAGCTTGCGGCCGACCAGATCCATCGCCTGCACGCCGTTGGTGCCTTCGTAGATCATCGCGATCCGGGCATCGCGGACATACTGCTCCATGCCCCATTCGACGATATAGCCGTGTCCGCCATAGACCTGCTGCGCGTTAGTCGCGATCTCATAGCCCTTGTCGGTGCCATAGCCCTTGATCACCGGCGTCAGCAGCCCGATCAGATCGGCGGCGAGCTGGCGATCGGCGTCGTCGGGCGCCTGATGCTCGAGATCGACCTGCAGCGCGCCCCACAGGCACAAGGCGCGCAGCCCTTCGGTGATCGCTTTGGCGTCCATCAGCATCCGCCGAACGTCGGGGTGGACGAACAGCGTGTCGGCCTTTTCGTTCGGCTCCTTCGGCCCGGTCAGCGCGCGGCCCTGCCGGCGATCCTGCGCATATCGAACCGCGTTCTGATAGGCGACCTCGGCCACGCCGAGCCCCTGCAGGCCGACGCCGAGCCGCGCCGCGTTCATCATGATGAACATCGCGGCGAGGCCCTTCATCTCGTCGCCGACCAGCCAGCCGGTCGCGCCGTCGTAATTCATCACGCAGGTCGAATTGGCGTGGATGCCCATCTTGTGCTCGATCGAGCCGCACGACACGGCGTTCCGCGCGCCGATCGAGCCGTCGTCGCCGACCAGGAACTTCGGCACCACGAACAGCGAAATCCCCTTCGAGCTGTCGGGCGCGCCCGGCGTCTTGGCCAGCACGAGGTGGATGATGTTCTCGGTCAGGTCATGCTCGCCCGACGAGATGAAGATCTTGGTGCCGGTAAGCTTGTAGCTGCCGTCGCCCTGCGGCTCGGCCTTTGTGCGGATCAGGCCGAGATCGGTGCCGCATTGCGGCTCGGTCAGGTTCATCGTGCCGCCCCACTTCCCCGATACCATGTTGGGGACGTATTTGGCCTTCTGCGCGTCCGATCCCTTGGCAAGCAACGCGGCGATCGCGCCGTGCGTCAGCCCCGGATACATCGCGAACGCCATGTTGGAGGAGATCATGAACTCCTCGAACGCCGTCGCCACGACATGCGGCATCGCCTGCCCGCCGAACTCTTCGGGCGCGGACAGCGTGCCCCAGCCCGATTCGACGAACTGGTCGTACGCCGCCTTGAAGCCTTCGGGCGTCGTCACGCTGCCGTCGTCGTGCCGCGTGCACCCTTGCGCATCGCCCGACTGGTTGAGCGGGAACAGCACCTCGGCCACGAACCGCCCGCCTTCGTCGAGCACCGCATCGACCACGTCGGGCGTGGCGTTGGCGAAGCCCGGCAGGTTGGCGTGCCCCTGCAGCCCCACGACATGCTCGAGGATGAAGCGCGTATCGCGCACCGGCGGCGTATATTGCGGCATGAGATCAGTCCTTGTGAAGCTCGGCGCGGCCCGCTTCGAGCAGCGCGATGAAATCGTTGAGTTCGTCGATCGAGGCGTCGATGTCGCGCTTCTGCGCGTCGAGCGTCGCCACCCGCTCGCGGCACCGCGCCAGCGTCACGTCCCGCTGCACCCGCCGGCCGTCGCCGATGTCGTACAGATCGATCATCTCGCGGATCTCGGCGAGGCTGAAGCCGACGCGCTTGCCGCGCAGGATCCAGGCGAGCCGCGCGCGATCGCGGTGCGAATAGATGCGCTGCGTGCCGCGGCGTTCGGGCGCGATCAGCCCCTCGTCCTCGTAAAAGCGCAGCGCGCGAGCGGTGACGTCGAATTCCGCGGAGAGGTCGGAAATCGAGTAATGCTCGCGATCGGGATGCGGCTCGATGGCCGCGTGGGCGGAAACGATCTGCATGGCCGCCGTCTTAGCGCCTGCTTTACGTGAACGTCAAGTCAGCCGCCACACAGCGCCTGCCCCTTCGGCCCGCGCAGCGTCTCAGCCTCGGACAGCGAATTGCTCAGCCGATCGACCGCCATGCCGGCAAGCGAAGCCCGCCCGCTGCACAGCGCGTCGCAGGCGGCCGGCAGGCTCCCCGGCAAGGCGATGCGATCGCCGTCGAACCGCCCGTCGAACCGGCAGCCGCCGTCGCCGATCGCGATGTGCAGCGTCGCGCCGTCGCGCGTCACGCTGCCCTGCCCGGCGCATTGCTGGCCCGCGCCGTAGTCCATGCCCACGCCGATGCGGAAATCGGTGGCGGCGGGCACGATGCAGATCGAATCGGTGTCGCGCGCGTAGACGCCGGTGAGATCGCTGCTGTCGGGATCGGCGACGACGCCGGTGGCGATCGCCGCCGCCTCCAACCGCGCGCCCGCGCCGGTTGGATCGTCGGCGGTTGCGGGTTGCTGATGCGACGAACAACCCGCCAAAGCGACGGCGAAGAGTAGGACGGCGGCTCCCCGCCCAACCCCGTCATTGCGAGCACAGCGAAGCAATCCAGCGCAGCGAGCGAGACTCTGGATTGCTTCGCTGCGCTCGCAACGACGAAACAGCGTAATCACTCGACCGGCGCCAACCGATCGCCATCCACACGCCGGTAGAAACAGCTCCGCGCCCCGGTATGGCAAGCCGGCCCGGCGGGATCGACGATCAGCCACACCGCATCCTGATCGCAATCGATCCGCAGATCGACCACGCGCAGCACGTTGCCCGAGGTTTCGCCCTTCTTCCACAGCGCCTTGCGGCTGCGCGACCAGAAATGCGCCTCGCCCGTCGCGATCGTGCTCGCGAGCGCCTCGGCATCCATATGCGCTACCATCAACACCTCGCCCGACGCGCGATCGGTGACGACCGCGGTGATCAGCCCGACGGCATCGAATTTCGGATCGAGCGTGAGCCCGATATCGCGGTGGTCAGCCATAATAGGAGATTAGCGCGGTTTAGAGGGCGAGGACAGCGTGCTCGGATGGCTGCTTGCGTCCCAGGCTACGCCGTTAATAATCATCGCCGCGCCCGTCAGAAGCAGACATTCAGCAAGAGACTAAAATGGTCGAATGTATGGCGTGGGCATCATAGCGCTCGCCGAGGGTGCGATCAGCTTCGTGGACGAGAGGGTCGGTCGCCCGTTCGCATGGACGGTAGCGTTTGCGGTGAGCGTGCTGCCGATTGATGTCATTGCGCTTTTGTTGCTTCGGTAGCGATGGAAAGCGCCCAAACAGTAGCCGTTCGCACGCGCAGAACTCTGCGCCGGAAGCGGACGTTACCTGTTCGGCGAACCGCTCAATATGTCGCGAAAGCGTTCCATCATAGCAAATTTCCGGTCGCCTTCTGCAAAGTACTCGGCCAGTGAGTCCTTTTCATGAGCCACTGTTTGCGTTGTGGTCGGCGGCACTGAATGCCCGCCGGGCGGCGGGGGTGGAGGTCCGAAGCACTCGAACACAGTGTGACGATCTTTGTCGGCACGATCGGCGACGGCTTGCTTATAATCAGCCTCCAACTTGGTATTATGCAGAGATCGAACGAAAGCACGGTCTCGGATTGCCCGGGCGTCCACATAGGCGCGAACCTGATCTGGCGCACAGTGCGGGACGACAAACATTTGATAGTCTTCAACAGCGTCGCGAAAGCTGTCACGTGCCTATTGTTTTATTGGGCTTTGCGCCGCCGGCTGTGGAAGAAGCAGCAAGCCAATGATCGACGCTAAAAACATATGTGCATTCCACCTTCGCTTGGAAGATATCAAACCACCGCCAGCTTAATTCCCGAACATCAGCTTTCCAGCGCTTTTATCTGCAAGCAGGCGGTCTAAAATCCACCCACCTGGTGACATTTCGCAGTTGCTCATCTTACCAGAATCCGGCGCTTTTATTGTCCGACGGAAGAAGAAGCCTGATCCCGGCTCCAGGCCGGGATGAAGGTCGGGGCGATGGCCGTGTTGCGGCGGCGAATGCGTCAATCCTTCGATGGGATCGTCAGCCCGCGTTGCACCGCAGGTCGCGCGAGGCCGCGGTCTAGCCAGGTGGCGACGTTTTTGAAAGCGTCGAACCCGACGAGCTCTCGCGCCTCGTAGAACCCGATGAGGTTGCGGACCCAGCCGAGCATCGAGATGTCGGCGATCGAGTAATCGTCACCGAGGAACCAGCTTTTGCCGGCGAGCGCCGCGTCCATCACGCCGAGCAGGCGTTTTGTCTCCTCGGCGTAGCGATGCAACGGGCGCTTATCCTCCCAGTCCTTGCCGGCGAACTTGTTGAAGAAGCCGAGCTGGCCGAACATCGGGCCGACGCCGCCCATCTGGAACATCACCCATTGGATCGCGTGCCAGCGCCCGGCCGGATCGGCGGGGATGAACTGGCCCGTCTTGTCGGCCAGATAAAGCAGGATCGCGCCGCTTTCGAACAACGCCAGCGGTTGGCCGCCCGGCCCGTCGGGATCGATCATCGCCGGGATCTTGCCGTTGGGATTGAGGCTGAGGAATTCGGGCGACTTCTGGTCGTTCTCGGCGAAATCGACCAGGTGCGGCTCATAAGGCAGCCCGGTCTCCTCCAGCATGATCGACGCCTTCACGCCATTGGGCGTATTGAGCGAATAGAGCTGGATGCGATCGGGATGTTGCGCGGGCCAGCGGCGGGTGATCGGAAAATCGGCGAGGTCGGTCATGTGTTCTGTCTCCTTCGCCAGACAGATAGGCATCGGCGGCAATTGGCGCTATCGCCCGCACCATGCAGCCGTCCGATCTCCGCCTGGCCCTGTTCAGCGGCAACTATAATTACGTTCGCGACGGCGCGAACCAAGCCTTGAACCTGCTGGTCGGCCATCTGCTCGATCGCGGCGTGACGGTGCGCGTCTATTCACCGACGGTGGACAAGCCCGCGTTCGCGCCGACCGGCGATCTCGTCAGCGTGCCGGCGATCCCGATGATCGGCGGGCGCGGCGAGTATAAGGTCGCGCGCGGCCTGCCGGCGCAGACCCGGGCCGATCTCGCCGCCTTCGCGCCTAATCTGATCCACGTCTCGGCGCCCGATTTCCTCGGCCACCGCGCGCTGAGCTATGCCCGCCGCCACCGCATCGCCGCGCTCGCCTCGCTCCATACGCGGTTCGAGACGTATCCGCGCTATTATGGCCTCGCCGCGCTCGAACCGGTGCTGGTTTACCTGCTGACGCGCTTCTACAACCGCGCCGATCAGGTGATGGTGCCGGGTGGGAGCATGGCCGATCTGCTGCGCGAATGGGGCGTGACGACGCCGATCGGCATCTGGTCGCGCGGCATGAACCGCGATCGCTTCGACCCGGCGCGGCGCGATCTGGCCTGGCGCCGCTCGCTCGGCATCGCCGATGGCGACACCGTGGTCGGCTTCCTGGGCCGGCTGGTGAAGGAAAAGGGGCTCGACGTGTTCGCCGACGTCGTCACCCGGCTCAAGCAGCGCGGCGTGGCGCACAAGGTGCTGGTGATCGGCGAAGGCCCGGCGCGCGAGTGGTTTGCCGAGCAGGTGCCCGACGCGGTGTTCGCCGGCTTCCAGACCGGCGACGATCTCGGCCGCGCGGTCGCCTCGATGGACGTGTTCTTCAATCCCAGCCTCACCGAGACGTTCGGCAACGTCACGCTGGAGGCGATGGCCGCCGGCGTGCCCGTCGTCGCGGCGCGCGCCACGGGCGCGATCGACCTGATCGATGAGGGCGTCACCGGCTTCCTGGTGCCGCCGCGCGACATCGATGCCTATGCCAGCGCGATTGCGCGGATCGCCGGCAATCGGCGCTTGCGCGAGCAAATGGGCGATGCCGGCCACCGCGCGGCGGCAGGCTATAGCTGGGAAGGCGCGAGCCAGGCGGTGCTCGACGCCTATCTCGACCTGCTGGCGCGGCGCTAGGGAGCACGCCACGTTCACCCACTTCGTCGTTGCGAGCGAAGCCCCTCGCAATGACGAACGACCTTCACGTCATCGCACCCCTACGCGGGCTCGCGCCAATCGAACGTCAGCGGTGCTTCGCGGAAGGCGAAGCGATCGAGATGCTCGGCGACCACCTGGCGCATCCGCCCGACGTCCTCGCCGGCGGGCACGTTCAGCTCGACATCCAGGCTCTCGCTGTCGGCGCGCATCGCCAGCCGGCTGCCGTTGGGGAAGTCGATCGTGCCCTCCTCCGGCGAGAACACGACCGTCATCTTGTGGCTCCAATGCTTGGCGAGCTGCTGGAGATAGCGGCTCGCCGAGCGGGTCGGCACGCGAGCGATCGAGACGCTCATCACAACCGCTCGATCTTCTGAGCGGCGGCGTCGATCTCGGCGACGATCGCGTGGATCGTCTCCTCGTCCAGCTCCTCGCTGTGCATCCGATTGTTGAGCACCGCGCGCAGATTGCCCAAGGCGCGCCGGATCGAACCATTGTCGGACCGCGCCCGCTCGGCGCCCACTTCGGCGAGCCGCGCCATCAGCGCCTCGACCTGTTCCTGGTGCTTTTCGAGATACGCCGTGCCCGCCGCGGTGATGGCGAACAGCTTCTTCGCGCCCTCGCTGTGGCGCTCCTCGATCAGCTCCATATCGTCGAGCAGGGTGATCGTCGGATAAATCACGCCGGGGCTCGGCGCATAGGCGCCGCCGGTCAGTTCCTCGATCTGGCGGATCAGATCATAGCCGTGGCGCGGCTGATCGGCGATCAGCTTCAACAGCACCAGCCGCAACTCGCCGCCATCGAACATACGGCGCGATCGGCCGCCGTGCCGCCCGCCGAAACCATGCTCGCGGCCATAAGCGCCGACGAACCCAAAGCGTCCGCCCGGCCCGGCGTGTCGGCCGTGCGGGCCGCAGCCATGGCGTCCACCGCGGCCATCTCGGCCGACATCAACAAAAATTCTCATCGCTCGTCCTTTCGTTAATACGATAGCGCTAAGATATATCTTGATAGGATCGACGCAAGTCCCCCTGCTGCAAATATTCATTGGGGCTCCTATCTTCCCGCGATGGCCGATCTTTTCGCCGATTTCGCTCCCCCGCCGCCCGAGGCCATTCCCGAGAATGCGCCGCTCGCCGATCGCCTGCGTCCGCAGCGGCTCGGCGATGTCGTCGGGCAGGATCACATCACCGGCCCCGATGGCGCGATCGGGCGGATGGTGGCGGCCGGCAAACTTTCGTCGATCATCCTGTGGGGGCCGCCCGGCACCGGCAAGACCACCATCGCCCGGCTGCTGGCCGATGCCGTCGGCTTGCGCTTCGTCGCGATCTCGGCGGTGTTTTCGGGCGTCGCCGATCTCAAAAAAGTCTTCGCCGAAGCAAAGGAACATGCGCGGATCGGCAAGCGCACCTTGCTGTTCGTCGACGAAATCCACCGCTTCAATCGCGCGCAGCAGGACGGTTTCCTGCCGTTTGTCGAAAACGGCACGGTGACGTTGGTCGGCGCGACTACCGAAAACCCGAGCTTCGAGCTGAACGCCGCGCTGCTCAGCCGCGCGCAAGTGCTGATCCTGCACCGGCTCGATCGCGCCGCGCTGGAACAGTTGATCGACCGCGCCGAAAGCGAAACGGGCGATCCTTTGCCGCTTAGCCCCGAAGCGCGCGACGCGCTGATCGCCAGTGCTGATGGCGATGGCCGCTTCCTGCTCAACCAGGCGGAGACCTTGTTCTCGGTCGATTTCGACGCCGCGCTCGATCCGGCCGGGCTGTCGGCGTTCCTGCAACGCCGCGTCGCGGTCTACGACAAGGACCGCGAGGGGCATTACAACCTCATCTCCGCGCTCCACAAATCGATGCGCGGCTCCGATCCGCAGGCATCGCTTTACTATCTGGCGCGGATGCTGACCGCTGGCGAGGAGCCGCTTTACGTTCTGCGTCGCATCACCCGCTTCGCCAGCGAGGACATCGGCCTCGCCGATCCGCAAGCACTGGTGCAATGTCTCGCCGCCAAGGACGCCTATGATTTCCTCGGCTCGCCCGAAGGCGAACTCGCGATCGTCCAGGCCTGCCTCTACTGCGCGACCGCGCCCAAATCGAACGCGGCGTACAAGGCGGCCGGCGCGGCGTGGCGCAGCGCCAAGGAAACCGGCTCGCTGATGCCGCCGCAGAACATCCTCAACGCGCCGACCAAGCTGATGAAGGAGATCGGCTACGGCCAGGGCTACGCCTATGATCACGACAGCGAAGGCGGCTTTTCGGGATCGAACTATTGGCCTGCTGAAATGACGCCGCAGACCTTCTACACGCCGACCGACCGCGGCCTGGAAAAGCGCATCGCCGAACGCATGGCGTGGTGGCGCGATCGGAAGGAAGACAAGGCGTGAAGCGCGGCTACTGTCATTCCCGCGAAAGCGGGAACCCATCTCCCAGGGTTTCTACTTGGCTGCACGGACGTGAGATGGGTCCCCGCCTGCGCGGGGATGACCTTCTGGAGAGCGATCGATGACCTTCGAAGACGCCGCCGCCCACGCGCTGACGATCCCCGATACCGAACGATCGACCTATTACGGCGGCCCCGCCGTCAAGGTCGCCAGCAACGGCCGAGCCTTCCTGTCGGTTGGCCATGAGCCGCAGGACAGCTTCTGCCTGTCGATCGACCGCGATACTATCGAGCTGCTGATCGAGACCGATCCCGAGACCTTTTACCAGACGCCGCATTACGTCGGCTGGGACGCGGTGCTGGTGCGGTACGACGCGCAAGATGCCGAGCGCGTCCGTGATGTGATCGCGCACGCCCGCGATCAGGCCGCCGCCAAGCCCAAGGCGAAGCCGCGCAGGAAGTGAGCCGCTTCGAGCATTTCGCCGCGATCGACTGGTCGGGCGCGGTCGGCGCGCGGCAAAAGGGCATCGCCGTCGCGCTGTGCGGCCGGGGCAATGGCGCGCCGGCGATCGTGCGCCCCGGCCATGTCTGGTCGCGCGCCGACGTGCTCGACTGGCTATGCCGGGAACTGCCGGGCGACACCATCGTCGGGCTCGATCTTGGCATCTCGCTGCCGTTCGTCGACGCCGGCGCATTCTTTCCCGGCTGGGCGGCGAGCCCCGCCGATGCGCGCCAACTCTGGGCGTCGATCGACTCGATCTGCGCCGGCGATCCGCACCTTGCCGCGAGCAGCTTCGTCGATCACGTCGAAGCGGCCCGGCATTTCCGCCGCCATGGCGGCCGCACCGGCGACCTGTTCGGCGTCGGCCGCGGCCGGCTCCGCGTCACCGAACAGGCGCAGCGCGAGCAGGGACTGAACCCCTATAGCAACCTCAATCTGGTCGGCGCGGCGCAGGTCGGCAAATCGAGCCTCACGGGCATGCGCGTGCTCCACCGTGTCCAGCATGCGGTGCCGGTCTGGCCGATCGATCCGCTCCCCGCCGCGGGATCGATGATCGTCGAAATCTACACCAGCATCGCGGCGATTGCCGCCGGCCGCCAGAAAGGCCGCACCAAAATGACCTCGATCGAGGCGCTCAACACCGCCCTCGACCACCCCGCGCTCGACAGCGCTCGCGTCCTCGGCAGCGGCAAGATCGACGATCACAGCGCCGACGCGCTCCTCACCGCGGCATGGATGCGCGCCAATGCCGCCCGCCCCGCTTTATGGCATCCCCCCGCCCTCACCCCGCACATCGCGCAAACCGAGGGCTGGACCTTCGGCGTCACCTGACGCATGGAAGCGCGCATTCGATCGGGGGCATCCCCCCGGGGCCGGTTTAGCTCAGCTGGTAGAGCAGCGGTTTTGTAAACCGAAGGTCGCGGGTTCGATTCCTGCAACCGGCACCACTCCGAATTCTCATGATTCGGCCACATAAGCCATTGATCACACGCATTTATAATTGACCGTTGGGTTGGACTGGCTTGGACCATATCCGACCTATTTGGACAGCACTTGTGTCATGTTTTGTGTCATGATTTTGGCTGTTTGTGTCATGATTTGTGTCACGATTTTTGAGTCGTTGGGGCCGGCCTGGAGTCGGAAATGAGACGAAGGAAAGCTCTAACACCAGCAGCCGCTGATGCTCACACGGTTGGAATGCTTGCGGACCCTTCAACGCCGGGGCTGTCACTCGAAGCCCGGCCAACCGGTAAAAAGACATGGATCTACCGCCGCCGCATTGCGCGCTGCGGGACAACGGTGAGGATGTCGTTGGGCCCCTTCCCCAAGCACACCATCGCTGCCGCTCGGGCTTGGGCCGCGGACCTGAACGAGTCGATCGAGGCCGGCATCGATCCTCGGGAAGTCGAACGGTCAATGATCGAACGAGCCAAGATGACCGTGGAGCTGTCGCACAGCTTGTACATGACTGCGGTACGCGAGGGGCGTGCCTCACGCGCAAAGCGGATCAATAAGCCGCGCACGATCTCCGATAAACTTGCGATCTACGATTGCGATATAGCCCCGAAACTTGCTCGAAAGGTCATCCACGACATCACGGAAGAAGACCTCACGAAGCTCGTGCTCGCCAAGGGCAAGACTTCACGAGTTCGGGCCAACCGGCTCGCCGGCGAACTAAAAGTTTTCTTTGGTTGGGCATCGTCGTTGCGCGGTACCGAAATCGGCCTTGCCACGAACCCCGCCGCGCGCCTGACTGACCTGAAATTTGCCGAGGCACCTCGCTCCCGCAAACTGAGCATTGAGGAGATCGGCTGGTTTCTCCGCGCAATAGCCGCCGAGCCGCGGATTTACCAACGCGGCATGCTTTTGTGGCTTCTGACCGCCGCGCGCATTTCGGAGGTGATATACGCCAAATCGAACGAACTTCAGATCGACGTCTGGGCAATTCCCGGAGATCGCGTCAAGAATTCGCGAACGCACCGCGTAGCGCTTGGTCCCTGGGGTCGCTCTCTGTTCCGGCACAATAGCGAGTGGGTGTTTCCCTCAAGCCGCGTAGATGGCCCCAGGGCGCCATGCGGCTGGTACAAGGCGCGCAACCGCGTACTCGCGCGAATGTCCGAGTTTGCCGGGCGGCCAATTGAACGTTGGACGCCTCACGACATGCGGCGCACCGCGCGCTCGAACACGAAGCGCCTGAATGTCGATTTCGAGACCGCTGAAGCGATGCTCAATCACGCCAAGAAGGGTCTGGAACGGATCTACGATGGCTATGATCTCGAGGACGAAAAGCGAGAGTGGTTCCTGAAATGGGAACGTGAAGTTGCCGCCATCGCACGACAGGTCGGGGTCGCCGACATTCTCGGCGTACCGGCGGAACCATCGATGTCGTCGATCAGGTCGCCGCTGCTCTGTCCGCGGCGACGAGCGGCTACCACAGCGCGCGGGTTTCCATCCAAGCCATCACTTCGCAGAGTTTAAACCTTGGGCAGCGGCCATGTTTGCTCTTGCCGCTGCCGAGTTCGTATTCGGTCGGGAAGCCCGCAGGACGTTGCTTTCGCATGCGGTCAATCTGGCGCCGCGACAGTGGGGCAATCGTCGCGAACTCGTTCGGCGTAATGAAGGACGGAAGCGAAAAAGGTCGATCTCCGCTGTGACCCTCATTTTCCACGGCACACTACTTCCGGTGGCGTGAAAATTCACGGTCGCTATCGAGGAACGCCGCCAGCATTGCTGGGATGAGTTCTGTCAGCGGCTCATCGTTTTGATACGCAGCCGCATAAGCCACCGCATAATCCTGCAATCGCTGATGGAGTTCTGGCATCACGGTGATTGCCAATTTGACCGGGACGCGTTCCGGCAATTTCGCGAGTCGTAAGCCTGCCATCAAACGCCTCCTTCCCGCCAAGGGGCCAGGACGAGATCGCGGTGAACGACAAGGCGAACTGGCGCGCCGGGGCGGATCGTGATGGTCGGCTGAATTTGTAGATTGCGCGAGGTGAGTTGGTCGCCCGCGCGCGACACATTCTGCTGTGTCGATTCGCGGATCGCTTCGACAAGGTCGCTTTCGCCGGTGAACGTGAGGCTTGAGCCCACGCCGAGCAAGGTCGAGATCGCAACACCCTTGATCAACGACCAGGTATGAAAATCCACCTTGTCGGCGAGGCCGGCATATCCCGATGGATCCGTTGCCGGTACGTTATCTAGCGCAAGCGAACTGCCGTCGGGTAGAATGATCCGCTGCCATACCACCAAGGCACGACGTTGACCGAACGCGACGACACTGTCGTAACTGCCGATCAAACGCGCGCCTTGCGGAATGAGTAAAATGCGGCCGGTGGCACTGTCATAGACGCGTTCCGTGACCTGTGCGGTCACCATGCCCGGCAAGTCGGATCGCAGTCCCGTGATCAAGCTGGCTGCGATGACGCTACCTGCCGAGAGCGTGTTTGGCGACATCGGTGGAACGAGCGAATGCGGATTGGTGGGACCGCCACGATCTTCGCTTCCGACAAAATCGAGCTTGCGGCTCTGCGCATTGGGATCGCCATCGGACGCGAGCGCCGGCTTTGCCGCATCGGCGGCTGGCGCAGGCAAAGGCGTAGCCGTCACCACACTATCAGCCGTGGTGTCCTCCGTGGTCGGTTTGACCAGAAGTCCGGATTGGCGCGCCGCCTTCACCTCAGCGAGCCGCGTTTCACGTTCCGCCGCTGCTGCTTGATCTGCTCGCTGTGCGTCATCACGGGGATTAGCTGCTTCGGTCGCAAGGTTTCGTTGGCGTTCGAGGATGGGACGACCAAGATCACCCGGCAGCGGCGGACCGAGCTTCGGCGCGTCGCCATAAGTGGCCGGCAAGCCACTCAGCGTATCAGTCTGCGCCTCCCCCGGATCGCTGCGATCATCGTTTTGACTTACGAGATGAAACGCCGTCGGGCGCAGCGCAACCCAGGCCGTGGCGACGATGCTGACCGACGTCATCGCAGCGAGTCCCACGACCACACCGCGCTTGAATCGGATCGCGCGCGTGGGTTTGGCGCGCAGGACGAGCGTTTCTGGATCGACCTTTGGCGGAACCGATGGCTCGGCGGGCACATCCGTTTCGACGGCATCGCTCACGACGCCCTCCGGCCATTCCGGCCCGCCACGCGGGCGATCCGCACCACCTCCTGATGCTTGGTCCCGAGTCGAAGCTCGGCGACATCGAAGAGGCGATCGACGATATAGTAGCGTCCTTGCACCCTGTAATTGACGAGTTGCGCGTCACCCTTGCGATCGACGAGGAACAACGGCGGCGCCTCGCCCACGCTCAAGTTTTCCGGAAACTCGATGAAGGTCTGCCGGCCATCGTCGAACGCGCGAAGCGGTCGCCATGCCGGCTTGTCGCCGGAGACCGCATAGTCGAAGCGCAGCCGGTCGATTTCCAGCCCGGTCGCCACGGGCGCCGCGGCTTCGGCGACCGAGCGTTTGATCGCGATCAGCGCGTCCTGCGGATAGGTCCAGGACAATGCTGCCATCGCGGCGCCCGTCGTGCTGGTCAGCGCCAGATGATAGCTATGCCGATCGGTCATGATGACGGGATCGACCAGGATGTCGGTGATGTTCTGGACATCGCGAACCTCGTCGGCGCCGCGGCGTACCTCGAGCAACGGATTGTAGTGTGCCGAGCGCACGTCGGTCGGATTGAACAGCAGGCAATGCGAGAAGCGCGACCGCCAGCCAGCGGTCAACGTCCAGTTCTCACCCTTGATGTCATGGATCACAGCCGAGCCGGTCCAGGTCAGCAACGTCGGCACGACCAGACCGACGCCCTTGCCCG
Source organism: Sphingomonas koreensis (assembly GCA_006438735.1). Lineage (GTDB taxonomy): Bacteria > Pseudomonadota > Alphaproteobacteria > Sphingomonadales > Sphingomonadaceae > Sphingomonas > Sphingomonas koreensis_A. Next base: position 520,031 of record RCZF01000001.1, on the reverse strand, counting down.
AGCGGGTCGGCGCGAACGCCATGATGTGTTCGGGACCATCATGGCGGAGATATTTCGGGCCGATACAGCCGAGCAGGACGCCCGCCTCGTCAAACAACCCGGCGCGGCGGATGTCGGTCGCCGACGCCCAGCGCGCGGAACCATAAGTGGTGACATTGTTTCGTTGGCGTGCGCGCCATAACGAGCCGACCACCGCTGCGCCGCTACCAGCGAACCCGCTGACCGCAGCGATCGACCCGGCTTCGTCGAATATCTTCGGCGCGTAGGCGCCGAAGTGGAACCACCAGCCGAACAATGCCCAAATAGGATAGATCGGATAGCCGAACGCGTTGAACCAGGGCCGGCCAAGCTCGGGCTGGTAGGCAAGGGCCGCTGCCGCCCACTGCGTCGCGGACCAGACGCCCGCCACCACAATGGCGAACACGATCGCGATCTGGCCGATAAGCAGTTTGGTCGGAGTCATGCGGGGCCTCCGCCCGCACGAGAATCAGTCTGTGCGAGCTCGTCCGCTAAGTTCGGCGATCTGGGCCGCGGTTATCAGGGCCGATCTGCGGCACCCAGCTACCTCTCGGGGGAATTTCCGCGACAGTTGCTCCCGGAGGTTGGAAAATTGCGCCCGCATTCGGCCGCGGAAGTGTCGAAGCAGCACGTCGATTCGCTAAAGCCAAAGCCAATTTGATACCGCCACCGCACTTTCGATACCAAACTCGGCCAACCGCACCTGCTTCGGCCATGACCAGCGTTCAAATCTCTATCGCCGCGTAAGGAAGGAAGGTGCCCATGACCAGCGATCGGATCGAAGGCGCCGCCAAGGAGGCCAAGGGCTTCGTCAAAGAAGCGCTCGGCAAGGTGACCGGGAACAAAAAGGCGCAGGCCAAGGGCGCTATCGAGAAAAAGGCCGCGGAAGTCCAAGCGGCAGCCGGAAAAGCCAGGAACGCCCTCGGCGACGCCGTCCGACAACGAAGACATATGAAACGGGTTCAGGACCGCAATTTCAACAGGGGGAGACGGGTATGATCCAGACGCCGCGCTTGTGGTACGCGTTCACGAAAGAGCAGCCATCAACCACCTGCTTTGGTTGATTCACGGAAGAGCGATGCCATGGCCGAGACGGTAAAAAGAACGCGCGCCAGTGAACCCGCCCGCGTCGTCGAAGACGAACGGACACGCACGCGTCAGATTTACCTGACGCTCGCGGTCCTGCTGCTGTCGCTTTGGATGGCGTTCGAATTCCTGACGCCGATCGCCTGGGCCGCGGTCCTCGCGATCGCCGAATGGCCGCTCTATCGCTTCGCGGTTGCCCGCTTTCCCAACCGTCCGGGGTTGATCGCGTTCGGGTTCACGCTGGCGACCGCCTTGCTCGTCATTCTTCCGTTGTCGCTCGCGGCGGTGACGTTGGCGCAGGAGAGCCAGGGCGCGCTCGATTGGCTGAAGCACGCCCAGCAGGCCGGCATCGCGGCGCCCTCGTGGTTGGGCGGCCTTCCGGCGATCGGTGGTCGCGCCAGCGCATATTGGCAGCAGCATTTGGGCAGCCCGCAGGCGGCCAACGCGCTACTCGGCTCAATGAGCGCGACATCGGTACTCGGCTGGACCCGATCGATCGGCGGCGAAGTGGCGCGCGAATCCGCGCTATTTCTCATCACGCTGGTCGTGTTGGTGACGCTGCTGGCCAAAGGCGAGCAGATCGCGGTTCAGGGGCGGATCGTTGCTATCCGCATGTTCGGCGCGTTCGGTGGCGAATTCCTCGAACGAATGATCGGCGCGGTGCGAGCAACTGTGAACGGGACCGTGCTCGTCTCCGTCATCGAAGGCGCGATCATCGGCGTTGGCTATGCCGTGGCCGGCGTGCCCCAGCCGCTGCTGTTCGCGACGTTCACCGTCGTCCTCGCACTGGTGCCGTTCGGTGCTTGGCTCGCGTTTGGGCTGGCGAGCCTGATCCTGCTGGGCACCGGGCACTTGCTCGCCGGCGGAATGCTGTTTGCGTTTGGCGCGGTCGTCATGACGGTCGGCGACAATGTCGTGCAGCCGTCGGTGATCGGCAGCGCGGTGGAATTACCGTTCCTGCTAGCGATGATCGGCGCATTCGGTGGCCTCGCCGAGCTCGGTCTGGTCGGTCTGTTCGTAGGACCGGTGATCATGGCCGCGCTGCTTCTGGTCTGGCACCAATGGATGAAACCTTTGGAGGCTGATCCGCCTGCGGCAAAGGCAAAATAGCCGCTCGAAACGTTGGCCGCATGCACATTTTGGCAAAGCTACCGAGCCGGTGTGGGAGAGCAGCGATGGTGTCACGCTCGAATTTAATGTTGACGGCTTCGTCTGCGCTGCTCGCGACGGGCTGTAGTCACGCGGTCCGGTCGCCGGCGCCACCCAAGGTCGAAAGCGCACCGGATTTTCCCCTCCAAACATCGACGATCGTCGTGCCCATCTCTGCGTCGCTGGACGATCTTCAGCACGCGCTCGAGAGGGAGACGCCGCAGCAGCTATGGAGCATCGATAAGCGGCTCGACAAATGCGTCGCGGGAAAACGTGTGAACCTGGGGATTGGCCGGGTGAAGCTGCTTCCGGACCTTGGCTGTCGCGTCGTCGGCGACGTGACGCGCGGCGGCCTCATTCTTGGCGGAAGCGGTGACCGACTGACGATAACCATTCCGGTCCATGCGACGATCGCCGCGCAAAAGGTGGGCGGAATGGTATCGAAGACCGCGACCGGCGAGGCGATCGTCCATGCTGTCGCGCGCCTCTCGATAACGGGAAACTGGTCTCCCGCCGCCAAGGTCACGATCGATTATGACTGGACCACGCCGCCCGGTATCGACTTCCTTGGGCAACGCATCGAGTTCGCCAACAAGGCCGATGCCCGGCTGAAACCGATCATCGCAGGACTTGAACAAAGCCTGCCGCGCGAGCTCGGCAGGCTGGGCTTGCACGCGCGGCTGGCCGATGCCTGGAAGCAGGGCTTCACCTCGATCATGCTGAACCGGGAACATCCACCCGCCTGGATGCGCGTGACGCCGAAGCGGCTCGGCTTTGGGGGCTACCATATCGATCATCGCAAGATCGTCCTGGTGCTTTCGGCCGACGCGCTGACCGAAACCTTCGTCGGCGATCGTCCCCCAGACCCGATCGCCACGCCGCTGCCGCCGCCAGCGCCGGCGACCGGCAAGCGAGGGCTCAATTTCTTCATTCCCGTGCTGGCTGATTACGCCCAACTGGAACCCGTCGTCCGGCGGGCGCTGCTGAAGCGCGCGCAGAAGGGGATCACACTCGCCGGCATCGGCCCGGTCGATGTCGAATTCGGCAAGGTTACGATCTATGCGACGACCGCGGGCCATCTGGCGGTGGGTGTCGCCGCCAAGGCGAAGGCGAAGCGCAACTCCTTCCTATCGACCAAGGGCGAGGTTTGGCTGACCGCTGTTCCCTATAACGTCGCGAACTCGCAGTTGGTGCGGGCGCGCGACGTCGCCATCGCAACCGATACGGACAGCCAGATCACGAACCTGCTGGTCGCGCTGTTCAACGACAGTTCGGTCCGCGATAGTATCGGTCAGGGTCTGAGCCACGATTTCGCGCCCGATTACGCGAAGGTAATCGGTTCGGCGCGCAAGGCGATTGGCGCGAAACGCGAAGGCGACTTCCTGCTCTCAGCGGACGTGACCAACGTTGCGAATGGCACGCTGTCGGTCACCGGCAAGGGCTTGTTCCTGCCGGTTCGCGCCGCAGGTCAGGCGACGATAGCCTATCGGCCGAGGTAGCGCCAAACGGACCGAACTGGCTGTGCGATAGACTGCTCCTACCGCCGCCGAGAAGGTGATCGAGTTCGTCGATTCCGATCGAAATTCTTGTTTCAGGCGGCCGGGCGTCGGTTGGAGCGTTGCATGTCTGCCTCATTGGCGCGCTCGGAGTGCGGGTGTCGGGGTCAGTCTTGCCTTGCCTGATGTTGCTCCCCGGGGTCGCTAGCGACAGCCCAACGGGCGAGGTCGACGACCGTTCGACGCCGCGAATTTGAAAACGCCGATACAATTTATGATATCTCAGGGCCACCACGGTCACGGCCAAAGCGCCAGCTGATCCCGTCCGCGCGCATCGTGCCGGCGAGCTCCTTGCCAATCTGCTTCTCCAACGTCGGTCGCCACGGCACCAGTGTGAACTCGCGGCTCTTCTCGATCAGCGCGAACCGGCCGCTAGCGAGATCGATTCGCCGCGCGAGCCGCCCCTCGATCGCATCTCCGGTTGCTGCTTCGGTAAAGCTTTTTCCGAGTTCATCGGAAAGCACGCCTGCCACGCGCAGCAGCTCGCGCCGCTGGAGGAGCGCCAGCGCGTTGGCCCGCAGCGTCGCGGCGTTCCCGTCGCCGTCGGCGAGCCCCTGATCCACCAGCCATTGCCGCCTGACGGTGAGCGCCGATCGGACCTCCCGGCCGAACCCGGCATCGCGAAGCGGCGTCGCATCCTGCGACGCGAGCTCGCGGTCGAGCCATGTTGCGGCATCGGCTCTGCCGAGCCGCTCGATCGGCAATGCTGAGAGCGTCTCGATATCGACCGGCCGATCGCGCACTTGCCGCTGTTCGTAGGCGGTCACGCGATCGACATGATCCGCAGCGATGATCCAACTGCCGTCGGGCTCGCGCTCGACGCTGGCCCCCGATCGCCGCATCGCTTCGAGCCGCCGCACATGGGTCTCGGCGAAGCTTTCTGTCGCCGAAGGATCATGCCTGAGGTGCAAGTCGATCGAATAATGTCCGCCATTGGCCGCGGCGACGGCGGCGACAATCCGGTCAGCTTCGCGCGGCGCCGCACTGCGTCCAGCGACGCGCACGATCGATCCCTCGGGGGTCGGACCTGTCGCATCGCCGCGGCCAATACCGACATAATGGACCCGGCCATCGACGCCGTCGACCAGCAAGTAATGGCGGTCGCAATGTTCGTCCGAGAGCCCACGGTGGATGATGCGCCCGACAATCGGTTGGCTGTCGCGATCGGCGATCACCTGATCGATCCCCGCCCGCTCGATCCGGCGCCGTGTCAATTCGCGCTGCATCGTGCGGATGATGTCGCCGCGCTCCCCCATGCGCCGGAGCGTTTCCTCCAGACCGCCAGCGAGCCGGTAGCGGCCGGCGCCGATCTCGTCGGCCAGTCGCATTGCGGCGAGCTTGCGCAAGCGGCCCGTCTGCACGGATTGCTGGAACGGATCGCGGTCGCCGGCGCTGACGATACGCTCGGTGTCCATGTGGCGCAGCAGTCGGCGATCGATCGCTGTCAGTCGCTCCTGATCGACATCGTGGCGGAGGCGCTCCTCGATCTCTCGGTCGGTGCGCGGACCGAGATCCATCGTGACGAGTTCGGCGGCGCGCTCGCGAAATCCGTGCGCGATATACTCGCGCGCGATGATCAGATTTTGACCCTGGTCGTCGACGCCGCGCAGCATGATGTGAGTGTGCGGTCGCTCGGTGTTGAAATGGTCGGCCGCTACCCAGTCGAGCTTGGTGCCAAGATCGGCCTCGGCCTGCGTCATCAACCGCCGAATATAGGGCTTGAGATCGTCATATTCGGCGCCGTCTTCGGCCGAGACGATGAACCGGAACTGGTGGCGGTCCCCGCCGCACCGCTCGAGGAACGCCTTACCGTCCGCGTGATCGCGGCCTGCCGAATAGAGTTTACCGGGTGCCCCGTCACGCGTCACGCCATCGCGCTGGATATAGCGCAGATGCGCACGCGCGGTCGCCATGCCCTTCGCGCCGAGCCGCACCAGCCGCGTCTTCACCACCGCGCGTCGTGACCGGATCCCCGCGAACCGGTCGCGGCTCGAGAGCAGGCGCCCGATGCTTGCGCCGCGCCCGATGCGGCTTCCATCGAACCGGCGAGCGCGAATGCCGGTCCTGGCTCCTGCCAGCCGCGCGGCGACGATGACGCGTCCGACAAATCGGACGACCCGCTTGCCGTCCTTGCCGCGGGTGCGACCAAGGTGCGGCTCGAATTCATCGTCCTTCACGACACTCGCTCGTCAAGGGCGCGGCGAGTCTCGTGAATCGCGGCTGCAAGTGGCCAATTTGCGCCAATCCTGGCAAACGTATCTCCCTCCGCGGGGCGCATGCCTCGCGAAAAAACGATGTGCAGACAATCACATGGGCAAGGTCGCGAGACCGTGCCTTTATCTTGTTTTCCGTTCCTCCCTTCCCGCCCCCACCACAGGCTCAAAAAAAAGGCCGAAACACGGTGCCTGTCCGGCACCGCGCCCCGGCCTGAACCGACTCGACGCTCACGCATCCGCGAACGCCTTTCGCGCCGCCTGTTCGCTGCCAAAGTCGCGCGCCCAGAGCATCCCTTGCGCCTCGCCGTCGCCATCGACGATCATCGTCGCGACGAACCATCTGCCGTCGAGCCGCCCCAATATTCTCACCCTATCGAGCTCGAATTTTGTGTCGTCTGCGTTCTCGTATGCGCCGATCCAGCGCTCCTGAACCCGTGCATCCCAGCGAAAATCTGTATCCTCCGCGTCGAGAAACCGGTGTGCCAGAGCCTCTCCGGCCCCGCGTCCAAACTCGATTTCGAGCCCCGAAATCAGCGCCGCCATCACGCGATCCGACGCGACCGAGATGGGTTGAACCTGTGCCATGATGATCTCCTTCTTCGTCATCCTCCGATCGAGGACGCGTCCCAGGAGACGGGTGGCGGGGCGGCTGTCAGGGCCGCGAAACGCAGTGGAGCGCCGCGTCAGCGGCGGCGGAGGAACCGATTTTGTTGCGCTGACAAACAAAGACTCGCGTGCGCAGCACGCTCCGGATGCGCGGCAAAATTGGAGGGGCCGCCGGCCTTGAGAGCCGTCCCGCCGCCCGTCATGATAGGCAGACCCGAGACGAGCCCCTCCCCCGCCCGCGATCATGGCTGGGCCGTGCGGATCGCGAACAACGACGCCGACGCAAGCGTCGTCTCCTGTAATTTCGCATTGGTCGGTCCATCATGGCGCACCGCGAACAGGATCGGCGGCGGGGGGTTGGATACAGCCAATACCGGCACCGGGGCGCTTCCACCCACGCTGCTCAGATAGGCGATGGTCTCAACTGGCAGCGGCTGCCGCCCGGCCAGAAAGGCGGCGTAGCGTGCCGGGCCGGCATTATAGGCGGCGAAGAGACCGGGATAGCCGAACCGGTCGTACAGCAGCCGCAAATAGCAGGTGCCGGCGAGGATATTGTCGCGCGGATCGTCGGGATCGCGTCCCAAGCCAAGGCGGCGGCGCAGCGCATCCCAGGTCGCCGGCATCAGCTGCATCAGCCCGATCGCACCGACGCGGCTGCGGATCGGGCGGCCGTGGATCGTGGTCGATCCCCCGCTCTCCGCGTGGATCACGCGCTCGATCCAGCCGGTCGGGACACCGAACCGGGTCGAGGCTTCGTCGATCATCGGACGCCAGCGGTCGACCGGGTCCGCTTGCGCTGGCACCGCCACTATCAACGCGAGCGCAACGCCGAGACGGATCAGCGCGGCCATAGCAGCCGCGCCTTGCCGACCAAATCACCCGCCTCGGTGACACCGAAATAGCGCCCGTCGAACGACTCGGGACTGTCCGCCATCAACAGGAAAAGCTGACCGCCGCGCAGCCGGATGCAGCCGGTCCAGCGCGGCATCGCGCGCGCCCTCGCGTCGGTACGCTGGCGCGCCGCGACCGGCGTTCCGTTGAGGAAAATCTGTTCGCCGAGCGCGCAGATTTCGTCGCCGGCGACACCGACCGCGCGCTTCACCAGCGGCACGTTGGCGGGAAGATAATGCCGGGCTGCGGCGAGTCTCCGGTAGCCCGGCGGCAGTCGCGCGATGACCATGTCGCCGCGCGCGATCATCGCGCCGGGGCGGACCGCGTATAGGCCCACCGGCGCGCTCGCGCTCGCATTCCAAACCAGCCGGGGCGCGGGCGGCGCGACGATCGTCGCGGCCATGAGCGCGGCGCCCACGGCGAGCACGGCGGCACGGCGCACGAGACGGTGGCGGCGCGCGCGGCGCGCGCGCAGCGCGTCACCCCAGGCGAGCAGCGGCGCGTCGGACGGGTTCTGCCTGCGGCTAGTCATGCGCGTTCTCGCGCGGCATGCTCGACGCTCCACGCGTCCAAATCGTCGATATGATACTGGATGAAGCGGCAGTGGCGGCGGAAGATCGGCCCTTCGCCGCGCACGCGCAAACGCCGCAGCAGCCGGCTCGAAATCTTGAGATAGGCCGCCGCCTGGTCGGTATTGAGGAAGGGCGAGCCGCGCCTGGCGCGGCTCGCCCGCTCGATCGTGTCATGGTCGTCGATCATCCCGCGTTCTTTCAAAACGAACCGGCGACGGGATGCCGCCGTGGTCCGCGGGGATGCCGCGCGCGACCGGCAGCGGGGAGGGTCGGAGTCGACGATAGCCGATTCCGACCCCCCTTCGTTCGGGACGCCAGATCAACTCCCGCGCGCCGGTCGGCGCGCGGGAGCCGCCGGCTCAGTCGGCCGGGTTCCAGATGATCGCGAAGGCGTCGTCGTCGTCCTGCCCGGCGGCGCGGCCGAGATTGGCGTAGAGCCGGCGCGGTCCGAACTCGGGGGCGGCAAGGGACAGCGAGACATAGTCCTTGCCGGACATCTCGCCGCGCCGGACCCAGCCGGCGCCGACCTCGACCCCGCCCGCCGACACGCGGTAATCGGGCTGGGTGTCGCCGGACTTGCGCGTGTTGGGGACGATCTCGATCTCGGCGCGGATCGACAGCGTCTTGAGCTGGCCCGTAAAGCCGTTCCCCTCGCGGGTGACATAACCGATAGCTGGCATTGGTCTTCTCCTTGATGCTCGCCCACGAACCGTTTCGAGGCGATAGGCGGACCTCAGGACCCGGCGCGCGTACGGGCGAACCGTCAGGCCGCAGCGATCAGCGGAGGACCGGAGCGGCGCGGCTTATTTGACCCGCGAAGCGGCCGCGAGGAGCCCGCTTCAGCGGGCGGGGAAATAAGCCGCGCCGGCGATGGTTTTGCCCGGGCGCGCCCGGGTCCAGGTCGCACGCCCAGGAGCTCGTCACGGGTTCGCGCGGGGCATCGGGCAAGACCTCAACCCGCCAGCGCGCGTCGCCCGGCGAGAACGGCCTCGGGCAGCACGATGCCATTGGCCGCAGCGACCGAGCGTTCTTACCAGCGCTTCACGCCGCTCCACCGGGATCCGACCCACCAACGGCGGGCAGCGGATCAGCGGAACGCCGGCGATCTGGCGCCAAGTTTCTCCACCGGCGCGGATCAAAAAGCCCCGCTTGCCGACACCCGGACGGGCGGGCTTCGATCAGCCGATCAGCGTCACCGCCAGCGCGACCAACGTCAGCACGCCGATCAATACCGCCTCGATTTCGCGCGCTCGGGCGTTTCATTGTACGCTCCAGTTGCGCCATTGATCGAGCCGCGCCGCGATCTCGCGCCACCGCGCGACGCCGTCCGCGTCGCCGGCGAGCGCCAGCGCGCCGACGCGTTCGGCGATAAACGCAAACGCCCGCTCGCCGTGCGCGCGCTGAACCGCGAGCGCCTCGGCCCAGCGTTCCTCATCGGCGTTCAGCATCGATGATGGCGCCAGTAGCGCGTCCAGATCAGCGTCGTGCCGGTCGCGACCATTGCGCACGATACGTCGCCGCGCGTCGGTGAGACGCACCAGGCAGCGGTGCGGTCGCCGCGCCCGTTGCCTTCGGACAGGCAGTCGAGTGGCGGGCCGGCAACGAGGATATGACCGTCGCGCGAGACACCGGCGCGGCGTCCAACCAGCGCGACCAGCGAATCGCGCGCGGCGGTCGCGCTCGCCGCCGGACACGGCTGGCCGGGGCGGCAGCTGCCGTCCATCTCGCGTGCGGCGATCCCGGCGAGCCGGATGCGCGGGCCTTCGGCGCACCATAAGGGACCGTCGCCGTCCCATACGCGGACCGGCGTGCAGCGAAAATGCGTCCCCGCCGGAACGATCGGCGTCGCCGCCGACAGCAGAAGAGCGAGAATCACCGCGCGCTCACGCCGGCGCGTGCCGCCGGATCACCAGCTTGACGGTTCCGCACAGCGCACAGGCGTGCTTAGTGCGCTCATAGCCGTTGGTTCCCGCGAGCTCACGCGTCTGTTGGGCGACCGGATCGCCGCTGGCGAGACCAAGCGTGTCGGCGACGCAGTCGTCGCACACCGGCTCGGGCGCGAGGCGCGTGACCAGGCGCGCAACATCGTCCAGCACCGTCATGACACCAATTCCCCTTCGCTCATGCTCATGCCCGAGGCGGCACGACTCGGCAATGTCGTATCACGAGGCCGCGCGCCGGCCCGGCTTTCCGGGCGGGCGCTGCGCCGCGTCAGCCGGTCAGGCGGAGCGGCGGGACGACGAAGTCGGCGGCGTCGAAGCGCGCGAGCACCCCCGCGAGCGTGCCGAGCCGTTCGACCGTCGCGCGGTCGAGCGTGAGTCGATCGTCCTCGTCGCAGGCATAGGACACGACCGCGCCGCTGCCGGTGAAGACGACGCGTTGGGGCGCCCAGGCGTTGCCATTGGCGCTGAGCGCGGCGCGCAGATCGGGAGTAAGCAGGTCCATGCCTAAAGCGCCTTCGCGGGTGCGGCATCCGGGTCGGAGCCGTGCGGCGGGTCGAATGACGGGTGCGGGCGTTGAAACAGGTCGAGCTGGTTGCGCGCATTCAGATCGAACAGGCCGTGATCGCATGCCCGCTGCCGCTTCTTCGGCTCCATCGGCGCGGCGGCGCGCCACGCCAGCCGGTCGCGCGGGGTGATCGGGATGACGCCGGGCACCAGCGATTGCGGGCCGATCGCGGTCGGCTCGACCGCGAAGCCGGGCGGGGAACCGCTAGCGGCATCGCTGCCGGGCCACTGATCGGCGGCGTGCCCAGCGCCCAACGGGCGCGCCGGATCGCTGGCATGGGCTGGCGCGGTCACGCGGCGGCTCCCGCCAGCGCCGCAATGTGCCGCGACAGCAACCAGTCGGAGGCCTTGCTCGCGGCGCTGGCGGCGCGGAAGATCGCACGATTGTCGTCGCGCAGCACCGCCAGCCATGAGCCGAGATAATCGGCATGGCGCACGGTGGGCACGATGCCGAGCGCGGCGCACAGGAATGCCGCGCCGAGTTCGGCGACGAGTTCCTCGCGGGCATAATCCTTACTGCCGAAGCCGGTGACCAATTTGCGGTTCAGCCGCGAGGGATGGCCGGTGGCGTGCGTCAGTTCGTGCAGCGCAGTGCGGTAATAATTGATCTGATCGAAGAATGCTGGTTGTGGCGGCACCTGCACGAAATCCGCGCCCGGCGCGTAAAAGGCGCGGTCGCCGCCGATGCGAAAATCGACCCCACTCGCCGCGATGACTTGTTCGCCGACCGGCACGATTTCGCGCTGCGGCAGCGGCAACGGATCGAGCGCGAGGTCGTCGGGCAGTCCGTCGATCTGTGCGACGTTGAAGACGGTGAAGCGCTTGAGGAAATGCACCGTTTGGGCGTCGCGCTCGGGGTCGCCGCCCGCAGCGGGACCCTGCGCCGCCGCCCCGCGCTTCGGGGTGAAGCTGTCGGCATAAACGACCGTGGTACCGTGCTCGCCCTTGCGCACCGCGCCGACCGCACCCTGTGTCTGTTTGAAGGTCAGCCACGCTTGCGAGGCGAAGCCACACTCGATGGCCGCCCCCCATAAAATAAGTACGTTGATGCCCGAATAGGTGCGCGCGCTAAGCGCGTTGCGCGGGAGGCCGGGCGCGGTGCCGGACCCGCCGCCCCACGGCTGCACCCACGGAAAGCGCCCGGCTTCCAGTTCGCCAATAATTCGCGCGGTCACGCTGTCGTAGAGGGTCGCGCGCGCCGCTTCGCTGACCGTCGGTTCGGGGCGCGACGCCGCCTTACCGTGCGGGGCGTCGGCTCGGTCGGTGGCTGCAGCGCCCGCCGCGACCGCACCGCCCGGTTCGGGCGCGCGACGGTCGGGCCGCGCGGCACGGGAGTGGGTCGAATGCATCGCAAGCCTCCTGCCCCGCCCCAAACCCGCATGGCCTCCCCCGGAAGCGGGGGTGGGCGGCAAAGAGCGACCGGAAAGGCCCGCTTGAGCGGCGCCGGCACCCAAGTCCCCCGCCTGAAGGGCGGGGGCGCAGGGCCGGAACACCGTGGAGGAGCCGGGCGCAGCCCGGCTTGCGGGGGCCGCGGGCGGGCCTAGCAGGGAGCGCCGCCCATCCGCGCGCCCCGGAGAGAGGCCAAGACAAGTGCCGCCGCGCAAGCGGCGACCGCACCAACGCGGCGGCGTCGCCACCGCCCGACGACCATCGGCACCCGCGCGACAGCGGCGGATCAGCGGCGCACGGGGGTTTCGCGCGGTAGGCGGCAGCTGTCGGCTGACGCGCGAAAGCGGGTGCGCCGCCCGGCGCCAAGCCGGTGTGCCCGCGGGGCTACGCCAAGAGGCCGCCCCCTGTCCGGGGCCGCAATGCGACACCGGCAGTGTGGGTCGTCAAGCCCCGCTCCACTGCGGCCGGCACCGCCGGCCGACGCTAGTCGGTCGTTACCGTCAAGCCGGAACCCGGCCGGGCCTGGTGGCGAACAGGCCCCCGAGCCGTCGAGCGCGGTCGCGCCGAAGAGGCGCGAGGCACCGTGGGTGCCTGGTCAGCAGTTGGCGATGGAGCAGAGCCTCGGACAGCTTCGGCGCCGTTACGGCGGACAGCGGATCGAGCAGCGTCGCCGACAGCTCGACGGTGCTGGCCAGTCGATGCCGTTAGCACCGCGCCGCTCAGCCTTTGTCACTGCCGGGCTCGGCCATCTTGCGGTGCTGCTCGGCCAGGACCGCCGCGGGTGTGACATTGGCCACCGCCTGCTGCAGCTTGTTCTTCCAGCCGGAGACGATGCTCGCCTTGCCTGCCATGACGGCGTCCCAGCCGTCCTTGGCAACATCGGCAGGGTCGCTCTTGCTGTCCGATGCGCCGACCGACGTGTCGTCCATATTGGCGCGGTGGAAGAATTCGGTTTCGACCGGACCCGGCATCAATGTGGTGATCGTAACGCCGTCCGAGTCCTTGATCTCGTTACGCAGCGCGTCGGTGAAATTGTCGATGAACGCCTTGGAGCCGTTGTAGACCGCCTGAAACGAGCCGGGGATGAAGCCCGCGATCGAGCCGGTGACAAGGATCTTGCCATGGTTGCGCGTCACCATCGGTTTGAGCACCTGTTGGATCAGGTACAGCGTGCCGGTGATGTTGGTGTCGACGACATGACGCCAATCGGCGACCTCCTGGTCGAGAAAGGCGTGGCCGAGGCCGTGGCCGGCATTGGCGCAAAGCAGATCCACCGCGCGGCCGCCCGCAGCATCGAGCAAGCGATCGACGCCGTCGATCGTCGACAGATCGACCTCGAGCGTATCGACCGAACCGCCGCTGTCCTTGAGCCCCGCCGCGGTATCGACGAACGGTGTGTCGGCGGCGATGAGCAAATCGTAGCCATGCTCGATCGCAAGATTGGCGAGTTCGAGTCCGATGCCTGCCGAGGCGCCGGTAATGATTGCGAATTTATTGGCCATGTCGGGTTTCCTCAAGCGGACGTGCCGAGACCGGGCTTCAGCACGACCTTGGTCACTTCGTTCTGGTTGTCGTGAAACATCTTATAGCCCTTGGGGGCGTCCTCGAGGTCCATGCGGTGCGAGATCAGGAAGGTCGTATCGATCTTGCCTTCGATGATCGCGTTGAGCAGCCCGGGCAGATAATGCTGGACGTGGGTCTGACCAGTTTTCATCGTCAGCCCCTTCTCCATGAAGGCGCCGAGCGGGAATTTGTCGATAAAGCCGCCGTAAACGCCGGGCATCGAGACGCGCCCTCCCTTGCGGCACGCGATGATCGCCTGGCGGATGGTATGCGCACGATCGGTGCCGAGGAAGGTCGCCGCCTTGACGTGATCGACGATGTTGTCGACGAACATCCCGTGCGCCTCGAGCCCGACCGCGTCGATCACCGCGTCGGGGCCGATGCCACCGGTCATTTCCATCAGCGCCTCATAGACCTTGGTCTCGCGGAAATTGATCATCTCGGCGCCGAACCGGGCGGCCAATTCAAGGCGGCGCGGATGTTCGTCGATCGCGATGACCCGCTCCGCACCCATCAGGAACGCGGACTGGACCGCGAACAGCCCGACCGGACCGCAGCCCCATACAGCGACGATGTCGCCGGGCTCGATCTCGGCATTCTCGGCCGCCATCCACCCGGTCGGCAGGATATCTGACAAAAACAGCACCTTCTCGTCGTCGATACCGTCGGGGATGACGATCGGGCCGACGTCGCTGAACGGGATGCGGACATATTCGGCCTGGCCGCCGGCATAACCGCCGGTCATGTGGCTATAGCCGAACAGCCCCGCCATCGGCTGGCCATAAAGGGTCTGCGCGATATCCTGATTGTCGGCGGGCAGACCGTTGTCACACGCCGAATATTGATGCTTGCCGCAATGATAGCAGCTGCCGCAGGCGATGGTGAAGGGGACGACGACGCGCTGACCCTTTTTGAGCGTCGATTTGGGGCCGGTCTCGACCACCTCGCCCATGAATTCATGGCCGAGGATGTCGCCCGATTGCATCGTCGGGATATAGCCGTCGTAAAGATGCAGGTCCGACCCGCAAATCGCGGTGGCGGTCACCTTAATAATCGCGTCGCGCGGATTGACGATGCCGGGATCGTCGACCGTATCGACGCGCACGTCATGCTTGCCGTGCCATGCCAGCGCTCTCATACGTTTTCCTTTTCGAACTGTTCGCGGTTCATCGCCGCGGTGGCGACCTCGCCGGTTTCCATCAATTGCTTGAACCGCCGCAGATCGCGCCGCGCCTGGATCGCCGGCTCGCGCTGGAACAGCTTGGCGATCAGCTTGCCGACGACGCCGGCCGGCGGGTCGTAAGCGATCGTCGCGGTGACGACGGTGCCGCGCGCGCCGGCGTCACGGAAGGTGATCCGCCCGGAATTGGGCACGTCCGCGCCCTCGTCGGCTTGCCAGGTGATCGACTCGTTCTCGCGGCTTTCGGTAACGGTCGCGTCCCATTCGACGGTCTTGCCACCCGGCGCCTTGACCACCCAGTGCGAATGCGTCGCGTCACGCACGTCGATCCGCACGATGTTCTCCATGAAGCTGGCAAGATTCGAGAAATCCCGAAAGAAGGCGAACAGCTCTGCCGCGGGACGATTGATCGTGACGGCGCGGCCGATCAATTCGCGATCGCCCTCGAGATGCTTGGCGGTGGTCGGCGGTGCGTCGTCTCGCGCCGCGCGCTCGGGATGATTGTCGGTCGGTGGCATGGTGGTCCTCCAGGATCCTGAGGCTTTCCAACCGCGCGCCTCGCACTGAAGTTCCGATGACCTCGGCGTGCGCCCGAATACTTGCCTAACGCAGATCAGGATCGGTTGAATTAGAGCGTTGTGAGGCGGGATGCCGCGCCCCCCGAGATTACCCACCCGGCCAGCCATTGGTCCGGCCGTGCGTCTCGGTCTGGCCGGTTAAATCGCTGGGTCATCAGCCAAATGGTTTGCCATGCTCTGGAAAACACGTTGGCGACAACTCGCCTGCGAGGGTAAACGGTGCGATTGCGCCACGGGGCAACCGTAAATGCATGGCTGAACGTCGGACGACCGGTGCGCACCGGTCGTCCGAGCGTGATCAGCTCGCCGTCATCGCGGCTGCCTGCGCGACAGCGTCGAGCATGTTTTTGGCGCCACCCAGGTCTTCGTCGGACGTCTTTCCGGCGCCTGGACCCGCGCCAAGGTCGGCCCCAGTCGCGGGATTGGCGCCGGGCGCCGATCGAGTACGCTTGGCAAGCGCGTCCGCAACGGTCTGGTCCGCCTTGTTCAGTTTGACCGACGCGCTTCCCTCACCGCCGTCAAGCGGCAGGTTTCCAGCGACATCGTCAATGACTTCCCATTGCTCACCCTCGTTCCACGGGCCGGTCGCGTCGCCGTCGCCTTGCGACGTGTTGACATAGATGTTGGCGTAAGGAAGCAGGCCGGGCAGCTTGCCCGAGGGGAAGTTGTTCTCGATCGAATAGAGCGCCTTCTCGAACGATTTTTGGTGCGCGATCTCCCGGGTCATGAGGAATCCGAGCGCCTCCTTGATGCCGGGGTCGTCGGTGATGTTGATCAGTCTTTCGTAAACAATCTTGGCGCGACTTTCGGCAGCGATATTTGAGCGTAGATCGCAGCTTGGGTCCCCCTTGCTGTCGACATAGGCGCCGGTCCACGGAACGCCGGCCGAATCGATCAGGGCCGGGCCGCCGCCGAACAGCAAATTATGCTTCTGGCTCGCGCCGCCGGCGTTCATTTCGATCATCAAGTCGGCCTCTTTCATCGAGCCTTCCGATATATTGGCCTTCACGCCCTTGTTGAGCATCGCGACGATCGACCCGACGACCTCGAGATGGCTCAATTCTTCCGTGGCAATATCGAGCAGCAGGTCTTTGCGACCCGCATCCGACTCTGCCAGCGCTTGCGTAAAATAGCGCATCGCCGCGGCCAGCTCGCCGTCAGCGCCACCGAATTGCTCGATGATGAGCGACGCCAGCACCGGGTTCGGTTCGGCCACTCTGACGGTATATTGCAACGTTTTGTTATGCATGAACATGGTTGGATTCCTTGGGTAGGCTAGGAGCTCGGGTCTCGGGAAAAAGCGCGCAGCGGTTAGTGGCTCGCGGTGTGGGCGGCTGCGCGAAGGTCGAGAAAACGGCGCGTCACCATCGGCAGCGCCTCGTCACAGAACCGAGCCATCGCCAGTTCTTCTTCGAGGGTCGTGCGGAGCAGCGGGATCGCGCTGTCGAAGCCGCCTACCTCAGCGACAGTGATGAGCGATTTGTAGCTGGCGGCTTCGAAGTTCTCGAAGGCGAAGTTCGCAAAACTGTTTTTGAGAATTTCGTCTCCGGCCAGCGTATGCGCGAGCGCCGCCACGTTTCCCGACATGGTCAAGGCAGCATCCTTGAGGGCTGAACTGCTCTCGCCGATCTTGTCCAGAATGTCGTCGAGCCGTTGGATCTGCTGCTCGGTCTCGACCCGGTGCTCGCGCATCCTGGCCTCTATTTCGGGATAGTGTTCAAGGCGATCGAGCTGGCGATCCATCAAGGCGAGCGCCTGATGCTCGACCGCGTGCGCGTCGCGCAATCCGGTCACGAACACCGACCGCACGATTTCATTTTCTTCCCGTGCCATTACATTTTCCTTTTGTTTGCGTTGTCGTTCAACCGTCGACTGCGGGGTGCCCGTGAGCGCACAATCCCGTTTGCGGACGTCCCAACCATTCGGGCCTTAAACACACCGGTCCAACCACAGGCCGGTCGCGCCCGTGACGCGGCACTCGCGTCGCGAAACCGCAACCCGATACCGGGCTTGATTCCGATCTTACAGAAAGGTTGAGGGGGATATTCCATTGCCCGCCCAAAACGCTGCCAGCACCCGGCTAAAGCCGGCCCGCATCCTCTTATACTCTGCAATAATTGCGTATCCGCGTCTCTCGCGATTACCTGTCATCAACAATAGACGATGCGGACTGTTCCTCGCAAATTGCCATATTGGATGTCGACTGATTTACATCAGCACGAATTCGTCATTCGTGTTCGCGACGCGGGGCGCATTGCCATCGGGGTCCTGGTCACGCCAATCGACCTGCGACGCACCTTAGACTGATGGTCGGCGGTAGTTGGCAGCCAAGTGCACCATGAGCTAAATTGGGCCGATCGGTCTGCGCACTACTAACGCCCCGCCCGCTCGCTCGCGTCGGGTTCTGCTCGCAATAGGGAGCGGCGGCGCTGGCCGCTCCCCTTCACGCCACGCGAAAATTGTCTTCCGACTATGCCATTGCCTTCGCGTTTGCCGCGGTGTCGGCCAGCGCAGTCAGGCTTTCGTCTGTGGCGCCTTCTTGCCGTAGGGTCTCATCCAGCAGCTTTGCCGCGTCCTTCATGCCGAGCACGATCGCCCAACGCTTCAGCGTGCCGTACCGCGTAATCTCATAATGCTCGACCGCTTGGGCCGATGAAATCAAGCCGGCATCCAGCGCCGGCGACCCCATGAACTCGTCCAGGATTTCATCGCCTTCGGCAAGAATACCCTCGATCGCTTCGCACTTCTTCCCGCGGGCCGTCTTGCCGATGATCTTGAAGACCTGCTCCAAGCGATCGACCTGGCCTTCTGTTTCGACCCTGTGTTTTTCGAATGCTGCCTTCAAGTCCGGCGACTGCGCGCCTTGCGCCATCTTCGGCAACGCTTTCAGAATTTGCTTTTCGGCGTAAAAAATGTCGCGGAGGGTGTCATGGAACAGGTCCTGCAGGGTTTTGGTCGCCACGGTCGATCTCCCAGGACGCGGGATGCGCCCAACGAAGCAAGTCGCAGCCGAGCAAAACGTTCCTCGCAGTGGTAGCGACACCTGCTGGCAGCAACACTGACGTTGCTGCCGTCCGGTCGCTGTCAATCGCTGCAGACCGGGCGACGCGTCAGTGGCGGTGGCCGGAAGGCGACCCCGCGGTTACCGATCCGCACGGCGTGTGGGGGCAATCGGCGGCGGACCGACAAGCGCAGCGGCGTCTCGCGGGCGGCAAGAGGAACGTTTACCGGTCGTTCCTGTTTTCATCGCAGGACGCGCCGAGGGAAGGATTCAGCATGAGCAGCTCCGATGGACAGGACATACCCGCCGACAATGGAAGGCGTCCCCCTTACATCCGGCCGGCCCCGCCGACCGGCAAGGTCGGGACGGGCGACGGCTATTCGGGACAGGAATATGACAGCGAGGGCCAAGCGCTCTGGCGGGAGCGCGATCACGCACGTTCGGTTCCCAAAGATGGTGAAGTCACGGGTTCAGGCGTGGGCGCCGGCGGCGGCGAAACCGGGGAAGATTTCGACCTCGACCCCCAATCTGGAGGCGGCACCATGCCCGGTGAAACCGGGGGCGCCGGCAAGCGATAGTTGCGTACTTTTTGGGGCGGCCTGTCGTCCCTTAGTACGCGCGCGCCATAGCTGCGCTCGTTGGCGCCAAGCGGCCGCCTGATGAAGACCTCGCGCCAACCTTTTGGCGCTGGCCGCGTATAGCGGGCGGCCCAGTTAGTGCCTTTGGAGGTCGCAGCCAAACCCACCCGTCCGCGATTGCGAGGCATCACGTGCGAGCACGAAAGCAGTATCAGGAATCGCTGACGGCGTTGGGATTGTCGTCACCCGCGTCAGCGTCGCCGGGGCCGTAATAGCGATTTTCCCGCTGGCCGCCTCGACCCCGCGGTCCGGGCTTGGGCGCAACCTGTTCGGGGTCCTTTAGCGCGCCGCCGCCGCTTTCTCCACCGCCTGTGCGGCCGCCAGCCTCAGGTTTGCTGACGCCATCGTCGGCGGTCGGCTGATCTGATTGTTCGGTCATGTTTTTTCTCCTTGTCAACCAACGTGCGGCCGGCGGCGAGGTTGCCGAACAGCCAAAGACCAGGCTACCATTTCAAGCTGACCTCCCCGCCTGCGGGAATGAGATAATCGACGCGGTCCGAACTACGTCGGCGGGGGCGCAGCGACGCACCGGCGATCGTTCGGAGCGTGAATTTCGGCAGCGCGGTACGCGAGGTTCGCACCAGGCTAAACACCGCTTGGCGGGCATGGCCGCCGTCGAGCCCAAATGTCAGAGATCGCTCGGAGGTCCGCTCGCTGGTGACCGGGAAGTGATCGCAAAAGATCCGGAACGGCGCGCCGCTGACCTGGTGAAAAGCGCGCGTCGCAAACACGAAGGCGGCCCCAGCGCCGTACACTTCCTGCCCAACCTGCCCGGCGGGCTGACCATCGACGTAGAGATCCTCCAGCGGGAAGGACAGCTTGGCGTCGATGTGACCGTTGCGAATGTCGTCCTTGGCGAGCGCATCGGCGGGAAGCGCGTCGGGGTAATAGAACCACGCGCGGTCGAGCGCATATTTGCAATATTCACTGACCAACAGCCGCGCCGACGGATCGAGATCAGGGCCGCTGTCGCGCAAATAGCGCTCGAACGCCGCGAAGCTATCGAAGCATTCGAAGATCGCCATGTAAGGCGCATCGTGCAGACAAGTGGAGCCGAGGAAGACGCGATAGGTCGCGGCGTGTGCGATCTCCGACTCCCAGATAACGGTATTATGGAAGAAGCTGGCCAGATAGACATACCCCTGGCGCAGATAATATTCCTGATTGGTGATCCGCCACAGACGCATGCACGCCGCCGCTCCCCAGGCGGTGAGATTGGCCTGATAATTGAGCTCGAACCGCATGTCCTTGGCGGCATCGATCGCCTTGCGCGCCTCATGAAGATAGGTCTGATCGTCGGTCAGCTCGTAGGCCTGAACCATGACATAGGCGTATATCCCGCCAACATCGGTCTGGCCGAGGCCGTCATCGTTGCGCGCCTCGACGATCACGTCGAAGCTGTCGACCTTGAACTGGATCGGCCAGGCATAGTCGAAGTGTCGCGCCGCCTTCACCGCGAAATCGAGCGAACCGAGAAACAGCCGTTTGGCGCGGTCGTCGCCATCGCGCGCCAGATGACCGAGATTGAGGAGCGGATGATACAAATACCAGCTGTCGACCGCGAGCTTGTCCTTGTCCTTCCCGACATTGGGCAGATAGCGCCGCATCGTCTTCAGATCGCGATCGTGAAACTTCTCCAAGCCAGCCTCTAGCTCGGCGCTGAATGCGATCTCCTCTCCCCGCCAGCTTGCATAATTGCGCAGCGCCGAGATGATCGACATCTGCACCATCACGTCGGGATATTCGGCGGCGGTGTAAGGATGCACATAGCGATGCCCATAGTGCCGGATCGTCGCTTCGGGCGCCGTCTCGAGATCGCGGAGCGTCCGGCCCGCCCGCCAAACCCAGTCGCGATAGTCCGTGTCGGGCGCCTCAAGCTGCCGGTAGGCGGTGCCGAGCAATTGCAGAAACCGGCGCGCCGAATCCTGCTCGTCGCAAGCGGCCGAATCGTGGAACACGAGGATCGCATCGGACATCGTCACCGCTTTGCCCGCGGGCAGCGGATTGGTCGGCGGTGTGCCGCTTTGCGGGGGTGTCGGCGGTAAATAGCCAAGCTCCGGCCACTCGCCACCGACGGCGCCGTCGGGTTTGGTGTCGGTTGCAGCGAAATAGTCGTTCAGTGCGGTAAGGTTCTGAAAATACAGCACGCTGCCGAACGCCGGCTGATCGAGATGGAAATAGCTTAAGCCAGCGTTGAGCCCGCGTTGCGCCGCCTCGACCCGCCCTTCCGCGGCAAGCGGATCATCCCCCTTCCCGAGCGGATACAGATCGCGCGGCAAGAACGGAATGAGCAACGCGGCATGCGGGGTCAGCGTCGTCGTCACGCGCAGCGATGCGAGCTCGATATCGTCGCTGCGAAAGACAATCGTTTGCGCGCCGATTGGCCCCTCCACCCGCAACCGCAGCCGTTCACCAGCCTTGCGCCGCTGGCGCGACACCTTGGTGCATCCACCCCAACAATGCGCCGCACGGAGCGCGACCCCACCGCGGCCGGGACGCCGGATGACCGCCCAGATCGAATCGCGCCCGGCGCAGATCTCGACCCGGCGAATGCCGAGCTCGAGCGTTGCGATTTTACGCATGCCCGATGTCAACTCCGCGCCCAGGCTCATCGTCGCGGCGCTGCCAGCTGTTGCGTGTCCCACCGTTTTAAACGCCCTCAATGAAAACGCTCACTGCGTCCGACCGTCTTAACAGGCGGCGGCAACCCCTTGGAACTGACCGGAGGGTAACCAGAGGACCACCGCGTGGCTCGAACGAGCAAAGCTTGTTCGGGTTGCACGGGGCCGCGCTCAATTGCCTAATTAAGCGGGCGCGTCGTCAGAGCCCCAAAAGCAGTGCAATTTCGCAGCTCTCCGACGAACAGGAGCCTGTCCGGTCCCTCCCGAGGGGTTTCCGCCGCTATAGTCAGGGCGAGACAAGGGCATGATCGGCATCCTACGCCGCGCTTCCAGCTTCGTCATCCGACGGCGGCCGTCAGACGCGGCCCCGGACAGGTTCGCTAGCCGTGGACGAACAACTGACCGAACGACTGATCCAGTTTATTTGGCTTCAGCCCAATAACCATCTACCATCTTCGCCCGGCTGCAGATCACAAAGGCGGCATGTGCATGGGAAAAAGACGGCATCGCATACTTTCGGCGTCGCATGCGCGAAGAGCGCGCGCGCGCCCAAGACGCTCAGTACGCTGCCGTGGCGTCAGTTCACTGCCGGATGGCGGATCTTTACGAGCCGGCGTCGAGCGCAACAGGCCCGAGCGATCAATGCGCCTGACGACGCGGCGTTCAATCTGGTGGACGTCGCCAGGAAGCGGAGCGGGCCGATGAGCAGCGACGCCGCCGAGGCGCTCGACAGCGTCATTGCCAACCTTGCGCGGATCTGCGAATTCTCAATGGCCGATCGCGCCGCGTTTCGAGCCTTGCCGGTGGAAACGGCAATACACCCCGCCAATGACTATCTAGTCCGCGAGGGCGCCCGTCCCGACAGCTGTTGCATGCTGCTCGATGGCTATGCGTGCCGTCACAAGATCACATCGAAGGGCTTGCGCCAGATCGTCTCCTTCCACATCCCCGGCGATTTACTCGATGCGCAATATGTCGAGCTCGAACTGGCGGATCACAATGTACAGACGATCACCACTGCAACCGTTGCTTGGGCCCCCAAGCAATCGATGCAGCATCTGCTCAATGAGCGTCCGGCCATCCGCAAGGCGGTCTGGCGTCATGCGCTGGTCGACGCGTCGGTGTTTCGTGAGTGGGTGTTGAACGTCGGTCGTCGCGACGCAGTGGCGCGGGTTGCGCACATGCTCTGCGAATTCGCCGCCCGACGCGAAGCGGCTGGACTGGGATCGCCCGATTGTTTTGAACTCCCAATGACGCAGGAGCAGATTGCCGATGCGACGGGGCTGACCTCGGTCCATGTCAATCGGATGCTTCGATCGCTAGGTGCGCGCGGCGTCATCTTGCGTGACAAGCGAGAAGTTCGGATTACCGATTGGGGCCGAATGCGGCGCGTTGCCGGCTTCGATCCGTCGTATCTTCACCTGGCCGGATGACGGGATGGGTTTGCAGTTCAGTCCGATCGCGCTCGATGTCGATACTGGCGACGGTTCCGGCATGCTGGTACTGCGTGGCGGCGCGCTGGTTGCAGTCATCACCGAACTGGGCGCGATGCATGGAGACCAGTCCGGGTGGTGGTTCATCGAAACGGTCTTCAACGTCTATGTGCCGATCAGGAAAGACCCGTTTCCAGACATCGCCTCGCTCGACGATTGGCTGAGCACACGATTGGAAGCAGAACCGCTTTAGCCGTCGGCGCTGGCGCGCGGCCGAACCGGCGCAACGGAGCAGGCGGCTGGCGGTGACGCAGGGCAATCAACTTCGCCGGCTCGGCGTGTGACCAACCGGCGGCGAATAATAATGCGGGAAATCGGACGCGACGAAATGTTTCCGGGCGGTCTCGATCACTATGGCGATCTCTCAGTCCGCGCCGGAGCCGACTGCGCGCAGCAACGCATCGGCGCTGAATGGCTTTCGGATCACCCTGACGTCGCCGAGTATCTCGTCGAGTGAGGCGCTATCGGCGTAGCCCGTCATGATAACGACAGGCAGCTGCGGATCGACCAGCCTGATCCGGCGCGCGACTTCGGCTCCGCTAAGTCCCGGCATGGCAAAATCGAGGAGCACAAGCTCCACGCTAGAGGTTTCGAACTGAGCCAGGAACGTCTCGCCGTTTTCGAAGATCTGACACACGGCGCCTTGCGCGGTCAGGCAATCCGCGACGAACGTTCGCACGTCCAGATCGTCGTCGATGACCGCAATAGGGCGGCCTCGGACGCCATCGCCCGAGACGGCGGCCGTGGTCCGTATCGCCGGCACCGACGCTGGCTTGGCTGCAGTACACGGCAACAAGAGCGTTATGCGTGTCCCCTCGCCGACGATCGATTGCAGCCGCAGCGTCCCGCCCGACTGGGTCGCAACGCCGAACGCCATGCTCAGACCCAACCCGGTCCCGGCGCCGACTTCCTTGGTGGTGAAGAAGGGATCCATGGCACGCGCCGCCACTTCGGGCGGCATGCCAGTGCCAGTATCGGTAATGGCGAGCTCGACAAAGTCGCCGGCGGGTAGATCGCCGTCGCCGCCGTCAAGCGTTACCGACCGGGTTGCGATCCGGAGCGTGCCGCCCTGCGGCATGGCGTCGCGTGCGTTGATCGCAAGGTTGAGAATGACGAGTTCGAGCTGCGTCGCGTCGCCACAGACATGACAAAGCTCCGGCTCGAGGTCGAGTTCGTATCTCACCAGCGCGCCAAGGCTGGATGCGAGGAGTTCGCGCATGCCGTGGATCAGCGCGTTGAGTTCGACCGGTCGAAGCTCAAGCCGTTGCGTGCGCGAGAAAGCCAGAAGCTGGCTCGCGAGTTTCGTACCTCTGGCGACGCCGCTACTCGCATTGGTGATCCACCGCGCGATTTTTTCCGGATTTTCAGGATGCGAGCGGATCAGATCGAGATTGCCCCCCACTGCCTGGAGCAAATTGTTGAAGTCATGCGCGATGCCGCCGGTAAGCTGACCGATCGCATCCATTTTCTGCGCCTGGACGAGCGCCGCTTCCGCCCGTTCGCGCTGCGCAATTTCGGACTGGAGCCGCGCTACAGCGGCATCACGGGCGGCGACGGAAGCCCGAAGCTGGTCGTTGATTTCCTGAAGTTGCGCCGGAGACGCGATCGCCAACGCGTGGGGGATCAGGCGCCACAGCAGGATCGCCGTTGGCACCGAAGCCGCAGCGGTGATCGCCTTGACGAGCGCCTCGAAGCCGTAATCGCCGTGCCACAAATTCCATATGCCCATCAGGTGGGTGGCGCCGCAGGCCAGGATGAATAGCGCGAAAAGCCAGATCATCCAACCGAAGGTGATATCGGTGCGGCGCTTAACCAATCGCACCAGCGCGAGCGGGATGGAGAAATAGGCAGCGGCGATCAACCCGTCCGAAATGACATGGGTCCAGATGAGCGCCGGCTGCCACAGCAGACAGTAACCGTGGGGCTCGTAGCGCCCCGAGATAAACTGGTGGAAAGTCTCTAACATCGCCCGCCCATTTCCCGACCCATTGCTCCGCGCTCGACTGAACGACTAGCAGCCAATGAGGCGTTACCGCCCTTTGCGCAGCCAGCGCGTCCAACGCCGCACTCCCGATTTCGCCCTTGCCGGGAGTTCCATGCTATCAACCAGGTCATGACCGTCAAGATCGGCACTGCTGGCTGGACTATCCCCACCGCTGCCGCGGCGGCCTTCCCCGTGACCGGCTCTCACCTGGAGCGTTTTTCCGGCCGGCTGAACGCGGCTGAGATCAACTCGTCCTTCTACCGGCCGCACAGGGGCAGCACCTATGCCCGCTGGGCATCAAGCGTCCCCACCGATTTCCGTTTTTCCGTCAAGCTCCCCCGGGCGATCTCCCATGAGCCGACTTGGGCGAGTGACCCTGCCCAGCTGACGCGCTTCGCCGACGAAATCGCCGCACTTGGAGAGAAGCTCGGCTGTGTGCTGGTCCAATTGCCCCCCAAACGCGTCTTCGAGCGAGCCGCTGCCGCGCACTTTCTGACGGCGGTGCGGCAGGCGACGAATTGCCCGCTCGTCTGCGAGCCGCGCCACGCGAGCTGGTTTACCGCGATCGCGGATGCATTTTTGGCGTCGGCAGAGGTCGCCCGCGTCGCCGCCGATCCCGCCATCGTCCCAGGCGCCGGTCTACCGGGCGGCTGGACCGGCATGACCTATCGCCGGTTCCATGGCTCGCCCCGGATGTATTATTCGAGCTATGATGATGCGACGTTCACGCGGTTGGCCGGGGACCTACAGGACGAGGCAGACCGCGCAGCCGATATATGGTGCATTTTCGACAACACGGCATCGGGGGCGGCTGTCGAGAACGCGCTGCGATTGTCCGACTTGACGCGAAACGATGCACAGCGTCCGCTCGCATAAACTGGGGCAATCATCACCTAGCATCGGCCCCGCGCCGGTCGATCAGCGGCCTTGTGTGAGGCCGAGCCAAGAGCCGGCTGCACGCGTCCGCATGGCGCCACCGTGCTCCGCAATCACCGACGGCGTTCGATGATCGGGCACAAGCGATCGTGGCGCTCGATGACACGGCTATCGCGTAGCCGACGCAGTCCGGGCGCCAGACGAGCGGCGCCGCGGCTTCTCCGCACTGAGTTCAACCCAGACGGGCGCGTGGTCGCTGGTCTTCTCCCAGCTACGAACGTCTCGGTCGACCTGGGCATCGCGCAAACGTGGCGCAAGCGTCGGACTCAGCAAAAGATGATCGATCCTCAGGCCCGCGTTGCGCGCGTAGGCGTTTCGGAAATAATCCCAGAACGTATAGATGGTCTCGTCGGGGTGAATCGTCCGCAGCGCATCGGTCCAGCCCTGCGCCAGGAGTTTGGCATAGGCCGCGCGCACTTCGGGCGCGAACAGCGCATCGTCGAGCCAGCGCTCGGGTTTGTAGACGTCGCGGTCGGTCGGCATGACATTGAAGTCGCCAGCGAGCACAACCGGTATCTTCGACGACAAGAGCGCGCGCGCGTGACTTAGAAGGTGTCCGAACCACTCCACTTTATAGTCGAATTTCGGGCCCGGGCGGGGGTTGCCGTTGGGCAAGTAAAGCCCACCGACCAGCACGCCGTTGACGGCCGCCTCGATGTAGCGGCTCTGGCGATCGTCGGGATCGCCGGGCAGGCCGCGGCGCGTTTCGATCGGCGTGCCGACGCGGCTCAGGATCGCAACGCCGTTCCAGCTCTTCTGGCCATGCCAGATCGCCTCGTAGCCGGCGTCGGCGATCGCTGCCTGCGGGAACTTCTCCTGCGGCGCCTTCAGTTCTTGCAAGCACACGATATCGGGCTGGCGTTCCGCGAGCCAGCGCAGCAGCACCGGCAACCGCCCGTTGACGCCGTTCACATTGTACGTCGCGATCTTCACAGGTCGGGCAGCGCCTGATCGGCCCGGCCCCATCCATGCAGGGCCTTCGAGCCCGCGCGCCGGACCAACTCGGCGGCATCGCCGACGTGGAAATGCGCCGGCGACTCTATTGTCTCCATTTCCTTCCAGCTGATCGGCGCGGCGACCGGCGCGCCGGGCCGCGCCCGCACTGCATAAGGCATCACCGCGGTCGCGCCGCGCTGGTTGCGCAGATAATCGACAAAAATTCGGCCTTTGCGCTGCGCTTTTGGCAGGGCGGCGGTGAAATTACCGGGGTCCGACTGCGCCACCGCCAACGCCAGTCGGTGCGCAAAATCCTTGACCTCGGGCCACTCGGCGCGCGGCGTCAGCGGGGCAATGACGTGCACGCCCTTGCCACCGGTGATCATCGGGAAGGTCTTGAGCCCGATCTCTTGCAAAAGATCGCGGAAATGAAAGGCGGCGGTGCGCACCGCCTCGAAATCGAGCCCGACATCGGGATCGAGATCGAACACCAGCCGGTCGGCCTTCTCGACATCCTCGATCCGCGCGCCCCAACCATGCAATTCGATCGTTCCCATCTGCACGCACGTCATGAGGCCATCGGCGTCATCGACGTACAGATAAGGCTCCTCATGACCGTCCTTTTCCCGGATGGCGACATGATGGACGTGGTCGCCGAAGGTGCCGGCGTCGTGCTTTTGGAAGAAGCATTTCTTTGCGCGGCCCTGGGGGCAGCGCACCAGGCTGACCGGGCGGCTGCCGATCCAGTCGAGCATGATGTCGGCGACCGCCGCATAATGGTCGGCCAGCTGGCCCTTGGTGATGCCGGCATCGGGATCGATCACGCGGTCGCGGTTGCTGATCTTCACGTGGGACGGGCCGGCGCTGAGTTCGGCGACAGCGACCGGCGCTTCCACCACAACCGCTTCGGGCTGCTTGTCTTCGCGCAGCCCGACATAGCTCGGATGACGCAGCACTCCGTCGGCGGTCACCTCGGTAAAGGCGATTTCCGCCACGAGCCTGGGCCGAATCCAATGAGCGCCGCGCACCGCCGCGCGCGGCGCCTCCACCGTCGGCTTGGCGACGGCAAGCGGCTGCATCAGCTTCTCCAGGCGGACAATCTCGTCCCCGTCAAAGCCCGTGCCGACCTTGCCGGCGTACCGCAGCGCGCCGTTCTCGTTGACGCCGAGCAGCAGCGAGCGAAACCCGCGTCGTTTGTCCGAGGACGTCCATCCGACGACCACGAACTCCTGTCGCTTGATGCACTTGGTCTTGAGCCAGGCGCCATTGCGGGCGCCGACATAGCGCGAATCGGCGCGCTTCGAGATCACGCCCTCAAGCCCGGCGTCGCAGAAGCTGTCGAACAGCTGCTCGCCCTTGCCGACGATATGGTCGGCGTAATGAATGACGTCGTTGTTATTCGAAAGCAGCGCCTGGAGCTTCGCCTTGCGCTCGATCAGCGGCCGCTTGGTCAGATCCTCGCCGTTGAGCTCGAGCAGGTCGAAGGCATAGAATTGAACGTCGCCAGGCCGTCCCTTGAGCGCCGTCTGAAGGGCCTGGAAATTGGTCCTGCCGTCGCCGTCCACGACGACCGCTTCCCCGTCAATCAGCGCCGCCTGGGCCGGAAGCGATGCTGCGGCATCGACGATCGCGACGAACTTTTCGGTCCAGTCCAGGCCCGAGCGGGTGAACGCATGCACCGCCCCGGCGCCGATGCTCAACAAGCAGCGATAGCCGTCGAATTTCAGCTCATGCACCCAGCGGTCGCCAGCGGGTACGTGGTCGACGAGCGTCGCAAGCTGGACCGGATGGAAGGGCGGCGGCGGGAGGCGTGACGCATCAGCGGTCGCGCTCGTTCGCGCGGCGGGCTTCTTCTTCGTCACGCGGCGCGCCATGCTCAAGCGTCTCCCCTCATGATCGCATAATCCGCGGCCAGCAACACTCGTTCCCTGTCGGCGCTGCACCAAA
This sequence comes from Sphingomonas koreensis, assembly GCA_006438735.1. Classification (GTDB taxonomy): domain Bacteria; phylum Pseudomonadota; class Alphaproteobacteria; order Sphingomonadales; family Sphingomonadaceae; genus Sphingomonas; species Sphingomonas koreensis_A. Next base: position 491,164 of record RCZF01000001.1, on the reverse strand, counting down.
CGGCAGATGTGTCGACAGCACCGTCGATCGTGTGCGGTGGTCGAGCCTGGAACTCGGGGCGATGTCAACGATTGACAACGATGAAGGGAGATCATCGTGGCGGACGACAAGGCTCAAATCGGGAAACCAGATCGCGGTCGCGTGGCAGCCGGAGAAGATTATGAAGTGGCTTATTTTGCGCAGAGGCATGGCATCAGCCAGGACCAGGCGCGCGACCTGATCGAACGGCACGGTAACGACCGCGCGGCGCTCGACGCCGCTGCCAACCAGTTGAAGGGGTGATGATGGACAATGCTGAAACCTCGGCGATCGAGCGGATCGCGCGCGTGCTCGCCGGTCAGCGTGTCAGCGCCAATGCCGATGGCGACGATCCGTCGGCGGGGCCCGTCGTCGATGACCGTTGGCATGAGCACCAGGACGCGGCGATCGCGATCCTAAAAACGCTTCGAGAACCTGACGCAGGCATGGCTACAGCTGGCGACGCCGGCGCGTGGAAGCGCATGATTGCGGCCGCGCTCGGCGAGGACGCGCCAGGCGGTGCCGACGACAGCGTGCGCTGGGAACCGCCCGAGCCGGGGACCGATCCGCTTCACGAAGGTCCCTGACGCGACGTCGGCATGACCGATCGACCACACCGAGCGATCACTAAACGCTGGTCATCGTCGATCGGTCACTTTTTCCGTGCTTCAGCCGCCGATACGCAATGCGGTCCGCGCGCGGTCAAGACGGCGGCGCAGTCAGTTCTGCGCGAAGACGCCATGCGTTTCCGGGGAAAGCTGACTCGCTGGCGGCTCGCCCTTGAGACGCCGCTCGTATTGCTCGGCAAACCAGAGGTGAGTCTTCGCAACGGCGTCGTCTTCGCTGGTATGAGCGAGGTCGCGCTCCTGCTGAGCACGGGCTTGATAATAAGCGATGTCATCGGGCGACATGGTTTTTCTCCAGATCAACCAAGGTAACGCTTCACGGAATTTAGACCCGCAATCGCTCAATTCCAACGGGCTTTATCATCGAATTGTTGTTCGACGTCACTCTGCGGGGCCGTCGGGCAAAACCTGTTTTGCGCGGGGTCGACGCTGCTCACCGGACCGCGTCGGCGACCCGCTGCAACGAGCGCTGCCCGCGGCATGGCACGCGGCCGCTTTCTACGCCGCACGGCGCCAGGGAGGCAGCTCGATCACGGGGAATGGTCGTCGTCGGTCGACGGTAGTCGGATTGGCCTCGTCAGGCGCAAGCCAGGTCGGGGCCGCGGGTGGCGAAGACGTCAGGTCTCGAGATCGATACCAGTGATTCGGACGGCATAGTCGTCCTCGCCTTCATCGGCTTCGAATTTCATTGTCGCGACCTGAACGATCGTTTCGTAATGGGCGGCGATCAGGCCAGGGCCGTCTTGCGGTCCCGCCCCGTCACGCCGAAGAGCGTGCAGCGCTTCGCCCGTCACGGTGACGCTCAGCGGGCCGAAGACGCTGTCGATATGGATGGTCTGATCGTCGAACGAGACTTTCATGATCGCTCGGCCGAGGCTGCCGATGGCCGTCCACCCGCTTCGGCGACAGCGACGGGGCGGCTGAGAAAGCGCGATCCGCGCTGGCAAAAGCGCCGGAGCGTTTCGGTGGCGACGCTGATCCCGATCCGCGGACAAGCAGCGATGGACACTTCGGCGCGGCTCGACCGGAGGTCGAATGGCGGCTGGTCGAGCGCAAGACTGTCGTACCCGGCATCGACGCCGAGCGCCTGGCATAAACGTCCGGGCCCCGAACAAAGGAGACGGTCGTCGGTACCGCCGCGCCGGCTGCGCATAATCTCCAAGCCCGCTTCGGGCTCGATCGCACGAATGAGAACCCCAGCGCCGTTACCGCACGTGAAGTTCATGCACCAGTGAAGGCCGTAACTGCGATAGACATAGGCGTGACCGGCGGGGCCGAACATCGCCGCATTGCGCGGTGTCGGGCCTCTGAAGGTATGCGCCGCGGGGTCCTGCGCATCATAGGCCTCCGTCTCAACGATCTTGCCGCCGACCGCGTCGACGAACACCGAGGCCCCGATCAGGTCCCGGGCAACGGCCTCGACATCACGCTCGAAGAACGATCGCTCCAGCATGCCGGCTTCAGTCGCCGTTGCCAGCGAAACCGGAATCCTCGCCGATTTCCTGCCTGGATCCGGCATGGTCGCTGCCGATGCCTGAACCGACGCGCCCTCTTGTTCGATCGCGCACTGCGCCGGTTCGCTCGGCCTCGCGCGGACGAGATGCACTGTCGGTCATCGTCCTTCTCCTCACCGGACGAACGCGCGAGCGCGAAATAGGCTCACGAGGATCATGCGCGAGGGATAAGATGTCTTGGCGGAAAATTTGGCCTGGGGCGCCAGCGCCGCACCGCCCCCCCCACCAAAGCTCTGGCCGCCGCTCACGCGTGGCATGGTCGGCATTGAAAACTCGCCCGCGATATTGCGGGCGAAGGGGCCACGCGAGTCCGTCTCAGCGATCGATGCTCGATCGCTCGCCGGCCGTGCTCGGGCTGGTGCGCGGGGCTGACTGCCTAAGCGGTCCCTCCCAACCAAAAACGCTGCGTCCTCCATAAGCGTGCGACTGCTGTCGCTCCTCCTCGATCAAGACCGTCGCCGATCCGCCGGTGGCGGACACCTCGAGCCGCCGCGCCTGGTCGTCGAGGCGCTTGATCGCGGCAAGCTCTTCGGCGTCGCCGAGCTTTGCCCGCTGCACCGCCGACTTCATGACGCCGATGGTATGGTCATAGACTTTTGTCGGGACCGGAAAGGGGTGCCGATCCTTGCCGCCGTGCGCGAGCGAATAGCGTGCAGGATCGCTGAAACGGCACGGCGCGCCGTGGACAATTTCGGCAACCATTGCGAGTGCTCGCACCGTCCGTGCGCCGATCCCGGGCACCAGCAACAATTCGGCGAAATCCGCCGGTCCGCGCTCTGCCGCGGAGGCGAGCGCGCCCTGCAGGCGGCGTCGCACGATATCCTCGGGTCGGACCTCATGATGCGCGGGCATGATCAGATGCGGTAGCAGGCCCTGCGCGGGTGGCGATGCGTGCGGGAGGCCGGCTGGCTCGAGTTTTGCGAATTCGCGCGCAATGCCATCAGGGCCGAGCGAGCCGAGCAGATCGAGCTGACCTTGGTGCGACGGCGTCGCGCGGCGGTCGGTCAGGTTGACGATCATCCCCTGCCCCGGCCCCTCGATCGCAGCATGCGGCGCGCTGACGAAGCTCTCGAGGCCTTCCGATTGCCAATGATAGCGGCGCGCCTGCTTGCGCGCGCCGTTCATCCCCTGTTGCACGACCACCCCGCGCCCATCGTCGGCGACGATGAACCCGTGAAGATACAGCGCAAAGCCGTCCTGGAGCGCGGCGCTGTCGACCTTGGCGACCAGCCGGCTCGAGCGCGCCAAATTCGCGCCGTCGATGCCGACGCGTTCGCCAATCGCGACGAGTTCGCCCGGCGTTGCACGGCTGTGTCGGCCACGACCGCCGCAGACATGGATGCCGAGTTCCCCCGACAGCGGCGCCAGTCCCCGTTTGAGCGCGCCGAGCACGCTTGTGGTGATGCCTGACGAATGCCAGTCCATTCCCATCACCGCGCCGAACGACTGGAACCAGAACGGATGCGCGAGACGTCGGAGCATCTCGTCGCGCCCAAATTCGATGACGATCGCCTCGACGATGATTGCGCCCAGCCTCGCCATGCGGCGACCGAGCCACGCGGGCACGCGGCCGTTGTGCAAGGGAAGGTCGGCACTGCCCGCGCGCCGCGTCATGAAAGTCCCGACGCCGCCAACGGACCGAACCCGGGCAGCGGATAATGACAGTATGACTGCCGAACGACCCGCGGCACGGCGGCGGCGAGGCGGCTTCCAATTTGGACGGCTGGCTTCCGGGGGATGACGGAGGCGTGCATGACGACCGCTCTAGCACCATACGAACATAGAGTGAACAGGATTTGCCTCCTGGCCACGACGGTCGGTGCCCTGCTGCAGCGCTCGCTCGCGCGCCAGAGAAAGTGTCGGTCGCTATAGCGGCGCGGTGGCAGGCCAAGCGCCAGGGTCAATTGCTGCCAGCCGCGCCAGCACGTCGCCCCGCTCGGTCAGCCGAAAGCCGCCGTTTTTCACCTCGAGCCAACGCCACGGCACCGCGACATGTCGTGCGCTCATCGCCGTCGAGGTGTGCTCGCGGACGACGATGTACGACAGGCTGCCGGTCTGGGCTTCCGCCATGGCGCCCATGCTCCGCCCGACAATCTGCCCGGCTGCGTCGACGATCTCGGCGCCGTCGAGCAAGGTCACCGGGAACAGCGTCGGGGTTTCGCGCTTGGCGCTGACGCGCCGCGCCTTGGCCGCGCCATCGGCGAGGGTCGCTTGTCGCCCAAGCCACCGCCAAATCCCAAGCACGTCGACCAACGCGAGAAACGCATTGCTCCACAACAGGTTTGATTGGCTCGTGGTGAGCGCGACGGTGCACCAGGCGATGGCGCCGATCAGAAAGACGACGAACCCCCAACCCGTCACGCGCGCGCCGAGGTTGGCGGCGGTCATGATCGCGGCGACCATCGTCGCGATCGGCGCGACCAATTCGGCGATCTCGCTCATGTCGGATCTTTCATGGCGCGAACGGGCGTGCCGAACGCGAAGGATTGGAAGGCCAAACCCGGCGCGGTTAAGCGTTTTTCGTGAACGAGCTCTTGCGCCCGTCATCGACCGGAGGGCGACCCCGGTCGAGCCCATCACTGGGGCGTCCCGCATCGCCCTCTTCTTGATGTTCTGTCGAAATATTGGGCGCCGGCTGGCTGGTCGTCGCTGAGTCGCCAGCGTCATCATCGCCTTGCGGATACTCGGTCGACGCGTTGGGCGCGGACTGGGTGACGGTCGGCTTGGCAGCGGGGTCGGTCACGATACGCTCCTCGATAAAAATTGTGCAAAGCCGGGACGCGGTCTGGGTCAGCCGGTGCGGTCAGGTCTTCACACCCGGGGGCGGCGGCGGAGCCTGCGTATCGGGCGCGGCGTCCCCGGGCGCGTCATCGCCTTTGTCGCGCGCCTCGATGCCTTCGGGAAGGAGGTCGTGCCGCGCCCGCGCGTCCGCCGGCAGCGGATGATGGCTTTCGTTCGCTCGGTCGCTCATTTGTCTCCCCCCGTTACCGCCAACGCCTCACTTGCCGATGTCGCGCCAGCTCTTCTCGCTAATCTCGACGTCGAACTTTTTGGCTGCCGCCTTGATATGCTTCCAGGCTTCGTCGCGTTCCGCGTCGCTGACGTCTTTCACCTGGTTAAACCGGGCGATCGCGGCGCGCACATGGGCGGCGTTTTCGATCGGCTCCTTGCGCTGTTCGGGAAAGGCGAATTTGGCCGCGCCGAGCCGATCGCGATCTGCCTCGTCAAGTTTGCTCATCGTCAAGAACCTCGCTGCCGCGCCTCGACCGGTCGGCCGAGAGCCTCAAACGATGTCCGCCGCGCACGGTTCCTGCTCGATGCGGTCGGCTGGTGCGGGAACGGCTACGCCTATCCCGCGTTGGCCGCCCATGCGAGATGTAGCGTCGGGCGATTGCGCTCCATGAACTGGCCCCAAAAGCTCTGGATCGTGCGGCACGGTCAAAGCGCGGGCAATGGGGCGCGCGACGCAGCGCGAGACGAAGCGCGCGATCGGATCGACCTGAGCGGACGCGATGTCGATGTCGCGCTCAGTGAGCTCGGACAGGAACAGTCGCGCGCGCTTGGGGCATGGTTTGCGCAGATGCCGCGCGATCGCCGGCCGACCGTCGCGCTCGTGTCGCCCTATGCGCGGGCGGTCGATACCACCGCCGGCTCGGGCGATGTGCTGGCGGGGATCATCGGCGGACTGCTGCCGCGCGCCGTCGATCCGCCGGTCGCGGCGGCCTGGGGCGTTTGGCTGCACGGGAGCGCCAGCCAAGCGGCGTCGGCGGCGAACGGCCCCGTCGAGTTCCTCGCCCACGACCTGCTGCCGCCTCTTCCGCGGCTTATGGCAACGTCGTGACGATTGCCGCCGATCCTCTCAAGCACCCGATCGCGCCGATGGAAGCCAAGCTCGTGGTGGCGCTCCCGGTACAGCCCGGCTGGCAGTTCGAGCCCAAATGGGACGGCTTTCGCGCGATCGCCGTGCGCGACGGCGATGCAGCGACACTGTGGTCGAAGTCGGGAAAACCGCTGGGACGGTATTTCCCCGAGCTCGTAGCGATGCTGCTCGCATGCCGCAGCACCCACTTCATCGTCGATGGCGAAATCGTCGTCCCGCTTGCCGACCATCTGTCGTTTGGCGCGCTGCAGGCACGGTTGCACCCGGCGGCGAGCCGAATTGCCCACCTTTCGCACGAGACGCCAGCGCAACTGATCCTGTTCGACCTGCTGGCGCTGGACAGCACCGACATCGCCGCCGAACCGCTGTCGAAGCGGCGCGCATCGCTCGAGGCGTTCCACGCCAAGGAAGCCAACCCTCAGCTGCTGATCTCGCCGTGCAGTCGCGACATCGACCGCGCCAACGCCTGGCTTGCGAGCGCTGGCGGCGCGCTCGACGGGGTCGTCGCCAAGAAGCTCGATCTACCCTATCGGCACGGCGAGCGCGCGATGGCCAAAGTCAAGCAACTGCGCACCGCGGACTGCGTGGTTGGCGGCTATCGGCGCACCGCCAACGGCACGGGCATCGCATCGCTGCTGCTGGGGCTCTACAATGCGAAGGGCACGCTCGACCATGTCGGTTTTACCTCGGGCATCGCCGCGGCCGAGCGCCCGGTTCTGCTGGCCCGCTTTGACGCGCTTGCCGGCGGCGCGGGCTTCAGCGGAAAGGCGCCGGGCGGGCCGAGCCGCTGGGCGACCGGTCGATCGGCCGAGTGGACGCCTGTGCGGCCCGAGGCGGTGGTGGAAGTCGTCTACGATCAGGTCACCGACGGCCGCTTCCGCCACGGCACCCAGCTCCACCGTTGGCGCCCCGACAAGCGGCCGGACCAATGCACGGGCGAGCAACTCGTCCGCGAAATCAGCCCTGCCGAGCTCGAGGCGCTGATGGCGAACGGGTAAGCGCCGGCGCTCGCCGAACGGGCCTCGAGCCTCTGTTTTCGCCTTGGCCGCACCCCGGGTCGATCGGCGGGGAAGGCGTCGCGCCCGCGCCCTTGCCCGCTGAACCACACGAAGCGCGCGGTCGCGCTTATCGGCACGGTCGGCTCAAGCGCAGGGAGCTATCGCCGCGTGCTCAAGCGCAAGTAGCTATCGCCGCGGGCGTCTCTGTTTTGCTCTCGGCGACCGCTTAGCCGACCGGCGGCGGCGAAGCATCAGCGGCGCACCGATCAGCACTGCCGAAACCGCGGTCAGTACGATCGGATGTCGGCGCGCGACGGCATAGCTGCTGACACCGCGCCCGCTTTCGTGATCGGAATGCTCACGGCCGCCATCGACGGGCGCGGCCAGGTTGGATCCTTCGGTCTTGGGTCTATGGGGATCGGAGAGAAGCGGGCTGAGCAGCCCACCGAAGCGCGCGAGCAATCCCGGGAAATGGGTGCCGAGCAGCACTTGCAGCCGACCGACACCGCCGACCGTCACGTTGCGCTGGGGATGCTGAAGCGCCTCGATGATCGCCTCGGCGACGAGCGCCGGATCATAGACCGGCGGCGGGATCAGCGCCTCGCCGTCGACATGGTTGGCGGCATGTTCAGCGATCGGGGTGTTCATCCCCGCCGGCTTGATCAGCGTCACCGCGACGGGCAGGCCGTCGGCGATCACTTCGATGCGGAGCGATTCGATAAAGCCTTTCACCGCATGCTTGGCGGCGTCATAGGCGCCCATGATCGGCGACGGGATATCGCCAGCGATCGATCCGACAGTGACGAGCGCCCCGCCCCTGCCGCGCAGATGGTCAAGCGCGGTGAGAGCGCCGTGCACAACCCCGAAATAATTGGTCTGGAACAGGCGTTGGTGCTCGTCCTCGGGCGTGTCGACCAATTTGGCGTAGATCGAAACCCCTGCGCAATTGACCCAGCCGTCGATCCGCCCGAACGCTGAAATCGTCTGATCGGCCGCGGCCCGCACCGCCGCAAGGTCGCCGACGTCGGCGATGGCGTAAGCAGCGCGCCCGCCTGCCGCCTTGATCGCGCCGACGATATCCTCGAGCGCCGGGCCGTTGCGCGCGACCAGCATGACGGTTGCGCCTTGCGCCGCCGCCGCGCGCGCGGTGACCAGGCCGATCCCCGAGCTGGCGCCGGTGATGACGATTACTTGATCGGCGATCGGCTTGAGCGCGAGCGCCATCATGCGCCCCTCGCTGGAATTAGCGATGAAGCGCGCTTTTCGGCACTGACCGCTCGATAGACGCAGCGGTCGCCGGCACATTCCGCGCGCACTTCGTCTGCTGCGGCGGGCGCGACCCGATTGGTACAAGCAATTTTCATGGGCGATTTTCCCAACGGCGTTCAGCCGCAAAACCGGCGCCGGAGAACTTTGGTTCCGGCGCCGAGCGCGCGACTGCGATCGCACCGCAGCGCCGCCATGCGGCATCTGGCGCGCCATAGGCGACCGGCGCCTCAACGCCTGGACGTCAGCCGAATGTATCCTGGCGGCCGGATTTCCCGGCTGCGGCCGCGCAGCGCTTTGCGGGATCGGCGATCAGCGGCGACCGGCGACGGCGATGGCGGCGATCGACCGCGAGCGATAAATCAGGTTCTGGCCGAGCCACGCCCTGATCCTCGCGGGGCAGTGGCGCTGCCCGCGTAGCGACGGGAGCGTTGTCTTGGCATCGAGGCGGCGATAGCGTCGCTGCATGGCGCGCGCCGCAAAACTCAAAGTCTACCGAACGGCGATCGGTTTCCACGATGCCTATGTCGCCGCCGCGAGCCAAAAGGCGGCGCTCGAGGCGTGGGGCAGCGATCACAATCTGTTCGCGCGCGGCGTCGCCGAACTGGTCGAAGACCCCGACTTGATGCGCGAACCGCTCGAGAATCCCGGCGCGGTTGTTCGGCGGCTGCGCGGCACGACGGCTGAACAAATTGCCGCGCTCGGGCCTGGCCGTACCGGGCGCGAAACAGCCGCGCCGTCGACAGCGCGCGCCGGCCCGCCGGACAAGACAGCGGCGAAACACCGCGCCAAGGCCGCCCCCCGGCCGCGCGCCGCACCCAGGCCGAGCAGGGCCGCGCTCGACAAAGCGCAAGCCGCGCTGGAGGCAGTGGAAGCGCGCCATCGACGCGATCTTGACGCGCTCGCCGAGCGAGAAGCCGACCTGGCGCGCGAGCGGCGCGCGACCGAGCAGGCACACGACGCGGAGCTGGCAAAGGTCAAGCGCACGGTCGACCGTGCCGAGGCGGTTTACGACCGCGCAATGCGCAAATGGCGCGGCTAGCCGGATTTTCGCGCGCCAGCGGCGGGCTGCGTTGCGCCGACGCGGCGCTCGCCGGCGCCGCTCGATTTGTCGGTAGGATGATCGGTCTTATTGAGTGGGCGGCGAGCGCAGCAATGTCGCATGGCGGCTCAAGCGCGCAACGGCCAAACATCGACGCCTCGCACGGCGCAGGCCATAGCCCTGGCTCACCATTGGCCGGGCCAGACGGGCTCGATTGGGTCGGGTTAGGTCGCCCTTTTCATCACTCAGAACAGACCCCGTACCGGGCTTGAAATGGGTTCGATGACACCCATTTTTTCGCAGTCATCGACGTCGGTAGGCTGACGTCGACCGTCTCGCTGGTCACGGGCGACGGTGGCGCGAAGAACGCGCTGGCCCTGCTCTACCGGATCCGCGCCGATGGGCCGCTGCGTCGCAAATAGGCCACGACGCGTCCACTGCAACCCGCGATCCATCGCACCATTTAAAGTATCCTGATGACCGATCTGTTCGACACCCCGCTCCTGCCGGGATTGCGATCCGCCAACGACATTGTCACGCCGCGCCAGGAGGCGTCGCTGATCGCGGCGATCGACGCCGCCAACCCGTCGCCCTTCCGGTTTCAGGGGTGGTTGGGCAAGCGCCTGACGCACAGCTTCGGCTGGCATTATGACTTCGACACCGGGCGGTTCGCTGCGGTCGATCCGATACCCGGGTGGCTCGAGCCGATCCGCCGCCAGGCCGAGGCCTTTGCTGGAGTCGAGCCGGGTTCGCTCGTCCAGGCGCTGGTGATCCGCTATGACATCGGCGCCGGGATCGGCTGGCACCGCGATCGGCCGCATTTCGACCAAGTCGTCGGACTGTCGCTCGGCCATGCCGCCGCGATGCGCTTTCGCCGGCGGGTCGGCGAGCGGTTCGATCGGGCCGTTGCGCCGCTCGTGCCGCGCAGCGCCTACCATTTGAGCGGCGAAGCGCGCCACGATTGGGAGCATAGCATCGCGGGCGTAACCGCGCCGCGCTGGTCAATCACCTTCCGAAGCCTGTCTGAGAAAGGTCGCCTTCTGGGCAAAAGCGCCGACGCCGACCGGCAATAGAAACCGCCAAACGCGTTCTTATATGTTCGAGCGAGCAATAGAGGAGTGAATCGATGGCCGGCGGTTGGACGCGCGACGGCGCAGTGCAGGACCAGATCGACGATACCGTGATGGATGCGGTCCGCGCGGCGCGCGCCGGCATGCCCACCGGCGACAGCGAGCCTTATTGCACGATCTGCGGCGAGGATATCCCTGAGGCGCGTCGGCAGGCGATGCCCGGTGTTCGAACCTGCGTTTCTTGCCAGAGCGGACGCGACCGCCCGGCGGCGTCGCTGTTTAACCGTCGCGGCAGCAAGGACAGCCAGCTGCGCTGACGCGATCGGTCGGCACGAAGCCCCGGAGAACAATTGTTGTACTGGCCGTCGGCGGCGCGCTGCGCGGGCGACAGCGTGCAAGGTCCGTCTGGGCTGAGCGGACGATCACGACCCGCAGCGTCGGCAGAATAGGTCGACCAGCAGGCCCGAATCAATCGACCACTGCCGTCATGCCCGCGCGGGCGTCGCGCTCACGATCGCGTTCGCGGCGGCGAAGACGATTATGTCCTCGGCGACGCCTGTCGCCGTCTGTCCCCAGCGCCGCATTGCCGATCGTCGCATCGCCAAGCCTGCGTAAGACGCGGCAATCGCTGCGCCGGCGCCCAACGCGGCGCCCGCCACCTGGCGCTTTGGCGGCGCGAGCGCCGCGCCGGCGAAGCCGCCGGTGATGGTTCGGGCGAGCAAGCCGAGCATAACGGTGCGGTCCGGCGCGCTCGTCATCTTATCGCCGGCCATTTCCGCTGCGGCCGCGGCAACCCCGCCCGCCGCGATCAGCGGCAGGCGCATCATTCGGGCTTCGCCATTGTCATAAGGCAGCGCGCCGCGCCGGGCAGCGCCGGCGAGCGCTGCAAGCGGCGTCATCGCGCGTTGGCCGGCAACCAGACCGATCAGAATGGAGCGTAGCATGAGAATTCCTGGTGGTTGTTGGTCTCCCGCCAACGGCTGAAGCGACCGAACAGGTCCGTCAGCCGCAAGCCGCGGCACACTCAACCGCGATGCGCCGCGATCGGCTCGGTTCGATATCGGCCGCCCCCTTCCAGCGCGCGTGACCCGCTCCCGCGTCTCGGTTTTCAACGACGTTGCCGGCCTTCGCGGCGTCGCCATCGCTGTCGCTACGACTGCGAGGACACCATGGTCGGGCGCAGATCGATCAATTTGACCGTCCGCATGCGTCAAGCTGGCGACGATGCCAGCAGCAGCCCAGCGACGAACTGATGACCTCCAGAAGGCGCTTCAGTGCCTCAGCAACGCTACCCAAAGCGGCTGGCAGCTCCAGATGAGCGGCTGGTGGCGCCGCCGCCCCGGGATGTCTCGAAATGGTGGAATGCCCGTAGGCAAGCATTGGCTCTTAGTGTTGCGACGAGCCGGACCGCGCGGGCGCGTTTAACACCGGAATGCGACCCCAAAGGTCTGTCGAGCTCTACCGGCCTGGCGCTGGAAGGCGCCAGGCCGGTTTTGCGATCGGACACCGTCCGCCGGACGACCCGTCGGCAGGCGGATAGCGATTAGGCGGCGTCGCTGTCGTCCAACGGCGACTGAAGCCGGTCGTTCGCCGCCGACGCGGCTCCGTCATTGATGGCGATGCGTCGAGGCTTCATCGCTTCCGGCACTTCGCGCTTCAGCGCAATGCGCAGCAGTCCATGATCAAAACTCGCCTCTTCGACCACGACGAAATCGGCGAGCTGGAAGCGGCGTTCAAAGGCGCGTGTCGCGATCCCGCGGTGGAGATAGCGGCCGGCGTCGGTCTCCTCAGGCTTGCGGCCCGTCACGGTCAGCTGATTGTTCTGCGCCACGATCTCGATCTCGTCCGGACGGAAACCCGCTACCGCCAGCGTGATGGCGTAGCGGTCCTCGCTATCGCGTTCGATGTCAAAGGGCGGGTAGCCCTCGGTTTCGCCGCGTGCGCCGGTTTCGAGCAGATCGAAAAGCCGGTCGAAGCCAACCGTCGTCCGGCGGTAGGGGGTGAAGTCGAAGTTCGTCCTCATATCCAAATCCTCCAATGAGCAATTTGAGCACAAGGAGCACCGGGAGAGCCGGTGCTCTCAGTCCCGCCGGACCGAGTTTCGCATCCGGCGCAGCCCAGATAATTTCCGCCGTCTTGTCATCAAGGGGCGCCGGAAACTTTTTTTCGGCAGCGAAAGATCAAGGCAATTTCCGCTCCCACCATGCGCCGACGCCGATGGCGCTCAACGCGGAAGCACCGCCGGGGGCGTCCTCCGGGGCGTGCGGGAATTTCGTCTCCCGAAGGTACCGGCGCGAACGTCATTCTACCAAGGTCTCGACCCCCACGTTGCTTTCTCTTTTTGCTCAAGTGCGGCTCAGGATCATGCTGACATCGATTTCGGGTGGACGGTGCATGCGTCGGGTTGCCGCTCGGTTTCCCGCATCGCCGGCTCGTTGCAATGACCGTGCGCTTATGCCTCGCGCGACGTTGCGAATGACAAGGAACCGTGTGCGGCTGCCGGGCGTACCCTCTCGCAGCCCGATAGGCGGGCGGGAGACACACAAGATGAAGATCACCAAAATTATCGCTGCCGTCGGCCTGATAGCGGCCACGCTCGGCACGAGCGTCAGCGCGAACGCGCAGCACCACCGCGTGGTGACCAAGCGAGTCGTGACCAGCCACACGCGCCGCGCTCCCGCACGCGTCGTCCATCGCCGTGTCGTTCACCATCAAGTGTGCAACACGGTTTGGCGTCACCATCGCCGCGTTCGCGTCTGTCGCTGAAAAATATCGCGAGGGTAGCCCAGCCGGCCGCCCTCGCCTTTAACGCTCCGGAGAAAGGCATACGCGGTGACAACCGATCGATAGCCTTTGAGAGACCGGACCGAGATCGAGCGACGGGATCCGACCGCGCGGTGGCGTCAACTTGGCGAAGCGTGCCTTAAAGCCCCCGCCGCGTGCCGTCCCGACAACTTGCGGGACGGCTAGCCTCGATGGGCGGCAGCATCGAGGTCCATGCGCAGTATCGGCAGGCCGTTGGCGCCGCGAAAGCCCCGCGCTTGGCCTCCGATCATTCCGTCGAAAAGCCGCGCCTGTTTAGTCGACGATGACGCCGCGCAACGGCGAGCGCCCGACGTAGCGTGTCGGCGTCGCGGATCCGACTGTGCGGCAGCTATCTCGATATCAAGCAGCTATCTCGCTATCAAACCGCGCGGGTCCGCAGGCGTGATCGAGCCGCGGCGTCGCTCGGCGAACGGCATGCCACCGTTTGCGGATCGGCGATGGACGGGGCGTTTGGCCCCTCGGTCAGCCGATTGGAGAGCCTTATCCCCAGTCTGTTTGCCGCGTTTGTGAGGCTAGTCGTATGCGCCGCGTCGACGGCCTCCAATTCATCGACTGACAGGCCCCGAGTGAACGACACTCCTGCCTGTTTTTCCCGTGCCCAAATCACCCGGGCACTGTGCTTCGCGCCGTAAAGATCGATCAGCAGGGGCTGCCCCAGGCGCAATGGCGCGTCAGAATGCAACCTCGCACCGTGACTTGAAAGGTCAAGCACGTGAGCGCGCCTTGATCCGTGTTCAATGCATAGGATCATAACAGGAAAGAACACTTGGGTGCGGCGCTCACGCCGCGCCTCTTGTTGAACGCTCATACCGGCCCCTTTTTCGCCTGCGCTCAACAGAAAACATTCCTCTTGGTTCCAAAACTATTGGGGTAAACAGGCAGTTACTGCCCATGCCGATCGGGAAATGCCCTTTGGCCAACGGTCCAACAGTGGAGCCGACACCGGCTCGTCCGGCGCCGTCTCGACACGATGACGGAATCCTGGATGACCGCCGCCGCTCGTTGGTCCCGCCGCGCTTTCGGCCTATGTCGGGTCAACTAACACCGGCCCAGTCCGACGCAGGCGCGATTAGCGGGCACCGACCGACATGGCCACCCGATCCGATCCCATGTCAGCCCGGGCGGCGCGGCATCCGTGTCAGGGGAGCAGCGCCGCCGCCAGCGCGACCAGCACCAGTATCGCGAGCAATCCGGCTTCGATTTTGATCGCGCTCGCGCGCTTCACTGCAGCGTCCCCTCGCGCATTCGATCGAGCCGCACCGCGATCTCGCGCCACCGCGCGACGCCGGCAGCGTCACCTTTCAAGGCAAGCGTGCCGATCCGCTCGGCGATGAAACGCGCGGCGTCACCGCCGTGCCGGCGCTCCACCGAGAGCGCTTCGGCCCAGCGTTCCTCCTCAGGCGTCAGCATGAATGATGCCGCCAATAGCGCGCCCAGATCAGCACGGTGCCGGTCGCGACCATCGCGCACGACAGATCGCCGCGCGTCGACGAGACGCACCAGGCGGCGGTGCGCACGCCGCGGCCGTCTCCTTCGGACAGGCAGTCGAGCGCCGGACCGGCGACCAGCACGTGCCCGTCGCGCGAGACGCCGGTGCGCCGCCCGACGAGGTTGACCAGCGCATCGCGCGCCATAACTGCGCTCGCCGTCGGACAAGGCTGGCCCGGGCGACAGGTCCCGTCGATTTCCCGCGCGGCGATCCCGGCGAGCCGGAGGCGTGGCCCCTCGGCGCACCACAACGGTCCATCGCCGTCCCAGACCCTGACCGGCGTGCAGGCAAAATGCGTGCCCTTGGGGACGATCGGCGTCGCCGCCGCCAGCACCGCAGCGAGCATCATCGCCTGTTCACGGCGCCGGATGCCGCCGGATCACCAGCTTGGCGGTGCCGCATAAGGCGCACACATCCTTTTTGCGCTCATAGCCGTTCGAGCCGGCGAGTTCGCGGGCCTGGTGGTTGGCGTGCTGAGGTCCCTCCAGGCCGAGCCGGTCGGCGATGCAATCGTCGCACACCGCTTCGGGGGCGAGGCGCGTGATCAGCCGCGCGACATCGTCCAGCACCGTCATTCCCGCTTCCCCCCCTTCCCCGAGCGTCATGCCCGAGCTTGGGCGACGCGGCAACGCTCAAGGCGCGCCGCCGGCGCAGCTGACCAGACGAATCAGCGGCACGGCGACATCGGGGCGCCGACACTTGCGAGCACCCCGGCCAGCGTGCCAAGCCGCTCGACCGTCTGGCCGTCGAGCCTGATCCGGTCTTCCTCGTCGCAAGCATATGAGGTCGGCGCACACTGCCGGAGCACGGCGCGCATAGCTGTCCAGGCGCCGCCACATCCGCCGACCAGCGCGCGAAGCGATCGGTCTAGGGGTGCAAAGTCTAGGGGTGCACATGCGTGTCGCGTTTTGCGCAGGGCTGGTGACCCCGCTGTAGCCTATGGAAGTGGCTGCACGGATGATCGTCGGGCGCTTCGACAGACCGCACGCTCGTAGGCATGCTACGACGCTGATAGTAGGATAAGCGCAATGACCGCGCCAAAGTCAGACACCGTCGGCGCCGCCCACCACCCGGTAACGCCTGACGGGCGCTATTTCGTGGTCCGTGGCCGCTTGTGGCGCTGTAGCGATCCGTCGCTGCCGCCCGCAGAGCGAGACGCCCTGATCGCCGACCTGATGCGTGCGCGGCGCGCGGTCCGAGCAGCGAAAGCCGCCAATGATCCGGTAGCCGAGGCAACGGCGCATGCCGCGGTGGACGGCGCGAAGCGGGATCTCGGCGAGCGCGGCCCCCCGTGGTGGTCCGACGGGGCGCCCGACCTCAACCGGCATCTGGCGCGCACCACGGTCTATGCCGACTGGTATGCCGGGCTGTCGGCCGATCAGACGGGCGACTGACGCCGCGCACGGCGCCCCTTGTTGTCGTCAAGCGCGCGACGAGGCGAGCGGCAAGCGCCGGGCTGATCGCTGCCACAATTGTAGTGGTCGGCGCGATTCATCCAGCGATCAGCCATCGGGAAAACTCCTCTGGCAGGAGTCCTCATGAAACGCCGAAGCCCAGTAGCGATCATCGTTGCATCGGTTTATTGGTTCGGGATCAGCATGACCCTCAGCCGATATCCTTCGATCACCGAAATCTACCAACGGCACGGCGCGGCTTGGGCCGAGCGGCGGGGCGACGCGTTGGTCGAAGCGCCGTGGCTCGATCGCTTTTGCACGTCGTTACCAGCCGGGGCGGCGATACTCGACATTGGCTGCGGCTCCGGCCTGCCGATCGGGCGGGCGTTGATCGACCGAGGCTTCGATTTGACCGGAATTGACGCCGCACCGACAATGCTGGCGCTGTTCCGGCGCAACCTGCCAGAAGCCCGTGCGCACCTGATCGATATGCGTCAGCTTGCCCTCAACAGGCGGTTTGCAGGGCTCCTCGCTTGGGACAGCTTCTTTCACCTTTCTCCCGACGATCAGCGGGCCATGTTCCCCCGTTTTAAGGCGCATGCTGCGCCCGGCGCGGCGCTGATGTTCACCAGCGGGAATGTCGAGGGCGAAGCCATCGGCACTTTGCAGGGCGATCCGCTCTACCACGGCAGTCTCGATCGCGAAGAATACCGCCGCTTATTGGCCGCGACCGGCTTTGCCGTCGTCGCGCATGTAGTTGGAGACCCGGCTTCCGGTGACCGGACGATCTGGCTTGCCCAACAGCGTGGCTGATCGGCCGCCCTATGCGGGCTGCGCGTCGGCGGTCGCTCGGTCGCTCCGCACGCGAACCGCCAGCGCTGATCGGCAAGTCCAAGCAGCTCGCACCCGACAATTTCTGCAATCCAACGGTCAAGGCTTGCGTCGTAACGACCAGATCAGACCGGACAGGCTGGTCACCAGAGCCGCGATCGCGAGCAGTAGCGGCGCATCAAGAATAACCATCAGACGACTCTCCCGAAGAACATCGCGTACCAGATCGGTTCGTTGTAGGAAAGCGAAATGTTCGTGCTATGTTCCTCTTCGCCCGTCTTCGATCGTGCCGGCGCGGGGTTTATCAGCGCAAACAGGGCCATGCGTCCAAACCCGCACCATGCGCGTTTGACCCAACACCCCTTCAGGAGCACGTTCCATGAGCATTTTTGGCGATATCAAATCGGCGATCTTCGGTCATCCCGCCGCGCAGACAGCGCCGGCGACTGCCGCCGCTCCGGCGCCGGCCTCTCCGTCGCCATCAAGCCAAGCGCCGGCGCCCGCCGCCCCGGCACCGACGCCGGCAGCAGAACCGCCCAAGTCAATCGATGCCGATGCGGCGTTGGAGAAGATCGCTCACGCCAAAGGCGATCCCGACCTCAACTGGAAGACATCGATTGTCGATCTCATGAAGCTGGTCGGGATGGATCCCAGTCTCGACAACCGCAAAGAGCTCGCCACCGAGCTCGGCTATAGCGGCGCAAAAGACGGATCGGCGGAAATGAACATCTGGCTTCACAAGGCGGTGATGGCGCGGATCCGCGACGGCAAATGAGCGCAGCGATGTCGCGACCGCAGCGCGTCTGAGCTTCTGTTCGGCGGCGCACGCGCAAGCGAGGGGCGCCGGTCGACCGAGCGGTTGGGCCGATCATCGACCGGTCAGCCATCAGCGGTCAACCGTGACCTCTCGCGCCCAAGGCAGTGCACCCCCGCGTAAAAGGCCTCGCCGGCGGCGCGCGGGGTTGCCGCTGCTGACAGCGTCACGCTCCACTGGCGCAATCGGGCGCCTCAGCAGCGCATTGTCACACGGGGAGAAGCAAATCGGCCTCCCCTAGCTCTGCCAACGGCTAGCTTAATCGTTGCAATTGAAGTCTTTGTTGTGACCCACTGGCCGGTAATTTGGTGGAAACCAGGTCTGCCGATACAAGGGGTTGGGGCACAACCGCGATGGACGATAGCCGATTCGAACGACTGAGCGAGCGGCAGCGAGATTATTTGCGTCTCGTGTTCCAGCATCGCAATTCACAAGAAATCGCTTTCTTGCGCAACGTCAGCGCGCGCGCCGTCGACAAGCAGGTGCAGCAGGCCAAGGACTTGATCGGCGCCACCAGCCGCTTCGAAGCAGCGCGGGTGTTTGCCCAGCATGAAGCAGGGGTAGAAGGTTTCTACCCTGCAAGCGTTGCCCCTTCCAGACAGGCGTTCTGGCCGCTTCCCTGGCCGGTGCCGACCAAGGCGCGGCCCGACAATCTGCTGACGTGGCGGCAGGTCGCAAGCTGGGGTGTGATCATCGCGATCGTCGCCCCGCTCGCGATCACCACCGCCGCTCTACTGATCGTCGCCTTCGCGCTGCTTGCCGGCATCCATCTCACGTAAACGGCGCACCGCGCCGAGGGAGGCGCATATGACGGAAGTATCGACGACGAGCCGGGTTGTGGCGGTCGATCTGCGGCGGGCCGAACGCTCGATCAATCTCGCCGCGCGAGATACCGCGCAGTTTCTGGTGACGGCCTTCGATGCCACCGAAACGCACGGTCTCTCGCCACGCTTTGCGCAGCGCACCGTCAAGGCGACGGTCGATGCGCTGGCGGCGCTGGTCGACGGCCAAGGCCATCTGGCGATCCGCGCCCACGCTTATGCGGAGCGCGTTGGCGTCGAACTCGGGCTGAGTGCCGATAATTGGGGCGAAGGCGCGCCCAAACCGCCCAACGTCGCCGATGGCGAAACGGTACGCCAGGACTGGTAAGTAGTTGCCGGATAGCAGGATCATGGTCAAAAAACCCGATGCCGCTCAATCTTCTGCTCGCTCTGCTGTTCGACGTCGTGCTCCTGCTGAGCTGCCTTTACGCGCTGATCCGCGGCGGGCGGCCGGAACGGATCGGCGCGGTCATCAACCTGGCCGCGTCGGCCGTGACGACCGCGCTCCGATTGTTCGACATCCGCTACTTCGCACCCGCCGAAGCGCTGGTCTTCGCGATCGACGTCGCGGTTGTGGCGGGCTTTTACTGGCTGGCGGTTCGAACGACGCGCTTTTGGCCGGTCTGGGCGTTCGGCTTCGCGCTGGCGGACGTGTTCATCAATATCTCGGGCGTGCTTTTGCCGCGCACGCCACTGTTCGCCTTCCATTCGGGGCTAGGCCTGTATGCCTATCTGGCGCTGGGGGCGATGACGCTCGGCACCTACCGGCTGGGGCGCGACGCCTCAGCAGACGAGCGGCGCGGGATTAGGCGAGGATGCGCGCCCGACCCGCCCGACGCGATGAGCTAATCGACTGCACCGTGCGGTTGCCGCGCCAGCTGGTCGAGCACTCGATCGCAGCGGCGACGCGGCGCGCGGCGCAGAGCAACGACCAGCGCACCGCGCTGGCGCAGTGGATTTTGGCGGGACGCCGCAGGAGGGCGATTGTGCTGCCGGACGTCGCGTTCGGCGATGCCAGCTGGGATTTGATCCTCGACCTCTATCTCGTCGCGCGGCGCGGCGGCCGCGTCGACGTCTCGGGTCTGTGCGTCGCGAGCGGCGCGCCGCCGACCACCGCGCTACGACATCTCGACCGGTTGGTCGCCAAGCAGCTGGTGCGACGCCTACCCGATCCCAATGACCGTCGGCGTTTCCATGTCGAAATCACGCCCTCGCTCGCCGCCGCGCTCGATGATTGGCTCGATGCGCAGCTCGCCGCCCTGGCGGGCTGGGAGCGATCCGCTGGCACAGTTAATGCGTGATCGTGCGCGGGTCGTTTCTCCCGCTCGGCGTGGCAATCACCGGTCGATGGGCGGGCGCGTTTCCCGGCGATCGCGGCGGAGCAGCCATCGATAGCCGCCCGCCGCCATTATTCGGGCGTCACGGACGAGACGCCGGACTCGCGAGCGTAGCGCTTCAGATGCGCCGCGCCATTCGTGACCTGCGCGCGCTGCACCGACCAACGCGGCCGCGATCTCGCGCTGCGACGCACCTGCCACCAGCGCATCATGGACGCGCAGCAGCGTCAGCTGGCGGTCGCTCCGGGTAACAGGTGGGAATAGCGATGCGCCGAACCGGCCGGTGCGGCAGAGTTGGAGGAAGCCGTGAAGCGGCAGCAATTGCGCTTGCGCGCGCGCCGCCCCCGCCAGGGCGAACCAAGGTCGCACAAAACCGTCGCCGGCAAGGCTACCAGAGATGACGTCGAGCCGGACGCGCCGCCAGCCGTCTGACACCACGACATGTTCATGCCCGGAGGGATCGACGACGATCGTGATGAACTCAGCGAGGCGCGCGAGCGCCAATGCCTCCGGATCGCCGGCATCGGTCGACACCGCACCGAGCGTCAGCGTGCCGGGATCGATCGCCGCGCGCCACAGGATCCGTGCGTCGGGTACCGCGATGTCCGGACGCTCGGCGAAAGTGGAGGCCCCATTGGCGGGGATCGTGGTCGACGCCGCGCGTCGCGGTGCTGGCGCGGCAGTGCCAGGCGATATAGCCGGGATCGCGGCGCAACCACTCCCACATCAGGCCGGCGCGATCGACGCCCGATAGCCGAGCGTAGCCCGACGCATCGCGCCAGTCGTGCGATGGAGGCGGCGGACGGCTCACGCAGTGCCTCCAGACACCCGACCGACCGACGACGAGCGCCGATCGTATCTCAATATCCTTCCCCGCATGCGGACCCAATGCGGGACCGGATCGGCTACGAAATGGCTGCTGTCGGCTGGGATGATTTGATACCCGCCAATACGTTCAATCGCGCGGCGCCGGCCTGAGACCCCGTGCGCACGCGCATCGCCCGAAGAAAGGGCGGCCGAGGACCCGCCGGTGGCTTGAGACACCGCCCCGCGCCGCAACGATGCCCGATGCCGATGCAGGCACTCGCGCTCGATACGCTCGCGCTGCTCGGCGCAGCCGACACCCCTGCGGCGCTGCGCGCGGCTTTGATAGCGGTCGCCGAGGACATGGGGTTTCGGTATGTCGCACTGGCCTATCATGCCGACAGCGTCCGCGGGACCGGCGCCAGACTGCGCCTTGATAACTATCCGCCGACCGGGACGTCGACGGGCGAACATCACTGGCTCGAGCGGCGCGATCCGGCGCGACGCGCGAGCCAGGTCACCAGCGCGGGATTCCGCTGGTCCGAGCTGGCTGAGCTGATCACGCTCACGCCCGATGAGGCGGCGTTTCTGGCGGGGTTGCGGGGCGCCGGCGTCGGCGAGGGATATACTGTTCCGCTCAGCATTCCCGGTGAAGCGATCGGATGGTGTAGTTTCGCCGTTGCGCTCGACACCCCGCTTCCGGCGGCTGCGCTGCCGCTGGCGCCGGCGGTCGGCAGCGCGGCGTTCGAGACCGCGCGGCGGCTGTGCGCGCCGCGCCGGGCGGCCGGCGCTCTCCCCGCCCTCACCGCTCGGCAACGGCATTGTGTGCTGTGGGCGGCGCGCGGCAAGAGCGACTGGGAGATCAGCGCCATCCTCGGCATCAGCCCGGAAACCGTTAGCCGCCATCTCAAACAAGCGCGCGAGCGATACGGCGTTCAAAAAAGGACATCGCTGGTGATCCGTGCGCTGTTCGATGGATCACTGAGCTTCAGCGATGTCCTCTCGCATTGATATGCCCCTTTTTGGGCATGGCATCGCATTGCGATATCGCGCGATTTTGGTTTTGCCGCGGGTTCGACCTTCCGATTGCGCCGCGGATGACGAAGGGCAAGCGACGACGAAGGAACACGACCGATGAATTCGGGTCAAACGACCGAGCGGGTCTATGACAGACTGAAGCAACAGCTCCTCTCAGGCGCGCTGGTGCCGGGTGAGCGGCTCGAACCTGTCGCGCTGGCCGATAACCTTGCCAGCAGCGCGACGCCGGTGCGCGACGCGCTTTATCGCCTGCTCGGCGAGCGCTTGGTCGATGCGCGCCCGAGCGAGGGATTTTACGTGCCGGCGGTCAATGAGCCAGGGTTGCGCGACCTCTATGCCTGGAACGGCCTACTCATCCGGGCGGCGATCGCAACGTGGTCGCGCGACGTGAGCGCGCCGATGGCGAACGAGCTGCCGATCGGTGTCGAACACGCGACACGCGCGCTGTTCGCGCGGTGCGCCGAACGCAGTGGCAATCTCGAGATTGCTGCCCAGGTCGAGGCGGCAAGCGACCGCTTGTCGGCAGCGCGGCACGTCGAAGCGCAGCTCCTAGAAGCGCCCGAGGTTGAGGTGCGCGACCTCGCCTCGGCGTTCGATTATGGCGGCAACGCGGCGCTGATCCGGTTGATCGGCGTTTATCATCGCCGGCGCCTACGGATTGTGCCCAACATCGTGCGTGGTCTCTACCGCGCCTGAGCTCGGCGGCGCCAACATTCGCAATATATTCCGACTATTAAATTCGAATAGTCCGCACCCTGACTTAGCTTTCCCAAGCCGCATTCCGCGGCGAGAAGGAGAGCCACGATGCATATCATCGATTTGGGCGCAGTAAGCGTCGAGACCCAGGGCCCGGTCGGACCGGTCCCCGAGCTGGGCTTCATTGCCCAACTCCACACCGGTCTCACCGACGAGTGATTGCCGTTGCGGGCGCACCTTGACGGGTGCGCCCGTTTGGCTCGCACCATGTCCAACTATTTCTTGGCCCGCGGCGTCGGCTTCTGCCGGTTCGACGACTGCACCTTGGTCCTCGACATTCGTCGCGACCGCTACTGGCAGCTCGACGTTGAAGCGGGCATTCTGCTGGCAAGCCTGCACGGGAGCTGCACAAACGACATTCCCGACGTCCAACTCAAACCACTTATCGACCTTGGCCTGGTGGGTATCGACGGTTCTCGCGAGGAAATGGCCTCGCTACCGGTTCCACGCCGATCGTTACACGACGAAATAGGCGACCGAACGGGCGCGGCTTGGAATGATGTGTTGGAGATCGCCTGGCTGACGGCGGCGGCGCGGGCGCGCCTTCGACTCCGGCCACTCGAACGAACGCTTGCGCGATTGCGCCCCCCGAAGGGCCTCAACGACGATACCGGCGCGACGTTAGTTGAACTCGAAGCGCGCTTCGAGCGAGCTCGCAGCCTTGTTCCACTCAGCCGTTGCTGTCTCCCTGACACACTTGCTTGGCTCAACTTCATCAGGCGTCGCGGCTTCAGCGCGCACCTTGTTTTTGGCGTGGTAGCAGCTCCCTTTCAAGCCCACTGTTGGGCGCAGGTCGGCGACATCGTCCACAACGACGCGCTCGACCATGCGCGCCGCTTTTCGCCCATCTTCGTCGTATGACGGACGCCTACCTCGCCATCATCGGCCGCGATGCGGCCGCGACTGCGGCAGCGATCGCCCCGATGCTTCCAATGCTGACGCAGCGCGTCGACCGACCGAACTTCAGTCTTTTGGCAGCACCGTCGATGCCAGTCATGGAGATCGGCGGTGGCGCGCTGTTGATCGGGCGCGCGTATCAGGGAAGCGCACGAGCGACGAGCGAAGCGCTTGAGCGGGCCTTCGCAGATCCGGATCGACGCAGGTTGTTCGAGATCTGCTGGGGGGACTTCCTTCTGCTGAGTGGTTCGGAGCCTTCAGACGACGTCGATCTATTGCGATCCCCTTCCGCACAGCTTCATGCCTACCGGGTCAACCGCGGCGTACATTGGTTTGTAGCATCCGACCTCGACTTGCTGCTCGACGCGAACCTCGTCGCAATCAGGCTGGACGATACATTTGTCGCTCACCACCTCGCGTTTCCGCATTTGCGCGGCGGCCGTACGGGGCTTGCGGGCGTCGACGAGCCTTTTGCTGGCGATTGCACGACGATGGTCGGCGATCGCACGCGGCGCTCTTGCGTTTGGTCGCCCTGGTCGTTTGCTTTGGGACCACAACTCAGCGACGCGCGCGAGATCGAGGCGTCGCTCCGGGCTTCGGTCGTCCTCGCCGTAACGGCGCTGACGCGCGACGTACCGTCCCCACTGCTTGAGCTGTCCGGTGGTCTCGACTCGTCGATTGTTGCCGCTGCGATGAAGATTGCTGGAAAGGAGGTTATAGCGATAAACCTCGTGGCGCCTGCAGCCGAGGGCGACGAGCGCATTTATGCTCGGATGGTTGCGGAGCGGTTCGGCTTCGCGCTGATCGAGCGATTTCCTGACGAGGCTGTCAATCTCCTCCAGGCGCCGGGCGTGAGATCGCCTCGGCCCGGAATGCCAGGCGTCCTAAGGGCGTGGGAGGAGCACTTTATTGCGGTCGGGCGCGACACCGCGGCGACCGCATTCATCAGCGGAACCGGGGGCGACAATGTGTTTTGCTCGCTCGCGTCGGCCGCGCCAGCAGCCGACCGGCTGCGTCAGTCGGGTCTCGGGCGCGCATTTCTGAGAACGTGCCGCGATGTGGCCGTCATCCATGGCGCGTCGATCGCCGCCGCCGCCTGGATGGCAATCCGACAGGCCTGCCGGCCACCGCCCCGACCGGTCTGGCCACGGGCGAGCGATTTCTTGAATCGGGATGCGCTGCCGGCTGCGCCGCTTTTTCACCCCTGGCTTGAGGAACCGCGTCGCGCGCTTCCTGGGAAGCGGGTTCACATCCGTTCGATCATGGCGGCGATGGCGCATCTCGACGGCTATGGCCGGCATTGCGTGGCCCCTTCGATCTTTCCATTGCTAGCTCAGCCGGTGATCGAGCAATGTCTTCGCATCCCGACCTGGCTTTGGGTCGCCGGCGGGCGCGATCGAGCGGCCGCGAGGCACGCGTTTTCGCACGACTTACCGCCGGCGATCGTTGCTCGACAGACCAAGGGGCGCATCAACAGCTATGCCGCGGCAAGCTTTCGGCTCAACCGAGAGCGCCTCGGTTCGCTCTTGCTCGAGGGCTATCTTTCCTCGCTCGGTTTGCTCGATCGCCCAAGAATCGAAATGTATTTGCAAAACGAAGGACCCGTGACCGACGACCAATTCTATTTTCTGCTTCCGATTATCGACACCGAGATATGGGCACGGGCGTGGCGTGCCTAATTGCTAGCGTCTGCATCATGCCAGCCAGGGCGGAGGCTGAAGGCACGCCACCGCTGATATTGCGCCGTCTTCGTTGGATTATGATCGACGTAATCCAGCAGCCAGTAGCGAAACCAGTCGAGATAGCGATTGGCGGCGGCAAGCCGGTGGCGCGGCTGGTATTTGATATGGGACTCTTCAGGGAACGCCCAGAGTTCGACGGGAACGTGATGTTCTCCGAGCCTTGCAGCTAGCTCGACGTTGACGCGATATTCCTCTTCGGGTTCCTGCATCAATACGGGCGCTCGGAGCCGATCGGCGTTGCCGGCCGCCGAAAAGCGTCTCCAACTTCCCGGATCACGATCGGGCGAGCCAAGCCGGAATGATCGACGCAGTATCTCCGGCGCGTCGCGCCCGGGCAGCGCATTGAACCAGTAAAAGGTGGGCGTGGTGTTCGATGTCGCGAGCGACAGAGCCGAGAATAGCCGGGAATGGATCGCCGCCCAAAGTGCAACTTCCCCACCGAAACTGATACCGCCGATGCCGATACGGCGGCGATCGACGACGCGTTTGGCCGCGAGCTGATCGATGATCGCCTCAATTCCCGACAGCGCGACGCGGTAGTCGATTGTCTGGTCGTGAAAGCCGGGGATCCCCGACGCACGATTGATACACAGAGCAGCGATACCCTTCTCGGCGAACTGTCGAAGCGGATATTCCTCGCCAGTCCCACCGCGAAGATAACCGCCACAGGAGTAATAAGTAACGAACAGCGGTACGGCCCCGTCTTGGGCCACCGGTGCAATCAGCGCGCCACTGAAGTGGTGGCCAGCACGATCGCTCCAGCGAAGGGTGCGGACCGTCGGTTGTCCCGGCCGGATCAGCCCTCGGTTGGGATCAGCGAGCGTCTTGACTGCGCCACTCCCGATATCGATCGCGATGAGATGGGGCGGGACGTTAGCGCTGGCAGCGACGCAGACAACCGTCGCCCCGCCAATGGCGCAGCCCTGATCGCCAATCTTGCTGCCGTTGAGCAAGCCGTCGCCGACCATCAAGGTTTGGACATGGTTGCTGGCAACGTCCCAGAGATGCAGCGTATCCCCGCCCGCGTCGTCGGTCGTCATGACCAGCACCCGGTCAGCGTTCTGCTGCCAGCTGACCGTGACCGCTGCTTCAGCCTGGCACTGCTGACAAACGACCGCATCGATGAGCGAGCCGGTGCGCGAAACGACGATTTGCCCCTTGCCATCGCGGCTGAGGATCATCGCCGCGCCGCGACTGTCACCCGAATCCGCTCGGGCGATGACTTGCTGATCGCCGAGCATATCGAACGATTGCGCTGGCGGTTGGACCAACGACCGCTCCACTGCCGTAGCCGGACGCTCGATCAGTGTCGTAAGGTCGAGCGTATGAAAGACCGCGTCGCGGTTAGAGAACAGCCCGCCCTGGGTGAACCACACGCCGGTCAGCCGCGTGCTGGCCCAACGACCGTCGATTCGTCCATCCCGGTAGAGATTGCGCGCCGGGTCGACATGCCGGTCGATCAGCACGCCTTGATCATATTCTCGCTGTTCTTCGCGAGCGATCTCGTCGCGGGGGGCGCCCGTCGTATATGTGACACTGACCCCGTCGGGCCCAACTCGGAAATCCCTTACATTGCCGGCTTCATGCGTAATCTGCTCTGTGTTGCTGCCATCGACCCGCGCTCGCCACAGCTGCACTTGTCCATCAATGATCGCGGAGAAGATGATCGCCGTCGAAGCCGCGGTCCAAGCAACTGGCGCTGCCAAGAAGGCGCCGCTCGCATGATAGCCTTCGCCCGCGCCGGCGATCCGCCTCGGTGGCGCGTTGCCATCGACGGGAACGACGTACCAACCGAGATTATAATCGTTGTGCTCGATCGACCCGGTTTCCTCGCGAAAAGCGACCATTTTGCCGTCAGAGGAGATCGACGGACTCGATAGGTCGGTCATCTCGATGAGATCGCGGATCGAGACCGGCGGCTCGGTTGAAGCGCCTGCGGCAAGCAGCGCGGCGAGTATGACAGCGCTCACCACGCCTTCGCCAGCTGAAACGAAACCATTCGGCCGACGGGACTCGCCTGGTCGGGATCGAAGCCGATCGCCGAAATGTTGGTGGCGTTGTTCACATAAGGGGGTGTTCGACCAAGCAGGTTGCTCACATCGACAGAGAACCGGACTCCCGCGAGCGGTCCGCCAAAATTCGGCGTGAAACCTGCATGCAGGTCGATCGTGGTGAAATTGTCGACCTCTTCGACTGGGCTCACCGCATTGTTGAAATAGCCGTCGGAAAAATTGACGAAGCTCGCCAGATCAACCCTGCCAAATGTTGCCGTCAGGCGGCCGCGCAATCGCAGATCCGTTGGCGACCCGATCGACGAGACGAGGTCGATCGAAGGCGCAGTGGCAATGAGTTTCTGGCGGATATGGAATACATACGAGCCGCTAACACCGACGCCAAACGACCAGTCCCCATGAGTCGCCTCGTATCCGAGATCAAAATCTACCCCCTGCTGCTTGAGCGCGGCAAGATTGGCCGTCCTCGCGTCGATGATCGCCCCAACCTGCGCCGCCGGAATGTTGTATGGGTTGGTGAAGCCAGGTTCGGCATAATAGCTGGCGACGATTGATGGATCGGGGTTGTCGGTAATAACCGGCGCATAGAGCGCACGATTGGCCAAAAACTGCAGGTATGCGCCGCCGGGCGGCTGGATGCGATCGCGATAGAGGATGTCATAGTAAGTGAAGGTCGCGGTCAGACCGGGAAGCTGGTCGGGCCGGAAATCAATGCCAGCAGTCCAGGTTCTGGCCTTCTCTGGGCCAATCGCGGGATTGTTGCCGAGCAGAATGAGCGCGTTGGTCGTCCCGGTTGCCGCGCGGGGATCGACGACAGGAAGCGGCGCATAAACGCTTGCCCCCGGCCCCGTTCGCAGGCTGTCGAATCCGGGAGCGCGAAACGATGTACCGATCGTGCCGCGCAGCGTGACGCCGTCCATTGGCATCCAGTCGATACCGAGACGCGGGTTCGTTGTCGTGCCGACATCGCTGTAGCGCTCGACCCGGCCGGCCAGCGAGATGTCGAGGCGGTGGATGCCCGGCGCATGCTGCGCCGCGCCGACTAGGGGAACCGCCAGCTCGGCATAACCGGCGAGGATCGATCGCTCGATCGGGAACCCGGCCAGGCCGAACGGCGTCGGCTGATCGTAATATTCATCGTCGATCGTGTCATAAGCATAAAATTCATGGCGGTACTCGCCGCCAAGCGCGATGCGCAGCGCGCCAGCGGGAAGGCGCAGCAGCGGGCCATCGAGCTTCACCCCGGTCGACCACAGACGAAACTTCCCGGCAGTCGAGGTCGAGCCGCGGATCGTATCGATCGTCGCGCGATTGGTGACGCTGCCGTCGCCAAACACATTGTACGCGGTTGCTGGGTCGGGGTCAGCGAGCGCGGTCGCCAGCCGGGCAAGATTGGGCAGGTTTCGTTCGACCAGCCGTTCGTCCTGGCTGCCGTAATTGCCGTGAAGGTCGATCTGCCAAGCGCCTGTGGCGAGCGTCAGGTTCGACGCCAGATTATAGCTCGTGACATGCGCCGCCAGCGTCTGTGGGCCGAGATCGGGGGTGAAGTCATAATCGACGGTGACCGGTTGACCGCTGTCGCTCGGGTCGACGTAGAAGGGATTGGCCGGCGAGACATAGGCGCCCGACTCGATCGGCAGCGTTCGCAACGACGATCGCCGGTCGGCGTAAAGTCCTTCGACCCGCCATATGAGCGACGACGCAAGCGCCTGCTCGCCCGCGGCGTAGACCGCATGACGACGAACTGCCGGGAGAAGATCGGTGTCTGTGCGCGCGTCGTGCAGGTTGGCGGTTCCCGCCGCGAAATCGGACGGCACGAGCGCCCTCCCGTCCTGCCCCGTCGGTATCGCATAGGACACGCCGTTCGCGGCGATAATCGTCCCGGGATTGCCGAAATTGCGGCGATAATCCGGGCCGCCGAACGCGGTCAGATTTTCGGTCGCATACGGGCGATCCGACGCCGCAAGCCCGCTGTTGTGCAGATACTCATAGCCGATCGCCGCATGGCCGCCACGCCAGCGCAGCCCCACCAGCTGGCTCGCTTGAACCTCATCCATTCCATCGGCAAAGCCGTAGCGGAGGCGCGACTCGGCGCCGTGGATATCGTCGCGCAGCCGGACATTAACGACGCCGGCGACCGCGTCCGAACCATAAAGCGCGGATGCCCCGTCGGGGAGGATTTCGACGCGTTCGATCGCCGACGACGGAATCAGCGACAGGTCGGCGAAATAGCCCCCTACCCCGCCCAGCGCGAGGCGATTGCCGTCGACCAGTACGAGCGTCGATTCTGCGCCGAGCCCGCGCAGATTGATGCTCGCGCCCGCGCCAATGTTATTGGCCACGCCGCCCCGCTGCGAAATGCCGATCGAGACCGCGTTGGGGCCGCCGCCGAAATTCTGCGGCAGCGACTGCAGGAGCTGCTCGGTCGTGGCGTAACCGCTGCGTTCGATCGCGACACGGTCGATCGTTATTAGTTCGGAGCCTGCCGGCTTGGCGCCGCGAATTCGGGTGCCGGTGACGACGATGTCCGATCCCGCCGGCGCCCGGTCGGCCTGTCCGGCGTCGAGCGATGCCGATGCCTCGTCGGGTTCGATGACAAGACCCCCGGCCACCGCGCGATCGTGCAGTCCCGATCCCTTCAGCAACGCGGCTACCGCAGCATCACTATTAAACGATCCGTCGAGTGCTGGAGCGAGCTTGCCGTCGACGAGCCGCGCCGGAGCGATGATGCTGCGGCCCGATGTCAGCGCGACCGCGCGCAGCGAAGCAGCGAGCGGCTGCGCCGGCAGGTGATATTCTTGCTGATCGGCACCCCGCGCCATTGCCACAGGCATCGTCAAAGCCAGCAAGATCGCGCTCGCGGGTACGAGTGTCGCCAGCGCGCCAAAACGTCTGTCCGCCATATATAACCTCCCCAAGTCGACGCACGAAGCGGCGTCGTTCAGGGGCGTTGACGGTCGAGGCGCCGATTACCCTGGGAAAAAAATTCAGCGTGCCGGAGGCGGCGCGGCTGGCATGGTGAGCACGTAGTTGCCGCTCGCGTCGCGCGCTTCCGTCAGACCAAATGTGGCCGTCAGCATGCGCACGAAGCCGACGGGATCGGTCGCGCGGAACGTGCCGGTAAAACGCAAGCTGTTGGCGGCCGGCGCGCGAATTATGATCTTGGTTGCATTATAGCGATTGGCGGCGGCGACCACCTCGGCGAGTGGAGCGTCCTCGAACGAGAGCATGCCCGAAGGCCAGCGAGTCTCGGCCGCGCGCAGTGGCTGCGGTGACGACAAGGGTTGTCGGCTACGCACGACAATCCCCTGCCCCGGCGCCAGCTTCTGACGGCTGTCGTGCCTCCCTGGCCCGGGATCAGGCGCCTCGCGAACCTCGACCGATCCACGCAGCAAGCCGACGGCGACCTGGCTACCGCTCATCTGCACATCGAACAGCGTGCCATGCGCAATCACCACGGTTCCGTTGGCGGTCACGACGAACGGACGCGCCGCGTCGTGCGCGACGTCGAACCGAGCCCGCCCGCGCTTAAGCACCAGCCGCCGCTCGTCGGCACCGTACATTGTGTGGAGCGCGCTGTCGGTGTCGAGTGTGATCCGTGAACCGTCGGGCAAGGTAAAGGCTCGGATCTCCCCCACCCGCGTCGCGAATTCAACCGGCGCGCGGTGGTCGGCGCTGACGAACCATCGTTGATAGGTGCCCCAGCCCGCAAGCACGACCAGGACCATCGCCGCTGCGACCGCCAGCAAATAGGAAGTGCGCGGAACAGCGACACGTCCCCGATGCCGCGATCGCCGCGACCGGCCGCTCGGTGTATTGGCGACGAGCGCTGTGTCGTCCCAATTGTCGAGCAGCTGGTCGTAGGCGTCGGCGTGCGCTTCGTCGGCCGAATACCATTGTTCGAAGGCCGCTTGCTCGGTGGCGCCCGACGACCGCAATCGATTCAGCCAATCCTGGGCTTCGGCGCGAACACTGTCGTCCACCCGCCCGCCGTCGTGAGGCATCACCGCTGGCTCAGCACACGATCGAGATAAGCGATCGCCTTTGCCATATGCCATTCGACGCCCTTGACGCTTAATCCGGTGCGATCTGCGATCTCCCGATAGGTGAAGCCGTCCAATCGGTGCGCCATGAATATCTCCCGAGTCTTGGGACCAAGGCGCTGCATAGCGGATTCGAGCCGATTTAGCATATCACGCGCTTCGAGCCCCGCGACCAGATCGGCGGCGACAAGCGGCGCGTCCTCTGCCGGAATTTCCGCCGCGATCGATCGCTGAAAGGCGACCCTAGCGCGGTCGCGCAGAAGGTTGCTAGCGACGCGGCTCAGATACGCCTCGGGTTTGATGATCGCGGCAGCAGGCGACTGTTCGACGGCGACGAGGCGGAGGAAGGTTTCCTGCACAAGATCGTCCGCCTCCTGCCGGTCGGCGCGACGGGCAAACAAACGCCGCAGCCGCGGCGCTTGCGAATGAAAGAGCGCGCCAATCGAACGCGGCAGCGGTGGCACCGCCGACACGCGATCGTCTGGCGGCAAAGGATCGTCCTCCGCGAGCGGCTGCCGCAGAGCGACGCCGTCTAAGTCGAGGTTCAACCGCACGATCCCGCGCCAACGGAACCGGAGATTGCGACAATAGCCCAGATCTGGCGCACGTCCTTCTCCCTCGCGGTGCGAGGCGGTCCGGCGAGAGCCGGGTGTTGAGAACATGCTAGAGAACATGCGCCGCCGCTTTTAGCCGCGAACGGCCTGGACAGATGCGACGGCCACCCGGCCGCAGAAGAAGAGCGCGGCCGATCCAGTATCTCAAGCGAGGTTCTCAAGCCTCGGCGCCGCAGCGCGGCGCGCGCCCAAGGTAAAGCCAGGGCCGCTGCAATTGCAAGCGCGAGCAAAACCCGCGCACGCCCCATGACCAAGCGGTGCGGCACCTGAGAGAAATTGCCTCGCAAAACACGAGCGCGGTAGAATGTCGGTGGAACCGGCACGATGCCGCCAGTTCCATTGCTCATCGCTGGCAGGCACCGCCGAGTAAAACGACATAGCAGTGACGCAACTGACCAAAAGGAATATATATCGACCGCGCGGCCGACGAGCGGATGCTGGCAGTAATCGCCTAAGACCCAGGCATAGCCAAGGTTCACCGAGACCCCGGGGGGGCGCTACGCTGCGGTGGCCTTGGATGCCGAGCCCGGCTTCGCCCATTCGCCTAGTCCGAAGGAATAAACACGCCGATCACGATCGGACAACCTGCTCCGTTTCGGAGCGATCTTAGCCGGCGGCGATCCGAAGAGCGTCGAGACGCTCTCGAGAGGCCTGCTCGACAATCCCGCGCAAGGTCCGCAGGCAATCCAGGATTGCATTAAGATCGTCGGTATCGATCGCATAGGCCGTCGAATAACGCGCCTCGACATAAGCGCGCTTGAGTAGCTGAAAGCGCCGTCGGTCGAGCCGGCGATCGCGCGGCCAGGCGTCGATTAGACGCGGCTCGCTGGTTTCGGCGAGCGAACGCAGAAACTTGATGTTGTGCGAGCGCGGGAAATACAGGGTCCGCACGAGCAGGAAGCAGATGTAGGCCCGCTCGGTGGCTTGGTGTAACGTGAATGCTGCGTCTTTATATTCGCCTTCCGCCATGTAGAAAGCGGCGCCCTTCAAAGCGCTATCGACCTTCTTCAGCCACTCATCGAAATAGCCTCGGGCCATCGCGTAAGCATCGGCTTTGGTAAGGGGCATAGGCGTCGCGAGCGGATGGCAAGGCAACTCGTAGAGCACGATCCCATCGCGCGCGATATCGACCCAGAAATACTCGCCGCGCTGAAGCGACTGGTTCACGTCGTCGAGTGCGTGCACGATGATGTTGACGGGTCGCTGGATCGCAGCGTCGCGTAGGATGCGGTCCTCGGCGACATACCAATAGTGCGCGATGTCGGTCAGATCGCTGTGGTTTACGACGACTAGGAGATCGTAGTCTGATTGATAACCGTTGTCAGGCTCGTCTACCCAATCGTCGCGCGCGTAGCTGCCGAATAGTATAATCTTGAGAATCTTGCCGTTTTTACGGTTCGGCGCTGTCGCTCTGGAGATCGCCTCGGCGAACTCGTCCATCAACACGCGCTGCGCGCGTTCCAGCTCGCCGCGCTGTGCCGCCGGCAGATGATCCACATCCTTTCGCATCTCGCTGATTCTGTGCGACCAATCGTCAATTGGCAAGGGCGCCGTCTTGCCGGCCACGCCGTGTTTATCCTATCAAGTTTATCGTTCGGCGGTGTTTGGCGGTCGGCAGAGATGCCGGCGCGCACTCAAGAGCGTTCTCAACGTCCGATGCCGTCGAACACCCTTATGAGACGCTTTTTTCGTCCTTGCGGTGTGTCGCACCAATGACCGCTTGTGGGCCGATTCTGTTGAAGAAGTCGATGATTGGCGCGATCTGGCTGGGTGACGCGCTTGGCGCGATTGAGGCCGTTGCGCCTCAGACGGGCACTGGCTGCATCGGCATCGGGATGATCTTGGCCATTTTGCGGAGGTTCTGGGCGGCGGCGGCGAGGAGGAACTCGTCTTTTGCACCATTCGGTCCCCGCAGGCGCAAGCGGTCGAGCTTGAGGATGCGTTTGAGGTGCGCGAACAGCATCTCAACTTTCTTTCGCTGCCGTCGCGATGTTACGTAAGCATCACTCGTCGCGATATCGCGGGCCAGGTCGCGGGCGCCTTCGTGGATCGAGCGCAGGATCTTGCGGTGCGGTCCGTTCGGGCAGCATTGCGATCGGAGTTGGCAGGCGTCGCATGCTGCCTTGCGCGCGCGGTATTTATAGAGGCCATCGACCGGTGCCTGTTCCTTGGCTGCGCGTCCGGCATGCCAGTAGCGCCGCAACTCCTCGCCGCCCGGACAGGTATAGATGTCGCGCCGGGCGTCGTAACTAAAGGCCGAGCGCTCGAACGTGCCATCGGTACGGGCGGACTTGTCGAACACAGGGATGTGCGGCGCGATGCCCTTCTCCTGAACCAGCCAGGCAAGGTTGGCCGCATCGCCATAGCCGGTATCGGCGGCGAGCCGCTCGGGCCACAGGCCGAACCGCGTCTGCGTGCGCTCGATCATCCGGCGCTGCGCCGTCACTTCGGCCTGGCGGATCGACGTAGTCGCCTCGACATCGACGATCACTGCATGGTCGAGGTCGATCAGATAGTTGGTCGAGTAAGCGAAGAAGGCGCGTTCACGCGTCGCCGCGGTCCAGCGGGCGGCGGGATCGGCGACCGCCAGCTGCTTGGGCAGCACCGGCGTTGCGCCGCCGAACGCGGCATCGTCGAGCACCGCCAGATACTCGCGCACGGCGTGGCTGGTGGCTGCATCCGGCAACTGCTCAGGATGATCGACGGCATGCTGCCGGTTGACATCGGCGCGGATCAGGCTGGCATCGATCGCGAAGCCCTCGCCGCCGACAAGTCCTTCGGCCATGCAGCGCGCCACCGTCATCTCGAACAGCTCGCGCAGCAGGTTGCTGTCGCGAAAGCGGCCGTGGCGGTTCTTCGAGAAGGTCGAGTGGTCGGGCACATCGCCATCGAGCCCGAGCCGACAGAACCAGCGATAAGCGAGGTTGAGATGCACCTCGTCGCACAGCCGCCTCTCCGAGCGGATGCCCATGCAGTACCCGATGATCAGCATCCGGATCATCAGCTCCGGGTCGATCGATGGCCGCCCCGTCTCGCTATAAAAGGGCCGAAGATGTTCGCGGATATCGGACAGATCGACGAACCGGTCGATCGAGCGCAGCAGATGGTCCGCCGGCACATGCCGCTCGAGGTTGAAGCTGTAGAACAACGCCTCCTGCGCCACCGTCCGCTCACCCATCATCGGATCATCTCCGCTCGCCTACGCGCAAGTGAATCAGACCTTCACCGCCACTTCAAGCGTGAGTTTTTCAACAGAATCGGGGCGGTTGCCGACCGGCTGGTGCTGGTTGCCCTTTTGTCGACCGCCAACGACAGCCGATGGGTGGATTTGCGACAGTCTGCTTCCGGGCAGAAGCACAAGTAACCAGACCTAACGGCCACCAGCTCGCCGATCAAAAAACCGTTTCGTTCGCCAACCAAGCCATAGAGCAATGACCCACTTGCCACCAAGCATAGGTCGAAAACTATGCCCGTGCGATTAGTATCGTCGGTCGCCCCCTCTGGCGCCACTACGACGAACACAGCGACAAGGT
Source organism: Sphingomonas koreensis (assembly GCA_006438735.1). Lineage (GTDB taxonomy): Bacteria > Pseudomonadota > Alphaproteobacteria > Sphingomonadales > Sphingomonadaceae > Sphingomonas > Sphingomonas koreensis_A. The sequence goes on along the minus strand of RCZF01000001.1, from coordinate 455,799 downwards.
AGAACACCAAAAAGGAACTGGCTGCGACAAAGAAGCCAGAGGCGATAGCGCCCACTCTCGAGCCTTTGTAGTTATCGACGCTCATTCACCGAAACTGAAGCAATGGCGGCTTCACGACAACTGCTTTTCATATCCTAATGACGAGCATTGGAGCGATTGCCTACCGCCCGCTTCTGGGCGCCTGCTATGCTGGCTGCAAATGGCTGAGGCTGGTGGAAGCGTAATGAAATTTTGGCGGCGCTCGGGCTAAAGCTGCTATGGGCTTCAAAGGCCTAACTACACAGAATCAAATGCCGAGTAGCCGATCCCGAAAATGGCTCTCGCCTGACTATTCGGTTACCGATTCGCCGTGATATCGAGGCTAGCTAAATGAAGGGGATACCCCTACTGCAAGCTTGATTATCAATTGGTTGGCATGCCGCGGCTTAACTTTTACGTGAGGTAATATGGTGAAATTGGCCTCCATCATCATCTTCACTTTCTGCCTTGGCGTGCTGTCATCATGTAATGATATACATGATAATTTTAAATGTCCTGGTCCGAATAGATACTATGAACCGCTTCCAGAAAGTTTAGGCCACCGCAGAGAGGCGCTCATTTCAGCATCTAGATTGTCCCACCTCATCAATATATCGGTCCATTGCTACGATAGAAAAAAATATGGAAATCCTGATAGCGAATTAGAATATAATCTGACTGAGATAGTTGGTAGAAACACCCTAATAACATTTTCCATTGATGGAGTCAGCGATAGGAATATTGTGTTCGTATATGATAGAAATGATAATCTTGAGGAAATCTTTTCTGATTAGGTGCGGCAAAAACAGTTACTGTCTCCCAGTGACGATTGGCCTGTGTTATTAACCGTGTTCGTTGCTCTGATTTCGGCGATTGCGGTTGCCCTAACGATTAGTGTTGACTAGTGTGGACAGTCTGCTCTTCGTCAGTTCGTTCGAATGCAGACAGACGGCTACTGATACGCCAACGCGTTTTACAGCGGCGACTTACGCCCACCAAACCAAAAAAGCTTGTAGTTGGCTTTCAGTGACGCTGCTGGTGCCGTAGGACGGCAACAAATGGGGCGGCTGCCGCCAGGCAGGAATCGCCCCAGAGTCGGTCGTAGATCAGGCGTTGATGCGCTCCTGAAAGCCGCCGGTCTGCTGGAGTCTGTTGGAGAAGAAGGTCGACCTGAAGTTGTCTCCTCACGCAGATCGACCGACATTTATCAGGCTGGGTCTTCTGGCTTTGGCATTATTCTCGCCGCAATAGCCGCGCCATATGCTTGCGAAACGAAGTCCATCACTTCGTTCGCCGACTGCGAAACAGCGGCAAAGGCGGGCTGCTCATGCGTCTCCCGCGCTACGGCCTTCATCTTTCTAGTCAGCGTGGGATCGCCGCCCGTTCCCTCGAACACCTTATTCATCCAACGCCGAGCAAGGTCCATCGCCTCGGGCGAGTGAGGGTCGCCAATTTTCATCAGTCGTGCAGCCTCTTCGTTCAGCACGGTCCACTCGGCGTCTGGCTTATCCATGCCGTCGTAACCGTTGGCGGCAAGAGTCGCTCGGTCGGCCGGGGAGAGGTGCTTGGCGGCGACCGCCTCATAGGCGGTTGTCAGATCGTTACTGCGTTTGTCGGTCATAGTGACTTCCTTGGTGAGGTTCATCAAATCATCCGAAGAAAGATCGCCTTGCTTAGCCAGCTTGGCCCGTGCCGACGACAATAGCCGGAGCGCCCGATCGACTCGCTTCGCTTCCTCGCGCAGCAATTGCTCGTGCAGTTTCAGGAAGGTCGCCAAGTCGGGGAGACCGCTGGACAGGAGTTCAGCTATCCGGCTGAGCGGAAAGCCAAAGCTCTTGAGGGCGATCACCTTGTGCAGGGCCGCGATCTGCTTGGGTCCATAGATTCGCCAGCCAGCCGAAGTTCGCTCGGCCTTGATCAAGCCGTGCGCCTCGTAGAGCCGCAATGCCTTACCGCTAACCCCTAACCGGCGAGTGGTTTCAGCAGACCGTAGATAATGCCCAGTATTCGCCAATGCGCCGTCCTCCCTCGAACGATTCGTTCTATCGGGCCTGCCCCAAGGGTCGGTGCAAGAAAAATCGCGATTGAAGTTTGCTGGCGTCTCCGGTCGGAGTTTTGTCGACAAAAGCGGTCGGTCTCAAAACCACCACGTCGGGCCGTTCCAAGCGGCGAGAGCGATCCAAATCGCCGCCAAGCTGCCGGTCGGCTCGTGGGTTGGGGAGCAGCCAGTCGGCCGCCGCCCCAATTGCTGACCTTCACGGGCGAAAGCGCGCGTCGAATCCTGCCCTATATTCATCCGCAGCCGACCTGGCCTAACTGACTTGGCGGCCTGTATTCACCAACTCATGAAGGGCCTTATCTGGGGAGACGGGGCCCTTATACAAAGGACTACATGGCGTCTCGGCGAGCTTCGCAGAAATGGCTAACAGGTCGTCGTCATCGCCCTTTTCATACCCATAGGCGGCCAGCCAAAATTCGGCTTGGCGCAAAATTCATTGAGGATGCCCACTACGCTGCGATTGGCCGCCTTGGCGTAATTGACGCTGCTCATCCGCCAAACCTCTTGCGCGATGAATTCGGCAGCGATCCCGTGATTCTTTAGAACCTGCGCCAAATGGGCGGGGAAACGCTGGGCCAGCGCGGCGACAGGCGCCAGCGGCATCAGGACCGGCAACAGAGTGCGTTCGGACACGAGCACCGCGACCTGTGGCCTCCAGAAAAGCGCGGTGGCATACCAGTTGCCCAACAAAGTATCGCTTCGGCCGGGCGGTGAAATTTCCGGCTTGATCCGTTCGAGAACCTTCCTGGTGCAATGCAGGTAAAACATCGTGTCAGGGTAAGAAGCATAGCGCCACCGGTCCAGCGGCATCCATTGCGTGGAGCTTTCTGGGCTCGCCCCAATTTACCGCCGTCGCGAGCCTGCTCCTGCCATGCCAAAAGCTGCCATTTTCGACACGCGATTCCGACACTCGCAAACGGGAGTAAAGCCGATTGTCAGCCGACAGGTCCGATGCCGAAAAATTCTGACGCCAAGCTAACGGGCGGACCTGATTCATGCGAAAGACATCAATCCCTGCCTATGCCACGTTGAAACATGCCACATTACCACCTCCATCTGCACAATGCGCACGTCGATGCCAGCGATGAGGAGGGCCACGATCTTCCCGATCTTAAAGCAGCGCGGGCGCGTGCGATCGACGGTATTCGAGCTTTTATTGCGCACGAAGCGAGGGCTGGGAAGCTCGATTTCCGGGGTCACATCGATATAACTGACCACAATGGCGAGATTCTCGACACTGTCACGTTCAGGGAAGCCTTCACAATTATCGGGCTCTGATTTCAAGAGATTTGGGACGGCACTCGAAGCTCGAAAACCTTTGTCCCCGGCGAGGGCATGATGAACAGGCCGTCGATGGATGCCATCAGCCGCTTGACGAGCCCTAACCCGAGGCCATCGGCAGAGGCGTATTTTGGATCAGGGAACGGCAGGCCATCGTCATCGACGGTGACCGTAACGTCATTACCGGCATTCTTCCCGAGCGTGATCTTGATTTGGCCGGTCTTGCCTTCGTCATAGGCGTGCTTGATCGCATTCGTCGCTAATTCGTTCACGACGAGCGCCAAAGTGGTGATGTGCGTGGATGATAGGCCCTCCACCTCCTGGGCGACTTTCAAAGATACGAGGATCGATCGCGGCTCGGCCTGGGCGTGCAAGGCTTCGCATACCTGCCGCAATGCCCCCTGCAAGGTCAGGTGACGATCGCGGTTTAGCGTGCTGCGGGCGCGTGCGAGAACGGCAACCCGCTCCATCGCGTCGCTCAGCGCCTCGCACGCCTCCGGGCTGGTCGCACGTCGACTCTGAAGCGCCAGCAGACTTACGACGAGCTGCAGATCGTTGCTGCATCGGTGGTTAGTTTCGCGGAGCAGGAGGTCGTCGCTTTGTGTCGACTGGCGCGCATTGTGGGCCGTCGTGTTGCTTGTCATCTTGCCCTCCGGAATAAGAGAATCAGCCGTTTCGCGACGCGGACGATTGAGGTGTGTCGACGCGGGTCGTGGTTTCGACCTCGGCTCGTTCGATGTGTAGGTAGCTGGGATCGAAACCACCGATCTGACGGAGCCGTGCGACATCGGTAATGGTCATGTTTTGGTTCGCTATCGCGACGAGTCCCTCCTCCCGAAGGAGTCGAATCGTGCGGTTGACGTGGACCGACGTCAGGCCGAGCGTATCTGCGATCTGTTCCTGCGTTAGCGGAAACGCGAACCTGCTTTCGTTGCCTCCCCCCACGTCGAGACGCGCGCTCAATTCGCAAAGGAGGTGGGCAAGCCGCCCCTTTGCCGATCGCCGGCCAAGAGCCAGCGTCCATTTGCCAAGGATCGCGTTATCCACAAGCGCGCGCCATATGAACATCCGGGCAATGCCAGGATGCTGGGTCGTCAGCGCGAGGGCTCGGTCGCGCGGCAAGGCTACGATCGTCGCCTGGGTCAGCGTTCGAACACCGTAGTCGAGCCGATCGAATAGCAGGGACTCCAGATTGCAAAGGTCGCCTGGGACCAACAGCCCGAGGAACTGGCGGGCACCTCGGCGTGTGATTACGTATCGAGCTGCCCATCCCTCTTTAATGAGGAAAAGACTGTCGGCGCGTTCTCTCTCACCAACCAAATCGCTATGGGCGCCGACCATACGCGAAGGTTGCACGGCTTCTTCCAGCGCGGTCCGTTCTTCTCGCGAAAGGAAGCGAGACGGCCACAGGCCAGTGCCAAGCGGCAAATTTCGGTGAGCGTTCAATTTGGCCGAAATTGTCTCCATGGTCGTCCGTTATCGGCAAGCGGCGCGGTTGCCACGTCGGGCTCGTAACAAACACGATTCTGAACGATCCGTCTGTTGCGTACCCAACATAATTCGGGTCCTTACCAAACGCTCGTGCGTTATCCCGTCGCCCGTTATCGCGGGTTAGGACCAGTCAACATGAATAGACCGCAAGTCGAGAAGATCGTTCATAAGAACCAGCTATTCGGTGCTTTTACGAAGGACGCACGCAGTCGAATATTGCCGCACATGAAGCCGGTCGATTTTAAGCTAGGAACGACCGTCTGCGAGGCCGGTGGTTTGTTGACACATGCATATTTTCCGGAAGGGTCCGTCCTTTCACTCCTGACCGTCCTAGAAAACGGTTCTGAAATCGAGTGTGCAAATATCGGCCGTGAGGGAGCGTTCGGTCTATTTGCGGCTATGTACAGCCGGGTATCGTACAACAGGTGCACGGTTCAACTTGAGGGACCCTTATTGCGCTGTGAAATAGAGCCGTTGCGGGTCGAGTTTCACAAAAGTACCCATATGCAAGACTTGTTCGTCAGTTATTCAGAGACGTTATTGTCACAGGTTATGCAGACTGTCGCGTGCAACTCGCTTCACTCTGTGGAAGAGCGGCTGAGCCGTTGGCTTCTTATGATGCACGATCGTGCAGAAGGGGAGCAGCTGACCTACACCCATGAATTTTTGGCGCGGATCATGGGAGCGAACCGCACGTCAGTTACCCATGCGGCCCAATCTCTGCAGAACCAGGGTCTAATCAATTATCGTCGCGGAAGGATGCAGGTAGTCGATCGCGCCGGGCTGGAGGCGGCATCCTGCGAGTGTTATGCAATCGTCAAGGCTCGGTTTGATGCGTTTCTCGCCCCCCCTTCGACCGCCTTCCAGGAAACCAAGAACGGGCGGTCCGATGTGCTTTAGGCTGGGCCGCCACCTGGCACGATGCCATCTGTTTAAAACCTGACGGTTTTGCCACCAGCAGAATGGCTGCTTCAAGCTATGGCATCCCTCAAAGCGGCCGGACCGCAATCCACCCAGGTCGTGCCGTTCGCGGTGTGAGAAGGCACCTGGCACGCTGCGAACCCGCCGTTCCGCTGTTGGCGAGGATAGCGGCCGTTCGGCAGTCGCCCTAATTTCGGCCATTCAGCACGGTTGGGTCGTCGCCCAAAAGCCGACATTCGTTCAGCTCAATTGGAATGTCAGTCTTTCGACAGCTGATTGTCGACTTCAATGTCTGCGATGATTGCGCCGCCGAGAACGCGCTTCCGCCCGATTGATTACAGATGGCACGAATGTCGCCGCGCTGGATTGCAACGCAGAAGAAGTGCGTCACGGTCATCCGTTCACTTGAGGATGTTCCGAAAGGTTAAGTTTATCCGAGGTCCGCAGGGCCGACTTTCCTTGTCGATGCCGTGCACCCAGTTCCGCTGAGTGCTCCCCTTCATCAACAGCATGCTGCCAGACACAAGCGAAACCCTTTTCCGCTCAAGGTCTTGACGCTTCTTGTGCTTGAATATCAGTGTTCGGGTTGCACCATAGCTTAGCGAGGCGATCGTCGGCTCCTGGCCAAGCGAAGGCTCGTTGTCGCTATGAAAGCCCATGCGGTCGTTGTGGTCGCGATAGAGATTGAGCAGCACGCTGTTGAACCGCGCGTCGGTCAATTCTTCAAGCTCGTGACGAAGGCTCAACAGCAGATTTGTCCAAGGAAGCGGGAACATCACCGTCCCCGAGTACGTGTAGCTCCGGCCGGGATCGCCGTACCACGCGGTCAGGCGGGGCTGATAGTGCTCCTTCCCCCAGACCATCACCTTCTCTTGTAGCCATTTTGTCTCGCTAAAAAGCTGTTCGAAAATGTTCTCGTCCGACTGTGGCATCGGCAGCCGCTGGAGAAACTGCACATCGGCATCTGGCATCGCAATGCGCGAGAATGAAATGTCCGACGAGAAGAGGTCTACCATCATAGTTTCACGAAGACTGCGGTCGTCGCTTTACCGGTCAGCTTGGGGCGCATGTCGAGCCAATCCTTATACCCCTTCACTGTGTCCATCTGTTCGTCGCTGTCGACGAGCATATGCGTGTGGTCGGTGCGGTCGATTTGACTGAGGTCAAATCGGCCGACAAATTCGCGCTCCATATTCGGGTCGAAATGGGGACCCGCGTTGTCCGCATATATGATCAGGGCGCCCGGTGGAACGGCACCGACGATAGCCTGGACCGACCTGTTGACCGCGTCGCCTGTAGCTGCATTGTATCTCCACGCTTCAGAAAGGCTATAGCTGAAGGTTAACAGATCGGCTTCCGCGATGCGTTCGAGAGGCACGGTGGTAGGGTCGGTCAGCTGCATCGCGACGTGCTGGATCTCCACCTCTATGCTAGCCGGCTTGGTAGCGAGCAGCGCCTCATAGACAGTGGTCCATGCAGGATAATGGTCCAGGATCACGCATCGGACGTGCGCCACGCCGTTGGTGACTCGCTCAAGGTACTTGAAAAGAGCTGCGAGTTCGGTGGCTGGTCCGCCGCCTACGCAAACCATCGTGATAGATTGCTTAGCGAAAATCTGGTACTTGGCGGCCTCCGCGTCTATCAGTGCCCGGTAGATAAGCGAGGCATTGGCCGTAAGATACTTGAAGACATAGGCAGCGTGGCACGCTGGGTCGCTGTAGTCGACCGACTTCCTGGAACCGTCATATATCCTGGGGTATTCGCTGCCGAGGGCTAATAGTTGCGCCTTAAGGCGGGTGTGCGCTTGCCCGACAGGAACGTCCAGAGGCGGACATAGCTGATCGAGGATCGCTTTGACCCTCTCGAATGTCGTGAGCAACTCGGTCTCTCCTCCCCCGGATAGCGACCGCCTAAGGTTTCCGAGATGCTACAGGCTTTCGGCGTGCTTGCAAGTTTCAGGCTCTTTGACGCACCTGGAACGCGCGCCATATGTTCGGCCATTCAGCGCTGTCGCTAACTCGTCCAAAAGCAGCCGTCTGATCGGCACTGTAATTGGTGGTGGGGATTAAAGTCGCGACCGTCTATCGCGCGAAGCCCTAGCGCCGTCGCTTGGCTTTGTCGGGCCAAGGTAGGATTCCGTCGAGCTCGCGAAGCCCCTCTCTCTCCCTGTCCCAGCGCTCACGTTCGGCGGGTGACGGTGGCAGTTCCTCGTCGTCGAACCAGAGCAAGGTCAATGTTTGATCCCACTGCTCGATATGGCAACTATCCTCGTACAGGAATCCGCTCCTGCTCCAGTCGTCGAACCATTGCTCGGGTTCAGCATCGACAGGACCTGTTTCCGTATCACCACGTCGCAGTCGGGCACTTAGCGAATCAGTCGGCAGTATGGTCCCCGGACTGATCCAGACACCAGCTGCGCGCAGCGACGTCGATCGGGCGCAAAATCGGACCTTGCCCGCTTCGGACAGGACGAATGCGCAGTATTCGCGCGAGAATGTCGCAAAGCGCGATGCAGTAGAAACGAGCGACGCGTCAAATTCATCGGCCAGGTCAGTGATCGCGGTCATCCCCGGATCGGCAGCGTCGACCCGCGGTTTGAACATTTTGTAGGGCAGCAAGAGTTCAGCGGCGAACACGTCACACGCAACTTCGCCAGGCGAGCGACGTGCATAGCTCCAGCTCGGCGCCTCATGCTCGGCTGGGATGCCGAGCACGACATGCGCCACTTCGTGGCAGATGCTGAAGCGTTGCCGACGGTGGTTCTGCCCACAATTAACGCAGATCTTGTAGCTGCCGTTGGGCAGCCGCACCGACCATGCATCTTCTTCGGGCTCAAGCGACTCTAACGACACGGTCCCGCCAATATGCGCGGCGTAGGCCTCCACCGACACCGGAAGACCCGACGGGCCGACGGCAGCGATAAACGCGCGCGCTTTCATGACGGCATCCTGGTCGTTCAAGCCATCATTCCGTCATAAATCTGCGAATGCGTTGGAGCGACAGCGTATAATCAGCGCGAACACCCCGGTTCACCACAGTCGTAAGCATATGGAATTCCTGCGGCGAGATCGTCGGATCGTTGCGCGCGAAATCGGCCAAGGTCGGATCCACGTTCGGATGCGCTGCCAAAAGGCGCAGGATATCGATGTCGCGCGCCGATGGGGTCAACGCGCGGACAAGCTTGTCGAGCACATCCTCCGACGGTGCCTCCTTGGCACCCGTTTCCAGCCGGTAGACATAAGCGTGATCGACCTCGGCGCGCTGGGCAGCCTCCCTCAAGCTCCAACCGCGATCCTCTCGCAACGCTTTTAACCAACTTCCAAGCGCCGATCCCGGCATCAGACCTCCTTGACAAAACACGACGGTAACCACATATGTTGTCTGTTCAGACAACAGCCCTGAGAATCGTCAGTTCCAGGGCAATTTTTTGGCCTTCTCTGTTGTCTGGCCGGACACCAATTGGCATCCGGCGAGGCGAAAAGCAAGCACCGCTCCTAGCGGGGAAAGGTACCAGATGAACGGCGATGCCGCGGCGCACGAGGTGCGCATTCATATCAACCGCGAGGCGAATCGTTCGCCGAATCCGACCACTGGTGACGCGCTTTACGCATTGGGGGATATCCCCAAGAACGAAGCGCTGTACCGCGAAGTCCAGGGTGACGAGGAAGACGAACGCATCGTGCGCGACGACGCCACCGTCGATCTGGTCGCGGACGCACATTTCTACAGCAAGCCGGTGTTCGATATCCTGGTCAATGGCGATGACCATGTGATCGATACCAATCACATCAACTATGACCGCGTCGTCAATCTCTACCTTGGCAGCGGCGGTACACCATCGGCCGAATATCTCGTCAAATATTCGCGTGGACCGGCCAAGAATCCGAGCGGCACGCTGGTTCAGGGGCCCGAAGTGGAGGTGAAAGATGGAATGCGATTTCGCGTTGCCGGAACTGGTGAATCTTAATCCTTTTCTGAAGGATTTGGACGAGACGGGGTATCTGATCGACTTTGTCGGCGGGTACCTCGTCCTGTACGGCTGGCCCTATCTCGATGCTGACGGACTGCTTCAGCATGGAGACTGGCTGAGTTCGGTCAATCTGGCCGATGGCGTAATGGAGCCGCAGGACCATCAGGCGCTGTGGCGTGGCAGCCGGCCGTGTGACCCCGACGGGAAGCCGCTGGCGCTCGGTGGTGGCGAAAGTGTCGTGACCATCACCGAGGGCTTCGATACGAACCAGTCCTTCTCGTGTAAGCTGATGGGCGATACCGGCCAGTTGCGCGCCTATGCGTCGTTCGCGGAAAAGATCGAAACCTATCTCGACAAGATCACGGCTCCCGCGATCGCAGCGTTTCCCGATGCCACACCGCTTGCCGCCATCGCGGTCAGAGCCGCCGAACAGGCGTCGCCGCTCAAGTTTCCGGACACGATGTCCGCACGGTACGAGATCAACGATTTGTCGACACGGCTGCGCGGCAAGAAGTGCGCGATCATCGGTTTGGGCGGGACCGGCGCCTATATCCTCGACTTCATTGCGCGCACGCATCTTGCGACGATCAGGCTGTTCGACGATGACAAAGTGCATCTCCACACAATCTTCAGGATGCCGGGCTTCATCCCCGGCGCCATCCGGCACCGCAAGGTCGATGTGTTGGCGAAGCAGTATAGCCAGTGGCATGGCGCGATCGAGCCGGTGCCGGAGCGCGTGACGCTCGACAATATCGCGCAGTTGAAGGATTTCGACTTCGTCTTCGTTTCGGTCGACGATGGCCCGTCGCGACTTTTGATTGTCGATTGGCTGAGTGCCAATGGTATTCCCTTCGTCGATTGCGGGATGGGTCTCACGCGCTCGGCAGTCGGTCTGAGCGCTATCGTTCGCGTGACCGGTACCGACCGCCGGGCCTTCAAGGACAATGTTGGATCGGTACGGTTACCGACCGAAAATCCGAAGGCCGACGAATATCGCAAACGCCCTCAGATTACCGAATTGAACGCGCTGAACGCCGCGTGGGCAGTCATTCGTTTCAAGCAGCAGTTCGGTTTGCTCGATTACGAGGGCGCCGGAAGCGCGTATATCTTCGATGCGGTTACCTTCGAAATCGACTGAAAGACGCCCTTCATGAAATTTAGCTATCAAGCCGTCGATCGTATCCCCAAGCAGCTGAGCCCGGGCATCGTCTATTATAGCGAAGAGTTCGAAATTGGGGCCCTGCTATGCGCCTGCGGGTGTGGCCACCGCGTCAGCCTCTTGGTCCCAGACAGCCACCATATCATCTCTGTCGGTGGGCTGGCGACGATCCACCCGTCCATTTCAGTATGCGATGCGCCCTGCAAGTCGCATTACTTCATCCGCGCCGGCGATGTGGATTGGCTACCAGCATTTTCGAACGCGATGGCGGCCACGACAATGAAGCGGCAGATCGCCCGACATGCGCGTCGTGACCAAAAGCCTATGCCCGTTACGCGGCGCAGCCGCATCAAGGCTGGCATTGCAAAGGCGTTCGGCAAACTCTTATCGGTGTTCTGGCGCTGACGCTGGCGCGCTTGGACGGCTAATTGGGGGAGAGCCTGACTCGCGATGACATCTCCAAATTTTGAGCATCTCAAAGCTCACATCCTTCCGTTATCCGTCGCATCAAATTTTGAGGTAGCGCGTCAGGAATGGGATCTGGTCGCTGTCGAGATCAGCGATGAATGGGATAATTGCCCCTGCGGTCAGGACATCAAGGAGCATTGTTACATTCGCAACCGCCACAATGGTAACAGCACCTACGTAGGCAACGTATGCATCAACCGCTTCATCCAAATCAGCACTGGCAACCTTTTCGACGGTCTGAAGCGCATCGCACAAGATGAAACCGCGAATGCCAATCACGACTTGATCGAACACGCCTATCGCATGGGGTATCTGTACAGCGAAAGGGAGTATCGCTTTCTTTTGCAGACTGCTCGTAAACGCACTCTCTCGCAGGCTCAACTGGACTGGAAGCGCAAGATCAACCGCCGCATCCTCGCGCAAACAATCGTGCGGCGCCGGACGAAACGCTAAGCAACGTGAACCTACGGCAGCTATCCGTGGCGTGGGGTTGGAAGCCGTCGGTCTCCTAACGGCCCACCACCGGTCGCTCCTCGGTAGCCGGTCGGCGCAGTGTTGGACGTCGGCTCCCGACAAGACCTGACATTCGCAACGTCAGTTCGGAACGGCAGAAATGTTCCAATCTACGCCCTTCCGGCGCGCCCAGAGCACGATGAATCGACGGCAAGCTTCAGGCGGGGGCCGCACTAGGCTGAACGACTAACTTTGAGGCGCATTGCCACACGGTGGAACGGGGGAAACGGGTCTTTTACCCGCTTGCCTTAGGGTCTGCCAAATGGGCACCCGCAATCGACTTTCGACGATGTCGCTTCTGGCGGGCGCGATAGCCGTCGGGGCGACGGTTGGTGTCGCAACTCTTGCTATTTCTCCTGATGGGCGCGCGGACATCGTCAGTGGCTCCAGAAAATTTGTCGTTGCTGCTGGATTGAAACGGCAGCGCCAACCACAGGCGGGCGATTACTGGAGCGGGTGCTCAGACGCTCGGACCGCCGGGACGGCGCCGATCTATCGTGGCGAACCGGGTTATCGCTCTGAAATGGACGGCGATGACGACGGGATCGCTTGCGAGCCATATCGCGGACAATAGCAGCACTAGTTACCGCTCCGTCAGTCGCCCAAGAACGGGCCGCTTTTGATTTTGCGCCCCTCGCCAGATGGCCGAAAATGGGCCGCATTGCAGTCCTCGGTCAGTCCAAGGTAATCCATTGCCTCTCGCGTACTTGATCCAAATATTGTCATCGATAGTATCCAAGGAAGGACGGCAGGTATCAGGGCATCCTCATCAACTTGCGCCAGTTTCCTCGGATGCAAATCCCCCCCCCATCGCCTGAACCAGCTGGATGCGCGCTACGAGGGCATCGCTGCGCAGCTGAGCTAGCGCAAGCTGCGCGCTTAGCAGACCCCGTTGTGCATCGAGCTGCTCAAGATAGGGCGAGTAGCCCTCGCGATAACGGCTGGTCGCCAGCCGAACCCCCTCGGCGAGAGCATCGCGTTGCAACCGAAGTGCCGCGATCTGCTCATCAAGGCGTTGCGCCGCTGCCAGCGCATCTTCCACTTCACGAAAAGCAATCAGCGCCGTGCGCCGATATGCAAACGCGGCTTGATCGCGCTGTGCCGCGGCCGCTTCGGCCTGAGCGCGCAGGCGCCCGCCGTCAAACAGCGGCGCGAGAATGCTGCCGCCGACCGCCCAGATCGACACAGGATCCTTCAACAGCGTGGAGAAGGCGGCACCTGCCGCCCCGCTGAGGCGGACTTGCGGGAGGAACCGTTTGCGCGCCGCTGCCAGTGACTTGTCGGTCGCGGCGAGCGTCAATTCCGCCTGCGCCACATCGGGGCGGCGGCGCAGCAGCTCGGACGGCAATCCTGCGGGGATCGCTGGCACGACAAGACTTTCGAGGTTCTGCCCGCGCGTAACGGTCGCCGGCGTCTCACCCGTCAACAGGCTCAGCGCGTCTTCGGTGCGCGCAATGGCGAGCTGTAGGGCCGGTACGATCTGCGCGGCGGCGTCATATTCTGCCTGGGCCTGAGCGAGTTCCAACTTGGGCGAATAGCCGTGTTGGACGCGCGACGCAGCAATCTGCAACGCATCGCCGCGCGAGTGCACCGCAGCCCGCGCCACCTCGAGCCGCGCGTCGAGACCAAGCAAGGTTACGTAGCCACTAGCAGCCGCTGCCGCGACCGATAGGCGGAGCGCCGCCTGCCCCGCTTGGCTGGCGAGATAGCCATATCTCGCCGCCGCTTTCTGGTCGGAAAGCCGACCGAACAGGTCGACTTCATAGGCCACCTGCACCTGGGGCTGCCCGGCGTCCTGCTCTGACGGCATCCCGAACGCGTTGACGAAACGCGACCGGCTGCCGCTGACCCCAGCATCTATCGCCGGCGAAAGCTGGGCGCGGGCCAGGGCAAGACTGGCGCGCATCTCCCGAACGCGGGCCGCAGATATTGCCAGGTCGGTGTTGTTCGCCAGCGCCTTATTGACCAGCGCCGTCAGCACGGGATCGCCGAACGACTGCCACCAGGCCTCGCCGATCGGGGACGTCGCGCCAGCGTCGGTTCGCCAAGCCGGCGGCGCGATGACCGGCGGCACTGCTGCCGTCTCTATCCTTGGTCCCGCGCACCCCGACAGAACCACGCCCAAGAGCGCCGCAGCGACCATCGATGTCGGCCTCATCGTGGCGATCCGTGCCGGGTGTCGACGGAGACTTCGACCGACATGCCCGGCCGCAATCGAGGGGTAAGCGCCTGGTCAGGATCGAGCAGGATACGCACAGCGATCCGCTGCGCCACTTTGACGAAATTGCCGGTCGCATTGTCCGCCTTAAGCACCGAAAACTCGGACCCGGCCGCCGGCGAAAGACTTTCCACCCTTCCCCCAATCTCGGCGCCGTTCAAGGCGTCGACACGGATGCGTGCCCGCTGACCGACCGCCATATCGTGCGTCTGGCGCTCCTTGAAATTGGCAATGATCCAGACACTGTGCGGCACGATCGACAGAAGCTGGGTGCCCGCAGTGACGAACGCCCCTTCGCGCACTCCGATCTCCGACAGCTGTCCGTCGGCCGGGGCGCGAATGATGGTATTGTCGAGATCGATCTGCGCCAGCCGCAGTTGCGCCTGGGCGGCATCGACCGACGCCACCAGACCAGCGCGGCCGACCACGACAGTGCGCACGTCCTGTGTGCCGATGGCGCGGCTGGCTTGTGCCTGCTGGACGGCAGCCTCTGCGCCGAGCAGGCCGGCACGAGTCTGGTCAAATTCGCGCGTCGAGATCGATCCATCGGCAACAAGCGCCTGGGCACGGCGCATGTCGGATACGGCTCGGGCCAACTGGGCGCGCGCATTCGCGATCCCGGCATTCTGACTTTTGATCGATACCTCTCGAGACCGCTCGGCCTGCGTCGAGTTTGCCAGCGCGGCCTGTTGAGCTTCCACATTAGCCCGCGCCTGGGCCACGCGCGCGCGGTAGATGCGATCGTCGATTGTCGCGAGCGCCTGGCCGGATTTTACGTCCGCGAAATCCTGTACCATTACCCGAGCGACATAGCCGCTGACCTGCGGACTGATGATCGTCACGCGGCCGCGCACATAGGCGTTGTCGGTTTCCTCCGACAAGCCGGCGAACGGCGGAAGCCGCCAAGCGTAGAGCACTGCAAGCGCGCCGCAACAGGCCAGTGCGATGACGATGAACACCGTCAGCCTGGAAGGAGCAGGCGCGCGCCAGCCGGTTGCCGGCGTAGCGTCGTCAGAAATTGGCAACGGGGTGTCGGGGGAAGCCGCTGCGTTCATCATCGCTGCTCCGGTGCCTGGGCGCGAAAGCGCTGCTGCAGCAGCACGACGGGAGAGCGTTCGCCGCGTTGGCGTGCCGACCAGGTAAGCAACAAACCCCAGATCACCACGATCGTCGCCAGCATGCCGACGATCCGGAACACGTCGTTGAAGGCTAGGATGTTCGCCTCTCGCGCCACCTGCTGTCCGAGAAGCGCGGCGCCTTCCTCGGTCCGCAGCGCCGGATCGCCAATTGCGCCCGTGAGCGCGCCGCTGCCGAGACGCAGCCTTGCCGCGACAAGTGGATCGCTTGCCACGACATGCTGAACAAGCTCGTGCGAATGGAATTTCTCGCGCGACGCCTGGATGGTGGACAGCAGCGCACCGCCGGCAAGTCCTCCGAGGCTCTGGCTCAGACCAAATAGGACGACAAAGCTGATGAACTCGCGCTCTCCCGCGAGAAGCGTGCGCGCAATGCCAACCACCATCGCTTGCGACAGAAAGAGCAAGGAGGCGAAGCCGATCAGCGCCTGACTGAAATAGAGACTGCTCGGTCGGGTGAGATTGCTGGCGTCGGCGTCCATGAACGACGCGACGGCGATGAGGGCGACAGCTACGATCAAGGGGCGCGATAGATGATCAGGGCGCAATGTCAGCACCGCAACGGCGATGCCTGTGGCAGATGCCGCCACGACGATCAGGTTGAGCGTCACCATCTGATCGTTGATCAGACCGACCACATTGAGGAGGCCGATTGAGCCGAACGCCTGCTCAGAGAGGAGTATGCGAATAGACGCTGCGATCGCCATCAGGCGAAGCATCTCGCGGCTGCCGAGCCAGCGCGTATCGATGAGCGGGCTGCGGCGGTGATGCTCCACCAAGGCCGCGCCCGTGATCAGTGCAATGCTGGCGACGAGCCCCCACCCTATCCAGGCCCGTTCGGTCCACCATTGGATACGTCCTTGCGAAAGCACCGCGACCAGCAGCCACAATCCAGGGGCCAAAAGGCAAAAGGTCAGCAGGTCGAGACGCTCGAAGGCGCGTCCGCGTTCGCTCGGGGGCAAAGGAAAAGCGCGGACGGCGGCCAGCGTTGCAAGCGCCAGACCCAGTTCGAACCAGTAGAGATTGTGCCAGTCGCCGGACTCGAGCAGTCCCGGCGACAGGACGCGCGCTAGGGGTGTGGTCAGCTGGGGAATACCGATCCCGATCATCACTGCGGCAAGCCGCTTCGCAGCAGGCAAGGATTGGAAGAAATAGAGGATGGTCAGCGTCGATAGGCCGCTCGCGGCGATCCCGCTGACCGCGCGGACCGCGACCGACGTCCAAAAGCCGTGCACGGTGAGATGAACGAGAGTTGTGACGGCATAGACCGCGAGCGTGCCCCGGATGAACGGCGCCAAGCCAAACTGTTGCCGGTATTTCACCAGCAGCAAGTTTGCCGTGACATTGGTCATGTAGAACGCCGCCGTCAGCCAGGCGCCCTCGTCAGGATCGAGGCCAAGCGTCCCTTGTGCAAAATTGAGGTTGACCGCGACGAGCGCGTTTCCCAGTCCCCCCGTGATGCCGATGAGGCATCCGACCAGGAAATAAGCGATCCGGCGGGGCGCCGGATGGTCCGGCGTTGCCGGCGACCCCGGCAGGATCGGCCGTTCGTGCGGCTTGAAGACATAGTCACCCATCTGATCGGTCCGCGCGGCAGAGGGTCGCGTGCGAGCGCGCTTTTCTGTGCAATCCGATTGACTGGAAGTCGGAGCGATGAGCACCGACGCTATCCCAGGCTACAGCCGAATAGGCGCGGCCGCCGACGATATCGGTCGTCACGTTGGCCCCCCCTCACCGGCCCGCGGCTTGTGGGTAAGCCGCGGCCTGAGCAGGCCCGCGCCCACGAGGATCACCGCCGTTCTCCCTCCGAGCGAGGCGGCGCCGATTGGCCGACCCGATCGATCCACGACGCGAAATTGCTCATGATGCTGACGAGGAACCCAATCGTTTCCTCTTTTGTCAGGCTGCCGTCGGGCGAGAACAGCGCGTCGGCGTGCCCGATATAGGCTTCGGGCTGTTGAAGCGTCGGCATGTTCAGGAATACGAGCGACTGGCGCAGATGATGATTGGCGCCGAAGCCGCCGATCGCACCCGGCGAGACGGTGACCACCGCCGCCGGCTTCCCGTTCCAGACGCTTCGCCCATACGGCCGCAATCCCACATCGAGCGCATTCTTGAGCCCCCCGGGAACCGAGCGGTTATATTCGGGTGTCGCGAAGAGCACCGCGTCGGCAGCGACGATATCCGCTCGGAAGGTCTCCCAGGCCGGGGGCGTGAGACCGGGACCCTCCCGGTCCTCGTCGTAAAGCGCTAGGTCACGGATTTCCACGAACCGAAAGCGGAGCCCATGCGGAGCGAGCCGACAGAGCGCGTCTGCGACTTTTCGCGTCAGCGACGCGCGTCGCAGGCTCCCGACGACCACTGCGACCAGTTTTTCTTCCGTCATGACGTCCTCCATTGATGGCCCCTGCGGCGATGCGGTTCACGAAAAGCGTCGAATGAACGCGAGCGCCGCCGCCGCCACGTCCTGCCAGCCGTGATCGATCGTCAGCGAGTGGCCGCGTCCGGCGATGGCGCCGAACTCGGTTATGCCGGGGTTGGCGCATTGATGGTCGTAGGCGGCGCGCGCGACGCTCGCCGGCACCGTATGGTCGCTATCCCCCGATAGGATCAGGAGCGGGCCCCGCTCCGGCGCTCGCCAGTCCAGGGCGAGCTCGCTCCAGGGATTGAGGTTCTCGGCGGCCGCCTGGAACAACGGCATCCCGGGACCGGGCACGACGAACCGGTCGTAGAGCTCTCGCGCCTCGGTTTCGTCTAGGGTGTTGGCGAAGCTATAGGCGAATTGCTCGAAGCTCAGCGGCACCGCGCGGTGACGGTTGAGCGGATTGCGGAGCGCCGGCCACGCCGCCTTCAACGCCGAGAAGGGCAACGGCAGCACGCCGCGGAGACCCGCAGGATCAATCGCCACGGTTGCGGCCGACACCGCCTTGGCGGCCAATATCTGGACGAGCGCCCCGCCAAACGAGTGGCCGATCAGGACCGGCTTGCGATCGAGTTTCTGGATGATCGCCTCATGATGTCGGGCGACTTCGCCAATGGTCGTGCCGGCGAGCGGTCCGGGGTCGGCGTTCGCCGCTTCGGGCGTGGCCGGATCACCCGGCCAGTCCGGCGTCAGTGCGACATAGCCCTCGCGCTCGAACAGGTCGGCCCAGCGCTCCCAGCTGTTCTGCAGCAGCCAGAGCCCGTGGACAAAGACGACCGGTTGACGTCCGTCGGCATTGGCCCGATCGATTTGACCGCGCTCGTTGTCCGAGACCCGCCCATCGTCGCGCTGTGCACGCGGGGTTGCTGTGGTCCGCGGGCTCATTGGCCGTGCTCCGCGGCCGTCACCGCAGGTTCGCGGCGGAACGCGATCGCCATGCGGTTGTAGGCATTGATCAGCCCGATCGCGATGGTGAGATCGGCGATCTCCTGGTCGGTGAGCGCGGCGTGCACGGCGACGAACGCCTCGTCCGGGACGCGGGTCGTCGCGACCAACGTCACCGACTCCGTCCACGCCAGCACGGCGCGCTCCCGCTCCGTGAAGACGCTGCCCGCCTCGTGCCACGCCGGGAGCAGCAGGAGCTTCTCGGCCGAGACGCCTGCCTTGAGGAGATCGTGGCTGTGGGCAGCCACGCAATAAGCGCAGCCGTTGATCTGAGAGGCGCGCAGATAGGCGAGGTCGACGAGCGACTTCTGCAACCCGCAGCGCGAGATGTAGGCGTACACGCCGCCGAGTGCTTTCATGCCGTCCGCGGCGAGGGTGTCGTAGGGAATGCGCATCGTTGGGTCCTCGTAAAGGCGTCGACCGGTTACTGGCGGTGGTCGAACGAGAGTGGGTAGGCGCCTTGCCGTATCCCCAGCATCGGATCGGCGGGATCGATCCCCGGCGGGACGTTGAGCGGCAGGAAAAGCGTGCCCTTGTCGGTCTTGACGGGATCAGGGACCATGCGCTCGATCCGGATCGTGCCCAGCTTCACCAGCTGTCGGGTCTCGGGCCAGGCGATCGATGGATCGCCGATCGCGTCCGACGCCTCGCCGATTTGTGCATACCAGATGAATTCGATCGGTGCCTTGGCGAGGCGTCGCGGCAGCTCGGTCTGCAGATAATCGGGTGCTGCCGCCGCCACCGCCTCGTTGGAGAGAAACGCTTCTCCGGCGGTGGGGACGAAGCGGTAGCGGACGAAGCGCTGATGGCCTTGCGCATCGCTAAAGCGGAAGGCGTTGACACCGAAATAGCTGAGCGTTGCATAGCTTTCGGGAAGCGGCTTCTGGGTCGTCAGGAAGGTTTTTGCGATCGGGTGAGCGGCAAGGAACCCATCGAGCGCGGTCGGCTTGGTTGCGCCGGCACCGCTTGATCCGATCGCGAGAAGCAATTGCCGGAATTCGGCCGAGGTCGCGGTCGGAAAGCCGTTGAAGCTGTGCGCAATAACGTCGGCGCTCGTTCCATCGGCGAGCTGAAACTTGATCGCTAAGCCGCGCGGATTCGCATCGCCGATCGTATCCGGGATCGTCGGGATGCCGGTGAAATTCGAGAACCTCACGAGGATTGGCAGGGCGCCGCCAGCAAAGATCGACGCCTTGGACAGGCCTTTCGCCAACGCCGATGGCTGAAACGTGCCCACCGCCATGATCCCCTTTGCGTGGACGGCGCGAGAATGGTTGTCGCCGAACGCGCTGTACAAGGCATCGACCATTTTCTGCGGCGGCGGCGCCGCCGCCTCTGCCGCTAAGGCGACCTGGCGAGCGGGTATTCCGGCCGATGGAGCGGCATGCTGTAACATTGTCGGGTTTCCTTCTGCATGATCACTAATCTTCAGCGGCTGGCCGGTCGCAGCGACGAAGGTCACGAGCAGGCGTGCCGGGTCGGTGGCGCTGATGTTTTCGGTCAACACGTGATGCGCGCCGGGCGGCTCGAACCAGCTCTCGCCCGCCCGGTAGGTCCGGGCCGGCTCGCCGGCGAGTTGACTCCGCACGCTCCCTGACAGGACGTATGCGAAGACAAAGGCCTGACCGTGCCGGTGGGGATCGGCCTTGGCGCCGGGGGCGAAATCGACTTCAACGACCGTGAAAGATTTGCCCGGCGCATTCTCAAGCTGATGCTGGAAGACCGGCGTGACCGTCTCGGCTCGAACCGGCGCGAAAACAGCGCACACCAGCGGGATCATGCCGATACGCGCGCACCGCCGAAGCGCGCTCACTTGACCTGCTCCGCGGCAGTGTTGGGGAAGCTTAGTTCGACGGTCGTCCCGCTGGGACCGAAGCACCATCCGACCGCGCCGCCGATCTCGCTGGCAAGTCCGGTCACGACGCCGAAGCCGCGGCCGGGCTTGATCGGCTGCTTACTGCAGCCGTCATCCACCACGCGGCAGCGCGTTTCAGGATCGCCGACATCGAGCTCGACGCGGATGCTGCCGGGACGACCGGCCAAACCGTGTCGCATGCTGTTGGTGATCAGCTCCGAGATGATCAGCGCGACCCGCCAGCACCGCCCGGCGGCCAGCGGCAGAGAGGCGGCCGACAGCGTAAGCTTGATGCCCCGTTCTTGCAGGCGGGCGACCGACATCGTCGCACACAGTCGCGCGAGCGCGTCGGCAAGATCGACAGTCCCGTCCGCGATGGGCGCCTGGAGCGCCCGGTGCGCGTCGGCAAAAGTCAGCAGCCGTGCGGCCGCCTGGGTCAATACCGTTTGCGCCTCGCCGTTTGCAACGCCCCGCGCCGCCAGGCGAAGGCCGGCAATCGCTTGCGTGTATTCATTGATGACGCGGTGACTGATTTCCTCGACCAACAGCAGCGGCTCAGCTTGGTGAGGCGTTGCTGGACAGGGGACGGCGGGATGCATGGCGTGCTCCTGAAGTTAGCCAGGGCATGGTCGCCATTATTTCGGGAGCTGTATTATCCGAAGTTGCTGTTCAGAGGGCGGGATCGTTATACATAAGGATAGTGAACCGCTGCTTCAGCCGTGCTTGCCACTCAAGGGCGAAGAATAATCTTGCCCGGCTGCCGCGTCCGGGTCCCCGCCAACATCTCATGGGCGGCGCGGGCCTCTGACAAGGGGAGGATGTCCCCGACCCACGGCTTGAGCGTGCCGTCCTCGAACAGTGCAGCCAGCTCGTTTAGAATATCGTTTCGAACATTCACGAGAATGAACTGAGCGTCGACGCCGCGTGCGGATGCCAGCGCCGTGTCGGGCTGGCTGACCGCCGAGATGAAGCGTCCGCCCTCGCGCAACCACGCAAAGAGCTGGGATTGGCTTTCGCCGCCGACCAGGTCGATCACGGCCCGAACGCTGTCGTCGGGCGCGGCGATATCGACCACCCGGTTGACGCCGTGGTCGGTCGTCCAGCCGGGATCAGACCGGGATGCACTCACCAGGATCTCAAGACCGGCATGCCGCGCGAGCTGGACGGCATAGCGGCCGACATTGCCGCCCGCGCCGTGGATGAGTACCCGCTCGCCTCGGGTCAGTCGCGCGTGATCGAACAGCATCTGCCATGCGGTCACGGCAACGACGGGGGCCGACGCTGCCTGGACGTGCGACAGCGCGCCCGGTTTGCGCGCAATCATCGTCACATTGCAGGGTGCGACCTCGGCGTAGCCGTTGGTGAACCGCGCATTGGTGGCGCCGTACACCGCGTCGCCGGGCGCAAACCCGGCAACGTCGCAGCCAGCCTCGATGACGATCCCCGAAACGTCAGAGCCTGGGACGAGAGGCAATGGCTGCGCGACAGCACTGTGGCCCCCGCGGACCCAGGCATCCCATGGTCCGACTCCCGCGGCGTGGACGCGAACGAGGACCTCGCGCCGACCGCAATCCGGCACCGGGAGGGTTGCGAGTGTCAGCACGTCGGGTCCGCCGAACGCACGGACCAAGATCGCCCTCATTTCCTGCACCCGCCTGCTCCTAAAGTCGCCAATCTGACTATTCGCCGCAGGCGCGCCTGAGCGCCGCCGCGCCCGCGCCCCCGCCCGCTAGCGCGAGCGAAGGGCGGCAATGCCAAGCTGCTCGGCCATTCGGACCAGATCGGGAAGCGATCGGGCAGACATTTTTTCCATGACGCGGCGCTTGTGTACCTTGGCGGTGATCTCGGTAATGCCGAGCTCGCCAGCGATCTGCTTGTTCATCAGTCCGCCGATCGCCAGTCGCATGACTTCGCCTTCGCGGTCGGTCAGACTGGCAAGGCGCGCGTCAAGGTCAGCCTGGATCTGGCGCCGCTGCGCCATCAGTGCGTCATGCTCGAGCGCGCGGAAGATCGCCGAGAGCAAAACGTCATCGTTGACGGGCTTGGTCAAAAACTCCGCTGCGCCGGCACGCATCGCCTGCACGGTCATGGGAATGGTGCCATAGCCGGTCAGAAAGATGACCGGCGCGGTGTTCCCACCCACCCGCAGCGATTCCTGCACCGAGAGGCCGTTCTCACCCTCAAGGCGGATATCGAGAAGGATGCATCGGGGTCGATCTCCATACGCTGCCTCCCCCAGCCCCGATGCGCTGCAATGGCCGATGGCATCCAGGCCGGCGGAGCGAACGAGGCGGCCAAGCGCTGCACGCAGCGCGTCGTCATCATCGACGATATGGACGGTGCCAGACAGCGCCGGAGCGAGTCCCCTCACCCGATTTGGCTCGTTGCCCATCATGATAGTCGACCGATCATGGACTCATAGATACCGCCCACCGATCGGCGCGTCTTATCCTGGCTTGCGCAACGTTGAGGTTGCCGGGAGGAGGGCCGAAAGCGTCCGCTTCAGATTGGGGGTGGGGCGCCGATCGCCTGCGACAGCCAGGCCTCGAGACGGCGATCGTCGAGCGGCTTGGTCATATGCTCCACTGCGCTCCCGGTGAGCGTCAGGTCACGATTGGCCAGGCTAGGATAGGCGGTCATGACCGCAACTGGCAGAGCGCGTCGGCGTCTGTGCAGCTCCCCTGCCAGCTCCAGACCATTCATTCCCGGCATCTGAATATCTGTCAGAACGCAGGCAGGTCGGAAATTGTCGATCTCGATAAGCAGGTCCTCGCCGCTAGCGAAGACGCGCGGCTCATAGCCTATTGTCCGGATCAGCCGGCCAAGCGCAGCCCGGATTGCCTCGTCATCATCGACGATCACGACGATCGGCCTGGCGGCGATTTCCAAACACTCAGCCATGATGCGCCGGAAGCGTGAAATGGATCGTTGTCCCCTCGTTCGGCCGGCTCGTGGCCCAAATATCGCCTCCTTGCGCGTCGATACAATTGCGACAGATCGCCATTCCCATACCCATGCCGTCAGACTTGGTTGTGTAGAAGGGCTCAAAGATGCGCTCGAGCTGAAGGGGGTCGATCCCTGGCCCGCTATCGGCGACATCAACCCGGACACACGCACCGTCGCGCCTGAAGGAGACGATGATTTCCTTGGCGGTTGTTTGTGGGAACATTGCCTGAGCGGCGTTCAGAAACAGATTGGTGAATACCTGTTGAATCTGGATCAGGTCACCGTTGACCAGCGGGAGATCGGGTTCGGCGTGAACATGTAATCCGGCGCCACAATGCCTGAGCTCGCGCTCGACCAGCAGATTGGCTTCCCGGGCGGCAGCAACGACGTCGAACGGCTCTGCCGGGATCGCGGCGTTGCTGAAAAAGGCGCGGGTACGGACGACGACGTCCTTGGCACGCGTGGCTTCGGCGACGATCGCGCCGACCGCCTCGATCGCCTCGGAGACATCCGGCTTTGCGCGTTGCAGCCAGCGCAACGCCGCCTGAGCATTCGCAATCACCGCGGCCAGCGGTGAATTGACTTCGTGAGCGATCGATGCCCCCAGGGCGCCAACGGTGGAAATCCTGGCAGCCCGGGCAATCTCGGCATCGGCGGCCAGCAGTTTCGCCTGCTCGGTCTTATACTCCGTGATGTCGAGCGAGGTCGCGACGATCTGTGCGAAGCCGGCTCGGTCCGTCGGCAGCGCTGCGGTAAACAGCGTATCGCTCACGGAACCGTCAGGTCGCGTAATGTGGGCTTCTGAGCGGAAGAAACGGTTGCCTTGGGCGAATGCCACAAGCCACTGGACGAACGTCTGGTCGGTGGGGGGAAGCAGTCGATCGAGCGGGCCCAGCACCGCGCTCTTGTCCGTTACGCGCGCCTCTTCCAGCGTGAATGCGTTGACGTCCTTGATGGTAACCTTGCCACATAATGCGCGCAGCTCGTCCGGCCTGGTCGCGAAATAGGCCTCCATGTCGCTCACCCCGCTCCTGCGGAGTGTCTCGACCGCATCGGCAGCGGCGCTCCAGTCCTCGAGCCACATCGAGATGCCGGCGCGTTCGAAGATCGCGTCGCAGCGAGCCTTGCTGTCGGTCAGGCAACGCTCGCGTTTCAGGGTGTAGGCAAAAGCCGCGATGACCGCGAACCCCGCGACGACAACGATCAGTGGTCCGGCGAACGCCGCGGCTTGTGGCAGCAGGAACGCGGCAATCACCAGCGCGGCTGGTAACAAAACAACCAGCGTCGCCGTCCCGATGCTGCGCATCCTCTCAGGCCAACGGCCTGGCCGCGTTGCAAGCATCCATTCCGGCAAGCGGCCGTCAGACCCGATCGTGTTCGGCAGGCGGGAGCGTTGCGCCTCGCTCGGCCAACGCGTGAAAACCTTTTCCATGACCGTCGCCCTGCCCTTCAGCTCTTCTTAGCCCACCGCGGTCGGCGCCCCTATGATACGGCCGTATAATAGCTGCGAACTCGCCGTTGGTGCAGACGAAGCGGACTCGACGAGCGATTTGTCGTAAGAGAGTCCAAACACCGATAAGCTGATTGGCGGAAGCAACACACGCGGAAGTATGAGCGAGAGGCTGCAACGTGGAAGGTCACGGCCAGGAAAAGTTCAGGGATGCGAGCCTGATCGCCACCTCTTCCAAGAGATCGTGGACGCTTTTGTCGGCCGAACTTCGCAGCTTCAGCAAGGGGGAATTCGACGCCTTCACGCCACCCAACGCCGAGATCACGCAGGTTGTCGCTGATACAAGAGGAGCCTTTTCGACGCGGTCCTCGGGCGGCGTTTCGCAGGAGGTTCTAGCGACGCCAGGCACGACCTGGCTATGTCCGGCCGGTATTCGGGAGGAAGCAACCAGGCTGAGCGACGACTTTCCCGAGGTGCTGCATATCTACCTGCCGCGGCACAGCTTCGCCCAGGTGAGCAACGAAGGAATTGTCGACTGCTCGCCGCAGAACCTTCGGTACGAGTGTCGTGTCGCGGACCCGGCGGTCCATCGGGTCACGAGCGCAGTAATTGAGGAATTGCGTAACGAAACCTCTGCGGGTGGCTTGAAAATCGACGCCCTAGCTGTCGAGCTGATCGGCGCCCTCGGCACCGATCATATGGAAATCAACCCATCGCGCTATCCACTAGCGTTTGCCAAGGGCCTCCTCGATCGGCACCGGCTTGACCGCGTCATCCAATATGTCGAGGCAAACTTGGACGAGGACATTACTGTCGCCGACCTTGCCGAGGCCGCGTGTTTCAGCCTCTATCATTTCGTCAGGGCTTTTCATCTGGCGACCGGCCGACCGCCTCACGCCTATATCAGCGAACGCCGGCTTGACCGCGCAAAGCACCTGCTGGCCTATTCCGACGAAGCGCTCGTAGACATTTCCCTGATCTGCCGATTTTCGGGTCAGGCCAACTTCTCCAAAGCGTTCAAGCGGGCCATGGGGATCAGCCCCGGTCGCTACCGTCAAGCCCATAGATGAACCGGCCTAATCAACGTCTTCGGTCCCATCATCGTGTCTGACGGCTACAATATCGAGATCAAAGACGCGAAGATCCCGAGTTAGTCGGCGATTTGACGACATGATGCTGTCGGCTGTGGCCCAATCCCGGTCATTCGCAACCGATATGCCGCTTTCCTATACCGGGCGTCGGCTCAGCCACCGCTTTGCGGCTGCAATTGGGCCGGTTGCAGCCAGTCTGCTACTGGGGGCGAATAGTCTATAGTGGCCATTCGGCTGCCGACCGAAGTGGCCGGCCGTTTGGCGGCAGTGACGCCCCACTGCCGGACCTCGAGGTCGCGTGAGTACTTCCACCCCTCCGACGTTGGTTCAGGCGCTGCCTTTGCCGGCAGATGATCAGCCGATTTCAGCAACAAGTCCGGCGTTGCTGCCGGCTATGTCGACACGGGCACACTTGATGTGATGAGCACTTGGTAGCACTAGCAGGCATGCCCCAGCCTGCAGGAAGCCTATGACCGAAAAATCGTTTCTTGCCGTCGTTTGGCCATTGTTCCTTGGGTTGCTCGCTGCACAATTGTGGGCCGCTCACGCGATAGTGTTTTTCACACATGAATATGCTCATTCCGTCACGGCGTGGTTGCTGGGCTGGAAATCGAATCCGCTGGACCTGAACTATGCCTACCCGACGCTGAAGGTGATCCTGCTGCAACTCGGCATCGATCAGAATGTCAACGAGGTGCCGATCTTCGCAAGCGGTCACGGCAGCGACGCCGCACTCATCGCAGCCGCCGGCGCCGTTATCGGCAACGGCCTGATCGCTCTTCCATTGAGCCGCCTCGCCTATCGCTTTGCGATCCAGCGTCGCCACTTAGGGCTGGCGCTGTTCGCCTACTGGTGCACCGTCGCCAGCGTAGGCAATTTCTTCGATTATGTTCCCATTCGTACGTTCACGCTCGAAGGCGATATGGGTTCGGTGCAACGGGGCTTCGGTTGGTCGCCGTGGACGCTTCTCGTGATTTTTGGAGTGCCCACCCTCATTGCGCTGATCTGGCTATTTCTACGCGTCGTTCCGCAGACGTTACGCCAACTGTTCCCCGCGAGCACGGCGCGTCAGGCACTTGTTGCGGTTGTCACTGTTGCCGTGATGTTCGGCTTCTTTGGTGCTGTCGGTCTGTTGGAGGGCGGGCCGGTGGCACACCGACTTTCGATGATCTCGGTCGAGTTCGCCCTTCCGATGTCGATAATCGTCGCGCTGCTCGCGGTCTATTGGATGAATGTTCGTTCGAACGTTAGAGCATTACGTCCCGGCTGAACGAAACGCGGCCGCGGCCGCGATCAGCGATGGTCGCTTACGGCCACCTATGCCGGCAAGCGGACAGGCCGTGTTCCACCCAAAAGCCGCCGATCGTCGCGGTCAGAGCGTCTCGGATCCGGCCAAGGAGGAAGCGGATGCTACTTCGCCGCGTTGCCGGTGACCGCGTAACGACTGAAGCATGACTCGACCATCAATCTCGGCTGGCGATTTCCTAGAAAACTAACTTGCTGAGCGAGCAACCGGTATGAGCGCCCGCTTTAAGACGCAGCGCTTTCAACAAATCTATTTAGGGCCGCAGCTATCTGGATCGACTCTCGCCCTAACCGCGGCGACAACCAGACACCGTTTAGCCACGTTGCCTAGAACACATCGCAGGCAAACATAAATTCCTGTTGGGATTGAGCGATTGGTTGCCTCATTATTGGCGAGCATAGGCCCGTGGAGATAATCCGAAGGCGCTACGGAAAGCGAAGGCGAAGGCGCTCAGCGAGGAATATCCGACCATCCCTGCTATGCTCGATATCGTGACGTCGCCTCGCGTCAGCGCGGCGCGCGCGATGGTCATCCGCCATGTCCGAACGTAGGCGAGCGGAGGCTGTCCCACCCGCCGCGTAAATTCGGCAGCAAAGGCAGCCCGCGACATTCCGGCAACGCCGGCGAGATTATCGACGGTCCACGGATGCGCGACATCCCCGTGGATGGCATAAAGGGCCCGACCCAGCCGGGGATCCGACAAGGCACCCAGCCACCCGATCTCGACCGGTGCCCCGCCGTGCGAAAAGGCGCGGATCGCCTCGACCAGCAATATGTCGGCCAGGCGAGCGCTCACGATCTCGCCCCCAATCGTGCTTCGTGCAAGCTCGCCGTCCATCAAGGCAAGGATGGTGGCGATCGCACCGGATGCGGCCGAGGATCGCGGAACAAGCAGAAAGTCAGGTAATCGATCCAGCAGGAAGCTGGCATTCTCGACGCCGAACGACACGGTCCCACCGAGCACAATGGTGTCGCTACCGCCAATGCGCGCAACGTCCTGGTCAACGTAAAAGGCTTGGCCATCGACCGGCTCCACTCCGGGATCGCTGGCCAATCCGTATGGAGTACGGCCAAGCAGGCAGACGTCGCCTTCTATCATCCGCTGAGCGGCGGCGCCGGGGAGGATGATCCACGCAGCTCCGCGCAGGAAGGCCACGAACTTCAGCCGGTCTAGCGCCGGGAAGGCGAGCGCCCAGTCCCCAGAAGCCTCGAGACGTGTTCGCCGCGACACCGTCGCGCCCAGCACCAGAAGTGCATCGGATAACGGGTCAGGCACTGCCTTGGACGATGACGACACATTCATAGACTTCATCGCATAGAGAGTCTTGCGCCAAATGCCCATATCGGTCGTGAGGAGAACGGCCATGAGTATCCAAGGTAAAGTCGTCGTCATCACCGGCGCGAGTAGCGGCATCGGCCGCGCGACCGCGAGACTTCTTGCTGAGCGCGGTGCCTTCGTCGTGCTGGGCGCCCGCAGCGAGGACGCGCTTGCGGCGACCGCAGACGAAATCGCCGCCACTGGCGGGAAGGCCGTGTTCAAGGTCACCGACGTTCGCATCCGAACCGACATCGCGGCGCTGGTCGCGCTCGCGATCGAAAAGACCGGCCGACTCGACGCCATCGTGAACAACGCCGGGATCGGCCCGCTGTCGCGCCTCGATGCGCTCTGCGTCGACGACTGGGACGCCATGATCGACGTCAACCTCCGCGGCACGCTCTACGGCATCGCCGCGGCCCTTCCCGTCTTCGCGCGGCAGGGAAGCGGTCACGTGATCAATGTCATCTCGACGGCCGGCATCAAGATCCTGCCAACGATGGGAGTTTATGCCGCCACCAAGAATGCGGTGCGGACCCTTACGGAGGCGCTGCGGCAGGAGGCGGGTCCTAACCTTCGCGTGACCGAAGTGTCGCCGGGCATGATCGCGACCAACTTCGGCGACTCCATCACCGACGAGAAGGCCAAGGAAGCGATCGCGAAGCAGATGGGCGACATCGCCATCCCGCCTGTCGCCATTGCCCGGGGTATCCTCTTCGCGCTGGAGCAACCCCTCGAGGTCGATGTCGGCAGCATCGTCATTCGTCCCACCGCGCAAGCGTGAACCGACTTCAATCTACATAGGCGAATTGACATGACTCATCTATTGGACGGCAAAGTCGCTGTGATCACCGGCGGGAATTCGGGTGTTGGCTCCGGCATCGCCCAGGAGTTCATCGCTCAGGGCGCCACGGTCGTCATCACCGGCCGGAACCAGGACACGCTCGACAGCTCCGTCGCGGAGTTGGGTAGCAAGAGTTCGGCGATGCGAGCGGACGCGACGAGCCCGGCGGAGATGGACAATCTTCTGAAGGCCGTGACGGCGAGGCACGGTCGATTGGACGTCTTTGTCGCCAATGCTGGCATCGGTGAACATGCGCCGCTGGGCAAGATCACGGAAGAGCAGTTCGACAGTGTCGTCGCCACCAACTTCAAGGGCGTCGTCTTCGGCGTGCAGTCGGCCGTGGCGCGCATGAAGGCTGGCGGTGCGGTCGTCATCATCGGATCGACGGGTTCAGTCGCTGCCCCAGCAGGAATGAGCGTCTACGGCGGCACCAAGGCCGCGCTCCTAGGGGCCCTGCACAGCTGGGTGTCGGACATCAAAGGAACCGGTATTCGCATCAATATCCTCAGCCCCGGGACGGTAGACACGCCGTCGCTCCGCCTGGCGTTTGGTAAAGCCGCGGGGGAGGACAAGGTCGCTGCGATCATCAAGTCGATCGAGGATCGTAGCCCGGTAGGTCGGATCGGAAGTGCGCGCGAAATCGGCGCTATCGCGGCGTTTCTCGCTAGCGACGCCGCGAACTACATCAACGGCGTCGAACTATTCGCCGACGGCGGACTGCGGGCGGCCTGAGATCTGACTCTGCTTCCCGTAAACAATTTGCACGTCGGCTCGAGCACAGAGCCGCATCGACGAAAACGTGCGATCGCGGACAGCGCCACCAGGAATGCTTGCACTTTGGGGCTCGATCGACGGCGTGAGTTTAGGAGCGCATTGTGGCACGCAAGTGAGAGGATGGTGGGTGGGTATAATGGAGCAAGATATCAGGGATAGTCGCCGCCTTCTCGGGCGTGTGTGCATCGTGGCAGGGGTTATGGGCGACATGGGCGAGGCAGTTGCCAAGCGCTTTGCGGAGGAAGGCGGCATCGTCGTCGGGGTTGATCGCCGGTCCCACGAGATTGGTGAGCTGTCGCTGGTCGCTGACCTCACGGACGAGGCCGCTGTCCAGGCCGCCTATGCCCAAGTGACGGAAAGGTTCAGCCGTTTGGACGTGCTCTACAACAATGCCGGGCCAATCGATCCCGACGACCATTCGGCACTCGATACGAGCCTAGAGACGTGGAACCGGGTCATCACCTCGATTCTCACTGCGACCTGGCTTAGCTGCAAGCATGCGATCCCACACATGGGCAAGGGCGTCACGACAGGCTCGGTCATCAACACCGCCTCTTTCCTAGCAGGCATGGGCGCCGCCACCGGACAGATGGCGTTCAACGCCGCCAAGGCAGGCGTGGAACAGCTGTCGCGCGACCTGGGGGTCCATCTCGCCCGAAGCAACGTCCGAGTGAACGCGCTCGCCATCGGCCCCTTCGAAACGCAACAGATCAGGGAGGCGTTCGAGCGCGCCGGGTCCGAACAGGCTGCGCGTCGGTTCATGCGCATGCCGATGGGTCGTTTCGGCACCCTGGACGAGCTGACCGGGACCGCGGTTTATCTGGCGAGCGACGACGCGGGGTTCGTGACGGGAGCCTCGTTCCCGCTGAACGGCGGCATCCCGCAGGCGTTCACCGTGCCGGAGGACCCGCAACCTGGTCCCGGATAATGATCGTTCCGGGACGGCAGCAACTGCCGGCTTCGGCACCGAAAGCAGCCGGACCGAGGTCCACCAACTCGGGTCGTTCAACGGACCGTGGATGCTTTCATGAACGGACGACCGCTTTCGGGCTCGCGATTAAGGCCTCTAAATGACTGGGATGAGGGCGCGTATCGCTGCACGGCAGCCCAATTCGGAACCGCGGTGATTTGATGGGCCGATGCTGCGAGGTGCCGGCCGGCACGGCTGAGAAGCAAGTCCTCCGAGGGCTTGTTACGCAGAACGAACCGATCGGCGTCCTTCCCGCACGCGATAGCCTGGTGATGCTGGTTTGGCGCGAACTACCGGGTAATGCGAAGACGTTCAGTAAGCTGGATGGCGTTCGTCACCGGTTGAAGACGCAAGCCTGCTACTGCTCGGTTCTCGATGAGTGCTGGATAAGCAATTTGACGGCAATAGCTCAACCGCGTCACTTCGATCAGTGCGAACCCATTTCTGACGGCTACTTGGGCTAAGGCGCGTACTTGGAACGAACGTCCCCGGGATCATAGGTATTGGCCAATGATGGTTATCGACAGCGCCCGAAACTGGTCGTCTGAAGGCGGGCCGCTAAGTGGCAAGGTGGTTGGGCGCGGATAACCTCAATGGTTGAGAATGCGCGCTTGCTGTTCGGTAAGCTTCGCTTCAATTACCTTCGGCGAATGGGGAGAGCCTGAGTGAAATTACGCTTCTTGGTAGTGCTCATCTTGGCGGGCGCGTCGATGACGGCTGCCGCCCAGAACATGCGGCCTGCCGATGTTGACAAGCTGCCGTCGTCAACGCCGACCGTGGTGGCTTCCTATGGTGCCGATCCGCTGCAAGTCGGCGAGCTGAGACTGCCAGCCGGCAAAGGTCCGTTCAGGGTGGTGGAGGTGATCCACGGCGGCTGCTGGACGAAGGGATTTGCGACCCGTCAGAATACTGCTGCGCTGGCAACCGCCATAACTGCCATGGGATATGCGACCTGGAACGTTGAGTATCGGCAGATTGGCGACCCTGGAGCCGGCTGGCCCGGCACGTTTCAGGACTGGGCAGCTGCAACTGACTATTTGCGCGTGTTGGCGAAAACACAGCCGATCAGCCTTAAGGGCATCGCTGTGGTTGGCCACTCTGCCGGCGCGCACGCAGCACTCTGGCTCGGATCGAGGTCTAAATTGCCAAGGAGCGGTGAGCTACCCACCGTCAATCCACTGCCGATCGCCAAGGCTATCGCCATTGACGGGCCAGGTGATCTGGCACCCTTTATCGGGTTCGACGCCAAAGTCTGCGGCAAACCTGTCATTGCACCGCTACTCGGCGGTCTCCCGAGCGAAGTTCCAACGCGCTACAAGATCGCGTCCCCGATCGATAACTTGCCGGCATCGACTCAATACCATCTGGTCGCGTCTGTAGTCCTGACGACCAAATCCGCTGCGCATTTTCAGTCTGTGGCGAGATCTAAAGGTCAGTCAGTCAGCATCTTGAACGTCGTGGACGGGGGCCATTTCGATATCATCGCTCCCGGCAGCAAGGCGTGGAACGAGCAGGTGCAGCCGTTCCTAGCTGCCGCGCTCAAATAGGGTTTCACGTGTTCGCTTCTGGGGGGATTAGGCCCAACGGCGCGCGCAAATCGACGCTGATGCGCTGGATCGCGACGCTGCAGACTCCCACTTCGGGGGGCATACGCTTCGGCGAGATCGGCGTAATCACCGAGCCGGAAAAGCTTCGCGAACGCCTCGGCTATCTGCCGCAGGATTCCGACGTCTAAACAACGGTCCCTCACGGCGCCGCCCATTCTAGCATTGGGGACAGCGCCGAGGGCCATCTGAGTGGTTACAGTCTTTGCCAGGACAGGTATTGGTTGATCCTGTTGGCCCAACCACATCGTCTCGGTGGGCGGAGAGACCAGGGAGTGGGCGTGATGACATCCCAGACTTTTATAGTGCTTAGCGGCGCGCTGACCTTTGGCGTCCCCCTGGTGTTCGCCGTCCGGGAGCTGCTTACGCTGTCCACAACCATGCGAGGGGGCGATGAGCCACCGCCTGGGGAGCCTTTCATCCCCGTGCCGAAGCCGCTGCCTGAATGTTTGCTGCCTCCTCGTTCGGCTCCTCGTGAACCTGTTGCGATTCGGGTTCTCGAAGACGCCTAATCGTGACGTGACCCACCTTTGCTAATGCGCCGATAATCGAGACTCGCCCCTTGGCGGGGAACATCGTCGCTTGCGAGGCGGTTGGGGAGGTCGCCAGCGCAGAGGAAATGATATGAAGGCCGCCAAGGTTCGCAATCCCGCCACGCTCAACGCGCTTGAGATCGTCGACCTGGACGATCCAGGCACCCCCGGCAGCGGCGAAATCCGTGTGCGAATTCACGCCAGTTCACTCAATTATCACGATTACGGCATCGTGTCGGGGCGTATGCCGACGGCCGATGGTCGCATTCCGATGGCTGACGGCGCCGGTGTGGTCGAGGCGATTGGCGACGGCGTCACCGACTTTGCCGTCGGCGACCGCGTCGTTTCGACGTTCTTTCCCAACTGGCTCGATGGCGCGCCGCCGATCGGAGACTTTTCCACGACGCCCGGCGACGGGATCGACGGCTATGCCCGCGACTATGTCGTCCACCCCGAGCGCTATTTCACCCGTGCCCCCCAAGGATACAGCCACGCCGAGGCGGCGACGCTAACCACCGCCGGCGTCACCGCATGGCGTGCGCTCGTCGTCGATGGGAGGTTCAAGGCAGGCGACAGCGTCCTCGTGCTCGGCACCGGGGGCGTGTCGATCTTCGCGTTGCAACTGGCCAAGGCAATGGGCGCGACCGTGATCGCGACATCGTCATCCGACGACAAGCTCGAGCGCGTTCGCCAACTCGGCGCCGATCACTGCCTCAATTACAAGACGAATCCCGAATGGGGCACCAAGGTGTGCGACCTCACCGATGGTCGCGGCGTCGACCACGTCATCGAGGTCGGCGGCCCGGCCACGCTGCCGCAATCAATCGATGCCGTGAAAATCGGCGGGCATATCGCGTTGATCGGCGTGCTGACCGGCGCGAGCGGTGACGTGCCGACCGCTAAATTGATGGCGAAGCACGCGCGGCTGCAAGGTCTGATCGTCGGCAGCCGACGCGAGCAGCAGGATCTCGTCCGCGCCCTAGACGCCATGGGCGTGAAACCAATTATCGACCGCAGTTTCCCGCTCGATGCCATCGCCGACGCTTTCCGCCACGAGGAATCGGGCGCACATCTCGGCAAGATCGTGCTCGAGTTCTAAACCCTCGGCACTTCGCGGTGAGCGAAACGATTAACCCGCCAAGCTCTCGAATGATGGCGACGGCAACGTCGAAGGATGACAGGTCATCAGTTCTTCCGCGACCGGGTGGACGAGGCGGCGCGGCCGGGGCGATCATCGGGCGCCTCCGAGATGCTGGCGGTAGCGATGGCGGATGTCGAACCCGTGCTGGTCGCATGCGCAACAGCTCTCGGCGTCGCGATCCGCTACGGATGCGAAGTCGACGCGCTCGAGCAGCTGACCGACGGTGTAGTCGTCCACGCCGGCGGCGAGCGGCTCGGCGCCGAGTGGCTGGTCGGCTGCGACGGCGGGCGCAGCGCGGTCCGCGAGGTCCTGCGTGAAGGACGAGCCGTGCTGCTGGACCTCGACCCTGCCGAGCCACTGAGTGCTGCTCTTCGGCTCGAACTGGCCGGCAACTCCTGATGGGCTGCGAGAGAGTTCGGAGGACAATGGCCAGGGTAGATGACGGTATAGCTCGGCTCTGCTTTTGTCGGCCCTGCTGGCCCGGAATGCCAAAGACGGTTATCGCACCGATATCGCCATGAGCCAGCTCGCACCTCCCGTCCGCGTCGCGGCCCTCTACAAGTTTGCGCCGTTGGAGAATCGCGAAGCGATACGGAACGCACTCGCAGAACTTTGCAGTGCGAACGAAACTAAGGGCACGCTCCTCATCGCGCACGAAGGTATCAACGGCACGATTGCCGGTTGCGACGCGGCCATCGAGACCGTGCTGGCCGCTATCCGCGCGCTCCCCGGCTGCGCTGATCTCGACGTGAAGACATCGTGGGCGGACACGCTGCCGTTCCACCGCATGAAGGTCCGCATCAAGCGCGAGATCGTGACGATGGGCCAGCCGGACATCGATCCACTCGCCGACGCCGGCTACTATGTGGCGCCCGAGGACTGGAACGCCCTGATCGCCGATCCGGCCACGATCGTGATCGACACGCGCAACGATTACGAAGTCGCGATCGGCACCTTCGCCAGCGCGATCAATCCCGGTACGAAGACGTTTCGAGATTTCCCCGACTGGTTTCGCGAGCGACGCGAGGCCTTGATCGGCGACGGCCCACCGCCGAAGATCGCCATGTTCTGCACCGGTGGGATCCGTTGTGAGAAGGCTACTGCCTTCCTCAAGGCAGAGGGCCTGGACGAGGTCTATCACCTGAAGGGCGGCATCTTGACCTATCTGGAGAGGATGCCGTCGGAGGAAAGCCTCTGGCGTGGCGAGTGCTTCGTCTTCGATCAGCGTGTCGCCGTCACCCATGATCTGACATCCGGCTCGAACGCGCTATGCCACGCCTGTCGTCGCCCGGTCGGCGAGGAGGACCGCCTGTCTCCGCTCTATGTCGCGGGCGTCAGCTGCCCCACCTGCCATGCCGAACGGACAGACGAGCAACGCGCTGGCTACGCCGAACGCCACCGCCAGACCTTGCTCGCCGCGCGGCGTGGCGACAGCCATATTGGGGCTAAGGTCCGACCCCGGTGAGCGACCTGCCGATCCTCTATTCGTTCGGCCGCTGTCCCTATGCGATCCGTGCACGGCTGGCCCTGCTGGCGAGCGAGACATATTGTGCGATCCGCGAGATCAAGCTCTCCGCCAAGCCGGCAGAGCTGATCGCCGCCTCACCCAAGGCAACCGTACCGGTGCTGATCCTTCCCGATGGCCGCGTGATTGACCAAAGCCTCGACATCATGCGTTGGGCAGTCGCCCGTCACGATCCATCCGGATGACTCGCATCGATGTCGCGCTGATCGAAACAAATGACGGCCCGTTCAAGCATCATCTCGATCGCGCCAAATATCCGGATCGTTACGAGGAGGACGCTACCCTGCACCGCGAGGCTTGCATCGATCTGCTGGGTCCGGTCGAGGATCACCCGCTCGTAATATCTCTGCGACACCTGGTATTCCAGTTCCTGAGACCGGTGTTGCTCGCCGACCCGATCGCCTACCCGCTCCGGCAATGCGGACCTAGCTCGCCGGATTTGCCGATCGCATACCGCTGTCGCCGCTTTACTTCGTCGCGGCGAGCGTGATCGCGGTGCTCACCGCGCTCGGTCAATCGCTGCGCGCCAGCCGTGCCACACCCGCCTGGGTGTGCGCATGACTAGAAGGAGCGGACGCGACTCCTGCTAGCGTGTGCTCTGCTGTCCGCCGGTTGGCTGGTACCGAGACGTAGCAGATCATAACTCGACAGAAGCTGACCGAGTTAACTTCGACCAAGAGTACCCAGAGAATCTGACGAGAGGTGCGCGAGAATGCGCTTCAGTGCCGCGATGTTGTTTTCGTCTTCGGCATCCTCAAGCGCTTCCTGCAGCACCGCACGAATGTCGTCGGCTCCGACCAACTCCATCTGCCAATTCGGATAAAGACGCTCGCGCTTTTCCACGCTCCGGTCCAGCGAGACGATATCGTAATGGCGCGGATCGCTATGAAGGCTCGCGATCAGGTCCTTTACCTGATCGGGCGGGCCCTCGATCCACTGGAAGAAGACGCCGCTGCCGAAAACCAGCACCCCGGTGATGTCGCGGGCGACATTACGGCGTTGAGCCCGCTCGATCATTCGGCCGACCTCGACGTCGTCAACGCCTTCGGCGGCCCGACTGCAATATACGAAAGTCTCGAGCGTGGGCGCAGCGGCGTCCAAGTCGGCGTCGCCTGGGAAGCCGTATTCGTCGAACATAGGTCAGCTCGCTTTTTCTATGCCGGGCAGGTCGGGAGACCCGGTTGGCCGCCGGGAGGTTAGCGCATCTTTCCGATTTGGGTAAGGAAGCACCGGCGCCCGCTCCCTGCTCCGCCCGAGCAATCACCTTGCGGCAAGTCCGAATACGACTGAACGGCAGAGTTTAGGCACTAAGCAGCCAGGTTTGCGATCGGGCGCTTGAATCTTGATCCCGTCGAATTGTCAAAGCGGCGATTTGTCTAGTCTCCGCCGGCCGAGCGATACCTCGCGTTCGAGCTTTGCGCACAGAGCTAAGTAGTAGTCGTGGAGGAATCCCGCGTCGTCGCCATCATCGGGTAGCCCGGCCTTGCGCCGGATCGAGCCGGCGACCAGCGTAAGTCGCGGCGCTCGGCAACAAATGGCATAGTTGCATATGGAGTTTTGGCGGCCGCCGGTTGTTCCCGTGATGGCTGGCGACCCGTGTTGGGCGAGAGGACAGGTTAGTTGACGCGCCGGCAGACGAGGGACCGCTTTCGGGGACCGCGTCCACGGCTTCAAACGGCGGCAAATGGGGCGCAAACCGGCTGTCGGCTTCACGCAGCCTCAGGGAACTTGGCAATGCCCCCGGTGGTTTTTGGCGTACAGATCACGGAGAGAGTCGATGAAGACAATGACTTGTCGCGAACTCGGCGGCACCTGCGACCAGAAACTTTCAGCAGAGACGTGGGACGAGATGGTCAAAAAGATAACAGCTCATGTCATGGAAAAGCACACCGACGTCGCTGCGGATATGAAAAAGATGCACGAGGAAGACCCCGAAAAATGGGGACGGGAAATGAAGCCAAAGTGGGAACACGCGCCCGAGACCTAATTGCGTCTAAACTACCGCTTTCGGGATCGATCCGCGCGGCGCAGAACGACCAGATATGGGCGCGTAGCTGCCGCGCGGGAACGCGAAGTCGCAATAGCCGCTTCCGACCAGGCCCGGTCGTTCACGCCCGCGTCGATGAATGTCCGGTCCAGACCGAAACTGCCGCTTAGTCTGATCTAAGCCGCCTGTCGGCAACGCGCCCAACCTTAGGCATTGAGCCGGGAAGGTGATATTCCCGGGAGCCAAGCGCTCGTCATCGCCAAAATCGCTTCGTATCAAACAAATTCTCGTACGCGTTGTCCGCTGCGGACAGGAGCTTGTCCTTGTCCCCGGCGAGCAACGCCCGCGCTGCGGGATCGTCTGCGACACCCAGCTTTTCAAGCACGTGCGGCGCGGTTGCGAGATCGTTCAGTCCGCCGAGCCGGTCCTGAAGCGCTTCCAACGTGGCGATGAACCGCTTGTAGCGGCGCTTTTCCCGTTTGCGCTGGAATAGGCTGGAGAAGAATTCCGCCGCGTAGCGGAGCTTTTTAGCGTCCTTGCGAAGCTCGTGCCGCGTCGCATCATCGGCGCGCGCAAGACGGCGTCCCTTCTTTTTCACCTTGTGCCGAAAACGGTCGAGCGCGGTGACGGCGAACACAGCCGACGGTTGGCTATCGTCGGCGTATTCAACTGATGCGCCCGGCGGGCTGTCGTCTGCGGTTAACGCGGCAAGATCGAGCATCAGCCCGCGTACGCGGGCTGATGCAAGAACATCGCCGACCCGCGTATAAGCCGCTTCGCGCGCTGCCGCGATCCGGTCATGCAGCGCACCTGGGCTCGCTCGTTCCAGCAACACGTCGAGATTGCGCGCGTCGCCGAGCTCGGCGGCGAGCCAGCGCAACCCTGCGCGAAGATTGTTGCCGGCGTCGCCAATGATTGGCTTGAAGATCGCAAAGGCCGAGCGCAGGCGGCGCAGCGCGACACGCGCTTGATGCAACGCATCCGCATCGCGCTCCATCAAAAGCAGCGCTTCATTGAGCCGAAACTGCCGCACGCACGACTGGACAATGCGCCGGAACGCCTGCGACGCCGTCAAATCGACGGCGAGCATGATCGGTTCCGCCTTGACCATTTTCACGACCGGTCCAGCGAGCCGGTAACCGCGCTCCCCCTTGGTCAACACTCCCAGGCGCACAGGCGCAACTGCATCGATCTTTCGGGCAAGAGTGAACAGTGCAGCTGGATCGCCCTGCTTCAGCTCGAGCTCCATCTCGCAAATCGGCGACCGGCGTTCGCCGACGATGGCGTCGCCGCGGTCGAGCACCAATTCGATCGTCGCATCGCTGGTGCTGATGATCCAGGTGCGCCGCTCCACTTCCACCCCGAATGCAGGGGCGATGGCATCGTCGACGTCGCCCAACAGGGCCCGGATCGGCGTCGCGTCGTCGACGATCGGCGTGTCGTCCTTGACCGGGCGCTCCCATTCCGAGCGCGCGAACAGGCCAGCGGCGCTGCCGCTACTGGCCTTGACGGTCTGAATACGCTTCGCGCCCGAGCGGCGGATTCGCAGCGATAGGCCGGCCTTCGACAAGCTTTGGTTGGGCGTATCGAAGTAGATCGAGCGCTGTTGCACCGTTTCAGGATTGCCAACCAGCAATCCCGATGCTTCGATCGCATCGGCCGCCTCGCGGGTGAGTTCGAGCTTCAGCTCGATTTCTTGCGCCATGAGCGCTTTTCTCACTTGGACGGATGGTTCGCAACGGCCAACGCTGGATGATCGGTTCGGGAGATAGCCCGTACATCGACAAGCTTGGCATGGTCACCAGCAGGATGCAGCGAGCGACGCCAGCATTTTATCGCGCCGTCCATCAACAGCGCAGGGCAAAGATAACGTATCGATTGAGCTGCGGAGCGCGATTGGCTGTTCATCGTTGGTGCCGGGACACCAGCTTCCTGCTGCTCGATCTGGATACGGCGAAGATCCTCCGCGATCGCGGTGTGCGGGGATTGCTGCAGCCACGTCGCGAACCGTCCGAAATCGCGCAGATAGTTGCGCTGCGTCTCATGGCTGAACCGGCGCATGGTCATATCGTCGATCAGCCGCTGGCGTAGCGGGCTGACCGGGCTAACGGGGACTAGCTCACTCATCGTTCGACTCCTCAGGTTGAAGAAGTCGAGTTGGTCCGCCTGCAACGGGCG
Source organism: Sphingomonas koreensis (assembly GCA_006438735.1). GTDB lineage: Bacteria > Pseudomonadota > Alphaproteobacteria > Sphingomonadales > Sphingomonadaceae > Sphingomonas > Sphingomonas koreensis_A. Next base: position 415,679 of record RCZF01000001.1, on the reverse strand, counting down.
CCGCTCAATCCACGCGGCGCGCCCGCGATCCTGGCCTTACCTCACCACCAGCGCCACTCCCGCGCAGCAGGTTCGTGCTGCGGCCCAGCCTCGGTCGTTCCTCGATCAACATTTCCGCGGTCGCAAACGTCAGGTTCAGCCGAAACCCGACCTTCACGGCCGTGCTCGCGAATGACGGCGTCGTCCCACGATCCGGCGTACGCTTCCGGGAGCAGTCGACCAAAGCCGGTCGTTCAGATCAGCTACCGCGAACGTCTGCTCCTGACAAAAGCTGCCGATGGATCGCTCCGATGCAGACCGTCAGGAAGGCGCCTCAAACCCAGTCGTTCGAGTGCGTAATCAGCGATCTTGAAAGCGGCCGTACTGTCAACCAAGAGAAGGTCATATTTTTACAGCCAACCTTGCTTGCGCGCGATCCGGGTGGCCTCGGTTCGGTTGGCGGCGCCGAGCTTGGCGGCCGCCTCGGACAGATAATTGCGCACCGTGCCCGCCGACAAGTCGAGCGCGCTGCCGATCTGCTTGTTCGATCGGCCTTCGTCGGCGAGGCGGAGCACGGCGCGCTCGCGGTCGCTGAGCGGGTCGCTCGGCGCGAAGGCGGCGGTCGCGGCGAGGTCGTGATCGATCACGCGCCCGCCACGCGCGACCTGGCGCACCGCATCGGCCAGCCGCTCGGCCGGGCTGTCCTTGAGCAGATAGCCCGACACGCCGGCAGCGAGCGCGCGGCGCAGATAGCCGCCCCGGCCGAAGGTGGTGACGATCAACACCCGCGTTGTCGCGCGTCCACCGGCGAGGATCGCGGCGACTTCGATCCCGCTATGCCCCGGCATCTCGATGTCGGAGAGCAGCACGTCGGGCGCCAAGTCGCGCACCATACGCAGCGCCGCGTCGCCGTCCCCCTCCCGCCCGACGACCTCGATATCCGGCTCGAGCGCCAGCAGCGAGGCGATCGCGCCCAGCGCCAGTGCCTTATCCTCTGCAACGACGATCCGGCTCATGCCGCAAGCGCCGGCACGGCGGCGGCAATTCGTGTGCCGCTAGTAGCGGCCGCGATGGCGAGATAACCGCCGGCCGCCGCCCGCCGCGACCGCATGCCGGCGAACCCGGCGCCCTGCCGGAAATGGCCGCCTTGGCCATCGTCCGTCACCGCCTCGCGCAGCGCCATTGTCAGAATCTACAGCCAATCGAGCGGTGCCGGCAGCATCTTGAAGGCTTCCTGCTTATTCCGCTGCGAACTGGCGCACCCGCTCCGCCGCCGCTGCGGCGACCGCGATCGAGCCGAGCGGCCCCGCAAGATCTCCCAAGTGCGGTGCGATAACATAATCCTGCACCGGCAGCGCCATGTAACCGGCGAGGCTCTTTTTCACCGCGCAGTTGATTGAGCGAATGAGATGGGGTTGGGCGGCGATGACGCCACCACCCATTGCGATCCTGAGAGGCCCGGTCGAGCAAACCAAGTCGTGGCACATCGCCGCCAAGGCATCGATGATCGGCAACCAGACCGGATCGTCCGCCGAAACGTCGGCGACTGCGCGGTCGCCGAGCCGTTCCCTAAGCGCGGTGCCCGATGCAAGGCCTTCAATGCAATCGGCGTGAAAGCTGCAGACGCTTTCGAATTCATCGCCGGGATAACGCGGTACGCGAAGGTGGCCAATCTCACTGTGACCGATCCCTCGAGTTGGCCGGCCATGGACGATGAGTCCCACGCCCACCCCGGTGCCCACCGTGACATAGGCAAAATCCTCAAGCCCGCGACCCGATCCCCAACGCAGCTCGGCGAGCGCAGCGCCGTTAACGTCGGTGTCGAAGCCGGTAGGTAGGTCGAACGGTGCGGACAAGCGGCCAAGCACGTCGGACTGGCGCCACCCCGACTTGTTGGTCGCCAGAATCCGGCCATAGTCGGCCGATAGCGGATCGAGACGCAGCGGGCCGAATGAGGCGATTCCAAGCGCAGCGAAGCCAGAGCCGGCGGCCCATTCGCGCAGGATTTCGCCCAGCGCTGGCAGCGTTTCATCGGGGGTTGTGGTCGGCACGGTGCGTTGATCGTGGATCGCGCCGGGACTCGACGCGAGGATGCAGACGCACTTGGTGCCGCCGAGCTCGACGCCAGCAAAAGGTGAGTCGGACGAGAAGCTTGATACGGGAGAAGTCATCGATCGTGGCAAATCCGAAAATGGAGGAAAATAGAACGGCGGTGCGGGTCAGCCACCGGCAGAGAGAGCCTGCGTGGCAACGCTCCAGCTCCACCAAGCTAGCGCCGCGCCGTTGATTGAACCAATCGCCCTACGCGCTTTAAGCTCGCTCGATCGAAGCGATGATCGCCCAAGCTGAATTCGCAGACGCCAAGATCGTCGACATCTGCATCGAACGACCCGACGATCTCGGATCGGTCGATCGATTCGGCCGTCCCACGACTTACACCAAATGGGAGACGACCGACGTCGGCGTGTGTTGCCGCTCCGATAGACCGGCCGCTGTTCATACGGCGCGCCGCAGCCGGCGCCGCGATGGGCGAAACACAGCTGGAGCACGGCTAGCGGCAGAAGAGCCGTTTTTGTCTGCTGATCTCGCTCGGCCTCGGCGGCGGGATGGTGATCGATAGCAATTAAGCGCACGGCGCGTACGGTCACATAAGTGAGCTCGGCTTCATGCACACCGCCGGCAGCGCCGGCGAGCCGCAAACCCAGATGCTCGTCTCGCTGTCGCGCGTCGCGCGCCATCTGCAGACCGCGGGTTTCGTGCTGGGTGATGCGATGCGCGAGAACATAACAGCCAAGGTCGCACCGCGCGTCGCAAAGGCCACGCGCCCGTTGGTACCGGCGATGGGCGCGGTCAACTGCCTGATCAATCCGGCTAGCGTGCTGATTGGCGGACGGCTGCCGCCCCATCTCGTCGAGCGGTTGGCGACGGCGGTCAACGAATTGATGGCGCGATGCGCGTCCTACCTCCCGGCAATCGGTTCGGTCACGCGCGCCGCGATTTCCCAAGACGTTCCAACGGTCGGCGCAGCGATTCTGGCATGCAGCCGTGTCCTGCCGGCCAAGCGCGGAGCGCTCTGGAAGCCAGCGGACAGCACTGCCGAGGCGGCCGACGGGCATCGGTCAAGCGTCCCGACCGAATGACGGCGGCCGGTCGCTGGTGGCGGTTCCGAACGCCGATGGCTGCGAACCCATAACGAAGATGAGGTCGCCCCCTTTGGCGAGGTCGGCATGGCCGATCCAGTTCTTGGTCCACGGCTGGTCGTTCCAGCGGACCGACTGGATGTATGGGCTGGCCGGCGCATTGCCTTCGGCGCGAATCCTAAGCGTCGTGCCGCCGCCGACATCGACCTCAGCCGCATCGAACAGCGGAGAGCCGAACACATAGAGCGCGCTGACCGGATCGACTGGATAGAAGCCGAGCGCGGAGAGGATGAACCACGCGCTCATCTGGCCGCAATCGTCGTTGCCGATGACGCCGTCGGGATCGGCCTTGTACATCTCGGTGAGTAAGCGGCGGACCATCGCCTGCGTCTTATGCGGCGCGCCGCAATAGGCGTAGAGATAGGCGACGTGATGCTCGGGCTCGTTGCCGTGCGCGTACTGGCCGACCAGCCCCGAGATATCGGGCGGCGCGTCCTTGGGAAGCGTCGAGGGAGCGTTGAACAAACCATCGAGCTTCTTCTCGAACGCGGCGTCGCCGCCGAAATGCTCGATCAGGCCATAGGCGTCGTGCTGGTTGAGGAAGGTCGCCTGCCAACCGTTCGCCTCAGTATAGTCGCGCCACTTGGGCACGTCGTGGCCGATCTGGATCGGGTCGTAATCCTTCCACCACGTCCCATCGGCGAAGCGCGGGCGGGCGAAGCCGATCTTGGGGTCGATGACGTTGCGATAGTTCTGCGACCGCTTGCGCAGCGCGGCGGCATCGTCCTTCGCGCCGACCGCGTCGGCGAGGTGTGCCATCGCCCAGTCGTCATAGGCATACTCCTGGGTGCGGCTGACCGATTCGTTGACCTTGTCGGCAGGGATATAGCCGAGGTCGTAATAGAAGCCGCGGCCCTGGGTGCTGTCGATATCGGGGAAGTTGCGATCGAACGCGCGGGCGCGGATGTGCGGCCAGGCGGCGGCGTAATCGGCCTCGATCCCCTTGGCGTGCGCCTCGGCGAGCACCGAGACGCCGTGCCAGCCGATCATGCACGCGGTCTCGACGCCTTGGAGCGGCCAGACCGGCGGGCCGGCGGGGCTCTCGACCGTCTGGCGGACGAGATCGCCGACCAGCAATTTGGTGTGATCGGGGCGGATCAGCGTGAGCAGCGGGTGGAGCGCGCGATAGGTGTCCCACAGCGAATAGGTGCTGAACGCCTCCTGCCCCTTGGGCGCTTGATGCACCTGGCGGTCGAGCCCGACATAGCGGCCGTCACGATCTGTAAACAGCGTCGGCGCGAGCTGCGCGTGATAGAGCGCGCTCGCCATGATCGTGCGCTGCGCGTCGGTGCCGCCCGAGACGCGGACGGCGTCGAGCGCCTTGGCCCAGACCCCGCGCGCGGCATCATGGGCGCCGTCGAAATCCCAACCGGGCACTTCGGCGGCGAGCGCGTCGCGCGCGCCCTTCAGGTCGACCGCGGAGATGCCGGTCTTGATCAGGATCGGATCGCCGCCGGCGTTATCGAAGAACAACGCGGCCTTGAGCTTGTTGCCCTTGATGCTGGTGCCGGTGACGGGCTTGCCGTCGTCGCCAAACAACTGGACGCGATCCGGTTTGCGCGAGAGCTGCATCGCGAAGAAGATGTGGCGGCCCTTGGCCCAGCGATTGACCTGACGGCCGCCGGTCAGCGTACCGTCGGGATCGAGGCTGAGCGAAGCGTCCTCGACGACCACGCCCTTGTCCCAATCATCCTCGATCGCGTGCGCGAAATCGATCAGGATGTGGCCGGGGCCATCGGCGAAGCGGTAGCGATGGAGGCCGCAGCGCTCGGTCGCGGTGAGTTCGGCCTGGACGCCCGATTCGAGGCGGACGCGGTAATAGCCGGGTTCGGCATATTCGTCCGAATAACGCTGGCGATAGCCCTGCTCGGGATGCTCGATCGGGCCGGGCTCGAGCTTCAACGGCTGGCGCGTCGGCACCACCAGCACGTCGAGCATGTCGCCGATCCCGGTGCCTGACAGATGGGTGTGGCTGAACCCCATGATCGAGCCGTCTTTCTGGTGATAGCCCGAGCACGCGTCCCAGCCGTGCGTGTTGGTGTCGGGGCTGAGTTGCACCATGCCGGCGGGCAGCGTCGCGCCGGGATAGGTATGGCCGTGGCCGCCGGTGCCGACGAACAGATCGGGCTTGCCGGCCTGCGGGCTGTCCGCCCACCCCAGCGCGGGCGCGGCGCTGCCCAGCGCGGCGAGCCCGGTGCCGGCGAGAAGCTGGCGGCGGCTGGCGGTGATCATTTCGTTTCTCCATAACAGTCACCCTCACCCTTCCCACGATGCTTCGCGTCGCGGGCCCCTTCCCTCTCCCGTCGGGACAGCGAGGGAGCGGCGAAGCTGCGGAAGGGTGAGGGTGACGACATCATTAAATCGTGCCCGCCAGCAGCGCGGGCTTCTTGTCGGCGATCTCGACGATCAGTTGCCCGAACAGAGCATTGGCCCAGGCGAACCAGGTGCGCGTGAAGTTGGAGGGATCGTCCTTGTTGAAGCTCTCGTGCATGAAGCCGGTGCCGCCATGCGTCGTCTTCAGCCAGTGCAGGCATTGCCGGATGGTCGCGTCGTCATCGGCGTTCATCGCGTGGGTGATGATCGACATCGGCCAGATCATGTCTAGCCCGATATGCGGGCCGCCGATTCCCTGCGCGGCTTTCCCGGCGTAGAAATACGGGTTGCGATCCGACCAGGCGAGCGCGGCGGTGCGCCTGAACAGCGGATCGCCCCGATCGGCTGCGTCGATGATCGCGAGGCCCGAGAGGCTCGGCACATTGGCGTCGTCCATGAACACCCAATTGCCGAAGCCGTCGATCTCATAGGCCCAGACCTGGCCGCCCTGCCCATCGGGGATCAGCGCGTGTTGCTTGAGCACGCCTTCGACCTCGGTCGCCAGCGCCTCGGCATCGGCGGCGGCGGCAGTGTCCCCGCGCGCCTCGCGGTGGACCTGCGCGACCTTGCGCAGCACCGAGACGGCGAACAGGTTCGATGGGATCAGGAACGGATATTGGCAGGCATCGTCGGACGGACGGAACATCGAATGGATCAGCCCAATCTTCTTCGTCGGCCAGCCATAGCCGTCCATCATCAAACTGTCGGTCGGCGCCGCCGCCGCGCGCTGGAAGTGATACGGCCCCGGCCCATCCTTGCGTTGCTGCACGCGGAAGGTGGCGACCGCGAGTTTGGCGGCGCGGCTCCAGGTATCGTCGAACGGGGTCTTGTCGCGGGTGCGCGTCCAGTATCCGTGGGCGAGGCGCATCGTGTAAGCGAGCGAATCGATCTCCCATTTCCGCTCGGCGACGCCGGGCTTCATGTCGGTCTTGTCCGCTTGCGACCAGTCGAGATTCGACATCGCGCCTGCGTCCTTCATGAAGGCGTTGGCGTAGGGATCGATCAGGATGCAGCGCGCCTGGCGCTGGATCAGTCCCTGGAACAGCCGCTTCAACTTGGGGTCGCGGCCGACGAGATGGATGTAGGGCTGCACCTGCGCCGAACTGTCGCGCAGCCACATCGCGTGGATGTCCCCGGTGAGCACGAAGGTATCGGGCTTACCGTCGACGGTGCCGACATCGACCGTGGTGTCGAGCGTGTTCGGATAGCAATTCTCGAACATCCAGGCGAGCTCGGGATCGGCGATCTTGGCCTTCACCCGCGCGATCTCTGCCTCGATCGCGGGGCTGGTGAACTTGCGGTCGGCAGGCGCCGGACGCTTGCTGGCAAACCCCGCCGCGCGCGCCGCCGAGGGCAGCGCCCCGGCCAGTGCGAGCGCGCCCGCGCCAGCCATGATGTCACGCCTGTGGAAATTCATCCCCTCTCCCTTCGCGGCCGCGCGATTGCAGCGCTGGTTCGTCGTTGCCCGATCCTAAGCGCGGGGGCGGCTCCGGAACAATAGCTAAATTTGTTTTTCTAATTGCCGAGCGATTGCTCGCGCGGCGCGGACGCGCAATGAGGGGAAATGACGAGAGCGCTCGAAATCTGCGTCGAGAATGTCGCGAGCATCGCCGCCGCGCAGTCCGGCGGCGCGGATCGCATCGAAGTGTGCAGCGCGCTCGCGCTCGGCGGGCTGACCCCCTCGGCCGGGCTGATCGCCGCGGCGGCGCGCCAGCCGTTGCCTTGCCACGTGATGATCCGGCCACGCCGCGGCGACTTCGTCTATGACGCCGATGAGGTCAAGCAGATGGAACGCGACATCGCTCATGCCGCGACGGCGGGCATGGCGGGCGTCGTTTTCGGCGCGACGCGAGGCGGGGCGCTCGATTGCGCCGTGCTCGACCGATTGATGGCGGCGGTCCGCAGCGTGGGACGCCCGCTTTCGACGACATTGCACCGCGCGATCGACACGCTCGCCGATCCGGTCGCGGCGATCGATGCCGCCGTCGATCTCGGCTTCGATCGGGTGCTGTCGTCGGGCGGGGCGGCGACCGCGATCGCCGGTGTCGAGGTTTTGCGCGCGATGCACGAGCGCGCGGCGGGCCGGCTGGTCGTGATGGCGGGGAGTGGCGTCAACGCGGGTAACGTCGCTGCGCTGCTTGCGACCGGCGTAGACGAAATCCACGCCTCTTGCTTGGTGCCGCGAGCAAGCGACGATGCCACGCTCGACCGGTTGGGCTTTGCCGCCGCCGTGCCGATCACCGACGCCAGCCGCGTCCGCGCGCTGCGCGAGGCGATTGACACGGCCAGGTAACGTCGCCGTCATTGCGAGCGAAGCGAAGCAATCCAGGGCGTTTGGAGCATCCTGGATTGCTTCGTCGCTGCGCTCCTCGCAATGACGAGGATTATTGCGCCGGCGCACTCATCGAGAAGGGCGCGGCGGCGGGCGACGACCCCCACGCCTTGTTCGGGGTCGATCCCATCACGAAGGTGATCGTGCCGCCCTGTTCGAGCGCATCATGCGTGAAGAACGCCTTGTCGTGCGGCTGGCCGTTGAACTCGACCGACTGGATGTAGACGTTCTCCGCATTGTTGTTCTCGGCGTTGATCGTCAGCGTCTTGCCCGTCGGCATGGCCAACGTGACGGTGCGGAACAGCGGGCTGCCGATCGCATATTCGCCGCTCGACGGGGTCACCGGATAGAAACCGAGCGCCGAGAAGACGTACCAGGCCGAGGTCTGGCCGTTGTCCTCGTCGCCCGGATAGCCGTCGGGCGTGGCCGAATAGAGCTTCTTCATCACGTCGCGGGCGTGGAACTGCGCCTTCCACGGTGCGCCGGCCCAATCGTAGAGACAGATCATGTGCTGGATCGGCTGGTTGCCGTGCGCGTACTGCCCCATATCGACGATCTGCATTTCGCGGATCTCGTGGATCACCTGGCCGTAATAGCTGTCGTCGAAGATCGGCGGGGTCGAGAAGACCGAGTCGAGCTTGGCAACGTACTTGTCGCGCCCGCCCATCAGGTCGATCAGACCCTGTTCGTCCTGCATCGCCGAGAAGCTGTAATGCAGCGCATTGCCTTCGGTGAAGGCGTCACCCCATTTGTAGGGATTGAACGGCGTCTCCCATGAGCCGTCCTTGTTGCGACCGCGCATCCAGCCCGACTGCGGATCGAACAGCTTGCGGTAATTCTGCGCATGTTCGGCGTAGAATTTGGCGTCGTCGGTCTTGCCGAGCGCCTTGGCGAGTTGCGAGATCGAGAAATCGGCGGTGGCATATTCGAGCGTGCGCGCGGCATTCTCGTTGATGCCGACGTCATAGGGGACGTAGCCGAGCTTGTTGTAATATTCGACGCCTTCGCGGCCGACCGCGCTGATGACATTGCCCTTCTTGTCGGTGGGGCGGCCCGCGCTGGTCGTCGCGTCCTTGACCATCGCTTCGTAGAGCGTGCCCACGTCGAACCCGCGCACGCCGTTGATATAGGCGTCGGCGATGATGGTGTCGGCGTTCGAGCCGACCATCACGTCGCGGTAGCCCGGGCTCGCCCATTCGGGGAGCCAGCCGCCTTCCTTATAGGCGTTGACGAGGCCCTGCATCATCTCGCTGTCGCGTGTCGGATACATCAAGGCGAAGAAGGGGAAGACCGCGCGCCACGTGTCCCAGAAGCCGTTGTCGGTGTACATGAAGCCGTCGTGCACCTTGCCGTCATACGGGCTGTAATGGACGGTCTTTCCGTTGGCGTCGGTTTCGTAGAACATGCGCGGGAATTGCAGCATGCGGTAGAGCGCCGAATAGAAGGTGCGGCGGTTGTCGAGATTGGGATCGCTCACCTTGATGCGGTCGAGCTGGGTCTGCCACGCCTGTTTCGCCTTGGCCTCGGTGGCGGAGAAGCTGTCCTTGCCGATCTCGCGATCCAGATTGGTCGCGGCCTGTTCGGGGCTGATGAACGACGAGGCGACCTTGACGTGGATTTTCTCGCCAGCGGTCGTCTTGAAGCTCACCACCGCGCCGACATGGCCGCCCTCACGCGTGGTCTCGGCCGAGAGTTGCCAATTGTCGTCCCAGGTGCGGCTGACGGTGAAATCGTGGTCGAACTGCGCGACCCAGTAATTGTGGAAATTGTCCGGCACGCCGCCGTGATTGTTGCGGACATAGCCGATGATGCGGCGCTTGGCGGGATCGATCTTGACCATCGAGCCGCCGTCCTGGCCGTCGATCAGGATGTGCGCGTCGTCGCTCTTGGGGAAGGTGAACTCGAACTGCGCGGCGCGCGCGGTCGGCGCCATTTCGGCGGTGACGTCGTAATCGGCGAGATAGACCTTGTAGTCATACGGGTGCGCGACCTCGGCCTTGTGGCTGTACCAGCTCGCGCGGTCCTCGGGCTTGAGCTTGAGAGGCCCGGTCTCCGCAAACAGCGCGAACGCCGCGTAATCGTTCATCCAAGGGCTCGGCTGATGGGTCTGCTTGATGCCGTTGATCTTGTGCGCGGCGTAGGTGTACGCCCAGCCGTCGCCCATCTTGCCCGTAACGGGCGTCCAGCTGTTCATCCCCCACGGCACCGACACCATCGGATAGGTGTTGCCGTAGGACAGGGTGTAGTCCGAGTCCGTCCCCATCAGCGGGTTGACCAGATCGACCGACGCGGGCGCCGCCTCCGTCGCCAGCGCGGGAGCGGCGAGCGAGGTCGAGACAAACGCGGTCGCGGCGAGCAACAGGGCGGTGGTGCGGATCATGGGTGCTCCTTGAGCGGGCGCGGCGTGGTGACGCCCGGATTGGTCATGACGACGGGCGCGATCGTGCCGTCGGCGTTGAAGGTCATGCGGTCGATCGCGAGCTGGCGGTGATCGCCCTTGTCGTCGTCGAGCGGCCGGCGATGATAGACGATATACCAATCGTCGGTGCCGGGCACATTGACCACCGAATGATGCCCGGCGCCGCGCGCGATGTGAAAATCCTGCGCGAGGATCACGCCCTCGGGGGTGAAGGGCCCGAGCGGCGATTTGCCCATCGCATAAGCGACGCGATATTCGGGGCCGGTCCAGTCGCCCTCGGACCACATCAGATAATAGGTGCCGTAGCGCTTGATGACGAAAGAGCCCTCGACATAGCCGGGAGGCGTGATTTCCTTGTAAGCCGTGCCGTCGGGAAAGGGCTCGATCGACCTCAGATCGCGTGACAGCCGAACGACGTTACAATGCCCCCAGCCGCCGTAATAGAGATACACCTGCCCGTCATCGTCCTTGTAGACGAACGGGTCGATCGGCTGCGCGCCGTTGTGAAAGGCGGGGATCAGCGGATGGCCGAGCGCGTCCTTGAACGGGCCGCCGGGATGGTCGGATACGGCAAGACCGATCCCGCCGGTCTGCGTGTCGTTCTGAATGTCGTTGGCGCCGAAGAACAGATAATATTTGCCGCCGACCTCGATCGCCGAGGGCGCCCAGACGGCATAAGCCGCCCATTTGACGTTGGCGACGTCGAGAACGTGCTTATGCTTGGTCCAATGCACCAGATCGGGCGAGGAGAACGCATCCATATAGGTCTGCGCCGCATAGGACGGATGGACCATATGCGCCTTGCGCACGGCCGCTTGCGCCGGGGTGAAATGCTGGGGATCCGGCGTGCCCGACACGTCTGACAGCGTCGGGTAGATCCAATAGTGATGGTCGAAGATGCGAATTTCGGGATCGGCATACCAGCCTGGCACGATCGGATTGGAGGCCATCGCGGCGGTGGGCAGCGACAGCACCAATACCATCAGGAGAGTAAGGACGCGCCTCGGCATGGCTTTCCTCTATTGCTTCTTCCGCCCGCCGAAAAAACCGGGGACGGCACCTTGCGATACCGCCCCCGAGGATCGGGTCGTTAATGGGGGAGACAACCCAATTAGAAGTTCCACTGAATGCCGACATACGCACGGCGGCCGGTATATTGACTGGAGACAAAGCGGGCCTTGGTGTCGTTGCCCAAATGCGCCGTCTGCTCTTCCTTGGTCAGGTTGATGATCGACGCCGTGAGCGAGATGCTCTTGGTCAGGTTGATCTGCGCGTTGAGATCGTATTCCTGGTAGGGGTCGTTATAGACGTTCAGCCCCGAGATCAGCCCTTCGACCTGCTCACCGCGACGATTGTACGACGCCCGCAGCAGGACACCGTGCTTTTCGTAGAACACTGACGCGTTCCACTGCGTCTTGGCGCTGCCGACCAGCGGCGAGGTACCAAGCGTCGCGCCGCCCAGCGTCACCGCCGCCGAGGAGGTGTGGTTGTAGGTGAAGTTCGCCTGTGCACCGAGGCCCATGTCGAGCGTGTGCTGCGCATAGACTTCGACGCCCTCGGACACCGCGCTCGCGCCATTTGTGTTGGTGGAATATTGCTGGACCGTAACCTGCTGGCCCTGAACGTCCTGGGCCAGATCGACCACCACCGGAACGATGAAGTTCTTCACGTCCTTGCGGAACAGCGATGCACCGAGCACCGAGCCGGGGTGGAAATACCATTCAAGGCCAACGTCGTAATCCCAAGCCGAAAAGGGCTTGAGGTTAAAGTTGCCACCATTCCCGAACCATCCTTCACGCTCGCCGAACTGCTGACGGTCGAACGCGTAAGGCGCATCGTTGAGCGTCAGCGATCGGGCCGAGGCGAGATCATCGAAGTTCGGACGCGCGACCACCTTGGAAACCGCGCCGCGCAGCAAGAGGTCATTGCTGATGTTCCACGCAATGTTGAAACTTGGCAGGAAGTCCGTGTAGCTCTTGTCTTCGCTATTCTGCGAGAATGTGCGTATCTGGCGAGCGCTCTGCTGGATTACCTCACAATTGCCATCGCCACCCTTCGGGACATTGGGATCGAAGGGACCACCCGGGCCGTCCATACAATAGTCGGTGTTTTCATAGATCGTATCGGTGGATACGCCCGACTGCTTGGTGTTCACTATGCGCAAGCCGATATTGCCGCGTACTGGGCCGCTTTCAAAGTTGGCCTGAGCGTAGCCAGCCCAGATCTTCTCATGGATATCGTATCTGTTCTGGGGCTGCGGTACTTTGGTTGGATCGCCGTAGGTGGTATTCAAATAGTCGATGTATTTACCCATGTCGATCGCCGGGAAGACGGTCGTGTTGAAGCCCCCGGCGATATTGCCGATCGGATAAAAGAAATCTCCTGAGGCATAGGAACCCTCTGGCAAATCCTGGAAACGCGTTTCCGTCGCCGGATCGACATACCAGTCGAATTCGCCGGTCGTGCGCGTGATGGTGTTGAGACGCCACTTGCCGCCGACCTGAATCGATTTGAGGAAGCCATCAAACTGCCGCGTCACATCAATCTGCGCATAACGCTGCTCGATCGTTGCGTTAGTGTAACCCGAGCCGGTCGAACCCTGATCGATCTGAGCGATACCGTTTTGCAGATTTCCCATGAGCTCCGGTGAGAAGTTCATGTTCAGGCCGCCGTTGGAGAAATCCCACTGGCTAAGATAATTGCCATTCTGGGTCACGTTGCCGGTCAGCCGCGGCTTGGCGGCAGCGTAAAAACTGAACGACGGACCGCCGGTCGCTCGGGTCTTTCCGAACACAGCCGATACGTCGAGCCGGCCCACGTTCCAATCAACGCGGGTTTCAAACGTGTTCGACACCTCTTTCTCGCGTGAATAGGTATCCTGCAGCGCCGGTGTCTCCATCGTGCAAGCTTGATGGGCTGGCGTCGTACCAGTTGCCGGCGCATTGTAGTTGCATCCCGTGCCGTCAGCCGGCGCCTGGAACGTCGCCGACTGCATGATCGTGCCGCTCTTGTCGAACGTCGCATTGGTGAAGAAGCCGTCGCCATAGCCCCATTCCGGGATCTTGATATTGTTGTATGTCCCGTCGTGATTGAGCTGAAAGCGGAAATAGTTGGTGGTGACATGCAGATTGTCGGTCGGCTTCAACTCCAACGTTGCCTGGATTCCGATCCGCTTGCGCTGATCGACCTTGACCGCCTCGTCGACTGATTGCGGCGCCCAATAACCGTTGTAATGTGTGCCGCCGACGGTCGTCTCGCCCTTGTTTTCAGACCAGTAGGTTACCGCATCGTCATTAGCGAAAGTGTTGCCGTTGACGTCGGTTGCCTTGGTGCCGTCGCGGCCCCCGTCGTCCCACCACTGCCAGCTCTCGGTGTTGCCATCCATCTCGCGGTCGGTGCGTTTCTGATAGGTCGCGCCTACCAGCACACCAATCCGGCCGCTCGGATCGTGCCAGGAAAGTTGGCCCGATAACTGCGGTTCGACCTTCTTGGTCACGTCGGCGTAGCTACCTTCGGCCGAGACGAAACCTGACCAAGGCTTGAGATCGAGCGGCTGGCGGGTGTGCAGGATGATCGTGCCGCCGACGCCGCCTTCATCAAGCCGCGCCTCAGGCGATTTGAACACCTCGACGCTGCCGATCAGGTTCGAAGGCAACAGCAAATAATTGAACGAGCGCGAGGGATCGCCTGAGTCGGCGGTCGCGATATAATTTCCGTTGAGCTCGGTGAGCGTCAGGTCCGACGAAAGACCGCGAATGCTGACCGTTTTGCCCTCGCCGCCATCGCGATTGATAACGACGCCCGGCACGCGCTGCAGCGAGTCGGCAACGTTCTTGTCGGGAAATTTGCCGACATCCTGCGCCGTGATCACATCGACAAACGCGTTTGCGTTGCGCTTCTGCGCAAGGCTCGCCTCGATCGACTGGCGGTAGCCGGTAACGACGATGTCCTGACCGGTCTGATCGGCGGCAACCGTATCGGCGGCGGCGGACTGGGGATTTGGCGCGGGGGCTGGTGCTGCGGCCGGAGCCGCGGCCGACGTATCCTGCGCCTTGGCGACGCCGGCGAAGCCGATCAGGGCGCTGGCGGTCAGCATCAGCCGGCGGGTCGTGCGCGCCCGCGCCGATCCTGTCGATCGAGCAAGATTGTGCGTGTTCATTTCCGGCTTACCCCTCCCTCAAATTCGGGCGACGCGCGCCCCTGGATTTTATCGTCCGATCACCGTCGTGCGGTGCCCCGCGCCGCACCGGACGATCCGGATTAGCGAAAGTGACAGATGCATTTCATAATATAAAAAGCAATTTGTCAATTGTATTGGCTGTTGGTCGTTTGCCATAAGCGTCGAGGCTGGCAAATTAGCCACACCGGCGCGCACCGGCGCGACGGCGGCCGTGCCACAAGGGAGAGACTAACCATGCTCAGATCGGCCACGATGTTCGCTGCCGTCCTTGGATTGGCGGCGCCGGCTGACGCCGCGCCGCGCCGCGATCTCGCCGCAGCGGTCAACCCGTTCATCGGTACCACCAACGGCGGCAATGTGTTTCCCGGCGCGGTGCGACCGTACGGCATGGTCTCCTTCAGCCCAGAAGAAGTGCCGCTGCCCGGCGGCCGTGGGCTCGTGGCGGCGCCTGGCGGCTACGAATATCGCTCGAACGGCGTGCGCGGGTTCGGGATAGCGCATCTTTCGGGCAGCGGCTGCGCGGGCGCGGCGGGCGATGTGCCGGTGATGCCGATCACCCAAAGCGTCGAGACCTCGCCCTCCGCTGCCGGCGAGGGCAATCGCTTCGCGGTCTTCCTCGACCATGGCAAGGAATCCGCGATCCCCGGTCGCTACACCGTGACGCTCGGCAACGGCGTGGCGGTGGCGCTTTCGGCCACCGAGCGCACGGGCATTGCACGCTTCGACTTCCCCGATCACGGCGACGCCAACCTTCTGTTCCGCACATCGGACACCGAAGTTGGCAGCAGCGCGGCGACGATCCGCATTGATGCCGCGCGTCGCACCGTCTCGGGCACCGTCACCAGCGGCAATTTCTGCGGCTATCTCTCGCCCGACAAGCAGCAAAGCTATTACACGTTGCACTTCGTCGCCCAATTCGATCAGTCGTTTACGGCCGGCGGCACCTGGGTTGATGACGTGGTCCACGCCGGCGCGACCACCGCATCAGGCGGCACCGGCTATGGCAAGGATGGCTTCCCGGCACCGGGCAAGGGTTCGGGCGGCTGGATAAACTTCGGCGACGATGCCCGTCATGTGACGATGCGGATCGGCATTTCCTATGTCGACGATGCCGGCGCGCGCGCCAACCTGACCCAGGAAAGCCCTGCGGGCACCGGGTTCGACGGCGTGGCCGGCGCGGCGCACGCGGCGTGGGATAAGGAACTCGGCAAGATCGCGATCACCGGCGGCAGCGCCGACGATCGCGCCGTGTTCTACACCGCGCTCTACCATGCGCTGATCCACCCGAGCATTTCGAGCGACGTCGACGGCCGCTATCGTGGAATGGACGGCGCGGTGCACCGGGTGTCGGGCAGCCAGGCCGTGCAATATGGCAATTATTCGGGCTGGGACATCTATCGCTCGCAGGTCCAGCTCGTCACCCTGCTCGATCCCAAGCGCGGATCGGATATGGCGCAATCGCTCTACAACCAGGCGCAGCAGAACCATGGCATATGGGATCGCTGGACCCATCTGACCGGAGCGACCAGCGTGATGAACGGCGATCCCTCACCGCCGATCATCGCCGCGATCCATGCGTTCGGCGGCATCGATTTCGACGTGAAGGGCGCGTATCAATCGCTGCTCGAGGCGGCGACCGTGCCGACCGCGCTCGACCTGTCCAAAACCGGCTGCCCGGTGCTGTGCAGCGGCGAGCGGCCGGGGCTCGATCAGTGGCTCAAGCTCCATTACATGCCGGTCGGCGCGCCGGGGTGGGGCTCGGCGGCCGACACGCTCGAGCTCGCCGCCGCCGATTTCGGCGTCGCGCAATTGGCGCGGATAACCGGCGATACCGTTAACGAGCGCCAATTCATCGATCGCGCCGGTTGGTGGCGCCACCTGTTCAACCCCAAGGCGACCCCCGAAGGCGGCTACATCCAGCCGCGCCACGCCGACGGTAGCTGGGCCAAGTTCGATCCCGGCGCCGACGACGAGGACGCCTTCGTCGAGGCGACCGGCGCGGTCTATCTGTGGATGGTGCCGTTCGATCCGGCCGGGCTGTTCCAGACGCTGGGCGGCCGCGACGTCGCGGTGAAGCGGCTCGACGCCTTCTTCCATAAGGACGACGGCAGCTGGGCGGTGACCAAATCCGGGCCGCTGCATTCGGAGCTCGACAACGAACCCTCGGTCGCGGCGCCGTGGCTCTACGATTTCGCCGGGCAGCCGTGGAAGGCGCAAGGCGCGGTGCGCGCGGCGATGCGGCAGATCTGGACCAACACCCCCGACGGCATTTCGGGCAATGACGATCTCGGCGAGATGTCGTCCTGGTACGTCTGGTCGGCGCTGGGGATGTATCCGCTCTATCCCGGCCGCGCCGAACTGGTGCTGGGCAGCCCGCTGTTCCCAAAGGCCGAGATCACGCGGCCGGGCGCGACGATTACCATCACCGCCAAAGGCGCGGCGGCCGATGCACCCTATGTCCACAGCCTGAGCGTTGACGGCAAGCCGAGCACCCGGCTGTGGTTGCCCGAGAGCTTCGTCAAGACGGGGGGTACGCTCGATTATGCGATGAGCGGCACGCCCGACAAGAATTGGGGCGCGGCGGCCGCCGATGCGCCACCGTCGTTCGGGCCGGCGGGGAACTAGCGCCAATCCCATCCTCCCCTGCAAGGGGAGGTGGCAGCCTTTCAGGGTTGACGGAGGGATATCACGGCCAATGGGGAAACCCCTCCACCATCGCTGCGCGATGGCCCCCCCCCTGCGGTGGAGGTTTTGTCGCTATTCCCCCGCGTCATCCTGCCACAGCGGCGCGGCAATCTTGGCGATGTCTTCGGGCGGGGCCTTGGATTGGGCGCGGTCATAGGTCAGCAGGCCGTTGATCTCGCCCTCGACATCGGTGGTTTGGGTGTAGACCGATGCGCTGAGACCGTCTTCCTTGGCTTGCCGCAACACTTCTTCCATCTTGGTGCGCAAGCGGGAGAGGTAATCGGCCGGCGTCTTGGCGACCTGATAGCTCCAGGTCTGGTCTTCGCGCCACAGATGCCCCGAGATCGGGTAGCCGACGCCGCCATATTCGCCGAGCACGATCGCGCGCTTCGAATGGAAGGCGGGGGCGTGCGGCACGTCCTCATAGGTGTGGATGTCAAATACGTCCGACGCATCGGGCGCGACGTCGAGCCAGCCGGTGTCGGAATCGATCAGGCGGCTCGGGTCCATGCCCTTGGCATAGCGCGCAAGCATCGCCGAATTATACTGACCCCAGCCCTCGTTGTTGATCACCCACAACACGATCGACGGGAAGTCGTTCAGATCGCCGATCATGTGCGCGAGCTCGTTCTGGATCTCGTCCATGTCGTCGGATGAGAACACCGCCTGCGATTTGCTCGTCCCGGTGATGAACTGATCCTCGCTGTCGCTGCCGCCCGAAGGCAAATCTTGCCAGATCAGCATGCCGAGATGATCGGCATCGTAATAATAGCGCGCCGGCTCGACCTTGATATGCTTCCTCAGCATGTTGAAGCCCGCCTTCTTCAGGAAGACGATGTCGCTCTGCATCGCCTCTTCGGAGGGCGGGGTGTAAAGACCATCGGGCCACCACCCCTGATCGAGCGTGCCGTTTTCGAAATAGGGCTTGTTGTTGAGCAGCATCACCGGCTGGCCGGGCAGCTTACCCGGGCCGATCGAAATCTTGCGCATCGCGAAATAGCTGTCGACCGTGTCGCTGGGTGCACCGACAACGGTCGCATGGGCGTAGTCGGCCTGCTCCTGCGCGGTAAAGCGTGCGTCATAGGTTTTGTGCTGGCCGACATAAGGGCTCTTCACCCTCACCAGTTCGGCCTTGAGATCGTAGAGATACGGGTCTTCGGGCGACCACAGATGCGCGTTCGGGATTTTGAGCGTGGCGTGGCGGTTGGCGCGGATGATCGTCTGCGCGACCACCTTGCCATGGTCGCTCGCGGTCAGGCGCACCGCGGCAGTGCCGTCGGTGCCGGCGTCGGTCGCGACATCGACGTCGAGCACGCCGCGATCGATGTCGGGCGTCGCGCGGACGTCGGCGATGTGCGCCTCGGGCACCGGCTCGAGCCACACGGTCTGCCAGATGCCGCTGACCGCGGTGTACCAGATGCCCGACGGATCGGCGATCTGCTTGCCACGCGGCTGGTTGCCCTTGCTGGTCGGATCGGTGACTTCGACGGTCAGCTCGTTCTGGCCGGGCTTGAGATAATCGGTGATGTCGAAGCCGAAGGTGGCGAACCCGCCCTTGTGGCTGCCGACCACCGCGCCGTTGACGAGCACCGTTGCGGCGTAATCGACCGCGGCGAAATTGAGCATGACATGCTGCCCGCGCCAATCGGCGGGCACGGTGAAGCTGCGGCGATACCAGATGCGATCGTCGGGCGTGACCTTGCGAGCGACGCGCGACAGCTTCGATTCGACCGGGAACGGCACCAGAATCTGCCCGTCCATCTGCGCCGGTTGCGCGGTCGCCTTGGGAAGAATCGCATAGTCCCACAGGCCGTTAAGATTCTGCCATCGATCGCGCTTCATCTGCGGGCGCGGATAGAGGCGCCAGGCATTGTCGGGGGTCACCGCCTTGCCCCAGCTCGTCGTCAGGTTGCTGGTATAGACGTGGTCATCCGCGGTCTGCGCGCTCGCGGCGGTGCCGCTCAGCAGCAGCGCAAGCGTCGTCGCGATACCGGTTAGCCGGGCCATCATGATCTCCTCTCGACTCGAGATTGTAGCAGCTGGAGCGCAGGACGCAGGAGCAGGGCAGCTCTTGTCCTGGGCTCCGGCCTCCGCGTCGGGGAGGAAGGGAGAACGCGGAGGCTATCGGAATTGGATCAGTGCGCGGGCGCCGACATCGAGGGCGGCGCGGCGTCGGACGCGGTACCCCATTTCTTGTTTGGCTGCGGCCCCATCACAAAGACGAATGTGCCGCCGTCCTTGATGTCGTCATGGCTGAACCACGGTTTGGTCCACGGCCGGCCATTCAGCGTCGCCGACTGTATGTACATGTTGGTCGTCGAATTATTCTGCGCGGCGATCTCGAGCGTCTTGCCGTTGCCGAGCTGGAGCTTGACGTCGTCGAAGATCGGGCTGCCAATGATGTAATTCTGGCTCGACGGATCGACCGGATAGAAACCCATCGCCGACAGCGCATACCAGGACGAGGTCGCGCCCTGATCGTCCATCCCCGGATAAGCGTAGCCCGAGGCGTCGCTGCCGTACATTTCGTCAAGAATCTGGCGCACGCGCATTTGCGTCTTCCACGGCTGGCCGCCCCAATCGTAATAATAAGCCGATTGCTGGTCGGGCTGATTGCCCTGGACATACTGGCCGATCAGGCCGGTGCAATCGCGGCAGATGCCCTTGGGATTGTACGGGGTGGTGAAGAACTGATCGAGCTTGGCGTCGAACTTGGCGCGCCCGCCGAGCAGGTTGATCAGGCCTTGGACGTCGTGCGGTTCGAGCCACAGGGTCGACCAGCCCGAGCCCTCCTTCATCATGAAGTTGTAATAGGGCTCGCCCGGATCGAACGGCGAAATCCACTTTCCGTCGGCGGTGCGGCCGCGGATGAAGCCCACCGATTTGTCGAACACGTTCACGTAATTGTGCGCGCGCTTCAGGAACATGGCGTAATCGTCCATCTTCCCGAGCTTCTTGGCATATTGCGCCATCGCATAATCATCCCACGCATATTCGAGCGTGGTCGCCGCGCCGGCCTTGCCGCCGGCATAGGGCGGGCTGGGGTTGCCCTGCGGGATCTCGTCGGAAATCCAGCCCTGCTTCATATATTCAGCGAGATAGTGGCGCGGGCCGGCCGGATCGGTCGCATTCTTGCGGAGATAGTCGTAGACGGCCTTGTAATCGAACGGGATGCCGCGCTCCCACGCGCCCAAATACATAAACACCGCATTGTCGCCATGGAACGAGGTGTTCATGAACCCCTTCTCACGCGCCATGTCGAACTCGGTGGCCATCACATCCTGCATCAGCTCGGGCTCCATCAGCTCGAGCAGGACGATCTGGTTGCGGCCGGTATCCCAGAACGGCACCGGGCTGTAGCGATCGTGCGTCGCGGTCTGCACCTGGCCCTTGGCGTCGTTGAACTTCTCGCCCTTCTTCGCGGTGAGGCGCGGGCTGGAGAAGGACTGGAACAGCGTCGAATAGAAGATCTTGCGCTGCTTCTCGGTGCCGCCGGTCACCTGGACGCGATTGAGCAGCTTGGCCCAATCGGCGCGCGCCGCGGCGTGGACGCGGTCGAAGTCCCAGCCGGGCAGCTCATCCTTCAGCCGCTGCTCGGCCTGCGCATAGCTGGTGCCGTGCGCGATCTTCATCAGCACCTGTTCACCGGCCTTGGTGTGGAAGGTGACGTAGCTGCCCGCCCAGTTTCCCGACATCTCGCGTTGGCCGGGGACAACATCCGAATTGCCGATGCCCCAGCCCTTGTCGTCACCCGGCGACTTGCGGAAGGTGCCGAGCTCGCTGAACGGCTTGGAGAAGATGGCGACGAAATAATTTCCGTCGATCGCCTCGCGATCGGTCGAATGGCCGCGTACCATGTTGTTGCCGACAATTTCGACCGAACCGCCGTTATCGGGGAGGTTGAGGAGGACGTTCGAGCGATCGCTGGCCGGGAAGGTGAAGCGCATCAGCCCGGTCCACTGCGCCGCGGTCAGCTCGACCTTGGTCTTGAACGTCGCGAGATCGACCGAATAATAGCCCGGCGAGGCGACTTCCTTCGACTTGTCGTAATAGGATTCCTTATAGGCCGGCGCCGGCGACCAGTCACCGACCACCGGCGAGATGGTCGGTTCGGTGCGCCCGCCATAAGACGAGCCACCACCCGCCGAGAAGCCGATCATCGTCGGGTTGGTATAGTAGTAGGGCACCGCGACGCCGTTGGGATAGCTCAGCGCGATATTGTTGTTGATCGGCGCGACCTCGACCGACGAATGCGGGAACCGAGCGGCCGGAGTCGTCTGGCCGTTATAGACCGGCTCACCCGGCGGCGGCGCATTGCCGATCAGCTTTTGATTGTCGAGCGGTGCGGTGCCCATCCGTGGATCGGCAATATCAACAGGAGTTTGCGGCGCGGTCTGCGCGAAGGTCCCGCCAGCGCCCACCGCAGCGAGCGCGACGCCGCCGAGCAGTGAGAGAATTCGAAAGCGAACGACTATTGATCCGCGGTGCATGGTTATCCCCTCCGATAACGAGGCTTGAGCCTCACTGACCTTTGCCGGGCCGGCGCAAGCATGCGTGGCGACCTCCTGAACATCAGTGCTCGTTTAAATAAAGAATTTTGTCAATTGAACGGGGCAAGTTGCTATCGTCTTCGGTCGGAAAACCGGTCGCTTGTTCGGAACCGCCAGCATCTCGCGGAGAGGATCGCGCTTATCTGGACTTTTCCAGACTTCGCGCTCGATACTGCCGGATATGCCGCCGCCCTGCGCTGGGCGCGCCCTTGTACGCCGCCGCCCGACTGGCGCGATGACTCTAGGAACGCTCATTTGCTGGAATCGGGCCGCCGTCCGCTTCTTGTTGACCAACGCCGAAAACGGCCAGTCCAATTGCGGCCCAACGTCAGTCAATCGACGATGGCATTCGTGCAACGCTGGAGCGTCTCCTCTCGCCGAAAGCCGTCATCCAAGTGGCGAGCCATTAGCGTCGGCTTTGTCCCAATACCAGTCATTCAGGCGGTCCCAGTTAGACGAACCAACGGCAAGTCTCGGGAACACATCGAACCGCGCTGAGCGGCTGAGATTGGGGCGCGTAGCTGCCGTCTGCAGACCGAGTTGTGTTTCTGCTCTGGAGAGCGAGGCATGAGAAACCTAACCCGCAATCAGACCGAACCGCCAGAGTATCGCGGGGCCCCAGCCCAACGCAGTAATCATAGTGCTAGACAGCAATAACATGACAAATGCAGTGCCCAACACCGTGGACGCTATGGCTTTAACGACAGGACCAGCGTTCAATTCGCGTGCTCGAATGAAAAATTCGGCAACCATCAGATTGGGGAGGAAGAACCAGAAAACCATAATCCTGTCAACCACCCATCAAACGTTTTGGTATGTCCTAGCCCATGGGTGAGGAGACGCCAGAATCCATAATCCATGCGGTACAACCACGACCCGATTGCAAGGGCGAAGAGCCGTATGGCCCACGCACGATGCCGGCTGGCTTGTCCCGCCATGGCAAGTCGCACCGTCTCCTCAGCCGCGATCACCATCAGCGAACCGTAAAGCGCAAAGCCGATGCTCATGACTGGCCCGCCGATGGTGCCGCGGCCCAAAATATACGACAGACCGCCCAGCCCCGTCACGGCAGCGGCAATGGCGTAAACGCGACCCGTCCAACGGTGGAAACTCGTAAAACGCGCCCGAACGCTGCCCATAAGCTGGATTGGGCCGAGCAGCAGGAGCGCAGCACCGAACGCGAAATGCAATCCGATACCGAGATTGGCTGCCAACGAGCTGGGCGCGTATAAGCCCGGAAAGCCGTCGTTCCAGTCGCTCAAGGTTCCGACAGCTGCGGCGCCGACGTACAGCGCCAGGATGTAGAGGCCAAATATCGCCGAACTCGTCCAGACAACTCCTACGAGCGCCCTGCCCGTCCAGCGAAGGACAACGTCTGAACGAGATCCTCGAGCACGCGAGCCGATCGTTGATCTCTCACTCAATCCTGCGGTTGACGGCATTTTTCACCCCACCTCGGTTGGGAGGGTGTCATCAGGATTTGCAATCGGCAAGCGACAAAAATTGCTGTACGGACGGCAGCATGCGCGTTGAATGTTGGTGCCACTGATCGACGCCATTGGGCGTGACGTGACCCCCGCCTTTCATCCAGCGGCAACCAGAGACCGGCCATTGTTGTCGCGCGTTTGCGATGACGGTACAGAACGGGTTGAAAGAATAGGCCTCGGGCGGCAATCTGGTTTTTGAAATTAGCTGCCTGCGAGCGGTCAAGGTCGGCAAAACCGACGGCGATAATCAGAGGGTATTAGGCCGACGATGCTGTGAAAAACGCGCCGAAATCCTCGGACATCTCCGTAGCCGACGCTTTCGGCAACCAGATCGATTGGCGAGCGGGTGAACTCTAGCATCTCGCGAGCCCGGCTCATTCTGAGGCGTTGCTGATATTCGGTGGGCTTCATCCCGGTCGCCTGGACGAACCGGCGCAAAAATGTCCGAGGTTCCAAGCCAGCGTGCTGCGCAATATCCGCGACGAGGACGGCGTGATTGCGTTGCACTGAGAGCCACTGCTGCGCTTTTAAAATGGCAGCGTCACCGTGCTTGGTGCGAGGTTCGAAGCCGCTATAAAAGCGCTGCTCCCGCCCGGGTGGGTCGACGTTCATGTAGTGCGCGGTATCATGCATCACTGCGGCGCCGAGGAATCGCTCCGTCAGGCGCAGGCCTAGATCCGCCCACGCCATCGCTCCTCCTGCGGTCAGGACGTCTCCATAGTCGATCACCATGTGATCCGATTCCATAAGCACGTTCGGGAACCGCGCCGAGAATTCATCCGCAAAAGACCAGTGCGTCGTGGCTTGGCGGCCGGCCAAAAGCCCCGTAGTCGCAAGCATGAAGACGCCTCCGCATACAGCCGCGAGGACCGCACCTTCGGCGTGACGGTCACGAAGCCATTCCACAAACGGGCTTTCACGCTCTGGCTCGGCAATCGCTCGGTGATTGTTTGGAATGATGACGACGCTGTTCGCGTGAATTGATCCTGGGCAAGTATCAAAGGTGCAACGGATCGACTGGTCGTCCTCGTCGCTGAACCAGTGGCTGATGCGGACAGCCGCCGAGGCTTCGGCACCTTGTCGCCTGATCGCGAATTCATTCGCATAGGTGAAGAGATCGGTGAGACCGTACAGGCCCCCCTTCGTGGTGCCAGCGTCGTGCACCAACGCGACTTCAAAGCGGGGTGACGAATTGGCAGTTTTGTCCCCCACTTTTGTCACATTTCTCCATCGTGGTCCGCGCCCGTCGCAGTAATCTGCACATAAAGTGGGTCGGAGGCCAGCATGAACCAGTCGATCAACATACCGACAGAGGGCGACCAGTTCTCCGCCTATGTCGCAATGCCGGCGAGCACGCCAGCGCCGGTCGTGGTAGTCCTTCACGAGGTCTTCGGCGTCAACGGCGACATTCGACTAACGTGCCGCGACCTGGCCGATCATGGGTTCATCGCGCTCGCGCCTGAACTGTTTTGGCGACAGGAGCGCGGTGTTGACCTCAGCACTTGGTCAGATGACGAATGGAAAAAGGGGCTCGCGCTCTACACCGCCTATGACCGGGACATGGGTGTCCGCGATGTTGCCGCGACAATCCAAGCCGCGCGGGAAACGGACGGCGCGAACGGAAAGGTCGCGGTCATGGGTTTCTGCCTCGGTAGACTTATGGCGTTCCTGACGGCCGCGCGCCACTATGTTGACGCTGTAGTGGCGTACCACGGGGGCGGGACTGAAAAGTACCTTACGGAAGCGCCGGGTATCACGGCGCCGCTGCTAATGCATCTCGCCGACGAGGACGAGTTCATCAGCAATGACGCGCAGGCGCAGATCAAGGCGGCGCTAAAGACCGTGCCGAGCGCGACGGTCTATAGCTACGCTGGTCAGAATCACGCCTTCGCGCGCCACACTGGCCTTCATTACAATGAAGAGGCTGCGGCGCTCGCGAACGGACGAACCTTCGCCTTTCTCGCCGATCATTTGGGCCTACGCACCGCTTAGTAATGACTCACCGTCGACCAAGGGGGACTGAATAATGGCTAGCGCAACAACAAAGGATGGGATCGAGATTTTTTACAAGGATTGGGGTCCGAAGGACGCCCAGCCCCTGTTCTTTCATCATGGCTGGCCGCTGAGCGCGGACGATTGGGACAGTCAAACGATGTTCTTCCTCGGCCAAGGCTATCGCGTGATCGCACACGACCGACGTGGCCACGGACGATCGACACAAACGTCGGAAGGCCACGACATGGACACCTACGCGGCCGACGCCGAGGCGGTCGTTGAGGCGCTCGGTCTGACGAATGCGATCCATATCGGCCATTCGACAGGCGGCGGCGAAGTTGCCCGTTACGTCGCAACCTATGGCGTGAAGCATCAGGTCGCCAAGGCCGTGCTGCTCAGCGCGATCCCGCCGACGTTCATGCAGTCTGAGCGTAATCCCGATGGCGTGCCGAAGGCCGTCGTTGACAGCATTCGCGACGGCACCGCCTTTCATCGCTCACAATTCTATCAGGACATCACGATTCCGTTCTACGGCTTCAACCGTGAAGGCGCCGTGGTGTCGCAGGGCATCCGCGATAACTGGTGGCGGCAGGGCATGATGGGCGCTGCAATCGCGCAATGGGAGTGCGTCCGCGTGCTGTCCGAAACCGAGTTCTACGACGATCTGGCGGTGATCGACGTTGCCGTGCTAGTGATGCACGGAGAGGACGATCAGATTTGTCCCTTCCCCACTACAGGCGCGCGTTCCGTCAAGCTGCTGAAGAACGGAAAGCTGATTTCCTACCCCGGCTTTCCGCACGGTATGCCGACCACCCACGCCGACGTTATCAACTCCGATCTACTCGCCTTTTTCAAGTCCTGAGGCGAGCGGGGGTGCGCGCACAGCGGCCGTGCAGGCGCCCCCCCCCCAACGCAGGGCGCGTCGTCAATGCGCGTCACCCGCGTGAGCCAGAAAGCGAAGCATGTTCGGCACTGAAATCAGCGCCGGACATGCCGCCTTCCTCCAGACCGCCACGGCGATAGTTCAGGCGATCGTGTCCGTCAGTTTGTTGGCGTGGTATGTCCTTACGGCGCATCTTGAGCGGGTTCGCGCGAGGCGCGAGCGGTCGGAAGACTTTAAATCGCTGGTAATGCTGTGCCGCGAACTCGGCATTGAAGCCAAAAACAAGACCGAGTCTCACCGTCGCCGCGCATCGAGTATAGCGGAGGGAACCGCCGATCCGGCCGAGGCGACGCAAGCAACACTTGCATCGTGGAAAGCCGATATGACGGTGGTTTACGTCTGTCTCAATGAGGTTCCACATTATGAGGTCCGCAATCCGGCTTTCAGCACCGCGCTAACCCGACTGTGGATGGAGGTTGACGCGCGGTCTGTTGATCCGAAAGGGTATGAGCGGGCGGATCAGCTTGCTTCGTTCCTGGACGAAAAGCATGAGCGGGTTTGTCGCGAAATCGACGCGATGGCGGCCCTTTTGACAGCCCCAAAGACTGCTCAGGAACTGCAAAGGCGGCTAGTCGGGGCTGCGAAGCGCCGAGGCAAAATTTATTCAGTTTCCGGAACTGTCCAAGAGCATGTCGAGCGGCTCTAGGACAGCAAGCGTCCATTCAGCCCGATATGAAATACACTTAGTCAACTTGCCATGCCGCTCGCTCTGCATCAGGCGTCCCGAGCTTTGAGCCGGCCGACCAGCGGCGCGACGACCGCGGCGAGGATGGCGATCGCTGCGGCGACATAGCCGACATCGGCCAGGCCGAGATGCAAGATCACCGACCCGCCGATGATCGCGCCGAGGCCGATCCCGGCATTGGCCATCGACACGTTGAGCGTCCCCGCCAGCGCCTGCGCGTGACTCGCCGACTGCATCACACGCACTTGGCAGATCGGGTAGAGCGCGGTGTTGGCGATGCCCCACACGGCGAGCGCCACCGCCAGCCGGGCATGCGATCCGGCGAGCAAGGTCGTCGTCGCCGTGCCAGCCGCCAGCACCAAAGCGGTGATCGCGGTGACTATCAGCGGCCCGCGCGCGACGAATTGCCCGCCCAGCCAGTTGCCGGCAAGGCCGACGACGCCGAAGCCCATCAGCCACCAGCCGACCTGCCCGGCGGGAATGCCCGCGATCTGCTCCAGCGTGTCGGCGAGATAGGTGTAGGCAGTGAACATCGCCGTGAACACGATTACCGAGAGGACCACGTTGCCGAGGAAATAGGGATCCTTGAGGATCTTGGCCTGTTCGGCGAGCTTCACGCGCGCCGGCTTCGCCAGCGTCGGCATTACCACCAGCAGCAGCACCGCCATCAGCAGCGACAGGCCCGACAGGCCCCAGAACGTCCCGCGCCAGCCGAAGGCGGTCGAGGTCAGCGTGCCGAGCGGAATGCCCAGCACCATCGCGCCGGAAATGCCGAGATAGACGTTGGCCACCGCCTTGCCCGCTTTCTCCGGCCCGGCGAGTTCGCCCGCCGTCTCGCTCGCCGTGCCCCAGAATACCGGCAGCGCCAGCGCTGGCAGGAAGCGCGCGAAGCCGAGGATCCAGATGTCCGGCGCGGCCGCGGCGAGCGCGTTGGCGCCGGCGAAGATCAGCAGGATCACGACGAACAACCGCTTGCGCTCGAAATGCGAGAGCATTGCGGTGAGGAACGGCCCAGCGAGCATGACGGTGAAGGCAAACAGCGTAACCAGTTGCCCGGCGGTGGAAATCGAGATGCTCAGGTCGCGGGCCAGGCTCGGCAACAGACCGACGATGATGAATTCGGTCGTGACGATCACGAAGGCGGAGATCGCCAGCAGCAGCACCGCGACGCCATGCCCCGCGGACGGGGCGCCTGGGGCATCGGCGGAAAGGGGACGGGCGAGGGACATTGCAAACTCCAGTTAGCCCGTCTCCCTAGGCGCGACGAAACGGCGCGTCGCGCGGCATTAATTCATGTACGGCGCGACAATAATTCCATAATCAAGGTCCCTATGATTCCCTCTGAACGCCTCAAGGGCATCGAAGCCTTCGTCACCACGGCCGATGCAGGCAGCTTCACCGCGGCTGGCGCGCGGCTCAACCTGACCAATTCTGCGGTGAGCAAGAGCGTCGCGCGACTGGAGGCGCGGCTCGACAGCCGGCTGTTCGAGCGCACCACGCGTCGCCTGACGCTGACCGATGTCGGCGCCGCCTTCTACGAGACCTGCGTGCGCGTGCTGGGCGATCTCGCCGATGCCGAGGCGGTGCTGGCGGCGCACCGGACGGAGATCGTCGGTCGGCTCAAGGTCGACGTGGCGGTCGCGTTCGGGCGGATGCACGCGATGCCGCTGTTGCTCGCGTTTGCCGAGCGGCATCCCAATCTGCGCCCAAGCATCACTTTCACCGATCGCAAGGTAGACATCGTCGAGCAGGGTATCGACGTCGCGATCCGCATCGGCGCGGCGGACACGGGCGCGGACAATCTCGGCCATCGCCATCTCGGCGACGAACGCGTGATCTTCTGCGCCGCGCCGGCCTATCTCGATCGCCGCGGCGCCCCAAAATCGGCCTACGAGCTCGCGCAGTTTGATTGTGTTGTCTACGGCCGCGCCGACGGCAGCACGATCGCCTGGCGTTTCGCCGATCGCGTCGGCCGGATCGAGGAGCGCACGATGGACCCGCGCATCGTGCTCGGCAGCGCAGAGGCACAGGTCGGCGCGGTCAAGGCCGGCTTCGGGATAGCGCAGCTGGCGACCTGGCTCATCAAGGACGAACTCGATCGCGGCGAGCTGGTCCAGATCCTGCCGGCGCTGGCCGCCTCAGGCCTCCCGCTGCACCTCGTCTGGCCGCGCAGCCGCCAGCTCAGCCCGAAGGTAAACGCCCTGCTCGAAGCGCTGACGGCGGGCCTTCGGATCGATTGAACGCATCGTCATGGCGTTGTCGCATATTGCCATTGAGGATCTATTCGGCAGGTTCGCTGTAGCGAAGACCCAGTTTCCGACTTTTAGCGACCCAAGGCCGGTTCCCGATAGCGGTCGTTCATTCAGGCTATGTGAAGCTGCGTTTGAAGGCCGTGAGAGCGATTGGCGACCCGGGCTTGATTGATCGCCATCTCTGACCTTCGAAGCTATGGCAGCAGCTGCCGCAGCCTAAATAGAATTGGCTTTCGCTCGCTAAGATCAGAAGATTTCTGGTTCGCAGGGGAATGAACCACATGCGGACGTTCCGCCGGTCTTTGGCGCTTCCCCTAAATGTCCGTCCATGTCGGTTCGATGGCCACTTCCACGCTGTCTGTCTGCGGCCCGGCACCTCCATCCGCTTTCGGTAAGCAGCGCGAGCCAACGCCCGACATCACCCCTTGGCGGCGGTATCACCCACCCTCTAGATGGTGTCCGCATGACGGACACTACCAATACTGACCGGTTCAATCTTGATCGCTTCGTCTCCGCGCAGGAAGCAACCTACGCTCGCGTGCTGACGGAGCTGACGCGGGGTTATAAGACGAGCCATTGGATGTGGTTCATCTTTCCTCAAGTGGCGGGTTTGGGGTCGAGCGAGATGTCGCGTCGCTACGCAATCGGCTCGACAGAGGAAGCGCAGGCCTACCTTGCTCATCCGTTGCTCGGTGCCAGGTACCGGGAAAGTATTGCCGTCCTCCAGGATCTTGTCGGCACCACCGCAGAAGCGGTATTTGGGTCAGTCGACGCAGCCAAGCTCCGCTCCTCGCTCACCTTGTTTGCCGAAGCAGCGCCTGACGACCCGCTATTCGCAGCTGCAATTGAACGCTGGTTCCGAGGCGAAAAAGACGGGCAGACGGTCGATATCCTCACTGCCAGCATAGCCCTCGGTAGCTGATTGGACCCAAAGCCGGACGCTTGGAGTGCTTAGTAACTTCCTGAAAGCTGACGTTTGTTCATTTCGAATTGCGATCGACCAAACAGAGTGCTTGATGTCCCGGGATTGATCGATTCCCTTCCCGACGAAGTGAGCACGACCTAGGCCGGCATTCACCGCCGTGACGGCCGCTCCCGGAACCGATGCTCGGCCATGGGCCCATCGACAGTCCCCAACGGTCCCAACGCCCGCTCAATGCGTTCTTGGTTCGAAGCCCTTATACCAAAAACCCCCTCGAACCTCTGTTTGTCGTGCTTGGCAGCGATAGTTTGCGATGACGAAGCAGACCGGTTTGAAGAAATTAGGCCTTTCTCGGCAATCTGGTTTTTGGAAGTCGCTACCGAATAGCCGGGCGGCCCATCCGACCTTAATGAAGGGGCCGCCGGCTAGTCGCTATGCCGCCGCGCCGCCGTCGATGTTGAGCGTGGCGCCCGTGATGTAGCTCGCATCGGGCCCGGCGAGAAACGCCACCGCGCCGGCAATTTCCTCGACCGTGCCATAGCGACCGAGCGGGATGGACGGCGTCATCTGCTTCGCGAACTCGCCATCGGCGGGGTTTAAATCGGTGTCGATCGGTCCCGGCTGCACCGTGTTGACCAAGATGTTGCGGGGGGCGAGATCCTTCGCCCAGCCGCGTGCGAGTGCAGCCACCGCCGCCTTGGTCGCGCTATACGTCGCGGTCGAGGGGAAGGCGAGTTCGCCTGACACGCTGCCGATCAGGATGACGCGGCCACCGTCACTCAGATGCGGCAACGCGGCGCGGGTGCCGACATGCAGGCCCTTCACGTTGACCCCGAATTGGCGGTCGAACAGTTCGTCGGTGTCCTGCTCGATCGGTGCAAATTCCGCGACTCCGGCATTGTGGACCAGAACGTCAATCCCACCCAGCGCCGCCGCGGCCTGCTCGACGCCGGCGCGCTGTGATTCCGGGTCGCCGGCGTCAGCCTGGAACGCGAAAGCGGTGCCCCCTGCCCCTTCGATCGCGGCGACGGTGGCGTCGGCCGCAGCCTTGTTGCCGGCATAGGTGATCGCGACGGTCGCCCCCTCGCCCGCCAGCCGCTTGGCGATTGCCGCGCCGATGCCCCGCGATCCGCCGGTGACCAGCGCCCTCTTGCCCTGAAGTGACATGAAATTTCTCCGAGATGGTTGCCCGCGATCACGACCTCGTGCGCTGTCGGCTGCAGAGATATCTGGGGGTTAGGTTCGACAGTTCAATGATCCCGAACTATTAAATTAACGAACTGTCCCTATATCAGTCCAGTGCCCCGCTTCACTCACCCCCGACTGGAAGATGTGCCGCTCGACCTGGCGCTGCACGCGCTGGCCGATCCCAACCGCTTGGGCATGGTCGCGCGGCTGGCGGCGACCGAGCGGCTCAGCTGCACCGACGCGGCGCCATGCGATTCAATTCCCAAGAGCACGCTGTCCAATCATCTCAAGCTGCTTCGCGCGGCCGGACTGATCGAGACGACGCAGGCGGGGCGCGAGATGATCAACACGCTGCGCCGTGCCGAATTTGATCAGCGATTCCCCGGTTTGCTCGACGCCGTGCTCGCCAATAATCCTGGCTGACGCCGGAGGGCCGCTTGCGGGATTTCGACAGGGGCCTGCGGCGCATCCGATCTTACGGCGCAAATCCGCCACGAGGTCGAACCGCCAATGATGGCAGTAAGCCCAGGCCATACCCGGCCATAAAAACTCTTGCATCAATGTTCCGTTTTTGTTCTCATTGGCTAATGCACCGAATCGCCCCTGATGACACTGCGGCACTCGCCGACATTCTTGCCAACATGCCCGTCAGCACGATCGCAGGCCTCCTTACGCCGCACGGAAACTGGCGTGATCGCGCCGCGCGAATGATTGCTGAGGAAATTGTCGCTCGGCTTCGCCCGGAATGCGCGCCAGACGTCGATCAAATGATATTGCCGATCTGATGCATTGGCGGACACGCTCACCTGGAAAGCGCTCTGCGCGCTGGACGCATTTTTGGAGCAGGCGAAGGTCTCACCGTTCGCCGGGCCGAACGTCGCGTTGCGGTTTGTTCTCGCCTATGTTGGGTGGCGCGGTGCGGATCCTCGTACCTGCAAGGACTTCTGGGTTGCAGCGCACGGTCTCGGCTATCGCCACCCGAACGCGCACGCGCACGAGATCATCCGGCGTGGCGAGCTCAGCACGGCGATGCATGGTATCTGCCGATCGCTTGGGCATGAATATACAGTCAGCGTCGAGATCGAGTTGAAGCGAGCGCGGATGACAAAGGTCGAGCGCGAAGCTGATCGAGCTGCAGAAGCCGCTTACGCAAGGCGGAAACGCGGTGAATATGATAGCGAGAAAACGGACCTCGGGAACTAGGAGCAGTTATGTCGCCGACAATGCCGCCTACGATTCAGGTGTCGCTCGACGAAAAGGTCCGAATGCTCGCCTCCTTCGTGCCGAGCGCGATCCAGCATATGAACTCGCAGGTTGAGGGCGACCTGTCCGCTGACGACATCATCGACCTGTTTGCTGCGGCGGCTGCGCTGGTGATCGACAACGACAGCCATGTGAATACGGCGCGCGATTTCCGGCTGGCAGCGGATACGGTCGCTTCCCTGGTTATCAAACGCGCCAAGGAAATGAGAGAAGCCCATAAGGCGCAGGGCTACAGTCTGCTGGCTGCCATGCTCGGCCAGGCAGGTGCTGTCGGCCCGGTCAATTGATATTCCGTGTCGGGAACACTGGCCCGCGCACCGTCATCCCCTGGGCCGCGTAGGGCACCTGCAGCGTAACGATCTCGTCATAGCGCGCCCGCAGCCAGCGATCGTGATCCTGCGGAGCGAGGATTGTCAACATAGCCTTGGGATGGATCGGCGCGACAAGCTCGTTGGGATCACAAGTGACCATAGTAAAGCCGTTGCCGTTCGCGGTGCGTTGCCAAAAGCCGGCGACGGCGAAGGTTGGCTGGTTGTCGACAGCGAACCACATCTCGCCCTTGAGCGGTGGTTTGCCGTCGCCAAGGTCGTGCTTCTCCGGTGTCCATTCGCAAAACTCGGTGAGCGGGACGAGGCAGCGGTTTTCGGGGCGCTCGGCGAGGCGCTTCCATTGCGGCAGCGCGAGGTTGCGAACATTGGTCATCGGCCACTTGGCCAGCCCTTGGACGGATCAGCAAATTACCGGCCATCCGTGCCCGGAAATTCATGTCCCGATAGGGCCTTGGCTTTAGGTGCACCGTCCCTCGTTACCAGCCTTCGCAACGCTTCATCGCTCTGGCTATCGCAGGGAAAATAGAGTTCGATCTTCAAATCATCGAGCGTCATGTCGTCGGGGGTGCCGAACTGGGCAATGATTGAGAAAAGCGACAGCCGCACCTCGCCGATACGGTAAATCGTCGGCATGACCGGCCCCAAGGGAATTTGCCGCGCGCCAGGGACACTCGCGAGCATATCGGCTGCGTGATCCAATCGCTCGACACCGCCTTGCGCCGCACTCTCGGTGCGTAGGCGTCGGGCCGCGTGGTACGCGACCTCTGGCCAATTTTCGATGAACGGCGGCAAGGCGTCGGAGGTCATCAGGTCGAGCAGGCTGCTGCCCTCATCGATCGCAAGCGCGCCGAACAGTGTCCGCGCCGGCGCGTTCAGGGCGATCACCGACCAAAGCCGGTCAACGGCAAGCGCGGGATAAGGGTCATGCCGGTGAAGACTGTAATCCAGCGCGGCCCGAACCGGCGCCATGTCCTCAGCATCCCATTGGCGAGAAACGTAGCGCTGTGCAAATCCGGCGCGGGTCAGCATCTGATTGCGCACGTCGAGTGGCAGCCGCAATGCATCGCCCAATCTGCCGATCATGGCGGCGCTCGGGCGCGCGCGGCCGGTTTCCAGAAAGGCAATGTGGCGTGCCGACACATCCGCTTGCATCGCCAGCCCCAACTGGCTGAGCCGGCGTGTTTTGCGCCAGCGTTTCAAGATATCCGCGAAATCCGTCACGACCGAGGCATAGCGCGTTCGGGATCACTAGGCACTTACCTGCGAGGTAATTGATCGGGCCCCGCTCGAGATCACAAGATCGCTCAACCTTTCAAGGGAGCGCATCGATGTCGCAACATTTTCACCGGTTCTGGCTCAAGGTCACTGCCGTCATTGTCGGCAGTTTCGCGCCGGTTTTCTTCCTTGGCACGATGCCGGCGACGATCGAGCCGGCCCGGTGGACGCTTGATCTGCTGAGCTGGCCGATCGATGGCAGAACAACCTATGCGTCACCGGATACGCGGTTTCTCTCGGCGCTGACGGGCGGTTTTTTGCTCGGATGGGGCGTGCTGATCTGGTGTTTGTCGTCGCGGGTCTATGATCTTGCGCCCGAAGCGGTGCGAAGATCAGTCGTGGCCGGCGTACTTGCCTGGTTTGTGCTAGACAGCAGCGGCTCGATCGTCTCGGGGAACGGTTCAAATGCGGTGTTCAATATCATCGTTTTAATCGTTGCTGTCGGGCCATTGTGGCGCCCGGCCACCAATTGATGAAGCGGCGGCTGATTGCCCAGTCAGCCATCGGCCGACCATCGCGCGCCTATTTTGCGGGCCTATCTCTGTTCTCCATTCGGTTCCGATCGACGGCTTTTGGGGCGCATTGCCGACCGGCCGGTTACGCCAATTTCGGACCGACAGCACATAAGCCGTTTGCCGACTGACAGATTTTGGGGCCGGGGCGCGTATATCAGACCTTAGTTCAGCCCGAGCGCTCAGCAATAAGACCCAGAGCCTGTCATTCGTGAGCCTTTCCTGGTCTCCAAATTCCGCCATTCGTCCATCAGTCCCGGTCAATCGGGCCACGATTTGCGCTTCCCGAAAGCGGGCATCCGTTAATGTGGTGGGATCGCGCTTCAGCCGGAAAAACGACACGGCTTTATTCCAGGTGGCTGCCGTGCCAAACGAGCGGTCATATATTTCCCACATGTTAACCGTTGCGCACTAGGCCTGCGATCGCTCCATTTCCGAGGACCATCCTGTGCGTGTCGATCAACTTCAGCCGACCCCAACCTCGGCAACGCCGCTCGAAATTCCTCCACAGCTCTTAGAAAGCGTTCTGCGGCATCAATCTCATCTGGCAGCGCTGATCGCAAGTTTGCGAGCTGCCGGGCTGGGCGAGGACGTAGTTGACGCCAGTGTTCGTACATTAGTCGACAGCTACGCTGACGACCTCACGGTCGCTATTCGCGCCATGATGAAGGAAGCTCATCATGGGTGAGGCCCAGCTGCACGATGATGACGCGAGAGTTGCAGCATTGCGCCGCCTCGACGTGCTCGACACCGCGATCGAAGAGCCATTCGAGAAGATCGTTACCCTCGTTCGCACTGTGCTGGCAGTGCCGATGGCAACGGTGACGCTCGTTGATCGAGACCGCCAGTGGTTCAAAGCCAAGCGCGGCATCGATCGCACGGAAACACCGCGCTCAGCATCCTTTTGTACACACACCATCGCTCAGCGCGAACCTATGATCATCGAGGATGCCCGATCTGATCCGCGCTTTGCCGACAGTCCTCTGGTCGTTGGCCCGCCGTTTGTCCGGAGCTATGCCGGTATTCCTCTGAGAACTCCTGAGGGATATAATGTTGGTGCGCTCTGCGCGATGGATTCGCGGCTACGGGGGTTCAGCCCAGCGGACATCGCGATCCTCAGCAATTTTGCAAATATCGTATGTGACGAGCTTGAGCTGCGGCTGATCGCCCAGGTCGATCATCTTACCGGCGCGCTAACCCGGCGCGGCTTTATGGAACAGGCCGAGCGTGAAATAGCGCGCGCTGCTCGCTATGGCCGACATAGCGCTTTGGTGATGCTCGACGTCGATTATTTCAAGTCGGTCAATGACACCCATGGCCATGCGGTTGGCGATCAAGTGCTGCAGCAGATCGCCCGTATCGCGGAGGTGACATTACGCCCTAGCGACGTGTTCGGTCGTTTAGGCGGCGAGGAATTTGCTTTGCTCCTTCCCGAAACCAATTCCACAGAAGCAATGAAAGTCGCTGAGCGGTTACGGCTGGCGATCGCAGATTATGCGATGCCCCTTCCCGATGGCGCGACGACGCGCGTGACCGCCAGCTTCGGCATTGCAGAATGGTCTGCAGGCCTCGCCTTGCCCAATGCTTGGATCGAACAAGCTGACGTGATGCTCTATCTCGCAAAATCGAGCGGACGAAACTGTACGAAAGTTGCCGAGCCAGCTTAGCGCGACAAAGAGTGCCTTGAGAGCAGCATGGGCCGCCGGCTGCGTCTTTAACGGCAGCTCGCACTACCTGCTTCCTGCGGTGCTGCGGTGGTTTACCGCCAATATCGGGGTCCATCACGTCCACCACCTGTGCAGCACAATACCATTTTACAGGCTCCCAGCGGTGCCCCTCCTAGGGATCAATCGTCTGACAATCGCAGATAGCCTGCGCTCGGTCTGGCTGGTGCTGTGGGACGGGGATCGGCGTCAGCTAATCTCGTTCCGAGAGGCGGACGAAGAAGCGCACGAGGCGGTTAAGCGCACGGGCATCGCTTTTTTCAAGCTTAGCGCTGCCACCTAACCCGCCGCGACCAGCAGCGGCTGCACTCAAGTCGGCAGGCGGTGCTTTCGTGACGTGACCGCCAAGCAGCCTCTACGTAATATATCGGGAGCGCGGAGGGCGCCCTTTGACCTAATCCCACGTGACCGCTAGCCACCCATCAGGCGACAGTATGACAGGTCTGGGCGAATGGCCGCTTCTCTATCGCGGCCTGAGTCAACAGGCGCAGGCCACTCTCCGCCGCCGCGAGTGCGCCGGTCGTGACAGATTGGTAGTCGACGAGATACAAATACTGCTTTCTGCCGAGCTTGAGGTCGCCACACGGGGTTCGTGCTTCTCTCCGGGGTCGGCACGTAGCCGCCCCATGATGGGGTAAGAAAAAGCGGCGCGGATCAATCTTTTGGACGCCCTTGCCGCTGGCGACAGGGCTGCGGCCATTACGATCTCGAACCACCTTCGTCCCCGTGAGGACCTCTTCCTGCCGAGGCAGAACCGTCAAAGCTCCTGTTTGAGATCGTATCAGGCGACCGCGACCGCAGTGCCCGGCTCGCTGCCCCAGCGGAAGTCGGTGCCGTCCGTCCACATGCGGTGGAGCACGACAGCCAGGCGACGCGCGACAGCGACGATGGCGCGCCGCATGCCCCGGCGCTGTGCGACCTTCATCCCCCAGGCCTTTAGCCACGACCAATGCCGGCTCTGGGTCATCAGGATCTGGGCCGCTTCGTACAGCATCGTTCGGAGCATGGTGTCGCCGGACTTGGAGATGCCACCATCATAGTCGAGCTCGCCCGACTGATGGCGCCGCGGCGTCAACCCGACATGCGCGCCAACCGCTCTGGAATGGGTGAAGCGCTGAGGTTGGTCGATCGAGGCCCGATAGGTGAGCGCGACCACCGGGCCGACGCCGGGCGCTGTCATCAACCGCCGGCACACCGGATCGTGCCGGACCGTGTCGAGCAGCATCTTGTGGAGCGTGGCCAGCTGCTGGCGCATTACCCGCCGCACCGTCAGCAACGGCTCGATGATCGCCGCCAGTCGCGGAAAGCCCTCGACCAGATGACGGACACGGGCCTCATAGCCGATCGTGCTGACGACACCGACCTTGAGGCCGAAGTTGCGCAGCGTGCCGCGCATGTCGGACTCGATGTCGATCAGCTTGCGCTGGACGAGCTTGCGGCTGGTCAGCAGCATCCGCTGCTCCTGCGCGGCCAGCGTCTTTACATGGACCGGCTTGAACAGCCCGACCCGCATCATCTGTGCGATGCCGCGTGCGTCATTGCGGTCGGACTTGTTGACCTGCTGCGCCTGCAACAGCGCCTTCATGTGGCGGGTCTCGACGCAGATCATCGGGAGGCCCGCTTCGCTCAGACCGTTCATTAGCCACTGCGACAGCGGGCCGGCCTCGATCCCGACCCGCGCGTAATCGCCACCGACGGACGTCAACAGCACTGCAATGTCATCGGGCTCGGTCAGCACCTTGCGCTCGCACATCACGTTGCCAGCATCGTCCACCACGCACACTGACGTCTCCTTCACCGAGACATCCAGACCCACAAAATGCGTCATCGCTCTCACTCCTTCCCTCGATGCACGAGGTCAGGGTCGACCCCGATCCACGCATCGTACGTGAACGGGCTGCAATCTCATCTGCTGTCGAAATGCAGCCGCCGCGATACACCATCTTTCGGAATTGTAAGCTCGACCCTTGACGACCAGATAGAGCGCGCATTGCCGACTAGCTGCCGCGTACGATTGTCCTCGGTTCGCGCGGCAAATTGCCTTCAGCCTGCCCCGAGTTGGCGGGCGGCCGCCTCGGCGGTGTCTTCGGGCCGCGTATTGAAGGCGATCGCGGCACTGGGCGCGGCTTTGCGGACGAGATTTACCACTGTCTCGAACAGCGCCAGGCTGTTGGGCGGTAGCCTCAGACCGCCGCCGATCACCACACAGTCATAGGCGGCTCTGCGCAGCGCCGTTTCCAGCATCGCGCCGCCTGCCGCGTCGGGGGTGATCATGCAGGTCTCGCCTTGCCATCCGCGCTCTCGAATTTTCTCGACTGCGATGGCGATGCCGGCGTTGATTTTATCGGCGTTGAAGCCGGCCGGCAAAGCCGGATCCGAAAAATCAACCGTCTCGGGCTGCTGGCCGACGAACAGGATACGGGTCATGGAAGTCTCCAGGTGCAGGTTGGTTCTAAGCTCGGGCTGCAGCCCACGCGGCGGCGGCGGCCTCGGCGAAATCGCGATACGACCGCGCCGTATGGCCGAGCAAGGTTGCGAGCCGCGCGATGCCGCCGCCCGTCGCGATCGCGCCGTCCTGCTGATAGCGATACATCATCCTTCGAGACCGATCAGTTGAATCGATGCGGCGCCAAGCTCGTCGCGAGCAACGCGGCAAGTTCGGCCTGGCGATGCACGCCGGTCTTGCAGAAAATTCGCTCGAGATACGACCGGGCCGTTGAATACCGGATCCCGCACGCGGCCGATGCTGCGTCGAGGTTGAGTCCGCTTGCCAATGCGGCCGCCAGCCTCGCCTCCGCCGGTGACAGATCGAACAAGCCCCGCAAAATCGCCGGATCGGGTTGGCCGCGCGGCCCCGCTGCAACGTTCATGATCAGCAGCGACAAGCTGCCGTTGAAGATGTCACGCGCGTCTCCGCTCAGCGGGATGACGTGAGCTATGCGACCCGGCCGGGCGCCGCTGGCGGGCAGCGCGATTGATCTGGTTGAGGACCGCCCGCCAAGAATCGTGTCGAGCGCAATTTCGCCCGCCGGATGACCAAGCACAACGCGCCCACCGGCGCGCGTGCCGATCAGGTCCTGCGTCATCCATGCATTGGCTTCGCGGACAACGCCCCTCCGGTCGAGCAGTGCAGCGGGAAGGCCGAGCGCGGTCATCGTATCGAGCGCCCCTCGCGCCCGTTCGATCCCTAGGCGGGTTGCGACCATCGTCGCGCGCGCGAGATGCGGCCGAATGGCGGCCAGGCGTGACATGCTGTCAACGTCGTGGCGTCCGTCGGCCTGGTTCCGCTCGAATGCGAAGACGACGAACTCGTTCGTCGGCATCGGGATCGCCGTGCCAATCTGCCAGCCGAGCCCTGCACCTCGCAGCAGGTTCAGGATGACATCGCGTGCGAGTTCGTCCGCGGTCATGACGTCTTCGGCATGATGAAAATAATGGTCGCCGATACTGGCGTCGATCAGCCGCATGGGGTTGCGCGCTGTATCTTTCCAAGCCTCCGTAGCAACGAATTGCTCGACCGCGTCGCGCGACCGTTCGGTTGTTTTCCAGCGAGGCGTGGCGTGGCCGTCGTTCACGAATAACGTGCCGCTGGCCGAACCACTGAAGACGAGGATCCTGTCGAGCACCTGGCCCCATTTTTCGGGCACGATGCTGGCTTCGTAAATCGAGTCGATCAGTTGCGGCTCGTCCATGTCATGATGCCCCCGCACAGTAACGGCGTGGCCAAACTGATCCAGATCCCCTGCGGAAGCGAGAAAAAAATCGATGTGACGCCGCGCTACCGGCATTTGCCAGTAGGCGGAGACGTCGGCATCCTTATCGTAAGCAGCGATGTCAGCGCCTGAGTTTTCGTCTTTGGCCTCGGCCGACGGTGCGTCCATCGAATCACCGCTGATCCGACAAGGGAGAACATGATGAAGCGTGCAACACTACTTTTGGCCGCGACCATCAGTCTGGGAATTGCAGCGCAGTCGAGTGCAAAGCAGGCGTCGAGCCCGATGGGGATCGCGCTCGGAAATCTGCTGGTCGGGGATTACGGCGACCAGGGCAAGGTGACCGCGGCATTCGATCGCGACGGCACGGTCGCGCTGACGTTCCCTGACGGCACCAGCGCCAAGCAGGACTGGATCGCAGACGACAACTATTTCTGCATGATCCGCAAGCCCGTAGACGACGGAAAAATGACCTATCGCTGCGAGCGCAACATGATCGCGGGAAAGAAGATCGGACAAAGCTGGCAGCAGGTCGATTCGGAAGGGCTGCCGGTGACGATTTCGATTCAACCTCGACCGCGATAAGCTGTCGCAAGAGATCTGGTATGAACCTGCCGTATCCGCCTTTGCGGTTGATCGTCGCCGCCGTCCCAGGCATCTGCAGCGCCGCTAAGCCCGCGAACGTTATGATCGGCATCATACAGCCGTCGATAACGAAAGACGGCTGGTGGCTGGCGCCCCGTGCTTCCTTCCCCAATTCACGCCGAATCTAGTCCTACGATCTTGGGGCCAATGGCAGATCGTCAGCTCTGGCCAGAGGAAGATGCCTTGGCCGCCGTCAATTGAGATATTGGCATCTTTGGTAACGATGCTGGACGAGGAAGATCAAAGCATGGGGGCTTTTCCCAGAGTCGTCGCGGCAGCACTAATCCTGCCAGTATTTGCTGCAATGGGGCCGGCAAACGCGCAAGAGGCGGCACCGCCGGCGGCCAAGATCGTCCCATTCAGCGAAACGCTTTACGGTCAGACCGTCGCTGATCCCTATCGTTGGATGGAGGAACAAGGCCCGGGTTATCGAAATTGGCTGAAGGCGCAGGGTGCTTATGCACGGGCGTTTCTCGACAAGCTTCCGGGGCGAGCCGCGCTGCTGCAAACGATGGCCGATCATGCCGCCTCGCAGGCCTCGTTGGGCCAGGTTCAGGCCAAGGGCGGCCGACTTTTCCTGCCGCGTCGACCTGCGGCGGCCAACTATACCGAGCTTTTCGTTCGTGACGGCGCTGGAAGCCCCGAACGTCTGCTGCTGGACCCGGCGATGCTCGATACCGCTGATGCAAAAGGCACAGCGATCGATTATTGGGAGACCAGCCCCGACGGCAAGCATGTCTATTTTGGCGCGTCGGCAGGCGGATCCGAAATGTCGACCCTACGTGTGATCGATGTCGCGAGCGGAAAGATCCTGCCCGGGGGCGTTCCGTTGGCGCTGTTTAACTACAGCAGCGAGGTTCCCGGCGGCATGTATCCGCAATGGCTGCCCGATAGCTCAGGATTTTTCTACACCCGGGTTGCCGAGGGAGCGAAGCCCGGGGCGCAAGACATGTTTCTCAATGGCCGCCTGTACCTCCATCGCCTTAACGCATCATTCGATCACGATGTTTTGATCATGCAACCAGGCAAGGATGCCGACGTCCCGCTCGATCCCATCGAAAGCGCGTCGATCGTCGCCGAACCGGGTAGCGACCAGGCAGTGATGATGATCGCCAACGGCGTTGCCCGCGCCAAGCGCGTTTATGTCGCGCCGCTCGCCGAAGCGATGACGGGGAAGGCACATTGGCGGGCGGTCGCCGGAGCGGATGACAAGGTCGAGGGCTTCGCCCTGTCCGGCGATCGGCTGTATCTGCTCGTCCGCGACAAATCGCGCGGTCGTATCGTGGAAACCAGCGCAATGAGCCCATCGATCACCACGGCGCGAGAAGTTCTGCCCGAGCAAGATTCCGTCGTGAACGCGGTCCTGGCGGCGAAGGACGGCATCTATGTCGTCAGCCGCGGGACGAAGGGTGCCGAAGCGCGGTTCATCTCTGCTGGCGGCGAGGTGAAGCGCGCGGTGCTGCCGTTTGCGGGCATGAGCTATGCCCAGTTCGCGACGCCGGCGGCCGACGGCCTCTATATGGAGCTCGAAAACGCCGTCACGCCGCGGCGAATGATGCATCTTGCAGGGAGCTCGGTGGCCGACACGAGGCTGGCCCCGCCGGCGGCCTATCCGACCGCAGATTACATCACCGAGGCGGTCGAGGTGACGGCGCGCGACGGCGCGAAAGTGCCGCTGGAGATATTCTACAAGAAGGGAACACCGCGCGACGGTCGCCAACCGGTCGTGCTCGATGCCTATGGCGCCTACGGCGCCAATAACGACGTGCCGTTCTTGCCCGTGTTCACCGCGTTTCTCGATCAGGGGTTCGTCATTGCCATTGCGCATGTTCGCGGTGGCGGTGAACTCGGTGACGACTGGTGGCATGCCGGGCAGCAGGCGACCAAACCCAACACCTGGCGTGATGCGATCGACTGTGCGGAATATCTGATTGCGCAAGGTTGGGCGCGAAAGGGCGGCATCTCGCTGCACGGCGCGTCTGCCGGCGGCATCATGGCTGGCCGCGCGGTCACCGAACGATCCGATCTATGGGCCTCTGTCACGGCCAATGTCGGCGCGATGAACATGTCACGGTTCGAATTCACGCCAAACGGGGTTGGCAACACGCCCGAGTTCGGCAGCGTGAAGACGGCTGAAGGTTTCCGCGCGCTGATGGAAATGGACGCTTACCATCACCTCAAACACGGCGTCGCTTATCCGCCGATGCTGTTGACCGCCGGGCTCAACGATCCCCGTGTGGTCGCCTGGCAACCGGCCAAGTTCGTCGCGCGCGCGCAAGCGGCAACGGCCGGCGGCCCCGTGCTGTTCATGGTCAACACCGATCAGGGCCACGGGATGGGATCGTCGCAGATGCAATTGGCGAACGAATTCGCGGACATGGGTGCCTTCTCGCTTTGGGCAACGCAGCGCGAGAATGGCGAGCATTGACGACTGAAGGTGTCACTGGCGGGACGCGACGGAACGGTAGGGTGGCGCTCTCTCAAAGGGGAACTTGAAGATGCGACGATTGGCGATTGCGCTTGCCTGCTTTTCCGGTTTCGTCGTCATCCCGGCGGGGGCGGCCGTCGGCGCGCAGGACCCGGCAAAGAAGATTGCCCGGACACAAGATGACCTGCCGCGCTATAGCTACCACATTGCTGGTAAAGCTGCCGACTTCCTCGCGTCAGACGATGCCGCATTCAACGCCTTTGCCGAAAAGGTGGCCGCCGACGTCGACAAGACCCTGAATGGCTATGAGATCGAGGACAGGGGCACGCGGCGCGGTTTGCTTGGCGTGCTGCTCGACATTGCGTTGCTGCGGCATGAAGATCACAAAGCGGCCGAGATCGTCGATCAAATTCACAGACTGGAGGACAAGCCCGACGCTCTTGCACTGGATTCGCCTCGATCTCGCGCCCTGCTTGCCGCCCGCGCCGCCACCGGACAGTCGTCGGGCAAGGCATTCCGGCAAGCGTTTACGCGAGCGTACGCCGCCCGCCTGAGATCGCTTCGGTGGTCCACCATCAGCAATGCGATCAAGGAAACCAAAACCGGGCTACAGCTTCAAACCCGGCCGGTCGTGATCGGTCGAACCACATCCTATGTGAACCCGGCCCTCTCGCCGAACGGGGAGATCGGCAGCGACCGCGCCTGGGCGTTGATTTCTGCCCGCCTTGCGTTGCGAGAATGGCTCCCCGTGCGCGCCGAATCGATTGCTGTGCTTACCGATCTGATTGCAGCCAACCGGGTGGACAAACCCGACATCTGGGCCGCCCGCGACGTAACTCTGTCTG
This sequence comes from Sphingomonas koreensis, assembly GCA_006438735.1. GTDB lineage: Bacteria > Pseudomonadota > Alphaproteobacteria > Sphingomonadales > Sphingomonadaceae > Sphingomonas > Sphingomonas koreensis_A. The sequence continues at coordinate 371,755 of RCZF01000001.1, read as the reverse complement.
CCGATCAGGCGTTTACGCCGGTCAATGTTGCGATCTGGGACGAAGGCGTCGACCTCTCGCTGTTTCCAGGCAGGCTGTATACCGATCCGCATCCAGACCCCCGCTTTGACCTCCACGGCTTGGCATTCGATCTCGGTTTTACGCCGGGGCATGGACCGCTCATAGCGCTGACGCCGGCCCAAGCAGCGCACTATCCCGAGCGGCTCGCCGATCTGGAAGGATGGTCGGATCTCGACGCGGCAATTGACAGTCCGGCGGCCGACGCGTTTCTGGAAAAGATCGCAGCGATTGAACCGGACAAGGTATCGCCGTTTATCGAGGAATTGAGTTTCTTCGGCGCCTTTTATGCACACGGAACGCACATCGCCGGGATCGCGGCGGCCGGTAACCCCGCAATCCGGCTGGCTACGGCGCGGATGGGATGGGACTGGCACACAATCCCTGCTGCGCCGACCGAGGCGCTGATCGCGCGGCGGGTGGCTGCGTATCAAACGTACGCCGACTGGTTTCGCACCCACGGCATGCGCGTCGTTAACATGAGCTGGGGCAACCAGCCTTCGGATATGGAAGAGGCACTTGAGTCAAATGGCATCGGCAAGGATGCCGCCGAGCGCAGGGTACTCGCCAAGCATTTGTTCGAGATCGATCGAGCAGGCTTGCTCGCGGCGCTCAAAAGCGCGCCCGATGTTTTATTCATATCGGCGGCGGGCAATTCGAACAGTGACACCGACTTCAACGAAGACATCCCATCGACGTTCGAACTGCCCAATTTGCTCACTGTCGGCGCGGTGGATCGCGCCGGAGACGAGGCGGGCTTTACCAGCTACGGCAAAACCGTGCGGGTGCACGCCAACGGATACCAAGTCGAATCGGTGGTGCCGGGCGGCAGTAAATTGCGCTTTTCCGGCACATCCATGGCGTCGCCGGAAGTCGTCAACCTTGCGGCAAAACTGCTCGCGGTGAAGCCGGCGTTGCATCCTTTGGAGGTGATTGGCCTGATCATGGACGGCTCGACCGCGAGCGCGGACGGACGCCGCCATCTGATCAACCCCAAGCGATCGATGGAACTACTTGGGCAAAACTAGCGCGACCGCAATTTCCGTTTGTAAGTTACTGACCTGCCGCCCGTTTCCTGGACTATTTTGAGCTGGAAAATTCGCGTTATGATCGAGGGTCAAGGAAGCGGAGCGAGTGATGAAGAGCTCGACGTACCGCGAGGCACAGGTCGCCTCGTGTTGAAGCAGGCCGAGGAAGGGACGACGGTTGGCGAGGTGCGTCGCAAGACTGGGATCCACGCAGACAACCGGGAGGCTCGCCTCGGCCAAGCCGTTCACCAGCCACTGCGACAATGGCCCGGCTTCGATCCCGACCCGCACATAATCCCTACCGACCGACGTCAGCAGCACAGCTATTATGGCGCGCATTCACTTCGCCGGACAAAGGCATCGATCATCTACAGTGCGACCGGCAACCTTCTCGCCGTGCAAATTCTTCTCGGCCATAGCAAGATCGAGAACACGGTGCGCTAACTCGGGATCGACGTCGAAGACGCGCTTGCCCTTGCCAAGAACACCGAAATTTGAACTGTTGGCTCCGCGCCTCCGGCGAGGGGCCCCTTCACCAGGCTCTGGGACATTCTCGACGTTCGCAGACGTCATGTCCACGGCAGCTTCTCTCAGAAGCGACCTTCAAACTCCGCCCATCCGGTCTGGCCCGGCGGCAAGAACTAGGGCGATTTCTGACAGACGGCGTCGAGCACCAGATTGTGCGAGCCTTACGTGTTTTGCTCCGGCGGACTTCACTCGTCACCGCTACCATGATCAACGCCCCAACGCTGACCGAACGCGGTCGAGATAGCTCCTGCCGATCCGCTCCGCCTCTCCGCTGGCGATAAGGGCGCTCCACACGCCGCCGCCGTCATGGCGCAGCGCCGTCACCACGTCGCGCCGTAGGATCGTCGAGCGGTGAATGCGCAGAAACTTCGCCGGGTCGAGCTTTGCGTCAATCTCCTCCATCGTCGCGCGCAGAAGATGGCTTCGCCCGTCAACCTCTAAGCGCACATAATCGCGTTCGGCGGAGACGCGATCGATCGCGGAAAGCGCGATCCGCCGAAGCTCCGAGCGGACGGGCACCCAGATGTGATCCTCGATTGGCGCCTCACGGCCACGCTGAAGGCGCACCCGACCGAGCATCTCGGCGAAGCGGTCATCGACGATCGGCTTCAATAGATAATCGACCGCGCCCACGTCGAACGCCGCAAGCGCATATCCTTCGAATGCGGTGGTGAAGACGATAGCGGGCGGGGCCACGCCCCTGCTGATCTGCCGGGCCGCTGCCATCCCGCCGGTGCCCGGCATCGCTATGTCCAGAAGGACCAGATCGGGCGCCAGCGTCTCGGCGAGCGCGACCGCGTCCTCGCCGGTGCCAGTCTCACCCACTACGGTCAGCCGCTGTTCGGCGCAGAGCATCCGCAACAGATCGCGTGCCGGCGTCTCGTCATCAACTATCAGCACCCGCAAGTTGGCGTTAGCCACGCGCAGGCACCGAGATTGCCGATCGCCAGCCGCCTTCTGTCGCTGCTGCCGACAGAAGGCTGCCGGCACCATACCGGGTCACTAGCCGCGCGCGGACATTGGCGAGACCGATCCCAGTCCCTCCCGTCGGCACTGGCATCCCGCTATCGGCCGCGCCGGTATCGGAGACGCTCAGTTCAACGCCTTCCGCCCCGGTCCGCCGTGCGGCAATCGTGATCCGAACCGGTTGGTCAGTCCGCGCCACGCCGTATTTCACCGCGTTTTCCACTAGCGGCTGCAGGATCATGGGGGGGACGGGCATGGCATTGAGCCCATCGCGCACGTCCCATTCAACGCTGAGGCGATCGCCGAACCGCACCTGCTCGATCGCCAGATAGAGCCGCTGAAGCTCGATCTCGTCGGCCAGAGGAATGTCATGGGTCAACTCGGCGCCCAGCCCTGCGCGGAAGAAAGCGGCCAGGTTGGCGATCATCGCGCGTGCGTCGTGTGTTTCGCCGCGCGCGACCAGCGAGGACAGCGCATTCAGCGCGTTGAACAGGAAATGCGGATCAACCTGCATGCGCAGCATCGCGAGCTTCGCCTCGCGCGATTCGGCCGACGCCGCGGCGGCCGCCCGCTCAGCGGCACGCACCTCGGCGACGTGGCCGATCGCGAGGTAGAACGCGGCCCAGGCGGCGAAGAAGAAATACCAGGTGACCAACCCATCGGCGATCGCGGTGACGATCACCGCCTGCGGATCCCATCGCGCCAGGTCGCCCGCCACCGACGGCACCGGAAACCAGCGATAGAAGACCAGCGTGTTGACGACCGCGAACACGAGCGTCGCGGGGGCAGCGAGGAGGAACGCGGCCGTCGCTCGGATCGGCAGCGGTCGCCGCCTCAGCCGATCAAGCGCGAGATGGATTAGCAGCGTCAGCGCGTTCCCCAACGCGACGAGCGCGCATCGCCGCAACAGCATGCCACCCTGATCGGGCCAGCCCATCGCCGCCGCCCGCGCGGTCACCAGTACCAGCCACACCGCCCAGAAACCGAGTACGCTCCATAGGGCGACGCGGTGGGAGACGCGGGCGGAGATGGGCTGAGGCATCATAGTCGCGACGCTATCCGAAGGCCTCAGGGAGCGCCAGCGCAGTGGCGACGCTCGTCGCGTGACGGCGACGCCCGTCGCACCGCGCGCGACAGCCTCGCGATCGATCGGCCATCTGGCTCCAGCAGATCGGAGCAAATCGATGAGAAAGCGCATCACCATCACCCTCACCACCTGCATCGCGGCGCTGGCGGCGAGCGCCGCTTCGGCACGGCCGCCGTCGCTCGATGCCGCCGCCGCAAGGGCTGCGGCGATTGCCTCGACCGCGCACCTGTCGGGTGAAATCGCGATCGCCGATCAGCGTGGCCAGGTGGTCGATCGCGCGATCGGCCTTGCGGACCGTGCGACCGGACGCGCGCATGCCGCCGGTGCCCGGTGGCTTTGGGCGTCGGTCACCAAGCAGGTGACGGCGGTTCTGGTGATGCAGCAGGTCGAAGCCGGCACGCTATCGCTCGACGGCACGATCCGTCACTACCTGCCCGATTTCGCCGGCGCGAACGGCGACACGATCACGCTGCGCCAGTTGCTCCAGCACCTGTCGGGCCTTCCCAATCCCGATGATACGCCGGCGGACGTCGGCGGCGTCCCTGGATTTTACACGGAGTCGGGAAAAGCGATCGCCGACACGCCACGCGCGACCGGCTTTTGCAGCGGCGCGCCCAAGGCAGCGCCCGGCGCCGGCTTTGCCTACAATAATTGCGACTATCTCGTGCTCGGCGCGATCCTGGAGCGGGTCACCGGCAAATCCTATGCTCGGCTTGTCGCCGATCGGATCGCGAAACCGCTCAAACTTCGGTCGCTGCGCCTCGCACGCGACGGTGCGCCACGCGGCGGGGCCGCGGCGACGGGCTATACCGAAGGAAACAAGCCCTTCCCCGTCATCAACGTCGCCACCTTCGGCGCGGCGGGTGCGCTGACCGGCACGGCGCGCGACCTGATCGCATTCGACCGCGCACTGGTCGCTGGCACCCTGCTAAAGCCGGAAGGCCGGGCGCTCTTGTGGAACGGCGACCCCAAGCTCGGCTACGAAGCGCTCGGCGCCTGGTCGTTCCCCGCCCGGCTGGCGGGGTGCGCGCAGCCGGTGACGCTCATCGAGCGGCGCGGCGATGTCGGCGGCATCCAGGTGCGCAACGTGATCGCGCCCGAACTCGGCCGTTCGCTCGCGGTCTTCATCAACGACGACAGCGTCGATTTCGGCGAGGTCTGGCAAGGCAAGGGTCTCGCCTACGACCTGCTTTCCGCCGCCTTCTGTCCCAGCGCCTAACCCTGAACCACCATCGAAAGGACCGATCATGACTCGCATTTTCCTGACGCTCGCGCTCGCGCTTTCCACCGCCGCGCCCGCTGTCGCCCAAAACCGACGATCACGGCGCGAACCAGCTCAACGGCGGCTGGACTCTCGACCTGCGGCCGACCAATGAGGCTCCCGCCTATATCAAGACGATGAAGCTCGACATCACGCCGCAAGGCGTCGTCGCCGGCGACTTCTACGATCACGCGATCGAGGATGGCCGCGCCTTCGACGCGAAAGGCCGTGCCTGTTTCGCGTTCCATACATCGGACAACAGTGGTCCCTATCAGACGTCGGGCTGCCGGGTAGGCGACCGGATCGAGGGGCAGAGCTGGTCCGAAGGACGCCACTTCCTGCTCACCTGGACGGCGACACGCACGCTAGCAAAATAACCGGCCGGTGCCCGCGTCCCGCGCTGGCCGATCGGTCGCGCGGGATCGGGCGCAGCGGCTTGTTTTTGGAGTATCGGATACGAAACGCCGGCGCCGCTTCCGGGTCAGATTGCATCCGCGATAGGGCCTGCTTATGCCGGAAGCGCCTTCGCCCGATCGAAAGCCGCTCAGTCCCGCCGAGCGCCAGGCGGTTGCGATGCTGGGCGATGACCACACCGCCAAGCCGATCGCGCGCGAGCTCGGCATTTCCGTCAACGCGGTGAACCAGCGGCTGCGCGAGGCGCGCGGCACGACCGGGCTGGGCAGCAGCCGCGAAGTCGCGCGATGGCTGAAACAGAAACCCTACAAGAAAATCGGGACCAACAATCGGGATGGAGCAGCCCCCCGGCAACGGTGGACCACGGCGTTACCCGGCGCATCCTTTCGGTATGCCGCGCACGACCGAAGGAGGTTTTCGCCATGACCCTGTTACTCGCCATCGCATCCGCCGCGCTCATCGTGCCGTCGATCGCCCAGCACGACGGCACCGCTGCGCCCCACCAGCCCGTCGCCGCCGCCAGTGACATCCGCTCGCTCCATGACAGCGTCGAACACGAAGCGGTCAACGCCGCCTGGGCGCCCGGCGCCGAGCAGCGGATCGACAGCATCTATTCGGCGCTTCCGTCGATTTTACTTGAGTCGGCAGTTCAAGGCGTCGGTGGGCATGTCAATCTGGCAATATGTCTTGCGCGAATCGGCCCTCGCATCGCGCCTCGCGGCAGTCGGACTGGCTGATTGCGATCTGTTCCTGCCGTGCTGCGCCGCTTTCGGCGCGAGCGCGGCTTGGCAATGTCCGTGGAGTCGGTCCGGCGGGTGCCGGACTTTAGATCTGGAGAGGGTTGCCCGGCACGTGCGTCACGCCAAGCAAAGCCTCGAGAGCCGCGTCGCCTATCCTCTTGGCAGTCTCAAGCGCGGCTCCTGGTGTCATGCTGACATCAACATCGGAAGGGCCGTGCACCCGAACCGTGTGCCCTTCCGTTTCGACATCGCTTGGCTCATTGTAAACGACGTTGCCGCTTACGGTAGGCTCGCCCCTTCGCATGGCCCAGTCCCGAGCCATGACCATGGACGTGAAAACTTGCGCGGATGCATCCGCAACACGTCTTGCTTGCAGCTTTGCGACACCAGCATCGCTAACCACGGCCGTCCGCGTGGCATGGAGTTCCCCTAACCGCCCGACCATCGCTCGGAGGGCCTCCGCGACCTCGCTTGGCTGGGCGCCCGTGAACCGAATGTCGATAATAAAGGCCGTCGATGAGCCCCACCGGTGTAGTGCGGCAAGCTCTCGCCGCAACGCAGGCTCGTATTCCGCCACCGTTTCCAATGACCAAATTCCCGTTCTGGTAACTGTGAGCAGCGGAATCTCGCGCTCAAGCTTAAACTCAAACATTTTGAATCCTTATTTCTTGCACAGGAATTATCCAATAATATTTGAGCGAGCATATAACTCGAAGAGATTCTTGATACACGATTAGCCACACTAAAGCTATATAGGGCTGGTATTTCGCAATACTACCTTATCGACTTCACGCTCTTCTCTTCGCACTCCTGTCAACCGGCACGAATGCTCGAAAAACCGGTTGCACCTCGAGCAATTTTCAGTTGAGCGCCCACGCGGGCGGCCTCGTGATTGGCCTAAGTGCAGGCCCATCGTCGCCTCCAGGCAAACTAACACTAGGTGTGTTGAGGCATAGGGAGTAAGTTGGCGCCAATATAGGATAACGGATGGCGGACGTAACGACAAAGTCGAACGCTCAAATCGAGGGCGAAGCAACGGTCAACGCGTTCCGCCAGGATCTCGGCCCATTCGTTGTGGCCGCTGAAAAGACCCGCATGCCTATGGTTTTTACCGACGAGGAGCCCGGCCACCCCGTTATCTTCGCCAATGACGCTTTTCTTAAATTGACGGGCTATGCGCGGGAGGAGGTCCTGGCCAAGAGCATCCAGTCGCTGCTGGCGGTGGGGGGCGATGCGGAAGCTATGCCGATCATCGAGGCGGCTTTTCGCGGCGAGTGCGACAGCGAACCCGAGATACATTACAAGCGCAAGGACGGTAGTGAGTTCTGGGCGTCGATGTTCGTCAGCCCGGTATGCGACGAGAGCGGCGCGGTGGTCCAGCAGTTCGCGTCGTTCGTCGACCTCACCAATCACCGGCAGGACAATGCCCGGTGCAAGATGCTGATCGATGAGCTCAATCACCGGGTGAAGAACACGCTATCGACGGTCCAGTCGATCGTCACCCAAGCGCTGCGCCTACCGGCCGAGCCCGCCGCGATCCGCGAGGCGATAGAATCGCGCATTCTGGCTTTGTCGCGATCGCACGACCTGCTCACCAGCGGCAATTGGGAGGGGGCCGGCCTGCACGACCTGGTCGATACCGCGCTGCATCCATTCGAGGTGGTCGCGGGCCGTGACGAGCGGTTCACGATTGTGGGCGAGAATGTGCATTTGCCGCCCAAGACTACGCTCTCGCTCGCGATCGCATTTCATGAGCTTGCCACCAACGCGGTCAAATACGGCGCCTTCTCAAACGACGCGGGCAAGATCGCGATTGATTGGACGGTGACACCGGGAGCGGCAGGAAATCGATTGGTGTTGCGATGGCGCGAGCGAGACGGACCGCCGGTGACGCCGCCGACGCATAAGGGGTTTGGATCGTGGGTCATCGAGCGCGGCTTGGCGCACGAGTTGGGCGGCACGGTGACGCTCGATTATCTGCGCCACGGCGTCGTATGCATGATCGACATCCTCGCTCCCGAGGTGAAGGAATGACCGGCCTCCTCACCGGCCGGCGGATACTCGTCGTCGAAGATGAGATGCTCGTCATGATGAACATCGAGATGGCGCTCGGGGATCTGGGCTGTTCCACGATCTGCGCCGCCGCCAGCGTCGCCGAAGCGCTCGCACTGCTTGCCAACCACAGCTTCGACGCGGCGATGATTGACGTCAACCTAGGCGGGGAAAAAAGTTATCCGGTCGCCGATATGCTCATACGGCGCGGCATCCCGTTTGCGTTCTCGACCGGCTACGGCGACCATGGCGAACGCATGGACCTTGATGACCGGCCTATGCTCAGAAAACCGTATCTGCATTCGGACCTGGTGGCGGTGTTCGAGCAGCTTATCGCCGATGAGCCTTTACCGGCGGCAGCTTAGACCGGGGCAAATGCGATCCCGAATGTCCCTCGCGCAGCAGCGACGTCTCAAACGTGCTTCCGCAACTCGTGACCGGTAGGCGGTCAGCGCAAAACCATCGCGGCGGCCGTTCGCCCGTTAGGCCGTATCCGATCTCTGGCCGCACTGAACGGCAGCTTTCAGGGGTTGGTCGGCAGCGCACAGACGTCGCAAATTAGGGCGCATTTTGGAAGGGCAGCTACCAATCCCCACAGTCGCGAACTCGGCAGCTACCCGTCGCGACGCGCAAACTCCCCAACCAAAATTCTGCACGCGAGAAACTAGCGGCGAGGTTGTCGGCGTAAAACGTACGTATCGGTATATCCAGACCGCACGTTGCGCGACGAAATGGTCAGCGTCATCGGATCGGTGAGTATATAAGTATTGATGGCCGTCACCTTGCCCTTGATGTAATTGGTCTCTTCGAAGCTAACAGGGCTTAGGGAGCGGATCGCGACCGTTCCACCAGAAGCGTCCCCGATGACTGGCACTGAGGAACCGCTGAACGGCGCAATGTATGTTGCGCCCTCATTGTCTCGCAGCTCCAGACTGCTCTCTCTCACCCTGAGTGTAATGACAATCCCGTCGCCGGCCGGCTTGGTGGCTTCGGTAACGACGGGCGACCAATATCCCGATTGAGCATAGGCCCCGGCAGGCGCAGGTCCGACGCGTCTGAGCTGGCTAGTCGATGTTTTCCATTCGCCGGTCGCGTTGTTGGACGAGCGCATGACGGTTGTCATGATATTGCCGTCGTCCGAAAGCGTACGCGTATATTCGGCGTACATTTTATCAGCCTTGAGCGAAGCGACCCGCATTGTTCGGTCGTCGACGACGGTCACGCTCATCGCATCGGCATAATCTCGATCCGGGGTCGGGTGCGGCTTGCCGTCCGCCGGCAAGCGAATTGGGGGGGTGCACGCCAAGCATTCGTAGATACCGTCTTTCAGCAGCAAAAACTCGGGTCGTTCGTCAAACTTCGTGGCCTTGATGTCGGCTTTCCATGTCCCGTCGAGCTTGCTCGCCGCCGACGCAGGATTGGCGATGAAAAGCCCAGCGAGGAAGAACGCGAGAATCGTCATAAGTAAACTCCGAAGCAGATTGTCAAATGACACGCGTCAACGTTTTCGCCTCGATACAGATGGGCCGCAAAGACGATCGGTCTTTCTCGCCACTGTCGCTTTAGACCATTCGCCGGCGTTAACCGCCAGTCTAAAGGAATGACTGCTGTTCGGATTGGCGCCGACCGAGCTGAATGACCGAAACTGGGGCGCATTGGGGTCGCCGCGGCGACGGGTCCGTAGTTTCTCGACGCCATATTTATTATAGCAGCGGCCGCGGACGGTTTCCTGGGGGGCACATGGACGGACTGAGCGAGCCATTGATCGATACTGCGGCCCAAGATCGCGTCCCGCGCTGGCTCTGGTCGCTCAGCCTGGTCGTCGCCGTAGCGATGACCGCGCAGTCATTGGGCGTCGCATACATGGGATCGGGCTGGTCTGCACCACGAGGCGCAACGGGTATGGGCCCGCTCGCCGATTGCGACGCGGAGCGCTTTTGCGCCGTGTCGTCGGTCAAGCCGAACATGCCGGCGGCGGGCGCGGGGATCGTCCCCGGCGATCGCGTGCGACTTGATCACTTTTGGGAGCGTCGTCGCACATTACCGCCCGGCGAGGCGGTCGGTATGACCGTCCGACCTACGGGCGGCAGCGAGCGTCACATCTCGCTGGTCACCGCGCCGCGGTCATTTTTCGCTCTTACCTGGATCATCGACGGGTTGGCGAGCGCCGCGGTTTGCCTCGTCGCCCTACTTATTCTGGCGCGCGCCGGGCGACGGCGCTGGAGCTTTTTGCTCGGATCGGCGCTGATCGGCATCGGGGTGCCCGGCGGCTATCCGCGTTTCTGGCAGAATGACCACGCCATTTTTCCTTGGTTCTTCGTCGGGCTGGCGGTCCTTTACATGGCCGGCCCGGTATTGATGCTAGCGGCACTGCGCGGGTTTCGCCGCGAGATGACCGGCAGCGCTCCGCGCTGGCTGGGCCGGTTGCTAGCGGCTGTCGCGAGCGGCACGCTCGTCGCGACGGTCTGGGGTACAGCGGTCGAGCTCGATTCGGCCCCGCTCCTTGGCATATCAAACGGGCTGCTGCTTACCTCGTCGGTCTGGTCCCTCGGCTGGCTTCTGGCGCCGTTCGCGTTGATCGGCGGATGGCATAAGGTCGGTAATGCGAGCCGGACCCGCTACGCGTTCATGTGGGTCGCGGTTGCCGCCACTGCCGTCCACCCGATAGTCGATCCAATTATTCAGGCGACCGGCAACGATTATAACAACATAAGCTGGGCCGTGGTCGTCCAGTTGCTCTCGACCATCACTGGGGCGACGCTGTTCGCCTACGCCATCCTGCGGCACCGCGTGGTCGACCTGGGTTTCGCGATCAATCGCACCCTCGTCTATTCGACATTCTCGTTCGTCACGCTGGTGGCATTCGGCCTAGTCGAGTTGGCCAGCGAAAAGCTGCTTCCGCTCGAAAGTCACGAGGCCAGCGCGGCGATCGAGGCGGGCGTCGCGCTGAGCCTGTTTCTGCTTTTTCATCGCATCCACGGATCGGTGGAGCATGCGGTGGAACGGCTGTTCTTCCATCGTTGGCACGCTAACGAGGCCGAGGTCCGCCGCTTCCTGCATCGGGCAAGCTATATTACCAAACCCGCCGCACTGCTGGACGGAGTGACTAGCGAGCTTCGGCGCTTTAGCGGCGGTGCGGAGGTCGCCTTCTACCGCGCCGCCTCGGCGGGATATGAACGAGTCTGGGGCGGCGGCGCCGACCCGGTCGCGCTTGACGCGGACATTCCCGCGCTCGTCGCGATGCGTGCGGATCGCTCCGCGTGCCGCGACGCATTTACCAGCGGCGACTTGGCACTGCCGATGACGCATCGCGCGGACGTGACCGGATTCGCGCTGCTCGGAGCCAAGCCGACCGGCGATCCGTACCGTCCGGATGAAGAGGCGCTACTGGCCGAGGTGGTGCATCGCATCGGCCTCGACCTTTATGCCTTGCGCGTCGAGGAACTTGAGGTAGCGAACGCGCAACTCACGCAGAAACTAGAAGCCCTTGCTGGAGGCCGCATTGTTGCCGCCACAAGACGGAGGCTTAGGCCACCCGCGCAATAGAACCGATCATCATGTGCATGACAAACTCCTACGATCGTAGGCAGCGTTCAGTAGCCGCTCGTCAAAAACAGATCCGGTCGCTAAGTCGGGAGCCAACTGGTTCTTCTCGACGATGTTACGTTCGGGGGCGTTATGCCGCCGCGAGTTCAATGGTACGCGTGTCCCCGGAAACGAGCGAGAATGGAATGACCAAGGCAGTGCCAAACCGGTGAGGGCAAAAATAGCGGATGAGGGGTTTTTAAAGGACGGCGGGGAGCTTGGCGACCTGATCGCTGCTTTCGATTGGTCGGCAACGCCGATAGGCCCTCTCTCGGGATGGCCCAGCGCCATGAAGACCGTGATCGGCTTCGTCCTACGCTCGGTCACCCCCATGGTCACGCTTTGGGGCGAGCGCGGCGTAATGATCTATAACGACGCGTATCGCGGGTTTGCGGGCGGTCGTCATCCCGGGCTTTTAGGTACAAATGTTCTGGAAGGCTGGCACGAAGTCGCTGACTTCAATGCCGATGTGCTCGACCAGGTTTATCGCGGGGGTGGCACGCTCAGCTTCGCGGATCAGGAACTCACGCTCGAACGCGACGGCAACCCCCGCAAACTGTGGGCAAATCTCGAATATTCGCCAGCGCTTGGCGACGACGGCAACCCGATCGGCGTCGTCGCGATCGTGCTGGAGACGACCGAACGCGTTCTCGCCGCGGCGGCGCTCAACGACGAACGCCGTCGTCTTCTGCAGATGGCCGAGAACACGCCGAGCTTCATGGCGCTGCTGGAAGGACCTGAGCACCGTATCACCATGACCAACCCCAAATATCGAGAGTTGATCGGTGGTCGGGATGTCGTGGGCAAAACCGTAGCAGAGGCGCTGCCCGACGCTGTCGCGCAGGGCTTCCTGGAGCTGCTCGACCGCGTTTTCGCAAACGGTAAACCCGCGGCGCTTAGCGGCATGAGATATGCCATGCAGTCCGCATCCGATGTGCCAGTCGATGTACGCTACGTGGACTTCGTCTACCAGCCGGTCACCGACGCAAACGGCAAGACCACGGGCATCTTCGTCGACGGCGTCGATGTAACCGATCGGACAAGCGCACAAGCGGCGATCGATGCGGCATCGGCACAGTTCCAGATTTTCGCGCAGACGATGCCGAACCACATCTGGACCGCCCCGCCCGACGGCAAGCTTGATTGGTTCAACGATCAGGTGTTCGCCTATAGCGGCCTGAGCGAGGCCGACCTCATCGGCAACGGTTGGGCCGCGATCGTGCATCCTGACGACGTCGCTGCCGCCGCCGAACAATGGTCGGCGTCGCTGTCGAGCGGCGAAACCTACGAAACCGAGTTTCGCATTCGGCGGTCGGACGGAGAATATCGGTGGCATATCGTGCGCGCGGTGCCGATCCTCGACAGCAACGGGCGCATTCTGCGTTGGGTCGGCACGAACACAGACATCGAAGAGCAAAAGCTCAACCAGGCCCACAGTCTGGCCGATCGCAATCGCCTGTGGACGATGGCGAAGGATCTGATGTTGGTGTGTACCGACCAAGGCATCATTACGGCAGTCAATCCTTCGGTGGAACGAACGCTCGGCTGGACTGAGCATGAGATGGTGGGGCGCACGCTTATCGAGTTCGTTCATCCCGAAGACCTCGAGCAAACCACTGCGGAAGTGAAAAAGCTTGCAAGGGGCGAGCCCACGCTTGCGTTCGAGAACCGGTACCGAACGCGCAATGGAGCGTATCGGATGCTGTCCTGGACTGCGGTCCCCGATGCCGGACATATTCACGGCGTCGCGCGCGATATTACAGAAGAGCGCCAGCTTGCGCGCGACCGCGACCGGATCTGGAACCTGTCCCCTGTAATCAAGCTTGTCGCGAGCGCAGGGGGTTTGGTCACTGATGTCAATCCGCGCTGGACCCAGGTGCTCGGCTGGTCACGGGCGGAGACGCTTGGCAGGCGCAGCACCGAATTCATGGTCGAGGAGGAAGAGCTTTGGGCTGAAAGGGTGCGCACGCTGGAGCGGGGCGAGCCGCTTCTCGATTATCAAACACGGATGCGCGCGAAAGACGGCAAGGTTCACATCGTGCAGTGGATGACCTTTCCGGAGAACGGCACCTTCTACGCTTTTGGACGCGACGTGACGGCGGAAGTGGAGGCAGCGGCGCAACTCGCCGAAACTGAGGAAGCGCTGCGCCAATCACAGAAGATGGAAGCCGTCGGCCAGCTCACGGGCGGCATTGCTCATGATTTCAACAATCTCTTGCAGGGCATCACGGGGAGCCTGGAAATTATTCAGCGGCGCGTTGCACAGGGCCGCGTCACCGATCTGGATCGCTTCATCGGCGGTGCCTCCAATGCAGCCAATCGTGCCGCTGCTCTGACCCATCGCTTGCTGGCCTTTTCGAGACGCCAGCCGCTTGATCCCAAACCCACACGGGCCAACACCTTGGTCGCGTCAATGGAAGATTTGCTAAGGCGGACGATCGGTGAGCGGATCAACCTTGAGCTGGTGCTCGCCGGCGGATTGTGGATGACACGCTGCGACCCGAACCAGCTTGAAAGCGCGCTCCTCAATCTCGTCATCAACGCGCGAGACGCCATGCCCGACGGCGGAAAGCTGACGATTGAGACATGCAATGCCCACCTCGACAAAGCTTATGTCGCGCGCCAGCGTGGCGTGGCGCCGGGTCAGTATGTCTGCATTTGCGTGACCGACACCGGCGTCGGCATGGATGCTAATACCATCGCCAAGGCGTTCGAGCCCTTCTTCACGACCAAGCCAATCGGCCAGGGTACAGGTCTCGGCCTGTCGATGATTTACGGATTCGCCCAGCAGTCCGAGGGCTACGCCAAAATCTACAGCGAGCCGGGGCAAGGAACGACCTTCAAGCTTTATCTGCCGCGGCATCGCGGAACTGCCGAGAAAGAGAAGCCGGTGCCTGCGATCACCGATGCCCACCGTAGCGAGTCTGGCGAGATAGTTCTGGTCATCGAAGACGAGACAGTAGTGCGCGGTCTGATCGTGGATGAATTAGCTGAGCTTGGTTATCAAGCGATCGAGGCAGACGATGGGCCGAGCGGGCTCGAGATACTGCGGTCGAAAAGGCGCATCGACCTCGTCATCACCGATATCGGCCTCCCCGGCTTGAACGGTCGGCAAGTTGCCGACGCGGCGCGTGAGCTGCGCCCCGATCTGAGAGTATTGTTTATGACTGGGTATGCCGAGAACGCAGCGCTTGCCTCAGGATTTCTGGAACCCGGAATGGAAATGATTACCAAGCCGTTTGCGATGGAAGCGTTGGCAACTCAAATCAAGGCTATGCTCTCCTAGCGCTGCAGCGACTTCGACCAAGCTACTTCGCGCAAGCCGTGGCAAAGCCAGTTGGCCTGCTACCAGGCAAACGGGTGCCTTGGGGTCAAAGTTTGGCGGCACACAGCCGTTTCTGAACGACGACGTTTAGACAAACACCTGTCGCGGCAACTTAGGTGGGGCCGTCCGCAGCCCGCGCATCAGCGAAGGAATCCTCGCGGGCTCGCTAACGGGCAACGCCCGGCGACAATGAGGTTGCGAGGCCGCCTATTTGAACCCCCTCGTACCTCTTGTGGGTGGGCTAGTCCGACTTCAGATTTTGCTTCGCTCAGTCAGCATCGAGGCATGCAGGGCGATGCTCGTTTGAGCGCGTCATTACCCGTCATGGTTTCACAAACCGATAGGCGAAGCGATCGGTCTTACCCTTGATCGAGGGATCGAACACCTTGATCGAATGCGGATCGTCCTTGTTGGCGAGCAGAGTGCTGGCCGCGTCCAGCACGAAGCCAGCCGCCTCGACCTCGTCGCGGACCGACGCCGGGTCGATCCTATGCAGCGCCTGGGTGTCGCTCGTGCCTGACCCTGCGGCGGCCGCGTGATCGACAATGACGTAGAACCCGCCGGGCTTAAGCCGCTCGTAGACGACCCGATTGAATTCGGCCGCGGTCGCGCCTTTGGCCTGGATCAGCGCGGTGTGAAGATCGTGGTAGAACAGGTGCATCCACAGGATATCTGCGGGTTGCGTGGCCTGCGCTACCGCGACGAGGTCCGCCGAGACGGCTTCGACGTTTCCGCGACCGGGCTCCTTCGCGAGCGTCCGCATGTTGGCGACCTGATCGGTCTTGAGATCGGCGATTTCGGTCGGCACGAAGCTGTACACTTGTCCTTCGGGACCCACGGCCTCGGAAAATAGGCGCGTCCAGTCTCCGTCGCCGGGGTAGACGTCGATGACGGTGGAGCCCGCTTCGACGCGTGCGAACCGGATCAACTCGGCTTGTGTGGATTGGTCGTACATGGGGACCTCCGTTGCAGTTTAGGAGTCGACGAGCGCGCGGCGGGTGAGGCCGCGAGCGGAGTCATGAAGCGCGGAGATGGCTGCCATCGTCGGGCCGATCTCCTGCACTCGCCGCGCTCGACATCGCGGCGGCCCGCGCCAATGCCTGAGTGTCGACATACTCGCGGATGTTGGTCAGCTTTCCGTCTCGAACCGTGACGGCGAAAACCCAGTCGTCCTCGAACGTCTTGTTCGTGGCTTTGATCCTTCCGCTCGCGAAGCCGACGACGAAAACCCGGTCACCTTGCGCTACGAACTCCCGGGGCTCCGTCGACGTTTCTATCGACTTGGACGCCGTCTCGAGCAAATCCGCCAGCCCCGCGTGTCCGCGGTGCGTTCCGGCCAGTGGCCAGGCTTCACCTGGAACGATCCACTCGATATCTTCGGCGACCAGCGCCAGCAGAGCCTCTTTGTCGCCACTGCCGATCGCGGCGAGAAAGTCTTTCACGGTCTGGATGTTCTTCTCAATGCTCATGGGAATTTCTCCATTTCGCACGGATCGGATGGTGCCACATCAGCATTTAGCCACGCTCCGCCACCGTAGAGCTGTTGAGCCGCTCGCCCACGAAAAAGGGCGCCCCGAAAGACGCCCTTTCCGTAGGATAGTCGGTGCGGCCGTCGCTAGCCGGGGACGATGCTGCGACATTGAATTCGGCCACGCAAGCAAAAAGGGCGACCATTACTGATCGCCCTTCCTGCTGTCCGGAAACCGGCGACGCCGGTCCCGAGCTTGCCGTAGGTCAGACGAATGAACAGCGAATGAAGCACCAGAGAGGCGAACGGTCGGCGTCCCCAATCAATCCTCTCAACGGCAAGATTATCTGATTGGCTTGGCGCCTGGCGTTCCACACTTCGCGAACTTGCCGCTAGTGTTCTTGCAGCGGATCGGTTTCGCAATCTTCTTGTCGGCACAGTTGATGAACTTGCCGTGCGCGTCGCGGCAGTGAGTGGCGGCGAAGGTTGGCGTGGCGGCCATCGTCAACGCGGCAGCCGCGAATGCTATTGATCGAAGCATTGTGTTACTCCTCCTGTTTGTCAGCGAGTCGATGCTGCACCTCGCAATCGCGGTCGGCAAATGACAATGTGTTCACAAAAAGGGCGCGATGAGGCGTCCCGGTTGGGCCGGCCGGAAATGATCTCTGAAGGCTGTGATCAGGCTGGCGGACCGCATTGCGAAGGACGCTTCACTGATTGGTTCGGGCCTATCTGGACCGGTGGCGCTATGCTTCTTACCCTGGCGCCATGTTTTACATGCATTGCACCAGGAAGGTTCTCGAACGGATCAAGCCGGAAATTTCGCCGCCCGGCCGAAGCGATACTTTGCTGGGCAACTGGTATGCCACCGCGCTTTTCTGGAGGCCGCAGGTCGCGGTGCTCGTGTCCGAACGCACTCTGTTGCCGGTGCTGATGCCGCTGGCGCCTGTCGCTACGCTGGCCCAGCGTTTCCCCGCCCATTTGGCGCGGGTTCTAAAGAATCACGGGATCGCTGCCGAATTCATCGCGCAGGAGGTTTGGCGGATGAGCAGCGCCAATTACGCCAAGACGGCCAATCGCAGCGTAGTCGGCATCCTCAATGAATTTTTGCGCCAAGCCGAATTTTGGCTGGCCGCCTACGGGTATGAAAAGTGCGATGACGACGACCTGTTAGCCATTTCTGCGAAGCTCGCCGAGACGCCATGCAGTCCTTTGTATAAGGGCCCCGTCTCCCCACATAAGGCCCTTCATGAGTTGGTGAATACAGGCCGCCAAGTCAGTTAGGCCAGGTCGGCTGCGGATGAATATAGGGCAGGATTCGACGAGCGCTTTCGGCGCCGTGAACGTCAGCAATGTCGGCAACTGGCGACAGGCTGCTCACCACACTAAAGCCGACCGACGGCTTCGCGGCGATCTCTCATGCTTTTGCGGCCCGGTACTTCACGACGTGGGTGGATTTACGACGGGCAGGTTTTGGGAAGGTGGACGGTAGAAGCACCCGCTCGTCGGAACGCAGCTTGGTGGCCTATCTATGCGTCGAGCATCTTTCGAAAGCGCCGGCTCCCTTTCAGCCGATCTCCTGACTCCACCTCAATTTCAAAATCGCCGGCTTGGTTGATTTTTACGTTCCGTACGACGCTGCGATTCACCAAACGGCTGCGATGAATCTGGGCAAATCCGTCACCGAGTTCGATGGCGAGCGCGGTCAGTGTCGTTCGATGCAGCAGTCGGTGCCCCTGTGTGAAGATTTCGACGTAATTGCCCGCAGCTTCGACGTAATCGATCCGGTCGATTGGAATCTGCTGGCGCGTGCGCCCGTCCTGTACGGTAAGCACGGCGGGAGCACGCTGAATTTCGGCGACCGGCGCGCTGTTACCCGCCGTCATCCAGCGCGCCAGCGCCAAGAATGACCCAATCAGCAGGTAGGTCCAGGCGTCCTTCCGATATTCGTAGACAAGCATCGAGAAGGACGGGTTCCGCACCTCGGCCCCTTTCCACAGCAGCAGCCGCATCGCGCTCATCGCTGCGACATGGAGCAGCGAAAAGACGATACTGCCCAGCATATGGCCAACGATCGTCAGAGGCCAGCCTAAGCGATCCGGCCGCATCAAGCCGACGGCGAACCAAATCAACGGGAGCAGCAACAGGATTGCTGCCCCGCTGGTCAATTCGAGCGCCCAGGCAACGCGAGGCGCCATCGGCGCGCTGGTGGCAGTGCTATCCGCGATCCGCGACATCGCGTTAACAGAAATCTGGATTAGCACACCGATCGGCACGAATACGATCAGCAGTCGGGCGATCACACGATTACCGCTCGCCCCCATCGTGCCACCGTTCATCCCTGCGATATTGTCCGTCATCACACCGGTCCCGCCTGTCGTCATCGCGTCGTAGCTTCAGCAGCTTGGTCGCGCCACTATCCATCGCAGGCGGGCAACTAACGGAGCAGCGTCATGACCGACAACGGACAATCAAATCT
This sequence comes from Sphingomonas koreensis, assembly GCA_006438735.1. GTDB lineage: Bacteria > Pseudomonadota > Alphaproteobacteria > Sphingomonadales > Sphingomonadaceae > Sphingomonas > Sphingomonas koreensis_A. The sequence goes on along the minus strand of RCZF01000001.1, from coordinate 352,765 downwards.
TCTTGAGGGCGCTTTTGTGAAGCGCCGGCAATTCCTTACGCTTGCCCTCGGGTTGCTGAATAGTTCGGCGCTAAGCCGGATGCCAAGTGCAAAGCCCAACAATGCCCGTCCTCGCCCGGGACAGGCGGGTTGGCCAGACAGCGCGCGTTGGAAAGCTCTTAACGAAGATGTCGGCGGCCGGCTCGATCCGGTCGCCATGCCGAAACTCGATCCCGGGACAGCGCCCAAATTGCTCGCCAATCCCTTCTATCTGGGAAGCCAACCGGCACTAACGCAATCCTCTGGCTGGATCGACGCCTGGCGCTCATCGCCGAGTGCCTATGTCGTGCGCGCAAAGGACGCCGCCGACGTGTCGGCCGCTGTGCGTTTCGCGGCCGCGCAAAGCCTTCGACTCGTCGTCAAGGGTGGCGGACACAGTTATCTCGGCGGCTCGAATGCGCCGGATTCACTGCTCGTGTGGACGCGCGACATGAACACGATCAAACTCCATGACGATTTCGTGCCGCAGGGATCGAGCGAGGGAACCTACAAGGCAGTGTCGCTCGGCGCGGGCTGTTTGTGGTTGCACGCCTATCAGGCGGTGACCGGCGACGCGGGCCGCTATGTGCAAGGCGGTGGATGCACCACGGTCGGTGTAGCGGGACTGGTCCAGGGCGGCGGCTTCGGCAGTTTCTCGAAGAAATTTGGTCTCGCCGCTGCGAGCCTGCTCGAAGCCGAAATCGTTATCGCAGACGGAACCATTCACGTCGTCAACGCTGTACGGCACCCCGATCTTTTCTGGGCTCTGAAAGGCGGTGGCGGGGGAACGTTCGGAGTTGTAACGAGAGTGACGCTCAAGACGCACGATTTGCCCGCAACGTTCGGTGCCGTTCTCTGGGAGGTGCAAGCGACTTCCGACCAGGATTATCGCGACTTGCTCCGCCAGTTCGTCGATTGTTATGCCGAGCATCTGTTCGAACCACGTTGGGGCGAGCAGGTTCGCGCGACGCCAGGAAATCGTCTTTCCGTCCAGATGCTGTTTCATAGCCTTTCTGCGGACGAGGCGCGTGCTGCATGGAAGCCGTTTGCGGATTTTGTGATCGCTCGCCCCAAGTCGTTTCGGATCACAAAGCCGATGGTGGTCGCCGTTCTTCCAGCACGAGAATTCTGGAACGCCGACTTCATTCGGCAGCATATGCCGCAGCTGGTGATTTCCGACGATCGGCCCCGTGCTGTGGCGAGCGACTATTGGTGGTCGGGCAATAGCGACGAAGCGGGGACGTTCTGGCACGGCTATCAATCGCTGTGGCTCCCGAGACAACTGCTGGAGCCGGACGCAAGATCGCGACTTGTCGATGCCTGGTTTGCGGCAAGCCGCCACTGGTCGGTGACGTTTCACTTCAACAAGGGGCTTGCGGGCGGCAGCGACGAAGCGATCGTGGCATCGCGAGACACGGCGATGAACCCGCAAGTGCTGGACGCGTTCGCACTTGTGATCATCGCCAATGACGGCCCGTCCAGCTTTCCGGGCCTGCCGAAGCCCGATTTGGATGCCGCACGGCGGGACGCGCTCGCGATCCGTACGGCGGCCGATACGATGCGGATCGCCGCGCCGCGAGCGGGAAGTTATCTGTCCGAGTGCGACTATTTCTTGCCCGATTGGCAACGCGCAAGCTGGGGCGATCACGCACCACGGCTGGCCAGGATTAAGCAACATTACGATCCCGAGGGATTGTTTTACGTTCACCACGGCGTCGGCAGCGAGCATTGGATCGCCAACGGATTCGTCCGAGCGCAATAGGGCTGGAGGCATAATTAGTCTGTTGGCGGCGGGTGGCGGCACGCCCGCGCGACGTAACGAACGCAGGACTATTGCCCATGGGAATCCCTTCAATGGGTTCTGAGCCTAGATGAGCGGCTCGACGCCGTGGTTTTCAGACCGGCAGAATTTGGGTGACGACATTGGTCTAGCGGTCGCAACCTTTCCCGATTGGTGAACGCCGAACCAACAGCGGATACATTGGTGCTGACGCCGCGCCCGGTGTCCGGAAAAGGCAGGAACGGAAACGAAGCCTCCTCATCTGCGTTCTGCAGAACGAAGCGAGGGAGAGGCTAATGGATCCGACGGACGCGGGAATTGGGGAGGTTCTGCATCTTCCGTGGGCGACCGAGCCGAGTGCGCTTGGATCGAACGAATGCTTGTGGTGCGGCCGTTCCATCTATCTGCCGGCCGTCCCGTGTTCGACCGAACCCGTTGCGGGTCTCAGTCGCATCGAGACTATGCCGGGTCTGGGCCGGCGCTGTCAGTACGAGCTCAGCACCCGCGCCCCGGAGGTCCTGCAAAGGAACGGTATCGCTTCAATTACTGAATAGCACGACGCCGCCAACCAGATGGCTGCTGACATGTTCGAACCATATTCGGACGACCCCCTTCCCTCACCCGACGCTCGAAAGCAGACGTACGTTCATCGGGCACGGGGCCAATCGCGCGGCAGCAGGGCCCCAGGATCACCACCCGGCAATCGGACTGGATGTGCCAAGTTTCCACCGGCTCGCAGTGAAATACCAGTTGGCGGGGCTTCTCGTGCCGATCCGTCTTGAGTAGCCTTGGCTGTTCGAGAGGGGATCGCGTGAAACTCCTAACCTCAATCCTGTCGCTCGCTGCAGCGTCCTTGGCGCCTGCATCATCCTTAATTGCCCCTTCCGCGGCGCGCTATGACTGGCACAGCGTAAAGATCGGCGGAGGCGGGTTTTCGCCCGGTCTTGTTTTCAGCGTCGCCGAGCGGGACCTCGCCTATCTCCGCACGGACGTTGGAGGCGCCTATCGCTGGGATGCGAGTCAGAGGCGTTGGATTCCGCTAGAAGATGGGCAGTCGCAAAACAGCTACATGGGCGTCGAAAGTGTAGCCCCCGACCCAGTGGACGCGAACGTCGTCTACCTCGCTGCAGGCATGTACTTTGGCGAACCGGCAGCGATCATGCGCAGCACCGATCGCGGGGCATCCTGGCGGATCACGCCAGTATCTTTCAGCATGGGCGGCAACGAGGACGGCCGCGGCATGGGCGAGCGGCTCGCGATCGACCCTGACCGGACGACGCGCCTGTTCTTCGGATCGCGGCATGACGGGCTTTGGCAGAGTGCGGACAGCGGCAAGAGTTGGCGCAAGTCGAAAAGCTTTCCTTGGAGAGGGCTCGGCCGTCCTGAAGCTAACCGCACTCATGGCGGCATCTCCTTTGTTGTTTTTGGTCCGCCGAGTGGCGCCCCGAGTGTGCGATTGCGCGTGATCTACGCCGGTATCGCGGACGCAACGGCACAGCACCTGTTTCGCTCGACCGACGGCGGGCGAAGCTGGGACGCCGTAACGGGAGGACCGGCTGCGACAATGCTTCCGGTGAAGGCAGCGATCGACCAGCACGGCATTCTGTATGTGGATTACTGCGACGACATTGGCCCGAACGGGATCACGCAAGGAGAGGTGTGGAAGCTGGACCCGCAATTGGGAACATGGGCCGACATCACGCCAGCGCGCGGCGGGGAGGCCGAAGGCGGCTACATGGGGATGAGCCTCGATCGGCGACATCCCGGCCGCGTGGCGGTGTCGACGGTTGACCGATGGAACCACCATGACACGGTTTGGCTGTCGTCCGACGGCGGCGCACATTGGACGAGCTTGCGCGATCGAAGTGCGCGCGATCTGTCGCCCGCCCCTTGGCTACGCTTCGACAAAAGCGGGTTCGGCGGCTGGATTTCCGGTCTCGCATTCGACCCGTTCAACGACGGCACGCTCGCCTACACGACGGGTTTGACGGTGTTCCGGACGGAGGACGCGGCAAGGGCTCACACCGTGTGGCATCCTTGGGTGGACGGGATTGAGGAAGCCGTGCCGCTGAGCCTAATCAGTCCGCCGTTGGGGCCCCACCTGATCTCCGGCATCGGCGACGTTCATGGCTTCGTTCACGAGCGTTTCGACCGCGCTCCGGAGCACGCGTTTTCCGATCCGGAGCTGCCGCAGACCGACAATGTCGACTACGCCGGCATGGCGCCTAAAATCCTGGTCCGGAGTGCATCGGGCTATGTAGCCGATCCGCTAGGCGCATCACTCGGCTGGTCGCAAGACGGGGGAAAGAGCTGGCACGAGATGATCGCGCCGCCGGTCTCCATCGGCTCCGCGCCGCCACACCGGATCGATGTTGATGGTCAAGCGCCGATTACCGTCTCGGCCGACGGAGGGACCTTCCTGGTCTCGGGCTCCGTTACGCTAGCTACGGCGGACAAGGGGCGGAGCTGGTGGCAGCCCAAGGGTCTCCCGGAAGGCGCCCGCGCGGTTGCTGACAAGGTGGATCCTCAGTTTTGGTACGCGATCGACTATGCCGGCGGGCGATTGTTCGTCAGCCATGACGGAGCGAAGACGTTCGAGCACGCGCCCGCGCGTGGCCTGCCGGCTGACATCTCCAGTTCGCGCCCAACTGCGCGGGAGTTTCAGCCGATGGCCGCAGCGACGCCGGGCACCGCTGGCGAGCTATGGCTAATTCTCGGCGGCCACTTCTTCCACACGAGCGACTACGCCCGGTCCTTCGTGGCCGCCATCCCGACCGATCCGGTGTTCCGTGACATGTTCTTCGTAAGTTTCGGCCTCGGCAAGGCAGCCTCTGGCGCAAGCGTGCCCGCCCTGTACGCCTTCGGGGTCGCGAAAACCTTCGGGGGGCTTTGGCGCTCGATTGATGCGGGGACGACCTGGGCCAGGATTAACGACGACGCGCATCAATGGGGGCTAAGATACCGCGTGATCACGGGTGATCCGCGCATTTTCGGCCGTGTTTACGTCGCAGCAGACGGTCGTGGCATCTTCTACGGTGACCCAAGCCCAAAGCGGCGAGGTGTCACCGCAAATTGACTCATGAGTTCCATTCCGGCCACCTTTGTCGCTCGCCGCTTTGGACGTCCATTCATCTCGGCACCGTGCCGCGGTCTCGACTGAATGACTGGTTCAGCGGTGCGAAAGTGCCACGGGAGCGCACGGTGGGGATCAAAGTGACGGAAAAGATGACTTCCGCGCTCCACCGTGCAGACGGTGGTCAAGCGCGGCAAGCCGCCGCCTGGGCGACTGCCCGCTTACCAGCTCTTTCGATTGCGCGAGCTCGGTCGGCGCGCAATGCAAGTTGACGGTTCTCAGCCCATTGCAAGGAGGATCGGTTTGGATATCGGCCCGGACGCCCTCATCACAGGCGGGAAGACAAATGGAGGATGCGCAGCGTGATCAAGGAGACAGAGGCTGTCGATCGACCGGATCGGGCGCAATTGCGTCAGGTCATCGCCGATATGACGGACGGGGTGGTGTTGATCGAGCCTGATGGGCGCATCGCCTGGGCGAACATCTCGGCCCTTGAGATGCACGGCGTGGAAAGCCTCAACGGTCTCGGCGTTACGGTCGCTCAGTATCACAAGCGCTTCTCGCTGGCACTCAGGGGCGGGCGTCAGCTGGCGGCGCGCGATTATCCCATGGAGCGGCTTTGCCGAGGCGAGGCGTTCGACGACTTGGTTGTCAACGTCTGTGCAGCTGGCAAGACGGAGCCGGATTGGGTGCACAGGGATCGAGGCATCGTGTTGCGCGATGTCGACGGCGAGATCGATTGCCTTGCGCTCGTCATTGACGACGCAACGGACGCCTTCGAAGCGGAGGAGCGCTTCGAAAGCATGTTCAACGCGAACCCCGCACCGGCGCTTATCGTTCGGCTCGCCGACCTGCGCTTCGTCCGCGTGAACGAGGGCTTTCTGGAGATTAGCGGCTTTCGAGAGAATCAGATCATCGGTCAAACCATGTACGACATCGACATCCTCGAAGGCGCTGAAGAAAAAGACAAAGCCAAGTCGCTGTTCAAAAAGGGCGGGACCGTTCCCCAGATGGAAGCGGAGCTACCGCTAGCGGGTGGCGGAACGCGGCTGGTACTGCTCGCAGGTCATCCGGCCGAACTCGCCAATGAGCCGTGCATGATTTTCACGTTCGCCGACCTCGAGCCCCGCCGCCGGGCCGAGGAGGCGCTCCGGCAGAGCGAGGAGCGTTTCTCGACCGCGTTCCGGCTGGCGCCGGTGCCGATGATGCTGAATAGTATCGACGGGCACCGGATCCTCAACGTCAACCACGCTTTCTTGCACATCACCGGCTGGAGCGTCGAAGCCATTATCGGCAAGGTACCCGCCGACATCGAATTGTGGGAAACCAGCGCGGCGCGTCGGGAGATTGATCGCAAGGTTGCCGAAAGTGGGTCCTTCAGAGGCTATGAAATGAAGCTGAAGACGCGCGAGGGCAAGCTCGTCACCTGTCTAGTCTCGGCGGAAACGGTAACGATCAACGGTCAGTATTGCTTGTTATCGGCGTTCCAGGACATCACTGACCGCAAGCGCACCGAGCTCGACCTGATCGCAGCGATCGAGGATGCAATGCGCGACACGAGCTGGCTCAGCCAGAAGATCATGGATCGGCTGGCGGCCTTGCGCGAGCCAAGCCCGAAGATGGGGCTGGAGGTCCCGGCGGCTGATCTCACGCCGCGCGAGCGCGAGGTGCTTGCGCTAATCACTCGAGGCAAGAGCGACACCGTGATCGCGGAGACCCTCTCGCTGAAGCGCAACACGGTGCGAAACCACGTTGCGCGGCTTTACGGCAAGATCGGCGCGCACAATCGTAGCGAAGCCATCATCTGGGCGCGAGACCGCGGGCACCAGATCGGCGCTGTCGACGTGGAATAAATCGTAGTGATTGGTGCGAATGCACCCATCCGATAGGTGCCTGCGTATCTTTGTCGGCGTTCATCATAACCCTACCTCCTAGGCATCCGGACATGTTTCCGGCTGATCGTTGGAGAAGACAAATGTCCATTATCGCATGGATCATCCTCGGCCTGATCGCCGGGTTCATTGGTAGCAAGATCGTCAACAAGACCGGCGAAGGCGTACTGCTCGACATCGTTCTGGGCGTCGTGGGCGCCGTCGTGGGCGGCTTTCTGTTCAACCAGTTTGGCGCAGGCGGCGTCAGCGGCCTGAACCTCTACAGCCTGCTCGTCGCCGTCGTCGGCGCCGTGGTGGTGCTGTTCCTCTACCATCTGGTCTTTCACGCGAGGCGCTGAGGGCAACCCCAAACCTACAAGCAGCTGGCCCCCTCCGGGCCGGCGATAAGGAGAGAGACGTCATGACGAAAACCCTGACCGGTCTGTTCGACCATTACGACGACGCCCAGCGGGCGGTAAAGGACCTCGAGGCGGCTGGCGTGCCGCACCGTGACATCAGCATCGTCGCCAGCAACGCGGATGGTGAGCGCGTCATCGCCGGTGATACCGGCACTGCGGCTGCGCAGGACGCGGGTACGGGCGCCGGCATCGGTGCCGCCGTTGGCGGGGCCGGTGGACTGCTCGCCGGTCTCGGTCTGCTTGCGATCCCAGGACTCGGTCCGGTGGTTGCCGCTGGTTGGCTGGCATCCACGGCGGTCGGTGCGCTCGGCGGCGCCGCCGTCGGCGGCGCGGCGGGCGGACTGGTCGGTGGGCTCACCCATGCTGGCGTGCCCGAGGACGACGCGCACGTTTATGCCGAAGGCGTCCGGCGCGGCGGTTCGCTGGTCACCGCCAAGGTCGAGGACGCGCTTCTGGGCGTGGCCACCCCGATCCTTCACGACGACCGTGCGGTCGACGTTACGACCCGACGTCGGGACTATCAGCAGGGCGGCTGGTCTCGTTTCGACGACACCGCGCCTGAATACTCGGCAGAACAAGTGCGCGTCGAGCGCGCACGATATCCGCGCGCCTAAGCGCCACCATGGAGAAACGATGATGAATGCAACCGGTAAGATAGTCGCCGTAGTGGCTTCGCTCGTGTTGGCTGGAGCAGCTCAGGCTCAGACATCGGTGAAGTCGACACACGTCGTGAAGACGTCGCACACGGTCAATGATGGCGGTCCCCAGCACGGGGCGAATTCGTTCACGGAGGAACAGGCCCGAGGCCATATCATGCATGCTGGCTTCACCAATGTCGCGGCGTTGACCAAGGATGGCGGTGGCGTCTGGCGCGGCACCGCCCGCAAGGGCGGGCGCACGGTCAACGTGGCGCTGGATTTCAAGGGCAACGTGTCCACAAACCAATAACCCTACCCGGCGGCGGCACGAGCTATCTTGTGCCGCCGCTCCTCTGACGCCGGTCAAATCATTCGCGATTCAAGGGACGATCAAATCGCTCGGAGCAGCCGGGACAAAGGAGACATTTATGGAGAATTTCTTCACCCGGGTCGCTTCCAATAGCGCCAGCATAATGGGCCAGCCGGCCGCGTTCATCGTGGCAACCCTGTGCTGTATTGTCTGGGCGGTCACCGGCCCGGCCTTTCATTATTCAGATACCTGGCAGCTGGTCATCAACACCGGAACGACGGTGCTGACGTTCCTCGCTGTGTTCCTGATCCAAAATAGCCAGAACCGCGACGGCGCGGCGATACAGGCCAAGCTCGACGAACTGATGCGCGCTATTCCGGACGCACGTCCCGAATTCATCGGTATCGAGCATCTGACCGACGCCGAGATTTGCGCGATCCGGGGAGCCCTTGAACGTGAGGAGGGCAAAGGGTCTCGAGCTGCGGCCTCAATTGACGCCACGGTGGACGAACTTCTGTCGCGTCGTTGAGCTCGCGAAGAACTTCATTGTGGACAAATGCTCCGGGCCGCACGGAACTGGGATGGCAATGCAAACTTCAAAGACCCATAATCCGCCGTTCTGCGCTCCAGCGCCGACTCCCAAATCCGGAGCTTGTTGATATTAACTGGTCCTCCGTTTTGATGAGTGCATGCTGCTGCTCTAAACGGCGCTCGATAGGACTATGCGCTCTAGCGGAAATCAGTTGGGCAACTGGTTCAGCAGCCGCTTACGGTCGCGGCCCCGCTGTCGGCGTCGGCAAGTTTCCGACAAGGCTGGATCGTCGTAAGCTGGACATCGACGACGGGGGTAAGAGTTCGCTTCGCAGATAAAATGGATTACGCAGGCGTCATCTCGGGTAGTGCCGCGGGGCGGAAGCATCGGCCTAGGGCTGAGATGCAGGATTGACCATCTAATGGAGCGCCGGTGAACAACCCTTCTCCCATTACGCTCGCTTCCGCTGTCGGATCGCTTTCGCCCGTTTCGTTGGCGAGCGTTCTTGATCAGAGCGTCGATTGCGTAAAGGTCATCGGCCTTGATGGCACCATTCAGTTCATGAACGGCAATGGCCTGTGCGCTATGGAGATTGACGACCTATGCGCCGTGCTGGGCCAGCAATGGTCGGCGCTATGGCCTGAGGAAGCCCAACAAGCGATCGAAGCATCATACGGTCCGGCTGCTAGCGGCGAAACGGCCCGCTTCCGGGCGTTCTGCCCGACAGCAAAGGGCGATCCGCGCTGGTGGGACGTGACGGTGTCGATGGTCGCCGACGAGGATGGACAGCACGCGGGGTATCTGTCGCTCTCTCGCGACGTTACCGAACAGCACTTCTCGCGGGAGGCGCTGGAGACTGCCGCTGCCGAGATGAAGCACCGACTGAAAAATACCTACATGATGGTCAGCAGCCTTATGATGGGTTTCGCGCGCGGCGATAAGGCGAGGGAAGCCTTTGCGGAGGAGATGGGCAATCGCCTTGGAGCGCTAAGCACGGCGCAGTCGCTGTTCACGTCCAATGAGGCGTCGTGTCACATCGACAACTTGATTCCGGCACTTCTCAAGCCATTCGATAACCCGACCTGCCCGGTGGTCATTGACGACCAAGCGGCTGTGACCGTGGACCAAGGGCAGGCGGACGCGATTGCACTCGTCGTCGGTGAACTTTCGGTCAATTCTGCCAAACACGGCGCGCTATCTCACGGCGGCGAAATATACGTAGCCTCAAGCGTGGGCGAAGGGTCTCTTGTCATTGATTGGACAGAACGCTCAACAGTCCCCCCTGCGGAGCATCATCGCGAGGGAGGCCAGGGGCTTCAGCTGATTGACCGGATTGTACGCGCCCGACGCGGGACGATCGATATCATTTGGAAACCGTGGGGATTAACAGTGCGACTGGCGTTTCGTTTAAGCTGAATGAGACCGCGCCAACTGAATGCTGATGCGACTTTCCCCTCCAGCAGGCGTTACATAGATCAAATCGCTAGGCTTTGATCATGTGTCACGTGTTGATTATCGAAGACGAGCCCCTGATCCAAATGGATATCGAGGCGCTTCTCGAACGAGAGGGCGCCACGTCTTTCTCCTTCGCGGATACCGAGGCCGGAGCCGTGGCAGCAGCTCGTCGGCACCTGCCCGATTTCATCACTTCGGACGTCAAACTTCTCGAGGGGACCGGCCCCGGAGCGGTCGCTTTGATCACGAAGGATTACGGGCCGATCCCCGTGATATTCATCACTGCCAGTCCCGGCGATTGCGTACCTTGCGCGCCTCCTGGATTAGTACTCACTAAACCGCTCGACCGCCCGGCAGTTCGGCGTGCGTTTCACGAACTTGCGACCCGCGAGCCGCGCTAAGGCTGGCGGTCCGTGTCACTTGGAGCTTTCGCAGGATATTCGCTGCGGCGGCCGCTGCGACCCAGTTGCAGACATTCGCGCGCTCCGTTCTGGTTCCCAATTCAGTCGTTCGTTCAGAGCACGACCGCATCTTGGGCGCCGCCCGCGAGCCCGCTTCGGCCAATCCAGGTCGTGAAGGTCGCCGACAGCAGCGGATCGCCGTCGAGTTCGATGCGGTTCTCATCAAGCTCTTCCTGAAACGCGCTTATGCCCATCCAGGCTGACGTCATGGCCCGCAGTTGAGCAGTCACGAGCAGATCCACCTCATGGCCGGGTTCGATCGAACAAAGATCGACCGGGCTGCCCGGCGCGACGATCAACCAAAAGCGACGGTCGCCCTCCGGCAACTCGGGGTAGCTGAATTCCACAACCACGCGGCGGGCGGGCATCGGGTTGGGCCGCAGATTACGGCGCATGTTCCACATGAGCAGCCGGACATCGAGGTTGCCCAAGGAGCAATCCGTCTCGGCCCAGCGTAGCGCCCAGCGACCCAGACCCTGAACGATCGGCGCGAGGTCGCGTCCGGCAGCGGTGAGCAGATACTCGCCCCCGGCGCAGACAAGCACGCCCGCTGCCTCAAGCTCGCGCAATCGTTTGACGAGGAGCGCCGAAGACATGCGCGGCACGCCGCGACGGATCTCGTTGAAGCGGGTTGAGCCCGAGAGCATCTCCCCCAGCACGACCAAGGTCCAACGAGTCGCGAGCAGCTCGGCAGCCATCGCCACCGGGCAAAATTGGCCGTAGAGCGACGCCTCGCCGGCGGCGAGCTGAATCAAGCTTTTGGCAGGCAGGGCTGCCGAGGCCACAACCATCGGTTCAGTTCCTGAACTTGTTGCTGCGGCGGAGCCTGCCACTCTCTGCGCTTTAAGCAAAGGAGCAAGTCATGCCGCTGGTAGACATTCACGTAATCAAGGGCGTGTTCACGCCTGAGCAGAAGTCAGCGATGATCGCTGGGGTCACCAATGCGATGGTCGCCGTGGAGGGCGAGAACCTGCGCGGCGTCACCTGGGTGAAGATCAACGAGGTTGAAGGCGGCGACTGGGCCATCGGCGGCCAGCCGCTTCAGGCGGCGGACGTGCAGAAGATGGCGGCTGGATAGCGCGGATCGATGGCAGGCAGGCGCGAGAAGACCCATAGGTCGACACGCAGCGCACCCTATCCGCTTCCCAACCGCCGCTCGTTCATCATGACCATCGGCGAGGTTCTGTCGGTCTGGCGTGACGCACTCTCAAGACGATGCACTTTCGCTTTGGCGAGGCGTTTCCTAGCTGGTGAGTGCCCGCCACTCCGCCACTCCGCCAGTGCAGCGGGGCGTCGTTCCCGGTAGGTTGGTTGATCGATTATAGGGCCCCCAGGTCAGTCTGGTGCGTTGCCCATTCGATCAAAAGGAGAGAATGATGAAGCTCTATTTTTCACCCGGTGCCTGCAGCCTTTCCGACCATATCGCGCTCCATGAAGCGGGGCTCGCCTTCGAGCATGAGAAGGTCGATCTTAAGGAGAAGAAGACCGAAAACGGTGAGGATTTCCTGACCATCAATCCTAAAGGCTATGTACCGGCGCTAACGCTGGACAGCGGCGAAACGATCACTGAGAACGTGGCCATCCTCGACTGGATCGCCCATCAGGACGGTGCGCTAAAACCCGCCGGCGCGATGGGGCATACCCGCCTCCTCGAGGCACTCGCTTATATCTCGACCGAGATCCACAAGGGATTTAAGCCGTTCTTCGCGGGCGCTGGCGACGACGAGAAGGCCAAGGCGGGTGAGACCATCGTCTGGCGGATGACCTGGCTCGCAGATACGATGGAGGGCGATTACCTGTTCGGCGCCACCGTGAGCGCCGCCGACTGCTACCTCTTCGTCATGCTGCTGTGGGCGAAGAAAAACGGTATCGAGGCACCCGCCAAACTCGTCGATTTCCGTGACCGAATGATGGAGCGCCCTGCCGTGCGCGAGGCGATGACGCACGAAGGACTCATCCAGGGCTGATGACTACGCGGACGGTCGTCCCGGCCCCTGCCGGGCGGTCGTCTGCAAATCAGCCATTTGCAGTTGGTACCGCCTTCCCGGCCGTGTCCATACTGTTGGCTTTCAGGAAGGCAGCTCGTGATCAGGATCGGAAAAGCATCGTGGACGATTCTTCAAAGGCGTGGGATAGTGAACTCGTCCGCAAATGGCTGGCAGGCCGACGCGGGGCTGCGAGGCTTGAGCAATCCGCGGCGGATAAGCGAGGGTATGAAGCTCGGGACGATTATGACAAGGCAGCCGCCGAAGAATGGGTCTGCCGAGCCTTGCAGGCTGATGAGCTCACCGATGACCAGACCGCGTTCGCTGAGCATCTGAAAGCGCTGCTCGCGCAGGAGGAGTATCGGATCACGGGCGTCTATGACGACGAGCGCTTTGATCGGCATGTCCCCGCCAATCTTAGAAAAATTGCGAAGATGACCAAAGCGAATGATGGGTTCGCGAACACGTTGCGCTATCAGGGCTGACGCTGCGCTACGTGGCGCAGCGCGCAAGTTCAAGCAGATCAGGTAGATGCATGGCCCGCAAACATTCGAAGCACGGCCCCTACGCAAACGCGCATCGCGAGGATGACGCTCCGGCAACAGTTGTAGCCTGCTGGCTCTGTGGTCGGCCCACCGGCAAGACCATTGTCTGGCACCATCCCGTGCCTAAAAGCCGGGGCGGGCGCGATGTCGTCCCCATGCACCCCATCTGCCGGCAAACGGTGATCGCCAATTTCACCAACGCCGAATTGCAGCATTATGCGACGGATGTGGAGGCCCTGCTGGCCAACCCCAACGTGCGCAAATTCGTCGATTGGGTCGCGAACAAGGATCCCGATTTCACCGCGACAACGGCTAAGAAACAACGCTGATCAGGCTGCGCGCTCAGCTTGATCAATATTCGGACATCGCGCCGCACCTGAATTTCCCCGAAAGGCGGCCGCTCATCCATGCTCCAACTGCCTAGCCAGCCAGTTTCGCCCGGTGCTCCGCCAATAGCTTGTCGAGCTCTTCGATCCGGAGCCGTTCCGGTGTGCTCTTGGCGAGCCCCTTCAAACGGCATTCGGCCCATATTCGTCTGCGCTCGGACTCCAGCGCCCGAAGGTAGAGATCAGCCAATCGTCATCTCCTTTTTCCAACTTTTCCCGGTCGGGAGCGGCGAACCGCTGCGACGCCGCTGTTTTCCGCGTCCTCCTGGGCGAGCTTGCGCCATCGTTCGACGCGAGCGGGATCAAGATCTCCTTTGGCTATCGCGGCGCGGATGGCGCATCCGGGCTCATCGACATGGGTGCAGTTGGTAAACCGGCACTCGAGCGTCGTGGCCGTCACGTCGTCGAAAACCTCGGTCACGCCGGAGGCCACCTCGGACATCTGGAGCTCGCGCATGCCGGGCGTGTCCACGAGCCAGCCGCCCCTGCCCGCACCACCGGCGATGCGATGCATCTCGCGGACGGTCGTCGTGTGCCGACCTTTGCCGTCGTCCTCGCGGACCGCCTGTGTCGCGATGCTGTCCGATCCCGTCAGCGTGTTTACGAGGGTCGACTTGCCAACGCCGGACGACCCCACCAGCGCGACTGTCTCTCCGAGGCCGCAATACTCGGCCAGGCGGGCGGCGCTCGTCGGATCGCGACCGTCGACCAGTTCCACCGTCAACCCCGACTGGAGCGCCCGCGTGGCGTCAATTAAACGCCCAGGCGTAGGCGACAGGTCGGCTTTGGTGAGGACGACCACCGGACGGACGCCCACCTCACGCGTTAGCACGAGATAGCGTTCGATCCGCGCAACGTTGAAGTCCTGATCGCAGGAGGTGACGATGAAAAGCGTGTCGACGTTCGCGGCGATGAGCTGGACCCGGCGGTCGTCGCCTGGGGCGGGCCTCTTGAACAGGCCCGTCCGATCGAGAATGCGCACGATGCTCCGGGTGGTCCGGTCGATCAGCAACCAGTCGCCCACGGTCGGTCGGTCCTCCGCTCCCCGTTGCGCCGGGAAGCTGGAGGAGATCGAGTCCTCGAACCCTTCGCCCGAAACGGTCACGCGTCCGCGATGAACCGACATGACGCGAACAGGCTGGCAATCGTGGCTTTGCTCGGCGGAGATTTGTTCGCTGAAGAAAGACTTCCAGCCGAGCTGCGCGAGAGAGGGATTTGGCGGTTCCATCATTGCGTCAGCGAACCTAAGGTTTGTCTGATCGATCAGCATCCGGCGATCCCTGTTCACCCGCCCGCTTATCCGCCTTGGCCTGCGCCTTTTTCGCGGAGTCGGCCGCCTTGGACCGTTCCCGCTCGCGTCGCTCGAAGTCGTAATTGGGTTTGCGTGGGATGTCGGTCGCTCCGCATCTCGGGGTTCCGGCTTGAGCCTTAGCTTACGGCTACACGGATCCATCGTTCGCGAATAGGCCTGGTAAGGGCCGGAAGTGTGACGGTGACGAACGCGATGACCTTGACCGGCATGAACCCTCTCGACATGAACCCTCTCGAATGGTCGATAGCTGAAATGGTAGGCTGAGCCGGAGCCAGATTGTCGTCTTGGGCTTTGTCCATGGCTGGATTAGGAACGAGCATGGATTTCGATCAGTTGCTTGTTCACTTCTTTGGCACGGACCAGATCGCCGACCTTTCCCCAGATCAGCTCTCGGCCGCCGTCGACCGCCTCCGCCTTCAGCTAGGCCTTGAGAGGGACAGCGGTCGACGGTTCGCACTCTGGTGCCTCTCCTACATGCTCGGGGTATCACCTGACCTCGACGTCGCGTTCAAGGATGAAGCCGATCGGGAGGCCGCGCGCGACTTCATGGACACGATCGACCGCGAGATCGAGCAGGACGGCTGAGCCATGAGCGTCGCACGCCAAGGAGAGGGAGACGCCGATGTCGGATGATTACGGGCACGGCCGGCGGGATGGTCTACGACTTGCTTTGGGCATTTTGGCCGTGGAAGAAGCCAAATGGTCAGCCCTGCTGGGCGAGAGTCGATCTTCGCGGACCAATGCAGCCCGCGACGTGCGGCACAAGGCATTCCAGGTTGCGCAGAAGCGCGTCCAGACCGCCTTGAACCGGCTCACGCCCGCCACGAGCGCATCAATCGATGCGGAGCTTGCTGCGGCGCTGAAGAAGGCCGGACTTTAGTCCAGGCGACCGATAATCGGCCATTCATGCGGCCACTGCAGATTCCCCAGATGCGGTCGCTCATTCAGGTGCCGGTCTTCGGCGTGATTTGGCCGATCGCCGACCGGTGGTTTTCGAGAAGCGCCCATTGGAAAGCTGCCCTTGAGACGCCAGGACGCTGACAATCGCGATAATACCGTATCAGGTGCTTCGGTTTATTCGCGCCCCTCTTTCGCAAGCGACTGTTTGAACCTATTGAAGCGCGCATGGCGCGGTTGGTCGCATCCTTCTTCGGTTTCATGCTCTGCTTGAGTGTGGCAATTGGCTCAGTGGCTCACGCTAGCGAAGGGCCACTGCCGCTCGAGTCGAGTTGCGCGGTGTTGGGCGACCTTAGTGACGATGAAGGCGGGTCAAATACCGATAGTGCGATCTCGCATTCGCATGGCTGTCATGGCCATCACGTCGGCGTGCCCCAATCCGGGGTTGTTTCTCCTGCGGCAGCGGAATTGGCGCAGGTACTAATCACCACCGCCGATCATCCACTGCCGTCGGCACGGCTGCGAACGCCGGACAGACCACCACGAGCCTGACGAACCGGATTCTCCGCCAGCGACGCTGAACGTCGCCTGGCGTCCGATATTGTCAGGAGATTTCTTCCATGTATCGCATCATTGTCGCGGCCGCGCTTGCGGTCGTGCTCGCGGCGCCGTCGGTGACGGCGACTGCACAGACCATCGGACCGGTCGGTCCGCGCGCGGCGTCGCTGACAGGCCCGTTGCCGCGCCAGCTTACGCTCGACCAAGCCCTCGCCGAAGCCGAGGCACGGTCGCCGAACCTCGCGGCAGCGCGCGCGGAGGTTGGCGCAGCGCTAGGCCGCGTCCGACAGGCGGGCTTCCACACCAATCCCGAGTTCACCGTCGAACTCGAAAATTTTGCCGGAAGCGGCGTTTTGTCGGGCTTTCGCACGACCGAAGTAACTGCTTCGATCAACCAGCGGCTCGATCTCGCCGGGCATCGCCGTGCGCGAGTGTCAGCGAGTGAGGCGCGGCTTTTCGCGGCGCAGCTGCAGCTGTCGATCGCGCGCGCCGATCTCATTCGGCAGGTCCGCACCCGTTTTGCCGAGGGCGTTGCGACACGCGATCTGCTCACTGTCGCCCAAGACAATGTGACGCGCTCCCAGGAACTCGCGCGCGTTGCCAAGGAGCTGGTCGATGCTGGGCGCGAGCCTCCGCTCAGGGGCCTGCGGGCACGAGCAACGCTGGCGCGGACGACTGCCGCATTTCGCTCGGCCGAAGCCGATGAGCGCAACACGCGTAACGGCTTAGCCGCGCTGCTCGGCAGCGACGTGCCCGAGCGACTGGTCGGTGACGCGCCGGTGCCGATACCGGCAACGATTGATGCCAATGCCACGCTCGATGTCGCACTGGCCAAGGCGCAGGCGGCGATCGCGCGCGCCGATGTCGCGCAGGCGCGCGCCGACGGTCGGGTCGATCCGTCAGTTGGGGTCGGGGTGCGGCATCTGCGCGAGACCGGCGATGTCGGGCTCGTCGCCAGTGTGTCGATGCCGCTGCCGGTCTTCGATCGCAATCAAGGCAACATCGCCGCCGCGCGCTCGGACGTTGCCGGAGCGGAGGCGCGCGTGACCGCGGCGACCAACGAGGCGACGGCGACGATCGCCAATGCGCGCGCCTCGCTCGCGGCGGCCGAGGCGCGGCTTGGCGCGCTCGAACAGAGCGGCCTCGCCGAGGCGCGCGAGGCGCTGAGGCTGGCCGAACTCTCGTACCGTGCGGGCAAGGTGTCGCTGATCGAGTTGCTCGACGCGCAGCAGGCTTATGCCCTCACCCAATCCGATCTCATCGCGGCGCGGCAGGTTCGCGCCGAGGCCGCCGCCACGCTCGCGCGTGAAGCGTGGGCGCAGTGAAGGACATGCTTTCCATGAATCGCACATTGCTCGGGGCCGTCGCAGGCGCCGCCCTAATCGCCGGCGCGGCCGGCTATTTCATCGGACACGGCAGCGATCAGCCGCAATCGACAGAAGCATCGGCTTCGGCAACCAAGGCTGCGCCGAAGACACCGCTCACCATCACGATGGACGAAGCGCGGATCGACGCCGCGGATATCGGCCTTTATCGCGTCGATGACGGCGGCTTTGGGTCACAGGTCATCGCCCAAGGCGCGATCGAAGCGCCGCCATCTGGTCTCGCCGTGCTCACAGCCGGCGCCGATGGGCGAGTGACGCGAATCACCAAGCAGATCGGCGATGCCGTCGCACGCGGTGAGACGATCGCGACGATCGAGAGCCGCGACGCCGCCTCGATCAGCGGCTCGCTGCTGGCGGCGCAAGCACGCGCGGCGCAGGCCAAGGCCAATTACGCGCGCGAACAGCGGCTCTACGACGCCAAGGTCACTGCCCGCGCCGATCTTGAGGCCGCAAGGGCTGATTATCAGGCGGCCACCGCACAGGTCGCCAGCGCCAGCGGCGAAGCGGCGGCGGCGGGCGTCAGCGGCCGGTTCGTCTCGGCGCGCTCGCCGATCGCAGGGCGGATAACCGCCGCGCCGGCGGTGCTCGGAAGTTATGTCAGTGCAGCGGACGAGCTGTTCCGCATCACCAACCCCGCGGTCGTCCAGGCCGAAGTGTCGGTGCCAGTTCGTGACGGTGATCGCATCAAGCCCGGTGCGGCGGCCGTGATCGAGGCCGACGGCAATGATGTGACCGCGCGCGTGCGCTCGATCACGCCGAGCGCTGATGCCGAAAGCCGCACGATGACAGTGGTGCTGACGCCGACCAGCGGCGGCAGCATGCTGACAGTGGGCGAATATATCCGCGCGAGGATCACCGCGACCGACGGCGGCGGCGGCGTCGCAGTACCGAGCGAGGCGGTACAGTCGGTCGGCGGACGCGATGTCGTGTTCGTGCGCACCGCCAAGGGCTTCGCCGTGCGCCCCGTCGAAGTGGGCGAGCGCACCAGTGAGACCGCACAGATCCTGAACGGCGTGAAACCCGGCGAGACTGTCGCCGGGAAGCAGGCCTTCGTCCTCAAGGCCGAGCTCGAAAAGGGCTCGGGCGAAGAAGACTGACCGACACCTTCAGGAGACACGCATCATGCTAGCACGCCTCATCGATGTGTCGGTCCGAAACCGATACATCATCCTGTTCATCACCGCCGCGCTCGCGGCGTTCGGGCTTTACCAGCTCCAGCGCCTGCCGATCGACGCGGTGCCCGACATCACCAACAAGCAGGTCCAGATTAACTCGGTCGCGCCGGCACTGTCGCCGACCGATATGGAGAAGCTCGTCACCTTGCCTGTAGAAACGGCGCTGGCGGGAGTGCCGGGGCTCGAGACGACGCGCTCCATCTCGCGCAACGGCTTCAGCCAGGTGACGGCGATCTTCAGCGATTCGACCGACATCTATTTCGATCGCCAGCAGGTCGCCGAGCGGCTCAACCAGATCGGCGGCGATCTGCCGGACGGCGTGCAGCCGAGCATGGGGCCGGTCTCGACCGGTCTCGGCGAGGTGCTGATGTGGTCGATCCGTTATGCCGAGGATGCCAAGCCGGTCGCCGGGAAGCCCGGCCCGCAGCCCGACGGCTCCTATCTGACGCCGGAAGGCGATCGCCTGACGAGCGAGGTCGCCAAGGCCGCCTATCTGCGCACGGTGCAGGACTGGATCGTGGCGCTGCAGATGCGCACCGTGCCGGGCGTCGCCGGGATCGATTCGATCGGCGGCTATGAGAAGCAATATCTCGTTCAGCCCGATCCGGCGCGGCTGTCGTCCTTCGGCCTGTCATTCAACGATCTGGCCGACGCATTGGAGCGCAACAACCTCTCGGTCGGCGCCAATTACGTCAATCGCGGTGGCGAGGCATTTCTCGCGCGCGTCGATGCCCGCATCACCAAGATCGACCAGATCGAGAATGCCGTTGTCGCCAACAAGGGTGGCGTGCCGGTGCGGGTGCGCGACGTGGCCGAGGTGTCGGTCGGCGGCGACCTGCGCACCGGGGCGGCGTCGGAGAACGGCGAGCAGGCAGTGATCGGCACCGCGCTGATGCTGCTCGGCGAGAACAGCCGCACCGTCGCGCGCGATGCCGGCGTGCGCATTCAGGAGATCAAGAAATCGCTGCCGCCCGGCATCAGCCTCGACGTTACGCTTGATCGATCGGAGCTGGTCAATGCGACGGTCGAGACCGTGCAGAAGAACCTGACCGAAGGCGCGCTGCTGGTTATCGTCTCGCTGTTCCTGCTGCTCGGCAACATCCGCGCGGCGATCATCACCGCGCTCGTCATCCCGCTGTCTTTCCTGTTGATGGCGATCGGGATGAACGAGCTGAAGGTGCCGGGCAATCTGATGAGCCTCGGCGCGCTCGACTTCGGGCTGATCGTCGACGGCACCGTCATCATCGTCGAGAACTTCTTGCGCCGGATAACCGAGCGACAGGAGCATGAAGGCCGACTGCTCGGCGTCGGCGAGCGGCTCGAAGAGGTGTCGGCCTCGGTCAAGGAGATGATCCGCCCGTCGCTGTTCGGCCAGGCGATCATCTTCATGGTGTTCGTGCCGCTGCTCACTTTCCAGGGCGTCGAAGGCAAGACCTTCGGGCCGATGGCGGTGACGGTGATGCTGGCGCTTGCCGCGGCGTTCATGCTGTCGCTGACCTTCGTGCCGGCGATGCTCGCGGTCGTCATTCGCAGCAAGGTCGCGGAGAAGGAAGTGCGGATCATCGCCTGGACCAAGGAACGCTATGCGCGCGCTTTACCCAAGGCGATGGCGCGGCCGTGGGCGACGATCGGCATTGGCGTCGCGGTGTTCCTGGTCGCCGCGGTGACCTTCCAATTTGTCGGCCGCGAGTTCATCCCGCAGCTCGATGAGAAGAACCTCGCTGTCTCGGCGCTGCGCATTCCATCGGCGGGGATCGAGCAGTCGGCGGCGATGCAGCGCAAGGTCGAGAAGGTCGTCGCGAGCTTCCCCGAGGTTCGCTACACCTTCTCGAAGACCGGCACCGCCGAGGTGGCATCCGATCCGATGCCGCCCAACCAGTCGGACAGCTTCGTCATCCTGAAGCCGCAAGACGAGTGGCCCGACCCCACTGAGACCAAGGACGATTTGGTCGAGCGGATGAACGCAAAGCTCGAGACGCTGGTCGGCAATAGCTATGAATTCACCCAGCCGATCGAGATGCGCTTCAACGAGTTGATCTCGGGTGTGCGCGGTGATGTCGCGATCAAGCTCTATGGCGACGATCTCGACCAGATGACGACGACCGCCGCGTCGATCGGCCGCGTCCTGCAATCGATCCCCGGCGCGGCCGACGTTCGCGTCGAGCAGACCGGCGGTTTCCCGACGCTCGATTTCCGCTTCAACAGGTCGGCGATCGCCGGGCTTGGTCTGTCGGTCGAGGAGGTTGCCAATACGGTGGCGACCGCCCTTGGCGGCCGCGAGGCAGGCGTGGTGTTCGAGGGTGACCGGCGCTTCAATATCGTCGTGCGCATGCCGGATGCCGCGCGCGACGATATCGAGGCAATCGGCGCGATCCCCGTCGCGCTCCCACCCAACGCAGCAGGAGCGCGGCAAACGGTGCCGCTCCGCCAGCTCGTCGATTTCCAGGAGACCGACGGGCTCAACCAGATCAGCCGCGAGAACGGCAAGCGCCGCGTGGTGATCCAGTCGAACGTCCGAGGCGTCGATGTCGGCACCTTTGTCGATCAGGCGCGCGCGAAGATCGACGCCGAGGTCAAGTTGCCAACCGGTACCTATCTGGAATGGGGCGGCCAGTTCCAGAGCCTGCAGGCCGCCTCGGCGCGTTTGATGGTGGTGATCCCGATCGCCGCCTTGGTGATCTTCATCCTGCTGTTCATGGCGCTGGAAAGCGCGGCGATGGCGGCAGCGATCTTCGCCGCGGTGCCGCTCGCCGTATCGGGCGGGGTGTTCGCACTGGCGCTCACCGGGCAGCTGTTCTCGATCTCGGCCGCGGTCGGGCTCATTGTGCTGTTCGGCGTCTCGGTGCTCAACGGCCTCGTCATGATGACCAGCATTCAGGCGCGTCTGCGCTCCGGGATGGCGGTCGACGAGGGGATCTCTGGCGGCGCGATGGAGCGCTTTCGCTCGGTGCTGATGACGGCTGTGGTGCCGTCGCTCGGGTTCGTGCCGATGGCACTCGCCCACGGCACCGGCGCCGAGGTGCAGAAGCCGCTCGCGATCACCGTGATCGGCGGCCTGATCACCGCAACTATCCTGACGCTGTTCGTCCTGCCCGCCGTGTTGCGCCTTGTCTTGGGGTGGACGCAGCGGGGCGATACGACGGTGACCCAATTGGCTACCACTTAAATTCGGATAGGCGGGACAATCATGATTTCCGATGTTGACCGCGAAGCTTTCAGGGTCGGTGGATTTAGCCCCATTACACCCGCGCGCATCTCGGACAGATGGTTTGGACGTCGCGTTCTGGCTTTCGGGCGACCGAAGCCGCGTAGCGGACGTTCG
The DNA here is from genome assembly GCA_006438735.1 of Sphingomonas koreensis. GTDB lineage: Bacteria > Pseudomonadota > Alphaproteobacteria > Sphingomonadales > Sphingomonadaceae > Sphingomonas > Sphingomonas koreensis_A. The sequence goes on along the minus strand of RCZF01000001.1, from coordinate 330,643 downwards.
TGCAGCTAACACCGAATCCGAAATAACCCAGTTGTGACATTCGGCACCGCTAACCGCTCCCCTGAACCGGACACTTGTTCAGCTGAGCATCGGCCCCGCCGACCAACGAAGCGCAACAGCTCGCAACCAAGGGAGATGAGGGTAGAAGCTGTCGATCCGATCAAAAGTCAGGTTGCTCGTAGCGCCGTTTTCCACGCTGCGAGTCTGACAGGTGAAGACGAGCGATCTTGGTATTTACGTAGCCGGTGATAGGCTTCCAGCTATCGATATGTCTGCGGCATGTGGAGGCGATGAATGTTGGAATTGCCGGATCTCGTCGAGGCGATCTACGAGGCGGCGATCGTGCCCGAACGATGGCCCGGCGTTCTGGAGTCGCTGAGCGCAATCAGCCACTCGGCGAGCGGCTCATTACTCGTCTTCGACGGCGTCGCCGCACCGCGCTGGCGAACGACCGAACGCACTCGAGAGGTGTTGCGCCGCTTCGCAGAGACCGATGCTTGGAAACGTAGCGAGCGCGATCCAGAACGATTGCGCGAGGTCACCCTCGGCGATCAGTACTTCCACTGTCTGAATGACCTGATGACGCCCGAGCAACTCGCTCGCGATTCGGCAAGGCAGCTGCTCGAGGAGGTCGGGGTCGCCTGGCAGATCGGGACCGCTATTCCGATGCCCACCCACGAGCAGGTGGTGTTCACCTTTGAGCGCGAAGTGGCGGATGGCCGTCACGACGGGGCGGCGATCGCCCGACTAACCGCTTTACGTCCGCATCTCGCTCGCGCCGGCGTTCTCGCCACGCGGCTCGGCGTGGAGCGCGCACGGGGCGCGCTTGAGGCCATGTGTGCGCTTGACATGCCAGCTGCATTGCTCGACCGCGCTGGTGTCGTGCGCGACACCAACGCGCTGATGACCCCGGCACTGATCGGCACGCGTGGCGGGGGGCGCATCATGCTCGGACATCCGCCCGGCGACGCGGCACTCGCTACCATCCTTGCCGGCCAGTCGAGTGCGCGGTCGATCGCACTGCCGGCCACCGATGTTCGTCCGGGCCGGATTGTCCACGTGCTGCCGTTGATCGGCGCAGCGCGAGATATCTTCGCAGGGAGCCTGTCGCTGCTCGTCATGCACGTGGCGGACGGCACGCCGGCACAACCCGATCTCGCGATCCTGCGTGCGCTGTTCGACCTATCGCCTGCTGAGGCGCGGCTGACCGCGGCGCTGGCGACCGGCCGCGATCTCGCGCAGAGTGCTACGGACTGCAATATCCGTCTGACCACCGCACGCTCTTATCTTGAGGCGATCTTCCGCAAAACGGGCGTGCATCGGCAGGGCGAACTCGTCGCGCTAATCGCCGGCAGCGTCGGACGGTTCTGAGCTCGCACGATTACCGGCATTTGCCGGTAGCAGGCGCAGTCGATCGATCTACACTCGACGGGGGGCCACCAACCGGGGGATTATCATGACCGCAGGAAACATTGTTTTAGGGGTACTAGCGACTATCGCGCTGACCACGACGGCAGACGCCGCGACCAAGAACCCTATGGGAATTGCGATCGGCAACACTTTGATCGGCGACTACGGCAGCCAAGGCAAGGTCACCGCCGTCTTTGCCGCCGACGGGACGGTCGCCCTCACCTTTCCGGACGGGACCAGCGCCCAGCAGGTGTGGATCGCCGACGCCGACCATTTCTGCATGATCGCCAAGCCGACCGCCGACGGCAAGATGGGCTACAGGTGTGAGCGTAATTTGATTGCGGGCAAGAAGCTTGGCCAGAAGTGGCAGCAGGTCGATTCGGAAGGCTTGCCGGTCACGATCTCCATCCAGCCTCGATTAAAATAGCGCCGTTCGTCAATGGCCCGTGCTGCGATGGTCTGGCAGCGATGAGAGACAAGTCGGGGTGTTTTCATGGACTCGATATGACTTGGCGACTGCGCCACCTGCCAATCCTGCTGATCATCGCCTTCGAGCCTAGCCTCGCCGGCGCGCACCAATATATCGCGCGGAAAGTCGTTAGGACCCGTGACGACTTGCCTCGCTTCACGTATCCAATCAACGGCACCGCCACTGACCTTATTCGCGCCGACGACGCTACCTTCGCGCGCTTTGCCGCTCAGGTTAATGCCGACATCGATGCGGTGCTCACGCACTATGATATCCAGGATAAAGCCACGTTGAGCGCACTGTATGGACAGCGGCTCGGCCTGCAAATCCTCAGCGGCGACAATCGCGCGTTAATCCGGTCTATCGAGACGCTCCGCGAATTGGCGGATAAGCCGGAGGCCAAGCTGTTGACCAGCATCACCACGATGGCGCTTGCGCGAGCGCGGCTCGCTACTGGTCGACGAACTGGCCCTGTTTATGTCGCCGCATTCAATCGCGAATTTATAGTGAGCCTGAACAAATTGCCTTGGTCAGTGGTGCGTAACGGCATCAAACAGCGACGCGGTGCCGCGCTGATCGCCTCCGCCGACACGATGCTCGGACACATTCAAGCCACCGTCGAACCGGGAGTGGCGCGGACTCATCAACTAAGCAGCGAAAATGTTAACGCCGTTATCGTTGCGCGTGGCTTCATTCGTTATTTCGCACAGACGGGGCCGCAGGAATTGGCCGCACTGACAGCCTACATTGCGGCGCACGATGCGCCCAAGCCCGACATCTGGGCGGCGCGAGACGTCACGCTGACCGCGGCGGACCACCTGACACTCGTACGCGTCGGAATTTGGGATACGGGTGTGGACCTCTCGCTGTTTCCCGACAAGACTTTCGTCGATCCCACGCCGGGGTCGTCGGCTGATCCGCATGGCCTTGCCTATGACATTGATTTCCGCCCGAGCCACGGTAACCTCAACCCACTCACGCCGACGCAGCAACACGACTATGCCGCCAGCCTCGGCGATATCAAGGGCAGCTCCGATCTCGATGCCTCGATCGAAAGCCCCGAGGCAGACGCTTGGCGCCGCAAGCTCGCCGGGCTCGATCCAATTGCCCGTGCCTCGCTGGCGGAGACGACCTACTTTTTCGGCGGCCATTACATTCACGGCACGCACATCGCCGGCATCGCCGCGCGGGGCAATCCAGCGATCCGGCTGGCGATCGCGCGATCGACTTGGGAATGGCACAATGTGCCGGCGCCAATCACCGATGATTTCGTCGCGCGCGAGATCGAGGCCTACCAGCATTATGCCGACTGGTTCCGCACCCGCGGCATTCGTGTCGTCAATATGAGCTGGGGTTTGTCGCCGACCGATTTCGAGGACAATCTAGAGGCCAACGGCATCGGCAAGGACGCAGCCGACCGCAAGGTGATTGCGCGCCATCTTTTCGAGCGTGACCGCGACGGCCTGCGGCGCGCGCTGGCGAGTGCCCCCGACGTTCTGTTCGTTTGCGCGTCAGGCAATTCAAATGATGATAATGGTTTCACCGAAGACGAACCATCGTCGTTCGATCTTCCTAACTTGATCGCCGTCGGCGCGGTCGATCAGGCAGGCGAGGAGGTGTCGTTCACCACCTACGGCAAGTCCGTGCGACTCCACGCCAGCGGCTATCAGGTCGAGTCAGTTGTACCCGGCGGCGCGCGGTTGCGGTTGTCGGGCACGTCTATGGCAGCGCCCGCGGTCGTCAACCTCGCCGCCAAGCTCCTAGCTCTCGATCCGGCGCTCACGCCCACGGAAGTGATCCGGTTTCTCGTCGCGGGCTCACAAAGCAGCGCGGACGGGCGGCTCCACATCATCAATCCCAAGGCCTCGATCGCCATGATGCGGCAGCGCCGATGAACGGACAGAGACCGACACTTGGACATTCGTGGGCAATTTTCGGTTTCCTAACTTCCGTCGTTCGTTCATTTTGACGGGCGACCGCTTTGAACGCGCCCGATCCAGCCGCTCAACGGCTCGATCTGGGCGGGTTGCTGTCGTTCCGCTTTTGGCATCGAACTGGGCAATAGCTGCCGGCCGACGCCAGCGTAGAGGCGAAAGGCGGCAGCTGTTGCTTCGTCACCCGATCGGTGCGGAATTTGGTGAGAACAACGCCCAACGGGAAACCACCCTTTTCGGAAGAGGACCATGCGAGGCGAGCGCGCCGTCGTCCCCATCGCCGAAAACACGCCAGCTGCAGGATCGCTCAAACCAGTTCCCACTGCTTATCTGCTGCTAAAGGAGCAACATGTGTCTCGTCCGGGTACCGGCTTGGCTTTCGAGCCTCAGCCAGATCATCGCTCATGGTGGCCGCAGTGTAACCCCGGCATTATGCCCTTCCGCCACAAATTGTCGGTACTAAGCTCCGTGTACCGAAGGTGTTCCGATGCCCATGAACGATAACGATAACGCATCTAGGCGAGGGGCGACGTTGACCTCGTCCGACTCTCACGGTCAGGCGGCCTTGCTGCTTGTCGAAAGCCTGATCCACGGGCTTTGCGAAAATTCAACGCTCAGCAACGCCCAAGCGGTCGAGATCACGCAAACAGCGGTCGACGTGCAGTTAGACCAGGCAGAGGCGGCGGATGGAGCGGGAGCGCCGATGTGGCGGTCGCACGCCATGCTGTCGGCCATCTTAGCATCATTACGACTCGATGGTTGTGGCCTTCCGGCACGACCGCGGCTGGTGTAGATAAACGCCTTGCTCCGTTCTGAGCCTTTGTGGACGAAAATTCGATGACCACCGACACGATTCTGTTTCTTGTTGAAGATGAAATTCTTATTCAACAGATGCTGGAAGACGCGCTTACGGACGCCGGTTTTAAGGTTGTGATCGCTGGCAATGGCGCCGAAGCCATCACCGAACTTGGCGATGACGCCACTCGCTTTTGTGCAGTCGTCACAGATATTAGGCTCGGGGCCGGTCCAAGTGGCTGGGACGTCGGCCAGCGCACACGGGAGCTCGTTCACGATATGCCGATCGTCTATATGAGCGGCGACAGCGGGCACGAGTGGGCATCAAAAGGCGTCCCGAACAGCATCATGGTCGGGAAGCCCTTCGCACCAGCTCAGATAGTTACGGCCGTTGCCACACTTATGAATGAGGTTAGTAGCCACCCAGGGACCAGCAATTAGAGTCGACAGCCTCTTGAGCGCGAAATCCAATTGTCGAACGTCCCGCTCGCCCGCTGAGCGGCGAATGCGCCGTCGGCCAACAAGAGCGGCGCTCGCGAGCGAGCGACACGTGCCATCTCCAAGCTGACTACGGCTTGGGCGCATAGCATAGTGATTCACCGTTCGACCTTCCGGGCGGCGGCAACTCGATCGATTCGAACCGATTTTTAAGCCGCGCCAACCCTCTGCGGATCACGCTCTTAATCGTGCTTAGCGCCCGGTTCGCGCTCGATACCGTAGAACCACGGTCCCGCTTGGTAAAGCCGCGGTCATCACCGTCGTGTGAAAGCTCTTTGCAGCGAAACCAGTCGCCGCTGATGAGCTGTCCTCCCCCAGGATGGCTCAACAAGCCTCGGTTGGCGGTCCTTCCCCCCGGATCGCCAACCGACACGGTGATCGCGAGAAGAACAGTCGCAGGCGTACCGCAATCGCGTGAGTTCCGGACCGGCGAGACATCTGCCGGGCCGCACCGCGAGCGGCAGATCGGCGTAGCATAACAGCTGTTCGCGGCTATGGGCATCGCGCGTGACGACAAGGACGCGCGGCAGGACTAGGTATTGCGCGGCTTTCGCCAATTCGACGCGCCGGTCTGCATCATCATCACTTATGACCGCGTCCTTGCCGGGAGCGACGACAGCGCGTTCGACAGCAGCGCGTCGCGACCGCGTTCTTCAACGCTGCCTGGTCGCGCGGGGTCCGCACGGTGATCAATAGCGAGGGCATCATGCAATCCCCCGTCGTTCGTGAGCATGCCGGGATCGCCGACGACCAGGTGATCATGAAGAGCGTCGCTCTGGGCTGACCCGACAATAGCTTTCCGGCAACGCCGTCGTGTCCAAGCGCCGCATCGTCTAAGAGGCGGCGGTGTTTGTTGGCTTGGATGAATTGGCGTGTCGCGGATAGAGCCGCAGACGGAACGCGCGCTCTGGTTGGCACTCTTCGCTGCAGCGATTTTGCCGCATACGAGCCGACAGACCTCAACCCTTGGCTTCCCATGGCTCCTGGGGAAATACGGCTGAAGCCGCGCCATCTGCTCGTCCGTCAGCAAATACAGGTTGCTCATGAGCGGTCTCCTCGCGGCGCCTGACTCAGATCGCGCCTCTCAGATCAATGGGTCCTGACCCTAGAGTTCGCTAACAATCGTGATCGCCCGATCCGATGCGGAGCCGCTTGTCAGTTCGCCGAAGCCTTCGCCCGGTCGTAGCGCCGTCCAGCGGATCAAGCGCCCTGCCGCATGACGGCCCAGAATCCTCGGAGGTTAGGAGGTTATTCCGTCAAACGAAGCACGCTTCGAACCGCGAGGCTGAGCGACCGCCCGAATCGCTTGCGCCACAATCGGCCGTGATATCGATTGACCCCGCACACGGATGCCGATCGAAAGGGAAGCGTCGGTCATACATTTTGGAGCTTCGTCATCAGGCCGAGAACGCTGGAATAATAGTCCAGATCGAGGGCGTCAGGCAGCGCCGTGTTGCCAAGAAGCCGCTCGGCAATCGCCTGCGCACCGGTGGATAGCGAATAAGGCGCGAAGATACCGCTCTCGACATCAACCCAAGCGGGGAGCGCTTGATTGGCCGCGACCAGCGACTGCCAATATCGGGCAATATCCGCGGCCGGCGCGGTGCGCCCCGACAGCATGAGATAGAGCGGCACGCGCACCGCGTCGAAACCGAAGAGCGGCGGCCGGCCTTGCGCGGGAACGAAGCTGGCATCTCCCCGAACATCGATCCAGTCGCTCGGCAAACGGTGTTTTCCAAACTTGCCGCCTGTCAAAAGCGCGAGGCCGCTATCGATCACCGGTTGCCACGCGCTCTGCCCATCGGCGCCGGCGAAGGCATCGAGCGCGGGCCAGATGTAGTATGAAGGATTGAGCACGAGCACCGCCGGCGTGTCGAAGCCGGACATCCCCGGCATCAGCCAAGATTTGCCGAACCGCTCGCTCACCAGCTCGGCGCGGATCGCTCCGCGGATCGCAGTCGAACGTTCGGCATAAGCCGGCCTGTGCCACATCGCGGCCGCACGCAGCAACGCCCAGGCGATCAGCGTATCGCCATCGGTCGCGTTGTTGGGATCATCGACCGGCTGCGCTGCTCCGGGCGTGTAGCGCCATGAAAAAAGCGCGACGTCGGTTCGCGCTAGCGTCCGTTCGGTCCAACCGAGTACGCGATCGAATGTCGCACGATCGTCGTTGGTCGTCGCCAGCAGCAGGGCATAGCCCTGGCCTTCGCTATGGCTGATGCCGTTATTGCCGATATCGACGACGCGCCCGTCGGGCTGAATGAACTGAGCTTTGAACCGTGCCCAGCCGTCCCGCGTAGGGCTTGCCGCCACCGCTTTTCCTCCTGGTGGCGCGCACCCGACGAGGCAGAGCAAAGCGGTGGTGGCAAGCAGCCCCCGCCGGTCACATTCCATGACGAAGTTCGACCGTCCCGCCGTCCTGACGCCGTACCCAGGTACGCAGATTTGTCTTGCTCCCGAGCCCCCGGAACCAGGAATCATAGGCGCCTTCGAGCAGCGCCGCACTTGCTTGTCCCCAGCGCTCGTCCGGGGCTTCGTCAGTGGCGCGCGGCACGCCGTCATGGATAATGTCGATTCCGTCATCGTCCAGCTCGATCGACGCCCGGCCAAAGCCAAGTATCGCCCAGACATGATTCATCGTCTCGACGATGGCCTCGATGTCATCGAGCCCGTCCATCGGCGCCAAGGCGGCGACCCGTCGGCCGACCGCGACGAAAAAGCCGGTCCGCTGACCATCGCTGGCCGTGGCGAGGACTTCCTCACCGATCAAGCGCGCGAGTAGCGGCCATGTACTGGCGGGCGCAAAATGCTTGGGTGTGCTCGCGCGGTTAAGCGCCGCACGGGTAGCAAGCAGGTTCATCGGCCTTCTCCCAGCGAATGACGAATGCCGATCATCGCCTTGAATTCATTGTAATCGCCAAAGCTGTTGTAATCGACTTCACCGCCGATCCGTGTGCCGTCGCGAACAGCGTAGTATGCCGAACCGCTGCCGGCGAGGCCGAACCCTGTCTTGCTGATGCTATCGAAAAAAGACCGCACATCGTTGTCCCGTCCTTTGAGCGAGTCCAGTTCGGCCTGGGCCGCCGGATCCGTGGGGTAGAGCGGGGAAGCGCGTTGATCGTAGCTCTGGTAGCCGGGGGCTACGTTCGCATCGATCGATAGGCCGCGCTGCTGACTCTGATAACGGACGGGAAAGCTGATACTTAAGAAGCTTTGTGGGCTGAAATAGCCGCCCTGGCCGAACGTGAAGAAGTTTTGATTGTTATCATAGGCTTGATAGTTTGCGTTGACACCGAGTGTTAGCGATGACTTCGCATCGCGCATCACCGGCAGATAGCCACCAACATTGGCCTCGAGCTGATTGTTGGCGACGACATTGAAGCCATCGAAATGGTGATAAGCGGCATCGGCGTAGAAGCCGGTTCCATCCTTGTCATAGGAATAGGATGCGCCGCCGCCGCTTTTGATTACCGCCCCCCACAGGGCGCCGGTCACCGGATCGCGCGTACCGGCGTACGACACGACGCTATCGGTTACGGGTCGGCGTTCGGCGTGAAGCTTGATCGTGCTGTGCGGTGAGAGATGCGGCGTGATGCTGACGCCGCCGACGACGTTGGTCTTCTCGAACCCGAGCGGGGTGGTGCCGACATCCGCCTGGACCGTCTTGCCCTCATACGATGCCGAGAGCGCCACGCCCGAGGCATGCTGCGTTGCAGCCTGGGCGAGTTGCGATGGCTGCTGCGCGACAATCGCCTGGGCTTCCGACGTTGGATTTCGGCCGAACCGGGCGAGCGCCGATCCCGTTGGGCGACCGGCATCGACAACCACCGCCTCGGCTTTGCCGGAAATACGGCCGCCGGCGATGTCCGTGGAGACGGTGGCGCTACCGCCAAGCTCGCGTAGGCGGCTCAAGCCGGTCTCGCCCGATCGTTGGCGATACTGGGTGTCAGCATCGACCCGGACGCCGCTATCCTGGGAAAGCGCTTGCATATCACGCTGGATGCCGGCCAGCACCGGATCGCTCGGCACCGCCGGTCCCGAAGCCGCATACGGGGTATTGGCCCCATCCGGCACTTGTGACGGCGACACAATGCCGGTTGCGGGCGGCAGTCCCACCGTTCCCGTCGGATAACCCGCCTGTGATGGATAGACACCGCTCGCCGCAGTGTAGCTGCCTGGCCCTGCTGGATAAGGAGACGACGCCGGATAGGGAGACGCGGCATAGCCGCCCTGCGGCGCATAAGGCGCTGGAGGCGTCGAGCCGAGCGCGAAGGGGTTGACCGCAGCCGGCGTGGCGGCGGCGCTGTATGGATTGCCGCCCTGGGCGGCGGCAAACGGGTTCGAGGCCAGGAAGCCGCCCGCTGTCACGCCGCTTTGATGTAAATAGAGTTCGCGGGCGCGCTGGAGGTCGCGGTAAGCGGCTTTCTCGTCGCCGCGCGCCTGTTCGACACGCGCTGCGGCAAGGTAGACTTCATGGTTGGCGGGGGCGACGCGGATCGCTTGGTCCATGGCGCGTTTGGCGGTATCGCGATCGCCCGCCGACGCTGCTGAATCCATAACCCCGATCAGTGCACCAACATTGCCGGGCTGCTGAGCCAGAACCAGCTGAAAGGTTTGCTGGGCCTGGGGATACAGTCGTCCTGTCTGGTAGAGCCGGCCGAGAGCGGCGAGGATGTCCGGGCTCCCGGGACCTTGCGTCCACTGCCTCTGAAGCAGATCGAACGCTTGCGCGAGCTGTCCGCTTTGGCGCAGTCGATCGGCCTGGCCAGCAACGAGCACGCCGCCGAGTTGCGCGACTTTCTGTTGGTCCGTCGCGGCACCGCCGGCCAGCGTCTGGGCACGCTGCAACGCGGCATAGGCCTGTGCGTCTTGCCCGGTGGCAGCAAGCACGCGGACCAGCGGATCGATGTTGCCGACGTCCTTGATCTCGTCGAGTGGGATCGCCTGTGCGATTGACGCCGCGCCGCCGGTATCACCGAACTCAAGCAACGCGCCGGCAAGTTGCGCGCGCGCGCCGGCAGAAAGTCCTGGTGTCTGCGAGAGTTGCTCAAGCGAAGCGCTGGCACTCGCCACCTGGCCTTGGCGGCGCATCGTGCGGGCACGATCGATCGCCTGATCGGCCTTCAACGTCAGCAGGAGATTGGCGATATCCGGCGTGCGCTGTCGCTCGGGAATGCGCGCGAGCAACGCTTCGGCTTGCAGTGGCTGTCCGGCATCTCGGCTCAGCAACGCGGCCGCGAATAACGCCTGTGGATCGGATGTTTGCGAGAGCGCAGCGATTTGCGCGCTCGCCTCGGCGCGGTTGCCCTGCTGCGTCAGGAACCGCGCGTAGTCGTAGCGCAGCCACGCATTCTCCCCATCCGTAGCGATCGCGCGCCCGAATAACTGATTGGCCAGGGCCGCGTTGCCCGACGCCGCGGCCTGCATCGCCTGAGCGTGGATAGCCTGCGCCTGCAGGTCTCCGGCTCCCTTACCGACGCCGATCGCGGCAGCCTGTCGGAAAAGATCGCCAGCGCCGCCATAACGGCCTTCCTGCTGATAGATTTGCGCGAGCAATTGTAGCGCGGGCGCGCGATCGGTGAAGCTCGATCCGGCAAGCTGCGACGCCTTTGCCTCAGCATCCGGCAAATTGCCGGCATCATAGGCTTTCTGCGCGTCGCCGAGATCGGCGTAGAAACTCGCCGCCGCCAGCGCTTGCGACCAGCGGCTCGCGTTGCCCAACTTAGCGGCGCGGGTCAGCAAATCGCGCGCCTCGTCGAATTGGCTGCCGCGCAACCGCACCAGGCCCAGCCCGCCAAGGGCATCGGCGTCACGTGGCCTCGCCGACAGCGCAGCGTTAAAGCTGCGCGCCGCAGCGTTGAGATCGCCGGAATCGAGGGCGCGGAAACCAGCGGCGCGGGCATCACCACCACGGTCGACTGGAGAAGGAACGGCGACCCGAGCCGACACCGGTGCCGAAATCGTGGCCGATCGCGGAGCATTCGGCGCCTTTGCCGTCGGAACGGGTCGGGGCGCCGGCGCGCGCGTGTTGGTGGCGGACAATCCCTGTCGCGCGGCGGCGTTGCCGGGATCGACCTGCAGCACGCGACGATAAGCCTGGCCGGCGAGATCGCGGCGCCCCTTCGCCTGCCAATAGCGTGCCTGGTTGAGCAGCGCATCGACACCGACGCTCTGACCGACCGCAGCGGAAGGCAAAGCCATCAGCACCAGCGCGATCAGGCCCAGCCGTTTGAGCGAGCGTTTCATGTTTCCTCCACTGCCCTCAGCCGCCGCCGTTCCTGCCGCTTGAGCAGCAGGTAGACTGGACCGGCCAGCAACACCGCGACGAGGAAGGCGCCGAGCGCCATCAGGATCGGGCGGCTGCTGAACCAGTATGCGATCTTCATCCAGACTGGCAGCGAACCGATCCAGTAACTGTTGCCGACAGCGAAGCTGAGCATGCCGTTGCCGTTGGCGACCGACAGAGCACCCTGGACCTGCGCATTGGTCTGGGCATTGGCGAACGCATCGACCATCGTCGGCAATCCGGCAGGATCGCTCGACAGCAACGCGACGACAGTCCGGTCGCTGTCATCGGGCGACTGGAAGCTCACCAGCCCGGTGAAGCTATTGGTGCTGTACAAAAATTCGTTGGCGCGATCGGCCGCGGTGCGGTCCAGGATCGAGTAGCCATCGAAGGCACGGCGAAAGATCGAGCTCTGGCGGACGACCAGCCCTTTGCCGTCGGAATAAACGGGTGCGCCGCGAAACAGCGAGAGCTGTGCCATCCCCAGCCCACCCATCACGATGACGTCCTTGCCGGCCAAAGCGTCGGGATCATACTGGCGCGTCACAGTGACGCGCACCGCCGGAGCCCCGGTAGAATCGCCCATCCGGCCCATCAGATCGAGGAACGCCTTGATCGTCGACGGGTCTGGGTTGCCGGCCAAAATCACCGCGGTCTCACCGAGATCCGGTCGGACGGTAAAAGGGAAGCCGGCACCCGCGAAAGTGGACAAATCGGGCATCCGCACCGCGTGATAGGCGTGGGTCAGGTCGAGGGTACTGTCAGGCAGCACATTGACGCGGACGTTGTCGGGCAACGTCCCTTTGCAGCGGCGCTTGTCGGCGAGGATCAGGTTGTAGTCGAAGGTCAGCTGGTTCTGGCCGAACAGATTGTAGCGCGGCAAAATGATGTTCGCCGTTGATGTGTGCGAGATCGCGCTGTCGTCGCCCATCAGCCGTTGCCACCAATTGCCGCCGGCGAGAGACAGCGTGCGGAGATACTGGTTGTTGATCGAGACATCGAGCCGCGATCCCCGCTGGTCGAGCCACGGCGCCGAGGGATAGCGAAAATTAAGGTTGAGCATGCCGCCCTGGCGCGGCCAGAAGAACAGATCAGGCGCCGCACGGAACGGCACACTGAGCGGACCCGGCGGCAGGCCGCGACCTTCGAGCGTCAGCGGATCGACCAGCTCGCCAAGCCGAATCGGGCGGTCGGTGCGCAACCATCGCGGCGCGGAATAGCGTGCAAACAGGGGGATCTGGGCACCATCGACCGAGACTCTGCTGCCCCCATAGACGCCCCTGCCTGTGGTGAGCGCGGCTGCCGCTTGCTTCAGCTCTGCTTCGGTGCGGCCCATAACGAGGAGCAATTGCCCGGCCGGATCGGCTGGATTGGCGACCACTTGGAGCGAGGGGCCGGTAATCGGCACATTGATGCCAGCGACCGCCGCGTCGGGCGTCAGGAAGACGATCGCATTGCCTTCGGGAATGCGGCCATAGACCGGCGGGAAGCTGAACCCGCGATAGCTCGCGAAGGCGCCGAACCACGATGCGGTGCTCGCCGCCGCCTCGAGATCGCCATTGGACGGGTTTTTTCCGAACACAAATGGCAGGATCAGCGGAAGGTTGCTGTATTTGTCGAAGAACGGCGTCGGCAGTCGCGCGAGATCGGGCGAGAGGCGGAGCGTCTGTACGGTGAGATCGAGATAGGACCGAACGTTGGAGATATTTGCCCAAAGCGACGAATGAAACGGGTCTTCGCAATCGCGGGCCTAGTGGCCCAGGAAGCGCAGGTTCAGATGGTTGTCACCGGGCAGGAACAGGGCCGGGTTGACGGTGAAGGTGACCTGGTGCTCGCCGCTATTCGATGGATCGAGCACGACCGTCGTAACGACCTCGTCGTTTACGAGCACGACCAGCTGACTTAGGTCGCCGAGCAGCGTCGGCGAATAGCCGAAATCCAGCGTCATCGTCGCGCCGGTGACCACCTGATTGCGCGGCATACCGAACGGCACACCGATTTCGCCCCGCGTTCCCTGTAGCCGAATGGCGCTCTTGATCTGCAGGTCGCGCAGCGACAGGCGCACATGGTGGAGGCCCGGCGTGCGTGCTTGCGCGGCGGTTTCCACCCGCGTCGGCGCTGTCGCGGCCCTGGCCGGCGAAACCGGCATCGCCATCATGACCAGTGCGGCGGCTGCACCTGCGACGGCTGTAGACATCGCCGCCAGCGCCTTGACGCGCTGACGCCGGCGACCACCAGCGGTAACAAGACGGCGCAAGGTGACGAGATCGACCGTCACGATATCACGCAGCGACCGCCACCCTGATACGGTCGGCAGCTGTTTGGCCGGCTGCCAAGCATCGGCGCGACCCATCACCGCGCGAACGAGCAGTCGCGCGCTATCTTGCTCGAGGGGTTGGAAGCGTACGTTGGCGGTGCCCGATTCCATACGGATCGTATCAACCGGAATGGTCAACTTCTCGTCGCCCATCGGCATGGAAATATCCGTGACATTGCGTCCCTGGAGCTGAAAGCCGCGCGGCATATCGGCCGCGAGGCCGCCAAGCGAGATGTCCTGTGTCGTCGCATCGACGACGAAGCCGTCGTCGAAATAGAGCGTCACCGGCACCGCGATATTGATCCGGATGTGCTGGCGGGTTTGCCGGCGCTCTCGGGCCACGGAAACGGCGGCGAGCAGGATCACCAGGCTAAATGTTGCCCAGCCGGCATTGAGCAACAGCGTGTCGCGCTGCTCTTCGAAAATCGCCGGAAAGAAGTATTTGATGATCCCGAAAACGATGCCGAAGATCAGCAGCCCGATCGTGACAAGATGGGGCCGGACGGTGTGCAGGTCCATGTAGGTCTGATCGAGTAGGCCGCCTTTGTCGGTCACGTTGAACGTGCCCTTGCGCGGGTTGAGCAGGGTGAGGATGGTCGGCTTGACGAGATGGAAAGCGAGCAAAGTTTCATAAATCTCGCCCCAGAACGGCCGCCGCGTGCCGCCCTGCACGCGCTCGCTCGACGCCATCGCTACATAGAGGTGCGGCAGGGCATAGGCGAAGATGAGCGACGCCGGCGCGTGGATGATATTCTGTCCGAAAATCAAGTAGGCGAGCGGCGCGGTGAGGAACACGATGCGCGGCAGCGGAAACTGGAAGTGCAGCATCGCATTGAGGTAGCAAAGCCGCTGCGGCAGCTTCAGCCCGCGACCGAGCAGCGGATTGTCGATCCGGAAAATCTGCGTCATCCCGCGGGCCCAGCGGATGCGCTGGCCGATGTGGAGGACCAGCCGTTCGGTGGCGAGCCCGGCGGAAAGACGAGCGTTAATATAGGCGGTATTCCAACCCTTGCGCTGGAGCTTCAAGGCGGTGTGTGCGTCTTCTGTAACCGTCTCGCCGGCAAACCCGTTGGTCTCCATCAGCGCGTCGCGGCGGATGAGGGCGCAAGAGCCGCAAAAGAAAGTTGCGTTCCACAGATCGTTGCCCATTTGGACGGGACCATAGAAGAGGTCACCTTCGCCCGGCATGTCGCGCACCGCGCCAAGATTGCGTTGCACCGGATCGGGCGAATAGAAATGATGCGGCGTCTGAAGCATCGCGAGTTTGCGGTCGCGCTGGAACCAGACCACCGTCAATTGCAGGAAAGCACGCGTCGGCACATGGTCGCAGTCGAAGATCGCGATTAGCTCGCCATCGGTTCGGCGCATTGCCGCGTTGAGATTGCCGGCCTTGGCGTGGAGGTTGTCGGCACGGGTCAGGTAACCGCAACCGATCTGGCGGGCGAAGGTGCGGAATTCCGGGCGGCGGCCGTCGTCGAGGATGAACACGGTGAAGCGCTCGGCCGGATAGTCCATGTCCAGCGCTGCGAACACGGTGTTGCGGACGATCTCGAGGCTCTCGTTATAGGTCGGAATGTAGACGTCGATGGTCGGCCAGCGTTCGGGTTCGTCGCGCATCGCGACGACCGGGCGGTGCAGCGGCCAACTGGTCTGGAACACGCCGAGCGCGAGAATTACCCATGCGTAGAGCTCGGCGGCATAAAGCCCGATGCCGAGCACCGCGCCTGCTGCTGAATCGAATTCCAGCGTGTAGAAGGTTCGCCACAGGATATACCGGGTCGACACCACGAGCGACAGGATCGCGATGATCAGCGTCGTTCGTTCGAGACGCAGCCGACCAATCGCCATGCCGCCAACGATCGTCACCGCGCCGAACAGCCATTGCGAGCGTAAGTCGAGCGGCACCGTCACAACGACGATCGCGATCGCCGCCGCCAGCATTAGGCCGATCGCGGTCAGCGTCTTGCCGGCTAATGTGAAGCCATGTCGGGGGTTCGCAATCGCCTGCCCCACGTTCACGATCCCGCTCCGGCCGATTGGCGACCGTCCACGCGAACGAGCCCGCAGCGCTGCTCAACGGCAGCGGTCAACACCTCGAAATCCGCCAGCACGACGCTCGACGGTGCATATTTGGCGATCGGCTGGAACATCGCCAAAGCTTCATTGACCGCTTCGTCACGGCGGACGACGCCAATCAACTGATCGCCGAACAGCTCGCGGACGAACAAATGCGAGTGCCTTGACAGTTTGCGGCGGTCGTCGAGCTGGTTGAGCACGAACACGGTCTTGGCCAGCTCGATCGTCGGCACGCCGGGCATCACTTTGGGCAAGGCCGCCAGCGAGGCCGGACGCGGCATCATTGTGCAGATATGCAACTGTGCCACCTCCATCAGCATATCCCGCAGATCGCGACTACCCGCCGACACGTCGGCGATGATCACGCGGTCGTCGTCGAGCGGCAGCAGGCTGGAGCCGACCGCCTCCTGGAACCATTGCTGGCGCGACGCATGATGGCCGTCGAGCAGCCGCACGCCGCCGACCACCAGGGGATCGACACGCGTGTCGCCGAACTGAGCGAGTTGTTGCGTCGGTCCGAGCCCGAAGTGAAGCTTGAGCCCCTCTTGATAAGTGAAGTCGATCGCCGTCACATCGCGCCCATGCGCCGCCATGGCGAGCGCCAGTTGCGCAGCGATGAAACTCGAGCCGGTGCCCCCCTTGGGCGAATGGACCAGGATCAGGGGCATCAATCGTCGTCCGAGAGATGCGAAAGAAAATTGCGGATGCTTTGCGCCCGCGGCGTGGTCGAAGGGCGCATGACTGGACGTCCGGTTGGCTCATAGTTGCCGAACAACGACGATCCCGCCGGTTTGCTCGCAGCGGCCGGCGCCTCGCGGGCGTCCGGGAAGGGGTCGATCGGTCGCCCCGCAGAGTTTACGGCGTCATCGCTGGCCGGCCGCCGCTCGACCAGCCCGCCGTGCGGTTCGGCCTGCGTAGGCCAATCGGCCCCGATAACGCGATCGTCGCGCAGCAGCGCCTCGAAGATCGGCCACAATTCCATGTCGGTCGTGCTGTCGACGAACTGTCGATAGCGCACATCCCGCCGACCCAGCTTGTCCAGGAGATCGCGCGCATCACGACGCATCATCGTCCTCCTTGCACTCTTACCGCTCGACCCGCCGACAACGCGCCTGTGCCGAGGCGTCAAACAGTGGAGAGTTTAGGTAAACAAAGCGTTAAGCGGGTGGGCCAAATCGGCCAGGCGTTCGCCATCAGCGTCTGGACCGAAGAACAGATCGATGGGCATCGGCCGATTTCCAGCGTCAGAGCCCGTTGCAACTGGGGGACGCTGAACGTGCCGAAGGTCGGAAATCGTTAGCTACCGATTGGCAGAACCGCGAGTCGTCCCGGCGCCGGCCTCAAGAGCTGCAGCGCTCGGCGCGATCGTCATGGCGGTTGGCGATGGTCGCGTTCGATGCGGGCGAGCGCAGAGGCCCATCGGCAAGCGGTCATCGCCAAAGTGAGCAAGGGCAACGCCCAGTGCCAGATTTTCGCCGGCGGGCATGGATGGGTGGCCGCCCTCCCGAGGGGCAACGCCATGCATTGTCGAGGTAGGCCTTGTCGCCGCTATGCTGCCATGATCAGCTGCCCGCTAACGCTTCGGAAGCGATTGGCGCCGTGAATCGGAACTCCGCACCACCGCCAAGCCAGTTTCCGCCCATGATCGTTCCGCCATTTGCCTCTACGATCGTTCGGCAAATCGACAGTCCGATGCCCATGCCATCGTCCTTTGTTGACGTGAAGGGGGAAAACAGGGTCGCCAGCGTCTGAGGCGGTAGCCCCGGGCCGGTGTCGGCTACTGACACTTCGACCACGGAGTCGTTGCCGAGGTAGCGAGTTCGAATCGTGATTTCGCGCCGCTTAGTGGTTCCCATCGCCTCGACCGCATTGCGAAGCAGATTGATCAGCACCTGCTGAATCTGTACCCGATCGACGACAATCGACGTCGCGCGAGGGTCGAGCGCGACCGTGCAGGTCACGCCCGAGGCCATCGCATCGACCAGACCAACGGCGATGGCCTCATCGATCAGTTTCGGCACGTTCTCTGTCCTACGATTGACCGTGCCGCGTGACACGAATTCACGTAAGCGGCGGACGATTTCCCCAGCGCGGTGGGCGCTGGCGACGGCGCTCTCCAATCCCCCCAGCACGCTTGCATCGACCACATTATTGCTCGCTTCGAGCAGGCGAATACTGCCGCGCAGGTAATTCGACACCGCGGTCAACGGCTGGTTGAGTTCGTGCGCGAGCGTGGATGCCATCGTGCCCATCGCACTGAGCCGCGAAACGTGGATAAGTTCGGACTGCATCTGGTTCATGCGCTCTTGTGCCGCGACGCGCTCCTTGATCTGTACAGACAGACGTCGGCTTGTCGCCGTGAGCGCGCGGGTGCGGTGGGCAATCTGACGTTCAAGACCGTCAGCAAATTCCTGTAGCTTTCGCTCAGCGATCTCGCGCTCCTCGAGATAGCACCCCGCTTCGATCTGGCGGCGGCGTGCGCGAAGTGCGTTGCCAACCAGGTCGACAACGGTGGCCCGATGGACCGGCCGTTCCACCTGAACGACGTTACCTAATATTTTCAGCATCCCGGCAAGTCTTGGCCCCGGCCGGCCCCGAGAAGTCAGCACGACGAATGGCAGATCCGACCAGGGCGGTTGACCGGACAGTGCGGTTTCCATCGCTTCGGGCGCGATCAACCTGGTCGCTTCATCGGTGAGGAGCACCGCAGCGTAGGCCGAGGCTTCGATGCCGCCAACCAGCGCTTCCGGCTTCGTCAAGCAGGCGGCAATGTCATTCGACCGCAATATTTCGAGCAGAACCATTCCGTCGCGCCCCGCCGGGGCGCAGATCGCGACGGGTTCGTTCACCTGCCGGGCATCGGGGCTGGTTCTTCGCCAAACGGGTCAGAGTGCTCGCCGCGCTGGCTTGCGCTGCCGGTGAGAATGCCACTGAAGTCGGACAACACGCGGCCGACATGAATCCCGTCGTTTTGAATACGGAATTCACGTAATGTGATCTCGTGGCCGCCTGTGCGACGCTTGATGACGGAGATTGCTCTGCGCACTCTCCCCGCGACCTCGAAATAGCGAAGTAACAAGACTGTGTCAGCGAGGTAGGTGATCGCGAACGGCGACCGTGTTTCACCGACCATTCCCCCTTGGGCGAGGACCAGGAATGTTAGAATATTATGCTGATTGAGATAGGTCAGCAGTTCATGCATTTGGAGCAGGAGAAACTTTTCCTCTGGCATCGCATGCTGGTATCCGGTGATCGAATCCAGGACGACCGTGGAGACGCCGGCTTCAACATGCTCGCGGATGGCGTTGGTCATCTCGCCTGGCGTTAGCTCGGCGGGATCGACGGTGCGGAAAATCAACATTCCGGATTCGATCGCTTTGCTTACGTCGATGCCGATCCCCCCATTGCGACGCTGAAAGTTGCGCGCTGTCTCCTCAAAACTGAGGAACAGGGCCTTTTCACCGCGCTCGACCCCTTTGATGACGAACTGCATCGCCAGCGTCGACTTGCCCGCGCCCGCCGGCCCCACCAGCAAGGTGTTCGTGCCGCGGTCGAGCCCGCCGCCGATCAATGCGTCGAGTTCCGGCAGTCCGCTGCTCGCTTGCGGGCTATCTTCCCACGCAGGGTCGAAGTCACCAGCCGCCAGGCGCGGAAATATCCGCAACCCGCCTTGGCGGATCTTGTAGTCGTGAAACCCACCTGCGAAGCCGCGTGCTCGCATCTTCAAAACCCGAAGCCGTCGGCGTTCACCGCCGTAGGAGACTGCGATCTGTTCGAGCCGGATCACCCCGTGCACCAGGCTATGCAAATTCACATCGTCGTCTTCGGCAGTTACGTCGTCGAGAAACAAGACGGTGCACCCTCGTTGAGTAAAGAAGTGCTTGAGTGCCAGAACTTGGCGACGATAACGCAGGGGTTCCTGCGTCAGCAGGCGAATTTCGGACAGGCTGTCGAACACCACGCGCGTCGGATCGACTTCCTCAACCGCTTTCATTACCAGATTGATCGTCTCGTTGAGTTCGAGATCGGCGGCGTAGACGACCGACTGTTCCATCTCGGCATTCAGTGTCAACTCAGGCGGAACGAGCTCGCGGATTTCGACGGCGTCGAGGTTGAGGCCGTGTGTTTTGGCGACGTGCCGCAACTCCTCGCGGCTTTCGGACAGCGTGATGTAAATTCCGCGGTCACCCGCTTCGCGTCCCGCCGCAAGAAACTGGAGGGCAAGCGTCGTCTTGCCGGATCCGGGCCGCCCTTCGATCAGGTGGATGCGATTTCGTGCGTAGCCACCCGCCAAAATCCCATCGAGCGTTTCCAGACCAGTGGAAACGCTTTCATGAGGGTGTCGGGTATCGGACATCGAAGACGGCTCCCGCTTGGTCGCCGCGACCATCTGCGCATTATCCGGCTTTGCAAGGCTATTCGCGCATGTGGCACGGGTCGTCGCCCTCCCCGCTCCTGCATTGCTACGGTGCGACGAATTCTTGCATCAGATGGGTGAGCCAGCCAGCAGCCCAGCGAAGCTCTCCGGGCGAAGGATCGTTCAGCACCCGACTGATCTTACGTCCGATGAATTGAGATGGCCCGGCATAAGCCATCCGCCAGCTAGAAAAGCGCCGTGCCGAGAGCTGCCCGCGTTCTATGATCACAATTTCCCTATGGCGATTGTCAGCGCGCAGAGAGCACAGCAACAACTCGATCTTTTCCGGCGCACCTTCGAGAATCTGTACGAAATGCGTCCCGGTGAAGATCAAGGCCCCGGTAAGATCGCGATCGTCGTTACGCGCGACGCTATCTGCCGCCAACGCTTCGACAACGCGGTCTGCGGTCGATCGATCGAGCGTGCTCGTGCTGATGTAGAGGATCGATTCCATCGTGTTGATCACCCCAAGCATGATCCTGTGCCGCCGCCCCTCACGCGGCGCGCGCACAAGCGAGTTTCGCGATGACTGCGGGAACGAGTCGGGCGGCGCAAGCGGCGCCGTAAAGGTAACCCTGCGCTGTCGAACATCCGGCCGCCTTGACCAGGGCGGCTTGCCCGGGCGTCTCCACGCCTTCGGCAATGGTTTCGATTCCCAGGCTCTGGCCAAGTCCAACTAAAGCGCGAACGATCGCTGCATCATCCGCGTTGACGCAGGCCCCGGCCACAAACGTCCGATCGATCTTGAGGATGTCGACCGGAAATTTCCTCAGGTGTGAAAGAGACGCGTAGCCCGTCCCGAAGTCATCGAGCGCGATGCGGATGCCTGCCGAGCTCAGTTTGGCGAGCGCACGTTCGACATGGTGCGAGCCGCGGCCGAGGAAGACACCCTCGGTGACCTCGAGTTCGATCAAGCGGGGGTCGAGGTTACGGTTAGCCAGCATTGCCAGGAGGCGCTCTGCATAGTCGTTAGAGACAAAATCCGCGGCGCAGCTGTTAATTGCGACATGGCCAAACGCGACGCCGGCATTACTCCACGACTTGACGTCGTCGAGAACCTGCTGCGTCATTCGCGCGCCGATCTCGACCGCGAGTTCACGATCACCGAACGCACAGGCGAACATCTGCGGATGCTCGCGCAGGCCAGGATTAGCGGAAAGGCGCACAAGCGCTTCGAACCCCGCGACGAGCCCGGTACGCAGATCGATTTTCGGCTGGTAACCGGGGACGACAGCGCCGTTCGTCAATGCCGAGCGCGCTTCCGCGAGCAGGCCGACTTCGCGCTCGAATTCAGCGCAGAGGTTCTCCTGAAACATGACGATGCTGCCGCGACGCGCCTTGGCGGCGGACAAAGCCAGGTCGGCGCATTTAACCAGGCCTTCCGGAGTGGCGGCATGGTCCGGGTAGATCGCGATGCCAATACTCGCCCGGCATTCGATCAAACGGCCTTCGTGCGCGAGAGGCTCACGCAGGCGATTGTCGAGCGAACGACAGATCGATTCGAGCGCTTCGTCGCCGTCCATTCCGTGCAGGATTGACCCAAATTCGTCCCCGCCTAAGCGAGCGATCGTGTCATGGGCGCGCAGATTTCGCGTCAACCGGGCGCCGAATTCGCGAAGCAATGCGTCTCCGGCATCATGACCGAAGGCGTCGTTGACTTGCTTGAAATGATCGACGTCGATCAGCATTACCGCAGCGCGCGATCGGTGGCCTCTCGCCTGCGTGGCGGCGAGCAACCTTTCATTGAATACCGAACGGTTTGGCAGGCCAGTGAGCGTGTCGTGCTCTGCGAGAAAGCGAAATGCGCTGGAAAGCCGGCGCTGTTCGTCGGCGTGCTCGTCACGACGAATGATTGCACGTCGCAGTTCGAGCTGCGTTTCGACCTGCGCCGCGAGGACCTTGAGGGTGGTACGCTGAACGTCGGTGATGCCGTGCAACCGCGCGACCGGATCGATCACGCACAGTGCCGCGACCGCGGTGCCATCGGCCGCGCGGATGGGCATTCCCGCGTAGAAGCGCAAATGTGGCTCGCCGGTGACGAGCATATTATCGACGAACCGGGGGTCGCTCGTCGCATCCTCCACGACCATGACGTCGTCTTGCAGGATCGTGTGGGCGCAAAACGAATGCGAGATCGGCGTCTCATGCATGCCGAGCCCGACCACGGATTTAAACCACTGGCGATCATCGTCGATGAAGCTGATCGCGGCGGCGGCGGTTTCGAAGATCGTCGCGGCGAGTTTCGCGATGTCATCGAAATTGGGCTCCGGTACGGTATCGAGAATGCAATATTCCCGGATCGCCGCGCGCCGGTCGTTCGCGGCCTCGGGCGTGTCGCTTGGGGTCAGCGAAATTCCTGACAAAGTAAGCGAAGCGGTTTGGCGCGCCATGAGATTGAGCCTCCATCAAGGCCTTGGTCTAACCGACCATCTTCGCGAGCATAGCCCGCAGAAATGCCGCCCGATGCGTAACCTTTTGTTCACAGGCCTTGCAGGCCGATTTGAGTCCTTAGTGACGGACCGACGTGGTATGGAATGACGCGTCAGGCACACGAGGAGCGCCTCTACCACCGTCGAGGAAATGGACATGACGCTGATATCGGGCCCAGCCGTGGCCGCGCGCGCGTCATCCAATGCACGAGTATATGTCGTCGATGATGACGCCGAGGTCCGCAAGTCATTACATTTTCTGCTCGCGACGTCGTCGATTCAAACCTGGCCGTTTGCTGGAGGCGATGATTTTATCGAGCAACTGGCCGATCTCGAGGCCGCACCGATCCTTCTAGATATCCGGATGCCTGTCATCGATGGCTTTGGTGTCATCGCCGAACTCGCCGCACGCAGCATATCCTGGCCGGTGATCGTCATGACGGCACACGGCGACATTCCGGCCGCGGTTCGCGCGATGAAGCAAGGCGCGATCGAATTCATCGAAAAGCCCTTCTCGGTTGAAGATTTGGAAGCGGCTGTGATGCGGGGACTCGAAATCGTGGCGGCCGATGAAATGGTGCGTGAACGCGAGGCGGCGGCCCGTGATCGGGTAAGAAAGCTGACGCCCCGCGAAGACGAGGTGATCCGCGAGTTGCTCACGGGTGCGGCCAACAAGGTCGTTGCGTATCGTCTCGGGCTGAGCACGCGAACCATCGAGATGCATCGCGCGAGCGCCCTGAACAAGCTGGGTCTCAAGAGTCTCGCTGGCGTCGCATCGCTCTTCGCTGCTTTAGGAAACATGCCGCTCGCTGGTTGATCGGGCGGAGGAAAAACGCCGAGGATTGCTTTCCCATTTCTTAAGATCACCCCGGTAGTTCTCTCGGATTACCGACGAACGATCAGTGTGCGATCTCCTTGAACCGAGGAGGGCATTGCCATGAACTTCGACCCGCAGATCGTCGCTAAATCTAACCGCATCGAACAACCGGCGCGACACGGCTGCCTCGCCGAGACTGAACGCCGCGAAAGTTCGCGTCTACGCACGGTCTACCGGATCGCGCATGTCAAAACCGCGGAGGACGATGGGCTGGCGCGAGTCCAGAATATCTCGGACGAAGGGTTGGGGCTGCAACTGCATATCCCGGTGATGCTGGGAGACGCGGTAACCGTCCGCCTGACCGAAGACACGATCATCATGGGACGGATTGTCTGGACGAGCGGGGCCGATTGTGGGCTGCAGTTGACCGATCCCCTCGATAGCGAGGCCCTGCTCCAGAATTTGGCCGCTCAGGCACGCTCAGTCGGGCAAAGGCCACTTCGCATGCCGATCAATAAGCCGGCGATCGCCCGCAGCGAACAAGGTCTGCAAAGGATCGCCGTCCAGGACATCTCACAAAATGGCATGAAGGTTGAGCATGACGGGAGCTTTGATGAAGGCCTGGTCGTCAAGGTGTCGCTTTCGTCCGGCTTGGAACGGCGCGGCGTCGTTCGCTGGTCACACGACGGGATCGCTGGCCTAATCCTTCTCGAGCCGTTTCGAGCGATTGACCTGAGTTCTCTAAAAAGTCTTTGAGCCGGCCAAGGGGAGCACCATTAGTTAGTTCTCGACAGAGCGCTTCCGTTATGCTGATTTACGACCCTAGCGTCGGCAGGAAAAAGGCGCTGAGGGGAGCGACATGGTCCAGGCCGCGAGCGTCGTCACAATACCTCCGGTTAACCGCCAGGGCCTGCGTCAGCTTGAAACCCATTTCATAGCCCCGGAGATCTATCGCCGGAGCGACGTAGCGACCCGGCAGGCGAGCCTGGCCCGCATCGTTTCGACCGAAATTATTCCCCGCCTATTGCGGTTGCACGCCGAGATCGTCCCTGCCGCGCCGCCCGTTGAGGTGGTGATCGAAGCCCTTGCTCCGAGCAGCAATGATATAAGCGGGTTGGCTGACCTAGTGCTGGGAAGCGATCTGGAAGCAGCGGCAGCCTATGTCATAGTTTTGCGGGATCGCGGCCTTTCCATGGAATCGTTGTTTCTGGAATTGCTCGAACCCGCGGCGCGATACCTTGGCGAGATGTGGGACAGGGATGAGTGTGACTTCGTCGACGTTACGCTTGGTGTCGCCCGCCTGCAAAAGTTGCTAGCTATTTTCAACGATACGTACGCCATCCCGGCGATTGGACAGCGACGCCAGGTCCTCATGGCGACGACGCCCGGCGACCAGCATTCGTTCGGCATATCAATGGTCGAGCGGTTTTTGGAGGCGGCCGGATGGCAAGTGGAGACTGTATTTGCGGGCGCGATAGAAGAGATTGTCGCGGCAGCCCGCGAGCGATGGTTCGCGGTGGTCGGCCTGACGCTAGGATCGGATCGGCAAATCGATAACCTGAAGTCGACAATCGTCGAAGTCCGTCGGCATTCGCAAAACTCTGATATCGGCGTGATGGTTGGTGGCCCCATGTTTACTGCGGCCCCGGCGCTGGCGAGCGAAGTCGGTGCGGACGGCACAGCCCCCAGTGCGCCCGCTGCGGTGCTCGTCGCTCAAAAGCTTTTCGA
This sequence comes from Sphingomonas koreensis, assembly GCA_006438735.1. Lineage (GTDB taxonomy): Bacteria > Pseudomonadota > Alphaproteobacteria > Sphingomonadales > Sphingomonadaceae > Sphingomonas > Sphingomonas koreensis_A. Next base: position 305,467 of record RCZF01000001.1, on the reverse strand, counting down.
TCTGGCGGCGTCACGCCGGGGCTGAGCGAGGCTTCATTGGCGGGCCAAACGGCGCAGCGGCTGACCAAGTCCGCCGTGGCACTCGACAGCGTCGCCCCGCGTCGGGGCGGCGACGAATTCGCGATTCTAGTCCCCACCTGTTCCGGCGGGGACTGGCTGTCGTCGTTTGCGATAAAACCCACAGCGTCCCAAGCACCTCGAGTGTGTGAAAGTGATCGGGGCCCGAAACGCGCGAATGGCATTACGGCCAGCGGCACCATCCGCCACGCCAACAGGTCGGACGCATGGCCGCACCAACCAGCACTGCGAGCCGAATGTTCAAGCTTGCCAACGGATGGCCGTTCACACATCGGGCGACTCGTGCCCGACAGCTTCACTGCGGGGAGCGCCCACCACCGGCCAGTCGCTGGCCATTCCCCCGCCAACGGCGGCCATCCCTACAGTGGGGCTTCGGCTTGAGCTCGCCGAGTGTGGTCAGGCTGGTCTCCTGGCTGAGAACCGCCAGCCGACGGGACCCCAGAGCACGATCGGTCCGGTCATCGTCACGCTCGCACCAAGCTCCCGGAGCTGCGCGGCATAGGAGCGGGCGTGGCGGATATCGAAGACCAATAACTCGCCGCCGGGCTTGGTCACGCGCCACATCTCGCTGATCGCCTTTGCGCGCTCCTGCCGGTCGGCAAGGTTGTGGATCGCCGTCATCGAGGCGACAACGTTGAACGTGCCGTCCGGGTAAGGAAGCGCACGCATGTCACCGGTATCGATCACTACCCGGTCGGTGACGCCGGCCGCAGCCGCGTTGGCGAGCGCGCGCTGCGGTGTATTACCGCTGAGATCGACAGCTTGCCACAGATCGAGTCCGTGGACGCGGCCATGCACACCTAGCCGGCGGGCGATGCCGACCGCGACCAGCCCACCGCCGCAGCCCACGTCCAGGGCATGCTCGTCGCCTTGCCACTGCCGGCTGTCGAGCAGACGATCACGCACAATTCTCTTCAGCCACAAACTGGACGCCAGCATCCAGCTGGCCCCGACAATCATGCCGATGCCGGCGCCCTGAAAAGTCGGGCGCAGATTGCGAAGGAAACCCGCCGGCGGGATCAGGCTCACAGCCCACAGTATGAGGCAGGCCAGTCCGCCTAGCGCGAGGTTGCGCACCACCGTCGGCGCATCGATGCCATAGAATTCGCGTGCCATATTTCCCCGTCTGTCATGATCGCCGCCCAATGCGCGCCTTCTTGTAAGCTGGCACTAAACGAATTTGATCGAGCTGCGCTTTTGGCATTCACGGTGATCGCTATAACTGCTCGGGCGGCGGGCCCATGCCCGGTCATCCGACGCCACTTTTGAACGTCGAAACGCTTACGAGCGATCGTTGTAGCGTAGCGCGGCCGATAGACCCGTGTTATTAGAGTGTATCACCGGTCAAGGAGATCGCCGCCGTGCGCTATAACATATCGGGAACCGTGATGCAGACCGTAGAGATCGAATTGGATCGCGGCGAACGGATTGTTAGCCAGACGCATGCCATGGCCTGGATGACCGATGGGATCACCATGGACACGCACACTGGTGGGGGCCTCTTCGCTGGGCTCAAACGCGCGATGTCTGGCGGAAGCATGTTCATTACCGAATATATCGCCGAGCAGTCCGGTCAGGTCGCGTTCGCACCTCGCTTTCCGGGAACGATCGTCGCGCGGCAGCTTCGTGCGGAGGAATCGCTGATCTGCCGAAAGGAGACTTTCCTCTGCGCTGAATACACGGTGTCGCTCGACATCGCCTTGCAGCAGCGTCTTGGCGCTGGCGTGTTTGCCGGCGAGGGGTTCATTTTACAGCGTGTGACGGGCCCCGGCGCTGTATGGCTCGATCTGTCGGGTGAAGTGGTCGAAAAGGATCTGGCCCCAGGGGAGAACCTCCGCGTCCACGCCGGCCATATCGGCATTCAGGAGCCCACAGTCGCTACCGATATTCAAATGGTTCGTGGTTTCCGCAACGTACTGTTTGGTGGCGAGGGTCTGTTCCTTGCCACGCTTACCGGACCGGGCAAAATATGGCTGCAGTCCATGCCGATCATGAACCTCGCGGAGGAAGTCGCGAGGCATCTGCCGGGTAACGAAGCGCGCGATGTCAGCGCGGGAGCGGGCCTGGGGCGGCTCGTTGGTGGGAGCGCTGCAGGAGCCGTTGTTGGCGGGCTGTTAGGCGGGTTCCTGGGCAACGAATGATGTTGCCAACATTTTCCGGGTCGAACCATTTCCGAAGACGAGGACCGGGCGGCGAGACGCTCAACTAACCATTTTGCGCGCTCGCGCTCGCTGGCCTGCGGCTAAGATCAGCACAGCCTTGTACCGTCCAGCAGGTCATCCATCCTTCGCGATCACCGTGCGGAAGGCCGACGCAACCTCCTCCGACGCTGTAAACGCCAGGATCAGCGTCACGATAACCTAGCCGAGCGGGACGGCCTATTTTGATCGTCACGCCAAAACCCCTGCGCCGTTTTGGCTTGATGAGGCGCGGATCGCTTGCACCGCCGTACAAGGCCCCCGCGTTGAATTTGCCTGGCAAATGATGTCCCATGCCCCAGCGTATTCGTCGACCGAGGTCGGGGGCCGGCCGGCTGCTCGGTGACAGAAAGGTCACTCAGCCGTCACCGCCGCGATAATCGCCGAAGCGCAAGATCGCCTTTCCGGATCATCGGCGGATGGAACACAGCGGGCGATTGTCAGGCTGCGCCTGCTAACGCCCACGCAAAGAGCAGCATCGTTGCTGCGCCTAGCACGCTCCTGACGTTGTGCAGCTTTCCCCAATGCACCAGCATCGCTCGGCTTCCGGCACCAGCCTCGCGCTCCTTCATCGTCATCAATGGTTTGTTGACTGGCATGATCACGAGCAGTGTAAATGGCCAGTTGGCGAGCAATAGGATGCTCCCGGCGAACCATTTCCAATCCGCCGAAAGATATCCAACGACAAGTCCCGCCACGCCCCCAGCAACCGCTAACCCGGATTGGATCGGCAAAGCGCGCATGTAGCTCGGCTGCCACTCGGCCAGCAGGGGACCATCCGCCAATCCAAGGCGCGCAGGATGTTCAACGAGGCTGATGTAAAGTGCGGCGCCCGCGAAGAGCGTGGCAATAACAAGAGCAGCTATCGAGAGTTCAAACATAGAAGTTCCTCGGCATCAGCCGGGAAGACGCGAAGCCCAGGTAAGAGTCTTCCCTAGCGAGTGGGGTTGACGCCGTGGCTGGGAAGAACCCGGATAAACGGGCACAGGGGCTACCGACCTGCAGCTCTATTTTCGGCATCCACGAAATGGCCCGGGACGCTTACGATTGCAAGCCATTTGACGGGCAGCAGTTATTGCGGCAGCCGCTTGGCAGCTATCCATACGCAAGGCCGCATACCGTCCAGCCGACCTCGGATGCTCGTTCGTACAGACCCAAAAGCATTAACCCGCAGCGGTTTGACCGCTTGTTGAGACCCGCCGGCCCTTCACTTGACGATGACTTGACGATGGATCGGATCGGAACGCTGGAATGGCGAGGCTGTTGCCAGATCCTGCACGAGAGCGTCGATGAACACGCGCACCTTCGCCGAAAGGCTGCGATGGCTGGGATAGAGCGCGTGCACGTCGATGGTGCGGTGCTCGTAGTCGGGCAGCACGCGAACCAGCGCGCCGGCCGCGATCGCATCGGCGGCATGGAAGTCGGGCAGGATGCCGATGCCGGCCCCGGCGAGCACCATCGTGCGGACGACCTCGGGCTCGGGCGCAACGCAGCGGGTCTCGATCTCGACCTCGCTGCGGATGCCCCTCGCCGATCTGAACGACCACGTCTCGTTACTCGCACGGCGGCCGATGATGGTGTGACCCGCAAGGTTGGCGGGCACGGCGATTGCCGGATGCGACGCGAGATATGCAGGGCTGGCGCACGGCCACAGCGCCAGCGTCGTCAGCCTCCGGGCAATCAGTTCGGAGTCGATTAGCGGCCCAATGCGGATCGCGACGTCGAAATCCTCCCTGAGGAGATCGACGACGCCGTTGTCGATCGTCAGCAGCACCCGGACATCGGGGAAGCGCGCCAGAAACCTTGGGAGCGAATGGGCGAGTGGCCCGGCCGCGAAGGTGAAGGGCACGCTGACCCGCAATTCGCCCTGCGGGTGGCCCACAAGGCCACCGATCGCGTTCTCAGCCTCGCCGACGTCGTCGAGGATGCGCCGCGCGTGACGCTGAAGCAGCAAACCAGCGTCGGTCAGCCGTAGATGCCGGGTCGAACGCTCGACCAGCACCGCGCCGATCGACTCCTCGAGCCGGACGAGCGCCCGGCTCGTCGAGGACTTGGGCATCTTGAGCGCCCGCGCCGCACCCGAGACGCTACCGAGGTCGGCGATCCGCGCGAAGACCCGCAAGTCGGAGAGATCGAACATGCCGCCTCGTTCCACGTCTGGAACGCGTTGTCCACTATGTGATGACTAATCAACGCGGCAGGAACGCCTAGATTGGGGGTCAACAGGACCGAGGACCTTCCCCATGGCCGACACCATCCTTCTCGCCGGCGCCACAGGCATGCTCGGCAGCCGGATCGCACACCATCTGCTGACACATGCGGACACGCGCGTCCGACTGCTCGTGCGCGATCCATCAGCCAAGCAAGAGGCGCTGGAGCCGCTGGTCGCACGTGGCGCCGAGCTGATCGACGGCGATCTCGCCGAACACGCATCCCTCAACCGCGCGACCCGCGGGGTCGATGTGATCATCTCCGCCGTCCAAGGAGGGCCGGACGTGATCGTTGATGGCCAGGTGGCGCTGGCCAGGGCAGGAAAAGCCAACGGCGTCCGCCGCATCCTGCCGTCGGACTACGCGCTCGACCTGTTCAAGGCGACGCCGGGTGAACATGCGATGTTCGACATGCGCGCCAAGGCCGATGGCCGAATCGCCGAACTCGGGCTCGAGCAGGTGAACATTCTCCAAGGCGGTTTCATGGACATGTTCCTGCCTGGGCACGGGGCGGTCGATGGCGAAGCCGGCGCGATCAGCTTCTTCGGCGACGGCGAGGCCAAGGTCGAGGTAACCAGTGTCGAGGATACCGCGCGGATGATCGCCCGGGTGGCGCTCGACCGGGACGTGAAGCCGGGCAAGTTCGCGTTCGCTGGCGACCGCGTCACGTTCCGCGAGGCCGGGGAGATCGTCGCGCGCGCCACCGGTCGGCAGATCAAACCCATTTCGATGGGGTCGGAGGCAGACCTTCGCACCGCGATGGCCAAGGCGCCTGCTGAGAAGAAGGTCATGCTGGCCTACCTGCTCTACATGACGAACGGCCAAACCGCGCTGAGCGACCTCCAGAACGAGCGCTACATCAATCTGAAGCTGGAGGGCCTTGAGGCCTTCATCTCGCGCACCATCAAGATTCCCGCCTGAAGGAGACCCGAGATGGCCGAGACAGTTCCAGACCTTCCCGTCGTGCCGGGCTCCATGCCGTTCGTGCACAACGTCGACGCCGCGCCCGCCTATTGGTACGTCGATGTGCTGTGGGTGATCCTCGCCAGCGGTGCGGAGACCGGGGGACGCTATTCGCTGATGCACCAGACCCTACCGAAGGGGTCCGGCGCTCCGCCGCACAAGCACACCTGGTCTGACGAGCACTTCCAGATCCTCGAAGGCAACCTGACCTTCCTGATCGGGCACGATGTCGTCGAGGGGGGCGCGGGCGACTTTGTGTTCGTGCCGCGCAACACGCGCCATGCATTCCGGGTCGATAGCGATACAGCCGTCTTTCTCAACGGCTACACGCCGGCCGGGCTGGAACTCGCCATCATCGAGAACGGAATGCCGGCGCCGACCCGCACGATCCCACCCAAACGAGCGACACCGCCGCCGTCAATGACGCCCGAGCTGATGCGCCGCTACGGCATGGATGACGCACCCGGCCCAAACCCGCTGGCGCCCGACGGCGGCGGCATAATGGCCGGCGCATGATCAATGACCCGTGAGTCAGGAGCTGAGACGGTGCACAACCGGAACGTGATCACGCTCGCCGGCGCCGCGGGAGACCTTGGTGGCCGGATCGCCAAAGCGCTTGTACGACGTGGCGCCGAGGTGCGAGTGCCGGTCCGACCGGGGCTTACGGGGGAGCAGCGGGCGCAGATCAAGGCGCTCGGCGCTACGCTCGTCGCCGCCGACCCGTCTGACGTCGACGAGATGGCGCGCGCGCTCAAAGGCTCAGCCTGCGTCGTCTCGGCGCTGAACGGCGTTAGGGATGTGATGATCGTCCGCCAGGGCATTCTGCTCGACGCCGCCGTCCGGGCCGGCGTACCGCGCTTCATACCGTCCGATTATGCAGCCGATCTCACCAGAACCCGCCCGGGGAAAAACCGCAACTTCGACCTCCGCCGGGAATTTATGGCGACGGTCGACGCCGCTCCGATCGAGGCGACATCGATCCTCAACGGCGCGTTCATGGACATGCTCGGCGCCGAAATGCCGATCATCCAGCCCGGCATCCATCGCGTGCTCTACTGGAACGATCCGGACCAGCTGCTCGATTTCACCACCAAGGACGACGTCGCCGGCTATGTCGCCGCCGCCGCGCTGGATGAGACCACGCCGCGCCTTCTGCGGATCGCGGGCGACGTCGTCAGTGCACGCGACCTCGCACGCGTCATGACCGACGTGACCGGCGATCGATACCGGACGCTCTGGGCGGGGAGCATCGGCATGCTCGGAGCGATGATCGCGGTGACAAAGGTCATCGCTCCGGGATCGGACGAGCCGTTCCCGCCTTGGCAAGGCATGCAGTACATCCGCGACCAGTTCAGCGGATGCGGCAAGCTGCAGCCTCTCGACAACGCCCGATATCCCGACCTGCGGTGGAGAACGGTCGCCGAGATGATGGCGCAGCGGATGCGCGCGTGATCAAGCACTGCCGCCAACCAACCAACGCGTGATAGCACAACAAGGAATAACCCATGCCGAGCACCATCGAACCGTTTCAGCTTGCCGTCCCCGAGGCTGATCTTACCGATCTGCGCGATCGCCTCGCGCGGACGCGCTGGCCAGACGGCGAGACGGTTGACGACACTAGCCAGGGACCACCACTCGCCAAGCTCCGCGCCCTCGCCGACCACTGGCTGAATGAATATGACTGGCGGCGTTGCGAAGCGATGCTGAACGGCTTCGGCCAGTATCGCACCGAGATCGCTGGGCTCGGCATCCATTTCTTCCACATCCGCTCGCCCGAATCCGACGCGCTGCCGCTCCTGATGACGCATGGCTGGCCGGGATCGGTGCTGGAATTCCGCGACGTCATTGGCCCGCTGACCGACCCGGTCGCGCACGGCGGCGTCGCCGGCGACGCGTTCCACCTCGTCATTCCGTCGCTTCCCGGATTTGGTTTTTCCGACAAGCCGACCACGACCGGCTGGAACATTGACCGCATTTCCGACGCTTGGATCGCACTGATGGACCGCCTCGGCTATAATTGCTGGGCCGCGCAGGGCGGCGACTGGGGCGCGAGCGTCACCACCGCGCTCGGTTACAAGGCGCCGCCGGGCCTCGTTGGCATTCATCTCAACATGGCGATGTTCCAGCCAACTGACGCGGAGCGCGCCGACGCGACGCCGCACGAGCAGAAGATGCTCGACGATGCCCAGCGCTATGACCAGCAGTATTCGGGCTATTACAAGCTCCAGAACTCGCGGCCGCAGTCCATCGGCTTCAGCCTCGCGGACTCGCCCATCGGACTAGCCGCCTGGGTGTATGCCTTGTTCCAGGACGTGTCGGACAGCAGCGGCGATCCTGAGAGCATCTTCAGCCTCGACGCGATGCTCGACGACATCATGCTCTACTGGCTACCCAACACCGGCGCGAGCTCGGCCCGGCTCTACTGGGAGGGCATGCAGGAGATGATGAAAGGAGGACTCCCGACTACACCGATGTCCATGCCGGTGGGGATCAGTATGTTCCCGGGCGAGCAGATTCGACTGTCGCGACGCTGGGCGCAAAGTCGCTTCTCCAAGCTGATCCACTTCAATGAACTCAAGCGCGGCGGACATTTCGCGGCGTTGGAACAGCCAGAATTGTTCATCGGCGAACTGCGATCGACTTTCACGCGATTGCGTTGAGCGTGCATGTCGCGTTTCCGGAGTAAAGCTTCGGTAGCAGCAGTAAAATGGGCCGCTTGCCGACTGGCGGCTCTCAGCACCGTATCGGCGGAGCCGGCCGTTCGCGGAGCGTACGCTCGATTGTTGGCCGAACGGCCGGATTTGGCCGAATGCGGTCCTTCTCCTTCTGGCGTCATTGAGTCATAAAACCGGCAGTCAAGCTGACGTTCAGCCGAAATAAAGCGCCTTGATCAGCGCGAAGCTGATGACTCCCCAAATTAGCAGCGACGGGATCACGGCCACCGTGACGCGCCCGCCGGCCTTGGCAACGGTGCGGACGTCCACGCCGAGACCGAGGCTGCCATCGAGACCACGGTAAGCAGAGTTGCGGCGTTAGCCACTGGCCGAAGTGCTGCCTGCGGGATCATCCCGAGCGAACGAGCGAGCGGTGACCATTGCGACGAAGCCGAGGATGAACCACGGCACGAGATGATGGATCGGCGGGCGCTTTGGACTGGGGCGATCGCCGGCGGTGACGTTCGGGGCGGTTTCGTCGCTCTCTTCACGCAGACGCAGGGCCAGGATCGAGAGCATCATGCAGACCGGTCCAAGCATCAGCACCCGGACGAGTTAGACCAGCGTACCGATCTGGATCGCGGTCGTCCCCATTGGCGCGGCAGCAGCGATCACCTGCGGCACGGCTTAGACGGTTAGTCCGGCAAGCGCACGGCGGGAAAGGGAAAAGCGAGCCACTCGGCGATGATGTCGACGAGAGCGCAACCGGCACCGCAATGGCTCCCCCCTTTCCGACCATGATCGGGAAAGGCGGTATCACGTCGTCGTCAGAATTATCTGCGGGTGCGCGGCCCCAGATATAGTCGTCGGCCAGCCACAGGACGCTGCCAAATGACGCGCTACCCATTTTTGGTCCACTCATAAGTGGGGTCCGGGGTTGCCAGGATGCCCTGACGGTGGTGTTGCGCAGCCCCTACCCCAACCGTTCCTGCCGGGCTATTGGCCGAGCAGGCTCTCAACAAAATCAACATGGACATCCAAGGCGACCGGGTAATGGTCAGCGGCCTACTCGATCTGAAAGGCTTGAAGGCTTTGGAAAAGAAGATCGTGGGGCTGAAAGCGCTATTAGAGCCTGGATGTGGTCGAAGGTGACCAAGACGAAAACCAAGGTCTCTGATTGAAGCCCGGCCTAACCAGTCAGGCTTTTTCAAATATCATCAATGGCGGGTGCGTCGATTGCCAACGTGACGATCGTAAACAGCAGCGTGGCGTTCGTGTCCGTGACCTCTACCCGAAAATCTCGCGCGTCAAATAACACGTCGGGCTGATCGGCTATACAATGGCCGGCGAACTTGATTGCCTCGGCTTTGGCGGCGCGGGGGCTATCCAGTTCCGTACCCTCCGTGTCGCGGTCGCGAGAACCATCGGCAGTATGGAAAAAGTAGCGCATACTCTCCTGTGGCACGGGTCGAGCACTCTGTCTTTGATCTAAGTCGGGTCACTCAATTATATAGGACCCCTTCCTAATTGCGGACCCTCGAATAAGGCGCGACAATGGACTGAGGCATCAATCGGGCTGTGTTGGGCTTAAGCCTAGTCGAGCGCTGAATAGTCCATCGCGGCGAGGTCGGTGAGCAGATCCGGGCCCGTCGGCTGCCACTCCAGCCGCGCGCGCGTCCAGGCATTCGAGGAGATCATGTCGAGCCCTGCGAAGGGCGCCATCCAACCGAAATAGTGCTCGACCTCGTCGGCTGTGACCGAGCGGACTGGCAGACCGGCACCCTCTCCGATCGCCTCGGCGATGGCGCGTGCGGTGACGCCCTCCTCCACCGACGCATTGTACCGCGCGCCCGGCTCGCCCTTCTCGAGCGCCAAGACGTAGAGCTTCGCCACGTCGCTGACGTGCGCAGCGGACCAGCGCGTCTGCCCCTCCCCGAGATAAGCGATCGCCCCGGCACGGCGCGCCTCGGCGACCAGCGGCGTAATCAGCCCGGCCTTGGTGGCGTCGTGCACCTGTGGCAGCCGGATGGTGCGCACGTCGATGCGTCGCGCGATCAGCGCCGCGCCGGCGAGTTCGGTCGCAATGCGCGGATTGGCGTGGCGCGGGTTGAGCACGTCCTCGGTGGCCGGTCCGCCGTTCAGCGGTGTGCCGATGCCGACGCCTGAAGTGATCAGGATGGGCTTCTGCGTCCCCTCCAGCGCCTCGCCCATCGCGGCGATGTTGCGTTCGTCCTTCTTGGTGTTTTCGAAGAAGGTCTCGAAATTATGGTCGAACGCGCAGTGGATCACCGCGTCGGCCGCCGCAGCGCCGCTGGCGAGCGTCTCCGGCTTTTCCAAATCGCCGCGGTGGACGCCGGCGCCGGCCGTTTCGAGCTCCCGGGCGCCCGCGTCGGAGCGCGTGAGGCCGATCACCTGGTGACCGCGACCGAGCAGTTCGGGAATGACGTGTGAGCCGATAAAGCCGGTCGCGCCGGTCAGGAACACGCGCATACACAATCTCCTTGTTGTCCGAGAAGCATATCGCGGTCGATGGAACAGTGTTAAAGTAGTGAGGTTATCGTGGTATAGTCTGCAACAGGATCCGTCATGCCCAGCGAAGCGCCCAATCGGCTTGGCACCTATCTGCGCGATCGACGCGCCCGTCTTGACCCGGCGGCTTTCGGGTTCGGCGGCGGTCGGCGGCGCACGCCGGGGCTGCGCCGCGAGGAAGTGGCGAGCCGCGCGAACATCAGCCCTACATGGTATACCTGGCTGGAGCAGGGCCGTGGCGGCTCACCGTCGGCCGACGTGCTGGACCGGCTCGCCAAGGGCCTGATGCTGACCGAGCCGGAGCGCGAGCACCTCTATATGCTGGGCCTCGGCCGTTTGCCCGAGGCGCGCTACCAGCCGGTCGACGGTATCACGCCCCGGCTTCAACGTGTGCTTGACGCGATGGTGCTGAGCCCGGCGATCATCAAGACTGCGATGTGGGATGTGGTCGGCTGGAACCGGGCGGCTTGTGCTCTTCTGACCGATTATTCCAAGCTGCCGCGCGAAGGACGCAACATCCTTCGGCTGATGTTCAACGACACGCGCATGCGCGACCGCCAGGAGGATTGGGAGAGCGTGGCGCGCTTCGTCGTCGGGGCTTTCCGGGCGGACGTTTCGCGCGCGGGCGCGACGACCAGCGCTGAGGTCGAGACGCTGGTGACCGAGCTGTGTCGCACCAGCCCGGCGTTCGAGGCGCTCTGGCAAGACAACGACGTGGTCGCGCATGGCGAGGGCGTGAAACGGATCCACCACCCCGAAGCGGGACTGTTGGCGCTCGAATTCTCGTCGTTCGCGGTTGAGGGGCGGCCCGAACTCGGCATGATCGTCTATAATCCCGCCTCACCCGCCGACGCCGAGCGCCTGCGCGCCCACATCGAGAGCAAGGCGGCTGCAGCGGCCTAGCCGCCAATCCCGTTCAACTCCGCGAGCGCCTCCTCCGGGAGGTCGATCGACGCCGTCGCCAGGTTCTCGCGCAGGTGCCCGACCGACGAGGTGCCGGGGATGAGCAGGATATTGGGCGACCGCCGCAACAGCCAGGCGAGCGCGACCTGCATCGGCGTCGCACCGAGCGCCGCGGCGACGTCGTCCAACCGCGAAGACTGGAGCGGGCTGAACCCGCCGAGCGGGAAGAACGGCACATAGGCTATCCCGTCCGCCGCTAAGGTGTCGATCAGTGCGTCGTCGGCGCGGTGGACGAGATTATACTGGTTCTGCACACAGACGATCGGGGCGATCCCCCGCGCCTCCGCGACTTGGGCGGCCGTGACGTTGCTGACGCCCAGATGGCGGATCAATCCTTCCTCGCAAAGCCGTGCAAGCGCCTCGAACGGCGCCGCGATCGAGCCTTCGGTCGGTCCCTGGTGCCGCCGCCGAGCATGGCGCGAAAGTTGACCACCTCCAGCCGGTCCAGCCCCAAGTTGCGTAGATTGTCCTCGACCGCACGCCGCAACTCATCGGGCGACGCAGCGAGGTCCCAGGAAGCGTCCCCGCCGCGGACCGCACCGACCTTGGTCACGATCACCAGATCGTCGGGATAGGGCGTCAGCGCCTCGCGGATCAGCTGGTTGACGACGTGCGGGCCGTAAAAATCGCTCGTATCGATATGGTTCACCCCGGCGCCAACTGCTTCGCGCAGCACGGCGAGCGCTGCCTCTCGGTTCTTCGGCGGTCCGAACACGTGCGGGCCCGCGAGCTGCATCGCGCCATAGCCCATCCGCTGAACCTGGCGGTCGCCGAGGGTAAAGCTGCCGGCTGGATCGATCGTCTGCATGAGTCTTTCTCCTTCTTTCGCTAGCTAGGCGTTGCCAATCGCGGTGATAATCCTGCATGATCTGCACGGGGCGTGCAGAAAACCGAACAATGAATCCTGACCTTGCTGATTTGAACGCCTTCTTGGCAGTGGCGCGAGCGCGCGGCTTTCGCGAGGCAGCGCGCACGGCCAGCGCGAGCGCCTCGACGCTGAGCGAGGCAGTCCGCCGGCTGGAGTCTTCGCTTGGGCTCAGGCTGCTCCACCGCACCACCCGCAGCGTGACGCCGACCGAAGCGGGCGCGCGTCTGATCGAGCGTCTCGCACCGGCGCTGGATGAAGTGGCGGCCGCGCTCGGCGCTGTGAACGAGTTGCGCGACGGAATAAGCGGCACGCTTCGCCTGAACGTTCCCGTCAGCGTAGCGCGGCTGGTGCTACCCGCGATCCTGCCCGGCTTCCTCGCCGCCTATTCCGGCGTCGGCGTCGAGATTGTCGCGGAGGACGGCTTCGTCGACGTCCTCGCCTCGGGTTGCGACGCAGGCATCCGCTACGACGATCGGCTGGAGCAGGACATGATCGCGGTGCCGATCGGGCCGCGCCTCCAACGCTTCGCCACCGCCGCCGCGCCCGCGCATCTCGAGCGGCACGGCCGCCCTTCGCACCCTCGCGACCTGCTGGACCATCCCTGCATTCTCGGGCGCTTCGCCAGTGGCCGGGTCACGGCGCCCTGGGAATTCGAACGCAACGGCGAGGTGGTGCGGGTCGAGCCAAAGCCAAGGCTGACCGTCGGCGTCGGCGGTGCAACTGACCTCGGGGTCGATGCCGCAATCGCCGGCGCCGGCGTGATCCACCTGTTCGAGGATTGGCTGCGCCCGCACCTGAAGAGCGGCGCGCTGGAACCCGTGCTGGAGGAGTGGTGGCAGCCCTTCTCCGGACCGTTTCTTTATCATCCCAGTCGGAGGCTCGTGCCGCCGCCGCTGCGCGCGTTCATCGACCACATCCGCGAAGTCTGTTGATTGGCACGGTGAGGAGCCAGGCGGGATACGTGCTTACCAAAAAGCGGTCATTCACAGCTCGATTCAGCATGCCAACTTCGGCCATGCGTTTATCTGACTGCCGTAACCACGTTGGATCGTGTGCCGGGCGGTCGGATCGGCACGGGAGGGGCCGGGTAGTAAAGGGGAAATCGCTTCGATCCAGCCGTGACCAAGACGCGGTCCTCGCAATATCCGTGCGTGCTGCTTGACCGGCTTGAGGAACATCGCTGCCCATTGGCGACTTTAGCGGCGATGGAAGCTGCCAATGCCTTAATGACCCGACCCGACATCGCGGCGCTGTTGCGTATCAACCTGACTTATCTGTGGCGGCATCGCCGGTTGCCTAGGCTGGCCGAGCCAACGCTGTTCACAGAGTTGGTCCAACTTCGCAAACTCAACGATCGCGATCCACGCATGCCGATTATGGCGGACAAGATCGCGGTGAAATCGATCGTAGCGGAACGATTAGGGCATGAATGGGTGGTGCCGACGCTCTGGTCGGGCGAGGCTTTACCGGTGCGATCGAGCTGGCAGCGGCCGGTCGTCCTCAAGTCGCGGCACGGTTGCAACCAGAACCTCTTTGTCCATCCGGGCCAGTGCGATTGGGAAGCGGTTCGCAAGCGGACCAGGCGGTGGATGCGCAAATCTTATGGCGGGTGGCTCGATGAATGGCTCTATGACCATATCACTCGCGGGATATTGATCGAGCCCTTTATCGGCAAAGCGCGCATCCTGCCGGTCGACTATAAGATCTACGTCTTCGACGGGCAGGCCAGCCATGTCCAAGTTCATTTAGACCGCGCGTCGAACCATCGCTGGATTATGCATGACACGCAATGGCGGACGATCTGCTCGTCGGCGCCCTCCGTCGCGCGTCCGTCCGCATTGTCAGCGATGATTGCCGCAGCCGAGGAATTGGGACGCGGTTTTTCTTTCGCACGCGTCGATTTCTACCAGCCCGACACTCGCCCGTTATTCGGCGAGATTACCTTCTACCCCGGCTCCGGTCTGGACCCGTTCTACCCGTCGAAACTCGACGAGCAACTCGGCCGGCTGTGGTTGAGCGCGGGGGAGGTTGGCCCGGGTAAGAGGCAGGGGCAACATCTTGCTACGGAGCAGATGGCCGCCTGATAAGATTGAAGCCGATGCGCAGCTGCCTGCAATCGTGCGCCGCAGGGGAAGCGGACGCCAAAATGATTCGCTCTGCCGATTTGTCGAGCGCGAGGTTTCGACGACCCACGCGCGGTCGTTCAACGCCGTTTGGCCGTCCCCCGGCCGGACGTCCATTCAGCTCGTGATGTTAGGGACGGGCGGGCAATTTCCGACCGTCAACTTTGGCAACCCGGCCAAAAAAGCTGCCCTTGTTTCCCACGTTCAATCGGCGATCGATAGGAAGGATAGGGTGATAAAGTATTGTGCTAACTTTCAAACATCGCGAAGCGCGGGGGCCGCTATGCCGCATGCCGTGCTCCGCCCCACCCAAACATTACCGGCGGGAGAGTTTCGAAGAGCGGCTTGGCGAAATAATAGCCTTGAACATAGCGCACGCCGATGGCGCGGAGCGCGTCGAGTTCGCCGACCGTCTCGATACCCTCTGCAATGACCGTCACGCCCAGGGTATCGCACATCCGGACGACGGCGGCGACGATGATCCGGCGCGGCAAACTGCAGTCGAGACCGCGTACCAGGTCCATGTCGAGCTTGATGATGTCGGGCTGGAATCGGGCTAACAGGTTCAAGCCAGCGTGGCCGGCGCCGAAGTCGTCCAGCGCCGTCCCGAACCCCATCTTCTGGTAACTGGCGACGATATTCGCGACGTGGCTGGGATCGACCATTTCCTCGTTTTCCGTGAATTCGAAGATCAGGCGGTCTGTCGGAAAAGCGACCGTCTTTGCCGTTTTCAGCGTCAGCTGGATGCAGGCGGCTGGCGAATAGACCGCGTTCGGCAGGAAGTTGATCGACAAGCGCGCAGCCGTCTCCGTCAACCCCGCCTTCGCCGCGGTTTCGATCGCTTTGACACGGCATTGCTGGTCAAACGCGTAGCGATTCGCCTCCGACACCTGTGCGAGCACGCTTGGAGCGCCTTCTCCGCCAGGACCGCGCACCAGGGCTTCGTATGCGTAGACCGCGCAGCTGAACAGGTCGACGATCGGCTGGAAGGCCATCGAGAATTCGAAATCGAGGCCAGCTCCGTCCTTGCAGCCTGCGCAAGAGCCCAAACGCGGCGTGGAAGTGGGCGCGGTAGTTCGCATCCGACCAAAATGGAGAACAACTCTAAATAATTGGTGCATCGCACCAACGCGCAAGAGCTTACATCCGAATGCGGAAGGCGGAATTGACCCACGATCCGCCATTCATCGCCCATCGAAGGTCCCAAGGTCCAGGCGCCCGTTCCTGTTCGATTTTCAACAAATGTCGGTGGTCACAGAAATTTATCGAGCACGATCCGTAAGTCCCGAACACGCTTGCCGGTCCAGTTGTAAGACATGTGGACCATAACGGCTCCGACGCCAGCGCTGCAGATTTTGCCAATGCCGTGTGGGTGGATGCGGGATGATGCGGGCTGCGAAGCTTGCTAGTTCGCTCCTGGGGTGCGTCAGGGCAAGATGGCTCAAAGCCCGTATTGAGGACAATCTGCGCCGGTGCGACGGGCATTGCGTGGAAGAAGGCGACACCTGCTCGATTCTCCCATTTCAGGCTATCAAGGAACCATCGTTCAGCCCTGAACCCTCCCAAAATCAAGGAACAGACATGACCGATACAAAACATGACATCGTCGATACCGCCGTCGCCGCGGGTTCCTTCACGACGCTGGTCGCTGCCGTCACTGCGGCGGGTCTGGTCGATACGCTGAAAGGGCATGGACCGTTCACCGTTTTCGCGCCGTCCGACGATGCGTTCGCCACGCTGCCGGCAGGCACTCTCGATGAACTGGTAAAGCCTGAAAACAAGGATAAGCTGACCGCCATCCTGCTGCTCCACGTCATTCCAAGCAAGGTGATGGCAGCAGATGTCGCGGGCCAGAAGCTCGACCCGGCAACGGCCAGCGGGTCAACCGTTCATGTCGACGGCACCGACGGCGTCACCGTCGATGGAGCCAAGGTCGTGACCGCAGACATCGCCTGCACCAACGGTGTGATCCATGTCATCGACGCAGTGCTGCTGCCCAAGGCCTGACTTTCGGCGCCAGCGACCGAGGGCAGCGATGCGCCCGGTCGCTGCCGCGATCCGCGATCGAACTGGACTGGACCGCACATGAAGATCGGGATTGTCGGCGCGGGCATTGCGGGGCTTTCCTGCGCTGAAATGCTATGCGCCGCAGGGCACGCGATCACCATATTCGACAAGGGACATGGCGCGGGTGGACGCATGGCGACGCGGCGTGTCTCGACACCGTCCGACGACGTGTCGTTTGATCATGGCGCGCAATATTTCACGACGCGCGACCCGCGCTTTTCGGTGGCGGTGGCGAGCTGGCGGACATCGGGGGTGGTGGCGCCCTGGCCCAGCGCAGGCAATGATGCCTGGGTCGGGACTCCAGGAATGAACGCGGTGGTAAAGGCTCTTTCGCGACCCCTAGCCGTCCGCTGGAACAGTCGCGTGGATGCCCTTCGCCGCGTCGATCGCTCTTGGTTTTTCGATGCGGTTGCCGACGATCCGTTTGACGCCGTGATCGTGGCGACCCCCGCCGAACAGGCGGCGCCATTACTGGTGGCGCACGAACCGGCGATGGCCGCGATGGCCCAAGCGTGTCCCTCCGCGCCGTGCTGGACGGCGATGGTGGCGTTTGGCGAGCGGATCGGCATCGCCGGAGACGTTATCCGCGATGCCGGCATCATTGGCTGGGCCGCGCGCAACAGCGCCAAACCCGGCCGAAAACCCGCAGAAGCGTGGGTGATCCAGGCGACGCCGGAGTGGTCACGCACCCACCTTGAGGATGAGAGAAGCAGCGTGGTCGATGCGCTCCTTGGCGCCCTCGCGGCCGAGGCAACTCGCGAACTGCCCGTGCCCGTGGTACGGATCGGCCATCGCTGGCGCTATGCGCGCCCCAAGGCCGCACATTACGGGTCGCTTTGGAACAAATCGAAGCGGATCGGCGCGGTCGGCGACTGGCTCCTTGCACCGAGGATCGAAAGCGCGTGGTTGTCCGGACGACTGCTGGCCGACCGGATCATCTCGGGCGGTCACTACTCGGGCATCGCCGAAACGATGCGCGGATCGACCGCATAATCGCGCGCTATTTCCCGGGCAGTCATCTTGGCCGACATCATCACCGACGGGGTGCCGCCGCCCGGCTGTGTGCCTTGGCCGACGAGATAGAGGTTGGTGACGTCCTCGCTACGGTTGTGCGGACGCAAGAACGCGGTCTGGGTCAGCCGCGGCTCGACTCCGAAGCCGTTGCCGGCATAGGCGCCGAGCGTCTGCTCGAAATAGTCTGGCGTGACGAAGCTGCGATAGACCAGCCGGTCGCGTAAGCCCGGGATGTAGCCGCGGTCGTCCAGAAAATTAAGCACCTTCTGCGCAAACCCCTCGCCCTCCAAATTCCAGTCGATATCGCTCAGATTGTTGGGCACCGGGATCAGCGTATAGGCGGCATGATGGCCCGGCGGCGCGAGGCTCGGATCGGTCAACGTCGGAATGTGCAGATATTGCGAAAAATCTTGGGCGAGGATCTTGCGTTCGAAGATGTCAGTCAGCAGCTCTTCGTAGCGGGGCCCGAGGATGATGTTGTGGTGCCGCAAGCCAGGGCCGCCATCGCGCTTTTCGTACCCGAAATAGATCACCATCAGCGACATGCTCTGCTTGCGGAACTTGACCACGGCGTCGCGGTTGATCCGCCGATGCGCTTTGTCGATCAGCCGCAGATAGGTGGTGGCGTAATCGGCGTTGGAGACGACCAGATCGGCCGCCAGCGTCTCGCCCGAGGCCAGCGTTACGCCCGTCGCGACGCGTTTTCGACCGCGCTTTTCGACGTCGATCCGCGCCACTTCGGCGCGCAGCTGCACGGTTCCGCCCAGTTCCTGGAGCTTGACGACCAGCGCCCTGACCAGGGCGCCCGTGCCGCCCATCGCGTAATGGACGCCCCAAGTTTTCTCGACGAAATGGATCATCGCGTAGATCGCCGGCACCTTCAGCGGATTGCCGCCGATCAAGAGCGGCTCAAAGCTGAACACTTGCCGCATCTTGTCACTCTTGAAATATTTGCTGACGAGCGAGAACAGCGGCTGGACCGCGCCCAGCTTCAACAGATCGGGCACGACCGCCAGCATCGAGCCTAGGCTGCCAAAATAGGTATAGCCGAGCTCGAGGAAACCACGCTGGAAGATCGCGCGCGCGGCCTCGTGGAAGCGATCGTAGCCGTCGAGGTCATCAGGCGCGAGGCGGGCGATTTGGACGCGCACATTGACCGGGTCGGCGTCGTAATCGAAGCAGCTGCCGTCGTCGAAATAGATGCGGTAGAACGGCAGGATCGGTACGAGTTCCAGATAGCGGCTGGTGTTGGAGCCGCCGCTCATGCCGGAGCGGACGCGTTGTCCACCGGCGAAGACGTCAGGGGGAAAGTCAGGCGCTGTCAGCATCGCCACGTCACGCTCGAGCGAGAAGAGCTCTTCAATGAAATGCGGCACGGTCAGCACGGTCGGCCCCATGTCGAAGGTGAATCCCTCTGCTCGCCGAACATAGGCACGGCCGCCGACATCATCGAGCTGCTCGACAATCCGGGTGTCGAAGCCGAGGCTTTGCAGGCGGATTGCGCAGGCGATGCCGCCGATACCGGAGCCGATTACGATCGCGGTGCGTGCCATAAGGGTCCTATTTTCACCGTCGGAAGCATTGCCCGCGACAAGCCGGATCGCTCACGCCGCTTTTCCAACCAGCGCGATAGCAGAAGGTGCGGCACAGCAACCGAGGCGAGTAGCTGAAAAGCCTGAATAACCAGACTTGCGTCGCTGCCGAATGGTGTCATCCGATGCAACGCCCACCAACCGACGATCGCGCCGCCAGAAAGCACCGCGCCGGTCGTCAGCCACTGCGGCAACGCCATGTCGCGGAGCCTGATGCGCGTTTGCGACAGATGCCGCGGCGAGTGCAGGAAGACGAAAAACAGCGCGAACCCGGTCACCGGCGGCAGGATGATCTGCAGCGCCAGGCAAAGCGCGATCGCAACCGCCCACTGTCTGCTGCCATCGCGCCACGCGATCGCGATGCCGACGGCGGTCACCAGCAATGTCACCGGCGCGGCGGCGGTGATGATCTGCACAATGACGCCTGCCCGCGCGTCACTCATCCCAACGAACAGCTTGGACACGTTCGCCGGATGCCCGATCGTCGGCGCGGCGATGATCGCCGCGCCGGCCGCATAGCGCAGCAACGGGTCGTCGAGCATCTCCCAATCCTCGCCGAAGTGCATCGCCGCTACCACCAGGAACATGACGAGCGCGACCAGCGGCAGGCTCATCCACAAGATCATCATCAGCGTGGCGATCGCCGCATAGCCGCCGACCGCCATGGCCACGCCGGCTCTTCCGAGCGCGACGCTGCGCCGCAAGAGCGCGATGTCATACGCGCCGTGCGGCAGGCCACCGCCGATAAAGAACGCGGTCGATGCGGCGGCTAGTGCCGGCCGCCCAAGCGGGACTTGCAGGGCAGCTGCGGCAAGGAGCAGCGCGGCCGCGATCCAATAAGCCGGATACACGGAGACGCCGCGCCCGACCGGGGCGCGGCGGCTACGCTCTTGTCTTGGTCGCGCAAGTCCTTCCATCAGATCAGGCGGCGTGAAGCTTCAACCCGCCGGTTACGGTTTCGGCTTCCGACTTGCGAACCGAAATCAGGAAGATGAGGATGCCGAGTCCGGCCTTCGCAACGATGTCCGCGATCGTGTAGCCGATCTGGATCGTCGTGGTCACGGTGCCACCGGTCAGTCCGACATAGGGGACCATATAGACGATGGGATAGAAGCCCCATGACGCGAACGTCAGCAACCGCGCCTTGCGCACCAGATTCTGAACATTGACAGGCTGCTGTTTGATCGACTCGCCGAGACCGCGGAACAATTCCCACACGATATAGACGAACGGTATCGCCGACAGCGTGCCCCAAATGGCGCGGGTCGGGATGTCGCCAGCGATTTCACCCGGATAGCCAAGCACGATCATCAGCGCCGCCGCCGAACCGAGGCGGATCGTCTTGGACGTCGTCTCCTCACGCGACAGACGCATGACGAGGATCAGCTCGACGAGCAAAAGCGGGACGGTGAGCAGCCAGTCGACGTAGCGATACGCATCGTTGAACGCGAAACCACTCGCCAAAACGACACCATCCTTGAGTGTGTAGGCGGCATTCCAGCTCTCGAAGATCCGAAAATAATGATAGGCGGCGATGCCGGTGACCAAGCCAGAGATCGTCAGCGCCGTGCGATATGCGGCTGCCACCTGGGAACGACTCAGCCAGAAAAATGCAGTTGCCGCACCCATTGTCGCCAAGGTGAACGAGAAGGCATTGTAGACCAGTGAAAACTGGAAGGGTGTCACGATATCCATCGAAGTCTCCGTCGCAGTGATCCGCAGCGCCAGCGCGCCGGGTAGGGATTTTGCGGGAAATCGTTCGACCGTAAGGAGACGATCTTCGGGCCCCAGAAGTGTCGTCACAGCGGCAACGGGAGGAGGGGTTGCCTAACCGCGCACCAGATGGCTGAAGGCGAGCGGCCAAGCCGCCGTGGCGACCCGGCCTGGATAGGCCGAAGTGACATTTCGGGCGATACGGACCTTGTGCTGTATCGGCGAACAATCGGTCGTCAGAGGCCTGCCTCGACGGCCAGGCGGATCAGATCGGCTGTGGTGTGCAGGCCAAGCCGCTTCATCAGAATCGCACGGTGCATCTTGACGGTCTTTTCCGCCAGGTCGAGTTCGGCCGCAATCTGCTTGTTGAGCAGCCCGTTTGCAACGAGCTTCAGAACCTGCCCTTGCCGTCGCGAGAGGGCCTTCACAAGTTCGGCCGCACGGATCCTGCGCATGCTCGACGGCGACAAAGCGCCGGCTTCAATTTCGACTTGCGATCCCAGGAAATACAACAACGCGTCTTGCTCGTCGTAGATTGGCGCGACCAAGACCGCGTTTCGAAATGGCTGACCACTGCGCTTATAGTTTAGAATCTCCACGAGCACTGGACGATGCTCCCGCACGCCGCGACGGATTTCCTCGGTCAGCCACGGCTCGGTCGCCGGGCCTGACAGAAAGCGACAATTGCGCCCGACCACGTCCTCGACCGGATAGCCGGTCAGATCGCAGAAGGCGCCGTTACAGGCTACGATCGGGTTGTCGGGGAGGCGTGGATCGCTGATCACAGATGGAATGGGACTATCGGCGACGAGGCGGAAATGGCGATCCCGTGCGGAAAGATAATCGACCTGTTTTACCATATCAGCTGCGAGTCCGATGCATATCGCGTTGCATACCGACCGTGGGACGTTGTGGCATCCGAATTGTTGGGGAAGTTTGGAAAGCTGATCACCCGCAATGGCTGAATGACCAATCCGATGTGGGAGCAGGTGGTTGTCGACCCGCGCCATCGCTGCCTCATCCCGCTCACCCATTTCGCCAATCCCGACGGCGACAAGGGGGCCAAGACGCGCAGCTGGTTTTCATTGGCCGACGCACCACTCACCGCTTGGGCAGGGTTCTGCCGCAACGCCCCCGAATTCGGCCCGGTCTTCGCCCGCATGACCATGACTGCCAGCCAGACGATCATCCCGAATAACGATCGCATGCCGGTGCTGCTCGCGCCGAGCGACTCTGTCCGCTGGCTGCAAAGCGGGATCGAGGACGTGATCGGCTTCCAGTTCCGGCCGCCGATCGCCGACGACCGTATCGCCATTCTCCACACCGAGGATCGCTGGCGCAGCGGCACGGTGCCCGACTTTGTGGCGCAGACCCAGATCGCGCTGCTGTGACAGCTGGCGGATCGGCCGGTCTCTGATACGATCGACGCGATGTGCAATCTCTATACGATGCGCAAGAGCGCGGCCGAGGTCGCCGCACATTTCGGGGTGCGGGCGCCGGCGCTGTCGAACGCGCCTGAGGAGAGCTATCCGGGCACCCCCGGGCTGGTTGTGCGCGAGGATCGGGGCGCGCGCGTCATGCAATCGATGACCTGGGGCTTCCCGCTCCGGCTCAAGACGATGAAACCCGACGCCAAACCCAAGCCGGTCAACAACATCGCCGACCTGAGCAAAGGCTTGTGGATCGGGCTCGCGCGCAAGCCGCAATGGCGCTGTCTCATCCCGCTCACCGGCTTTGCCGAAGCCGAAGGCGTCAAGGGTGCGAAGACGCGGACGTGGTTTTCGGTCAAGGACCAGCCGATCTTCGCTTGGGCGGGGCTGTGGCGCGAGAGCGCCGAATGGGGGCCGGTCTATTCGGGTGTGATGACCGATTGCAACGAAGCGATCCGGCCCGTTCATGACCGCATGCCGGTGCTGCTGATGCCTGACGAGTACGATCGCTGGTTGAATGGCTCGTTCGACGACGCGCGCGCCTTTCAGGCGCGCTGCTTTCCCGATGCGCTGATCGAGATGACCCGCACCACGGAGCCGTGGGTAAAGCGCAATGTTGGCGACACTTCGCCTTTGCCTTGATCGCGACCTTTCGACGTTGAGCAGCCGCTCCGATGTCCGGTCTAGAATCTTTAATGGCGGCGACTATCGGCGCGCCTGCGGGAAATCGCTGATGCTGCACTGTCTGTTTTCCGAATAGTCGATTGTCGTCGGCGGCATCCACGCCGGGGCGCACCGCGTTAACTTGAAACCAGCAGCAAGCCCGGGCCGATCGTGCCCGCGCGCGAGCAGTTGGGCGAACTGTTCCTGATTGACGGCAAGCCAAGCGACGCACTCGCCGCATTTAAGGTTGCATTGCCCTCAGCGCCGGGCAGACTCGGCGCCTTTCGAGGCAAGGCTGACGCGAACGCCGATCAACGGACGGTGACGCCAATCCTTTTCGAACGGCGAATGGATATCTGGCCCGGCGGGACATTTGGTGTTTAGCTCGCCGAGCCTCGTGAGACTGGCGGTTGGCCGACCGCGGCACGGCGCGGGCGGCAACGAATGATCTGAGTTAAAAGCTTTTTGCGAAACCATTTACCAACTGTTGTTGACCTTCCCCCTAATCAGGGGTGGGCTACGGGTGACGAAAATGCCAACAGGATGCCAGGGCTGCAGGGCGGCTCCTCATGAATTTGACCTGGCGATGGCGTTCCAGCCGATCGTCGATGTTGTAACAGCACGCGTCTACGCCTTTGAGGCCCTGGTTCGCGGCGCCGGTGGCGAACCCGCCGCTGACGTTTTCAGCCGGGTTACCCCCGAGAATCGATATGCTTTTGATCAACAATGCCGGGTGGCGGCGATCGAAGGCGCCGTCGCCGCCGGGATTCTCGATACCGATGCCCGGCTGTCGATCAATTTCCTTCCCAATGCGGTCTATTCGCCGGTCGCTTGCATCCAGCTGACACTGAAGACCGCGCACGCCACGGGCTTCCCGACCGATCGGCTGATCTTCGAATTTACCGAGAATGAGGAGATGGCCGACACCAATCATATAAAGACCATCCTAGATACATATCGCGAGATGGGCTTCACCACTGCGATCGATGATTTCGGCGCGGGGCACGCCGGGCTCGGACTGCTTGCCCGGTTGCAGACCGATCTGATGAAACTCGATATGGAACTGGTCCGCGGGATCGACACTAGCCTACCGCGCCGCCTGATCGTCGAAGGAGTTCTTCGCATGGCGGAAGCGCTTGGCATGATGGTCATCGCCGAAGGTATCGAAACCGTCGCCGAATATGAGGCGCTGCGCTCGATTGGGGTCCGTTATATGCAGGGTTATCTGCTCGCTCGGCCCGGCTTCAAAACGCTCCCGAGCGTCTCATTGCCGAACCGGCGACGCGCCGCCGCTGCGTGACGGTCGGGTATAGCGCCCTCGTCGACCAATCAGGATCACGAACCTTCAAATCCAGTCGCGCCATTTGAACCACAACAATGGCAGTATTATCGAGGCCAGACACAGCGCGAGCGCATAGGGATAACCCAGCCGCCAGGTCAGCTCAGGCATATACCTGAAGTTCATCCCGTAAATCCCGACGACAAGCACCGGCGGCACGCCGACCACCGACACGACAGTGAGCACCTTCACGACATCGTTTTGCTCGATGCTGATGAAGCCGGTGGCAGCATCCTGCAGCAACTGAATGCGCCCCGATAGGCTCGCTTCGAATTCGTCGAGCGAGGCAATATCGTGGCCGACGCCCTCCAGCCTCTCGCGAATATCGGGGTCGATTTTAGGCGTGCATCGATCGATCACGAACGTAGCCATCCGCCCGATACTGAGGAATGTATACCGAACTCGCGACGTGCGATCGCTGACCTGACCGACCGTGCGCATCGCATCACGAAGTGAAGCCGTGTCTTTGCTCAATTGGCGCCGCTTCGGCCCGTCGAAAAACACTGATTGCGAGGTATCGTTCACCACCGCCGAAGCGCGCTCGAGATGATCGGCCGCACGATCCACAACCTCTTCCAGCAATCGCGTGAGAACCTCCGCCGGCGCGACGTTGGCGTTCTCGCCGAGATCCTTGGCGACCGCGTCAAAAGGATCGAGCGCGACGAACCGAACCGTAATACAGATCACTGGCGTCAGGATGAAGCCGACCGGCGCGAGTTTCCAGCGGTCGGTGTCCGTCCCGGAAATCAGCGGTGCGCTCATGTAGAGCGTTTTGTCGCGAGCGCGCAGCCGGCTGCTCGTCTCGATCTTCTCGAGATCAGCGACCGTTGGCACATCAACACCAAATCGCTCGCGCATCAGCGTGACCTCGTCTTCGGTCGGGTCGATCAGGTCGACCCAGCGGCAGTCGGCTGGCAAATCTTCACCGTCTGGGCGCGTAGGCAGTGAGCGAAGCATGCGCGGTACTCTCCAGAATTGACAACGCTCGGCGCAGGCCAAGTGCTTGCTAGACGCGATCCTGTGTTCGCTCCAGTCTTAGGATGCGCCGTACCGGAACGCGGTCCCTAATGCATCTCGACATGGGCCGCGGTGAATAAGACCGGCATCTCGCCTCCGAGGCGTTTGACGGACTCAAATTGGGCGACGCGGTGAACGTCTGCCCTCAAACTCCGTAACGATTTCCAGCGCATATTCCGCATCATTCCATCTAGTTCCTGGTCAGGCATCTCCTAAGGCGCACCGCTCGATGAGGAGCTCAACCGAACCCAACTCCGTTGTTCCGGTGAATCCAGCACTCTGCCGCTCGGCAGTCCAATAGCCGCCACCGAGTTCGAACCTGACGCTGGGGCGCATAGTCTCTTCGCTCCAAATGCGCCGCTGCAGCGGTCAGGCGGTCCGACAATGTCGCCATCATAAGGCGCGCACAAGGCCCGCGTGTTCCGAACTTGCCGAGACTTAAAATTGTTGCCGAGGCTGTGGGGTTAGGCCAGCTGAGCAGCTGTTCCCAGCACAGAGCTTGGGTCCTGATCATCATGACCGAAACCTCGGGTAACGGCGACTTAGCCTTATATGTGACGACAAGTTTGTGTCACGATTTGTGTCCACATCGCTCTTGACCCGGAGATATTCCCGTACCACTATTTCGAAACTCGCAGATTTCTGCGGGTTTCTGAGTGTGCTGGCGTGCCTTCGGCGAAAGCGTAGCGGATTTGTAAACCGAAGGTCGCGGGTTCGATTCCTGCAACCGGCACCACTCCGAATTCTCATGATTCGGCCTGTAAGTTATTGGTCGAACCACATAGATTTACGCGAAATTCGGCTGCGCTCGACATAGTTCGTCCCGGTTGGATGCTCTTGTGTCACGATTTCTGCCATGATTTTTGACGCGCAGAGCCGCCATTGAGTCGGAAAAAATGGGACGAAGGCTCTCTCTCACGCCCGCGAGCAGCAATGCACTCGTACGCAGAACACTGAACGATGAGGCAACGCCCAGGCTATCGGTCGAGGGTGAGGGGTAATGGCAAATGAACCTGGATCTGACCGCGCCGCGCTGGTCGATCATTTTCCGCAGCCTATCGGACAAACGTGGCCTCTTGGGCAAAAGCGCCGGCGTCGATCGGAAATAGAAACCGTGAAACGCGTTCCTATATTCGAACGAGCAATAGAGGAGTGATCGATGGCCGGCGGTTGGACGCGCGACGGCGCAGTGCAAGACCAGATTGACGATACCGTCATGGACGCGGTGCGCGCCGCGCGCGCCGGCATGCCGACCGGCGACGGCGAGCCTTATTGCACGATCTGCGGCGAGGAGATTCCCAAGGCGCGCCAGCAGGCGATGCCAGGTGTTCGAACCTGCGTTCCTTGCCAGAGCGGACGCGACCATCCGGCGGCGTCGCTGTTCAACCGCCGCGGAAGCAAGGACAGCCAGTTGCGATGACGCGAGCGGCGCGCCGCGCGGTGCTTTAGAGCAATTACGCCACGGCGCATGACCGCTTAGGTCAGTGGCTGACTGCGCCTCGAGTGGCCACGATCTGACGAGGTCTGACTGTCCGCTCGCACCGTCCCATCTCGCGGGGGTGCCGCTTGCTCAATGGCAGCGTCGAAAAACATCGAACGCAATTTTTGCCCAGGCGGCGTTCATCGCTTTACCGGAGGCAGGTCCGGTCTCAGGAGAATTTGGCCCCGCCGACGGCAGCGCCGGTAGCCATGACGCCAATGACAATGATGGCGGAACATCGGGCTGCGGCGATCGTAGTCCAGCAGCAAGCTGCAAGCGCCTCCAGCCACAGGGATTTCCTTTGAACGACACTCGTCTATCCAGTGACGTGGCCATCGTCCGCCATCCGATCCACGCGTTGCTGGTGCCGGTGCCGGTGGTTTGCTTCACCGGGGCACTGATCACCGATATCGTTTATTCGCGCACCGCGGACATCCAATGGGCGAATTTTTCGACCTGGATGCTCTTTGTCGGCATCGTGGTCGCCGTGCTGGCGGCGATCGCCGGCGCGATCGATTTCCGGGGCCATCGGCGTATTCGTCGACAGGGCGCGGCGTGGCCGCACGCGATCGGCAATCTGATCGTGCTGGTGCTCGCGCTGTTCAATAACTTCGTTCACAGTCGCGATGCCTGGACCTCGGTCGTGCCAACGGGGCTGATCCTGTCGACGCTGACCGTCCTCACCATGCTCGTCACGGTCATTCTTGGTCGCTCCATTCGCTACGATACATCCGCTGGGGAGCGCCGCTGATGACTATCACGATCCGCGCCGCGCTATCGTCGGCGACCGCTCTGCTCGCCCTTGCCGGATGCAGTTCGGGCGCCTCGTTCGATCGCGACAGCCAGACCGGCTCAACACCCGTGCTGCCCGCGCCCAACCAATATCTCGTGCCGCCGATGCATGTGGCGAAAGCCGTCGGTTGGAAACCGGGCGAGACGCCGACCGTCGCCCGCGGGTTGCAAATCCGCGCGATCGCCACGCATCTGCAACATCCTCGGCAGCCTTATGTGCTTCCGAACGGCGACATTCTGGTCGTCGAATCCAACGGTCCCGGGCTCGAGCCTATTGAGCGGCCCAAGGATCTGATCATGGGCTGGGTGCAGGGCTATGCCGGTGCGGGCGCCAAGGGTGGCGATCGCATCAGCATCCTGCGGGATACCAATGGCGACGGCGTTCCCGATCAGCAATCGGTGTTTCTCGATCATCTCTATTCGCCGTTTGGCATCGTGCTGGTCGGCAGCGACCTTTATGTCGCCAACACCGACGCGATCGTGCGTTATCCCTACACCACGGGCCAGACGAAGATCACGGCCCCCGGCGCAGTCCTCACCCCCCTGCCCGGCGGTCCGATCGATCATCACTGGACCAAGAGCCTCACAGCCAGCCCCGACGGATCGAAATTGTTCGTCGGCATCGGCTCAAACAGCAACATCACCGAAAACGGCATGGCGGCCGAGCAGGACCGCGCGCGCATCTGGGAGGTCGACCGTTCGACCGGCGCGCACCGTGCTTATGCCACGGGGCTGCGCAATCCCAACGGATTGAGCATCAATCCGCAGACCCAGGAACTGTGGGCGGTGATAAACGAACGCGACGAACTGGGCCCCAATCTCGTGCCCGATTACATGACCTCGGTGAAGCCCGGCGCGTTCTATGGCTGGCCATGGAGCTATTACGGCAATCATGTCGATCCGCGGGTGCGTCCCAAGCGGCCCGATATGGTCGCTAAGGCGATCGCGCCCGATTATGCGCTATCGAGCCACGTCGCGCCGCTCGGGCTGGCGTTCTACACGGGCGCCAACCTGCCGGCAGTATTCCATAACGGCGCATTCGTCGGCGAACATGGTAGCTGGGATCGCGGCCAGTTCAACGGCTACCGAGTCGTGTTCGTGCAATTCCAGAACGGCCGGCCGATCGGCAAGCCGCATACGGTCGTCAACGGCTTCCTCGACAACAACGGCGCGGCGCGCGGTCGCCCGGTCGGCCTCGCGGTCGATCGCAAGGGCGGGCTGTTGATAGCCGATGACTTGGGCAATACCGTCTGGCGTGTAACGGCTGCACGCTAAGCGCTGCTTTCGCGCCGCTGCGCGCGTGGCAATGCCACGGTATAAGTTACAGGCGATTTCGCCGAAGCTCCGTTCTCGCGCTATCGTTTCGGTAAATTCTTTCGACGAGAGCCCCGATCACGGATCGCCCAATGTCTTGCGGACCACCATCGCACTGACGCGTTAATCCACTGTCCGCCAATCGCAATTTGGACGGTTTGACCGGCGCAAACCAGCTCTAGCGCACGGACTTCGCTTCCCGTGCACGACGTTGAGAAAATACGTGAGCAGTGTTCCGTGATCACCGTTCAGTCTGACTAGCACCTTTTGAAAACTGGTTTGACGCCAATGGATTTGCTGCGCGGCATGCCGGCTACGAAGTGCGAGATCCTCAATACTTACTTGCTGGCATTCATATGCGGCTTAGCCAGGTCAAAAATAGCGCGGGATCGGCCCGCGCTGCGGTGTCTGGTTGGGCAGATCGACGACGACTTCGTCGATATAGCACCAGTCCCAGCCCTCCGGCGGGTCGTACCCCTCAATGATGGGATGGCCGCTGACATGGAAATGCGCGGTGGCGTGGCGGTGCGGCGACTCATCGCAGCAGCCGACATGCCCGCAACTGCGACACAGCCGAAGATGCACCCAGGAGCTGCCGATCCGCAGACAATCCTCGCAACCCCGAGCGCTGGGGACGACATCATCGATCGTATCGAGATGGCTACAATTTGGCATGCTGTTCCTCGTCAGCCGGCGAACACCAGATGGATTTGTGCGACGACGGCGGCGCCCTCGCCGACCGCCGCGGCGACGCGCTTCGTCGACCCCGCGCGCACATCGCCGATCGCAAACACGCCAGGCCGGCTCGTCTCGAGCGGCAGCGCAGCGCGCTTGGGATGGCCTCCTTTGCTACCGAAGGCCCTACCCGTGAGAACGAAGCCGTTGCCATCGGTTTCGACACAGCCTTTCAGCCAATCGGTATTCGGATCCGCCCCGATAAACAGGAACAGGTGGCGCAGCGCATAGCGCTTGTCGGCGCCGTCGGAGCACTGGCGAAATATCGCCGCGCAAAGGCCGTTCTCGCGGTCGCCCTCAAGCGCTGCCAGCTCGGCGCCGACGTGGAGCTCGACATTGTCGAGCGCGGCGATCCGATCGACCAGATAGCGCGACATCGTTTCCATGAGGGGGCGGCGGACGACGAGATGGAGTTGCTTTACCTTGGGCGCCAAATACACGACCGCCTGCCCCGCAGAATTGCCGCCACCGACCAGTGCGACGACTTCCCCTTCGCACAATTTCGCCTCGATCGCGGATGCCCAATAGGAGACCCCGGCACCCTCGAAGAGATCGAGATCGGCCACCGCTGGTCGCCGATACCGGGCGCCCGAAGCGATAATGACGGTTCGCGCGATGATCCGGCCCCCAGCGGTTTCGAGGGCAAGCGGCGCGTCGTCGGCATCGCAGACCAACCGCGGCACAGATAAGGGGATCGCGATCTCGGCGCCGAATTTGAGCGCCTGGTTGAACGCACGACCGGCCAGCGCCTGCCCGGAAATGCCGGTCGGGAAGCCGAGGTAATTCTCGATCCGCGCCGACGCGCCCGCCTGCCCGCCCATCGCGCGTCCATCCAGCACGATCGCGGACAATCCTTCCGACGCGGCATAGACCGCCGCAGCGAGCCCGGCCGGTCCCGCGCCGACGATCGCGACGTCGTAAAGTTTGTCCGGGTTGAGCTCGACGATCATGCCAAGACATGCTGCGACTTCGGCGTCGCTCGGGCTTTTGAGGATCGTGCCGTTGGGGCAGACCATCAGCGGCAGATCGTTCGGCAGGATGCCGAGCCGTTCGACCAAGGCGCGGCCCTCTTCGTCGGTCGCCGCGTCGAGCACGAGCACAGGGTAGCCGCTGCGGCTGAGGAACCCCTGGATGCGCGTTAAGTCGCGGCTGCCGGGGACGCCGATCAGCACCGAGCCCGATCCGCTTTCCTCGATCAACCCGACACGGCGCAGAATCAGGGCGCGCATGATGATCTCACCGACATCGGCCGACCCGATCATCAACGCCCGAAGGTGCGCTGCGTCGAACGGCAGCGCCGTGCATCCGTCTACGCCGGCTCGCCCCCCGGCCAAGGACGGTCGGCCGGCGAGCTGATTGACCTCACCGGTCAACTGACCCGGCCCGTGCGTAGTGATCGGGGCTTCGTGCGACAGGCCGTCGCGCCGGACGACATCGATCGAGCCTGCAAGCACCAGCCAGGCAGGCGCTTGCTTCTCGCCGATCGCGTATACTTGCGCGCTTGGCGAGAAGCAGCGTTCGGGGCCGCTGGCGAAGCGTTTCGCGGACTCGATCTGCGCGGCATCGAGCACCGGGAACATCTGGTGCTGACGTGCCCCGAGCATTGTCATCGCACGGCGACCGGCGCGAGATCGCCGAGCATTGTCGGGATCAGTTCGGACACGGTCGGGTGAATCGGCACCGCCCAGCGATAGGCATCGATCGACTGGTCGGCGTTGATCATGTCGAGCACGCCGTGAATCGCCTCGTCGCCGCCCGTGCCCAGGATCGCAGCGCCGAGAATACGCCGCGTATCGGCATCGGCGACGATTTTCATCAGCCCCTTGGTCTCGCCCTTCTCCACCGCGCGGCCGACTTTGCTCATCGGGCGGCGAGCGACAAGCACGCGCTTGCCCGACGCAACCGCCTCCGCTTCGGTCATGCCGACGCGGCCAAGCGGCGGATCGGTGTAGAGCGCGTAACCGGGAACGCGCCCGACGAGGCTGCGCTGCGCGCCATCGAGCAGGTTCGCGGCGACGATCTCATAATCGTTGTAGGCGGTATGGGTGAAGGCACCGCGACCGTTGCAATCGCCCAGCGCCCACACCCCAGGCACGTTGGTTTGCAGCCCATCGTCGACGATGATGTAGCCGCGCTTATCGGTCGCGATGCCGGCGCGGTCGAGCCCGAGGTCGTCGGTATTGGGCCGACGGCCGACCGCGAGCAGAACGTCGCTTCCGATCACTACCGGTTCGCCGTCCTGGCAATCGACCGACACCGCAACGCCGCGATCGTGACAGTCGAAGGCAATGCACGTCGCACCGGTGCGGATCGCAATGCCCTCTTCTTCGAGCATCTCGCGGATCGCGTCAGATATCTCCGGATCCTCGCGCGCGACCAACCGATCGTTGCGTTCGACGATTGTCACGTCGGCGCCGAATCGACGAAACATCTGCGCGAACTCGAGTCCGACATAACTCCCGCCGACGATCACCAGATGGTCGGAGATAGTCTGCAGCGCGACCATGTCGGTATTGTCGAGATGCGCCACAGTATCGATCCCCGGCATGTCGGGCACACTCGCGCGGCCGCCGACATTGAGGAAAATGCGCGGCGCGGTCAGCGACTCATCGCCGAGCGTGATCACGCCGGGCCCGGCGAAGCGTGCATGGCCGCGCAGGAACGTCAGTCCGGCCGTCGTCTCAAGCGCGTGTTCGCCACCGGTGCGGGCGTCGATCGTCACGCGTTGCGCGCGCGCCTGTACCGCGCTCATATCGACGGCGATGTTTCCCGTTCGCACCCCGAACACGCTCGCGCGTCGTGCGAGATGGGCGGCATAAGCGCTGGCGACCATTGTCTTGGTCGGCATGCAACCGGTATTGACGCAGGTGCCGCCGACCAGATGCCGCTCGATCAGCGCGACGGTCATGCCCGCTCCCGTCAATCGCGCGGCGAGCGGCGGCCCTGCCTGGCCGGCGCCAACGATAATCGCGTCGAACGCGCGCGTCACAGCGCCGCGAAAACCAACACCGCGGCGACGATCGCAACGGCATCCTCGGTAAATGCCGCCCGCGCATCGCCGCCGAAGGCGGCGGCCAGCCGCGCGCGGACCGCAGCGCCCCCGAGTGTGCCGATCACCGCACCGATCAGTCCCAGGATCAATCCCAAAATCCACGATCCGGTGCCGTAGCCCACCCCCGCGCCGGAAATGCCGCCCGTCAACAACCGGCCGCCGAACTGCAGCGGCACCTTGCGACTCGGCGTCGCGGGTAGCTGGTCGGTAATCAGTTCGCCGACAGCAAGCACGCTCAGTATCCAGGGCGTGAAGCGCCAGCCTAGAAAGGCGAGCCAACTGCCGTCGAGCGCGAGCTGCCCGCGCGATGCCGCCCAAGCAATGGCGGCCGGCGCTGTCATCGACCGCAATCCCGCGACGATCCCGATAGCGAGCGCAAGAAAGATCATCCGCCGTCTCCCTGAAACGACCCCGATTACGAGGGTTTCACGACAGGCGATTCTCGTCAATGGTTGTGCGGAAGAGAACCCTGATCCGCCAGCTTGTGCCGCCCGGAAATGTGGCAAGGCGCTGGCGACCGCCTCGCCGAACTCACCGCCCTCGGCGGCGTCCCCGAACCGAGGGCAGAGACGTCATTTGCGCCGTTCGAAAACGGCGACCGGAGCTGCGCGCACAGCAGGATCGCAT
This sequence comes from Sphingomonas koreensis, assembly GCA_006438735.1. GTDB lineage: Bacteria > Pseudomonadota > Alphaproteobacteria > Sphingomonadales > Sphingomonadaceae > Sphingomonas > Sphingomonas koreensis_A. The sequence goes on along the minus strand of RCZF01000001.1, from coordinate 272,046 downwards.
TCATGACACTTGTCGGTAGTTTTGCGACTGCCGCCCGGGGTGTTGCTCGGCCAAACTCCATTGAAAAGCGCACGAAGAGTATATACCTGCCGAGGCAGCTAATGCCGAGGCAGAAACGATGTCAGACCCATTCTACGAGTTCGACAAATTCATCCCGCGCATTTCGCTCGGGTACCTGCTGCGCCGTGCGACCAAACTGAGCACAATCCGCATCGAAGCGGCATTCGATGGCAGCGACGTTTCGTTCACGCAGTGGGTAGTGCTCGCCCTGGTCTCGACCGGCACTGCCGACACTTGCACCGCACTGGCCCGCAATATGGACCATGACAGCGGCGCGATGACGCGGCTGATCGATCAGCTCGAGGAACGCGGGCTGGTCGTTCGCACCCGACTCGAGGGGGACCGCCGTGTCAGCAGGCTGACCGTGACGGACGCCGGACACGCGATGGTGACGACGCTCGTTGCCAGTGTCGTCGGCGTGTGGAACGAGATTATCGAGGGGTTCGAGCACGACGAGATCAGGCAGCTGATCGCGACGCTCACCAAGTTGCTCGCGCGGCTCGAACAGCTCGAAGACAGCGGGGCGCAAGCGTCATGAAACGGCTTTCTCTCATTTCACCGTTGTTCGGTGCGCTCGTTCTGGCCGGCTGCGCGGTCCCGAACGTCAAGCCAGCGGTCACGCCGGTCGCGCCAGCCTCGCTGGGCCTGAGCGCAGCAAATTCGCCGACGATCGCCGACGACTGGTGGGTCGCACTCGGCGATCCCCAGCTCGACCGCATCGTCGGCGACGCGCTGGCGGGCAGCTCGAAACTCGATGCGGCGATGGCGCGGGTGCGTAGCGCGCGCAGCGTGCTCGACAGCGCGCATGCCGAGGATCAGCCGCAAATCAGCGCCGATGCCAATGAGCAATTCGAGCGGCTGAGCAGCGTCTATATCATCCCCCCACCTTATGGCGGCACCTTCCGCTGGGTTGGCCAAGCGCAGGCCAATCTCAGCTGGAACCTCGATTTCTGGGGCCGCCAGGCCGATGCCATCGCCCAGGCGCAGCACAGCGCCGATGCCGCGGCGCTGGATTACGACGCGGCGCGGCTCGCGCTCTCGGGGTCGGTCGTGCAGACCTATGTCGAGCTGGTCCGCGCCGAGCGTCAGATCGCGATCGCCAAGGCGACGGTCGATCAGCGCCGGCAATCGCTCCACTTCGCCAATGTGCGGGTGAAGAGCCAGCTCGACAGCGACATCGACGTCCGTGCTGCCGATACGCTGCTGGCCGAGGCACAGCAGGCGCTGATCCGTGCCCAGGGACAGCGCGAGATGGTGGTCCACGCGCTGGCGATGCTCGCCGGCAAGGGTGCCGATTATTATCCGACGATCCAGCCGACCGCGCTCACGCTCGATGCGGTGCTGCCGTTGCCCGGCACGCTGCCCGCCGACCTGCTGGCGCGCCGCCCCGACATCCTGAGCGCACGGGCAAGCATCGCCGCCGCCGCCTCGGGTCGGCAGGTCGCGCGCAAGGCCTATTATCCCAACGTCAATCTGCTCGGGCTCGCCGGCTTGCAGGCGCTGGGGATTGGCAATCTCTTCTCGAGCGACGCCTCGACCTATGGCGGCGGCGCCGCGATCCACCTGCCGATCTTCGAGGGCGGCAAGCTGCGCGCCGATTATGAGGGCGCGACCGCCCGTCTCGACGGCGCGATCGCGGCCTATAACCAGGCCGTGCTCGGCGCGGTGCGCGAAACCGCCGATGCGCTGACCCGCGTCCACACCGTCGGCGCCGATCTTGCCCAGCAGCGCGCCGCAGCGACCGGGTTGAGCGAGGTGCGCCGCCTCAACAATGTCCGCGTTTCCACCGGGCTCAGCTCGCGGCTCGATCTGATCGGGTCCGACGTGCGGCTGCTCGACGCGCAGCAGCAGACCGCCAATCTCGAGGCCGACAAGGCCGTTGCCCAGGTTCAATTGCTGATCGCCGTCGGCGGCGGGTTCGATCCCGCCGGCGCGACCGCCACCGCCGATGCAAGGACTGCCCGATGACTGATACGATCAGTGACGATTTCCGCCGCGAAGAACTTCGGGACGAGGCGATCCCCGAAGCAGCGCCGCCGGCCGTCGAAACCGCGCCGCCGATCGAGCGCGGCAATCCGCGCGGCCGCCGCAAGTGGTTGACGATCCTCGGCCTCGTCGTCGTGGTCGCGGTGATCGTCTATGTCGCCTTCCGGCTGTTTTTCGCCACGCCGAGCGAGACCACCGACGACGCCTATGTCGGCGGCGACACGGTGACGATCACCGCGCGCGACGGCGGCACCGTCACCGCGCTTTACGCCGACGATACGGAGCGCGTGCGCGCCGGCCAGCCGCTGATCGATCTCGATCCGGCAACAGCCGATGTCGAGCTTCAAGCTGCCGCCGCGCAGCTCGGCCAGGCGGTGCGCGGCGTCCGCGCCAATTTCTCGCAAGTGAACGCCGCCGGCGCCGAAGTGACGCAGGCGCAGGCCGATCTTGCCCGCGCGCGCAACGATCTCGCGCGGCGCGAGCAAGCGGCGGCGCAAGGCGCCGTTTCGGGCGAAGAAGTCGCCCACGCCGCCGATACAGTGAAAACCGCCAGCGCCGCGCTCAATCTCGCCGAGAGCAAGCGCGCCCAGGCCAATACGCAAGTGCAGGGCACCGACATACGCTCCAACCCGGCGGTGCTCGCGGCGATCGCCAATTATCGGCGGATGGCGATCCGGCGCAGCCATATGCACATCACAGCGCCGGTCGCGGGCGTCGTCGCCCAGCGCACCGTGCAGATCGGCCAGCAGATCGCCGCCGGCACGCCGCTGATGGCGGTCGTCCCGCTCGGTCGCGTCTGGATCGACGCCAATTTCCGTGAGACGCAGCTCGCCGATTTGCGCATCGGCCAGCCCGCGACGATCACCACCGATACCTATGGCGGAAAGGTGACATTCCACGGCCATGTCATCGGGCTCGGCGCGGGCAGCGGCAACTCCTTCGCGCTGCTGCCGCCGCAAAACGCCAGCGGCAACTGGATCAAGATCGTCCAGCGCCTGCCGGTGCGCATCGCGCTCGACCCGAACGAGCTGGCCAAATATCCGTTGCGCATCGGGCTGTCGGTCGATGTCGATGTCGATACCTCGAACATCTCGGGCTCGTTGCTCGGGCGGGAGGCGAAGCGGGCTTTCGCCACGCAGAAGAGCGACACCGGCGACACCGGCGTCGGTGCCGACATCGCCCGCATCATCGCCGCCAACGAGGGTCGCGCACGGTGAGCGCACCGCAAGCGCAGGCGCCAATGCAGGGCGGCGCGCTGGCGCTGACCGCATTCGCGCTGGCGCTCGGCACCTTCATGCAGGTGCTCGATTCGACGATCGCCAACGTCTCCTTGCCGACGATCGCCGGCAATCTCGGAGTCAGCGCCGATCAGGGCACGTGGGTCGTCACCTCGTTCGCGGTCGCCAACGGTGTCGCGGTGCCGCTCACCGGATGGCTGATGGGGCGGTTCGGCGTGGTGCGCACGTTCGTGACCTCGGTGATCCTGTTCACGATTGCCTCTTTCCTGTGCGGTATCGCCTGGAACCTCACGTCGCTGATCGGCTTCCGCATCCTGCAGGGGGCGGTCTCCGGGCCGATGATCCCGGGCAGCCAGGCACTGCTGATCTCGATCTTTCCACCTGAAAAACGATCGAGCGCGCTCGGCGTCTGGTCGATCACCACGCTGATCGGCCCCGTCGCCGGCCCGATCCTCGGCGGCTATATCTCGGATAATTATCACTGGAGCTGGATTTTCCTGATCAATGTGCCCGTCGGCGTGTTTTGCGCCTTCTTCTGCTGGCGCGGATTGAAGACGCGCGAGACGCCGACGCGCATCCTGCCGATCGACAAATGGGGCGTGGCGATGCTGGTCGTGTGGGTCGGCGCGCTGCAGATCGTGCTCGACAAGGGCAAGGATGCCGACTGGTTCAATTCCAGCTTCATCGTCATCGCGGCGATCGTCGCCGGGATCGTCTTCCTAGCCTGGCTGATCTGGGAATTCACCGATTCGCATCCCGCGGTCGACCTGCGCTTGTTCAAGGGTCGCAACTTCACGCTGGGCACCGTTGCGTTCTGCTTCGGCTATGCGGTGTTCTTCGCCAACGTGCTGTTGATGCCGCTGTGGATGCAGACGCAGCTCGGCTACACCGCGACCTGGGCGGGGCTGGTCGCGGCGCCGAGCGGGGTCGTGGCGATCCTGTTCACGCCCCTGATGGCGCGTCTCAGCGGCCGGATCGACGCGCGCGTGCTGGCGACGATCGCGTTCGTCGCCTTCGCCGGCTCGTTCTTCATGCGATCACACTTCACGACCTATGCGAGCTTCTGGACCTTCACGATGCCGATGCTGGTGCAGGGCGTGGCGATGAGCTGCTTCTTCCTGTCGATGCTGACGATCCAGCTCGACGGCATACCGGCGGAGCAAATCCCCTCGGCCACCGGCATCTCGAACTTCGCGCGGATCACCAGCGGCAGCTTCGCCGCGTCGCTGATCACGACGATGTGGGACCGGCGCGAGGCGCTGCATCAAAGCCGGCTCGCCGAGCATTTCACCGCCTACGCCCCCGGCTATCGCGGTGCGCTCGATACGCTGCAAGGGCTCGGCGCGAGCGCGCTGCAAGGATCGGCGGCGATCACCCGGCAAATGGTGCAGCAGGCCTATCTGCTGGCCGCGACGGACCTGTTCTGGCTGTCGGGCTGGATCGCACTCGCGATGGTCGCGGTCGTCTGGTTCGCTCGCCGGCCTCGGAGCAGCGCGCGGCACGTCGCTGCCGATTGACGAAACGGAAGTATTATCGATCATCTGGATGTCGCCGTCGTAAGCCTCGGTGATCGTACCCATCAACCAGTCCCACACACCCGCACGCCGCCAGCGCACGAAGCGATCGTAACATATCGCCCTTGGCCGATAACGCTCGGGAGGGTCGCGCCACAGCGCGCTTGGACGCAGCATCCGGAAGCTGCCGTTCAGCACCCGCCGGTCACCCACCCTCGGCACACCCCTCGGTTTGTTAGGCGGCGACGGCGCGATCACGCGCCACTCTAAATCGGTCAAATCATAATGGCTCATGCTGACGCTGAATAAAAAATTCAGCGCGAATTGAACGCTGTCACTGAAAGAAGGCGTCGATTGCGCGCTTCGACTGCATGCTGCATCTGTCGCCGATGGCCACTGTTTTCGTCGGCGGCGACGCATAGGAGCGATAGAGGAAAACCATGGCCAAGCGCGTCCTCGCTATCCTGTCGGCTTTGCTGCTTTCGCTTCCCGCTTCAGCGCTGGCCTCCAACCCCATCGTCCCCGGCTGGTATGCCGATCCCGAGATCCGCATCTTCGATCACCACTATTGGATTTACCCGACGCTGTCGGACGTGTCGGGTATGCCCGATCCCGAGCATTTCACCCCGGCGCAAGCCGCTGCCCGCAAGGCGCATATGGTCTATCCGTCCTATGCGGCGCAGACCTATATGGACGCCTTCTCGTCGCCCGATCTGGTGCACTGGACAAAGCATCGCCACGTCCTCGACATCGCGAACGTGTCATGGGCGGCCTATGCCGTGTGGGCGCCTTCGGCGATCGAGGTCGGCGGCAAATATTATCTGTTCTTCGGCGCCAACGACATTCAGAACGACACGCAGACCGGCGGCATCGGTCTTGCCGTATCCGACCATCCCGGCGGCCCGTTCAAGGACGCGCTCGGCCGGCCGCTGATCCCCGCCTTCCACAACGGCGCGCAGCCGATCGACCCGTTCGTCTACAATGACGACGACGGCCAGGTGTATCTTTATTACGGCGGCTGGGGGCATTGTAACGTCGTGCGCCTGTCGTCCGACCTGCGCCATGTCGAGCCCTTGCCCGATGGCTCGACCTGGAAGGAGATCACGCCCCCCGGCTATGTCGAGGGCTCTTTCGTCATCAAGCGCCACGGCATCTATTATCTGATGTGGTCCGAGGGCGACTGGACCGGCCCGCACTACCGTGTCGCCTATGCGATGGGCACATCGCCGACCGGCCCATTCACGCCGAAGGGCGTGATCCTCGCGCAGGATTTCCACATCGCGCGCGGCGCCGGCCATCATTCGGTGGTCAACGTGCCGGGCACCGACGATTGGTATATCGTCTATCACCGCCGGCCGCTCGACGACGACAAAGGCGATCACCGCCAGCTCGCGATCGACCGCATGACCTTCAACGCCGACGGCACGATCGCGCCCGTCGTCATGACCAATCCGGGCGTCACCACGCCGCGCCCGCTCAAGGAGCATCCATGATCCGCACCACCGCTCTGTTGCTCGCCGCGGCCGCGTTCGTCTCGACCTCGCTCGCCGCGCCCGCGCTGGCGGCGACGGCGGAGCCCGCATCGGTCGATCTGGTCAACCCGCTGATGGGTACGGATTCGGACTACACTTTGTCCTACGGCAACACCTATCCGATGGTATCGGTGCCGTGGGGGATGAACAGCTGGACGCCCGTGACGGGCAAGATGGGCGACGGCTGGGCCTACACCTACGCCGCGCACAAGATCAACGGCATCAAGCAGACCCACCAGCCGAGCCCGTGGATGAACGATTACGCCGCCTTTGCCTTGTTCGCGGAGACCGGCCCGCTCAAGCTCAAGCCCGAGGATCGCGCCAGCTGGTACAGCCACAAGGCCGAAGTCGCGCACCCGTATGACTACAAAGTCTATCTCGCCGATTACGACGTGACCGCCGAAATGGCGCCGACCGCGCGCGCCGCGCAGTTCGAATTCACCTTCCCCAAGAGCGACGACGCGCACATCCTGATCGACGGCCAGGACGGTGGCTCGATGGTCAGGATCAATCCGACCAAGCGCCGCATCACCGGCTATGTCCGCAACAACAGCGGCGGCGTGCAGGACAATTTCCACAATTACTGGGTCGCGCAGTTCGACCACGATTTCACCGTCAGCCGCACCTGGGACGATAACTGGCAGCTGAGCGGCGACCTCGCCCGAGAAGGCGGGCATGTCGGCGCCGTCGTCAGCTTCAAGACCGTCGCCGGCGAGAAGGTCCACGTCAAGGTCGCCTCCTCGTTCATCAGCCCCGAACAGGCCGAAACCAACCTCGACCGCGAGATCGGCAAGGAGAGCTTCGATCAGACCGAGGCCAAGGCCAAACAGGCGTGGCAGACCCAGCTCGACCGCATCAAGGTCGCCGATCCGAACCTAGACAACCGCCGCACCTTCTATTCAGCGCTCTACCGCATGCTGCAATTCCCGCGCATGTTCTACGAAACCGACGCCAGCGGAAAGACCGTCCATTACAGCCCGTATGACGGCAAGGTGCACGACGGCTTTATGTACACCGACAACGGGTTTTGGGACACGTGGCGCGCGGTCTTCCCCTTCTTCGCGCTGATGTATCCGACACGCGACAGCGAGATGATGCAGGGCCTGGTCAACGCCTATAAAGAAGGCGGCTGGCTGCCCGAATGGGCGAGCCCGGGCTATCGCGACGTGATGGTCGGCTCGAACGCCGATAACATCATCGCCGACGCCTATATCAACGGCGTGCGCGGGTTCGACGTCAACACGCTCTACGAAGCGATGGTCAAGGACGCGACCACCAGCGCGGGCCGCCCTACCGACAAGAAGGGCAACGTGATCAGCGCGGTCGGCCGCGAAGGCGTCGAATATTACAACAAGCTCGGCTACGTTCCCTATGACGTCGGCATCAACGAGAACGCCGCGCGCACCCTTGAATACGCCACCGCCGATTTCTCGATCTCGCAACTCGCCAAGGCGCTCGGCAAGACCGACGACGCCAAATTCTACTCCGAACATGCGCAGAATTATCGCAAGCTGTTCGATCCCGAGAGCGGCTGGATGCGCGGCCGCAACCGCGACGGATCATGGGAAACGCCGTTCAATCCATACAAATGGGGCGACGCCTTCACCGAAGGCAATGCGCTCCACTACAGCTTCTCGGCGATGCAGGACGAACAGGGGCTGATCGACCTGATGGGCGGGCGCGAGAAATATGTCGCCAAGCTCGATTCGGTGTTCTCGACCCCGCCGATCTTCGACGACAGCTATTATGGCGAGGTGATCCACGAGATCCGCGAGATGCAGATCGTCGATATGGGCCAGTACGCGCACGGCAACCAGCCGATCCAGCACATGATCTATCTCTACGATTGGGCCGGCGCACCGTGGAAGGCGCAGTTCCACGCCCGCGACGTGATGAAGAAGCTCTATTCGGCCACGCCCGACGGATATCCGGGCGACGAGGACAACGGCCAGACCTCGGCCTGGTACGTCTTCTCGGCATTGGGCTTCTATCCAGTGACGCCGTCGAGCGGCGAATATGCGATCGGCAGCCCGCTGTTCCGCACCGTCACGCTCACCATGCCGACGGGCAAGACGCTGACGATCAACGCCGAGAACAACAGCGCGGAGAACGTCTATATCCAGTCGGTCAAGTTCAACGGAACGCCGCATGACAAGGCCTTTTTCACGCACGTCGCGCTTGAACAGGGCGGCACCATCACCTTCGTGATGGGCGCGAGCCCGAACAAGGCCTGGGGGTCGTCGCCCGCCGCCGCACCGTTCTCGATGAGCGCGCCAAAATGATAGAGAGCCACATGACCCCCAACCGACGCGAGATCATGGCCGGCGCCGGCGCGCTGGCATTGGCCGGGGCGCTTCCCTCAGCGGCGCGCGCGGCGGGCTTCGCCAGCAAGCGCCCGGCGCCCGCCGACCGCAAGTTCACCAGCCCCGCGATCGAGGCCGAGATCGCGCGGGTGAAGGCCAAGATCGCCGATCCCGAACTCGCCTGGATGTTCGAGAATTGCTACCCGAATACGCTCGACACCACGGTCGACGTCGGCACTGTCGATGGCAAGCCCGACACCTTCGTGCTCACCGGCGACATCCACGCGATGTGGCTGCGCGACAGCTCGGCGCAGGTACAGCCCTACATCCACCTCGTCGGCCGCGATCCCAAGCTCAAGCGGCTGTTCCAGGGGCTGATCCAGCGCCAGGCGCGCTGCATCTTGATCGATCCCTATGCCAACGCCTTCATGAAGGACCCGGCGGCGATGTCGAATCTCGATTGGTCTCAGAAGGACAAGACCGACATGAAGCCCGGCGTCGCCGAGCGGAAATGGGAGATCGATTCGCTCGCGTACCCGATGCGGCTCGCCCACGGATACTGGACGCGGACCCGCGACAAGACGCCGTTCGACGACACCTGGAGCCGCGCCGCCAAGCTCGCCGTCGATACCTTCCGCGTCCAGCAGCGCAAGCATGGCCCCGGCCCGTACCACTTCCAGCGCGAAACCGCGGTGCCGACCGATACGCTGATGCTCGGCGGTTATGGCCGGCCGACGAAGAAGATCGGCCTGATCCACTCGATGTTCCGCCCGTCGGACGATGCGTGCCTCTATCCGTTCCTGATCCCGTCGAACCTGTTCGCGGTGTCGGCGCTGCGCAAGCTCGCGCAGGTCCATCGCGAGGCGCGCGGTGACACCGCGGCGGCGGCCGAGGCCGAGGCGCTGGCGGCCGAGGTCGAAGGCGTGCTGAAGAGCTACGCGCTGATCCCCGACGGCAAGGGCGGTCAGGTCTGGGCCTATGAGATCGACGGCTTCGGCAATTGGGTGTTCATGGACGACGCCAATGTGCCGAGCCTCTCGGGTCTCGCGATCATCGACGCCGCCGATCGGAGCGACCCGCTGTTCAAGCGCACCGCCGCGCTCGCTTGGTCGGATCGCAATCCGTATTTCTTCAAGGGCAAGGCGGCCGAGGGGATCGGCGGCCCGCATATCGGGCTCGACATGATCTGGCCGATGTCGATCATCACCCACGCGATGAACGCAGACGACGATGCCACCATTCGCCAGTGCCTCCACTGGCTCAAGACCACGCACGGCGGCACCGGCTTCATGCACGAAAGCTTCAACAAGGACGATCCGACCAACTTCACGCGATCCTGGTTCGCCTGGGCCAATGCGTTGTTCGGGCAGCTCATCGTCGAGATCGCGGACAAGAAGCCGGCGCTGCTGGCGGGCACGATCTGATTTTGGGAAAGGCACGATGATCACGGTCAGCTTCTCGCCGGAACCGGGATTACCGCGCTCGGCAGCCGCGCTCGCATTTGCCTAGGCCGATAGCCCACAGGCCGGTCAGCCCGATCTGTTCGGCGGCGCCAGTGGCCGCGGCCTACCTATCCCGGCGCAACGCTCCCCGCCCGCCGGTGCGGCTAAGCCCTGACGCTTCTTATTCAACAGAGTAGGGCGCGCAGCAGCCGCTTCAGGCTCGCGCCGCACGCGCCGCCCAAGCGCTCGCGCAAGGCGTTTTGCGAACTGGCCTTGCTCACAAAAAATCCGATCGCGCAGCCCACCGAGCGCCTCGCCGACCCATTGCTCGGCTGTCCAAGACAGGAGATTTGCTCACCGCCGGGAAGCCTGACCGTCCGCATGCCTTGTTTTTTCCGCTGCGCGCTTGGGACCGCCTTCCCTGCCCAACGTCTCATGGACGATTTCGCCGCAAGCGTTGCCGCTGCCGACCAGGCTCGCGAACAGGATCGGGACCATCCCCCGGGGCACACGCGCTGACGCACCAGCAATCGGCTTGCGCCGTCGCAATGAAGCTGAACCGAATGACCGAGGGCCGATAAGTCTGTATCGAAGGCTCGACATCAATTTCAGCGGGCAGGCTATGCAATTCGACGACGTAATCCTCGGGCGGCGAAGTGTTCGCGGCTACAAGGCCGACCCGGTGCCGCAAGCGTTGATCGAGGAAATTCTCGGCCTCGCGATGCGCGCGCCCTCCTCGATGAATACGCAGCCGTATCACTTCTACGTGATAACCGGCGGCGTGCTCGATCGCATCCGTATGGGCAATACCGAGCGGATGATCGCGGGCGTGCCGCAATCGCGCGAGTTCCGCACCGGCGAGGCTTTTGCCGGGCCGCACCGCGAGCGGCAGATCGGCGTGGCCAAACAGCTGTTCGCGGCCATGGGCATCGCGCGTGACGATAAGGAGGCGCGGCAGGATTGGGTATTGCGCGGCTTTCGCCAGTTCGACGCGCCGGTCTGCATCATCATCACTTATGACCGCGTCCTTGCCGGGAGCGACGACACCGCGTTCGACTGTGGCGCCGTCGCGACCGCGCTCGTCAATGCCGCCTGGTCGCGCGGCCTGGGCGCCGTGATCAATAGCCAGGGCATCATGCAATCCCCCGTCGTTCGTGAACAGGCCGGGATCGCCGACGACCAGGTGATCATGAAGAGTATTGCGTTGGGTTGGCCCGACGACAGCTTTCCGGCGAACGCCGTCGTGTCCGAGCGCCGCCCCGTCAGAGAGGCGGCGGTGTTTGTCGGCTTCGATGAAATGGGGTGTCGCTGATATAGCCGCCGATGGACCGCGCGCCCTGGTCGTCAATCTTCGCTACACCGATTTTGCCGCGCTCGGAAACCATCACAAGACCCGCGCGGCGGGCCGTGATTACCGGCTTCCGCCGAGCTTGATCGGCCGATGATCGATCCCGGGGCGGTGGCGCGTAACGCCCAGTGGACCTCGTCAAAGGGTGCGGAGCGTATCGGCGGGTCGCGCCCGCAGCGCCGGCAGACTTCCGGCGAGCCCGATCCCCAATGTCGTCACCACCGCTGCGCCAAGCGTCAGGCCGACGACGGTCCAGTCTGGCGCCCAGGCCAGGCCGAAGATGTGGACGACGACGAACCACCCTGCACTGCCGCCGACCAGCAATGCGACCCCCGCCAGGATGACCGAGAGCAGGAGATATTCGATCGCTTGTGCGCCGAGCACCTGCCGCGCGGTCGCACCGAGCAGTTTCAGCACGACCGCATCATAACGCCGCGTGCGCTCGGCGGCGGCGACCGCGCCGATCAGCACCGCGATCCCCGCCGCCACGGTAACCGCGGCAGCCGCGCGGACTGCAAGCGCGACCTGGCCGAGCACCGCGCCGATCTGCGCGATCACATCGCCGACCCGGATCATCGTCACCGATGGCAGCGCGGCCGCTACTTGTCGCGCGATCGCGCCGTCGCGCCCCGGAGGCGCATAGACGCTCGCAAGCAAACTATGCGGGGCTTCCTCGATATATCCGGGCGAGAAGATGATCGCGAAGTTCAGACCGAGCCCGCCCCAGTCGATCCGTCGCAACGCCGCGATCCGCGCCGGCACGTCGACTCCGAGCACCGAGACGGTGATAGTATCGCCGATGCGGAGCCCGAGCGCCTGCGCGGCGCGATCCTCGATCGAGACCAACGGGGCCCCGTGATAATCCGCCGGCCACCAGTGTCCCGCGACGACCTCATTGCGGGGCGGCACGATGGCCGACCAGCTCAACGTCCGGTCACCGCGCAACACCCAGGCGCCTTGCGGCAGCGTCTTCATCTCGCTGACGCGCACGCCTTTGATCGCGACGATCGACCCGCGCAGCGACGGCACCGCCTCGATCCTTGCGCCCGGTGCCGCGGCCGTCACCGCGGCGCGAAAGCGACCGGCGTCGTCGGGCTGGAGATCGACCGTAAAGAACCGCGGCGCCTTGTCGGGCGCCGCGCCCGAGAGTTCGGCGGACAGGCTGGTGTCGATCACCGCCAGCGCGACGAACAGCGAGAAGCCGAGCCCGAGCGCGACGACCAGCCGGCCGGTCTGCGCGCCGGGGCGGTGAAGGTTGGCCAACGCAAGCCGCAGCAGCGGCGCGCGCGGTCGGGGCAGGCTCGCCAGCCCCGCACGAATGCCGATCCCGAGCAGCCACAGGAACATGACCAACGCGGCGACGGCTCCAACGAACCCGAGCGCCAGCATTCGGTCAGCCGCGGTCAACACCGCCAGCGCGATCAGCCCCGCCAACAGCGTCGCCATCGCAACGAGCACGGGTATCGGGGGCAGGCGACGGGGGGCCACCGCGTCACGCAGCAAGGTCGCCGCGGGGACAGCACGCGCGCGCGCCAGCGCGGGCAGCGCGAACAGCAAGGCGACGATCAGCCCCAGCGCCGCCGCCGTCGCTAGGGGCGCCGGATAGAGCGCCAGCCGCGGTGCGACCGGCAGCGACGCCCCCGCGACGCGCGCGACAATCCAAGGCACGAGCGCACCGAGCGTCAGCCCGGCGGCAATGCCCAGCGCCGCGACAAGCCCGAGCTGAAGCAGGAAGATCGCGGCAATCGTACGCGATCCGGCGCCGAGCACCTTCAGCGTCGCGATGATCCGCGTCTTGCCCGAGAGGTAAGCCGCAACCCCGCTGCCGACGCCGACACCGGCGATCGCCAGCGCGGCGAGCCCGACCAGCAACAGGAATTGCCCAAGTTGGGCGATCCCGCGCTTGAGGCCGCCGGCGGCCTGCGCGCTCGTCCGCGACGACCACCCGGCATCGGTGAAGCGCCGGACCAGCCGGTCGCCGACGGCCTGCGCCTGGTCGGGGCGCGGCAGCAACAACCGGTAATGGCTTTCATACAGGCTCCCGGGTTGCAGCAAGCGGGTCGCGTCCAACCCGGCCAAATCGATCAGCACCGGTGGGCCGAGCGTGAAGCCAGCGCCCAGCCGATCGGGCTCATCGGCGATCAGCCCGATGACCCGAAGACTGGCCGCGCCGATCCTCACCCAATCGCCAACGCGGATGCCGAGCCGATCCGCGACCGCCGGCGAGACGGCGACCTGATCGCCGTGCGGCCTTACCTCAAGCGCACCAGCGGCGAGCCGAAAACGGCCGACGAGCGGCCAGCTATCGCCGACACCGCGCAGGTCGACGAGCATCGGTGCACCGCCGGGCGTGCTCGCCATCGCTTGCGTCGAGACCACTTCGGACAAGCGCGCCGCTGCCGCAAATGCGGCCGTCTCATCGACGCTGGCGCGGCGCTGCGATACCGACAGCTCGACATCGCCGCCGAGCGTCTGGCGGCCTTGTGCATCGAGCGCGGCTAGCAGGCTCGCCGACAGGCTGCCGATCCCGGCCAGCGCGGCGGTGCCGAGCAACAGGCACAGCGCCAGCAACAGCAAGCCGCGTCCCCCGCGCCGCAGATCGCGCAGCGCGAGCCGCCAGGCGATCGTCATGCCGCGCGGGCGTCGGCGACGATGCGACCGTCGGCGAGTTCGATGATCCGCGCGCAGCGCGCCGCCAGCGCGGGATCATGGGTGATGACGAACAATGTCGTGCCGCTCTCCGCATGGCGCGCGAACAGCATGTCCATGATCGCCGCGCCCGTCGCGGTATCGAGATTGCCGGTCGGTTCGTCGGCGAACAACAGGCTCGGCGCGCCGACCATCGCCCGCGCGATCGCGACGCGCTGCTGCTCGCCGCCCGACAGCTGCGCGGGATAATGGCCGGTGCGCTCAGCCAGGCCGACGCTGGCCAGTTCGGCACGCGCGCGGTCGAACGCGTCGCGCGTCCCCGCCAGTTCCAACGGCACCGCGACATTTTCCAGCGCCGTCATCGTCGGCAACAGGTGGAAGGCCTGTAGCACGATGCCGATGCGGCCGCGTCGCGCAATCGCCAAGCCGTCTTCGTCGAGCGCGGTGAAATCGAGCCCGGCGACGCGGACGTCGCCCCCACTCGGTCGTTCGAGCCCCGCGAGCACCGCCATGAGCGACGATTTGCCCGATCCCGATGCGCCGAGCAGCGCGACGCTCTCTCCTGCTTCGACCGTAAGGTCGATGCCGTGAAGGATATCGACGCGGCTCGGCGCTCGTCCGAGCGAAAGTCGGACGTTGCGCGCGACGATCAGCGCGCTATCGCTGGGGGATGCAAAGGATGCCACGTCGGATGCGATACGGATGGCGGGCACTGCTTGTCCATCTCATCGTGTCGTTTGCCTGCCTGATCGGCGGGCCAGCAGCCGCCGCGCCTCGCACCCCCTTGATCTGGGCGTTCGGCGACAGCCTGACCGCAGGCTATGGCCTGCCGCCCGCGCAAGGATTCACCAGCCAGTTGCAGGCGGCGCTTCGCCGATCCGGGATCGCCGCGACGGTGCGCAATGGCGGCGTCGCGGGCGATACCGCCGCGCAGGCGCGGGCGCGGCTTCGTTGGGGGCTGCGCGGACTTGGCACGACACCTGATCTCGTGATCGTCGAGCTCGGCGCGAACGACATGCTGCGCGGGCTGCCGGTGGCGCAGGCGCGCCTTAATCTGGACGCGATCCTGACCGAGCTCGACCGTCGGCATATCCCGGTGCTGATCGCGGGGATGCGCGCCGCCCCCAATCTGGGTCGCGATTACGGCAATGCGTTCGACGCGATGTACCCGGCGCTGGCGCGCGCGCATCACCTGCCGCTCTATCCGTTCTTCCTCGACGGGGTCGCGGCCAACCGCGCGTTGCTTCAGGCCGATGGACTTCACCCTAACGCGCGCGGCGTGAGGATCATCGTGACACGGATCATGCCAGCGGTCCGACGCGCCTTGGCGAGCGCGCGCGGGGCGCCGGTCGCGCGTCGCTGATGCGCAACCGCAGACGCCACCCCATATGCGGTTCATGACCGACCTGATCGTCTGGCACGACGGCGCGTGCCCCCTCTGCCGCCGCGAGATTGCGCTGATGCGCAGGCTCGATACCCGCAACGCAATCCGGTTCGTCGATGCGACGAGCGCCGATCCGGCGTCGTGCCCGATCGATCGCCGCGATCTGCTCGCGCGGTTTCACGCCTGCGAAGACGGCGTGATGCTTTCCGGCGCGGCGGCGTTCGCGGCGATGTGGCGCGCGATCCCGCTGCTGCGCCCGCTGGGGCTGCTGGCGCGCTCGCCGTGGGTTTTGGCGGTGTTCGAGCGCAACTATCTCTGGTTCTTGACGGTGCGGCCTGCGCTCCAGCGCCTGGCCGGCTGGATGTCGCCGGCATGACGCCGCGTCCCGATCCGGCTGGCCCCGCGCAGGAAAGTGTCTGGGCCTATCCGCGGCCGGCGATCGCCCAGCCTACCGATGCGCGCATCGTCATCGAGCATCACGGGCTGATCGTCGCCGACACAAGCGACGCAATCCGCACGATCGAGACAAGCCACCCGCCAAGTTATTATATCCCGCGCGCCGACATCGCGCCGAATATGCTGCATCGCGCGGCGGGCAGCTCGTTTTGCGAATGGAAAGGAGCGGCCAGCTACTGGGACGTGGTCGTCGGCGATAGCGTGCTGCCGCGCGTCGGCTGGAGTTATGCCAGCCCGACCGCGCCGTTCGCGCTGCTGCGCGACCATGTCGCCTTCTACGCCGGACCGTTCGATCGCTGCACCGTCGATGGCGAGACGGTGGTGCCGCAGCCTGGAGAGTTCTACGGCGGCTGGATCACGTCGAAGGTGGTCGGCCCGTTCAAGGGCATTCCCGGCAGTCGCGGCTGGTAAGCGGATGAGCGACGACGCGCCTGACGATCCTGATATCCCGATCGCCCGCAGCATCCCGCGCGGCCGCCTGTCGCGGTTCGGCCATTTCGGGCGGCTGGCAGGCGGTGTCGCTGGCGGCATGCTCGCCGAGGGTGCGCGGCGGATGGCCGATGGCGAACGGCCGCGGCTGCGCGATATGGTGCTTACGCCGGCGAATGTCGGCCGGGTGGCGGACCGTTTGTCGCATCTGCGCGGCGCGGCGATGAAGCTCGGCCAGATGATCTCGATGGACGCCGGCGACATGCTGCCCCCTGAACTGGCCGAGATCATGGCGCGGCTTCGCCAGAACGCGCACCGCATGCCGCCGCAACAGCTTCAAAAAGTGCTGGCGGCGCAATGGGGCAATGGCTGGCGAACGCGCTTCGCGCGGTTCGACGCCACGCCGATCGCCGCCGCGTCGATCGGCCAGGTCCACCGCGCGACGACTCATGACGGCCGCGATCTCGCAATCAAGGTTCAGTATCCCGGCGTGCGCGACAGCATCGACGCCGATGTCGATAATGTCGCAACGCTGCTGCGCGTCTCCGGCCTGTTGCCGCGCGAACTCGATATCGCGCCATTGCTCGCCGCCGCCAAGCAGCAGCTCCGCGAGGAAGCCGATTACATCCGCGAGGGCGAGCAAATGTCGCTCTTCGGCACGCTGCTCGGCGACGCACCCGATTATGTCGTGCCGACGCTCGACACCGAGTTCACGACAGAAGCGGTGCTCGCGATGAGTTTCGTCGCGGGAAAGCCGATCGAGAGCCTTGTCGATGCGCCGCAGGAGACGCGCGACGCGGTGATGCGCTCGCTGATGGTGCTGGTGCTGCGCGAACTGTTCGAGTTCGGCGTCATGCAGACCGACCCGAATTTTGCCAATTATCGCTATCAGCCCGATAGCGGCCGGCTCGTGCTGCTCGACTTCGGCGCTTCCCGACCGGTCCCCCCCGCGACATCGCAGGGCTATTTGCGGCTCCTGCAAGCGGGGCTCGACGGCGACCGCGATCGGATGCGAGACGCGGCGCTCGCGGCCGGCTTTCTCGGGCCGGGTACGATCACGCATCATCAAGCCAGGATCGATCGGATGATCGATGTCATCGTCGGCGAGATGACCAAGCCCGGCCCGTTCGATTTCGGGGATCGCAGATTCGTCGGCGCCCTGCGCGATGACGGCATGGACGTCGCGGCCGATCAGGCCGCGTGGCACATTCCTCCCGCGGACATCCTGTTTGTCCAGCGCAAGATCAGCGGCACTGCTTTGCTCGCCGCCCGACTCAAGGCGCGGATCGATGTGCGATCGATCGTCGGGATCCATCTGCATTCGAGCAATTGAGGCTGCACGACCCTAGCTGCCGGTCTGGAGACCACTCAGCACCTCCAGGAATGCCGCGGCCCCGGCCAACGCCGCGGGTCCAGGCCCGATCCATGCAGCGCCGTGAAACGCTGCGACCAGCGCAGCTAACTTGTCTAGCGTGACCCACGCGCTAGACTGAATCATGGCCACGCGCACTCAGCCCCAAAGACCGGCGACCCCCGAACCGCCGCACGCACTGCGCATCCACGGCACCGTCGCGCGCAACATCGGCATCCAGATCGTCGCCGGTCACTTTCGACCTGGCGAGGTGCTCGAGGGCGAGGTCGAGGCGAGCGATCGGCTTCGGGTCTCGCGCTCGGCTTACCGTGAGGCGGTGCGGATTCTGTCGGCGAAAGGCCTCGTTGAATCGCGGCCCAAGATCGGCACGCGGGTTAGCCCGCAGGCGAAATGGCATTTGCTCGATCCCGACGTGCTGTCGTGGATCTTCGAATTCGAGCCGGGCGACGATCTGCTCGCCAGCCTGTTCGAATTGCGCAAGATCGTCGAGCCCCAGGCCGCCGCCCTTGCAGCAAAGCGTCGCACCCAAGGTCATCTCGATCAGATGGCGCTCGCGCTCGAGGGCATGGCGACGCACACACTCGCGGCCGCTGAAGGGCGCGAGGCCGATCAGAATTTTCACGCCGCCCTGCTCGAGGCATCGCACAACCCGTTTCTCGTCACGCTGACCAGCGGCGTCGGCGCGGCAGTCGCTTGGACGACGATCTTCAAGCAGCGCCGCAGCCCGCTGAGCCGCGATCCCCTACCGGATCACCGCCGTGTCTATGACGCCGTCGCGGCCGGCAACGCCAAGGCGGCGCACCGCGCGATGGCCGATCTCATCGACATGGCATTCCTCGATACGCAGCGCGTGCGCGGTGCGCCGGCCGCCGCCGAATAGTGCCGCTCAGTGGGGCGCCGTCACGCCCGGCCGGCTACCCCACAGCGCGTAGAACAGCACGTAAAGCTCACACGCTGCGGTAAGCAGGAACGACGTCTGCAAACCGTAGTGATCGGCCAGCCAGCCCTGCACGATCACCAGCGCGCCGCCGGCGATCGCCATGATCAGCAATCCCGATCCCTCCTCGGTCAGCGGGCCGAGATCGCGGATGCCGAGCGTGAATATCGTCGGAAACATGATCGAGTGGAACAACCCGACGAGGATCAGCGACCACATTGCCACCTGGCCGCTCGCAAACACGGTGATCAGCATCACTACGAACGCGCCGACGCTGAACCACGCGAGCACGGTTTCGGCGCGCACCCTTTGCATGATGAAACTGCCGACGAATCGGCCGATCATCATCCCGCCCCACAGCAGAAACAGATAATGCGACGCCTGCTCGTGCGTGACGTTACCGATGTCGGGCGCCGAGACGAAATTGATGAACAGATTGGCGACACCGATCTCGGCGATCAGATAAATGAAGATCGCCGGTACGCCGAACACCAGATTGCGGTGCCGCCACAATGAGTGGCCGCGGCGCTCCTCACGCGTCGCACGGGCGGCACCGCCCATGTCGGGCAAGCGAAAACGCGCGATCGCGATCGCCAGCGCGACCAGCACCGCGGCGACGATCAGATACGGCAATTGCACCGAATGCGCGTCGGCGAGCCGCTCGGCCGCGGTCAAGACCGCACCGTCCTTTGCCGTGCCGGAAACCGATCGCCCAAGGATCAGGTAACCGCCGAACAGCGGCGCCAGCGTGGTGCCCATCGAATTGAACGCTTGCACGAGATTGAGCCGCGATGACGCCGTCTCGGGCGGGCCAATCACCGCTACATAGGGATTGGCGGCGACCTGCAGCAGCGTGATGCCGCTGGCGATGACGAACAGCGCGATCAGCACGACCCAATAGGACGGGAGCATCGACGCCGGCACCATCATCACCGCGCCGACTGCCATGACGATAAGGCCGATGACCATCGACCGTTTATAACCGACTCGTTCGATCAGCTTAGCCGAGGGGATCGAGGCGATGAAATAGGCGATGAACCACACGCTCTCGATCAACGTCGTCTGAGTGTAATCGAGATCGAACACGCTGCGCAGATGCGGCAGCAGCGTGTTGTTGATGACGGTGATGAACCCCCAGATGAAGAACAGCGAAGCGAGCATCGACAGCGCGGCGGCATGACGAGCTCGCGGACCGTGCTGAGTGGCGGACGAACTTGCGGCCATCTTGGCTCCCTTAGAAATGCTCGGTCTGTGTCGACAGGCACGGCAATTGACGTTTCGACTACAGTCGATATGTCGGAGTTAATAGCTCGCACAAATAGCTTTGAGGGACAACGGGCCGTGCGTTTGATGCAGCTTCGCGACCGAGCAGGACAACGATGCGTCGCGGCTGCGATCGGCGACGACAGCCCAGTGCTGCTGAGCGGCATCGCATCGGTCTATGAGCTCGCCTGCGCGGCGCTTGCCGATGACCAGAGCCTCGTCTCTGCTGCCGAACGCCGGCTGGGCGACGACGTCGATATCGAAGCAGCGCTCGCCGAACACCGCCTTCTCGCGCCGATCGACCATCCCGAACCCGCGCGATGCTATCTCACCGGCACCGGCCTGACGCACCTGGGTTCAGCCGAGGGGCGCGATAAGATGCACAAGGCGGCGGCAGAGGATCTGACCGATTCGATGCGGATGTTCCTGATGGGCGTTTCGGGTGGAAAGCCGGCGGCGGGGCAAGCCGGCGTCCAGCCCGAATGGTTCTACAAGGGCAACGGCGACTCGCTTGTCGCTCCGGGCGCGGACATCCCCTCGCCCGCTTTTGCGCTCGACGGTGGCGAGGAACCGGAGATCGCCGGCATCTACCTGATCGATGACGATGGCCAGCCGCGTCGCCTGGGCTTCGCGCTGGCCAACGAATTTTCCGATCACGTCACCGAGCGCGGGAATTACCTGTGGCTGGCGCATTCGAAACTGCGCCCGGCCGCACTCGGCCCGGAACTGCTGACGGGCGACCTGCCCACCGACGTCCGCGGCGTCAGCCGGATCCTGCGAGGCGACGCAATCGTGTGGGAAAAGCCGTTCCTGACCGGTGAGGCCAATATGTCGCATGCCATTGCCAATCTGGAGCATCACCACTTCAAATATGGCCTGTTCCGGCGTCCCGGCGATATCCACGTCCACTTCTTCGGCACCGCGACCTTGTCGTTCAGCGACGGTATCGAGACACGCGAAGGCGATATGTTCGAAGTCAGCGCGCCACCGTTCACGCTACCGCTCCGCAACCGGCTGACGCGCAGCGCGCCCGAACCGGTCTCCGTGCGCGCGCTGTGATCGTCATCGCTTCAACGAGATAAAGGGGAATGACCATGACCTTGCTGAAACGGGCTTTTCTGTCGGCCGCGGCCGGCTTGGTGGCGATCGCGCCGGGTTTGGCGCAGGAGCGCGTGAAAGTATCGCTTTCGATCGATCTCGCGCACCCCGGCGCGCGCATCGAACCCGCCGTCCAGGGGCAATTCGCCGAGATGCTGGGGCGCGGCATCTATGGCGGATTGTGGGTCGGCGCGGACTCGAAAATCCCCAATACTAACAGCTATCGCAACGACGTGCTTGCCGCCTTGAAGGCGCTGCACGTCCCCGTCATCCGCTGGCCGGGAGGGTGTTTCGCCGACGAATATGACTGGCGCGACGGCATTGGTCCGCGCGCCCAGCGCCCGGTGCGGATCAACACGCATTGGGGCGGCGTCACCGACGACAACAGCTTCGGCACCAACGAGTTCATGAACTATACCGAGCTGCTCGGCGCCGATGCCTATGTCGCCGGCAACATGGGCTCGATGGCGCCGCGCGACATGGCGCAGTGGGTCGAATATATGACCTCTGACAGCCAGTCGACGCTCGCCAATCTTCGCCGAAAGAACGGCCGCGACGCACCGTGGACCAATCTCAAATATTTCGGCGTCGGCAACGAGCCGTGGGGGTGCGGCGGCAATATGACGCCCGATTATGCCGCCAACCTTCATAACCGCTACGCAACCTTCGTCGTCACGCCTTCCGGCACGCCGCCGCTCGAAAAGGTCGCTTCAGGGCCGAACACCGACGATTATCACTGGACCGAGGTGATGATGCGCGACGCGGGCAAGCAGATGAACGCGCTTAGCCTGCATTATTACACCTTCCCGGGCGATTGGGAGCACAAGGGGCCGGCGACCGGCTTCACCGAAGACGCCTGGGCCTCGACGCTGTCGCACGCGCTCAGGATGGACGAGCTCATCACCAAGCACAGCGCGATCATGGACAAATATGATCCCGACAAGAAGGTCGCGCTGTTCGTCGACGAATGGGGCACGTGGTATGATCAGGAACCGGGATCGCACCCGGGCTTCCTTTATCAGCAGAACTCGTTGCGCGACGCCGAGGTCGCGGCGCTGACGCTCGACATCTTCCACCGCCATACCGACCGCGTGAAGCTCGCCGCGATCGCGCAGATGATCAACGTGCTGCAGTCGATGATCCTAACCGACGGATCGAAGATGCTACTGACGCCGACCTATCACGTGTTCGATATGTACCGCCCGTTCCAGGGCGCGACGCCGTACCCGGCGACGGTCTCCGGCCCCGATTACAAGGAACGCGGTTTCGCCATGCCGATGATCGACGCCTCGGTTGCGCGGGGGACGGACGGCAAGCTGTATCTCGCATTGGTCAATCTCGATCCCGATCGGTCGGCGCGCGTCGTAACTGCCGAAAAGGGCAGCGCCACTGGCCAAATCCTGACCGGCCCGGCGATCGATACGCACAACAGCTTCGACGCGCCGAACACCATCCATCCGGTCGCTTATTCGGGCCTCACTGAGAGTGGCAATCTAGTCTTCGATCTGCCCGCCAAATCGATCGCGGTGGTGGCGATCGACGACCGGTGACTCGCGCGCACCCCGCGGCGGCGGCGCTTGGGTGATCGCCGGCTCTCTTAGTGGCTGTGACGAGGCACGCCGACCGTTTGCGCGATGCGCTGATATTTGACCGCCGGTTCGAGCACCGCACCGGTATCGAGCTGGCCGCTCACGGCGCGCTGCATTTCCTGCCACGGCGTCTGACTGGCAGGATAGCGGTAGCCACCAGCCGCTTCGAGCGCCTTGCGGCGTTCCGCCAACTCTTCGGGCGACACCAGGATATTGGCCTCGCCCTTGCGCAGATCGATCCGCACACGGTCGGCCGAGCGCAACAGCGCCAGACCACCGCCGGCCGCGGCTTCGGGCGAGGCATTGAGGATCGAGGGGCTGCCCGATGTGCCCGACTGTCGGCCGTCGCCGATGCAGGGCAGCGCGTGGACGCCGGCCTGGAGCAGCTTGAGCGGCGGCCGCATGTTGACCACTTCGGCCGCGCCGGGATAGCCGATCGGCCCCGCCCCGCGGATCACCAGCAGCGTATGTTCGTCGACATCCAGCGCCGGATTGTCGATCCGCGCGTGATAATCCTCCGGCCCGTCGAACACCACGACCCTGCCCTCGAAGGCGTCGGGATCGTCCGGATCTGACAGAAAGCGCGTACGAAATTCCGGCGAGATCACCGACAATTTCATGATCGCCGAATCGAACAGATTGCCGCGCAGCACCGAATATCCGGCGGCCGGCTTGAGCGCCTGATCGAACGGCTTGATCACGCGATCGTCCTCGATCGTCGCATCGCGGCAATTGTCGCCGATCGAGCGGCCGTTGACGGTCAGCGCGGTCTCGTCGATCAGCCCCTGCCCGATCAGCTGCGCGACCACCGCGGGGACGCCGCCGGCGCGGTAATAATCCTCGCCGAGATACTCGCCGGCGGGTTGCAGATTGACCAGCAGCGGCACGTCGCGGCCATTGGTTTCCCAATCGCCGATATTCAGGTCGACGCCGATATGCCGCGCGATCGCGTTGAGATGAATCGGCGCATTGGTCGATCCGCCGATCGCGGTGTTGACGCGGATCGCGTTGAGGAACGCCTCACGGGTCAGGACGTCGCTCGGCTTGCGATCGGCGGCAACCATTTCGACGATCTGCTTGCCGGTGAGATAGGCACACTCCTGCCGATCGCGATACGGCGCGGGAATCGCCGCCGAGCCGGGCAACGACATGCCGAGCGCTTCGGTCAGCGAGTTCATCGTCGTCGCCGTGCCCATCGTGTTGCAATAGCCGGTCGACGGCGCCGAGCTGGCGACCAGCTTGATGAAGCCCTGATAGTCGATCTCGCCCGCCGCGAGCATTTCGCGCGCCTTCCAGATGATCGTGCCCGATCCGGTCCGCTCGCCCTTGTGCCACCCGTTGAGCATCGGCCCCACCGACAGCGCGATCGCCGGGATGTTGACCGTCGCCGCGGCCATCAGGCACGCCGGCGTGGTCTTGTCGCAGCCGATCGTCAGCACGACGCCGTCGAGCGGATAGCCGAACAAGACCTCGACCAGCCCGAGATAAGCGAGGTTGCGATCGAGCCCCGCGGTCGGGCGTTTGCCAGTCTCCTGGATCGGATGGACCGGAAATTCGATCGCGATGCCGCCCGCCTCGCGGATACCCTCGCGCACGCGATCGGCGAGCACGATGTGGTGGCGGTTGCACGGGCTCAGATCGCTGCCGGTCTGTGCGATACCGATGATCGGCTTGCCAGATTGCAGCTCCTCCAGGCTCAGACCGAAGTTCATGTAGCGCTCCAGATACAGCGCGGTCATGTCGGCATTATCGGGATCGTCGAACCAGGCGCGGGATCGCAAGATGCGATCGGCCGCTGGCTGCTGTTGCTCGGTCATCAGTTACTCTCAGTTGAAAAGCGGAACACGATCGTGTTCGAATAGGTCTGGCCCGGTTCGAGCCTTGCACTGGCGAAATCGGGATGGTTAGGCGCATCGGGAAACAGCTGCGGCTCGAATACCACGGCATCGCCCTCGCGATACAATCGCCCGCCCTTGCCGCGCGTCTTGGCGTCGAGAAAATTGCCCGAATAGAATTGCAGCCCCGGCGCCTTCGACCAGACCTCGAGCACACGCCCGGTGGTTCGATCCTCGAGCCGCGCTGCACGGCGCATCGTCCCCGCCGCGCCGTCGATCACGAAATTGTGATCGTAACCGCGGCCGAAGCGGATCTGGTCGTCCCGGCTGTCGCGGACGCGCGCGCCGATCGTCATGGGCGTGCGAAAATCGAACGGCGTGCCGGCGACGGGGCGGATTTCGCCGGTCGGGATCAGCGTCTCGTCGATCGGCGTGAAGGCGGTTGCGTCGATCGTCAGCAGCTCGCCCATCACCCCGGCCGGCGCATGCTGGCCGGCCAGCGCCCAATAACTATGGTTGCTGATGTTGACGATCGTCGGCTTGTCGGTGCTGGCCTGGTATCGGATCGTCAGCGCGTCGTCGTTGTCGAGCGTATAAGTCGCCGAGACAACGACCGCGCCGGGATAGCCGCCTTCGCCGTCGGCGCTGTGATAGGTCATCGTCACGCTCGGCACGGGGCCGCTCTTGACCTCGCTGATCGTCCATACGCGCTTGTCGAAACCCTTCAAACCGCCGTGCAGCGTGTTCGGGCCGTCATTGGTTTCGAGCTGATAGGTCTTTCCGTCTAGGCTGAACCGACCCTTGGCGATGCGATTGGCGAAGCGGCCGACCGATGCGCCGAAATATTGCGGATCGGCAAGATACTCGGCCGGCGTGTCATAGCCGAGCACGATGTCGTCGGGCTTGCCGTCCCGATCGGGCGCGACCAGCGATTGCAACGCGGCGCCCAACGTCATCACCGCCGCCGAGACGCCGTGATCGTTGGTGAGCGTCACCTGGTCAATTCGGGTGCCGTCGGCAAGCTGGCCAAAAGCGCTTCGGCTGGCATCGGCGGCATGAGCCGATAGGGCAGTCATCGAGGCAATTCCCCAAAGCACGAGCGCGGCGCATCTGCTAGACATGGACACTTTCCCCTCCGCGGCGGTTGCTATTTACTCAGACAATTGGCAAGTTATGTCGCAATGAACAAGTGAAAAGTCGCATAGGGCGACGATCGCCGCTAGCGCCGACGTTGAGCCATTGCGCTTTGCTGGCGCAGATCCCACCGACGACGGATCAATCAAGGAGAGAAATCAATGGACGGCAGTTTCCTGATCGGATCGCAAGCGATCACCAGCAGCGATACCTTTCGGGCGATCGATCCGGCGACCGACGCCGCGCTCGATACCGATTTCTCCGTTTCATCCGCCACGCATGTCGAGCAGGCATGCGAGCTTGCCACTGCGGCATTCGATGTTTTCCGCGAAACCGATCCAGAGCAGCGCGCGACGTTCCTGGAAACGATCGCCGATGAAATCGAGGGGATCGAAGGATTGGTCGCCCGCGCCGTGCTGGAAAGCGGCCTGCCCGAGGCGCGCCTCAACGGCGAGCGCAGCCGCACCACCGGCCAGTTACGCCTGTTCGCGCGCACGCTGCGTCAGGGGCGTTCCGCGTCGGTGGTGATCGATCATGCGCTGCCCGATCGCCAGCCGGTGCCGCGCGCCGATTTGCGGCAACGGCGCATCGCCGTCGGCCCGGTCGCGGTGTTCGGCGCGTCGAACTTCCCGCTCGCTTTCTCGGTCGCGGGCGGTGACACCGCCGCGGCGCTCGCCGCCGGCTGTCCGGTGGTGTGCAAGGGGCATCCGGCGCATCCCGGCACGTCCGAAATGGTCGCCCGCGCCATCCAGCGCGCGATTGCCACATGCGGCCTGCCCGAAGGGGTCTTTTCGTTGTTGCAGGGCCCCGACAACGCGCTCGGCGCGGCGCTCGTCCGCGATCCGCGGATCAAGGCGGTCGGCTTCACTGGGTCGCGCGCCGGCGGCCTTGCGCTCGTCGCGCTGGCGCAGCAGCGGCCCGAGCCCATTCCGGTCTATGCCGAGATGTCGAGCGTCAATCCGGTGATCCTGTTCCGCCACGCGCTCGCCGCGCGCGGCGAGGCGCTGGGCAAGGCCTATGTTGGCTCGCTGACGCTCGGTGCGGGCCAGTTCTGCACCAACCCCGGCGTCGTCATCGGTCTCGACGGGCCGGACCTCGATGTCTTTGCCGCCGCCGCCACCGAAGCGCTTGCTGCGGCCCAGCCGCAGGTGATGCTCACGCCGGGCATCCATTCGCATTACGATTCTGGCGTCGAGGCGCTGAGCGTGCACCGCGACGTCGAAACGCTGGCGCGCGGCGCCGAGGCGACTGGCTGCAACCGCGGCCGCGCCGCGCTGTTCTCGACCACCGGCGACGCTTTCCTTGCCGACCGCGCGCTGGCTGCCGAGGTGTTCGGCTCGGCCTCGATCATCGTGCGCTGCAAGGATGCGGCGCAAATCCGTGACGTGATCCGCGCGATTGAAGGGCAATTGACCATCACGCTCCAGCTCGATGACGGCGACCACGACGATGCCGCCGCTCTTCTGCCGCTGCTCGAGACAAAAGCCGGCCGAATCCTCGCCAACGGCTGGCCGACCGGCGTCGAAGTGTCCGACGCGATGGTTCACGGCGGCCCCTTCCCTGCGACCAGCGATCCGCGCACGACCTCCGTCGGCACCGCGGCGATCGAGCGCTTCCTGCGGCCGGTCTGCTACCAAGACCTGCCCGACGCGTTGCTGCCCAAGCCGGTGAAGCGCGGTAACCCGCTGAACCTGCCGCGGGTTGTCGATGGCGCGTGTGAGTGAGCCGTTCTGCTCGCGCCGGATCGACGCCATCAAGGCCGGCTTGTCAGCAGCTTTCTGATCCGCACCGGAGCCAGCGCGGCGTTGGCCGAGGCCGGGTGCTACGACCGGCCAAGAGCGCTCCATCGCATCAACGTCAGGCCCTCGCGTCGCGTTCAGTGACAGACGTTGCTCGCCACACCGGCCGGTTGTTGAGAACCGATTGCGCGTGACTGACGGCAAAGCCTTGGAAAAGTCAGCCCGCCTTGCATAGCTGATCCCTTAAATCGGATATCGTCATGACGGGAGAGCGGTAATGGGTTTGATGCACAACGGCAGCGCCCGGGCGTGGCTGATCGCTGCGCTGGCGACCACCGCGCTCACGGTTCCCGCCGGCGCAACCACGCTCAACCGCAACGGCAGCCTCGTGTCGGTCGAACCCTATGCCCCGAACATCGTCCGCGTGACGATCGCGACCGATCCGAATGAGATCGCCGCAAACCCCGGTTACGGCATCAGCGGCAAGCCCGACGACAGCGGCTGGACCCACCAGGTTACCGTCGCTGGCGACGTCTTCACCTCGGCCGATCTGTCGATCACCGTCAATGCGCAGCCTTGGCTCCAGGCGCCGAGCCAGATGGAGCGCTATTTCGCGCCGTCGCTGCCCCCCGTCTCCGTGGTCGTGAAGGCGCCGGACGGCCAGACGATCGCCGACATGACCGGCTGGGAAATGGCGCCGCATACCGTCAACGGCGAAAACACCTTCCGAGTCGGGGCAAGTTTCGCCGCGCCGGCCGACGAGCATTATTACGGGCTCGGCCAGAACCAGCAGGGCATCCTCGATCTGCGCGGTCGGACGATCGACTGCCGGCACAATTACGATGCGCCCACCGGCGAAACGGTGTGCGTGCCGTTTATGGTCACGAACAAGCATTACGGGATCGTGTGGGATAATCCCTCGGCAACCACCGTCTCCCCTGGGCTGGGCGGCCGCACGCACTGGCAATCGGAGGTCGGCGAGCGTGTCTCGTTTTTTGTCATCACCGGGCCGACTACCGATGCCCTTTACGCGGGTTACGCCAGGCTGACCGGCGCGACGCCGCTCCCGCCTAAGGCCGCGTTCGGGCTGATCCAGTCCAAGGCGCGCTACGAAACGCAGGCCGAGCTGATGGGCATTGCGCAAGGGTATCGCGACCGCGGCTACCCGCTCGACGTGATGGTGCTCGACTGGTTCTACTGGACCCGCATGGGTCAGCTCGACATCGATCACGCGTATTTCCCCGATCCCAAGAGCATGAACGATAAACTGCATACGATGGGGCTGCATTCGATCGTCAGCGTGTGGCCGCGCTTCGAGCGCGAGTCGCGTTACTACGACCTGCTCGCCGCCAAGGGCTGGTTCCTGCACAACAAAGACGGCAGCGTCGTCGATAGCCTGCCGATCCGATCCGATCGCGCGGGCGCGCTGATCGACAGCACCAATCCCGATGCGCGCGCCTGGTATTGGGGCAAGATTCGCGACAACATCGCGAGCCAAGGCTTCGACTGGTTCTGGCTCGACGAAACCGAACCCGATCTGGTCCCCGACAGCCACTGGTTCTCGATCGGCTCGGGCGATCGCTACCACAATGTTTATCCACTGCTGCACACCGCAAGCGTCGCGGACGGATCCGCCAGGGACCGCCCGGACATGCGCAACATGATCCTGTGTCGCGCGGCCTATCTCGGCACCCAGCGCAACGGCTGCCTGTTTTGGTCTTCGGACGTGGATTCGACCTGGGAGGCGCTGCGCCGGCAAGTGCCGACCGGGCTCGATTTCACCGCCACCGGGCTCGCCTATTGGGGCAGCGATACCGGCGGCTGGCAATGGCCCAACGGACCCAAAGCAGCCCATCCGCCGCTGCTCGATGCCGCGGGAGACGAAGCCGCCGCGCCGAGCTATGCCGATTATCCCGAGCTGTTCACGCGGTGGTTCGAATACAACACCTTCACGCCGACGTTGCGCATCCACGGCCAGCGCCCGGCGACCGCGATCTGGCAATATGGCAAGGCCGCGGAGCCGATTCTCGCCCAGTTTCTCAAGCTACGGTATGCGTTGATCCCCTATATCTATTCGCTCGCGCATCACACCGCCGAGACCGGCGCGCCGTTCATGCGCGCGCTGTTCATGGATTTCCCGGACGATCCGAACGTCGCCAATAGGGGCGACGAATATATGTTCGGCCCAGCCTTCCTGGTCGCGCCGGTGACCGAGCAGGGCGCGACCAGCCGCTTGGTCTATCTGCCCGCCGGTGCCGACTGGTATGATTACTGGACCGACACACGCTATACGGGCGGCCAAACGATCACCGCCGCAGCGCCGATCGACCGCATCCCGCTGTTCGTCCGCGCCGGATCGATCGTCCCGATCGGTGCGCCGGTGCCGAGCACGGCGACTGCACAGCAACTCGACAGCATCCGCGTCTATCCGGGCCGCGACGTCGATTTCACGCTGTACGACGACGACGGGATCACCAACGCTTATCGCAAGACCGGCGGCCGAGCCGCGACGCTGCATTGGGACGATCGGCTCGGTCGCTTGAGCGCGTCGGGCCCGTTACCGACCAGCCAAGCGCCCGCTTCGCTTTTAACGCGTGCCGGCAAGGTTCATTGAAAACCTAATCGCTTACTAAACTCACCAACGGCTGGCGAAAGCATCGCACGATTTCTGAAGACAAAAGGGGCGCGCCGTTGCCGGCGCGCCCGAGGGAGGTCATGTCGTCGGCAGCGTGAACCGCTGCACTAGGCGATCAGAAGTTAGCGCGAAGAATGAACGAATAGCGCCTGTCGTTGACGAAATAGGATCGCGGCGCCAGCAGGCTCGGATCGGATGTATAGGCCTGCAATGTTTTGGTCACCGAGTTGGTAAGATTGACGCCTTGGACGCCAATTTTGAGATATTTGGTAAGACTGAAAAACGCCGAAGCATCGAGCTGACCTGAACCTGCCTGGAAGATCGACGTGTACGGGAAGATCACGTCGGCCGCGGTCAGCAAATATTTCGATCGATAGTTATAAGCGGCGCGTAACGAAAAGGGGCCCTTTTCATAGAAGACGGTCGCGTTGGCATTGTGCTTGGACAATCCTTCCAGCGGCAAGCTTCCAGGAACCGTTGCGGCGTTTACATTCGACGGTGAGCCCGTGTTGAGGAAGGAGTTGGGCAGGCCAGAGCTCACGATGTACGAGTAGTTCGCGCTGACGCCAAGGCCGCTCAAGAACCCCGGCAAGAAGTCGAAGGTCTGCTGATAGGCGACTTCGACGCCCTTGATCTTCCCGTCGCCATCGTAATTTGCCGGTCCGCGGGTGAGGAAGGGGAAGGTCACGCCATTATTGGTGATCGGCAGACTGACGACGGACTGATAGAAGAAGCCCTTAACATCCTTATAGAATGCGTCGATCGTCAATGAACCGACGCGCGAGAAATACCATTCTGCGGTGGCGTCAAACTGCCACGCCGTTGCCGGTTTCAGATAAGGATTACCAACCGTGCTGTTAAAATTGCCATTCCCGTCGACGGTAATCTGCTGAAAATTGCGGATCAGCGCTTCGTCGGGCCTCGTCAGCACCTTCGATGCCGCCAGGCGGATTTGGAAATCGTGGGTTAACCCCACCTTCAGGTTAAAGCTCGGCAACCAATAAGTGTAACTGTTCTTTGCCTGGCTGAAGACGTTGTTTGCGGTGGTGCCGGCGAATTGTTGCAGCTGCGCATACCCCGCCTCACCGAGATTGCAGACGCCGCCGGGTCTACTTGACGGTGTCCCCGGGGGGGCGCCTGCGGGCGCTGTCCGCTCCGCGCAGCGATCGGCGAAGGGGGTATCGACCTGCAATGTACCTTGCGTGGGAATCGTGCTGGTGCCGAACGAATCCAGCCCGGTGTGTACGTAGCGCACGCCAATATTGCCAGCGACGTTTATCCCGTCGATCAACGTGTCGGAATTGAACGGCAGCATCAGATAGGCTGCGCTGTCGCGCACATGGACGCGCTGAACTTCACTCGGCAAATACGGGCTGCCGGCGATGGCGCCGGGGCGATCCGCAGCGTTATTGAACTGGGATTGTGTGTTCGCTTCCGCGCCGGGCTGATCGCGCGCAATTTGCTCGACATTACCGATGAAATTCTTGAAGCCCCCGTAATCGTTGACGATATCGCCGCCATAATAATAGGCGCCTGGCGGGGCGTTTGTCGCGCCGCGGAAAAAGTTCGGGAAGGCATAAAATTCAGCGTTGTTTACGCCGGCTGCAGCAACTGATTCCGGATAGCCGGCCCAAACCTCGCTCAGCATACCCCAGTTGTAGCTCGAATACCGCACCGTCTGATCGCGATCGGCATAGCGCGCCCCGAACTTGATCTGATCGATGAACCCGCCGTCGTCGCCGAATTTGTAAGTGGAGTTCGCGGCGAACTGGAATTCGTGGCCCTTGCTGTCCTCGAAATGGTCGATCGCGGCGCGCCAGAACGACGTGTTCGGATCGGCGAAATATTGCGCATCGGTTTCGCCGGCGAGTGTTTCGTTCGTTGTACCAGCCCAGCCGGCCTGAAGCGTATTCGGCTTGTGCGTGATGACGCTCGGCAGGTTGCCGGTCAGGTCAAGTTCCTGATCGGCAAACGTCGACGTATAGACGCCGACGTCGAAATTTTGGTGATGCGACGTCGTGTAATCGGCGTCGAGATTGATTGACCAGCGGTCCGTCGGGGTGATCTGGGCATTCAGGCCATAATCATTGACAAGGTTTTCTTCATAGACCTGTCGCCTCGACTCCGTGGTCTGCGCGCCGCCAGTCGGGAAAAAGGTTGTGGCGGGATCACCGCTGCGGCTCGTTCGAAAGCCGGTGCCCGGCGTCGTAATATACCCGCTCTGGAACAATCCATTATCGTCATACTGATAGTTGGTGAACTGGCCGACTGGACACTCGGCGCGCGTCGTGGCGTTGCCATTATAGAGCGGCCCGTCGCTGTTCTGCACGCAACCGATCGGATAGGTATCATATTCGGAAAGATCCGGCGCCGCCTCGAAGGTGTGCTCGCCCCAAGAATTGGTCGTGTGTGATCGAATGAACTGCCCGGTCAGCAGGAAGGACTTGTCGAGCGTCTCATACTGCGCGG
Source organism: Sphingomonas koreensis (assembly GCA_006438735.1). Taxonomy (GTDB): domain Bacteria; phylum Pseudomonadota; class Alphaproteobacteria; order Sphingomonadales; family Sphingomonadaceae; genus Sphingomonas; species Sphingomonas koreensis_A. Next base: position 239,634 of record RCZF01000001.1, on the reverse strand, counting down.
CAATGGCGATGCCATCACGCTTTCGATCGAAATCTTGCGTGCGATACTGTCCCCCGAGCGGTGCATAGGCGTTGCTGAGCGGATCAGCGAAGCCGTCCGACGCGCCGCTGACTTGAGCAGAGCCACACGGCGGCGGAATGGGATTGCCCGAATTGACGGTAGGATCACTGTTCGGTGTCGCGGGCGGATACGCCGTGTCATCCGAATTTCCCGGCAATGGGTTGCGACAGGTGAGCACGCCGTTGCCGCTCTGATACGCCACCTGCGTATTATCGCGCTGCTGGATGTTGGTGATCTGAATGCCGTCTGCGCGGCTGCGAATCCGCGAATAGGATCCGTCGGCGAGCAGGCCGAACGTCCCGATCCCGGTATTCCATGTGTCGGTGATCAACACCGACCCGGTGGGCGACCATTTCTTCTCGAGGTCGCCGTAATTGCCCTCCATATCGACACCGATATGCAGGCCCTTGTTGTCGAACGGCTTGCGGGTGTTGAGGTTGACGGTGCCGGCAAGGCCGCCCTCGATCGCCGCAGCGGTCACGTTCTTGTACACTTCGACCGAGCCGAGCAATTCGGCGGGCACATCCGCGAAGTTCAGCGATTGGCCGCCGACGCCGGCGGAGAATGCGTCGCGACCGTTGAATTCCGAGCGGACAAAATTGAGACCACGCACGACCACGCCCGATCCCTCGACCGAGAAGTGATCGGGATCGTTCGATCCGGCGAAGCGACTGATCGACACGCCCGGAACGCGCTGAAGCGCCTCGGTAACGGATCGGTCAGGCAGCGCGCCGATGTCTTGCGCGGTGATCGCGTCAACAATGGTGTCGGAGTTTCTCTTAATGCTCTGCGCGTCGGCTAGACTGGCGCGGATACCGGTAACGACGATGTCGCTTGCCTGACCATCGGTGTCCGACGGCGACGTCGTTTGCTCGGGTTCGGTGGTGCTGGGCGACGCCGCGGGCGTCGTTTGAGCATGCGCCGGAAGCGCGAGGCCGATCATGCACAGCGTTGTAGCAGAAACGCCGCAGCGCAGCGCGCGAGTGATGCGGCGCATCTCAACAGAGCGCGACTCGTCCAAAATTTTCATTAGCCTGGCCTCCCCTTCCTAATTCGGCGCAGTTACCGCGCCTTGTAGCTCCCGCCGCCAGTTGTGCACTGGTCAGCTATGTTTGCGTTAACCTGAAAGACTTGGTTGCGCTACCATCAAATTGGCAGCATCGTAAATTTTGTATGCGGCGATGTTGCGCAGATGCAACGGACACCGCCATAGTAAAGCACATAACGGCGAGGCACATATGGCTGGCCGAGCGAGGGGAGGACGAAGGTGCCTAACGGCCTGCAGCAACGCGTCGTCATCGTCGGCGGAGGAACCGCCGGATGGATGACCGCCGCAGCGCTCGCTAAGCTCCTGCGCGGTCGCTGTGCGATCCGGCTGATCGAATCGGAGGCGATCGGCATTGTCGGTGTTGGTGAGGCGACGTTGCCGCACATCCGCGCTTTCAACGAACGGCTTGGTATTCGCGAAGCCGATTTCATGGCGTGGACGCGCGGCACGTTCAAACTGGGCATCGAGTTTCGCGACTGGGGCAAACGCGGCGACAGCTATGTCCATCCGTTCGGCACTTTCGGGCGCGGGCGCGGCGAAATCGACTTCCACCATTATTGGACTCGCCTGAAGCTGCTGGGCGCCGACATCCCGCCGATCGAGCAATTTTCCTTCGGCTGCATGATGGCGCGGCTGAACCGCTTCGATCTGCCATCGGCCGATCCGGCCACGCTCGCCTCGACCTTCGGCTACGCTTATCAGTTCGACGCGACACTGTTCGCGCCGTATCTACGCGCGCTCGCCGAGGAGCTGGGCGTCCGGCGCAGCGAGGGCCTGGTAACTGAAGTGACCCGCGACGGTGAGAACGGCGATATTCGCTCGATCACGCTCGGCGACGGCGAGATCATCGAGGGCGATCTGTTCATCGATTGCTCCGGCTTTCGGTCGCTGTTGCTCGGCGATTCGCTCGGCGAGCCGTTTCAGGATTGGTCGCGGTGGCTGCCGGCCGATCGCGCCATGGCGATGCCGTGCCGCACGCGCACCGAAGTGACGCCCTATACGAGCGCGATTGCCATGCCCGCGGGGTGGCGGTGGTGCATCCCGCTGCAGCACCGCACCGGCAACGGCTATGTCTATTCGAGTGCCTTTCTGTCCGACGACGATGCAGCCCGCGCGCTTGAAGAAGCCGTTGAAGGCGAGCCGATCGCCCCGCCCCGCCCGCTTCGCTTCAAAGCCGGTCGGCGCGAGCGCAGCTGGGTCAACAATTGCGTCGCGATAGGGCTGGCTTCCGGCTTTCTCGAGCCGCTCGAATCGACCAGCATCTATCTCGTCCAGGCGGCGATCACCGCGCTGATCGAGCTGTTCCCGGAAACGCGCGTATCGAGCACCGATCGTGACGAATTCAATCGGCTGATCGACTTTGAATATGATCGCATCCGCGATTTTCTGATCCTGCATTACCATGCGACCACCCGCGACGATTCGCCGTTCTGGGATTATGTCCGCACGATGCCCGTGCCAGACAGCCTGAACGAGAAGATGGAGCTGTTTCGCCGCCGCGGCCGCGTGGTGAAGTATCGCGAGGGCGTATTCCTCGATGCCAGCTGGATCGCTGTTTATATGGGCCAAGGCATCGTTCCCGAAGGCTATGATCCGCGCGCCGAGGGCGCCGACCCGACCGCGCTGATGCAGAGCATGCGCGCGCTGCATGGCCAGATCCACGCCGAGGCGGCGGCAATGCCGAAGCATCTCGATTACATCTCGCGCTACTGCCCGATGGCGAACGCCGCCTGACATGACCGGGCAGAGCGAACCCATTCGGACGGTGCTGGTCGTGGGCGGCGGGATCGTCGGTTGGTCGGCCGCAGCCGCGCTGCGACGCAAGCTGCCCTGGTTGACGGTCACGATCGTGCCGCAGCCCGTACCGGTATCTTCGCTTGCCGATACGATGCCGTGCGCGCTGCCGTCGATCATGGGGTTCCACGCCGATCTTGGCTTGTCCCAGCAGGACGCGGTGTTGCGGACTGGCAGCGCCTATCGGCTCGGGACGCTGTTCGCGGGCTGGTCGAGCAAACAGCCCGATTATCTCCATGCCTATGGCACACATGGGAAACCTTTGGGAGCGATCTCATTCCATCTTCACTGGGCGCGGCTTGCGGCCGGCAAAGGGGCGTTGCCGTTCGACCATCACGGCCCCGCTGCGGCGCTGGCGCGCGCCGGCCGATTTACCGCCCCGTCACCGGCGCCCGACGCGCTGTTCAACGGGTTCGAATACGGGCTGCAGCTCGACATCGGTCGATACATGGAAATGATGCGCGCCTTCGCGCTTCATTGCGGCGTGCGCGAGCGTCCGGGAACCGTCGCGTCGGTCGATCTTCGTCCCGATGGACTTATCGATCGGATCGCGCTGGACTATGGTGCCTCGCTGAGCGCCGACCTGTTCGTCGACTGCACCGGCCCGGCGGCGACGCTACGCGGCGCAATCGATGGCGCGCGCGACGATTGGTCGGGCCAGCTGCCGTGTGACCGTCTGCTGCTGGCCGAGGGGCCGGCTCCTGCAGATCTGCCGCTGCACGATACCGTCACGGCCACCCCCGCCGGATGGCGCTGGCGCGCGGCGACTACCGCGCGCAGCCTGCACGGCATCTGCTATGCCAGCACCTTTTGCGACGATACTAATGCGGCGCGGCAACTCCAGGCGGCCAGCGGCGTCGATCCGTCCCAACCGCCGATTGCGATCTCGCCCGGAACACGCCCGGATCCGTGGCGCGGCAATTGCGTTGCGGTCGGCGATTCGGCGACGGTGATCGAGCCGCTGGAATGGAGCAACCTGCACCTGGCTCACAGCGGGATCGATCGTATCGTCGCGATGATGCCGGGGGCCGACTGCGCGCCGGTCGAACTCGCCGAGTTCAACCGCCAGTCGCGAGCAGAGGCGACGCGCGTGCGCGACTTCGTCTTGCTGCATTATGCCACCTCATCGAGACGCGAACCGTTCTGGCGCGCCGCCGCGGCGACGGCGTTGCCCCCTTCGCTGGCGCATTCGCTGGCGCTGTTTCGCGACCGCGGCCGGCTGCCAGTGTATGAAGAGGAAACCTTCGCGCGCGACAGCTGGTTGGCGGTGCTGTTCGGCCAAGGCGTGATCCCGCGCCGCATCGATCCGCTTGCAGAGGCCGTCCCGGTGGCCGATGTCGCCCAGGCGATGGCCGGCTTTCGCAACGCGATCGATGCCGCGCTTCCTCAATTTCCCACGCATGCGGATTACCTAGCCGCGCAAATCAGGCAGATCGCTCGATGACCGACCACCGTATCCGCAATGTCGTGATCGTCGGCGGGGGCACCGCCGGCTGGATGACCGCCGCCGCTTTCGCGCGCTTTCTCAATAATGGGTATACGCAAGTCACACTGATCGAATCCGAGGAGATCGGTACGGTCGGTGTCGGTGAAGCGACCATTCCGCCGATCATCAACTTCAACCGCCTTCTGGGGCTGCACGACAACGAGTTCATCAAGGAAACGTCAGCCACGTTCAAGCTCGGCATCGAGTTCGTCAATTGGGGCGGCCTCGGCGAGCGCTATTTCCATCCCTTTGGCGCGCATGGCCAGGACCTTCAGGGCGTCCATTTCCACCAGCTGTATCTGCGCGAACGACAGCGCCGCGTGCTGCCGGACATCTCGGCCTGGTCGATGAGCGCGGTGGCGGCGTCGATGGGCAAATTCGGCCGGCCGAGCGAGGACGCGAAGTCGCCGATCCGCGAACTGTTCTACGCCTATCATTTCGACGCCGGGCTCTACGCTAAATATCTGCGGCGCTATTCGGAGGCCAATGGCACCCGGCGTGTGGAAGGCCGCATCGTCGACACCGAATTGCGCGCCGAGGACGGCTTCGTAACCGGTGTGAAGCTCGCCGACGGCCAGACGATCACCGGCGATCTGTTCATCGATTGCTCTGGCTTTCGCGGGCTGCTGATCGAGGAGACGCTGCGCACCGGCTACGACGATTGGCAGCATTGGCTGCCGTGCGATCGCGCGATCGCGGTGCCGACAAGCTATGCCGGCGATCCCGATCCTTTCACGCGATCGACCGCGCGATCGGCCGGCTGGCAGTGGCGTATTCCGCTGCAGCACCGAATGGGCAACGGCCTGGTCTATGCCAGCGAGTTCATCAGCGATGAGGATGCCGAGCGCGAGCTGCTCGGCAATCTCGAGGGCGAGCCGCTCGCCCCGCCGCGCAAGCTTTCCTTCACCACCGGGCGACGCAAGCAGAGCTGGAACCGCAACGTCATCGCGCTTGGCTTGTCGAGCGGCTTCATCGAGCCGCTCGAATCGACCAGCATCCATTTCGTGCAGAGCGGCATCTCGCGGTTGATCTCGCTGTTTCCCGATCTGCGGTTCGATCCGATCGAGCGCGACGAATATAACCGGCAGATGGGCGCGCTATACGAGGACGTTCGGGACTTCATCGTGCTGCATTACAAGGCGACGCAGCGCGACGACACGCCGTTCTGGAACCGCTGCCGGACGATGCCGATTCCCGATAGCCTCGAACGCCGGATCGACCTGTTCAAGGCCAAGGGGCGCATTTTCCGCGAAGGCGTCGAGCTGTTTTCAGACGCCAGCTGGGTGGCTGTGTGCCTGGGTCAGCATATCATTCCGCAAGACTATGAACCGGCCGTCGATGCCCTCGACGAGGACAAGATCGCCGCGGCGCTCGATCAGATCCGGCGCGGCTATCTCGACGTCGCGGCGCGCCTGCCGACCCACGGCGACTTCGTCCGCCATTGTTGCGAGAACGTGCCGCAAAGGGCGGCGACGCCGGCTGCACCTGCCGCAGCTAGCGTGCCGACCTTCTCGTTCGAATCCGAATCGCCCTTTGCCCAGCCGGACTCCCCGATATGAGGGGTGACTCCATCCGCCGGGTGGTGATCGTCGGCGGCGGCACCGCCGGCTGGATGGCGGCGGCGGCGTTGGCGCGGATTCTCGGCCGTTCGGGCGCTATCGAAATCGCGCTCGTCGAATCCGACGCGATCGGCTCGGTCGGCGTGGGCGAATCGACGATCCCTCAAATCGTGCTGTTCAACGCCATGTTGGGCATCGATGAAGCCGAATTCGTCCGGGAAACCAACGCGACCTACAAGCTCGGGATCGAGTTCGTCGATTGGACGCGGATCGGCAGCCGCTTCGTCCACCCGTTCGGCTTTTTCGGCCGCGACATGCAGGGAATCGAGTTCCACCATTTCTGGCTCAAGGGTCGCGCGCTGGGCGACCCGACTCCGCTCGGCGAATACTCCTTGTCGGCGACTGGCGGCTATGCCGGGCGCTTCGCACATCCCCGCCCCGATCTGCCCAATTCGCCGCTGTCGAAAATCGCCTACGCTTTTCAGTTCGACGCCGGTCTGTACGCTCGCTTCCTGCGCACGCGCGCTGAGGCCGACGGCGTGACGCGGATCGAAGGCCGTATCGTCGATGTCGTGAAGAACGGCGAGTCGGGCTTGATCGACGCCGTGGTGCTGCAATCGGGCGAGCGCATTGAGGGCGATCTGTTGATCGATTGCTCGGGCTTTCGCGGGCTGTTGATCGAAGGTGCGATGCGGGCCGGCTTCGAGGACTGGTCGTCATGGCTGCCGTGCGACCGCGCCTATGCCGTGCCGTGCGAATACGGCGGCGATCGCCTGCCGATGACCCGCGCCACCGCCCGCGCGGCCGGCTGGCAATGGCGCATCCCGCTGCAGCAGCGGATCGGCAACGGTTATGTCTATTCGAGCGCGCATGTCTCGGATGACGAAGCAGCGGCCACTCTGCTGGCCAATCTGGACGGCGCGCCGATCCGCGATCCGGTCCAGCTCCATTTTAAGGCCGGGCGGCGCAGCCATGCGTGGATCGGCAATGTCGTCGCGCTTGGATTGGCCGGCGGGTTTCTGGAGCCGCTCGAATCGACCAGCATCCACCTCGTCCAGTCGGGCATCGCACGGCTGCTCGCGCTGTTTCCCACGCGCAATTTCGACCAGGTCGAGATCGATCGCTTCAACGCGGAAACCGCGCAGGAGTATATCGATATCCGCGATTTCCTGGTGCTGCATTATCACGCGACCGAACGGAGCGACACGCCGTTCTGGGATGATTGCCGTACGCTCACGCCGCCCGAGGGGCTGGCGGAAAAGCTGGCAATGTTCCGCGCCAATGGCCGCATCTTTCGCGACCATAATGAGCTGTTCACGCCGGCGAGCTGGCTTGCGGTGATGGCCGGCAAAGGCATCGAAGCAGGCGGATACCATCCGGCGGCGGACTTGCTGAGCGACGCCGAGACGCTCGATCGTCTTTACTATATTCGCCGCGTCGTACGCGAGACGGCGAACGCGATGCCGCGGCAGGACGATTATCTGCGCCGGATCGGCTGTACGATCGCCGAGCTCGAGCCCGCCGCGTGAGCGATACCGCGCCGCCCTCCCCGATAGCCGAATTCCACGGCATCGACCGCGCGCGCTTCGATCGGGAAATTCGGCCCGCCGGGCGACCGGCGATCCTGCGCGGCCTGGCGAGCGACTGGCCGGCGGTGGGCGCGGCTCGCGATTCCGACGCCGCGATCGTCGATTACGCGAAGCGCTTCAGCCACGCCGCCCCCTTCTCCGCCATCGTCGGCGAGCCCGAGATCGAGGGTCGGTTCTTCTACACCGACGACCTGACCGCGCTCAATTTCACCCGCGGCCAATCCCCGCTTGATCCGTTTCTGGATCGATTGCTGCGTGATCGAAGCGTGGCGCGGCCGTTTGCGATGGCGATCCAATCGGTGCCGATCCCCGATCTTCTGCCGGGCTTTGCCGACGCCAACGCGGTGACATTGCTGGACCGATCGGTGGTTCCGCGGCTGTGGATAGGCAACGCCATTCGTGTCGCGACGCATTATGATCTGATGGAGAATATCGGCGTGGTCGTCGCCGGGCGGCGGCGCTTCACTTTGTTTCCTCCCGATCAGCTGCCCAACCTTTACATGGGACCGTTCGAACTCACGCCTGCGGGCACGCCGGTCAGCATGGTCGATCCGGCCGCGCCGGATCTCAAGCGGTATCCGCGTTTTGCCGAAGCGCTCCGCCATGCTCAATCGGCCGAGCTCGAGCCCGGCGACGCGATCTACATCCCGTTCCACTGGTGGCACGCCGTCGATTCGCTGGCGCCGCTCAACATGTTCGTCAATTACTGGTGGAACCCCGCGCCGGCGGGTTTGGGCGATCCCTACAACGCGCTGCTCGCCAGCATTTATGGGCTGGCTTCATTACCCGCGGATCAGCGCGCCGCATGGCGCATCATGTTCGATCAGCTGGTGTTCCGCACGTCGGGAGAGCCCGGAGCGCATCTGCCGCCGGCGATACGCGGTGTACTCGGCGAGCTCGACGAAGACCGGATCGGTTGGATACGAGCGATGCTGCGCGACGGCTTCGCCCGCAAAAGCTGACCGAGCGAACGGATCAGCGCTTTGCGTCGATCTCGGCCGCCTGCGCGCGCTGCACCTCGGGATCGCTCGCCAGCTTGTAAAGATACGTCCGCCGCTCATCCGAGCCATAGGACAGCTTGCCGAGGCGATCGCGCTGCGCCTTGTTCAGCGCGAACGGGCGGTAGCCACGGCCACGCAGGCATTGCTCCAGTGCTTGCTTCTGCAGGCGTGCGACCTCGGCGAAGCGCTGTTCGGGGCGCGCCAGATCCATCGCCTGCTGCGCGGCGGCGAGATCGATTGGATGATCCAATTGATGCGATGCGGTTACCAGTGCTTGGGCCGCGCCGGTCTTCGACACGTCGAGATCGGCGGCCTGCCGCGCGCAGGCGATCGAATCGGCCCGATAATCGGCCAGCGATACGCCGGGCTTGCCCCAGCTCGTCTTCGGGCGTTGCGGCGCCGCCGCGACCGACAAGACGGCCGCTGCTGCGATGCCGATCACCCGCGCGCGACGGCGCGCCGCCCGATTAGCCGGAAGCATGCTTTTGCTGCCGCGGCGGCGCATGCGCAAAGGCGTTCGCAATCGCATCGCGCATTGGTTTGGCGCGGAAATCGTCGTCATAAGGACACGGCCTGCGCGCAATGCCGTCGTCGCGCGGCTCCGATTTTTGAAGCCAGCTATATCGGTCGCTCATGCCCCAGGCCAGAACGTCGCGCAGCTGCGGATAGGCGAACATAAGGTCGAGATAGGCGCGCACATAATCGGCCACGGCGCGGTCGCGAGGCTGCTTATCGACCGGTAGCCCGCTGTCGTGAACGTCGAGCTCGGTGATGAGCAGATCGTAGCCCATGCCCGTCACCTCGTCGAGAAACGCTCGCCATGGCCCCTGCTGGGCAACAACGGTCGCGGCGATGTCGGGCCCCGACGTCCAGATGTGCGACTGGACCCCCAGGGCGTCGACCGGCACGCCGCGATCGCGGAACCCCCTGAGCAATCGCAAGACGCCGGCCCGGTGCTTTTCCTTGCCCGGCTCCCAGCTCATGTAATCGTTATAGACGAGTTGCGCGTTCGGCGCCGCAGCGCGAGCGGTATGGAAGGCGAGATCGAGCGTCGGCAACGCCCCGCCCATCGCAGTGGAAAGCGCGGTATCGTACAGCGTGCCATCGACATTGTTCACCGCTTCGTTGACGACGTCATAGCTGTGGATACGTCCGTGATACCGGCGACAGACCGTGGTGATGTGGTGCGTCAGCAACCGATCAGCCTCGGCGCGAGGATTGGCGCCGAAATCATAGCTGCGTTCCCATGCGGGCATCCATTTCGGCTGATGCCACAGCAGATTATGTCCGCGCACGGCGAACCCGTTACGCTCGGCCCAGCCGACGATCGCATCCGCTGCGGCAAAATCGAAGCGATCTGGCGCGGGGCGGAGCGCCTGCCATTTCATTTCGTTTTCTGCGACCAGAAGCCCGCAATCGCGCTTGAGCAGGCCGGCATAGGCCGGATTGTTGAAAGACCCGGCATTCGCCCCCGGCGGCGCAGCGTTGACGGCGGACCCGAAGCGCATGCCTCGCCTTGCCGCGATTGCCTGGATCGAAGGCGCCGCCCCCGTCGGCAAGGGCGGATCGACCGCCGCCTGGGGCGACGTAGCCAGCGATCGCGCCGCCAGTGACGAAACCAGCGCCGCAGCGCCGAATTTCAAGCCGGTGCGCCGGGTGATGCGTTCGATCGGTTCATCGTTCATGTGCAGATCGCACTCAGATTTGAGGGGGGCGGCGGCGCACTTTGTAAGGCGACGCCGCGAGATGATGCCGCGGCCTCCAGCGTCGCTGGCTGGGCGCCGGCGGGCGGATCGAGGTCGCCCTTGTAGAATGGATCCGCTTCGGCTTGCTGCAGCGAAACGAAGCGGACGCCGCGGCTGCGATAGAAATGCAGCAAATCGGGCAACATGATCGAATCGAATGCGCCGACATGCATCAGCAACACATAGGGAATATTGCGCCCGTAAAGCCGCTTCGCCACGTTCTCGGTATAGTCGAGCGACTGCGCGGCAGCCTGTAGATAGCTCTGCTTCAGCGTTGCGATCGCCGCCGCATTGCCCGCGGCCACGCACCGCGCATAGGGCTCGTTCCACAGATAATCTGCAAAACTCATCGTCACGCTCGCGATCTTGTAATCGTGCGCGCCAAGAAAGCGGCGGATTTCGGCTCGCTTCGCGGGCGTGCCGCCCTCGGCCAGATACGGAAAGCGCAGCCAGCGCCAGTCCGCCCCCTTCATCAACGGCGCGATCACGGCTTCGTCGCGCAGCACATCGGCTTCCCAGTCGGCGACACTGTTCGCGTCGGCGTTCATGTGCGACCAGCTATGGTTGGCAAGCACGTTGCCCGACTGACGCCAATCGGCAAGCGCGGGTTTCGAGGCGGGTTCGCCGGCCGCGAAGCCGCCGTTGGTAAAGCCATAGGTCGGCGGCACCCCCGCCTGCTTCAGCGCCGCTGCGATCCGCGCCATGATCGCAACGCGGGTATCACCCTTCGGCAGCGGCCCGTGGACTGGCAAGTCGTCAAAGGTGATCGCGACAGCCGGCCCGTTTGTTGCGCTGTCCCCCGTATTTCCGGCGCCGGCCACCATCGCCAGCGGCACCGCCTTCGCCATCGCGGCATAGCCGGCGTTCGATGGGTGCAGGTGATCGCCTGAATCGTACGCCGGAAGCAGCCGTTCAGGGTGCGCCGGATCGCGCATCGCCCGATCGAAATCGACAACGCCGTCAAAATGACCGGGGGCGCGAATCCAGTCGTTGACCGCACGCCGATCGGCGTCGACGGCGGCATCGGGATGGTAATAGTCCGATCCGACGAACGGCATGATCGTGCCACCGTAGATGCGCAGCCCCCGTTCGTGCGCTTCGTTTATCAGCCGTTGAAAACCGTCGATCAAAGCTGCGCGGTGCGCCTCTAGCGCAGCCTTGGCAACGGGATGTTCGCGGGTCAGCACCCCGATATCGTTGACGCCTTCAAGCACGATAATGCTGCTGGCGCCGGCGCGATCGAGCGCGTCGCGATCGAACCTCGCCATCAGATTGGGACCGAGCCCGTCGGCCAGAACGCGATTGCCGCCGATCCCGGTATTGATCACCGCCACATCCCGGGTCGCCGGATCCGCGCGCAATCGCGCCGCGAGCGCATCGGGCCAACGTTTGTTGCCATCGACGGTAGCCGCGTGACCGTCGGTGATCGAGTCGCCGATGGCGATGATGGCGCGTGCGCTTGCCGGCGCGACGACTTCGACGGCGCTGATCTGATACCAATGCTCGACGGTGGCGGCGCCCGCCAATGCCGCCGCGCCCACCTCGTTTCCCGTGGCGACGAAGCTGGTTGCACGCGATCCGGGATGGCCCGTCTGCTGCACCGGTGCGTCGGGGAGATACAGGCTGATCGCCAGATCGACCCCAGCCGGAAGGCTTATCGAGGCTGGATCGGATACGTAGTCGGCGCCCGCCGGAATCGTAACCGTGCTTCGTCCACCGAAACGAAGCGCTACGTCGCTCCCGCGCTGGATAGCGCCTGACCCTGGGGCAACGGGCCTCGCGATATGCGCTGCGCCGATCACCAACGGCTGCGTCCCGAACGCGTTGGAAAAGCGAACGCGCACTTGGTCGCCACCCAGCGAAAGGTGAACGACCTGACGCAGCGTCGCGTCTTTCATCTGACTATTAGGCAGAGTGTTTTGCGGCTCAGGGATTTGTTGAGCGGCGCCCCAGGATGCGACCCACTGATCGGTGGCTAATCGCGCGTCGGCGTTCCCCGCCGAAATGAACAATAGGCCGGACGAGAGCACCCCAAGGGCAAAGTGATTCTTCAAAATTGCGCCTCTCCCAACGCGTTTTGTGTCGCGGCCTTGGATGTTTATTGTCTCTGGCCGATTTTGCGGCTGGCGTTCGTGGTATCGATACCATGACGGTCGTGCCAGCATCTTGTCAATCCTGCCGCCAAATCGTCCTCGATCGAAGCCGCTTGAGGCAAGGCTGCAAAAGCGCGTCGCGATATGGCCGTCGCCGTCGGGCACTTGACAGGATGGCGGCTAGGTTTGATGTGATCGCTATCACAACGACAGTACGGGTTGAGGAAAATGATGCGGGGAGGGTTCGAGGCCGATCGAGTGCTTCCCAGCGATTGGCGACGTGGCCGGTTCATCGGCCGGATCGCAACGGATGATGGCCCGAGTCCCGTGATCGTTGTCGAAGGTCACATCCACGATATGAGCGCAGTCGCACCGACCGTTTCGGCGCTGGTTCAGTCGCGTGCGTTCAGTTCCGACGGCGGAACGTTGCTTGGCGCGATCGACTCGCTCGACATCGCCCCTGATGGTCAAGCAGGTGCGTATCGCCTGCTTAGCCCCATCGACCTTCATTGCGTAAAAGCTGCCGGCGTGACGTTCGCCGTATCGGCTCTCGAACGCGTCATCGAGGAACGCGCGCGTGGTGATGCAGCCCGTGCCGCCGAAGTGCGCCAGCGGCTCGAAGGCGTAATCGGCGGATCTCTTCGAGCCGTTGCGCCTGGCTCGGCCTCGGCAGCCGCTCTCAAGGAAACGTTGATCGCCGACGGGATGTGGTCGCAATATCTGGAAGTCGCGATCGGCCCGGACGCTGAGATTTTCACCAAGTCTCCGGTGCTCTCGACGGTTGGCTGGGGCGCCGAGATCGGCGTTCGTTCGGATTCGGCGTGGAACAATCCAGAGCCCGAAATCGTGCTGCTGGCTGACGCCGATGGGCATCCTGTGGGCGCCACGCTTGGTAATGACGTCAATCTCCGCGATTTCGAAGGGCGATCGGCGCTACTTCTCAGCAAAGCGAAGGATAATAACGCCTCGTGCGCGATCGGTCCGTTCGTCCGCCTGTTCGACGATACGTTTACCTTGGACGACGTCCGCACCGCGTCGGTTGATTTGCAGATCGACGGGGAAGACGGCTATCGACTGACGGGTGAGAGCAACATGGCCGAAATCAGCCGCGATCCCGCGGATCTCTTGCGCCAAACGATGAGCGAGCACCAGTATCCGGATGGCTTTGCCCTGTTCTTGGGGACGCTGTTTGCGCCGACCCAGGATCGTGATGCACCCGGCGCGGGATTCAGCCATAAATCGGGCGACGTGGTGATGATATCGTCGCCACGGATCGGCGCCTTGGTGAACCGAGTGACGACATCGGCGGCGGCCCCGCCCTGGCAATTCGGCATCGGCGCGCTGATGCGCAATCTTGCCGGGCGCGGGCTCATGCACGGCAGCGATGCTGGGCCGTCCGGCCTGCCCTGTGAGTGACCTCTTGAACCCGGAGCCAGCGTCCATGCTGCAACCTGCCTCGACCGGCAAGGCGCACGCCATTTATCCCAGCCTCGCCGACAAACGCGTGTTGATCACCGGCGGCGGGAGCGGGATCGGCGAAGGGCTTGTCGAAGCGTTCGTGACACAAGGCGCCAAGGTTGCCTTCGTCGATATCGTCGATGATGCGAGCCATGCGCTGGTCGGCCGTTTGACCCCGCAGGCCGTTCATGCACCGCTCTACCGGCACTGCGATTTGACCCAGATAGCCGATCTCAAACAGACAGTCGCGGCAATCGAGTCGGAACTCGGCGGCATCGACGTGCTGATCAACAACGCCGGCAACGACGATCGCCACGAAATCGATGAGATCACGCCTGAATATTGGGACGATCGGCTCTCGGTAAATCTGCGCCATCAATTCTTCGCCGCACAAGCAGTTGCGCCGGCGATGAAGAAAGCGGGCGGCGGTGTGATCCTCAATTTTGGATCGATCAGCTGGCATCTCGCGCTGCCCGAACTGATTGTGTACCAGACCGCCAAGGCCGCGATCGAGGGCCTGACGCGCAGCTTGGCGCGCGATCTCGGCCGCAGCAATATCCGCGTCAATACGATCGTTCCCGGCAATATCCAGACGCTGCGTCAGGAACGATGGTACACAGCCGAGGGCGAGGCCGAGATCGTCGCCGCGCAATGCCTCGATGGCCGGATCCAGCCAGCCGACGTAGCCGCGCTGGTCCTTTTTCTCGCTTCCGACGACGCCAGGATGTGCACCGGGCACGATTATTTTGTGGATGCCGGGTGGCGATAAGCCGATAGAAACGAACACGAAAAGCCCGACCAAGGGCCTGTGAGGGGATGATTATGGATCGCGGAGCAGCAACGCGGGTCAATATTGCGTTTATCGTCATGATCGTCGCGGTGGCGACGATCGGCGGCTTTATGTTCGGTTATGACAGTGGCGTGATCAACGGCACGCAAGAGGGGCTGGAAAGCGCCTTCGACCTGTCCAAGCTCGGCACCGGGTTCAATGTCGGCGCCATTCTTCTTGGATGCGCCTTCGGTGCGTTCATCGCCGGCCGGCTCGCCGATCGGATCGGCCGGCGTAGCGTGATGCTGATCGCTGCCTTGCTGTTCGTCGGCAGCGCCATCGCCGCCGGCGCCGCGGGCAGCTCCGCCGTGTTCATTCTGGCGCGACTGATCGGCGGGCTCGGCGTCGGCGCGGCGAGCGTGCTGTCGCCGGTCTATATCAGCGAGGTCACACCGGCGGCGATCCGCGGCCGGCTTTCGAGCGTGCAGCAGGTGATGATCATCACCGGCCTGACCGGCGCGTTCGTCGCCAATTACTTTCTCGCGGCCAGCGCCGGCGGATCGACCGCACCGTTCTGGGGCGGCTATGCAGCGTGGCGCTGGATGTTCTGGATGCAGGTGATCCCGGCGGGCATCTACTTCCTCGCCCTGCTGTTCATTCCGGAAAGCCCGCGCTTCTTCATGGTCCGCGGGCGCGATGCCGAAGCAGAGGGCGTGCTGACGCGGCTGTTCGGCAGCGAGGAAGCCGCGCGCAAGGTCGCCGAAATTCGATCGAGCCTCGTCGCCGACCATCGCCCGCGCCTCGCCGATCTGCGCGATCCGGTCAGCGGCCGGGTGCGCAAGATCGTCTGGGCCGGGATCGGCATCGCCGTTTTCCAGCAACTCGTCGGAATCAACATCGTATTCTATTACGGATCGGTGCTGTGGCAGTCGGTGGGCTTCAGCGAGAATGACTCGCTCAAGATCAATATCCTGTCGGGCGCGCTGTCGATCCTCGCCTGCATCTTCACCATCCTCACCGTCGATCGCATCGGCCGCAAGCCGCTGCTGCTGGTCGGCTCGGCCGGCATGACCCTGACTTTGGCGGTGATGGCATTCTGCTTCTCTACTGCGACGACGGTGAACGGCGCGCTGCACCTGTCGGACAACGTCGGGATCGTCGCGCTGATCGCGGCCAATGCCTACGTCGTTTTCTTCAACGCCAGTTGGGGGCCGGTGATGTGGGTAATGCTGGGCGAGATGTTCCCGAACCAAATCCGCGGTTCGGGACTGGCCGTCGCCGGCTTTGCGCAGTGGATCGCCAATTTCGGCATCTCGGTGTCGTTCCCGGCGCTCGCCGCCGGGGTCGGCTTGCCGATCACTTACGGCTTCTATGCGGCAAGCGCGTTCGTCAGCTTTTTCTTCGTCAAAGCGCTGGTCAACGAAACCCGAGGCCGCGAATTGGAAGACATGGAGGGCTGATCGCCGGGTGGCGGCTTCGGCCGCCGCCCCGCCTCAGTTGGACGCCGCCGCCACGGCCGGCGGGCGGCGGCGCGGTGCCGCATCGGATTGGCGACGAATGAATTCGAAATCGAGTTGGACGCGAGACGGCGCCGGCGGCTCGCCCAATCGACGCGCCCGCACCTCGGCCACCAGCAACTCGATCGCCGCCACCGACATGTCCGCGATCGGCTGATGGATCGTTGTCAGTTCCGGCCAGATCGTCGTGGCCAACGCAGAATCGTCGAATCCGCAAACGGTCAGATCGCTCGGCACGTCGAGCCCGCAGCGATGCGCCACGGCCACGGCGGCCGCAGCCATATCGTCATTGCTGGCAAAGATGGCCGACGGTGGACTGGCCGCCTTGAGCAGGTGTTCGGCAGCGTCGAGCCCCGATCGGTAGGTGAACAGCCCTTGCTCGATCAGCGCCTCGTCGAGCGTGATCCCGGCTTCCTCGATAGCGGCGCGATACCCGGCAAGGCGCCGGGCGCTGGCGGTCTGATTGGGGTTGCCGATAATGAAACCGATCCGCTGATGACCCAGCGACAACAGATGCTGGGTCATGTCGAAAGCGGCACCGTAATCGTCGATACTAACGGCGGAAACCCGCGCATCCGGATCGCCGCTGGCCACCGCGACACCGGGCACGCCCGCCGCGGTGAGCGCGGTGATCACCGCTTTTGAATCGCACACCGGCGACGGCAGGACCACGCCATCGACGCGCGCGCGGATGAGTCGATCGATCGATTCATTCTCATGGCGATCGGGGTCACATTTTTCGAGCACGAGTTCGACCGTACCCCGGCTGGCGTAATCGAGCGCGCCGACAAGCAGTTCGCTGAGATAGGCCGCGCTGGGGTTGCTATAGAGCAGGCCGATGCGGATCGGCTTGGCGCCGGCGAGCGCGCGCGCGGCCGAATTGGGCGCGTAGCTCAATTCGGCGACCGCCGCCTCGACCAGCGCGCGAGTCGCCGGGCGCACGCTGCGCTCGCCGTTGATGACGCGCGACACCGTCATCGGCGAGACGCCAGCCTTGCGGGCGACGTCGCTGATCGTGGCGGCTCGGGATAGTTTATTTTCAGGCACGGCGGCTTGGGCTCCTCGCCCGCGCTTTAGACCAACTTGGCCGTCATTGGACAAGAAAAACCCGCACCAATTCGCTCATCACTTCGCCTGTCCGGTGCGTCTGGAAATTTCAGCGGTTCATAATACGCAAGATCGTGCGCCGGCATGGGATAGCCAGCCGGCAGCGTATGGCAGGAAGCCTGCGTCCAATGGAGCTGCTGGCGTCGCACTCGCGGCGTGCGGCATCACGTGTCCGATCATGCCGCGAAACCGCGATCGAACTCCGCTAGGGCGGCTTCGATCATCGGCGACGGTTTCGCCGCGGCGGTGATTGCGGTGGCGCGCGGCACAAGGCGGGCGCGAGCTGCAGCGTCGAGCAGCGCTTAGCGCAGCCACAACCGATAGCCGTCGTCGGCGTGCGCCGGCGACGCCCGCCACACAGCAGCGCCAAATCGGCGAGCGCTCGGCGGAGCCGATTGGCCACCGCGACACCTCTCGTTGTGGGCGGCTTCGGCCGCTCTGCGCTTGGCATTGACAGGGTTGGCTGGGCCAGAAAAGATAGCGCTACCGAAAAAAGATCAGCGGCTCGCCCGACGCGCCGCCGCAGGGAGGATGATTTGGCTTTGATATTGCGAACCGGCACCGGCGGCGGATCGGCCATTTCGCCTACCGATCCGGGTCGGCGCCGAGCGATGGTCTGGCTGGGTTCGGCGTCGGCCATCGCCCTCCTCCCCGCCCCGCTCCACGCGGTCGTGCGAGGAGCAGTCTACAAGGACTACCGCGCGCCGATCGCCGACCGCGTCAAGGATCTGCTCGGGCGAATGACGCTCGACGAGAAGGTCGCGCAGATGATCGCGCTGTGGGCGTCCAAGGCCGATGTGATGGACGGGCTGACCTTTTCACCGGAAAAGGCGTCGGCGGCCTATCCGAACGGCTTCGGCGCGGTCGCGCGGCCATCCGACAAGCGCGGTGGCCCCGGCGTGGGCGACGCGGCCGGCGGCACTGCCGCCAATTGGCGCACGCCGACCGACACGGTCGCCTTCGTCAACGCGGTGCAGCGCTGGGCGATGGAGCGCACGCGCCTCGGCATCCCGGTGCTGTTCCACGAGGAATCGCTGCACGGGTATATGGCGACCGAAGCGACGATGTTCCCGCAGGCGATTGCCCTGTCCGGCACGTTCGACACCGATCTGATGCGGCGCGTGCAGGCGATCGTCGCACGCGAGGTTCGCGCGCGCGGTATCCCCTACGTGTTGTCGCCGGTAGTCGACATCTGCCGTGATCCGCGCTGGGGGCGGATCGAGGAAACCTACGGCGAAGACCCGTATCTGTGCGGCGCGATGGGCGTCGCCGCGGTCGAGGGGTTGCAGGGCGCGGGCAAATTCGAGCGGCTGGGTCACGACAAGGTGTTCGCTACGCTCAAGCACATGACCGGCCACGGCGAGCCGCAGGCGGGCGAGAATGTCGCGCCGGCGCCGTTCGGCCCGCGCTACCTGCGCGAGAATTTCTTCCCGCCGTTCCGCGCGGTCGTTTCGCGCACCTCGATCGGCGCGGTGATGCCGAGCTACAATGAGATCGACGGCGTGCCGAGCCACGCCAATCGCTGGCTGCTCGGCGACGTGCTGCGCGGCGAATGGGGCTTCGATGGGCTGATTTCGAGCGATTACGGCGCGATCGAGGAATTGGCGACGCTGCACCATGTCGCCGCCGATCTGCCCGGCGCGGCGCGGCTGGCGCTGGCCGCGGGCGTGGACAGCGATCTGCCCGACGGACTTGCCTATCGCACGCTCGGCGAGCAGGTCCGCGACGGGCGCGTGACGCAAGCGGCGATCGATGCGGCGGTGACGCGCATCCTGACGTTCAAGTTCCGCGCCGGGCTGTTCGACAACCCCTATGGTGACGCCGCGCTGGCCGCGCGGATCACCGGCAATGCCGAAGCGCGCGCGGTTGCGCTGGAGGCGGCGCGCAAGGCGATCTGCCTGCTCAAGAACGAAGGCGGCACGCTGCCGCTGCAACCCCGCGGCACGATTGCGGTGATCGGGCCGAATGCCGCAATCGCCCGGCTCGGCGGCTATTCGAGCGTCCCCAAACAGGCGGTGACGCTGCTCGACGGCATCCGCGCCCGGGTGGGCAGCAAGGCCAAGGTCATCCATGCCCAAGGGTGTTTCATTACCGAGGGCGACGATCGCTCATCTGATGCGGTGGTGCTCCCCGATCCCGCCGCCAACCGCGCGCTGATCGCCGAGGCGGCCGGCGTGGCGCGCGACGCCGATGTAATCGTGTTGGCGATCGGCGGCAACGAGCAGACCAGCCGCGAGGGCTTCGCCAAGACGCATCTCGGCGACGCAGCGGACCTTGATCTGACCAGCCAGCAGGACGAGTTGTTCGAGGCGATGATGGCGACCGGCAAGCCGGTGGTGGTCGTCGCGATCAACGGCCGGCCGCCGAGCTGGCCGACAGTCGCCGAGCGTGCGCCGGCGATGCTCGAATGCTGGTATCTCGGCCAGGAGGGCGGCACGGCGATGGCCGAAGCGCTGTTCGGCGATATCAATCCCGGCGCGAAACTGCCGGTGACGGTGGTGCGCACGGTGGGCCAGGTGCCGACCTTTTATGATCACAAGCCGAGCGCGATGCGCGGTTATCTGTTCGAGACGACCGAACCGTTGTTCCCGTTCGGCCACGGGCTGAGCTACACCAGCTTCGAGATCGGCGCGCCCGCCTTGTCCGCTCCGCAGATCGGCCGTGCGGACAGCGTCACGATCGCGGTCGATGTCGCCAACACCGGCGCGGTGGCCGGCGACGAGGTGGTGCAGCTCTATATTCGCCATGTCACCGCATCGGTGACGCAGCCGGTGATGGCGTTGAAAGGCTTCTCCCGCATCACGCTGAAGCCGGGCGAGCGCCGCACCGTTCGCTTCACGCTCGGCGGCGACGATTTCCGGATCTGGAGCAACGCGATGAAGAACGTCGTCGAGCCCGGGGAGGTGGAAATCATGGCCGGCAACAGCTCGGCCAGCGTCAAATCGGCGATGCTGACGATCGTTTGAAACCACCACGCGCCGCGAGAGCGCTTCACAGCAGGGAGAGAAAAATGGACACCAGGATCATCGCCATCCTTGCCGCCGGTGCGGCCGCCGCGGCATCGCCGCTGGCGGCGCAGGCGGGCGGCGCGCCCCAAGCGGCGCCATCCGACATCCTGCAAAAGGCGATCAATCAGCCGGGCACCAACTGGCAATTCTATGGCGGCGACGACAAGGGCCGGCCGGTCAAAGCCCCCGAGGTGCCGGGCGGCGAAGCGGTGCGCGTCAAGATCGCGGCCAAGGGCGCCAACCCGTGGGACGTCGGCGCGCTGTCGCCGATCCAGAAGCCGATCGCGGCGGGCGATGCGATCCTGGTGGCGGTCTATCTTCGCGCGCCAATGGTGAAGGACGGCGAGACCACAGCGGTGCAGATCGGCGCGACCGGGAATGCCGCGCCCTACATCCCGATCGCCGGCGCCGATGTAACGATCACCAACGGCTGGAAACTCTATTATGCGGCAGGCAAGGCCGGCGCAGCTTTTGCCGGCGGCGCAGCGCAAGCCAGCGTGCAATTGGCGGCCGACAAGCACGTCGTCGATCTGGGCCCGGTGTTCGTGCTCGATTTCGGGCCTAACCAGGACATCGCCACGCTTCCGCATAATTAGCGCTGCGCGAACATCCCGATCATCGCGCCGGTGAAGCCCCCGGCCTTGGCGGTGCTGAGGTTCGTGCCATCGACGTCGCGCGCCAGCATCCGCCAAGCGCCTGCGGATGTTGCATAGGACAGATCGTAGCGAGCGCCCCTGGCGTGGATGCGGAGATAGACCGGCGCGCCGCGCGCGATCGTCACCGGCGCATCGGCGATCGTGACGCCGGCGGCGGGCTGATCGGGCCCGGCGCGGCGCGCGGCGCGGATCATCGTGCGGCCGCCCGTGCGGATCAGCGCGATCGACAGGAACGAGGCATCGTCCTGCACCGCGGCGAGGCCCGCCGCCTGCCCTTCCTGCGGGGCGAAGACGAGTGCGGTAGTCAGCGTCGCATCGGCGTGCTGCTGGCGGCGGGCGATGAAACTCGGCTGCCCCTGGTCGCCGATGCCGACCGGACGCGCATCGAGCGTCAGCGCGCCGCCGCCGAGATGCCACCAATGCTGCTTGGGCGTGCGCATCATCATCCATTCGGGGCCGAGGCGCGTTCCGTCGAACGCATCGCGCGCCACGAAACTGCCGGTCATCGGCGCGGCCGTGAAGCGGGGTAACGCGGGTGCGGCGACGAAGCGCGGAACCGCCTGTCCGTGCCGCAGGATCACCGGCCAGCCGTCGCGCCACGTCACCGGCAGCAGGAACGTCTCGCGCCCGGTGTTGTAGAGATCGCCGGCGTAAGGCTCGGTGGCAAGGAACACCGCCCACCAACTATCGTCGGCGAGGCGGACCAGATCGGCATGGCCTGCCGAAGTGACCGGATCGCGGCGACCGGGATCGAGATCGCGCTGGGTGAGGATCGGGTTGATCGCCGGCGGCGCGGGCCGGAACGGGCCGTTCAGCGAGTCGCTGCGAAAGATCACCTGGCTGTGGTTGACACTGGTGCCCCCCTCCGCCGCGCTGAGATAATAACGGCCGTCGCGCTTGAACAAATGCGGCCCCTCGATCCACACCGGCTTCGCCGCCGGATCGACGCCGCCATCGACGATCATGTGCGCGTCGCCCTTTGGCTGCAGCGTCTTGGAATCGATCTGCTGCAGCCACAGGGCGCGGTGGCCGTCGTAGCGCGGCGGTTCGGCCGGGGCGCGGTTGTTGACCATCCACACGCTGCCGTCGTCGTCGAAGAACAACGACGGATCGATGCCGTCGATCGTCTTGAGCCACACCGGATCGGACCACGGCCCGGCGGGATCGCGCGCGGTGACGATGAAGGTGCCGCCACAATCCACGCAGGCGTCGGCGATGTAGAACAGTCCATCATGATAGCTGATCGCCGGCGCGAACACGCCGCGCGACATGCCCAGCCCCGTGAAATCGAGTTGGCCGGGCCGATCGATCGCGTTGCCGATCTGGCGCCAATGGACGAGATCGGTGCTCTTGAACACCGGGATGCTGGGGAACCAGGAGAAGGTCGAATTGACGAGATAGAAACTGTCGCCGACGCGCAAAATGCCGGGATCGGAATAGAAGCCGGCGAGAATCGGGTTGCGGTAGGCGCCGGCGGGAGTCGCGCCGCCGGGCGCGACGCCGCGATATTCGGCCCATTCGAAGCGGGCGCCTGGCAGTGTGGTCGCATTTGCCGTCGCCGCCAGCGCGACTGCCATCGCGGCGAGACACCGCAGGACGTGGCGGATCATGCCTGACCGAGCATGTTGCGGAGATAGCCCAGGATGTTGCGCGTCCGCTCCGGCGTATCCGCGCCGAGCACGCCGCGCGCCGCCTCGGGCAAATGATCGCCCGCCGACGCGGCGTCATCATCGAACACGACATGATCGAACCAGGCGCGCCAGGCATTTTTCTCGGGCGGCGGCAGATCGCGCAGCGCCAACATCGCGTGGATCATCGCGGGAAACGGCGACACCGTTTGATGCTGCGTCCACCAGTAATTGACCAGCAGGTTGAACGCATCGAACGAGCGGACGTGGTGCCACCAGATCGCCGGGATGAACAGCACGTCGCCTGGCTTGAGCTCGGCGACCTGCGCGTACTTCAGCGCCTCGGCATAGCGCGGATAGCGCGCCAGATCGGGCGCTTCGGGATCGACCATGCTGTTCGGCGGGCCCGCCAGCGTGCGTTCGAGCGGGCCGAGATAGAGGTTCGCGACCTGCTCGGGCGGGAACAAAGTGAAGCGCCGCCGGCCCGCGACTACCGCGGCGAGATTGGCCGAATTGTCGTAGTGCGTCGCGACCTGGACGGCGTTGCCGATCCACAGCCGCGGCGTCGCGCCGGTGGCCGGCAGATCAAGCCGGTTGGCCTCGGCCCAGCCCGGCATGTGATCGGGCGCGGTGGCGGCGCTGGCGTAGAGCGCGTGCGGCGCTTCCACCTTCTCTTCGGCTAGGCGAACGAGTTCCGCGACGAAGGGTGATAACGCTACATTCTGGCGACTAAAATTGAACCCGCTCATGTCATCGCTGTAGAAATAACGTCCACCAACCTCGGGCGCGGCGACGAGCACCTCGAGCGGCTTGCCGCCGCCGAACTGGACGAGATAATCCGCCATCGCGCGCGGTCCGGCCTGCCCCGCGGCGCACGCTGGCCAGTCCGACACCTGCCCTCGCAACACGACGGGTTCGTAGACCGGCACAATCTCGCGCTCGAAAGTCGCCGCATCGACCCGGCCGCGCTCTTTGACGCGGCGATCGGTGGCGGCGGGGATATCCTCGATCACGACCTCATCCTCTCAATCTGCCGTTCGCGCGCGGCGGCGAATTCGTGCAGCACAATCGCGTGGCTGTCCAATCCCGACCTTGCCCCGGCGCGGTGCGGCGTTTATGGTATCGCTACCGCAGCTCGCGACAGGCTGCAAATTCAACCGGCCTCGACAGAAGGCAGTTTCGGGAGAGCAGATATGCCTGGATTAAGACAGCGCGCGCGATTGGCGTTGGTTGCGGGAAGCGCGATCGCGCTCGCCGCTTGCGCCACCGCCTCGACCGTTCCCGCCGACCAAAGCACCGCGGCACAGCCGGCCACGCCCGACGGCCGGCATTATCTGTCGCAGCCGCTGGTCAGTTCGCTGTATTTCGCCGATCCGTCCGCGCATGTCTTCAACGGCAAGATTTACGTCTATCCTTCGCACGACGTGAAGACCGACATTCCCGACGACGATCTCGGCAGCGAATATGCGATGCACGATTACCGCGTGCTCGAAATGGATCGGATCGGCAGGTCAGTGAACGTCGGCCCGGTCGCGCTCGACGTGAAAGACGTGCCTTGGGCCGCCAAGCAGATGTGGGCACCCGACGCCGCCTATAAGAACGGCACCTATTATCTCTATTTCCCGGCGCGCGATCCGAACAACGTGTTCCGCATCGGCGTGGCCACCTCGACCAGCCCGACCGGTCCGTTCAAGGCCGAGCCCAAGCCGATCGACGGCGCCTATAGCATCGATCCCGCGGTGTTCACCGATGACGACGGATCGAGCTATATGTATTTCGGCGGCATATGGGGCGGACAGCTCGAGCGCTGGGTATCGGGCAGCTTCGATCCCAACGGGTCGGATACCGATCTGCACCAGGACGATCAGCCCGCACTTACCGCCAAGATGGCGAAGCTTTCGCCCGACATGAAGCATTTCGCCGAACCGACCCGTGACGTCGTGATCCTCGATACGAACGGCAAGCCGGTTCTCGGCGGCGATCACGACAAGCGCTTTTTCGAGGCATCGTGGATGTTCAAGCGTGCCGGCAAATATTACTTCACCTACTCGACCGGCGACACGCACTTCCTAGCTTATGCTACGGGTGACAACCCTTACGGCCCCTTCACCTATCAAGGCCATTTCCTGCTGCCGGTGCAAGGCTGGACGACGCATCACTCGATCGTTCAATGGGACGGCAAATGGTGGCTGTTCTACGCCGACACGCAGCTTTCCAACACCAACAGCCTGCGCGACGTGAAAGTGACCGAGCTGCACTTCAATCCTGACGGCACGATCCAGCCGGTCGATCCGTTCACGCGCTGACCCCGGCGGCGGCACTCCACAAGGAAGATCATGTTTCTCGGCATTGATATCGGCACCTCGGGCGTCAAAGCAGTGGTGCTCGACGACAGCGGCGTGGTCGCCGGACAGGGCGTCGCGGCGCTGAGCATGTCGCGACCGCACGCATCATGGTCCGAACAGAGCCCCGACGCCTGGTGGCAGGCGACCACCGCTGCTGTGCAGGCGATCGATCCAGGCGTGCGGCGTGCGGTGCGCGGCGTCGGCCTTGCCGGGCAGATGCACGGTGCGACGCTGCTCGGCGCCGACGATCGCCCGCTCCGGCCGGCGATCCTGTGGAACGACGGCCGGTCGTTCGCCGAATGCGACGAACTCGAAGCGGCGGTGCCCGATCTGCGCAAAATCGCCGGCAATATCGCGATGCCCGGCTTCACCGCCCCCAAGCTGCTGTGGATCAAGCATCACGAGCCCGAGACATTCGCGCGGATCAAAACGGTGCTGCTGCCCAAGGATTACGTGCGGCTGCAGATGACCGGCGACAAGGCGAGCGATCTGTCCGACGCCGCCGGCACCTTGTGGCTCGACGTCGCCGATCGGCGCTGGAGCGACACGCTGCTGGCCGCCTGCGAGCTGTCGACCGCGCAAATGCCGAGCCTCTACGAAGGCACGCAGGTGACCGGGCGGCTGCGCGATGAAATCGCCGCGCTATGGGGCATGGCGATTGTTCCGATGGTCGCCGGCGGCGGCGACAATGCCGCGGGCGCCGCCGGCGTCGGCGTGGTGCGTGACGGCGATGCGCTGCTGTCGCTGGGCACCTCGGGGGTGATCTTCGTCGCGACTGCCGCGTTCCGGCCCAATCCGGCGCGCGCGGTCCACGCCTTTTGCCACTGCGTGCCGGAGATGTGGCATCAGATGTCGGTGCATCTGAGCGCGGCTTCGTGCATCGACTGGGTTGCGCGGCTCACGGGCGCTGCCGGACCGGCCGATCTGTTCGCCCGCGCCGAGACGGCCGGCCCGGCGAGCGGCCCGGAGCTGTTTCTGCCCTATCTTTCGGGCGAGCGGACGCCGCACAATGACGCGCTGGTGCGCGGCGCGTTCCTGGGGCTCGACAACGAAACCACGCCCGAACGGCTGGCGCAGGCGGTGCTCGAAGGCGTCGCCTTCGCGCTCGCCGACGGCCTTGCCGTGCTGCGCGAGGCGGGCACGACGGTCGAGCAACTCGCCGTGATCGGCGGCGGCGCGCGATCGGGCTATTGGGGCCGCATCCTTGCCGCCGCGATGGATACGCCGCTCGTCTATCTGCGCGGCGGCGAAGTCGGCCCCGCGCTCGGCGCCGCCCGGCTGGCGCAGGTCGCGGTCGACGGCGGCGCGCCGGCCGACGTGTGCGCCGCGCCACCGATCGAGCGGACCATCGTCCCCGAACCCGAACTCGTCTCGCTTTTCGCGGAAAAGCAGGCGGCATTTGTCGCCGCTTATCCGCGCATCACGCCCAAACAGAAAGGTTGATCATGGCTGCCGATTATTTTGCCGACATCCCGCAGGTGCGCTTCAAGGGCGCGGACGCGACCGAGGAGTTCGCCTACCGCTTCTACGACAAGGACCGGATTGTGATGGGCAAGCGGATGGAGGACCATCTGCGTTTCGCAGTGTGCTTCTGGCACACCTTCTGCTGGCCGGGCAGCGACGTGTTCGGCGCGGGCACGTTCGAGCGGCCGTGGCTGGCGGGCGCGAACGACAGCGCGGCCGCCGCCGCCAAGCGCGCCGCGGCGTTCGACTTCATCGATCGGCTCGATGTTCCGTTCTACTGCTTCCACGATGTCGACGTGATGGCCGCGGCGGAGACGATCGGCGAGCATCAGCGCGCCTTCGCCGAGGCGGTCGACGATCTCGAGCGCTTGCAGGGTGCGCACAAGCGCAAGTTGCTGTGGGGCACCGCCAACCTGTTCAGCCATCCGCGCTATGCCGCCGGCGGCGCGACCAATCCCGATCCGGAAGTGTTTGCCTTTGGCGCAGTGCAGGTCCGCGCGGCGCTGGAGGCGACGCATCGGCTCGGCGGCGAAAACTACGTGCTGTGGGGCGGCCGCGAAGGCTATGAAACGCTGCTCAACACTGATCTCAAGCGCGAGCTCGATCAGTTCGGCCGGTTCCTGTCGATGGTCGTCGAGCACAAGCACAAGATCGGCTTCACCGGCACGATCCTGATCGAGCCCAAGCCGGCCGAACCGACCAAGCACCAATATGATTTCGATACCGCGACGGTGTATGGCTTCCTGAAGCGCTACGGCCTCGAAAACGAGGTGTGCGTCAACATCGAGGCGAACCACGCGACACTCGCGCAGCATACTTTCGAACATGAGATCGCGACCGCCAGCGCGCTCGGTATCTTCGGCTCGATCGACGCCAATCGCGGCGATTACCAAAACGGCTGGGACACCGATCAATTCCCCAATTCGGTGCCCGACATGACGCTGGCGATGATCGAGATCCTGCGCGCCGGCGGCTTCACCACCGGCGGGTTCAACTTCGACGCCAAGGTGCGCCGCCAGAGCGTCGACGCCGCCGATCTGTTCCACGGCCATGTCGGCGCGATCGACGTGATCGCGCGTAGCCTGCTGGCAGCGGCTGCGATCGTCGAGGACGGGCGGCTCGATGGCTTCAAGCAGCAGCGTTACGCCGGTTGGGACGGCGAATTCGGGCAAAAGCTGCTTGACGAAGGGGCGACGCTCGCCTCGGTCGCAGATCTGGCGATCGACCGCGACATCGCCCCGCACCAGCGATCCGGCCGCCAGGAGTGGCTGGAGAATTTGGTCAATCGCTTCGTTTGACCGAGCGGCTATCGGCGCGGCGGTGGCCGGTGCGCGCGCAACGGTCGCCAGCGCCAGATTAACGCCGATGCTCGGCTATGTCGGGCAGATCCGAGGCGGCGCTGCGGCGAGAAACGCGGCGCCGAAACGGCCGTTTACTTGCGCTTCTTGCGCTCCGCATAGCGGGCGTCGCGCGCTGTCTTCTTCGGTCCGGGGGCAGCCGCAGGCCGCGAACGAAGCGCATGCCTCACTCATCCCGTTCCCGGCCTTCGGAACCGACCGTCAGATCGGCGCGACGCTCATGGCTAGCCGACCCGTGTCTCCCAGCGGCGCTAATCTCATGCCGCGCTGCCAAAACGCTCGATCGCCGCACGCGCACCGTATTCGGCAAGCATCACGAGATGGCGTGTCAGAGCGCCGCTGAATCTAGTATCGTCAGCCAACACCGACGGAAACACTGTGTCGATCGCGAGCAATGCCGCGACCTGTGCTTCCGGTGATCGCGCGCCCGCGAGACGGCGGGCGGTCGTTTCGGCGAGCGGATCATCGACCGGATACGGCATGCCGGCATCGTCTCGGCCGCCCTGCCAGCGCATCCAGGCGGCGACCGCGAGCGCCAGCGCGTCGATCGGCTGTCCGCGACCGAGCCGGGCCGCAACCGGTGCGAGCAGGCGTTGTGGAAGTTTCTGCGATCCGTCGATCCCGATCTGGCGCGTGCTATGGCGCAGCGCCGGATTGTCGAAGCGCGCCATCAGCGCCTGACGATAGGCAGCGATATCGAGCTCCGGCGGCGGCGACAATGTGGCTTGCGTCTCGTCCCACAGCATGTCGACAAAGCGCCGGAAGGCCGGCAGCGCGACGACCTCGTGGACGAAATCGATGCCTGCAAGCCCACCGAGATAGGCGATCGCCGAATGCGCGCCGTTGAGCAGGCGCAGCTTGGCCTCCTCCCACGGCGCGACCGACGGAGTGAGCTGTACGCCGAGCGTAGCGAAATCTGGCCGTTGGCCGCAAAATCGATCCTCTATCACCCATTGCAGGAAGGGTTCTGTCTTTACCATCGCGCGGTCCATCAAGCCCGTCGTCCCGGCGAGCGCGGCTATGTCCCAATCGGTCGTCGCCGGAACAATGCGATCGACCATCGTTTCCGGAAAAGCACCGTGGCGGGCAATCCAGTCGGCCAGTCCGGGATTTGTCGCGTGGGCGACCGCGAGCACCGCCCCCTCGAGCCGACCGCCGTTATGCGCCATGTTGTCGCACGATAGCGCGGTGAACGGCGTAAGGCCGGCGGCGCGCCGCGCGGCCAGCCCGGCGGCAAGGAAGCCGGGCACCGTGCGCGGCGCGGCGAGGCTAATCAGATCGGCCGCCACATCCGGGTTGTCGGTCAGCAACGCGCCCGTCGCGGGATCGAGCCTATAGGCCTTTTCGGTGACGGTCAGGGTGACGATGTGCGTCGCCGGATCGGCAAGTCGCCTGACCAGCGCGCTGGCATTCTCAGGGCCGACCAACACCTCTTGCACCGCGCCGATTACCTGAAGCTGCTCGCCATTGCCGTCGCGGGTGACCACGGTATAGAGCCCGTCCTGCGGCGCCATGGCGTCGCGCACGCCGGGAGAGCGGAGCGACGCGGCGGTGATTCCCCAGCGCAGGTCGCCGGCGTCCAGCGCCGCCTCGAACACGACGGCCTGATGTGCGCGATGAAATGCACCGATGCCGAGATGGACCACGCCGCGCGACGCCGCGTGGCCATCGTAACCGGGCCGATCGACCTCTTCCGGCAGTCCGGCCAGCGTCGCCTCGGACAGCCGCTTCAAAGCTTGTAGGCCTGCTTGACCAGATCGTAGGAGAGCGCATGGGCGAGCTCGTACGCCTCGTCCTCCTCCAGCCGATGCTCGGCGACAAGCCGCGCGAGAAAGCCTGAATCCATCCGCCGCGCGACATCATGGCGCGCCGGGATCGACAGGAAAGCGCGGGTATCGTCATTGAAGCCGACGGTATTGTAGAAGCCGGCGGTCTCGGTCGCCGCCTCGCGAAAGCGGCGCATCCCTTCGGGGCTGTCGTGGAACCACCACGGTGGCCCCAGCCTGAGCGCGGGATAGTGCCCGACAAGCGGCGCCAGTTCGCGCGAATAGACGTCCTCGTCGAGCGTGAAGAGGATCAGCGTCAGGCGCGGATCGTTGCCGTGCGCGTCGAGCAGCGGCTTCAGCGCGTGGACGAACTCGCCGGGCAGTGGAATATCGCCGCCGGTATTGGCGCCGAACCGCGCGAGTACCGCCGGGTTATGGCTGCGAAAGACGCTGGCATGGAGCTGCATCACCATTCCGTCGGCAATCGCCATACGCGCCATTTCGGTCAGCATATGGGCGCGGAACAGCTCGGACTCAGCCGTGCTCGCGCCGCCGCCCCGGACGCGGGCGTAGAGCGCCTCGATCTCGGCTTCGGGCAGCATCGCGGTTGCGGCGCTCGGATGACCATGATCGGTCGAAGTGGCGCCGGCCGCCCGAAACCGGGCGCGGTGAAAACGATGCGCCGCAAGATAGCCGGCGAAGGTGCCGACGTCTTCCCCCGCGGTTTCACCGAAACGATCTAGATTGGCCGCGAAGCCGAGCGTCTCCGGGTCGATCACCGGATCGGGGCGATAGGCGGTAATGACGCGCCCGCCCCACCCGCTGTCGCGTATTCTGCGGTGGTGATCGAGCGGATCGAGCGGGCTTTCGGTGGTCGCGATCAGCTCGATCCCGAAGCGGTCGTAAAGCGCGCGCGGGCGGAAGGCGTCGGTTGCGAGCGCGGCGGCGATGGTGTCGTAATAATGGTCCGCGGTCGCGCTTTCGAGCCGGACGTCGATCCCGAACACTTCGACGAACACCCAGTCGAGCCAGAGCCGCGACGGGGTGCCGCGAAACAGGTGATAATGATCGGCGAACAGGCGCCAGATCGCGCGCGGATCGGTCTGCGTCGCGCTCCCATCGACGGTGCTGATCCCGAGCGCCTTGAGTGGCACGCCTTGGCTGTAGAGCATCCGGAAGACATAATGATCGGGCACGATCAGCAGCCGCGCGGGATCGGGGAACAGAGCGTTATCGGCGAACCAGGCGGGATCGGTATGCCCGTGAGGGCTGACGATCGGCAGATCCTTAACGCTGTCATACAGCGCCCGTGCCAGCCCGCGCGTGACGGGCTCGACGGGGAACAGGCGATCAGGATCGAGGCGAAGCGGGTGCGTCACGCGGCCACCTTGGCAAGTTCGTCGGGCGAAACCGCGGCATAATGCGGCACGACCAGATGGATGACCAGCAACGCGACCATATAGGCGCACGCCGCGACGATGAAGATCGGCTGGTAGCTGCCCACCGTCTGCAGGATGATGCCGGCGAATTTCGCCATCAACATGCCGCCGATCGCGCCGGACAGCCCACCCAACCCGACGATCGAACCGACCATCCAGCGCGGGAACAGATCTCCGGGCAACGCATAGAGATTGGCCGAGAAGCCCTGATGCCCCGCACAAGCGAGCCCGATAAAGCCGACCGCGACCCACATGCTGTGCGCCTGCGTGGCGAAGGCGATCGGTATTGCGCACAATGCCATGCAGAACATCGCCGTCTTGCGCGATCGATTGACGCTATAGCCGCGCGCCAGCATTCGCGAGCTGATCCAGCCACCGGCAACCGAACCGATATCGGCCAGCAGATAGACCGCGATCAGGGGCGGCCCGAATTCCGCAAGTGACAGATGGAATTGCTTGGCAAAGAAATCGGGCAACCAGAACAGAAAGGTCCACCAGATCGGATCGATTAGGAACCGGCCGAGGATATAGGCCCAGGCCTGGCGAAAGCGAAAGATCGATCCCCACGGCACCGGCCGTTGCGGCGCGTCGGGCTCGGACTCGATCCAGGCAAGCTCTTGCGGGGTAATGTCGGGATGGTCTCGCGGCCGGCGATAGAGCAGCAGCCATGCCGCCAGCCACACCAGCGAGAACGATCCGGTCACGAGGAACGCCGCGCGCCAGCCCAGGCCCAGCGCCACAACGACGAACGGCACCAGCAGCGGCGTGACGATCGCGCCGACATTGGAGCCGGCGTTGAAGATGCCGATCGCCAGCGCGCGCTCGCGCTTGGGAAACCATTCGGTGACGGCGGCCAGCGCGGCGGGAAAGGTCGCTGCCTCGCCGGCGGCCAATGGGATGCGTGCGAAGATCATGCCAGTGGTGGAGGTAAAGGCGATGCTCAGCACGTGCCCGGCGGTCCACAGCGTCACCGCGACCGCATAGCCCAGCTTGGCGCCGATGCGATCGACGATCCGCCCCGACACGACATAGGCGATGCCGTAAACGAGCTGAAAATAGAGCGCGAGATCGGCATAGCCCTCCTCGCTCCAATGGTAGCGCGTGGCGAGATCGGGCTTGAGCACCGAAATCACGAGCCGATCGACATAGGACAAGACGACCGCGAAGAAGATCAGACCGCAGATGATCCAGCGCACGCGGCCCTTCGGCTTGGCGACGGGCGGATCAGCCGCGATCGATCCCGGCAGGTCGATGCTGGCTGTGGCGCGCGCTACCAATGGAACATCGTCCCGTCCTCGAGCCGGTTCACCGGCAGATACGCCCGCTTATATTCGTATTTCGCCGCCAGTTCCTCGTCGATATCGACCCCTAAACCGGGCTCGTCGCCGGGATGCATCATGCCGTTTTCAAAGCTGTAGCCATGCGGGAAGACGGCATCGGTTTCCGCGGTGTGGCGCATATATTCCTGGATCCCGAAATTCGGGACCGACAGATCGAAATGCAGCGCCGCCGCCATGCACACCGGCGAGAGATCGGTCGCGCCGTGGCAGCCCGTGCGGACATTGTGCAGATCGGCAAAACCGGCCAACTTGCGCAGATGCGTGATCCCGCCGGCATGGACGACAGTCGCGCGGATATAATCGATCAATTGCTCCTCGATCAGCTGCTTGGCATCCCACACGCTGTTGAAAATCTCGCCAACCGCCAGCGGGGTCGTGGTGTGTTGGCGCACCAGCCGGAAATTGGCCTGATTCTCGGCCGGGACCGCATCTTCCATCCAGAATGGCCGGTACGGCTCAAGATCCTTGCCCAGCCGCCCCGCCTCGATCGGCGTCAGCCGGTGGTGAACGTCGTGGAGCAAATGGACATCCCAGCCGAGCGCCTCGCGCGCCTTGTCGAACAAGGGCGCCACAGAGCGCAGATATTTCTCGGTCGACCAGACATTTTCGGTCGGCAGATCGGCATCGGCGGGTTCGTAAAAATAGCGGTCCTTCGACACGCCGTAGGTCGAGGCGAGCCCGGGCACACCCGATTGCAAGCGGATTGCCTTATAGCCGAGCGACTTATAATGCAGCGCATTGTCGATCGTCTCTTCGATATCGCCGCCATTGGCATGGCCATAGACCGTCACCCCCTGGCGGCTCGCGCCGCCGAGCAACTGATAGACCGGCAGACCGGCGAGCTTTCCCTTGATATCCCACAACGCCGTATCAACCGCGGCGATCGCCGCCATCGTCACCGGGCCGCGGCGCCAATACGCGCCTTTGTACAAGGACTGCCACGCATCCTCGATGCGGTGCGCATCGCGGCCGATCAGCGACGGCACGACATGGTCTGCCAAATAGCTTGCCACCGCCAGTTCGCGGCCGTTGAGCGTGGCGTCGCCGACGCCGGTCACGCCGTCTTCGGTCTCCATCTTGAGCGTGACGAAATTGCGCCCCGGCGAAGTGACGATGACGCGAGCATTGGTGATTCTGGGCATGATTTTTCCGTATTAGGCGATCACGAACGGTATCGATGGCACGGCCGCGGCGCTGGGGCGAAAGGATGACACGGTCGCACCCGCGTCTCATCAGCGTAGCGCGCCATGCGCAGCGGCGCGGCGAGAAGAGCGGTTTCTTTCATCGACGCCGCACCGTGGCACGGCGTGCGAGAACACGCCAGCCGGCCTGGCGCGCTATCGCAGGCCAATTTGCCTGACACTGCGGATCGCGACACACTTAGCCATCGCATCATCGGTATCCGTCGCGTCATCTCTTTCCCCTCCGGCGGCGCGAAATTTGCGGTATTTTCGCCTGAACCGTTTACCGGTAGCGCTACCATGCTATGGTCGCCCAGAGGCTGTCAATGGCGACCAGACCGCGGTCAACGCGGCGAATTGGAGAGGAATTGAATGCCGATGATCGTTCGCCGCATATTATGGGCGTTGCTCGCCTGCTGCATCATGGGCAGCGCACCGGCGCAGGCCGACGACGGCTATCGCTTATGGCTACGCTATACCCCTGTATCTGGCGCTGCGCGCACGACGCTTTCCGCGCAGGCGACAATGCTGGTCGCCGCGCGAGCGCCCTCGCCGACGATCGCAGCCGCGCTTGCCGAATTCGATCGCGGCTTCACCGGGCTGCTCGGCGCGCCCCTGCCCCGCACCGACACACCCCGCGCCGGCGCGATCCTGATCGGCACGCCCGCCACCGTGCCGGCAATCGCCGCGCTGCACTTGCCGCTCGGCTCGCTTGGAAAAGAGGGCTATCTGATCCGCAGCGTCCATCTCGCCGGGGGCGGCGCGACGGTGATCGCCGCCAACAGCGATATCGGCGTGCTCTACGGCAGTTTCGCGTTGCTCGAACGGATCCAGCGCCACGCGCCGCTCACCGGTCTGGACGTTTCGACCGCGCCGCGGATTAAGCTGCGGCTGCTCGACCATTGGGACAGTCTCGATGGCTCGATCGAGCGCGGTTATGCCGGCCAGTCGCTGTGGGACTGGTGGACGCTACCCGATTATAAAAACCCGCGTTACACCGATTATGCACGCGCCAATGCGTCGATCGGAATTAACGGCGCGGTGCTCAACAACGTCAATGCAACGCCGCAAATCCTCACACACCGCTATATCGTCAAGGCCGCCGCGCTGGCCGATATTTTCCGCCCGTATGGCATCAAGGTCTATCTTTCGGTCAATTTCGCCTCGCCGATCAAGCTCGGCAGTCTACACACGGCTGATCCGCTCGATCCGCAGGTCGCCGCCTGGTGGAAAGCCAAGACAGACGAAATCTACCGGACCATCCCCGATTTCGGCGGCTTCCTGGTGAAGGCCAATTCGGAAGGACAACCCGGACCGGGCGACTATCACCGCACCCACGCGCAAGGCGCGAACATGCTTGCCGCCGTGCTCGCGCCTCATAGCGGCATCGTGATGTGGCGGGCATTCGTCTACGGCGCCAGCACCGACCAGGACCGCGCAAAGCAGGCCTACGACCAATTCAAGCCGCTCGACGGAAAATTCGCGTCTAACGTGATCGTCCAGGTCAAGAACGGGCCGATCGATTTCCAGCCGCGCGAGCCGTTCTCGCCGCTGTTCGGCGCGATGCCCAAGACGCCGCTGATGATGGAGTTCCAGATCACCAAGGAATATCTCGGGCAGGCCACACATCTGGTTTATCTTGGGCCGCTGTTCGAAGAAACGCTGCAGAGCGATACCTATGCCAAGGGTAAGGGATCGACCGTCGCGCGCGACATCGACGGATCGCTCAACGGCAACACGCTTACCGGCATCGCCGGCGTGGCCAATATCGGGCGCGATCGCGATTGGTCGGGATCGACTTTCAACCAGGCGAACTGGTTCGTATTCGGGCGGATGGCGTGGAATCCCGACGCATCCGCGCGCGATATCGCCGGCGAATGGTCGCAACTCACCTTTGGCCCCGATCCGCGGATCACACAGCCGGTCGTGGGCATGATGATGCTGTCGCGCGAGGCTGTGGTGAACTACATGACGCCGCTTGGTCTCGCCCATCAGATGGCGACGGGCAGCCACTATGGCCCCGGTCCGTGGGTGCACGATCTGGCCCAGCCCGATTGGAATCCGGTCTATTACAACCGCGCGGACAAAAGCGGCATCGGGTTCGACAGAACCGCGACCGGCAGCGACGCGGTCGCGCAATATTATCCGCCGGTCGCCGCCACGTTTTCCAGCCTCGCGACGTGTCCTGATGCAGATCTGCTGTGGTTCCATCATCTTCCATGGAATTACCGGATGCGTTCCGGCGAGACGCTGTGGCAGTCGCTGACCGCGCATTATCAATTAGGGGTAGAGCAGGTCGCCGGCATGGCGCGCAGCTGGGCATCGCTCAAGCCGCTGGTCGATCCGCAGCGATTCGCCAAGACCACCGATCTGCTGTCGATCCAGGCCCGCGAAGCGACATGGTGGCGCGATGCGAGCGTGCTCTATTGGTCGAGCGTGTCGGGGCTGAAGCCGCCGCCGAGCTATCCCGCACCGGCGCACGACCTGAGCTATTACGAGGCGCTGCACTTCGATGACGCGCCGGGACAATAGCTCCCTGGCCGATGCCCGATACGCGTAGCGGCGCCGACTCAGCAGATCACCGCCAAGGCGATCCGGCGTCAGGCTTTCGGGTAACAAGATGTTTGCGCCCCCCCCCCCCCCCCCCCCCCCCCGCGAGCTCTGCCAAGCCGCCCGCACTCCCCCCGCTTAGCGACGGACATCCCGGCTGCCGGCCAGGAACACCGCCAGTTCGTCAGGGCCTGTCAGGCTGAAATCGCCGGGGATGAAGTGCTTGAGCACCGACAGCGCCAGCCCGTATTCGACCGCCACGTCTTCGCCTTGGGCAAGGCCGTGCAACACGCCGGCGGCGAAGGCATCACCGGTGCCGATCCGGTCCACGATGCCGGTGATGGCGATCTCGGGCGTCTGCCAGGCGCGCTCGCGCGTATCGATCCGCGCCGAGAGCTCGTGGCCGCCGTTCGCATCGATATGGCGGGCAGTAGATGCGATCCACCGCAGATTGCCGAACGCCTCGAACGCAACGAGCGCAGCATGCCGTCGGCGTTCGTCGCCGTCGTCCGAAAAGGGCTCGCCGAGCAACAGGCCGATATCGCGGTGATTGCCGAACAGGAAATCGACCTCGCCGATGATCTCGCACAGGATCGCCCGAGGGTCGGCCGGCCAGGATCCCCACAGCCGCTCGCGATAATTGCCATCGAATGACACCGTAATACCGGCGGCCCGCGCGGCGCGTGCGGCGTCGAGCGCGAGCGCGGCGCTATCCGGGCCAAGCGCGGGCGTGATCCCCGAAAGGTGCAGCCAGCCGATTCCGTCGAACAACGCCGGCCAATCGGGCGTCGAAGGCGACAGTTTGGCAAAGGCACTGGCGGCGCGGTCATAGGTCACAGAAGCAGCACGCGGCCCGGCGCCCGCGGCAAGATAATATAGACCGAGCCGGCCCGGCGCCCGCAAAACGCGACTGGTATCAACACCGTGCCGCCGCACCGCCTCGATCGCGGCGCCGCCGATCATATCGTCAGGCACGCAGGAGAACAGCGCGCTGGGGCTGCCGAGCCGCGCCAGCGCGACCGCAACATTGGTTTCCGCACCACCGAAATGCGCGTCCAGTCGCGGTTCCTGAAACAGCCAGGTCGGGCCCGGCGGCGACAATCGCAGCAAGACTTCGCCGATACTCAGGATCGTACCGGTGCGAGAGCGCCCGTCCGCCATCATCAGCGGCGCCAACAGGATACGTCGGGGCGCATACCATCGCTCATTTTCTATTCCCTTTTTGGCAAGGACTATGGCCACCGACCAATTTGCTGCCGGCCCTTTTCAACCTCGTCAAATCGCTTGCGAGGCGGTGAATCAAAGGCCAATAATAGTCGGGCCAACCGGTCGGATCAATTGTCGGGGAACGGAAAAAGTGGCCGGACGCGGACGCCTTTATCAACAGGTCGCATTGGCGATCACCGAAGCGATCGGTGCAGGTCGCTATCCGGTCGGCAGTCGCCTGCCAGGCGAGCGTGAACTTGCCGATGAATTCAAAGTCAGCCGTCCGGTCATCCGCGAGGCGATGATCGCGATGGAAATCCGCGGCCTGGTCGAGGGGCGTCAGGGTTCGGGGCTTTATGTAACCGCGGCACGCGCGGCGGGCGATGACAGCCTGGAACTCGATATCGGCCCGTTCGAACTGACCGAGGCACGCATTCTGTGCGAAGGCGAGGCGGTTGCGCTCGCCGCCACGACCATTTCCGACGCCAAGCTCGCGGTGCTTGAGGCGCTGTTGATAGACATGAACGATGATGATGAGAAAAGCGGGGAAGCCGAACGCGCGGACCGGCAATTCCATATCGAGATCGCCAACGCCACCGGCAACGACGCGATCCGAGCGGTGGTCGAGATGCTGTGGGACACGCGCTATCGCTCGCCGCTGTGCATCCACATGTTCTCCCAGGCGCGGGCCGTCGGCGTTCTCTCACGCGTCGAGGAGCACGAGGAGATTTTGACGGCGCTGCGCAACCGTGACGGGGTTACCGCGCGCAAGGCGATGCACGCACACCTGCAGCGAGTGATCGATGACCTGCTGACGGCAACCGAACAGGAAGCGTTCAGGCGTGTGAAGCAGGAATCGGAGAGGAGGCGGTCCGATATCGCCCGCCGCTTCTCATCGGTCGCTGAATAGATTCGCCGCTGGCCGCGCCGTGCCCGGTGGCTGGACGAATAACCGCTTCACCGCCCGCTGGACGAAAAAAATGGGCAGCCGGCGCGTGGCGTCCGGCTGCCCCAGGGGAGTCAAAAGCTGCCGCGCACGCCGATCATGTATTGGCGGCCCGGATCGTATTGCGTGAAGGTTGCGTTCGGATACTGGAAATAAGTCCTGAGCTTTGACTTGGTCACGTTAACAACATCGAACGTAATTTCTAGAGCACGCGCCATCCCGAACACCTTGCCGAGATCGAGGCTCGAGGAGAAATCCAGCTGCTGATAGTCGTCGGAGAACAGCGCGGCATCGGTAATGCCGTTCTGGTTCGCGGTCGATTGCTGCGAGCCCTTGTTGAACGTCTCCGACAAACGCAGACTGATGCCGCCATGCTCGTAATAGCCGGTGATGTTGTAGGTGTATTTGGCCACGCCCAGCGCCACCGCGGGCGCCGCACCCGAACCCTTTTGATCGACGATAGTGGCGTTGGCGTTGAAGCCGAAACCGCGCACGCCGATCCGCTCTGTCAGGAAATCGACCGGCTGCACCCACTGGAATTCCATGCCGTTCACCGTCAGCTTGCCGCTGGCGTTGACTTGCTGTTGGGTCTGGACGGTCGCAGTATCGGGACCGCCGCGCGAAGTGATCGCCGCCTGCTGCGTTGGCGTCAGCGCTCCATAAGTGATGCCGTATTGCGACAGAAACGAAAACGGCTCGGTGGTCGTCTGGATAGTCGTGAACCCGGTCAGTTCCTTGCGGAACGCGGCGATGCTGATCAGGCCCGCATTACCGGTGTAATATTCAAAGCCGAAATCGATATTGGTCGAAAGATACGGTGACAGCGCCGGGTTGCCGACCGTCGCCACATCCGCCGATGGCGAACTGAAGCTGACGCCCGGCAACTGCGCGCTGGGGTCCGGACGGGTCATCGTCCGTGATACCGCGAAGCGCGCCACCGCATTGCTGCCGATATTGTAGGCAAGGTTGGCCGCCGGCAGCCAATTGTCATAGCTGTTGTGCGTCGTGACTATCGTCGTCACATTGGGGTAGAGCCCTCCTTGTGCGGCGGCGATATCCGCGGTCGCGGTCGGGTTGCGCGGATCGGGCAGTGACACCTGACCGGCGATGGTCTGGTCGGTATGCACGTAGCGCAAGCCGACATTGAAGCGCAGATCGTTGTCGCCGATAGTTGTGATACCGTTGATCTCGGCATAGGCGGCCGGCGTTTTCTCGCGGATTGCCCCGCCCGAGGCGCCGGTGTTGGTGCCGCCTGCCGCTGGCTCGTTGTCATGATAGTAATTGTAGTTTCCATCGGCGACGACCTTGGCCCAATCGACGGTGACGTAACCGTCGCGGCCAGGGATCAAATAGTTCGCCAGTGACGACTGCGGAATCAGCGAGCCGCCATAGGTGATCGGCGGCGTCGCGCCGGCGGTATAGCCGGTGCCGTAGCCCGGATAGGTCGGATAGCCCGCCGGCGTCCCGCCCGTCTGATTGAGCCCTTGGCACGGCGGCTGGGCGTTGGGTGCCGGCAGCGTTACGCTGGGATTGTCGCCACACACGGCGTTCTGCCAGGCTTGGCTATTGTCATAGCCGCTGATCTTGCGCGAAATGTCGTCGTAATTGGCGCCCACCTTGAGGTTGAGCCGATCGTCGCCCCAGGTCACGCTGCCGCGGATACCCTTGGTTATATTGACGCGATATTCGTCCTGAATGTTCAGACGGCCGCCCGTCCAGGTAAAGTTGGTGGGATCGTTGAGATCGAGGCTGCTTTCAATCGTCGGAACGCCGCCATTGTTGGTGTAGGTGACGGTGTCGCCCGAATTGGCCGGCGTCACCGGACCGAAGGTCGGCGATTCGCGGTGGAAGGTGCTCCGGGAGTAATTGCCGCTGAGCTCCACCTTCAGATTGTCGGCGACTTGCCAGGTGGCACCGGGATTGACTGTGTAGAGGTCGGTCGTCTCGATATAGGGCCGGTATTCGAGGAAGAATTGGGCGTTGGCGAACGTGCCCCCGGTAACGGTGCACCCGTCCGAACAATCGTCCTGATCTACCGTCTCGTTGATCGGGATAATCGCGCCGTTTCGGCCCACCCAGTTCATGTCGACGCGGGTCAGGTCGTTCTTCTTCTTGCCCCACATGCCGTCGATGTAGAAATGCAGCCCGTCGCTCGGCCGCCATTCGGCGCTGACGACCGCGCTGATCTGATCGCGCGAGCCGGATTCGTCGGACGGGCGGCCAAGCCGCGGCAGGAGCCCGTTGTCGATCTGCTGAATGCTCAATCCGGGATTGTGCGCGAGCAGCCATGCCTCGTCGATCGTGTCGCCCGGCGTCAGTCCGTTGCCGGCATTGGACGGCACCGTCGATGGGATGGTGAAGTTTCCGCCCCCGGTATTGTTGCAAGCGGTGTTGTCGCCGCACTGCGCCGCGGAGAGCGCGGGATTGGTATAACCAATCGTCTCATACCCGGTGACGCGCGATTTCAGGTGCTGACCGGAAACGCCGGCGAGAATACCGAAATTGCCATGCGTCGAGCTGGCGATGAACGATCCGCGCTCGCCCCAGCCGGAGGCGGGCGCGTCTTTCACGCCCTGGAGATTATAG
Source organism: Sphingomonas koreensis (assembly GCA_006438735.1). Classification (GTDB taxonomy): domain Bacteria; phylum Pseudomonadota; class Alphaproteobacteria; order Sphingomonadales; family Sphingomonadaceae; genus Sphingomonas; species Sphingomonas koreensis_A. The sequence goes on along the minus strand of RCZF01000001.1, from coordinate 198,935 downwards.
TTGAAGTGCGTACCGGGATGATCGAACGGTCGCGCGCTGCGGAGATCGACATTGCCGGCCGCGCCACCCTCGAGCAAGTCGGCGGTATAGCTCTTGTTGACCGTCAGCTTGGTGAACAGATCGGTGGGAAAAAACGACAGATCGACCGAGCGATCAGTGCCCTGCGCATCGGTCCCCCCGCTCGAGGCGATTGCGATCGGCGCTGCGTTCAGCGTCACCTCTGTGAAGTTGCTGCCCAATCCGCGGATCGCCACGTTGACGCCGTTGCCGGTGATATCCCGGCTGATCGTCACGCCGGGAATGCGGTTGAACGATTCGGCGATGTTGGTGTCTGGAAACTTGCCGATGTCTTCGGCGAAAATCGAATCGCTGAACCCCGTGGCGTTGCGCTTCGCCTCAATCGACTGCGCTAGGCTATGGCGATAGCCGGTAACGACGATATCGGCGGTCGAATTATCGGTCGGCGTCTGCGTATCCGATAGCGCTACCGGAGGCGCCGGCGGCGTCGCCTGCGACTCGGCCGGGGGAGCTTGAACCCCATCGGAGGGCACAACGACGGTGGCGTCTTGGGCGTTGGCAGCGGCGCTAAAACCGCCTGCCAAAATGCTCGCGCCGAGGAGCGCCAATCGCAGGTGCTGCGTGCAACGTACCGGATTCCGGATCATGTCTGCCTCTCCCATCAACTTTCTCATGATCGCAGTCGCCGAACGGCGTTGCGTCACTGTTTGTTGTATGTCGCTACCATGCGGCCATAGCCGTGATAGCGCTCCCATCGATGGTTTGTATGAGCAATTCTAAAGGCGATCAAGAATGTTCATATGAATTGGCCTTACATTGGGTTTGTATGTTGCTTCAAGGCAACAGCTCCTGCGGATACGTTGGCTCTGAACGAAGTGCTTGCCCGTCGCCGCGGCGGATCAGGCGTTATACAAACCGATTTTTTTCAGCAGGCTTTGCCGGGCTGAGTGCCCGTCGCCCCTTAGACACGTGATTGGATAATTCACCGACGGGTGTTCGACAGCGCGGTGCGGGCCCTTAACCAACTTTCCGGCTGCTGCCGCGCACTGGTGGATGATAGCCGGCGTGCTAGATCTTAAACCACTTCCTAGGCATGCGCCGGAGTACCCATCCATTTCGACGCGACGAAGTTCGAACTACTATCCCGTTCATGCCCATCTTAGGGCTCCGCCTGACCTCATCGGTGGCCGCGCCCGGTTTATCCCGCTAGCCGATTGCGCTTGCGCATCGGGCATCTTTGTCCTGTTCTGTCGATTGTTGCGGAAATCCAGTTAAGGCTTAGGAGGCGGGACGATTGACAAAGCGCGTGGTGCTCAGTGCGGCTGCAATCATCTTGGCAGCAAATTCATCCCCTTCCCTTCCAAGTCATCCAGTGGCCGAAGCGCAGGCGCTTAGTCTGGCTGAGCAGGCGATTTCGCTTCGATCGGTGCAAGGGCCGGGCAATAAGACGCCGGAAGTGGCTGCGCTGTACAAGGCTGCGCTCGTTGCGGGCGGCTTTGCCGATGCCGACATCACCATAACGCCGTTCGATGATACGGCGTATCTGATCGCGCGCTGGCCGGGAGCGGATCCCGCACTGAAGCCTTTGGTGATTTCCGGGCATATGGATGTGGTCGAGGCCAATCCCGCCGACTGGCAACGTGATCCGTTCAAGCCGGTCGTCGAAAACGGCTATCTGTACGGCCGCGGATCGACCGACATGAAGTTGGATGGGACGCTGGCCATCGCGTCGCTGATCGAACTCAAACGCGAAGGATATCATCCGCGCAGGACGATCATCATCGAATTCTCGGGCGACGAAGAGACCGAGATGAAAACCAGCGGTATCATCGCCGACAAGCTGGCCGACAGCGATCTGGTACTCAACATCGATGGCGGCGGCGGGACGCTGGACGAGAAGACCGGCAAGCCCGAGTATTTCACCTGGCAGGGCGCCGAGAAAACCTATGCCGATTTCGAGCTGACAGTCACCAATCCCGGCGGCCATTCGTCGATGCCGCGCAAGGACAATGCGATCGTCCAGCTCTCACAGGCGTTGGTGAAGATCGGGGCTTATCAGTTCACGCCCGAAGTCAGCGACCTGACTACCGCTTATTTCACGACGGCAGCGAAATACGAAGACGCGCAAACCGGCGCGGCGATGCGCGCCTTCGCGGCCGACCCGACGGATAAGCAGGCGATCACGACGTTGTCGGCCAACCCCGCGATGATCGGGAAGATCGGCACGACCTGTGTCGCGACGATGGTAAGCGGTGGGCATGCGCTCAATGCCTTGCCGCAACGCGCCACCGCCAACGTCAATTGCCGCATCTTCCCCGGCCACAAACCCGCCGAGATCATGGCCGAACTGCAAAAGGCCGCCGACGATCCGGCAGTATCGATCAAGGACGTGACGGTTGGATCGGTGCCCAACGACGCATCGCCTCGACGCGCCGATTTCATCGCGGCGATGCACGACGCGATGAACAAGGTCTATCCCGGCGCCCCTGTCTTTCCCAGCATGGCATCGGGCGCGAGCGACAGCATGTGGTTCCGCTATCACCACGTCCCCAGCTATGGCGCGAGTCCGGTGTTCATCAAGGAATCGGACGATTTCAGCCACGGCCTAAACGAGCGCACGCCCGTCGCGAACATTCGTCCGGCAATCGACTATTATCTGTCGCTGTTTCCAGCGCTGTCGAAATAGCTCATTCAGACGTGTGTCCGGCCGTCGATAACGTGCCCCAATGATCGGCAGGCGTTACCCACCCCGGTTGATCGCGGCAGCGGCGGCGCTCCACGACAATCGGCTGGACGTGGCCGAACCTTTGTTACGACAGCATTTGAAGGCTGACCCGTTCGACGTTGCGGCGATCCGGATGCTTGCGGAACTGGCGGGGCGGATCGGCCGATACCGCGATGCCGAAACGCTGCTGCGGCGCGCGATCGAACTATCGCCCGGTTTCACCGCGGCGCGGGCAAATCTGGCGCTGGTGCTTTACCGGCTCAATCGCCCGGTCGAGGCGATTGCCGAACTCGACGTGTTATTCGCGGAACAGCCCGACAACGTCGGCCACGCCAATCTGAAAGCGGCGGCGTTCGGCAGGATCGGCGATTTCGAGGCAGCGCTCGATCTGTACGAAAAGGTGCTCGCGGCAGAACCGCAACAGCCGCGTGTGTGGATGAGTTTCGGACACATGCTCAAGACCGTCGGGCGACAAGCCGAGGGCATCGCCTCTTATCGCCGCGCGCTGGAGCTGGCGCCCGACCTTGGCGAGGCGTGGTGGAGCCTCGCCAACCTCAAGACGGTGCGTTTCGACGATGCCGATATCGCCGCGATGGAAGCCGCTCTGGCACAGGAAGACCTGTCCGACGAAGACCGCTTCCACCTCGATTTCGCGCTCGGTAAGGCGCTGGAGGATCGCAAGGAAGCGGCAACGGCGTTCGCGTATTATGCCGCCGGCAACACGCTCAGGCGCGCCTCGATCGCTTACGATGCCAACGATACCGAGGCGTTCGTCGATCGCAGCGTTGCGCTTTACACGCGAGAGTTCTTCGACGCCCGACGGGATCAAGGATGCGGAGTTGCCGATCCGATATTCATCCTAGGCATGCCCCGCGCGGGCTCGACACTGATCGAACAGATCCTGTCGAGCCATTCGCTGGTCGAAGGAACGACCGAACTGCCCGATATTCCGGCGCTGGCTCGGCACCATGACGGGTATCCGGCAAGCGTTCCCGACATTTCGGCAGAGGAACTATGCGCGCTCGGCGAGCGCTATCTCGATCGCACGCGCATTCAGCGCCGCACCGACAAGCCGTTCTTCATCGACAAGTTGCCCAACAACTGGGCGCATGTGCCGTTCATTCACCTGATCCTGCCCAACGCGAAAATCATCGACGCGCGGCGGCATCCGCTCGGCTGCTGTTTCTCCAATTTCAAACAGCATTTCGCCCGCGGGCAGGGCTTCAGTTATGCACTCGACGATATGGGGCGTTACTATCGCGACTACGTCCGGCTGATGACGCACGTCGATACGGTGCTGCCCCGGCGTGTGCACCGAGTGATCTACGAGCGCATGGTCGATAACACGGAATCCGAAGTGCGCGCGCTGCTTGCCGCATGCGACCTGGTGTTCGAACCCGCGTGCCTCGCCTTCCATGCAACCGAGCGCGCGGTGCGCACGGCGAGCTCCGAGCAGGTCCGCCGTCCGATCTTTCGTGAAGCAACGGAAAGCTGGAAACCGTTCGAACCATGGCTCGGTCCGCTCAAGGCCGCGCTCGGCGACGCAATCGAGACGTATTCAGGCCCAGGATCGTCGTTGTAAAACTGTCACGCTATCGTCACGAAATGATCGCCCACGACGCGGCAGATTGACGAATGCTGCGCACGCGAACAGCATCCTGAAACAACTTGTCGTTTCGGGGATCCGTCATGCACTTTTCCCACTGTCACGCGACCGTCGCGATCCTTCTTGCTTCAACGGCCATGCTCGCGACGCCGGTAGGTGCGCAGGACGCGACGCCTCCCGCCGATCAAACGACGCCGCCAGATAATGGAGGTTCAGAAAACGACATCATCGTCACCGCGCAGAAGCGCGAGGAAAGCCTTCAAAACGTACCGATCAGCATCCAGGCGTTCGGCACCAAAAAGCTCGACGATCTCAACATCACCAATTTTCAGCAATATACCAAGCTGCTGCCCTCGGTCGCCTTCCTGACGACGCAGCCGGGCGTGACGACGGTCTATTTCCGCGGGGTCGCTGCGTCGGCCAACGGTGCCGAGGGCAATCATTCCGGGCCGTTGCCGACCGTCGGCAGCTATCTCGACGAACAGCCGATCACCACGATCGGCGGCACGCTCGACGTCCACATTTACGACATCGCGCGGATCGAAAGCCTGTCCGGGCCGCAGGGCACGCTTTACGGCGCATCCTCGGAAGCCGGTACCATCCGCATCATCACCAACAAGCCCGATACCAGCGGTTTCTATGGGCGGGTCGATAGCGAGATCAACACGGTCGATCACGGCGGCGTCGGCGGCAAGCTGGAAGGGATGATCAACACACCATTCTCGCAGGATGTGGCGCTGCGCGTCGTCGGCTTCTATGAACGCGATGCCGGCTTTATCGACAATGTGCCCGGCACACGCAGCTTCCTGCCGCAGCCGGGCGGTATCACGGTCGACAATGCCGACTTCGTCAAAAAAGATTACAACGACACCGAAACGTGGGGCGGCCGCGCCGCGCTTAAGATCGATCTCGACCAGAATTGGACGGTAACGCCGACGGTGCTTTACCAAGACGAGCGCTCGCACGGATCCTATGGCTACGATCCGCAGGTCGGCGATCTCGAGGTGCAGCGTTTCTATCCCGAATATCGCCGCGACCGGTTCGTCCAGGCCGCGCTCACGATCGAAGGCAAGGTCGGCAATTGGGACGTGACCTATGCCGGCGCCTATCTCGACCGCAAGGATGCTCAGTCGAGCGACTATACCGATTACGCAGAGGCGTATGATTCGCTCTATTCGTCGGTCGGGGGTCTGGCCGGCTATTTCTATTATCTCGACAATGCCGGCAACTCGATCGACCCCCGGCAAAACGTGCTCGCGACCGATCACTTCAAGAAACTGAGCCAGGAACTGCGCGTCTCGTCACCGCAGGAAGATCGGTTTCGCGTCGTTGGCGGGCTGTTCTATCAGCGCCAGAGCAATCTGATCCATCAGGATTACCAGATTCCTGGCTTGGGCAGTGATGTCTCGGTCAACGGATCGCCCGGCACCTTGTGGCTGACGCAGCAACACCGCGTGGACAAGGATTATGCGGTATTCGGGGAGGCGAGCTACGATCTTCTACCGAACCTGACTTTCACGGCCGGCGCACGCGCTTTCATATATGACAATTCGCTGATCGGCTTCTTCGGTTTCGGCCGCAATCCAGGCGGGGATTATACCGATACGCCGTATAACGGCGCGGGCAGTTCGCATACCGGCGTAGTGCAATGCTTCACCGATGACGGTCAACGGCTCGGTGACGCGCTGAACGACGGCGGATCGACGACTTTGCTCCCGCCCGCCGTTGCCGGCAGCCCATGCACCAATCTCGCCGCCTATTCGATCGGCGGCGGCATTCGCCCGGTCGAGGCGCAGGGACAGGGCGTTACGCATCGCCTGAACCTGACGTGGAAACCAAGTCACGACCTGCTGCTATATGGCACCTGGTCGCGCGGTTTTCGACCCGGCGGTATCAATCGCCGCGTCGATGTGGCGCCTTACGCTGCCGATTATCTGGTCAATTACGAATTCGGCGTGAAATCGACCTTCCTTGGCGGTGCGGCGCATTTCAACGTCGCTCTTTACCAGCAGGATTGGAAACATTTCCAATTCTCGTTCCTCGGCGCGAACAGCTTTACCGAAGTGCATAACGGCCCCAACGCCCGGATCCGCGGGATCGAGGCCGACGCCAATTATGCTAGCGGGCCATTATCGCTCACCGCGTCCGGCTCCTATAACGATGCCGTAACGCGACAAAATCTGTGCCTTTTCGACGATCCGACGCTAACCTGCGCGGATACCGGCGACGGCAATATCGTGTCGGCGCCAAAAGGTACGCGACTGCCGATCACGCCGCGCTTCAAGATCAATGGCACCGCGCGCTACACAGTGCCGATTGGCCGGGCCAAGGGATATGGTCAGATCGTCATCGCGCATCAGAGTTCCGCCTCCTCCGATATTCGCACCGCGATCTATGAGACGGGCACCGGCAACATCATCGATCCAGCCGAACAGACTGATCGGCTGAAGCCTTACACGACCGGCGACGCGGCATTGGGGATCGACCTTTCGCAATATAGCATCGAACTGTTTGTCCAGAATATGTGGGATGAGCGGGCGCAACTTTCGCGCTTTTCCGAATGCGGCAGTTGCGGACAACGTCCATACATCGTCCCGATCACACCACGCACCATCGGGTTGAGACTGGGTGCCAAGTTTTAGCGGCTTATGAGATGCTATGAGCCCAAGTGATGGCCATCATATGTAGCGCGAGCTCTTCTAGAGCAGCTTGTCCAACGTAATCGGCAGATCACGGACGCGCCGACCGGTTGCATTGTAGATCGCATTCGCGACCGCAGCGCCCCGCCGGTAATCCCGATCTCGCCGATACCGTGGGTGCCCATCGGTGGATGCGGATCGGCGATGTCGGTACAGATCACATCGATCTCGGGCATCCGTTCGACGCGGCGGTTATGCGCCGAGGTGAATGTGAACCTCGCCCATCGCTTGTTTCTTCACCATGAGCTGATTTTGCATGCTACGATATCGAAATAGCTTATCTTTTTCGGCCGCGACCTGTTGGGCGCAGCCGTGATTGAGACTGGGGCGACAAAATCGGGTTGAGAAGCTGCTGACTATTGCTGTGCGCAGTGACGATCGAGAAAGTCCTGATGCGGCGGCATCCGCGCCACTGAAGTGTCGAACTGGTTCAACCGGCCGTTCGACGTCGTCACGCTTCTTCTGCCAGCGCTCTGTTACCCTGTGATCCTTGTCTTCGCATGTCGATCGACGCAGGTACGCCCGGAACCACGCTGTCACGCCACGTTCGCTCATCCAAGTGCGCTACCGGCGTCGATGAAAAATGATTAACATCGCCCCACGATCGCTATTTTTGTCGAGGTAGACTGGGCGTTTCGGCATCTGATCGTTGCGCCGTGATGGCTCGCCGGCTAATTAAACCGCAGCCCCTGCCCCCGCCGTGAACCAACACGGCGTTTCCCGCGTTACCCATCCGGAATGATCAAGGTCGCCAGTTATAATATGCGCAAGGGGATCGGCACCGATCGTCGTCGTCGCCCCGATCGCATCGTCGAGGTGCTGCGCGAGATCGACGCAGATGTCGTCTGTCTGCAGGAAGCCGATCGCCGCTTCGGTGAGCGCGCGCAAGTGATCACCGCGCATCTGCTGGAAGAGCACAGCCCCTGGAAAGCCGTGCCGTTCGGCATTCGCGCCGCCTCGATGGGATGGCACGGCAACGCGATTCTGGTGCGCAAAGATGCTGAAATCATCGCTCGCACACCGATCCATCTGCCCATGCTGGAACCGCGCGGCGCAGTGATGGCCGACGTTAAGCTCAATGGCGAGACGATCCGCATCGTCGGCATGCACCTCGATCTGTCGGGGCTGTGGCGGCGGCGGCAGGCGCATGCGATCATGTCGCACATCGATACCAGCAACCATCGCCACCCGACCGTGCTGATGGGCGATCTCAATGAATGGAGCGCGACGACCGGCTGCCTGCGCGATTTCGGCCGGGTTTACCGGATCGCCGATACCGGGCCGAGCTTCCACGCCCGTCGGCCGGTCGCGCGGCTCGATCGCATCATGGTGTCGCCCGATCTCGCCGTCGCCGGCTGCGGCGTGCATGACAGCGCCGCCGCAAGGCGGGCGTCCGATCATCTGCCGATCTGGGCGACGCTGGAACGCAGTTGACCCCTCGCCTGACAGACCGGCAGGGTCGCGCCTCACGCTCGTGCTTGATCGGGCGAAAAGGGGAATAGCGTGCGCGAAAAGGAAATTCGGCTCGCGCTGGTCTGCTATGGCGGGATCAGCCTGGCGGTTTACATGCATGGCATCACCAAGGAAATCTGGCGGCTCGCCCGCGCCAGCCAGGCTTTTCATGCCGGCGACGCGGCAATCGGCGGCAGTCAGGGCGTCTACCGCGCGATGTTCGACGAGATTCAGGCCGAAGGCGCGATGCGGCTGCGCGTGCTCGTCGACATCATCGCCGGGGCAAGCGCGGGCGGGATCAACGGCGTGTTCCTCGCGCAGGCGATCTCGACCGGCCAGTCGCTCGAACCGCTCACCGATCTGTGGCTCGATTCCGCCGACATCGAGGCGCTGATCGATCCAGACGCCGCGCCCTCGTCGCGCTTTTCCAAGGCTTGGGCGCTGCCGCTGGCGTGGATGGCGGCCAAGCGCAACGGCGGCGATATCGACGAGCAGGTCGAGGCAGGCGCCCGGGAGGAGGTGCGCGAGAAGCTGTCGCACTTCGTTCGCTCGCGCTGGTTCGAGCCGCCGTTCGGTGGCGCGCGATTCACTAACCTGCTGATCGACGCGATCGACGCGATGGCCGCGGCGCCGCGCGGCCCCCGCCTGCTGCCCGACGGCCAGCCGCTCGATCTCTACGTCACCGTCACCGATTTTCGCGGTCATCCCGAACGGCTGCGGCTCAATTCGCCGCCCGAAGTCCTGGAAACCGAGCACCGGCTGGTGGTGCCGTTCAGCGATCATGGCGCGCCGCTGCAGGCGCTCGCCCACCCCGCCGAACTGGCGTTTGCCGCGCGCGCGACATCCAGTTTTCCTGGCGCCTTTCCACCCTTCATGGTCGGGGAGCTAGACGGCGTGCTGAAGGATCGCGGCGTCGAATGGCCGGGCCGCGACGCTTTCCTCACGCGCGTGCTGCCGCGGCAAGCCGCCGCCAACGCCGCCGACAAAGCGGTGCTGATCGACGGATCGGTGCTCGCCAACGCGCCGTTCCGCCCGGCGATCGACGCGCTGCGAGAACGCCCGGCGCGCCGCCAGATCGATCGCCGGTTCATCTATATCGATCCGTCGCCGGGGCTGAAGATCCATTTCGGCGGCGCGGTGAAGGAAGCACCCGGCTTTTTCCAGACGATCCTCGGCGCCGTCTCCGAGCTGCCGAGACAACAGCCGATCCGCGACAATCTGGAAGACATCGCCGAACGGTCGGCCCGGATCGAGCGGATGCGCGCGATCATCGCCGATATCCGGCCCGAGGTCGAAAGCGAGGTCGAATCGCTGTTCGGCCATACCTTGTTCCTCGATCGCCCGACCGCCTCGCGCCTCGCCACCTGGCGTCGCCGCGCGCAAAATGCCGCGGCCGCCAAATCGGGCTTCAGCTACGCCTCCTACGGCCATCTCAAAGTCGACGGCGTGATCGATCTGATCGTGGCGCTGCTCTATCAGGTCGGCGGTGAGCACGGCCCTGCCCGGCGCGAGCATATCCGCGACGTCATCACCGCCACCGTCCGCACGCAGCGCTTCAAGGGCGAGACGCCCAGCTTCGCCGGGGGCGCGAGCGCAGCGGCGATCGATTTCCTGCGGCGCTACGATCTCGGCTTCCGCATCCGCCGGTTGCGGCTGCTCGCTCGCCACCTGACCGCGATCGAAATGGCGCATGAAGACGCCGAAGTCGCGCCGATCCGCGACGCGATCTACGAATCGCTCGCCGCCTATCTCGAGTGCAAGCGCACCGATACGCATCTCCGGCTCCGCCGCGACGTGCGCCTGCTCGGCGAGGACGCCGGTCCATTGCTCGAGCGCTTGTCCGAATCGATGAATCTGACCGCGCTCGACGCCGAAACCGATGTCCGCATCGCCGAGGCGCTGGCGCTGCTCAGTCGCGACATCCGCCGCACCATGCTGTTGTCCTATCTCGGCTTTCCCTATTTCGACGTCGCGACGCTGCCGCTGCTCCAGGGCGAAGGGCTCGACGAATTCGATCCGATCAAAGTCGATCGCATCGCGCCGGACGATGCCCGCTCGATCCGGGCGGGGGGCGCCGAGGCCACGCTCAAGGGCATTCAGTTCAACAGTTTCGGCGCCTTTTTCAGCCGCGCCTACCGCGAGAATGACTATCTGTGGGGCCGCCTCCACGGCGCCGAGCGGATGATCGACATCATCCTCTCCACGCTTCCCGCCACGGTTCGCCTCAAGCCCGGCCGCGTCGCGGCGATCAAGCGCGCCGCCTTCATCGCCATCCTCGACGAGGAGGAAGCCAAGCTTACCGCGATCCCCGGCCTCATCGCGTCGCTGCGCAAGGAAGTCGGCGAGCCGTAACGCGCCGCAACGCCTCTGGCCAAAGCGCGCGCGCCGTAATAGGCTCCGCGACCATGCGACCCCCGATCCACCGAGCCGCACCATGCAATTCCTGAAGGGCCTGTTCTGGTTCCTGCTTGCGGTGCTGATCGTCGTGTTCGCCGCGGCCAATTGGACGACGGTGCCGATCAAGCTGTGGGGTGGGCTGATCGCGGACGTCAATCTGCCGCTGCTGCTGCTGATCATGTTCCTGGTCGGGCTCGTGCCGACGCTGCTCTATCACCATGCGGTGCGCTGGCGGCTGCGCTCGCGGCTGGTCAATTCGGAGCGGACGATCACCGATCTGCGCGCCGCCGCACTGGCGAGCGCGCCGCCGATCGCCCCGGTCGTCGAGGACGCGCCGGCGATGCCGCCCGGATCGGCATGACGACGCGAATCTTCATCGCGCTCGATACGCCCTCGCTCGACAAGGCGAGGGACATCGCGCTGCGCGTGCGCAATCATGTCGGCGGGATCAAGCTCGGGCTCGAATTCTTCATGGCCAACGGCCGCGCCGGCGTCCACGAAATGGCCGAGCTCGGCCTGCCGATCTTTCTCGACTTGAAGCTGCACGATATTCCCAACACCGTTGCCAAGGCGATCCAGGCGCTGCGCCCGCTCGATCCCGCGATCCTGACGGTCCACGCCGCGGGCGGCCGCGCGATGCTCGAGGACGCCAAGGCCGCCGCGCCGACCGGCACCAAGGTCGTCGCGGTGACGACGCTCACCAGCCTCGATGGCGCCGATCTCCGCTCGATCGGCGTGGATCGCGATCCGCATGCGCAGGTGCTCCACCTAACCGAACTGGCGATGGCGGCGGGCGTCGACGGGCTGGTCTGCTCGGGCGCAGAGGTCGCTGCGGCAAAGAAGGCCTGGCCCAAGGGGTTCTTCGTGGTGCCCGGCGTGCGCCCCGCCAATGGCAGCGTGGCCGATCAGAAGCGCGTGGTTACGCCGCGCGAGGCGATCGATTCGGGTGCTTCGATCATCGTCGTCGGCCGCCCGATCACCCAGGCCGAAAACCCCGATCAGGCCGCGCGCGCGATCGAGGCGACGTTGTAGGTGGCGCTGATCCGCCCGTTCGTGCCGGCGAAGGATTTCGCCCGCTCGATCGACTTCTATCAGGCGCTCGGCTTCACGATCGATTATCAGGACGACACCGTCGCGATCCTCGATTTCGAGGGTGCCGGCTTGTTGCTCCAGAATTGTTACGTCGCCGCGTTCGCCGATAATTGCATGAACCAGCTGTTCGTGCGCGATCTCGACGACTGGTGGGCGCGCACCTTCGATCTCGTCGATCGCTTCGGCATCGCGTCGCCCACCGCGCCGGCGATGCAGCCCTGGGGCATCCGCGTTGGCTTCCTGGTCGATCCCTCTGGCGTGCTCTGGCACGTCGCCGAGCCACCGAGCGAGTAGCGACGCCACTTGAGTTTGCGCGGCCGAGCGCCGATGTGCGCTCCATGCCGGCTTCCACCAAAATCTGCGGTCTTTCGACGCCCGAGACGCTCGCCGCCGCGGTGCGCGGCGGCGCGAGCCATGTCGGCTTCGTGTTCTTCGCGCCGAGCCCGCGCAACGTTTCGATCGCTCAAGTCGCCGCGCTCACCCAGCAGGTGCCGGCCGGCGTCGCCCGCGTCGGCGTTTTCGTCGATCCCGACGATGCGCTGCTCGATGCAGCGATCGCCGCGGCCCGGCTCGATGCGGTGCAGCTTCACAAGACCAGCCCGGCGCGCGCCGCGACGATCGGCGCGCGCACCCGGCGCGAGGTCTGGGCCGCCATCGCGATCAAGACGCGCGCCGATCTCGACGCCGCGCGGCGCTACGCCGACGCCGCAACCCGCATCCTCTACGACGCCAAGACGCCCGACGACGCCGCGCTGCCGGGCGGCATGGGGCTGCGGTTCGACTGGCGGCTGCTCGAAGGGTTTCGCCACCCGCTGCCCTGGGCGCTGTCGGGCGGGCTGGACGCCGCCAATGTCGCCGAGGCGATCGCCCGCACCGGTGCGACGCTCGTCGATGTCTCGTCGGGCGTCGAGCGCGCGCCGGGCGTCAAGCAGGTGGACAAGATCACCGCATTCCTTAAAGCCGCGAGCCAATCATGACCCTGAATTCTTTCCGCACCCAGCCCGACGAGCGCGGGCATTTCGGCGATTTCGGCGGGCGCTATGTCGCCGAAACGCTGATGCCGCTGATCCTCGAGCTCGACACCGCCTATCGCGCCGCAAAGGAAGATCCGGCGTTCAGGGCGCAGTTCGACGATCTGCTCGAACATTATGTCGGCCGTCCCAGCCCGCTTTATTACGCCGAGCGGCTGACCGATGCGCTGCGCGAGGGCGCGGCCGACGGCAAGGGTGCGCAAATCTGGTTCAAGCGCGACGAGCTCAATCACACCGGCGCGCACAAGATCAACAATTGCATCGGCCAAATCCTGCTGGCGATGCGGATGGGCAAGACGCGGATCATCGCCGAGACCGGCGCGGGCCAGCACGGCGTCGCCACCGCGACCGTGTGCGCGCGCTTCGGCCTGCCGTGCGTGATCTATATGGGCGCCAAGGACGTCGAGCGGCAGGCGCCCAACGTGTTCCGCATGAAGCTGCTCGGCGCCGAAGTGCGCGCGGTGGAAAGCGGGGCGCGTACGCTAAAGGACGCGATGAACGAGGCGCTGCGCGATTGGGTCGCCAACGTCCACGACACGTTTTACATTATCGGCACCGCGGCGGGCCCCCACCCTTATCCCGAGCTGGTCCGCGATTTTCAGAGCGTGATCGGCACCGAGGCGCGCGCGCAGATGCTCAGCCGCACCGGCCGCCTGCCCGATTGGCTGGTCGCCGCGATCGGCGGCGGATCGAACGCGATCGGGCTGTTCCACCCGTTTCTCGACGATGCGGAGGTGAAAATGCTCGGCGTCGAGGCGGCAGGCGAAGGTCTCGAGGCCAAGCACGCGGCGAGCCTCGCCGGCGGCTTTCCCGGTGTGCTCCACGGCAACAAGACCTATCTGCTGCAGGACGACGACGGCCAGATCGCCGAAGCGCATTCGATCAGCGCGGGGCTCGATTATCCCGGCATCGGGCCGGAGCATGCGTGGCTCAAGGAAATCGGCCGCGTGGACTATACCAGCGCGACCGACACCGAGGCGCTCGACGCCTTTCAATTGCTGTGCCGCACCGAAGGCATCATCCCCGCGCTCGAACCGAGCCACGCTATCGCCGCGATCGTCAAGCGCGCGCCGGCGATGGACCGCGAGACGATCGTGCTCGCCAATCTGTGCGGGCGGGGGGACAAGGACATCTTCACCGTCGCCGATGCGTTGGGGGTGAAGATATGAGCGCAACCCAAAAGCCCTCTCCCCTTCAGGGGAGAGGGTTGGGAGAGGGGCGTGCGTGACCCGCGCCTCATTGAATTCGCGAAGCACATGCGCCGCGAACCCAGCGAACCGGAGGAACGCCTTTGGTTGGCCCTTCGCGCCAAGCGGTTCGAGGGAATCAAATTTCGTCATCAGAAGGTGATCGGCAGATATATTGCCGATATCTCGTCGCGGGATCCGATGCTTGTGGTCGAGGTGGATGGCGATACGCATGCGACGCAGCACGAATATGATGCGCGCAGCCAGTATTTCGAGTCGCAAGGATATCAGGTGATCCGTTTCACCAATTCGGACGTCATGACGAATTTGGAGGGGGCGTTGCAGAGCTTGCAAACCGTTTTGCATCGGGCCCCTCTCCCAACCCTCTCCCCTGAAGGTGAGAGGGCTTTATGAGTCGCCTCGCCGCCGCTTTCGTCAAACCGCACCCCGCTCTCGTCGCCTTCGTCACTGCCGGCGATCCGACGGCGAGCGCGACACCAGCGATCCTCGACGCGCTCGTCGCGGGCGGCGCGGACGTGATCGAGCTTGGCATGCCGTTCACCGATCCCATGGCCGACGGGCCGGCGATCCAGGCAGCGAACCTGCGCAGCCTTGCCGCTGGCACGACCACCGCGGACATTCTCGCCATCGCCAAGGGGTTCCGCGAGCGCCATCCGGAAACACCGCTGGTGCTGATGGGCTATGCCAATCCGATGGTGCGGCGCGGGCCGGCTTGGTTCGCCGATGCGGCGCGAGCGTCGGGCGTCGACGGCGTGATCTGCGTCGATATTCCGCCCGAGGAAGACGATGCGCTCGGCCCAGCGCTGCGCGCGGCCGGGATCGATCTGATCCGCCTCGCCACGCCGACCACCGATGCCGCCCGCCTCCCCACCGTGCTCGATGGCGCGAGCGGATTTGTCTATTACGTCTCGGTCGCCGGTATCACCGGCAAGCAGCAGGCGCAGCAGGCCTCGATCGCGCAAGCCGTCGCGCGGCTGAAGGCGGCGACGCCCCTGCCCATCGCGGTCGGCTTCGGCATTCGCACACCCGATCAGGCGGCGGCGGTGGCGCGCGTGGCGGACGGCGTCGTCGTCGGCTCGGCGATCGTCGAGCTGGTCGGCGCGCACGGCAGGGATGCCCCCGGCCCGGTTCGTGATTATATTGCGAGCCTCGCCGCCGCGATCCGGCAGACAATCAAGGAAGAAGCATGAGCTGGCTGACCCGCGTCCGTAACGTCATCCCCTTCGTTCCCAAGGCGCAGACGCCCGACAATTTGTGGCACAAGTGCAAGGGCTGTGGGCAGATGGTGTTCACCAAGGAACTGGAGGAAAACCTCTACGTCTGTCCCAAGTGCGAATTCCACGAGCGGATCGGCCCCAAGCTGCGGTTTGAATACACGTTCGACGAGGGTAGCTATTCGGCGCTCACCAGCCCGCGCGTCGCCGACGATCCGCTCAAATTTCGTGACACCAAGCGCTATTCGGATCGCATCAAGGCCGCGCGCACCGCAACCGGCGAGCCCGATGCGCTGCTCAATGCGCGCGGCACGATCCTCGGCCGCAAGGCGGTCGTCGGCGTTCAGGACTTCGCCTTCATGGGCGGATCGATGGGGCAAGCGGTGGGCGAGGCGTTCGTCGCCGGAGTCGAGGCGGCGATCGCGGATCGTGCGCCCTACATCATCTACACCGCCGCCGGCGGCGCGCGAATGCAGGAGGGCATCCTCAGCCTGATGCAGATGCCGCGCGCGACGGTGGCGATCCAGATGCTCCACGATGCCGGACTGCCGTATATCGTCGTGCTGACCGATCCGACCACTGGCGGCGTCACCGCCAGCTATGCGATGCTCGGCGACGTCCAGATCGCCGAACCCGGCGCGCTGATCGGCTTCGCCGGCCAGCGCGTGATCGAACAGACCATCCGTGAGAAGCTCCCCGAGGGCTTCCAGCGGGCGGAATATCTGCTCGATCACGGGATGCTCGACATGGTCAAGCACCGGAAGGAGCTGCGCGAGACGCTCGGGCAGCTGATCGATTTCCTGTGCAACGCCGAGCGGGCGGCGGCTTAGGCCGCTAAAGCCCTCTCCCCTCCGGGGGAGAGGGTTGGGAGAGGGGCAGTGCCGCCAACCGACGAACTGCTGTTGAAGCGCGCGAAGCAACTGCGGACTGAGATGACGCAACCCGAACGCGAGTTGTGGATAGCCCTACGCGCCAAGAGGTTGGACGGCGTGAAGTTTTCTCGGCAAGTGGTGATCGGCCGATACATTGCCGATTTTGTCGCTCGTTCGCGGAAGTTGATTATCGAGATCGATGGCGACACGCACGCCGATCCCAGCGGCGATGCAAACCGAACTGCCTTTCTCGAAGCGCGGGGTTACCGCGTCATTCGCTTTGCCAATACTGACATCATGAGCAATCTTGATGGCGTTCTCGCTGCCATTGCAGACGCGCTCGCGACTGCCCCTCTCCCAACCCTCTCCCCAGAGGGGAGAGGGCTTTAGCGTGCCTGATCGCGCCTCATCATCTTCCCCCGCCGTCCAGGCCCAGCTCGACCGGCTGTGGGCACTCTCGCCCGGTGCCGACATCCTCGGCCTCGGGCGCATCACAACGCTGCTCGGCCGGCTCGGCGATCCGCATCTCGCGCTCCCGCCGGTGCTCCATGTCGCCGGGACGAACGGCAAGGGCTCGACTTGCGCGTTCCTCCGCGCCGCGATCGAGGCGGCGGGACTCACCGCGCACGTCTATTCGAGCCCGCACCTCGTGCGCTTCAACGAGCGCATCCGCCTCGCCGGCACGCTGATTGACGACGACGCGCTCGCCGCGTTGCTCGCCAAAGTGCTCGACCAGGCCGGCGATCTCAGCGCCAGCTTTTTCGAAGTGAACACCGCCGCCGCCTTCCTCGCCTTCGCGCGCACGCCGGCCGATGCCTGCGTGATCGAAGTCGGCCTCGGCGGCCGGCTCGATGCGACCAATGTCGTGCGCCCGCTGGTCACCGGGATCGCGCAGCTCGGGATCGATCACCAAGCCTTTCTCGGCGACACCGCCGAGGATATCGCCGCGGAGAAGGCAGGCATCGCCAAGCCCGGCGTGCCGCTGGTGACGATGCATTATCCGCCGAGCGTTGCTGCACGCATCGCCGATGTCGCGGATGCCGCGGTCGCCCCCGTCATCGCGCTCGACGACGGCTGGCGCTACGAAGCGGACGCCGGCCAAGTCCGCTATCGGGACGCCCGCGGCGCGATCGAAACGCCGCTGCCGACGCTGCCCGGCCGGCACCAACCCGGCAATCTCGCGCTCGCTATCGCCATGCTGCGCCATCAGGATCGGCTCGGCATCCCCGATTCAGCCTATGCCGCGGCAGCGCGCGATGCCCGGTGGCCCGCCCGGATGCAGCGGCTGGCAGCCGGCCCGCTGAGCGATCTGCTGCCGCCCGGCAGCGAGCTGTGGCTCGACGGCGGCCATAACGCCGCCGCCGCCGAGGCCGTCAGCCGCACACTGCAGGCGCGCGCCGGTAATCGTCCTGTGCATCTCATCGTCGGCATGCTGGTCAACAAGGACGCGGCGGGGTTGCTGAGTCCCTTCGCGGCGTTCGCGCAGAGCCTAATCGCGGTGCCGGTTCCCGGGCACGAGCACCACGCGCCGGCCGCGCTCGTCACGATCGCCGCCGGTCTAAATCTCGCCGCGACCGAAGCGCCCGATGTAACCGCTGCGCTCGCCCGCATCGGCGCGCGCCGCGGACCACCGCCGGTCGTGCTGATCGTCGGCACGCTTTATCTCGCGGGCGCGGTGCTGTCGGCGAACGGAGAAACACTCGACTGATCTTTATTGCTATTGACTTGCAATAACGGAAGTTCAACCATGGCGCGGCACCAAATGGAGTCCCGCCATGCGCCCCGACAAGAACCCCGCCCAGACGCTCGCCCGCCTGCTGCCGGCGGCGCTGCCGAGCTGCGGCAACACGCGACTGTTGCTGTTCGCGATCCGTCGGCTCGGCGCGCACGGCATCGACGACGCGCAGGCCACGACCGCTTTCGTCACGGCGTTCGGCCAGGGCTTCCGCCGCCCGCTGGTGCTGGTCCGCTCGTTCATGCGTGATCTGGCGACGACGGCGCGAACGCCGATCACCATCGCCCCCTGCTGCTGCCGCCGCGTCACGGCGTCGGAGGCCACGCTGCTCACGGTCGTCGCGCGCAGCGAAACCGATCCCGGCCGCGCCGGATTGCTGCTCGCCGATCTGCTCGGCGTCCAGCGTGCCGGTGCGGTGCTCACCGGCGCTGCCGCGATCTCCGCAGCCTTCGCCGATACCGGCCGGCCGATCGCGGGTTAGACCGCCTCGCCCTCGCGCGCATCGCCCGGGCCTTCCACGCCAGCGCTGCCGATCGAACTGTCGACCAGCCCGCTCTTCGCCATCCACCAGAACAGCAGCACGCCGGGCAGCGCCGCCAGCGTCGTCAGCAGGTAGAAGTTCACATAGCCCATCGCCTCGATCAGCGCGCCGGCGCTGGTCCCGGTCAGCAACCGCCCGACGACGCTCGCCGCCGCCGAGATCAGCGCATATTGCGCGGCAGTGAAGCGCAAATCGGTCAACGCCGAGAAATAGGCGACCACCGCCACCCCGCCGAAGCCGCTGGCGAAATTCTCGAAACCGATCGCGCCGCCCATTCCCCAATCCGAGTGACCGGCCGCCGCCAGCCCGGCAAACGAGAGGTTGGACACCATCATCAGCACCAGCGCGAGCAGCACCGATCGCTTCATCCCCATTTTCGCATAGAGCATGCCGCCGACGAAAATGCCGATCAGATAAGCCCAGAAGCCCAGCCCGACATCGAAGAAGGCGATCTCGTCGTTGCTGAAATGAAGGTCGTCGAACAGCAGGCGGAAAGTGAGATTTGCCAGCGTGTCGCCGATCTTGTGGATCAGGATGAACGCCAGCACGATCCACGCGCCCTTGCGTTCGAAGAACTGGACGAACGGGCCCCAGATCGAGGTGAGCACCGTCGAAAGCCCGCGCCGCTCGGCAATCTGGTGGTGACGGGGCGGCTCACCGACGACCAATCCGGTCAACATCGCCGGGAGCGCCAGCAGCGCACAAACCAGATAGGCCGCTTCCCAGCCGCCGCGCGCCGCGATTACCAGCGCGATCGCGCCGGCACCGGCCGATCCGATCCGCCAGCCATATTGGCTCATTCCCGATCCCACGCCCAATTGCCGCGGCTCGAGGATTTCGATCCGATACGCGTCGATCACGATGTCGAAGGTCGCCCCCGCCACACCGACCAGGATCGCCGCCAGCGCGGTGGTCATCACGTCGGCTTGCGGATCGACCAAAGCCAGGTTCGCCACCGTCGCCATCACCAGCACGCCGGCGACGAGCAGCCACGACACACGTTGCCCCAATCGCCCGATCACCGGCAGCCGCACGCCATCGACGATCCATGCCCATAGCGGCTTGAGATTATAGACGAGGAAAGCGAGGCTGAACGCGGTGATCGTCGATTTGGTGATCCCAGCCTGCGAGAGCCGCGTGGTCAGCGTCGCGCCGATCATCGCATAGGGAAAGCCTGACGACACCCCCAGGGCCAGCGCGGCGAGCGGCCCTTTTTCGACATAGGGACGGATGCCGTCCCACCAGCTGCCGCCGCGCTCGATCTCGCCCGCTTCGTGCATTCTCGCTCTTGCTCCCGCCCTTGTTCGCGCCGACACTAGCCGCAAATGACGCGAGAGGAAGCCATGAACGCGTGCCAACCGACCGCCGGGCAACTCGCTTTGGCGCGCGACCTCGCCGATGGCGGCGGGCGCGGCAATCGCGGCGTCTCCTATGTCGATGCCGCCGTCTATACCGATCCGGCGCGCTACACTGCCGAACAGGCGCGGCTGTTCGAGACGCTGCCGCTGGTCATCGCGCCTTCCGCGCTGTTACCGCGAGCGAACATGGCGGTGCCGCACGACGGCTTCGGCAAGCCATTGCTGATCACGCGCGACAAGACGGGGGCGGCGCACGTCTTCCTCAACGTCTGCCGGCATCGCGGCACGCGGCTGGTCGAGGGCGCGGCGCCGGTCTGCGCGCCACGGCTGGTCTGCCCTTATCACGCCTGGAGCTATGCGCTCGACGGCAGCCTTGCCGGCCTGCCGCGGCCCGACGCCTTTCCCGGGCTCGACAAGGCCGATTACGGCCTCAAGCGCCTGCCGACCTGCGAGGCCGGCGGGCTGATCTGGTTCTCGTTCGACGATGCTGCCGACTTCGCCGAGGCACAAGCGCTGGGCGAGGACTTCGCCGCCTTCGATCTCGCCGGCCAGCACCTGTTCGCCCGGCGGACGCATGACGTGGCGGCGAACTGGAAGCTGATCATGGACGCGTTCCTGGAAAGCTATCACGTCGCGCGTCTCCATGCCGCGACGATCGGGCCGTTCTTCAAGGACGGCGTCTCGACCGCCGACAGTATCGGCCCGCATCAGCGATCGGCGGTGGGCCGCGAAATCGAGCCCGAAGCGCTGGCGGCTGGCGACTGGCCGACGCTCCGCCGCGCGATCACCTACACCTACCAGCTGTTCCCCGGCACGGTGCTGATCGTCAGCCCCGATTACATCAACCTGATGGTGCTGATGCCGCAATCGACCGGCCGCGTGCTGGTCGAGGATTTCATGCTGATCCCGGACCCGCCTGCCACCGAAAAGGCCCAGGCGCATTGGGAGAAGAGCTGGACGCTGCTCGACGCCGGCGTGTTCGGCGCGGAGGATTTCCGCGCCGCGGCGCTCGGCCAGGAAGGGCTCGAATCGGGCGCGATCGGCCGCGTCACGCTCGGCACGCTGGAAAGCGGCATCCGCGTGTTCCACGACGCCGTCGAGGCGCGCCTAGCCTAGAGGTATCGCGCCGCCAGGATCGGCCCGGCCGATCCCTGCCGCACCAGCAACGCATAGCGCGCCGCGCCGCTGACGTGGAGGCTACTCGCGGGAATAGCGAAGCGCATCGCGCCGCCGCGCCATGCGCCGATCGACGTCTCGCCGATCACGCTGTTGGCGTAGACCACCTTGCGTCCGCCATTCTCTCCGCGACCGACGGCAACCGTCGTCAGCCCTCGCAGCGCCACCAGCGACACGCTGGCCGCCGCGTTGGTTTTGCCGTCAAGCTGGATCGTGCGACCGCCATCGTTGCTGCGGGTGATCGCGAGCGCCGGCTCGGGCAAGCGTGCGGCCGCAGCGATCAGCTGCCGGATCTGGGCTTCGCGTCCGCCGACCGTCCCGGCCCGCCCCGCGATTACCGATTGCGGCGTATAGACCCCGGCGCCGGCGATCTTGCGCGCGGTATACGCCCGTTGAAGTTCGGTATTGGCCGGCCGCGCCAGCGTGTCTTTCCAGCCGAGCTGATCCCAATAGGTCACCGGCCGCGTGATCGCCACGACCTGCGGATCGCGCGCGAGCTTTTCCATCACCGCGTCGGCGGGTGGACAGGACGAGCACCCTTGGCTGGTGAACAGCTCGACCGCGACCGGATGGCCACGCGGCGGCGCGCCGGCGGCAGCGATCGTCGCAGCGAAAAATACGCCGCCCAAGGTTACAGCGATGATACGGAATGGAGCGATCGACAGCATAAAGCCTCCTCGTCGCCCCCGCTGTGACGATAGGCTAGGCTGTCTCACCGAACAAGCTGAAACCACTGGGCAGCCGCTTGGGTGCGCGCCCCTCCAAAACGTCCTCGATCGCGCAGATCGCCTGCAGCAGATCGCGCTGGGCATAAGGCTTGGCGAGGCAGCCGGCGGCGAATTCCTTCGCTTCGCCGGGGCAATTGCCGGTGACGAACAATGCCGCGATGCCGCCGCTGCTCGCTACCTGGGCGACGTCGATGCCGCTGCCGTCGGCGAGCTGGACATCGAGCAACACCAGATCGATCTCCGCCTGATCGTCCTCCAGATGCGCGATCGCGGCGGCGACGCGATCCACCGTCGCATGAATCTCGAATCCCTCGTCGGTCAGGAAATGCTCGGTGTCGAACGCCACCAACGGCTCGTCCTCGACGATCAACACCCTGACGATCCGCCGCTTCTTCTTGCCGAACAACGCCACGTCGAACCCCTTCTCCCGCGCCGATACGCCGCGCGGTCTCGTTACGCCTGCGTGTCTAACGCCCGACGACGCGATCGGCCGCAAATTTTTTGAACCCATGCGGCAAATCGATGTATCAGCGCGACCGTGCCCCCATCCAAACCCAAAGACGCCGCCCAGAGCGGCCACCGCATCGCCAAGCTGCTCGCCCGCGCCGGTGTCGCCTCGCGCCGAGAAATCGAGCGCATGATCACCGACGGCCGCGTCGCGCTGAACGGCAAGGTGCTCGATACGCCGGCGACGATCCTCGCCTCGCTCCACGGCGTCACCGTCGATGGCAACCCGGTCGAGGAAGCGCGCCCCGCCCAGCTGTTCCTGTTCCACAAGCCGAGCGGTGTGCTCACTGCCGAGCGCGATTTCACCGGCCGGCCGACGATCTACGATCGCTTGCCCAAGGATCTGCCGCGGCTGGTGCCGGTCGGGCGGCTCGATCTCAATACCGAAGGGTTGTTGCTGCTCACCACCGACGGCGCGTTCAAGCGTCAGCTCGAATTGCCGGCGACCGGCGTCGAGCGCGCCTACCGCGCCCGCGCCTATGGCGACGTGACGCAGGCGCAGCTCGAGGAGCTGATCGAGGGCGTCGAGATCGAGGGCATGCGCTACGGCCCGATCGACGCCAATCTGGAGCGCCGCACCGGCGCCAATGTGTGGATCGAGCTGATCCTCACCGAAGGCAAGAATCGCGAAGTGCGCCGCGTGCTGGAATATCTGGGGCTGCAGGTCTCGCGGCTGATCCGCACGCGCTACGGCCCGTTCGTGCTCGGCGATCTGCCGCCCGGCGGCATCGGCGAAGTGCGTCAGGCCGATCTCGTGGCTTTCCGCCAGAGCCTCGCCGGCAAGCGCCGCGGCAGCGAGGAAGCGATCGAGGTCGCTCCGCGGGCCGCGGCAACGCCCGCTGCCGCACCGGCTCGCCCCGCGATTGACAAGCGCGAAGCCCGGCCGCGCAGCGCCGATGGGCGCGCCGCCGCGCCTGCTCGTGAGCGGCGGCCGGCGTCGCCCACACGGGCGACGGCAAACGCCAACGACCGCACGCCGCGCCCCGAGCGCGCCCGCACCGATCGCGCTACCGGCGACCGGACGCCTCGCGCTGCGGCCGACCGCACCGATCAGCGCCGAACCGGCCCGCGCGCCGCGACGCCAGCGCCGCGCGGCGAGCGCAGCCAGCGCTCATCGGAACGCTCGTCGCCTTCTCGCAGCGACCGCGCCGCCAACTTCCGGCGCGAGCGCGAAGACAGCGCGCCGGCGCGCAGCGATCGCTCGCAGCGCCCCGATCGCAGCAACGCGCCGCGCCGCGCCGGCGCCACCGATGACGCGCCCAAGCCGCGACGCCCGAAGCGCGGCCCCGGCTGGGCCAAGGCGAAGCCCAAGCCGGCGCGGCCGAAGCCGCGTGGCGGCCCGCGCCGATGAGGGTCATCGCCGGCCAGTGGCGCGGCCGCCCGATTGTCGCACCGAAAGGCGACGCCACGCGCCCGACCGCCGATCGCACGCGCGAGGCGCTGTTCTCGATGCTGGCCAGCCGGCTCGGCAGTTTCGAAGATCTGGCGGTCGCCGATCTGTTCGCGGGCTCGGGCGCGCTCGGGCTCGAGGCGCTGTCGCGCGGCGCGGCATCGTGCCTGTTCGTCGAGCACGACAAGCCAGCGCTCGACGCACTGCGCGCCAATATCGCCAAACTCGGCGCGACCGGCGCCGACGTCCGCGCCGGCTCGGTGATGGCGCTCGGCCCGGCGCGTGGGCCGCTCGATCTGATCCTGATGGACCCGCCCTACGGCTCCGGCGCCGGTGCGGTGGCGCTCGACAAGTTGGCGCGGCTCGGCTGGGCCGGTCCGGCGACCTGGATCAGCATCGAAACGGCGCGCGACGAACCGCTTGAGATCGGCGGATTCGCCATCGCCGCTGAACGCACGCACGGCAAGGCGCGGATCACCCTCCTGCGCGCCGGCTGAGCGCTACATCCGCACCACGCGGGTCGCCAGCCGTTCGGCCTCTTCGGGATCGTGCGTCACCATCAGCACCGGCAGCTTGAGGCCGTCGCGGATATGCTCGATCGCGCGCATCACTTCCTCGCGTCGCGGCCGGTCGAGCGAGGACAGCGGCTCGTCGAGCAGCAGGAAACGGGGATTGGCGAGCAGTGCTCGGCCGATCGCCACGCGCCGCGCTTCACCGCCCGACAGTGTGCGCGGCCAGCGATCGAGCAGATCGCCGATGCCGAGGAACTCGATCGTCTCGTCGAACGACAAGGCGTCGGCTCCGTCGTGGCGGCCATAGAGCAGGTTGGCCCGCACGCGCTTGTGCGGGAACAGCCGCGGCTCCTGAAAGACGTAACCGACGCGGCGATGCTCGGCGGCGACATCGATCCGCGCGCCGGCGTCGAACAGCGTCTCGCCGTCGACCCGGACATGCCCCCAATCAGGCCGCAACAGCCCGGCGACCATGTTCAACGTCGATGTCTTGCCCGCGCCCGATGGTCCGAACAGCACCGTCAGCCCCTCGCCGGCCTGGAACGTCACACCGATCTGCGCATCGCCCAGCCGCTTGGTGACGTCCACGTCAAAGGACATGCAGGCCCCGCCCGCTGCGCCGCGCCAGCATTTCGGAGACGACGAGCGCGCCCAGCGACAGCGCCACAGAGACGAGCGCCAGCCGCACCACTTGCGCATCGCCGTCGGGCAGTTGCAGCGCCGAATAGATCGCCAGCGGCAGCGTGCGCGTCTGCCCCGGCACGTTCGAGACGAAGGTGATCGTCGCGCCGAATTCGCCGATCGACCGCGCGAAACCGAGCACCGCGCCGGCCAGCACGCCGGGCATGCTCAGCGGCAACGTCACGCTGCGAAACACCCGCCACGGGCCGGCGCCAAGCGTGCGCGCCGCGCTTTCGAGCCGGCGATCGACCGCCTCGATCGACAGCCGCATCGCGCGCACCATCAGCGGCAGCGCCATCACCCCCGCCGCGATCGCCGCGCCGCCCCAACGGAACAGCACGCTGACGCCGAACCACTCCTGCAGCACGCCGCCGATCGGGCCATTGGGTGCGAAGGCGATCAGCAGCAGCCAGCCGGTGACGACCGGCGGCAACACCAGCGGCAGGTGCACCAGCGCATCGATCAGCACCTTGCCGGGAAACCGCCCGCGCGCCAGCAGCCACGCCAGCGCAAACGCGATCGGCAAGGTCGCCGCCATCGCGACGAGGCCGATCTTGAGCGTCAGCCGCACGATTTCCCATTCGGCCGGCGACAGGATCATGCCCTCCCCCTCGTCATCGCGGTTCGAGGGGCAAGCCTTCGCCCAACGGGCTCGTCAAGTCGAGCGCACGAAAATTCAAAGAGCCGAAAAGCCGTATTTCTTGAAGATCGCCTTGCCGCGCGCCGAGACGAGGAAGCGCCGGAAGCCCTCGGCATCGGGGCTAGTCGCGGCTTTGAGCCGCGCGACCGGATAGCGGATCGGGGGATGGCTGCTTTCGGGAAACACCCCGACGATCTTGACCTTTACCGAAGCGCGCGCGTCGGTGGCATAGACCACGCCGAGCGGCGCGGCGCCGCGCTCGACCAGCGCCAGCGCGGCGCGGACATTCTCGGCCTCGACGACGTGCGGCTGCACCGCCGCCCACAGCCTCATGTGCTCAAGCGCGGCCTTGCCATATTTGCCCGCCGGCACCGATCCGGTGTCCGCCATCGCCAGCGGCCCCGCCGTCAGCGTGTTCGTCAGCGCCGAACTGGGCCGCATCGGCGCGGGCGCGGTGCGGGTTTTCGGCGCGATCAGCACCAGTCGATTGCCGAGGAACGTGTCGCGCGTGCCCGCCGCGACATCGCCATGCTTCTCCACCGCGTCCATCCAGTCCTCATCGGCGGAAATGAAAAGGTCGGCCGGCGCGCCGGCCTCGATCTGCCGCGCCAGTTCCGACGAGCCGGCAAACGAGATCGTCGGTGCGGCATGGCCCTGTTTCGCCCACGCCGCCGCCGCCGCTGTCAGTGATTCCTGCAAACTTGCGGCCGCCAGAACGATCGGCGGCTTGGCCGGCGGCGCCGCGGCGGCCGGAGCGCCGACCGACGCCGCCAGCAGCAACGACAAAAAAAGTAGAATTCGGCGCATGACATTCCTCCACTACTGTTATAGCCAGCCATATACAGCACCGGGCGACTTTGCCAGCCCGTCCGACAAACAAACGGGAATTCGATGCGGTACAAACTGGCGTGGGTCGTCGCACCCATCATCGTTGCGGCCGCGCCGGCGCATGCGCAGGCGTCGGACAGCAAATTGTCGATCGATTTCAACCTTCGCGCCCGGCTCGAGACGATCGACGGCCAGTTTCGCCCCGGCATCTCGACCAGCGATACCGCGCTGCTGTTCCGCACCGGGCTGGCTGCGAGCTACGACGCCGGGCCGATCACGATCGGCGGCGAAGTGATGGATTCGCGCGTCTATTTCGAGCACAAGAATTCCTCGGTCAGCACCAACGAAGTCAACGCGCTCGAACCGATCCAGGCCTATATCACCGGCAAGCTCAGCGACACCGCCAGCCTGACCGGCGGCCGCTTCACGATGGACATCGGCTCGCGCCGGCTGGTTGCCCGGGCGAGCTTTCGCAACACCACCAACGCCTTTACCGGCGGTCGCTTCGACTGGGCGTCGAAAGCCGGCGACAGCGTGACGGCGTTCTGGACGATGCCGCAGGCGCGCTTGCCGAGCGATCTGCCCTCGCTCGAGGACAATGACGTAAAGCTCGATCGCGAGCGCATCGGCGTCCAGTTCTTCGGCGCTTCGGCGATCAAGGCGCATGTGCTCGGCGGCACGCTCCAGGCCTATCTCTACCGCCTTGCCGAAGACGACTCGCCGGTCGAGCAGACCAAGAACCGCCATCTTTGGACGCCGGGCATGCGCCTCTATCGCGCGCCCAAGACCGGGCAGATCGACTATGAGGTCGAGGCCGCCTGGCAGACCGGCCACACGCGCTCTTCGACGGCGATCACGGATACCAACGATCTCGACGTGTCGGCCGGCCTCGTCCACGCCAGCGTCGGGCGGAGCTTCGCCGCACGCTGGTCGCCGCGGATCTCGCTTGCGGTCGATTATGCCAGCGGCGATCACGCCGGCGGCAAATATGGACGGTTCGACACGCTCTACGGCGCGCGCGTGTTCGAATTCGGCCCGAGCAGCTTCTACGGCCCGGTGTCGCGCGCCAATCTCGTGAGCGTCGAGGCCCGCGTCGAGGTCAAGCCGAGCAAGCGCTGGGACGGATATATTGCGGTCCGCCCGCTATGGCTCGATAGCGCGACCGACAGCTTCGCCAGCACCAGCGTGCGCGATGCCGCCGGCACGGCGGGCAGTTATGCGGGCACGCAATTCGACATGCGCGCCCGCTACTGGCTCGTGCCCAAGCAACTCCGCCTCAACGCCGGCTTCGCGATGATCGCCAAGGGCCGCTTCCTGACCGACGCCGCCAATGCGCCCGCCGACGGCGACACGCATTATGGCTTCGTGGAGGTGCAGCTAAGCATCTAGTCCTTGCCGGTCATCTTGCCGATCGTATCGCGGCCGAAATTGGCGATCATCTCGCCGATCTCGCGTGCCTGCGCCATCGACCTCGTGCCCTGCTCGCGCAGATAGTCGCCCTGCACATGCATCACTTCGGACAAGTCCCGCGCTTTCGCCGCCGCGCGCATCGCGTTGAACGCCTCGCGGGTGTTCTGTTCGGCCTGATCGAGCATCTTCATGCCCAGATTGGCGCCGCTCTCGGCGATCTTCTCGCCCGAGGCGCGCATCTTCTCGCCCGCCGCCTTGACGCGGTCGGTCACGCCTGCTGCGGCGTCGGCGCCGCTCGAGGTCTTGCCGCTCTTGCTGTCTGCCATCGTCATTCTCCTGCGAAAGGTCCGCTCACGCGTTGACCGCGTGATGCTAAACCCTCCAACACGGACGCGCGAGCCCTTGCGGCGGTTCCGCTGAGTGGATCAGGCGGCGGCGCGCTCGAGTTGCGGGCCGAGCAGGCCTGCCACCGCATCGGCCTCGACCGGCCGGCTGAACAGATAGCCCTGGATGCTGCCGCAGCCCTGGTTGCGCAAGCAGGCGAGCTGATCGTCGTCCTCCACGCCCTCGGCGGTGGTTTCCATGTGCAAGGCCGAAGCGAGGTGGACGATCGCGTTGACGATCGCTTCGGCGCTTTCGTCCTCGGCGACGTTGGTGACGAACGAGCGATCGATCTTGATCTTGTCGAACGGAAAGCTGCGCAGATAGCTGAGCGACGAATAGCCCGTGCCGAAATCGTCGAGCGCCACCCGCACGCCGAGCGCGCGCAGGCGGTGCAGCAAGGCGACCGTCGAATCGGCGCCTTCGAGGAACACCGATTCGGTGATCTCGATCTCCAGTCGATTGGGCGCCAGCCCGCTTTGCGACAGCGCCTGGAACACGATGTTGATGAAGCCGCTGTTACGGAATTGCAGCGGCGAGACGTTGACCGCGACGCGGACGTCCTCGGGCCATGCCATCGCCTCGCGGCACGCCTCGTGGAGCACCCATTCGCCGATCGCGACGATCAAGCCGGTTTCCTCGGCGACCGGGATGAACTCGATCGGGCCGACCGCGCCGCGCTCGGGATGCTGCCAACGCAACAGCGCCTCGAACCCGCCGATGCGGTTCGCCTTCAAGTCGAAGATCGGCTGGAAGTTGAGCCGGAACTGGCGCTCATAGAGCGCCTGGCGCAGATCGAGCTCGAGCTGGCGGCGCTTGCGCGCGGCGGCATCGAGCGACGGTTCGAAGAAGCGAAACACGCCGCGGCCGTCCTGCTTGGCGCGGTACAGCGCGAGATCGGCATTTTTGAGCAGCGTATCGGCATCGCTGCCATCGCCGGGGCCGATCGCGATGCCAATGCTCGTCCCGGTCGCGATCTGGTGGCCATCGGCGACCATCGGCTGACGCATGCGATCGACGATCTGCTGGGCCAGCGCGCGTGGGCGATCGCTGTCCGGCTGCTCGATCAGGATGATCGCAAATTCGTCGCCGCCCAGCCGAGATACGGTGCCTTCCGGCGCAAGCTCGCCGAGCAGCGCGCCGACGATCCGCAACAGCGCGTCGCCGACCGGATGGCCGAGCGTATCGTTGACCCCCTTGAAGCCATCGAGATCGAGGCACAGCACCACGACATTCTCGCCGCGGCGCGGCGCGCGCGACAGTGCGCTGTCGAGCTGCTCGCGAAAAAAGGTTCGGTTCGGCAGATCGGTCAGCGTGTCGTGAAAGGCGAGATGGCTGATGCGATGCTCGCGCTCGACGATGCCCGCCGACATCTTGTTGAAGCTCGCCGCCAACCGGCCGATCTCGTCCAGGCCGACCACCTCGACTTCGGTGCGCGCGCCTTCTTCGAGCGAGCGCGCCGCGGCATCCAGCGCGGCGATCGGCCGGGCGATCGCGCGTGCCAGCCGGCGGCTGCCCCACAGCACCAGCGCGAGGCCGAGCAGGCCGGCCAGCGCGATGCCGAATTGCAGCGCCCGATACGGCGCCAGCGCCTTGCTGAGCGGATAGCTGAGCAGCAACGCCGCCACCGGCTTGCCGTCGGCGCCGTCGAGCCGCTTCGCCAGCGCGAACGCCTTGCCGCCGGGCAGCGACAACGTGGCGACGGCATTGTCGTCGGCGACGCGCTTTTCGGCCATGACCGCGTCGAGCCGCGCGCTCGGTGCGATCGATCCGTTGATCGACCGCCAATGCCCGGCGGTATCGCGGCGCAGCATTGTCGCGGTGAGCGGAATCGCCGAGAGCTGCTCGAGCGCGTGCATCTCGCCAGCGTCGAGCGGCGAGGCAAAGATCACCTGGCCGATTTCGGTCGGCGCCATGATCGGCGAGAATACCAATCGATAGGTTCCGCCTTTCGTCACCACCACCGCATCATGGCGATCGGGCGCGAGATCGTAGGACAGCTGCGCCAACCGCGTGCGCAGCGCCGTCGGTCCCGCGCCGAGTACATCGCCGTCTTGATCAACAACGAAGGCGTTGGCGACGCCGGCGCGCTGGCGCAGATTGGCGATCGCCGATTCGATCGTCGCCTGGTCGCCGCTAGCCACCGCAGATCGGAAGCCGAAATCTCGCGCCATCACCCCGGCCGATTCGATCAGCGCATGCGCCTTGAGCGCCCAGATGCGATCGTAGACGCTGCCGCTGGTGGTCAGTTCGGCGCGAACGGAGTCGCGCGCGTGGCGCTGGATCATCACCTGCGCCGCCGTCGCGACGATCAGCAAGGCGGCGGCGAACAACCCGGCATAGAGCACCACCAGCCGGGTGCGCAGGTGACGAAAGCGGAGATCGCCGCGCCGCCATCGATCGATCGCCCGTGTCATCGTCGCATCGTCAGCGTGGTCGAATAATTGGGGCCGCTCACGGTAACCGGCTGGCTCAACCGATTGCCCGGCGCCCTAATCGAAGGCGACCAGACGCTCACCGTCACCGCGCCCTCGGGCACGCCCTGCAGGCGGACATGGCCGGTCGCGTCGGCCAGCGCGGCATAAGGCGTATCGACGACGATGATGAAGCCGCTCATCCGATCGTGGATGTTGCAGCCGAGCGCGACGACGCCAGGCTTGTCGAACGTCTCGGTGCGAGTCTCGTCCCGGCCGTAGAGCTTGATGTCGAACTTCTTCGACTTCGAGAAGGAATAGACATGGTGGCGGACCTTGTCGCGATTGGGAAACGCCACCGTCGCGCCCACCGGCACGATCAGCACATGCGGCGCGAAACTGATGTTCTGCTGCGCCATCACCATCGGCCAGGGGAAATGGATCGGCCCTGCGGGTTGCTGCGGCGTATTGATCGTCACCACGGCGTCGGTCAGCGGCTGGCCATCCGCGCCACGCACGGTCACATCGACCGTGGCGCCGCGCGCTACGGTGGAAAGCGCCATAATGGAGAAGAACAGCCCCGCCCGAATCATGCAGCCGGCGATAACGCGGCAGAATTTCAAACCTCTGAATCGCGTGTTTACCGAACGGAAACCATGTTTCGGCAAATACCGCTCCGGCGGGCGACACCCCGAGGGAGCGATCGATGATATTGGCAAGAGCTGCGATGGCCATCGGCGTCGGTATTGCCGGCCTGGCGATGAGTCTACCGGCCGCCGCGCAGCAGTTTCGCGAAGGCGGCAAGCTGCTGCTGACCGGCGGCGTTACCAACGTCGAAGGCGCGGCCGGCGGCGGGCTGGCGACCTGGGCGGTGATCGCCGGCGAGGAAACCGACGCGGGGATCGGCGCCACCGCGCACCTCACCTATGTGCCGCTGAGCGATTACGATCTCACCAGCTTCGGCGCCGCGATCGGGGTCAAAGACCGCCTCGAACTGTCTTACGCCCATCAGAGCTTCGACACGCGTGCCGCCGGCGCGGCGCTCGGGCTCGGGCGCGGCTTCACCTTCAAACAAGACGTCTACGGCGCCAAGCTGCGGCTGTTCGGCGATGCGATCTACGATCAGGACAGCGTTCTGCCGCAAGTCGCCGTCGGCGTTCAATATAAGCATGCCGCGCGCGGCGCGGTGATCCACGCCGTCGGCGGCCGGCATAGCAGCGACGCCGATTTCTACGTCGCGGCGACGAAAGTGCTGCTCCGGCAGAGCCTCGTCGTCGACGGGACGATCCGCTTCACCCGCGCCAATCAGTTCGGCTTGCTCGGCTTCGGCGGCGATCGCGATCGGGCCTATACGGCGCAATTCGAAGGATCGGCCGGGCTGCTGGTCAGCCGCCATCTGCTGATCGGCGGCGAATATCGCACCAAGCCCGACAATCTCGGCTTCGCGCAGGAAGACGACGCCTTCGATCTGTTCGCCGCGTGGGCGCCGATCAGGCACATTACCCTCACCGCCGCTTATGCCGATCTCGGCGACATCGCCACGGTGAAGGCGCAGCACGGCGCTTTCCTCTCGCTCCAGGCGAGCTATTGATAGGACCGATGATGATCCCGCTTCTGTTCGCCGCCGCTCTCGCGCTTCAGGCCACGCCACCCGGCGAGGACCCGGTCGATCCCTATACGCAAAGCAACGCCAATGCCGGCGCGACGCCGTTCAAGGGCGACGCGATGTGGAAGGCGTTTCACGGCAAGAAGGGCGTCGCCCGCGTGGTCGATGCGATGGTCGATCGCAACGTCGCCGATCCGCGCATCAGCGACATCTTCAAGGGCCAGGATCTGGTGCGGCTGCGGCGGACGCTCAAAGAGCAGTTCTGCTACATCCTGAACGGCGGATGCGATTATACCGGCCGGACGATGGCCGGCTCGCACAAGGACCTCGGCCTGCAACAAGCCGATTTCAACGCGCTGGTCGAGAATCTGCAGGCGGCGATGCGCGACGAGCATGTGGCGTTTTTCGCGCAGAACGCCTTTCTGGCAAAGCTCGCGCCGATGGAGCGGACGACCGTCGAGCGATAAGTCGGCTCAGGCGTCGTCGCCCATGCGCAGCGCGGCGATGAACGCTTCCTGCGGGATGCTGACCGAGCCATATTCGCGCATCCGGGCCTTGCCCTTCTTCTGCTTGTCCAGCAGCTTCCTTTTGCGGGAGGCATCGCCGCCGTAGCATTTCGCCGTCACGTCCTTGCGCATCGCCGCGATCGTCTCGCGCGCGATCACCTTGCCGCCGATCGCCGCCTGGATCGGGATCTTGAACAAATGGCGCGGGATCAGATCCTTCAAGCGCTCGCACATGCCGCGCCCGCGCGCTTCCGCGGTATCACGATTGACGATCATCGACAGCGCATCGACGGGCTCGGCATTGACCAAGATGCTCATCTTGACGAGATCGCCCTCGCGATACCCGATCTGGTGATAATCGAAGCTCGCATAGCCGCGGCTCAGGCTCTTCACCCGGTCGTAGAAATCGAACACCACCTCGTTGAGCGGCAATTCGTACGTCACCTGCGCGCGCCCCGCGACATAGGTCAGGTTCTTCTGCACGCCGCGCCGATCCTGGCAGAGCTTGAGGATGCTGCCGAGATATTCGTCGGGACAATAGATCACCGCCTCGATCCAAGGCTCGGCGATGCTCTCGATCTTGCTCGGATCGGGCATATCGGCGGGATTGTGCAGTTCGAGATGACCGCCGCCATGCGTCAGCTCGATCTGATAGACCACGCTCGGCGCGGTGGTGATCAGATCGAGATCATATTCGCGCGTCAGCCGCTCCTGGATGATTTCCAAGTGCAACAGCCCCAGAAAACCGCAGCGAAAGCCGAAGCCGAGCGCAGCCGAGGATTCGGTCTCGAAGCTGAACGACGCATCGTTCAGCCGCAGCCGCGAGATGCTCTCGCGCAACTTGTCGAAGTCGGCGGCATCGACCGGGAACAGCCCGCAGAACACCACCGGCTGGACTTCCTTGAAGCCGGGCAGCGGCTCCGCAGTCGGCTTCTTCGCGTCGGTGATGGTGTCGCCGACCGCGGTCTGCGCGACCTCCTTGATCTGCGCGGTGATGAAGCCGATCTCGCCCGCGCTCAGGCTGTCGAGCTGCTCGATCTTGGGGCGGAAGCAGCCGACACGGTCGATCAGATGCTGCGTGCCGGTGGCCATGAACTTGACGAGCTGGCCCTTCTTCAGCGTTCCCTCGACGACGCGGACGAGGATGACCACGCCGAGATACGGATCGTACCAGCTATCGACCAGCATCGCCTTCAACGGCGCGTCGCGGTCGCCCTTGGGCGGCGGAATGCGCTGGACGATCGCCTCGAGCACCTCGGCAATGCCGATGCCCGATTTGGCGCTGGTCAGCACCGCGTTCGAGGCATCGAGGCCGATGATGTCCTCGATCTCCGCCTTCACCTTGTCGACATCGGCGGCGGGCAGATCGATCTTGTTGATGACGGGCACGATCTCATGATCGTGCTCGATCGATTGATAGACGTTGGCGAGCGTCTGCGCCTCGACGCCTTGCGCGGCATCGACCACCAGCAGCGCGCCTTCGCACGCCGCTAGGCTGCGCGACACTTCGTAGGCGAAATCGACGTGCCCCGGCGTGTCCATGAGGTTGAGCTCATAGGTCTCGCCGTCCGACGCGGTGTAGGCGAGCCGCACCGTCTGCGCCTTGATCGTGATGCCGCGCTCGCGCTCGATATCCATATTGTCGAGCACTTGCGCCGACATCTCGCGCTCGGTGAGGCCGCCGGTCGTCTGGATCAGGCGATCGGCGAGCGTCGACTTGCCGTGGTCGATATGCGCGATGATACTGAAATTACGGATTTTATCTAACGGCGTCACGAAGCGGCTCAGATGCTGAAGGAGGGAAAGTGGGTGCGCCATAGCAGGGCGACGACGCCGCACAAAGCGTGTCGATGGCTGCCGATCGGGCAGCGTGACGCATCGGTGCAATTTCCACCTGTCAAACGGGGCTAGTGTCGTAACGAATATCGACTTAGGATCGGCCGGGGCATGACGGGGAAGATAAAATGATCAAGACGATTTTGTGCGCAAGCAGCGCTTTGTCCTTGGCGATCGCACCGCAGGCCGCATCGGCCCAGGCGCGGCCATCGGGCACGCAGAAAACCCAGCAAGCGATGATGACCGATGTGCCGCATTGCTATCGCAAGCTCGGCACGATCTCGGTCGTCGATGGCGACGATCCGTCGGGCTGGACGCAATATAGCCTTGCGCCCCCGCAAAAGCTCTTGAAGGTGCTGATCCAGCGCTCGGGCTGCTTCAACCTGGTCGATCGCGGCAGCGGTCTGCAGGCCGCCGAGCTGGAACGCAACATCGGCGGCGATCTCGGCCATCAGCGCGGCGCGAATGTCGGCCAGGGCCAGATCAAGGCGGCCGATTACGTGCTCGTCGCCGAGGTGCAAGGCGCCAACAGCAATTCGAGCGGCAGCGCCGTCGGCGGCGCGATCGGCGGCCTGATCGGTGGCCGGTTCGGCGGATTGGCCGGTGGCCTGCGCAGCAAGAAGATGGAGGCGAACACCGTTCTGTCGGTCACCAACGTCCGCACCACCGAGACGATCGCGGTGGAGGACGGCTATGCCGCCAAGAACAGCCTGAGCTTCGGCGGCGGCGGCGGCGCCGGCTTTTTCGGCGGCGCGGCGGGCGCGGTCGGCGGCGGCTATGACAATACCGACATCGGCCGGATCGTCACGCTGTCGTTCATCCAGGCCTATAGCAAACTCGTCGATTCGCTCGGCCTGGTGACGCCGGGCGACGCCGGCACCGCGCAAGCCGCGCCGAGCAAGACCTTCACCGCGATGGGATCGGTGGCGATGCACAAAACCGCTGCG
This sequence comes from Sphingomonas koreensis, assembly GCA_006438735.1. Taxonomy (GTDB): domain Bacteria; phylum Pseudomonadota; class Alphaproteobacteria; order Sphingomonadales; family Sphingomonadaceae; genus Sphingomonas; species Sphingomonas koreensis_A. The sequence goes on along the minus strand of RCZF01000001.1, from coordinate 163,425 downwards.
GCCAGCGGCGCGGTGATCCGCACGCTCCCGCCCGGCGCGATCGTCTACCCGACCGGCAACAAGGACGGGCTGTGGTGGGAAGTCGCCGACGAGAACGACAATGTCGGCTGGGTGATCAACACGCGGCTCGCGCCGTCGCAGTAACTCAACCGGCGTCGCGACGCTCGAGCATCGCGGCGTCGATCGCGGCGAGCGCGCTGGTGAAGCGCGCCGCGCCCTCGCCGCGCACCATCGCCCATCGAACGCCGCGCCGCTCAAGGATCGCGCGGGAAAGATCGAAGAACTTCTGCCGCTCGGCGGCGCTGCCGAACATTCGCGTGCCGTCCGCCACCCACGGCAGATCCACGTCGAACAGCAGATAGAGATCGGCGGTATTGGTCCACGCGTCGAACCACGGATCGTGGCGGCCGTAGAGCATTTCCGCCCACACGCAGGTCATCAACGGATCGGTATCGAGGATCACCGGCAGCCGCCCCTGCACCACCGCCGCCCGCGTCTCGGCATCGTGCGCGCGGGCAATGTCGACCAGATCGGCCATGGTCCAGCCGGTGCCGAATTGCTCGGTATAGGTCCGGCCATATTCCGCGACCGATGCCGAGCCGAAGTGCGCCGCGAGCTTGAGCGCGATGGTCGACTTGCCGGTGCTTTCGGGGCCGTGCAGGCAGATCGTCGTCAGCGTCACGCGACCACCGGCTCCACGGCGCGCCGCGCCCGCCGCCAGTCCCGCCATCCCCACATCGCCAGCACCAGGAACACCCCGTAAAGCACCATCGTCAGCCACAAGCCCTTCGCCGCATAAAGACCGATCGAGACCGCATCCACCGCGATCCACAATAGCCAGTTCTCAAGCCAGCGCCGCGCAAGCATGATCTGCGCGGCGATGCTGACGATCGCTACGCCGGCGTCCCACCACGGATAGGAAGCCTCGGTGAAGCGGTGCATCAGCCAGCCCCAGGCAAACACGCCAACGAAGCAGCCGATCGCCCAACCGATCCGCGCCGCCCCGCTCATCACCTCGATACGAATGTCGCCCGCGCGCCGCGCCGCCGCGCGCCACTGCCACCAGCCATAGAGGTTCACCACGAAGAAGAAGAGCTGGAGCAGCGCGTCGCTGTAAAGCTTCGCTTCGAAGAACACGCGGGCATAAAGCGCCACCATCGCCAGCGCGAACGGGTAGTTCCAGATGCTGCGGCGCACCAGCAACACGATGTTGATGACGCCGAGCACGAAGGCGATGGTTTCGATCGGCGACATCGGGCCAGGCCATAGCCATGCTTGCCCCGGCCCGCCAAGCGTTTAGGGTTCGCGAAACGATCTTGGAGAGCGCCTGATGCGCCACGTTGCGGTGATCGGATCGGGCCCGGCGGGTTATTACACCGCCGAGGCCTGCCAGAAGGCGTTTGGTGACGCGGTGCGGATCGACATCATCGATCGGTCGCCGGCGCCGTTCGGCCTGATCCGATCGGGCGTGGCGCCCGATCACCAATCGATCAAGGGCGTGTCGCGGCGCTACGAAGCCGTGGCGTTGACCGACAATGTCCGCTTCGTCGGCAATGTGACGATCGGCAAGGACGTCACCATCGCCGAGTTGCGCGATCTCTACGACGCGGTTGTGCTCGCCACCGGCGCGCCATCGGATCGCCCGCTCGACCTCCCGGGCAGCGATTTGCCCGGCGTGATCGGCTCGGCGGCGTTCGTCGGCTGGTATAACGGCCACCCCGATCACGCCGCGCTTGCACCGCTGCTCGACGGACCCGGCGCGGTGGTGATCGGCAACGGCAATGTCGCGCTCGACGTCGCGCGCATCCTCGCCAAGACCGAAGCCGAATTCGCCGGGTCGGACATCGTCGGCGATGCGCTTGCGCATCTCGGCCGCCATGCGATCAACCGCGTGACGATCCTCGGCCGCCGCGGGCCGCACCAGATCGCGATGACGCCGAAGGAGCTCGGCGAGCTCGGCCAGCTCGCCCGCGCGACCCCACGGGTCGATCCTGCCGATCTGCCGCCGATCGAGGCCGACGCCGCGCTCGATCCCGGCCAGCGCAAATCGGTGACGCTGCTGCGCGGCTTCGCCGCCGTCCGCGACGCCAAGCCGATCGGGATCGTGTTCGACTTCTTCGCTCGCCCGCTGCGCATCGAAGGCGCCGGCACGGCGGAGCGCGTCATCGTCGAACGCACCGAACTCGACACCGCGGGCGCCGCGATCGGCACCGGCGAAACCTATGTCGTGCCGGCCGGGCTGGTGGTGAGCTGCATCGGCTACCGCACGCCGCCGATCGAGGGCGTACCGTACGACGCGCGCGCCGGCCGCTTCGCCAATGACGAGGGGCGTATCGCCCCCGGGCTCTATGCGGTCGGCTGGGCGCGACGCGGGCCGACCGGCACGATCGGCACCAACCGTCCGGAAGGCGCGCTGATCGCCGCGCATCTCGCCGAGGATCTGCCGGTGGAAAGCGGCAAGCGCGGCCGCGCCGGGCTCGACGCGTTGCTCGCCGCCCGCCAGATCGACGTCGTCACCTTTCGCGATTGGCAAGCGATCGACCGCGCCGAGATCGCCCGCGCCCGCGAAGGCGCCCCGCGCGAGAAATTCACCACCGTCGAAAGCCTGCTCGGCGCGCGCAGTTCTGCGTGAGAACTATCGGGCTTGTCGCTTGCGCCCCCGCCCGCCCCCCGTTATAGGCGCGCCTCCAAGCTAACCGCTCGGCCGCCACGCGCGCCTTTCGGACTCCGTCGGGGAGTAGCTCAGCCTGGTAGAGCACTGCCTTCGGGAGGCAGGGGCCGGAGGTTCGAATCCTCTCTCCCCGACCAATCGCTGCTAAGCCATTGAAATCACGACGCCCACCGGGCGGTCCGATAGGTTTGTCCCCAAGCCTGTCCCCATCGCTGAACCCATGAGGCGATGTTCGTGGCTTTGCAGAATCTCCGCTTGCGCGGCGGCACCTATCACTGGCGCCGCAAGATAACGGTCGGCGGGCATCCGATCCCGCTTTCCATGGCCTTAAACACTGGAAGTTATTACTACGCCCGCGGTATCGCGGCGAAACTGGAAGCAATGCTTGAGGATTTGCGGGTGGCTTACGGACAGCAAGGTATCGCAATCCAGCCAGCGCAGCTCGAACAGGTATTCAAGGATGCGCTGCGTTGGCAATTGCGCCGCATCCAGGCAGATCAAACGGCAAGTCTGGCGCCGTCGACCGAACATGCTCGCGTGAACTCGATCCACGCCGAAGCTTGGCGCTTCCTAGCAGAACATGGTCCTGACGCGCTCTGGACCCCGGACGAGCACGAACGCCTGATCGAAACGGGCTGGAATGCGGGTGACGCACGAGCCGTTGCGGGATTTCTATTCGACAACATCGAAGGCGCTCCGGTTTCAGGTGGGCAGATCGACCAATATTTGAAGTCGTTTGGCATCGCGCCAACCCAGCAAAACGTCGTGAATATGACACGCATGATCTGCCGAGCGAGAGCAGCGGCGTGCCGGGAGGCCACGGGGCGTCTTTCATTGGACCGCTTCGACTATGCTGACTGGACCGCAGACGCGTTGGCCGATGACACCCCCCTCGCCTTCGAAATGCCGGACGACGGCAGCATCGATCCGGCAGGCGGCGCATCGCAACGCGAGAACCGGCGTCAGCCCGATAGCGCGCATTCGGTAGATCCACCCGCAGCGCCCGACAGTCCGTCGAAGATGTTGCTGCTCGACGCTTGCGAAGACTGCGTATCCGCCTTCTGTGCTGAAGGCGCGTGGGGTGAGGAGACAAAAAAGCAGGTCCGGACCGCGATGATGTTGTTCGGCTACGCCTGCGGCGCGGGAACCTTCGTCGAAGCCGTAAAGCAGGCTGATGTCCTCAAGTTCACAAATCTATGTCGCCAACTGCCGAACCGTTGGGGTCGCACCACCGATGAGCAGGAGCGCGGCGTCGTGGCGAGCCTTGCACTATACCAGCGTGCCCAACATCCTGAAGGTGCTGAACCCGCTGTTCCTCGATGGTCTTCGCGAGCAGCTGGAGGCGGCGGGCGACAGCAAACAGAAGCTGCGAAATCTGCGCAAGCGGCTGGGCAATATCCGCGTATTCGATCCGGCCTGCGGATCGGGCAACTTCCTCGTCATCGCCTATAAGGAGATGCGGGCGATGGAGGCGCAGATCGTCGAGCGGCTTGGCGGCGAGGCGAACCTGAAGCTGGCCGAGCGCCGCAGCGTCATTCCGCTCAGCAATTTCTACGGCATCGAGATCAAGGGCTTCGCCGCCGAAATCGCGCGCCTCGCGCTGCTGATCGCTGAGTTTCAGGCGGATTGCGTGTATCTCAGCCAGCAGGAAGCGCGGGCGATGGTGCTGCCGTTGCACAAGACTGGGCAGATCCACGGTGGGCCAGAGGCGAACGCATTGCGATTGAACTGGCTGGAAGTGTGCCCGCCCGTTGGAACAGCGTTGGTCGAGGAGCAGGACCTTGGCGGACCGACCGGGCGGATGGCGCTGGACGAGGATGGTCTAGGCGGCGGCGCCGAGGTGGAGACCTATATCTGCGGGAACCCGCCATACAGGGGTAGTCAGTGGCAAACTGACGAACAAAAGGCGGATCTTCGCCGGGTATTTGAAGGTGAAACGGCCTCGCCAGGATCGCTCGACTATGTTTGCGGATGGTTCATGAAGGCGCGGCGCTACATGGCGACGGGACGCGGTGGCTTCGCCTTCGTGACGACTAACAGCGTTAATCAAGGGAGGCAGGTCGCAGGATTATGGCCTCTGATTCTTTTTGATGATGCCGCTATCAGTTTCGCTCATCGGAACATCAAGTGGGCTAATCTCGCGACAGACAAGGCGGGCGTGACAGTTAATATTATAGGCGTCAGCAATGCTGGCGGCGCGCGGGTCCTATTCGACGAAGGCACGCGGCATGTTGTGGACGCGATTTCGCCCTACCTCGTGCCGGGGCAGGTTTCCGAACCAACGGCCGGCCCGTTGTTCGAGGCGTCGGAATCGCCTGAAATCGCTGAGCAGGAACATCTGCAGTCTGGCACCCTTTATGTACTGCGAAGTCGATCTGATCATCCGACGATCGCGGCCAGCCGCGATCTGGTGCACAAGATCGGCATCACCGGCGGTCCGGTGGAGGCCCGGATCGCCGGGGCGCGCGACGACGCGACATATCTGCTCGCCGATGTCGACGTGGTCGCCACCTATAAGCTCTACGACGTGAACAGACCCAAGCTCGAACGGCTGATACACCGCGTCCTTCATTCTGTTCGGTTCGAGGCCGAAATCCCCGATCGGTTCGGCAAGCTGGTGCGCCCGCGCGAATGGTTTTTTGTGCCCGTCCCTATCGTCGACGAGATCATCGAACGGATCGGTAACGGCACGCTGGCGGACGTGGTATATGATCCGCAACGAGCGGAGCTGGTCCCAATAACGGTGTGACATTGGTCAGAACCGGTCGAAGCCACTTGGATCGAGCTGCGGCAGCGGCCATCGATCGGGCGACTGATCCGCTCCAACCTTCCTTCACCGATTGCACATTGATGTCGTAGCCTGTCGACGGTTCGACATAGTAGCGGGACAGTGCTTGTCGGCCATTGCCGATGGGCTCAGCCAGACCGCGGCACTCGCTATTACGATTCATCCGAACAACGTTCCGCTATTCACCGAGACGCTGATCGCGCCCTATGCGGTTCACCCTTCCGTGCCGAAGCAGGAAGAAAGGCTGGCCAGCAGATAGGACCAAGTTCGGAAAAGGTAGGATTCGGGCGCAACAGCGCTAAAATGGCTTTTCCTTCCATTTTAGACCATCGGCGACGCGTGATTGCTGGTCGCTGTCGAGGGTCCTCCACCCCGTGATTGGGGTTCCGGAAGGCGAAGGAATTGACGCTGGGGGGTTCTTGCGCGGGGCCGTCTGGTGACCGACAATAGGGCCATGGCAGCCGGCTCATCTCAGGATTTTGCACTCCCGCAATTCAGCCATCAGTTGCGCGCGATGATGGCGATGCAAGACAAAGAAGACCGCGAACTCGTCGGTGGATCACTCCGCCGGGCAGGATTTAGGCAGCAGGATTTAAAAGACCATTCGGCAACCAAGGCGCGCGCACGGACAGGCGGCAGGGCGCCCACGAGTATTGCCGGTCACAGCGGTGCTGCCGACGGCAAGGCAAGGTCGGGCATCTGTTTTGAAATCGCCAGCCCGATCCAGAGCGGATCGCGCCAGACGGGCGGCCAGCGCGCACCACATTTCGATATGAAGCGTGTGTCGAAATCCGTGGTGCCAATGTCGTGGGACGGCAAAACCCATGCGCGCTATCCGGCACGCGGCGACGTCGCGGGCAAGCATATCGACTACGTCGACAAGGGTGCCCAACTCTCGTTGGCGAAGCACTATGATTACATTTTGCGGTCCTCTGCACTCGACCATAGTGAATATCTTGAAACCGACATGCTCGACGAACTCGCCGAGCGCAGTTTCCAGAATTCCGTCGCGGTGTTCTCGAACATACCGGGAGGGCGCGAGCGGCAGCGCAGCCTGTTCGAGGCGGCCGAGCGTTGTGAGCGAACGCCGAAGGTGAACTATCTGACCGCCTCCACCGCAGACCTAGACCTATGGCGGACCCTCGCTGCGCATGCGGATGCAGAGGGGTGGTTGAGGGGGGCGGCCGCAGCGCTAGCGGGCAAACGCACCGCACTGGAAAAGGCGGCAAAAAAGCGAAATAAGCCGCTCAAGCACCAAGTGATCAAGATCGCTCGGGTCACCCTTGAGGAAGCCTATGATCGCCTGACTTGGTTCGACTCAGTCGCCGGGGCCGACGCCGACAAGCTGACATTCCAGCCCGGGCGTTGCGGCCGCGTCCAAACCAGATTCGTCGCCGAACTGCCTGACGGACTGACCGCGACCGAACGACGCGCGGTGCTCGAGCGCTTCTGCGAGTCATTGGTGCGAGAGGGCTGGATGATCGTCGGCGCGATTCATCAGCCGGACAAGCACAACGATCCCCGCAATTATCACATGCACATTGACGGTTATGATCGCCCCTCGCGGTGGCTCGAGGAGCATGATTGTTGGGATTTTGAATATTGCGTGAAAAACGCGCGTGGCCGATCGTGCTTCCCGGAGCGCCAAAACAAGATCGCTGAAGTAGCTCGATCGAGTGACAGGAACATTTCTCAATTTGAGCATGGCCGTCGATATGTCGCGGAGAAGCGATCGCAATATGTCGACCTGCTCAACGATGTGATCGGGGGTCGCCCGGGTGTCCCGGTTTATTTCGCCGGCACGTATAAGAGGGCTGGGATCGAACGCACTCCGCTCAAGCATCTCGGCAACAAGGTAATCGCGGCCGAAAAAGAGGGGATTGTAAAACCAGCGGGTCGCGAAAACGCTGCGATCCTTTGGAGCGACGAACTCGACGCCTGCCACCGTCGCGCCGAAACAAGCAGAAAGGCTATTCGGCGCCGGCGCGAAGCCAGCGCCGACGCCGAAGGGGAGGGTCTGCCCGACCAGATCTATCAGCAGCGAATGGATGTTATCGATGACCGCCTCCACGTCGAACTGACGGAGGTCGTCGAGCGCATGCTCCGCTCGCGTGCGGAGACCGTCATTCGTCATCACGATAGGGACGCCGTTGGCAACAAGCCCACTGCGAACAAGAGCGAGAATGTCCAAGCTGCGCGGGATTGGCTGGCGAGAGTGGATGCGATCGCGCCGAGCGCTATCGACAAAGCGCGCGCTCTTTCCCGGTTCGAGCAGCGCGGCCGGAAATTGGACGACATCGAGCGCCATGCCAAGGATCATCTTGAGGATCCAATCAGGGCCGAACTGCACACGATGCACTATCGACCGACGGTGGGCTCGCGGATCCCAAGTCCAACAATAGCTGTCGCTGAACCGTTTCGTGATCAGGTCAGGGAGCGACTGGAAAAATGGATCGACAAGCACGTTTCCGACGAAACAATGATCCGGTTCGTGGATGGCGGCTTTGAGCTCGATCAATGCGTCCCGAAAGCGGTTCACAGCCAATTTCTGAAGTTCGATGGCGATCCGAGCATCGAGCGTCGGCTCATCGCAGAACGTAATCGCCGGCTTGCTCGAGAATACGTTGCGCCTGAACTGATAAATTTGCCCGTGCCGGTGGCGCCAACGTCCGTGGCGAGGGACAATATGCCCCCGCCGCACAGTGCTCAGCCCAATGTCGCCGTTGTTAACCGCCGGAAGCTCCTTGCGGCCGCACGCGTGCGAAACGGATTGTTGAAAGCCCCGCCCGCTGGTCAAGGACATCAGCCCACCAGCGCGCCATCGCTGTCGGAGGCAGCGACGATCTGGACCATTCCAGTAATTTCAGAGATGCCAAAATTGCCTGGCACGGAAATCGAAGAACCGGGGAGAATTCCCGATTCACGCTATCCGGCTTCCATCGCTGCTCAAGCGCAAAACGAGGATCAGGGTAAAGAAGCCCATCGAAATGTTGAGGATGCGCCGGCGCCCGCAAACGATCCACACATATCCGCCGACCGGGCCAATCCGGCACCCAATGAACCTGGCGGGTTTGGACGTCCTGCCGATGCATCCGAGCCCGACGATGGAAGAGGGCGCTATGATGAAACGCCCATGCGAGGTGCTCACTTCGATTTCGTCATTGAGCACCTCCCGGTGCCAGTGCCCGAAGGCCTGAAGGGCGCTCTTAAGGTGGCTCGCGAGCTCCACGCGTCGCAACAATTGGTGGTCCGTGAAGTCGGCAATATGTTCGAGATCGCTGCCCCTACCACCGAGGACCGCGACGTTGTCGTTCGGTTAGCCAAGGGGCTGATTGGCCGGCTCGTCATCGAAAGACTGGTCCGAGATATTCGGCCCCCCGCAGAATGGCCCGTGGCGAAGTTAGAGCTCGAACCGATCGAACAGGCGTATGCGCGTATTGATATCTACTGCACACCTTCTCGACTACTTCCGACGCCCGAAGAGGTCGAGGATCGACACCGGACGGCACGACTTCAGATCCAGGGAATGATGCAGGGCAGCGACATCGATGCGCCTCTCTTGCTTTCGTTGATGGCTTCGCTCCGGGGTCCCCGCCCGGCTCTCGCGTTGGATGTCGACGATGGCGGTAAGCTCCACGTTGCGGCGGCTGAAACGCCGATGCTTGCAATCGTCGAAGCGATCGCATCTACCCAGGATGGACGGCTGCTGTTGCACAACTTGGCCGGCCAGGCGGCGCTGGGAAGTTACCGGATTCCTGGCGATTGGCCGTCGGCCGACGCGACAATCGATTTCAGGAAGCTTCAGCGCGTCAGCGGGCGCTCCATCCAACTCGATGTAGGTGTCACCGAGGTTCGCCGAGACCACGCGTCAGACGATCGGTCGCAGGATCGAATGCGCAGGCGGACAGCGATGCAATCCGAGCGACTCGTCGAACCCGACTCTCGAGATCATGATCCACCATTGTTGGATCCCAAAGACCCCGGTCGAGACCGTTAAGGCGATTATCGACGTCTGTTTTCGCTGGATTGAAACGCGCCTGCGCCTGGTCTTCCTCATTTGCTAGGTGGTTGCCAGCCGTCATTCGTCCGCACCAGCGTGATCGTCGTCTCCTGTGGCGCGCGCACCGTTGCGGCGGCTTCTGCCGGCAGATCGGGTATCAGGCGCGTTCCGCTGAACTTGTAGGTGACGGTCGAGTATTTCTGTCCGAACGCGTCGCTGGGTTCGGTCCAGCGGACGATGTCATCGACCTGGCCATCAGCCAGGCAGATGTTGGCGAGCGACACCATATCGCCCGGCCGTCGGCTTCTGGTCGAGCGCGAGCAATTGCGGGAGTTTCTGTCAGCCGAGGGACTCGAGCTGATGATCGAAGTGGAGATCAGACGTGAAGGACGTAACAGTCGACGAAGCTATGACGCGGAAGACCAAACCCCCGAGGCGGCGTACGACAGAGTCTACCGCTTCGACAGGGATGGGGGATTTCACGTCGCCGAAGGATATATTGGGCGTTGGGCGGGTGATCGTTGGGCAGCTTGAACTTGATGCGCGCGGCGAGCTTCCGACACGATGGATGGCACATCATCTTGCCGAGCTGATCGAGACCGCCGAGCGAAGCAAGGGGAGCGAACTCCAGTCGGCCGAGGATCGCGCTGTCGATCTCATTCTAAAGCTCTGGACGAATCGCCGAGCTCTCCCAATCCCGGCTGACCCCTTGGCAGGATATCGCCCGGCCATCAAAGTTCTCGCCTCAATGGTGCCCGGTGGCGATCCCTGGCGGATATATGGCCGCAGGGGGACGAGTGACGATCTACTGCGTGAGACGTACGCTGCGCTGGTACATCTGGTGATGAGCGGCCTGCTCCTAACCCGCGGCCCTGAGATCCGGGCGATCGACAATACGGAATGGCAAGCGCTTACCGATGAAGAGCGTGAGCTTGTCGCCTTTTTTGAGCGCTGGCGAGCATTCTTCGCAACGCCCGTGTCCAACAAAGCAGATTTGAAGAGTCTCTACGAAAAATTTATCAACGGTGACTTTGAGTCAATGAAAGACCAACCAGCACCGTCAGGACAGAGTGAAGAAGTCTCGATCGATCTGGAAGGCGAGCGCCGCGCGATCTTGTCCCATGTCGAAGTTTTTCAGGAGCGCTTGGAGAAGCTCGTTGAAAAATGGCGCGAGACTCTGGCGGATGATATGGTGCGTAAAACTGACAATAGTGCGGACGATGCGTAGCATTTTTCAAACCACGGACTAACGGTTTCTGCTGTCGATCAATGGCCCCTAGTGACGGTATTTTCACCGCCGAAAGTCCGCTTCGCTGGTTATCTTCCCGGCATCTGCCAGTCCGCAAACGGCCCAGGAGGAGCCATAAATCGCCGTATGAATGAACGGCATCTATTAGGGAGCAGAAGCAAGCCGGCGAACGGCCGGTTTGTTGGCGGCTCTTGCCGAGGCATTGCCAGCGATGGAGGCGGCAGCGCTCGACCATAAATGGCCGTTTGCGTTCATTACGGCGAACGTCTGATCCCGACATTTTTTGCCATTCGCCCTGATCAAGGACAGCGATCGGAACATGCCGAATAGCCGGTTGTCTACGCGGCCTTCAACCCTTGGGCCGCAAACCGGCACGTCGGACCTTTGGTGGAGAGCGGACCGGCTGCTTTCGGGCGTGGATTGGTGGGAGCGGACGCTCGTTCAGCTGATTGTGAGGGCGCCTAGGCGCCCATTCCAGACCTTGCACGTCTCGACCCCTTGCGACCCCATTACGTCCTATAATTGGTCGTCGGGTTGCCACATCGGCATTCTTTCGGACTGATCTCACCGATAGGGCAAGGTGGAGCGCCAAACTCTCACACCAGCGACTTCGAGCTCGACCTTCGTCGCATCGAACACCTCGTCGGACGTGCAAGGTCCAAATCCAACGGACGTCATTGCACTACCGCCTGCGAGATTGAGCGGCAGGTCGATATAGGCGACATCGCCGTATCGCCCTTTCCGGGTATGCACCTCAATTGGTGGAACCCGAACGCCGCCGCGGCCATTGCCACCGGGATCAACATAGCCGGCATTAACCCGGGTCACCATTCTCGATATTCGCACTTCCCGCTCATCCGCGTAGCTGGGGTGTTTGATCGTGAACATGTCCATCACAATGCGACGTGCGAACTCCTGTAGTGTCTCAAAGTCGCTCTGATCTTCCTGCCATTGTTCCTGAAGGATAGTCAGCATTGCTGCAAGTGCAGCGGCAACGCTCCCCGATTCGTAAAGGACGCGGCAAATCCTGACACCGGCATCGTGTTCGAGATAGTCTGCATCGAAACCTAGCACGCATCCCCGGCCGTCATCACCGTAAAGCCGCCATTGGGTAAGGTCGTCGTTTCGCGTCGTCAGTGATCCGATGAGGAGACCGGTCGCGGCTTCCAAATCGTCAAACGCATGAGCGAGCGCATAATGAGGGACTACATCGAGATGAGGCGTGTCTCGATCTAACAACAGCTCAATTTCACCTTTAGCAAATGCAAATTCTGACGGATCATTCATCGCTGTAAACTCGGACAACCTAAACGACTGACTGTCTATGATGGCCTTGGCACCTGCCAAGTCGGTATAGTGGTATAGGATCGGTTCGGCAGCGCTGTCGAAATGATACGGGGGCTGGTCCAACGTTGCCGCTCTCCGAACTGTGGCGTTCGCACGCATGAGTTACGATCGTTTGCCTGGTCAGCCCCTGGGTGCTTATTGAACCTCGTACGATCGTCTCGAGCAAGCTCTAGCACATGTTTCCGAATGGCTGCGCCATCGATCGCCAGCGCAGCAGGTGAATGTCAGATCGGTTCGGGCGGTACCTAGAGATTGGCATTGAACCGAACCCGCGCTGGATGGTACGCCTTCCAGCATGCATGGCGTACCATCGCGACACGTAGTTAGTCCGTTGCTCAAGGCTCCTCGCAAAAACCAGACTTGATAGACCACCGGGCCGATTTTTGGGTGCACGGCGGGCGTCGATGAGGCTATTATCCACTGGTGGCGCGCAAACCTCTTCCTACAGCTACGGAGACAGCGGTCCTCGTGCAATCGAGGCGGCGGTGCTGTATCTGCTTCGGCCTCGATCGAGATACGCGCCTCAAAATGGGGCAGATCGCGCACCTCGACCGAGAGGGCGTTCGACGCATTCGTCGAAAGCATCGGTGGGAAGCGGATCGACGCGCTTCATCCGAACCTAACCTTTCCGAACGCCGATTACATATTTCCGGACGATAAGGTTATCATTGAACTCAAGACCCTGGAAACGGAGGTTCAGAATTCTGATCAATTTAGGGCGAAAATGATTGTGCTCAATCGCAAGTTATTTGCAAAATATAAGAAAACGCCGCTATCTCTTGATCCGATGGTGTCTATCGAATACTTGAAAGCCTTTATCGAGTTGTTCCGGGCACCCCTTGCAAGAATAGTCAAAAAGGCCAACAGCCAAATCAAATCCACCAAAGACAATCTGGCCTACTCGAGCTATCACGGCATCCTGCTGATGATCAATGATAATCTAAAAGAACTTCCGCCGCGCTTGATGCTAGGCACGCTCAGCCGGATCCTGAACGGATCAAGTTCTTCGATCCGGGCGATGATCTATCTTACGAATCATTACGTTGTGATCCCCGGGGATGAGTATGGGCGGGTCTTGTGGGCGCCGCTCTATGCTGACGCGGAGGGCGACGGTCTCGTTGATTTCGTCGACAACCTGGGCAAGCAATGGTTCGACTATTGCGAGAGCCTCGGCGAACCCAGCGACGACCGGCAGGTGGGCCCCGATATCTCCCTAGCCGGCGCTCGTGCCGCGGGATCGAAATTTCCTATCGGCTGAGGACCGCTCGATCAGGGTCGGATATCTATCTCCTCTGCGCCTCGGACGTCGCCAAGAGTAGCGGCTTCTTTCAAGATATCGAACGCACCATCGAGCGTGAACGACGCGCGGAGACCGAGTGTCGGTACCGATACTGAAAGGGACGTTACTTCGCGCATTGCCGCCAGCATGGATTTGATCGCTTCAACGTCTCGCCAGGTTACTCCCTCCAAGGTAATTTCCGGTACCCTCAAGTGCACCGGCGATGAACGCGCTCTGTCCCGCCGCAACGCGCAGATAACCGCGCAACAAGCGTGCGCAAATCGGAATCGCTTAATGCAGCGATGTCGCTCCCGACGATCTCAAACATGTCAACACAATAGATCGTCATGTGCGCCGGATATATCCTCGTGGCGATCGATCACCACTCGCACTTAGGCGAACCGACTTTCGCACGTTGCGAAATGCGTCCTCTGCGTTATCCCGAACGAATGCGAGACGAGCCGTCAATTTTCCTGAGTTACGCGAGCCCAGACCGCGATCGCGTGATGCCTTACTTTATTCAGTTAAAGCAGCGTGGATTCAATCCTTGGATCGACCAGCAGAAGCTGTTGGGCGGCCAGAACTGGGACTATGAAATTCGCAAAGCGCTCGCCGATGCTGCGATCATCGTGATGTTCATTTCCAACAATTCCATCAACCGGCGCGGCTACGTCCAGCGAGAGATAAAGCTCGCTCTGACGAAGCTTGAAGAGAAGCTCATTGGCGACATCTACATTATCCCGGTCCTGCTCGATAATGATGCGCAGCGGCCAGACCAGCTGAGCGACATCCAGTTTCTGGACGGCTCAGACGCAGACTTCATCGACAATCTGGTCGCCGCGATCAACTGGCAGCTCGTTGAGGCCGAGAGCGCTACCGCCGCCTGGAGCAGCGAATCCGGAATCACGTGGTCGAAGAGCCTGATCACCGAACACTGGAACGGCGTGCCTGGCTTCTCTTTTTCAGGCGAGGTCCTGCATCTGACCTCGGACAAGTTCGAGAACCTCGGCGACTTCGCCGATGTGGTGAAGGGATGGTTCAAATCTGAGCTCCTCCGTCACCGACGGATGCCGTTCGCGCAGATGCCCGACGTCTTCAACCTAGGACAGCACCGGGCCATTCGGACGACCACGTGGGATGCAACCTGCGCCGATCCCTTAGTGAAGGGCCGCGTGATCTCCGTCCGTTACGATGTCGGCTGGTATGGAGCCGGCGCTGCCCATCCGAACCACCATTTCGTGACGTTTCGCTACTATCTCGATCCGTTCTGCGAGATCGGAACGCTGCGCGAGATCTTCGAGGATCCGGATTCCGCGCTGCCTGTCCTGCAGGACCATCTTCGCCCCAAGTTGGCAAAACGGCGCTTTCAGGATGGAGACACCGAGAATTTTTTGCCGGAGCAAGATATCAGTAACGGAACCACAGACTGGAACGATCTCCGGAACTTCGTTTTCGAGGCTGACGGTATTCAGTTCTTCTTCGGGCCTTACGACGTTGGGCCCTACGTTTTCGGCTCGCAGACCGCGTTGGTCCCCTACAGCGCGACAGCGAAATTTATCTCTCCCGTCCTGCGCTCGGCGCTGGACGTCTACCACTTCGATCAGCCGCAAGGGTAGTCACCTCCCAGCATCGAGCCCGTCCCGGCGCCAGCTACGAAGACATGCGGTCGCTCAGTCAAAGGCGGTGCGCCACCACTTCTCGATGTTGCGGTCGAAGCGCTCAAGGCCCTTCGCGCCCTTCAGGCGGCGACCATCGTCTATGGCGAAGCTGACGTTCGCACCCCCGCCACGCTCATGGAAGTGGGGTGGCGGATGCTCGTCGGCCTGGATCGGGATCGAGAGCCCATCGAAGCGCGCGACCTGCTCCTCGTTGAGCATGCGCCGCCCGCTCAGGTCGATCATCGGCCCTAAGTTCAAGCTATTCTCGAGTTCGTGCACAAGGGCGGGGTCGATCGGGAGAGTGACAGGCATGAATGCTTGTCCCAGCGTGGCGCCGCGCTGTCCAGTGCGGTCGCCACCGCCGGATCGACGCCGCGTGGCGCCTGCCGTTGACGACCGACGCCAAGGTCGGACAAGATGTGGATCGTTTCGCGGGTTCGCGTCGCACGGGGGTTGTATGGATAATGAGGGCAAAGCCCGCGCGCTCGCGCTGATCGCCGCGTGCAACGATCCGGACAAGCTTAAGCGGATGGCGGCGAACGCGCGACGGCTCGGGGAAGCCGAGATCGAGCGCGCGGCGTCGCTCAGGCTGTACACGGTCCTGCCGTCGGCCGAGCCGGGCACGCTCGAGCACGACGTCTGGCGCAGCATCCACGCGCTTGAAGGCGCGCTTCAGGAGGAGCGCGGACGCACCACCACGTTGCTCGGGCGAACTCGGCAGAAGATCGCGCGCGACGGCGAGCGGCGGACGGTAGCCGACCTAGTTCGCGGCGAGGCTTCGGACGGCTTCCGGATGCTCGTGGACCGGGGGATGGTCGACCATACCTTCGAGGCGGTGGCGCTGCGGCACCAAGCCCTGTTCGAGGACGAAGTCGTCTCGGCGGCGGCCGACCGGCTGCGCACCATCGGTGCCGATTGCCAATGAGCAGCGTCAATCAGGTCATCGAGGCGTTCGAGCTGCTGTATGCCGGACTGCGCGATCCCTCGTTCCGCAAGTCGCTGCCGCTGGACAAGTGGTCGGAGAAGCAGCTCCTGCCGCTGGTGCGCACGTTCCTGCTCGGCTATTTCGGTCCCAAGGCACGTCCTGAGTTCGGCACCGTGCTACCCGGAGCGCTTAGCGGTTACGGGCGCGTCGACTTCGTCGTCTATGGCGTCGCGGTCGAGTTCGCTGTGCGGCGTCCCTGGTGCCCGCGGTCGGACCTGATGCCGCGGGTCAACCGGACCGAGGTGCTGAAGCTGATGAAGCACGATGGTCGCGCTGTGCTCGTGCTCTTCGACTTCTCGCGCGATGGTCTCAGGGACGATCACTTGCAGGGATATCGTAAGCTGCCGAGCATGGGCCCGGCAACCATGCGCGATCGCCGTTCAGCGTCGCCTATTTCGGGCTGCGCGGCGACCCCGTGCGGCTAAACGTGCGCGTCTGATGGCGGTTCAGCCGGCGCCGGGGGCGCTACACACAATGCTGTTCATCACGCGCCAGGAGGTGCGTCCCGACGGCTACGTCAATCTATCGGATTCGAATTCGTGGACGAGGTGGCTGCACGGCAACGTCCCGGAGCGCATCGATGGGACCGTCACGCGCAGGTTGGTGTCGAACCTGAAACACCTACTGGTGGGACTCGAACTCAAGGCGGCGCTGATTGGACAGCATCATCACCGATCCGCCGGTGAACGCCCCGTGCTGTTCGAGTCTTACTTCCAAAACCTCATCCTCGAGTTCTGCGTGGCGTCCTTCTCGGTATTCGAAGGTCTGGGCTCCGCGCAGTGGCTGGATCAGAATGGCCAGGACGGCGCCGACGGGCCGAAGATTCAGCGCAACCAGTGGCTACCCGGCCTCGCGGCTGTCTACGACGCGACCGGTGAGCACGGCCTCGTCGCCAATGTCGAGAACACGCTGGCCGTCCGTGACCGGCTCCACCAGGACAAGCTAGGCGCGCGCGACGACATTGACTGGCACGCCTTTTCCTACGACGCCGCCTTCGCGCCGGCGAGCGCCGCCATCCGCACCCTGCTGCGGCGCGAGGCGGAACTGGTGCCCGCAGCGTCGAACCTGCATCTCGAACCCGGCGCCTAGCTGGTAGCTGCACCCGCTTCGGGTAGCGCGGGCGGACGCCAGCGGCAGCACGCCCAACACCGATCAAGCAAGACTTACGACATCGGTCGGATGCATGGGGTCGCGCATCTGCGCTCCCTTTGGCGCATCCGAAACCAGCCAGTCGGCAAACCGCCAGCCTTCTCCCTTCAGCGACTTTGGTAAGAGCCCAGGATGTCGGCTATCGGCGTAAGCCGACATTCGACGGCGCGGTCGGAACTTCGGCTTCGTCCCAAGTCATGCCATTCTCGCCAGCCGCAAATTGGAGGTTGACGACGAGCCGCTTCTAACGGCCCTGACTTGCTCAATGAGCGTTCGAGATGTCGGAGGCAACGACCGGTCCGGTTCCACGGGGTATTCCATCGAAAGACCTGCTTGCCTCCGACCTGCCAGCGGCTATCGAGAATTGCTTGCAGCCGCGACGCGTGCATTGTACCCATAGTTGGCCAAGGCAGAACTTAGTGCTGAGGAAATTGTCGTTAGATCAATGGGTTAGCGGAGCCCTGTAATTGGTCGGGTATCCTCTCTCCCCGACCAAGTATAACTAGCTTTTCGACGATCTCTAAGCATCGCCGCCGCCAGCTTACCAAGCCAGCTCGCCATCGAGATGCAACTGTACGACCCGCGCGGGCACGCCGCCGAAGTGCGCGCGCGCGGCATCGGGCGACACGGGGGCGCTTCCCAGGCCCCATTGATCGACGAAGCTCACCACCGAAAGGTCGCCGAGCACCAGCCAGCTATACGCCTGATGCGGCGCTTGCGGCGGATTGGCAAGCACCAGCCCGGTGCCGTTGAGCGGGCGATACGGCCCGGCGAGGCGATCGGCGACCATGCCGTAAAGCCCGGTCGGCCCGGTCGGCCCGGCGGGATCGAACACGCCGTGCTGGGTCGACCAGAATAGATAATAGCGGCCGTCGCGGATCACGATATGCGGCCGCTCAAGCTCGTTGTTGAGCCCGTCGGCGGACAGCAGCGGCTCGACCAGCCGCCAGCCCGAGCCGCTCGCGTCATCGGCGACCGCCGCGCCGATCACGCCGTTGAAGCGCGACGCCGAGCGCCCGTCCGAGCCGGCGAACAGCAGCCAGTCGCGGCCATCGGCGGGATCGCGGAAGAAGGCCGGATCGCGGAACGCCTTGATCGTGCCGACCGCGCCCTCACGCTGATCGGCGGGATGATAGACCTGCCCGTCCGAGCGCACCGATTCACGTAAATCTGCCCAGCCGCCGAGCGCGACGCTGCCGGCGGTTTCGGTCAGCACCGCCTCGATCTGGAACAGTCGCTGTTCGAAGGTGACGGCCCCCTCGCCGCGCCGGCCCGCGGCGGTGAAGAACAAGGTGACGTGGCGATGATCGGCATCGACGATCGCCGAGCCAGACCAGTCGCGACTGCCCGGCGTCAGCTCCTCTGGCAGCGCCGGGCCGAGATCGCGCCACCGGCCGTTCGCGCAGTGGAGCAACCGCAGGCGCGCCAGCGCATGGCGCTCGATCGGATCGCCGACGATCGGCGCCGACAGCGAGAACCATAGCGACCCGCCGGCGATTATTGCGGTCGATCCGTCGATCTCCTGGACCGGCCACATATCCCACAGATCGACGTCGCGGATCGTGGGGGCGACGTCGCTTGCGGTGATCACCGGCAACGCCGGCAAGCGCGCGGAATCGATGCCGGCGACATGCTCGCGGGTCCAGTATGACGTCATCGGCCGACCAGCGCCTTTCGGTACGAAACAGGAAAAAGCGCGGCGCGGCGATGAAGGCGCCGCGCCGCTACAGGAGGGACTAGAAACGGAACTTGACGCCTGCCGAAACCTGCCGGCCCAGGATCGATCGCGCCGAGCCGACGCCGGCGGCGTTGGGGAATTGATCGACCTCGGTGATGCCCACCACGTCGAAAAGATTGTCGACATGGAATTGCACCTGCAGCGCCGAGGTGAGGTTGGCGTCGGCGAACAGCCCGATCACGGTATAGCCGGGCTGGCGCAGCGTGCCGACATTGTCGGCCGGTGCGGACGAGGTGCCGACCAGCGTCGCGCCGATATCGCCGATCGGGAACGACAGCGTCGGACGCAGCTGATAGACCCATTTCGCCTGGCGCTGCGGCACGTTGCCGATGTCTTCGGGCGTGATCGCATCCTTGGTGATCTTGGCATCGGTATAGGTCAGCCCGCCATAAAGGTTGAACGCGCCGACCGCGACATTGCCCTCGAACTCGGCGCCATAAGCGCGGTAATCGCGGGAAATGATCGTGATGCCCGCCGGCGTAATATCGGTGCCTTGTTCCGCCGTGGTGGTGTGGAAGCCGGTCAGCGCGCCCGAGAACGGCCCAGTGCGCACCTTGACGCCGATCTCCTGCTGGTTGGCGAAATTGACCGCGGCATAACCCGGCACGTTGCCGCTCGCATCGGCCGGCAGCACGCGATCGGCATTGAAACGCGCGCCGCGGCTGGCGCGAGCGAACACCGCTGCGCTGTCGGCGATCTCGTAATTGGCGCCGACCGAATAGGACCAATAATGTTTGGTGTAATCGACCGGCGTCTCGTCGCCCGCGGCGACCACGCGAACGTTCTGCTCGGGCACCGAGATTACGCCGTCCTGGTTGACGTCGATCGCCGTGCCATTGGTGTAATTCTGCGTATAGCTGCCGTGCGCCGACTGGATGTCGTAGCGCACGCTGCCGTCGAGGTGCAGCTTGCCGAAGCGCCACTGAACGTCGAGCCACGGCGCATCGATCGAATAATCGACATCGTAATATTGCGTGCAGCATGCGCCGAACGCTTGCGGATTGTACGACAACAGCCCGCCGTCGGTAATCTGCTGGCCCGACGGATCGAACACGTCGAGCAGATCGGCATTACGCCCGTCCGCCCCTTGCAGATAATCGGTCCAATGCCAGTCCATATTGAGCCGCTGGCCCGATTTGAAATAGCCCAGCGTCACCGTGCCATTGCCCGCCGACCCGGCGTCGAGGTCCTTCGATAGCGTCAGCTGATTGGCGTAGGTGTTGAAATTATTGAGCGTGGTGTCGAAAATGATCGTGTTGACGGCATAGCGGCCGGTGTAGGCCGATCCGGCGTTGGGCCCGGTGGCGTAGACGATGCTCGAATGCTGCGTCACGCCGCCTACCGTGGTGGTGCCGCCGACGCTGTCGGCGATGTTCTGCGCGGTATCGACATTGGCGGGATACGGGCCGGTGAAGCTGCCCGAATTGATCGCGTAGCGGAAATGGTCGTCGATGTGGAAGCCGTTGCCGAGATCGAACGACGCCTCGGCGCCGAACGCCTTGCTCAGCGTGCGATAGCCGTCCGACATCGTATCGGTGATGCGATTGCCATTGTGATCGAGCGACAGGATGTTCTGCAGGTTCTTGGTCTGCAGCGCGCCGTGCTTGAGGTTGAACCCGGGCAGCGAGGAGAAGCTGGCGTCGCCGGCCGTGCCGCCGATCGCGACCGGCACCGGCAACCACACCGGCGCGCGATCGTCGAGATATTTGGCGTCGAGCCGGATGAAGCCGTTGGCGAAATCGTGCGTGATATTGGCCTTGATCTGGCCGCCGTCCTCCGCGGTGTAGTCGAGCGATTTCGGCCCCTTGCCGTTCTGGTAGAAGCCGCCGATGTGGAAGCGCCAGTCGCTCGAAAGATGGCCGCCATAATCGAAATCGAGCCGCGTGCGATCGAAGCCGATACCATGCGACACGCCGATCGCGCCGCCGTCGGTCTTGCCGGTCTTGGAGATGAAATTGATGATCGCGCCCGGCGCATTGCTGGTCGCGGTCGATGCCGATCCGCCGCGCACCAGCTCGACGCGCTCGACATTGTAATCGGGCTTCACGAACGCGTCGGCGGTGGCGAACGAGATGTCGCCGAAATCGAGCACCGGGAGGCCGTCTTCCTGGAACTGAACGAACTTGGCGCCGCCCGAGGCGACCGGCAGGCCGCGCACCGCGATATTGGCATTGCCTTCGCCGCCCGAGGCCTCGGCGCGGATGCCGGGGATGAAGCGCACCAGATCGGCCGCGCTTTGCGGATTGATCTGCTGGATCGCGCTGCTGTCGACGCTGCTGACCGAAATGCTGGTGGTGATCTTGCGTTCGGGCCGCACGGTGCCGGTGACGATGATGTCGTTGAGGCCGACGCCGCCGGCGCTCCGGTCCGCCGCGGGCGTTGCATCATCGGGCGCGGACACCGGCGGGGTCGCCTGGGCCGGCGGCGGCGCGTCCTGTTGCTGCGCGAGCGCAGGCGATGCGATGACGGCTAGCGACGCGCCGGCCAGCAGGCGCAGGCTGAAAAAGGTGCTCATGGCTGATCTCTCCCCGTGACTGATTTTTATCGTTGCGCTCTGAATATTCCTTTCGCAATCGATTGCAAGTGCCTTTTTGCAATCGATTGCGGATGGTCTTGCGATCGGTTAAGTCCATGCTCGGGAAGAGGAGAGGCATGATGGATCAGCCGGCCGGCGTAGCGACCGCGATACGCGCACGCCCGCATTTGTCGTTCGGCCGCATCCTTCAGATGAACCTCGGCTTCTTCGGGCTGCAATTCAGCTTCGGGCTACAACAGGCCAATATGGCGCCGATCTACAGCTATCTCGGCGCCAGCGAGGCGACGATGCCGCTGTTGTGGCTGGCCGGGCCGATCACCGGGCTGATCGTACAGCCGATCATCGGCGCGATGAGCGATCGCACCGATAGCCGGTTCGGCCGCCGCACGCCTTATTTCCTGGTCGGCGCGGTGCTGTGCAGCCTAGGGCTACTCGCGATGCCCTACAGCCCGGCTTTATGGGTCGCCGCCAGCCTGTTATGGATCCTCGACGCCGCCAACAACGTCACGATGGAGCCGTATCGCGCCTATGTCGGCGATCGGCTCGATCCGGGTCAGCGACCGCTCGGCTTCCTCACTCAGAGCGCGTTCACCGGGCTGGCGCAGACCTTGTCCTATCTTGCGCCCTCGATCCTCGTCTGGTTCGGCATGAACAAGGATGCGGTCGATGCCAATGGCATTCCGGCGATCACCCGCATCGCCTTCCTCACCGGCGCGGTGCTGTCGCTGGTGACGATCTTGTGGTCGGTGATCCGCGTGCCCGAACTGCCGCTCGATGACGACGAGCGCGCGGTGATGCGGCAGCGCCGGCTGTCGGTCGCTTCGACGATCGGCGACATTCGCGACGCGCTGGTCGAGATGCCGCGCCCGATGCGCCAGCTCGCTTTATCGATGCTGTGCCAATGGTATGCGATGTTCTGCTATTGGCAATATATCAGCTATGCGCTCGGCCGCTCGCTGTTCCACACCGCCGATCCGGCCTCACCGGGGTTTCGCGATGCGGTGCTGGCGACCGGCCAACTCGGCGGCGCGTATAACGCGATCGCGTTCGTTGCGGCGTTCGCGCTGGTGCCGGTGACCCGGCGGATCGGCGCGAAAGGGGTGCACGCCGGCGCAATGCTGCTGTCGGGCGCGGCGATGCTCTCGATCCCGATGCTGGGCAGCGAGGCCGCGCTGCTCGTGCCGATGATCGGCATCGGCATCGGCTGGGCGAGCATGATGGGCAGCCCCTATGTCATGCTTACCGACGCGATCCCGCCCGAGCGCACCGGCATCTACATGGGCATTTTCAACATGTTCATCGTCGTTCCGATGATCGTCGAGAGCCTGTCGATGCCGTTGCTCTACGGCTCGGTGCTGGGCGGCGATGCGCGCCATGTGCTGGTGCTCGCCGGGGTGCTGATGCTCGCCGCATCGGCGGCGACGCTGCGGGTCAGCGCTCGCCGCGCGTCGAGCCGCGGATGATCAGTTCGGGCGTCAGGATGTGCGGCTGGGTCGGCCGGCCGGCGATGCGATCGAACAGCATCTCGACCAGCATCCTGGCGCCGATCGCGATGTCCTGCCGGATCGTCGTGATGCCCGGCATCGTGTGCGCCGCCAGTGTCACGTCGTCATAGCCGACCACGGCGACATCCTCGGGCGTCTTGAAGCCGGCCTCGGCCAGCGCGCGCATCGCGCTGATCGCCACCACATCGGAGGCCGCGACGATCCCGTCCGGGGGACCGTGGCGTGCTAGATAATCGGCGACGCCGGCATAGGCATCGTCGAACGTCATGTGCAGCGGCTCGACCGTTCCCGAAACCCCTTCGGCCGCTTCCACGGCCGACCGAAAGCCGGCAAGCCGCTGCGCGAATTCGGGCGGATCGATGTTGCCGAGAAACAGCAGACGCTTGCGACCGATGTCGATCAGATGCCGCGCGGCGAGCCGCCCGCCCTCGCGATTGTCCGAACCGACCGTCATCTGCTGGCTGCCGGGCAGCGATGCGCCCCAGATCACCAACGGACGATAGCGCGCCGCGACGCGCTCGATCACCGCCATCTGATCGGACTGGCCGATCAGGATCAGTCCGTCGATCCGCCCCGAATCGACCACCCGGTCGAGCCATTGGTCATCATGGGGGATCACGCGCGACAGCGTCAGCTCATAGTCTCGCGCGACCAGTTCGTCGGCAAGATGGCCGAGCAGCGTCAGGAAAAACGGATCGGTGAGATGCTGGCCGGTTTCATGGCCCAAAGGTAGCACCAGCCCGATCGCCTGGGTGCGCTGCAGCCGCAGGTTGCGCGCGAGCTGATTGGGCTTGTAACCATGCTCCTGGGCGAGCGCCTGAACGCGTTCGCGGGTTTGCTCGTTGATCGACCAATGCCCGCTGAGCGCGCGTGAAATGGTCGAGCTGGACAACCCCGCCAATGCGGCGAGCTCTGCCATGCTCCTGATCTTGCCCGGCCCCGTCATCAAGGCGACTGTGCCGCATGATCGGCGCCAATCCAAGCCTGTTGGCACGCCGAGATCGACGCCCGCCCCGCCGCCACGGCGAAGCGGGCGTATCCATCTGTCAGTTTAGCGGCACTGGACCTTGCCGCTGTCGAGCGACTTGCCAAGCAAAGCGCCGCCACCGGCGCCGACCAGCGTGCCCAGTGTCCCGCCGGCAACCGCGTTGCCGAGCAGGCCGCCGGCGATGCCGCCGATCACCAGGCCGGTGGTGCCGTCGTTGCGCTTGCAATAATAGCGGTTGTCCTGCCCGCGATAGATGCGGTCGTTGCGGCCGAGGCGGCGCGCCTTGTAATTGCCGGCGTGATAGTGCGACGACGGATTCCAATTGCCATTGTTGTCGCCCTGCCAGCGATAGTCGTGGCCACGGTCATGGCCGTGGCGCTGCGCCATGGCGGCGGTCGGCGCGGCGACCGGGGCGATGGCGCCGATCATCAGCGCGGCGATCATTGCGGTCTTCATGGTGTTCTCCTCGTTGCGACGCCTTGGTAAACTCGGCAGCGAGCGAAATTGTTCAATCGAGCTGTTCGCCCGGATCGACGCCCCACAAATGCGTTTCCTCGACATAGCCGGCCTTGCCGCCGACATCGAACCAGCACCAGCCGCCCGAACAATTGCTGATCCGCCCGACCACGCCGGGCGCCGCGCGCCACAGCACCGCGCCGTCGAACGCCGCGGTCTCGCGCAGTTCGGTAATGTCGCCGGTGACGATCGCGGTGCGCCGCGCGCTGAGCAGCGTCGATAGCATCCAGCCCTGGGTGCCATCGGGATCCTCGATCTTGCGCCAGTCCTGATAGAGTTCGACAACCTTGATCGGCAGATCGGCGCGGCGATACAGCCAGGTTGCCGGATAATTGCGCCCGGGCCCGGTCCGCATCATCGCGCGGGTCGATGAAATCGAGGCGTAATAGGGCGTCTCGCGGCTCTGCGCCGTTCCGTGCCCTGTGACAGCCAGCATCAGCCCTAGCGAGGCGGCGATAAAGACGAAAAGCGATCCGAACCGCATTGGCGCACCTCGTTGAATTCTAGCGCCATCCTCTAGCGCCGTGCCGCCCCCCGCTTCAACCACCGTTGACGGCGACGAGCGCAACCGCCAACCATCGCGCGATGGCCGAGAGCAGACGCAAAACCACGCCCCGGGTGATCGTCACCCGCGAGCTGACCGATGCGGTGATGGACCGTATGGAGCAGCTGTTCGATACCACCAACAACCGCGCCGACACGCCGATGGACCGCGCCGCGCTCGCCGAGGCGATGGCGACCTGCGATGTGCTGGTGCCGACCGTCACCGACGTGATCGACGGCGAGCTGATCGCCGGCGCCGGGGATCGGCTCAAGCTGATCGCCAATTACGGCGCGGGCGTCGATCATATCGATCTCGCCGCAGCCCGCGCGCGCGACATCATCGTCACCAACACGCCCGGCGTGCTGACGCAGGACACCGCCGACATGACGATGGCGCTGATCCTGTCGGTGCCGCGGCGGCTCGCCGAGGGCGAAAAGCTGATGCGCTCGGGCGACTGGAAAGGCTGGAGCCCGGGCGGCATGCTCGGCCACCGGATCGGTGGCAAGGCGCTCGGCATCGTCGGCATGGGGCGGATCGGCCAGGCCGTCGCGGCGCGCGCGCGGGCCTTCGGGCTGACGATCCATTATCACAATCGCCACCGCCTGCCCGAGGTGGCCGAAACGCAGCTCGGCGCGACCTGGCACGACGATCTCGACACGATGCTCGGCATGGTCGATATCGTCTCGATCAACGCGCCGCACACGCCGCAGACCGAGCATCTGATCGACGCGCGTCGGATCGCGCTGCTCGGACCCCACGTCTATCTGATCAACACCTCGCGCGGCGACATCGTCGAGGAAGCCGCGCTGATCGACGCGCTCGAGCAGGGCCGCATCGCCGGCGCCGGGCTGGACGTCTATGAACATGAACCGGCGGTCGATCCGCGGCTGCTCGCGCTATCGAACGTCGTGTTGCTGCCGCACATGGGCTCGGCGACGGTCGAGGGCCGCGCCGCCACCGGCGAAAAGGTGATCGCCAACATCCGCGTCTGGGCCGACGGCCACCGCCCGCCCGATCAGGTGCTCGAAGGCTGGGTGTAACGCGCCGCGCGCGCGCTCAATAACCCGGCCCGGCGTAATCGCTGAAGCGCGTGATTTCCGGCTCGAACTTCATCAGCACCTTGCCGGTCGCGCCGTGGCGCTGCTTGGCGACGATCAGCTCGGCAAGGCCATAGACGCGCTCCATGTCGCTCGCCCATTTGGCATGATCCTCGAACAGCTTTGCGTCGTCGCCTTCCTGAGGCTTCTTGGGCTCGCGCGCGGCGACGTAATAATCCTCGCGATAGACGAACATCACGATGTCGGCGTCCTGCTCGATCGAGCCCGATTCTCGGAGATCGGAAAGCTGCGGGCGCTTGTCCTCGCGCTGCTCGACCGCGCGGCTGAGCTGCGACAGCGCCATCACCGGCACGTTGAGGTCTTTCGCCAGGGTCTTCAGCCCCCGGCTGATCTCGGAGATTTCCTGGACGCGGTTGTCATTCGAATTCTTGCCGCTGCCCTGCAGCAGTTGGAGGTAATCGACAACGACCAGCCCGATCTCATTATTGTGCCGCCGTTGCAGCCGCCGCATCCGCGTATGCAGCGCGCCGATCGTCAGGCCGGCGGTATCGTCGATGAACAGCGGCAGGTTCTCCAGCTCGGCAGCGGCGGCGGCGAGCTGGCCGAATTCGGCGCGGCTGATCTTGCCCATGCGCAGCGATTCGGAGCTGATCCGCGATTGCTCGGCGAGGATGCGGGTCGCGAGCTGATCGGCCGACATTTCGAGGCTGAAGAACGCCACCTTGGCGCCGACCGATCGGCTCGGCTCGACACCGTCGGCCATGTCGCGCATCCAACGCCGCGCCGCGTTGAACGCGATATTGGTGGCAAGCGATGTCTTGCCCATGCCGGGGCGGCCGGCGAGGATCATCAGATCCGAATGATGCATGCCGCCGATCTTGCCGTTGATCGAATCGAGCCCGGTGGTGATGCCCGACAGGTTGCCGCCCGAATTAAGCGCGCGCTCGGCCATCTTCACCGCGGCCGTGGTCGCCTGCGCGAAGGTCTTGACCGACGATTCGGTGCCGCCATCCGCCGCGACCTTGAACAGTTCCTCTTCCGCCGCCTCGATCTGCGCGCGCGGATTGACCTCTTCCGACGTGTCGAGCGCGCGATCGACCAGCGTGCGACCGACCGAGACGAGCGCGCGCAGCATCGCCAGATCGTAAATCTGCTGCGCGAATTGCCGCGCGCCGATCAGCCCCGCGCCCGATCCGGTGAGCTGCGCGAGATAGGCCGGGCCGCCCAGCTCCTTCATCCCCTCGTCGGCCTCGAACATCGGGCGCAACGTCACCGGCGTCGCCAGCATATCGTTGCCGCGCAGCGTCTTGATCGCGGAAAAGATGCGGCCGTGCAGCGGCTCGAAGAAATGATCGGGCTGCAGCCGATCGAGCAGATCGTCCGCCAGGCGGTTGTCGATCATCATCGCGCCGAGCATCGCGGCTTCCGCCTGGACATTCTGCGGGAGCGACGTTCCTTCGGTGGTCGGCGCGGCGGGGGCGAGTGCGATGGTGGCCATGCCCGCCTTCTACGCGCCGCGCGCTGACGCTCAAGACGCTGGCGGGAATAATGCTGTGGATCGTTGATTCCCCTAGCCGGCTCGCCGATACGCTGGCGGCATGGCCGATCCGCGTATCATCGACATCAAGCTCGACGAGCGCACCATTCTGTGGCGCAACGCCGATATCGAGCAGGAGCGGCGAATCGCGATCTTCGATCTGATCGAGGACAATCGATTCGTACCGCAAAAGCAGCATGCCGACGGCTATGCCGGCCCTTATCGGCTGACGCTGAGCGTCGAGGAAGGCCGGCTGGCGCTGCAAATCGACCGCGAGGACGGCGCACCGCTGGAAACCCATATTCTCGGGCTCGGCCGGTTCCGCCGCCCGATCCGCGATTATTTCGCGATCTGCGACAGTTACTACCAGGCGATTCGCGCGGCCACGCCGCAACAGATCGAGACGGTGGACATGGCGCGCCGGGCGATTCACAATGATGCGGCCGATCTCCTCAAGGAGCGGCTGGAGGGCAAGATCGACATTGATTTCGATACCGCACGGCGGCTGTTCACGCTGATCTGCGTGCTGCACATCCGCGGTTGATCGACGTGGGCGCGCTGTTGGCAAGCCGGCTGGGCAAGATCGGCGCGGGCGCGATTGCGCTCGTGGTGATCGCTGCGGCACTGTTCGTCTATGCGATCGGCTGGCGGCCGCCGGCCGGCAAATACGCCATTCAAGGCGTCGATGTGTCGGAGGCGCAAGGCGATATCGACTGGAACGTGCTCAACGCGCGCGGCGCCGATTTCGCCTATCTCCGCGCCACGTTCGGCGCGGCCGGCCGCGATTCGCGGTTCGCCGATTACTGGCCGGCGGCCGGCGCCGCCGACATCCGCCGCGGCGCGGTCCACATCTGGTCGTTCTGCGACGATCCGGTGAAGCAGGCCGATAACTTTCTGACGACGGTGCCGCGGACCGACGATGCGCTGCCGGCGCTGCTCGCAATCGGCTTCTCGCCCGATTGCGCCGCGCGACCGCCCCGCGCCGCGGTGATCGCCGGCCTTCGCCGCTTCCTATCGATGGCGGAAACGCATACGGGCGAGCCGATGCTGCTGAAAATCTCCAAGCCCGCCGAGCGCGCCTATCAGATCAGCGCGGCGATCCCGCGCCCGGTGTGGGAGATGCGCAATTTCATCGCCCCCGACTACGCGGCGCGGCCGTGGCGCGTGTGGCAGGCCAGCGATATCCGCCGCGTCGACGGCGTTGCCGGCCCGATCAATTGGGACGTCGTCGCACCGTGACCGACGCCGCTCCCCTGATCGCCGCCGCGCGCGACGCCGCACGCCACGCCCATGCGCCTTATTCCAATTTTGCCGTGGGCGCGGCGCTACTGATGACCGACGGCAGCATCGTCACCGGCTGCAACTTCGAAAATGCGAGCTATGGCCTGTCGCTGTGCGCCGAGACTGTCGCGCTCGCCACCGCCAATGCGCAAGGCCGGCTGCGCGACGTCGTCGCGATCGGCGTGATCGGCGGGCTGATCGCCGATGGCCGCGTGAGCGGCGAGACCCCGGTCGGTCCGTGTGGCCGCTGCCGCCAGGTACTCAACGAAGCCGCCCAGATCGGCGGCCGCGATCTGATCGTTCATTGCGGCGCAGCACAAGGCGATCGCGTCGACAGTTATCGGCTGTCCGAATTGCTGCCGTACGCCTTCGGACCAGCGGATCTTGGCATCGGCTGACGCGCTTTTCAGCGATCGTAACACGCGTAACTTTTGTGCGCTACGACACGCTGCGGCGGACGGTTAACATATCCTCTTGACGACTGGTGTTGCATGCGCGAAGCAGCGCGCGCCATGAAAACGCTCCCCCTGATCGCCGCCGCCGCCGCGCTGAGCCTGTCGCTCGCCGCGTGCAAGCAGAAGCCCGAAATCGTCGATACGACTGCGCCCGATCCGATGGCGTCGCAGCTTGCGAACGCCGCGCCGATCGAGCTGCCGCCGGCGATGACTGCATCGGTCACGTTCCGGTGTAAGGACAACAGCCTCGTTTACGTCGATTTCTTCAAGGGCGGAAAACTCGCAAACCTGCGCACGACCAAGGGCGGCACGCCGATCCAGCTCAAGGCCGACGCCGAGGGCGAGCCGCTGACCGGCGATGGCGGCTATGCGATGACCGGCGATCAGGACAAGATCATGCTGACCCAGCCGGGCAAGGGCGAGCTCAGCTGCTCCAACTGAGCCTAGCGACATCTCAACCACTTGATCGGGCCGGCGGAATAACCGTCGGCCCTTTTACTATCCGGCTTGCCTGATCGGGCGGCGCGCGCCACGATCAGCACGACATGCCCTCGCTCGATCCGCAACTCGTCCTCGGCGCCTATGCCGTCGGCGTCTTCCCGATGGCGGATCACCGCGACGCGACCGGGGTCTATTGGGTCGAGCCCAAGGAGCGCGCGATCCTGCCGATCGAGACGTTCCGGCCATCGCGGTCGTTGCGCAAGACGATCGCCGCCGATCGCTTCCGCGTCACCGCCGACGCCGCGTTCGATCGGATCATCGCGCTATGCGCGACCGCCGCGACCGACCGACCGGAGACCTGGATCAATCGCCCGATCGAGGAGGCGTTTATCGAACTCCACCGCCTCGGCTACACCCATTCGATCGAATGCTGGGACGGCGACGAGCTGGTCGGTGGGCTCTATGGCCTTGCGCTCGGCCGCGCCTTTTTCGGCGAGAGCATGGTCAGCCGCGCCACCGACGCGTCGAAAGTCGCGCTCGCCTGGCTGGTCGCGCGGCTCAAGGCGGGCGGGTTCACGCTGCTCGACTGCCAGTTCCAGACCGATCATCTCGCCTCGCTCGGCGCAGTCGAGATTTCGCGGCGCGACTACCTGTCGTTGCTGGGCGCAGCGCTGGGCGACGCCGCGGGCGCCGGCTTCGCCGCCGGGGTGACGGGCGCTGCGGGCGTCGCCGCTGCATCGGCCGTCGGCGCGGGGGACTTCTTCGCGCTCGATGCGCCCGATTTCTGGACATCGTCGACCGACACCGTGTCCGGCCCGGTTTCGGGGCGGGACATTTTGCAGCTCTTCGTCCACACGTCGTAGATCGGGTTCTGGACGACGTTCAGCCCCGGCCGCTCCTTGTAGAGCCAGCCCGAAAATACCCGCCGCCAATGCTGATCGAAGCCGCGCACGTCGAGCTGCACGAACGCGCCGGTGTAATGCTCCTGCTCCCACGGCGCGGTCTCTTCGCAGGCGCGCAGCCGCACGACGGCATCGCCGACGCGCACCGCCTGGCCGGGGCGCAACGTGAGATCCTGGCTGCGGCCGTTGCGCTTGTTGAGCAGCCCGACCACGGCGATGCGCTGCGCCATCGGCGTCGCGCCCTGCTCGCTGCTCGAATCGCTCGGCACGTCGATCGTGACGATCCCCGAGGGGTCGTCGCCGTAATCGGACGCGGGCGACGCGCTGGCCGCCGGCACCGGCATCGCGGTGCTCTGCGCTGCGGCGCGACCGTCGCGATCGAGCGCTTCCACGCCGAGCCAGCCGCCAACGCCGATCACCGCCGCCAGCCCGACGCCGCCGACAATCCAGCCCGGTTTCATCCCTCCGGCGCCCAGGCTTCATAGTCGCCGGTCGCCGCTGCGCGGTGGCCGCCCTTTTCGAGGGCACCGGCCGGACGATAGGCAAGCGCGGTGCCGGTCATGTTCGGCACGGCCGGCTTTTCCCAGCGGCGGATCGGCGGCAACGCCTTGTCCGGAACGTCATCGATCTGGTGGTGCAGCCAACTGAACCATTCGGGCGCGACGCGACTGGCGTCGTTCGATCCGCTGTAGATCACCCAGCGGCGCGGAATGCCGTTGGGATCGACGCCGCCTTGATAATAGACGTTGCCGAGCGCGTCCTCACCCACCTTGCTCTTGCCGCGCAGGCCGAGCCATGTGCCGAAGGTGATGCCGTCCCACCAGGTGAAGCCGTTCTTGAGCAGTCCCATGCCCCGCCGCTTAGCCGCTGGCCCGGTGCCGGGCAACCACCGTGCGCTACTTGGCCGGCTTCGCCGAGACGAATTGCGCGATGCGATCGACAAGGCCGGGCGCGAGCGGCAGCGCCGGATCGGCATAGGTGGCGATATTGGCGGCGCGATCGTCGCTGGCGACCACCTTCAGCACGTGGTTCATGCCCGGCCGCAGATCGAGCATGGCGCGCGGATCGGCGGCGGCGAGTCGCTTCGCGTCGGGCACGCTCACCTGCATGTCGCGCTCGCCCTGGACGATCAGCGCGGGCCCTTGATAGGCCGCGATCAGCTTGGCGGGGTCATAGCGGAACAGATCGATCTCATACGCCTGGACCTCGGGCCGAAACAGCGGCGCGAGCGCGGGGTTCATCGGGCTGGTATCGACCGTCTTGCCCGCTTCGAGCGAATCGATCGCGCCCAGCGCCTCCGCCAGCAGCGGCGCATTGGCGGGATTGGCCTTGAGCTGATCGCGCATCACTTCGCCGATCGGCCGCCCCGCGGCGGAAACGAGCACCAGCCCGCAAATGCCGCCCGGCTGCTGCGCGGCGGCGAGCGCGACCAGCCCGCCCTCGCTATGGCCGAGCACCCACACGCACGGCGCGCCGGTGCGTTTGCGGATTACCTCGATCCAGGCGTGCACGTCATGCGCGTAATCGCCGATCGTAACCTTGTTGGCGTCGGCGATCGCGGCGCTGCTGCCGAACAGCCCGCGCTTGTCGATCCGCACGCTGGCCACGCCGTCTGCTGCGAGGCCCTCGGCGAGCATTTTGAGCGAGGCCGCTTTGACCCCCATCGGATTGTTGCCATCGCGATCGGTCGGCCCCGAACCGGGGATCATCAGCACCACCGGGCCGCCGAGGCTGCCGGCCGGCTGGAGCAGCGTCCCGCCCAGATCGCCCAGCGGTCCCGGCGCGGTGATCGCGGTTCCGGTCGGTACGGTAGCGGCGGCCGGGCCGGCAAACAAAGCAGCGGCGGCGAAAAGGGAGAGCGCAGCGATCATGACACTTCCTCAGACTCGACGAAAAGACGATATCATAATTATATCGAATCAGCCGCGACGGCAAGGGCCGGAATCAGCCGTCGGTCCAGCTTACCTTGTCGCCCTCGGCAATGCCGAGATCGGCCGCGCGGCCACCTTTGAGTTCGAGCACGGCGGCAACGGGCTCGCCGGACGGGATCGGCGTTTCGTCGAACGGCACGGCGTTCTCGGCGATCCGGGCAATGCTGTGGTCGGCGCGGATGAACAGGATGTCGAGCGGGCTCGGCGTGTTCTTCATCCAGAAATTGGCCTGTTTGGGCGCGCCGCCCTCAGGCGGATAGGGCGCGAACAACATGCCGCCATCGGCGGTGAGATCGGTGCGATACATCAGCCCGCGCTCCTGTTCGGCGGCCGTCCGCGCCCGCTCGACCGTGAAGCGGTGACGCCCGCTGGCGCCCTCGATCGTGACGGCAAGCGTCGCCGCCGGGGTCGCTGAATTGGCAACATCGCGGGCGGCGTCGCCGCCTGAGCAGGCAGCGGGCAGCGCGAGGATCAGGCCGGCTGCCAGCCACGCGGCGCGCCCGCCGCTTATCGCGCGGCTCATTCGTCGCGCGCGACGGCGACCGCAAGCGGCCCTTTGCGCGCATCGACGATCCGCGCGCGCAGCGGCTGATCGGGCTCCACTTCGCCGACATCGCCGCGCCGCAGCGTTTCGATATGGACGAAAATGTCCGGCGATTCGCCGTTGCGGACGAGGAAGCCATAGCCCTTGAGCCGATTGAACCATTTCACCGTCACGGGCTCGAACGGTCCCGCCGAATCGAGCAGATCGTCGTGATCGTCATCGCCAATGGCGTAACTTCGCGGCGGCGGCTCGACCGCATCGGTCAGATCGATCGAAAGGATTTCGCGCGCCTGCAACCCGCGCTCGCGGCGCACTGCGACGCATTCGACCCGAGCGCCCTCCGGCAAACTGCGCCGGCCGTGCGGCTGAAGCACCGAGAAATGCACCAGAATGTCGCCGATCGCCGCGTCGTCGGCGACGATGAAACCGAAGCCGCGGGTGACGTCGAACCATTTCAGCGTGCCGCTATGAACATCGCCGTCACCGAAGCGATCGGCGCCGCGTGTCTCGACACCCGATTCGAAATCGGGCTGGTCCGGCGCTGGTTGTGGCTCGGCACGCATCATCACAGACCCCCAAAACCGCCTAGCACAGCTTGGCGCAATGGCAAAAACGACACCTGCACCTAATCGGGACACAGATCGCGCAAATCGGCACCTGGTTCCATCGCGACGATCCGACGCGACAACGTGAAGCCATGACCGCCCCGCACCATCGCGGCAAGTTGCTTTTCCCGTTGGACACGATCGACGGAATCGATTGCAAACGGCCCGATCCGCTTGCGACGCGCCAATGCAAGCGCCGCCTCCACCGCCTGCCCCTCGATTTCGGGCGATAGCGCGGCTGCGTCTTCGGGGGCGATCCCGTCCTGACGAAACGCGCCGACGATGCGCCGTTCGCCGAACCCGCGGCGCGTCATCGATCGCATCCGCGCTTCGGCGAACGCGCGATCGTCGATATAGCCGAGATCGGCGAACCGCTGGGCGATAGCCGCGGTGTCGATGGCGTCACCATCCGTCCCGCGCTCGCGGATCTTGCGGTCCAGATAAGCCGCGAGCCGCGCCCGTGTGGTGGCGAACCGCTCGACGTAGCGCAGCGCCAGCCGGTCGAGCGATTGTCGGTCGAGCGGGGGAAGCGGGCGACGGTCTCGGTTCATTGCGCCATCATTGTGCCACAGTCGGAACGGAATTTGAACGCCGGTGCGAGGCACAAGCGCACAGTGCAGGCGTGCGTCACGCCGGCAAGCAATCAGAATGGGACGCGAGGAACATCATGGCGGACGAGTTGGAGCGAGATCGCAGCGAAACGGCGCATCCGGTCGCGACGCCCACCGCCGACGCGCGGCTGCCGCGGCGCTTTTCCGATTTTGAGACGCTCGGCGAGGCGCTCGATTATGCCGCCGCCGGCGATCGCGGGCTCAATTTCCACGATCCGCGCGGTAATCTCACGCGGGCCTACCCCTTCGCCGAGCTCCGCGCCGATGCGATCGACGCCGCCCGCCGGCTGATCGCGGCCGGCGTGGCGCCGCAAGATCGCATCGCGTTGATCGCCGAAACCGGGCCCGAATTCGCCGCCCTGTTTTTCGGCGCGGTCTATGCCGGCGCCTGGCCGGTGCCGCTGCCGCTACCCACCTCGTTCGGTGGCCGCGACTCCTATGTCGATCAGCTCCGCGTCCAGCTCGACAGCTGCGATCCCCGGCTGCTGATCTTCCCGCCCGAGCTCGCCGACATGGCGAGCGAAGCAGCGCGACTGGGCGGCGTTGACGCGGTCGATTGGGAGACACTCGCCGCCCGTGCAGCGCCCGCCGCCGATCTTCCCGAGGCGGGAGCGGACGACATCGCCTATCTGCAATATTCGAGCGGCTCGACGCGCTTCCCGCACGGCGTGATCATCACCCACCGCGCGCTGCTTAATAATCTCGCCGCACATTCGCACGGCATGGAATTGCAGGACAGCGATCGCTGCGTGTCGTGGCTGCCCTGGTATCACGACATGGGGCTGGTCGGCTGCTTCCTGTCGCCGGTTGCCAATCAAGTCTCCACCGATTATATCAAAACCGAGGATTTCGCCCGCCGCCCGCTCGCCTGGCTCGATCTGGTCAGCCGCAATGCGGGCACCACCCTCTCCTATTCGCCGACTTTCGGCTACGACATTTGCGCACGGCGCATGTCGAGCCAGACCAAGGCATCGGATCGCTTCGATCTGTCGCGCTGGCGGGTCGCCGGCAACGGCGCCGACATGATCCGTCCCGACGTGATGCAAAGCTTCGTCGACGCCTTTGCCGACGCCGGCTTCCGGGCCTCGGCGTTCCTGCCGAGCTATGGCCTCGCCGAGGCCACGCTGGCGGTGTCGATCATGCCGCCGGGCGAAGGCATCCGTGTCGAACTGGTCGAGGAAACGCAGCTTTCCGGCGTGCCCGCCGGGCAGGATCGGCCGCAACGCTACCGCGCGATCGTCAATTGCGGCAAGCCGGTGCGCGACATGGCGGTCGAGATTCGCGAAGAAGACGGCACGCCGCTGCCCGATCGAGCAATCGGCAAAGTGTGGTGCAGCGGCCCCTCGGTGATGAACGGCTATTTCCGCGATCAGGACGCGACCGACGCGTGCCTGGCCGATGGCTGGCTCGATACCGGCGACATGGGCTATATGTCCGACGGCTATGTCTATATCGTCGGCCGCGCCAAGGACATGATCATCGTCAACGGCCGCAACCATTGGCCGCAGGACATCGAATGGGCAGTCGAGCAGCTGCCCGGCTTCAAGGCTGGCGACATTGCCGCCTTTGCCATCACCACGCCGGGTGGCGAGGAAACACCCGCGGTGCTCGTCCAGTGCCGCACCTCCGACGAAAGCGAGCGGCTGCGGCTGCGCGACGAAATCCGCGAGCGGGTGCGCTCGGTGACGGGCATGAACTGCGTGATCGAGCTCGTGCCGCCGCGCACGCTGCCGCGCACCAGCTCGGGCAAGCTCAGCCGGGCCAAGGCGCGCAATCTCTATCTCGCCGGCGAAATCAAACCGTACGCCGTTGCTGCTTAACGCGCTGATGTTGTTACGACGTTGAAGCGTTTCGCTAAAATTTATCGTAATTTGCCGCCGGGATAACCTTCCGATAACCAGCCCCGGATTACCCCGCTGGGGTGAGCACTCAAACTTCCCAGTTCGCCCAGCCGCGAATCGATAATCGTGCCCTGCTGGGCCTTTACGATCCCGCTGATTCGACGGACTGGGGGCCGATCCGCGCCGCGCAGCTCAACGCCGGCCGCGATTTCGCGCTGTTCCTGCTCGGCATGCATGTCATCGGCGCCGCGTTCGTCTCGCTGGCGCTCGCGCCCTATCGGCCATTGTGGATGATCGCCACCTGGGCCGCGGCAGTCACCGTAGCGGCGGTCGCCGTGACGATCCGGCGCCTGTCGTCGCGCTATCACAATCTGCACAGCGCCAGCGTGCGGGATGTTCGCCGCACGCTTGTCGATGGTATCGTGCTCGGTGCTTTATGGTCGGTCCCGCCGCTCGTGTTCGGGGTCGAGGGCGGGCCGGCAACGGCATTGGCGTTGTGGATCATCATATCGATGCTGATGACCGCCGCCGCCGTCGGGCTGGCCGGGCTGCCGCTGCCGACGCTCGCTTTCCTCGGCATTATCGGCGCGTCGGTCGGCGCGATGCTGTTCGCCAATGCGAACCCGTTGTTGGCGGCCGCCGTGCTGCTTTTCACCGCGCTGCTAATGTACGGCTGCTTCACCCGGGGTCGCGCACTGGTGGTGGTCCGGGCCGGCGAAATCGCGCTGGCCGAGCGCGACGAAACCGTCAGCCTGTTGCTCCGCGACGTCGAAGAAACCAGCGCGGACTGGCTGTGGGAAATCGACGCGGCGCGCCGCGTGGTGCGCGCCAGCACCCACTTCTGCCACACGGTCGGCCATGATCCGCTGACGATCAACGGCACCCGCTTTCTCGAGGTGCTGGCCGGCCCGACCTGGGAAGCGGGCAACTTCTCCGCTGGGCTCCGCGTGCTCGCCGAAAAGCTCAAGGGGCGTGAAAGCTTCCGCGACTTGCTGCTGCCGGTCTATGTCAAAGGCGAGGAGCGCTGGTGGGAAATGGCCGCCAATCCCCGCTTCGACGACGCCGGCGCGTTCATCGGTTTCCGCGGCGTCGGCTCGGACGTCACCGAAGCGCGCGAATCGGCCGACAAGATCAACCGCATGGCGCGCTACGATACGCTCACCGGCCTGCCCAATCGCCTGCTGATCAACGAAACGCTGGCCAAGGCGATGGCGGATGCCGATCGCTGGGGCGGGCGCTGCGCGTTTATGATGATCGATCTCGATCGCTTCAAGGCGGTCAACGACACGCTCGGCCATCCGATCGGCGATCGGCTGCTCGGCCGCGTGTCGGAACGGCTGCGCTATCTCGCCAGCGACAACGAGATGGTCGGGCGGCTGGGCGGCGACGAGTTCGCCGTCGTCGTGCGCGATGCAACCGATGTCGTGCGCGTCGAGCAGCTCGCGCTGAAAATCATCGACTCGCTGTCGAAGCCTTACGAGGTCGATCAGAACACGCTCTACATCGGCGCCAGCGTCGGCGTCGCGCAGGGGCCGCGCGACGGCCGCACTGCGGAGATGCTGATCCGCTCCGCCGATCTGGCGCTCTATCGCTCGAAGGACGCCGGTGGCGGCGGCTTTCACCATTATGAGCCGCAGCTCCACGTTAAGGCCGAAGAACGTCGCGTCCTCGAAATCGCGCTTCGCCAAGCGCTCGAGAACGGCGAGATGCACCTTCACTATCAGCCGGTCGTTTCCGCCGACACCGGCGCGTTGTCCGGCTTCGAGGCGCTGCTGCGCTGGACGCATCCCGAGTTCGGCACCGTCTCGCCCGCCAAATTCGTGCCGCTGGCCGAGGAAGCCCGGCTGATCGCGCCGATCGGCGAATGGGTCTTGCGCACCGCGTGCCAGGAAGCCGCGCGCTGGCCGTCGCACGTGCGGATCGCCGTCAACGTGTCCGCCGAACAGCTCTACAATCCCAATTTCGTCACCACCGTCACATCGGCGCTCAGCCAGAGCGGGCTCTCCGCCGAACGTCTCGAAATCGAGGTAACCGAAAGCCTGTTCATGCGCGAAGGCACCTGCGCGACCCAAGTCCTCGAACGGCTGCTCGATCTCGGCATTCGCCTCAGCCTCGACGATTTCGGCACCGGCTATTCGTCGCTCGGCTACCTCTCACGCACGCGGTTCTCGACGATCAAGGTCGATCGCAGCTTCGTCCAGAGCGCGTCGAAGGGCGCCAAGGAAGCGATCGCGATCATCCGCGCGGTGGTGGCGCTCGCCGACAGCCTCGGCATGGCGACCACGGCCGAGGGCGTCGAGACCGAGGCCGAGCACCAGATGGTCCAGCGGCTCGGCTGCACCAAGGTGCAGGGCTATTATTTCGGCCGCCCGCTCCCCGTCGACGAAGCCCGCACGATCGCCAACCGCGGACACCGAGACGCAGCAGCGGCGTGACGCGCAATACGCCACACCGCTATTGCCCGCCTTGGCGCATGACGCTAAATGCGGCCGCGCCTGGAGGGGTGTAGCTCAGCTGGTTAGAGCGTCGGTCTCCAAAACCGAAGGCCCTCGGTTCGAATCCGAGCTCCCCTGCCAGGCATTTCGGCCACGTCGCTTCACCGACACCGGCCGCTTGTCAAACATCCCCCGACGGTCTATCTCCCGGATCAATCCGAAATCGAGGATGACGAAGCGCCGGCCAGCAAGGGCCGGGCAGCGGACCCATGCCCGGTTTCACGACTTTTTTGAGGACAGCCCCGTGGCACGAACGAGCCCGATCGAATTCATCCGCGAGGTCCAGGCCGAAACGCGCAAGGTCGTGTGGCCGAGCCGCAAGCAGACGATCATGACCGGGGTGATGGTGATGATCATGACATCGCTGCTCGCGGTGTTCTTCGTCAGCGTCGATTCGGTGTTCGAGGCGCTCGTTCACTTTCTGCTGTCGCTGGCGGCTTGAGATAAGGAAACGCCATGTCGCGCTGGTACATCATTCACGCTTATTCCGGTTTCGAGGGCAAGGTCCGCGACGCCATCATGTCCGAGGCGACCCGCATGGGGCTCGATCAGCTGGTCGAGCAGATCGAAGTGCCGACCGAGACGATCACCGAGGCGCGCCGCGGCAAGAAGGTTCAGGTCGAACGCAAGTTCATGCCCGGCTATGTGCTCGCCAAGCTCAACATGAACGATGATGTCTATCACTTGGTGAAGAACACGCCGAAGGTGACGGGCTTCCTCGGCTCGATGGGCAAGCCGCAGGCGATCAGCGACGCCGAAGCCGCGCGGATGCTCAATTCGAAGGAAGAAGCCGCCGCCGCGCCGAAGCACCAGATCAAGGTCGATTACGAGATCGGCGACGCCGTCAAAGTGCTCGACGGCCCGTTCGCGAGCTTCAACGGCGTGGTCGAGGAACTCGATTTCGACAAGTCGAAGGTCAAGGTCAGCGTCTCGATCTTCGGGCGCGCAACGCCGGTCGAACTCGATTTCGAGCAGGTCGAGCGCAGCAAGTAATTAACGCGCCCGCCGGATATTGGGCGAGTTAAGCTCGATAGTGATCGCATTCACATCGCCAGAACGCGTTCAGAGTTGATACGGTTGGGAATTTGCAACCGGCGCGCCGCGCTGCAACCCTTTTTGTCGTCGTACGTCCCGGATCGAGGAATCGATCCAGTATCGCGCGACGTAGCCGACGTGGTCGGACAACATGCTGCCGTCGCTCTCATGACCGAAGGGCGTGGAGATCGCTTTTACCGATAGGCGTGCGCCGGGCGATGAGATCGCGAGCTGCAGGTCTTTGTTTTTACGCCAGGACAGCAAGGCGTCCGATGGCGTCACCGGTTGGTCGGCCACCACGGTCGCCAGCGCCGGCTGCGCGTGAAGCGTGGCAACCGTCCCGGCGATCATTGCTTTACGCTGGGTCGAACTCCCGACGTTGAAGTCCCCGGCAACAATCAGCGCCGACCGTGGATCATGCGCACGCGCGACGAACGCGGCCAGCGTCGCCAATTCGCGTCGATAGGCGGCATCGGCGCGCGTCAACGAAACGCCGGTGCGTTCACGACAATTAAGATGCGTCGTGATGATATCGACGGGTGTGGCTAATCCAGGGATCGCCACGCGGGCCAAGACAGCGCCCTTGTTGGCAAGACAATCATAACCGGCGCACCCGTCTCGCGGATAAACGACGAAATCGGTCGCCACGATCGGATAATCGGACAAGATGACCAGCCCGCTGTCGAGCACCGGCCCCTCCGTCTCCCCGTGGTTCCAACGCGCGCGCGCCATGAATTGCGTATCCGTCATGCCCCCCCGCGTCACCACCGTGTTGACGTGCGTCCGGACCGCGGACGACATATCGATAGCCAGCGTCCCGGCCAATCTGCTCGGCGGCGCTGGTAAAAGCCTCCTGCATCACGACAATTTGTGGCGCCGTGCCGCTGGCATGCAGGGTGGCGAGGCGGGCGGCAATCCTATGAAACGCTTCGGGTCTGCCGGTCGCGAAAGGCCAAGGCAGACCATGGATGTTGTACGTCAGCACCGATAACGATCCGTCGAATGGCTCCGGCATCGGCACGATCGTTTGCGCAGGCTGCGTCGAGTGCGCTACGCCTCCGGCGACGAGCAGTGTCAGTGCGGCCCCCGCAATCACGGGGAACAGCATAGCGGATTTCGACACGATCTTCATTATAGTGCTTAGACGGCACGGGCGGGTCGGCAGCACAGTTGCCCAGGCGCGAGCACAAAAATCAAAAATGCAAGCACGCGCCTTTTGGCAGCGCGTGTCGGCAAAACGGCGGGCGCTCACTATTGCCGTTTCGGGGGAAGTTCGCTAGGGGCAGCGGCTTCCAAAGCATCGTCTGTGGAAATCCCGCGGGAGGCAGCTCGCTGCCGCTTGAACCGCTAAACTTGAGACGGCTCCGCCGCGGGCCGCTCGACAGAGTGAGTGAGGACTAATGGCTAAGAAAATTACCGGCTATATCAAGCTGCAGGTGCCCGCCGGCGCTGCCAATCCGTCGCCGCCGATCGGCCCGGCGCTGGGTCAGCGCGGCGTCAACATCATGGAATTCTGCAAGGCGTTCAATGCGTCGACGGGCGATCTCGAAAAGGGATCGCCGATCCCGACCGTGATCACCGTCTATGCCGATCGCAGCTTCTCGTTCGAAACGAAGACGCCGCCGGCGTCGTATCTGATCAAGAAGGCCGCCAACCTGAAGTCGGGCTCGAAGGAGCCGGGCAAGGTTTCCGCCGGCAAGATCAAGCGCTCGGCGCTGACGACGATCGCCGAGACCAAGATGAAAGACTTGAACGCCAACGACATCGAGGCGGCGACCCGCATCATCGAAGGCAGCGCCCGCGCAATGGGCCTCGAAGTGGTGGAGGGCTGAGACCATGGCAAAGCAGACCAAGAAGCAGAAGGCGCTCGCCGGCATCGACCGCGAGCAGCTCCACGGCATCGACGCCGCGATCAAGCTGGCGCGTGACAACGCCACGTCGAAGTTCGACGAGACGATCGAAGTCGCGCTCAACCTCGGCGTCGATCCGCGCCACGCCGATCAGATGGTCCGCGGCGTGGTGACGCTGCCCAAGGGCACCGGCAAGACAGTTCGTGTGGGCGTGTTCGCCAAGGGCGCAAAGGCCGACGAGGCGCGCGAAGCCGGCGCCGACGTGGTTGGGGCGGAAGACCTGATGGAGACGATTCAGGGCGGCACGATCGATTTCGATCGCTGCATCGCCACGCCCGACATGATGGGCGTCGTCGGTCGCCTCGGCAAGGTGCTCGGGCCCAAGGGCCTGATGCCGAACCCGAAGCTCGGCACGGTGACGATGGACGTTGCCGCGGCGGTGAAGGCGGCCAAGGGCGGCCAGGTTGAATACCGCGTCGAAAAGGCCGGGATCATCCATTCGGGCATCGGCAAGGCGAGCTTCCCCGAGGCCGATCTGCGCGCCAATTTCGACGCGCTCGTCGATGCCGTGGTCAAGGCCAGGCCGGCCGGCGCCAAGGGCAAATACGTCAAGAAGATCGCCGTCAGCTCGTCGATGGGCCCAGGGATCAAGGTCGATACCGCCGAGGTGGTCGGCGCTTAAGCCGACCGGCATTCGGCCAATAACAATGGGGCCGGGAGCGCGATCTCCCGGCCCCTTTTTCATGGCGCCGTTGACTTTTGCCGTGATCCGGCTAACAGCGCGATCGACCCCGGCACGTTCGCGCGCCGGGTCTCGTCCGAGACAGCGGGTGGCCTTCGGGCCTTAATCTCCCGCCGAGGCGGGGAAATGGATTTCGCGCCGGTCCGCTCGATGCGTGCCGGCCTGCCCTTGCGGCGCCCTTCCCCATCGTTGGACACTGCCCGCGCGCGGCTTGCCGTTGTGTGGTTTTGAACCGGGCGTGCTCGCTTGCGGGTCCGCCCAAACGTGGAGAATGGCATGGATCGTGCTCAAAAGGCCGAGTTCGTCGCCGACTTGAATCGCACCTTCACCGAGGTCGGCGTGGTGGTCGTCACCCGCAATCTCGGCCTCACCGTCGCGCAGTCTTCTGCGCTGCGGATGAAGATGCGCGAAGCCGGCGCGACCTATAAGGTCTCGAAGAACAAGCTTGCCAAGATCGCGCTCGACGGCACCGACTATCTCTCGATCGGCGATATGCTGACCGGGCCGGTCGGTCTCGCCACCTCGACCGACCCGGTCGCCGCCGCGAAAGTGGCGGTCGATTTCGCGAAGACGAACGACAAGTTCGAAATCGTGGGTGGGGCGATGGGCGCAACACCGCTCGACGTCGCCGGCGTGAATGCGCTTGCGACGCTGCCCTCGCTCGATGAGCTCAGGGCCAAGATCGTCGGCCTCATCGTTGCCCCGGCGACGAAGATCGCCACGATCGCTCAGGCGCCGGCTGCTCAGCTCGCTCGCGTGCTGTCGGCTTATGCCGAGA
This sequence comes from Sphingomonas koreensis, assembly GCA_006438735.1. GTDB lineage: Bacteria > Pseudomonadota > Alphaproteobacteria > Sphingomonadales > Sphingomonadaceae > Sphingomonas > Sphingomonas koreensis_A. The sequence goes on along the minus strand of RCZF01000001.1, from coordinate 120,366 downwards.
AGGAAGCGGCCTGATCTTTTAGGCAGGTTTTTGACCAACTGAACCAATCGGGGCGCGTTCGCCCCACGCATGGAGACTAAACATGGCTGATCTGAACAAGCTGGTTGACCAGCTTTCCGAACTGACCGTCCTCGAGGCGGCCGACCTTTCGAAGCTGCTCGAAGAGAAGTGGGGCGTTTCGGCTGCGGCGGCGGTTGCCGCTCCGGCTGCTGGCGGCGCTGCTGCCGGTGCCCCGGCTGCCGAAGAGAAGACCGAGTTCGACGTGATCCTCACCGGCGACGGTGGCAAGAAGATCAACGTCATCAAGGAAGTCCGCGCGATCACCGCGCTCGGCCTGACCGAAGCCAAGGCGCTCGTCGAAGGCGCGCCGAAGGCCGTCAAGGAAGGCGTCAACAAGGAAGAGGCCGAGAAGATCAAGGCCCAGCTCGAAGCCGCCGGCGCGACCGTCGAGGTCAAGTAATCTCGGCCTTCGGGCTGATATTGCTTCCAGAAATGAAGAAGGGCGGCGCCATCGCGGGGCCGCCCTTTTTCGTGCGCTTCGTTTTCGACGATCGCCGATGCGGGGATGAACGCGCTAGCCTCCCTGACCCACCGCGACGCTCGCCTTGAGCGCGGGCGCATCGCGCAGCCGCAGATACAATCTGCCGTCGGTCGGCTTGGGCACGGATAGGCTCGCGCCGGTGAACCCTTCGGGAACGGCCGCGGCATCGGTGTAAGCGGGGTTGCCGGCGACGGCGTCGAGCAGGAACAGATCCGCGCCGCTCAGCGTGCACGCGCCAGCTTGCTTGCAGCTGATGCCGGTGAGCCGCGGCAAACGCACCAGCGTCGTCAGCGGCGCCCAATCGCCGGCGACGCCGTTCTGGACGACGCGGAAGCGCAGCGGCCCGAACGCGCTGACGCCCAGCGCCTTTGCCGGCTCGAGCGAGATCACCGCGATCTGATCGTTCTGGATGGTGAAGCCGTTGGCCGCGGTGATGCTGGTGGCGGCGCGGCCGTCGGCGGTGGCGATCTCGACGCTCTCGCTGCCGGCGAAGCGCGTCGCGCCCTCGGCCCGGATCGAAAACGTCAGCCGCGCATCCGCCGTCACCGCGGTGGGATCGCCGAGCGTGATCGCATACGGCACGCTCGACGCCGCCCGAACGACACTCTGGCTGACCAGGCTCGCGCTCGGCCGAGCGGGCGCCACGACGAACGACACCGCGCGCGATCGGCCGTCGGCGAGCACCGCCTTCGCCTTCTCGGCGTGGCCCGCCGTCAGCGCGGCCGCCGCGGCCTGATCGCTCGCAAGCATCGTGAGGTGATCGGTGTCGCCGATCCGTTCGAGCTTGCCCGGCTTGAACACCAGTTTGTCGATCATCAGCGAGGCAACGGTATCGAGCCTTGTGCCGGTCAGCGCGCCGCTGGCGTCGCCGGCGTGGAGCGTGAAGCCGTCGATCCGCCCCGCCTCGGCCAGCGCGGTGAGCGGCACGCTGACGGGGTCGCCGGCGCCGTGCTGGCGGATCAGCAACGTCATCTTGCCTGGCGACGCCTTGGCGAGCGGCAGCGTGACGGCGATGCGATCGTTGCCGGTCTGTTTCCAGGCAACCGGCTGGACCGCGCCTGACGGCTGTTGCAGCGAGACGTCGTCGATGCAGCTTGGCGCCGCGCCCTGCAACGTCAGAGCGTTATCGCGGCCGATCACCAGCGCCGCCGGATCGCTGTCGACCGGTTTCCACCCGCCGGCCTGCGGGCTTTGCAGGCGAAAGTGCGGGCCATCGAATGCGGCAAAACCCCATTTGCCGTGCAGGCGGGCATCCGTCCCGCTGCCGAGCCCGGCCATCGCCGCCCCGCCCGCCGCCAGCACATAGCCGCCGCGTGCGGCGTCGGCGCTGACCGGCAGATCGGCCACGCTGCCGTCCGGCCTGGTGACGCGCAACACCATGTCATGGGCGTAATGCGTGGCGTAGATCAGCGGCGCGCCCTCGACCGGCAGGACGAGATCGGCGCGCGCGGCGCAAAACGCCTGCTCGGGATCGGTGCGGCGCAGCGGCGGCGGCGCCGGCGCTTCGATTGCGGGCAGCGCCTCAACCATCACCGACAGCGGCTTGCCGAACGACGGCGCGGCGTTGAGCAGCAACCCCACCCGATCGTCGCGCGCGCGCCCCAGCGCCGGGATATATTGCAGCTGCGTCGCCTCGAACGCGCCGAAGATATGCGCAATATCGCGCACCGCGCCGATATACGGGCTGTAGGCGCCGTATCCGGCCTGCGCCGTCGAGCTCAGCTGGAAGGCGAGATCGGTCGGCGCACCGACCAGCGTTTCGGCCAGCGACGAGCTGTGGCTATCGGCAAGTAGCAACGATTCGCGATCGTCGGTGAGGCAAGCGGCCTGCGTTTCGGGCGACTGATCGAGGCATTCGGCCTTGAGCTTGATCGAGAGGCTGCGCGTCAGCAGCGGCGAGGTGGCCGCGATCCGCTCGGGGTGGCTGCGTTCCAGCGACCGCACCGCGGCCAGAAAGGCATCGAGCCGGGCGCGATCGAGCGACGCCTGGTTGAGCTCCTGCGACGCGCGCACAAAGGTGCCGGGCTGTTTGCGCACGCTGTTGACGATCGCATCGAAATCGCCGCCGTCTTTCGGCATCAGGAACACGATCAGCTGCCGCGCGCCTTCGGGCACGGTGATCGACAGACTGTTCTTCTTGCGTTGCCAGGTTTCGGCCTGGAAGAACCACTTCTTGGGCGGCGGATTGGTCGCATCGCGCAGGAAGCTCGCCACCAGCAGATAGCGCGCGCCCTGATCGGGCGGCAGATCGGCCGCGATCGAAATGCTGTCGCCGACCGCAAGATTGGGCACCTCCGCGATCGGCAGCGTCGCGCCGTCGTGCGTCACCGAAACGCGCAAACCCGGCCCCGCGAGATCGAACGCGGCGGGGGCCGCTTCAACCGCCGCGGGCGGCAGCGCCATCGCCAAAACAAAGCCAGAAAACAGACGTGAAATCTTCAACATAATATTCCCGCCAAACACGCCCCGCCCGGCGCCTGCCCCCCCGCCATGTCATTTTTAGGGCATCGCCCGGAGTGGCGCGGCAATCGAGCGCTGCCCGGAAGATGCATTTGGCACGATGACGGGTCACGTCTGATGGCGACGTCGGTGCCGCTTGCGCTCTAGCACGATCATTTTCACCGATCGTTGCATTGGGAGGATTGGTGGTTAGCTGCGGTCCGACTCTCGCCCGAAACTCGGTAGCGCCCTCGCGACTTTCACGACAGCTCCCGCTGTCAGGATGGCCATTGCGCAAGAAGCGAGAGACGAAGATATGCCCGCATTGGCAGGTGTCACGTTAACCATGTAGGCGTACATCGCCATAGTCAGAAGACAGCAGAAGGAAACCACCTCCCGCCCGGTCATTGACTTCAGAAACGCGAGCATGCGGTTGCCCCCAATTGCGGATTGTATCCGCCACACAGCGAGGCGCAAATCAACCGAACCGATGATAACATCAATGCTTATAGCTGGAATAGCAAAATGTCCGCAACTGGGGCGAAACCGACGCCCGCTGGCGCGTGTGTGGGCGCCTTGAGCGGTGCTGGCGGAGCGGGTGGGATTCGAACCCACGATACGCTTTTGACGTATACTCACTTTCCAGGCGAGCGCCTTCGACCACTCGGCCACCGCTCCGCTATCGCTGGAAGCGCGCCGACTAGCGGTTGCGCGCGGTTACGGCAAGCGCGACGATTGCGCGGCGGGCAAACGCCTGCCAAACTGCTGCCATGCTGATCTCGCTCCTCGCCCTTGTCGCCGCCGCACAAGCCGCCGCCGTGCCCAGCCCGGCCGATCCGATCGCCGCCGATTGGCGCGCCATCCCCGACGATCAATTGCTGGTGATGACGCTCGCCGGCAACCGCACCGTTATCATCCGGCTGGCGCCCGATTACGCGCCGCAGCATGTCGGCAATGTCGACAAGCTCGCGGCGGCGCATTGGTGGGACGGGACCAGCGTGTACCGCGTGCAGGAAAACTGGGTGACGCAGTGGGGCGACGCCACCGAGAAGAAGCCGCTGCCCGCCGGCGTTTCGCCCTCCCCCGCCGCGCGCGAATTCGACATCGCCAGCTTCCAGCCGGCGGCGCGGATGAGCCGCAGCGACGCTTATTCGACCGCATCGGGCATCACCGCCGATGGCTGGCCGGTGGCGACCGACGGCTCGGCAGCGTGGCTGGCGCATTGTTACGGCACCGTCGGGGTCGCGCGCGATACGCTGCCCGATACTGGCAGCGGCGCGGAGTTGTTCACGCCGATCGGGCAATCGGCGCGGCGGCTCGATCGAAACTATACGATCGTCGGGCGCGTGATCGAGGGGATGGACTATCTCTCGGCGATGCCGCGCAGCCAGGCTGAGATGGGCATGTATGCGACCGAAGGCGAGCGGACGCCGATCGTCTCGGTGCGGCTGGCGAGCGAGATTCCCGCTGCCGAGCGGCCGCATTATCAGTATCGCGCGGCGGACAATCCGCGCTTCGCCGCGATGATCGCGCTCAGGGAAAATCCCAAGCCGCCGACGATCGGGCTTGGCGGCGCCGACGTTTGCGACGTGCCGCTGGCGACGCGCCGCACCCCGCAATAAGGCTTATTTGCCGACCCAATCGGCGATTTCCCCGGCGACCTGATTGGCTGCCTGATTGATCGCCACGCCAACCGCGCCGGCCTCGACCGCGGCGATCGGCACGCGTGCCTCGAAGCGGCGCTTCTCGACGTTGGTCTGGCCGACGCGGAGCAACGCCGCGTCATAAGTGACGACCGCTTCGCTGGTGCCGGCATCGACGCCGAAATTGCGCAATTCGCCCGACAATTGCGTGCCGGGATCGACGCGCGCCTGCTGGTTGCCGAGCACCACCCAATCGGTCTTGGCGGTGATCGTATCGGACACCAGCCGCGCGAATAGCCGCGCCGGCGGCTCGACCCACAAGGCGTCCTTCACATAGGCCACCGACGTGTCGCTGGCCTGCACCGGCACGCGCTGCACCGCCAGTTCCTGCGGCACAGCGGGGACGTTGACCGTCAGCGTGTGATCGGGCGTCGCGGTTTCGCTCTGGCCGATCGGCGCGGGCGCGGTCGCAGTCAGCGTCAGCAGCGATGCCGGCGGCTTGGCGCCGAAGCTCAGGCAGCCGGACAGCGTTGCCGACAGCGGCAGCAAAGCGAGCAGGACGAGCGATTTCTTCATGGGACCGCGCCTCATTTCTTGGCCTTATAGTCGGGAAGCTTCTGCGGGCCGAGGATCGCGCCGGCGCCGCCCTGATCGACCTTCTGGGCGACCGACGACAGCGATTCGGTCATTTCGCGCAGGTTGCGGACGAGCTCGTTGATTTCCGGCACCGTCTGCTTCGAGAACGCCTGGAGGCCGGGCCGCGCATCGCCGATCGTGCCGTTGAGCGTATCGGCGCTGGCCTTGGCCGATTTGATCGCTTCGTTGAGATTGGCCATCGCCGGCTTCACGTCGTCGCTGAGCACGCCGTTGGTGGTCTGTGCAAGATTGCCGATCTGCTCGGCGGCATCGCCGGCCTGTTTGATGGCAACGCGGGTCTGCGCCAGCGTAGCGGCGATTTCCGGCCCGCGATCAGCCAGCGCATCGGACAAGCGGTTGGTGTTGGCCAGAATGCCGGCGATCGACGCCTGGTTCTTGTCGGACAGCAAATCGGTCAGCCGCTCGGTCAGCGTCGAGATGCGCTCGAGCAATTGCGGCGCCGAGTTGAGCAACGCGCCAAGGCCGCCCTGCTTGGTCGGGATCACCGGCACGCCATACGGGCAGAGATGCTCGGGATTGACCTCGGGGCAGCCGATCGGCGGCGATCCCTTGGCGGCGCCGTCGAGCTGGATCGTGCTGGTGCCGGTGAAGCTGCCCTGGATCGTCGCGGTGGTGCCTTCGAGCACCGGCGTATCGGGATCGAGGGTGACGCGAACGCGGACATATTGGGGATCGGGCTTCCACAGCTGAATCAGCTTCACTTGGCCCGACGGCACGCCCGAATAGGACACCGCCGAACCCTTGGCGAGGCCATCGACCGACTGTTTGAAGAAGATGTCATACTCCTTCTCCTGCGCGGTGCCGAGCCGCGCCAGCCACACCGTGAACAGTGCCAGCACGAGCAGGAGGATCAGCACCACGGCGCCGACCAGAACATGATTCGATCGCGTTTCCATCAGTCTTTCGCCCCTGCCCTCTCACGTGCCCGCTGCCGCTCCAACGTGGCGGTGGCGGCGCGGCCGCGTGGGCCGTTGAAATATTCCTGGATCCACGGATGATCCATCGCCAGCAATTCGTCGATCGTGCCGACGCCGATCACCTTCTTGTCGGCCAGCACCGCGACACGATCACAGATCGCATATAGCGTATCGAGATCGTGGGTGATGAGAAACACCGTCAATCCCAGGGTATGCTGCAGCGATTCGATCAATTCGTCGAACGCGGCGGCGCCGATCGGATCGAGCCCCGCGGTCGGCTCGTCGAGGAACAGCAATTCGGGATCGAGCGCGAGCGCGCGGGCGAGCCCGGCGCGCTTCTTCATGCCGCCCGAAAGTTCCGACGGGAATTTAGGGCCTGCGTCGGCCGGCAAGCCGCTCATCACCACCTTGTAGGACGCGACCTCGTCGAGCAGACCCTGATCGAGCTCGGGATAGAATTCGCGCAGCGGCACCTGCACATTCTCCGCCACCGTCAGCGTCGAGAACAACGCGCCGCCCTGGAACAGCACGCCCCAGCGCTTGCGAATTTCGATCGCCTCGGTTTCCTCGCGGCCGATCGTCGGCTCGCCGAACACGGTGATCTCACCGGCGTCCGGCGTCTGCAAGCCGACGATCGCGCGCATCAGCACCGATTTGCCGGTGCCCGAGCCGCCGACCACGCCGAGAATTTCGCCGCGACGCACGTCGAGATCGAGATTTTCGTGCACCACCTGATCGCCGAAGCTGGTCTTCAGCCCGCGCACGCAGATGATCGGCTCCTCGTCTTGCCCGGCCATCAGATCCAGCCGACCCAGGTGAAGAACACAGCAAAGAACGCATCGAGCACGATCACCAGGAAGATCGCCTGCACCACCGCCGCAGTGGTGCGCGTGCCGACCTGTTCGGCGTCGCCTTCCACCAGCATGCCCTGGAAGCAGCCGGCAATACCGATGATCGCGCCGAACACCGGCGCTTTGACCAGCCCGACATAAAGATCGGTGATCGGCACGACCTCGCGGATGCGCTGGATAAACGTCACCGGCGGGATGCCCAGCGACACCCAGCACAGCAAGCAGCCGCCGAAGATCGCGATGATCGAAGCGTAGAAGCCGAGCAGCGGCATCAACACCACGGCCGCCAGCGTGCGCGGCACCACCAGCGCCTCCATCGGCGACACGCCGATCGTGCGCATCGCATCGATTTCCTCGGTCAGCTTCATCGTCCCGAGCTGCGCCGCGAACGCCGATCCCGAGCGGCCGGCGACCATGATCGCGGTCATCAGCACGCCGAGTTCGCGCAGGGTGATGCGCCCGACGAGATTGATGGTGAAGGCCTCAGCACCGAACTGGCGCAGCTGCACGGCGCCCTGCTGCGCGATGACGATGCCTATCAGGAAGCTCATCAGCCCGATGATCCAGAGCGACGAGACGCCGACGACCTCGAAGCGGTGCACCGTGGCGTTGAACCGGAACCGCGAGGGATGGCGAATGACGGTGCCGAACGCGATCACCGTCGCGCCGAGAAAGCCGAGCAATCCGTAGAGCGTTCGGCCGGATTCCGTCACGGCGTCACCGATCTCGCCGAGCACGCGTTCAAAGGCGCTGCCGTAATCGGGCCGCATCGCGACTTGCTGATCGGCGTCGCCGACCTGGGCGAGGAGATTCTTGCTATCCTCGCTCAGCCCCTCGATTCGCGCATCATGCTCCTTGGCGAAGCGGTGCAACACCCAGGCGCCGACGGTATCGATTCGCTCGATCTCACCAAGATCGAGCGCCTCCACCGCGCCGCCATAATCGCGCAGCCGCTCGGGAAGATTGCCGAGCTGCGCAAGCGTCAGGTTGCCGGTGAAACGCAGTGCGCCACCCCCCTCCCGCTCACTGAAATCGGCCATCGCGCTCATCGTCGCCATCCTTGGTGCAAAGTTTCTGGATCGGCAAGACGATAGCGTTCTAAGGCGAGCAAATGACTCGTCTCGCGATTTACGACATGGACCGCACGCTGACGCATGCGCCGACCTGGACGCCGTTTCTGCTCGGCTCCGCGCGCCGCCATGCGCCTTGGCGACTGCTGCTGCTGCCGGCGGTCGCTTTCGCCGCGCTGGGCTATACCGCCAAGCTGATCGACCGCGCACGATTGAAGCAGACGATGCAGCGCCTGCTGCTCGGCGGCAGCTTGGCCCCGGAAGCGGTCGACCTGGCGGCGAAGGGGTTCGCCGAGCGTATCGTCGCCACCGGCATCTTCGCCGGCGCGCGCGCGCGGATCGCGGCCGATCGCGCCGCCGGCTACCGGCTGGTGATGGCGACCGCCTCCTATCGCTTCTACGCCGGCGAAATCGCCGAGCGGCTCGGCTTCGACGATGTGATCGCGACCGAATCGACGATCGACGATCGCGGCTGGCTTAGCGCCAAAATGGCCGGCGACAATGTGTATGGCCCGGCGAAGCTCCGCGCGATCGAGGCGTGGATGGCCGATCACCGGATCGACCGCGGCGATGCCCACATCCGCTTCTATTCGGATCATGTCTCCGACGCGCCGGTGCTCGATTGGGCCGACGAGGCGTTCGCGGTCAACGCGCACGGGCCGCTGCGGATGCTAGCGAAAACGCGCGGCTGGCCGATTATCGATTGGGAGCGCTAAGCGCCGCCCCCGGGTCAGGCGAGCACGTCCACGGCGTGGATCACGAGGCCGACGAGGCCACCGACGATCGTGCCGTTGACGCGGATATATTGCAGATCGCGGCCGACGGCATTCTCCAGCCGACGGGTGACGGTCCGCGCATCCCAGCCGCGCACCGTTTCCGAAACCAGCCGGACGATGCCGTCGCCGTAATCCGCCGCCATGCCGACGGCGGCGCGGCGCACGAAGCGATTGATCGTCGCGCGCAGCCGCGGATCGCTCTGCAGCGTCTCGCCGAGCTGGCGCAGCGCATCGCCGAACTGGCCGGCCATCGCGGCATCGGGGCGGCGGACCATCTTGAGCAACCCGGCGCGGGCCTGTTCCCAGATGCCGACCCACCAATGCTCGATCGCCGGATTGTCGAGGATTGCGGCCTTCATCGTCATCACCCGCGCACGCATCCGCAGATCGTGCTGCAGATCATAGGCGAGCAGCTCGAGCGCCTCTTCGGCCTTGGCGCGGATCGGATGCGCGGGGTTGTCGGCCATGTCGGCGGCCAGCTTGTCGAGCCCGTCGATGATCTTGTTGGCCAGCGTCTCATCGAGCCCGGTCCAGCGCATCAGCGAGCCGGCGCGATCATGGACCATCTCGCGGATCAGATGCTCGTTCGCCGCCAGCGCGCCATGCGCCCAACGGATCACGCCGTCGAGCAGCGGCACGTGGCGCTGCTGCGCCATCGCCGCGCGGAGCGCCTGGCCGAGCATCGGTGCGATGTCCATCTCGCGCAGCCGCCCCGCGAGCGCCGCCTTGACCATGCCGCCCAGCCGCTCCTGATCGAGCGATTCGAGCATGTCGGCGATCAGCCGCGAAGCGCCGCGCCACAGCCGGCCTTGCTCGGGCGGCGCCGACATGAATCGGCCGATCGCCGCAGCGACATCGACGCGCCGCATCCGCCGCGCGACGACGGGGGGAATCAGGAAATTGTCACGGAGAAACGCGGCGAGCGTTTCGCCGATGCGATCCTTGTTGCGAGGCACGATCGCGGTGTGCGGAATCGGCAGGCCGAGCGGATGGCGGAACAGCGCGGTGACGGCGAACCAGTCGGCCAGCCCGCCGACCATCGCCGCTTCGGCGAAGCTGCGCAGATAGCCAAACGCCGGATGTCGCGCATCGAGCGCGCGGGCGACGACATAGAGCACCGCCATCACGACAAGCAGCCCGGTCGCCACCAAACGCATTTGCCGCAAGCCCGGCGGCGGCGGTTCGACGGCGCGAACGGGCAAGGTGAAAAGGTTCATCGCCGAAACAATCCCCGAAACCGGGGATTGTTCACCCGCGTCATGTCATTCGGCCGGCTGCGGCTCTTCGTCGCCGCCATGATAGCCGATCGGCCGCGGCCCGGGGCGCTGGTCGATCACCGGCATACCGTCGTCACCCGGCTGATAGCTCAGAAGGCGGCGGCCCAGCCGTGGCCCGATCCAGCGCTCGGCGCCGATCGCGAGGCTGAACGCCGCGGGCACGATCAACAGCGTCAGAACCGTCGAGAGCGTCAGGCCACCGATCACGGTGATGCCCATCGGCGCGCGCCATGAGGAGTCGCCCGAAAGCGAGATCGCCGTCGGGACCATGCCGGCGACCATCGCCACCGTCGTCATCACGATCGGCTGCGCGCGCTTATGCCCGGCGTCGATGATCGCGACGCTCTTTTCGACGCCCTTGTTCATCTCTTCGAGCGCGAAATCGATCAGCAGGATCGAATTCTTGGCAACGATCCCCAGCAGCATGAGGAGGCCGATGAACACCGGCATCGACACCGGATCGTGGAATGCCATCAACGCGAGCAACCCGCCGAGCGGCGCAAGCAACAGCGAGCCCATGTTGACGAACGGCGCCAGGAAACGGCGGTACAGCAGCACCAGCACGGCGAACACCAGGAACGTGCCGGAGATCACCGCGACGATGAAGTTGGTGACCATCTCGGCCTGCCACTTGGCTTGCCCGACCTGCATCTCATGCACGCCGAGCGGTAGGTTCTGCATAATCGGCAAGGCGTGAATCGCTTTCATCGCCACGCCGCTGACGACCCCCGGCGCGAGATCGGCGCCGACGGTCAACTGACGCTCCTGATTGAGCCGGTCGATCTGCGTCGGCCCGGCGCCGAAGGTGATGTCGGCGATCAGGCTGAGCGGCACCGATCCGCCCGACGCCGTCGCGACCGGAAGGTTCTGAATGTTCGACAGCTTCTCCCGCGCATTTTCGGACAGCGACACAATGATCGGTATCTGGCGATCGCTCAGCGAGAAGCGCGCGCTGTTCTGCTCGATGTCGCCGATCGTGGCGATGCGGATCGCGCTCGAAAGCGCCTCGGTCGTCACGCCCAGATTGGCGGCGAGATCCATCCGCGGCTTGATCTGGATTTCGGGCCGCTGCAGATCGCCAGTGATCCGCGGCGCGACGACGGTGGGCAGCTTGCCCATCTGGTTGATCAATTTGACCGCGGTGTCGTTGAGCGTCTTGGGATCGTCGCCGCCGAGCACGATCGTCAGATCGCGGCCGCTCGAGCCCCAGCCACCCTGCGAATTGAACGATACCTGTGCATCGGCGATGGCGTTGAGTTTCGGGGCCAGTGCGCGCTGAAACTGGACGCTCGTCATTGTGCGATCGTCGGCCAGCGTCGCATCGACCTTGCCGTTGCCGACGAACGCGCGCTGATAGACCTTGGTCACTTCGGGCTTCTGCGCCTCGAGGATGCGCGCGACCTTGGCGACCACCACTTGGGTTTGTTCGAGCGTGGTGCCCGGCACCATCAGGATATTGGCGCGGACGGTGTCTTCGTCCTGATCGGGCTGAAAGGTCATCGGCAGCATCATGAAACAGCCGACCGTGGCGACCATCGCGCCGACCGCGGCGACGATCGGCACCCAGCGGTGCTTCAGCGTCCAGCGCAGCGTGGACATATACCAATCCATCATCCGCCCCTCGCCGTGCTTGGCGTGGCCGAACGACTTAAGGAAATAGGCCGCGATCATCGGCGTAACCAGACGCGCGACGGCAAGGCTCATCAGCACCGCGGCGACGACGGTGAGGCCGAAATTCTTGAAAAACTGCCCGGTGATTCCGGGCATCAGGCCGACCGGCAGGAACACCGCGACGATCGACATGGTCGTCGCCAGCACCGCCAGGCCGATCTCGTCGGCGGCGTCGATCGCCGCCTGATAGGCCGATTTGCCCATCCGCATGTGGCGCACGATGTTCTCGATCTCGACGATCGCGTCATCGACCAGCACGCCGGCGACAAGGCTGAGCGCGAGCAGCGTCATCTGATTGAGCGTGAAGCCCATCAGATCCATGAACCAGAAGGTCGGGATCGCCGACAGCGGGATCGCCAGCGACGAGATCACCGTCGCGCGCCAATCGCGCAGGAACAGGAACACGACGACCACGGCGAGGATCGCGCCCTCGATCATCGCGTCGATCGCGCTCTTATACTGTTGCTCGGCATATTTGACGTTGTTGTTGAGTATCTCGAAATGAACCTTGGGATTGGTCTTTTCGAGTTCCTTCAACTTTTCCTGCGCGCCGTGGAAAACCGACACGTCGGAAAAGCCCTTGGCGCGCTGGAAATCGAAGCTGACGACGGGATGCTCGTTGATCGCCGAGGTCGAGGTCGGCTCGGCATAGAGGTCCTTAACCGTCGCGATGTCGGACAGCCGCACGGTGCGGCCGCCACCGACCGAAATCTGCGATTGGCCCAGCGCATAAGCGCTCGAGGCGTTGCCGAGCACGCGCACCGACTGTTCGGATCCGGCGATCTCCGCCTTGCCGCCGGCGGCGTTCATGTTGACGAGGCGAAGCTGCTGATTGACCGCGTCGGCGGTGAGCCCCTGCGCCTGCAATTTCATCGGATCGAGGATGACGCGAATCTCGCGCGTTACCCCGCCGTTGCGGTTGACCGCGGACATGCCGGGCACGGACAGGAGCGACTTGGTGACATTGTTATCGACATACCAGCTCAGATCCTCGAGCGTCATGTCGGTGGCGACCGCCGAATAGCTGGCGAGATCGTTGTCGGTGGTGTTGGCGCGGCCGACCTGCGGTTCGAGAATGCCCTCGGGCAGATTGCCGCGAATCTGCTGCATCGCGCTGCGCACATCCTCGACCGCACGATCGATCGGCGTGCCGATCTGCAATTGCACGATCGTCTGGGAGTCGCCCTCGGTGACCGTCGAGGTCAACTGATCGATGCCCTGCAAACTGCGCACCGCCGCCTCGACGCGCTGGGTGACTTGCGTTTCCATCTCCGCCGGCGCCGCGCCGGGCTGGCTGATGTCGATCCACACGATCGGAAAATCGATGTCGGGCTGATTATCGACGTCCATCCGCATGAAGCTGACGATGCCCGCCAGCGTCAGCGCGATGAACAGGACGATCGACGGCACCGGATTGCGGATCGACCAGGCGGAGATGTTGCGGAAGCTCATGGTCGCATCAGCCTTGCGGTTTCACGAGCGTCGGAATGATCTTCTGCCCGGGATTGAGGAACGCGCCGGCCGATACGACGACATGCTCGCTGCCGTTCAGGCCGGTGGCGATCGCGACGCCCTGATCGGAAACGACACCGGTCGTCACGTTGCGGCGCACCACCTTGTTGTCGTTGCCGACGACATACACGTAATTGCCCTGCTCGTCGCTCTGCACCGCCGATTGCGGCAGCAGCGGCGCCTGGCTCGCGCCCGCCTGGATCGAAGCCGAAGCGAATCCGCCGGGGCGCAGATCGGCGTGATAGGGCACCGCGATCTTGGCGATGCCCTGGCGCGACTGCGGATCGATCACCGGCTCGATCTCCCAGACCTCACCCTTGTAATTTTCGGTGGTGCCGACCGGGGTGACCGTCGCCGGCACGCCGACCGACAACCGCGCGATATCGGCTTCGCTCAACTGCGCGTCGAGCTCCATTTCGCCGTCCTTGGCCATGCGGAACAACACGCCGCTATTCTGGCTGACGATCTGACCGGGCTCGGCGCCGCGCGTCAGCACCAGGCCGGCGGCGGGCGCGCGAATATCGAGCTGGTGGTTGCGCGCCTGCGTTTCAGCCAGCGTGGCCTCGGCGACGCGGACCTTGGCGTTGGCCGAATCGCGCGTCGCGGCGAGCTGATCGATATCGGCCTTCGAGATGAAGCCGTGCCCGACCAATTGCTGCGCCCGATCGAAATTGGCCTGCGCCAGCCGCGCGTCGGATTGCGCGACCTTAACCTGCGCGGCGAGCGACGCCGCCGTCTCGGTCTGTACCGAGCGATCGACCGTCGCCAGCACCTGGCCAACCTTCACCCAATCGCCGGGATTGACGAGCACACGCGTGATCAGCCCGCCTTCGCCGGCGACGCCGATCGGCATTTCGCGCCGCGCAGCGAGCGAGCCGGTCGCCGAGACGATGTGGGCGATCGTCTGCCGCCCCGGCACGATAACGCTGACGGTCGGGATCTGGTCGAGCGACGCCGCGGCGGGCGCCGCCGCCTTCTTGCCGTGCGACCCGAACAATAAGTAGCCGCCGATCAGCAGCGCGAGCACGACGACAATGCCGATGATCCAGCGCCGCTTGCCCGGCGCGCGGTCCTCGTAATCCGGCAGCGCCAGCCGCTCTTCTCCGCCGATCTGCCCCGGTTCGTAATTCATCCGCATTTCTTTCCCGTTCCGGCAGTCGTCGCCGCTGATGCACCTGGTGTATTATAGAAATATAGCACCGATCTCAAGCGGTCTTTCGGGCAGCGGTCCTGTGCCTGTTTTCCGGGCGGATCGCAAGAGTGACGTAGGTCATTACGACTAAGGAACGGCCGGGAAAATATTCAGATCGCGCCATTATGACCCGGAATCATCGGTAAACCGCGCGTGCGGCCATTGGTCGCCGCGCGGCCAGGCTCGTTCATCCAGGGTTGTATCGCATTACAGCATGATCGACACCGATGGCCGAAACTGATCGAGGGGATTGATCGATGCGATACATTCTGGCGCTGGCCGCATGCGCGGCGTTACCCGTCTTCGCCAGCGCCGCCGTGGCGCAGGTTACGAACCCGACGATCCTGCCCGACGGCACGATCCTCGAAGTCGCCGCCCAGGGAAAAACGACGCGCGTGCCCGACTTGGCGACGATCGATGCCGGCGTCGTCACGCAATCGGCGACTGCGGCGGCGGCGCTCAGCGATAATGCTACGCGGATGGACAAGGTGCTCGCCGCGCTCCGGGCGGCCGGCGTGCAGACCCGCGACATCTCGACCTCGACGGTGCGACTCGCCCCGCAATATCGCTATGCCGACAACCAGCCGCCGGCGATCACCGGCTATCAGGCGACCAACACCGTTTCCGTCAAATTCCGCGACATCGCCAAGAGCGGTGCGATCCTCGACGTTCTGGTGCAACAAGGTGCCAATCAGATCGATGGGCCGAACCTGTCGCTGTCACAGCCCGACGCCGCGCTCGACGAGGCGCGGACCGATGCCGTCCAGCGCGCCCGCGCCCGTGCCGATCTCTATGCCAAGGCGGCGGGGCTGAGCGTGTCGCGAATCCTGTCGATCAGCGAGAACGGCCAGAATGCGGGGAGCCCGCCGCCACGGCCGATGATGTTCGCGCGGGCCGATGCGGCGATGGCCAAGACCGAGATCGAACCGGGGGAGACCGACGTGACCGTCGACTTGGCGGTGCGTTTTCTACTCAAATAACGAAAAGGGGCCGCCCGGCGTGCCGGACGGCCCCTCAATTCATGGTCTCAAGTCCGCGTTAGCGGACCGAGCCGCGCCGGATCAGGTTGACGATCGCGAGCAGGATGATCGCGCCGATCAGCGAGGTGATGAAGGTGGTGACGGTAATCGCCTGATTGATGCCGCCGCCGAAGATCAGGCCGGCAATGAATGCACCGACGATGCCGACGACGATGTTAAGCAGGATGCCCTGCTGGCCGTCCGTCCGCATCACCAGGCTGGCGAGCCAGCCCACGACGCCGCCGATTACGAGCCAAACGATGATACCGATCATGTGTACTTCCCTCCGTTACTTCCCGCTTGAGCGGGGCTGCCGGAAGGACGCGCGACGCGCCAGATGGTTCCGCTGGCGTTTCGATCAACGCCGTGCGGCGGCGATCAAAATTTCTGCTGGCGCTCGTAAAGCGAGCGATAATGCTGGATCCGCGTAACGCGCAGCCCGGGCATGCCCGAACGATCGATCGCGCGTTGCCAGCTGGCGAATTCCTCAACCGTCAGGCTGTAGCGATCGCACACGTCGTCGACGCTGAGCAGGCCGCCGTTGACCGCAGCGACAACCTCCGCCTTGCGTCGCACCACCCAGCGCGTCGTATCCGGCGGCGGCAGCGTATCGAGCGTCAGCGGTTCTCCGAGCGGGCCAATAACCTTGGCGGGACGGATTTTCTGGTTTTCGATCATTCGGTCCTCAATTGGGCGGGGGCCCCTCAATTCCGGCAGCAACGAATAAACCGGATGTCTTGAACATCGCCTAAAATGGCACGGTAAATATCGCGTTCATCGCTCGACCCACCGCATTCCGGCCTCTTTCCAGCGCTTGATCGACAGCGCCATCGCCTGGTTGAAAGCGCCGTGGAGCGGCGACAACAGACACGCTTCATAAGGGTTGGCCGCCACGCGAGCGTGAAACAGCGCCGTCGGGCTCGACGCCTGACGGGCGGTGACGCCAACCAGCATGACCGAAAATTCCACAGGCAGCGGCGTGACGCGGGCGTCTTTGCCAATCGGGGGGAAATTCAGGTTCACGCGGATACCGGCCTTCACGCTACGACTCGTTGAAAGCCGAGTGTTAGCGGCGCATCCTCAACGTCCGGTAAAGCCGCCGGCAAGAAGCTGTAAAGGTCCGCCCCTTTGCGTTGTCGGGGCGTTGCGCCTATCTGCGCGGCGATGATCGAAGGCGATTTCCAGCTCGGGCCGAACCCTGCGACCAAACGCATCGTCGTCGCCATGTCGGGCGGCGTCGACAGCTCGGTGGTGGCCGCACTCGCCCAGGCGACGGGAGCCGAGACGATCGGCGTGACCTTGCAGCTATACGATCATGGCGAAGCGACCGGCCGCGCCGGATCGTGCTGCGCCGGCCGCGACATTCGGGACGCGCGCGCCGTGTGCGATCGGCTCGGCATCGCGCATTATGTGTTCGACCACGAAAGCAGTTTCCGCGAAACGGTGATCGACGACTTCGCCGACGAATATCTCGCCGGACGCACGCCGATCCCCTGCGTGAAATGCAACATGGGCCCCAAATTCACCGACCTGTTCGGTTTGGCGCGCGAGCTCGGTGCGGATTGCCTCGCGACGGGCCATTATGTCCGCCGCGTCGATGGCACGGCCGGGCCGGAGCTCCACCGGGCGATCGATCCGGCCCGCGACCAGAGCTATTTCCTGTTCGCGACGACCGGCGCGCAGCTCGATTATCTGCGCTTCCCGCTCGGCGGCTTGCCCAAGCCCCGGGTCCGCGAAATCGCCGCCGAGCTCGGCCTGGGCGTTGCCGCGAAGCCCGACAGCCAGGACATCTGCTTCGTGCCCGACGGCGATTACGCCACGCTGGTCAAGAAGCTGCGGCCTGAGGCGGACGCAGGGGGCGAGATCGTCGACGAGGCCGGCCGCACATTGGGCGCGCACAAGGGGCTGATCCACTTCACCGTCGGCCAGCGCCGCGGGCTCGAAATCGGCGGCCAGGCCGATCCGCTTTACGTGATCCGGCTCGAACCGGAGACACGGCGCGTCGTCGTCGGGCCGCGACGAGCGCTCGCGGTCGGCGCGGCGCGGCTGACCGACATCAACTGGATCGGCGGCGATCATGCCGGCCCGCTGACCGCCAAGGTCCGCTCGCTGGCCAAGCCCGTGCCGGCACGGCTGGAAGACGACTGCGTCTTGTTCGACGCGCCCGAATATGGCGTCGCGCCGGGCCAGGCGACGGTGCTCTATGCCGGCGACCGCGTGCTCGGCGGCGGCTGGATCGCGGCCACCGAGCGCGCGGAATCGGCGCTGGCAGCTTGAATAATCAGTGAGGGCGCCAATCCCCGGCGAAGGCCGGGGTCCAGCATCGGGCCGATCATCACCGAACGCTTCGCTCAATTACTGAAACCTCACCAACTGGGCCCCGGCCTTCGCCGAGGAAGAGCAAGGCAGTCAGTCCTTATACGGCGCGGGTTGGCAGCCGAGCTCGGCATCGAACCGCACCGACCGGCTCGCGAGCAACGGCACCGACGCCGTCACGGTCTTGGTGTGCGGATCGTCGGCGAGATGGATGACCTCCATCCCCGGCTCGAAATCCTTGTAGCAACTGTCGAGCGGGCGGCCCTCGATATAGCGGCAGCCGCACGCCACGCGTGCGCCATAACCGACGCCCAACTCAAGCTTGGGCTTTTGCGACTGCGCATAGGCGTAACCGGCAATAAGCAGCACCGCCAGAATCGCGATCGGGATCCAGATCAGGGCGTTGCGGCGGCTTGCGTTCATCGCGATCCAGCCTAGGCTGGATCGATGCGGATGCAATCCCTTCTCGCTGCGCCGCTGATCGCCGCGTTGCTCGTAACGGGCGGTTCGGCGCGTGTCCCGGCGGCGACGCTCGTCGCGCCACTGTTCGCCGCCGATCAGGGCACGCGTGCGGTGCTGCTGATCGAGGACGGACAGGTTGCTGCGAAACGCTATGCGCCCGGCTTTTCGGACGCCAATCGCTTTATCAGCTGGTCGATGGCCAAGACGATCACCGGCTTCCTGATCGGCGCGCTGGTCAAGGACGGTAAGCTCCGGCTTGATGCGCCCGCGCCGGTCGCCGAATGGCATAAGCCTGGCGATCCGCGCGCGGCGATTACGCTGCGCATGCTGCTGCAAATGCGCTCGGGCCTCGATCATACCGAGGTCGGCGAGCCGATCGAGCATTCCGATACCAATCAGGTGCTGTTCGTCGGCGGCACCCAAGACATGGCCGCACGGGCGATCGGCCAGCCGCTCGAAGCCAAGCCCGGGAGCAAATTCGAATATAGCTCGCTGACGACGATCATCCTGGCGGAAATCATCACCCGCACGCTGACCACCAGCCACGATCCGCGAACGCGCGCCGCGGCCTATCGCCGATTCGCGCACGACCGGTTGTTCGGCCCCGCCGGCGTCACCAGCGCGTTCCTGGAGTTCGACGGCGCGGGCACGCAGATCGGCGGTTCGCTGATTTACATGACGCTCGACGACTGGGGCCGAATGGGCACGCTGCTGATCGACGGCAAGGCGGAAAGCGGCGCGCAGGTGATCGCGCCCGATTGGCTGGCGTTCATGAAGGCGCCCTCACCGCTCAATCCCGAATATGGCGCGCAGGTCTGGCTCAATCGCCCCGGTGGTCTCGGCGGGCCGCCGACGCTGTTCCCGGGGCACGGGCCGCAAAACGTCGTATCGATGGTCGGCCACCTCGGCCAATATGTCATCGCCGGCAAGGGCCGCAGCCCTGGGTCGCCGAGCATGACCCACCGGATCGTGCTCGTCCGGCTCGGCAAGACGCAGGACGGGCCGCCGCTCGATCCGGTGAGACGCGAACTCGGCGACGTCGTGGGAACGCTGATCCAGTAGCGCGCTTCGTTACGTCAGATCGAAAACGTCCCCTCGATCACCGTCACGCACTCGCCCCCTAGGATCACGCGGTCGCCATCGGCGCGGCAATCGAGATAGCCGCCGCGCTTGCTCGCCTGGAACGCGGTGAAGCTATCCCGCCCGAGGCGCTCGGTCCAATAGGGCACCAGCACCGCGTGCGCCGATCCGGTCACCGGATCCTCGTCGATACCCGCGCCGGGCGCGAAGGCGCGGCTGATGACGTCGCTATCCTCACCCGGCGCGGTGACGATCGTCAGCACGTCACCCTCTTTCGCCATCCGGCGGAAATCGGGATCGAGCGCGCGTACCTGATCGGCGCTTTGCACCACGATCAAGCCATAGCGATGCGGATGCCAGAAGGTCGGCAGATCGCCCGACAGGCCGAGCGCGGCGACCAGTTCGGGCAGCGGCTTGGCCTCGGCGCGCCACGCGGGCAGCGCCATCGCATAGCCGCCGCCGTCCTTCCGCGCGACTTCGAGCACGCCCGATTGCCGCGTCCGGAACCGCACGCGATCACGCTCCGGATCGGACGACAGCACATAATGCCCGCTCGCCAGCGTCGCATGGCCGCACAGCACGACTTCCGAGACGGGCGTGAACCAGCGCAGCTCGAAATCGGGTCCGTCGCCGGCATCGTCGTCGCTGTCGGCGATCGGCACCAGGAAGGCGGTTTCGCTGAGATTGTTCTCCGCCGCGATGTTCTGCAGCACCTCATCGTCGAGCCAGGCGTGCAGCGGCATCACCGCCGCCGGATTGCCGGTGAACGGCGCGGTGGCGAAAGCGTCGATCTGCGCGAAGTCGATTCTCATGGGGCGGTCTTTCGAGAGTTGCGGAGGCCTACAAACGCTTGCCGAACCAATGCGGCGTCACGTCGGCCTCGATCAGCGGATTATCGGTATCGACATGGCCTTCGGGATCGAGATGGATCAGCACCTCGGCCTTCGGAAAGGCGACGCGGATCTTGTCCTCGACGGCATCCATCACAACGTGCGCATCCTCCACCGTCATGTCGCGCGCGACATACATGTGGAATTGCGCGAAATCGTGCGCGCCCGATCGCCGCGTGCGGAAATCGTGTATGCCGCGAAGTTCCGGATGGCTCGCCGCCACCTCCAGGAAGCGCGCGCGCTCCTCCTCGGGCCACTCCTTGTCCATCAACTGGTCGATCGCCTGGCTGGAAGCCTGGAACGCGCCCCAGGCGAGCCACAAGGCGATCAGGATGCCGAGCACCGGATCGGCCGCGCGCAGCCCGAAATATTGATCGAGCACCATCGCGACGATCACCGACACGTTGAGCAGCACGTCGCTTTGATAATGGACGTTGTCGGCGCGGATCGCGACCGAGCCGGTCTCGCGAATGATCCGCCGCTGATAGGCAAGCAGCAGCGCGGTGACGGCGATCGCGACGACCGAAACGCCGATGCCGAACGCCGCGTCCGAGGTCGGCGCCGGGTTCCCGAACCGCACCACCGCGCGCCAGGCAATCGCGATCGCCGACGCCGTGATCAGCGCGACCTGGAACAGCGCCGCTAACGCCTCGGCCTTGCCATGGCCGAAGCGGTGATCGTGATCGGCCGGCTGCGCCGCCAGCCACACGCCGTACAGCGTCACCAATGACGCAAGCAGATCGAGCCCCGAATCAGCAAGCGACCCGAGCATCGCGATCGATCCGGTCAGCCAGGCGGCGACCGCCTTGGCGACGATCAGCACGCAGGCGGTGCCGACGCTGGCCAGCGCGGCGCGCGTCGCCAGCGGCAAGGCGCGCTTGACGCGTTCCTTGTCGGCCGGGCTCATGGGTAGAGCAGCCCCTCGGTCCACCCGTCATCGGTGCGGGTGAACAGCCGGCGTTCATGGAGGCGGTGCGCGCGGTCCTGCCAGAATTCGATCCGCTGCGGCGCGACACGATAACCCGACCAGTGCGGCGGGCGCGGCACATCCCCGGGAAAACGCGCCTGCATTGCGGCGAAACGATCCTCGAACGTTTCTCGGTGATCGAGCGGGCGAGATTGGTCCGACGCCCACGCCCCGAGCTGCGAATCGCGGCCGCGGGAAGCGAAATAGGCATCGGCCTCGGCGTCGCTTACCGTCGTCACCGGCCCTTCGATGCGGATCTGCCGGCGCAGCGACTTCCAGTGGAACAGCAGCGCGGCCTTGGGATCGGCGGCGATGTCATCGGCCTTGCGGCTCTGCTGGTTGGTGTAGAACACGAAGCCGTCCGCCCCGTGGCCCTTGAGCAGCACCATCCGCACCGCCGGCTGCCCTGCGGCGTCGGCCGTCGCCAGCGCCACAGCGTTGGGATCGTTGGGCTCGCTTGCCTTGGCTTCGGCAAACCAGGCGTCGAACAGCGCGAGGGGATCGGTGACCATGTCCCGCGCTTTAATTGCCGCGCCGCGCGGTGTCGAGGAACGACTCCCGCATCTGGGGATTGAATCGGTTTCGCAACGAGGAACCAACCGCATGGCCGCGCGCGCTTATTGGCAGGGACAAATCAGGCTCGCCTTGGTCTCGATCCCGGTCGAGATCTACACCGCGACCAAATCGGGCGCGAACGTCTCGTTCCGGCAGATTCACGAGCCGTCGGGCAAGCCGATCCATTACGAAAAGGTCGTCACCGGCGTCGGCCCGGTCGATGCCGATGAGATCATGAAGGGCTATGAATATGAAAAGGGCAGCTATGTGCTGCTCGATCAGGACGAGATCGACGCGGTGAAGCTCGAATCGAAAAAGACGCTTGAGCTGACGCAGTTCGTCGACGCCAGCGAGATCGACGTGCTCTATTACGAAAAGCCGTATTTCGTCGTGCCAGCCGACGATCTCGCCGAGGAAGCGTTCATCGTGCTGCGCGAGGCGCTCAGGAAAACCAAGAAGGTCGGCCTTGGCCAACTCGCCATGCGGGGGCGCGAATATGTCGTCAGCCTGAAGCCGTGCGGACGCGGCATGGTGCTCGAGACCTTGCGCTATGCCGACGAGGTCAACAAGGCGCAGGGCTATTTCCGCGATATTCCCGACGATAAGCCCGATGCCGATCTGCTTGAGCTCGCCGAGACGTTGATCGACAAGAAGACCGGACCATTCCACCCGCAGGAATTCCACGATCGCTACGTCGACGCGCTGAAAGGCCTGATCGAGCGCAAGCGCAAGTCGAAGACCGGCAAGAAGATCATCGAGGACAAGGATGACGGCAGCGGGCGTGGCGGATCGAACGTCGTCGATCTGATGGCGGCGCTGAAGAAGTCGCTCGACAAACCCGCGGCCAAGGCGGCCCCGGCGAAAAAGGCGCCCGCGAAGAAGCCCGCGGCGAAGAAACGTGCTTGAGCGCCTTACTCGTCATCCCCGCGAAAGCGGGAACCCATCTCGTATGGCTGCATCAAGCGCGACGGGCGGGAGATGGGTTCCCGCTTCCGCGGGAATGACAGACTAGGCGATGGCGGCGAATGACCCCCTCGCGCTCTACAACGCCAAGCGCGACTTCGCGAAGACCGCGGAGCCGGCCGGCACGCTCGCCAAGCGCCACGGCAACCGCTTCATCGTCCAGAAACATGACGCGACGCGGCTCCACTGGGATTTCCGGCTGGAAATGGACGGTGTGCTCAAGAGCTGGGCGGTGACGCGGGGACCGAGCATCAATCCCGACGACAAACGCCTCGCGGTCCGCACCGAGGACCACCCGCTGAGCTATGCGACCTTCGAAGGGACGATCCCCGAGAAGGAATATGGCGGCGGCACGGTGATGCTGTGGGACGAAGGCACCTGGTCGCCGATCAAGGGCAAGAGCGCCAAGGACATCGAAAAGGGCCACCTCCACTTCATCCTCCAAGGCGAGCGCATGAAGGGCGAATGGCTGCTGATCCGATTGAAGCCGCGCGGCAAGGAGAAGCGCGAGAACTGGCTGCTGCGCAAGATCGACGACGCCGATGCGGGGGGATCGGACGATCTCGTCGAGACCGGGCTGACCAGCGTCAAGACCGGGCGGACGATGCAGGAGATTGCCGAGGGAAAGAAGGCGGAACCGTCACCCCCGCGAAAGCGGGGGCCCATCTCCAAAGGTTCACCCAAGCCCAAAGCGCGGGCGATGGGTTCCCGCCTTCGCAGGACTGACGGCAAGCTGCCGGCCTTCCACGACCTCCAGCTCTGCACCCTGGTCGATGACGTGCCGACTGGAAGCGGCTGGATTCACGAGGTCAAATACGATGGCTACCGCACGCTTGTCGCCGTCGCGGGCGGCGCCGCAAAGGTATTTACCCGCAATGGCCACGACTGGACCGACAAATTCCCCGGCATCGCCGAAGCCGCCACCGCCCTTCCCGTTTCCTCGGCGCTGATCGATGGAGAGATCGTCGCGTTCAAGGCCGGCAAGCCCGATTTCTCGACGCTCAAGGACGCGATCTCGAACGGCGGCGACATGACGCTGTTCGCCTTCGACATCCTGTCGCTCGACGGCGAAGACCTCACCGCTCTCCCCAACGTCCAGCGCAAAGAGCGGCTGCGCCCGCTGATCGACGGCGCCGACGAGCGCGTCCAGTTCGCCGAACATATCACCGGCGCCGGCGAAAAGCTGTTCGAGGCGATGTGCCGCGAAGGCTATGAAGGGATCGTCTCGAAGCGCGCCGACGCGCCTTATCGCGGCACCCGCAGCAAATCCTGGCTCAAGATCAAATGCACGCGGCGGCAGGAATTCGTGCTGATCGGCTGGTCGAAAAGCACCGCCAAGGGCCGGCCGTTCAGTTCCTTGCTGCTCGGGCAGTATCGCGACGGCGCGCTGGTCTATTCGGGCAAGGTCGGCACCGGTTTCGATCGCGACGCGATGGACGATCTCGCTGGCAAGTTCGATCGCCTCGCGCGCAAGACTCCGCCGGCCGAGGTGCCGCGCGTCGCCGCGCGCGGGGCGTCGTGGATCAGCCCCAAGCTCGTCGCCGAGATCGCCTTCACCGAATTCACGCCTGACGGCGTGCTGCGCCACCCGAGCTATCTCGGCCTGCGCGAGGACAAGCCCGCGGAGGATGTCGTGCCCGAAGCGCCCGCGCCCACGCCCGCCGCGCCAGCGATCCACGTCAAGGTATCGAGCGCCGACCGGCTGATCTTCCCCGACAGCAAGGTGACCAAGGGCGATCTCGCCGCTTATTATGCTGAGTTGGCGCCGATCATGCTGCCATGGACCGCCAACCGTCCCGTCAGCCTCGTCCGCTGCCCACAAGGCCGCGGCAAGAAATGCTTCTTCCAGAAGCACGACGCCGGCAGCTTCGGCGACTATGTCCACCATGTCGACATTCGCGAAAAAGACGGATCGACCGAGCCCTATCTCTATATCGAGGACGCCGACGGCCTCGTCGCCTGCGTGCAGATGGGATCGATCGAGTTCCACGGCTGGGGGTCGTCGGTCGATGCGCTGGAAAAGCCCGATCGGCTGGTGTTCGATCTCGATCCCGACGAAGGATTGGGGTTCGACGCGGTGAAGAAGGCGGCCGAGGATTTGAAGAATCACCTCGCCGAAATGGGCCTCGTCAGCTTCGCGATGCTGTCGGGCGGCAAGGGCGTCCACGTCGTCGTGCCGCTGAAGCCCGAGGCCGAGTGGCCGGCGGTCAAGGATTTCGCCGATCGCTTCAGCCGCGCGCTCGCCGCCGCCGAGCCCGATCGCTTCGTCGCGACGATGTCCAAGGCCAAGCGCAAGGGCAAGATTTTCATCGATTGGCTGCGCAACCAGCGCGGCGCCACCGCGATCCTGCCCTATTCGGCGCGCGCGCGCTCCGGCGCGCCGGTGGCCGCGCCGGTTTCGTGGAACGAGCTGCGCGATCTCGATACCGCCGCGCGCTTTCACGTCACCGACGCCGAAACGCTGATCGAGCGCGCCAATGATCGCTCGCTCGCCGGCTGGGGCGTATCGGCGCAGGTGCTGCCCGATCTGTGATCTCTGTTGCACAGCAGCAAGGATTGTGGTGACTCCTCGCCAGCCTAGCGCTGCGGGAAATCAGTGATCGCCATCGTCGCCAACCAAACCACCGCCGGAGCGCCACGCTGATGGCCAGCGCCGCCACGCCCTTGCTCGATCCCGCCACCCATGCCGCGCGGTGGATCGCCGATTATTGCGGGCCGCAGCGGCGCGGCGACGTGCTTTGCGCAGGCGCCGACGATCCCGCCTGGCAGGCGACGCTGGAAGAGCTGGCGGCCGCATCGGGCGACGATCTCGGCCATGCGCGGGATCGCGCGCAGCGCCAGGCGGAGGATATCGGCACCGGGTACCGCATCGCCGGCGAAAGCGACGAGCGGCGCTGGCCGTTGTCGCCGGTGCCGCTGCTGATCGAGGCGCGCGAATGGTCGGCGATCGAGGCCGGCATCGTCCAGCGCGCCGAGTTGATCGAGGCGGTGATCAGCGATCTCTATGGCGAGGCGCGGCTGGTGCGCAACGGCCATCTGCCCGCTGCCCTCGTCAACGGCAGCCCCTATTTCCTGCGCCCGCTGGTCGGGATGACGCCGCCGGGCGGCTATCACCTCAATTTCATCGCGGTCGATCTCGGCCGCGGCCCGACCGGCGAGTGGCGCGTGCTCGCCGATCATCTGCGCAGCCCGGCGGGCGCGGGCTATGCGCTGGAAAACCGGCTGGCGATCGCGCGAACGCTCGGCGGGCTGCAGAACCGGCTGAACATCCTGCGCCATGCGCCGTTCTTCGCCGCGTTTCGCGACGGGCTCGCCGCCGCCTGCCGCCGGGTCGAACCGCGCATCGGCCTGCTGACGCCGGGTCGCTGGAACCCGAGCTATGCCGAGCAGGCGCATCTCGCGCGCTATCTTGGGCTGCTGCTGGTCGAAGGCGCCGACCTTACCGTGCTCGAGGACAAGCTCTACGTTCGCACGATCGCCGGGCTCAAGCGCATCGACGCGCTGTGGCGGCGGGTCGATCCGCGGCTGCTCGATCCGCTGGCGTTCGATTCGCACTCTCAGATCGGCGTCGCCGGGCTGATCGACGCGATGGCGGCAGGGAATGTCGTCGTCGCCAACGCGCCGGGCGCGGGCGCGATCGAGCCGCCGGCCTTCGCCGCATTCCTGCCGCAGCTCGCCCGCCGCCTGCTCGGCGAGGATCTGAAGCTGCCCAACATCGCAACCTGGTGGTGCGGCCAGCCGCGCGAGCGTGATCAGGTGATCGAGGATCTCGAGTCGCTGGTGATCGGCCCCGCCTTCGGCCCTGCCCCGCTCGGCCTGCCCGGCGGCGGCGCGACGCTGGGTAGCGCGATCCAGGGGGCGGCGCGCGACGCGCTGATCGCCGATCTGGCGCGCCGGCCGCAGGATTATGTCGGCCAGGAGATCGTCCGGCTGTCGACCATGCCGGTGGTCGCCGACGGCGGGCTCACCCCCCGCCCCTTCACGCTGCGCGTCTTCGCGGCGCGCGGCGGCGACGGCGGCTGGGTCGTGCTGCCCGGCGGCTTTGCGCGGATCGGCGAGCATCCCGATCCCCGCGCTTCGGTGATGGGCGAGGGCAGCTGGTCGGCCGATGTGATCGTCCACGGCGCTGCGCCGGTCGCGCCGATCACCTTGCTGCCAGCGAGCGATTCGGTTCACATCCGCCGCAATCCGGGGACCTTGCCGAGCCGCGTTGCCGACAATTTCTTCTGGCTCGGCCGCTATCTCGAACGCGGCGAGGCACTGCTCGGCGTGGTGCGCGTGATGCTCGGCAATTCGATCGACGCCGATGCCGGCGCGTCGCTCGCGCGTGAGACGATCGGACGGCTGGTCGGGCTGCTCGTCGCCGCCGGCGCCGCACCGCATCCAGCCGCGCTGCGCCGCGCCGATCTCACCGCCTTCGCGCGCGCCGCGATCGAGGGCGGCGACGAGCGCTGGCAAAGCGTGCGGATCATCAATCGCCGCGCGCGATCGATCGGCCAGGGATCGCGCGACCGGCTGTCGGCGGATATGGTGCGGCTGCTCGATGCGCCGTTCCCGACGCGCGGCGGCATCCTCGATCGCGCCGGATCGCTGCAGCGCCGCTATGCCGCGCTTTCGGGGCTCTCCGCCGAGCATATGGGCCGCACCGACGCCTGGCGCTTTCATGATCTCGGCCGCCGTATTGAACGCGCGCTGAGCGTCACGCGCGCCACGCGGCTGTTCGGCATGACCGGCGCTGGGATCGACGATCTGACGACCCTGCTCGATCTCGCCGACAGCCAGATCAGCTACCGCCAGCGCTACCTCACCGGGATCGCGCGCGTGCCGGTGATCGATCTAATCGCGCTCGATCCCGGCAATCCGCGTGCGCTGGCGTTCCAGATCGAGTGTATCGGCGCGCATCTCGCGGCGCTGCCGGTGCTGACCGATGACGGCATGGCGGAAGACCAGCAGGCCGAGGCGAGCGGGCTCGCCGCGATCGTCACTACCGCGACCGCCGCGGGGCTCGACGCCGACGCGCTCGGCGATGTCGAACGACGGCTCGGCGCCTTGTCCGAAGCGATCGCGCACCGTTATTTTCTGCAAGGCGCAGAGCCGCTGCGCGCGGCCGGGCTGACGCTGGCGTGATCTATAACATCCGCCACGTCACCCGTTTCGATTACGGCGCGCGCGTCCGCTTCGCACGGTGCAATTTGCGGCTGAAGCCGATCCTGTGGTCGGGCCAGACGCTCGACGATTACACGCTGACGATCGAGCCGAGCGGCCGCACCGCGCCGGCGCGCGCCGAGGCCGGGCTCGCCAACGTCATGCGGCTGGTGATCGACGAGCCGGTCCGCCACCTGACGATCGACAGCGTCGCGCGCGTGACGGTCGATCGGCTGGTGCCGGTGCCGTCCGCCGGCGATCCCACGCTCGGCGAGATCGCCGGGGCGGCGCGCGCCAGCCGCGATGCGTCGCCGGCGGGGCCGAGCGCCTATCTCTATCCCTCGCCGTTGATCCCGCTCGATCCCGATATCGCCGCCTGGTGCGCCCAGGAACTCGATCCCGATCGCCCCGCGCTCGAGGCAGCGATCGGCCTGGCGCGGCGCATCCAGGCCGAGTTCGCCTTCGATCCCACCGCCACGCTGGTCGATACGCCGCCGCGCGAGGCGTTCATGCGCCGCGGCGGCGTGTGCCAGGATTTCGCCCAGATCATGATCACCGGCCTGCGCGCCGCCGGGCTGCCCGCCGCTTACGCCTCGGGCTACATCCGCACGATCCCGCCGCCCGGCGAAGACCGGCTGGTCGGCGCCGATGCGACGCATGCGTGGGTGCTGCTGTGGTGTGGCGAGGCGCTCGGCTGGATCGGCGTCGATCCGACCAACGGCATCTGGATGGCGGGCGATCACATCATCATGGCGATCGGCCGCGACTATGCCGAAATCGCGCCGATCGACGGCATCGTGCTGGGATCGGGCGCGCAGAAGATGACCGTCTCGGTCGATGTCGCGCCGCTCACCGAAATGGCGTCGTGATCGCCGATTTGGCGCTCACACCATTTGCGCAACGCCCGCCGATCGCCCACATAGGCGGCTAACACACCGACAGGGACCAACATGGCCGATCCATATGCAACGCTGGGCGTAGCGCGGGGCGCGAGCGAAGCGGACATCAAGAAGGCGTATCGCAAGCTCGCCAAGGAGCTCCACCCCGATCGCAACAAGGACAATCCCAAGGCGTCCGAGCGGTTCAGCCAGGTGACCAACGCCTATGATCTGTTGACCGACAAGGATAAGCGCGCGCGGTTCGATCGCGGTGAGATCGACGGTGACGGCAATCCCACCGCACCGTTCGGTTTCGGCGGCGGCGGTGGCGGCGGCGGGTCCGCAGGCTTCCGCCCCAATTCCTCGCAGTTCGATTTCGGCGGCGACACCGCCGGCATGGAAGACATTTTCGAAGGTCTGTTCGGTCAGCGCACGCAGCGCGGCGGCGGCGGTTTTTCGAGCGGCTTCGGCTTCAATCGCGGCCCCAAGCCCAAGGGCGCCAATGTCGCCTATCGCCTGCAGGTGCCGTTCGTCGACGCCGCCGCGCTCAAGCCGCAGCGCATCGTGCTGGCCGATGGCGCGATCGATCTGAAGCTGCCCGCCGGGGTCGAGAGCGGCACGCAGATGCGGCTCGCCGGCAAGGGCCAGGCCGGGCCCGGGGGCAATGGCGACGCGATCGTCACGATCGAGGTGCAGCCGCACCGCTTCTTCACGCGCGACGGCGACGACGTGCGGCTCGATCTCCCGATCACGCTGGCGGAGGCCGTGCTCGGCGGCGCGGTGCGCGCACCGACCGTCGACGGTGCGGTCAATCTGACGATCGCCAAGGGATCGAGTTCGGGCAAGGTGCTCCGCCTCAAGGGCAAGGGCTTTCACAAGAAAGGCAGCGGACGCGGCGATCAGCTCGTCACGCTGATGATCGACCTGCCGGCGAACGACACCGCGCTTACCGAGTTCGTCGAAAGCTGGCCGGGCCGGGACACGCACAATCCACGCAGCCGCCTGGGCGTCTGACTTGCCGACCGAGGATGTCTCGCCGGTTTCGCCCGAGGAGCGGCGCAAGCGCGGCGGCAAGACGCGGATCAGGCTCGATCGTCATCTCGCCAAGGTCCGCCCTGGCAGCTATGCGTTCGAACTGACCAAGCGCGTCCTCGTTGGCACTTATTCGGATGGCTTCATCCACGCCGGCAACCTCGCTTATCTGTCACTGCTGACGCTCTTCCCGTTCTTCATCGTCGCTGCCGCAGTGGCGCGCTTTTTCGGGCAGAGCGGCGCCGGCGCGCATGCCGTCGATGTCTTCCTGCACACGCTGCCGCCCAGCGTCGCCGTGGTGCTCGCCAAGCCGATCGCGGATGTGCTGGCGGCGCGATCGGGCTCGCTGCTGTGGCTCGGCGCGCTCGTCGGGCTGTGGACCACGGCAAGCTTCGTCGAGACGATCCGTGACATTCTGCGCCGCGCCTACGGCGTCAAATCGACCCGATCGTTCTGGCAATATCGCTTCACGTCGATCGGCCTCATCATCGCGTCGGTGGTGCTCACGTTGATCGCCTTCGGCGCGCAGGTGCTGCTGGTCGGCGTGGCGGAGCTGATCGCGCGGTTGCTGCCGGTGTCGCAGGATGTCACCCAGCTCGTCTCGCTGAGCCGCATCGCCCCGCCGATCGCGCTGATCGTCGCGCTCTACCTGCTGTTCTATTCGCTGACGCCGAGCAAATATCGCTACAGCCAATGCCCCAAATGGCCCGGCGCGGTGTTGACGGCGGCGTGGTGGCTGATCGTCACGGCGCTGCTGCCGCCGGTGCTGTCGCTGCTCGGCAGTTACGACCTTACCTATGGCAGCCTGGCCGGCGTGATGATCGCGCTGATTTTCTTCTACATGGTCGGGCTCGGCATCGTCATGGGCGCGCATTTGAACGCGGCGCTAGCAGAAGACCCCGATGACGGTCTAGAGGCAACGCCCGCGGGTGATAACAAGGAGGTAGCGGCAGCGTGACCGGATTGATGCAAGGCAAGCGCGGGCTGATCATGGGTCTCGCCAACGATCGCTCGCTCGCCTGGGGAATCGCCCAGAAGCTCAGCGAGCACGGTGCCGAACTCGCCTTTTCCTATCAGGGCGAGGCGATGGAGAAGCGCGTGCGCCCGCTCGCCGAGCAGCTCGGCATGGCAAGGCTGTTCGATTGCGACGTCTCCGACATGGCGGCGCTCGACGGGACGTTTGCGGCACTGGCGACGGAGTGGCCGACAATCGATTTCGTCGTCCACGCGATCGGCTTTTCCGACAAGAACGAGCTGCGCGGCCGCTTCATGGACACCAGCCTCGACAATTTCCTGACGACGATGAATATCAGCGTCTATTCGTTCGTCGCTGTAGCGCAGCGCGCCGCCAAGATGATGCCCGACGGCGGCAGCCTGCTGACGCTGAGCTATTACGGCGCCGAAAAGGTCATCCCGCATTATAATGTGATGGGCGTTGCCAAGGCGGCGCTGGAGACCAGCGTGCAATATCTCGCGGTCGACCTCGGGCGGGACAACATTCGCGTCAATGCGATCTCGGCCGGCCCGATCAAGACGCTGGCGGCGAGCGGGATCGGCGATTTCCGCCTGATCCTCAAGTGGAACGAGCTCAACTCGCCGCTCAAGCGCAATGTGACGATCGAGGATGTTGGCGGTGCGGGGCTCTATTTGCTCAGCGACCTTGCGAGCGGCGTCACCGGCGAAACGCACCATGTCGACGCCGGCTACAACGTCATCGGCATGAAAGCCGAAGACGCGCCGGATATCGCGCTGGCGTGATCGAGACATGCCCGTCGTCTTCGTCGATCGCGGGTATCGTTTTCACTTCTACTCGAGCGAAGGCGATCCCCGCGAGCCGGTCCATATCCACGTCGCGAAACGCGGCGAGGGCGATGCGAAGCTCTGGCTTTATCCGGACGTTGCGATCGCCTATAATCACGGCTTGGACGCCCGCGCGCTGCGATGGATCAGCGAGCAGGCGAGTCTTCGCCGGCAAGAGATCGTGAGCGCATGGCATGAGCATTTCGGTACGCGCGACGAGCGTTGAATTCGACGAAGATCAGATGTGGGTGCGGCTTGACGACGGGCGCACGCTGGGCATCCCGTTGGCCTGGTATCCACGGCTGCTCCAGGGATCCCCCGCCGATCGCGGCAAGGTGTGGATCAGCCCGAGCGGCCTGCATTGGGACGAACTCGACGAGGATATCTCGATCGAAGGCTTGATCGCGGGCCGCGGGGACATGACCCAGGCAAACCGTAGCGCCGCATGAGCTACAACACCTTCGGTCGCGTGTTCCGGTTCACTACCTGGGGCGAATCGCATGGCCCGGCGCTCGGCGCCATCGTCGATGGCTGTCCGCCGGGGCTGGACCTCTCCGAAGCTGACATCCAGCCGTTCCTCGACAAGCGCCGGCCCGGCACCTCGCGCTTCACGACGCAGCGCCGGGAGCCCGATGCCGTCCGGATTCTATCGGGGGTGTTCGAGGGCCGCACCACCGGCACGCCGATCAGCCTGATGATCGAGAATGTCGATCAACGTTCGAAGGATTATTCGGACGTCGCCACGGCCTATCGCCCCGGCCATGCCGATTACGCCTATGACGCCAAATACGGCTTTCGCGATTACCGCGGCGGCGGACGCTCCTCGGCGCGCGAGACGGCAGCGCGAGTTGCGGCCGGCGGCGTTGCACGGCTCGTCGTCCCCGAGGTATCGATCCGCGCCTGGGTCGAGGCGATCGGCGGCGATGCAATCGACTACGACCGGTTCGACAAGGACGAAATCGACCGCAACCCCTTCTTCTGTCCCGACGCCGAGACCGCGGCGCGCTGGGAGACGCAGATCGACGCCGCGCGCAAGGCGGGTTCGTCACTCGGCGCGGTGATCGCCTGCGAGGCGACTGGCGTGCCGGCCGGCTGGGGTGCACCGATCTACGCCAAGCTCGACAGCGAACTGGCGTCGGCATGCATGTCGATCAACGCGGTCAAGGGCGTCGAGATCGGCGACGGCTTCGCCGCAGCTGCCTTGTCGGGCGAACAGAATGCCGATGCCATGCGCCCCGGGGATGACGGCCCCGCCTTCCTCGCCAACCACGCCGGCGGTATCGCCGGCGGCATCTCGACCGGCCAGCCGATCCGCGTCCGCGTCGCGTTCAAACCGACCAGCTCGATTCTGACGCCGGTAGAAACCGTCACCCGCAACGGCGAAGCGACCGAAATTGTTACGAAAGGGCGTCACGACCCATGTGTCGGCATCCGAGGCGCGCCTGTGGTCGAAGCGATGATGGCCTTGGTTCTTGCCGATCAAAAACTACTTAATCGAGCCCAGTGCGGCTGAGATAGCGCTGCCACGCTTATCCAAGTGCATCCGCCGTTACATGATCAAGATCAATTCTCTCTCTGCAAGTTCTTGACCAAGGGCTCGTCAGCTTCGCCATTCATCGGGCTTAATACACCGAAATCGGCTAACAGCCCTGTCTGCACGATGAGCGGCGACGAATCATGGCGCATTTAGGGCGGATGGGCCGTTGGTCTATTACCAATTCGGTTAAACAGACCATCAGGAGAGAACAGATGCGTATTGCCATGCTTCTCGGTACAGCCGCCCTCGGAATGTCGACGGTTGCGGTTGCGTCGATCGCCGCCCCTCAGACTACGACCGGCGGACAAACCACCACCGGTGGTCAAACGACGACCGGGCAGACGGCCCCTGACGACGGCACGATGTCGCCGGACAATTCGATGACGCCTGATAATTCCACGACGCCGGACAACGGCATGGCGCCGGATTCGTCGACCACTACGACGCCGGACACGACCACGTCACCCGATTCCGGCACGATGACGCCGGACAGTGGCACGACCGGCACGATGGCTCCCCCATCGGGCGGCTCGACCGGCACGATGGGCGGATCGACCGGCGGTTAAGCCTTCGTCGCGAGGTCAGTCCGCGAACGGGTCGCGCACCAGGATGGTGTCGGCTCGTTCCGGGCTGGTCGAAACCAGCGCCACCGGGCAGTTGATCAGCTCCTCGATGCGCCGGATATATTTGATCGCGGCCGCCGGCAGGTCCGCCCAGGAGCGGGCTCCGGCGGTCGAATCATGCCAGCCCTCGATGCTTTCGTAGATCGGCTCGACCGCCGCCTGATCGGCATAATGCGACGGGAAATAATCGAGCACCTGATCGCCGAGCCGGTAACCGGTGCAGATCTTCACTTCATCCATGCCGTCGAGCACGTCGATCTTGGTCAGCGCGATGCCGGTGATGCCGCCGACCGCCGCCGATTGCCGGACCAGCACCGCATCGAACCAGCCGCAACGCCGTTTGCGCCCGGTGACGGTGCCGAACTCGTGCCCACGTTCGCCGAGCCGCGTGCCGATTTCGTCTTCCAATTCGGTCGGAAACGGGCCTGAGCCGACGCGCGTCGTGTAAGCCTTGGCGATCCCCAGCACGAAGCCGACCGCACTCGGCCCCAGCCCCGATCCGCCCGCCGCGGTTCCCGCGATCGTGTTCGACGAGGTAACGAACGGATAGGTGCCGTGATCGACGTCGAGCAAAACGCCCTGTGCGCCTTCGAACAGGATACGCTTGCCGCCGCTACGCGCCTGATTGAGATCGCGCCACACAGGCCGAGCATATGGCAGCACGAAATCAGCGATCGCGCGCAGTTCGGCGATCAGCGCCTCACGGTCGATCGGCGGCTCGCCGAAGCCGGCGCGCAGCGCATCGTGATGCGCGGTCAGCCGGTCGAGCTGCGAGCCGAGATCGTCGAGATGCGCCAGATCGCAAAGCCGGATCGCGCGCCGACCGATCTTGTCTTCATAGGCCGGGCCGATGCCGCGCCGCGTCGTGCCGATCTTGCCGGCGCCCGACGCATCCTCGCGAAGCCCGTCGAGATCGCGGTGGAACGGCAAAATCAGCGCGCAATTGTCGGCGATCATCAGCGTGTCCGGCGAGATCGTAACGCCCTGCCCGCGCAGTTTCTCGACCTCGGCCTTCAAGGCCCAGGGATCGAGCACCACGCCGTTGCCGATAACGCTCGGCGTGCCTCGGACGATGCCCGACGGCAGCAGCGAGAGCTTGTAGACTGCGTCGCCGACGACGAGCGTATGCCCGGCGTTGTGGCCGCCCTGAAAACGCACCACCACATCGGCGCGCTCGGCGAGCCAATCGACGATCTTGCCCTTGCCCTCATCGCCCCATTGAGCGCCGATGACTGCCACATTGGCCATTACTTCAAGTCCTTAGGTCAAGGTCGTCATGCCGAACTTGTTCCGGCATCCACTCATCCAAACGCGCGCCACAGCTTGCGGCATGGTGGACCCCGGAACAAGTCCGGGGTGACGGGTTGAGGATCAGTCGAGAGTGCGCGCCTCTCCATCGACGTAAACATGCGTGCACAATTGCGCCTCGGCACTATCGCCGGGTTCGAGCGCGGCGACCGTGACCCAGCCGGCGGCGCGCAACCGCGCTGCCTCGTGCGAGTGGGTGCCGTGCGGCAGGAACAACCGCCGCCGATCGGCGACGCCCGCGCCGGCTTCGACGATCGCATCGACGAACAGCGAGAATCCGACCGCCGGCTCCTCGCCGTCCTCGCGCATCACGGTGTAACTCCCGCCGCGCCCGATCTCGCCGCGCACGCCGCGTGCGAAGATCGAGAACCCCAGCCAGCTCTGATATTCGAAGCCATGCCGTTCGGTGGGATCGAGCGTCAGCGTGACATCGAGCCCCTCGGCGAGCGCCGCCAACCCGTCGAGCCGTGACGCCAGCGCGCCGTCGAACCCGCGCAGCCGCGCGACAGCGGCGTCGAAGGGCCCGGCCGCTTCGATCAACGGCAGATAATCGGGCGCGATCTCCGCCACGCCGCCCGCATCCTTGGCGTCGAGCCGATCGCGCAGCGCATCGATCCGCTCGACTGCGACCGGCAGCGGGCCGGCGGCGAGCACATCGACCAGATCGGGCAAGGTGAAGTCGATCGACACGCCCTCGATCCCGGCCGTCTTGAGCGCCTCGACCGCGACCTCAACCACTTCTCGCGCAGCGGCCACGCTGTCCGCGCCGATCAACTCGCAGCCGACCTGCCGCATCTCGCGCTCGGGCGCGAGCTCGCCGGCGCGCAGCTTGAGCACCGGCCCGGCATAGCTCAGCCGCACCGGGCGCGGATGGTGCGCCATCCGCGTCGCGGCGATGCGGCCGACCTGCGCGGTGATGTCGGGCCGGATCGCCAGGCTCTTCTGCGACACTGGATCGACGAAGCGCACGACATCCTGCGGCCGCGCCGATTTGAGCCGCCCGGACAGCCCCTCCTCGAACTCGGCCAGCGCCGGATCGACGCGCTCATAGCCATGCGCGAACGCCGCGCCGAGCACGGTCGCCTCCAGCCGCGCCGCCGCATCGGCATGCGGCGGCAAGCGGTCGTGGAAACCGGCGGGCAGAAGGGCGGAGGTCATGCCCGCTCCTTTAGCGATTTAGAACGCCAGCGCCATCGCGGTCTTGACGCCGGGCAGCGCGCGGACTTGTGTGATCAGCGCCGGTGTGACGGGCTCGTCGACCGACAGCAGCAGTACCGCCTCGCCGCCCGCCGACCGGCGGCCGAGGTGGAAGGTACCGATATTGACCCCGGCCTCGCCCAGCGTCGTGCCGATCCGGCCGATGAAGCCCGGCGCGTCCTCGTTGACGACATAGAGCATGTTGCCGACCAGATCGGCCTCGACCTTGATTCCGAACAGCTCGACCAGCCGCGGCGCGGCGTCTCCGAACAGCGTGCCCGCCACCGATCGATCGCCGGCCTCGGTCTTCACCGTGACGCGCACCAGCGTGTGGTAATCGCCCTCGCGGTCATGCCGCACTTCGCGCACGTCGAGCCCGCGTTCCTTGGCGAGATACGGCGCGTTGACCATGTTGACGGTGTCCGAATGCACCCGCATCAGCCCGGCGAGCACCGCGCCGGTGATCGGCTTCGGGTTGAGCGACGCGGCCGCGCCCTCGATCTCGACCGAAATCCCCGACAGCGCGCCGTGCGCAAGCTGGCCGATCAGCGAACCGAGCTTTTCCGCCAGCGCCATATACGGCTTGAGCTTGGGCGCTTCCTCCGCCGTCAAACTCGGCATGTTGAGCGCGTTGGTGACACCGCCCGACACAAGGAAATCGGCCATCTGCTCGGCAACCTGGATCGCGACGTTGACCTGCGCCTCGGTCGTCGATGCGCCGAGGTGCGGGGTCGAGACGAAGCCCGGCGTGCCGAATAGCGGCGACTCCTTGGCCGGCTCGGTCTGGAACACGTCGAGCGCGGCGCCCGCGATCTGCCCCGAATCGAGCCCGTCCTTGAGCGCCGCTTCGTCGATCAGCCCGCCGCGCGCGCAATTGATGATCCGCACGCCCTGTTTGGTCTTGGCGAGGTTTTCCTTCGACAGGATATTGCGCGTCTGATCGGTCAGCGGCGTGTGCAGCGTGATGAAATCGGCACGCGCCAGCAGCGTATCGAGATCGACCTTTTCGACGCCCATCTCGATTGCGCGCTCGGGGGTAAGGAAGGGATCATAGGCGATCACCTTCATGCGCAGCCCCAGCGCGCGCTCGGCGACGATCGAGCCGATATTGCCCGCGCCGATCAGCCCCAATGTCTTGCTGGTCAATTCGACGCCCATGAAGCGGTTCTTTTCCCACTTGCCCGCCTGCGTCGAAGCATCCGCTTCCGGAAGTTGCCGGGCGAGCGCGAACATCAACGCGATGGCGTGTTCGGCAGTGGTGATCGAATTGCCGAACGGCGTGTTCATCACGACGACGCCCTTGGCGCTCGCTGCGGGAATATCCACGTTATCGACCCCGATGCCGGCGCGACCGACGACCTTCAGGTTGGTCGCGGAATCGAGGATGTCTTTGGTCACCTTGGTCGAGGAACGGATCGCAAGGCCATCATATTGGCCGATGATCGCCTTCAATTCGTCGGGCGTCTTGCCGGTGATCTCGTCGACCTCGACGCCGCGCGCGCGGAAGATCTCGGCGGCCTTGGGATCCATTTTGTCGGAAATGAGCACTTTGGGCATGGTGATTCTCCCTCTCCCCTTCAGGGGAGAGGGCCGGGGAGAGGGGCAGTCTCTCGATCCCGGCCCTGTAATGTGAATGATCGGACTGCCCCTCTCCCAACCCTCTCCCCTGAAGGGGAGAGGGCTTTAGGCAGCCGAAACCTGCGCCCAGGCCCAGTCGAGCCACGGGCCGAGCGCCTCGATATCGGCGGTGTCGACCGTCGCGCCGCACCAGATGCGCAGCCCCGGCGGCGCATCGCGGTAGCCGGCGATGTCATACGCTGCGTCCTCCGCCTCGAGCAGCGACGCGATCTTCTTGACCATCGCGGCTTGCGCCTCGGCATCCTTGTCGGTGACGAGCTTCAGGCACACGCTGGTGTTCGATCGCACCGCGTGATCGGCCGGCAGATGATCGAGCCAGTCGCGCGCTTCGACGATCCGGCCGAGCGCGGTGGCATTGGCGGTCGAGCGCGAAATCAGCGCATTGAGCCCGCCGATCGATTGCGCCCATTCGAGCGCAAAGATGTAATCCTCGACCGCGAGCATCGACGGCGTGTTGATCGTCTCGCCCTTGAAGATTCCTTCGATCAGCTTGCCGCTCTTGGTCAGCCGGAAAATCTTCGGCAGCGGCCAGGCCGGCGTGTAGCTTTCCAGTCGCTCGACCGCGCGGGGCCCGAGGATGATCACGCCGTGCGCCGCCTCCCCGCCCATCACCTTCTGCCAGGAAAATGTCGTCACATCGAGCTTGTCCCACGGCATGTCCATCGCGAACACGGCGGAGGTGGCGTCGGCGATCGTCAGACCGGTGCGATCGTCGGCGATCCACTCGCCGTTCGGCACGCGCACGCCCGAGGTCGTGCCGTTCCAGGTGAAGATCACGTCTGCATCGGGCTTGGCCAACGTCAGGTCGACGATCTCGCCATACGGCGCCTTGAGCACTTCGGGCTCGATCTTCAATTGCTTGACCGCATCGGTCACCCAACCCTCGCCGAAGCTCTCCCAAGCGAGCACCTGCACCGGCTTGGGCCCGAGCAGCGACCACATCGCCATTTCGACCGCGCCGGTATCCGACGCCGGCACGATGCCGATCCGGTGCGTGTCGGGCACGCCGAGAATTGCGCGCGTCAGGTCGATGGCGTGCTGCAACCGGCTCTTGCCGATCTTAGACCGATGCGAGCGGCCGAGAACATCGGTGGCGAGTTTCGATGCGTCCCAGCCCGGTGGCTTGGCGCACGGACCCGACGAGAAAAACGGGCGTTTCGGCTTGGTCTGGGGTTTGGCGGACGCAGCTGTGGCGTCGGCAACGGTCGTATCAGTCATGTCAGTCTCTCCTTGCAGAGAGCACGCGCGGCGTTGGGACCGCGTGGCCCGTCGGCCGCCCTAGAGATGTCCGGGGCGGAGTCAAGCGAGCAGGTGATCTGATCGTTATTTCGGAACGAACACCGGCGCCGGCCGCCCGAGCAATCCGCGATCGGACAGCCAATCGAGCACGCGCTGCGGCCAATGTTGCAGGCTCGCCAGCGGCGTATCCTCGCCGAGATTGAAAGCATGGCCGCCAGCCGCATAAAGGTGCATTTCGACCGAGGCATGCGCCTTGCGATATTCGTTGAGCACGTCGACCGTCGGCCCGGAACAGCACTGATCGTCATTGGCCGCGGTGAGCAGCACCGGCGGCGACGCCGCAGTGACATATTCGGCGGCATGGAGCGGGCCAGGAAATTCGAGGATCGCGAAATCGGGCTTTTCCGACACCGCGTCGATCGCATCCGCGGTCCCACGCGGCGCCACGGGCGGGCTGAGCGTCACCATCCGTGCCAGCTCGCCGCCCGCCGAAAAGCCCCACACGCCGATCCGGTGCGGATCGATATGAAACTTGGCGGTCCGAGCGCGCACCGTGCGCATCGCGCGCTCGACATCGGCACGCGCGTCTTCGAGCGTATACGGCGAGCCTTTCTCGCGGAACAAGCGATAGCGCACGACGAACGCCGCCACGCCGCGATCGGCCAGCCAGTGAGCGACATCGTCGCCTTCGGTGGTCGTCACCAGCAATTCATGCCCGCCGCCCGGCACGATCACGATCGCCGTTCCGGTCGCATTGTGCGGATCGGGCAGATAGGCGGTGATGCTCGGATTGTTGACGTGTTTCGTCCAGTAATCCTGCGACAGTTCAGGAATCGCCGCGCGGTCTTCGAAACCGGGCGCGCCGTGTGCCCAGAGCGGATAGCGCTGCTGGGCGGACGCCGCGCTCGCCAGCATCGCCAGGATCGCGGCACCCATGCCAAGCCATTTGTTCATCGTCGCCTCCCCCTATTTGTCTGAGATATGCTTGGCGTTTCGCGCACGGCTGTCAATCTCGCCGGCAAGACCATAGGGAGGGACATCGATCGTCGCGTGCAGGGTATAACGATGAAAATCCGGTTCGTTCTCCTGCTGCTCGTGCCACTGGTTGCGCTCGTCGGCTGCGGCAGCCGCCGCGAGGCGCCGACGACCGCGCACGGTCGCACCATGGCCTATGCGCCGAGCAGGGATGAGACGCGGCAGTGTTATGCCGATTTGCGCCGGATCGGCGTCGCCTATAATCCGCTGCCCGATCGCGAGCGCGGCAGGGCGTGTTCGACGATCGGCACGGTGCAATTGCTCGATGTCGGCGTGCCGACGACCAATCTCGGCGCGATGCGCTGCGGCCTGGCCGAGGCCTATGCCGGCTGGGTGCGCAACGCCGTCGCGCCGGCCGCCTATCAGATGCTCGGCAGTCAGCTGGTCAAGGTCGAGACGTTCGGCACCTATGCCTGCCGCAATACCGTCGGCACCGCGTCGGCGCGCCTTTCGGGCCACGCCATCGCCAATGCCGTCGACGTATCGGCGTTCGATCTCGCCGATGGACGACGCATCAGCATCCTGGGCGACTGGCGCTCCTCCAGCCCGCAAGTTCGCGCGTTTCTCAGCACGATCCACAGCTCGGCCTGCAAACGGTTCGGCACCGTGCTCAGCCCGGATTATAACAGCGCGCACCGTAATCATCTCCACCTCGAAGACGATCACGCCAGCTTCTGCCGCTGATGATTGGCAAGGCTGCCGCTTTCCCTTAAAGGCCACGCCAATGAGCGATACACATGTACCGTCCCGCGTCTTTCGCGGGGCCAAGCAAGAAGCCGAGACGGTCAAGTCCGGCATCTCCACCCCGCAGACCGAGAACCCGGCTTACCGGCTCGCCTTTCAGGACATGGATTTCCTGCTGCGCGAAGACCTGCGTCCGGTGCGCTTTCAGCTCGAGCTGCTGAAGCCGCAATTGCTGCTCGACGAAGCCAATATCGGCTCGACATTCGTCTTCTACGGATCGGCGCGCATCCCCGAGCCGTCCAAGGCGCAGGCGATGCTTGACGCCGCACAGGGCGAACAGGCCAAAAAGGTCGCGCAGAGCCTGGTCGACAAGTCGCATTATTACGATGTCGCGCGCGAGCTCGCCCGCATGGTCAGCCAGTTGCCGCGTGACGAGGAAGGCAAGCGCCAGTTCGTCGTCTGCTCGGGCGGCGGCCCGTCGATCATGGAAGCGGCCAATCGCGGCGCGTGCGATGTCGGCGAGGAATCGGTCGGGCTCAATATCGTGCTGCCGCACGAACAAGCGCCCAACCCCTATGTGACGCCCTCGCTTAGCATGCAGTTCCACTATTTCGCGCTCAGGAAGATGCACTTCCTGCTCCACGCCCGCGCGCTGGCGGCCTTCCCGGGCGGGTTCGGCACGTTCGACGAGCTGTTCGAATTGCTGACGCTGATCCAGACCGGCAAGATCGATCCGATCCCGGTGCTGCTCTACGGCCGCGATTTCTGGAGTCGCGTCGTCAATTTCGACGCCTTGTGCGACGAAGGCGTGATCAGCCGCCGCGATCTCGATATCTTCACGATCGTCGAGACCGCCGAGGAAGGCTGGGCCGTGGTCAAGGACTTCTACCGCGCCCGCCGCGAAGGCGAAGCCGCCCAGGAAACCGCCAGCGAGCATGCCCGCGAACAACATGAAGCGCAGGCGCCGATGGATGATCGCCGAAGCTGAATCCCAGCGGCTGCGGCGCGGCGTTTATCGTGCGGGCTTTGCAGC
The DNA here is from genome assembly GCA_006438735.1 of Sphingomonas koreensis. Lineage (GTDB taxonomy): Bacteria > Pseudomonadota > Alphaproteobacteria > Sphingomonadales > Sphingomonadaceae > Sphingomonas > Sphingomonas koreensis_A. Next base: position 78,419 of record RCZF01000001.1, on the reverse strand, counting down.
TGTACGTGATAAAGCCGTAGCGGCGAGCCTTACGCCGCAGCCGAACATGCGCTTTGGCGGAGAGTCGCCGACCTAGCCGGGCACGGTTTTCGTACCGAAACCCTCCGGTTTGCCGAAAGGCGTCGGCCATGGAAGGTGCGCCCCTGCGCCGCGAGACGGCGAGCGGCTTGGCTATCGCGCTCGTCCTCTCGTCCAACGCGCCGCTGGTCCTGCTCGACGAACATCTCGTCGTGCGGGCGGCGAGCAGGTCGTTCTGCGGCACGTTCGCTCTCGATCCGGCTAGGGTGGTGGACGTCAGTATCTTCGCCTTGGGCGATGGCGAGTGGGACATCCCGCAGCTCCGGTCGCTGCTCGACGCCACGGTATCGGGCAAGGCCGCGATCGATGCTTATGAAATCGATCTCGTGCGCCAGGATCATCCGCCATGCCGGCTCGTGCTCAACGCGCACAAGCTAGATTATGCCGGGTCGACCGAGCCGCTGATCGTGCTTGCGATTACCGATGTGACGGCGGCGCGCCTCGCGGAGAAGCTCAAGCAGGAAATGATCGGCCAGCAGCAGATCATGTTTCAGGAGCTGCAACACCGCGTCGCCAACAGCCTCCAGATCATCGCCAGCGTGCTGATGCAGAGCGCGCGCAAGGTCCAATCGGAGGAAATCCGCGTCCATCTGCGCGACGCGCACCACCGCGTCATGTCGATCGCGACGCTACAGCGCCATCTCGCCGCGACCAACGCCGGCGACGTCGTGCTTCGACAGTATTTCACCGATCTGTGCAGCAGCATCGCCGCGTCGATGATCTCCGACCCCGAGCGCGTCTCGCTGACCACAACGATCGACGACAGCGTAGCGAGCGCCGACGTTTCGGTCAGCCTCGGCCTGATCGTCACCGAACTTGTCATCAACGCGCTGAAGCATGCCTTTCCCGGACGCGCCCAGACCGGCAAGATCAGCGTGGAATATTACCATTGCGACATCAACAAATGGGCGCTGATCGTCGGCGACGACGGCGTCGGCATGCCGGGCGACCATGAAGTCGCCAAGCGCGGCCTCGGCTCGGGAATCATCGAGGCGCTATCGCGGCAACTCGGCGCGACGGTCAACATAACGAGCGCGCACCCCGGCACCCGCGTGTCGATCCTTCACAGCTAACCGCCGCGGCATTCCGGCCGCAGCGTGAATCGCCTCAGTCCTGCTTGGCCGCCTGTTTCGCGGCGTTGGGATCGACCGAGGGCGCGCCGGGGGCCGGCGTCGCCTGATTGGTCACATCGGTCGATGACGTCACATTGGCTTCCGCGGCATTCTCGCTGGCCGGTGCAGCGGCATTGTCCGGCGCAGCGCCGGCGGCGGCGGCTGGGGCCGCCTCGGGCTTGGGCAACGGCAGGTTCGATCCTTGCGCGTTCAGATAGGCGATGACGTTGGCGCGGTCCTGCGGATCGGACAGGCCGGCGAAGGTCATCTTGGTGCCGTTGGCGAACTTGCGCGGGCTGGTCAGCCATTTGTCGAGCGCATCGAACGTCCAGGTTCCGCCGATCGACTTGAGCGCATCGGAGAAGGCGAAACCGTTCTTGCCCTGCGCGATCGCCTCGCCGACGGTGGCGTAGAGATTGGGCCCCTGCCCGTTCGGCCCGCCCTGATTGATCGTGTGGCACGCCGCGCACTTCTTGAACGTCTCGGCGCCCTTGGCCGGATCGGCCGTGGCGAGGCGGTTGGCGATCGGCGTGATCGCCGCGGCGGCGGCGTCGCCGCCCGCTTCCTCGACGCCCTCGATCGGATAGCCCATCTTTTCGGGACGCTCCGAATGAAGCACCATGCCGCCGACGATCGACAACGCCAGCGCCGATGCCAATCCAGCCAGCGTCCAGCCCGCGATCGTATTGGTGCGATTGTCCATCTGTGCGTCATGTCCTGTTGAAAAGACGGGCCCCCGGTTGCCGGCCGTCCATAGCGAAAAGGTGCCTCCCTTTAGAATCGCGATGCCGACACCGCAAGCCGCGCTTGCTCGGCTCGGGCGAGGCGGCTAGGCGCGCTGTCGCCGATGGAGACTTTTGCCGCCCCCGCGCGCCCGATCGTGGCGCAGATGATGGAAGACGCCGCGCGTGACCCGGCGCGCGCCGTCGCTTTTCAGGGCGCGCCGGGCGCCAATTCGCACATCGCCGCACTCGAGGCGTTTCCCGATTGCCGACCGCTGCCGTGCTTCGATTTCGCCGACGCGATCGATGCGGTGCGCGAAGGACGCGCCGATTGCGCGATCATCCCGATCGAGAATTCGCTCCACGGCCGCGTCGCCGACATGCATTTCCTGCTGCCCGAATCGGGGCTGGTGATCACCGGCGAACATTTCCTGCCGATCCATTATGCGCTGATGGGGCTTGGCGCGATCGACAACGTGCGCGAGGCGATGAGCCACCCGCAAGCGCTTGGCCAGTGCCGCCACTGGCTCAAGGCCCGCGGCATCCAGCCGGTTTCCTATCCCGATACGGCGGGCGCCGCGGCGATGGTCGCCGAGCTTGGCGATCGCCGCATCGCCGCGCTCGCGCCGCCCGCCGCCGCGCAGATTTACGGGCTCGAGCTGCTCGCCGACGGCATTGCCGACGCCGAGCACAATACCACGCGCTTCGTCGTGCTCGCCCGCGCCGGCAGCGCGCCGAGCGGCGAAGGCCCGTTCGTCACGACGCTGATCTTCGAGGTGAAGAATGTGCCCGCCGCGCTCTACAAGGCGATGGGCGGTTTCGCCACCAACGGCGTCAACATGACCAAGCTGGAAAGCTATCAGCGCGGCGGCAGTTTCGCGGCGACCGAATTCTACGCGGATATCACCGGCAAGCCCGGCGATCCCGCCGTCGATCGCGCACTCGACGAGCTCGGTTTCCATTCGAAATGGGTCCGCCTGCTCGGCACCTATCGCCAGGCCCGCGAACGCGGCTGATCGCGCGTTCTGGATACGCGTGCTTTTCCGTCATCCCCGCGATGGCGGGGACCCATCTCGGACGGCAGGTGATGGGTCCCCGCCTTCGCGGGGATGACAAGATTGGTTTGGCGCGTGCCGTGCGATCAAATCCGCTTGTCGCCCGGATAAGCGAACAACAGGTCGCTTCCCGCTTCCGCCACCAGCTCGGCCGCACCCGTCACCGTCACACATTCGCCGGCACGCCAGGCGACGCCGCCGATCGTCCCCTCGCCGCTGACCGGCACCAGCCAGCCGGTCATGTCCTCCGGCAGCGCGACATGGCGCTTGCCGGCGGGCCAGCGCTCGATCACGAACTTCGGCCCCTCGGCCAGGATCGTGCGGTCGCCGTCGCTCGGCTGCGGCGGCGTCGGCAGCGGCACGAACGGCACCGGATCGGACACCGCGACACCGGCGTCGAGATGAAGCTCGCGGTCGCTGCCGTAATCGAACAGCCGATAGGTGAGATCGACGTTCTGCTGAATCTCGATCACCGTGATCCCGGCGCCGATCGCGTGGATCGTGCCGGCGCGTGAATAATAGAATTCGCCGGCCTTCACCGGCTTCCAGTCGAGCAACTGCTCGATCGAGCCGTCGAGCGCGGCGGCGCGCAGCTGATCCTTGCTGATCGGCTCGAGCGTGCCGAGCGCGATCGTCGCATCGGGCTCGGCGGCAAGGATCAGCCATGCCTCGTCCTTGCCGCGCGGATAGCCCGCCGCACGTGCCTCGGCGTCGGCCGGGTGGACCTGCACCGACAGCTTTTCGCTGGTGAACAGATATTTGACGAGCAGATCGGGATTGCCCTCGCCCGGCGTCTGGAACCACACTTCGCCGATCGCCTCGCCGTCGGGCGCCGGATTGGCGAAGCCGGGCCACAGATCGTGGCGGCCCCACGGCTTTTCGACGCGGCGAGTGGCAAGCAACGTGGCGGTCATCGGCATGATCCTTCGGTGATTTGGCGTGGCGCATATCGTCAACGTGCGAACATCGCCAGCCGATCCGCGCCATTCAGCCTTCGCTCACCGACGAATGGGGATTGTTCGCGGCCCAACCACTCGGCTAAAGACCTCGCCCATGCGTATCACCCCGTCCCGTCCGCTCACGCTCATGCTGATTGCCGCGTGCTCGCTGTCCATCGCCGGCTGCGCGCGCAACCGCACCAAGGGCGAGCTGCCCTATGTCGCGCGCGACGTCGGCACGCTGTACAGCGCCGCCAAGCAGCGGCTCGATCAAGGCGACTATAAGCTCGCCGCCGCGTTGTTCGACGAGGTCGAGCGCCAGCATCCCTATTCGATCTGGGCACGCCGGGCCGAATTGATGGCCGCATTCAGCTATTATGTCGCGGGCGATTACACCAAGTCGATCCAGTCGGCGCAGCGCTACATCTCGGTTCACCCCGGCAGCCCCGACGCGCCTTACGCTTATTATCTGACCGCGCTCGATTACTATCAGCAGATCGCCGACGTGACGCGCGATCAGAAGATTACCCAGCAGGCGCTCGATTCGCTCAACGAGCTGATCCGGCGTTACCCCGATTCGCGCTATGCGCAGGACGCGCGTCTCAAGGTCGATCTCGTGCGCGATCACTTGGCCGGCAAGGAAATGGAGATCGGCCGCTTCTACGAGACGCGCGGCCAGTGGCTCGCCGCCACGCTGCGCTTCCGCCGCGTCGTCGATAACTATCAAACCACCACGCATGTGCCCGAGGCGCTGATGCGGCTCACCGAGACCTATCTGGCGCTCGGCGTGCCTGAACAGGCCAAGCAATCGGCCGCGGTGCTCGGCGCCAATTATCCCGGCACGCCGTGGTATGGCCGCGCCTACAAGCTGATCGGCGATCATCCGCCGAAGCAGGGTGTGGAGCAGAGCAAGACAGCGGACTCGGGCGCCTCGATCGTTACCCGCGGCGAAGCGGCGACGCAGGGCAATATGAGCGTGCCGGTCAAGGGCAAGGGCATGACCGACATCGGCGCGAGCTCGACGCCGGCGCCGGTCGACATCACCGGCGGGGCCAATCCCACCAGCCCCGGCGGCGATCCGCCCGCGAACTGATTCCCTCGCGGCGTTTTTGCCCCTAGAAGTGCGAGGGACATGCTGAACGCGCTCGCCATCCGTGACGTCGTGCTGATCGAGGCGCTCGACCTTGAATTCGGCCCCGGGCTCGGCGTGCTGACGGGTGAGACCGGCGCGGGCAAATCCATCCTGCTCGATTCGCTCGGGCTCGCGCTCGGTGCACGCGGCGACAGCGCGCTGGTGCGCAGCGGTGCCGCGCAGGCCGTCGTCACCGCGAGCTTTGCCGCCCCTGCAACAGATGGCGCGGTTGCAACGCTGCTCGCCGACAACGGCTTCGACATCGATCCCGGCGAACCGCTGATGATCCGCCGCATCGTCAAAGCCGACGGCGGCAGCCGCGCGTTCGTCAACGACCAGCCGGCGTCGGCCGGCTTGCTGCGCGATCTTGCCGGCGCGCTGATCGAGATCCACGGCCAGCATGACGATCGCGGGCTGCTCAACCCGCGCGGCCACCGCGCCTTGCTCGATGCGTTCGCCAGGCTCGACAAGGAGCCGCTGGCCGCCGCGCACCGCGATTGGCGCGCCGCCGAAGAGGCGCTCGCCGCCGCGCGCGCCGAGCAGGACGATGCGCAGCGCGATCAGGACTGGCTGGAGCACGCCGTCGCCGAGCTTGCCGCGCTCGGCCCCGAACCCGGCGAGGAAGCCGAGCTCGCCGATCGCCGCGCCGCCATGCAACGCGGCGAGAAGATCGCCGGCGATCTTCAGACCATCGCCGATCTGCTCGACGGATCGGACGGTGGGCTCGCGCGGCTACGCCAGGCGGCGCGCGTGCTCGAACGCGTCGCGGCCGACCACCCCGCGCTTGCCGAGGCGCTGGCGGCGATCGACCGCGCGATCATCGAAGGGGCTCAGGCACAGGACAATATCGATGCGGCGGCGGGCGCTCTCGCATTCGACCCCGCCCGGCTCGAAGCCGATGAGACGCGGCTGTTCGAGCTTCGCGCCGTCGCGCGCAAGCACCGCATCCAGCCCGACGATCTCGCCGCGCTTGCTGCCGAGCTGAGCGCGCGGCTCGATCGCATCACCGGCGGCGGCGCCGGCGTCGCCGCGCTCGAGCGGCAACGCGACGCCATGCGCACCGCCTATCTCGACGCCGCCGCGACGGTGACGGCCGCGCGCCGGGACGCCGCAGCTAAGCTCGACGCCGCCGTCGCCGCCGAACTCGCACCGCTCAAGCTCGATGCCGCGCGTTTCCGCACGGTGATCGACGCGCTGGGCGAAGACCAATGGTCGCCTGCCGGCCAGGACCGGGTGGCGTTCGAAATCGCCACCAATCCCGGCGCGCCGTTCGGCCCGCTCGCCAAGATCGCGTCGGGCGGCGAGCTGTCGCGCTTCATCCTCGCGCTCAAGGTCGCGCTGGCCGAGCAAGGCGCGGCGGCGACGATGATCTTCGACGAGATCGATCGCGGCGTCGGCGGTGCGGTGGCGAGCGCGATCGGCGAGCGCCTCGCTCGGCTTGCCAACACCGCGCAAGTGCTGGTGGTCACGCACAGCCCGCAGGTCGCGGCCCGCGGGCGACACCATTTGCTGATCGCCAAGCGCAACGACGGCGTGGTCACGCGCACCGGCGTGGTATCGCTCGACGAGGCCGATCGCCGCGAGGAGATCGCCCGGATGCTGTCCGGCGCCACCGTCACCGACGAAGCGCGCGCGCAAGCGGAGCGGCTGCTCGAGGCGGCGTAACCGCATGCCGACACCGTCGCATTGTTATCCCCGCGGGCGGGGACCCGTCTCGGACGGCAGGAGATGGGTCCCCGCCTCCGCGGGGATGACGGGAGAGCGGCAAGCGTATGGCCGCGACATCTTGCCGAGCACGCTTCGCTTGCCGTAGCGCTACGCCATGACCGCCCTCCCCGCCTCGGATGACGCCGCCGCCGATCGTCTCGCGTTCCTCGCGGGCGAGATCGCCCGGCACAATCGGCTCTATCACACCGACGACGCGCCCGAGATCGCCGACGCCGACTATGATGCGCTGGTCCGCGAGAACGCTGCGATCGAGGCTGCCTTCCCGCACCTGATCCGCGCCGATTCGCCAAGCCGCACGGTCGGCGCCGCCCCTGCCGGGCACCTCGCCAAGGTCGCGCATGCCCGGCCGATGATGAGCCTCGACAATGCCTTTGCCGACGCGGAAGTCGCCGAGTTCATCGCCCGCATCCGGCGTTTCCTCCGGCTCGACGACGCCGAGCCGGTCGCGCTGAGCGCCGAGCCCAAGATCGACGGCCTGTCCTGCTCGCTGCTCTATGAAAATCGCCAACTGGTCCAGGCGCTGACCCGCGGCGACGGCCAGGTCGGCGAGGACGTCACCGCCAATGTCCGCACCATCGCCGACATTCCCGCCACGCTGCCGAGCGATGCGCCCGACGTCTTCGAGGTCCGCGGCGAAGTCTATATGGACAAGGCCGCGTTCGCCTCACTCAACGCCCGGCTGCTGGCCGAGGCCGACGATCCGGCCAAGGCCCGCCAGTTCGCCAATCCGCGCAACGCCGCCGCCGGGTCGCTGCGCCAGAAAGACGCCGCCGTGACGGCCGAACGCCCGTTGCGATTCCTCGCGCACGGTTGGGGCGAGGCGACCAGCCTGCCGGGCGACACGCAGACCGCGGTGATCGAAACGATCCGCCGCTGGGGAATCCCCGTCGCCGACAGCTTCCAGCGCGTCGAGAGCACCGATGCGGCACTCGGCGTCTACCGCGCAATCGAGGCGCAGCGCGCCGATCTGCCGTTCGATATCGACGGCGTGGTCTACAAGGTCGACCGGCTCGACTGGCAGGCGCGGCTCGGCGCGGTCGCCAAGGCGCCGCGCTGGGCACTGGCGCACAAATTCCCCGCCGAGCGCGCGCAGACGACGCTCGAGCGGATCGACATCCAGGTCGGCCGCACCGGCAAGCTGACCCCGGTCGCGCGGCTCGAGCCGGTGACGGTCGGCGGCGTCGTCGTCACCAACGCGACGCTCCACAATGCCGATGAGATCGCGCGGCTGAACGTGTGGCCCGGCGACCGCATCGTGCTGCAACGCGCCGGCGATGTGATCCCGCAGATCGTCGACAATCTGTCGCGCGACGACAGCCGCGGCGCCTGGCCGTTCCCCACCGTCTGCCCCGAATGCGGCTCGGACGCGGTGCGCGAGGAAGGCGAAGTCGATATCCGCTGCACCGGCGGGCTGATCTGCCCGGCGCAGCGCGTCGAGCGGCTGCGCCACTTCGCCAGCCGCGGCGCAATGGACATCGAGGGGCTCGGCGCGACCAGCGTCGAGAGCTTCTTCCGTGACGGCCTGCTCCATTCGCCCGCCGACATCTTCCGCTTGAAAGACAAGCGCGACGACTTGATCGGTCGCGAACGCTGGGCCGCCACCTCGGTCGACAATCTGCTCGCGGCGATCGAGGACAAGCGCGCGCCCGATCCCGCGCGTTTCCTGTTCGGGCTCGGCATCCGTCACGTCGGTGCAGTGACGGCGCGCGATCTCGTCAAGGCGTTCGCTACCGTCGAGACGGTCGCCGCTGTGGCAACGCGCGCGGCGGACGATCCCGAGGCGCTCGCCGAACTCACCGGCGTCGAGGGGATCGGCCCGGTGGTGGCGCAAGCGCTGGTCGATTTCTTCGCCGAGGAACACAACCGCGCGGCGTGGGCGGAACTGCTCGGCGAAGTCCATCCGCAGATTTATGTAAGCAAAACCCGCGAGTCGCCGGTTACCGGGCAGACATTGGTGTTCACCGGCAGTCTCGAGACGCTGTCACGCGACGAAGCGAAGGCCCAGGCGGAGTCGCTCGGCGCCCGCGTGGCGGGGTCGGTCTCGGCCAAAACGGACCTCGTTATCGCCGGTCCCGGCGCCGGCTCGAAGCTGAAAAAGGCCGCGGACCTAGGGGTTAAGGTGATCGACGAACCCGCCTGGAACGCGATTGTCGCCGCCGCGCGGTGATGCTTTTTTGCAACGCCGATCGACTCGAATGCTGCATCTGCGTCCAAGTTGATTGACTGTCATCCAAAGGAAATATTTGGGGGGCAGAGGCGGGCTGCGGTGCGGGGCCAGAGCCCTCACAGAAGACGCACCACTTGGTTCCTCAGGGGAAATACACTCATGCAAATCAAGCTTTATGCTGGCGTGGCGCTTGCCGCGCTGATGATTCCGGGCGCGGCCTTCGCCCAGTCGACCGGAACGACCGAATTCGAGCAGGGCGACATCGTCGTCACCGGCGCGCGTAACACCGATGTCGCCGGCACCAAGATCCCGGACACTGGCAAAACCCGCGTCCAGCTCACCCAGAAGTTTCTCAGCCACGAAACCGCCGGCCAGTCGGTCGACGAAATGATCAACCTGTTGCCGGGCGTCAGCTTCAACAGCTACGACGGTTACGGTTCTTCGGGCGGCTCGCTCTCGATCCGCGGCTTCGACGCCAGCCGCATTCTGCAGACGGTCGACGGCTTGCCGCTCAACGACACCGGCAACTATGCGATCTATTCGAACCAGCAGATCGATCCCGAGCTGATCGATCAGGTCAACGTCACGCTCGGCTCGGTCGATATCGACAGCCCGTCGGCGTCGGCCTCGGGTTCGACCGTCGCTTACACCACGATCGTCCCGACCGACGAGATCGGCGGACGGATGTCCGGCTCGATCGGCGATCAGAACATGTTCCGCGTGTTCGGCCTGTTCAACACCGGCGTGCTGACGTCGTTCGGCACCAAGGCCTGGGTTTCGGCCAGCCATCAGGATTACCGCACGGTTTACAATCCGAAGGGCAAGATCCGCAAAGGCGCGTATAACGCCAAGATCTACCAGCCGATCGGCAACAACGGCGACTTCATCGCACTCGCCGGCAATTACAACGTCAACCGCAACAACAATACGGCTGACGTTTATTACGACGAATTCCCGATCAGCAAGGATAGCCGCGATCTTCAGCTCGACCGCTGCCAGATCGATGTTGCGCAGGCAGGCGTTCAGGACAATCCTAATTCATGCGGCACCAATTATGCCGAGGGCCAGAACCCCTCGAACACGGGCAGCATCCGCTTCACCTCGTTGTTTCATCTCACCGACAATCTGATCCTGACGGTCGATCCCAGCTTCCAATACGTCAAGGCGAATGGTGGCTCTGGCGCGATCACGGCGCAAGAAAGCGCCAGTCCGGATGGGCTGCTCGGCTATATTGGCAACAGCTACTATTTCGGCGAAGACCTTAACGGCGACGGCGATACTCTGGATCACAACACCGTCGATCCGGTCACCGGCAAGACGATCCCGGGTGGCGTGAAGCTCTACGCCCCCAGCCAGACCGTCACGCATCGTTACACGCTGACCAGCTCGCTTCAGTGGAACATTGCCGAAGGCCAGTCGATCCGCGTCGCTTACGCGCATGATTACGGTCGCCACCGGCAGGATGGCCCGGTCGGCTATCTGCTCGCCAACGGGCAGGCTGCGGATCCCTTCCCGATCAACGACCCGATCCTCGCCGCCAACGGTGAGCCCGTCGAGAAGCGTAACCGCAAGTCATTTGCGATCCTCGACAAGGTCGGTCTTGAATATCGCGGCAAATTCTTCGACGATAAGCTGACGCTTGATGTCGGCGGCAGCTACGTCAACGAAAAGCGCAACCTGCATCAATATTGTTTCACCAGCGGTGCTAACGGTTTTGTCGATTGCGTTGCGGGCGACGATGCGGATTACGCAACGTACCAGCTATCACATCCGAATTCGGTTGCTCCGCTGGACAAGTCGCTCAGCTATCACGAGTTCCTCCCGTCAGCTAACGTCACTTACAACGTCACATCGGCCTTCCAAATTTATGGAAGCTATTCGAAGGGCGTGCAGATTCCGGGCACCGACAATCTGTATCAAGCGCTATATTACGCCAACACGCCAGATTTCACCAATCCGACCCCGGAAACCACGGATAACTTCGACGCCGGCGTCCGCTATACGACGAGCAAAATCCAAGCGTACGTCGGCCCGTGGCTGACCATCTTCAAGAACCGGCTGGCCTCGTCCTACGATCCGCTGACGGACATCACCACCTATCGCAACCTCGGCGCCGTGCATAAGTACGGCGTGGACGGCAGCATCGCCTATCAACCGGTTCGCGAGCTTTCGCTTTATGTATTCGGTTCGTATCTGAAGTCGGAAATCCAAACCAACGTGCAGACCGACACCGACGCGGACGGGAACCCGGTCTATGCGCTGACCAAAGGCAAGCGTGAATCGGGCTCGCCGGTTTACACCTTCGGCGGCCGCGCCGAGCTCAACATCAATCCGATTCAGATCGGCGTTGAGGCGAAGCGCACCGGCAAGCGCTATCTGAACGACCAGAATGTCGATTTGATCTACACGCCTTATGGTGGTGGCGATCCGGTCAACCTTGGCGCAACGTCGCCCGCCTATACGGTGGTCAACGCCGATGCTCGGTTGAACATGAGCTGGGCCGGCCTCAACGACAAGACCTATGTCCAGCTCAACGTCACCAACCTGTTCGACGTGGTCTATCCGGGCAGCTTCGGCGGCGCGCTGGCGGCGTCGAACGATCCGTTCACCTACATCGGTGCTCCGCGGACGGTCTCGGCGACGCTCAACGTCGCGTTCTGATCCACAACTTAATACTCAATCAAAGCGCCGTCGCCGGATCAACCGGGGGCGGCGTTTTGTTATTTGAGGTGACGGTCGGACCGATCAGGACACGTTCCACCGTCATCCCTTCGAAAGCGGGGACCATCATTTGCCGTACGAGATGGGTTCCCGCCTTCGCGAGGATGACGAAAACGGCCTGCGGGGCTGAGGCATAAACGCCTCAACCCTTCACCCTCAAGCCGCGTCCTTCGCGCCCTCGCCCACTGCCTTGGCGTAGATACTGTTGATCGGCCGAGCGAACACGCGGCGGACCATCGGCTCGAAGAAGCTCAGCGGCGCGCTCTCATACGCCGGGTCGAATGCCGCCTGATCGTATTTCTCGCAAAATTCCGCGCACGCCTCGAAATGCGGATGGCCGCGATATTGTTCGCGCAGGTCGCGGTCCATGCCGAGATAATGGAAATAGTAATAGCCCTGGAACACACCGTGCGTGTTGGCGATCCAGTGAAGCTCTTCGGAAACGAACGGGCGCAGCATCGCCGCGGCGATCTCGGGATGGTTGAAGCTGCCCAACGTGTCGCCGATGTCGTGGAGTAGCGCGGTGACGACATAGGCCTCGTCGCGCCCGTCTCGGTGCGCGCGCGTCGCGGTCTGCAGCGAATGCTCGAGCCGATCGACCGGAAAGCCGCCATAATCGCCGTCGAGCAGCTTGAGATGCGTCAGCACGCGATCGGGCAGGCCCTTGGCGAAATCGCGGAAATGCGTCGCGATCGTCGCCCAATCCTCCTGTGTGCCTTCGGTCATCGCGGTGAATTGCGCCTGATCGGGCGCCATCGTCATGCTGTCGGTCATCGCCGCTCTCTCCTGTGTGCGGCGCTATGCTACGCCCCTTCCCGCGCGCTCGCCAACCGCTATATGACAAGGCTATGCGCGCGCTTCGCCTCACCAATGCCGGCCCGCCCGAGCCAGTGCTGCGGCCCGGCATCTTCGCGCGACCGTTCTTCGAGGACAAGAACCGCGCGTTCTGGATGCTGCAGGCGGCCGGCTGGACCGGTTATCTGTTGCTGCGCAGCGTCTCCGGTATCACCAATCTGTCGCTCGCCGGGGTGATCGGCTTCGTGATCGAATCGATCATCGGCTATTGCATCACGCTGCTGCTCTCGGCGCTTTACGGTTATTACCGCCGGCGCCTGCCGCAGCTTTCGGGCATCCTGCTGTCGATCGCGACGCTTGCCGCGGCGACCTTCCTGTTCGCGGTGCTGGACGCCTTCACCTTCTCGTTGATCAACACCAGCACGCCGGGCGTCACCGTCCATCTCGTGTTCGGCGCGCTCTACGTCGCGTTCATCGTGCTCGCGGGCTGGTCGGCGCTTTATTACGGGATCAATTACTATCTGATCGTCGAGGATCAGATCGATCAGATGCGCCGGCTGGAAACGCAGGCGTCGTCCGCGCAGCTGGCGATGCTGCGCTATCAGCTCAACCCGCATTTCCTGTTCAACACGCTCAATTCGATCTCCACGCTGGTCCTGCTGAAGCAGACCGAGCGCGCCAATGCGATGCTCAGCCGGCTGTCGTCGTTCCTGCGCTACACGCTCGCCAACGAAGCCACCGCCAATGTGACGATCGCGCAGGAGGTCGAGACGCTGAAACTCTATCTCGAGATCGAAAAGATGCGCTTCGAGGACCGCCTGCGGCCGCGCTTCGACATCGATCCGCGCGTCGCCAAGGCGCGTTTGCCGTCGCTGCTGTTGCAACCGCTGGTCGAAAACGCCATCAAATATGCGGTGACGCCGAAGGAGGAAGGCGCGGAAATCGCGGTGAGCGCGCGGCTCGCCGGAGACAGGGTGCAGATCGCCGTATCCGACACCGGACCCGGTATCCACGGCGCGAAACTACGGCCAAGCCTTTCAACCGGGGTCGGGCTTGCCAATATCAGGGACAGGCTGGCGCAGGCTTTCGGGCCCGACCACCGTTTTGAAACCCGATCGAACCGCGGGGGCGGGTTCGGTGTTGAAATCGAGATACCGTTTCAGCTCGATGAACCGAATAGAGAGGCCGCATGACGATCCGCACCATCTTGGTGGATGACGAACCCCTGGCGATCCAGGGTCTCGAGCTCCGCCTGCAACATCACGACGACGTCGAGATCATCGACAAATGCACCAACGGGCGCGAGGCGATCCGCGCGATCAAGACGCACAAGCCCGATCTCGTCTTCCTCGATATCCAGATGCCCGGCTTCGACGGCTTTTCGGTCGTGCAGGGTCTGATGGAGGTCGAGCCGCCGCTGTTCGTCTTCGTCACCGCTTATTCGGATCATGCCATCCGCGCGTTCGAAGCGCAGGCGATGGATTATCTGATGAAGCCGGTCGAGGAGAGCCGCCTCGCCGATACGCTCGATCGCGTGCGCCAGCGGCTGACCGAAAAGCGCGGCGTCGAGGAGATCGAGAAGCTCAAGGAAGTGCTCGCCGAAGTCGCGCCCGATGCCGCCGAGAATATGGCGGACGCCGGCGAAATGGCGTCCAACCGCTTCGAAAAGCTCATCAACATCAAGGATCGCGGCCAGATCTTCCGCGTCGATGTCGATACGATCGAGCGGATCGATGCCGCCGGCGACTATATGTGCATCTACACCGGCGACAACACGCTGATCCTGCGCGAGACGATGAAGGACCTCGAAAAGCGCCTCGATCCGCGTCGTTTCCAGCGCGTCCACCGCTCGACCATCGTCAACCTCGATCTCGTCCGCGAAGTGAAGCCGCATACCAATGGCGAATGCTTTCTGGTGCTCGGCTCGGGCGCGCAGGTGAAGGTCAGCCGCAGCTACCGCGACGTGGTGGCGCGCTTCGTCCATTGAGCGCGGCCGGCTGGCACTTCCCGGTCGAGGCGGTCGCCGCGCGGATCGGCGACGATCGCTTTCATTATGCGCTGCGCCACGGTTCGATGAAGATCGGGCTCTATGCGCCGCGCGGCGAAGACCCGCAGGCGCCGCACCGGCAGGACGAGCTTTACATCATCGTCTCGGGCCGCGGCAGCTTCGTCAAGAACGGCGATCGCGTCGCGGTCGGCCCGCAGGACGCGCTGTTCGTCGAAGCCGGCGCCGCGCACCGATTCGAGGATTTCACCGACGATTTCGCCGCCTGGGTGATCTTCTGGGGCCCCTCGGGCGGCGAAACCGACACCTAGCTCGACGAGATTGACCGCAAGCGGCGGGATGCGGTGCGGCGCGCACGCGTCGATAGCGTTGGCATAAGCGGGCCAAGTGCGCCGCGGCCGAGGAGAGAACGACATGGCCCATGCCAGCAAGACGATACCGTCCCCGGTCGGTGCCCTGACGCTGGTCGCCAGCGATCGCGGGCTCATCGCGATCCTGTGGGAGGATGACGATCCCGCGCGCGTCCCGCTCGGGCCGCTCGACGAACAACCCGATCATCCGATCCTGTGCGAAACCGAACGCCAATTGGGCGCCTATTTCGCCGGGTCGCGCAATGCGTTCAGCGTCCCACTCGATTTTCGCGGCACACCGTTCCAGCGCAGCGTGTGGGCGGCGTTGTTGACGATCCCGTTCGGCGATACGCGCAGCTACGGCGAGATCGCCCGCCAGATCGGCCGGCCGGGCGCCGCGCGCGCGGTCGGCGCCGCCAATGGCCGCAACCCGATATCGATCATCGCGCCGTGCCACCGCGTGATCGGATCGACCGGCAAGCTGACCGGCTTCGCCGGCGGCCTCGCGGCGAAGGAGCATCTGCTGGGGTTGGAACGGCGCACCGCCAGCTAAGGACGATCGCCCCCCGCCAAGGCGCTTGCCGCCAGCCGCGCCGCGCGATAATGCGCAACCGGTCCAGCTGCTCGAGCCGTCGCAATTAGCGACGGTCGATTGGTCGGAACGGCAAGCCAAGGATCGCCAACAACCACGGCGATCAGTGCCTTGCGGGTGTAGCTCAATGGCAGAGCAGAAGCTTCCCAAGCTTACGACGAGGGTTCGATTCCCTTCACCCGCTCCAACCATTCCCAAACCATAAGCGCAATCTTTTCACCCGACCTCGTCTCTGCGAGGAGCGAAGCGACGTGGCAGTCCAGTTTTACCGCCCGTAAGCTGGATTGCTTCGCTTCGCTCGCAATGACGAAGCGGCATTTCCGTTAGCGTCGCGCTTTCCAAGCTCCAATCCGCTCGCTCATCCCAACCGTTGCAATTTAGTGACACACATCAAAGAACGATACATACTCGGTATTCGAAGGCGGAATAAAACTCCCCTCTCGTGCCGTGTTCGCCTATGAAAGTAGCGAACCGAAACCAAAAAAATTGAGAGGATCGCCATGAACGTCATCGCCAAGCGTCGTCTGCTGGGCTCTGCCGGCGCGTTGACCGTGTTGTGCCAGGCCGTGCCAGCGCTCGCCCAGACCGCCGACCAGGCCACGCCTGTTGCCGCGCAGCCGTCAGGACAGGCGAATTCGGTCGATGACATCATCGTCACCGCGCAGAAGCGCAGCCAGAACCTCCAGGACGTGCCGATCGTGGTGACGACGGTCAACCAGCAGCTGCTGCAGGATACCGGCATCAAGGACATCAAGGATCTGGCGATTCTCGCGCCGGGGCTGCTCGTCACCTCGACGACCAGCGAGGCCTCGACCACCGCGCGCATCCGCGGCATCGGCACGGTCGGCGACAACGCCGGGCTCGAATCGTCGGTCGGCATCGTCGTCGACGGCGTCTATCGCTCGCGCAACGGCGTCGGCTTCGGCGATCTCGGCAATCTCGATCGGGTCGAGGTGCTGAAGGGCCCGCAAGGCACGCTGTTCGGCAAATCGGCAACCGCCGGCGTGATCAACATCCTCACCGCGCTTCCGCAGTTCGATTATCACGTCAACGGCTCGCTCGACGTGGGCAATTATCACGATTACGGCGGCGAGATCGAGGTCACCGGCCCGATCATCAAGGATCAGCTTGCGGCGAGCCTCTATTTCGCCGATCGTCAGCGCGGCGGCTATTTCGACGTCGATACCGGCCCCGGCCCGCGCACCGCGACGAAGGATACCGATCGCAATTTCTACACGATCCGCGGCCAGTTGCTCGCCAAGCCGGACAGCAATGTCACCTTCCGCCTGATCGGCGATTATTCCAAGCGCGACGAGCATTGCTGCATCGCCGTGATCACGCGCGCCAGCCAGGCGCCCGCGCCCAATCTGGCCAATAATCTGGTTGCGGCACTCGGGGGCAACGATGGCGATCCGGCGACGCCGTACAAGCGTAACGCCTATGCCAACCGGCCCGACGGCCAGAAGGTTCGCGATGGCGGCATCTCGGCGCAGACCGATTGGGACATCGGCCCCGGCACGCTGACCGGCATCACCGCGTTCCGCGACTGGAAGACGACCGCGGGCTTCGACGCCGATTTCTCGACCGCGGACATCGATTATCTGCCGGCCGACAATTCCAATTCGACGCAGTTCAAGACGTTCAGCCAGGAACTTCGCTATGCCGGATCGACGCCGTTCGTCGATTATCTCGTCGGCGGCTTCTATTCGAACGAACAGCTTCGCCAGAATACCAGCGTCCGCGTCGGCAGCCAGTTCACGCCGTATCTCAGCCTGCTGTTCTCATCGCTGGTCGATGGCGCGCCCGATCCGAACTTCCTCAACACCGGGCTGACCTTTCCCTATGTCGGCGGGGTGCATTACAACTCGGGTGACGGATCGGTCGACCAGTATCGCCAGACCGACAATACCTTCGCGGCGTTCACCAACGAGACGTTCCACCTGACTGATCATCTCGATTTCAACGGCGGGCTGCGGTACACGATCGATAAGAAGAACCTGAACAATTTCGACACAAATGTCGGTAATGGCGCGGGTTGCGCCGCGTCGAACGCCGCATTCGGCATACTTGCTGGCGTTGTGCCCGCAGAAACGTTGGAAGAACTCGCCGGCGTCAATGAAACGACATGCCTGCCGTTTCTCAGCCCCGGCTTCAACAATTTTCACAATTACCAGAGCGAGACCGAGCATAACCTATCTGGCACTGCCAAGATCGCCTATCGCTTCGATCGCGCCTTATTGCTCTATGCGTCTTACGCACGCGGCTACAAGGCAGGCGGGTTCAACCTCGACCGGGTAACCTGCGCGGTCGGCAAGGAAGGCTGCGCCCCGGGCAGCGCCGCGGTGCTGGCACCGATCACCGATACGCGCTTCTCACGCGAGACCAACGACGCCTTCGAACTCGGCGAAAAAGCCACCTTGTTCAATCGCAAGGTGCTCCTCAACGCCACCTTGTTCTATCAAAAATACAAGGGCTTTCAGCTCAACACCTTCAACGGCCTGGTGTTCGTGGTCGATTCTATCCCCAAGGTCGTCAGCAAGGGCGTGGACACCGATTTCGTCTGGTTCGCGACTGATCACCTGAGCTTCCAGGGCGGACTTACCTATGCCGATACCCGGTATGACCTGAACGACGCGCAGCTGTTCGATCTGCAGGACAAGACCGGCTTCCTGGGCGGCAAGCATTCGCGGCTGTCGCTGGCCCCGAAATATTCGGCGTCGCTGTCGGGCACCTACACGCTCGATCTTGGCAGCACCTACAAGGCGCGGTTCAACGCCGGCGCGAAATATTCGTCGCGCTATAACACCGGCTCGGATCTTGATCCCGGCAAGTCGCAAAAGGGTTATGTGCTGGCCAATGCGCGACTCGCGGTCGGGCCCCAGAACGATCTGTGGAGCCTCGAATTCTGGTCGGAGAATCTGCTCGACACGCATTACAAGCAGGTCGCTTTCGATTCGGGCTTCCAGAACGTGCCGACCAATGCCACCGGCGTGCTCGACGCCTTCCTCGGCGCGCCGCGCACCTTCGGCGCGACCTTCCGCCTCAAATACTGATCGTCACGCTCCGCGCTCCCGCGGGGACATCCCTGACTGTCGCCGTTCCTCAGCCGAGGGGCGGCGACATTTTTGTGTCGCGACTGCCCGCCAAATCAGGCTGGCGGCGCGGTGAGGCCGATCAGCGCCATCGCCGCCGCCTCCACCACCATCACGATCAACCAGCACGCCGCGTCGGCGGCGATCACTCGGCTGCGCGCGCCCCGCAACAGGCCGGTCGCGATCAGCGCCGGCAGCACGAACCCGATCCAGATGACCACCGCACTGCCGATCGCCATCGTCGAGGCGGCAGCCTTGGGCGGCGCCAGGATCAGCGCGCCGGCGAGGATCGCGGCGAACCAGAACGAGGCGATCGTCGCCACCCCGATCGCCGCCGGGCGCAGCGGCGCCATCGGCCCTGGCGCGATCCGGCGGTAGGCAGCGGCGATTCCAACGGCCAACAAGGTGGCGACCGCAATCGCGGGCAAGTTGATCCAGATATAGATCATTGCGCCCGACTCAAATGCCCCCCTCGACGACATCGACGCCCGCCGCGGTCAGCCGATCCGACAAGTCCGCCACACATGCGTCGACCAGCCCCGCCTGGGTCGATCGCACCACGAAATTCGCCCCCACCCGCCCCTCGCGAAAGAACGGATAGCTGCCGATCGTCACGCCGTCCTGCGCGCGCTCGGCATCGCGCAACAGATCGGCGACCTCGCTCTCGGCGACCCAGCAACCGATCGTCCGGCTGACCAACGGCGCGCCGCCTTCCAGCGTGCCGGTCAGCGCGTCGAGCATCCCCGCGGTGATGTGCGGCACGCCGGCCATCACGAACACATTGCCGATCCTGATCCCAGGCGCGCCCGACATGCGGTTCTCGATTAGCGACGCGCCCTCCGGCACGCGCGCCATCCGCTTGCGCGCCTCGGTCAGCCCGCCGCGCGTCTCGTAATACTGCTCCAGCACGGCAAGCGCCTTGGGGTGAAATACCACCGGCACAACCAGCGCCGCGGCGATCGCATCGACGGTGATGTCGTCATGCGTCGGCCCGATCCCGCCGGTTGTGAACAAATAGTCGTTGCGCGCCCGCAGTGCGTTGACCGCCTCGACGATCGCCTCGGTGCGGTCGCCCACCACGCGCACCTCGGCCAGCCGGATGCCCTGCACGCCAAGCCAGCTGGCGAGCTGCGCGATATTCTTGTCCTGCGTCCGCCCCGAAAGGATTTCATCGCCGATGACGACGAGCGCGGCGGTCCAGATGCGTTCGGCCATAATGCTGCGCATAGCCCAGCCCCGCCCCCTCGCAAAGCCCGCCCGGTTTCGCTATATCGCAGGGCATGACCGATTATCTGACTGTCACCGACGACGCCCCGGTCGGCCGCACCGGCGCGATCAAGCTCCATGACGCCGCCGCCTTCGAAGGCATGCGCCGCGCCGGCCGCGTCGCCGCCGAAACGCTCGACATGCTCGTGCCCCACGTCGTGCCCGGCGTGACCACCCAATTGCTCGACGACATGGTCCGCGACTTCATGGTGAAGGCCGGCGGCGTCCCTGCGACGCTCGGCTACCGCGGCTACACGCACAGCTCGTGCATCTCGATCAACCACGTCGTCTGCCACGGCATCCCCGGCGATCGCGCGCTCAAGGACGGCGACATCGCCAATATCGACGTCACCGTCATCCTCGACGGCTGGCATGGCGATTCGAGCCGGATGTATCTGGTCGGCGATGTGCCGATCAAGGCGCGCCGCCTCGTCGATGTCACCTATGATTGCCTAATGATCGGTATCGAACAGGCCAAACCCGGCAACCATCTCGGCGACATCGGCCACGCCATTCAGCGCTATGCCGAACGGCACCGCTACGGCGTCGTCCGCGATTTCTGCGGCCACGGCCTCGGCCGCCTGTTCCACGACGCGCCCGAGGTCGTCCACGCCGGCCGCCCCGGCACTGGCCCGGAGCTCAAGCCCGGCATGTTCTTCACTATCGAGCCGATGATCAACATCGGACGCCCCGACGTAAAGCTGCTCGACGACGGCTGGACCGCGGTAACGCGCGATCGCTCGCTGTCGGCGCAATTCGAACATTCGATCGGCATCACCGAAACCGGCTGCGAGATTTTCACGCTCAGCCCCAAGGGGTATGAGAAGCCGCCTTATTAAGGCGACTTAAGCGACCCATCGCTTCGCCGCGTTCTGGATCGGCATGTCCGGGATTGGGGTGGAAAGCGGTCCGGCAGCTTGCGATATACCTGTTGCGAAAGCAGCCGTTGACGCAGAGTATCGTATGCGGGCGTAAGTTCGGATTGTGTTCAACTGGAACATGTAGGGGCAAATGCAGATAGCTCGGACGATAACGCGCACTATCATAGTTGGCGCAATGATCACAGCCGGCTTGCCCGGACGAGCCGCAACCTCTGATCCGGCGATGACGCTTGCGGTAGCGACGGCTGAGAAGGCAGTCTGCCGCCCGACACTAAAGGTGGACGCCGTCTCCTATGAAGCCGGAACTGCGTTCCTAGTGGCAGGATCGCAGTCGCTCCTGTTAACTGCACAACATCTTTTCGGTCCCGACGGAGGGTTAGCCACGGCGGTCGCTTGGCAGGATATGCCTACGCACGCCCACATCGCCAGCTGCAGGCCGATCGGTGCTGGCGCGTCACTATCCGGCGAGACAGCAATCGCCATCCCCAGCGCACATCCGATGGATGCTGCCGACCAAAGTGGAGCGATCTATGACGTGGCGGTCTTTCGCACTTCACCACCGGGCGACGCGTCACCGGGCCTGACGTTAGCCGTTTCACCACCCAAAGAAGGCGACCGGGTCTGGCTGGTCGCTAAGGCGCAGGGTTCGACCTCCCTCCTACATTCCGCGCACGTGCTGGGTTCGAAAAACGGGGCTCTGCTGTTTGCCTACGATGATCCCAAGCTTGACCTTCAAGCCACCTCGGGTGCCCCCATTGTTGACACGGATGGTAAGGTGGTCGGTCTCAATTTAGGCGGCGATTACGATAACGGAGCGAAGACAGTGATCGGCGTTGCAGATGACTTGGCTGTTCTCACGACAGCGGTAGCTACGGCTGGACGTTAGCGACGGGACTAGGCGTTTCCGCGCGGCTGTTGTCGATACTCGCAGTGGTTCACATCGGCTTTCGGTTTTATGAAATTCGCAGCGGGAGACCGCAATTGGGGCGAAAGCCGAAGTAACGTTCACTCCACCGTCGCCCGCCGCGTCGCGTTCGCCGCCTCGTGCGCCAACCGGGTCGGCAGCGGCAGGCGCCGGCCATCGTTTAGTTTCATCACCCATGCCACGGCCGTCTCCAGCGAAACGCGGTGGCCGGTGCTGATGTAGATCGGGTTGCTTCGCGGCCGCATCCTGAGCGCGACGCCGACTTGCTCGCCGCGATCGATCAACGGCGCGGTGTTGCCGGGGTTCGGGCCGAGCACGCCCTCGATCCGTCCGCACAGGATCGTCTTGGCGCAGCCGATCGTCGCCAGGTCGGCGACCACGCCGAGATGCGTCGCGATGCCGCAGCGGCGGGGATGCGCTATGCCGTGGCCATCGACCAGCACCAGGTCGGGCCGCTCCGCCATCTCGTCCAGGATCTTTACCAGCGCCGGCACTTCGCGAAACCCGAGATAGCCCGGCACGTAAGGGATCGGCGGCACCATCGTCAGGCTGTGCGCCGGCAGCGCCGCGCCACCGGGCCAGGCGAGCGGCGCGACCGCGGCGTGGATCGGCCCGCGCGTGTCGCGCCATTTCATCGACGTATCGACGCCGGCGATCGTGCTCACCGGGCCGATCCGGTCCGCCCGCTCGGCCGCGGCGGCGATTGCTCGCTGCGCCTCGCTCGCGGCGCGCAGGTTCGGTGGAGCCAACCAGTCGGGCGGGATCGCGTGGTCCATATCGCCGCACAACGCCGCGGCGGCCAGTTGGATCACCTTTCGTTCCGTTTTCGCTTTCCTACAGCGGTCAAGATGTGCGATATCCTTGGCCTTGCTGTTCGATCCACCCGGCCTTGCGTGTCGCACGGGCGATGCGGTTGCCGCGATCAACCCGACGGTTGAAATCGGTGCCCTGCCGCTCACGACCCCAACCGCTGTTCACCCGGCGGCCGGGCGTGTTTTTGCCACTTGGCCGAAGTCGCGCGACACTCTCCACTTTCTCCACTTAGCGATTGGCGCGCATCTGCCGCAAATTCGGGCAGCGCCCGGTGATTGCTGCTATTTTCGGCATGGCGGCAGCGCTCGGCGGGGCGGTTTGGCGCGGTTTCTTGCCGCTGCGCCGCTGGCATGGTTATTGAAAGGCGCAGCCTCGCGGGGAAATGGAATCAGATGAAAAAGATCGAAGCGATCATCAAGCCGTTCAAGCTCGATGAAGTGAAGGAGGCGCTCCACGAAGTCGGCGTGTCGGGCATCACCGTGACCGAGGCGAAGGGCTTCGGCCGGCAGAAGGGCCATACCGAGCTGTATCGCGGCGCCGAATATGTCGTCGATTTCCTGCCCAAGGTGAAGCTGGAGGTCGTCGTCGAGGACGGTCTGGTCGATCGCGCGGTCGAGGCGATCGCCGCCGCGGCGCAGACCGGCCGCATCGGCGACGGCAAGATTTTCGTCATCCCCGTCGAAACAGCGCTGCGCATCCGCACCGGAGAGCGCGACGACGAAGCCATTTGACGCGCCGCAGCATTTTCGCGATGCTCGCGGCGCTCCCCGGTAATTAAATTTCCTGATTCGCAGTTTTGACGAAAAGAAAGGCACCGACCTCATGGCCAACGACGCCGGCAAAATCCTCAAGATGGTCAAGGAAGAGGAAATCGAGTGGATCGATCTCCGCTTCACCGATCCTAAAGGCAAATGGCAGCATCTGACGATGGTCGCCGGCGTGATCGGCGAGGACGAGTTGACCGACGGCATCATGTTCGACGGCTCGTCGATCGAAGGCTGGAAGGCGATCAACGATTCGGACATGATCCTGATGCCCGATCTCGACGCGGTCTATATCGATCCGTTCTCGGCGACGCCGATGATGGTGCTGTTCTGCGACATCGTCGAGCCGGCCACCGGCGAAGGCTATTCACGCGATCCGCGCACCACCGCGAAGCGCGCCGAAGCCTATCTCAAGACCACCGGGATCGGCGACACCGTCTATGTCGGCCCCGAAGCCGAATTCTTCATGTTCGACGATGTCCGCTTCGAAACCAGCTATAACACCAGCTATTTCCAGATCGACGACATCGAGCTGCCGACCAACACCGGCAAGGAATATGAAGGCGGCAACATGGGCCACCGGCCGCGCGTCAAGGGCGGCTATTTCCCTGTCGCGCCGGTCGACAGCGCGGTCGACATCCGCGCAGAGATGGTCTCGACGATGATGGAAATGGGCCTGCCGTGCGACAAGCACCACCATGAGGTCGCCGCCGCGCAGCACGAGCTCGGCCTAACCTTCGGCACGCTGACGCAGACTGCGGACCGGATGCAGGTGTACAAATATGTCGTCCACCAGGTCGCCCATGCTTACGGCAAGACGGCGACCTTCATGCCCAAGCCGATCAAGGACGACAACGGCTCGGGGATGCACACGCATATCTCGATCTGGAACGGCAAGGAGCCGCTGTTCGCCGGCAATGGCTATGCCGGCCTGTCGGACACTTGCCTCTATTTCATCGGCGGCGTGATCAAGCACGCCCGCGCGTTGAACGCGTTCACCAATCCGGCAACCAACAGCTACAAGCGGCTGGTGCCGGGCTTCGAGGCGCCGGTGCTGTTGGCCTATTCCAGCCGCAACCGCTCGGCCTCGTGCCGCATCCCTTACGGCGCGGGGGCCAAGGCCAAGCGCGTCGAGTTCCGCTTCCCCGATGCGATGGCCAACCCCTATCTATGCTATTCGGCGCTGTTGCTGGCCGGGCTCGACGGCATCCAGAACAAGATCCATCCCGGCGAGGCGATCGACAAGAACCTCTACGACCTCCCGCCCGCCGAACTCGTCAACGTGCCCACGGTCTGCGGCTCACTGCGCGAGGCACTGATCGCGCTGCAGGAGGATCATGAGTTCCTGCTGAAGGGTGACGTCTTCACCAAAGACCAGATCGACGCTTACGCCGATCTCAAGTGGGAAGAAGTGATGCGCTTCGAAACCACGCCGAGCCCGGTCGAGTATGAGATGTATTACAGCGCCTGAGATTCCGCCCCGTCCGCCCGGGCGGCTTGGCAGCGTCGTTGAGAAGGGGCGTCGCGCAACAGCGCGGCGCCCCTTCGGTCTTGGTTGGAACGCCAGCGCAACTGGCGGGTTGATCCCAAAACCTTGACCGGGAGCAGCATAGGCACCCGTTTTCCAACGGAGGAACCGGGGATGAAGCAGCGCGACGATTGGCATCTGACCGACGACATCGGCTACGATCAGGGCCGCGCCGATCCGTTCGCCGCGGCGATCCGTGCGACGCGCATGCCGATGGTCATCACCGATCCGCGGCGCGCCGACAATCCGATCGTCTTCGCCAATGAGGCGTTTCAACACCTGTCCGGCTATGGCCGCGAGGAAATAATCGGCCGGAATTGCCGCTTTCTCCAAGGCCCAGACACCGATCCGGCAACCGTGACGGCGATCCGCGACGCTATCGAGGCGGAAACCGACATCCAGATCGACATCCTCAATTACCGCAAGGATGGCTCGTCGTTCTGGAACGCGCTGTATCTGGGGCCGGTCCGCAATGCGCAGGGCGCCATCCAGTTCTTCTTCGCGTCTCAGCTCGACGTCACCGATCGGGTCGAGGCGCAGCGTCTGATCCGCGAGCAGAAGGCGATCGTCGAGGCCGAAGTTCATCGCCGCACCGCCGATCTGGAAGCGGCGCTTGAAGCCAAGACGCTGTTGCTCCACGAAGTCGATCACCGCGTGAAGAACAATCTCACCATGATCGGCGCACTGATCCGCCTGCAATCGCGCGGCATCGACGATCCGGCGCTGCGCGCCAAGCTTGAGGCGATGCTCGAACGCGTCGATGCGCTCGCGACGGTCCACCGCCGCCTGTATCAATCGGACGACGTCACCCGCTTCGATGTCGGCGCGTTCACTGCTAATCTGGTTTCCGACGTGATCGGGTCGAGCGGGCGCAGCAATATCGACGTGACGACCGACGCCGCACCGATCGACGTGCCGTCTAACCAGGCGTCGGCCCTGGGGCTGATCCTCAACGAGATCCTCACCAATGCGATCAAGCACGCTTATGCCGATGGCCGGGGCGGCGATCTCCGCGTGTCAGCGGGCGTTGAGGACGGCATTGCGCGGATCATTATCAAGGACGATGGCCCCGGCATGCCCGCCGGCGACACCAAAGACGGTCTCGGCCGCATGCTGATCAGCCGACTATCTCGCCAGATTGGTGCGACGACGGTTTGGGCTGGCGGCGCTCCCGGAACCGAAGTCTCCATTTGCTTTCCCGTGGAGAGCTGATCGTGTCGCGCCCCGAAGCCCCATTGCGCATCCTCATCGTCGAGGATGAAGCGTTGCTCGTGATGGACCTGGAAGCGATGATCGAAGACGCCGGCCACGTCGTTGTCGGCGAGGCGGCGTCGCTGCGCGATACCATGGCGCTGGGTGATGTCGCACCCGACATCGCCTTTGTCGATATGCAGCTTGCTCACGGCGACTGCGGTGTGGATGTCTGCGCTTATATTCATCGCCAATGGGCCTGCGCGGTAATCGTTTATGTGACCGCCAATCCGAAGAAGATACCCGACGATTTCGCTGGCGGCCACGGCGTAATCCCCAAGCCGTTCTCGCGCGCAGGACTGACGTCGGCGATGCGCTTCATCGAAGAGGGGGTCTGCGATCCGCCGCCCAGCAATTCGCCGCCGGCGAGCTTCACGGCCTCGCCGCGTTTCGCCGCAACGTGGAGATGAGTGAAGCGCGCGCGGGCCGAGCCGAGCACTGAAAAATCGCAAGTGACGCCGCTCATCGTCCCTCGATAACGGTCGATCTGTGCTACCCATCGCGCCGATGAAACAGATTCGTGATCTCAGTAGTCGGCAGGTCGAATGCCTGCGGTGGGTGGCGGACGGCGTCACCAGTTCGAAGGCGATCGCCGAGCGTACCGGCTTAAGTCCTTCGTCGATCGACAATTATCTTTCTCGAGCTGCAGTCGAGTTGGGCGTCCAAGGCCGCGAAGCCGCGGCGAAGCGGCTCTTAGAGCTTCAGCAAGCTGCGGATCAATCTTCTGTATCGGTTTCTGTATCAAGATTTTCGCGGCTTGCCCGGCCGCTCGATGTTGGGGTTCATGGCGTCGTCACCGGGCTACGGTGGCTGCTTTCGGTCCCGCCGATCGGTGGACGACGGCATGACCTCAACCGGACCGAGATTTTCCTCTCGATCATCAAAGTTGCCGCGGTCTCGTTCACGGTGTTCATCGTGATCGTCCTGGTCGGCGTGGGGCTTCTTTGGCTGCTACGCTGAGCCCTTCCGGCTGCGGTAATTCGGGAGAATTTTATGGCTGCTCAGCTCAATGCCGCAACCGTTATCGCGGCCGACACCAAATCCGCCCTGTCCGCAACCGACGACGCGCTGCTTCATCACACGCAATTGTTCGCCTCGGTACTTCAGGCGTCGAAGACGATGTCCGTGCCGATCTGCACGTCGCAGAAGCTGTATCAGGCGTTGCACAAGAGCGCCGGCGCGCTGGTCGATAGCCGCGGATCGTTTCAGCAATCGATCGCCTTGTTGCACAGCGTGGCGCGTGAACAGGGGTTCGCAGACATGCTGGAGGGGTGCCCCGGCGGCGGCCCAATGGGCCAAGCCGGAACGACGCCGGGATCCAGCTTTGAGACGACAAGCGCGGTCGCCTGACCCAATCGCATGAACGCCATTGATCCTCCGAGCATCGTCGCAAGCCGAAGGCTGGGAAATCGATAATGGCGATCCTCTTCAACACGCTGACGATAATCAGTTGCGCGATCGCCGCACTGCTCGGCGGAAAGGACGGCCGATGGATTGCATTTCTTTACGTGAGCGCAGTCGTTGCGACACGCATCGCTTTTGGCTACGATTCGATCTGGAGCCATCCCCAAATTCCGACGATGATCATCGACATCGCGCTGCTGATCGGGCTGCTCGCGGTGACGCTGAACAGCCGGCATTATTGGCCGATCTGGATCACCGGCTTTCACGTGCTGACCGTCGCGGCGCATTTCGAAGCGATGCTCGCCGGCAGCTACGGCTATCGAATATATTTTTTGATGGAGTCGGTCTGGTCGCTGCCGAAGCTCGTGGTGCTGCTTATCGGCGTGATCATGGATTGGGAGGCCGATCGTGAGCGAGGGTTCCGAGCGCGGCCTCGACGCCAGCGACGCGGCTGAGTTCGCTGCGGCGCTCCACGCAGCGGCTGGCCGCGGTGCCGGTTACCCAGAAGCGAAGCGAACCAAGGAATCGGACACGCACCACAGCGAGGCGGTCACGACCGCGCGGAAATATCTGAAGGCGCGCCGGCGTCGCGAGGCGATTTTCCCCACCGGGCTGTTCAGCGATCCGGCGTGGGATATGCTGCTCGCGCTGTATATCGCCGAAGCGGATCGGCGGCCCGTGTCGATTTCGAGCGCGTGCATCGCCGCGGCCGTCCCCGGATCGACAGCGCTCCGCTGGATCGGCAAGCTTGAGGCGTGCAGCCTGGTCGTTCGCCGGCCGGATCATGCGGATCATCGGTTCACCTGGCTCGAACTCAGCGACGGCGTCGCCGAGAAGATCGAGCACTGGTTGTTGCAAACATTCGTTTCGGATCATTAGGCTCGGGCGTGCGGATGCCATCGGCGCGTCGGCGTGGTAAAGCGCGCCATGCTCGATTCTCTTTACGCGCTTCATGCTCGGGTCGTCGCCGATCTGCAGGATGCCGATGGGCTTGGATTGGTCGATGTCGGTATCGGCCTCGACATGGCGCGGATCGGGCTGGAAAGCGCGATCGCCGCGCAAGCCAAGCTCCAGAAGGCCTGCGTAATCGACGCGGCGGGACAACCGGATCAGGCGCCCCTTGCGGGCCAGTCTACGGCCTGAAGGTCGCGACGCGGATAACCGCGCGACCCTCGATCATCCCAACGCGATCCGCGCGGCGAGCGCCAGCACAAGCGCCGGCGGCATCACGAGCGCGCCGACTTTGAGGAAGCGGCCGAAAGTTACGTCACCGCCTTCGCGCCGGATAGCGGTCAGCCACAGGATCGTCGCCAGGCTGCCGGTGATCGACAGATTGGGCCCGAGATCGACGCCGATCAGCGCCGCGTCGGTGATCACCTTGGCGGGATGCGCTTGAAAGATCGCCGTGCTGGCGATCAGCCCGGCGGGCAAATTGTTGATCGCATTGGAACCGAGCGCAACGCCGCCGCCAAGCGCCGCAGCGGTAGCCTGAGGCGCCGTGGCCGAGCCGCGGGCGATGGCGGTCGCAAGCAGGTCGATCAGTCCGATATGGGCAAGCGCTTCGACCAGCACAAACAGCCCCGCGACCAGCGGCAGCA
Organism: Sphingomonas koreensis; assembly: GCA_006438735.1. Lineage (GTDB taxonomy): Bacteria > Pseudomonadota > Alphaproteobacteria > Sphingomonadales > Sphingomonadaceae > Sphingomonas > Sphingomonas koreensis_A. The sequence goes on along the minus strand of RCZF01000001.1, from coordinate 49,502 downwards.
CGCTCCATGAGATCGATCGGAGCACGGCCCAGCCGCCGCGCCGCTCACGCAGCAGGAGAATCGTCGCAGTGATGATTCCCGCCAGCGCCGTCGGCAAGCCGAGCGGCTGATTGAGCGCCGACATCGTCAATAGCAACAGCGCAGTCACGGCAATGCCCAGGAAAGCAATGCGGCCACCGCTGCTCAGCAAATCGACATCGACCTGGTGAATGCAGCCCCCCGCCAGCCGCTCCCGCATCACCAAGCGCAGCGCAACATAGGTCGCGCCGATCGACAGCGCCGACGGCAGTGCGAACGACGCCAGCCACGCCCCGAGCGGCGGCATCGCCCCGCCGTAAAGCACGAGATTGGCCGGGTTGGAGATCGGCAGCACGAAGCTCGCCGCATTGGCGATCAACGCGCAGGCGAACAGCGCGGGCAAGGGATCAGCCTCGGCCTTGCGGCAGGCGGCGAACACCGCCGGCGTCATCACCACCGCAGTCGCATCGTTCGACATGAATGTCGTCACCACGGCGCCGATCGCATAGACCAGCCCGAACAGCCGCAGCCGCGATCCCCGCGCCCAGCGCACCGCATGGCCCGCGAGCCAATCGAACAATCCTTCGCGCCGCGCCATTTCGGACAGCAGCATCATGCCGATCAGAAAAAGATAGACGTCGCTCCCCTTGGCGATTGCGATGCCGGCCAAGCGCATCGGCAACAGCCCGAAGGCGATCAGCGCCACCGCGCCCAGGCACGGCCAGATCGCCTCGGGCAGCCGCCACGGCCGGATCAATATCCCGAGCGTCGCGATCAGGCAGATTGCGATCGTCGCGCCCGCCGCCGACGTCATGTCGGGGCCGAATCCCGAGCGCCGGCGCAGGCCGGGCGCAACGTCGCGCCGAAGCCGATCCACAAGGCGAGCGATCCCAAGGCGAAGCTGCCGAGGATCAGGAACGTCGCCGAATAGCCGAGATATTGCGCCATCCATCCCCCGATCGCCGGGCTGAGCGACGCGCCGAGCCCCTGCACCGTCATCACTGCGCCCTGCCCCACGTTAACGCGCCCCGTGCCGGCGAGCAGGCACGCGACCAGCCCGGGCACTGCCACGCTTTGCAACCCGGCGCCGATGCCGTCCAGCATCTGCACGGGAAAGACGCCCCATTTGGCGATGACGCTCGCCGCGATCAGTCCGCGGATCGGCAGCGCGAGAAACGAGATCAGCATTACCAGCCAATAGCCGCGCGCCGCCGCCAGCCGCGCCGCGACGATGGTGGCGACGATCATCACCGCTTGGGCGATAACGATCGTCGTCGCGGTGAACGCCGCCGGATTGGCATTACCCTTGGCGACGACGGCGAGGCCGTAGAGCGGCAACATCGCGCCGTTGCCGAGGTGAAAACAGGCAAGACTAGCGGCGAGGATCAGCAGTGGTTTGTTTTCCGCCAGCACGCGAAACCCCTGCGCCTGGCCCGCACTCTCGTCGTCACCATGCTCCAGCCCCCGCGCCGCTGCGTGGTCGATCGCCTTTTCGGGGATCAGCAATACCGAGAGGATCGCGAACACGCCGAACCCCGCCGCCAGCCAGAACACCGCGGTCAGCCCGAACTTCCAGCCGAGCCAGCCAGACAACGCCGCGCCGATCATGTTACCCGCGTGATTGAACGCCTGATTGCGACCGTTCTGGCGGTTGAAGCCCTTCTGCCGAACGATACCGAGCGTGATGCCAGCCATCGCCGGCCCAATCGCCGCCCCAGCGACTGCGGTGGCAATTTGCGATGCAGCGACCACCCACAGCTTTTGCGATACCAGCAGCAGAAAAGACGCGGCGAGCGTGCACAGACCGGTGACGATGATGATCAAGCGCTTGCGTTTGGTCGCATCGATCAGCGCGCCGGCGGGCGCGGTCATCACCATGCCGGCGACGCCGCCCGCCGTCATCACCGATCCGATCGCGCCGGTCGCCCAGCCGTGTGATTGCAGGAACACGCCCAGGAACGGCCCGATGCCCGCCTGGACGTCGGCCATGAAGAAGTTGAGCGCCTCGAGCGGGCGGGTGGCGCGCCGCGACGGAAGGTGGCCAGTCGCCGCGCGCGCCATCATTGTCTCCATCGATCCGTCGTCGCATAATCCAGATCAAGCTGCGTGGTTCCGCGGGCGCTGCGTGGAACCTCCGTGCCCGCCGGCCGTCTGACATTCAGCACATCGAATTCATGAGGCAGATCATGGCTCTCCGCGCCCTCGCACTCAATTGCACGCTCAAGGCCGATCCGGCGAAAAGCTCCTCCACCGACGCGATGATCGCGGTGCTCAAGAAAGCATTCGAGGCGGTGGACGTCGAGCTGACCGAAACCGTTCGCGTCGCCGCGCTCGACATCAAGCCGGGCGTCACCTCCGACGAGGGCGACGGCGACGCATGGCCGGCGTTGCGCGAGAAAATCCTGGCGCATGATATTCTGATTTTCGGCGGCCCGATCTGGATGGGCCAGATCGGCAGCGTCGCCAAGCGCGTTCTCGAACGCATGGATGCGTTTATCGGCGAGACCGATGAACAGGGGCGAATGCCGAGCTATTCCAAGGTGGCGGTGGCGGCGATCGTCGGCAACGAGGACGGCGCGCATTTTTCTTCGGCGCAACTGTTCCAGTCGCTGAACGACACCGGTTGGACGATCCCCGCGGTGGCGGCGTGCTATTGGGTCGGCGAGGCGATGGGATCGACCGACTTCAAGGATCTGGCGCATACGCCCCAAGCCGTGACCAAGACCGCAAAGATGGTCGCGGGCAATGCCGCGCACTTGGCCAGCCTGCTCAAGGACAATCCCTATCCGGGCTGATTCTGGGGCAGCAGCACCGTCGCCCCCTGGGTTTCGCCCGCCTCGAGCTGGCGGTGCGCTTCGGCCACATCCTCCAGCGCAAAGGTCTGGCCGATCTCCGGGCTGATCGCGCCCTTCGCGAGCATTGCGAACACCCGATCGAGCGTGGCCTGCCGTTCTTCGCGCGTGACCGCATAATCGAACAGCGTCGGCCGCGTGACGAACAGCGATCCCTTGCTCGACAGCGTCCCGAGCGACACGCCCTCGACCGGCCCGCTGGCGCTACCGAAGCTGACGATGAGCCCGCGCCGCGCTGCGCAATCGAGCGATTGCGCCCAGGTCGCCTTGCCGACACCGTCGAACACGACCGGGACGCCCTTGCCATCGGTGATGTCGCGAACGCGCTGCACTACGTCTTCCTGCTTGTGACGAATGACGTGATTGGCGCCGGCGGCCGTCGCCCGGCTGGCCTTGTCGTCGCTGCCCGCTGTGCCGATCACGATTGCGCCGATCGCTTTCAGCCAGCCCACCAGCAAATGCCCCACCCCACCGGCGGCGGCATGGACCAGCACCGTCTGGCCCGCCTCGATCTTGGCGCAGCGCTCTATCAGGAATTCGGCGGTCGCGCCTTTGAGCAGCAGTGCCGCCGCGATCTTGTCGTCGGGGCCGTCAGGCAATTTGATCAGGCGCTCGGCCTTCAGATTGCGGTGCGTGGCGTACGCGCCCAGTTCGGGCCCGAACGTGCCGACGCGGTCGCCGATTTTCAGATCGGTGACGCCCTTCCCGAGCGCCTCGATCACGCCGACGCTTTCCGACCCGAGCCCGCTTGGGAGCGGCACCGGATAGCCGCCGCGGCGATGATAGATGTCGATGAAGTTTAGCCCGACCGCGGTCGATCGGATACGGACCTCGCCCGCCCCGGGGTCGGGCAAGTCCTGGTCGATCCACTCGATCACCTCGGGGCCGCCTGTTTTCTCGATGCGAGCAATACGCGCCATGGTCGATCTCCTTAACCTAAGCGAACGCCGACCATGCGTTTCGGGTTGCAACCGATCGGCCGCCGCGCCATCTTCAGCCTCACATACCGCAGTTTCAAAAAATCGGAGGCGAGGATGAAGAGCTGGCTCAAACAGTATATCGACGGCGCATGGGTCGAGAGCGACGGCGGCACGCGACACGAAGTGATCAACCCTGCCACCGAAGCCGCCTGCAGCGAGATCACGCTGGGCAGCGCGGCCGATGTCGACAAGGCGGTGAAGGCGGCGCGCAAGGCGTTCGAGAGCTTCTCGCAGACCAGCGTCGACGAGCGCGTTGCGCTGCTCGAGCGGATCACCGAGGAATATAAGGCCCGGGCAAACGACATCGCAAAGGCGATCGCGATGGAAATGGGCTGCCCGATTTCGATCGCGAAGACCGCGCAGGTAGGCAGCGGCGTCGGCCATCTGATGGCAGCGATCAAGGCGCTCAAGGAGTTCACCTTCGAGGAGCAGGTCGGCGCCAGCAAGGTGATGCATGAGCCGATCGGCGTGGTCGCGCTGATCACGCCGTGGAACTGGCCGATGAACCAGATCCTCGCCAAGGTCGCCCCTGCCCTCGCGGCCGGCAATACGATGATCCTCAAACCCTCCGAAGAAGCGCCCGGCTCGGCAGCGATCTTCGCCGAGGTGATGGACCAGGCCGGCGTGCCGGCCGGCGTGTTCAACCTTATCCAGGGTGACGGCCCCGGCGTCGGCACCGCGCTTTCGGCGCATCCCGATATCGACATGGTCAGCTTCACCGGATCGACCCGCGCCGGCATCATGGTCGCCAAGACCGCCGCCGACACCGTCAAGCGCGTGCATCAGGAACTCGGCGGCAAATCGCCCAACATCATTCTGGAAGGCGCACCGCTCGACAAGGCAGTGCCCGGCGGGCTGATGGGCGTGCTGCTCAATTCGGGGCAAAGCTGCATCGCGCCGACGCGGATGCTGGTCCACAAGAGCCAGCACGACGAAGCGGTGGCGATCGCCAAGCAAGTGATGCAGGCGACGCAGACCGGCGATCCGATGGCGGAAGGCCGCCATATCGGCCCGGTCGTCAACAAGGCGCAATGGGACAAGATCCAGGGCCTGATCCGCAAGGGAATGGAGGAAGGCGCAACGCTGGAAGCCGGCGGCCCCGGCCGGCCCGACGGGCAGGACACCGGCTATTTCGTCAAGCCGACGCTGTTTTCCAACGTGCGCACCGACATGACGATCGCGCGCGAGGAGATCTTCGGACCTGTGGTGACGATCATTCCCTATGAAGACGACGAGGACGCGATCAGCATCGCCAACGACACCAATTACGGGCTGTCGGCCGTGGTGTCGGGCGATCCCGCCAAGGCCAAGGCGTTCGTGCCGCGGCTGCGCGCCGGCATGGTCTATGTCAACGCCGGCAATCCCGATCCCAACGTGCCGTTCGGCGGGTACAAGCAATCGGGCAACGGCCGCGAATATGGCAAGTTCGGGCTCGCTGAATTCATGGAAGTGAAGTCGGTGATCGGGGAATTGGCCTGACGGCGGCGGCTATTTGGCGTCGGGGGTGAAGGCGTAGCCATTGCCCCTGACGACGACCCGGCCGACCCCGGGATAGGGAAAATGCGGCGCGAACAGCCGCTCATGGCTGACGGCGAGTTGCTTCAACAGTCTCTCGCGCGTCGCCTCGCCCTGGGGCTTGTCGCCGTCATAGCCGATCGGCCAGGCCGGTTCGGCTAGCGATACGATCGAGCTGTGCGCGCTATCGCCAATGTCCATCAGACGCTGGCCGGCAGACATGATCTGATAGCCAACGTGGCCGGGCGTGTGGCCGGGCAGCGCGACCGGCGTGATACCGGGGAGAACGGCGCGCCCCGGGGCGAAGGGCTTCACCTGACCGGCAACCGCCTTGACGATATCCGCGGCGGCGTCGTTGCCCTTCATATAGGCCCATTCGGCGGCAGACAGGCGGATCGTCGCCTTGGGAAACGCCGATCGTCCATCCGCCGTCACCAACCCGCCGACATGATCGCCGTGACTGTGCGTAATCAGCACATCGGTGACCATCGCCGGCGTGACGCCCGCCTTGGCCAGGCTCTGCATCAATACGCCGCCGACCTTGGGGCCGAGCCCGGTGTCGATCAGCACGATATGACCCGGCATCCTGACCAGCAGCGCATCGACGCCGAGCGCGATCTGATCGGTCGGCGCGCTGGCGGCATGCAGGACCGCGGCGACAGCCTGCGGCGTCTTGCCGATGCCGAACACCTTGGTGTCGTTGGGCAGAACGTTGAGCATGTCGCGCAGCGCATAGAGCCGATACGCGCCGAGTTTGATCGGCGTCGCCGCCGGCGCGACGGGCTTCGGCGCGGCGAGCGCGGGCGCCGCCGCTGCGATGGCCAGCGACACGGCGATGGTCTTGATCATCTTCATAACCGCTCCTGAATGTTGCGCGTTCAACTCACCGGAAACCAGAACAGGATCAGCGGCGTGCCGACCAGCACGACGATCAGCGACAAGGGTGCGCCGAGCCGGGCATAGTCGCCGAACTTATAGCCGCCGGGGCCGAACACCAAGGTATTGCATTGGTGCCCGATCGGGGTCAGGAAATCGCTGCCGGCGCCGACCGCGGTGGCCATCAGGAAGGCATCGGGATTGTAGCCGAGATTGTGCGCGAACACCGCCGCGATCGGCGCCATCACCAGCACCGTCGCGGCATTGTTGAGGAAGGGCGTCACCGCCATCGCCGCTACCAGAATCAGCCCGACCGCGCCCCACGGCGGCAGGCTGGCGGCGGTGTGCGACAGCCAGGTCGCGATCAGGCCCGATGCGCCTGTCGTGCGCAGGCTGTCGCTGACCGGGATCAGCGCACCGAGCATCACGAGGATCGGCCATTCGACGTGATCATAGGCTTCCCGCACCGGCAGCGCGCCGGTGACGATCACCAGCGTCGCCGCGGCGAAGAACGCCACCGCCACCGGGACCAGCCCGGTCGCGGTCGCCGCCATCGCCACCGCAAGAATGGCGATCGGCAGCCAGCCCTTGCGATCCATGCCCAGTCTCAGCTTGCGCTCCGCAAGCGGGAGGCAGCCGAGATCGCGCAGTTTATCCGGCAGCTGGCTCAGCGCGCCTTGCAGCACGATGACGTCGCCGCCGCGCAGCGACGTCTTGCCGAGGCTCTTTATCAACCGTTGCCCGCGCCGCGACACCGCGATCAGATTGACGCCGTAGCGTTCCTGCAAGCGCAGCCGACCCGCGGTCTGGCCGACCAGCGGCGAATCGGTGTTCACCACCGCCTCGATCACGCCGACCTCTTCGCCCTTTTCGTCTTCGGGGGCTTCGCGATCCTGCCCGGCGAGCTCGAGCTTGTCGCCGGCGATCACCTGCTCGAGCATCTCGGGCTCGCCGCCGAGGATCAGCGTATCGCGCTCGCGCAACCGCGTATGCGCGTGCGGCGAACTGCGCATGCCGGCGCGCAGCACAGAGGTGACGGTCACCTCGTGATCGTGGCGCTCGACGAACTCCGCGATGGTCTCGTCGATCGCCGCCGATCCCTCGCCGATCGTCGCCTCGGTGATATAGCCCTTGGTGTCGATCGCCTCGCCCAACGCGGCCGAGGCGCGGCGATCACGCGGCAACAGGCGATAGCCGAAGCGCAGGAACACCAGCCCGATCAGCAGCAGGCTGAGGCCCACCGGCGTGTAATCGAACATGTGGAACGGCTTGCCCAGCATCTGTTCGCGAACGCGGCTGACGATGATGTTCGGCGAGGTACCGATCAGCGTCATCAGCCCGCCGAGCAGCGAGGCGAACGACATCGGCATCAGGAAGACCGACGGCGAGGCGTCGTTCTTCTTCGCCATCTGGAACGCGGCGGGCATCAGCATGGCGAGTGCGCCGACGTTCTTGACCAGCGCCGAAGCGAAACCGACCGAGGCGGTGAGCACGATCAGCTGCGACCGCACCCGTTTGACGCGCGTCGACAGGAAGGCGAGCGCGGTTTCGATCACCCCCGATCGCTGCACCGCCGCCGACATCACCAGCGCCGATCCGACGATGATGAGCAGTTCGTCGGAAAAGCCGGTGAACGCCTTGTCGGGGGTGACGATGCCCAGCGCGAGGCTGGCGAGCAGCGCAATCATCGCGACGACATCGTATCGGAATTTCCCCCAGACGAAGAGCGCCATCATGCCCGCGAGCGTGGCGACCGAGAGGATCTGGGGGAGCGTCATCGGGCCTCGTTCGATAGGGGATTCGTATCGCTCGCCAAACACACGAAAATGCAGCGGTGTCCATCGGCATATGATTGCCGTGGATCAGGAACCCCGAACGGCCTCAATAATCCTTCGACACGCGGACGTTGGCGCTCTCGCGGCCGAGCGTCGAGATGCTCGACAGGAGCGACAGCCAGCGTGTTACCTGGAACTCCACCTGCGTCGCAGAATAGCCCTGCCCGTCGGTGATGATCTCGGCATAGAAACGCCGGGTGATGTATTTGCCGGCGGCGATCGAGGTGCCCTGCCCGGTCTGCGGATCGGCCGGCACGATGCGTAGTCGATCGAGCCCGACCGCCTGGCGCACCGCGTTGATCGGATTGAGCCCGGTGCCGCCGTTCTGAAGAGCCGCAACCGCGGCGGCGAGTTGCAACGCCTCTGGCGCCGACAGGTTGGTGATCGAGGTGCCGAACAGCAGCCGCGAGAGCAATTCGTCCTCCGGGAGCGCGGGGGTGCTGGTGAAGGTGATATCCGGCTTCTGTGCCACGCCGGTAACGTGGATCGTCGCGTTTAGGCCGGTTTCGTTGGCGTTGGCCGAGATATCGAGCGCGGGGTTGGCGGGCACCTCGCCGGCGAAACGGATGATGCCGCGATCGAGCTCGAACTCTCGACCGGCGAATTCGTAATTGCCGCGGATCAGCTTGGCCTGGCCGGTGATCGCGGGATTGTCCGGCTGCCCGGCGATCTGCAGATTCGCCGACCATTCGCTGTCGAGCCCCAGACCGCTGACGGTCAACGAATTGGGCGCGCGGGCATGAATCTTGAGCTGCCAGGGCTGGCGCGGGGTTTCGTCCTCGACGCCGCCGCCGGGCAGGTTGATCTCCTTGATGTCGAGCTGCGGCACAGCGGTGGCGGCGGTCGCCTGACCGAGCCGGTAGCGGCTCTTGACCAACGTCACATCGCCCGAGATCAATCCGCCCGAGCCGCCCGACTGGAATTTGAGGGGGCCGGTGACGGTCGCGCCGATATCGTCGCGGTTGATGAGCACGGCATTGTCGGCCTGCATGGCGAGATCGATGCCGATGCCCTGGGCGCCGGCGAAATCGAACGCACCCGTGCCGGTGACGCGGCCACCCTTGCCGGCATCGGCGGCGAAGCTATCGATCACGAGCCGCGAGCCGCCGAAGCGGCCGGTCGCCTGCACGCCGGTGAGGACGGTGCCGGTGACGGCGCTTTCGAGCCGCGCGCCGTTGGTCGCGACACGGCCGCGGATGCGGGGGTTGGCGAGCGTGCCGTTGACGTCGGCGGCGATCTGCGCGGGGCCGGAGAGATCGAACAGCTCGACGCCGGTCAGTCGCCACAAGGTATCGGCAGCGCCGTTGTAACGGACCTGCGCGATCAGCGGGGCATTCTGCAACCGGGCGACCAGATCGCCCGCGCCGAGTGGCGTGAGCAACGCTTGGGCGCGGCCGATCGTCTGCCCGCCGCTCGCCGCGACCGCGCGCACCGCCGCCTTGCCGGGCTGGAGCACGCCGGCGATGCCGACATCGACCGGCTTGGACGAGAGGACGAGGCCGGAGCGGGAGAGTCCGCGGATCGTCATATCGATCTTGCCGGTCGGCGCGGCGCCAGTGGTCGATGCGTAGCTGAGTGAGCCGTAAGCCGCGCCGCCGAGGCCGAGGCCGGGAAAGCCGATGTCGAGGATCGATAGCGGCATCTTGGCGAGCGTCGCGTCGATCGCGTTGCCGCCGCTCGAGAAGCGCCCGCCGACGGTCGCGTCGCCGCCGGCAAAGGTCAAATGCGTCGGCGCGAGCCGCCAGCCGTCGCCCTCGCGGCTCAGCACCGCGGGGCTGTCGAGCTTGAGCGGGTGGCGATCGACCGTACCCTCCGCCATGATGCGATAGCTGTCGTCGGTGATGTCGGTGACGGTCTTGATATCGAAGGCGCGGCCCCGCGAGCCGGCGAACGACGCCTTGATTTGCCCGGTGCCGCCACGCAGCGAGGCAGTGCCGGTGAAACGCGCCAGCGATAGCGGCCCGCGGCGCAGGCCGAAACCGCGCGCGCTCGCCTCCAGCGTGGTGCCGGCGGGATCGAGCAAGGTGACGAGATCGAGATGCCCGCGCGCCAGCGTCGCGCCGCTGTTGCCGAGCTTGGCGTGATCGAAATCGAGATGGCCCTCGATCCGCTGGATGCTGCCGGCGGGAGCGAACAACAGCGCGCCCGAAACGCCGCCGCCGCTGAGCGTCAGCTTGCCGTCGAAGCCGCCGGTGACGATGCCGAGATTGCCCGACGCGTGCGTGCCGGTGACGTCGAGCGCGGTGATTGCGATCGTCCCCTGTCCACCGGGCGGCAACAGCATCGCGCCGTTCGCCGTGAACGGCCCCAGCCGCGACTGGCCGGCGGCGCGGAAGGCGAAGCCCTGACCGGTCGGATCGAGATGCGCGATCACGTCGTGCAGGCCGAGTGTGTCGTTGGGGCGGGCGAAGCGCAGATCGAGCGTCGGGTGATCGATCTTGCCGTCGAGCACCAGAGTCAGCGGGCCATAAGTGCGCTGCTGCCCCGCGCCTTCGAAATGGAAGGTGCCGTCGCGCCGCCGATAACCGTTGCCGGTGATGCGGATATCCGGCGCGGTCAGCACCAGATTGGTGAAATGCAGGATGCCGTCGGGCGTGCGTTCGAGCCCGGTGACGATCCTGGGCAAGCCCCCGGCGAGCGAGCGGAAAAAGGCATTGTCGAGCCGCACCATCTGCGCGGTGCCGGTCCCGACCAGCCGCGTGCCGTGGCCGTTCGGCCCCGGCATCGCCTGGAGCTTCGAGGTGACATCGACGATACCAAGTCCGGGGATCAGATAGCGCGACAGACCGCCCGAAATGCCGACCTGATAATGCCCAGTTTTGAGATCGAGGATGAGATCGATCTTGGCCTTGAGCTTGTCCGAAGTGACCGCCATGTCGGTGCCGGTCACTTCGCGCGGCGTGACATGGAGCTGGCCGATAACCTTGAGATTGCGCAATATCCCGCCCGCCACATCGCCGACGCCGGTCACTTGCGCGGCGGTCAGCGTAATCGGCACGATCACCGGCGCTTTCGAGAAATGCCCGGCGCCGGCGGCGCGGACCCGGTCGAAGCCGGTGTTGTCGAACGCGACGTGATCGGCCGCGAGGCGGTAATCGAAGCTGGCCGTGGCAAAGCGGCCGTCGAGGATCGCGCGCATCTCGATGTTGCGGCCGGTCATGTTGGGAAACAATGAGGAGGGCCGCAGCAGCCGCGCCTTGATCTGCACGCCCCGCCAAGCGCCCGCGGCGAGATCGATCGTGCCGGTGGTATCGACCAGCAGCGACGACGAGCGCAGCGAGAGCGTGCCATCGAGCCGGCGGTTGGCGAGCGTCGCCGCGCCGTTGACCAGCACGCGCGGCGTGGTCAGCCGTTGCAGCTTGCCGTGGGTGATCGTCGCCGGCGCGACGCTGCCCGACAGCGTGTAGCGGCCGGCGCGATTGGTGAGGGCGAGATCAAGCAAATGCGCCTTGCCGACATCGGCGGTCGCCTTGCCCTGCCACACGCTCCAGCGGCCATCACCGGCGATATCGAGCACGATCGGGCCGGGCAGGCCGGAGAGCTTGGCCAGCACGCCGCCGGCCGCGCCGCGCGCGTGCAAGTCTACGTCGAAGCGGTCGCGATCGGGCTCGGCATCGAGCTTGAGCGCGAGCCTGTCGCTGCCCGCGACGATCGCTGAAAGGTCGACCACCGCGCGGCCCTTGCGGACGTCAGCGCGGCCGTGGAGGCTGCCGGTGCGGACGACGCCGGTGACCGGCTTGGCGACGATCAGCCGATCGACATCGAGCGCGCCGATATGGATATCGAAGCCGGGCAGGATCGGGCCGGTCCGGCCCGTCGGGGTGAGCTGCGGCGTTTTGGCCAGCGTCGCTTGCGAGATATGCAGGCTGGTGATGTCGAGCCGATTGTCGAGCCAGGCGAACGGTTTCCAATCGAGTTCCGCGCGTGGGGCAGCCAGGATCAGCCCCTTCGTGTCGGACACGCGGACATCGATCAGCACCGCCTTGCCGTAAAGCGATCCCTCGATCCGCCCGACCGAGAAGCGCAGGCCGTTGGCGGGGCGCAGCGCGGCGATGCGATCGGCGACGAAGCGGTGGCCGACGCCGGTGTCGAGGATCGCCGCCGCCGCGACGATCAGCGCAACGATCGCCAGCAGCGCGACGCCGATCCACCGCAGCCATCGGCGGCGCGGCGGCGCGACCTCGGCCTCGACCGGAAGATCGGCCTCGCTCAAAACGCCTGGCCCAGCGAGACATAGACCGCGATCGGCGAATCGCCCTTTTGCGGATTGATCGGCGTGCCGACGTCGAGCCGGATCGGGCCAAAGCTCGAATAATAGCGCACGCCAATGCCGGTGCCGTAGCGCAGGCCAGACGCCTTGGGCAGCGCCGATGTGTAGATATTGCCCGCGTCGAAGAACGGCACGACGCCGAAATTACCGAAGGCGTGGACGCGCGCTTCGATCGAAAATTCGTTGAGCGAACGTCCGCCGATCGGATCGTTGTTGGGATCGCGCGGGCCGATCTCCTGATAGCCGTAACCGCGCACCGAGCCGCCGCCGCCGGCGTAGTAGCGCCGCGACGGCGCGATCGCGTCGCGCGGCGCGCCGAGGATCGAGCCGAAGCGAACGCGCTCGGCGATCACCAGCCCCTTGTTGACCGGCTGATAGGCGCTGGCGTCGAGCTGCACGCGGGCATAGCCGAAGGCGCCGCCCTCCAGCGACAATTCGGGCGAGACGTGCGCGCCGAGCCGGAAGCCGCGGGTCGGGTTGAGCAGGTCGTCCGAGCCATCGTAGCTGAGCGACGTCGGCAGCGCGCCGATGAAATAGGTGCGGCGACGCGGCTCGCCCGTCGTCACGATGACGTCGCGTTCGTCGGAAGCGACGAGCTCCGCGCCGAGCGACCAGCTCCATTTCTTCTGAAAGAAGATGTTGGTCTGCTGCTCGAGGCTGCCGGAAAGCGTGAAGGTCTTGGCGTCGTAAGCCGTGCGCTGGGTATGCGCGGCGGCGATCTGTGCGGTCAGCACGTGATCGCGGACGTGATAATTGTTGCGGCGATAGACCACGTTCGCCAGCTGCTCCTGCGTGCCGAGCACGCCGCGCAGCGTCAGCCCGCCCTCGGGGGGGAACAGGTTGCGGTGCGTCCAATCGACTTCGGCGCGCACGCCTTCGCCGGTGCCGTAGCCGAGCTCGCCGGCGATCGTGCGCGGCGGCGCGGGTTGCAGCGCGACGTCGATATCGACGGTGTCGGGGGTGTCGCCCGGCACCGGCTTGGCGGTCACCGAGGAGACCAGGCTGGTGAGGATCAGCGCGCGATCGAGATCGTCGAGCGCCGTCGCGTCATACGGCTGGCCGGGCTTGAAGCGAGCGATTTCCTGGATGTGATGCGCGCCGAACACCTTGCCGGTGCTGGCGACGATCTTGCCGAATTTCTTGGCCCCGCCCGGCGCAACCGACATGTCGAGCGTGGCGGTCTGAGTCGCGTGATCGACGACGATCTGCGGCGCGCCGACCTTGGCGAAAGGAAAGCCCTCCTTGCCCACCGTCGTCTTGACCGCCGCGGCCCCGCCCGCGATCGCATCCGAATTGACCGCATCGCCGGGCGCGACGCCGAACGCCTTGGTGACATCGCCGGTTTTGTCACCGGCGGCCCCGACCCCCGCAAGCGTGACATGATCGAAATGATAGAGCTGCCCCGGCGTGGCCGTGAGCGTGACCAGTGCCTTGCCCGCCGCCACCGAAACATCGGTATCGACCCGCGCGTCGTAATAGCCCTGCGCCTTGAGCAGCGTCGTCAGCAGATCCGAATCCTCGCGCGCGCGGCGATCGAGCTGCGCGGCGTTGGCGGGATCGCCTTCATGCGCCTTCAGCGTCGAGAGATCGGTGAAGCGCTGGCGCAGCAGATCGTTGCGCGCGTCCTCCAGGCCCTTGACCGCATAGCTATAGCGGATGTCGGCGGCGATCTCGGTGCGTTCCGCTTGGGCGGCGTCCTGCGCGCCGGGGGCCGTTGCGAGATTGGGCCAGTCGACGCCGATGCCCGGCAACGCGTCCATCGGGGAATCGGGGTCGAGTTGCCCCGGCGGGACACCCGGCTGCGGCGCGGGCGTCACCGTCTGGGCGCGCGCCGACGCGGCCAACAACAATCCCACCGCGGCGGCCGTCGCCGCGCCGCCCCGCCCGACACGATACATCGCGCCGTCCTAGCCGGGCCTTGCGACGAACGACAGCGATTTAGCGGTGGGCGACCGACGGCACGGCGCGCGTCTCGGGCGGATCGGCGCGCGGCCGATCAGTGAAGCGTGCCGAGCGGGCGATCGCAAGCGAGGATCAGGATCAGCCGCTCGATCTGTCGCCAACGGCAGAAGTGGATGTGATTGCCGATGTCGCGGCTGCGATCGGCGCGCTCCGCGGCCTCGAATCCGGCTTCCGCGCCGAAGCGGGCAATCAGCTCCGCCGCGTCCAAGATATCACTGCGCGTCGCGAGATAGGGGAAAGACTGCATGACGATCCTCGAGCTGCCGAACGCGCTTTTCTTACAAGGCGCATGCCAGCATTGCCGGCCGGCCCGATCGGCGGGCGATACAGTGGTAAACGGGCGTCGGCGGGGGCAAAAGAACCGTGCCACGCTTCCCATGCCGGGACGCTGGCGTCCCGCGGCGAGACGTGGCAGGGCATAGCGTCATGGCCGACCGCACGCCCTCCCCCACGCCATCGTCCGCCGCCGGCGGTGTCCTGCTCGCGCTGGGATTGATGGGCGGCAGCGTCGTCGGTCTGGCGATGAACCAGCCGACCATCGGGTTTCTGATCGGCGGCGCGATCGGCATCGCGGCGGCCATCGCGGTGTGGCTGCGTGATCGGCGCTGAGCGCTATTTGGGCGCGCGCGACAGCCATACGACACGGCCGATCACCTCGATCTCCGGCGTTTCGATCGTCGGGAAATCGGGATTGTCGCTGGCGATACGGTAACCGCCGGAAACGATCGACACGCGCTTGACCATCAAACCGCCGTCGAGCCTGAGCACGATGATCGCGGGGCGCTTGGCCACCCGGCGGTCGCCGCGATCGATCAGCAGCTCGTCGCCATCGGCGATGGTCGGTTCCATCGATCGCCCGCTCGCCCTGATCAGCGACAGCGCATCGGGTTTCGCGCCGAGCCGGGCGACGAGCCGTGGATCGAGTGCGATCTCTCCGCCCGCATAGTCGTCCTCCACCAAGGCGCCGGCGCCGGCCGATGCAGCGACATCGAGACGTGGCACGCGCACTGCCGTATCCGCGCTGCTCGCCGCGTCTCCGCCGAGCGCGCTTTCCGCAACGCCGAAATAGACCGCGAGCAGCCGACGATCGCGCTCGGCCAGGCGGCGCGGCGATCCGCGCGTGACGAATTGCTGAAGATAGGCCGGGTTGCGCCCGATCAGCCGCGACAGCGCGGCGTAGCTCGATCCCGACCGGTCGATCAGCGCGGCAAGCGCGGTGCGGGGCTCGGATGGCTCCATTGTCGGTTTATACGCGTAGGATTTTTCCTAGACAAGTTGGAAACGGCGGAACAGAAAAGGAACATAGTCAGAGAATCAGGAGGTGCCGGTCAATGTCCGTGCTGCGAAAGGTTGAGCGTTTTCTGCGGTCCAGCGACATGCCGCCGACCAAATTCGGCCGCTTGGCAATCAACGATCCCCGGCTGGTCAGAGACTTGCGCAACGGTCGCGAATTACGCGCGCGGACGGCCCGGCGGGTCGAAGCCTTCCTCGAGACGTGCGTCGGAGACGGTCGATGAGCCGCGGGCCGGATGCCGGCACGCTGCTCGCGCGCGCGCTGACCGAGAGCAGCCCAGGCCTTGCCGTCACCGCGGGGGAGGCGACGCGCTGGGCGAGCGCGACGTTCACCGGGGCGCGGCATTCCATTATAATGAGCGGGCCGGACAGCTGCGATCTCGACGGCTGGATCGAGGCGTTGGACGAACATGAGTTCGACCTGCGCGGCCATTTGGTCGCCGACATCGGCATTGTCGATATCGTTCGGACGGATCTTCGTGCGGAACTGAGAATCGAGGCGCTGACCGTCGAAATCTAGCCGGCGGCGAGCCGGCGGAGCGTGCCGAGCGCCTGTTGTAACCCATCGGCGGCGGCGGGCGACGGGCGGATCGGCGTCGGCGTATGGCGATCGGGGCGCGAGACGCCGCGTTCGAGGCGATCGAGCAGCGCGTGGATCGTCGCGCCGGGCTCGATCAGCGCGCCGGGATCGAAGCTCTCGAAGCGATCGCCGGGATCGATCAATTGCGGGCGCGCAAACTTGACGAGCGACGCTACCGGCCGGACCGGCTCGCGCGGCGCTTCAGGGATCGCAGCAGGATCATAAGCGGCGAGCGTGACGCCGAGATCGACCGGCAGATCGACCGCCGGCTCGGGCACGGCGACATCGAGCAACGGCGTGCCGAGGTCCCGACCGGCGAACACCGGGCGGCGCGCCGGCGCATCGGGATGCGAATCGGCACGGCGCAGCACCGGGACCGCGTCGCCGTCGCCGATCGGCGCAACCGGACGACCGAGCGCGACGGCGCGCGACCCGACGACCAACCAGCTGGCCAGACCGGCAAGCAGCGCCAAACCGCCGCCGCCGAAGATCACCAGCACCGCGCGCGCGGTGCCGCCGAGCGGGGGCGCGGCGGCGCCAATGACCGCAGGGATCTGGCTGGCATCGACCAGGCGATCGAGTACCGCGCCCGGCGCGAGCGCGATCAGCAGGGCGAACAGCAGGCCCGCCCCCCCGCCGATGGCGGGCGCGAGTGGAAGGATCAGGCGGCGACGGGGGGGATAAGCGAACATGATTGGTCCGTTGCTGCGACGTTGATGAGTGACCGATAGACGGGGGCGTAACGCGAAATATTTGACGACCAGTTACGTTCGGCCTCGACGAACGCGCGGCCCCGCGCGCGGCGCGCCGCCCAAGCGCTGCGATCGCCGAGTAGCGCCGCGAGCGACGCCGCCATCGCGGCGGGATCGTCGGGCGGAAACAACGTGCCGGTATCGCCGTCGCGAATCAGCTCGCGGTGGCCGCCGACGTTCGAGGCGGCGACCAGACGGCGCTGCGCCATCGCCTCGAGCGGTTTCAATGGCGTCACCAGCTCGGTCAGCCGCATCGCCTTGCGCGGATAAGCGAGCACATCGACCAGGCTGTAGTAGCGATCGACCTCGTCATGCGGCACCCGGCCGACGAAGCGGATGCGATCGGCGGCGGGCGACGCGGCGGCTTGCGCACGCAGCGCCGAGTGCATCGGCCCGCCGCCGACCAGCAGCAGCATCGCCGCGGGCCGTGCGGCGACCAGCGCGGGCATCGCCGCGATCAGATCGTCGAGCCCTTCGTAATCGTAGAAGCTGCCGATGAAGCCGATCACTTCCGCCCCATCGAGCCCGAGCGTGGCGCCGAGCGCGTCGTCGCGGGGCGGCGGATCGCCGAACAGCGTCAGATCGACGCCGTTGGGCGACACCATGATCTTGCCCGGATCGACGCCGCGCCCGATCAGATCGTCGCGCAGCCCTTCGCAGATCACCGCCACCGCATCGGCGCGGCACACCGCCCAGCTTTCGAGTCGGTTGGTCAGCCGATAGCGCGCCGAGCCTTCGCGGCCCGTGCCGTTGCCGACCGCGGCATCCTCCCAGAACGCGCGAATCTCATAGACCAGCGGCAGCCGGCGACGCCGCGCCACGCGAAGCGCGGCGAGCGCATCGAGCACCGGCGAATGCGCATGAAGAATATCCGGCCGGAACGCCGCGACGACCGCATCGATACGGCGTGCGAAGGCGGCAATCTCGCGTGCCTCGCCGAGCAGTGGAATCGCCCCGCGCGGCGGCGAGGTGCGGTGAAACGTGAGGCCATCGACAGTTTCGACCGACGCTGGCGCGGCGCCGTGGCGCGGGCCGGTAACCGCTTCGACGGTCCACCCCATTGCCTCCTGCGCCTTGAGGATCGCGCGGGTGCGAAAGGTGTAACCGCTGTGCAGCGGCAGGCCGTGATCAAGGATATGCAGAATGCGCATCGTGACGCACTTCCTGCACGCGGACTGTTTAACGGCGCGTCAACCTGGCGCGGCTAGACCAAGGCAATCGCAACTCCCGCGAGCAGGAAGGCACGGCCGCCCGCCATGATCGACAATTTCGCGCTCGGGCTGACGCACGCGCTGATGATGCTGGCTGCGATCATGCTGCTGCGGCGGCCCGATCTCGATGGCGATCCGCCCGCGAGCCGGCCGGAGGACGAGCCGCGTGCGTGATCTCGCCTTCATCGGATTTCTGTTCGCGCTGCTCGGCATGGGGCTGCGCAAGCCGTTTCTGTTCGTGCTCGCCTATATTTATATCGACATCGTCTCGCCGCAGCGGCTGACCTATCTGCTGCTCAATTCGGTGCCGATCTCGCTGATCGCCGCCGCGCTCGCGGTGGGCGGCTGGGCGTTGTTCGACGACAAACGCGACGTGCGCGTGGCGCCGCGGCAATTCCTGATCGTGCTGCTGCTGATCTATTGCGGAATCACCACGCTGCACGCCGATTTCCCCCTGCCCGCGCTCGATAAATGGGGCTGGGTGTGGAAGGCGCTGGCGTTCGCCGCGTTCCTGCCGCTGACGCTGCGCACCAAGCTGCGGGTCGAATCGCTGCTGTTGTTCATGGTGCTGTCGGCGGCGTCGATCATCATCATCGGCGGAATCAAGACGCTGGCGAGCGGCGGCGGCTATGGCGAGCTCAACCTGATGGTGACGAGCAATTCGGGGCTTTACGAAGGCAGCACGATCTCGACCGTGGCGGTGGCGATCGTGCCGCTGATCCTGTGGTTCACGCAGCACGGCACGGTGTTCAAGCCCGATTGGCGCGTGAAGGCGTTCGCCTACGCGCTGGTGTTTTCGTGTCTGCTGATCCCGGTCGGCACATCGACGCGCACCGGCCTTTTGTGCATCGGCCTGCTCGCGCTGCTGATGCTGCGCAACGTCAAGCGCCGGCTGCTCTATCTCGGCGGGCTCGGCCTTGCGCTGGCGATCGCCGTGCCGTTCCTGCCGGCCGCGTTCACGCAGCGGATGAGCACGATCCAGAGCTATCAGGGCGACGCCTCGGCCTCGACCCGGCTCGCGGTGTGGCAATGGACGATCGGTTACGCCAAGGAGCATCCGTTCGGCGGCGGCTTCGAGGCGTATCGCGGCAATCACATCCGCTACGACACTGTCGACGTGACGCAGCAGGGCGGCCAGGCGACCGTCGACACCACGCTGCAGATCGATGCCGCGCGCGCCTATCACAGCGCCTATTTCGAGATGCTCGGCGAGCAGGGCTATCCCGGGCTCGCGCTATGGCTGGCGATCAACCTGATCGGGCTGGTGCGGATGGAGGCGGTGCGGCGGCGTTATCGCCGATCGGCCGATCCCGACGAAGCCTGGATCGCGCCGCTGGCCAGCGCGCTGCAGGCGGCGCATCTGATCTATCTGCTCGGCGCGGCGTTCATCGCCATCGCCTTCCAGCCGTTCGTCTTCCAGCTGATCGCCGCGCAGATCGGGCTCGACACCTATTTGCGGCGGCGGCGCAACCAGACGGCTTGGCGGCCGATGGGGAAGCGAGCGGCGGCGGGAGATGCATCAGCCCCCAGACCCAATCGCGGGGCGGCAATCCGCCAAGCGGGTGGGGAGACAATCCCCGGCCCGGCATCAAGATGACCGCCAGACCCGAGCTTCGCGCGCTGACCTCGGTTCGCGGGATCGCGGCGTGGTTCGTCGTGCTCTATCATATCCGCTTGTCGATGGCGTTCGCGCCGGCGAGCCTGGTCGCGATATTCGCCAAGGGCTATCTCGCGGTCGATTTCTTCTTTCTGCTGTCGGGCTTCGTGATCTGGCTGAGTTGGGGCGAGCGGCTGCGGCGCGACGGGCTAGTCGCGGCGCCCGATTTCCTCAAGCGGCGGATCGCCCGGGTGTGGCCGCTGCATCTGTTCATGCTCGGCGTCGCCGTCGCGCTGGCGCTGCTGTTGATCGCGACTGGGCGGCCAGCCGATCAGTTTCCCTGGGCGACGCTGCCGCTCAACATTCTGTTGCTGCAGGATTGGGGCTTCACCCGTGGGCTGGCGTGGAACGTGCCGGCCTGGTCGATCAGCGTCGAGCTCGGTGCCTATCTGATATTCCCGCTGCTGACGCTGGCGATCGACTGGCGGCGAACGCCGACGCCGGTGATCCTCGCCGTGCTGGCCGGGCTGTTCGCGCTGCTTCATGCTGCGATGCATTGGGCCGGTGCGGCGACGCTCGGCACGGCGATCGACCGGCTGGGACTGCTGCGCTGCCTGATCGAATTCAGCGCGGGGACGGCGCTGTGCGCCTTGTGGCTGCGCTGGGCGGCGACGCCGCTGCGCTTTGCGGTTGCCGCGGGGGCGCTGGCGGCCGCGTTGCTCGGCGGCTGGGCGAGCGGGCGATTGCCCGAGACGCTGGCGGTGGCGCCCGGCTTCGCCGCGGCGCTGATCGCGCTGGCGTTGACCTCGGGCATGCGCTGGAACCCGCTCGACGGGCGGGCGCTGCATTATCTCGGCGAGATCAGCTATGCGACCTATCTGTCGCATTTCCTGCTGTTCGTGCTGTTCAAACTCGCGATTGTCGACGACCCGCGCGACGTGCCGGCGGCGCAGATCGCGCTGTTCCTGCTGATCGTCCTGGCCGCGTCGATCGCGCTCTATCACGTCGTCGAGCGACCGGCGCAGCGCTGGATCAACGGCTGGCGCGCGCCGCCCAAAAAAACGCTCGCTGTCATCGATCGGTAATCGAAGCATCACGCAACCGACGCAGACGGATCCTACCCGGCGTTCACAAACGTTGGGGAATCACAATGAAACAGGGGTTGATCGCGCCGCGCACGGTGTGCGCTGTGCTGGCGTTGAGCGTTGGCGTTTTCGCGGCGTTTCCGGCGATGGCGGCGAGCGTGCGCGGGCGAGTCGTCGATGCCGCCAAGGGCACGCCGCTGCCGGGCGCGACGGTGACCGCGAGCGGCGCGAGCGCCACGGCGGGGCCCGACGGCGAATTTTCGCTCGACAATCTGCCCAACGGCCCGGTCACCGTCACGGTCAACTACATCGGCTATGACGCCACGACGATCGACCTGGCGAGCGACGCGGCCGAGCCGGCGGTCATTGCGCTGACCAGCGACGTGGCGGCCGGCGACATCGTCGTCACCGGCAACCGCCTGGCCGAGCGGCGCGCGCTGCAGACCAAGAAATCGGCCGACAATGTCGTCGAGGCGCTTTACGCCAATGACGTCGGCAAGCTGCCCGATCAGAACGTCGCCGAAGCGGTCAAGCGCCTGCCCGGCATTTCTGTCGCCAACGATCAGGGCGAGGGCCGCTATGTCATCATTCGCGGCGTCGATCCCAATCTCGTCAACGTCACGCTCAACGGCCAGACGCTGCCCGCGCCCGAGCCCGACGGCCGCCAGGTCAAGCTCGACGATCTGCCCTCCTCGCTGATCCAATCGGTGGTGATCCAGAAATCGCTGACGCCCGATCTCGACGCCAATGCGATCGGCGGCTCGGTCGATATCGACACCGTCACCGCGTTCGATCGCAACAAGCACTTCTTCTTCGACGCGCGCGGCGCTTATGGCTGGTACAAGCTCAATCACAAATCGCCGTGGGAAGCCGATGGCCAGGTCGGCGGGCTGTTCGGGCCGGACAAGCAATTCGGCGCAGTCGTTTCGGTCAATTATAGCCGGCGGCCGATCGAATCCGAGAATTTCCAAGGATCGGAAGCCTATAATCCCATCAACGGATTCGTAGTTCCCGATTACGCCGGCTTGCGCGATTACCACCTTGTGCGCACCCGCCTCGGCGTGGTTGGCAATTTCGACTGGCGGCCGAGTGATGCCGCGCAGCTTTACCTGCGCACGAGCTATTCGAAATTCACCGACAATGAATATCGCGATCAGAACATCATCGAGATCGGCGACCCCGAGGACTTCTCCAACCAGACCGCGACGAGCGGCACCTTCGAAGGCGCGACCAGCATCAAGATGCGTCGGCGGCGCGAGAACGACAACACGCGCTCGGCCACGCTGGGCGGCGAGTTCGACGTCGGGCCGGGCCATCTGTCGGCGTCGGGCGGCTATACCCGCGCGATCAAGCTTGATCCGGTGCGCAGCGAATTCACCTTCAACGGCCCCGATTCGACGGTCGATTACGATTTGACGACCGACCCTTACACGTTCGTCGCGCGAGGAAACGTGTTCGACGATCCATCCGACTTCAAGTTCAACAAGGTCAATTTCGATCACCGTCGCGCGGTGGAAAAGCTTTGGCAGGCGCGCGCCGATTATGCGTTGCCGCTAGCGATCGGCGATGGCTCTACGCTCAAGATCGGCGCCAAATATCTGACCCGCAACAAAAGCGACGACGAGGAATCGCTTGCCTACAAAAAGGGCGGCACGGCGTTCACGCTGAGCGACTTCGCCTATGTCGACGACACCGGCTTTTATGACGGCATGTATCATTTCGGCGACCGCGTCGATTGGGACGCCGCAAGCGCTTACGTCAACGCCAATCCCGATGTCGTGTCGCTCGACGAAGGCGGCTCGATCGCGGACTCGCTGTCGGCCGATTACGACGTGCGCGAATCGATCACCGCCGGCTATGCGATGCTGACGATCAAGACCGGCGGGCTGACGCTGGTGCCCGGCGTCCGCTTCGAGCATACCGAGGACAAGACCAAGGCCAAGATCATCGATGACGCCTCGACCTTCGGCGATGGCTTCAACAGCTTCGGCAAGAAGAGCTATACCGACTGGTTCCCGGGGCTGAACGCGAAATATGAGGTCGGCCAGTCGCTGGTGCTGCGCGGCGCGGTGACGACCTCGATCGGGCGGCCCAATTATCCCGATCTCGCGCCTTATATCCTTGTCGAAGACGAAACCGAAAACGTTAAGTCGATCTCGCTCGGCAATCCCGATCTCAAGCCGTTGAAGGCGATCAACGCCGATGCGGCGGTGGAATATTATCTGCCCAGCCAAGGGATCATCTCGGTCGGCCTGTTCTACAAGCATATCGACAATCCGATCTACACGACGCAGGCGCTAATCGCCGGCGGCACTTATGCCGGCGTGACTTATGACGAGGCCGACGTTAGCCAGCCGATCAACGCCGATAGCGAGGAATTGAAGGGCATCGAGGTCAACGGCCAGGTGCAATTCACCTTCCTGCCCGCGCCGTTCGACGGGTTCGGCCTGTCGGCAAACTACACCTATGTCGAAGGCCACGCCACGGCGCCCGATTTCCGGCCGGGCAAGCTGCCGCTGTTCTTCCAGTCGCACGACGTATCAACGTTGCAATTGTTCTACGAGAAATACGGCTTCGCGGCGCGGGTCGCCTATTCGTTCCGATCGGCCTATCTCGATGTCCTCGGCAGCGATCCCTCGACCGACGAATATACCGACGACAACGGCCAGCTAGACGTGCACGCCAGCTATCAGCTCACGCCCAATTTCACGGTGTTCGCCGACGGCACCAATCTCACCGACGCGCCGTGGCGGCGCTATATCGGCACGCCCGGCCAGCTGGTCGAACGCGAACGCTACAGCTTCATGCTGCGCGGCGGCGTGCAGGTGCATTTCTGATGGGGATGACGATGACGAAGCATTTCTGGGCAGGCGTTGCAGCGCTGACGCTGGCGACGCCGGGCTGCGCGACGCCGCGGACGCAACCGGCCGCGCTCAAGCTTGACCGGGTCGTGCTGCTGATGCGCCACGGCGTGCGACCGCCAACCAAGAACCCGCCGATGGCCGCCGGCGTCACCAGCGACCCCTGGCCGAGCTGGGACGTCGCGCCGGGCTATCTGACCAGCCACGGTGCCAAGGCGATCATGCTGGTCGGCGCGTTCGATCGGCAGGTGCTGACAGCGGGTCTGCTGGGCGCGGGTTGCCCGAAACCGGGTGCGGTGTCGGTCTATTCGGACAGCGGTCAGCGGCCGGTCGCCAGCGGCGACGCCTGGATCGCTGGCTTCGCGCCGGGCTGTCACATCGTCAATCAGCACAAGCCGCGCGACGTGGACGATCCGATCTTCTCACCACTCGGCGACGCCTCGCTTGGATACGACCCGGCCAAGGCCGATGCGGCGGTGAAGGCCGGGCTCGGCGCGGGCGGAATCGCTGCGGTGGAGCAGGCGCAAGCCGGCGTGCTGAAGCGGCTCGATGCGATCTACTGCGGCCCCACGGCGGCCGGCAATTGCGGCTTTTCGGGCAAGCCGAGCCAGCTCGAGGTGCCGCGCGCCGGCAAGAAGCCGGGCTTTTCCGGCGCGCTCGATCTCGGCTCGACGGCGGGGCAGATCCTGCTGCTCGAATATGCCGACGGCAAGCCGATGAGCGACGTCGGCTGGGGGCGCGCGACGAAGGCGGACATCGCGCTCGCCGGGCGGCTCCATGCGGTGGAATACAGCGTGCTGGCGCGGCCGATCTATGTTGCCGCCAGCAACGCCGCGCTGTTCGCGCCGAAGATGCTGGCCGCGCTGACCGATCCCGACGCGGCGACGGTGAGCATGATCGTCGGCCATGACACGCAGTTGGCCGCGATCGGCGGTCTGCTCGATTTCCATTGGCAGGTTGCAGGCTTCGCCGCCGACGATCCCTCGCCCGGCGAAGCGATCGGCTTCGAATTGCTGCGCGACGCAAGCGGCCAGCGCTTCGTCCGCGCGGTGCTGCGCGCGCAGGGGCTCGACCAGATTCGCGATCTGACGCCGCTGACCGCGCGCAGTCCCGCGACGGTCGTCACATTGCCGATCAAAGGCTGCGACGCGCCCGATGCGTGCCCGCTCGACCGTTTCGTGGCGCTGGTCGAGGAGCGGCTCAACGTC
The DNA here is from genome assembly GCA_006438735.1 of Sphingomonas koreensis. Lineage (GTDB taxonomy): Bacteria > Pseudomonadota > Alphaproteobacteria > Sphingomonadales > Sphingomonadaceae > Sphingomonas > Sphingomonas koreensis_A. Next base: position 24,607 of record RCZF01000001.1, on the reverse strand, counting down.
AACACGCAATAAAGGCGCCCCGCTTCCCGTTCGTGCTGAGCCTGTCGAAGCACGTGGCCGCGAACGCGGGCTCGCGGCGCGCGCCCTTCGACAGGCTCAGGGCAAACGGCGTTTTTCGAGCGTCGCCGGGGCTGGCTATTTTGGTGTGTTGAAGTAGTAATACACTTATGCTATTCCCCCGGGATCAACGGGAGGACAGCATGTATAGCGAGAGCGACATCGATGGAGCGGTAGCGGCGGGCGTGGTGCCGCGCGACGTCGCCACCGCGTTCCGCAACCATGTCGCCGCCGGGCGTTTTGCGCCGGCGGTCGACGAGGAGCATTTCCGGTTGCTCACCGGGTTCAACGATATTTTCGTGACGATCGCAATCGCGCTGCTGCTTGCCGCCGTGGCGCAGATCGGCAGCTCGATCACCGAGGCGCTGGGCGGCGCGTTCGTCGCCGCGACGTCGTGGGGGCTGGCCGAATATTTCACCCGGCATCGGCGGATGGCGCTGCCCTCCATCGTGCTGCTGCTCGCCTTCGTCGGCGGCGTGGCGGCGACGATGGTCGGCGCGCTGGTGCATATCAATCCAGACGTTCCGGACCGCGTCAACGCGCTGATCGCGGCCGGCGGCGCGCTGGTGACGGCGGGCGCGGCGTGGCTGCACTGGCGGCGATTCGCGGTGCCGATCACGATCGCGGCTGGCGCGCTGGCGGTGGTCGGCCTGGTCATCGCGCTGGCGCTGGTCGCCTTTCCGGCGATCAAGGGCTCGATCTATCCGCTGCTGCTGGTCGGCGGCGTCGCCGTGTTCGTGGTGGCGATGCGCTGGGACATGACCGACCGCGAACGCCAGACGCGCCGTGCCGACGTCGCCTTCTGGCTGCACCTCGCCGCGGCGCCGCTGATCGCGCATCCGGTGTTCCAGATGCTCGGCGTGTTCGACGCCGATGTCGGTATCGGTACCGCCGTCATCGTGCTGGCGCTGTATCTGGTGTTCGCCTTCGTCGCCTTGGCGGTGGACCGCCGCGCGCTGCTCGTCTCAAGCCTGGTGTATGTGCTTTATGCGATGTTCGCGGTGTTCCGCAGCGCGGGCGCGGTCGAGCTCAGCTCGGCGTTCACCGCGCTGGTTATCGGCTCCGCGTTGCTCACGCTCTCCGCCTTCTGGCATCCGATGCGGCGGATGGTGGTGGGCACGCTGGGCGATCTCGCCAACCGTTTGCCGCCGGTGCCGACGATGCTGCCGGCCTGAAGAGGTTCCGCAGCCGGCACGCCGGCGCGGGACATGTGCCAAGCCCCTTCCCCGGCCGCCCCTCGCGACCGGGGATTTTTTTCGCTTAGATTATTCGCAAGCAAGGGGGTCGGCTCTCCCCACATGGTGACCGCCCAATCGTCGTTACCGAGAACGGCTACTGGCCACCAATTGAACCCGCTCCGGCTTATGAGCCGACCACTTAATCCGCGACGAGTTTCAACAACCGGCGTTCAACCGGCGCGAGCACGCCGGCGAGATCGTGGCCGCGCTTGAGCACCGCGCCGGCTTCGTTGACCAGCGCCCACATGCCCTGGCGGCCGCGCAGCGCCGGACGCTTCTCGATGCGAAATTCGGGCCGTTCGGCGGCGCGGCGAAAAGCGGCAAAGATCGCGGCGTCGCGGCCGAGCTCGATCGCATAGTCGCGCCAATGGCCGGCGGCGACCATGCGGCCGTAGAGATCGAGGATGCGCGTCAGCTCGACCCGCTCGAAGCCGATCTGGCTCGGCCGGCCGGCGGGCAGCGGAAAAGGCGTGACCGTTCCCATCAGGCGCGGTCGCGCAGATCCTCATGTTGCGCGAGCAGCGCGTCGAGCCGCTTGCGCAGGCTTTCCAGTTCGCAGCGCATCAGCTCCATCTTCTGCGTCGCGGGATCGAACAGCTCGCTGCACGGCGTGCCATAGGGCACGAACGCCCGCTCGGTCTGACCGCCATCGACCATCGTCGCGCGCGCTGGAATGCCGACCATCACCGCGCCTTCGGCGACATCGCGAGTCACCACCGCATTGGCGCCGATCCGCGCGCGCGGGCCGACCGTGATCGGGCCAAGCACTTGCGCGCCCGAGCCGATGATCGCGCCGCCGAGGATGGTCGGATGGCGCTTTCCGGCGACGCCCTTGTCCGGGCTGGTGCCGCCGAGCGTCACGCATTGATAGATCGTCACGTTGTCGCCGATTTCGGCGGTTTCGCCGATGACGGTGAAGCCGTGATCGATGAAGAAATTACGGCCGATCGTCGCGCCGGGGTGAATGTCGATCGCGGTGAGGAAGCGCGCGAAGTGATTGACCGCGCGCGCCAGGAAATAGAGCCGCGCCCGGTAGAGCCGGTGGGCGATACGGTGGTATCCGACCGCCCAAACACCTGGATACAGCAGCACTTCCCAGCGCGAGCGCGGCGCGGGATCGCGGGCCTTGATCGAATCGAGATAGGCTATCAGCCGAGCAACCATCAGCGCGTCCCTGTATCGCGGTTCGTTAATCTAGGGCAGCGGTGCGCGAATTTCCATAAGCCGATGTGCAGGAACCGACGCCAGACGCCGCAAACTGACCGAGGCGGTGACTTGTTTCCCGCGTTCTAATCGATATGATCGATTAGTGACCACTTATCTGCCGACGCTGAAACAATTGCTCTATCTCGTCGCGCTGCGCGATCACGGCCATTTCGGCCGCGCGGCCGAAGCATGTTTCGTGACGCAATCGACGCTGTCGGCCGGCATCCGCGAACTCGAGACGCTGATCGGCGTGGTGCTGGTCGAGCGGACGCGGCGCGTGGTGCGCTTCACGCCGCTGGGCGACCGCATCGCCGATAAGGCGCGCCGCGTGCTGCGTGAAGCCGAAGAGCTTGGCGACATGGCGCGCGCTGCCGGCCGGCCGCTATCGGGTGAAATGCGGATGAGCGTGATTCCGACGATCGCGCCGTTCCTGCTGCCGCGCATCCTGCCGCGGCTGCGCGAACACTATCCCGATCTGAAGCTGTTCCTGCGCGAGGAGCCGAGTGGGCCGGCGTGCGAGGGGCTGCAGAACGGCCGCGCCGATTGCGTGTTGCTGGCGCTCCCCTACGCCTGCGGCGAGGTGACCGCCGCGCCGCTGTTCGAGGATCGGCTATTCGTCGCCTTTCCCGACAGCGACGCCGGCGTCGCGCCGCCGGTGATGCATGCCGCCGATATCGACGAGACCCGGCTGCTGCTGCTCGAAGACGGCCATTGCCTGAAGGATCATGCGCTCGCCGCGTGCAACCGGCCCGAGCTTCGCGCGGAAGCGACGATGTTGGGCACCTCGCTGCACACGATCGTCCAGATGGTCGATAATGGGCTGGGCGTGACGATGCTGCCGGAAATGGCGCTGACCGCCGGCATTCTCGATAATACGCGGATTTCGGCGCGCCCGCTTGCTGCCGACAACCCGGCGCGCACGATCGCCCTGGTGTGGCGACGCGCCAGCCCGCGCGAAAAGGATTTCCGGCTGCTCGCCGAGGTGCTCGCGTCGGCCAAGTGACATCCTTTCGCCAACGAATCGAAACCAAATCGCGTGCCGACCGTATTTAAGGATGGGAGCCATCGAGAGAGGAGCAGCATGTCGTTCGCCAAATCGCCGCTGATCGCGCTTGTTGCTGCGGTGGCCTTGGCAGGCTGTGCGACCGGGCCTGACGGGGGTCCTGTGGCTGGCGATGACGCCGGCACGATCCGCCCTGCCAAGGCGGCCGCGGGCGATCCGTCGATCGGTGGCGCGATGATGTATGCCGACCGGACGATCGTTGCGAACGCATCCGAAGCGCCCAATCTCACGACGCTGGTGAAGGCGATCCAGGCCGCCGATCTGGCAGCGACCTTGTCCGGTCCCGGACCTTACACTGTCTTCGCCCCGACCAATGCCGCGTTCGATCGGCTCGCGCCGGGAACGGTCGACACGCTGCTCAAGCCCGAGAACAAGCCTTCGCTGATCAAGCTGTTGAGCTATCACGTCGTCGCCGGCGTCATGTCGGGTGCGCAACTGCGGGCGCGGATTGCCGCGGGTGGCGGCACCACCACCTTGACGACGCTCGAAGGCGATACGCTGACGGCGACGCTCACCGGCGCCGCCGTCACGCTGACCGACGTCAACGGCAACAAGAGCTATATCGAAACGGCCGACGTCAGGCAGTCGAACGGCGTGGTCCATGTCGTCAACGGCGTGCTGATCCCGCGGCTCGCATGACGAGGCCCACTGATTCATCCTCACCATCAACAATAGGGAAACCATCATGATTTTGACCAAGACGCAGACGTTGCTTCTTTCTGCCGCGATGTTCGCAGCAACGCCGGTGATCGCACAGACCAGCACCGCGCCAACCACAACGCCGCCCGTGGGAGCCGCGCCGGCACCGACCGGCGCACCGATCCCGGTGACGCCAATGCCCGCGCCGACCACCACGGTCGCGCAGATGCTCCAGGCGTCGCCCGATCATGCGACGCTGCTCAAGCTCGTCACCGCCGCCAATCTCGGCAGCGCGCTGTCAGGCCCGGGACCGATCACCGTGTTCGCGCCCGATGATGCGGCGTTCAGCCGACTGGCGCCGGGCACCGTCGACAAGCTTATGGAGCCAGCCAATGTCGGCAGCGCGACGCAAATCCTGAAATATCATGTCGTGCCGGGGCATTACACGACCGACGATCTGCTCAAGCAACTCAAGACGACGCCGACGCTGACGCTCACCACGCTCGACGGCCAACCGCTGACGCTGACGCTGGTCGGCCAGAGCGCGATTCAGCTGACCGATGCGATCGGCGGCAAGGCGTCGATCGCCAAGACCTCCGACGACGCGTCGAACGGCGTGATCGAATATATCAACGGCGTGCTGTCACCAAAGATGGTCGCGCAGCCGCCGGCGGCGACCGATGGCGCAGCGACCACGACGCCCCCGACGACGTCGGATACGACCGGCGCCGACACAAGCGATCAGGACGACGCGAGCGGATCCTGATCCCAGCGCGCGGCGGCGGCATCGTCGCTGCCGCGCGGCTCGACCCACCGCTTTTCGCCGCCGCGTCGTTCGCGTTTCCAGAACGGCGCGGCGGTTTTCAATCGATCGATCATGAACGCGCAAGCGTCGAGCGCCGCCTGGCGGTGCGGCGCGCCGGCGGCGACGAACACGATCGCCGCGCCCGGCGCCATCGGGCCGACCCGGTGGACGATCTCGGCAGTCACAAGCGCCCAGCGTGCGGTCGCCTGATCGGCGACATCGCGCAACGCGGCCTCGGTCGCGCCGGGATAATGTTCGAGTTCCAATTCCGTGACGCCATCGTCGGCGCGGACGCTGCCGATGAAAGTGGCGATCGCCCCCGCCCCGCCGCCCTGCGCCGCCGCGGTAAGCGCGCCGACATCGATCGCATCGCGGCTGATCAGCACGCGGATCATCCGCCTGTCACCGGCGGAAAGATCGCCACTTCGCGCGCGCCAGCGATCGCGGTATCGAACGGCACGAAGCGCTGATCGATCGCGGCGCGCAGCTTGCTGCGATCGGCAAAGGCGCGGGCATGGCCTTCGCTCCGCCCGGCCAGCCAGCCGATCAGATCGGCGACGGTGACTGTCTCGGCCGGCGGCTCGATCCGTTCGTGGCCGGACCCGATCGCTTCGCGCACCCAGGCGAAATAGAGCATGTCGATTGCCACCGCGCTCAATCCATATGCTTCAGGCCGATGCGCAGATAATCCCAGCCGGTAAGAACCGTCAGCGCCGCCGCGCCCCACAAGGTGGCCATCCCGACCGCGCCGATCCAGCCCCATTCGGGCAGCCCGCCGGCGAGGATCAGCGCCCCGAGCGAGACGAGCTGAAGCGTCGTCTTCCATTTCGCCAGTTGCGACACGGGCACCGACACCTGAATCCCGCCAAGAAACTCCCGCAGACCGGAAACCGCAATTTCGCGGATCAGGATGACGAGTGCGGCGATCTGATTGAGCCCGCCGATCACCGCCGGCGCGCCGTCGCGCGTTCCGACCAGCAGCAGGATGACGGCCGCGACCATGATCTTGTCGGCGATCGGATCGAGGAAAATGCCGAGTTTCGACACGGCGCCGCGCGCCCGCGCCACATAGCCGTCGAAATAATCGGTGATGCCCATCAGGCAATAAAGCGCGAAGCCAATCGCATAGCCGAGATGCCAGCTCGGCCACCACAACAGCCAGGCGAGCAGCGGGACCGCGACAATCCGCGACAGCGTGAGGATGTTGGGCAGCGTGAGCATGGCCTCGTGCTGTAGCGGGCCGCCGGGCGGGGCGAAACCCCGGCCGGATAAGGATTTGCCGGGCGGGCAAAGGCTGGGCTATGCCGCAGCGCTTGTTTGGCCACGCGGAGGACCATTTCCCGCCATGATCGGTGCGCTCGGTTTGCTCAAGGAGCGCCGCTTTCTCCCGCTGTTCGTCACGCAATTTCTGGGCGCGTTCAACGACAATCTGTTCAAGCAGGCGATGGTCCTGTTTGCGACCTACAAGATTTTCAACGACGCGCAGGTCGAATCCAATTTCAACGCGCTGGCGACGGGGCTGTCGATCCTGCCGTTCTTCTTCCTGTCGGCGCTGTCGGGCCAGCTCGCCGATACCTTCGACAAGGCGACGATCATTCGCTGGGTGAAGACCGCGGAGATCGGCATCATGCTGATCGGCGGCGCCGGGCTGATGCTGGCGCGCGGCGGGCATACGACGCTCGGACTCGTGCTGATGCTCGGCGCGGTGCTGCTGCTCGGCGTGCACTCGACGTTTTTCGGGCCGATCAAATACGCCATCCTGCCGCAGCATCTGGATAGCGAGCATGTGCTCGGCGGCACCGGGCTGATCGAGGCCGGCACCTATTTGTCGATCCTGCTCGGGACGATCCTCGCCGGCTCGCTGAGCGTCGAACAATCGGTGATCGCGGTTCTGGTGGTCGCGGTGATCGGTTGGATCGCCGGGCGCGCCGTGCCGCCGGCGCCGCGCAGCGGGCCCAAGCTGGAGATCAGCCACAATCCGTTCAGCTCGTCATGGCGGCTGATCAGTGCGACGATGCATATCCCGCGGCTGTTCTTGGCGATCTGCGCGATCAGCTTCTTCTGGACGATCGGCGCGGTGCTGATCGTGCTGTTCCCGCCGCTGGTGAAGAATGTGCTGACCGCCGATCGCCAAGTCGCCAGCCTGGTCATCGCGATGTTCTCGGTCGGCATCGCGATCGGTTCGGTGGTGATCAACCGGATGCTCAAGGGCACGATCTCGGCCAAGTTCGCGCCCGCCTCGGTGATCGCGATGGCGGCGTTCATCGTGATGTTCTCGCTGCTGGTGCGCACCTGGAGCCCGGCGCCCGCCGGCCAAATGTATGGCATCGCCACGTTCCTCGAGGAACCGCGCGCGATCCCGATCGTGCTATCGCTGATGGCGATCGCGATTACCGGCGGGATGTTCGTCGTGCCGCTCTACGCCTTTCTGACGACGACCGTGACCAAGGATCACACCGCGCGCACGGTGGCGGCGAACAATGTCGTCAATTCCGGCGCGATGGTGATCGGCGCGGTCGCGGTGATCGCGCTGACCGCGCTGGGCGTGACGCCGGAGGACATGCTGTTCCTGGTAGCGGCGATGTGCCTGGGCGCGGCCTGGCTTGCCCAGAAGCTGCACATGGCCTGCGATGGCGTCGATAGCCCCTGCTAAAAAATGAACGTGTAGAAACAGATGAAGAACGCGACGAAGCTGAGCAGGAACAGCTTCCAGTCGCTATCCTGATCGGGAACCGCTTTGGGCGTCGGCGGGGGCGGGAGGCGGCGGCGCATCGGATGGCCGGCGGCTTCGTTGGTGATGACGAGTTTTCGTTGCATGGCGAAGACGTTAACGCGCCGTTTACGATTCGGTCCCGCGCAAATTGCTGGCAAGATTGTCCGGCATCGGGACAGGCGGGATCGTCACGGCGAAGCGCCTGTGCATCCGCGCATCAGCAGAATTTTCATTGAGGAAATGGTGGAGCCGAGGGGGATCGAACCCCTGACCTCTACACTGCCAGTGTAGCGCTCTCCCAGCTGAGCTACGGCCCCATTTCGTCGGGAGGCGTCGCCCATAATCAGGCGACGCCTCCTTGGCAAGCGTCAGCTTTCCTCGTCGTCGTCCGAGGTCTTGACGCCGAGATCATCGTCGCCGCCGAGATCGACCTCGTCGTCGGGCGACGGCTCTTCATCCTCGTTGATGTCGAGATCGTCGTCTTCATCATCGTCATGATCGTCGTCGTCGGCCGCCTTGTCGGGCTTCTTGGCCTCGGGCTTGGCGGTTTCGAACGGCAGCGGCTGCTTCGATTTCAGAATCGGCTCGGGCTCCCACGCCGTCCCGCATTCGATGCAGGTGACGGGATCGTCCTTGCCGAGATCATAGAAGCGCGTCGCGCATTTCGGGCAGGTCCGTTTCGTGCCCCATTCCGGCTTCACCATCTGTGCGCCTCTTACCTTTATGAAAATGACGGGATCGCAGGTTGCCCCCGCAAAGTGGGGCGCGCCTTGCCATAGCGCAACCGCACTGTCAAAAGCCCGCCGCCATGCCCCACCCCGCCGCCCAACCGATGACGATCACCCAGCGCGGGCCGCTGCGTGGGCAGGTGACCGTGCCCGGCGACAAGTCGATCAGCCACCGCGCGCTGATGCTGGCGGCGCTAGCGGTGGGGACGAGCCGGATCGAGGGTCTGCTCGAGGGCGAGGACGTCCTGGCGACGGCCGCCGCGCTTCGCGCGATGGGCGCGACGATCGCGCGACAGGCGGACGGCGTATGGATCGTCGATGGTGTCGGCGTCGGCGGCTTGCTCCAGCCCGAAGCGGCGCTCGACATGGGCAATTCGGGCACCTCGACGCGGCTGCTGATGGGCCTGGTCGCCAGCCATGCGATCACCGCGACGTTCGTCGGCGACGTTTCGTTGTCGAAGCGGCCGATGGCTCGGGTCATCGAACCACTATCGCAGATCGGCGCGGACATCACGGCGAGCCCGGGCGGGCGGCTGCCGCTGATGGTCCGCGGCCTGTGCCCCGCGGTGCCGATCACCTACACGCTGCCGGTCGCCTCGGCGCAGGTGAAATCGGCGGTGCTGCTCGCCGGCCTCAATACACCCGGGATCACGCGGGTTATCGAGCCGATCGCGACGCGTGATCATTCGGAACGAATGCTCGCCGGGTTCGGCGCGACGATCGACGTGGCAGAAACCCCCGAGGGGCGCGTGATCTCACTGACCGGCGAAGCCGAGTTGACGCCGCAGCAGATCGTCGTGCCGGGCGATCCGTCGTCGGCGGCTTTCTGGGCGGTGGCGGCATCGATCGTGCCGGGTTCCGACGTACTGATCAGCAATGTCGGCATGAACCCGACGCGCACCGGGCTATTCGCGGCGTTGAGCGCGATGGGCGCCGACATCGCCGAGCAGAATATGCGCACCGTTGGCGGCGAGCCGGTTGCCGATCTGCGCGTCCGCCATGCCGCCTTGCGCGCGATCGACGTGCCGGCCGCGCTGACGCCGAGCATGATCGACGAATATCCGATCCTGTTCGTCGCCGCCGCGCTGGCCGAGGGCCGCACCGTCGCGCGCGGCGCGCACGAGCTGCGGGTGAAGGAATCGGACCGGATCAGCGCGATGGCCGAAGCGCTGACCGCGTGCGGCGTACGCGTCGAGGAGTTCGACGACGGTCTGGCGATCACCGGATCGGCCGGCGCGCCGATCGCGGGCGGCGCTCGGGTCGCCTCGAAACTCGATCATCGTATCGCAATGAGCATGGCGGTGGCTGGACTGGCGGCGCGTGGGTCCGTCACGATCGATGACGTCCAGCCGGTCGCGACGAGCTATCCGGCGTTCTTCGCCACGCTTGATGCCCTGACCCCATAAGAGTTTTTGCCACACCCATGATCATCGCCGTCGACGGACCCGCCGCCTCGGGCAAGGGCACTATCGCCCGTGCGCTCGCGCGCCATTATGGCTTGCCGCATCTCGACACCGGACTGCTGTACCGCGCGGTGGCGCTGACGGTGCTGCGCAACGAGCTCGATCCGACGATCGAGGCGGACGCGGTCGCGTCGTGCGATTTCGCCGATAGCGTGCTCGACGCAGCCGAGCTGCGTAGCGACGAGATCGGCAAGGCCGCCTCGATCGTCTCCGCGCATCCGCTGGTGCGCGCCGCGCTGCTCCAGCGCCAGCGCCGCTTTGCGCAGCAGCCGGGCGGCGCGGTGCTCGACGGGCGCGACATCGGCACCGTGATCGCGCCGAACGCCGACGCCAAGCTGTTCGTGAAGGCGACGCCATCGATCCGCGCGCGGCGACGGCATGAAGAGTTACGCGCCCGCGGCTCGCTGCTCAGCTTCGACCGCGTGCTCGCCGACATCCGCGCGCGCGATCAGCGCGACGCCGGCCGCGCGACCGCGCCAATGACGCAGGCCGACGACGCGGCGCCGCTCGACACCAGTTTCCTGTCAATCGACGCGGCAGTCAAAAAGGCGATCGCGCTGGTCGACGCGCAAATCGCCAAGGCGGCAGGCTAGATCGCTGATGAGTTGAGCCAATTTTCACGCGAATGGCGAATACGCACGATGAAAATATCCTGCTCGCGGACGACGTAGAGGATCACATGCTTGCCGTGAGGATGAGCGCGGATCGGCGGATCGAATTGGTGCAATTCCCGTGCCATCGCCGGGTGCGCCGCCAGCAGCGCAAACGCATCCCGCAGCTCGGCGATGTACTGGTCCGCTCGACCACCTCCAAATTTTTCTGAACCCCAAAGATAGAGGTTGATCAGATCGCGCTCGGCCGCACGGCTGAGATCATAGCCCATGCGACCGCGCACCGGCCGCATATTGACGGCGGGCCTCAGCGACGATCTCATCGAACGAGCGCTCGGACGCGCCGCTTTCAATTCCTTCGGTAACAAGCAATTGCATCGCTGCGATCTTTTCGGCGCGTTCTTGCTCGCGACGGATGAGATCGCGCACGACGTCGCTCGCGTTGCTGAAGCGGCCGGTTTCGGCCTGCGCCTCGACCCAGCGCTTCATTGCATCGGGGAGGGAAACGTTCATGGTCGCCATCGGTATTCTCCGAAGTGAAACTTGTCGTATTTTGGCAAAGTTTGTCAATACGGGCTATTCCGCCCGACCTTGCCTCTTTGGCGGCTCTTCGCTATGTGCGCGACCGTCCAGCGAGCGGTGCTCGCGGAGGAAGGCGCGGGAAGTTCGCTTCCACGCGCCCTTTTCGCTTATTCTGGCGTGATATCCTCCGCAGCCGCGCGCATGGATGCTGCGAGCGGCAATCGGCCGGCGTGGCGGCAAGAAGGCCAAGACCGCCGGATTCAACCGGCTGGCCGGAAACTGTTGATCTAGGAACGAATCTTTTATGGCCACTATGGCAAACCCCACCCGCGACGATTTCGCGGCCCTGCTCGAACAGACGCTTGGCGACGCCGATGGCTTCGAAGGCCGCGTCGTCAAGGGCACCGTGACCGGCATCGAGAACGACCTTGCGGTCATCGACGTCGGGCTGAAATCCGAAGGCCGCGTGCCGCTGCGTGAATTCGCCGCGCCGGGCCAGAAGGCCGATCTCAAGGTCGGCGACGAAGTCGAGGTGTTCGTCGACCGGGTCGAGAACGCCAATGGCGAAGCGATGCTGTCGCGCGATCGCGCGCGCCGCGAAGCCGCCTGGGACAAGCTCGAGACCGAATTCACCCAGACGAGCCGCGTCGAGGGTGTGATCTTCGGCCGCGTCAAGGGTGGCTTCACCGTCGACCTGAACGGCGCCGTGGCGTTCCTGCCCGGCTCGCAGGTCGATATCCGCCCGGTTCGCGACGTCACCCCGCTGATGGACATGCCTCAACCGTTCCAGATCCTGAAGATGGACCGCAAGCGCGGCAACATCGTCGTATCGCGTCGCGCCGTGCTCGAAGAAACCCGCGCCGAGCAACGGTCGGGCCTGATCCTGAGCCTCGCCGAAGGACAGGTGATCGACGGCGTCGTCAAGAACATCACCGATTACGGCGCGTTCGTCGACCTGGGCGGCATCGACGGCCTGCTCCACGTCACCGATCTCAGCTACAAGCGCGTCGGCCATCCGAGCGAAGTGCTCAACATCGGCGACACGGTGAAGGTGCAGATCATTCGCATCAACCGCGATACGCAGCGTATTTCGCTGGGCATGAAGCAGCTCGAGAGCGATCCGTGGGAAGGCGCGATCGCCAAATATCCGATCGGCGCCAAGCTGTCTGGCCGCGTGACCAACATCACCGAATATGGCGCGTTCGTCGAGCTCGAGCCGGGCATCGAGGGCCTCGTCCACGTTTCCGAAATGAGCTGGACCAAGAAGAACGTCCATCCGGGCAAGATCGTCTCGACCAGCCAGGAAGTCGAAGTGATGGTGCTCGAGGTCGATCAGGAGAAGCGTCGCATCTCGCTGGGCCTCAAGCAGGCGCAGTCGAATCCGTGGGAAGCCTTCGCCGAAACGCATCCGATCGGCTCGACCGTCGAGGGCGAAGTCAAGAACGCCACCGAATTCGGCCTGTTCATCGGGCTCGATGGCGATGTCGACGGCATGGTCCATATGTCGGACATCGCCTGGGGCGTATCGGGCGAGGACGCGCTCAATCTGCACCGCAAGGGCGAGACCGTTCAAGCGGTGGTGCTCGACATCGACGCCGAGAAGGAGCGCATTTCGCTCGGCATGAAGCAGCTCGAGCGCGGCGCCCCCGCGGTCGGCGGCGCGCCGACCGATGGCAGCAAGGTCAACAAGGGCGCGATCACCACGGTGACGGTGCTCGAAGTCCGCGACGCAGGCCTCGAAGTGCAGGCCGGCGACGACGGCGCGACGGGCTTCATCAAGCGTACCGATCTCGGCCGCGACCGCGACGAGCAGCGCCCCGAGCGCTTTCAGGTCGGCCAGAAGTTCGATGCGATGGTGACGGGCTTCGATCGTTCGAAGAAGCCGACCTTCTCGATCAAGGCGATGCAGATCGCCGAAGAGAAGCATGCCGTGCAGCAATATGGTTCATCCGATTCGGGTGCATCGCTCGGCGACATTCTCGGCGAGGCGCTGAAGGCTCGGACCGAGGGCGACGACAAGAAATAACCCTCTGCGCCTAACTTATGTATCGTAACGGGCCGGGACGGCGTGAAAAATCGTCCCGGCCCGTTTCATTTTTGCGTGTTTTTGTCGTTTCCTTGCTATCGATTGATCTGGATCAGGTGTATGCACGACAGCGGGTCGAAGAGTGAGTGGACAGCGGTGGCTGCTCGCTCCGACGCCCCGTAGGTTTTGACTTTAACCAGCTGGGTGGCAGCATGGGCTGCGGCGGCCACCGGCAAATAATGGATGGCGCCAATGATCCGCTCTGAACTCGTACAACTGATCGCCGACGAAAATCCCGACCTCGCGCTGCGCGACGTCGAGGCCATCGTGACGACTTTTTTCGACGAGATCGGCGAGCGGCTGGCCAATGACGGCCGCGTCGAGCTGCGCGGCTTCGGCGCCTTTTCCACCCGCGCCCGCGACGCGCGCTCCGGCCGCAACCCGCGCACCGGCGAAACCGTCGAGGTCGATGCCAAGCGCGTCCCTTATTTCAAGCCCGGCAAGGAAATGCGTGCCCGCCTCAACATGTGAGGCGGGACCCGCTGACCGCTTGACCTGAGCGCGCCGTTGCGCTTCGTCGCTCCGCGCACGCGGACGTGGCGAAATCGGTAGACGCAGCGGACTTAAAATCCGCTTCCCGAAGGGAGTGCGGGTTCAAATCCCGCCGTCCGCACCAGCGCTTGGACGCTTGTTTAGCGCTGCACGGCCAGCGTGTGCGGGCGGGCGCCGACGCCATCATACATGCGCGGCGTGCCGTCGAGCCAGAACGGGCGCATCCGCTCCCCTGCCCCGCGCTCGATGCCGATAACCAGCGACGTTGCTGTTTGCCCAGCACCGCCGTCCCAATCATACCGCGCGTTGGTCGCGAGCATCGGCACGAACATCGGCCGGCCCTTGACGGTGACGACGTTGATCGCATTCTTGGGCAGCATCGCCATGCCCTTGATCGCGCGGCTTTCGCCCGGCGCGAGATCGAACGGCGCGATCACCGGACGATCGACCGCCTCGTCGAAAAACGTCGTGAGCTGCGCGTCATGCGCTTCGCCCGCGGTGACGAGCGCGATATCGACGCGCACGCCGTGCGCGATCGCCGCGCCGGTGTTGCCGACGGTCATTTCATAATCGACCGCCGCACTGGTGATGTTGGTGCCGGCGCGACGCGGGCGAATCGCGAGCTCGATCTGCGGCCGGAGCGCCGCAGCAGGGCGCGGCGCTGGGCCGCGCGGCTGCGGCGCGCTCGGCGTCGGCGGCACGACCCAATCGTCCTCGTCGTCATCGGCGATCGCGCCGGGCGCGGCAGAGAGCGCGGCGCGCCGGTAGAAATAAGCGGCGACCCCAGCACCGGGCAGCACAAGCAACGCGATCAACCCAAAAATCCACAACGGCGAATGCGATGGCGGCGCGGCGGCGGCCGCTGCGGTCGGAGTCGCCACCGACACGGGCGTCGCAGCGGGCGAAGGGGCGACGACCGGCGTGGCGAGGCTGCCGGACGTCGCGGTGGCGAGCGGGGTCGGCGTCGCTGCCGGAGCGGGCGCGGTTGTTACACGCGCCGTCGGGGTCGGGGTCGGCGTTGGCGTGGGCGTGGGCGTTGCCTGGATCGGCCGCGTCGACCGCGGCGTCGGGCTCGGCAGCGGCTGGACCGGGGGGCGCAGCATCGGCGTCGGGCTTGGCGTCGTCAGCGGGGCCGCGGTCGGGCTGGGCGTCGGTGCGGGGGCGATCTGCGGCTGATTGAGCCGGTTCTTCGGCGCGATCGTGAAATTGTCGAGCCCTGGGATGGTCTGCGGCAACGCCGTGTTGCTCTGCGTATTCTGCGCAAGCACCGGCGCGGCGCTGGCGAGCAGGCCGATCAGCGCCAGCCGCAGCGGCGCGCGAAACATCTTGAAGGGCGGCACTATGATCATCATCTTTCGCACGGATGGGCCGCCCTAATCGCCGCAAGCTGAATGGTTGCCAACCGTCTAATCGGCCGCGCGTCGGTTCGCTGCGCGAGTGTCGCACAATTGACACGCCCGCCCCTGCCTCCTATATCGCGTCCATCACCACATCGCCCGGGAAATGATGCGCCGTCGCGCAGCGCATCGATCGAATTGGGTTTGTGGTTTCACGACGCTCGAAGCTGCGGTTTTCCCGAACGAGGAGAACACGCGGCTTTTTGCGTCTTATTGCGCGCCCCTTTCCGGTGGAAACCGGATGCGACATTCAGACTGAGGGCGATACTCGACATGGCGACCAAAGCGACCGGCGACCGGGCTGTACGGCAGCGCGGAAACGAGGGCGGCACCGCAAAGCGGCGCATCCGTAAGGTATTCGGCGACATCCACGAAGTGGTGCAGATGCCGAACCTGATCGAGGTGCAGCGCGAAAGCTATGAGCAGTTCCTGCGCTCCGATCCCTCGATCGGCTATGTCTCGGGCCTTGAAAAAACGCTGCGCAGCGTGTTCCCGATCCGCGATTTCGCCGGCACCGCCGAGCTCGATTTCGTCAATTACGAGCTCGAACCGCCCAAGTTCGACACCGACGAGTGCCGCCAGCGCGGCATCACCTATGCAGCGCCGATGCGCGTGACGCTGCGCCTGATCGTGTTCGAGGTCGATCCCGACACGGAAGCCCGCTCGGTGCTCGATATCAAGGAGCAGGACGTTTACATGGGCGACATGCCCCTGATGACGGGCAACGGCACCTTCCTGATCAACGGCACCGAGCGCGTGATCGTCAGCCAGATGCACCGTTCGCCGGGTGTGCTGTTCGATCACGATCGTGGCAAGACGCACGCTTCGGGCAAGTTCCTGTTCGCGGCGCGGGTGATCCCGTATCGCGGTTCGTGGCTCGATTTCGAGTTCGACGCCAAGGACATCGTCAACGTCCGCATCGATCGCAAGCGCAAGCTGCCGGTCACCGCGCTGCTTTATGCGCTGGGCATGACGTCGGAAGAAATCCTCAACGAATTCTACAACACCGTCACCTATGTGCGCGGTGACGGCGGCTGGAAAATTCCGTTCGCGGCCGAGAATTGGCGCGGCCAGAAGCCGATGTTCGACATCGTCGACGGCAATTCGGGCGAGGTTGTGTTCGCCGCCGGCCAGAAGATTTCGCCGCGCGCCGCCAACAAGGCGGCCAAGGACGGCCTGACCGATCTGCTGATCCCGACCGAGGAAATCTTCGGCCGCTATTCGGCGCATGATCTGATCAACGAAAAGACCGGCCAGATCTACATCGAGGCGGGCGACGAAGTGTCGGCCGAGAATCTCGAACTGCTCGACAAGGCCGGGATCGACCGGATCGAGCTGCTCGACATCGATCACGTCTCGACGGGTCCGTGGATTCGCAACACGCTGAAGGCCGACAAGGCCGAAGAGCGCGACCAGGCGCTGTCCGACATCTACCGCGTCATGCGCCCCGGCGAACCGCCGACGCTCGAGACCGCGGAAGCGCTGTTCGCCGGCCTGTTCTTCGATCCCGATCGTTACGATCTGTCGGCGGTTGGCCGCGTCAAGCTCAACATGCGGCTCGATCTCGACGCCGAGGACACCGTCACGACGCTGCGCACCGAGGACATCCTCGCGGTGGTCAAGACGCTGGTCGGCCTCAAGGACGGCAAGGGTGAGATCGACGATATCGACAATCTCGGCAATCGCCGCGTGCGCTCGGTCGGCGAGCTGCTCGAAAACCAGTACCGCGTCGGCTTGCTCCGCATGGAGCGCGCCGTGAAGGAGCGGATGAGCTCGGTCGATGTCTCGACGGTGATGCCCAACGATCTGATCAACGCCAAGCCCGCGGTCGCCGCGGTGCGCGAGTTCTTCGGCTCGTCGCAGCTCAGCCAGTTCATGGATCAGACCAACCCGCTGTCCGAAGTGACGCACAAGCGTCGCGTCTCGGCGCTCGGGCCGGGCGGCCTTACCCGCGAGCGTGCGGGCTTCGAGGTTCGCGACGTTCACCCGACGCATTACGGCCGCATCTGCCCGATCGAGACGCCGGAAGGCCCGAACATCGGCCTGATCAACTCGCTCGCGAGCTTCAGCCGCGTCAACAAATACGGCTTCATCGAGACGCCGTATCGCAAGGTCATCGACAACAAGGTGACCGACGACGTCGTCTATCTGTCGGCGATGGAAGAGCAGAAGCACACCATCGCGCAGGCCAACGCCGAGCTGACCGAAGAGGGCAAGTTCGTCGAGGAAATCGTCTCGAGCCGTCAGGCCGGCGAATTCCTGATGGCGATGCGCGATTCGATCACGCTGATGGACGTCAGCCCGAAGCAGCTCGTCTCGGTCGCCGCATCGCTCATTCCGTTCCTGGAAAACGATGACGCCAACCGCGCGCTGATGGGATCGAACATGCAGCGCCAAGCGGTGCCGCTGGTCCAGGCCGAGGCGCCGTTCGTCGGCACCGGCATGGAAGAGACGGTGGCGCGCGATTCGGGCGCGGCGATCGCCGCCAAGCGCTCGGGCGTGATCGATCAGGTCGACGCCACCCGCATCGTCATCCGTGCAACGGGTGACGTCGAGGCCGGCAAGTCGGGCGTCGATATCTACACGCTGATGAAGTTCCAGCGCTCGAACCAATCAACCTGCATCAACCAGCGTCCGCTGGTGAAGGTGGGCGACGTGGTCAACGCCGGCGACGTCATCGCCGACGGCCCGTCGACCGAGTTCGGTGAACTCGCGCTAGGCCGCAACGCGCTCGTCGCGTTCATGCCCTGGAACGGCTACAACTATGAGGATTCGATCCTGCTTTCCGAGCGGATCGTGAAGGACGACATCTTCACCTCGATCCACATCGACGAATTCGAGGTGATGGCCCGCGATACCAAGCTCGGGCCGGAAGACATCACCCGCGATATCCCCAATGTCGGCGAGGAGGCGCTGCGCAACCTCGACGAGGCAGGCATCGTCTATATCGGCGCCGAAGTGGAGCCGGGCGACATCCTGTGCGGCAAGATCACGCCGAAGGGCGAATCGCCGATGACGCCGGAGGAGAAACTGCTCCGCGCGATCTTCGGCGAGAAGGCCTCGGACGTGCGCGATACGTCGCTGCGGCTGCCGCCGGGCGTTGCCGGCACGGTCGTCGAAGTGCGCGTGTTCAATCGCCACGGCATCGACAAGGACGAGCGCGCGATGGCGATCGAGCGCGAGGAGATCGAGCACCTCAAGAAGGACTCGGACGACGAACGCTCGATCCTCAACCGCGCCACCTGGTCGCGGCTGAAGGAAATGCTGCTCGGCCAGACCGCGACCGCCGCGCCGAAGGGCGTCAAGAAGGGCTCGGAAATCACCGACGACCTGCTCGACAGCGTCGATCGTCACGAATGGTGGAAGTTCGCGGTGGCCGACGACAAGGTCCAGTCCGATCTCGAAGCCGTCAAGACGCAGTATGACGAGGCCGCCAAGCTGATCCGCGAGAAGTTCGAGGATCGGCGCGAGAAGCTCGAACGCGGCGACGAGCTGCCGCCGGGCGTGCTCAAGATGGTCAAGGTGTTCGTCGCGGTGAAGCGCAAGATGCAGCCGGGCGACAAGATGGCCGGCCGCCACGGCAACAAGGGTGTGGTCAGCCGCATCCTGCCGCAGGAGGACATGCCGTTCCTCGCCGACGGAACGCCGGTCGACATGGTGCTCAACCCGCTGGGCGTGCCGAGCCGGATGAACGTCGGGCAGATCTTCGAGACGCATCTCGGTTGGGCGGCGCGCGGACTTGGCGCGCAGATCAACCAGGCGCTCGAGGATTGGCGTGAGGCCAATCCCGATCCCAAACCGGGCGCGATGCCCGAGGCGGTGAAGGAGCGGCTCAAGATCGTCTACGGCGAGCAATATCACGACGAGATCGACTCGCGGTCGAGCGCGGAAGTGATCGAGCTGGCGCAGAATCTGCGCGGCGGCGTGCCGATGGCGACGCCGGTGTTCGATGGCGCGCGAGAAGCCGATGTTTCGGCGATGTTGTCGCTCGCCGGGCTGGATACCTCGGGCCAGTCGGATTTGTTCGACGGGCGCACCGGCGACCAGTTCGATCGCAAGGTGACGGTTGGGTATATCTATATGCTCAAGCTGCACCATCTCGTGGACGACAAGATCCACGCGCGGTCGATCGGCCCCTACTCGCTCGTCACCCAGCAACCGCTGGGCGGAAAGGCGCAGTTCGGCGGGCAGCGCTTCGGCGAGATGGAGGTCTGGGCGCTGCAAGCGTACGGCGCCGCCTACACGCTGCAGGAAATGCTCACGGTGAAGTCCGACGACGTCGTCGGCCGCACCAAGGTCTATGAGGCGATCGTCAAGGGTGACGACACCTTCGAGGCCGGCATTCCCGAGAGCTTCAACGTGCTCGTCAAGGAAATGCGCTCGCTGGGCCTGAACGTGGAGCTCAAATCCGACGAGCTCGATGCGGACGGCGTCGCGATTGCCGCGGAATGATAGGGCGAGCACTGCCTACCGAACGCAGTGCTCATCCCGTCGCTCGCTGAGAATTTTTCCCTAGAGGAAACCGAAATATGAACGAGATGACCCCCTTCGCCAATCCGGTAGCCAAGCCGGAGACCTTCGACCAGATCCAGATCGGCATTGCGTCCCCGGACCGCATCCGCAGCTGGTCGTTCGGCGAGATCAAGAAGCCCGAGACCATCAACTACCGGACGTTCAAGCCAGAGCGTGACGGCTTGTTCTGCGCGCGCATCTTCGGTCCGATCAAGGATTACGAGTGCCTGTGCGGCAAGTACAAGCGCATGAAATACAAGGGCATCGTCTGCGAGAAGTGCGGCGTCGAGGTCACCGTCTCGAAGGTGCGCCGTGAGCGGATGGGCCATATCGAGCTCGCCGCCCCGGTCGCGCACATCTGGTTCCTGAAGTCGCTGCCGAGCCGCATCGGCCTGCTGCTCGACATGCAGCTCAAGCAGCTCGAGCGCGTGCTCTATTTCGAAGCCTATATCGTCATCGAGCCGGGCCTGACGGCGCTCGAGAAGTTCCAGCTCCTCACCGAGGATGAGCTGCTCGAAGCGCAGGATCAATATGGTGAGGACGCTTTCTCCGCCGGGATCGGCGCCGAAGCCGTGCGCATCATGCTCGAAAGCCTCGATCTCGAAGGCGAGCGCACCGCGCTGCTCGAAGAGCTCGCCGTCACCAAGTCGGAACTGAAGCCCAAGAAGATCATCAAGCGGCTGAAGGTCGTCGAGAGCTTCATCGATTCGGGCAACAAGCCCGAGTGGATGATCCTCGAGGTCGTCCCCGTCATCCCGCCCGAACTGCGCCCGCTGGTGCCGCTCGACGGCGGCCGCTTCGCGACGTCGGATCTGAACGATCTCTATCGCCGCGTGATCAACCGCAACAACCGCCTGAAGCGGCTGATGGAGCTGCGCGCCCCGGACATTATCGTCCGCAACGAAAAGCGCATGTTGCAGGAAGCCGTCGACGCGCTGTTCGACAACGGCCGCCGCGGCCGCACGATCACCGGTGCCAACAAGCGTCCGCTGAAGTCGCTCAGCGACATGCTCAAGGGCAAGCAGGGCCGCTTCCGCCAGAATCTGCTCGGCAAGCGCGTCGACTATTCGGGCCGTTCGGTCATTGTGACCGGGCCGGAGCTCAAGCTGCACCAGTGTGGCCTGCCGAAGAAGATGGCGCTCGAGCTGTTCAAGCCGTTCATCTACGCGCGCCTCGACGCCAAGGGTCTCTCGATGACCCTCAAGCAGGCCAAGAAGTGGGTCGAGAAGGAGCGCAAGGAAGTCTGGGACATCCTCGACGAGGTGATCCGCGAGCATCCGGTGATGCTCAACCGC
This sequence comes from Sphingomonas koreensis, assembly GCA_006438735.1. GTDB lineage: Bacteria > Pseudomonadota > Alphaproteobacteria > Sphingomonadales > Sphingomonadaceae > Sphingomonas > Sphingomonas koreensis_A. Next base: position 3,780 of record RCZF01000001.1, on the reverse strand, counting down.
GCGCCGACGCTTCACCGTCTGGGCATCCAGGCATTCGAGCCGGTCCTCATCGAAGGCAAGGCGATCCAGCTTCATCCGCTGGTTTGCTCGGCATTCAACGCCGATTTCGACGGCGATCAGATGGCCGTGCACGTCCCGCTGTCGCTCGAAGCGCAGCTGGAAGCGCGCGTCCTGATGATGTCGACCAACAACATCCTGTCGCCCGCCAACGGCAAGCCGATCATCGTGCCGTCACAGGACATGGTGCTCGGGCTCTACTACATCTCGATGATGAAGGAGGGTGAGCCCGGCGAGGGCATGCTGCTCACCGACATGGCCGAAGTGCATCACGCGCTCGATTCGGGGACGGTGACGTTGCACACCAAGGTGATCAGCCGCGTTCCGCAGACCGATGAGGCCGGCAAGACCTACATCAAGCGTTACGAAACGACGCCGGGCCGCATGCTGCTCGGCGAGACGCTGCCGAAGAGCCACAAGGTGCCGTTCGAGATCGTCAATCGCCTCCTCACCAAGAAGGACGTCGGCGACGTGATCGACGAGGTCTATCGCCACACCGGCCAGAAGGAGACCGTGCTGTTCGCCGACGCGATTATGTCGCTCGGTTTCCGCAACGCGTTCAAGGCGGGCATCTCGTTCGGCAAGGACGACATGATCATTCCGGCCGAAAAGGACGGGCTGGTCGATGAGACGCGCGCCCAGGTGAAGGATTACGAGCAGCAGTATCAGGACGGCCTGATCACGCAGCAGGAGAAGTACAACAAGGTGATCGACGCCTGGAGCCGGTGCGGCGACCAGGTGGCGAACGCGATGATGAACGAGATCAAGGCGGTCAAGAAGCTCGAGAACGGCCGGGAAGCCCCGATCAACTCGATCTACATGATGGCCCACTCGGGTGCCCGCGGTTCGCAGGCGCAGATCAAGCAGCTCGCCGGCATGCGCGGCCTGATGGCCAAGCCGTCGGGCGAGATCATCGAAACGCCGATCATCTCGAACTTCAAGGAAGGCCTGACCGTCCTTGAATATTTCAACTCGACCCACGGCGCCCGCAAGGGTCTTGCCGATACCGCGCTCAAGACGGCGAATTCGGGCTATCTGACCCGCCGTCTGGTCGACGTGTCGCAGGATTGCACGATCGTCGAGGAGGATTGCGGCACGGTTCGCGCGCTGGAGATGAAGGCGATCGTCCAGGGCGGCAGTACCATCGCATCGCTCGGCGAGCGTATTCTCGGCCGCACCACGGCGGAGGACATTGTCGATGCCAAGACGAACGAGGTCATCATCCCGTCGGGCACGCTGCTCGACGAGCCGATGATCGCGACGATCGAGGGCATCGGCGTGCAGGGCGTCAAGATCCGCAGCCCGCTGGTGTGCGAATCGAAGGTCGGCGTGTGCGGCAAATGCTATGGGCGCGATCTCGCCCGCGGCACGCCGGTCAACATCGGCGAAGCGGTCGGCGTGATCGCGGCGCAGTCGATCGGTGAGCCGGGCACGCAGCTCACCATGCGGACGTTCCACATCGGTGGTGCGGCGCAGCTCAACGAGCAGTCGAACCTCGAAGCGCCGTCGGACGGCAAGGTCGAGTTCCGCGATGTCCGCATGATCATGGATCAGCGCGGCCGCCGCGTGGTGCTCAGCCGCTCGGCCGAACTCGCGATCCTCGATGACGATGGCCGCGAGCGCGCGGTCCACCGTATCCCCTACGGCGCCTATCTGATGTTCGACGATGGCCACATCGTCAACAAGGGCGATCGCATGGCGGAATGGGATCCCTTCACCATGCCGGTGATCACGGAAAACCCCGGCATCGTGAAGTATCAGGATCTGATCGACGGCAAGACGCTGACCGAGCAGGCCGACGAAGCCACCGGCATCACCCAGCGCGTGGTGATCGATTACCGCGCACCGACCAAATCGAAGGAGGATCTGCGTCCGCGCCTGACCCTGCTCGACGAGAATTCGGGCGAGGCCGGCCGTTACATGCTGACTTCGGGTGCGGTGATCTCGGTCGAGGACGGCGCCGAGGTGAAGGGCGGCGACGTGCTCGCGCGCGTTTCGCGCGAAAGCGCCAAGACGCGCGACATCACCGGCGGTCTGCCGCGGGTGGCGGAGCTGTTCGAAGCGCGCAAGCCGAAGGAGAATGCGATCATCGCCAAGGTCTCGGGCCGGGTGGTGTTCGGCAAGGACTATAAGGCCAAGCGCAAGATCGGCATCCAGCCCGAGGATGGCGGCGAAGTCGTCGAGTATCTGGTGCCCAAGTCGAAGGTGATCGACGTCCAGGAAGGCGATTACGTCAAGCGGGGCGACAACCTGATCGGCGGCTCGCCCGATCCGCATGATATTCTGGAGGTGCTCGGTATCGAGGCGCTGTCGGAATATATGGTCGCGGAAATCCAGGAGGTTTATCGTCTCCAGGGCGTGAAGATCAACGACAAGCACATCGAGACGATCGTTCGCCAGATGCTGCAAAAGGTCGAGATCACCGATGGCGGGGACACCACCCTGCTGGCCGGCGAGCAAGTCGATCGCGAGGAAATGGACGCGATCAATTCGAAGCTCGACAAGAAGGCGGCGCGAGCACAGGGCAAGCCAATCCTGCTCGGCATCACCAAGGCCAGCTTGCAAACGCGCAGCTTCATCTCGGCGGCGTCGTTCCAGGAGACCACCCGGGTGCTCACCGAAGCTTCGGTCCAGGGCAAGAAGGACACGCTGATCGGGCTCAAGGAGAATGTGATCGTCGGGCGCTTGATCCCGGCGGGCACGGGTGCGGGGATGAACCGCATGCGGATCGCGGCAACCAGCCGCGACGCCGCGCTCCGCGCGCAACAGCGCAAGCTGCAGGAAGCGGTGATCGCCGCCAACTCGGCTGCCGAAGAGCGCAAGGCAGAAGCGGCGCGCGACGTGGCCGACGATACCGGCGACGATGCGCTGGCCAGCGTGGTCCCCTCGGGCCACGGCACCGACGCCGATGCCGGCGAGTATCTCAACAAGGAGTGATCCTTGGCCTGGTAAGCTGACGCCGACAAAGAAGAACCGCCGTCCGGGATGCCGGGCGGCGGCTTTTCTACGGGTGCGTGAGCCGGGGCCGAGTGCTGTGGTCGCCTGTGGCGGACTATAGACGGACAGCTTACCACCCAGCGCAATAGCAGAGCATACTTGCCCGACTTTAGAGTTGCGCTGCCGCGCGATCTGCGACCAGCACGATAGCCTGATGATGTGGGCGCCAAGCTGTCCGGACACTTCAGCTCATTGATGCATCGCCACTACATGCCCATCATGACCAGTCGGCCTCGACGAACTCGCGCGCGGACTGGCCTGCGCTTACTTCCCGGAGGTCCGCGATCGTCATCCCGCGAAAGCGGGGACCGATCTCGCACTGCTGACCTTGATCGACCACTGGCGCAGGGCTCCCGCTTTCGCGGGAGTGACGGTTTTTTTCCTTTCTCGCCGCGATGCTGCGAAACTCTTGCGACAATTAGCGCCTAATACCAAAGAGCATTGATCAGAACCCATGGGCCCATTGGCGCATGCCGATCGACATGATGCGCCAAGGTTGATCGACGAGGTTGTTCCAGGCGAAGCAGCAGTGATCGACGATGTCGTCGTATGATGAGAAGATGCGGTTCGACAGCCAGTTGTCGCGCATGAACTGCCAGACGTTTTCGACGGGGTTCAACTCGGGGCATCTGGGCGGCAGCGGCATGAGGGTGATATTGGCGGGCACGATCAGTTCTGCCGAGCCATGCCATCCGGCTTGATCGAGCAGCAGAACGGCATGTGCTC